>NZ_OZ474902.1:0-2632147 GCF_984569125.1 Gilliamella sp. LMG 34362 | reverse complement strand
GGCTACTCCTTTAACTAGGATACTAACAATATTTTGTTGATTATAATCTTTTTTGTGGATAATTTATAGCTTAAAAGCAAGATATAATTTATTAATTAACAAAAGGTATAAATAAAAAACCCAGCTTTAAGCTGGGTTTTAACAGATATCATTAATCAACAATTATTATTTTGTTTGATCAATTACTTGAACTTCTTGAACGTTACGAGCTTTAACTTCAATTTCAACACGACGATCTGGTGCTAAACATGCTTTTAAGTCAGCGCCACGAAGTGCATTACATTTAGTACCAGTAACTGGTTGTGATTTACCCATACCTCGTGAAGTGATAATTTCAGCTGGTACACCTTTTTGTACTAAGTAGTTTAATACAGTGTGAGCACGACGTTCTGATAGTTTTTGGTTGTAGTTATCAGAACCAATACGGTCAGTATGACCAATTACTACGATAGCACTTTCAGATGGATTAATTTTAACAAGTGTTGCTAATAAGTTATCAAGTGCTTGGCGACCTTCTGCTTTTAAGTCAGCTTTTGCATAAGCAAATAACACATCTTCATTTAACACATAACGGTTTACTTCAGTTTTGATTTCAACTGGAGCGGCAACCGCTGGTGAACCTAAACGGTAAGTGATACCTAAGCTCACAGTACCTGCATCTGGAGATGCACCGGTTTTAGTATGAATATGTTGAACATATTGATATTCTAAACGAGTTGAGAAGTTTTCGTCAAAACGATAATCAAGGCCTAAAGCATAAACAGGCGATAAATCAGTTTTTGTACCGTTACCAAGTTTGCTCTTAGTTCTAACATCACCACCATTTTTCCATTTAGCAATAGTTACCATTCCACCCGCGCGACCATAGATATCTAAATCGTCAGAGATAAATGATAATGGGTAGCTTAGTTTACCAGTTAAAGAAACGCCTTGAGCTGAAACTTTGCTATTACCAGCTTTGCTACGATCATTTAAGTCAGTTCTTTTATATTTTGCAGAACCTAACCAGTCATAACCTAATTCAAATGCTAAGTAAGGATTAGATTGGAAACCTAAGAATGCACCGCCAGCAATATTACTGCGATTAGATGTTTTGATGCTGACATCATCAAAAGCACGAACTTTTTTTGCATCTAATTTATAAAGTTCTGACCAACCTAATTTAGCACCTGTATAAAAAGTGTTGTCTTCATATGCTGCATTAGCGGCAGTAGCGGTTAAACTTGCGACTGCAATTGCTAGAGCTAGAGTAGTTTTTTTCATTTTTTGCCTCAACTTATTTGTTGTTATAGACGTTGTTTAATTTGATTTTATTGTTTAAATTTACTTCTTAAATACATATTACTAATAATTATGTTACACATAATCTAGTCTTAATTATAGCACATAAATTGCGCAAAGCTAGATAGAATAATTTTACGCTTTAAAAATTAAATAGTTTTAATTGCATTAATTAATTTTATTAATTGTAATATATAAATCATTTATAGAGTTAGATAATGTATTGGCCATAATGTAAAAATCCGCTTCGAGTCGTTTATCAAACTCATCAGAACCAATATCTTCATTTTCGTCCATTATAATAGAATCAAATTTTACTTTTTTCAATGTAAAGTCTGGGTTAATAATAAAATTGGTACCACGTTCATCAATAATTTTAAGTTTGGTTACCCATTTACCGGAATCTAAGTGAACTAACATTTCGTCACTAGTGATATCTTGTTTTTTGCAGTTAATAATTCCATTACCTTCTAGTGGATCTTTTAATTCAGCTTCATCACCTAATATAAAAGGAGGAAAATTTAACTTTTCTTTAACCCAATTGGTCATTATCTTTTCAAGTGGTTTATCGATTGATAATGGGGTTAATGCTAAAGATCCAAGCTCTTTACGTAAAATTGCTAAAATATCTTCAGCTAGTTTAAAACTACTACAATCAATAATAATTCTTCTATTTTCAGTATCGATCCATAACCAATAATGGTTATATTTACTAAATGCTCTAGGCATTAAATCGAACATCACTTCATCTTTTAATGTGGCTTTTTCATTTTTGCTGAGCTTTCGACTTAATGCTTTCTCTTGTTTGTCAATTTTATCAATTAGTGCTTGTTTAATTACTGGCGCTGGTAATATTTTAGTTTCTTTTTTAATCCGTAACAGTAAATGTCCTTGCATATCAATAATGAAATCATCTAAGTTATTATCATTATAAGGCGATACCCATCCCATCTTAGTGGTATCTAAATTACCGCACGGCGAAAATGAAGCCGATTTAAGCGCTTGTTCAATAGTTTGTTTATTAAGTAAATTGTCATTATTAAGTTGGTAAATAATTGCGTTTTTAAACCAAAGCATAGTGTTATATTTCCAAATATTTGCTTTACGGAGTTTATTTTATCATAACGATTTATAATAAAAATTTCATAGACGATGATATATTATCGCCTTAGTAATAAGATTTGATAAGAAATTCTTTAAAATTTATAAGATACACCCATATAAATAGATGTTACCGCACTCTCACCAACCATTGGGCTATCGGCTGCATCACCTGTTAGTTTATCAATATGGACTCCACCAAAGGTTGCAATATTATCTGTTAACGAATATTGAGCCGCAATTTCAAAGTAAGGCGTAAAAGAGCTATCAGCATTGAAATAACCTAAGCCTGAACGTGCAGATTCTTTGTGCGAGATTCCATAATAATAGTCATTATGTTTATGATTTGCCCAATTTATACCGATAGTTGGTGCAACAATCAAATTATTTTCAATATAAGGCACAGTATAATCAGCATTAACTAAAATACTATTACTATTATCAAGGATATCAGCGCCAATACTACTAGAAAAAATACCCCAATTGGTATTAAAGGAATATTCAATATCCGCTAGTAGGGTTGAGTGGCGACTATCGAGCTGTTTTAGTTTATGATTATCAGAATCGTGGGGTTTAAATTCATTAGCTAAATAGCGAGCGCCAAAGGATAGACTTTGGTTATCATCATTGAGGGCATAAACCCCAGCAGAAAGATCATCAATAAAAAACGAGCCATTGTCATAATCAATGTGTGGTATAGGATAGTAGTTTGAACTATAACTTTTATATGGTGAAGTTGACCAACCTAAACCGATTCCCAATGAGGTAGATTCTGCTGATACAATTTGCGTATATCCTAGAGAACACATTGATAATAGCGAAATTATACAGCTTATTCTTTTCATTTTAATACCTATTCATAGTGATATGGTTTACGAGAGCTATTGTGATTTCTTTATCTCAAGTCTGTCGTCACAAAATCTATACAGTAATTGTACATTGTTACAATCACTTTTCTCTGATAATAATGCCACATTTTGTCATATTTGAATATGGATTAGTGAGATAAATTATGAGTAAACCAACTAAAGAAATGATTAACAGTCGCCCTGACGACGCAGTATTATTAGCTGATGAAGCAAAATATTGCTCATTTGGCGATACTGTGCATTACGTTGAACCACCAAAGATTTTTGATGGCTGTGAAGGTAGCTACATGTATGATAAAGAAGGTAAAGCTTTTCTTGATTTACAAATGTGGTACTCAGCTTGTAACTTTGGTTATGCCAATGAGCGTCTAAATAACGTACTTAAAAAACAAATCGATACTTTACCTCAATGTGCGAGTCAGTATCTTCATCCAACTAAAATTGAACTAGCAAAAACTATTGCTCAAGGTATGGAAAAACGATTTGGTTACCAAGGCCGTGTGCATTTTAATGTTGGTGGTTCACAATGTATTGAAGATTCATTAAAAGTAGTTCGTAATGCGACTGGTGGTAAATCTTTAATGTTTGCTTTCCAAGGTGGCTACCATGGTCGTACTCTTGGTGCATCATCAATTACTTCAAGTTATCGTTATCGCCGTCGTTATGGTCATTTTGGTGATCGTGCTATGTTTGTTCCTTTCCCATATCCATTCCGTCGCCCTAAAGGAATGACTTCAGAAGAGTATGGTGAACATTTAGTTGCTGAATTTGCTCGTTTATTTGAAACAGAATATCACGGTGTTTGGGATCCTAAAGTAGGTCAAGCTGAATATGCTGCTTTCTATGCCGAACCTTTACAAGCAACAGGCGGTTATATTGTCCCTCCTCGTAACTACTTTAAAGGTTTGAAAAAAGTTTTAGATCAATATGGTATTTTATTAGTCGTTGATGAAATCCAAATGGGCTTTTATCGTACTGGTAAACTATGGTCAATCGAACACTTTGATGTTAAACCTGATGTAGTGGTATTTGCCAAAGCATTAACTAATGGTTTAAATCCACTAGGTGGGTTATGGGCTCGTGAAGAGTTAATTAATCCTGAAGTATTTCCTGTTGGTTCAACACATTCAACTTTTGCTTCAAATCCATTAGGTACTGCGGTTGGCTTAGAAGTATTAAAAATGACTTCAGAAACCGATTACGAAAAAATGGTGATGGAAAGTGGTGCATACTTCCTTGAAGGATTAAAAACACTTGAGAAGAAACATAAAGAAATTGGTGAGGTTGATGGCTTAGGTCTTGCACTACGTGCTGAGATTTGTACCGATGACGGTTTTACAGCTAATAAAGCATTAGTTGATAAAATGGTTGATATTGGTATGTCAGGTGATCTTGACTGGAAAGGTAATAAAATGGGCTTGGTGCTTGATATTGGTGGTTATTATAAAAATGTTATCACTTTTGCTCCTTCATTACATATTACTCGTCAAGAAATCGATCAAGGTATTGAATTACTTGACCAATTAATTACTCGAGCTAAAAAAGAACTTTAAGTCTTAAAGCAAAATAATCCCGCTAATATGTGTTAGCGGGATTCTAGTTATACCCGATCCTTTATAGAAAGTTATGCGATATATCAATCAACTAGAACCAAATGAACTAATCAATAATTTTATTTCTCATCCACCACAGGAATTTACGAGCTGGATGAGTGAAGATGGTGTACCTGCTTTTTCTGCTAAGTTTGATTTGCTCACAACTGCCGATGATGATTTTAAAAATAAAGTTCATAAATTACCTTTTTATAGCAAATGGCGACATTGGTTACAACCAAAAACATGTTTTGTCGGAACGACAGTTTCAGAATACAGTTTGTTAACTGATAAAGTGAATGCACAGCAATTAGCTGATAATGTTAAAACAGCGTATGCAAAGAAATATCCTTTTACTATTGTGAAAGATTTACCTTCCGATTCGCCTTTACTAAGTAAGCAGGATAATCAATATTCTAAACAGGTTATTGGGTCATTAAAAGATAACGGTTTTATTGAAGTTGAAGGACAAGCTTTAGCGTGGGTTCCAATCGATTTCGAATCGATAAATGACTTTTTGGCAAAATTATCATATAGCCGTCGTAAGAATTTAAGAAGAAAGCTGAAATCTCGTGAAAAATTAGAGATTAATATCTTACAAACTGGTGATGACTATTTTTTTGATGACGCCAATCTTGATTTATATTATCAGCTTTATCTTAATGTATATGAACAAAGTGAAATACATTTTGATTTATTAACCAAACCATTTTTTATCCAATTACTGCAAAGTAAAGCAGCAAATGGGCGTATTTTTACTTATCACTATAATGGCCAATTAATTGGTTATAACATCTGTTTTGTGGTGAATAATGTTCTAATTGATAAGTATATTGGTATGGTTTATCCACTGGCACGGGAGTTGAATCTCTATTTTGTTAGCTGGTTTGTTAATCTTGAATATGCATTACAACAGAAACTAAGTAGTTATGTCGCAGGTTGGACAGATCCCGAAGTTAAAGCTTCGTTAGGTGCTAGTTTTACTTTAACCAAACATCTAGTTTATATTCGAAATCCTCTGTTAAGACTAATTTTACGTAAATTAATAGGCCATTTTGAAACCGATAAGGAGAAAGTAGCATGACATTGCCGGTTATCCTTAATTTTGATCAAAGCGTAGGTGAAATTAATGACGCTAAAACGATTGATTTCACGCAGTGGCAAGATGTAATTCGCTTTGGTTGTAATGAAAAAAATTTCCAAAAATTTAAAATGCAATTACAACAATCATTACCAGAAAACTATGGCACAGTGTTGATGGGGAGCGGTGATTATCATCATATTTCGCTATTACTAATTGAGCAACTTGCTAAGCAATATTCAGCAGATAATCCAATTGAAGTGATTATTTTTGATAATCATCCAGACAATATGCGTTATCTATTTGGTGTTCACTGTGGCTCATGGGTGAGCTATGTAGCAAGTTTACCGTTCGTAAGTCATGTTCATGTGTTAGGCATAACTTCTAATGATATTGGATTATGGCATTTTTGGGAAAATAGATGGTCACCGCTATTTCATAAAAAATTGACTTATTGGAGCTTAGATGTCAATGTTTCTTGGGCGAAAAAAATTGGCTTGAATCAAGCTTTTCGTCATTTTGATTCGCCTGATGATTTGATTACCCAGTTTCTATCTGAACAATATCGTAATACTAAACCAATATATTTATCGATAGATAAAGACGTATTAAGTGAAGAGGTTATTCATACTAATTGGGATCAAGGAAAACTGCAAACTTATCACTTATTGGATACTATTTCCTCAATTAAACCACGAATTATTGGTAGTGATATCACTGGTGAATTATCAATATGGCAACCGAAAAGTTGGTTTAAACGATTGCTTAGTTCATTAGATAAACAACCAGAAATATCCTTAGAGAACTTAAATGGTTGGCAACAAGAACAATATCAACTCAATTTAACATTATTAAACGCTTTAAAAGCCTAGTATTATTAATCTATTATTCTTTTAATAAAATACAGCTAGGCTTGACTTTAGTTTTGATTAATAACTGTTATGACTGTTTTTGTTGGTTAGTTTACTTTCCGCCAATGCCAGAAACATAATTCCTGAAACAATCAATATTGTTCCAATTAACTTAAATAACGTTATTGGTTCATTAAATAACCAAACTGATGCAATCATTACCGTGACGACTTCGAAATGAGATGCCGCAAAAGCTGGTCCGACAGGCGCTTTTTTTAATAAAGTCATCCAAGTGAAGAAAGTAAAAATATAACCTGCAATTGATACATAGATCCAATGGCCAGAAAAAACCCTAATAATCCATTCAACACTCATCGCAAGAGGTTGTGCATGCTCAGCAGCCAATTTGAAGCTGCACTGGGCAATGGTATCAAACATTAATAATACGGTAAAACCAATCAAATAAAACTTAGCCATATTAAGACATTCCCACAAAAATAACACCAGCAGTTATTAATAACATACCAATAATGCGATAAAGAGTGAGTAATTCTTTGAAAAGAATTCGACCAACTAACATAATAGTAATAATATTAAATGAGGCCAGTAATACTCCTTGAGATAGTGGCACTAAAGTTAAAAAGGCTAGCCACAATAAAAATTCAGCAATGTAAGATGCTATTCCTACCCAAATCCAATGATTTTTAGCCAAATCCAACCAGTAATACCAACCATCTCGATTGGTCGGTGATATTGCAGCATATTTAAAGGCAACTTGTCCTAAAGTATCAAAACAGATATTACTAACCCAAAGAAAAATAACTAAGGATGACATTATGCTTGATTTCCTTCTACAATATGATTAAAGAATGAAGCACATTCTTTAATCACTTCTCGGCGTTGGCTATCAATGGTAATTAAATGATAACTATCATTTAATACGATTAACTGTTTTGGGCCGGAAACGTGTTTTTCAACTAATTTTGCATTTGTTTCAATATTGGCAATGTCATCATTGCCTGAATGCATAATTAAACACGGTGAGGTAACTTTAGGTAACTCCTGACGCATATGTTTAGCCAATAACTGCATTTCAGCTAAAGCTGGGAAAGGGTTACCTGCCAGTCCTGCAGAGGCGGCGTCACCACTTAACATGCTTTCAGACACAACAGCCCGAATCCGCTCATCCTTAAGGCCATAAGGTGGTTTTTCAATAAAAGATACTTTTTGAAAAATACCAAGTTTTTTGAAATAGACTAATAAAAAGAAGAATTTTTTAGCCCAAAATGGCATGCTCCAGCCATCATAAGAAAAAGTAGGTGCTAAAACACCAACACCTTTCACTTGATTGGGACGATCGGCAGCTAATTTTAACGCTAATAATGCGCCCATAGATAAACCTGCGACAAACAGATTATCAACATGTTGAGCTAAATAATCAGCACCATCTTGAACACTTTTATACCAATCTTGCCAAGTTGTTTTACATAGATCTGCTTCTGTACCACAGTGACCAGCTAACTGTATTGCATACACAGTAAATCCAGCTTTATGTAAACCATTGGCTAAAATACGCATTTCATTTGGTGTACCAGTTAAACCGTGAATTAATAGCACACCATTTTTATTACCAGGTAAAAAATAAGATAAATCTTCAATTGTACTCATTATTATTCCTTTATTTTACCGCCATGACTGGAATTAGTGTTTGTTGCATCTGTTTTAATGCTGCGGTTACATCAGCAAAACTCTCAATAGCACTGTGTTTAATATTGTTTTTTTCGCAATAATTAATCAACTTATCTTTGGCGAAAACAAGATCGACATGATGAGAAACGCAAAAATCGGACGTACCATCACCAACATACAGTATCTGAGGAAAATGTTGCTGTTGTTTAACATGATTGCATTTGCAGTTACCGCTTTGTTTAATACAATTTTTATTGGCAAATGGGAACTCCAGGCGCCAACTTCGTTGATTATTATGCATTAACTTATTGGCATAAATAGGTAAATTCTCAATACTATGGTGTTTTAACACAAACTGAATAGCATAATCTAAGCCGTCACTAACTACATGAACTGGAATATGATTTTTTTCAGTGTAATCAATAAATTCTTTAAAATTATCATCAATTTCAATTTTTGCTAATGCTTGATTGAGTTCCTCTAGGCTAGCATCCATTAATGCAATCTGTTTACTCATACATTCTTGAGAGCCGATTTTGCCACTAACCCATAACTCTTCAAGTTCATCACAACCATCTTGACCAAATTGACTAAGTAAAGTATCAGTAACATCTTTAACACTAATTGTGCCATCAAAATCACATAAAATAATAGGGTTTTGGTGGTGAGTATAAGATGGCTGAAAAAGATGATTAGTAATTGATGAAAAAGTATTCATAGTTAACGAAAAAATTGCTTAGTTATAGATATTGGCGCCAATTCTCTCATATAGCGGTCGTAAACTTTGTAGGCTCTTTGTATATCTTTTGTAACGAGGCTTCATTTACCTGTATAATAAGGTATTTTGAAGTACACATTATACGGTAAAGAGAGCCGAAAATGAGTGAACGTATATTAATCATCGAAGATGATGAAAGATTAGCCAATTTAATCCAAGTTTATTTAATCCGTCAGGGGTATATGGTTGATTGGCATAATAGTGGTGCAGGTGCCGAAGAAAAAATACAACAGATCAATCCTGATTTAGTTATTTTAGATGTCATGCTGCCAGAAAAATCTGGATTTGATATATGTCGAGATATACGTTCGTGGTTTACAAACTATATTCTGATTATGACCGCGAGTGAAGACAATATTGATGAAATTGTTGGTTTAGAGTTAGGTGCAGATGATTATCTAGCTAAACCTATAGAACCGCGGTTATTACTTGCTCGTATTCGTGCATTGTTGCGACGAAAACAGATCGAAACCGATAAAGAAAGCTATAAGGAACTAATAACTTCATTTAACAATAATACTCTGGTCTTTGATAATTTGGTTATTGATGGTGAAAATCGAAGAGTGTTATTAGATGGGCAAGATATCGATTTGACTACGGCAGAATTTGATTTACTTTGGTTATTAGCAAATAACGCCGGTAAGATTTTATCGCGAGACGATATATTTTCTCAAGTAAGAGGTATTGATTTTGATGGTAGCGATCGTTCTATTGATGCGCGCATTTCTCGATTACGGCGCAAATTACTAGATGATCCTGACAACTCATCACGGATCAAAACCGTGCGTGGAAAAGGCTATTTATTTATGCGTGAAGGGGAAAATCATTGAAACAATTATTAGCTAAACCGCTATTCTTCAATCGCCGCATCGTCTTTTACCTTGTTATTTTGCTTTCGTTACAATGTATTATTGCTTATGGTGCATTATTGGTGTTTGACTCATTACCTTCGTCTTTAACTGATATGCCCGATGATCATCTTATTTTTCGTGAATCACAACGCGGAACTGTCAACTTAATTCGTAAACACATTGATGAAAATAAGCAACGTCCATTGCAAGAAGTAGTGAATGAATTGCAGCCTTCTTTTGGTTATCCAATAAAAGTTTTACCAGAACAGACTATCTTGTCTCATTCCGTTGAAAAAGAGTTAGAAAAACTCGGTTTTGCTTATGATGGTGATGACGAGGTTGTCTATATTGATTTAAAGGATGGACATCTATTGCAACTAGGTCCGATTTTAATGCGAGATATATTAGAATCGAATACTATGTCGTTGAGTGTATTTCTTATTATTTGGGCCTTGTTTAGTGCCATTATCTTTTTTATTTTAATCTATTTTGCTTTTAGTGCCGTTTGGAAAGATTTGGTTAATATTCGCCAAACCGCAGAGCAATTGGGACAAGGAAATTTAAAAGCGCGTACTGAAAATGTAAAAGGTTGGTTATTTAAACCGTTAGCTAATGTACTTAATAACATGGGGACTCAGATAGAACATTTAGTTAGTACCAACCAAACGATTTCACATGCGATGGCTCATGAACTACGTACGCCACTTGCACGGATGCGATTTGAGTTAAGTATGCTTGAAGAGTCCAGCGATGAGCATGAAAAAGCATTACTGCAAAAAGGAATGAGCGATGATATTAATGAACTTGAAACGCTGATAAATGCCAGTTTGAATTATTTCAAAATGCAGCAGAGTAATATCGAATTAAATCTTACTAATGTATCGTTGAAAGAATGGGGCGAAAAAGTTTGTCAATCATTAGCACTATTTAAACCAAAAGGGTTTGAATTAATTTGTAATAGCCAAAATGTCGAAGCTAAAATTGATACTAATTTGGCTGAAACCATGGTCAAAAATTTACTACTCAATGCGTTTAAATATGCTGCACATAAAGCGGTGTTGAATATCACAAAACAGGATCATCGAGTGATTTTAGAGATTGATGATGATGGGACTGGTATTCCTTTTGATGCTCGTGAAAAAATTTTTATGCCTTTTGCTCGACTTGATACTAGCCGCACACGTTCAACCGGCGGATATGGGTTAGGCCTTGCTTATGTAAAATTAATGGCTGAATTTCATGACGGTAAAGCATTTGTGGTGACTAGTCCATTAGGGGGTGCTAGATTTGTGGTTTCGATAAAATCAGGTGAAGAATAATCAAGCTAGATTTAATAAAATTTAATCAAAAATTATTAAGAAAGATATAGATTTAAATAACAATATTTTTTCAGATAACTTAAAACTCTCGTTTTTAACGTTTCGAAAAAACAAAAAATTTGCTATATTCTTTGATCAAAATGATAAAAGTGAAAAATCTCATTTCTAAATTGGTCATGAGTAAACATATATAATTAGAGGTTTTTTATGAGCGGTGTATTACCGACAGAGAACGAAACTCGTCCAACTAACTTTATACGTCAAATTATTGATGCAGATCTTGCGGCAGGAAAATATAAAACAACCCATACTCGTTTTCCGCCTGAGCCTAATGGTTATCTACATATTGGTCATGCAAAATCTATCTGTTTAAATTTCGGGATTGCGCAAGATTATCAGGGTAAATGTAATTTACGCTTTGATGATACCAATCCTGCCAAAGAAGATATTGAATACGTTGAATCTATAAAAGAAGATGTTCGTTGGTTAGGATTCCAATGGGATGGTGAAATCTGTTACTCATCTGACTATTTTGACCGTTTATATGAATATGCAATTGAACTGATTAATAAAGGTCTTGCTTATGTTGATGAGTTGTCTGCTGATGAAATCCGCGAATATCGTGGAACATTAACACAAGCAGGTAAAAATAGCCCTTATCGTGATCGAAGCATTGAAGAAAACCTAGCATTATTTATCCAAATGAAGGAAGGTAAATTTGCTGAAGGTAAAGCCTGCTTAAGAGCAAAAATTGATATGGCATCACCATTTATTGTTATGCGTGATCCCGTATTATATCGTATAAAATTTGCTGAGCATCACCAAACAGGCAATAAATGGTGTATTTACCCAATGTATGATTTTACACATTGTATCTCGGATGCTATTGAAAATATAACTCATTCACTTTGTACACTTGAGTTTCAAGATAATCGTCGTTTGTACGATTGGGTTTTAGATAATATTACTATTGAAGCAAGACCACATCAGTATGAGTTTTCGAGACTAAATCTTGAATATGCTATTACTTCTAAACGAAAATTAACCCAGTTAGTTTCTGAACAAATTGTTGACGGTTGGAATGACCCTCGGATGCCTACCGTATCGGGTTTGCGTCGCCGTGGTTATACACCGGCATCAATTCGTGAATTTTGTCGTCGAATTGGTGTAACTAAACAAGAAAATACGGTTGAAATGAGTACACTTGAGTTCTGTATTCGTGAAGATCTTAATGAAAATGCGCCACGAGCAATGGCGGTACTTGATCCTGTTAAAGTTGTCATTGAAAACTTTTCGGAAACACTTGATGAAGTACTTAGCATGCCAAATCACCCTAATCGCCCAGAATTAGGTCATCGAGAAGTGACATTCACGCGTGAAATTTATATTGATCGAGCTGATTTTAGGGAAGAAGCAAATAAAAATTATAAGCGTTTAGTATTAGGTAAAGAAGTTCGTTTGCGTAATGCTTATGTGATACGAGCAGAGCGTGTTGAAAAAGATGTGGACGGTAATATTCAAACTATTTATTGTAGTTATGATCCTGCTACATTAAATAAAAATCCTGAAGATGGACGTAAAGTTAAAGGCGTTATTCACTGGGTGTCAGCTAAATTTGCAAAGCCAGCTGAAATTCGTCTTTATGATCGGCTATTTAATACTCCAAATCCAGGTAGTGCAGAGGACTTTTTATCAACTATCAATCCAAATTCATTAATTATTAAACATGGGTTTGTTGAGCCTAGTTTGCAAAAAGCTGAAGCAGAACACGCTTATCAATTTGAACGTGAAGGTTATTTTTGTCTTGATAGTAAATATGCCACTGAAGATAATTTAGTATTTAATCGAACAGTGGGATTAAGAGACAGTTGGAACGAAGCTTAATCATAATCAATACGCCAACTTTGGTTGGCGTATTGATTTAATCCACTCTACTTAATATTTTTATTGATATCATCGTCAGAAGCTTAGTTTGGCTTACTTTTGCAGTATGAATATAATCCTCAATAATAATGATTACTAACAGATTGTAATTAAAAATTTTCTTAATTTGATAATAAACATTAAAGATTTATTTTAAAAAATTGTAGTGTTTTAAATAATCATAAAAAGCCGAATTGAACATTAAAAAACCCCTTTCCTCAAAATTCTTTAATTACATTATATTATGATTTTTAAGATAGCCTCTTTGTTCAGTTTATTTTATAATGTTGTTCTATTTTTTTCCTATTTTGGCTTAAAAAGAGTACTCTTAGCATGAAAATTTTAGCTGGTTCTTCTGCTCTATCTGCATTTCGTATTAATAAAATTTTATCCTCTTGTCGTGAACAATCTATCCCTATAACAAATATTGAAGCCCAATACATTCACTTTATTGATTTAAGTGATGAATTAACTGTTCAACAACAATTAACCTTAGATAAGTTGTTACAATATGGTCCCAAAAGTGCGCAAATAAATGTCGAAGATAAAACCAGTAAAATACTCTTTTTAGTTACTCCACGCGAAGGTACTATTTCGCCATGGTCATCTAAAGCTACTGATATTGCACATAATTGTGGATTATCAAAAATCCATCGAATAGAACGAGGTATTGCTTATTATGTGCAAGCTAGTTCTCTGTTAACTGATTGTCAAAAAAATACTTTTTTAGGATTGATACATGACCGAATGATGGAGACCGTATTAAACAGTTTTGAGCAAGCAGAACAATTATTTAAGGCTGACCAACCCAAACCAGTAACAATTATTGATTTGTTAGGACAAGGTCGTCAAGCATTAGAGGAAGCTAATCTAAAATTAGGTTTGGCTTTAGCACCAGATGAAATTGACTATTTGGTTGAGAATTTTCAAAAATTAAACCGTAATCCGACTGACATTGAGCTTTATATGTTTGGTCAAGCAAACTCTGAACATTGTCGTCA
This sequence comes from Gilliamella sp. LMG 34362, assembly GCF_984569125.1. NCBI lineage: Bacteria > Pseudomonadati > Pseudomonadota > Gammaproteobacteria > Orbales > Orbaceae > Gilliamella > Gilliamella sp. LMG 34362. The sequence continues at coordinate 2,617,811 of NZ_OZ474902.1, read as the reverse complement.
TAAAATATTTAATGCTGATTGGATTATTGATGGTGTTAAACAACCAAAATCATTATTTAAAATGATCAAAAATACTTTTGAACATACGCCTGATTATGTGTCATCCGCTTATAAGGATAATGCCGCTGTTATGGATGGTTCGAAAGTTGGACGATTCTTTGCTGATTATGATAGTCGAAGTTATGATTATCATCAGGAATATGCTGATATTTTAATGAAGGTGGAAACCCATAATCACCCAACGGCAATATCACCTTGGCCAGGTGCGGCAACCGGTAGTGGCGGTGAAATTCGAGATGAAGGAGCGACAGGAAAAGGAGCTAAACCAAAAGCAGGATTAGTTGGTTTTTCTGTTTCGAACTTACGAATTCCAAATTTTGAACAGCCTTGGGAACAAGATTTTGGTAAACCCGATCGAATTGTTAGTGCGTTTGACATTATGATGGATGGGCCCTTAGGTGGTGCAGCATTTAATAATGAATTTGGTCGTCCAGCTTTACTTGGTTATTTTCGTACTTATGAAGAGAAAGTAAACAGTTATAACGGCGATGAAGTCAGAGGATACCACAAACCGATTATGTTAGCTGGTGGTATGGGCAATATTCGTCGTGAACATATTCAAAAAGGTGAATTTCCTATCGGCTCTAAATTAATTGTATTAGGTGGGCCTGCCATGAATATTGGTTTAGGTGGTGGTGCTGCCTCATCTATGACATCAGGACAATCAGATGCAGATCTTGATTTTGCTTCAGTTCAACGTGATAACCCAGAAATGGAGCGTCGTTGCCAAGAAGTAATAGATCGTTGTTGGCAACTTGGTGATAAAAACCCAATTTTATTTATTCATGATGTTGGTGCTGGTGGTTTGTCCAATGCGATGCCTGAACTAGTTAGTGATGGTGGTTGTGGCGGTCAATTTGAATTGCGCAAAATATTAAGTGACGAACCAGGTATGTCACCGTTAGAAATTTGGTGTAATGAATCACAAGAGCGCTATGTACTGGCTATTCATCCAGAAAGCTTAGAATTGTTTGATGAACTTTGTAAGCGTGAACGTACACCTTATGCAGTAATTGGTGAAGCTACAATTAATAAAGCAGTCGTGTTACATGATGAACATTTTAATAATAATCCAATAGATTTACCGTTAGATGTGCTATTGGGTAAAACGCCAAAAATGTTACGAGATGTTAAAACTAGCCAAGCACAAGGTGATCATTTTTCAACATCCGATATCAATTTATATGATGCGGTAAAACGAGTATTACATTTGCCAGTTGTGGCGGAAAAAACTTTCTTAATTACCATTGGTGATCGTTCGGTAACAGGTATGGTTGCTCGTGATCAGATGGTAGGACCTTGGCAAGTGCCGGTTGCCGATTGCGCAGTGACAACAGCAAGTTTAGACAGTTATTACGGTGAAGCCATGTCAATGGGAGAACGAGCTCCTGTTGCCCTGCTTAATTTTGCGGCATCAGCTAGATTAGCGGTTGGTGAAGCAATTACCAATATTGCTGCGACAAATATTGGCGACATAAAACGTATTAAGCTTTCCGCTAACTGGATGGCTGCAGCTGGTCATCCTGGTGAAGATGCTGGTCTTTATCAAGCCGTTAAAGCCATTGGTGAAGAGTTATGTCCTGCTTTAGGATTAGCCATTCCGGTTGGTAAAGACTCCATGTCAATGAAAACAACATGGCAACAAGATGGTGAACAAAAAACGGTAACTTCACCGTTATCATTGGTGATTTCCGCATTTGCTCGAGTTGAAGATGTGCGTAAAACAGTTACCCCACAACTTTGTACAAATGAGGATAATCTATTACTATTTATTGATTTATCTCGAGGTCATCAAGCATTAGGCGCAACAGCATTAGCACAAGTTTATCGTCATCTAGGACAAAGAACAGCTGATGTTCATGATGCTAAAGAATTAGCCGCTTTTTATCAGGCTATCCAAAGTTTAGTTGCGCAAAATACCTTACTTGCTTACCACGACCGTTCTGATGGTGGTTTATTGATAACCTTAGCAGAAATGGCATTTGCAGGACATTGTGGTATAGATATTGATATTAATTCACTTGGTAGCGATGTTATTGCCTCACTATTTAATGAAGAACTCGGCGCAGTTATTCAAATTCGTAATAGTGATTTAGAAAAAGTCATGACATGCTTTAAGCAGTTTGGTTTATCTCAAGCGATTCATACATTAGGAATAGCTAAAACAGGACAGCAATTTATTATTCGTAATAATAGCGCTGTGGTGTATAGCGAATCGCGATTGACATTAAGAACATGGTGGGCAGAAACCACTTGGCAGATGCAACGCTTACGTGATAACCCACAATGTGCAGATCAAGAACACCAAGCTAAGCAAAATGATGAAGATCCAGGTTTAAGTGTTCATCTTACTTTTGATATTGCGCAAGATATTGCTGCACCTTACATAGTCAAAGGCGTGAAGCCTAAGGTTGCAGTTTTACGTGAACAAGGTGTCAATTCACATGTTGAAATGGCAGCAGCATTTGCTCGAGCAGGTTTTGAGTCAATTGATGTTCATATGACGGATTTATTATCAGGTCAAGTGACTTTGAATCAATTTAATACTTTAGTTGCTTGTGGCGGTTTTTCTTATGGCGATGTATTAGGGGCCGGTGAAGGTTGGGCTAAGTCTATTTTATTTAATGAACAGGTTCGTCATGAGTTTGAGCAATTCTTCCAGCGCAATGATACTTTATCGTTAGGTGTTTGTAATGGCTGCCAGATGATGTCGAATTTAAAAGAACTGATACCTGGTGCTGAGTTATGGCCTCGTTTTGTTCGTAATGTATCGGAACGTTTTGAGGCTCGATTTAGTCTAGTTCAAATTCAGTCTAGCCCTTCATTACTTTTTACTGATATGGCTGGATCGCATATGCCGATTGCTGTTTCACATGGTGAAGGTCAAGTTGAAACCTATGATTTAGCGCATTTAACTAATTTAGAAAATTCAGGTTTGGTTGCCGCACGTTATATTAACCACTTTGGTCAAGTGACAGAAGTGTATCCTGCTAATCCAAATGGATCGCCAAACGGTATTACTGCGGTAACATCTAATGATGGGCGTGCAACAATCATGATGCCACATCCTGAACGAGTATTTAGAACCGTAACCAACTCATGGCATCCTGATAATTGGGGAGAAGATAGCCCGTGGATGCGAATTTTCCGTAATGCACGTAAACAACTCGGTTAAAAAAAATTCGCCGACCATTGGTCGGCGAATTTACTTACTGTTATAGAAAATAGGCTAAATTTAGATAGTCTGCTTTTGTCGACTAAGTAGTGGTTTAGCTAAATCACTATCCATTCTTCGCAATAATTGCTCAGTCGTTTCAAAGTTAATACAAGCATCAGTAACGGATACTCCATATTTGAAATTTTCTTTTGGTTGTTCAGATGATTGATTACCTTCAAATAAATTACTCTCTATCATTACTCCAATAATTGAGTTATTGCCTTGCTTAATTTGCTCAATAATCGAGTCTGCAACGATAGGTTGATTGCGGTAATCTTTGTTGGAATTAGCATGACTACAATCTATCATTAAGTTAGGGACTAATTTAGCCTTATCCATTTGCTGTTCACATAAAGCAACATTTTCAGCATCATAATTAGGTGTTTTTCCGCCTCTTAGAATCACGTGACCGTGCGGATTACCTAAAGTTTGTAATACTGTAACTTGCCCTTTTTGATTAATACCAACAAATCGATGCGCCATTGAAGCTGATTTCATTGCATTAATTGCTACGTCTAAACTTCCATCTGTACCATTTTTGAAACCAACAGGCATTGATAGTCCAGAAGCCATTTCTCGATGGGTTTGTGATTCAGTTGTTCTCGCTCCAATAGCTGACCAGCTAATTAAATCACCAATGTATTGCGGTGTGTTTGGATCTAATGCTTCTGTTGCAATTGGTAATCCAATCTTAGTGATATCAAGTAACAATTTACGTGCTTTTTTTAAGCCATGTTCAATATCAAACGAGCTATCCATATGCGGGTCATTAATCATACCTTTCCAACCAACAGTAGTTCTTGGTTTTTCAAAATAAACTCGCATAACAATAAATAAGTTATCTTTCACTTCATCAGAAAGTTTTTTTAGTTTATGTGCATATTCAATAGCTGCATCAGGATCATGAATAGAACAAGGACCACAAACTATAAGTAATCGGTGATCTCGACGTTCTAAAATATCAACAATGGTTTGTCGGGATGAAGCAATTTGATTTTCTAATTCAGATGATAATGGATAAAGTTTTTTTATTTCTTCTGGTGTGATTAACATATGCTCATCTCTGATTCGAACATTATTTAGTGTGTCTTTTAACATTTGGTTTTCCTTGTTAAAATCATTCATATTTTTATATGTAAAATATTAATTACATAAACAGGCAATATGTAAACACAAAATTACGGAATAGTAAATAAAAAATTAACATATTGTTAGATTAATTGATGGCATGTAAATTAATGTTTACAAGAATTCATGATTAAACTTGCATGAATGTAAATAAATATATACGGATGCGGTGAGAGAATTGTATGCATCCGTATATTGAATATGGCAGGTTATGTAAAAAAGAAGAATTTAAATAGATGAGATTGCTTCTAATATCAATTGTTTATCTACAACATCAATGACTTCAACTGCACCTATTTTAGTTGGTAAGACCAATCTAATTTGTCCTGACAGAACTTTTTTATCTCGTAGCATATGTGGAATATAGGATTCAATTGTCATTTGTTCCGGTCTTTTAACTGGTAGTTTAGCTTTAATTAATAAATTTTTTATTCGTTGAATATCTTTATCTGTTAACTTACCAAGTAATTTAGCTGTTTGTGCCGCCATTAACATACCAACACTAACTGCTTCACCATGTAACCAATTACCATAGCCGAGTTCCGCTTCAATAGCGTGACCATAAGTATGACCAAGATTCAAAATAGCGCGCATGTCTTGTTCTGTTTCATCGGCAGCAACGACTTGTGCTTTTAGTTTACAGCAGTGATAAATACAATAACTCAAGGCATCTACATCTAAATTAAGTAGATCATCGATATGTGTTTCTAACCAATTAAAAAACTCAGAATCCATAATGATGCCATATTTAATTACTTCGGCCAAACCGGCTGAAAGCTCTCGTGGTGGCAGAGTTTTAAGACAATTAATATCAATGACAACAGCTTGTGGTTGATAAAATGCACCAATCATATTTTTACCAAGAGGATGATTAATAGCTGTTTTTCCTCCAACGGATGAATCTACTTGTGATAATAATGTTGTTGGTACTTGTATAAATTTAATTCCTCGTTGATAAGCTGAAGCAGCAAAACCAGCGACATCACCAATAACACCTCCACCTAACGCTATAAGGATGCTATTTCGAGTATGATTGTTGGCAAGTAGAGCGGTTAGAATTTGATTCCATGTTTCCATGGTTTTATATTGTTCACCATCAGGGACTATAACAAAATCTGTTTTTATCCCATGAGCTTCAAACATATCTATCAAATGCTGTAGATAAAGCGGAGCAATTGTGTCATTTGTGGCAATAAGTACTCGCTGGCCGCTGTGTAGTTTGAAATGTTCGAATTGACTAAGTAAGTTTTCGCCAATAGTAATAGGGTAACTGCGATTTTCTAATGCTACATTTAGGATCTTTTGCATAATTATTTCCCAACAAGTTTATGCCAATTTAATATTGCATGTTAACGATAAAAAAGTGGCAGCGCAACTTAGAATCATTTAAACTTACTGCCAATTTTTATCTGTAATGTTGAATTTATATGTCCTTATCTTTCGTATTAGCACAAAAAAATTGGCGTGTAGGTGATATTGAAGGTAATACTCAGCAAATCATTGAATTGATGCAACGCCATTCATCTCATGATCTTATTATTTTCTCTGAACTTGCAATTTGTGGTTATCCTCCAGAAGATCTAATTTATCGTGATGACTTTAAAAATCGTTGCCAACAAGCGCTATCGGCCATCAAACAAGCTAGTCGACAATGTGGAGTAATTGTTGGTCATCCTCATTGGCAAAATGGTTTGGTTTATAACTCATTGTCACTATTTTTCGATGGACAACAATTAGCGTGTTATCACAAACAGCAATTACCTAATTATGATGTATTTGATGAAAAACGCTATTTTGCTGCTGGTGAGCAAACTTGTGTGGTTGATTTTAAAGGTAAAAAAGTTGGCTTATTAATCTGTGAAGATCTTTGGCAATGTGAACCGATTGATCGAATTGCAGCAAACAGTGCCGACTTGGTTATTTCGATTAATGCTTCACCGTATGCTTATGAAAAACCGCAGTATCGTCAAGAACTTATTAAACAACATGCAGTAAGAACCGGATTACCAATTGTGTATGTGAATCAAATTGGTGGTCAAGATGAGCTTGTTTTTGATGGTAGTTCATTTGTCTGTAACGAGAAGGGTGATATCGTCCATCGATTAAATTCGTTTGAAGAGCAAATTTCTATTTTTCTGCTCAATGATAATTATAAACCAATACCTAGCCTTAAAGACGATCCATTAGCGGCTGTTTATGATGCGTTAGTACTTGCAACGCGTGATTATATTACTAAAAATGGTTTCCAAGGTGCGGTATTAGGGTTATCAGGTGGTATTGATTCAGCGTTAACTTTAGCTATTGCGGTTGATGCGTTGGGTAAAGATAAAGTACAGGCTGTTATGATGCCATTTCGTTATACGGCTGATATTAGTATCGCTGATGCAAAGGAAGAGGCGGAAATATTGGGGGTTGAATTTGATATTATTTCAATTGAACCGATGTTTGATGCCTTTATGACCTCTTTAACACCGATGTTTTTAGGTACAGCAAAAGATACTACCGAAGAAAACTTACAAGCACGTTGTCGGGGTGTTATTTTAATGGCTTTGTCAAATAAACGTCGTAGGCTAGTATTAACAACAGGTAATAAAAGTGAAATGTCTGTCGGATATGCAACACTTTATGGTGATATGGCTGGTGGTTTTGATGTACTTAAAGATGTACCTAAAACTATGGTATTTGCATTGTCTAAATATCGAAATAGTCGCTCTTATGTTATTCCAGAACGTGTGATTACTCGCCCGCCATCAGCTGAGCTTGCTCCAGATCAAAAAGATGAAGATAGCTTACCACCTTATGATATTTTAGATGGAATATTAAAGGGTTATGTTGAACAGGATTTTTCGATTGAACAACTAGTTGCACAAGGTTATGATGAAGAGACAATAAGACGTGTTATTAGATTAGTTGATATTAATGAATATAAAAGACGACAATCAGCAGTAGGTCCAAAAATTACTGCTCGTAACTTTGGTAAAGGCAGACGCTATCCAATTACTTCTGCTTTTGGATTTAAGAATTGGTAATCTCGAATTAAGGGTAAAGAGATATGAAAAAAATTGAGGCAATCATCAAACCTTTTAAATTAGATGATATTCGAGAAGCACTCGCTGATCAAGGTATTACAGGTATGACAGTGACTGAAGTGAAAGGTTTTGGCCGTCAAAAAGGACATACTGAACTTTATCGTGGTGCAGAATATATGGTTGATTTTTTACCTAAAGTAAAAATAGAACTTGTTGTACCTGATGATATTTTAGAAACCTGTATTGAAACTATCATGAAAACAGCGCAAACAGGTAAAATTGGTGATGGTAAAATATTCGTTTATAACGTAGAACAGGTGATTCGTATTCGTACTGGCGAGATGGATGAATCGGCTATTTAATAACTTTATTTGCATAAATATCAGGGCGTTCTTGCTTAAGTAGATTATTAGTAACAACGCCTTGAATTGAACAAATCAAAAGATGCATATTCTCACCTTTTTCAATTAATAATAATTTTTCAGTTGTATTTGGTGCGGGAATTGTTTTTACACCAACAACAGAGCCGGTATTTTTATGCCAAACTTGAATATCATCATTAATACTTCGAATTTTTGGATTAGCGATATAGAGTAGGTTATCTTCCATATTTTTCCATTCTAAAAAATCTAAGCTATCGCGGATTTGGTTGATATCATTTTCAATAATGAAACCCCAAAAATAATATTTCCCCATTTTTTTTAAATCCATAGCACTATCATAGTAACCAATAAGCTTAAGATTTTTATATGCGATAGGGCTTTGAAAATAGATGAAGTTTTTTGTCGGATCACTACGGTTTTCAACCGGAATATAGGCTTGGTTCTGATTAAAAGTTTCAACGTTAGTGTGATTTTTTAGCTCATCTTTGTAATCATATACATGTTTAAAAAAATCAGGATTACAAGATGTTAATGCTTCTATCAGAGCTAATTTGTCGGCTGATGCGGTTGATGCAAGAAACAAAAACAGTAATATAAAAACGTTTTTAAACATGTTGATTCATCTTGACAAAAATATCTACCATTAAATTAACTATTATTGATTGTATAATTATTACAACATAATAACAATGTAAAAACAGCTTTTCTTTTTTAAAGAAATATTAAGAGATGCTGCAAATTTAAACGATTAAAAAAGTCATAATTTTTTAGAACAAAAAAATATAATTAATCAAGTATAAATATTATTAATGTTCATTTATGGAAGGCAGATCCCATATTTATCAATTTATATCAAATAATCATTTAAATATCAAAGAAATTGCTATAGTTTAACATAAAAACACTCCCACTAAAATTACTTAAACGAGTAAGTTAAAAAGGAACTTATTATGCGTAGAAAATTAGCGGAAAAAATAAAACAAGAGTTTTCTGGTTTTAAAGACGTTTCGATAAGATCGTTTTTTGGCGGATTTAGTCTTAATAGTGAGTCAACTATGTTTGGGTGGGTTGATCAAAAAAATTTTTATTTAAGAGCTCATCCTAATTATCGATCTCTTTTTATTGATCTAGGGATGAAGCCTCTTAATTTAGTTTTTGATGGTTCAAATAAATTACTTGATTATTATAAAGTTGGTGACGATCTGTTGACAGATCGTAAGAAGTTACATGATATTGTGAAAATAGTTATTGAGTATGCTAAACAAGATCAAAACGAAAAATTAGCAAAAACACAAAATCGTTTAAAAGCATTACCGAATATGACGGTATCCTTAGAAAAACTAATGATAAGTGTTGATATTACTGATATTCAGAGCTTTAAAAGAATAGGTTATTTGGAAACTTATTACCGAATTAAGCATAAGAATCCGAAACTTTCACTTAATATTTTATTTGGGTTATATGGCGCATTATCTGGCCAACATATGGCATTATTATCTCAAGAATTAAAAAAAGAAATAAAATTAGCTTATCAGGAGTTTTTGCAAACTAAGCAACATATTGATTAGTTGTCTGTTTATCTTATAAGTTCAATACCATCATTAAAGTTATTAACTTAATGATGGTAATGAGTTAACTCTTATTTAAGCAGATAGCAGCTACCTTGTTATGATGGCTTTCTACGAGTTGTTCTTTTGAAAGGTCTTGGTGTCGGTAGATCTGTAAGTAATGCTTGAGGATCATATTGACTAACCGGAATAGCGTGATCAATTGCTTTTTCAATAGCTGGTAGGTTTTGAGAGTAACGCTCACAAGCTAATGAAATTGAATAACCTTCAGCTCCAGCACGGCCAGTACGACCAATTCGATGTCGATAATCATCACAATCATCAGGCAGATCATAATTAAAAACGTGAGTTACATTTGGAATATGTAAACCTCGTGCAGCAACATCCGTTGCAACTAATATATCAAGATCACCTTGAGTGAATTTATCAAGAATAGATAAACGTTTTTTTTGTGCTATATCACCCGTCAATAAGCCGACACGATGACCGTCAGCCACTAAATGGCGCCAAATTTTCTCACAAGCAACTTTAGTATTTGCAAATACAATACAGCGATCTGGCCATTCTTCTTCAATTAACGTTTGTAGTAAAGCTAATTTATCCTCATTTGATGGGAAAAATAGTTCTTCTTTAATTCTATGACCAATTTTTTGTTCAGGTTCAACTTCAATATATTGTGGTTCATTCATATATTCAAAAGCAAGCTCACGAACATTATGAGTTAAAGTTGCAGAAAATAACATAGTGAGGCGTTTTTTAGGTGATGTCATATGTTTAAATATCCAACGAATATCACGGATAAAACCTAAATCAAACATACGATCTGCTTCATCAAGAACGGCAACCTGAATTGCCTCTAAGTTAATATAATCTTGTTTTGCATAATCAATTAGTCGACCAGTGGTAGCAATTAATATATCAACACCAGCAGACAACATTTTTAATTGTTTATCATAACCATCACCTCCATAAGCTAAACCTAATTTGAGGCCAGTTTGTTCTGAAAGCGTTTGTGCATCATGATAAATTTGTACCACTAATTCACGTGTTGGTGCAATAATGATAGCTCGTGGCTGATTCGGCTTATGATCGGCTAATGGATCATTATTCAATAAATGATTAAATGTTGAAGCCAAAAACGCAATCGTTTTACCCGTACCAGTTTGTCCTTGTCCTGCAATGTCAATTCCTTTTGAGGTTAATGGTAATGTTTGTTCTTGAATTGGGGTACAGTAAACGAAACCTTTTTTCTCCAATGCTTTTATAACTAATGGATGCAGGGGAAATTGATTGAAAGTTGTTTTTGTAAGATATGATTGAATCATTATTGTTTAAAGTATAATTATCAGAATTCGGCAATTGTAACATACTAAATATAACAACTTAACTAATAATTATATCCTATTATAATAATTACTAGCAGTAGATATGAAAATATCCTAATATAATTTCAGATAAATTCCTTAGGAGATAATTAAATGAGTCATAGCATTATTTCACTTTCTGAAGCTACATTTGATAATACAATTAACGAATCAACAAAACCTGTATTAGTTGATTTTTGGGCTGAATGGTGTGGACCTTGTAAAATGGTTGCCCCTATTTTAGAGGAAATCGCTCAAGAGTATGGTGATAAAATTATTATTGCTAAATTAAACGTAGAACAAAATCCAAATATAGCGCCAAAATTTGGTATTCGTGGTATTCCAACATTATTAATTTTTAAAAATGGTGAAGTAGTAGCTACTCAAGTGGGTGCATTATCAAAAGCACAACTTAAAGCATTTATCGATCCACAACTTTAATTTGTTCAATAAATATAAATAATAAGCGTTTATAATGGCGCTTATTATTTTTATTTCCATAAAATATAATTAAAAATATAGACAGCCTTATAATTTTAGTGTAAATTGCTAAAATTCTTACAGAAACCCCTTTCAGCAATTCATTGTTTTTCTTGATAAAGTGGTGAAATTCAATATCCAATCGCGTAATTATCATCAAAAGCTAAGTAATAATTAATTTTATACATTGCTAGAAAGAGAAATTTTTAGAAGTAAATGAAAGAAATATACAACAAAAGCAGTAATTGCAAACATATCAATTTTATCCTCAAGAATTTTTAAAAATATGAATTTAACTGAATTAAAAAACACATCTGTTGCCGAGCTTGTAGCGCTTGGTGAGAAAAAAATGGGGCTTGAAAATCTTGCTCGTCTTAGAAAACAAGATATTATCTTTGCAATCTTAAAACAGCATGCTAAAAGTGGTGAAGATATTTTTGGCGACGGTGTTCTAGAGATTTTGCAAGATGGTTTTGGCTTTTTGCGTTCTGCTGATAGTTCTTATTTAGCAGGGCCTGATGATATATATGTTTCACCAAGTCAAATTAGGCGCTTTAATTTAAGAACTGGCGATACTATAGCCGGTAAAATTAGACCGCCAAAAGAAGGCGAGCGTTATTTTGCTTTATTAAAAGTAAATGAAGTTAACCACGATAAACCTGAAGATGCTCGCAATAAGATCCTTTTTGAAAACTTAACTCCTCTACATCCAAATTCTCGCTTACGTATGGAACGTGGCAATGGCTCAACCGAAGATATTACTGCAAGAGTACTTGATTTAGCCTCTCCAATCGGTAAAGGTCAACGTGGTTTGATTGTTGCGCCACCTAAAGCGGGTAAAACCATGTTACTACAAAACATTGCTCAAAGTTTAGCGGTTAATCACCCTGAGTGTGAATTAGTCGTATTGATGATCGATGAGCGACCAGAAGAAGTGACTGAAATGCAACGCCTAGTTAAAGGTGAGGTCGTGGCTTCAACGTTTGATGAACCAGCGGCAAGACATGTTCAAGTTGCCGAAATGGTAATAGAACGTGCAAAACGTTTGGTTGAGCACAAAAAAGATGTCATTATTTTATTAGACTCAATTACTCGTTTAGCGCGTGCATACAATACTGTTATTCCATCATCAGGCAAAGTATTAACTGGTGGTGTTGATGCTAATGCCTTACATCGTCCTAAGCGCTTTTTCGGTGCTGCACGTAATGTGGAAGAAGGTGGTAGTTTAACCATTATAGCGACGGCTCTAATTGATACAGGTTCTAAAATGGATGAAGTTATTTACGAAGAATTTAAAGGTACTGGTAATATGGAAGTACATTTATCGCGTAAAATTGCTGAACGCCGTGTATTTCCTGCTATTGACTTTAATCGCTCAGGTACTCGTAAAGAAGATTTAATGACTTCTCCAGACGAATTACAAAAAATGTGGATTTTACGTAAAATTCTCAATCCAATGGGCGAAATTGACGCAATGGAGTTCTTAATCGATAAACTTGCCATGACTAAAACCAATGATGAGTTTTTTGAAATGATGAAACGCTCATAATTTGCTTTGTTTAAAGTAATTTCATTAAAGTTATGAAAAAAAGCCGTATTAAGTATTGATACGGCTTTTTTTATGGCAGAATGTAATCTAATTATGACTAAATAATTGTGTTAACGTAGTAATATCAAACCTTATAAGGTTATAAAGATTAAATCAAGTAAAGGAGCCAAATTATGTCTAAACAACAAATCGGTGTCATCGGAATGGCCGTTATGGGGCGAAACCTAGCACTGAATATTGAAAGTCGTGGATTTTCAGTATCAATCTACAATCGCTCTAGAGACAAAACAGAAGAGGTTATAGCAGAACATTCTGATAAACGATTGGTTCCTTATTATAGTATTGAAGATTTTGTTAATTCTTTAGAAAAACCTCGCCGTATCTTAATTATGGTGCAAGCAGGTAAAGGCACCGATGCTGTCATTGATGAACTCAGACCCTTGTTAGATAAAGGTGATATTATTATTGATGGTGGTAATGCTTATTTTGAGGATACAATTCGTCGTAATAAAATGTTATCTGATGAAGGCTTTAATTTTATCGGAACAGGTGTTTCAGGTGGTGAAGAAGGCGCACTAAAAGGGCCATCAATTATGCCTGGCGGTCAAAAAGAAGCTTATGAACTTGTTGCACCAATTTTAGAAAAAATTGCAGCAAAAGCAAATGGGGAACCTTGTGTAGCTTATATAGGTCCTGATGGAGCCGGACATTATGTTAAAATGGCTCACAACGGTATTGAATATGGTGATATGCAACTAATCGCTGAAAGCTATAGTGTGTTAAAACATGTAGGTGGATTAACTAATGATGAACTTTCTGACGTTTTTTCTGATTGGAATAAAGGCGAGTTAGATAGTTATTTAACCGAAATTACCGCAGATATCTTTAAATATAAAGATGAAAATGGCGATTATTTGGTTGATAAGATTCTGGATGCGGCAGGCAATAAAGGTACTGGCAAATGGACAAGCCAAAGCGCATTAGATTTAGGTGAACCATTATCTTTAATTACTGAATCAGTATTTGCACGTTATATTTCAGCGATTAAAGATCAACGTGTTGCAGCATCAAAAGTACTAAAAGGGCCTAGTAAAGAGGAATTTAGAGGGGATAAGCAAGCGTTAATTGAAAAAGTTCGTAAAGCGCTTTATATGGGAAAAATTATCTCTTACGCACAAGGGTTTGCTCAATTAAAGGCTGCATCAGAACATTATAACTGGCAACTAAATTATGGCGAAATTGCTAAGATTTTTAGAGCAGGTTGTATTATTCGCGCACAATTTTTACAAAAAATTACTGATGCTTATAGTGAAAATAATAATATTGATAACTTACTTTTAGCGCCATATTTTTCTAAAACCGTTGAAGCCTATCAACAATCATTGCGTGATGTAATCTGTTTAGCTGTTTCGCAAGGTATTGCTGTTCCTACACTGTCAGCTGCAATCGCATATTATGACAGTTATCGTTCAGCAGTATTGCCCGCTAATTTGATTCAAGCCCAACGAGATTATTTTGGTGCGCACACTTATAAACGAATCGATAAAGAGGGTGTGTTCCATACTGATTGGTTAAATATTGAATCTTAATTTTGATAAATATCTATACTTTTTCTTATATAAGAGTGCAAAATTAATTTGCACTCTAACAAAATTTATTCACCTTTTATATCCTATTTATCCAAATTTTTTTAATGCTATTCACCGGAAGACTTGTGATTATTGGCGTTTGCTTTGTCAAGTAAATTATTTTTTTAAAAAACTAGAAAAACACAATATATGGCGTATAATTCAAACATATTTACTACATATAGTGTTTTCTAAAGCGATGTGAAAATCCGAGTTTATATCCAAAAGCCTCATATTTTAATAAAAAATCAATAGTTTTGAATAAGTACATTAACTATTAAGGTCGATAAAAACTCATGCTAAGCGCTAACTATTAATGAATATTGAGGAGTATATATGCCCGTAGTAATCAAACGTGATGGTTGTCAGACTGCATTTAATGAGACTCGTATTAAGGATGCTATTATAAGAGCAGCTGTTGCGGCTAATGTTAATGATCCAGATTATTGTGCAGCGGTGGCTCGCGTAGTGACTAATCAAATGATGGATCGTGAAAGTGTGGATATTAATGAAATTCAAAATGTTGTTGAAAATCAACTAATGTCAGGCCCTTATAAAAAATTAGCGAGAACCTATATTGAATATCGACATGATCGTGATCGTGCTCGTGAAGAGCGTAGCCGTTTAAATCAAGATATTCGTGGGCTAATAGAACAAAGTAATGTCGCTATTTTGAATGAAAATGCGAATAAAGATAGTAAAGTTATTCCCACTCAACGTGATTTATTAGCAGGTATTGTTGCTCGACATTATGCGAAACAATATTTATTACCAAAGGATATTTCGCGCGCGCATGATTGTGGTGAAATACATTATCATGACCTTGATTATGCCCCATTTTTCCCAATGTTTAACTGTATGCTAATTGATTTAGATGGCATGTTAACTAATGGTTTTAAAATGGGTAATGCTGAAATTGAACCGCCAAAATCTATTGCAACAGCAACAGCAGTAACAGCTCAAATTATTGCGCAAGTTGCTAGTCATATTTATGGTGGCACCACCATTAATCGTATTGATGAAATTTTAGCAAAATTTGTCACTATTAGTTATCAAAAACATAAGCAAGTTGCTGAAGAATGGAATATCCCAAATCCAGAGGCTTATGCAGAAAGTCGTACCCAAAAAGAGTGTTATGATGCATTTCAATCTCTAGAATATGAAGTAAATACTTTACATACTGCTAATGGACAAACTCCATTTGTTACATTTGGGTTTGGTTTAGGAACAAGTTGGGAATCACGGTTAATTCAAGAATCAATTTTAAAAGTGCGTATAAAAGGGTTAGGTAAAAATCATAAAACTGCGGTATTCCCTAAATTAGTGTTTGCCATTAAAGATGGTATTAATCACAAACAAGGTGATGCTAATTATGATATTAAACAGTTAGCGTTAGAGTGTGCAAGTAAACGTATGTATCCAGATATTTTAAACTACGATAAAGTTGTTGAAGTAACTGGATCATTTAAAACGCCAATGGGATGTCGTAGCTTTTTAGGTGTTTATGAAGAAGATGGTCAACAAATTCATGATGGACGGAATAATTTAGGTGTCATTAGCCTTAACTTACCTCGTATTGCCATTGAAGCTAAAGGTGATGAAACTCGTTTCTGGGAAATTTTAGACAAACGTTTAACACTTTGTAAAAAGGCATTGATGACTCGTATTGCTCGTCTCGATGGTGTCAAAGCTCGTGTTGCTCCTATTTTATATATGGAAGGTGCTTGTGGTGTTCGCTTAAAAGAAGATGACAATGTTTCTGAAATCTTTAAAAATAGCCGTGCATCAATTTCTTTAGGTTATATTGGTCTGCATGAAACTTTAAATGCACTTTATGGTAACCAAACTCATCCATTCGATAGTGAAACCTTACGTAATAAAGGTGTAGCAATCGTTGAACATTTAGCTAAAGCGGTTGAGCAATGGAAAAAAGAGACTGGTTATGGATTTAGTTTATATAGTACACCGAGTGAAAACTTATGCGATCGATTCTGTCGTTTAGATACTTCTGAATTTGGTATTATTCCTGGAGTAACAGATAAAGGTTACTATACTAACAGTTTCCACCTTGATGTTGAGAAAAAAGTAAATCCATATGAAAAAATCGAATTTGAAAAACCTTATCCAGCAGTAGCAAGCGGTGGTTTTATTTGTTATGGCGAATATCCTAACATGATTAATAATGTTAAAGCATTAGAAGATGTTTGGGACTACAGCTATACGCGTGTACCTTATTATGGTACCAATACGCCAATTGACGAATGTTATGAATGTGGTTATACCGGTGAATTTTCATGTACTAGCAAAGGTTTTGTTTGTCCTAGCTGTGGTAATCATGATTCAGCTAAAGTTTCTGTTACTCGTCGTGTTTGTGGATATTTAGGCAGTCCCGATGCTCGTCCATTTAATGCAGGTAAACAAGAAGAAGTCAAACGCCGAGTTAAACATTTAGATAATGGGCAAATAGGCTAATAAATTATTTTATCATTATGAATTATCATCGTTATTATCCTGTTGATGTGGTTAATGGTGAAGGGACTCGTTGTGCACTTTTTGTTGCAGGCTGTATACATCAATGTCCTGGCTGTTATAACAAAAGCACATGGGGAATAAACTCTGGTAAGCCATTTACACAATCACTTGAAGATCAAATTATTAAAGATTTACAAGATACTGAAATAAAACGCCAAGGATTATCGCTTTCTGGTGGTGATCCTTTGCACCCACAAAATGTCCCTGCCATTTTAAAACTGGTCAAACGAGTAAAAAATGAGTGTGATAATAAAGATATTTGGTTATGGACAGGCTATAAGCTTGATGAATTAACCGATGCTCAACAAGCTGTAGTTCCCTATATAGATGTTTTGATTGATGGAAAATTTGTGCAAGAACTGGCTGATCCCAAACTATTATGGCGAGGCAGCAGTAATCAAATTATCCATCGATTTAAGTAAAATTATTGTGATTTATGCAAATTTAACAGATAAGAAATTGCTTCTCGATAATTGATTTCAAGGTTTTCACTACTTGATGATGTAATATGTAAGTCAGTAATCTTGCCATTATCAATCCCATAAACCCAACCATGTAAATTAACTTTTTTGCCTCTTTGCCATGCGGATTGAATAACGGTTGAATGTCCTAGATTATAAACTTGTTCAATAACATTAAGCTCACATAAAATATCTAAACGAATATCGGCAGGAAACTCACCGATTAAAGAACTATAACGGAACCATAAGTCGCGAATATGTAGTAACCAATTGTTAATTAGACCTAGATCGGGGTTTTCGACTGCAGCTTTAATTCCACCACAACCTAAGTGTCCACAAATGATAATATCTTCTATCTCAAGTACATCAACGGCATATTGCACGACAGATAAACAGTTAAGATCGGTATGGATAACCAAATTACCAACATTACGGTGAACAAATAATTCTCCGGGTTTTAATTTAATCAATTTTTCAGCGGGCACTCGACTATCAGAACAGCCAATCCATAAAAATTTTGGGTTCTGAGCAACGGCAAGCTGTTTAAAAAAATCAGGATCTTCTTGTTCTATTTTTTCTGACCATTCGTGATTAAAGCGAATAAGATCGCTAACATCAAACATAATGTCTATTCCTTGTTATATTTCATTGTTAGAAACATTTGCTAATTTTGTATTAACTAAATTGTTTTTATATGCTGAATTTTACTTTTCATTATTAACTTTCGCCATATTGGCGTAGTAAGAATTTTTGCTTTAATAATTTTGCTATATAGTTTAAAGCGTAAAGGCATTGTTTTTTGATAATAATGTTTATTAGGTTTTGCTACGCCACTATTTAATATTTTGCTAAGAATTTCAGCGCTATCAAGTGCATAACTGATACCTTCTAGCGAGCTAGCACTAATAAAACCAGCTGCTTCACCAATTAAAAATATATTTTCATTACCAGTATAAAAATCTCGGAATCTATTTGGGTAAACAACAAGACACTTTTCGGTTTTTAAAGGTTCGCCAAAAATAAAACCTTGTTGAGCTAATTTTTCTTTTAATAACTCGAAATGTTGATTGGCTGTCTTTTTAGGGAAGGCTCCACCAAAAATGAAATGTTTATTTTTGGAAATGCTCCACGCATAACAATTTGTGGTTTTATTATCAAAAATACAAGAATAAAAAGGAATTTTATGGTTGTCTGTAAACCATTGTTGGATAGCAACATATTGTCTAATAGAATGATTAGGATAGCGCATACGTCGAACAACTGAATTTGCGCCATCAGCTCCAACTACATATCTAGCGGTAATCTTATGTTCAATTTTATTTTCATCAATATAAGTGACTTGATATCCATCAATGACTCTTCTGATTTCTTTGCATAGCGTATCATGTAACACATTGACACTATTTGGTATAAGCGACTTTAACCATAGGTCGAATTTATGTCGATCAAAACTGACATAACTGCGTTGATAATTACGGATAAGTTTCGTTTGCAGATCGATGGTTTTTACGCTGAAAATTTGCGGATCAGTTAATATATCCAATGGTAAATTTAGCTTTTGTCTTACAAACGCTTTTTGTGCATCATTAGCCAATAAGCCACCACATGGTTTTTGAAAACCTTCATCACCAGCTTGATGTTTTTTATCTAATGCAATGATCTTAAAAGATGGGCTAAGTAACCGAGCGAGCGTGCTACCGGCAGGTCCAAGTCCAATGATGGCAATATCGTAATCCATATTCTTGTGTTATCTGTTTTATTTGGTTGAAAGCTGACCATTTTACCATATTCGATAAAAAGGCGGTTAATAGTAAAATCGAAGATTTAGTCGATTTTACTAAAAAATTTTGAGGAAAGGGGTTTTTTAGTCGATTTTAATTAATTGTGATCAGTTAATTTGCTACCGTCTGTAAAAATTCCTTATTTAATTCATCAAATGGTAAAGTTCGACTAATCACAACTAAGCGAGATATTTTTTCGGAAGCTTGTTGCCATGGAGAACCGTAATCAAAACCGACAATTTTATGGACTCCTTGAACAATGAGCCTTTGGTTATTGTCTTTAATTGCAAGTATCCCTTTATAGCGCAGCATATCATTACCGTATTTATCAACTAGATTTTCCATAAATGAGCCAATCTTTTTAAGATCAAGTTCTCCAGCTTCAAAAAGATAGGAACAGATATCATCATTCCAGGATGAGGTTTGATATGGAATTATTTTAAAATTAGTTTCTAACTGTTTGGACGGATTAACAATAAAAAAACCTTTATTAAGAACTAATTCCTCATCTAAATCAAAAGCATGGATATCTAACCATTGTGATTTTGCAATTTTACCATTAATCGCTTGATAGATAGTTGCTTTACTATTAATTTTCTGAATGCGATTTAGAATTTCAATTTGTTGTTGTTCGGTGATGCAGTCGGTTTTAGATAAAATAATACGATCGGCAAAACCAATTTGAGAAACAGCAACTCGATGTTCATTTAAATGTTGCAAAATATGTTGAGAATCAACAATCGTAATAATTGCATCAAGTCTAATTGTTTCTCTAATTAGCTCATCAATAAAAAAAGTTTGAATAATAGGTGCCGGGTCGGCAAGCCCTGTGGTTTCGATAATAAGTCTATCAAATTGCAATTTTCCAGCTTGTCTTTCTGCGTGCAATTGATGGAGAGCTTTGGTCAGTTCACCTTGTACAGTGCAACAAATGCAACCATTGGTCATTTCAACAATTTGAATATCCTGATTCGGTGTAAGTAAGTTGCTATCAAGATTTACTGGACCAAATTCATTTTCAATAATCATTATTTTTTCATTGTGATTATTTTCAAGCAGGTAATTGATGAGTGTTGTTTTTCCTGAACCGAGAAATCCAGTTAATAAGGTGACTGGTAATAAGGAAGTACTAATATCTTGTGTCATAAACTATTCCTTTCTATTTAACAACACTTAAAGCCACCTTTGCCGCTATAACGAGCATCTTGTCGTTCTTTAAAAAACTCTTCATAAGTCATAGGAGTTTGTTCTGGATGAGTTAGTTTCATATGTTGTACATACGTATCGTAATCGGGAATTCCAACCATTAGTTTGGCGGCTTGACCTAAATATTTTCCAGCTTTAGCGATTGAGTCAAACATATTTATCTCTTTTTATTAAATAAAGCAGTTAAGATTATTTTATTTTTTAATTAATTGATCTTTTCAAAAATATCAATCTCACTATAAATGCCGATGTGAAGTGAGTCAATCTCCGATTAACAATAATTTTAATCTAATTTATTAAATAAAATTTAGGATAAATAAAAGAGATATATCAAATAATTGAAATCGTGTTGAGTTGCTTTAGTAAAGATAAATTAGTGATTATATTTTGGTAAAATTCATTTATCTATTGATAAATAACTTCTATAATAACGGCCATTTAAAATGAATAAGAGTTAACAATGGAAAAGTTTCACGTTACTGGCCCTACTTCTTTAAATGGGGAAGTTGTCATTTCTGGCGCTAAAAATGCTGCGCTACCTATTTTATTTGCTGCAATTTTGGCTGAAAAGCCAGTTGAGTTGCAAAATGTTCCCAAATTAAAAGATATCGATACAACACTCGAATTGCTTGCGCAATTAGGCGTGAAATACCAACGTAACGGTTCTATTCATCTTGATGCTGGCGAAATTGACAATTATTGTGCACCTTATGAACTTGTCAAAACCATGCGTGCATCAATTTGGGCTTTAGGTCCACTGGTTGCTCGATTTGGACAAGGGCAAGTTTCATTACCGGGTGGATGTGCTATAGGTGCAAGACCTGTAGATTTGCATATTACTGGTTTACAACAGTTAGGTGCGACAATCACTTTAGATGAAGGATATGTTAAAGCAACAGTTAATGGTCGTTTAAAAGGTGCTCACATTGTTATGGATAAGGTGAGTGTTGGGGCGACAGTAACAATTATGTGTGCAGCAACCTTAGCTGAAGGTAAAACTATAATAGAAAATGCAGCTTGTGAGCCTGAAATTGTTGATACCGCAAAATTCTTAAATATGCTGGGCGCTAAAATTACCGGTGTTGGTACTATGCGTATTGAAATTGAAGGTGTTACTAGTCTTGGTGGTGGCGTACACGAGGTTGTTTCTGATCGTATTGAAACAGGAACATTTTTGGTTGCAGCTGCTATTTCAAGAGGTAAAATAACTTGTCGTAAAACTGATCCAAATTTATTAGATGCTGTGCTATCAAAATTGAAGGAGGCTGGTGCTAATATTGAAACAGGTGAAGATTGGATTTGTTTAGATATGCAAGGCAAACGAGCAAAAGCTGTAAATATTCATACTGCACCACATCCGGGGTTCCCAACGGATATGCAAGCCCAGTTTTCATTATTAAATATGGTGGCAGAAGGAACTGGAATTATCAAAGAAACGATTTTTGAAAATCGCTTTATGCATGTGCCAGAGCTTATTCGTATGGGGGCACATGGTGAAATCGAAGGTAATACGTTAATTACTCATGGTGTTGAAAAACTTAGTGGTACTCAAGTTATGGCGACTGATTTGCGAGCTTCAGCAAGTTTAGTTTTAGCTGGATGTATCGCTGAAGGTTCGACCGTTGTTGATCGTATTTACCATATTGATCGTGGATATGATAATATTGAAGAGAAGCTTAGAAAATTGGGCGCTAATATCGAACGAGTAAAATAGTTTTAATTTTTGACGCTGTTTAAACACAGCTATTAGATAAAAAGGAGTGTAACATGACAAAGCAAGCATTAGTATTTTTATCAAATGGCTGTGAGGAAACCGAAGCAGTCACAACTATTGACCTATTAACTCGAGCCGGAATAAATGTCACTTACGCTAGCATCACCGAAGATAGACAAATTGAATGTTCTCGTGGAGTAACTATCTTAGCCCAAAAGGTATTTTCAGAAGTTAATAATCTTGATTTTGATGTGATTATTTTACCTGGTGGATTAAAAGGAGCGGAAAACTTTCGCGACTCCCAACAATTAATTGAAAAATTAAAACAAGCACATCAAGCTGGCAATATAATTGCTGCTATTTGTGCATCTCCGGCAATGGTTCTGCAACATCATAATTTATTTCCAGATGCATATATGACCGGTTATCCAGAAACGAGAGATGCTTTTAAACATTGGAAATCGGATAGAGTTTATTTTGATGCACAAAATAGAGTCATTACCAGTCAAGGTCCTGCAACGTCTATTGATTTTGCATTGAAAATTATTGAAATTCTATTAGATAAAAAGGCTGCAGCTCAAGTTGCTGCACAGCTAGTTCTACCACAAGGAATCGCATCCTACCAATAAATAGGTAACAAATGTCAAAATCACATTTGTACGAAAAGTTAATTAAAAGGGCTACATTAAGTGCCGTTTTAATTTCTGTTTTCCTAATTATTATAAAATTACTTACGTGCTGGTTTACTGGCTCGATGAGTTTATTTGCCTCTCTTTTAGATTCGAGTATTGATTTATTGGCATCTGGACTTAACTTTTTCTTAGTTCGTTATGCATTAAAACCGGCTGATGATGATCATACTTTTGGTCACGGAAAAGCCGAATCGTTGGCTGCATTAGCACAAAGCACCTTTATTATTGGTTCTGCAACTATTTTATTACTTTCAAGTATTAAATCTATTATTCATCCAGAAGCAATAGCTTCACCTTTATTAGGTATTGCTGTCTCTGTGATTTCAGTTATTGTGACAGGGGTATTAGTTTTATACCAAAAACATGTAATAAAACAGACTAAAAGCAAAGCAATTGAAGCTGATATGTTGCACTATTCTTCTGATATGTTTATGAATATTGCGGTTATTGTGGCTCTCTTTTTAAGTTGGTATGGTATTACTTATGCTGATGCCTGTTTTGCCTTTTTTATTGCGCTATATATTTTTTATAATGCTTATCAAATAGCTTATAGTGCAATTCAAGACTTATTAGATAAAGCCTTACCAGAAAGTGATAACCAAAAAATTAGTGAAATTGTTACTTCATACTCAAATGTACATGGTTTTCATGATCTGAAAACTCGACAAGCTGGGCCATTAAAATTTATACAATTGCATCTTGAATTAGACGATGATATGCCTTTAATCAAAGCGCATGCTGTCGCTGATGCAGTTGAAAAACATATTGCTCAAGAATTTGCGCCTGCAACAGTGATTATTCATCAAGATCCTGTTTCTGTTGTCCCCTTAGAAATGAATAAGTAGATAAACTAATCAAAATAGCCTCTAAACTTTTATTGTTAGTTAATTATTATGACCTTATAATAGCCGAAGGTTTATATATTGGAGTTATTTTGTATGATAAAAAAAATAGGTATTTTAACCAGTGGTGGTGATGCGCCAGGGATGAATGCAGCTATTCGAGGTGTTGTGAGAACCGCATTAACTGAAGGATTAGATGTTTTTGGCATTTATGATGGTTATTTAGGTCTGTGTGAAGATCGAATCGTTCAGTTAGATCGTTCTAGCGTTTCCGATATTATCACTCGTGGCGGTACATTCTTAGGATCAGCTAGATTTCCTGAATTTAAAGACCAAGAAGTTAGAAAAAAAGCGATCGCTAATTTAAAGAAACATCAAATCGATGCATTAGTTGTAATTGGCGGTGATGGTTCTTATATGGGGGCCATGCGTTTAACTGAAGAAGGTTTTCCATGTATTGGTTTACCTGGCACCATTGATAACGATATTCGTGGAACTGACTATACTATTGGTTATTTTACTGCTTTAGGCACCGCTGTAGAATCTATCGATAGATTAAGAGATACTTGTTCTTCACATCATAGAATTTCTGTGATTGAAATCATGGGCCGTGATTGCGGAGATTTGACACTAAATGCGGCAGTTGCTGGTGGTTGTGAGTTTATGATTATCCCTGAGGTTTCTTATACTAAAGAAGACTTAATTGAAGAGATAAAATTAGGTTTTGCTAAAGGTAAAAAACATGCGATAGTTACTGTGACTGAAAATATGTGTGATGTAAACCAATTGGCAAAGGATATTGAAGCTGCTGTTCATCATGAAACTCGAGCAACGATTTTGGGACATGTACAACGTGGTGGTTCACCAGTACCTTATGACCGAATTTTAGGTTCGCGCATGGGGGCTTATGCTGTTGAATTACTTATTAATGGTCATGCTGGACGTTGTGTAGGCATCCAAAATGGTAAATTAGTGCATCATGATATTATCGATGCGATTAATAATATGAAAAGACCATTTGATATGGATCTTTATAATACTGCAAAACGTTTATTCTAAAAATTGCTCTATTAATAATCAAATAAGATGTGGATAATTGATAAGATTAAGGTTTTAAATAGATATATCAATTATCCACCCTATTGATCTTATAAAGATTTTTTAT
This sequence comes from Gilliamella sp. LMG 34362, assembly GCF_984569125.1. Lineage (NCBI taxonomy): Bacteria > Pseudomonadati > Pseudomonadota > Gammaproteobacteria > Orbales > Orbaceae > Gilliamella > Gilliamella sp. LMG 34362. Next base: position 2,593,012 of record NZ_OZ474902.1, on the reverse strand, counting down.
TAATAAATTTCTATAATTTTCTAGTCATGGTTCATTAATTTCGATAAAAATTTGAGGTTTTTATGACATTACAATATAAGCAAGAAGATGACCGTTTTTATGTTTGTAATGATAATAATCAAGAAATAGCTGAAATGACATTTACTCGAATTGGTGATGATAAGGCAACGATTAATCATACATATACTGATCCTGCTTATCGAGGGCATGGTATTGCAGACAAGTTACTTGAACTTGTCGTTAAAAAATTACAGCAAGAAAAGCGTGAAATTATACCTTTATGTTCGTTTGCTAAAAATAAATTAAATAATTAATTAAAATCAGTTTTATATATAGATCTTTTGTAATTCTCTCCAGCTTTTGTCAAGAAATATTTTATTGTTTTTCTATAATAATCCTAGTTTTTATTAGCAGATTTTATGCTAATGTATGCTAAATTTTCTTCGTTAAATTTAGTGTGTTAAAATGGCAACAGTCAAACCTCAAAAAATCCACTCTATCCATGTATTACGTGGCGTAGCTATCATTATGATCGTCTTTAGCCATTGCTTAGGTGTTTTTAAAAATAGTAATTTAATCGCTAATAGTTATTTATTTTCTTTTTTGAATTTATTTGCTTTTAACTTCACCACTTTTTTTGTTTTAATTGCGGGTTTTTTATTTCAACATTTAACATACAAATATAAGGTAAAGGAATATTATTTATCTAAATTCAAAACAGTTGTATGTCCATATATATCAGTATCAATATTCTGTTTTTTATACTTTCACTATCAGTCTTTATCTAGCTTACCTTTTTTTTCATCTACTGAACCGAGTGCGCTTGGTTCTATTGTCAAGATGATGTTGACTGGCACGCAACTGTTACCATTGTGGTTTATGCCGATGATTATCATGATTTTTGCAATCAGTCCTTTACTATATTCCTGGTCTCAAAAAAGTTTGATTGTTATTGGTCTGATATCAATGTTTTGGGTAGTTATGTTCACTAAACCTGATTATACCCAGCCGTTATTAAATTTGTTGCATTATGGACCGGTTTATTTAACGGGTATGATGATAAAACAGAATTATGAAAAAATTATGCAATTAATTAAAGATAATCTATTGCTAGTAATTTTCTTTTTTGGTTTATGTTTTTGTATTCCATTTGCTTATCGTTATGTTGACTATTTAGGTGTTGAAAAACTTTATTATGATACATTACAAAAAATTATTTTATTTATTTTAGCGCTTTATTTTTTAGATGGTTTAAACCATAAGAATGAACATGGAAGAACATATAAGTTTTTTTCATATATGGCCAATATAAGTTTTCCAATTTACTTTATTCATGAAATTATCGTGTTACTTTTGGAACAACAAGTATTTAATTCACCAATAGCAGATGTAATTAGAACTGATGACGGACAATTAGCTTCACTTGGTGCAATTAGCTTTTTAATATCTACATTAACGATAAGTATCATTATAGCTAATCTGATAAAATGGGTATTTAAAGATAAAGCAAAATATTTAATTGGCGGTAATCGTTAAAATAAAATTGCTATTGAAAGAGAAAAAATAGTTTTTTTATTTTTTGGATGTTGAAAAATGTGACTTATAGCAAAGTTTTGTTTTTTATTATGTTTATAATAATTGCTGGGGAAATATTATAAATATACCAATATGAGTATTGAACAAATAAAAAACAAACGGAATCGTGATTGCAATTTTTCACTTGCCAAAAAAAAAGAAGTGCCTATAATGCGCATCCACTGACACGGCGTCAGCGACAAGCAGACAAAGGTCGTGTTAGTGAGCAAGGTCAAAAATTTTAAAAAAAGATCTTGACGAATGAAAAGGTGTAGCGTAGTATACGCAGCCCTTGAGACAGCAAACTGAAACAAGAAATTGTGAAGTAAATTAAAAAGCTGTCAGCTCTTTAAAAAGAAGAAACAGACAATCTGTGTGGGCACTTGCGAGACGAAAAATTAAAAGTCTACGGACTAAAAAAATTAAGTCTTGATAAGTGACACTGAAGATTCATTTGAATAATGTCAGAGACAGTTATTGAGCATCAAACTTTAAATTGAAGAGTTTGATCATGGCTCAGATTGAACGCTGGCGGCAGGCTTAACACATGCAAGTCGAACGGTAACATGAGTGCTTGCACTTGATGACGAGTGGCGGACGGGTGAGTAAGGTATGGGGATCTGCCGAATGGAGGGGGACAACAGTTGGAAACGACTGCTAATACCGCATAAAGTTGAGAGACCAAAGCATGGGACCTTCGGGCCATGCGCCATTTGATGAACCCATATGGGATTAGCTAGTTGGTAGGGTAAAGGCTTACCAAGGCGACGATCTCTAGCTGGTCTGAGAGGATGACCAGCCACACTGGAACTGAGACACGGTCCAGACTCCTACGGGAGGCAGCAGTGGGGAATATTGCACAATGGGGGAAACCCTGATGCAGCCATGCCGCGTGTATGAAGAAGGCCTTCGGGTTGTAAAGTACTTTCGGTAATGAGGAAGGTGGTGTATCTAATAGGTGCATCAATTGACGTTAATTACAGAAGAAGCACCGGCTAACTCCGTGCCAGCAGCCGCGGTAATACGGAGGGTGCGAGCGTTAATCGGAATGACTGGGCGTAAAGGGCATGTAGGCGGATAATTAAGTTAGGTGTGAAAGCCCTGGGCTCAACCTAGGAATTGCACTTAAAACTGGTTAACTAGAGTATTGTAGAGGAAGGTAGAATTCCACGTGTAGCGGTGAAATGCGTAGAGATGTGGAGGAATACCGGTGGCGAAGGCGGCCTTCTGGACAGATACTGACGCTGAGATGCGAAAGCGTGGGGAGCAAACAGGATTAGATACCCTGGTAGTCCACGCTGTAAACGATGTCGATTTGGAGTTTGTTGCCCTGAGTGATGGGCTCCGAAGCTAACGCGATAAATCGACCGCCTGGGGAGTACGGCCGCAAGGTTAAAACTCAAATGAATTGACGGGGGCCCGCACAAGCGGTGGAGCATGTGGTTTAATTCGATGCAACGCGAAGAACCTTACCTGGTCTTGACATCCACAGAATCTTGCAGAGATGCGAGAGTGCCTTCGGGAACTGTGAGACAGGTGCTGCATGGCTGTCGTCAGCTCGTGTTGTGAAATGTTGGGTTAAGTCCCGCAACGAGCGCAACCCTTATCCTTTGTTGCCAGCGATTCGGTCGGGAACTCAAAGGAGACTGCCGTTGATAAAGCGGAGGAAGGTGGGGACGACGTCAAGTCATCATGGCCCTTACGACCAGGGCTACACACGTGCTACAATGGCGTATACAAAGGGAGGCGACCTCGCGAGAGCAAGCGGACCTCATAAAGTACGTCTAAGTCCGGATTGGAGTCTGCAACTCGACTCCATGAAGTCGGAATCGCTAGTAATCGTGAATCAGAATGTCACGGTGAATACGTTCCCGGGCCTTGTACACACCGCCCGTCACACCATGGGAGTGGGTTGCACCAGAAGTAGATAGCTTAACCGCAAGGGGGGCGTTTACCACGGTGTGGTCCATGACTGGGGTGAAGTCGTAACAAGGTAACCGTAGGGGAACCTGCGGTTGGATCACCTCCTTACGAAGTGCTCGTAAGTGTTCACACAGATTGTTTGTTTAGAAAGAGTCACTTTATTGGGTCTGTAGCTCAGGTGGTTAGAGCGCACCCCTGATAAGGGTGAGGTCGGTGGTTCAAGTCCACTCAGACCCACCAATTCGACTGCTTAAGCTGATGGTTAGCTTGATTGGTTGATGAAGTGAGACAATGGGGCTATAGCTCAGCTGGGAGAGCGCCTGCCTTGCACGCAGGAGGCCAGCGGTTCGATCCCGCTTAGCTCCACCATTAAAGAAATCTCTTTTATCTATAAAAAAATTATGTTTGTATTTATTTGATATTCGAATGAATAGAAAGATAAAGCTCTTTAACAATTAGGAACAAGCTGAAAGAAACGAGTTCTCGTTTTTATGGCAAGCTGATATATGAAAATATATTGGATTGAGATAAGAAAGAGAAAAAAAGCGTAATTTAAACCAAGACAACTGTGAGTTGTAAGGTTAAGAAATTAAGCGTACACGGTGGATGCCTAGGCAATCAGAGGCGATGAAGGACGTGTTAATCTGCGAAAAGCGACGGTGAGCCGATAAAAGGCGCTATAGCCGTTGATGTCCGAATGGGGAAACCCAGTGTAGGTGACTACACTATCATCTGATGAATCCATAGTCAGATGAGGCGAACCGGGAGAACTGAAACATCTAAGTACCCCGAGGAAAAGAAATCAACCGAGATTCCCTAAGTAGCGGCGAGCGAAAGGGGAGGAGCCCAAGCGGGTAGCATAATGTATTAGTGGAAGCGTCTGGAAAGTCGCACGATAGAGGGTGAAAGTCCCGTACACGAAGATGCATTGTGTGGAAGCTTATAGAGTAGGGCGGGACACGTGATATCCTGTCTGAAGATGGGGGGACCATCCTCCAAGGCTAAATACTCCTGATTGACCGATAGTGAACCAGTACCGTGAGGGAAAGGCGAAAAGAACCCCGGGAGGGGAGTGAAATAGACCCTGAAACCGTGTACGTACAATCAGTGGGAGCTTTACCATTAGGTAATAGTGACTGCGTACCTTTTGTATAATGGGTCAGCGACTTATATTCTGTAGCAAGGTTAACCGAATAGGGGAGCCGAAGGGAAACCGAGTATTAACTGTGCGTTAAGTTGCAGGGTATAGACCCGAAACCCGGTGATCTAGCCATGGGCAGGTTGAAGGTTGGTTAACACTAACTGGAGGACCGAACCGACTAATGTTGAAAAATTAGCGGATGACCTGTGGCTGGGGGTGAAAGGCCAATCAAACCGGGAGATAGCTGGTTCTCCCCGAAAGCTATTTAGGTAGCGCCTCATGAGTAACTGTTGGGGGTAGAGCACTGTTTCGGCTAGGGGGCCATCCCGGCTTACCAACCCGATGCAAACTCCGAATACTGACAAGTTTAATCATGGGAGACACACGGCGGGTGCTAACGTTCGTCGTGAAGAGGGAAACAACCCAGACCGCCAGCTAAGGTCCCAAAGTCATAGTTAAGTGGGAAACGAAGTGGGAAGGCTTAGACAGCTAGGATGTTGGCTTAGAAGCAGCCATCATTTAAAGAAAGCGTAATAGCTCACTAGTCGAGTCGGCCTGCGCGGAAGATGTAACGGGGCTAAAACTATGCACCGAAGCTGCGGCAGCGTATTTAGATACGTTGGGTAGGGGAGCGTTCTGTAAGCCGTAGAAGGTGTATTGTGAGGTATGCTGGAGGTATCAGAAGTGCGAATGCTGACATAAGTAACGATAAAGCGGGTGAAAAGCCCGCTCGCCGGAAGACCAAGGGTTCCTGTCCAACGTTAATCGGGGCAGGGTGAGTCGACCCCTAAGGAGAGGCCGAAGGGCGTATCTGATGGGAAACGGGTTAATATTCCCGTACTGGCTATAACTGCGATGGGGGGACGAAGAAGGCTAGGTTTACCACCTATTGGATGGTGGGTTAAGCGTGTAGGGGTGTGATTAGGCAAATCCGGTCACTGATACTCTGAGGCGTGATGACGAGGCACTAAGGTGCTGAAGTAATTGATGCCCTGCTTCCAGGAAAATCTTCTAAGCTTCAGGTTATAGTCAATCGTACCCGAAACCGACACAGGTGGTCAGGTAGAGAATACTAAGGCGCTTGAGAGAACTCGGGTGAAGGAACTAGGCAAAATGGTGCCGTAACTTCGGGAGAAGGCACGCTGATGGTAATTGAAGTCCCATGCGGATGGAGGTGAAATCAGTCGAAGATACCAGCTGGCTGCAACTGTTTAATAAAAACACAGCACTGTGCAAACACGAAAGTGGACGTATACGGTGTGACGCCTGCCCGGTGCTGGAAGGTTAATTGATGGGGTTATGCGTAAGCAGAAGCTCTTGATCGAAGCCCCAGTAAACGGCGGCCGTAACTATAACGGTCCTAAGGTAGCGAAATTCCTTGTCGGGTAAGTTCCGACCTGCACGAATGGCGTAATGATGGCCAGGCTGTCTCCACCCGAGACTCAGTGAAATTGAAATTGCCGTGAAGATGCGGTGTACCCGTGGCAAGACGGAAAGACCCCGTGAACCTTTACTATAGCTTGACAGTGAACATTGAGCCTTAATGTGTAGGATAGGTGGGAGACTAAGAAGTGTGTACGCCAGTATGCATGGAGTCGACCTTGAAATACCACCCTTTAATGTTTGATGTTCTAACCTATACTTCTGAATCGAGGTAAGGGACACTGTCTGGTGGGTAGTTTGACTGGGGCGGTCTCCTCCCAAAGAGTAACGGAGGAGCACGAAGGTTAGCTAATCCTGGTCGGACATCAGGAGGTTAGTGCAATGGCAAAAGCTAGCTTGACTGCGAGAGTGACGGCTCGAGCAGGTACGAAAGTAGGTCATAGTGATCCGGTGGTTCTGAATGGAAGGGCCATCGCTCAACGGATAAAAGGTACTCCGGGGATAACAGGCTGATACCGCCCAAGAGTTCATATCGACGGCGGTGTTTGGCACCTCGATGTCGGCTCATCACATCCTGGGGCTGAAGTAGGTCCCAAGGGTACGGCTGTTCGCCGTTTAAAGTGGTACGCGAGCTGGGTTTAGAACGTCGTGAGACAGTTCGGTCCCTATCTGCCATGGGCGTAGGAAAATTGAGAGGGTTTGCTTCTAGTACGAGAGGACCGAAGTGAACGCACCGCTGGTGTTCGGGTTGTGATGCCAATTGCATTGCCCGGTAGCTACGTGCGGAATAGATAAGTGCTGAAAGCATCTAAGTACGAAACTAGCCTCGAGATGAGTTTTCCCTGATGAGAATCAGTAAGGTCCGTTTGAGACTAAGACGTAGATAGGTCAGGTGTGTAAGTGTAGTGATACATTGAGCTAACTGATACTAATGAACCGAGAGTCTTAACCTTACAACTCGGAGTTGTTTTGGATACGCGAAGGTAGAGATAGATTATGAGATAATCAAACAGTTTGTTCCGGATTGAGGGATTGTTGTGGATATGAGATAATGCACAGCAATAGAGATAAGAGAAGACAGAATATGTCTGGCGGTAATAGCGCGGTGGTCCCACCTGACCCCATGCCGAACTCAGAAGTGAAACGCCGTAGTGCCGATGGTAGTGTGGGTATTACCCATGTGAGAGTAGGGTGCCGCCAGACTTTTAAATTTTATATATACATACCAAATACGGTGGAGCGGTAGTTCAGTTGGTTAGAATACCTGCCTGTCACGCAGGGGGTCGCGGGTTCGAGCCCCGTCCGTTCCGCCACCTTTTCTAGGGGCGTAGTTCAATTGGTAGAGCACCGGTCTCCAAAACCGGGTGTTGGGAGTTCGAGACTCTCCGCCCCTGCCATAAATAAAGATGTTTTGCTCTAAATTTAATCACTTATTCAAATTTCTTTACATAAATAAAAAAATTTTGTTTACAGATTTACTTTGTCAATTATAATTCCCGCCCAACAATATTTATAATCTAGAGGATATAACATGGCTGAGAGTTTTGTAAGTCAACAACGTTTTTTTGATAATAAGAATTATCCAAGAGGTTTTTCTCGTCATGGTGATTTTACTATTAAAGAAGCTCAGATCTTAGAAAAATATGGTTGTGCTTTTAGAGATCTTGATACAGAAGTTAAAAAGCCAGCTACTCCAGAAGAAAAATCTTTTGTTGCGGTTTGTAAAGGGAAAAAAGAGCCATCTACTGATTATGAAAAAGCGTGGATAAAATACCTTTCTAAAATTAATAAACCAAAACGTTTTCATACATTATCAGGAGGAAAACCTCAAGTTGATGTAAGTGATGATTTTGTTGATAGTGATGATTAATGTTTTAGCCAATATTTTTATGCAGCTGAATTAATAATCTATCCATAGAACGATAACTCAGAGCTTCTGAAATGTGTTTTCGTTCTATGTTTTTTGAACAGTCTAAGTCAGCAATAGTACGTGATACTTTTAATATCCGATGCCACGCTCTAGCAGAGAGACCTAACTTGATTAAAGCCTGCTCCAAATAATTATTGTCTTCATCACTTAGTAGGCAATGTGTTTGAATCTCTTTTGGTGATAATTGACTATTTAATTTGTTATTTCTTAGCATTTGAATCTTTCTTGTATCAATCACTCTTTTCTTTACTTTTTCTGTTGTTTCTGCTGCAGTATCCTTTTGGCTTAATGTACCCCTTGGTAGTAATGGTACTTCAATAGAAATATCAAACCGATCTAAAAATGGCCCAGATAGCCTATTTAAATAACGTATTATTTGCTGTGGTGTTGTTCTGTTATGAGTGCCTTGATAATGACCTGTGGGACTTGGATTCATTGCAGCTATGAGTTGAAACCTAGCTGGAAATTTTATTTTTGCATTAGCTCTTGATATAACGATTTCTCCTGACTCAATAGGTTCTCTTAAGGCATCTAAAACTTTACGGTTAAACTCAGGTAATTCATCTAAAAATAAAACTCCATTATGTGCTAATGAAATTTCGCCAGGTCTGGGAATTGAGCCACCTCCTACTAGCGCCGCAATCGATGCACTGTGATGTGGTGATCTAAATGGTCTTGTTCGCCAATTCTGTATTGAACCATTTGAGTTAACAAGACTTGCAATAGCAGCACTTTCAAGAGCCTCATCATCTGATAATTGTGGTAATAATGATGTTAATCGTGTTGCTAACATGGTTTTACCTGTTCCTGGTGGTCCTATTAATAATAGATTATGTCCACCGGCTGCAGCAATTTCTAACGCTCTTTTAGCATGTTCCTGACCAATTATATCTTGTAGACTAGCGAGTTGATCATTTTCTTCTTGATACTGTCTATATTCGACTGCATGTAAGTTAATTTCATTATATAAATATTGACACAATTCCAGTAAATTATGTGTAATTAATGTATGATTTTGATGTATTAACGATATTTCAGATTGATTTTCAGCTGAAATAATTAAAGTACGATTATTTTTTTTCGATGATATAGCTGCAGGAATCGCCCCTTTCACAGCCTTAATTTCACCGGAAAGGGCTAATTCACCTAAAAATTCATATTTAGCAAGTTGATCCATTGGTATCTGTTCTGTTGCAGCAAGAATAGCAATAGCTATAGGTAAATCAAAACGACTCCCTTCTTTGGGTAGATCGGCAGGGGATAAATTAACGGTTATTTTCTTTGAAGGAAATGTAAAACCACTATTGATTATAGCACTTCTAACACGGTCTTTAGATTCTTTTACTGTTGCTTCTGGTAAACCAACAAGCACGAAGCCCGGTAAACCATTACTAATATGTACTTCAACGTTAATTTGAGGTGCTTGTATACCAATAGAGGCTCTAGTAAAAATAATAGCGAGAGACATAATATTATCATCAATAACATGGAAATTCTTGTTAGCTTATTATTAATTAAAAATTGTTATAAATAATAGATAGAAAAATACGTAGCTTCTCGCAATAAATTTTATATTTTTGCAAACATTTTAATTTTTCTTACTTAAAAATAATTTAGAAATAAATAGTGATATAAAAAATAAGCAAGTATTGCTTAATACAACAGAAGGACCTGTAGGAGTATCATAAACTAATGAAAATAGTATTCCACCAATGATTGAGCACATGCCAATTAATATCGCAATAATTGCCATTGATTCAGGATTTTTAGCATAGTATTTTGCAGTAGCTGCTGGGATGATTAACAGTGCTGTAATTATTAAAGCGCCAACAAATTTCATAGCAATACCTATCGTTAATGCTAGTAGTATGGTTAGAATAAATTTTGTTATTGGTACATTAATTCCATGACTAAATGCTAATTCTTCACTAACCGTAATAAATAAAAAATGATTCCACCGCCACACAAGCAATAGTCCAATTATTACTACACAGATGATTATTTGGTAAACATCAAACATCGTTATAGATAAAAGATCACCAAATAGATAGCCCATTAAATCAATGCGTATATTATTCATTAAACTTATTACAACTAAACCTAATGAAAGAGCGCTATGAGCTAAAATACCCAGTAAAGTATCAACAGGAAGTTGCTTTTGAGATTCTAACCATAATAATCCAATAGCTAATATCAATGTTACTAAAATAATGGCATAAAATAGATTGATATTTAAAAGAAAACCAAAAGCTACCCCTAATAATGCGGCGTGAGATAATGTATCACCAAAATAGGACATTCTTCGCCAAACAACAAATGTACCTAAAGGTCCTGTCAAACAGGTTAAACTTAATCCTGCCAGTAAAGAGGGTAACAGTAACTCGATCATTATTTTTTTCCTCGTTGGTCAGGTAATATAATTTTTTGATTATGTTGATGCTGGCAAAAATCATGGTCATGATTGTGATGATGTTTATATAAAGCAATTTGTGATGCGCCATGTTGTCCGAAAAGCGAAATAAACTCAGGATCATTTGAAACACTTGCTGGTGTTCCTGAACAACAAATATGGTGGTTTAAACAAATTACCTCATCAGTTTTTGCCATGACTAGATGTAGATCATGTGAAACCATTAATACACCACAGTTAAACTCGTGTTTTGCATCAATAATTAAATCATATAACAGTACCTGTCCATTAACATCAACGCCTTGTGTTGGTTCATCAAGAATGAGTAACTTTGGGCGTTTGGCTAATGCTTGTGCTAAAAGAACTCGCTGCAGTTCACCACCTGATAGTTGATGCATGGATCGATCTATCAAATATTCAGCCTTAACTAATGATAATGTTTTATGAATATCTATTTGACTTAATTGTTTATTTAACCGCATAAAACGTTTTACAGTAATCGGTAAAGTTGGATTTAAATTTATGGATTGAGGAACATAGCCGATAGTTAAATCACTTGTACGTTTAATGCTACCTGTAGTTGGTTTAATTAAACCTAAGATAACTTTGACAAGCGTTGATTTACCAGCACCGTTTGGCCCTAAAACTGTAATAATTTGATTTAAATTAACCGTTAATGAAATATCATATAATATTTTCTGGTTATTTATTTCAACAGAAATATTATCAAGTGACATTAATTGCGTCATGATATTATTAGTCCTTGCTGGTCAATGTGTTATGTTATATTATAACAATTATTCTGGTTTATTCCATCATATTTTATAAATATTGGATGATAATGTGACAACTTTAACTAACACTACTATAAAGTCTATCCGTTTTTTTTTATTAGTTTTTTTATCTATTTGGGCGCTAATAGTTAATGCTAATGCAACAATAATTTCTTCAGTAAGGCCTATTGGATTTATTACCGAAGCAATATCATCAGGTGTAATAGATACCGATATATTATTACCTGATGGCGCTTCACCACACACTTATTCATTAAAACCTTCTGATTTAATTAAAATCAAGAATGCAGACTTAATAATTTGGGTTGGCGAGAATATGGAAACTTTTATGCCAACTGTCTTAAAAAATATCGATCAACAGAAACAAATAGAATTAATGGATATCGCTGAAATTGAAACTTTACTTCGTACAAGCCATCAAGAAGATAAACATCATGGTAATGATATGCACATTGATAGTGATCACCATCATGGTGAATATGATGAACATATTTGGCTTTCCCCTAAAATTGCTAAAATTATTGCTAAATCAATTCATGCTAAACTGATCGACTTATACCCCAATAAAGCAGTAATACTTGATGCAAATCTAGACGAGTTCATTACAAATTTATCAGAAACGGAACAAAATATTGCAAAAAAACTAATTAACGTCCAAAATAGAGGCTATTTTGTGTTTCATGATGCTTATGGTTATTTTGAATCGCATTTCGGATTAAAGAATCTAGGAAGTTTTACCATAAATCCAGCAGTACAGCCTGGCGTTCAAACAGTTTATGCAATTCAAAAAGAATTAGCTGAACATCAAGCGGTCTGTGTTTTTAGAGAGCCACAGTTTAGCCCTGCAATAATTAAAAAGATAGTGAATGGTACGGATGTTCGAATTGGTGAGTTAAATCCATTAGGGACAGGTATCCCTATAACAAAAGATTCATATTCACACTTTTTATTTGCATTGACACAAGAACTGTTGGATTGTTTAGATAAAAAATAATTTAGATAATAGATAGTTAAGGTTAATTTTGGTACAGCAGATTAAATCCCCTGATAATGAAAAAAATAAGTTGAAGATTCCTTATTTTTCAATATTAGGCGTCCTTGTTGTTGTGATTTTAGTAACTATATTGTGGCGTCCTTTAAATCTAGATCGTACAGTATATGTTCCGTTAAATTCACAAGCGCAAACCACAGTGACAGATACGTCAACATCATCAGTTGTTATTGGTGATGGTCGAATAGATATGGTTGGTGATAAATCAAAATCGGAAAATATTACCGAATCATCCGATGTTCCAGAAGATGCTATTGCTAAAGATGAATTAGATGATATCTCTGAAGAAAAAAATAATACTGTACAATATACCATTGCACGAGGAGATACATTACACGATATTTTATTTCGTTATAATGTTAATAAAAATGACATTTTACAGTTAACAAGTAAATTTAAACAGCTGGCCAATTTAAGAATTGGCCAGCAAGTAAGTTGGACAACTGATGACAACCATAATTTATTAACTTTCAATTGGACAATATCAAGCAATAACGTTCGTATTTTTGAAAAGTCAGGTAATAAATTTATAGAAAGTTCTGAAACTATAGAAGGTACATCCGAAGATGTTGTCATTACAGGTGATCTTAAAACGAGTTTTGTTGCTGATGCACGTAAAGCGGGTTTGACAAGCAATGAAATAGGCATTATTACTCGCGCCTTGCAATGGCGATTGGATTTTCGTCGTTTAAAAGTCGGAGATAAATTTGCTGTATATTTGTCACGTGAAATGCATGGTAAAAGATTATCTAATAGCAAGCTTCTTGGTGTTCGGATTAAAAATGGAACTAAAGATTATTACGCTATTTTGGCTGATGATGGTAAATACTATGATATTAATGCAAGTAGTTTGTCTCAAAGTTTTTTCCGTTATCCTTTGGCTAAACAAGCTCGTGTATCATCAGGATTTAATCCACGCCGGGTAAATCCAGTTACAGGGATAGTTACAGCACATAATGGTGTTGATTTCGCTGTATCTCGAGGAACACCTGTTTTATCGGTTGGTAATGGTGAAGTTGTTATTGCAAAATATAGCGGTTCTGCCGGTAACTATGTTGCTATTCGACATGGTAGGCAATATATGACAGCTTATATGCATCTGGATAAAATTTTAGTAAAACCAGGACAACAAGTTAAACAAGGCGATAAAATTGGTTTGTCAGGTAATACAGGGCGTTCGACAGGACCTCATTTACATTTTGAATTACATATCAATAACAAACCAGTTAATCCATTAACTGCTAGTTTGCCAATTAATGAAGGTTTAACAGGTAAATCTAAGAAAGCATTTATTGAAAAAGTTAAAAATATTAAACCTAAACTTAGTTTTTAACTGATTTTTGTCTTCAAATCCATTATTTAAACTAAAAATTCTTATGTGAAAGAAGGCCAATGCATCAGAAAAAAGTTGTGCTATCATAAGACAATTTTATTTAACATAAATATCAGGTGCAGTTTGAAAAAAACAACGAAAAAGACATCTACTAAAAAAACTTCGAAGAAAAATAACAAATCATGGTGGCGCCGTGTCTGGTGGTTGCTATTTAAGTTATTTCTTATATTTGTTGCAGTAACTATTGTTTATGGAATTTATTTAGATCAACAAATTAAAGAGCGCATCGATGGTAATGTCTGGGAATTACCGGCTGCTGTGTACGGGCAAATTGTTGATCTTGAACCTGATAGTGATTATAGCCTGAGTGATGTAGTTACGCTGTTAAAAGGTGCACAATATCGTCAGCAAGATAGTAAAGCAACTCGTCCTGGTGAATTTGTTGTTCAAAACGATGCTGTTGAAATTTATCGACGACCATTTACTTTCCCTGATGGTGAAGAGCAAGCTTTTCGAGTCAGAATTACTTTTTATGATAACAGCATTGATCGTATATCTAATTTAGATACTGGTCGTGACTTTGGCTTACTTAAAATAGATCCTAAATTAATAACTATGATGCATTCACCTAACGGTGAACAACGACTTTTTGTCCCGTTAAAAGAATTTTCTGATTCGTTAATAAAAACCTTAATTGCAACTGAAGATAAACGTTTTTATGACCATCATGGTGTAAGTTTATATTCAATTGGACGGGCTATTTTTGTCAATTTGACCACTGGCCGAACCGAAGGTGGTAGCACATTAACACAACAAACAGTTAAAAACCTATTTTTGACTAATGAAAGAAGCTTAAGCCGTAAAATACGTGAAGCATATATGGCTATAATTTTAGATGCTCGTTATAGTAAAGAACGTATTTTAGAACTTTACCTAAATGAGGTCTATTTAGGGCAAGCTGGTAGTGAAGAGATCCATGGCTTTCCATTAGCGAGTCTTTATTACTTTGGACGCCCAGTTAATGAATTGACATTAGATCAACAAGCTGTATTAGTGGGGATGGTAAAAGGTGCTTCATACTATAATCCTTGGACTCAACCAGAACAAGTGATTGAACGCCGTAATGTTGTTTTAAAGCTTGCTGAACAACAAGGAATTATTGATGAGGAGTTATTCAACTTGCTCAGTCAACGTCCTCTTTCTGTTTTACCAAAAGGAGGGGTAATATCTCCACAACCAGCATTTATGCAAGTTGTGCGTAGCGAGCTGAGAAAACAGTTAGGTGATAAAGCGGATCACCTTTCCGGTATGAAAATTTTCACCACCTTTGATCCGGTTGCTCAAGCTGCAGCTGAACAATCTGTAACCAATGAAATTGAAAATTTACGCAAATCAACGAATAAAGATTTACAAACGGCAATGGTCATTGTCAGCCGTGAAACAGGTGAAATTCGTGCTATTATTGGTAGTGCTGAACCTCGTTATCCTGGTTATAACCGCGCGTGGTTAACAAGACGAGCAATTGGTTCACTTGCAAAACCATCAACTTATTTAACCGCATTAGGCCAACCGGGGCGTTATCAGCTTAATAGTTGGCTTGATGACAGTCCATTATCAATAAAGTTGGATAATGGTAGTTATTGGCAACCAAAGAATTTTGACCGCAAGTTTCGCGATAAAGTAATGTTAATTGATGCGTTAGCCCTTTCTCTTAATGTTCCTACCGTTAATTTAGGGATGGGATTAGGTTTAGATGCAACCAAGAATACTTTACAAGCATTGGGTGTACCTCAAGATCGTATTCCGAATTTACCATCAAGATTATTGGGTGCTCTAGAGTTAACGCCTTTAGAAACCGCACAGATGTTCCAAACTATTACTAATAATGGTCAACGGGCACCATTAACAATTTTAAGATATGTTTTATCCGACAAGGGTGAACTTGTTTATCAAAATTATCCACAACAAATTCAAGCGGTTTCTCAACAATCAGCTTATTTGACGACTTATGCGATGCAACAAGTAGTTGAATCGGGAACATCGCGTTCACTAAAAGCTAAATATGGATCATTTAATTTAGCAGCGAAAACAGGAACCAGTAATGATTCCCGCGATAGCTGGTTTACTGGAATTGATGGTAAAAATGTTGCGGTAGTTTGGATCGGTCTCGATGATCATTCTCCAATGAAATTAACCGGTGCAACGGGTGCCTTAAAAATATATAGTGAATACTTACAAAATAATCCACCAAAAAGGTTACAACTTCCCGTACCGCAAAATATATTTATGGTACCTATTGATAGTAATGGTCAATGGCAGTGTAATGGCGGTGGTGTACGTAGTTTGCCTGCATGGACAATCAATCCTCAAAGTTTATGTTCGGGTAGTCCTCAAGCTACATCTAATCAACAAGCGCCAAGTTGGGTGACAGATTTGTTAAATAATTAAATGAGGTTATTATATGCCTGAATTACCTGAAGTTGAGACAAGTCGACGAGGTATTTTACCTTATTTAAAAGGCCAAACTATTGAGCAGATTATTGTCCGAAATCCAAAGCTTCGTTGGCCCATAGATGAAACAATTAACAATACTCAAGGGCAAGTGATAGTAGATGTTAAAAGGCGTGCCAAATATCTGTTATTACAATTGACTCATGATTGGATTGTCATTCATTTGGGAATGTCTGGTAGTTTACGGATATTAGAGACAAATCAACCACCAGCTAAACATGATCATGTCGATTTAGTATTAGTGAATGGAGTGAGATTAAGATATACAGATCCAAGACGTTTTGGAGCATGGCTATGGACTCACTCTATTGAAGAATTAACTCAATTGAAGCAATTGGGACCAGAACCACTAACGGATGATTTTTCAGCTAATTATTTATTTGAAAAAGCTAACAATCGAAAAATACCAATCAAAAGTTGGATTATGGATAATCATATTGTTGTCGGTGTTGGTAATATTTATGCTTCAGAATCATTGTTTTTGGCAAAAATTAATCCAAGTCGAAAAGTTAGTAGTTTAACATTAGTCGAATGTGAACGATTAGTCACAGCAATCAAGCAGGTACTTACGAAATCTATAGAACAAGGTGGGACGACACTTAAAGATTTTGTTCAATCTGATGGTAAACCGGGGTATTTTGTTCAGAACCTCCAAGTATATGGCCGAGAAGGTGAGCAATGCTTAATTTGCCAATCTAATATTAAGTCTAATAGGATAGGACAACGTAACACTTTTTATTGTGAAAACTGCCAAAAATAATTGATAAAAATTACTTATATTTTTCTTCCCTAATAATTTTTTACTTATTGAATAGTAATATAAATTCAACTCTTTTCAGTTACAAATTATATAAAAATACTTATTAACCACTTTTAACTTAGTTTATTTCGAAATAGTATAGATAATAAACAATTTATTTATGGATTTAAAAAGAATATAATAGTATAAATTAAAAAAATCTTTTTTACTCAAAAGGCTATGGACTTGTTACACAATATCGGCTATCTTTCTCGCTGTAAAATTAACTATTTTTTAAAGCATAGTATCTGTTATAAATTAACTGTAACAGTTTAATTTTAAAATACTTTTACTTTTCTTTATATGGGGTTAAGTCTATTTTAACCTAGTGTATTTCGCTTTGATTAAGGAATTTAAGATGATCAAATTTGCTTCTCGCTTTTTGATAGCTTGTTTTGTTTTATTATCAACAATGATGGCTACAGCTGAAGTTAGAATTGTAATTACTGATGGTGTCAGTTCAGCCAAGCCAATCGCTATCGTACCATTTAAATGGACTGGTAGCGGAGAACCTCCCCAATTTGTAGATAATATTGTTGCATCCGATTTACGTAATAGTGGTAAATTTAATCCTATTGATGTGGCAGCAATGCCACAAAAGCCAACTACTGCATCGGAAATTAATCCTGGTGTTTGGAGTAATATGGGCATTTCTGCTGTTGTAGTGGGATCAATTCAACCAGATGTATCAGGAAAATATCTTATAACTTATCAACTAGTTGATACAGTCGATCACCCAGGTTCAGTATTAGCAGAGAATCAATTTTCTATAGAACAACGTTGGTTACGTTATGCCTCTCATACAGCAAGTGATGAAATCTTTGAAGCATTAACCGGGATTAAAGGTGCATTTAGAACACGTATTGCTTATGTGGTAAAAAACAACAAAGGACCTTATACCCATGAATTGCGTGTATCAGATTACGATGGTTATGATCAAATTACTGTGCATCGTTCTAAAGAGCCACTAATGTCACCAACTTGGTCTCCTGATGGTAAAAAATTAGCTTACGTAACTTTTGAAAGTGGTCGTTCTGCCTTAGTCTTAAAGACGTTAGATAGTGGTGCAGTTCAAACTATTGCTTCATTTCCACAACATAACGGCGCACCAGCATTTTCGCCTGATGGTAGTAAATTAGCTTTTGCTTTGTCAAAAGGCGGGAGTTTAAATTTATATATGATGAATTTAAGTTCTAAAAAAATTACCCAAATTACATCAGGACGTAATAATGATACAGAACCTTCTTGGATGCCAGATAATCAAACCATAGTTTATACCTCTGATCAGTCTGGACGTCCGCAACTTTATTCAATAAATATTAGTAGTGGAGCATCGCAACGGGTAACTTGGGATAATACCCAAAATCAAAATGCTCGCGTATCTCCAGATGGCAAGTTTATTGCTGTTATTTCTACTAATAATGGTGAGCAACATATTACTCGATATGATGTAGAAACTAATACATATCAACGATTAACCGATACTTTTCTAGATGAAACACCGAGTATTGCTCCAAATGGTACTATGATTATCTACAGTTCTTCACAAGGTTTAGGTACAATTCTGAATCTTGTTTCTACTGATGGTAATTTTAAAGCAAGGTTACCAGCGACAGATGGGCAAGTGAAATTCCCTTCGTGGTCACCTTATTTATAAGAACGACTAAATTTTGGGCAATAATAACATTATTAAAATTGTGTAAATGTGAAGGTCGTTATAATATATACCTCTAATCTTTCTAGTTAGTAACAAGTGTTACTGTTAAGTCGGTTAGATGTATAAAAATAAGTAAATTTATTTAAAAAAAAGGAGTTAATACAATGCAATTTTCTAAATTTCTTAAAGTAGCTGCGGTTGCTTTACCATTAGTCGCTGTGACAGCATGTTCATCAAACAGCAGCAGCACTGCAGGTGGTAACGGCACTTTATCAAAAGAAGCTTTAGAGCAACTTCAAAAACTACAACAAATTAACACTGTTTATTTTGATTATGATAAATACAATGTTAAAGCAGAATATGAAACATTATTAAATGCACATGCTGTATTTATTCGTTCAACTAACTTAAATGTTATTATTGAAGGTCATGCCGATGAGCGTGGTACACCAGAATATAATATCGCTTTAGGTGAACGTCGTGCGTCAGCAGTTAAATCTTACCTACAAGGTAATGGTGTTTCTGGTGAACAACTATCAATCGTTTCTTATGGTAAAGAAAAACCAGCAGTATTAGGTCACAACGAAGCAGCTTATGCTAAAAACCGTCGTGCAGTAGTTACTTACGCTGGATACTAATCCCATCTAATGACGGCTGAATCATCAGCCGTTTTTTATTTCCAATGTTCACGTTGAGTTTATATAATATGTATAAAAAAATAATCACATTGTCCTTATTTCTTTTGTTTGCTGGTTATGGTTGTGCTGCTGGTAGTTCTGATGTTGATAGAACAATACAAGCTCAAGGGCAGTTAATCATTCAGAATCAACAAAAAATTAGTGATCTACAATCTGATTTAGATACACTTCGTGGCCAATTAGAAGAAACAAGATACCAACTTAATCAAACTATTGAACGTCAAAAAATGATTTTGCAAGAAATAGCTAATGGTACAGGTTTCTCAGCAAATAATTCCAATACAGGCTCACAACAAAGTAGTTCTGATTCGGCTGTAAGTTCTGAGCAATCGTCTTCAAACCTATCTGGATGGACGACATCAGGAGATGATAAAGCTGATTATAATTTTGTTATGCAATTTATAAATGATGACAAGCAAACAGATAATGCTATTGTTGCCTTTCAAAGTTTCTTAAAAGCTTATCCAAAGACCAACTATCGTGCGAATGTTAACTATTGGCTTGGTCAACTTTGTTATAAGAAAGGCCAAAAAGATGATGCTTCATTCTATTATGCAACAGTAGTGAAAGATTTCCCTGCGTCACCAAAAGCTGCAGATAGTCTTTATAAAGTAGGTGTTATCTTACTTGATAAAGGTGATAAAAAGAATGCTAAAGCTGTTTTTCAACAAGTAATAAATAAATACGCTAAAGACAAAAATGCGGTTGAGCAAGCAAATAAAAAGCTAGCATCGTTGTAACAAAGTGTATAAATAACCAGCTATCGAATAAAAATAGCAATAAAAGGGTTGCGTGCTTTTACAATTATAAGTATTATAGCAACCCGAAATTGCTTGAAACATAAAGTAATTTCACAGAAGTTATCTTATCAAAATGGGTTGTTAGCTCAGTCGGTAGAGCAGCGGACTTTTAATCCGTTTGTCGAGCGTTCGAATCGCTCACGACCCACCACTTCTTCTCCATCACTAGAAAAGCAACTCAAGTAAAATCAATAGATGAAGCGATGAGAACGCTGGCGTTCGGCAAATTTGTGTGAATTATTTCCATTATCGTTTATTCAATTTTTATCATTTCTAAAACTTGCTTTAACTAGTAAATTGAACCCTAACTAAAATTAATTAAATTTTCTAATAATATAAAACAATTTCAATAATATATGAGTTGATAACCATTTTTAATTGGTTAAAAAATATAAAATAATTTGTAAAGGTAAATAATAATCATTATCATTATTTGTTGTTATTTTGAAATTAATTAGATAACACAGCAAATAATAGGAAAAATAATGAAATTAGTTAATCAATTAGTCTTACCTTGTATATTGGGCTCATCAGCTTTTATAGTTAACGCCCAAGAAAAAGTTAATGATGATAATGAAATTGAAACTATGAAAGTTGTCGCAACTATTAAGGATAATAATGATCAGCGCATAAAAAAATCATCAACAGCAACTAAAACATCCTTTGATATTAAGGATATACCACAAACGATCAATTCGGTTAATCTTGAACAAGAGAAAATTTATGGACAAAACGACCTAAGTGTTATTGTCAATAAATTGCCTGGTGTAGATGCAACCTATGATATGCGGGATGAAGGCATAAAAATTAGAGGCTTTTCCGCAAGTTCTGGTGATATTTACCGAGATGGTGTTCGTGCAAGCGGACAGGTTAGGCAAAGTACCTCTAATATTGAGCGAATTGAAGTATTAAAAGGGCCTGCCTCGGTACTCTACGGTCGAGGCTCTGGTGGCGGAATAATAAATATGATCAGTAAACAAGCCAACTTTGATTCACCAACGACATTAAGTATTCGTGGTGGATCTTGGGATAAATATGGTGGAATGGTAGATATTAACCATGTTTTACATGATAAGCTTGCGGTACGAATGACCATTGATCATCAATCGGATAAAAGTTTTCGTAAAGGTATTAAACAACGAGATACAATGATTTCTCCAAGTTTATTGTATGATAATTTGGAAGGATTTAATTGGTTAGTACAATATACTAATGATAAATTATGGCGTAAACCAGATCGGGCTCCAGCTTATTATGATTTACCTAAAGGTGTTTCGATTAAAACCGCTTATGCGCATCCAGATGACTATGTCAAAGATAATTTTAATTCATTACGTTCGGTAATGGGATATCAATTCAATCATAATTGGTCTATCAAATTAACGAATATGTATCGTAAAGCTGATCAAAATTTTGATCATCTTTATGCGGGTACTTATTGTGATCTGAATGGAAAAACTAGTAGAAATACCTCTTGTAACTACCAAGGTAAATTGAAATTCCGTCGAGCATGGCAAGAAACCTCAAACAAAACTTATAGTAATACGCTTGATTTAGCGGGTAAATTTGATACAGCAAGTATTGGTCATGATATGTTAATCGGAATTGAATATAATATTGAAAAACGACAACCTCGATTAGCTTTAACTAGTGAATATCCAGAAGTGATTGATCCGTTTCATCCTCACTGGAACTCTAAAAAGCCTCGTTACAATAAATTAAGTACTAAGACAAATCATAAAGCTACATCTAAAGGATTATATTGGCAAGATCTCATTAGTTTTACTGAACAATGGAAATTACTGGCAGGATTACGTTATGATAAGTATGAATTTGCTTCTGATAATAAATTAAATCATCAAAGTCGTTCTTATGATGGTCACTCTTTAAGTCCACGGATAGGATTAATTTGGCAACCAATAGCGTCACAAAGTTTTTATGCTTCTTATAGTAAAAATTTTGCACCTTATGGTGGTCGAGGTTTGATTACCATTGCTACTGATTCTAAGACGGTTTATGATGACAAACCTCAATATTCACGCCAGTATGAAATCGGGATTAAGAGTGATTGGTTTAATGATAAGCTATCTTCTCAAATCGCCCTCTATGACCTTGAACTGTATAATGTTCGTTATCAACCAGATGCCGTCAATGACCCTTATAATTGGCAGGTTAGAGGTAGTGATCGAAGCCAAGGTATAGAATTAAGTGCAATAGGACAATTGAGTAAAAATTGGTATCTCAATAGTGGCATTGGTTATCAACAGGCCAAAGTTAATAAAGATAAAAAAATACCAGATAATAAAGGTAAGTATTTATCTAACACAGCCAAACATAGTGGTCATATTGGTGTTCGTTATTTACCTTACGAAAATTGGTTTACCGAAGTAGAATTTAATTATAAAGGCTCGATGTATAACGATGATAAAAATCTGGTTAAACGTGCTGGTTATGGAACATGGAATGCGGCAGTTGGTTATCAAACACGATCTGTTGATGTAACCTTAGCGGTAACTAATTTATTGGGTAAAGAGTATTGGCGATCAAGTAGTATGCCGGGCACGCCTCGAGCTTTCTTATTAACTGCTAGTTATAAATTATAATTGTTGATAAATATTTGTCAGAGCTAAATTAGGTTAATAAATTAAAAAGGGAATAGTATTCCCTTTTTTAATTATTCTTATCTTCTAACGACTGATTAAATAATTCTGACCAACTAATTTGAATAATGAGATTAATGTTAAAAAACTTAAAATAAAATTTAGATGTAACAAAAAATTATTTATTAATATCAAAAAAACATCCTCCTTTTGCCATTTTATAGCTTAAAAAACCCCTCTCCTCAAAATTTTCACATTATTTTTACTTATACAATTTGCTAATTTTGAATTTTCTTTAATGTGCATAATATTTAATATTCCGCTAGTATAGAATTTGTACTAGTTAACAAGTCTAAACTAATTACTGCTAATAATATTTATAGTAGCAATTACGTTAGGATTGCATAAAATAAAAACAATGCTATATTATATGAATAATTAATCAAAAAAATAGAATAAATATTCAATTATTGTGCTTGTGAATAGAGCTTTAAAGGATATTATAATATCAGCAATGGGAGCTTCATTATGGTTTTCGATATTGATTTAATAAAAGGTATTTATCAGAGTTATCCACAAAAAATTGATGTTATCCGCCAGAAAATTGGAAAACCATTAACATTGACGGAAAAAATTCTCTATGCTCATCTTGCCGAAGATGAAGAACTGAAAGCTTATAAAAGGGGGGAGGATTACGTAAATTTTTCACCTGATCGGGTTGCAATGCAAGATGCAACTGCGCAAATGGCTTTATTACAACTGATGAATTCTGGACGTAAACGAGTTGCTGTTCCATCAACAGTTCACTGTGATCACCTGATACAAGCCTATAAAAATGCTCATGATGACCTGATTATTGCTGAAAGTAATAACCATGAAGTTTATCAGTTTTTACGTGATGTATCGAACAAATATGGTATTGGATTTTGGAAACCTGATGCCGGAATTATTCATCAAGTGGTACTTGAAAATTATGCCTTTCCGGGTGGAATGATGATTGGTACTGATTCACACACACCAAATGCTGGTGGTTTATCGATGATTGCTATTGGTGTTGGTGGGGCTGACGCGGTTGATGTTATGGCTGGTATGCCATGGGAATTGAAAATGCCGAAAATCATCGGTGTAAAATTAATTGGGAAATTATCCGGTTGGGCCTCTCCCAAAGATGTCATATTAAAACTGGCAGGAATATTAACCGTCAAAGGTGGCACTAATTCAATCATTGAATATTTTGGAGAGGGTACTGAGTCGTTGTCTGCTACTGGTAAAGCTACGATTTGTAATATGGGGGCTGAAGTAGGAGCGACCACTTCAATATTTCCTTATAGCCAAAAATCAGCTGATTATCTAACCATGACCGGTCGTCAAGAGGTAGTTGATTTAGCAAATACATTAATCTCTTGTTTTAATCCTGATGCAGCTGTTTTAGATGCTCCAGAAAGCTATTATGATCAAGTTATCGAAATTGATTTGTCGACGTTAGAGCCTTATGTAAATGGTCCATTTACACCTGACTTAGCTTATCCAATTTCACAGCTAGCAAACGCAGTTCAACAACATGATTATCCTGATAATATGGAGGTAGGTCTTATTGGTTCATGTACTAACTCTTCATATGAAGACATGATGCGAGCTGCTTCTGTAATCGATAGTGCCAATAAATTAGGCTTAAAAGTAAATGCAAAACTAATTATTAATCCTGGTTCAGAACAAGTTAAATATACTTCTAAACGTGATGGTATTTTGCAGTGTTTTGAACAAGCAGGAGCAGCTATTATGGCTAATGCCTGTGGTCCTTGTATAGGCCAATGGCGTCGTGATGATGTTGCCGATGAGCACAAAAATTCGATAGTTACTTCGTTTAATCGTAATTTTGCTAAACGAAATGATGGTAGTCCAAACACTTATGCATTTGTGTGTTCGCCCGAAATTGTTGTTGCATTATCGATTGCGGGTAAATTAAGTTTTAATCCAATAACTGATGAATTAGTTAATGATAAAGGTGAAAAAGTTAAGCTGCCGGAACCTATCGGTGATGAGTTACCAAAACGAGGATTTGCTGTCGATGATGCCGGATATATTAAGCCAATTGCTGATGGTAGTTTGGTTGAAGTAAATATTGATCCGCATTCTGAACGTTTACAACAGCTTGTACCTTTTTCCCCATGGGATGGTAAAGATATTCTTTCCCAACCACTGCTGATTAAAGCAACAGGTAAATGTACCACGGACCATATTTCAATGGCTGGTAAGTGGTTAAAATTCCGCGGCCATCTAGATAATATTTCGAATAATATGTTAATTGGTGCCGTTAATGCCTTCAATCAAAAAACTAATAGCGTATTAGACACTCAATCTGGTAATTATATTGAAGTACCTGCTTTAGCCCGTAAATTAAAAGCGCAAGGAATGGGATCGATAGTTGTAGCCGAAGAGAATTATGGTGAAGGGTCATCTCGTGAGCATGCTGCAATGGAGCCTCGTTTTTTGAACGTCAAAGCAATTGTCGTTAAATCTTTCGCTCGTATCCATGAAACGAATCTGAAAAAACAAGGTATGTTAGCGCTAACTTTTGTTAATAAGGATGATTACGACAAAATTCAAGAAGATGACCAAATCAGCATTACTGGACTTAGTGATTTTGCTCCAGGTAAAAATCTAACATTAACCCTTCATCATCATGATGGTAGCATAGAATCGTTTGCTGTTGCACATACTTACAATCACGCACAAATTGAGTGGTTTAAAGCGGGTAGTGCATTAAATAAGCTAAAAGAAGAATTTAAGTAACAGATAAGAGGAAAAGACAATATGAATCAGCAAGTTTCAATTGAAAATGGACAATTAGTCGTCCCAAATCATCCAACTATTCCTTTTATTGAAGGTGATGGTGTTGGCAAAGAGATTTGGCAGGCTGCTCAAACAATTTTTGATAAAGCTATTGAAAAAGCTTATCAAGGTAAGCGTAGTATTCAATGGCAAGAAGTACTTGCTGGCGAAAAGTCATACAACCTAAATGGTACATGGCTTCCAGAAGATACCATGAATGCTTTTAAACATTATCTCGTTGGTATTAAAGGGCCATTAATGACACCTGTTGGTGGTGGGATCCGTTCACTTAATGTTGCGTTACGTCAAGAATTAGATCTTTATGTCTGTTTACGTCCTGTGCGCTGGTTTAAAGGAGTAGAATCACCATTAAAGCATCCTGAAAAGGTCAGTATGACGATTTTCCGTGAAAATACCGAGGATATTTATGCCGGGATTGAATGGCAACAAGGTACAGCTGAAGCTGAAAAGTTTTATCATTTTTTATCTGAACAAATGCACGTGAGCAAAGTACGCTTTCCTAATACCTCGGCTTTTGGTGTTAAACCTGTTTCAATTGAAGGATCGGAACGTTTAATTCGATCTGCCATTAACTATGCACTACAACATAAATTACCGTCGGTTACTTTAGTTCATAAAGGTAATATTATGAAATTTACTGAAGGTGGATTTAAGCAATGGGGCTATGAACTTGCGGAAAGAGAATTTTCTGACGCTGTGTTCACCATGAATCAATATGGCAAAATTCAAAAAGCCGAGGGTAATGCTGCAGCTGAACAAGCATTACAAACTGCTAAATCAGCCGGTAGATTAATTATAAAAGATGTTATTTGTGATGCATTCTTACAAAATACCTTATTAAAACCAGAAGATTATTCGGTTGTTGCAACATTAAACCTTAATGGTGATTATGTTTCCGATCAGCTGGCTGCGATGGTTGGAGGAATTGGTATTGCACCAGGCGCTAATATTAACTATTTAACCGGACATGCTATCTTTGAGGCAACTCACGGAACTGCCCCTGATATAGCTGGTAAAAATCAAGCTAATCCGTCATCACTTTTATTATCTGGCGTGATGATGTTTGAATATTTAGGATGGCATGAAGTTGGGCAACGAATTACTAATGCCATGGAAAGCTTATTTCAATCAGGCAAAGCAACTGCTGATTTAGCACGTTTTATGCACAATGGGCAATCCCTATCAACAACCCAATTTACTCAAGCAGTAATTGATAAATTATAGTTCAAAAGGGAGGTGATTAATGAAAGAAAAGTTTTTGGTTTATAAATTATCGGAAACGATTAAAAACACGAGCAAAATTGAATCACAACTATTTGAACAATTTAATGTAAAACGCGGATTACGTAATGCCGATCATACTGGGGTTTTAGTAGGATTAACTAAAATTGGCGATGTACTAGGTTATGAACGCTTAGATGATGGTTCATTGAAACCCATTGCGGGTAAATTATTGTATCGTGGTATCGATATTGAAGAATTAGTACATAATGCACAGAAAGAACAACGTACAGGTTTCGAAGAGACTATTTATTTACTCTTATCTGGTTCTTTGCCCGATAAAGAAGAATTACGTGATTTCTCACGTTTACTTTGTGAATCAATGGCATTAGAAAAGCAAACCAAGATTGCAATTATGGAGCTTGAAGGGCACGATGTAATGAACATTTTGGCTAGAACTGTTCTAGAAATGTATACTTATGATTCACTGCCAGATGATACTTCTCGTGATAATTTAATGCGTCAATCCATAGATCTGATTGCTAAATTTCCAGCTATTATTGCATATGCTTATAATATGTTAAGTCATAGCGCTAAAGGTAAATCCTTACATATTCGCCATCCTCATGAGGATTTTTCAATTGCGGAAAATTTTCTTTATATGATGAAAGGGTCAGGAGGATATACAGAGTTAGATGTACGAGTACTTGATTTAGCGATGATTATTCATGCTGAGCATGGTGGTGGTAATAACTCGACATTTACCGTTCGGGTAACAAGTTCAACTGGTACAGATACCTACTCATCAATTGCCGCTGGGATTGGTTCATTGAAAGGGCCATTACATGGCGGAGCAAATTTACAAGTCGGAAAAATGCTTAAACATCTTGCTGATGAGATTAAAAATTGGACTGATGTAAATGAAATTGATGCTTATTTACAACGTATTTTAAATAAAGAGGTCTTTGATCAAAAAGGGCTAATTTATGGTATTGGTCATGCTGTTTATACGGTGTCAGATCCACGGGCAATGTTACTAAAAGAGATGGCATATAAATTAGCTCAAGAAAAAGGCCGTGAAAAAGAGTATAACTTCTTAAATTTATTAGAAGAACGAGCTATTCATGCGGTGGTGAATCGTAAAAATGCCAGAACCAAAAAACAAGTTTGTGCCAATGTCGATTTTTACTCAGGGTTTGTTTACGACATGATTGGTTTACCTAAAGAAGTTTATACCCCTCTATTTGCTATGTCGCGAATTGTTGGTTGGTGTGCTCATCGCATTGAAGAACTCAATTTTGATGATCGTCGAATTATACGTCCAGCCTATAAAAACATTGGCCAACTTATGTCATTTACTCCTCTAAAAGATCGTTAGTTTATTTACCGTCAGTATTCTCTGACGGTAGCGCCCAAAAATATTGCTTATTAAAAAATCGTGGTGATTTAGAACAATAGTTTGTAGACTATACCTAATTAATCGTTTTTAGCTATGTACTTTGTACATAAATTATATATGAATCTTTTAAAATCTTTAGCTACAGTCAGCTCAATGACAATGGTTTCACGAGTTTTAGGCTTTGTTCGTGATGCGATTATTGCCCGTTTTTTTGGTGCGGGGATGGCAACTGATGCCTTTTTTGTTGCCTTCAAATTACCAAATTTGCTTCGCCGTATTTTTGCCGAAGGTGCATTTTCACAGGCGTTTGTACCGATTTTAGCTGAATATAAAAATCAACAAGGGATTGAAGCATCACGTACTTTTGTG
The DNA here is from genome assembly GCF_984569125.1 of Gilliamella sp. LMG 34362. Classification (NCBI taxonomy): domain Bacteria; kingdom Pseudomonadati; phylum Pseudomonadota; class Gammaproteobacteria; order Orbales; family Orbaceae; genus Gilliamella; species Gilliamella sp. LMG 34362. The sequence continues at coordinate 2,564,565 of NZ_OZ474902.1, read as the reverse complement.
GCTTATGTTGCTGGGCTATTAACGCTAGTATTAGCTATTGTTACCTTAATTGGTGTTATAACTGCACCTTTTATAATAATGTTAACTGCACCTGGATTTATGCAAGATTCAACTGAAAAGTTTGAGCTTGCTACTGTGATGTTGAGAATAACATTTCCCTATATCTTTTTTATTTCACTCGCATCATTAGTTGGAGCTATACTTAATACTTGGAATCGTTTTTCTGTTCCTGCTTTTGTGCCAACTTTACTTAATTTAAGTATGATAGTTTGTACATTATTTTTAACACCTTATTTTAATCCTCCGGTACTTGCACTTGCTGTTTCGGTAGTTATTGGTGGTGTTTTACAACTGCTTTATCAGCTACCATATTTAAAAAAGATTGGTATGTTAGTTTTACCTCGGATTAGCTTCAAAGATAGTGGTGTTTGGCGAGTGTTAAAACAGATGGGCCCTGCTATTTTAGGTGTTTCGGTTGGTCAAATATCGTTAATCATTAATACAATTTTTGCATCATTCTTAATTTCGGGTTCTGTTTCTTGGATGTATTATGCTGACCGACTTATGGAGTTTCCTGCCGGTGTGCTCGGTGTGGCACTAGGTACTATTTTATTGCCATCTTTAGCGAAAAGTTTTGCTAAAGGTGATCAACAGCAATATTCTGAATTATTAGATTGGGGCCTTCGTCTCTGTTTTTTATTAGCCTTACCGAGTACTGTGGCATTAGGTGTAATTTCTAAGCCACTAATTTCAACACTCTTCGAGTATGGACAATTTACTTTGAATGATACGTTAATGACTCAACGTGCTTTAATTGCATATTCAATTGGTTTACTTGGGCTGATTTTAATTAAAGTATTAGCGCCTGCGTTTTATTCCAGACAAGATATTAAAACACCCGTTAAAATAGCCATTGTCACTTTGATACTAACTCAGTTAATGAATTTGGTATTTATTGGGCCATTACAACATGCAGGACTTTCATTATCAATTGGCCTTGCTGCTTGTTTTAATGCCGGTTTATTATTTTGGCAATTACGTAAAAAGAATCTTTATCAACCTCAACCTGGCTGGTATCGATTTTTAATCAAGGTAATTATTGCTGTTGTATTGATGTCTTTGACTTTATGGTTTGGTGCTCAGTTATTACCTGATTGGTCTACTGGCTCAATGTTAACCAGAATTGGTCGTCTATTGTTGTTGGTTATAGTTGGTATTGGCATCTATTTCGGATCACTGGCTTTAATGGGGTTTAAAATAAAGCATTTTATTAAACGAATTGAATAAATTATTTTTACCTGCTAATTAAAACCAGTTATTCAAAAAGAGTTGAATGACGAGTTATTATCAATAAATAAAAACATTGATAATTAGGAAATTAAATAGAAATGGAAAACGGGTCCTTCTTCCAACTGTCGCTAATAGGCAGTTTAGTCTATTTTTTAATAAGCATATTATTGACTATATTGGTTTTATTTTTACAAACAGATATTTTATTGCCACAAGGTCTATTCTGGCATCTTTTTTTGAATTCATCATTCTTTTTGCGAATTCTTTTAGATGTTTGTTTGGTTGAAATTCTATGGACGTTTGGTATTTTAACGTTATTTCTGTATTCAGCTCATATTAATATAGTTAATAGAATTAATGTCATTTCATTAATCATTTTAATGTCGATTTATTCAGTTATAGCTTATTTTATTTCGATAAATACTAACATTCACTTGCAAACTCTATCGCCGTTCGGGCAAATATTTCTTAGCATAACTTTTGCTATTATCCGATATTTACTTGAAGCTTTGCTGTTATATTATTTAATTGAATTCTCAAAAGGTTATTTTGTTAAAAGTCAAAACAAGTTTCGTTTAACTGAAAAGAATCTCTCACAAATTCATTATATTGTTTTTTCTACTTTTAGCTGTTTTATATTATTGAAAGGTTATATTTTGGAAAGTAACGCTTTTACAGCTTTATTTTCTGGTACATTACATAATTATTTAGCTACTATTTATTTGTTTGCTGTATTGCTAGGTCTTATCATAAGTAAGCGGAATTTTAAGATTTTCTCTGATAAAATTCGATATGGAAAACTTGTTAAAAGCATATCAATATCAAGTATTTTTATTTTATCGGTGATTTTTATTGTCTTTAGCCTTATTGATAATAATCCATCAAAATATTATGTTGATTCATTTAGTGCTATTTTTAATAGTATTCATAAATTGTTTTTGTTGTTATTACTTAGTTCATTAATTTGTATAATTCTTAATATCACTACTCAATATCATTTTAATAAGACACGAATTAGAGACAATAAAATCGATTAGATTACCTCTAATTAGCTAAGTGGTTGTTCAGGAATTCGCAGATATCATTTTGTGATTTTAGTTGCCTGATTTCAGGTAATAATATTGATGCTTGTGGGTAATATTGCCTTAAATAAGCTAACCACTGCTTTATCCTAGCCGAATGATAAAGTGGTTTAACATCTTCGATTGATGTCATTGCATAACGAAGTAGTAATTGCATTACTTGATGCCAATTTAATGGTGAATGATTAAAACGAATTGTATTGGCTAAATTAGGAATATTAAGTATTCCTCGACCTAGCATAATGTCATTTGTATGACTTTGTGTTATGCAATTTTTAGCATCTTCAGCAGAAAATATTTCACCATTAGCAATAACAGGAATGGTTAATTTTTGCTTAATTTTACCAATGGTTAGCCAATCAATTTTCTCGGCTTTATATCCATCAATTTTTGTTCGTCCATGAATAACAATTTCATTAGCACCAGCTTGTTCAATTGCTTCAGCTATTTCGTAACAGTGAGATTTATCATCCCAACCTAATCGAATTTTAACTGATAAAGTTGGGATAGAGCCAATTGCTGTCCTAACCTGCGTTACAATCTTCAAGATTTGCTCGGGATATTGTAATAAATAAGCACCGCCATGGCTGCCAACAACAGTTTTAGCTGGACAACCAAAATTGATATCTATGCCATAAGAACCTAGTTCAAGCGCTCTAATGGCATTTTCTGCCATCCATTCAGGAGATTGTCCTAATAGTTGAACTCGGACTGGAGTTCCTGATAAGGTTTTTCCTTCATTATAAAGTTCTGGACATAGCCGATAAAAAGTTCGGTTTGATAATTTATGCTGGGTTACTCTTACAAATTCAGTTACACAATAATCAAATTGATTGATTTCGGTTAATATTTGCCGCACATGATAATCAAGAACCCCTTCCATTGGTGCTAAAATGATGCGATTTATTTGCATTTTAAATCCTGTTTAGCATGTTGGTTTCCACACACAATACAATTAGTTTGTTTAGTAAATATGACTTGGTTAAATTCCATTGTCATACTATCAATCATTAGAACTCGACCAATTAAAGGTTTTCCATAATTTGTAAGTACTTTGATTGCCTCTAGAGCTTGCATTGAACCGAACATACCAACTAATGGAGCCATTACGCCCGCTTCAATACACGTCAGCTGGTTTTGCCCAAATAATTGACTTAAGCATTGATAGCATGGTTGATTCTCTTGATAATTGAATACAGTGAGTAAACCTTCCATGCGGATTGCTGCACCAGAAATTAATGGTTTCTTTTCGATAAAACAACAGCGATTAATTTGTTCACGGCTAGTTAAATTATCTGTGCAATCAATAACGATATCATGTTGTTTGATTAGGGAAATTAGCTCATTATCACTCAGTTTCTGATTAATTGTTTCAATAATCATATCGGCATTAATATTACATAATGCTTGTTTTGCGACTTCAACCTTATACTGATTTATTGATTGTTGAGTATATAAAATTTGCCTATTTAAATTCGACGCTGATATTGTGTCAAAATCAATCAATGTTAGTTTACCGATGCCTGATGCTGCTAAATAGACGGCAGCAGCACAACCTAACCCGCCTAATCCTATAATTAATGCTGTACTATTTTTTAAAATTTGCTGCTTGTCGATATCGAATCCATGCAAAGTGATTTGTCGGTCGTAGCGTAGCAATTCTTGATCAGAAAGCGTTAACATATGAAGTGATAGTTATTGTTGATAATGATTTGTATAGTATAACAAAAACTTGGCACATGATTGTGCCAAGTTTTTAACTTTATTTATCAAAACCAGATAGGAATGTTAAATATTCTTCTTTTGTCATAAGTGGCTTGTAGTTTGCCATTAGTGTTTGAGCTGATTCAGCATCATCATAAAGTAAATCAATAATGGTACAGGCCATCATTTGTGCAGGGCGGATATAAGCCATATCTTCATCAAATACGGTGTAATCTTTACCATGTAATACGCCTCTAACCGAACCAATCCAAGGGTGACTTACTGGCATAATATGCGATAGATCACCTGTGTCGGTACTTCCTGTCATATGAGGTGCAATTGAAACATTTTCTTCACCAATTAAATTTTCAGCATTTTGTTTTAGAAAATCATTGAGTGTTGGATTATTATTTAACGGCAGATAACCTGGAAGATCTTTAATTTCACAAGTAGCACCAACAGCCATTGCTCCTGCCTTTAGTGCTTGATTAATTCTTTCATTAGCATCAATCATGGCTGGTACATTACCTGCTCGCACATAACTTTCCATTCTTACATCGCTTGGTACAACATTTACTAAATCACCACCTTGGGTAATAATTGGATGAAAACGAATATAATCTTTTTCTTGAAATGTTTCACGGATAGCATGTACACCCATCATTCCCATCATAGCTGCATTTAATGCATTTACACCAGCATGAGGAGCTGCGGCAGCATGGGATGCTTCACCTTTATATTTTATTAGTTTACCAATAAAGCCATTGCTTGTAGTTGAGATCTCAATAAAACCATCTTGGCGTTCAGCAGGTACACTGGTTAAATGTATTTGTAATGCCATATCAACATCATCAAAATCACCACGTGAAATTAATTCTGGTTTACCACCAATATATTTAATCTTACCTTCTTCTATTAATCGATTTCGATAAGTAATTTCAACATATTCTTCTGCAGGAACGGCAAATGGTACTACATCACCAGCTAAAAATTCCATTGCACCTGAGTCAATTAATCCCATGGTAACCGCCATCATGTTGGCTATTTGGGCATTATGTCCACAGCAGTGAGCTGCACCTGATGTTTCATCAGCAGCTGGGTGGTCGGCACAGATGATAGCATCTAGCTCACCAATAACCGCTATACTATATTTGCTACCTTTACCGCCTTTAAGACGACCTTTTACCCCGGTTAAGGCTAATTTATTTTTAAAAGGAACACCCAATTTTTCAAAAGCATCTTCTACTTTTTTAGCGGTTTTATGTTCTTTGTAACCAAGCTCTGGTTCTGACCAAATTGCTTCGGCAATTGACTTGATATCTGCTTTTCGATTTGCAATTGCATCGCAAACTTTTTTCTTTAGTTCTTCTTTTGTCATAAATAAAATCCTTATCTAAATTTAGATAACGCCTTCCCAGTGTAGTGTGACTTGAGCAATTATAGCGGCAAAAATAAATGTACCAGAAAAAACAGCTAAAGATACGGGAATAATGCGCCAAGATATATTTTTAAATAGTGCAAGATCTTTACCGATAGCCAATCCTGCATAAGCAAGTATAGGAGTACAAACAGCAAGTAATGACACTTGATCAGTAATTGCAACAATTTCTTGATGGTATGGGAATATTGGTGCTGACATGATAGCTGCAACCACAGATACCCATAAAATTACCGGTAATTTATTAAATCCAGGTAACTTACTGATTAACAGTCCTACAATAGAGATAATAACTAGCATCGCTACTGCTTCAAGCGATGAAATCAAATCAATTTTATATCCCACGGTGTTACCAGCTGCCATAATAATGGCGACTAAAATAAATACAAAAATCGTCTCAAAAATCTTCATTATGACATCCTTATTTCTTGCGTCGGAAACGGTCTAAAGTGTTATACATAAAAGAAGCGAAAGGCAAAGAAAATAGTGTGTAAATATACATGCCCACCATTCCCGACATTAAATTCGCTGTGGTAGCATAAGCATTAATGTTTTCTGATAAGTCAGGGTATAAATCACTTATTGGTGCAAGTGAGGCTGCCATCATACTTCCACTACCTACGCCAGCTCCCATTGCTAACGCATATGGGTGTAAAATGTTCAATTGTGCTATTAAGCTGGCAAGAATACTCATCCAAATCGCACCATAAAGCGTACCGCAGACATACATAGCCATGACACCTCGACCTTCGGGTGAATCTAAACCATATTTATCTGCAACTATGGCGATATTAGGTTCGCGAGCTACCGAATAAGTAGCCCCAACGGCTTCTCGTTTCATACCTAATATCATTGCTAATGGTAGGCCCAGTAAAATGGTTCCGGCAAAATGACCTAATTCTTGAAAAATTAGGGCTAGCTTGGCATCTTCTAAAATCATATCAATTTTCGGGCCTACAGCTACGCCAAGTTTTGCCACAAGTAGAATTAATGTAACCATCATCACAAGACTTGCATTTTGCATATTTTTGTTGGTTAATATTTTTAGTTTTGGGAAGCTAATGATGCCACCAAAAATCATTGCATATAGCATTGGATAAACTGCAATAATCCATATAGTTTGTCTGCCGATAAGCTCACAAATAATTACTACTAAAAAGGCAATTAAATGCAATTTATAGTCTCGTAAAACTTCCATTCTTGCTCCTTCTTCATTTTTTTATCTATTTTTACACTGCACTTCTTATACTACGGTTGCTCCTAAGGTATTTTGAAAATGCTTTAAAGCCCATTGATGGCCAATGGGATCAAAGCTTGCAACAGCATTTTGATGAATAACTAATTTATAACCTAAGTTATAGGCATCTACAGCCGTATGTAAAATACAAATATCAGTACAAACGCCAATCAGATGGATTTCAGTGATATGTCTTTCGCGTAAACGGAGGTCAAGATCCGTACCACAAAATGCTGAGTAGTGACGTTTATTGATCCAGTAGATATTGTCTGAATATTGATGTTGTTGGTAAAGTTGCTGTAATTTACCAAATAATTGTTGGCCAACAGTCCCAACAAGATTGTGAGGGGGAAATAGCGAATTTTCCGGATGGTATTTATCTAAGGGATTATGAGCATCAATAGCAAAAACGATAAACTCATTATTTTTAATAAATGATTGAGTTATATTTATCATTTCTGATTCAATTTGTTGACCCACAGCGCCAGTTGTTAATGCTCCATCATCAGCAATGAAATCATTGGTATAATCAATTGAAATTAAAGCTTTCATATCCAATAAACAATATTTAAATAATCCTAAAGCTTATTAATAAATATCAGATATGACAAGTTATTAAATTAATCATTTTTCAAATTTATTTATAAAAGATGTATTTTGATTAATTATCTTATTGAATTTAAATAAATTTACAAATGATTATATAAATTAAAATTATTATCATAAACTGAGTATAAATAAATTAAATAAGGATTATTTTTATAGATGGTCTTTATCCCCCGATAAATTGCTCTATAATAATTATCATTTTTGACAATTGTACACAGGATATATTTAATGAGAACAATTTATTGCGGACAATTAAACGCAAGTTATATTAATCAAGAAGTCACACTATGTGGATGGGTCAATAAACGCCGAGATTTAGGTGGAATGATTTTTATTGATATGCGTGATCGTGAAGGAATTGTGCAAGTTTTTTTTGATCCTGATTACCCACAAGCACACGAATTAGCTGGCGAATTACGTAATGAATTTTGTATTCAAATTAAAGGGAAAGTAAGAGCAAGACCTGACGGTCAAGTTAATAAAGATATGGCAACGGGTGAAGTTGAAATTTTGGCCACAGAGCTGATTATTTTTAATCGTAGTGATATCTTACCTCTTGATTTTAATCAAAATAACAGTGAAGAGCAGCGTTTAAAATATCGTTATATTGATTTGCGTCGCCCGGAAATGTCTACCATTTTCAAAACTCGAGCCCAAATTACCGCATTTGTTCGCTCTTTCATGAATGAACATGGCTTTTTAGATATCGAAACACCAATGTTAACCAAAGCAACACCTGAAGGGGCTCGAGATTATCTTGTACCTAGTCGTGTTCATAATGGTGAGTTTTATGCACTACCACAATCGCCACAGCTATTTAAACAGCTGCTAATGATGTCAGGCTTTGATCGCTATTATCAAATAGTTAAATGTTTTCGTGATGAAGATCTTCGCGCTGATCGTCAGCCAGAATTTACCCAAATTGATGTTGAAACCTCTTTTATGAGTGCTGAGCAAGTACGTGAAATAATGGAGAAAATGATTCGTGAACTTTGGTTACATGTGAAAAATGTCGATTTAGGTAGTTTTCCAATATTAACTTTTGCTGAAGCAATGCGACGATTTGGTAGTGATAAACCAGATTTACGTAATCCACTGGAAATTATTGATGTAGCTGATTTAGTAAAAGATATCGATTTTAAAGTATTTTCAACGCCAGCGAATGATCCAAAAGGCCGCGTTGCACTGCTTTGCGTACCAAATGGTGCACAATTAACGCGCAAACAATTAGATGATTATACGCAATTTATTTCGGTATATGGCGCTAAAGGTATGGCTTGGATCAAAGTTAATGAACGTAACAAAGGTTTAGCTGGTGTACAAAGCCCAGTAGCTAAATTCTTTAATGAATCTCAAATGGAAGCTTTATTGAATCGTGCTGATGCTAAAGATGGTGATATTTTACTATTTGGTGCAGATAGTTATAAAGTTGTTAGTGATGCATTAGGGGCTTTACGTTTGAAAGTCGGTAAAGATTTAAGTATAACTGATGAGAATAAATGGGCAGTACTTTGGGTTGTTGATTTCCCTATGTTTGAAGAAACAGACGAAGGCTTAAGTGCTATGCATCATCCATTCACGTCACCGAAGGATTTCACTCCAGAGCAATTAATCAGTAACCCTGAAAATGCGGTAGCTAATGCATACGATATGGTTATTAATGGTTATGAAGTCGGTGGTGGTTCTGTGCGTATTCATCGAAGTGAAATGCAACAAGCCGTATTCTCAATTTTAGGTATTAATGAAGATGATCAACGTGAAAAATTTGGCTTCTTACTTGATGCGCTAAAATATGGTACGCCACCGCATGCAGGTTTAGCCTTTGGTTTAGATAGATTAACTATGCTATTAACTGGAACAGATAATATCCGTGATGTTATTGCTTTTCCAAAAACAACTGCAGCAACATGTTTGTTAACTGATGCACCTAGTCCAGCTAATCCAGCAGCGTTAAAGGAACTTGGTATCGAAGTGAGCCAAAAGTAACGGTATTTATATGCAAAAGTATAAGAACCCTGAGTCAGTTTTAGTTGTTATTTATTGTAAAAGCACTCAGCGTGTTCTTATGTTGCAACGTAAAGATGATCCTAATTTTTGGCAATCAGTTACAGGTAGTTTGGAAGAAAATGAATTGCCAAGGGAGGCGGCAATTCGTGAAGTTTTTGAAGAGACCGGTATAGATATTAATGGAAAAAATCTTAAATTAATTGATGCAAAACATGTGGTTGAATTTGAAATTTTCCCTCAGTTCAGATATCGGTATGCACCAGAAATAAAGATAAATAAAGAGCATTGGTTTTATTTACCTCTTTGTGATGAGATAACGCCAGTGCTTACAGAACATTTATCTTATCAATGGTTAACTATAAATAGTGCAGCCAATCTTACTGTATCACCAAATAATTGTGAGGCTATTGGTAAAATTGGTTCAATTGAGAAAATTAATTTAAGAGACCAAAAATGAAATTTAACCAATATATCTTTTTGTTGTTTAGTTTATTCTTTCTAATGTCAAACAGTTATGCTGAGATAAATATAAAAAAATGTAAAGCAAATCAAGGTGACTACATTATTTTTGATGAGTATGATTCTCAAATTGCCGAAAAAATTATCGATTATAAATTACATAATCAACCTGAGAAACGAGAAAATAGCATTATTAAAATTTTTGCCAATGAAAATAGTGATGATCGTAATTACTGGTTAGCTTCGATTCAAACAGATAATAAAGCTGAGGATTATCTATTTTATCAAGTAGATCAAAATAAATTTACTGAAGTTGATCAGCAACAGTTTCAAATTTTATTACCTAAAATTGTTGAGTGTAATCAGATCAAAGAAGTTCCTATATATAGTGAAAACTTCGATGCAGATTAGTTAATATTTATCAGCTTGTATTTGATTAATGTAATTTAGAGTTGAAAGGAGTAATAATGGCATTATCTAATTTTCGAAATTTTTTAGATTACCTTGAGCAGCAAGGCGAACTGAAACGAATTAGTTATCCAGTTAATCCTTATCTTGAAATGACAGAAATCGCTGATCGTGTATTACGTTCACAAGGCCCGGCATTATTATTCGAAAATCCAATTGGTTATAAAATTCCAGTATTGTGTAATCTTTTCGGTACGGCTAAACGAGTCGCTATGGCGATGGGACGTGAAGATACCACGCAATTGCGAGAAATTGGCGAATTACTCGCTTTTTTACGAGAGCCTGAACCACCGAAAGGTATTCGACAGTTTTTTAATGTTTTGCCTAAATATAAACAAGTTCTCAATATGCCGGTAAAGCATCGGTCTTCAGCACCTTGTCAGGAATTAATTTTTAAAGATGATGAGGTCGATTTAACTCAATTACCTATTATGCATTGCTGGCCAGGAGATGTTGCTCCACTTGTAACTTGGGGGTTAACAGTAACCAAAGGGCCTCATAAAGAGCGTCAAAATATTGGCGTTTATCGCTTACAATTATTAGGTAAAAATAAATTAATCATGCGTTGGTTATCGCATCGAGGTGGCGCGCTTGATTTTGCTGAATGGCAAAAATCTCATCCAAATGAAAATTTTCCAGTTAGTATCGCAATAGGCGCAGATCCGGCAACTATATTAAGTGCCGTTACGCCGGTACCAGATACATTATCAGAATACGCTTTTGCAGGATTGTTACGAAATAGTCGAACTGAAGTTGTGAAGTCATTATCAAATGAATTAGAAGTGCCAGCGACAGCTGAAATTATTCTCGAAGGTTATATCAATCCCAAAGAACTAGCTGCTGAAGGCCCTTACGGTGATCATACTGGTTATTATAATGAAGTTGAAAAATTTGCCGTGTTTACGGTGACTCATTTAACTCGACGCAAAGATGCAATTTATCATTCCACTTATACCGGTAGGCCTCCAGATGAACCAGCTGTAATGGGATTAGCATTAAATGAAGTGTTTATTCCAATATTGCAAAAGCAATTTCCTGAAATTGTTGATTTTTATCTTCCACCAGAGGGATGTTCTTACCGTATTGCTATTGTCACAATTAAAAAACAATACCCAGGACATGCCAAAAGAGTCATGATGGGCGTTTGGTCTTATTTAAGACAATTTATGTATACAAAATTTATTATTATTTGTGATGATGATATTAACGCAAGGGATTGGAAAGATGTTATGTGGGCGATCTCAACAAGAATGGATCCACACCGAGATACTACTTTTGTTGATAATACTCCAATTGATTATCTAGACTTCGCTTCACCAGTGTCTGGTTTGGGATCTAAAATGGGATTGGATGCTACAAATAAGTGGCAGGGCGAAACAAATCGAGAATGGGGTAGCATTATTACGAAAGATGAAAAGGTGGTAGCCCATGTTGATGAAATTTGGCACGAACTTGGTTTGTAATATATTTAACTAATTAATGGGGAAAGTAATGGATAACGTTTATTGCAAAACAAAACTATTCCCTTTTAGGGCAATTATGTATAATTATTGCCAATATTATGGCATTTAGACAATTATGAAAAAACTTCAAATTATATTGGCTTTGATGTTATTTATCTCTTGTGGAGTAATGGCAATTGAAGCTAAAACACAGCCTGATACGGAATTAAAAGTGAGCGATCCTAGTTCACTAATACCTTCTTTATTACTTGCTGCTGAAAAGGGTGATATGCAATCACAATATACTCTCGGTACCATTTATAAACAAGGATTAGGTGTTGAAGTTAATGATTTAAGAGCCTTTTTTTGGTTTAATAAAGCTGCTGAACAGGGATCAGCTAGGGCACAAAACAATTTAGCCTATATGTATCAAAATGGATTAGGAACCAAAGTAAATTTATCTGAAGCATTTAAATTTTTTAAATTGGCTGCAGATCAGAATTACGCTTTAGCTAAATATAATTTAGCGTTAATGTATAAAAATGGAGAGGGAGTTGCTAAAGATATTTCTGCTGCGATTAATTATTTTACTCAAGCCGGTGATCAAGGTATTTATGATGCCTATTTAAATTTGGGTATTATGTACTTTTTTGGTGATGATGTAGAAAAAGATCGAATGATTGCTGCTGATTGGTTTAGTCAAGCTGCAAAAGATAATAATGCTGAAGCACAATATTATTTAGGATTAATGTCTCAAAATGGTGATGGTTTAACTCAGGATTATGTTGCAGCACTTTATTTTTATACGCAAGCCGCAGAACGAGGCCATGTATTGGCAATGTATAATTTAGGTATTATGTATGCAACAGGCTCGGGGACAAGACCAGATAATACTCAAGCAGCTTATTGGTTTACTAAAGCAGCCGAGGGTGGTAATGCTGATGCCCAATATAATATTGCTGTTATGTATGATGTTGGTGGTGGGGTCCCTAAAGACGAGAAAAAAGCTATAGATTGGTATAATAAAGCCGCCAATCAAGGAAGTGTTGATGCTCAATATAATTTAGCTATTAAATACCTTGAAGGTCAGGATGTTAAACAAAATATCAAGTTAGCTATCTATTGGTTCACCAAAGCTAGCGAGCAAGGTGATGAAGATGCTAAAGCATATTTGGAACAACTTTCTCAAAATAAAAAGGGCGAATAAGCCCTTTTTTATTATCCTGAATTTCGCATTCCAGCTGCAATACCTGAAATAGTTATCATTAATCCTTGTTCAACGATACTATTTTCATCATTATTTTTACGAGAACGACTCAATAATTCGGCTTGCAATAAGTTAAGAGGTTCAATATAAGTATTACGCAATGCGACTGATTCGGCAATCCATGGCAAGTCTGCCATTAAGCTAATATCATCTGTGATCGTTAGTACAGTATTGATATCTTCAGTTAATAAATTTCTTAATTCATCACCTAATGGCCATAATGTAGAAGAAACTAGACGTTGTTCATAATATTCATGAATATTTGGTGCTGCTTTGGCATAAACCATTTCTAGCATTCCTAAACGAGCATTAAAAAATGGCCAATTATGATACATATCTTGCAATTGCTCTTTTTTGCCTTCACTGATAACAACTCTAAGTGCACTACCTGCACCAAGCCATGATGGCACCATTAAACGGTTTTGTGTCCAAGCAAAAATCCATGGTATTGCTCGTAGGCTCTCAATCCCCCCACCTGTTCGACGTTTTTGTGGACGAGAACCTAATGGTAATCTACCTAGTTCAGCTTCTGGTGTAACGGCTCTAAAATAATCGACAAATTCAGCTTTTTCTCGAACATAGCTTCGATAGCATTGGCAAGAATAATCTGACATTTCATCCATAATATCTCGCCAGACTTGCTTAGGCTCTGGAGGTGGAAGTAAATTTGCTTGTAAAATCGCTGAGGCATAAAGCATTAAACTACTAAGTGCAACCTCAGGTAAACCAAGCTTAAATCTAATCATCTCACCTTGTTCGGTAACACGTAAACCACCTTTAAGTGATCCTGGTGGTTGTGAAAGTAAAGCCGCATGAGCTGGTGCACCACCACGTCCAATTGAACCACCACGACCATGGAATAATACTAAGTTGATATTATATTTTTCAAATAAATTGACTAGTTCTTCTTGTGACCGATATTGTGCCCATGACGCAGCAAGCGATCCTGCATCTTTCGCTGAATCTGAATAGCCAATCATTACCATCTGTTTGCCATTGATCTTTTCACGATACCAAGGAATATCTAAAAGTTTTTGCATAACAGATTTAGCATTATTTAAATCTTCTAAGGTTTCAAATAAAGGCGCAACAGGAATATTTTTTTGGCAATCAACACTTTTTAGAAGTAAATAAACAGCCAAAATATCAGAAGGTGCTTTGGCCATTGAAATTACATAAGAAGCAATTGATTCCTCACCAGCTTTTTTGATAACTCGGCAGGTATCTAATACTTCTTGAACCATTTCATCAGGTTGCCAATTATAAGGAAGTAATGGTCGATTAGATTGTAATTCAGCTAATAAAAATTCCTGTTTTTCTTCTTCTGTCCATGAGGCGTAACTACCTAAATTAAGTTCTTTAGTTAAGGCGTCTAATGCTTCTGTGTGTACAGAACTATCTTGGCGAATATCTAATCGAACTAATTGCAACCCAAAGCTTTTAATACGTCTTAATGTATCTAATAATGGCCCATGGGCAATAGTTGACATGCCATTCTCTATTAAAGATTCATAACAGATATAAAGTGGTGTCCATAATTGTTCATTTTTAGTCAACAGATCGGCTGGTGCTAAAACTTGCTCATTGTTTAATAGAGAAACGATATAACTATGAGTTTTAACTAAACGAGACCGTAGTTGTTTCATTACTGCTCGGTAAGGCTCTGATGCTGTTTTATTTTGTTCGTTTAATAAATCAATAACCGATTGACTACATTCTGTCATGGATAATTCACGAACTAAAATCTGAATATCAGCTAAAAATAATTCGATTGCTTTTAATCTGGCTTGTAACATGACCTTTTCAGTCACCTTTGCTGTCACATTTGGGTTGCCATCTCGATCTCCGCCCATCCATGAGGTAAATTTAACGGGTACATGTTCAACGGATAGTTCTTCATTAAAGGAATCAACTAGCTGGTCATTGAACTCACGTAAAAATAAAGGAACACCTTCCCATAAACTATCTTCAATAACCGAAAATCCCCACTTAGCTTCATCAAGAGGAGTAGGACGTTTTTTACGAATTTCATCGGTATACCATGCTTGGCAAACGAGCTGTTTTAAACGACGCATAATCCGTTCTTTTTCATAATCGGCTAAATCATTATGGTCAAGTTGTGATAAGCAACTATTAATTGCGGTATAAGTATTAATCATTGTGCGGCGGTTGATTTCCGTTGGATGAGCAGTAAGTACTAACTCAATAGATAAATTATCAATCGCTTGTGAAATAGTCTGAGGGGAAAAATTTAAGTTTTTAAGTGATTTGAATAATTCAGTCATTTTTTTAGGACTGCTTGATGCTTCGCCATGAGGCGAAATACCATAATACTCTGCAGCAGTGTTAACTAAATTTAAAAATTGGTTAAATGCACGTGCAACATGAAGTAGATCTTGATCATTAAGATTCTCTATTAACTTAAGTAATTCGTTATGCGCTTGTTTATTTCCTTGTTGCGCCGATTTGGATAACTGACGGATTTTTTCGACTAAATCGAAAGTTTCATTACCTGTTGCGCGTTTAATTGCATCGCCCAATAAGGTGCCTAACATGTTGACGTTGCTTCGCATTGATGAGTATTGATTATTCATTCTATTCTCTACTTGTTTATATTTTGCCTAAGTACCTTTAAGCTGCACGATTAAAATGACAATTTAAAGAAAACGGTATAAATATAGGTTAATCGCTCAGGATATATACTTTATAACAATGTTGTATTGAATTTAAATAATAAAATTTTATGGATTTTATTATTTCTATTGTTTTTATTATATTTGCTAAATGAATATTCTTACTATCATGAAAAGTTAAAATTCTATTTAGAAAGACTTTTTTGTATTAACACTAGGTTAGTAAACTGTATATTGTTGTCAATTAAGTATATACTAATGACATTATGAATAGGTATTGGATGAATTAATGATCGTTGTTTTTTATATCGCATCGATAATTGCTGTTGTTGCAAGTATAAAAGTGATTTTTTGTCGGCGAGTAGAAAAAGCAATTTTATATCTGGCTATATCCCTTTTTGCATCAGCATTAATATTTATTCTACTTGAAACATATATTTCGGCTGTTTTATATATTCTCTTGTTTATTAGCGGAGGTGTCATCCTGTTTAGGGCTGTTTCTTTAATGCTGGAAATTCGTCGTGACAATGTTGAAAATGGTAAACATGGTATTAGCCCCAAAATTTGGCTAGGGCCATTAGTTTTAGCATTTATTTTATTAGTTGTTCTTATTTATGGCGTAGTAAGTACTGACTATACGCAGTTCACTGAATCGCATGAATTGATGCACCAAATGTCAATCTATGCTTATGTATTAATGGCTGAGTTAGCTGCGTTTTTACTGTTAGGCGCTGCAGTTATATCTTATCATTTTATGCATCGAATGCTGTCGGAGAAATAATGTGATACCACTTATGTATGGTTTGATTTTTGCCTCAATCTTATTTGTAATAGGACTTTTAGGGGTAATGATTAGACGTAATCTCTATTTCTTATTGTTAAGTCTTGTCATCATGAATAATGGGGCCATCGCTGCACTTTTTGTCGCAAGTAGTTATTGGCAGCAATCCGATGGAGAGGTGCTTGCTATATTAGCGGTAACCGCTGTATTAGCTCAAATATCGGTCGGGCTTGCTTTATTGGTAAAATTAATTTATCGACGTAAAAACTTTAATATTGACTCATTGAGTGAAATGAAAGGATGAATTTACTTTATTTAACTATCATTGTTCCATTGCTATCTTTCTTGATATTAGTCTGTTTTGGGCGACAAATACAATCCATTAATGTTATGTTAATCGGGATTTGTACGATGTTTCTTGTTGGATTAATAACAATATTTTCTTGTATTGATTTTACTACCAATACAGTTCCAGATATGACATTGGTTTATACAAGAAATTTATGGACTTGGTTTTCAGTTGGTGATTTTGATGTTCCTATATCTTTAACGCTAGATGGCTTATCACTGACATTCTTGGTATTAATATCATTCTTTGGTTTGTTGATCTATTTTTTTGCTGCCTGTTATTTAAAATCGAGGAAAGATATTTACACTTTTTATGCATATAGCAATTTACTGATAGCAAGTGTGTTAACGGTTGTTCTTGTTGATAATTTGTTTGTGATGTTACTTGGTTGGGAAGGGGTAAGTATAAGTACTTACTTACTTATTGGTATCTACTACAAACAAACTCGCAATAGTTATGCAGCAGTTAAAGCATTTGTTATGATGCATTTAACTGATATTTTTCTAATCATAGGTATATTTTTACTTTATCAGACTTTAGAAACATTAAAAATCAGTGATATTTTAATAAAAGCACATAATGACTTAGCAGTTGATTCAGACATTATTTTTTGGATTACGTTGATGTTATTCCTTGGCGCTATGAGTAAATCAGCGCTTTTCCCAATGCATTCATGGTTCAAAGAAACAACACTAGCACCGATGCCTGCTGTCGCGTTATTGCAATCATCTACTGTTATATTCGCTGGTGTTTATCTAGTCCTAAGGCTAAGTAATCTGTTTATGATGTCAAGTGATACGCTTTATATAATGCTTTTATTCGCTTCTTTAACTGTTATTTTTGCTAGTAGTATTGCTTTGGTTCAAAATGATATAAAACAGATTATAACTTATATCAATTTAGCGCAAATAAGTTATCTATTTTATGCATTTTCGACGCAGAGCTGGAATTTATCATTAAGTTGTTTGATTAATTATACTGTAACTAGCACTTTACTCATTCTTGCTTCTGCAATTTTAATCAAACAGTGCCAAGGTGAACGGGACATCAATAAACTTGGTGGCTTGTTAAAGTCTAATAGAGTCTTATATGCAATTTTCTTAGTCATCATGTTATCACTTAGTGCCTTACCGTGGGTCTCCGCATCTTTTTATATTAAAGGCGATATTATCTGGGGTTTAATGGCTCAAGATAGCTTAATGGCCGGTACTATTGGCTTATTAGGAATTTTATTGTCGAGTTTATGCATTTGGCGTTTGATATTTTTAGTTTTTCATCATTCAATTAAAATTGAAAAAATAATAAGAATCAGAAAAATAAATTATTATCCGATTTTTATTTTATTGATATTTACTACGGCACTGTTTATCTACTTACCATTACCGATACAAGGGATAATCCCACTAGCCAATTTAGATACACAAGGTCAAATCCCATTTAGAATATTATTGTGTGCAGTAACCCTATTAAGTTTTGTCATTGCATATATTCTTTATGCTCATCCGAATGCTGAAGTTCATGAAATTCTTAATACTCCGATGATCAAATCGTTAGGAAAATTATGTAAAAGTGATTGGCGATTCGACTATTTGTTAAATAATTTTTTTGTAAAACCGTATATTTATTTAGCAAACTTATTGAAAAAGGATCCACTAGCCTTATGGGATGATTGGATTATGTGGGGTATAAAGAAAATAAATGCCTATATTGTCAGTTTAGAAAATGGACAAATAAGATGGTATATGGTTTCAATGGTAATAGGTAGCATTATTATATTAATGTTATTGATTTTTATTTGATAAAGGTGTGAACTTAATGTTGTTATGGCTTGTTTTCTTACCTGTAATTGGTGGATTTATTGGTTGGTTTTGTCATGTATTTTTACAAAGAATCGTGACTTCAACCGATATACAGTTGCGTTGGCAACGTTTACCAATGATGATTGCTCTTACAACCATATTAATCACATTTATTTTGGTAATTGTTTTATGGGCAGATGCAAATAGTGCTTTAGAACAAAGTCCAAACTGGATTGAAGAAGTTAATATTGATTGGATACCTTTACTTGGCATTCATTTTCATCTGGTATTAGATGGTTTATCTTTGATTATTATTAGTTCAACACTCTTTATTGTATTGTTAGTTATTGTTTATTCTAGTAAAGAAAATCTTAATAATGTCGGATTGTTTTATTTATGTGTATTATTTATGACATCAGCGATTATGATGTTATTCGTAATTACTGATCTGTTTTTAATGTTTTTCTTCTGGGAAGCGGTAGCTATTCCAATTTATTTTTTAATTTCATTGTGGGGCAGACGCGATTTAAATTCTCAATTACGTTTTAATGGGGCTAGTAAATTTTTAATTTACACTCAGATAAGTAGCCTACTAATGCTAATATCGATTGTGTCGTTGGCTTTGATCAACTGGAATCTAACGGCAAAATGGACTTTTGATTATCAAATTTTAACTAAGACGCCGATTTCAAGTAATACCGAATTTTTATTAATGCTAGGGTTTTTAGCCGCTTTTATTATACGTATTCCTTTAATTCCTTTTCATAATTGGTTTATTGATGCACATATCGAATCTTCAACAAGTGGTTCGATGATGATCAGTGGTTTATTAGTTAATACGGCGGCATTTGGTTTATTACGTTTTGTAATACCTCTTTTCCCTAATGCTTCGTTAGCGATTATGCCGTTTATTTTAGTATTAGCTATATGCACGCTATTTTACACCGCGTTACTTGCTTTTAATCAAACCGATATTAAGAAACTGATTGCTTATATCCATATTGCTTTAATGGGGTTTGTGACGGCGATTATCTTTAGCGGCTCAGTTATTGCTTTCCAAGGTGTTGTTATTCAAATGATAGCGATTAATTTAGCTATTGTTGGCATGTTTATAATAAGTGGTTTATTAGCAGAATGCTATTTAACTCGAAATATTAACCAATTTATTGGCTTAAAAGAGCAAGTAAAGTATTTGTCTTCTTTTACTCTGTTTTTTATGTTAGCTGTGTTAGGTATTCCCGGAACAGCTAACTTCATAGGTAATTATATGATGTTATTAGGTAGTTATAATTCATATCCTTATTACACTATTTTATTAACAATTGGATTATTGTTATTGTCGATATCGTTAATTATTCGCATGCAACCTATTTTTTATGGTGAAGTTGATAAAATTACGGTTACAAAACACTTGCTGAGTAAAAAAGATATTTTTCTATTGTCTAGTGTTCTTATTGTATTAATTTTTATTGGATTATATCCAAAAATGGTTTTAGATATGTCTTATTCTATTGTTAACCAAACACTGCAATATATAATTACCGAACGAGTGGGAGAGTAATAACTTATGATAGCTTTATTGCCAATATTTATATTGAGCTTTGCCATAATAATTTTGCTCATCGCACTATTTATTTTTAAAATAGATACTAAAAAATGTGCTACTTTAACCATATCGGGATTAATTTTTGCACTAATCGGCTCAGCATTTTTGGGGTATAAAATTTCGTTTAATACCGAAGCAATATCAGATATTAGTAGTGATAATATGCAAATATCGGTTTCTTCGCCACCAGAGAATACCGAAACAACATCTGCAACAGAACAAACAGTCGCTATTGATACCGTACCTACGGAGCAAGAAACTACCGCCTCAACAAGTGAAGAAGTTACCGAATCTGTTGCGGAAAATAATGATATGGTTGGACCATTCCCTCAGGTTGATGATACTCAGCAGTATGATACCAATAACGAATGGCAAGCACGTCATGTTACTGCATTATTTACTTGTGATGGTTATGGATTACTTTATACCTGCTTAATTTTAATTATTTCAATTGTGGTTTCATCATTAGCTTATCGATGGTTTGTACAAGAAAAAATCAACCATGGATTATTCTATCTAATTTTACTGTTTATGGCGTTAGGCGGAATAACTTTAGTTTATGCTAGCCACTTAATGTCATTCTTTCTTGGCATTGAGTTGCTTTCAATTCCATTTATAGGTTTAATCGGCTATCAATATATCCAAACTCATGCGCTTGAAGCTGCGATTAAATATATGATTTTGTCCGCCATTGCTAGTTCATTTTTGTTAATGGGAATTGCTTTCTATTATGCAACTACTGGTGAGCTCACATTTAGTGGTTTAAGTTATCAATTATCAACTATGACTTATCCAAGTACTTTATTATTAATTGGTATTTGTTTAATGTTAGTTGGTATTGGTTTTAAACTTTCGCTGGTACCTTTTCAACTTTGGTTACCCGACGTTTATCAAGGGGCTCCGACTGTTGTTTCATTACTACTATCAACTGTAGGTAAAGTTGCTGTGTTTTGTGCTATTGCCAGACTATTTTTATTAGCGCCAATAGTGAATAATGAAACAATCCGTATTATTTTGGTTATTATGGCCTTTTGTTCAATTCTATGGGGAAATTTATCGGCATTAATGCAAAGTAGCTTAAAAAGGTTACTGGCTTATTCATCAATTGCTCATTTTGGTTATCTTTTGCTGGCATTAATTGCCGTGCAGTATCAAGTGCTCGCTTTAGAAACAATAGGTGTTTATTTAATTGGCTACATTTTTGCCAACATCTGTGTTTTAAGTGTGATCAGCTTAGAATCCCATTCCAATGAGTTACAGGATCATGAAAAGGAAATTGATCTTTCAGGATTATTTTGGCGTCGACCTATTTTAGCCTTAGCAATGGGAGTCGGTTTATTATCTCTAGCAGGAGCACCACTTACTGCGGGTTTTGTGGGACGTTTTCTTTTAGTTCTATTAGGGGTTACGGCTGAATTATGGTGGTTAATTGCTGCAGTAGTGATTGGTAGTACCATAGGATTATATTTCTACTCAAGACTTATTCTCAATCTTTATATCAGGCCTATCAATCGTGATGATTTCTCAAGTAATAATTCTATTATTAAATTGAAGTGGCGAGATATAAAAGTGAGTGAATTGTTTATTGTTATCGCAGCATTTTTAACCATGGTATGTGGTGTTTATCCTAAATGGTTATTTAACCTGGTAAGTATGGCACAATATTTAACGACTTAATTTTTTGCTGGTTCATTGTTGGTGGGTACTGTATTTATTTAGTTAATTGAATAAAATAGTTAATAATAACGATATTTGTTGTTGACTTAAAAGATATTGGCAAGAAATAGTTAATAATCGATTTATTTATTGTGTTATAATTCTGCACTTTAATATTTTTATATACATTAAGAGGACCAATATGGACTTTTTTATTTCTAATGCATACGCAGCTGATGGTGCTAGTGCTGAAGCAAATCCTTATTTTTTACCTATCATGTTAGTCGTGTTTGGACTATTTTTCTATTTTATGATTATGCGTCCACAACAAAAACGTGCTAAAGCACATCGCGAGTTAATGGCTTCTATTTCAAAAGGTGATGAAGTATTAACTAATGGTGGACTTATTGGTCGAGTATCAAAAGTTAATGAAAATGGTTATATTGTGTTAGAGTTAAATGATACAACTGAAGTTGTTATCAAACGTGACTTTATCACATCAGTATTACCAAAAGGAACAATGAAATCATTATAATAGATTTTCCTATTATAATTCATTGTATTAATTATCTAATCCCACAAGAGAATATGTCGTGCTAAATCGCTATCCTTTGTGGAAGTACATTATGTTGGTCGTCGTGATTTGCGTCGGCCTACTTTATGCTCTTCCAAATATTTATGGTGAAGATCCCGCTATACAAATTTCAGGTTCAAATAGTGCCGAAATTAATGTTGCTACGCAAGATAAAGTCAAACAACTTTTGGTGAAAAATCAAATTGAACCTAAATCACTGGTTTATGAAAATAAATCTATTTTAATTCGTTTAAGTGATAATGATACTCAGCTGAAAGCTAAGGAATTGATATCACAAGAATTAGGTGATGATTATACTGTTGCACTAAATCTAGCGCCTGCAACACCATCATGGTTAACGATGATTGGTGCCGAACCCATGAAATTAGGGCTCGATTTGCGTGGCGGTGTGCATTTCTTAATGGAAGTCGATATGACTACTGCGTTAAGTAAATTGACAGAACAATCGATTGAAAATTTAAAAGCAGAGTTCAATAAAAATAATCTAAATTACAAAGCATTAAATAAAAGTAGTAATCAACAAATCTTAATGCAATTCGATAATACAGAAGATCGAAACAAAGCCATTACTAAAATTAATGGATTGCTAGATTATGAATTAACTTCGCAAAGTGAAAATAGCATCGTTATTAGTGTTAGCCAACAGCGCCTACAACAAGCTAAAAGTGATGCTGTACAACAAAATACCACCATTTTGCGTAATCGTGTTAATCAATTAGGTGTTGCTGAACCAATTGTTCAACGTCAAGGATCTGATCGTATTGTTGTTGAGTTACCTGGTATTCAAGATACTGCATTAGCTAAACGAATTTTAGGTGCAACTGCAACCCTCGAGTTTAGACAAGTAAATGAAGATGGTTCAACTAATTTAGAAGCTATTTTAAAAGGTGAAATGCGTGTTCCATATGGTTCTGAAATAAAATATATGGAAAATGGTCGTCCGGTCTTACTTTATAAACGTGTGGTATTAACGGGTGATCATATTACCGATTCTTCATTTAGAGTAAATGAATATAGCCAACCTGAAGTTTCTATTAACTTAGATAGTGCTGGTGGCAAAACCATGCTTGATTTCACGCAGAAACATCTGAAAAAAGCAATGGCAACATTATTTGTTGAATATAAAGATACTGGAAAACGTGATGAAAATGATAAACCTATTCTTGAAAAACAAGAGAGAGTTATCAATGTAGCAACGATCCAAGGTATTTTTAGTGACCGATTCCAAGTAACTGGGATTAGTAGTGTTGATGAAGCTAGAAATTTATCACTACTATTAAGAGCAGGGGCCTTGATTGCGCCGATCCAAATAATCGAAGAACGTACCGTTGGGCCATCAATGGGGCAAGAAAATATCACTCAAGGTTTAGAATCTTGTGTATGGGGATTATTAATTTCGGTAATCTTTATGTTAGTGGTATATCGTCTATTTGGTGTATTTGCTAGTCTTGCATTAGTTGCAAACTTAATTTTAATTGTTGGTGCAATGTCTTTATTACCTGGAGCAACATTAAGTATGCCAGGGATTGCAGGTATCGTACTAACTGTAGGTATGGCGGTCGATGCGAATGTCTTAATTAATGAGCGTATAAAAGAAGAGCTCAGTAATGGTCGAGGTGTCCAACATGCAATTAACGAAGGTTATGCTGGTGCTTGGAGTAGTATTTTTGACGCCAATATTACTACATTGATAACTGCGATTATTCTTTATGCAGTAGGTACAGGTTCTATCAAAGGCTTTGCCATTACATTAGGTATCGGTATTGTAACATCGATGTTTACCTCGATCGTAGGGACTCGAGCTCTGGCCAATCTTATTTATGGTGGTCGTCGCGTCAATAAGTTATCAATTTAGAGGTTTATTGTGACTATTAATAAAAAAGAAAATCATGATGTTAGAGAATTAAATCATGGACGAAGAGTACTCGACTTTTTAAAATTTGGCTTTATTGCTTTTGTTATCTCAATGTTATTGGTTGTTGCTTCATTTGTGGTAGTTCTTGTTAAAGGCTTTAATCTTGGACAGGATTTTACCGGTGGTACCACAGTTGAACTGACAGTAACTAAAGCTGTAAATCTTGATGATTTACGTAATAGTTTACGTGATGCAGGTTATCATGAGCCAGTTGTTCAGTATTATGGTAGCAGTAAAGATATTATTATCCGATTAGCCACCGCCAATCAAAATGAGGGTAGTGCATCATCTGCAATTGATAATGCATTAGGTACTAAAATCTCTAATTTAGTACATAAAGATATTGATAGTAATGCTGAAATTAAGCGAGTTGAATTCGTTGGTCCTACGGTTGGTTCTGAATTAGCTCAAGATGGTATTTTGGCGATCTGCGCCGCATTAATTTGTATCTTAATTTATATTGCATTTCGATTTGAATGGCGATTTGGTACAGGTGCTGTAGTAGCATTAGCGCATGACGTAGTTATTACTGCTGGCTATTTATCTCTCTTTGATCGTGAGTTAGATTTAACCATTATTGCAGCAATGTTATCTATCATTGGTTATTCACTTAATGATACTATCGTTGTATTCGACCGAATTCGTGAGAATTTTAGAAAAATACGACGTGCGTCGCCATATGATGTTATCAACATTTCATTAACTCAAACATTACATCGAACCTTAATGACATCTGGTACAACATTAGCCGTTGTTATTATCTTATATATCTTCGGTGGTTCAATGTTAAAAGGTTTTTCTGAAACATTAGGGGTTGGTATTGTGTTAGGTACAATTTCATCAATTTATGTAGCAGCATATATGTCACTTAAATTAGGTGTGAAACGTGAACACTTTATGCCTCCAAAAGTTGAAGCAGAAGGCGCGGATCAAAACGCAATTTTACGTTAATCATTTAAGCTCTGTCAGTCTATGACAGAGCTTTATTAGCTTGTTTTTTGAGCAAATAATATTAAATTATTTGACACCATTTAACTAGTTGCATATTATTAGCCACAGTTTTTTATCCCTTTAGGGGCCATAGCTCAGCTGGGAGAGCGCAACGCTGGCAGCGTTGAGGTCAGGGGTTCGATCCCCCTTGGCTCCACCAATTCAATAATCAGTAACATTCTTTTAAACCCTACAAAGTACACCAAATCCAGTAATAACAAGCCTTAATGTCTATTTCATTGCCCATTAAGTATCAGTAAAGTACATTTACAACCATAATTTTTAGGTATACGCTTAGGTATACAGATGCAATATACCTATATATCGTATACCTTAAATAATTATGGGAAGGAAAACACATCCATTAACAGACACCCAAATAAAAACCGCCAAACAAAGAGATAAAGATTACTCTTTATTTGATGGCGGTGGTATGTATCTCTTAGTTAAATCGAATAATTCTAAAATCTGGCGTTTTAAGTATACTCGTCCGTATACCAAAAAGGGCGCATTAATTAGCTTCGGTAGTTATCCTGAGGTTTCACTACAGCAAACACGAAAACAACGAGATGAAGCGCGAGAATTAATAAAGTAAGGTGTAGATCCTCAAGAGCACAAAGCAGAACAAGAACAACGCAAGCATGACGAAATTACTAGCACCTTTAAAAAGGTAGCCGCTGATTGGTTTAAAGTTAAAAGTGGTAAAGGAGTAACTGAAAGCACCTTAAAAGAACGTGGGAATCGTTAGAGTTACATTTATTTCCTTATATTGGTGATAAATCAATCTTTAAATTAAAAGCAAAAGAATTTATTAAGGCCATGGAGCCACTAAGAGCTAATGGTAAATTAGAAACAATTAAAAGACTTTGCCAACGTATCAATGAGATTATGTTTTATGCGGTGAATATAGGCTTGATTGATGCTAACCCAGCAGCCAAGATAAAAGATGCTTTTGAAAGCCCTATAAAAGGGCAGATGCCAACAATAAACGCGCAAGAGCTTCCCCAATTTATGCAATCCCTTGCTATGGCCCGAATCGAATTACAAACGCGTTGCTTGATTGAATGGCAATTATTAACGCGGTAAAAGTGTTTTTGCTGAAATTGCGACGATGTTATCAGGTAAAAACAATACTGTAATAGGCACTATGGACGCATTAGAAAAGGCAAGGGACAGAGCCTTAATCGTGGGTTACTCATTAGTCATATTACCCGACCAACCACGTTACATGGGCAGTGGCGCAGGATTAAAAGCGATTACTGGCGGTGATGAAGTCGCAATTGACCCTAAACATAAGCAACCCTATCCCTGCAAGATTCCAGCAGTAGTGTTAGTAATTAACAACGAAGCCATGCGATTTAATGAGCGCAACGGGGGCATATCAAGGCGAAGAGTAATATTTCACTTTGGCGAGGTTATACCAGAAAAAGAGCGAGATTTAAACCTGGTTAGCAAAATAGAGCAAGAGCTACCCTCAATTGTTAGACTGCTACTTAATGAGTTCGCTAACCCTAATGACGCTAAAGAACGATTACATAAACAGCAACAATCAGAAGAAGCAACGACTATTAAAAGAGAATCGGACCATTTAGTCGATTTCTGTAGCTATTTTGACGCGTTAAACAACCCTACCGGTATGTTAATAGGAAATCTTGGAATTACGCCATTTAATCCAAGAAAGTATCTTTACCATGCTTATATCGAATACATCCGTAACACAGGGCTGAATAATCCCCTATCCCTTACCCAGTTCGGCACATCTTTAAGTTATGCAATGAACGAGAACGGCAAGCAATACATGAAGAAGCGCTATACAGCAGGAAATAAAACTAATTTAGAACTTAATTTAAACGTCAGCAAAGACTGGTTACCTAAAGCGGAAGAGCCTATCTAAAGCTAATTATTTATTAATGTTTAAACCGCCTTGATTGGCGGTTTTTTTGTATAGTACGAATATAGAGTTAAAATATAGACCGTACATGGCGACTATTTAGAAATATAAATTTTAATATCATTTTGTTTATTATGAATTAAATAACAAAATTGACTATTATTTTCGTATTTATGCTTTGACCCAAATCGGGGCTACAGTTGGTCCTTGCCCAAGGAAAAAGGCAAAATGAATATTCATTGCACCAATAGGTTCAATAAAACGACTATTACACAAAGAACCAGCGTCAATCGGTTCAAATCCAATTGAATTAGCAATGTTTGATACAACGGTTTTCGCGTTATCATCATCAGAAGCAATAAAAACTTGCAAAGTTTGTTTTGTTCGTGCTGATGTAGGTAATAATTGAGCAAAGATAGTATTAAATGCTTTTACGATTTTCGCCTTTGGTGCCAATGCTTGAATTTCTTCTGCGCCTGATGTGACATGACCAATCAGTAACTCTTTAAAGTCTTCCGTAACTGGGTTAGTTATATCAATTAATATTTTATCGGTTAAATCACCACAAGAGAGTAATACCTCTTTTACGGCTTGATAAGGTAGTGCTAAAATCACCATTTCGGCTGATTTTACCGCAGTTTCAATACAACCGCTTTCAGCGCCTATATTTTTTGCGAGAGTCTGAGCTTTTGCTGAGTTTCTGCTTGCAATTACAATATCATGATTTGTTGTGGCAAGTACATTTGCAAGTCCTGTCCCCATATTTCCTGTTCCAATAATAGCAATTTTCATTTTTATCTCCTGTTTATGAATGAATTGATAAAACTATACAATAGAAATAAAAAGTGATAAATTTCAGTTATATTTCATATTTAAAAACAAATTGTTTCTAATGGATAGATTAACTTCTATGTCTGTTTTTGTGAAAGCCGTTGAATTAGGCTCATTTTCGGCTACAGCGAACGTATTTAATATGTCACCACAATTAGTCGGTAAACATGTCCGAATGCTTGAAGAACACCTAAATGTTCGTTTGTTAAATAGAACAACTCGTCACCAGAGCTTAACCGAAGTAGGACGTGCATTTTATGAACGTGCCAAAAATATTCTTGCCGAAGTTGAAGAGTCAGAAGCGATTGCAGCACAAATTAATGCCATACCTCGAGGGCGAATTAAGATTAGTGCACCAACAACATTTGGCACTCATGCATTAGCACCTCAGTTACCCGAGTTTTTAAGCACTTATCCAGAAATTTCCATTGATTTATCACTTACTAATCGTATTGTTGATTTAATTGATGAAGGATTTGATTTAGTTTTCAGAGTTGGCGAATTACCTGATAGTGGATTAATTGCAAGAAAATTAAAACCTTACCAGTTGATTTTGTGTGCTGCCCCTTTATATTTAAAATCCTCACCACCGATTAATTCACCAAAAGATCTTAAATATCACGAATGTTTAGGTTTTTCTCACACAACATTACAAACTCATTGGCAATTTGAGGGAGCTGAAGGTCATTTTTCTGTACCTGTATCAGGGCGATTCATGACCGACAGTGGTGATGCACTATTACCAGCTGCCATTGCTGGATTAGGTATTATGTTACAATCAGCCGAAATGGTGACACCAGCAATAGAAAAAGGACTGTTAGTTCATCTTTTACCTGATTATCATGTACCAACCCGACCCATGCATATTCTTTATGCATCTAATCGCCATGTTTTACCTAAACTAAGATGTTTTATTGATTTTTGTATCCAAAAATTTGGTGAAGATGAACAAGGTTAGAAATCATAATAAGCTGTATAAATTGGTTACCTAAAGCAGATGAGCCTGCTTTTTTGTTTATGAATATTCTAACCGCCTTGATTGGTGGTTTTTTGTATTATACAAAATAGATACTTAAGGAAATAAACAAATATACTAAAGCTAAGGCTAAAATTACTTTGAAGTTAAGTGATAACTTTCGGTAAGTAAATCGAATATTTCTTTATCTGATAAAGGTCCAGAAAGAATAATGCTGATCCAATGTTCTTTATTCATATGATATGCTGGCAAAATACCTTCTTTTTTCCTTAAAGATCCTATATGTTCAGGTCTTGCTTTAATATCCAGAATATCAATCTCTTTATCATCTTTTATACCAAGTTTTGAGCCAGATACATTCATAACAATAGCATACCATTTATCACCATCTTGATGATGTCGCAATACTGCATAATTAGGTAAATTTTCCCACAGATAATTAGGTTCTGAATGAAAATGTTTTTTGGCATAGTTAAATAATGTTTCTCTATTCATTATAATCTCCTAAAGATGTTGGATATAGAAAATACAACTTAACCGCATTGAAGTTTATTCCCTTAAGTATAACATTATAGTTGACTTGGAATAATCAAAATCATAAAAATAAATAGTCCATTATTTAGCTAATCTAATAAAAAATTTTTACACCACTGAATTATGTACAGTTCGAATGTAGAGTTATGTATAGTTAAAATGCCGACTATACATAGCACAAACCCTTATACAATAGGCCTTATAAGAAATCATGTATAGTATGTACAGTTTTTTATAAAATTTTATTTTAATGGGGGTAGTTAATTTCTTTACCACTCAAATTTGGGTGCAGTCTCTTTGGACAGATTTTTACATCCACGAAAAATCAACTTTAAATCAAAAATAAGTGAGTACTAAAAATACCCAATTTTAGGGGTTACTTTTTATTTTTGGGGTACACTAACGAATATAAAAAATAGAAATCATTTACCCAAAATGGTTTAAAAGACGTTTTTCAAGTCCCGACCACCCACCATTAACATATCTACACAACTCTACCTAAGTCAATCAAACCCTTATATACAAACACTTTCAAGAAATCCTTACTCAACCGAGTTCAACTGCAATTATCCTAAATCTAGCATTAAATCGGATACCAAACAGGATACAGAAAAAAACATTAACTAAATTTTTTATTTTTATTCAACATATTAGTTAAGTTATCCGAGTCCTATAACAGGGCTGGAAAAATAGATTTCATAACTTTGCCTTAATAACGATTATAATTTTATTTCTTAAAAATTGAACAATCCTCTAAATCTTCACATTTAAATTTAAACCCTCAACGTATTCACCACAACCCGTAATGCGGATGATATATTGCGATGTGGATAGTAGAGGTATAAAAATGGAAAAGTATAGCTATACTCATTAAAAATGCGGATGAGTTGACCATTAACCAGTTCCTTTGCAATCAGTTCTTCGGGTAAATAAGCAATCCCTAATCCCATTTTTGCGGCAACGAGCGTTGGATAATCATCATTTAAAATCCATTGTCCTTGTGGGGTGATTTTAACAATTTGACCTGAGTATTCAAATTGCCACTAAAAAAGATGTCCGTTGGATAAACGATAACTAATACCTTGATGTTGTGTTAACTTTTGTATCGTGCTAGGAAATCCTTTTTTTGAAAATAATCAGCCGTTGCTACAACCGCCATTTTCATAGGTTGACTAATGCAAAAAGCGACCATATCTTCCGCAACATCACTACCAAAACGAATACCCACATCAAATCCTTTTGCAACAATATCAACAAAACGATTATTACTAATAAACTCAAACTGAATATCAGGATATTTGTCCTTAAAATGGGCTAATTTAGAGAGTAGTAGCGTCTCAATCACTTGTAGTCCACAGTTAATACGCACTAAGCCAGATGGTCAATTTCGATAGTTTTCAATCTGTTGAAGTTCGTTATCCATTTTAGCAAAACTTGTTTCAACAGTACGAAATAGCTGCTCGCCAACTTGGGTAAGCGATTGCCAGTGCAACGGATAAAAGTAATAATATTACCACTATTTTATAAATCCACTTTTTTATATTTTAATGCCTTATTTAATTTACTCCACACGACTTAGTGTTGCCACAAAATCCTGTTTTAAATTTGCTAATACGGTTCGGCCAGACTCAATATGACCCAATGTAAACAATTGTGAATTAGTTCCTACACCTTGATAAAACAGAGCCAAATTCCCCCAAGGCGCATAATAAGTAAAATCCCCAGAAATATGAGCGGCACTTGCCATACCTTGAGTAATTAAGCGTTGTGGCAGATAAGCGATCTTCTCGGCTCCAACATAATCACTAAAAGTCAGTGTTAAAGGTAGCAGTGCCAGTAGCTGATGACTGGCAGGAGTATCGAGTAAATTGACAATCACTTGCTGATCGTCAATAGTCAGTTTTATTTTTGCTAATGTTGCACTTTCAGTTTTTTGACTAAACGCCGAGAAACTCATCAAAAGTGTAATAAATGCGGTTATAAACAAGTTTAATTGTCGTAATGGATGTCTATTTATCATGATGATATCGCCTAGAGTGAGAATTAGTTAGCTAGATACTGATCAAAAAACTGACTTGCTTCATTAAAATAACGCTGGGCTTCTGGCGCATCAGAAACCATTAAATATTGGGCATGAGATACGCCTTCTAGCACCACTAAATCAGCAGCCACGCCGGCATCTCGTAATTTCAAATGCATTCTGATTGTGTTACTTAAAAATAGATCGCGCGTTCCCGTAACTAACAGCGTTGGTGGAAAATCATTCACGTCACCATAAATGGGAGATAATAGTGGCTCTTTAAGATCATGATCGCCAGCATACAGTTTGGCTGCGTCTCCCAACCAGCCGTCATAACTGACGAGCACATTATCAATCCCCTCATGCGTAAAATAGGAATCACCAGTTTTACTTAAATCGGTCCAAGGCGTGCCAACAACGATCGCCGCTGGTAAAGGTAGGTCGTGAGCTTTGGCATTTAGCATTAAGGCTAGTGTCATACCACCGCCAGTTGAGGTGCCAAATACGCCAATATTCTCGGCAGGATACTGTTTAAGCAATTCGCGATAGGCTGTTAGTGCATCGTCTACGGCCGCTGGAAACAGAAAGTCTGGTGCCATTCGATAATCAATTGAAATGACGTTGATTTTTCCATATTCCGCCATCATAATTGCTTCAGCGGTACCTGCCTCACCTGGATTAAGCACATAACCACCGCCATGAAAATGTAATAAGATACGATTTTGATTATATGGTGCAATCGTTTTAGGTGTGACCATAAAGGCATTAACATTACCAAGCTGCGTAGCTGTAACACTGACTTGCATTCGTTCTTTTAACGTAGGAAGTGTTTTTAATGTTTGGGCAGCAATCGTATCAACCCATTGATGCCATTCGGAATTAGTTTTAGGATGATCCTTCCAAAAGGAAGGGGGGTCGCCAGAGACTAAAGGTTGTAATGCCTGACTCACTGTTGATGGATTTGGAAAATGTTGCACAGCCACTTCTGCCGTGTTCGCAAGTGTTGTTTGTACAAAAGTTAGCATAAACACTAAAGTCGTAAACTTGAATTTCATTTGTGATCCTTTTTATCTATATAAGATTAATTAAGCAAGGTTGCCTGTTGCTTTTTTATATAAACTAAAACACAAGGCGGTAATGATGGCACCTATAATACAAATAATCGTGGCCGTGATAAAAATGCCACTAACCCCTAATTGGTCAAAGGTCATTCCACCAACACCAGCTGCTAAACCAATGGAAAGTTGAATCGCGGCAACCGACAATCCACCAACCAATTCAGCTTTATCAGCAAGCGTTCGAGTGATCCACGTTGACCAACCAACAGGGATAAATCCAAACACAAATCCCCAAGCAATCACTAATGTAGTATCCATAGTCACATTATCAGAACTTAAAAACCTATATTTAATAAATAAGAGCATGGCTATAGCGGCTAAGACTAAATGAATAGCGATCATCACAGGTCTAAAAAATCGGCCAAGTAGTAAACCCGCAACAAAGGTTCCGATGCAATTAGCGATACCAAACACCAATAAAATAAGGGTTAATGGACCTGTTTGTAGTGCTAAATTGTGTTCTAAAAACGGTCGCAGATAAGTAAAAAAGAGGTGATAGCCTCCATAACTAAAAATTGTACCGATAATGCCAAGAAAACACCAATTTTGCTTAAATAGGGCAAACATATTTTTAAAATTACTGCTTTCACGCGGCGGTAAAGATGGTAGGGTAAGCCGTTGCCAAACTAGTGCGATAAAACTTAACGCCGCAGCAATAAAAAACACATTACGCCAACCGACTAAATGACCTAAATAACTGGCAAGAGGCAGTGAAATAATCGTTGCAACCGACACTCCGGTATAGACAATACTTAATGCTCGAGGAATATCTTTACTCGGCGCTAATTGTAATACTACAGCAGATGCCATTGACCAAAATCCACCAACACAAATCCCTAATAGCGCTCGACCAATCAGCATAATGAAATAATTAGGCGCAACAGCAACGAACAAATTGGATAATACTAATAAAATAGAAAAAGTGAGTAATACTACTCGACGATTAATATTTTGGGTCATGGGTGCGAGAAGCAAACTGGTGACTACCGCAAAAATCCCCACCATTGTGACGCTTTGGCCTGCTTGACCTTCAGTAATATTGAAATCTTGTGCGATAGGGGTTAATAAGCTAACAAGAATAAATTCCGCGGCAATCAAACTTGTTACTCCAATAAATAGTGAAAATATTGCTCCCCAATACGCCGTACTTGGGGAATTTAATGTGTTATCTGACATGGTTAATCCCATTATTATATTAAAGACGAATGAATTGAATAGTTGTGGAATGGGTCATAGTCTAAATAGCAGCTAAATATATGTAAATTACTTATATTTTATGGTTATTTATGCCTTAAAAGCATGGGTATAAACTGTATTTAATGTAATTAATATCAATAAAAAGAAGTCATAAGAATAAGCCCAGCAAAATAGGAGGATCATTTTGCTCACTTCTATATTCAGAGGAATTTATTGAGAAAAAGCCTGTTTCATTCGCTGTAAACAGATTTCAGCTGCTTTTGAAAAAATTTGATAACGTTTCCAAACTAAGTGAATATCAACCATTAATTGTGGCTCTAAAGGTTTAAAACAAAGATGACTATTACCTGTCGTGTTAATCAGCTTATCAATACTTAATGCATAACCCATGTTTTTTTCGACCATAAGTGAGGCATTGTAAAGTAGGTTATATGAGCCAATTACATTGAGTTTATCTAAATCACGTTTTAACCAGCGCGTAATTCGGTTATCGACTTCTTTCTGTTTAGAGATAATAAGTGGCAAGTTCCATAAATCGCTAGGTCTAATCACATCTTGATGTGCAAGTGGACTATCTTTACGCATTAACACTCCCCAAGTATCTTTTTCCGGCAATAGCAACGACTCATATTTGCTGATATTTTCCACACCAATTAATAATCCAAAATCGAGCAAGCCTTTATCGAGACGTTCTGTTACTTCATCAGCATCACCACTATAAATATGCACATGAATTTGCGGATAGTCGTGTTGTAATGCTTTAACAACCTCAGCAATTAATCCCATGGCATGGGTTTCACCACAACCAATATAGATATTGCCACTGATTTCCTCAGCTGAGGTTTGAAACTCTAATTCAGTTTTTTGCACTAATTCTAAAATTTCTTCAGCACGTTTGCGTAAACGCATACCTTCATCGGTTAAGGTAATTTTACGACTGCCTCGAATAAATAAGGTGTTACCCAATTCTTGCTCTAATTCAGCCAGTTGACGAGATAATGTTGGCTGAGTCAGATGTAAATACTCAGCAGCCGCAGTGATACTTTCCGCTCTAGCAAGAGCTAAAAAATAACGTAATACTTTAATATCCAAAATGACCTCACATACAACTATTTTTTATGCTTAAAAAGTATAACAATAATTAAGTTATAGGAAAAAGATTCGTTGTTTTTATGTACAGTAAAAATGTAGAGTTATGCAGAGTTAAAATGTAGACTATACATAGCACAAACCCTTATACAATAAGGCTTATAAAAAATCATGTATAGTATGGACAGTTTTTTATAAAATTTTATTTTAATGGAGGGGGTAATTTCTTTAACACTCAAATTTGGGTACAGCCTCTTTGGACAGATTTTTACATCCGCGAAAAATCAACTTTAAATCCAAAATAAGTGAGTACTAAAAATACCCAATTTTAGCGGTCACTTTTCGTTTTAGGTATACGTTTAGGTGTGCGATTGGTTGTGTTAAAATATAGTATTAATAAGGTTTTTTATTTGGTTGTTTAGTTTCCCTTGACCCACCAATTCCAAATTCTGCAATTTAAATCCTTTTAGCAATATTTATACAGTGCTAAGATAGTAAAACTATCAATTATCGGCCATATTATATGTTCCAATACCGTCCAAATGTCTTAGCCAATGAATGTCGTGATATGAATGATATTCGCGCGGAAATTGATAATATCGATCATCTAGTAATTCAATTACTAGCAACTCGTTTTGACTATGTTAAAGCCGCCAGTCAGTTCAAAAAAAATGCTATCGATGTTCAAGCTAAAGAACGTTTTAATAGTATGCTTGAGCAACGTAAGCTTTGGGCTGATGAGTTAGGTCTCGATGGTGATATCATTAAAGAATTGTATGCTAATTTAGTGAAATATTTTATTGATGAAGAATTAAAGCGTCTTCAACATAAAGAAAAATAATTACGTTAACTTGTTATTAACAATTTAATTTAAGCTTATTAATTGCTAGGTTAAATGTTTATGCTTGGTTCTTAACTTCCCCAACATTATTTATCTGGATAATGTTGGGAATGTGATAAACTTATTTAAATAAACCGTTGGTTTCAATAAATTCAATGACTTTATCTAATCCTTGTTTCGTCCGTAAATTAGTAAATGCCCATGGTTTATCAATGCGCATTTTATTGGTATCAGATTCCATCACTGCTAAAGAAGCACCGACATACGGTGCGAGATCAATTTTATTAATGACTAAAAAGTCTGATTTAGTTATACCAGGACCTCCTTTTCGTGGAATTTTTTCTCCTTCAGCAACATCAATGACATAGATAGTCAGATCGGCCAATTCAGGACTAAAAGTTGCACTAAGATTGTCTCCTCCACTTTCGATAAAAATAATATCTAGATGTGGAAACATTTCCATTAATCCCTCAACTGCAGCTAAATTCATTGATGCATCTTCGCGAATTGCTGTATGTGGGCAACCACCAGTTTCAACACCAACAATACGTTCGGGATCTAATGCTTTTGCATCGGTTAATATTCGCTGATCTTCTTTTGTATAAATGTCGTTAGTGACAACGGCTAATTGATATTTGTTGCGCATTGTTTTACATAGCATTTCAAGTAGGGCCGTTTTTCCTGATCCTACCGGTCCGCCAACTCCAATTCTTAGCGGTGTATGTGTAATGGTATTCATATTCTCTTCTCTTTTTTCTATAATTTTATGAGCTTAATTTATGATCGAAACAGTCTTGAGTACTGTGTTTCGTGACAACTACTGGCAATAGCTACTAAAGGCGATCCTGCGCCAATATCATCATCTTTAACATCATTTGCTTGCTTAATAATTGAAGGTAATAATGTTGATAATTGATAAATCAGCTGTTGTCCTGCTTGCTGTCCTAAAGGTACTAATTTGATTGCCGCCATAATGTTGCTTTCGAGCCAACTGTAACTCCAGCTTATTTGTATATCTTCTAACGACATTTTATTTGTGGCACCATACCAAGCAAATCCGGCAACTTGTGACTGTATTAATAAATTTTGCCATGGATGAATAAACCCTAATCCTTCTAGGAATCGAAAAAAGGCTTTTCCTCGTTGCTGTTCTTCAAGTCTTAATTCACTTGTTTCTCGTTGACGTAGTAAATTTCTAGTCCAATAACTAAAACCTTGTTCATCTTGGTTAATAGTACATTGATGTAGTCGAGCCAAAATAGGTAAGTCACAAAAGCGCAATGTGCTATACATTTGCTGTATTAGCCAATCTTTGGTTTCGATTTGATTAGTTAACCATTTGGCTTCAACTGCCCATTCTAATCCTTGAGAATAGGTGAATCCCCCAACAGGTAAATTTGCACTGGCTAATTGTAAGTTACGTAAATATTGCAGCATGTTTTTTATCTTAATGATGATGGTGGCCAATAGCACTACTTTGATAGGCTCCAGCTTCCGGTTCAAATGGAGCTTGTTCAACCAGTACTTTAATTCCTAATTGTGTTAGCATTTCATCCAACACATGATCATGTTGATAACGAACAAAGTCTGTAGCAATTTGTAATGGAACATGACGATTACCTAAATGATAACATGCTCTGGCTAACAACAATTTATCATTGCAGTAGGCTGTGGATACATTTTCGTTTGCAGCCAATACTTCAATAATTATTGATTCATCCTCTGTTGCAAGATAATCACCACCGCGAATTAATAAACCTCTAGGTAATATAACACCGGCTTCCTGACCACTATTAAGCACTATTTTGCTGCGGCTTTTTATTCGGCTATCAATATCTAATTTAGTACAGTATTTGACAGACTGTAGTTGTGTTTTTGTTAATGGTTTAGTAAGTATCTTTGTTAAAATTATCATGATGTTATGTTCTCAATTTATTAAAATAAAAAGTATCTCTGTGCCATTGGTAAGATAGATGTAGCTTCACAACTCAATAGATTGTTATCGGCCTTTACTTCATAGGTTTGGGCATCCACTTCAATATTGGGTTGCCATGAGTTATGGATCATGTCTTGTTTTTTAATCTGACGGCAATTTTTTGCCACACCAATCAAACTTTTTAATCCCAAGTTTTTTGCTACATTTAAATCGGCAGCTGATTGTGAAATAAATGTCATTCTAGATAAAAAACCTGCTTTTCCTAAGCTAGCAAACATAGGGCGATAGTGTACGGGTTGTGGTGTGGGAATTGATGCATTAACATCACCCATTTCGGCGTAAGCAATCATTCCCGCTTTAATAATTAAACTTGGTTTTATGCCAAAAAAAGCAGGTTGCCAAATGACTAAATCGGCTAATTTTCCTACTTCAATAGAACCTACTTCATGGCTTATACCATGGGTAATCGCTGGATTTATAGTGTATTTAGCTAGATAACGTTTAACTCTAAAATTATCATTCTGTTGA
Source organism: Gilliamella sp. LMG 34362 (assembly GCF_984569125.1). Taxonomy (NCBI): domain Bacteria; kingdom Pseudomonadati; phylum Pseudomonadota; class Gammaproteobacteria; order Orbales; family Orbaceae; genus Gilliamella; species Gilliamella sp. LMG 34362. The sequence goes on along the minus strand of NZ_OZ474902.1, from coordinate 2,526,277 downwards.
TTATCTGGATATAATGGGCCACGTTGCGTTTTCATTTTATGAGCAGTTTGCCATGTTCTTATGATAACCTCTCCCACTCGTCCCATAGCCTGAGAGTCTGATGAAATCATAGAAAATGCGCCTAAATCATGTAATATGTCTTCCGCAGCAATAGTTTCTCTGCGTATCCTTGATTCGGCAAAAGCAACATCTTCTGCAATTCCAGCATCTAAGTGATGACAAACCATCAACATATCTAAATGTTCATCAATAGTATTGATAGTATAAGGGCGAGTAGGATTTGTGGAGGAAGGTAAAATATTAGCGTAACCACAAGCTTTTATAATATCGGGGGCATGGCCGCCTCCTGCGCCTTCCGTATGATAAGTGTGAATGGTTCGCTCTCCAATGGCAGCGAGAGTGTCTTCTACAAAGCCAGATTCATTTAAAGTATCGGTATGAATAGCTACTTGTACATCCATCTTATCGGCTACATCAAGGCAATTACTTATTGCTTGTGGTGTTGAGCCCCAATCTTCATGTAATTTTAAGCCAATAGCGCCGGCATTGACTTGTTCGATTAATGGCTCAATAACACTGCAATTCCCTTTAGCTAATAACCCAATATTTACAGGTAAATTATCACAAGCTTGTAACATTTTTTCGATATGCCACTTACCTGGTGTACACGTGGTTGCGTTTGTTCCCGTTGCTGGGCCGGTACCACCACCTATAAATGTAGTTATTCCTGAACATATAGCCTCTTCAGCTTGTTGTGGGCAAATGAAATGGATATGAGAGTCAATTCCGCCTGCTGTAACAATGCTATTTTCGCCAGCAATAATTTCAGTGCTAGCACCAATAGCGATGGTTATATCTGGTTGTATGTCGGGATTTCCCGCTTTACCAATAGCTAAAATACGTCCATTTTTAATACCAATATCAGCTTTAACAATTCCCCAATGATCAATGATTAAAGCATTGGTTATTACAACATCGGCAACCAAATCTTCACATAATTGGCTTTGCCCCATACCATCACGGATTACTTTTCCACCACCAAATTTAACCTCTTCACCATAAGTAGTGAAATCTTGCTCAACTTGTATCCATAACTCGGTGTCGGCTAAGCGAACTTTATCTCCGGTGGTTGGGCCAAACATTTCTGCATACGCTTGTCTAGAAATATTACTCATTTTCAATTCCTTTATTATCTAATGCACCCATTACAGCACCTTGGAATCCATACACTTGCCTTTTACCAGCTAGTTCAACTAACACTACAGTACGGCTTTGCCCAGGCTCAAACCGTACAGCAGTACCGGCTGCAATATCTAAGCGATATCCATAACTAATGGCACGCTCAAATTTTAAGGCTGGATTAACCTCGAAAAAATGATAATGAGAGCCTATTTGAATAGGTCTATCACTATGATTAGCAACTGTTATTTGAATGGTTTTGCGATTTTTGTTTAATTCAATATTACCCGCTTGTACAATCACTTGGCCTGGAATCATATAATTTACCTTTTAAATAATAGGATTATGAACAGTCACTAATTTAGTCCCGTCAGGAAATGTTGCTTCAACCTGAACATCTTGGATCATATCGGCAATTCCCTCCATTACGTCGTTACGCGTTAAGACTTTTCGTCCTAAATTCATTAATTCAGTAACAGTTAAACCATCTCTAGCACCTTCTAAAATTGCGGCGCTAATTAGTGCTATTGATTCAGGATAATTTAATTTTACCCCTCGCGCTTTTCGCCTTTCGGCGACCAATGCTGCTGTAAACAGTAATAATTTGTCTTTTTCTCTCGGAGTTAGTTTCATCGTTATTTTCTCATTGCATTTATAATAATTAAGCTAGGTTGCCCAAATTCGAGGTGGACATGCGGGTAAATTGATAATTAACGGACGCAATAATGCCCATAATTGGTGTAAATATTGTTGGCAAATTTGGTTATCATTTGCTAGTAAGCGAACGGTTAATAATTGTCCCAAAGCAGTTGCTCCGATGGGAACCGTACTATTTTCAAATCTTTTTTGCACTTGTTGTAAAATGGCTAGATTAATCGGATAGGCAAATAAAGTTGCACTGTATGTGTAATTACCTATAGGGGCACAATTACCATCAATAATTTTTAAGTGCTCATCAAGACCTAATTCATCCGGTAAATTAATTGTTAAACAGCTTTTAATATTGCCTTGTCCAAACTTTTCATGCATAACCGGTCGACCAAAGCATAATGTTTCCCATCCAAGCAATCGACTATTTAACGTTAAATTAAATTCAGTCGTTAAATTAGCATTAGTACCATTAAAAAAAATATTTTCTTGCGGTAACCATTCCATAATACTATTCGGCGCTAAAGTAAATTTTTGTTTTAGCTGTGCAATATTGCCGTGACTGCGATAAAATTTACTTGCTCCGGGCATAGTCATTAATAGATGGCTATCGTGATCTAAAAAAATATCCAGCTCAAGTTTATCGCCACCTACAATCCCCCCTGGAGGATGGAGTAAATAAATATGGCAAGGTTTTCCTTCTGGATAGAATGGCCGTTGTATAGTTAAAGGCCCTTGTTGTTGACGATCAACTAACTCAGTTCGCTGTAGTTCACCATTTACAAAACGGTTAGCAAAAGATAGTGATAGTTTACCCAACCAGCTATTAGCATTGTTTTGAGCTGTATTATTTTGAATCATACCGTTAAATAATTTTTTATTAAATCTGGTGTTAGTTGTTGTAAGGCGCCATTAGCGATATTTCGTCCTCGATCAAGTAAATAAAAATCATCAGCAACCATCTGAATAAAAGGTAATTTTTGTTCAACTAATAATACAGTTAAACCTAATTCATGATTGAGTCGATTAATGATAGCGCCTATATCATGTACAATATTGGGTTGAATACCTTCAGTTGGCTCATCTAAAATTAATAATGATGGTTCGATAACTAAAGCTCTTCCAATCGCTAATTGTTGTTGTTGTCCTCCAGATAGATCGCCTCCACGACGGTTTTTCATCTCTTTTAATATAGGGAATAGCGAATAAACTAAATCAGGTATTTTTGCTGAACGGGATCTTTTAGCTGCTAAACCAACCCGTAGATTTTCTTCAACAGTTAGTTGAGAAAAGATTTGTTTACCCTGTGGAACGTAACCTATTCCCATATAGGCGCGGGTTTCGATAGATTTATGGGTAATATCGGTATCATTAAATTGTATATTGCCTTTTTTGATCTTTAAATTTCCCATAATAGACTGTACTAGAGTAGTTTTGCCAACGCCATTACGTCCCATTAGACATGTACATTTACCTTTGGCTAAACACAGATCGATATTCCATAAAATGTGCGTTTGTCCATAAAATTGATTGACATTAGATAATTTAAGCAACATTAACGTTCCTCCCAGTAGTAGATTGTCCTAAATAGACTTCAATTACTTTAGGATTATTTTGTACTTGTTCCATATTTCCTTCAGCCAATATTGAACCTTGATGCAATACTGAAACAGTTTTGGCAATTTGTCTGACGAAATCCATATCATGTTCAACAACAATTAACGAATGTTTGCCCGCTAACGAATTTAATAATTCTGCAGTTTTATCCATTTCTTGTGTTGTCATCCCGGCAACAGGTTCATCAACTAATAGTAGTTGAGGTTTTTGCATTAATAACATCCCTAATTCCAACCACTGTTTTTGTCCATGAGATAAAATAGCCGCATATTCATGACGCATGTCCATTAAACCGATTAGCAGAAGTATCTCATCTATTTGTTCTTGTTCTATCTTGTTAACTCGATGGCGAAGAGTATGCCAAACTGTTTTTTTCCCGGCATTTGCTATCATTAAATTGTCATTAACTGTTAAGGCTTCGAATACAGTCGGTTTTTGAAATTTGCGACCGATGCCGGCTTGGGAAATTTGTGGTTCATCCATAGTTAATAAATTAAGTTTTTGACCAAACCATGCTGTGCCTGCTTGTGGTTTTGTTTTACCAGTGATTACATCCATCATTGTCGTTTTACCTGCGCCATTAGGACCAATAATGCAGCGTAATTCACCCTGTTTAATATAAAGATTCAAATCATTAATCGCTTTAAAGTTATCAAAACTAACATTAATGCCTTCCAAGTAAAGAATAATACCTTTACTGGTATCCAAATCTGGTTGAGGTAGTGCTTCAAAATCTTTAAGCAAAGAAGAGGCTGATTTTGATTTTTTATTTAAACTTCTTTTGTTCATATACTTGCCTCCAATGGTTTTAGTTTGTATTTTTTAGATATAGTTAGATTGATGAAACCAACAATACCTTTTGGTAGAAATAAAGTAACTAATACAAACAGAAGGCCTAAAGCAAATAACCATTGGTCAGGGAACCATACGGTGAAAAGTGATTTGCAATAATTAACTAAAAATGCACCAATAATGGCACCATATAAAGTCGCTCGGCCACCGACAGCAACCCAAACGACAATTTCGATTGAATTTAGAGGTAAAAATTCAATAGGTGTGATAATTCCTACTTGTGGCACATATAACGCTCCTGCAATACCAGCTAGTATGGCTGAAAAAGCAAAAACAGCTAATTTTATATTTTCAACTCGATACCCAACAAACCTAATGCGTGGTTCGGCATCTCGAATAGCAATAATCACTTTACCCAATTTACTTTTGATTAATTGATAACATATCAGATAACTAATAATGACAGCCATTAAGGTAATAAGTAATAATGTTATCCGCATTCCATTACTGGTGATTGAAAAACCTAATAAATATTTAAAGTTAGTCAGACCATTATCACCACCAAATCCCATCTCATTACGTTGAAACGCTAACATTAAAGCAAAGGTGAGTGCTTGTGTAATAATTGAAAGGTAAACCCCAGAAACACGGGAACGAAATGTCATATAACCGAATATAAAAGCTAATAATCCAGGTACTAGCATAATTAATAGCAAAGTAATTAAAAAATTATCTGAGCCTTGCCAATACCAAGGTAAACTTTGCCAATTAATAAATGAGGCAAATTTAGGCAGAATGGTCGAACCATTTTCTCCCTGTACAGACAAATACATTCCCATCATATAGCCGCCCAGTGCAAAAAAAGCACCGTGACCTAAACTTAAAATACCTAAATATCCCCAAACTAAATCAACAGATAGTGCAAGCAAGGCATAACATAGATATTTACTGACTAAAATAATAGTCTGATTACCAACATAAAATGGGCTATTAGTTGGGAAAAAGAGATTAGCCATTACTAAATAACTGACTAATAAAGTTAGACAAAATAGAACATAACAGCCATTATCTTGTTTAAAATATTTTGTTAACATATTTATCCCTCTACAGCTCGACCGCGTTGTGGAAAAAGACCTCGAGGTCGTTTTTGAATAAATAGTACTAAACTAATAAGCACCACAATTTTAGCTAACATGGCTCCAGTAATTGGCTCTAAAAATTTATTGGCCAACCCTAAAATTAAGCCAGCAATTAATGCTCCCCATAAATTACCAACACCACCAAATACCACTACCATGAATGAATCAATGATATAATTTTGACCAAGATTTGGGCCGACATTGGTGATTTGTGAAAGGGCTACACCAGCCAGACCGGCTATACCGGAACCAAGGCCAAAGGTTAACGCATTTACCCAGCTGGCTTTAACGCCTAAACATCTTGCCATTAATGGATTCATCGAAATAGCTCTGACATTAAGTCCTAAAGCTGTTTTTTTCATAATCAATAACAAAATAATGAAAATGGTTAAGCTAAAACCAATAACATATAGCCGATTAATCGTGAGCGATAAAAAGTCATTGACCTGAATTGAACCTTGCATCCAACTCGGCGTGATTATTGCTTTATTTAACGGTGAAAATATTGTTCTGAATAACTGTTGTAATAATAGACTGATACCAAAAGTGGCTAATAAGGTTTCGAGAGGTCTACCATATAGATATCTAATAACGCTTATTTCTATTAACATTCCTACCGCACCGCATACCAAAAATGCAGCAGGGATAGAGAGAATTAACGCTATGCCGGGATAGTTAGGCAATAGTTGTTGCATCACGTATGTGGTATATGCGCCAATCATAATTAATTCACCATGCGCCATATTAATCACGCCCATAACCCCAAAGGTAATAGCGAGTCCAATGGCAGCAAGTACGAGTACTGCACCTAAACTAATACCAAAATAGACTTGTTCAGTTTTTTCATACATTGCTTTTTTTGGGGTTAATTTATCAAGTAGGTTTTGTGCCGTATCTTTGACTATTTGTGAATCATTGGTGGTAGTCAATTGTTGTAGTTTCTGAACAAAAATAGGGTTAGTCACCTGACTAAGTTGTGTCAGTAGAACCAAACATTCATTTTCATCACAATTTGTCAGTTTTGCGAATGATAATGCTTCAAGTAATCGCTGTTTAACTTCACTATCTTGTTCTTGAGCTAACCTTTCAACAATGAAATTCATTTGTGATGGTGATTGAATATGTCCGAAAAGCTCTTTCGCTGCAATACGTCTTGTTGGAATAGTATTACTACTTAGCTTCATTTGAAGTTGATATTCGGCAATTAATTGACGAATATTATTGTTAATCGCAATACGTTTAAACTTATTTTTAGGTACATCCAGTACTTGCTTGTTATTCCAATTAACAAATTGATTATCCTTTTTTATAACTAGTGTACTATTGGTCTCCAGCCAGTATAAGTTCCCCTCAACTAATGCATTGAAAAGAGGCTGTATTGTTGCATTATTTTCCTTAATCATGTCACTGATTAATTGTTGTTTTTCAGTTAGTGAACCTTTTGCTAGTCTTTGCTCAAAATGTTCTGGTAGTACTGCTGTTGCTAGATTGGCGATCATCCATAACAGACAAATCAATATTATTCTTTTCATTATTTATTCCTATGCTTCTGCTCGTCATATTGATTAACCAGTAATCGTTTTGCATTTGCATCTTTATTGCAGAGAAATGGTGAGATATAACTCACCATGCATAATTTTTTGGCTTCAAATGATTAATCTTTTAGGCAAACTTTTTTACTCACATCATATTTACCGCATGCTAATGGTGCTCGCCAATCAGCAATCATTGATTTAGAACTAGGTAAATAATCTGACCATTCATCACCAACAATAGTACCTGCTGACTTATATACCACTTCAAATTGACCATCGTTTTGAATTTCTCCAATCATAATAGGTTTAGTAATATGATGGTTTGGCATCATTACTGCATAACTACCAGATAAATTAGGTACTGTTACACCTATTAATGCATTTTGAACTGCGGTTGGATCATCGGTACCTGCTTTTTCTACCGCTTTTACCCACATATTAAATCCAATATATGTGGCTTCCATCGGGTCATTTGTTACCCGTTTATCACTTTTAGCAAAGCTATGCCAGTTATCTATAAATTCGCTGTTTAAGTCAGTATCAAGTGATTGGAAATAATTCCATGCTGCTAAATGACCGACTAATGGAGCCGTATCAATACCTGATAATTCTTCCTCACCTACAGAAAAAGCAATGACCGGTAGTTGGTTTGCTGTAATACCTTGGTTAGATAATTCTTTATAAAAAGGAACATTGGCATCACCGTTGATGGTTGATATTACGGCAGTCTTTTTACCTGTTGCGCCAAATTTTTTGATATCAGCAATAATAGATTGCCAATCAGAATGACTAAATGGGGTGTAATTAATCATTATGTCACTATCTTTCACACCATAATGGTCTTTAAGATAGGTTTCTAAAATTTTGTTAGTCGTTCTAGGATAAACATAATCAGTACCCACTAAAACCCAACGTTCAATATTAAATTCTTTCTTCAAATAATCTACAGCAGGAATGGCTTGTTGATTTGGTGCTGCGCCGGTATAGAAGATATTTTTTGAGGATTCTTCTCCTTCATATTGTACTGGGTAAAATAGAATACCGTTAAGTTCCTCAAAGATAGGTAATACCGATTTTCTTGATACCGATGTCCAACAGCCGAATACCGCTGATACTTTATCTTTTGCTAGTAGTTCTCGTGCTTTTTCTGAAAAAAGACTCCAATTTGATGCTGGATCGACGACCACTGCTTCTATTTGTTTACCTAACACACCACCTTTTTTATTTTGTTCATCTACCAGCATTAAAAGTGTATCTTTCAAAGTGCTTTCTGAAATTGCCATCGAGCCAGAAAGTGAATGCAATACACCAATTTTAATGGTATTTTCAGCCGCATAAATTAGATTAGTCGTGAATAAGCCAACAGCTAGACAAGTTAACTTAATGGATGTATTTAATTTGCTCATTATTGACATAGTAATACCTCTTTAAACATACAATTGGTGGTGATTTATTGTTATTTAAGGTAATGCAAAAGTTATGCCAAATAGATGATGAACTGTGTTTTTTATTTAATAAACTTATAGATACAATATTTTATACTAGCCATAGACGTTTACGTTGTAGGTTGACTATAGGTATTTTTAGCTTATAAACAATATGAATAAAAATAGATAACGCACTTTATTTGATCGAATGGTCTAAATTGGTGCAGATTGAATATGTCTTTTGACCCAAACCTATAGTATTGATATGATTGATTAAAATGATATAAAGATGAAAGGTAATCAGATATGAATTACGTCAATAAACAACAACTATTAGATGAAATTAATAAAACAGCTAAGCTATTTATTGATGAATTCAGTGGATTAACCGAAGCGGAAAAAGATAAACTGATAGAAGGTGTTGATCGAACACCAGCCCAAATGATAGCTTATCAATTAGGATGGTTAGATCTTGTAAAATATTGGGATGATGCCGAACTTGCTGGGCAAACGCCTATATTGCCAGCGGAAGGATACAAATGGAATCAGTTAGGTGAATTATACCAACATTTTTATAAGATTTATCAAGATGATTCATTACAAGAACTGATCCAATTATTTAAGCAGAAACTAGCTACTTGGAATAGTTGGATTGAGTCATTAGATGAAAATACGCTTTTTACTAAAGATGCTCGCAATTGGACTAAGCCTTATCCTTCAGCGTGGCCTGTGGCACGATTTATCCACATTAATTCAGTTGCACCATTTAAATCCTTTAGAACTAAAATCAGGAAATGGAAAAAACTAAATTCGCATTAGTAACATCATAACAATTTTTTAAAATGGACAGAAAAAATGGCCTTTTCAGAAACCGAACGCCAACAATTATTAGAATTAAAATTTGTTGGCACTAAAATTATTGAAAGACTTGAAGAGATGCAACTTGATTCTTTTGATAAATTACGCAATGCTTCGTTAGATGAAATTCTTAACAAAGGTGCTTTACTAACAGGATCATCATGTTGGAAAAATAGCCATCAAGCTAAAACAGCCATCCAAAATATTTTGGCTTTGGTTAATAACGGATAACTCGTTGCTAGTATTACATTAATATTAATAATAGAGCCAATTTAAAAGAAATTTTTTAGCAATTTTAAATTAACTTATCTAGGAACTCATTTTCAATTGAGACTAATGGTTTTTTTAACGGTTAACAAAGGTTAGTTTTATAAAAAAGCGTAACATTGATTTATATTACGATTAAAATTGCTAAAAATAGCGTTAAAAAACCCCGTTCCTCAAAATTTTTTTATTATGAATCATGACGATTTATTCTTATCTAGTTAAAAATTTGTTTTTATAAAAGAATATATCTTAAACAAATATTGATAACAATTAATGTTATAATCGCTGTTCATTATTAAGTTTATTAATAAGGTTTTGCTCATTCGCTGGAAGTTTGGCAAAATAGTTAACTTACTATGTTATTTAGCGTATTCTAAATTGTTTGAAATTTTTAATACTCAATAGGGTAAAATCTTATTTTGATAAATTGTTGATAAAACAGGAACTAAATTAGGATGATTAGTCAAAGAAAAAAAAATATCAAAAAGTTATTCATCTCAAGCTGTTTGAGTGGATTATTCTTTTGTTCAATGACTGTCTATGCCGAAGAAGAACCAAATATCACTTTGCTGTCAGATACACCGCTACAAGCTAACCCATCAACTGAGACCATTGAATCCCAGCCGATTGACAGCATTGAACCGAATCAACCAACCGAGCATATTTACCATAAAACCATTTTTTCGTTATTGGGTGATCCGAAATATCCTGAAAATTTTGACCACCTAGAATATGTGAATCCCAATGCCCCTAAAGGTGGGATTATCAAACTACATGAAATAGGTACCTTTGATAATTTTAACCGTTTTGCTAGTCGTGGCGCACCTGAACATCATTCTGGTTCGTTATATGATTCTCTTTTTACCTCAACAGCCGATGATATTTCCAGCTTTTATCCACTAATAGCAACTTCAATAACTTATTCTGATAGTTATCGTTGGGCAGAAGTCTCGATTAATCCCAATGCACGTTTTCAGGATGGTAAGCCAATAACCGCATATGACGTGGAATTTACTTTTCATAAATTTATGACCGAAGGTGTTTCACAATATCGAGTTTATAACAAAGGTATAAATGTTAAAGCGATAGATGATTATCGGGTTAGGGTGGAATTACCTGAAACCGATCGTGAAAAATTACTTTCTTTTGTCGGTAGTATGCGTGTTATTCCTAAACATTTTTGGCAAGATCATAATTTTTCTGAGCCGTTAAGTACTCCTCCTATTGGCAGTGGTCCTTATTATATTAGTGATTATAAAATGGGGCAGTATGTAGTTTATAAGCGTAATCCTGACTATTGGGCAAAAGATTTACCTGTTAATAAAGGTTTAGATAATTTTGATGAAAAACGTATCGATTATTATATGGATACGAGTATAGCTTTAGAGGCGTTTAAAGCTGGAGAATACGATTTCCGCGGTGAAGGGCAACCGAAAAACTGGTTTACTCAATATCAAGGAAAATACTTTGATTCAAAAGATATCATAAAGAAAGAAAAAAACGTCGAAACCGCTGTAGATACTAAATGGTTAGCGTTTAATTTGCAGAAAGATCTTTTTAGAGATGTTAGAGTTCGTCAAGCAATAACCTTAGCTTTTGATTTTGAATGGCTTAATCACGCCTTTTATTATGATAGTTATAAGAGACCGTTTAGCTTTTTTGAAAATACTATTTATGCTGCAAAAGGTAAACCTAGTGAACAAGAACTTAAATGGTTAACACCATATAAAGATATTATTCCCGAGCAAGCCTTTGATGAAGCCTACACTATTGCGAAAAGTGATGGACAAGGTTTTAACCGCAATAACTTATTAACCGCCGCTAAATTGTTAGAAGACGCGGGTTGGATTATTAAAGATGGTAACTTAATTAATGCTAAAACTGAGCAACCTTTTGCGTTTGAATTGTTGACTTATCTAGGTGATGACATTAAATATGCGATCCCATTTCAGCAAAATTTAGCCCGTTTGGGGATTACAATGAAAATAACTTCATTAGATTATGCCCAATTGACGCGCAGAATGCGTGAGCGTGATTATGACATGATGCCACGTAATTATAATGCAATAGATTATCCATCCTCAGATTTAATAATTTTTTGGGGAAGTGAATATTTAAACTCTACATATAATGGTTCCGGCTTACATAATCAGGCAATTGATTCGATTATTGCTGAAATAATCAAAAATGTAGGTAATCAAAGTGAGTTAATTTCACTGGGACGAGCGCTCGATCGTATTTTAACTCAAGAATATCCTATGATTCCAATGTGGTATAACAGCAAAACTTATTATGCATATTGGAACAAATTTGGGCAACCAGCCATACAGCCAACTTATGCAATAGGTATTGATAGCTGGTGGTATGATGCAAACAAAGCAGCTAGTTTGACAAAGAATAGAGTACGTTAATATGTTGAATTATTTTATCCGTCGATTATTGCTAATTATACCAACCTTATTAATCATTTTGACTATCAACTTTTTTATTGTGCAAATTGCACCAGGTGGCCCCGTCGATCAAGCTTTAGCTATGATAGAGAATGGCCCTCAAGCAGGGCAAGTATTGCTGCCTGGCAGTGAAAATAGCCCTGCTAAGTTGACCGAACCAAAAAATGAATCAAATTATCGTGGTGCACGCGGTTTAGATCCAGAAATTGTGGCAATGATTGAAAAACAGTATGGATTTGATAAACCGCTTTGGGAACGCTACATCAATACGTTAAAGCAATATATCCAGTTTGATTTTGGTAACAGTTTTTTTAAAAGTGAATCAGTATTAAGTTTAATTGCAAAAAGTTTACCTGTTTCTATTTCATTGGGATTATGGAGTACATTAATCATTTATTTAATCTCAATCCCATTAGGGATTCGTAAAGCGGTTAAAGATGGTTCAAGATTTGATTTTTGGTCAAGTACGTTAATTATCATTGGTTATGCAATACCTGCTTTTTTATTAGCCGTATTATTAATTGTTTTGTTTGCAGGTGGCAGTTATTGGGATATTTTCCCGCTGCGCGGATTGATTTCTAATAATTTTGAACAATTAGATTTTTGGGGCAAAGTAAAAGATTATGCGTGGCATATTTGCTTACCGACTATCGCTATGGTAGTAAGTGGTTTTGCCACACTAACCATGTTAACCAAAAACTCATTCTTAGATGAGATTCGTAAACAATATGTTGTCACTGCCAGAGCGAAAGGGTTAAGTGAAAGGCAAATTCTGTATAAGCATGTTTTTCGTAATGCGACCTTGCTTATTGTATCGGGTTTTCCTGCTGCATTTGTTGGCATTTTATTTACCGGTTCCGTTTTGATTGAAGCTATTTTTTCGCTTAATGGATTGGGTCTTCTCGGTTATGAAGCAATTATTCAGCGTGATTACCCGGTTATTTTTGGTTCATTGTATATATTTACATTGATTGGGCTTATTACCAAACTCTTATCAGATTTATCTTATATGATAATCGATCCACGTATTGACTTTGAGGCTCGCAACTGATGACTACGCACTATTCAATTAATCAGCTACGTTGGCAACGATTTAAACGCAATCGACGTGGGTATTATTCATTATGGTTATTTTCAATATTATTTATAATCAGCCTATTTTCTGATTTTATATTTAATGATCGACCAATATTTATCAAGTATCAAAATAACTATTATTCGCCAATATTCCATTTTTATCCGGAAACTGAATTTGGTGGGCAATTTCAAACACAAACTAATTATTTAGATCCAGCGGTACAAAATAAGATTGAGTCTGATGGTTGGATACTTTGGCCTCCATTTCGTTATACTCATAATACTGTGATTCATGATACAACCAGCACGTTCCCTACACCACCATCAAAAAACCATCTGCTTGGCACCACCGATGCTGGATTTGATGTTTTAGCAAACATTGCCTATGGTTTTAGAGTTTCAATGTTTTTTGCCTTGTTTCTTACCTTTTTCACCTCCATTATCGGCGTGCTAATTGGCGCAATTCAAGGTTATTATGGCGGAAAAGTTGATCTATTAGGACAACGATTTATTGAGATTTGGAGTGGTTTACCTGAGCTATTTGTGATAATTTTACTTGCCAGTATCTTACCGCTTAATTTTTGGTGGTTATTAGGTATTACGGTGTTATTTGGTTGGATGGCATTGGTCGGTGTTGTTCGAGCAGAATTCTTCCGAACCCGTAACTTCGATTATATTCGAGCCGCTAAAGCTATGGGAGTAAGCGATAGTAAAATTATGTTACGGCATATGCTACCAAATGCGATGGTGGCAACATTAACATTTTTACCATTTATTCTTTGTGGTTCAATTTCAACACTAACGGCACTTGATTTTCTCGGTTTTGGTTTACCAATTGATTCACCATCTTTAGGACGATTATTACTACAAGGCAAAAATAATTTGCAAGCGCCTTGGTTAGGAATTAGTTCTTTTTTAGTTATTTCCATCTTATTGTCACTGTTAATATTTATTGGTGAAGCAATTAGAGATGCATTCGATCCAAACAAAGGAGTATATAAATGAGTTCTCCTTTATTATCTATCATTGATTTAAGTATTGCCTTTAAAACTGGACAGCATTCACAAAATCAAGTTGTTGACGCTATTAGTTTTGATGTTAATGAACAAGAAACAGTAGCATTAGTCGGTGAGTCAGGCTCTGGTAAAAGTGTAACAGCACTGTCAATATTAAGGCTGTTATCAAAAGAGCGAGTGATTTATCCTTCAGGAGATATTATTTTCGAAGATAAATCATTATTACATGCCTCTGAAAAAGAATTGCGTAAAATTCGCGGTAATGAAATTAGTATGATATTTCAAGAGCCAATGGTATCACTTAATCCATTGCATACCGTTGAAAAACAACTTTATGAAGTCTTATCTTTACATCGGGGTATGCGACGTAATGTGGCTCGAGGTGAAATCTTACAATATCTCGATCGGGTTGGCATTAAAGATCCTAAAAGCAAACTGGCTTCTTATCCTCATCAGTTATCTGGTGGTGAAAGGCAACGTGTAATGATTGCCATGGCCATTTTAACTCATCCAAAATTATTAATTGCTGATGAACCAACTACTGCTTTAGATGTTTCTGTTCAGGGACAGATTATTGAATTACTCAAAGAGCTCAAAAAAGAGCTTAATATGAGCATGTTATTTATTTCACATAATTTGGGCATAGTAAAAAAATTGGCAGATAAAGTAGCGGTAATGCAGGATGGCCTAATTGTTGAATTCAATAATAAACAACGTATCTTTTTGCGTCCACAGCATGAATATACTCAAACATTATTAAATTCTCAGCCTAGTGGTGAACCGGTTCCTTTACCTGATACTCCTGGTATATTGCTGAATGTGAATCATCTTGATGTTGAGGTCGTTACTCAAAAACGATTATTTAGCAGCAAAAAGAAAAAAATTGTTGATAATATTGGTTTTGCGGTACATCAAGGTGAGACAGTTGGTATTGTTGGGGAGTCAGGCTCAGGTAAAAGTACCACCGCACTGGCTATTTTACGTTTAATCAAATCAAAAGGTGATATCCTATTTGATAGCCATCCTATCCAGAATTTATCTGGTAAGAAGTTATTACCATTCCGTAGCCGAATTCAGGTTGTATTTCAAGATCCATTTTCATCACTTAATCCTCGCTTTAATGTTGAGCAGATCATCAGTGAAGGTCTAATGACGCACAAAAAATTGACTAAAACTGAGCGAGAACAAGCGGTAATTGATATTATGCTAGAGGTTGGTTTGGATCCTGAAATGCGTTTTCGTTATCCAAATGAGTTTTCTGGTGGACAACGGCAAAGAATAGCGATTGCTAGAGCTTTAATATTGCAGCCGGAACTATTAATTTTAGATGAGCCAACGTCATCTTTAGATCATACAATTCAAAAACAGATAATTAATTTACTTAAATCATTGCAAGAGAAACATCACCTTAGCTATCTGTTTATTAGCCATGATCTTGCGTTAATCTATTCAATATGTCATCAGATTGTGGTTATGAAAGACGGTAAAATTGTTGAACAAGGTTCACGAGAAAAAGTGTTTTATACGCCGGAATCAGAGTACACTAAAGTTTTACTGTCATTTTTAGATAAACCACCGAGAAAAGCGACTAAGACGTTAATTCATGCGGATATTATCGAAAAAACTCAAAAAACAGGATCATCTGAAAATGTAGAAAAAGATGGACAGTCTGATGAAAAACAACAAGCTCAGCAAGAGCATAAACAAGAACAAAAGGTTAATTGGGAAGACGCATTATTAATGCGAAAAAAATAAATGTACAACTTTGTGGCTTAGCTATAAGCCACTATTAAATATTTAGTTTAGTAAACGAGTTAACAGGTTCATTATGCAAAAAAATATATTCCGTTTTTTAACCGCTTCATGTTTATCATTTATCTCAATAAATGCAATGGCATTGACATGTTCAGATAATCCCGAACAAAATAAAGTTGAGGCAAATAACTATATTTTTAAAATATTAGACTTTATTGATTCAACAGCTAAAGGGATTAAGCAAGAAGTGAGAACTTCAACCATTACATCAGATACTGGTACGATACGTTCAATTGTCAAACATAGTTTAAATTATGATCCAAATGGTTTGATTACAGAAAGTCATTACGATCTTTATTCCGGTGATAATGAAAAACTCTATTCTGAACATCTACAAAAAAACGAATCTGGCTGGCAAAATGTGATTGAGGATATTGAGGATGAAACAAGGAGCACCTCTCAGTTCAAAATCGATACACAAGGTAGAGTTATTGCTTCTGAACAGATAAAACAAGCGCCCGATTTTACCTTTATTGAGAATGATAGTTATCAATTTGATAATAACAATTGTTTAATTAATAAAAATGTGCAATGGCAGCTAAAAGAGTTGGATGCTAATGGTCAAGTAGTAGGAACAGAGCAAAAAGGTGCTTCGATTTATGCATTTGGTTATCAAAATCGCCATCTAGCAAAGGTCTCGGCGCAATATAGTAATAAAACTAAAAATGAAAGCGATTTTTCTTACCAATATGATGATAAAAATCGATTAAATGCAATCCAATCGACTTATTCAATAGTTGGAAAAAATACAACTCATTACATGACTGAATTTTTAACTTTTAATGAGAAAAATGATTGGCTGAGTGCAACACAATCAAAACAAAATAGAAAAAACAAACAAACTAATATAGTTCGGCAGATTACGTATTATTAATCAATTAAACATGGCGTTATCACTAGTGAACTCGATAACGCCAATGAATAAACATCACTCTAGTTTTATCTTACAAATAAAATATAAATCGCATGAGCTGTCCATGCTAACGCTAAACCATACGTAAGTAGCTTTTCTCGCTTTGGATAGATATTAAATTGATGTAACAAAGTTAGAATCTGTTGCAATCCACACCAAATTGGTAGCGAAATCATTAAGCACAAAAATAATTTACCTAATTCAGTATTGGCTAACTTTAAAATATATGAACGCGTTATTGCGTCACCAAAAGGAATGATAAACGCGACAATGATTAATACCACTGGTGCGAAAATAGCTGCCCAAAGCCCACCTAAAGCAAATAATCCTTTTGCCACTTTTGAGTCAGACTGTATTGGTTGAGTTTCTTGATTTTTCATTGATCAAATACCACTTATTTAATTATCAATAATAGTAAGCAATATGAAAGTAAAATTGTTACACCCCATAAGCCAATAATAAGTAAATATCCTTGTTTCTTTTTATGAATATTTTGCTTAAAAATAATCTTTGGCATTAACCTAAACCAGTTTATTGAATGAAATAAAGCGAGTAATAAGGCAATACAGTTTAGCACTACAACAACTGGGCTTTGTAAGAAAAAGATAAAACGATAAAACTCATCTTGTCCCATTTTATTTGTATACATACAGATAACACCATACATCAACACCAAACTAACCCAAATCATGGAAAAAGGCGTTAATTTATCAATGATAGACAGAAACAACGGCTGTTTTGTCTGTAACGATGTGATCTCGGACTGTGTACCAGCATTGTTATTATTTAAATCATTATTTGCTGGATAATTATCATTATTCTTTTTAATCATAACTTTCTCAATGTGAGTAACATTATTATGTAATTAACGTTTCTAGGGCTGAATATTTAATGTTGTATTATAAACATTAACTGATTCAAATCGTCAAATTAAAGTCCTGCATAATATCGGTTTTTAAGGTAATAACACTAGGCAGAAAGTGCGTTGAAATGGTTTACATGATATTGCAAATGTGATTAATTAGTAAATTATTTGCTAGTAACAAATAACTTATAATCAATTAAGTATGAGCCTATTGGTGTTTCTTTAACTCTTACTTGAGCTTTAGTACCATATTTGATTTTGTCATTTAAATTTATACATAGAAAAAAGAAATAATTGTTATCTTTATCAAGAATCTTTAAACCATTTTTACAATGCCCATGTTTACCTCTACTTGGCCCTGGTGCGGTAATTTTATATTCAGTGGTATAAATTTTAGATTCAGTAGGATAGAAATAAATAATATCTATTGGTATACCTAAAAAAATTAGGAGATTAAAAGAAAAAATCATAAAAGCACGTGCAAGGTACTGTTTAATTCGTTCTAAAAATGGTTTTTTCAACATTTTTTTTCTAGAAAAAGCGAGAAGAAAACTAAGCATGATGGCTACAGAAAAAAATGAAAATTCAATTTTAGGGAAGATAATAGTTCTTTGGTGTACTCGCAAAGTAAAAAGAATATTAAGAATAAACAAGAGTGCCACTGAAAGCTGTACTATTGCTGTTATATTTTTCTTTAATACAACTTTTTTTAATAGATCTTGATTATAATTTTTAAAGTTTTGTGGCATATAAGATCTCTATCATCTCTTCTTAATAAAGTTTATTTTTACTATATCATTAATAGCTAATTTTTAGCTAAACTAAAATAATTATTAAAAATAGCGTACAATACTCAATATTAATCATCAATTCATTATCAATCATTTAGGAATTTTGTATGACAGGTAAATTTATTGTCATCGAAGGTTTAGAAGGTGCAGGCAAAACAACAGCCATCAATACTGTTGCACGTATTTTAAAACAACATCATATTGCTGATTTACAATTTACTCGCGAACCTGGCGGTACTCCAATTGCAGAAGCATTACGAAATATTATTAAAAATGGTTTAGATAATGAACCGCTAACCGATAAAGCGGAATTGCTAATGCTTTATGCTGCTCGTATACAATTGGTTGATAATGTAATTAAACCGGCATTAAAAATGGGGAAATGGGTTATTGGTGATCGGCATGATTTATCAACTCAAGCTTATCAAGGTGGTGGGCGACAGATCGATAAGGTTTTTATTGAAACATTACAAGCTCAGGTTTTGGGTAATTTTAAACCTGATTTAACCTTGTACTTAGATATTGTGCCAGAACTCGGTTTAATGCGGGCCAAATCTCGCGGGCAGCTTGATCGCATTGAACAACAATCATTACCGTTCTTTGAGCGTATTCGTCAGCGTTATTTACAACTAGCTGAGCGTGATAATACTATTGTTACCATCGATGCCAATAAATCTATAGAAGAAGTGACAGCTCAAATTGAAACTGTTTTGAATTCATGGCTAATAAATTAGGTTTTGGTTTTATGATTTTTAATAAATATCCTTGGCTTGCATTACCTTTTCAGCAACTTGCTGATACGATTGTTAATAATCGGGCACATCATGCCATGTTAATTAATTATATTCAGGGAAGTGGTGAAGAAGAATTGATAAATCTACTGGTTAATCGATTAATTTGTCAATCTTCACAACAATTAGAGCCTTGTGGTAATTGTCATAATTGCCAGTTGTTTTTATCTCAGCATCATCCTGATTATTACGTAATTACACATGAGCAAGGTAAACAATCAATTGGTATTGATCAAATACGTAGTATTTCGACTAAAGTTTATGAAAAATCACAGCAAGGTGGCAATAAAATAATTTGGATCAAACATGCGGCTTCAATGACGGAAGCTGCAGCTAATGCATTGCTAAAAACATTAGAAGAGCCGCCAGAAAATACCTATTTTATTTTGAGTGATGAGCATAATAGCCAATTTTTACCCACAATTCACAGTCGTTGTTTTAGTTATTTTTTACCTATTCCAAAATTAGAACAATCCATTGATTGGTTAAAAAAACAACACAATCACCTATACAGCGATAATGAGCTTGCCACTGCATTATTATTGAGCGAAAATGCGCCACTAAATGCAGCAATATTACTTCAACCTGAAAAATGGCAGCAGAGAAAATCATTTTGTGAAAATTTATTAGAAATCTTACCGCAAAATAATTTTTGGCAATTAGCAAAAACTTTTAATCATGAAGGTTTTTTTGAGCACATTACTTGGTTTTGTGCATTGTTAAGCGATGCCTTAAAAGCCAAACAAAAAGTAGGTCGATACATAGTTAATCGCGATCAAGTGCCTTTAGTCAGGCTACTTGCGACAAAGAATAATGATGAAATAGCTTCGTTGTATCAAATTTGGTTACAAGCGAGGAATTTATTGTTATCGGTCACTGGATTAAATAAAGAATTGATTATTTGTAATGTTTTAGCTCAATCACAACTAATTGGCTATCAGCAGCAGAATTAATAGAGTAATAATATAGAAATAAAGTTTTGGTCAACGGTATATTTACAGATGAAAGGATTGCAGTGAGTTATTTATCGATTGAATTTGGTCTAATTTTTGTGGGTTTCTTTGCGATATATTGGGCTTTTAGATTATTACCAACATTTCAGAATAAATTACTTTTGATTTCAAGTTATCTTATTGTTGCTAGTTATAGTTTTCAGTTTGCTGTTATCCTTTTTATTTATACCTGCGCGATATATTTTGTTTCTGTGATGATTGCTGGTTCCAAACATCATGCTAAGCGATGGTTGATATTAGGATTGGTTGCGGCAATCATCAATTTAGCATTATTTAAATATTTTGATTTTTTTCGATATGAGTTACAGTCATTATGTAATTATTTAAACTTATCAATTTTGATACCTGTTGTTACTGTTCTTATTCCAATAGGCATTTCATTTTATACTTTCCATTCTGTAAGTTATTTAGTATCTATTAAAAAGAGAGAATTACCGGTAGCGAGATTTTGGGATTTTGCTTTGTTTTTAGCTTTTTTCCCCAGTTTAATTGCCGGTCCAATCAATCGAGCAAAAACGTTTCTACCTCAAATAGCGGTAAATCAACCTAGAGATATATTAGAGCCCTTTCGCGCTTTTACATTAATTATTTTAGCCGTCATAAAAGTTTATTGTCTGGGCGGATTAATTAGTGAAAATTGGGTAACGCCAATTTTTTCAAACCCTTTAGAATATAGTGTTATTGATTTATTAGTTGGCTTATATGCTTATGCTATGCAAATTTATCTTAACTTTTCTGGTTATACTGATTTAGTGACAGGGATTGCACTTTTATTAGGTTTTCGGTTGCCGATTAACTTCAATTTTCCTTATTTAGCCTTTAATTTACGTGAGTTTTGGGATCGCTGGCATATTAGCTTATCTCATTGGATTAGAGATTATATATATATTCCTCTCGGTGGCAGTCGTTGTGGTTTTGTTCGCACTCAAGTTAATGTGATGTTAGCGATGTTGCTGTCTGGATTATGGCATGGAGCTGGGATTAATTTTATTATTTGGGGGGCCTGTCACGGTATAGGCATTGTCTTTCTTAATATTTTAGATCGTTTTATAGGTAGAGGATGGATAACGCAACGTTCGCCAACTGTTGCTCGATTATTAACTTGGCACTATATCTGTTTTACCTGGCTATTTTTCTGTTGTGAGAGCTTCACTGATGCATTAGATTACCTATATGCTTTATGCCACAATTTTACCGTAGATTCACATTATATCGGGGCATTTATAAGTATAGGTATCGTATTTTTTATATATCCAATATGTAAAAATATTCCTACTTGGAGTGCGTTACAATTTAGTAAAATAAATAGTATTTACCTGCCAGTCTTTTTTATCTTTATATTATGGCTAACAATCTATTTAGCACCTTCTGGTGTACCAAATTTTATTTATGCTAATTTTTGATTATGATGAAAAATTAAAATGACATACAAAAAAACATTTTCGAAAAATAGAAGAAATACGTCTAAAAAAATTAGGCCACAAAATCAAGTGTTGAAAAATAATAGTTTTAATAATAAGAGAACTAAAAACAATTTTAAAAAATCAGATTGTTTACTAGATAAGCAAGATACGCTTTCTGCAAAAAAAATTTTTTTCCTATTATTTATTACCGGTATTGCATTAATTGCAATTTATCACCGATCAATTTTAATCTATTGGCAACAAACTTATCATTCCGATCTTTTTAATTCAGAAAGTGTTACTCAAGACTTCATAAAAGAGGATTCTGACGAACCTATGGATGAAATTTTATTAGGATCTCAAACAACAACCGTTGAACAGAATGATAACTTAAAAGATGTTAATATTCATTTGGTTAAAGATGTTCTAATTATTTCACAACCAGATGTTGTTAAAATAAACAATACGACTAAACAACAAATACATAATCAATCCATTCCTAATAATAAAGATGTTACTCAATCAAAAAATCAGCCGAATGAGCCAGAAAACAATCAAGCATCTTTATTAACTGATATTGAAACACCTAAAGTGCCAAAACATGATATCCCATTAATTCATGAACCATTACCAATAGTATTAACTGAAAATGATAAGGTCTTTTTTGCCGGTGATTCATTAATGCAAGGCGTTGCACCATATGTTAAAAAAATGTTATTCAAACAATATAAAATAGAAAGCATTGATCTTAGTAAACAAAGCACGGGACTTGCTTACCCAAAAGCCTTTAATTGGCCAAAAACAATTAGTGATAACTTAATTACCGATCCTTCTATTAAATTACTTGTGGTATTTCTGGGGCCTAATGACCCGTGGGATTTTCCCTTAAAAGGATACCCTAAATACGTTAAATTCAAATCACCTATATGGGAAGAAGAATACCGTTTGCGTATAGCTGCTATTTTAAATAGTGCTTATGAGCATGATGTACAAGTCCTTTGGCTAGCAGCTCCTTGTATGCGTAAACCGAAACTCAATGAAGGCATGGTGTATTTAAATATGTTGTATCAATCTGAAATAGAAAAAGTACAACAACATTTTTTAACTACTAATCAGTTATTAGGTTGTACTTATGAGAATTTTACAAGTTTTGTTGAATCCGATAAAGGAAAAATAAAAGTAAGGGTTGATGATGGCGTCCATTTTACCACCACCGGCCAGAAAATTTTAGCCACGGCTATTATGGAAAAAATCATTTTTAAACAATTAGAGGACAATGATAGTGATTAAACTTTTAAAGTATATTCTTACTGTAATGATTGTCACTGTTTCTGTTGGTTGCAGTGTCGCTGAAAGTAGAACAAGTGCACTATCCGGTATTGTTGACTTTGGCGATCCCAATAGCAAACAATTTATCCAACGATTAAACTCATTGTCCAAAAATACAAATAGTAATCAAGTAGTGAATATCACTCAACTTGGCGATTCTCACTCTGCAGCAGATTTTTTTACTGGTGAATTTCGAACTTTGATGCAACAAAAATATGGTAATGCAGGGATTGGCTGGGTCACTCCGGTTGCGATAAAAGGTCAAAGCCATGCAGGGGTAAGTTGGAAAGTAAAAAACTGGAATGTATTAAGTAGCCGTACATTAAGTAATTTAGATTTCCCGATGGGAGGATTTATTGCTAAGCCAACCAAAGATGTAGCGACTATACAGCTGATACCTAAAAATGCAGGCAACAAAAATTGGCGAGTACAATTAACCGTTAAAGTTTTAAAAAATAGTCCTAATTTGTTGAATATTTATGATGCTAATGATAAAAAAATAGATATTAGCTATTCATCCAAAAGTAATGTCTGGCAGACAATATCTTTTATCACTAAAGCACCTTTTTCTATCAAAGCAACTAACGATATTGAAATAGGTGGTATATGGTTAACTCGTTACCAACAATCTGGCGTTGTTGTCTCTTCGATTGCAACTAATGGTGCCAAACAGACAATATGGCAGAAGTGGGGCCCTAACTGGTTAAATGAATTATCGGCATCAAAAAGTGATTTGATTATTCTTGAATATGGTACAAATGAAAGTTTTGATGAAACTTTAGATGCGAATGCTTATCGTAAAAACTTGGTGAAAAATATTCGTCAAATTCGCAAATCCTCACCAAATTCGGTAATATTATTAATGACGCCACCAGATACAATGTTAAATGAAAAGAATTTTCCAAAGTCTTTTGCTAAAGTAATGAGTATCCAAAAACAAGTTGCTAAGTCAGAGAAAACGCTATTTTGGGATTGGCAACTGGCAATGGGCGGCCCTCATTCTATTAAAGATTGGCGTAGGCGAGGCCTTGCTCGTCCAGATTTAGTACATCAAACATTACAAGGTTATAAAGAAAGTGCTCGTATATTCTATGCTGATTTAAGTGAATTTATTAAAAAGAATAGTTAAAAATTTATAATTAAAAGGAATAACTAAGTTATGTCATCTCCAATTATTGTTGCTGTTGATTTTTCTGATACAAAGTCCGCATGGAATTTTATTGATAAAGTTGAACCTAAAGATTGTCGCCTTAAAATCGGTAAAGAATTATTTACTCATGCTGGTCCTGATTTTATTAAACAGATACAACAAAAAGGTTTCGATATTTTTTTAGATCTCAAATTTCATGATATTCCTAATACGGTAGCCAAAGCGGTAGCTGCTGCTGCTGAGTTAGGTGTCTGGATGACAAATGTTCACGCCAGTGGTGGGATTCGTATGATGGAGGCGGCAAAAGATGCCCTTTACCAATATGGAAAAGATGCACCTTTATTAATTGCGGTCACTGTACTAACGAGTATGGAATCTTCAGATCTTAAAGAAATTGGTATTGAGGTATCGCCATTAGAACAAGCAACTCGTTTAGCATTATTGGCCAAAAACTGTGGGCTTGATGGTGTAGTTTGTTCAGCTAAAGAAGTACAGAGCTTTAGAACACGACTTGGTAGTGATTTTAAATTGGTTACACCAGGTATTCGTCCGGCCGGTTCTACACCTGATGATCAGCGACGAATTATGACTCCACAACGAGCGCAAGCAGCTGGTGCAGATTATTTAGTCATAGGTCGTCCTATAACGCAAGCGGATGATCCAAGCAAAGCATTACAAACTATTTTATCAACCCTTGATTCATCTAAGAGCAATTAGTATGTCAGATAATCCAATTGTTTATTCAACTGAGCATGGTCGAATAACACCTGAAAAAGCCACTAAGCCTCGTCCTAAAGGTGATGGTATTATTCGTATTTCACGTCAGACATCGGGCCGAAAAGGAAAGGGTGTTTGTGTGATTGATGGTTTTGACTTAGATGATGGCCAATTACAGCAATTAGCCGCCGATCTTAAAAAACGTTGTGGTTGTGGCGGTTCGGTTAAGGATGGAAAAATTGAGATTCAAGGTGATAAACGCGATCTATTAAAATCACTAATAGAAGATAAAGGATTTAAAGTTAAACTTGCTGGAGGTTAGTAACCAGAAAATAATACCCTTTTTAAAAAGGGTATTATTTGAAAAGAAATTAATTAGAACGGTAACTACGCATTTTTTTACTGATGTCACGACGTTCCTTAGAAATTTCAGCATTTTTGATGATGTAATCATCAACACGATCATCGTAATCGCTCTTCATGTTGGCAATAATAGCTTGAAGCTCTTCGTAAGTCATATCAGGTTTAATATAATCACTTAAATTTTCAAGTAATAATACGCGCTTTTGGTTGTCACGAATTTTCTTCTCGTTATCTGAGATTTCGCGTTTTAATTTGTTTAAACGACGTGACAAACGAATGTATTCAAGAACATCTTGAAATGATGGTGCGGCTGATTTTTCCTTGTCCATCTATAACCCCTTATTTCTGAAAAAATGAAAAACAATTATTCTTTAATTATATACCAATAATTTTTTGTGGTCATATTAAATATAGTTTTATTGTTAAATGTTATACTTAAAAATTAATTTTGATGATTATTTTTGTTTTGTCTGAACTTTTTTAAAGTTTGGTTGTATATTATTTTTAAGTAATATCAAAAATTTTATTGAATTGCGGATAAATTGATATAAAAGCAAAAACAAGTATTAAGAATTATTGCAAAGTATTATACAATACGTCGTTAATTATAGAGTACCGAATGAGAGAATCATAATGAGCTGGATTGAAAAAATTCTGAGTAAAAATAATATATCGTCAGATCATAAAAAGGCGAATATTCCAGGTGGTGTTTGGACTAAATGTAGCAATTGTGAGCAGGTCATTTATCAAGCTGAACTTGACCGAAACTTAGAGGTCTGTCCGAAATGTGATCACCACATGCATATTCCTGCCCGAGTTCGCTTATATCGTTTCTTAGATGAAGGATCTGATGTCGAAATTGGTGCAGAACTTGCTCCGAAAGATATTTTAAGATTCAAAGATACTAAAAAATATAAAGATCGTTTAACTGCTGCACAAAAAGAAACTCACGAAAAAGAAGCTATGGTCGTTATGAAAGGAACACTACTAGGCATTCCGGTTGTCGTAGCTTGTTTTGAATTTGCTTTTATTGGTGGATCAATGTCATCGGTGGTTGGCGCTTTATTTACTCGTGCTGCTGAACAAGCAATTGCAGATAAATGCCCACTAATATGTTTTTCAACCAGTGGTGGTGCTCGTATGCAAGAAGCACTATTCTCATTGATGCAAATGGCAAAAACGAGTGCTATTTTAGCCAAAATGCAAGATGAAGGGTTACCATACATTTCAGTAATGACTGATCCAACAATGGGCGGTGTATCTGCAAGTTTAGCTATGCTAGGCGATATTAATATCGCAGAGCCTAAAGCGTTAATTGGTTTTGCTGGCCCTAGAGTAATACAACAAACTGTACGTGAAACATTGCCAGAAGGATTCCAACGTAGTGAGTTTTTACTTGAAAAAGGCGCAATTGATATGATTATTCATCGTCGAGATATGCGACCAAAAATTGCTGGTTTATTGGCTAAATTAATGAAACTTCCTAACCCTTTTGATAATGTCGTTAATGATGAAACAATTTAATTGATCATGCAAAATAAAATCCCTGATGCCATGTCAGATCTTGAGACATGGCTTTGTTATTTGGAACAGTTACACCCTTCAAGCATTGAATTAGGGCTGGAAAGGGTAAAATCAGTCGCTGAGCGATTAGATCTATTACAACCAGCACCTTATATTTTCACTGTAGCAGGCACTAATGGCAAAGGGACAACTTGCCGTACGCTAGAAATGATTTTACTTGCTGCTAATAAGCGTGTTGGTGTTTACAGTTCTCCACATTTATTACGTTTTACCGAGCGAGTTAGAATCAATAATCAAGAGTCAACCCCATCAGATACTGTTAAGGCATTTGCTGCGATTGAAAAGGCCAGAGGCGATGTTTCATTAACCTATTTCGAATATGCAACACTGGCGGCTTTATATCAATTTAAGCAAGCTCAACTAGATATCGTTATTTTAGAAGTGGGGCTAGGTGGTAGGTTAGATGCCACCAATATTGTTGATGCTGATATTGCAATTATAACGACAATCGGTATCGATCATGTTGAATATCTTGGCAATACCCGAGAAAGCATTGGGCAAGAAAAAGCGGGTATTTTTAAACCTAAAAGCATCGCTGTAGTTGGCGAACCTGAAATACCATCTTCCATTTTAGACGTTGCCCATGCTATAAATTGTCCTATCTTTGCTGTAAACAAAGATTGGTCTTATCAACAAATTGATAAATTATCCTGGCAATTTAATTCTTCGATAAAGCAGTATAAAAATCTTCCGATTCCACATGTACCTCTAGATAATGCTGCAACAGCAATTGCAGCCCTTAGTTATTCACCATTTTCTATTACTCAAAAACAAATAGACAGTGCTCTTGAAAAAACTAGCTTGATAGGACGTTTTCAAATCATCCAATCATCACCAACAGTAATCGTTGATGTTGCGCATAACCCTCATGCGGCCAGTTATTTAGTCAAGCAAATTGAGTTATTAAAACAACAACAACAATTAAAAGTTGGAAAAGTGAGATTTGTGATAGGAATGCTTAAGGATAAAGATATTAAAAGTACTTTATCTATATTTAATGCTGATCAGTGGTATTGTGCTTCACTTTATGGTGAACGGGGATGTAATGCTGATATATTAAAGCAGTTTTTACAAGAAGAAAATGTAGCGAACATTGCAACGTTTGATTCGGTATATGAAGCATATCAAAAGGCTATGCAAGAAGCTAAAGAAGATGATATTATTGTCATTTGTGGTTCATTTCATACCGTTTCTGCCGTTTTGGATACTGTAAGCAACTAGGCAAATGTGAACATGGATAATAATCAAGAGAAAATTAAATGTGGCTCAAATAAAGTTAGAAATCAACTTATTGGTTTTGCTACATTTTTATTAATAATTGCTATTATTGCTCCAAATATAATCACTGATAAATCTAATTCGCAAACATCAACAGTTTCTATATTACAATCAGGTGTAATAGATGAACAAAATCAATATGTTGCTCTGAAAAATGATTCTTCTTATACACCTGATTCAGATCAATATCCTAGCCCTTTAGCTTCACCTGATATTATTGATGAGAGTTTTGATTCTCAAATAACGACATCTTCTGAACAAACTGATAAACCCTATATGATTCAGCTTGGTGCATTAAAAAATAAGAAAAAAATTGAGGAACTAGTTGCCTTATTAAGGCTGAATAACTATAACGTTAGAGTGATACCAAATAATCCTGGGCCAAATCAACTAATGAAATTACAAGTGGGTCCTTATGCGAAAAGAGAACAAGCTGAACAGTTGATTAGTAATTTAAATAATTTAACTAAGTTAAAAGGTGTAATTATTACTAATTAACAACCATTTTATGATGTATAAAGATTAAAAAATATTAATATAAAATTGTGAGTTATTATGATGAATTGGGTTGATTTTACGATTATCGGTGTGATTCTTTTATCTGCACTGATTAGTATTATTAGAGGTTTTGTCAAAGAAGCGCTATCTTTAATTAGTTGGGTGCTAGCGTTCTTTATTGCCAGTCGTTTTTATATGTACATTACTAGTTATTTGACTTATTTTGATAGTGATGTCATTCGGATTGCAGTTGCTATTGCGATACTTTTTATTTCGACCTTAATTGTTTGTGCAATCGTCTCTTATATTATAAGTCAATTAGTCCAAAAAACAGGACTATCAAGCACCGATCGAGTATTGGGAATTTGTTTTGGGGTATTAAGAGGTATTTTAGTTGTTGCAGCAGTGCTCTTTTTTGTTGATACCTTTACACCTTTATCTCAATCTCCATATTGGGTGCAATCACAACTTATTCCGCATTTCCATTTTATCATTCGCTGGTTTTTTGATTTTATACAGCAGTCGTCTTCATTTTTAGTTCAATAAGTTTGAGGTAATCATTGTATGTGTGGTGTTGTTGGTATTGTAGGATGTAGTACTGTTAATCAATCTATTTATGATGCTTTAACTGTTTTGCAACATCGTGGACAAGATGCAGCTGGGATTGTAACCATTGATGAACAAAATCGCTTTCGTTTACGTAAAGCAAATGGTTTGGTAAAAGATGTATTTCAAGAACATCATATGCAACGTTTACAAGGTAATCTGGGTATAGGTCATATTCGTTATCCAACCGCGGGTAGTTCAAGCCCTTCAGAAGCTCAACCTTTCTATGTGAATTCACCATATGGTATAGCATTGGCTCATAATGGTAATTTAACTAATACTGACCAGTTACGAGATAAGGTGTTTGAATTAGCAAGACGTCACATAAATACTAGCTCAGATTCAGAAGTGTTACTTAATATTTTTGCTAGTGAGTTGGATAAATTTCCGACTTATCCGTTAACTGCAGATAATATCTTTAGTGCTGTCCATCAAGTTCATCAAATTATTAAAGGAGCTTATGCTTGTGTCGCAATGATTATTGGTCATGGGCTGGTTGCTTTTCGCGATCCATTTGGTATCCGACCATTGGTTATTGGTAAAAAAGTTATTGATGATCAAAAAACAGAATATATGGTTGCCTCTGAAAGTGTCGCTTTAGATATCCTCGATTTTGAATTTATGCGAGATGTAGAGCCAGGTGAAGCTATTTATATTACTCAGGATGGACAGCTTTATTCTAAACAGTGTTCTGATAATCCGCAATATTACCCATGTATTTTTGAGTATGTTTATTTTGCTCGACCTGATTCATTCATGAATGGTGTATCTGTTTATCAGTCTCGGATATTAATGGGGCAAAAACTAGGACAAAAAATAGCTAGAGAGTGGAAAGATATTGATATTGATGTCGTCATCCCTATTCCAGAAACATCCTGTGATGCAGCTCTTGAAATTGCTCGTATTTTAGATAAACCTTATAGACAAGGATTTGTTAAAAATCGTTATGTAGGGCGCACCTTCATTATGCCTGGACAAAATGCTAGAAAACTTTCAGTAAGAAGAAAACTTAATGCTAACCGTATTGAGTTTGAAGGTAAAAATGTACTTCTTGTTGATGATTCTATTGTCCGAGGGACGACGTCGGAAAAAATTCTTGAAATGGTTCGTTCTGTTGGTGCTAAAAAAGTTTATTTAGCTTCGGCTGCGCCAGAAATTAGATATCCTAATGTTTATGGTATCGATATGCCTGTTGCTAGTGAGCTAATTGCTTATAATCGATCAGTAGATGAGATTGCAAAGGAAATTGGAGCTGATAAATTAATATTTCAAGACCTCTCTGATTTAATTGATTCTATTAGAGAACAAAATCCCAAAATTCCCCATTTAGAATGTTCTGTATTTAATGGCGACTATATTACAGAAGATGTTGATGATAATTATTTTAATCAATTAGAGAATAATAGAGCAGAAACTAAAATATCTTTGCCAATTAAAGAAGCTGAAAATCTTGAAATTTATAATGAAGAACAATAGCAGTTATTTAATATTGCTAAAAATTATGACAAAATTATAATAAATAAATCTGAAGTAGTAATTTCAGATTTATTTATTGAAACCAATCTATTTAATCAGTTTGAAATTTGAACGAGTTGATTAATTTTTTATTAGTAAAAAACTATATTTTTCAACAAAGTAATAAAAAAGCTAATTTATCCTAAAAAACCTCCAAATATAACCCAATGAAAAATAAGGATAAAATTAATCTTTACAAAAAAAATCAAAAAAAAGAATAAAATATTTTGATAAATGACTTTTTTGTAATAAAATTCCTATAAATTTAATCTTTTTGTAAAGAAATATTAATTTTGTAAAAGTGATTTAATAATATATAAATTTAATTAAAAGCAATAAATAATCACAACTATTAATGACAATGCAGTAATGCTAAAAAACATAAAAAACATTGTAATATTGTCAGAGGAATATAAGGAATAATTAAGATGAGAAAGAGTCTTAATTTAAAAATTATCTCAGTTTTCGTAATTGCAACGTTGTCTTTGCAGCCTGTTTATGCTACAGACTCGGAGACAGCATCAAACGCAGTTGATAGTAATAAGATAATTGAATTAAAGAACGGCACTAAAGCTCGAGAAATGATAAATAATCAACAGCGTAGTCTATATCAGATTGCGCTATTAAGTAGTATTTCGATTTCAGAGCTAAGAGCGATGAACGCTGGTCGATTTGACAAGAAAGATGTTGTTGATGTTGGTGAGCGTTTAATTTTGCCAGAAAACTCTCCTTTATTACCTGCTATAAAAGTTAGTAATGATAAAAAGGATAAACATCCGAATTTACCTAAACTAAGTTCTGATGATAATTACGATGTAAAAAAAGATAAAGATGCTTTAGCCACGCAAGTCGCTTCTACATTACAGACTCTTGCTACTCAAGACTGGAAGCAAATTACTTCATCTGATAACGGAGGTATATCTGGTCGTTTGAAAGACAAAGGTAAAAATTACGCTGAAAGTTATGTCCGTAATGGCGTTAAGACGCAAGTTGTTGATCCAGTTCGTAATGCAGCACAGGATTTCTTAGGTCGTTTTGGTACAGCTCAGTTACAGTTTGATTTGAGTGATAAAGGCCAATTTAATAACGTTAATTTAAAATTATTTAGCCCTTGGATTGACACCGAGGATATGTTGCTATTTAGTCAAATTTCATTTCAAGAATATGAACATAATCGCCGTATAGGTAATATTGGTATTGGTCAACGTTGGGATGTTGCCGATAAGAAATGGTTACTTGGTTATAATGTGTTTTGGGATCACGACTTTCAACGAGATCATAACCGTTTAGGTATTGGTGCCGAAGCATGGAGTGATTACATGAAATTTGCGGTCAACTATTATCACCCATTATCGGATTGGAAAAAGTCCAAAGATTTTGATGATTATTTAGAAAGAGCTGCTAAAGGTTTTGACATTCGTTTTCAAGGTTATTTGCCGCAATATCCACATTTAGGTGGTTCGTTAATGTATGAACAATACTTTGGTGATAAAGTTGCATTATTTGGTAAAGATAACTTACAAAAAGATCCTCGAGCGATAACTGTTGGCTTGGATTATACTCCTGTTCCTCTATTCACGATAAAAGCGCAGCATAAACGAGGGCAAGATAACAAAAAAGCTACTACAGCAGAATTAACCATGAATTATCGAATTGGTACGCCATTAAAAGACCAATTAGATCCAGACATGGTGCAATCAGCTCGCTCTTTAAAAGGCAGTCGATATGATTTAGTTGATCGTAACAACTATATTGTTCTTGAATATAAAGAAAAACGAATGACTGTGGATTTAGGGTTAGAATCTGTTCAATTAATTGAAGGATCAACATCTAATATTACTATAGGTTTGCATAATGCTAAAGGTCTATCCCAATTAGAATGGTCTGGTAATATGCAAGATATTGATAATGGTGGCGGTTTCTTATGTTCTGCAACGGGAACTTGTACTGCCTCTTCATGGCTTAACCCACCAACGAGTATTGATAATTGGAAAATAGTTGCGCCGAGGTATCTTGATAAAAACGGTCAACGTCAACCAGTTAGCACCAATGGTATTTATTCTTTATCGGTGACTGTAACTGATGGTAAAGGAAAATCAGCAACATCTAATAGTGTCTCATTTGAGGTTCTACCTAATACTGAACTACGCAAAGTGGGGGTTTGGGCTATTGATAAACTTGGTAAACCAAGTGCAGATCCTATTCAAAATCCAGCTAATGGTTTAGATGCGGTTACGGTAATGGCAACATTGATCATGCCAAAAGATGGAGTAGGAAGCCGAAGTTTGACTGATTATAATGGATTTAGTGATGATATCTTAATGGATAGCATTGCCAATACGTTTGAAGCTTCTGTTACCAATTTGTGGATAGCAACTAGTAATGGTAAACAAATTAATTTAATTGATGGAACTTCTGGAAAAGTGAAATCTTGTCCAACTTCAGATCCTTGTGTCATTGTTAAATCATTCGAAAAAGTTAAGATGGGACAAAAAGTATCTAGTAATGCTGCGACTGCTAAGGATATAGAAGTAATTGGTGATACCTATGCTATTGATGTTGCTTCAAATATCACAGGTACAGTTGATTTTGTAGCTAAGTTAAATAAATATGGTCAATCTTTGAACCATGCTGTTGTTTACTTCAATGGAGGACAAGCAGGTAAGCTTGAGGTCTATCGAAGTGAAGGTAATGTATTAGTCGCAACCAGTGATAATAGTTCTTATCTAGTATTTAATCCAAATGGTCCGAAAGAATGGAAAGTTCACAGTGATTATTATGTAGTCGCTTATGATATGGCAGGAGAAGTAATTCAAGATCCATTTGTTGTCTGGTCACTTGTTGGATCAAATGATAGTGCATGTCCAGGTGATAAGATGACACATATAAAAAATGATTATACTAATCCGGATTATCGAAATGGACCATGGTTCAACGTAAGTATGGGTAGAAATGCACATTATAAGATTCGAGGAATTAAATCGAAAAGAAATGGCAGTAACAGCGATGGTGAAGATAGCTACGCGTTTATAGGTACTAGTATTGAAAAAGTTGATGGTGCACCTGAGTATGTGAATTGGCAACAAGTCTCTATTTCTGAAAAAGCATGTGCTGGTGACCAAGGCTTTTTATTACAAGTTACTGCTTATTAAAATTAGAAGAGTTTTTAATTGTCGCGATTTATCGTTGATAATTTAAAAGGGAACACCAAAAAAATGGTGTATTTATATAAATACAACATGTTAATTTATCAAAGAAAATAGGAAGTTAAACATGAAAAATCTAACAATCAAAAAAGTCGCATTAGGCTTGTTCTTAGCTGGTTATGCAGCTAGTAGTGCCTATGCAGTAGATTTAAAAAGTACAACAAGCAAAGAAATACTAGGTAATGCACCTGTTATTTATTCTGACAAAAGTAAAGAAGAACGACAAGTGACTGTTCGTATTTCAGCAGACGAAGCAGGTGTAACTGCTGGAGGCCCTGATAGAAAAGCAGAAGTTGGTGATTTTATTCACGTCTTTTATGAATTAAGAGATTTAGATGGCGATCTAGATGAAAATGGTGTAGTAAAAGATACACTAAAAGTATGGATTAATGATGGTACAAACTGGGTCAAAGTGAACACTGCTCTTGATATTAAATTCTCCAATGATGGTGAAAGAGGTCACATATATTTCCAAATCCCTGAAGATATGGCCGGTGCGGTGAAAGTTGGTTTACAACTTCAAGAGAAAACTACATTTGGTAACCCAAATACAAACCAATGGTTAGACATTGCTGATATTTGGAGTAATAAAACTCCTGAAGTAAAACCAGAAATTGGTGACAATGACAAACCAACCGACGAAACTGGTCCTGGTGATACAGATCCTGATAACCCAGTGGGACCAATCGTTTCTAAAGAAAGTACAAAATTGGGTATTTTCAAATATGACACAACTGGTGCACTTGATATGACTGTAAATTTAGCTAGTTTGTCAAAACCAGAAGGCATTACAGATGATGTGTGGGCTCAAAAATCAACTCCACGCTATGGGGATCGCTTAGCTGCTGTTGTTTGGCAAAAAGTGAAAGGTGATACAACAGCTACTTCTGTACCAGGTGCTAACGATAGAATAATTACTGCTTCATATAGCTTTACATGGAATCTTTCAGGTCCTTCTAACGACACAACTGGTAATGTAGATTCTTCAGAAAAAGTTACTGCAGGTGTGTATTCTGTAACTGCTGCTAATAATAATGATTCAATTGCTTTAGGTGCGGTTAACGCAGCAGGAGGCAATGTTGCTTTAACTGGAGCAAAACATAACTCAGTATATAGTATCGCTGGTACTAAAGCTGGTATTCAAGGCTTCAAACTTCAAGTTACAGCAAACTAATTATTCATTAGTTATGAAATTAATAAAAACCACTCTTTTGGGTGGTTTTTTTTTGATTAAATGAACTTAATTCAAACTCAATTGCTAAAAGTTATTGGTTAATATAATATTTAATTGTGCACTTCTCAGCATTAAATTGCTACAATAATTAATATAGTCAAATTGATAACTACACTCATGATTATTCCTTGGCAACAACTTGAACCTCAAACATTAAATAATCTTATTGAATCTTATGTACTTCGAGAAGGTACTGATTATGGCTTGCAAGAAAAAACACTTGTAGATAAAGTTAACGAGGTTAAACTTCATTTAATTAATGGAACTGCGGCAATTTTTTGGTCTGAATTACATGAAACAATCGATATCAAAATTATAAAATAATGATTAAAATCGTTTTATTGAGTATATGATTTATTGTGTAACTTTGTTATAGTGTAATTGTAGTAATTGAATGGAGAGGACGGAATAATGATTGGTAAACAGCAATCAGATACAACATTAGAATGGTTTTTATCTCATTGCCATATTCATAAATATCCAGCTAAAAGTACCCTTATTCATCAAGGAGAAAGAGCCGAAACCCTCTATTACATTTTGAAAGGATCTGTTGCTGTATTAATTAAAGATGATGAAGGTAATGAAATGATTTTGTCTTATTTAAATCAAAATCAATTTCTAGGTGAATTAGGTCTTTTCGAAGAGGGCACGGAGCGTAGTGCTTGGGTTAAAGCGAAAACAAGTTGTGAAGTAGCTGAAATCTCCTATAAAAAATTTAAACAGCTTGTACAAGTTAATCCCGATATTTTAATGCGACTCGCTAGCCAAATGGCAAGTCGATTACAAGTTACATCAGAAAAAGTGAGCAACTTAGCTTTTTTAGATGTTGCTGGACGAATTGCACAAACCTTATTGAACTTAACTAAACAACCAGATGCAATGACTCATCCGGATGGTATGCAGATTAAAATTACCCGTCAGGAAATTGGTCAAATAGTTGGTTGTTCACGTGAAACAGTAGGCAGAATTTTAAAAATGCTTGAAGACCAACATTTGATTTCAGCACATGGCAAAACAATTGTGGTTTATGGTACCCGTTGATTATCGAAATTGTAATTAAAATGATTGAGATATTACGAGATATTAAATGACACAACAAAGATATATTCCGAATCATGTCGCTATTATAATGGATGGTAATGGTCGTTGGGCTCAACAACGTAATCAATTAAGGGCGATTGGCCATCGAGCTGGTTTAAAAGCGGTTCGTAAAATTGTTACTCATGCTGCAAAACTAAATATCAAAGTACTGACTTTATATGCTTTTAGTAGTGAAAATTGGAAGCGGCCATCTAATGAAGTTTCAGCATTAATATCACTTTTTATTTATGCATTAAATCGAGAAATTAAAAGTTTAAATAAACATAACGTCCGTTTAAATATTATTGGTGATATCTCAAAGTTTAATGAACATCTTCAAAAACTGATTATTGATGCTCAATGTTTAACACAAAATAATACGGGTCTGGTTCTCAATATTGCGGCTAATTATGGTGGTCGCTGGGATATTGTACAATCAGCACAAAAAATGGCAACTGAGGTTTTGCAAGGAAAAATGAAAATTGAAGATATTAATGAGGATAGTTTTGCATCAACTATTAGTATGAGTGATTTGCCTGAAGTTGAATTAGTTATACGTACTGGTGGTGAATATCGAATGAGTAACTTTTTATTATGGCAAAGTGCCTATGCTGAACTCTATTTTACCGACACACTATGGCCTGACTTTAATTCAATATCCTTTGATGAAGCGATAAATGTATTTAATACTAGAGAACGACGTTTCGGCGGTGTTCAAAATGAGGAACTTTAATGTTAATTCACCGTATTTTAACTGCACTAATACTTATTCCACTGGTAATTATTGCTTTGTTTTTTGCACCATTATCAATATTTTCTTATCTAATGATCGCTGTTTGTGGAATGGCTGCATGGGAATGGACTAATTTTCTCGCTATCACTAAACCATTAAATAAAATTGTTTTTACATTTTTTGTTGTAATGTTATTAAGTTTAGTTTACTTAATTCCAAATACAGAATTAATAAAATATATATTATTCAATTATATAATTTGTTTATCGATTATTTGGTGGTTAGTTGCGTTATTGCTGGTAATTGGTTATCCAAAATCAGCAAAATACTGGTCTAACTCTTTAGTTATTAAGTTATTATTTGCATTTTTTACACTGGTTCCTTTCTTTATCAGTATGATTGAACTGCGATCAATTAATTATACATTAAATACTTATACCGGTGCTGTTTGGTTGCTATATGTATTTGTGGTAGTATGGGCCACCGATACTGGTGCATATTTTGTTGGTAGAACGTTAGGTAAACGAAAATTAGCAGCAAAAGTATCACCTGGTAAAACGATAGAAGGCTTTTTAGGTGGGGTTGGCTCTGCTATTTTAATTAGTATATTTGTTTATTTAACTGGCTATTTTCAATTGAGTTTCACTGCCTTTATATTGAGCTCTTTATTGGCTATTTTGGTTTCAGTATTGGGCGATTTGACTGAAAGTATGTTCAAAAGAGAAGCTGGTATTAAAGATAGTGGTAATTTAATACCTGGACACGGTGGCATTTTAGATCGGATTGATAGTTTAACTGCGGCAGTTCCGATGTTTGCGGCACTATCTTTATATTTACTTTAAAAGGTTATTGATTTTGCTCTGGTCACTGTTGTTATTTATTATTACTATCAGTATATTAGTCACTGTACATGAGTTTGGGCATTTTTATGTGGCTAGGTTATGTAAGGTCCAGGTAGAATGTTTTTCGATTGGTTTTGGTAAAAAACTATGGGCGCGTAAGTTTTCAAGTGGAACTGAATTAGTTATTGCTATGATTCCACTAGGTGGCTATGTTAGAATGCTTGATAGTCGAGCTAGTGAACTAGCGCCTAATTTTGAAAAATTCGCTTATGACAAAAAGAAATTGTGGCAAAGAGCAGCAATTATTTTCGCTGGCCCATTTGCCAATTTTGTTTTAGCAGTGTTTATCTATTGGATTATTTTTTTGATGGGAGTCGTAGAGTACCCCGTTAAAGTAAAAAATGTTATACCTTTAACCCCGGCTGCAACCTTAAATATTCCAGCTGATTCAGAGTTAAAGATGATAGATAATGCAAAAATTGATAGTTGGAATGATGTAAATATTGCATTGATTACAGCTTTAGGAAATCAGAATATTAATGTTACCTATATAGATAGTTCAAATGGCGATAAAACACCAGAAGAAGTGACTAAAAATGTTAATATTAGTCATTGGTATTTTGATATAGAGAAAGATTCTGCTATAAGAGCTTTTGGTTTTATACCTAAACAGTTGGAAATTTATCCAATTGTAAGTAAAATTGTGACTGATTCAGCTGCAGAGCAAGCGGGTTTGCAAGTTGGAGATAAAATTATCAGTTATAATAATCAGTTATATACAAATTGGATTGATTTTACTAATACAATAAAAAAAGCTGAAATCATGGTATTGAAAGTGGATCGTAATGGTAAAGATATCAATCTAACTTTAACACCCAAAATAAATAAAAATGGAGAGGGTGTTGCTGGATTTTACCCGACATCTGATTCAGTAATTAGGCAGTATAGTTTTTTAAATGGATTTGGCAAGGCGATGGAACAAACTATATTAACAACTAAGTTAACTGTTCGATCTCTTTATCAATTAGTAACAGGTGTTATTGGCCTTAAACACTTATCAGGACCAATAACTATAGCAAAAAGCGCAGGGCAAACAGCAAGTTATGGTTTTACTCCTTATTTATATTTTCTAGCTTTTATTAGTATAAGTTTAGGTGTAATCAATCTTGTTCCATTACCAATGTTAGATGGCGGGCAGTTGCTTTTTTTATTATTTGAAAGAATAAAAGGAAATGCCTTATCAAATAAAGCACAAGAGCGTTTTTTTCGTATCGGATTTGTTTTATTAATGGTAATAATGGGAATTGCACTATTTAATGATATTTTACGATTGTAATGGGATGAGGTTATAAATATATACGATGAAAATAAATAACTTACTTATAGCATCTTTGCTGTTTAGTACTACAGCAGTATATAGTTCCAATGCATTTTGTGTTGATGATTTTGTAGTTAAAGATATCAAGTTTGAAGGCCTACAGCGAGTAACTGTTGGTGCTGCCATGCTTGAAATGCCTATCCAAGTTGGTGATTATGTAAATGAAGCTGACTTAGGCCGTATTATTAAATCTCTTTACTCAAGTGGTAATTTCGATGATATCACCGTATCAAGAGATGGCGATAGGCTGATTGTACATGTGCAAGAACGTCCTACTATTGCCAGCATTACTTTTTCCGGTAATAAATCTGTTAAAGATGATATGTTGAAAAAGAATTTAGATAGTACAGGTATTCGAGAAGGTGATGCATTAGATCGCACCATGCTCTCAGGTGTTGAAAAAGGTTTAGAGGACTTCTATTACAGTGTGGGCAAATATAATGCTCAAATTAAAGCTGAAGTTACACCATTGTCTCGTAATCGTGTTGATCTAAAATTAGTTATTGCTGAAGGCAAATCTGCGTTAATTGATCAAATCAATATCGTAGGTGCAAAAGCTTTTTCATCAGAAGAACTGATTTCTCGTTTTACATTACGTGACGAGGTTCCGTGGTGGAATATGTTAGGAGACCGTAAATATCAAAAACAAAAATTAGCAGCTGACTTAGATGAATTACAAAGCTTTTATCTAAATCGAGGTTATGCTCGTTTTAATGTTGAATCAACACAAGTTAGTTT
Source organism: Gilliamella sp. LMG 34362 (assembly GCF_984569125.1). Taxonomy (NCBI): domain Bacteria; kingdom Pseudomonadati; phylum Pseudomonadota; class Gammaproteobacteria; order Orbales; family Orbaceae; genus Gilliamella; species Gilliamella sp. LMG 34362. The sequence continues at coordinate 2,486,430 of NZ_OZ474902.1, read as the reverse complement.
AACTCCAGATAAAAAAGGTATCTATGTAACTATTAATATCCATGAAGGTGAGCAATATAAATTGTCTGGCTTGGATTTCAAAGGTAACTTTGCTGGTCATAGAGAAGCAATAGCTAGAATAGCTAAAGAAAAACTAACTGTTGGAGACCTTTATAGTGGTAGAAAAATTACTGATATCGAGGATAATGTAAAACGTTTATTAGCTAATTTTGGTTATGCTTACCCACAAGTATCTATTCAACCCGAAATGGATGATGCATCACATACTGTTAAATTGATAGTATTAGTTGATGTTGGTCAACGTTTCTATGTCCGTAATATTAAGATTGTCGGAAATACAATTACTAGTGAAAGTGTTGTTCGTCGTGAGCTTCGTCAAATGGAAGGTTCATGGTTAAGTAATGGTTTGGTCGAACTTGGAAAAGATCGTTTAAATCGACTTGGATTTTTTGATTCGGTAGAAGCGAATACTGAACGTGTTCCTGGAGTAGATGATCAGGTTGATATCATCTATAAAGTTTCCGAACGAAATACAGGTAGTATTAAATTTGGTGTTGGTGTTGGCTCTGATAGTGGTGTTAGTTTTAATGCTGGTATTTCTCAAGATAACTGGTTAGGTACTGGTAATAGTGTTTCTTTTGATATTAATACTACTAGCAATGATAAAACAGCATCAATATCGATTGTTGACCCATATTTTACAGTTGATGGTGTCAGTTTAGGCGGTAGTGTTTATTACAATACTTATAAAACTGATAGCGATGATGATGAGTCAGAATATTCAAGTAAAACCTGGGGCGCTACAGCTAATTTAGGTTTCCCAATAAGTGAAAATAATTTTCTTCGTTTTGGCGCAGAATTTGCTAACCATCAATTAACTGATATGCAGGCGCAGTATAATATGTGGCGCTATTTTGAATCAATGGGTGAAAATATGAAAAATAAAGATAAATCTTTTTCATATGATACCAACGATTTATTGTTAAATGCTTATTGGACATATAATTCATTAGACCGCGGATATTTTCCAACTGATGGTTTAAAAGTGACAGCAAATTTAAAAGCAACAGCACCAGTCTTTGATAACCGATACTATAAAATGGTTACTGATGCATCTTATTACTATCCAATTGATGGAGATCATAATTGGGTGTTCTTAGCTCGTGGTCGATTAGGCTATGGTGGTGGATTTGGTGGTAAAGAATTACCATTTTATGAAAACTTCTATGCAGGTGGTTCAACCGTTTTACGTGGTTTTAAGTCGAATACTGTTGGGCCTAAAGCGGTATATTTTAATAAAGATGGTTGTCGAACTCTAAATGATACATCGGGATGTGAAAAATCTAAAGATGCTATCGGGGGGAATGCTCTAGCATTTGCCAGCACAGAATTGGTTGTCCCTACTCCATTTGCCAGTGAAAAATATGCCGATAGTATTAGAACATCAGTATTTTTTGATGCCGGTACTGTTTGGGATACCGAATGGGATCTAAAAGGAAAAAATATTCCTGATTATAGTTCCCCATCGGATATTAGAATGTCAGCGGGTCTTGCTGTTCAATGGATGTCTCCATTAGGTCCATTGGTATTTTCTTACGCACAACCACTTAAGAAATATAATGGTGATTCAGCACAACAATTTCAATTTAATATAGGTTCAACATGGTAATACCAAGTTGTGAATAACTAAAATATATAGGTGAATAAAGTGAAAAAAATTATATCTGTTCTTGGTCTTAGTGTTGCATTGCTTTTTACTGGTGTAGCAAATGCTGAAATTAAAATTGGTGTTATTGATGTTATGTCCGTGTTACAACAAATGCCACAACGAGAAACGGTTGGAAAAGCTTTAGATAAAGAATTCGAAGCGAGAGCGAAAACATTACAACAAGAAGAGAAGAAAGCTAATGAAGCGGCAGCGCGTTTAAAGAAAGATGGTTTAACTTTATCGTCTTCTGAAAAAACAAAATTGAATAAAACTATTTCTGATTTTGAAAATAAAGCAAAAGCTTTTTCAAATGATTATCGTAAACGAGAAACAGAAGAAGCCAGTAAATTATTAACTAAAATTCAAGAAGCTGTTAAAAAAATAGTTGAAGAAGAAAAATATGATTTAATATTAAAAGCAGAAGCAACTTTATCGGCTTCAGATGCAGTTGATATTACAAATAAAGTTTTGGAAAAGGTTAAAAATTAATGTTTGCTTTTCGTTTAGAGCAATTAGCTGAACAGTTGGGTGCTACTTTATATGGTGATGGTGAATTAATCATCACTGGCGTGGCATCAATGAAAAGCGCCACACAAGGTCAAATAACTTTTTTGTCCGATAAGAAATTTCAAAATAATTTATCTAGCTGTGATGCATCTGCTGTTGTCATGACTGAAGATAGTCTTAAATATTGGAGTGGGGCAGCTTTAATCGTAAAAGATCCTTATTTATGTTATGCAAAATTAGCCCAAATTTTGGATACCACTCCTTTGCCAGCTAAAGATATTGCTGATTCAGCAGTTATCGATCCCACTGTGAAACTAGGTAATAATATTGCTATCGGTGCCAATGCCGTTATCGAAAGTGGTGTTGTTCTTGGTGATAATTGTATTATTGGTGCCGGTTGCTTTATTGGCAAGGATACAATTATCGGAGCGGGTACAAAACTATGGTCTAATATATCTATATATCATAATTGTGTTGTTGGTGAAAATTGCTTAATCCAATCAGGAACTGTAATTGGTGCTGATGGGTTTGGTTATGCTAATGATAAAGGTAAATGGATAAAAATTCCTCAACTAGGCCGAGTTGTAATAGGTAATAATGTTGAAATTGGCGCATCAACTACTATAGATCGTGGTGCTCTAGATGATACTGTTATAGGCAATGGTGTCATCATTGATAATCAATGTCAAATAGCTCATAACGATATTATCGGTGATCATACCGCTGTTGCTGGGGGTGTAATCATGGCTGGAAGTTTAACTATTGGTCGTCATTGTTTAATTGGTGGTGCAAGCGTCATTAATGGACATATGGAAATTTGCGATCAAGTTACAGTAACAGGAATGGGAATGGTAATGCGTCCAATTACCGAACCTGGTGTATATTCATCGGGAATCCCATTACAACAAAATAAAGTATGGCGTAAAACAGCTTCATTAGTATTACATATTGATGAAATGAATAAACGTTTGAAAGCACTTGAGAAGAAGCAGTTAAATATCTCGACGTAGTCGATTACGGTCGGTATAATGCTTTCCTATTTTGTAAAATTAATTAGCTCAATTATTGTTTATAATATGATTATGAGCGACTATATTTAATAATTTCGAGGTATAAAGATGCAAGTTTCGGTAGAAACAACACAAGGTTTAGGTCGTCGTTTATCAATTACTATTAAATCAGAAGATATCACTAAAGCGGTTAATAAAGAACTTTTAAATACTGCTAAGAAAGTTCGTATCGATGGTTTTCGTAAAGGCAAGGTTCCTTTAAAAATTGTTGAGCAACGCTATGGTGCTTCTATTTTACAAGATGCTTTAAGCGATTTAATGCAACGTAATTTTATCGATGCTATCATTCAAGAAAAATTAAACCCAGCTGGTGCACCAGTATATACTCCAACAGAATATAAAGATGGTGAAGATTATACTTTTACCGTTGAGTTTGAAGTTTATCCAGAAATCAAAATTAAAGATTTAGATAAAATCGAAGTTGAAAAACCAGTTGCCGAAGTTGTGGATGCAGATGTTGACACAATGATTGAAACTTTGCGTAAACAACAAGGTTCTTGGAAAGTTGTTGAACAAGAAGCTAAAGAACAAAACCGTGTTACTCTCGACTTTTTAGGTAAAGTTGACGGTAATGAATTTGAAGGTGGTAAAGCTGATGATTTTGCTCTTGTTTTAGGACAAGGTCGTATGATTCCTGGTTTTGAAGATGCAATTATTGGTCATAAAGCTGGTGATCAATTTGATATCAATGTAACTTTCCCAGAAGATTATCATGCTGAAAACTTAAAAGGTAAGCCTGCGGTATTTGCTGCTACACTTAAGAAAGTTGAAGAGCTTGAACTTCCAGAACTTACTGAAGATGTAGTTAAAAGATTTGGTATTGCTGATGGAACAGTTGAAAGTTTACGTGCAGAAGTACGCAAAAATATGTTACGTGAACTTAATGCTACAATTCGTAATAAAATTAAATCACAAGCTATTGATGGTTTAGTTAAAAATAACGATACTGAAGTTCCTGCCGCTTTAGTTGATCGTGAAGTTGATGTGTTACGTCAACAAGCGGTTACTCGTTTTGGTGGTAATGCTAAACAAGCAATGGATCTTCCTAAAGAGTTATTTGAAGCAGAAGCTAAACGTAGAGTATTAGTTGGATTGCTATTTAGTGAAATTATTGAAAGCAATAAATTACAAGCTGATGATACTAAAGTTCAATCATTGATTGATGAAATTGCAACAGCTTATGAAGATCCAAAAGAAGTAGTAGATTATTACCGTAAAGATAAGAAAGCAATGGATAATATTCGTTCTGTTGCGTTAGAAGATCAAGTAGTTGATTTATTATTATCTAGTGCTAAAGTAACAGAGAAAACCTATTCGTTTTCTGAATTAATGAATCAGCAAGTTGCATAAGCAATTTGTTATTTTATTTAATTAAAAAATTTTTTATAAAGCCCAAATAAGGATTAACTGTTTGGGCTATTTTGTTTAATTAGGAGATGAAAATGCCTTTAGAACCATGCATGAGTGTGATTCCAATGGTTGTTGAGCAAAGCTCTCGAGGAGAAAGGGCTTATGACATTTACTCACGACTATTAAAAGAAAGAATTATATTTTTGACTGGACAAGTCGAAGATAATATGGCGAATCTAATAATAGCTCAAATGCTTTTTCTTGAAGCAGAAAATCCTGAAAAAGATATTCATTTATATATTAACTCTCCTGGTGGAGTTGTAACTGCTGGTATGGCTATATATGACACGATGCAGTTTATTAAACCAGATGTTAGTACTATCTGTTTAGGACAAGCATGCTCAATGGGCTCTCTACTTTTGACAGCTGGAACGAAAGGTAAACGTTACTGTCTACCGAATGCTCGTGTTATGATTCATCAACCTTTGGGTGGTTTTCAAGGTCAAGCATCCGATATTCAAATTCATGCTCAAGAAATTTTGCAAGTTAAAAGTCGATTAAATAATATCTTGTCAATGCATACAGGGCAGGATATAAGTGTGATTGAAAAAGATACAGATCGAGATAATTTCATGTCAGCTGAAAGAGCGGTTGAATATGGATTAGTTGATGCCATATACAATAAGCGTTCTTAAATATTAAATAGGTGGTAAAAGTGGATAAAGAAAACTCAGAAAAATTACTCTATTGTACTTTTTGTGGAAAAAGTGAGCATGAAGTCCGTAAACTAATTGCTGGGCCATCATCTATTTATATTTGTAATGAATGTATTGGTTTGTGTAATGATATTTTAAAAGAAGAGAGTAAAAATTTTCTATCTCATGAAGAATTCATAAGTAAACCATTGCCAACTCCTCATGAAATACGTGATCATCTTAATGAATATGTCATTGGTCAAGAACGAGCAAAGAAAGTATTATCTGTGGCTGTTTATAATCATTATAAACGCTTGCGTAGTTATTCTATTCGTAGTGATGTAGAGTTAGGTAAAAGTAATATTTTATTAATCGGTCCAACTGGTAGTGGTAAAACACTATTAGCTGAAACATTAGCGCGCTTTTTAGATGTTCCTTTTGCTATGGCGGACGCAACAACTTTAACCGAAGCAGGTTATGTTGGCGAAGATGTTGAAAATATTATTCAAAAATTATTGCAAAGTTGTGATTATGATGTAGAAAAGGCCCAACGAGGAATTATCTATGTTGATGAAATAGATAAAATCTCAAGAAAATCAGATAATCCATCTATCACACGAGATGTATCAGGTGAAGGGGTACAACAAGCATTATTAAAAATAATTGAAGGTACAGTGGCATCGGTTCCTCCTAAAGGTGGGCGTAAGCATCCGCAACAAGAATTTTTACAAGTTGATACCTCGAAGATTCTTTTTATTTGTGGTGGTGCGTTTAGTGGCTTAGATAAAGTTATTGAAAATCGAGTTTCTACTAATACTGGTATTGGTTTTGGCGCAGATGTAAAAAGTAGCAAAAATAAAGCAACAGAGTCTGAATTACTAGCTCAGATTGAGGCAGAAGATTTGGTCAAATTCGGTTTAATTCCAGAATTTATTGGTAGACTACCTGTTATTGGCACTTTATCGGAACTAGATAAAGATGCTTTAATTAATATATTGACAGAGCCTAAAAATGCCTTAACTAAACAGTTTAATGCATTATTGGAATTAGATGGTGTAGAACTAGAATTCACGAAAGAGGCTTTAGAGGCAATTGCCATTAAAGCTATGAAACGTAAAACAGGTGCTAGAGGATTACGTTCAATTGTGGAAAATATATTGTTAGATACAATGTATGATTTACCATCAATGGATAATGTAAAAAAAGTACTTGTTGATAAAGAAACGGTTGATCAGTTGCAATCACCTAAATTAATTTATAGTGAAAATGCAGAATTGTCTGCTTAATAGGTAAACTAATAAATTTTTTAAGCAGATAAGTTACAGTTAATGTTCAGCAGCCTAAAATACGTAGGTGCTTTGATAGTGCTTACGTATTTAAAACGTCAAAGGAAAAGCTTGAATATCTTTAAATGGCCCCAATATAAGACAGATAAGTTTGTACTACCGAGAGAATAAAATGAAGACAAAACAAACTAAACAAATGATTATGCCTATTTTACCATTACGTGATGTTGTTGTATTTCCTCATATGGTGATTCCTCTCTTTGTTGGTCGAAATAAATCAATTCGTTGCTTAGAAAGTGCAATGGAAATGGATAAGCAAGTTTTCCTTGTTACGCAAAAGCATCCTTCCCAAGATGAACCAAATGTTGAAGATTTATATGAAGTAGGTACCGTAGCTAATGTCTTACAGTTACTTCAATTACCAGATGGTACAGTGAAAGTACTGGTTGAAGGGGTTACCCGAGCTAAAATTGTTGATATTGTTGAACGAAAAGAAGATGATTTTTTAATAGCCAATATCAAACCCTTAAAAGAGTCGAAGAAAACAGATAAGATCAATCAAGCAATGACAAGGGTACTACTGTCAAACTTTGATGATTATGCCAAACTTAATAAAAAAGTGACACAAGAAGTTGTTGATTCTATTCATCTTATAAAAGAACCATCACAACTTGCTGATTCCATTGCCGCAACCTTGTTTATAAAAGTTGAACAAAAACAAGATATTTTGGTTACGGCGGATTTAGAAAAACGTTTTGAATTACTTATTTCATTAATGGAAGCTGAAATCGATTTGTTACAAGTAGAAAAAAATATTCGTCAACGAGTCAAGCAACAAATGGAAAAGGCTCAAAAAGAGTATTATCTGAATGAGCAAATTAAAGCAATCCATAAAGAGTTAGGTGATATTGATAATAAACCTGATGAATTTGAAGAGTTAAACTTAAAAATTTCTAAGGCAAAAATGCCTCAAGAGGCCAAGGAAAAAACGCTATCCGAACTGAATAAACTTAAAATGATGCCTGCCATGTCAGCTGAAGCGACTGTTGTAAGAGGTTATATCGATTGGATGCTACAGTTGCCTTGGCATAAACGTAGTAAAGTAAAAAAAGATATCCAAGCAGCACAAAAGGTATTAGATAAAGATCATTATGGGCTTGAGCGTGTAAAAGATCGAATATTGGAATATTTAGCCGTACAAGGGCGTGTTAATAAAGTAAAAGGTCCAATTTTATGCTTAGTAGGTCCTCCGGGTGTCGGTAAAACGTCATTAGGCCAATCTATTGCGAAAGCAACTGGACGACAATATGTGCGTATGGCATTAGGCGGTGTTCGTGATGAAGCAGAAATTCGTGGTCATAGAAGAACTTATATCGGATCCATGCCGGGTAAATTAATCCAACGGATGGTTAAAGTTGGGGTTAAAAATCCCCTATTTTTGTTAGATGAAATTGACAAAATGGCTTCTGATATGCGAGGTGATCCAGCTTCTGCATTGCTTGAAGTACTTGATCCAGAACAAAATAATGCATTTAATGATCATTATTTAGAAGTAGACTATGATTTATCTGACGTAATGTTTGTGGCAACGGCTAATTCCATGAATATCCCAGCCCCATTACTTGATAGAATGGAAGTCATCCGACTGTCTGGTTATACGGAAGATGAAAAATTAAATATAGCTAAGCAACATTTAATATCTAAACAGATTGCTAACAGCGGTTTAAAAGCCAAAGAAATTGATATTGATGACTCCGCTATTATCGGTATCATTCGCTATTATACTCGTGAAGCTGGCGTGCGAAGTTTAGAAAGAGAAATAGCTAAAATCTGTCGTAAAGTGGTTAAACAATTAGCTTTAAATAGTAAATTACGTAAAGTGAATATTAATCAAGACAATCTAAAAGACTTTTTGGGTGTACAACGTTTTGATTATGGCAAATCAGAAAGTGAAAATCGAATTGGTCAAGTTACTGGTTTAGCATGGACGGAAGTCGGCGGCGATTTATTGACAATAGAATCGGTAAGTGTTGTTGGTAAGGGGAAATTAACTTATACCGGCTCTCTTGGTGATGTAATGCAAGAATCGATTCAAACTGCACTGACTGTTGTTCGTTCGCGAGCAGAAAAACTTGGTATCAATAACGATTTTTATGAAAAACGTGATATACATGTGCATGTTCCTGATGGAGCTACGCCTAAAGATGGTCCAAGTGCAGGTATTGCGATGTGTACCTCGTTGGTATCAACTTTAACCGGTAATCCAGTTCGTTCTGATGTCGCGATGACCGGTGAAATAACTTTACGAGGTGAAGTATTACCAATTGGTGGATTAAAAGAAAAGTTATTAGCCGCTCATAGAGGTGGTATTAAAACAGCATTGATTCCTATTGATAATGTTAAAGATCTTGAAGATATCCCAGATAATGTGAAATCTGAAATTGAGATTAAACCAGTAAAATGGATTGATGAAGTATTAACTATCGCCTTACAAAATAATCCATTTGGTATTGAGCCTATAACAGAAAAAGTGAAAAGCAAAAAAGCTAGCACAAAATCTAGTAAAAATACAAAAAAAGTATAAATTTATTAGCTATAATTTTTTTAGTTTTAGAATAAAAAGTCAACCGTGCGTTGACTTTTTTTATCGACTTTTAATTGAATAATAGCCTATTTTAGCAAATATGCTATACTTGCGAAATTCAAATTCAGGTGTATGGAGAATAGCCAGTTATGATGGAAACAATTAGAACAGCAGCAAACAGTGTTGTTGTTAAAATAATCTTTGCAATCATTATTTTATGTTTTATTTTTACCGGCGTTGGATTTTTTGGTTTTGGTGGTAGTGGTAATAGCGCCAATGATGAGCAGCTATACATTGCTAAAGTTGATGGTGAAGGTATCAGCCGAGCAGGATTTGAAGAGCAAGCAAAACAGGCGATAGCAAACGCTTCTGGCGATGCTTCTCTTATCAAAATGTTGCGTCGAAATATTTTATCTCAGCAAATAGATAATTATTTAGCTTATCAGTTTGCTCACAACATTAATACTGCTATCAGTAACGAGAATATAAAAAATTATATTAAACAACAAAGAGTTTTCTTTATAGACGGTAAATTTGATAATCAGAACTATTTAGATTTACTAGCTGAAAATGGTTTCACTCCTGATAGTTATGCCGAAATATTGAAAACATCATTACAACAACAACAAGTTATTGATGCTTTAGTTCAATCGAGTTTTGTTTTACCATCTGATTCTGAAATTGGATTATTAAAAAATCAAACGAGAAATGTTTATGCGACAGTAATTGATTCATCAATCGATGATAATAAAGATATAAATATTTCTGAAGCTGATGAACAAAAATATTATGATGAGCACAAAAATAATTTTCACAAAAAAGAACGTGTAAAAATTAAATATATTTATAATTCTAAAGACCTTTTAGCTAGTTCAGTTAAAGTCAATGAAGATGAAATTAAAGCAGAATATAATAAGAATATTCGTGACTATAGTTATCCTGCACAAAAAGCTTTTAGTGTCATTTTTGTAACAGATAAAGCACAAGCTTATAAAATTACTAAAGAAGCTACAGGAGCTAATTTTGAACAAATTGCACAAACGCTTAATGCAAATAATGATATTTCACCTTATGGTAAAAATGGTTCATTAGGCTGGTTTTCTGAAGATAATTCTTTACCTGAGTTATTTAAAAAAGCAAAATTAAAAAAAATTAACCAAATTTCAACACCAATACCTACAGATGATGGATTTGCGATAATAAAGTTAGATGGTGAGAAACCAGCTCAAAGTATGGATTTTAATTTAGTCAGAAATAGGATTGAAGCAAGTATAGCTAATCAAAAAATACAAAATGAATTTAATGCAATTGAAGATAAAATTAAAGTTGCATTAAGTGAATCACCGAAATCTCTTGAAGAATTAGCCGAGAAAACAGGACTTACTGTTAATACTACTGATTGGACAACTTATCAAGATCCTTTTTCAATCATGAACCATCCTGAAATAAGCGATTTAGTCTTTAGTGAAGAAATGATAGCTGATGGTCAGTTAACTCATAAAATATCTGACTTAATTCCAATTGAAAGAAAACATGGTAGTTATGATTTTGTTATTCAAGTTATTGATAATCGTCCTGAAGGGATAGCGCCATTTGATGAAGTTAAAGATAGCATTAAACAACAGTTAACTAAAGATATATCCGATAATCGTTTTAAATCTAATGTTGAAAATCTATTAACTGAATTAAATACTACTGGCAAATCAGATAAAATTCGATTAAGTCAAAGGTATGAGTTAAAAAGAGACTCAACCGATTTAGATAAACAAGTTGTCGATATGGTATTTAATTTAGAGCAACCGATTAAAGGTGTTAAATCTATGGTTTATGGAGCAAAACTATTAGAAAACAATACAGCTTATATTGTTGCATTAACTAAAGTAAATACTCCAACTGAGTATCAAGATATTTCATCAGAATTATTACCATTATTTGCTGCTGATACTTATTATTATCTTCGCGATGATATTCGTTCTAAATCAAAAATTGAAATAATGCCTGATGCTAATATGTGATTGAGATCGAAATAAATTTCTATTAGCTGTAATTAAAGCAAAGCCACTTAGGTGGCTTTTCGCATTTCTATTATAAGTAAAATTCATTTTATTAACTTAGTGAGATAGTTAACTTGCAAGTTTAGTTGCATAATTATTTTGGAGTTAATCAAATGAAAATTTTTACAATATTATGTTTTTTATTCTCAAGCATCTTTTTTCCAACTATCTGTTTTGCAGAATCGAAATCAGAAACTACTACAGCAGTAGAAAAACAAGTTGCTCAAGTTAATATCAACACGGCAACAGCTGAAGAATTAACTAAAGAGTTAGTTGGTATTGGTATGAGTAAAGCTCAGAAGATTATTGAATATCGAGAAAAATTTGGTCCTTTTATTTCTATAGAGCAGTTAAAAGAGGTTTCAGGTATTGGTCAAGCAACACTTGATAAAAATATAGGAAAAATTACATTATAAATTTAGTCTCTTCCAACAAATAACCTGTTGGAAGAGTTATTTAATTATCAATTGGATCAACATCAATATTCCATCTTACTTTTGATGCTTCGTTCCACTGAGTGATATTCATAAGAAGATTATCTAATATTTGCTGTAATAATTGTCGGTTGCTATGTTGCAAGAGTAATTGCCAACGATTATAGCCCGCTTTTTTCGGTTGGCTTGCAGGCATAGGGCCAAGTTGCCATAAATTTTGATCATAATTCGCTTTTAGCCAATCATGAATACGCTGTAAAAATTTTGGTGCTTGCTGGTTATTACGATCAGCGGCACGAATTAACACTTGATAGCTAAATGGAGGTAATAATGTTTGCTTGCGTTCTTGTAAGGTTTGTTTTGCAAATGCTTGATAACCTTGAGTTAGTAATATATTCAATAATGGATGTTCTGGATGATAGGTTTGTAGAATAACCTCACCAGCTTTTGTTTCCCGACCAGCTCGTCCTGACACCTGGGTATATATTTGTGCAAATCTTTCTGTGGCTCTAAAATCACTTGAAAATAGAGCTCCATCAACATCCACTATTCCAACTAATGTAACATCGGGAAAATGATGTCCTTTAGCCAGAATTTGCGTACCAACTAAAATATGAGCACCGCCTTCTTGGATATCATGTAAGTAAGTGTTTAATGCTTCTTTTTTGGTTATTGTATCGCGATCAATACGAGTGATTTTTACATTCGGAAATAATATATTGAGTTGTTTTTCTAGTTGTTCTGTTCCAAATCCAATAGGTAATAATTGCGTTGAACCACATTTAGGACATTGTTGGGGAATGTCTCTAGGTGTATCACAATAATGACAAATTAGTCTATTTTGTTTTTTATGAAAGGTATAAGGTCGATCACAGCGTGGGCACTCGGCAATCCAACCGCAATCATGACAAATGATTAATGGCGCAAATCCCCTACGATTAAGAAACAACATAACTTGATTATTATTATCTAAATGTTCTTTTATCTGGGCAATTAATGGCTGGGAAAGTCCAGAAGCCAGAACCATGCCACGAATATCTAAAATAGATTGTTTGGCTAATCTGGCATTGCCAGCCCGTTGTGTAAGCTTAATTTGCTGATACTTATGGCTTTGGGCATTATTAATGGTTTCAAGAGAAGGGGTCGCCGAACCTAAAACTATAGGTATATTTTCAATTTTTGCTCGGATAATTGCTAAATCTCTGGCATTGTAACGCCAGCCTTCTTGCTGTTTGTAGGAACTATCATGTTCTTCATCAATAATAATGATACCTAAATCTTGAAATGGAGTAAAAAGTGCCGATCGTGTACCTACGACGATAGCATTGTCACCAGCTTTACTTCTTAACCAAACTTCAAAACGTTCCTTATCAGTAAGGCCTGAATGTAAAATATCAATTGGGGCATTAAAACGTTGTTTAAAACGTTTGATAGTTTGTGGAGTTAAACCAATTTCAGGTACTAATACTAAAGCTTGTTTCCCTTGCGCTAAAACATTGGAAATGATATTTAGATAAACTTCCGTCTTACCAGAACCTGTTATACCATCGAGCAAAAATACACCAAATTGTTTGTTTTGTTTATTAATCGTTGTGATTGCATTTAATTGTTCGTGATTTAATTGGAACGGTGCTTTGTTGGTTGAATAATTTGTCTGCCAACAAATTTTATCAGGTTGACGATAAACAAGCTCAATAAGCTGTTTTTTCTGTAATTCTTGATAGATATTAGAATTAAATTCACTTTCATTCAAACAGTTGTTTCTGAGTGAAGATATTAATAATTTCTGTTTTGGTGTTCGTGATAGTAGGTTTAAATCAATTTGTTGCCCTTTTGGTGTTAATTGCCAATGTTTTATGCCATCTTTGATGGCTGGTCGACCTTGCCTTAATAGGATCGGCATAGCATGAAATATTACTTCACCAATTGGGAAGTGATAATAACTGGTTGCCCAATTTAATAATTGCCAGACTGGTTGAGGAAAGAGGTTTTTTGTATCAATAATTTCTATAATAGGTTTTAAATTTTCGATATCAAAAGTTGTTTGCTGATCAATCTTAACGATGATTCCAATTATTTCTCGTTTACCAAATGGCACTTTAACCCGCATACCAACTCCAGCTTGCGTAGTAAGTGTGTAATCAAACAATTGATAGAGAGGCACCGGTAAGGCTACATGGGCAATCAGCATTAACAATCACTATTACAGTTATAAAAATTGCTATTGTACGCAGATTTTATTTAACTCGCAAAAATTACGCAGATTAATTAATTATTTCAAAATTAAATATTCAAAACTTTATGTATACGCTAGTAGTATCGATAAACAAAATTTGTTATCTTGAGTGACAAATTAAAATATAATGTTTAAGGGTATTTAAAAATGTCAGCGTCATTTTCACATATTAATCAACGTGGTGATGCTCATATGGTTGATGTTTCAGAAAAACAGATAACCCATCGAGAGGCTAGGGCAGAATCAATAGTATTAATGAATGCAGAAACATTTAATATGATTATTGAAGGAAAACATCATAAAGGTGATGTGTTTGCGACAGCTCGAATTGCAGGAATTCAAGCTGCGAAACGGACTTGGGAGTTAATACCACTTTGTCATCCATTACTACTTAGTAAAATAGAGGTTAATATTGAACCTCTATTTGAAAATCATAGTGTAAGAATTGAATCAATCTGTAAGGTAACAGGTCAAACTGGTGTGGAAATGGAAGCATTAGTTGCTGCTTCTGTCGCTGCATTAACGATATATGATATGTGTAAGGCTAGTCAGAAAGATATGATTATCAATCAAGTTAGATTATTAAATAAAGTTGGTGGTAAATCTGGCGAATATAACTTAAACAAAATAGAACAATGAAAGTATGAATAAAATTTATTTTTTTGCACAAATTAGAGAGTTGTTAGGCGTGGAATCTTTGGAATTAATGGTAGATCAAATGTCTATAGCTCAACTTTTAGAGCAGCTTAGTTTACGTGGTGACAAATGGTCATTAGCTTTAAAAGAAAAAACTGTATTATGTGCGGTAAATCAAGCATTAGTTGATTATCATCATATTATTCGATGTGGTGATGAAATTGCATTTTTTCCACCAGTAACAGGTGGGTAATAATATGAATATTATTGAAATTAACCAATCAGATATTGACATAAATTCATTAATAATATGGCTCTATGAATTACCTCAAGATGGAGCTGTAGTCACTTTTATGGGGAAAGTGCGTAGTTTAGAAAATCAAGTGATTAGTTTAACATTGGAACATTATCCTCAAATGACGGAAAAAGTATTGAGCAACATTATTCATCAAGCCAGAGATAGATGGTCAATTAATCGAGTTGCATTAGTTCATCGTGTGGGCAAAATTAATGCTAATGAGAGTATTGTTTTTGTTGGTGTTAGTTCGGCACATCGCAGAGATGCTTTTGCCGCAACTGAATTTATTATGGATGTATTAAAAAATGAAGCACCGTTTTGGAAGAAAGAACAAACTACTAGTGGTGAAAATTGGGTAGAGGCTAAGCAGTCTGATGTAAATGCCTTGAAGAAATGGTATTAATCCCTATTTAATATATAATAAAGTTGTTATGTTATTTTTATGAGAGGAAAAAGATGTCAAGTTATACTCCTAATGGTTCAATTATAGAACGTGCTAATAGCCGTATACAAACATACATGAGTCAAGTGTATGGTTGGATGGCTGTTGGTTTACTTTTAACTGCTTTTGTTGCTTGGTTCGCATCAACTAGTTATGAGTTTCTCATTTTATTATCACGAGTAATGTGGGTACTTTTAATTGCTGAAATCGGATTGGTATTTGTTATTTCAGGAATGATTAATCGTTTGTCTGGTGCTGCAGCAACAACTTTATTTATGCTTTATTCAGTAATAAATGGTTGTACTTTTTCTATATATTTTATTTATTATACGTCATCTTCAATTGCCAGTGTCTTTTTTATTACTGCTGGAATGTTTAGTGCGTTAGCATTTTATGGCTATACGACTAAACGAGATTTATCTGGTTTTGGTAGCTTTTTATTCATGGGATTAATTGGTATTGTTATAGCCTCTCTAGTTAATCTATTTTTGCAAAGCGAACCTTTAATGTGGGCGGTAACCTATATTGGCGTATTCGTTTTTGCCGGATTAACTGCGTATGATACGCAAAAGCTTAAACAACTGGGAGTCAACTTATCGCAAGATGATCAAAATATGTTTAGGCGTTATGTAATATTAGGTGCATTAACACTCTATCTTGACTTTATCAATTTATTTATCATGTTACTACGCATATTTGCTGATCGAAGATAACCATTCAGATATTAAGAGGGCTCTATAATGAGCCCTTTTTGTTAAGTTTGTATCAATCTCTACGCGTTTATTGTTTTTTTGTTACAAATTTTGTGGAAAGCCCTAACTCAAAATAAAAAAAATATTATTATTAAAAATTTCAGCCTCTTACATAATGGATTTCTATGAAAAAACTTTATTTGTTCTTGTTAGTAAATATTTCAATTTCGTCAATAATAGCAATCCGATATTTTTGGGTACCTGGTTCTTCGTTTACTTGGGATGGAAGCCTTTTTGCATTTATTGCAGTTTTAGGTCATTTTTTTTCAGCTTATTTATTAATTTTTGTTTTATCTATTCCTATCCTTTGGATAAATAAAAAAATTACTAATATCTGCTTGGCACTTATATTCAGTTTATTGCAAATTGTTTTATATATAGATACTATTGTCTTTCAACAATATCGATTTCATATCAGCGAATCGGTATTATCAATGGTGTTTTCGGGTCAGGTTGTAGATTTTTCAGCTATGACTTATTTATTAATATCTTTATTAATATTCGTTTGTTTTGCAACGGAATATTTAGTCCTTTATCTACTTGATAAGAAATTTAATCATAAAACTATTCGACCTAACATATTAATTATACCGACAGTTTTTCTTGTTAGTTGCTTGGTTATCAGTCATTTGATACATATGATTGCTTTTTATTACGCCTATTCTCCGATTATGGTTGTCAAAGAATATATTCCTTTATATCGTCCATTTACCTCAAAAAAGATAATGGGATATTTTGATAAATCAGGGCAACGTAAAGTGCTTATTGAAATGGATAATCAGCATGCAAGTATCTATTACCCTAAAAAAGATCTTATGATTAATCCAGATAATCAAGCAACACCTAACATTATGTTTATTGTGTTAGATTCTTGGCGTTATGATTCTTTTAGTCCAGATATTTCCCCCAACACTTATCGTTTTGTTAAACAGAATGATAGCATAATTTTTAATAATCATTACTCAACTGGTAATGCTACTCGAACCGGTATTTTTGGTCTTTTTTATGGTATTCCCGGCACGTATTGGGATGCTTTTTTAAGAAACCGAATCCCATCGTTATTTATAACCACTTTGCAAAAAGAAAATTATAATATTGGTATATTTACTTCAGCCAAAGTTACCGCCCCTGAATTTGATCGTACGGCGTTTTTGACTATCAAAAATTTAAGAATTAGTAGTAGAGATGGTAAGGCATCTAGTCGAGATAAACAGTTAACGGAGGATTGGCTAAATTGGTATAAAACTAGAGATCAATCTAAACCGAGTTTTTCATTCTTATTTTTTGATGCTCCACATGCTTATGATTTTCCTAATAACTTTGACATAAAATTCCAACCTGTCGGTGAACTTAATTACATGACATTAAGTAACGATACTGATCCAGTCCCAATTTTTAATCGATATAAACAGAGTGTCTATTATGATGATTATTTGTTGCAAAAAGTCTATGATGAACTCAAACAGTCTGGTTCATTAGATAATACCTTGATTATTATAACCGGTGACCATTCACAAGAAATGAATGACAATAAACTAGGTTTTTGGGGGCATAATGGTAACTATACTGATGCACAAACTAAAGTTCCTTTTATTATTGTTGGGGCAAAAGATCTTCAACACATGAGCGATAACATAAATAAATTTACTAGTCATGAAGATGTAGTACCAACAATAATGCGGAATTATTTATATGTCGAAAATGATATTAGTGATTATTCGACAGGTTATGATTTGTTTAGCCCGATATTAAATCGAGATTGGTTATTAATGTCGAATTATAGTTCTTATGCTGTTCGAACTAAAGATAACATCTATTTTGTTAATCGTCTTGGTATTAGTCATTATTTCGATGCTTATAATAATGAAGCAAATGAAACTCCTAATTATAATCTCATCCATGCTGCAATGAATAATATGCGTTATTTTTTCCAAACAGAACAATAAGAATAAATAATAATCCACCTTAATGGTGGATTATTTGAATTATTTTATATCAGCACAGTTTATGCAGTAAATATAACGATTTTGTCCATCTTGGAACTTGTCCCAGAACGAAACTTGTTGCTTGATCTGTTTTATTTCTGGTAGTTGTTCGAACAATATTTCTGCTGTTGATTTTGGCATCATTGCAATCATATCTGAATATAAAGCATTGATCCAATTACCTTCTTGTTTTTGCCAATCTATTTGGTAATCTGAAATATTAGCTAATGTGGCTGCCATTTCAATTGCATCATCAAAATCACCTAATTTATCAACTAAACCGTTTTTACTTCCTTCTGAACCCAGCCACACTTGACCTTGGGCTATATTATCTACTTGTTCGGTAGTCATATTTCGTGCTTTTGCTACTAAAGAGATAAAAGTGTGATAACCATGATCAATATTCATTTGAATAAATTGGTTCATTTCATTGGATAAATTCTGAGTTATGCTTCTATTTGCTAACGGTGATGTTGATACTCCATCATTATAGACTCCGATGTGAGAAAGTGAATTTTCAATGGTTGGTACTATACCGAAGATGCCAATGGATCCGGTTATAGTATTTGGGCTGGCAACAATATAGTCTGATGCAGTTGATATCCAATAACCGCCAGATGCAGCCATTCCGCCCATGGAGACAACCACCGGAATTTGGTAACTACGTAAAGCCTCTAATTCATTGCGAATTGCTTCTGAAGCATCAACACTTCCACCAGGACTATTTACCCTAAGTATGACAGCTTGTATATTATTTTTATTTAAATTTTTACGAATGTTTCTTAATTGCGCAACAATATCTTGGCTTCCGGCGACGTTGCTGCTATTTTCTCCGTTGGTAATTGTTCCATTAACAAAAACAATGGCTATTTTTGGTTCTTCAGTTGCTGGTTTAGCATTTTCTTTCAGCTGGTAATCATAAATACTTACTCTATTTTTTATATTGATTTCAAGTTCGAACTCGTGATTAGTCGCTATTGCATCAATCAAACCATTTGCTAAAGCGTATTGTGCCATGTTGCCATTAGCTGCTTTTAATTCTGATAACATGTCTTCAGGTAATGGTATTAATTGTGTCGGCGCTTTTTTTCGTTCTTCTGAAATATCACCAAGGTAGTTATTCCACATTAGATTTAACCATCGAGAGGTGTTGCTTCTGGCTTCATCCGACATATTGTCTCGAATGAACGGTTCAATAGCAGATTTATAAGTACCGACACGGAAAACATGAGTATTTATCTTTAAATTATCTAATAATGTTTTGTAATATAAGTTATTGGCTGATAATCCAAATACACTTACAGCGCCTAATGGCGTTAAGTATATTTTATTAGCATAACTGGCTAAATAATATTGACTTTGATTAAAGTTTGAACCAATGGCATAAATAGGTTTATTAGCTGCTTTGAATTTCGTTAAATATTTTCCAATATATTGTAGAGAACTCATGTCAGCACCAACAAAATTATCTAATTTCAATACCATACTTTTAATATTAGGATCTGATGTGGCTTGAGATATCTTTTGCACTAAATCAAATAAGCTATTTTCACGAGATAGATTTACTCTTTTGCCATAAATCTTATCTTGTATTTCATAAATTTCATCACTATAAAGTGAGTTGTCAACGACAACACCCTCAAGATCCATAATTAAAGTGCCTGATTGAGGAATGACATCTTGCTTGTTTACTTCTTTTATTAATGCGATACCACTAAAAATCAATAGAATAATGATTAAGAAAACGAGATTAAGAAAAATTTCTCTGATTAAATTGATAATTTTCCAAATTGATTTGATAACAGATAGTGCAGACATAATAAAATAGCCTTTTTCTAATTTAATTGGTTTCTATATTTCTCTTTTTGAAGTATTTTTTGTCTTCAAATCGTAAACAAGTTAATTTGCCACCCCAACAACATCCTGTATCAAGCGCGTAAATATTCTCAGGAGTCCCTTTTCCATTCAGTGCTGCCCAATGACCAAAAGCTATACTATAATCTGAGGAGATTTTTCTTGGCAGAGCAAACCACGGTTTAAGCTTTGAGGGAGCTTGATCTGGTTGGTTTTTGTAATAAAAATCGAGTCGGCCATCTTCGTAGCAATAACGCATTCGCGTTAATGCATTGGCAATATATCGTAATCGATCTAATCCTTGTAGATCTATTGACCATTCATCGGGAAAATTACCATACATTTTGTCAAGGAAAAGGGGATAGGAATCACTGCTTAAAATGACATTTAGATCATGGGCACATTTTTTTAATGTTTCCATATCCCATTGTGGTGATATTCCAGCATGAGTCATAATGAGTTTTAGTTTTTCATCTATTTGGACTAGTGGTTGTTTACGTAACCAGTTCATTAATTCATCAAAATCATCTGCATGAATTAATTCATCAAGGTTATCCTTCTTTTTAGGAGGGGTAACATTGGCATAGATTGATAACAGATGTAAATCATGATTACCTAACACTAATCTAATTTGTTCGCTATTTTGTTTAACAAATCTAATAACTTCCAGTGATTTAGGCCCCCTAGCAACTAAATCACCAGTTAACCATAACGTATCCGATGACGAAAAACCTGCTTTTTCAAGTAAACGCATAAATTCATCATAACAACCATGAATATCACCAATTATTAGATTTGCCATAAGATTATTTCCAAGCGTTTGCCAATAGACAATATTGTTTTACCGTCAAATTTTCCGCCCGTAAATTAGGGTCAATATCTAATTCAAACATTTGTTCTGCCGTAAATAAATTACCTAAGCTATTGCGTATGGTTTTACGTCTTTGATTAAATGCTTCTGTAGTAATACGTGAAAGTATTTTGACGTCATTAACTAAATAAGGTCTTTGCTTATAAGGTATTAGTTTCACTACAGCGGAATCAACTTTAGGGGCTGGTTTAAAAGAAGTTGGTGGCACTTCTAAAACAGGGATAATTTGGCAGTAATATTGTGCCATCACACTTAAACGGCCATAATCTTTACTATTTGGCGCTGCAACTAGACGAGTAACGACCTCTTTTTGTAACATAAAATGCATATCAGCAATAATTGGCGCGTATTCAAATAAATGAAACATTAAGGGCGTCGAAATATTGTAAGGTAAGTTACCAAATACTCTTAATTGCTGACCTAATTGCTCGAATAATAGATTAAAATCAAATGTTAATGCATCTTGTTCAATCACACTAATTTTATTTTGTAAAAAAGGATTTTCGACCAATCGACTAGCTAAATCCCTATCAATTTCTATCACAGTTAGATGATCAACATGTTTACTTATCGGTATAGTCAATGCAGCAAGTCCTGGGCCAATTTCAACTAAAGCTTGCCCTTGTTTAGGTTGGATCGCGGCAACAATACTTTCAATAATATAATCATCATGTAGAAAGTTTTGACCAAATCGTTTGCGAGCAAAATGCCCTTGATGAACACGACTACTCATTCTTTCCTTCACCTGTAATTTTAATATAAGCATCACCTTTTAGTTCTTGGATCCAAACTTGTGCTTCTTCGGCAAATTTTCGGTTAAAAATAAGTCGGTAAGCTTGGTCTTTCTTGACCATATTGGTGCCGTCAGTCTGTCTAGTATCAATTAGTTGAATTAAATGCCAACCGTAAGATGATCTTATTGGTTGACTGATTTCACCTTTTTTCAATTGTAATAATGCACTTTTAAAACCATTATCATAAACTTCCGGTCTATTCCAGCCTAAATTACCGCCATTGTCTTTCGAACCGGTGTCTTCAGAATTCGCTTTTGCCGCCGCCGTGAATGTAGTTGCTCCACTAGTAATGGCTTTACGGATATCAGTTAATTTTTGTTTAGCAACTTGATCAGTAACTAATACGTTAGTTTTAATTAATATATGTCGAGCATTCACTTCTTGAAGAGTGATTTTTTTCGGTGCTTCAGAACGAGTATCATCAACTTTTATTATATGAATTCCAACACCTGAACGGATAGGCCCTATTACACTACCTTTTGCTGCACGAATCAGACGTTCTTCAAAAATAGTCGGTAATTCATTGAGTTTTCGCCATCCCATAGAACCACCTTTTAATGCTAGGTCATCATTAGAATATGAAGTGGCTAATTTAGCAAAATTTTCCCCTTTTTTAGCTCGATTAATAATGTCCATGGCTTTATTTGTGGCACTGTCAACTTGTTGTTTAGATGCTTTTTCTGGAATAGAAATTAAAATATGACTAATTTTGACATCAATATTGTTGGTGGGTTGATTAGTCATTGTCTTGGTTAATTGTTCTACTTCTCGAGGTGAAACTTTGATTCTCGGTCTAACCTCATGCATACGAGCTTGCTCAATCAACATATCATTATGAATGCGTTCTCGATAAGTACTGTAGCTAATTCCCATTGCTGATAATTTACTTCGTAGTTGATCGATTGTCATGCCATTTTCAGCCGCAATACTATCAATCGCGCCAGTTACTTCATCCTCACTAATGTTTATTTTAGCTTTAGCAGCTTTTTGTAAAATTAAATTTTCAACTATTAAACGATCTATAATTTGCTTTCGGAGCACTTTGTCACTAGGTAAAGTTCTCGGATCGGCACTTGCTTTAATAGTTTTTAACATATCATTAACATCACTTTCTAAAATGACATTATTATTAACAACCGCAGCAACTTGCTCTATAACTTTTGGAGCTGCATGAGCAGAAATTGGCGTAAATAGTGCTACATTAATACTTAAGTTTAATGCGATAAAAAGTTTTAATAATTTCATATTTATTTAACTCATTATTGTTGTGATATTAATTTTATCACTATAAATTTATTAGTTAGTTTATTCAAATGTTGATGTGTAAGGTAATTTACCAAAATCTAACATTTGGGCTTTGCTATCTCGAGTATTTCCTAAACCTTGTAATTCAAAGTTAATCGAAAATTTATTTTTGTATTTGCTCACATGGGTTGTGTCATCCCAATCGGTTAGTTTTCGGCCATATTGCATTGTTACACCCCAGCAACAATCACTATAATGTAAACCAATAAAGCTATCTGCAATTTGGTTAAGCTTAGTATCATAATAATATGAACCGACAGCACTCACTGTATCTGATAATGGCCAACTAGCCATAATACCAGCTTGAGATAAATCTTGTTTATAGCGTTTATCTCTATCTGATGAATCTTTATATCTGTCATCTACACTAGCAATATAATTATGATTGGCATATCGATAAGATAATTGCATTAATTTATCACCAGTAGGTCTGTATTCGAAGGTCGCGTTGGCTAAAGCAATGGTATCAATACGGGTATCATATTGAATTCCACTACGAAAAATAACATCATCACTGATACGCCAAAAATTATCTGTTGCCCATGTAATACTACCTGTATCTGAATTTTTATCTAATTCATTATTATTCTCGCTGGTTTTAGATTTGGTGAAATAAGTAATTTGACCAAGAGATAAATTGAATTTTTCAATTTTATTACCATTATAAAAACGTGTTGTTACACCTGTAGCAAGTTTGTTAGTAGATGCTATACGATCTAGGCCACTATAGGATAGATCCCTAAATAAGCCAACATAATCAGCCTGTAAATAACTCGAGTCATAGTTATTGATATTGGATTGATTACGATATGGAATATAAGTATATTTAATACGTGGTTCAAGTGTTTGTGTATAACCATTCATAAAATCAACATTACGCTCGAAAATAATTCTACCATCTAGACTAAATTTAGGCATAAAACGATTTACATTACTATCTAATTTTTTATCTGAATTTTTATTTATCCTATTATATCTTTTAAGATTTTGTTGTTTGTAATGAGTCGCCATAAAGCCTGTTTCTGTTACTAACGACGCCCACGAATTAGTTACAGTATAATTAAGTGTAGGTTCAATATGAGCTCGCCATGCATTAGGTTCGTTTTTTGCTGAGTTTATAAAATGGGAAAACTGAGAAAATGTTTTGAATTTTAGTAAGCCTAGATCGTAATTATAATAGTTAATATCCAATCGTGGCTGGGTTTGGTAAAGGTTATTATGATGAAATGGTTGAAAATGTCTGTAACCTAAAGCTACATCCCAATTCTCATTATTATAAGCTAATTTATAAAACTGCGTTAAATATCCATCTGTTTGAGAAGCATATTTAGAACTAAGATCAGTTAAATATTGATTATCACTAACTCGTGTAACATCAGTAAATAAGCGCCAATTATAGTTTATTAATTCGTCATTTTTCCAATGGAATAACCATCGATTATTATTATCATCATAATTATTACCATTTAATAATGTTTTTCTATCTTCTCGGTATTTTTTATCATGTTGTAACCAGTCGAACGCGATAGTTCCTAAGCCTAATTGATTTAAATAGCGAAATTCGGTTTGTAATTGTACGCCACGATGTTGTAAAACTCTTGGTGTTAATGTGGCATCATAATTTGGTGCGATATTCCAATAAAAAGGTAAAGCAAAATCAATACCATCGATACTGTCATAACCAAAAGTTGGCATTAATAAACCTGAACGTCTTTTATTGCCGGTTGGTAATTGTAAATAAGGTGAATATAAAACGGGGACTTTACCGATGCTAAATACTGCATTCCAGGCTTCGAGTAATTGTTCTTCGTTATCATGAATTACTGTAGTACCTTTAATATTCCATGTACCATCATCTACCGGACAAGAAGTAAAACTACCATTTTTTAGAATTATATAGCGATTTTTTTCCAATTTCATTTCATCAGCTTTACCTCGTCCAAGCCGATCAACTAAATGATATTCACTAGGATTCATATTGGAATCATTATTATTGAGATTTATTGCCGCATGATGACCTTTCATTTTTATCAAATTATCTTGATAAGTGATGTTTCCATCCAATATTGCCATACGGTTATTTGCATCTTTAGAATCAATAGTTACTTTATCAGCTAAAACAGTGCGATTACCCTGTTCAACATACACGTCGCCACTATAGATAGCTAAATTAGGATAAATCGCTTCAAATTCATCAGATTCTGCGTTAACCGGTAATGTATTTATATCACCGTTTACTATTGGGCGATCAAATTTTGGTACATTAATAAGACACTGAGAATTGCTCGTTTCGTTTTTAGGTATGCCAATTGCATAGCTAGTACTATCATAATTATACAAAGAAAATGAAACAGCTATAGCAATAAGAGAGAGTGATAATTTTTTCATCAATGATTAGAGTGTAATTATGATTATTTTAATTAAAACATTATAGCGGTTATTTGTAAAAGTGCGAATGAAAATTAACGTTTAATACGTCGTTTATTGCTTTTACCAAGTTGTTTAACCATAGATATTTTTCTTTCGGTGGATACATGTTGAAATTCATCCCACCATTTGGCTAAATCTAACAATTCACCTTTTTCAATAGATGATCGCATTTCTAGTAAATCATAAGCGGCACGAAATTTTGGGTGTTCCAAAATAGCAAAGGCGCGTTTCCCCTCACGCTTTCTTATTCTTAATTGTAAACGCCAAATGTCACTCATTACATTTGTTAATCGTTTGGGTATAGCGATAATTCGGCATTGTTCGCTTAATACATCATTAATGGCCATAGAAAAAGAATCATAATACTGTAAACCGCTTTCAATACTGTTAATCTGAGTCTGTTCTATAATTGGATACCAAAAAAACGCAGCGTATAAAAAAGCTGGATTGACACGTTGCTTGTTTTCTATTCGATAATCAGTGTTTTTTAATACGTTAGCAATAATCTTTTCCAGATTACCATTATTATTTTGTACAAATAAGCGTTCAATTACTGGAAAAAGTTGTTCAAATAATTGGTACTGTTTTAATAAAATATAAGTATTGTAACCATGACCAGATTGCAATAATTTTAAAGATTCATCAAAAAGTCGTGCTGATGGAATATTATTTAATAATGGCGCAAGTGTTTTTATGGGATCTGCCGTTGCTTGATCAATTTTCATGTTAAGTTTCGCCGCGAAACGAATTGTTCTTAACATTCTAACTGGATCTTCACGATACCTTGTTTGCGGATCACCAATTAATCGAATAATGCCATTTTTTAAATCATTTAATCCGCCACAATAATCACGGATAGTAAAGTCTTTCACATTATAGTAAAGGGCATTCATCGTGAAGTCACGGCGAATAGCATCTTGTTCAATCGTACCGTATACATTGTCACGTAATAGCATGCCAGATTGTGAACGTTTAGATATATTGGTCTGTTCACTTTGGCCATCATGATCACCACGAAAAGTGGCGACTTCAATTATCTCTTTACCGAACATAATATGGGCGAGGCGAAAACGTCTTCCAATTAATCGACAATTACGAAATACTTTTTGAATTTGTTCAGGAGTAGCATTTGTGGCAATATCAAAGTCTTTAGGTTTTTTACCTAAGAGAAGATCTCTAATACATCCACCAACTAAATAAGCTTCATATCCTTGTTTATTTAAGCGATAAAGAACTTTTAAGGCATTTTCGCTTATATTTTTACGAGAAATATTATGTTCATTACGAGAAATGGAGACATAGTGCGATTTTTGCCGTTCTTCATGCTGAAACATTTTACGATAAAAGCGAGAAACTTGTTTAAAAATAGCACACCTCAAATTAATAATAGTCTATATAGCAATCTAGCGCGCGATTATATCGCAATTACGGTTAACTTTCCATTTTTCTTAATATGCTATGGTAAGTAGAGTAAAAGGATATAGTTTATAATCATCAAAGATTCTATTTGATTTTTTAAACATAATTATCAACAATAGTAGTTTATATAGTACAATTAATTAAATTAGCCTATTAAGCATCAAGAGGTTATGCACAACAACAGATTTTATCTGTATTTGAATGACTAATTAATTTTACTGAATTTGATACTCTTATTTTATAAATGATTTTTATACAAAAAATAGTAGTATTTTATATCTATTTATTAGATTTCTGAGTATATAACCATTAACTGATAATTTTTTGGGGACACTATGAATATTCGTGATTTGGAATATTTTGTATCGTTAGCTGAATTTCGGCACTTTCGTAAAGCAGCAGATGCTTGTAATGTTAGTCAACCAACATTAAGTGGTCAAATCAGAAAACTTGAAGACGAATTAGGTGTAATGTTACTTGAGCGAACTAGTCGCAAAGTGTTATTTACCCAAACCGGTATGATGCTTGTTGAGCAAGCTAAAGAAATTTTACGTAATATACAAATTTTAAAAGAGATGGCTAGTCGTCAAGGCGAAGAGATGTCTGGTCCGATGCATATAGGTTTGATTCCTACTATTGCCCCTTATTTATTACCACATGTAATTACGGTATTACATGAATCTTTTCCTCAATTAGAACTTTATTTGCATGAAGCTCAAACAGCAAATATTGTTGCTCAACTTGAGAGTGGAAAACTGGATTGTGCGATTATTGCTCAAGTGAAAGAAACGGCACAATTTATTGAATTACCGTTATTTAATGAACCAATGTTTTTAGCGGTTCCTGCAAATGACGAATTAGCCACTAAACAAACAGTTAAACTTTCTAATTTAAAAGGGCAAAAATTTTTAATGTTAGAAGATGGTCACTGTTTGCGTGAACACGCAATGGGATATTGTTTTCAAGTCGGAATCGATGAAGACAAACAATTTAAAGCAACAAGTTTAGAAACATTGCGTAGTATGATATCTGCTGGACGAGGTATTACCTTATTTCCAGAGTTGGCAGCACCGAATGAGCGTACTCGCGATAATATTTGTTATATTCCTTGTAGTGATCCTATACCGACGCGAAGTATTGCTTTGATTTATCGACCAGGTTCTCCACTAAGAGCTCGTTATGAAACTATAGCTAAAACTATTCGCGATCATATGCCAAAAGTATTTGCAGAAAAAGAGCGATTATTAGGGCAAACAAACTGATAACTTATATTTTTATCATGCTGAATTTTGAAAATGAAAAACATTAAAGCCGGTGGTATCAGAGCGCAGCAAAAGGAAAGAACTCGTCGAAGTTTAATTGATGCTGCGTTTAATCAACTTAATGCTGAACAGGGTTTTGCAAGTTTAAGTTTGCGTGAGGTTGCTCGTGAAGCTGGTATTGCCGCCACCTCATTTTATCGACATTTTCGTGATATGGATGAATTAGGTTTAGCGATGGTTGATGAAAGCGGTTTAACGCTTCGCCAATTGTTAAGACAAGCTCGAAAACGTATCGAAAAAGGTGGCAGTGTGCTTCGGACTTCTGTAACCACTTTTATTGAATTTATAGATAAAAACCCTAAAGTATTTCTATTATTGCTGCGTGAAAAAGCCGGAACATCTTCTGATTTTCGATCGGCGATTGCACGTGAAATTCAGCATTTTATCGTCGAGCTTGTTGACTATTTAGATAATGCTAATCAAATGCCACATCATTACAATGAAGCTCAAGCAGAAGCGATGGTTACCATTGCTTTTAATGCTGGTGCTGAAGCGCTTGACTTTGATAGTATTCAGCGTCAAAAATTAATAGAAGATCTTATTTTTCAACTTCGAATGGTTTCTCGAGGAGCCTATTACCTTTATCATAAAGAACAAGTAAAACTTGAAAATTATTGATCATTTCTTTCATTGTATATTTATACCCAAATTATAATTTAGATTTCAATTATAATAAAAAGAACCTTGTTAAGGATAATGTATGGTTAGGTTACTTTTCTGTGTAATTTATTTATTTTACTTTTTCCTCTTATTTCCAACGCATCAGAATATATTGGTTTCAAGCGAATTCATTATGATATACAAGATGGAAGACCATTAGATATTGCTGTTTGGTATGCAACTAATAATAAGCAAAATTTAATAACTATAGCTGATAATGCTATTTTTTTTGGTTCTGAAGTTATTGCTGATGCAAGACCGGAAATAAAGAGCACTCAATCTCCATTAATTTTACTTTCACATGGTTATGGTGGCAGTTGGCAAAATTTAAGCTGGCTTGCACATGAATTAGCTGCAAAAGGATATATTGTTGCAGCTCCTAATCATCCAGGAACAACCATATTTGATAAGAATACTGAGCAGTCAGCTAAACTATGGTTACGTCCGCAGGATTTAAGCAAAACTATTGATGCTCTGGCTGAAGATCAAATACTCACAAATATTATTAATTTTAATCAGATTGCCGCTATAGGCCATTCGTTAGGTGGTTGGTCAGTAATTGCACTTTCTGGCGCTAGATTTAATACTGACACTTTCAATGAGGATTGTAAAAAGTATTCATATTTAAAAGGTTGTCATTTGATGTCAGAACTTGGTTTGGCCAATCCAGAACTGAATAAGAGTATGTTAGACCCTAGGATTAAGGCATTCATATCTCTAGATGCTGGTTTGACAAGAGGATTCACCGTAGATAGCTTAGAAAAAATTAAAATTCCTGCTCTTATTATTGGTGCTGGAGTTGATATAGGTGATACAGATGCCAAACTTGAATCAGGTTATGTACAAGAATTTCTACCAAAATCGTCCTCCAATTATATTATTATTCCAGATGCAATGCATTTCAGTTTTATTCAAATTTGTAAATCCAATGCATTAGATATCTTAAATCAAGAGAAACAAGATGAAAGTATTATTTGTAAAGATGGTGGTTATCGTGCGAGAGGGGAGATACATCGTGAAGTTACCGATCTCATTATTGGTTTTTTATCTAAAACATTCAAAAAATAAAAATTGTCATTAAAAAAACTGCGACTTAAGTCGCAGTTTTTTACATTATTATAAATTTTGTAATACTTTTTCAACACTATCTTTAGCATCACCAAATAACATGTAGCTATTTTCTTTAAAGAATAGTGGGTTTTGCACGCCAGCATAGCCGGTATTCATAGAACGTTTTGAAATAATGACAGTTTTTGCTTTCCAAACTTCTAGAACTGGCATTCCTGCAATAGGGCTATTAGGATCTTCTTCTGCCGCTGGGTTAACTGTATCGTTAGCACCAATTACCCAAACAACATCTGTATCAGGGAAGTCATCATTAATTTCATCCATTTCTAATACAATATCATAAGGGACTTTTGCTTCAGCTAATAATACGTTCATATGGCCAGGTAAACGTCCTGCAACTGGGTGAATACCAAAGCGAACTTCTATACCCATACCACGAAGTTTTTCAGTAATGTTACTTACTGCACCTTGAGCCTGAGCAACGGCCATACCGTAACCAGGTACGATTATTACTGAGCGAGCTTCTTTTAAGGTTTGCGCAACTTCTGCTGGTTGCATTTCACGGTATTCACCTTGTTCTTCTTCTGAAGAGCTTGATGAACTGCCATCACTACCAAAACCACCGGCAATTACGCTGATAAATGAACGATTCATTGCTTTACACATAATGTAAGAAAGAATTGCACCAGAAGAACCCACTAACGCACCAGTTACAATTAGAAGATCGTTTTGTAACATAAAACCTGCCGCCGCTGCCGCCCAACCAGAATAGGAATTAAGCATTGAGATAACAACAGGCATATCCGCACCACCAATTGATGCTACAAGGTGGAAACCAAACACTAATGCAATAATTGTCATGATAAGTAAACAAACTAATGCACCTGCGCCAGTTTGTACATTAATAAATATAAACATCAAGATAACTGATACAACTATTGCAGCTAGATTTAGGTAGTGTTTATATGGGAGAGATAATGGTTTTGAACTAATTTTACCATTTAACTTTCCAAATGCTACAATTGATCCAGAGAAGGTAACTGCACCGATAAATACACCTACAAAAATTTCAACTAAATGAATTGTTACTTCATTCGGTGCAACCATGTGCGGATCTAAGAAACTATTTATACCAACAAGAACGGCCGCCATACCAACAAAACTATGGAGAAGTGCAACTAGTTCTGGCATTTGGGTCATTTCTACTTTTTTAGCTAGATAAAGACCGATAGCGGCACCAATAACCATAGCAATAATGATCCAGTGCAGTCCACCTTTGATACTAGCAACAGCAGCAATAAGTGCTATTGCCATACCAATCATGCCATAAATGTTTCCAGATTTAGCTGATTCTTGATTTGATAGGCCTCGTAAACTAAAGATAAACAGTAATGCAGCAATAACATAAGCTGCTTGAATGATTCCATGACTTAACATTATCAATAATCTCCTTTACTTGCCACGTTGGAACATTTTTAGCATTCTTTGGGTAACAAAGAATCCACCAAAAATATTGATACTAGCAATCAAAATAGCAACGAAGGCAATCGCCGTAGTTAAGCCATTATCATCACCGACTTGCAATATTGCACCGACTAATATAATACCCGATATTGCATTAGTAACTGACATTAACGGTGTATGTAATGAATGAGTTACATTCCATACTACGTAATAACCAACTACACATGATAATGCAAATACGGTAAAGTGACCTAAAAAGCTTTCAGGTACTGAGTTTGCTAACCAGAAATAGGCAATAATAAATAAAGCTAAAATGCCATATTTTTTGGTTGGTGACATTGGTTTAGGTTCAGGTTTAGCCACAGGCTCAACCGCTTTTTTCTGTGGTTGGGCTGAAACTTGAATAGGTGGAGCAGGCCAAGTTATTTCTTTATCTTTAACTACAGTTACACCACGAATCACTACATCATCAAAGTTGATATCAATGTTGCCATCTTTTTCTTTGGCAAGTAGTTTTAATAAATTAACAATGTTAGTGCCATATAATTGTGATGCTTGTGCTGGCATACGGTTCGCTAAATCAGTATAACCAACAATTTTAACATTATTATCAGTTTCGAATACTTCACCTGGTTTAGTTAATTCACAGTTACCGCCAGTTAAGGCTGCTAAATCAACAATAACACTGCCTGGTTTCATCGATTCAACCATCTCTTTGGAGATAAGTTTTGGTGCAGGTTTACCTGGAATTAATGCTGTAGTAATAATGATGTCAACATCTTTCGCTTGTTCAGCAAATAATGCCATTTCTGCTTCAATAAATGCAGCAGACATTTGTTTAGCATAGCCATCACCGGAACCAGCTTCTTCTTCGAAATCTAATTCTAAGAAGTCAGCACCCATACTATTAATTTGTTCTGCAACTTCAGGTCGGGTATCGAATGCACGAACAATAGCACCTAAGCTAACTGCCGCACCAATTGCAGCAAGGCCCGCTACACCCGCACCAATTACCAACACTTTTGCTGGTGGTACTTTACCTGCTGCTGTTACTTGTCCAGTAAAGAAACGACCGAACTGGTTTGCTGCTTCAATAACTGAACGGTAACCAGCAATGTTCGACATTGAACTTAATGCATCAAGTGATTGAGCTCGTGAAATACGAGGTACACAATCCATCGCCATTACAGTGATATTTTTAGTTGCAAGTTTTTCTAAAAGATCTTTATGTTGAGCAGGATAAATATAGCTGATAAGCGTTAATCCCTCTTTCATTAGAGCGATTTCTTCATCAGTTGGCGCATGAAATTTTAAAATAAGATCATTTTGCCAAATATCCTTTGTACTTTGAATAGTGGCTCCAGCATCAATAAAAGCTTGGTCTTCGAAATGAGCAGCATGCCCAGCACCTTGTTCTACTGAAACTGTAAATCCTAGTTTTAACAGTTGTCCAACGGTTTGAGGTGTTGCTGCAACTCTAGCTTCATTGGCTAACCGTTCTTTTGGTATACCGATATGCATTGCGTTACATCCTTATGTTAAGAAAGATTATTCATGTTTTGCGATTTTAGCATAAATTAGCGACAGTGCGAGTAAGGAATTAATTTTTTATTATCAAAATTAGATTATTATTTTTTATGATAACTTGATATAGCGTTATGAGTTATAGCAAAAGTATAGTTGTTTTGCTGATAGTTATTACTAATAGATGTGACAATAATAAAATGAATAATTTTCATTAAATTTTACTATTTTTAAAGCAGTCGAGTCCAACCTATCTTACTTCCGTTTGCTTCTGTTTTATCTCATAAGTTATGATTATTATCACTCTTTTAATGATTTAATCCAGCTATACTTTGATTTAATCATCAAGAGGTTTACTTTATGTTCTTAGAAGAAAGACAAAAAGCTATCTTAGCTTATTTAGATAAACATGAAAGAGGTAGTGTTCAATATTTTTCGGAAATATTTGAAGTATCTAAAGAGACTATTAGAAAAGATCTTTCTACGCTGGCGAAACAATTATTAGTTATTCGTTGTCACGGTGGTGCCATGATAAAAAGGCACAGACTAGTAAGCAATGTTACTGATAAAGAGTGTATTACCTCATTAATGACGAGATATAAAAAACAGAAATTTAAAAAAATAGGAGACAGAATGAACGGTAATGTTTGTATTTTAGGTTCATTTAATGTTGATATTGTTGCGCAAGTAGCAAGATTTCCAAAAGGTGGTGAGTCAATTCTGGCGCAAAAAAGTATGATTGGTCCAGGTGGAAAAGGTGCTAATCAAGCGCTTGCTGCAAGTCATGCCGATGCAAAAGTTCATTTTGTCGCAAAAGTGGGAACTGACCAATTTAGTCAATTTGCTCATGATCATCTTTCTTCATCGAAAATTAACTCATTTACTTTGTATCAATCAGATAAAGAACCTACTGGCAATGCTGTCATTTATGTTTCTGAGGAGAATGGCGAGAATATGATTGCCATCTATCCTGGTGCAAATTTAACAATTACTAATAAAGAAATTGTAATGTTAGAAAGTTATCTTAAACAATCTGATATTCTATTAGTTCAACTTGAAAATAATATTGATGCTGTTTTAAATGCAATGAAATTAGCTAAAGCAATGGGGGTTAAAGTGGTGTTAAACCCGGCGCCTTATTCTAAAGATATTCAGCAGTTATTGTCTTATATCGATATTGTTACTCCGAATGAAACTGAGGCAAGTTTAATGTCAGGAGTTGAAGTTAATGATTTCGATAGTGCTAAGCTTGCAGCAGAAAAAATCTATTCATTAGGGATTCAAACAGTCATTATTACTTTAGGTAGTAAAGGTTCTCTTATCTATGATGGAAAACATCATCAACATATTAAGCCTTTTTTAGCTGTTCCTGTTGATACAACTGGTGCTGGTGATGCTTTTAATGGCGCTTTTTGTGCTTCATTGGCTAAAGGAGAAAACCTTTATCAAGCAGCAGTTTATGCTTCAGCTTTTGCATCTTTAGCCGTTGAGCGTGAAGGTGCATCAAATATGCCATCGCATCAAAATGTGCTTAAACGAATGGCAAATATATAAATTTACTTGAGGAACCGATTTATGATGAATCAGCCAAAAAAAATTATCCTTGATTGCGATCCCGGTCATGATGATGCTATCGCACTTTTATTAGCTCATGGTAATCCAAATATTGAATTGCTAGCGGTAACTACGGTTGTTGGTAACCAAACATTAGAAAAAGTAACTCGAAATGCATTATCTGTTGCACGTATCGCTAATATTACAAATGTACCTTTTGCTGCAGGAGCGGTAAGACCTTTAATTAGAAATGTAGAAGTGGCACCTGATATTCATGGTGACTCTGGACTTGATGGCCCCGTTTTACCGGAACCGGCAATTCAATTAGATAAAAGGCATGCTATTGATTTAATCATTGATACCATTATGTCACATCCCCCTAAAACAGTTACATTGGTTCCAACAGGCGGTTTAACTAATATTGCAATGGCGGTACGTAAAGAGCCGAAAATTGTTGAACGAGTAAAAGAAGTTGTTTTGATGGGTGGTGGGTATCATGTTGGTAACTGGAGCGCAGTCGCAGAGTTTAATATCAAGATAGATCCAGAAGCTGCTCACATAGTATTTAATGAAAAATGGCCTGTTACTATGGTTGGATTAGATCTTACCCATCAAGCATTAGCTACACCAGAAGTAATTGAAAAAATATCTGCAATAAAAACAAAACCAGCTAAATTTGTTTTGGAAATGCTGGAATTCTTCGGAAAAATGTATAAACAAGCTCAAGGTTTTACTTATCCGCCAGTGCATGACCCTTGCGCTGTTGCTTATGTTATAAATCCTGAATTAATAAAAACTAAACGAGTGCCAGTTGATATTGAATTGACAGGTACATTAACTTTAGGAATGACCGTGGCTGATTTTCGTTTTCCTCCTGATGATAGTTGTCATACTCAGGTTGCAACTGAACTTGATCATACTGGTTTTTGGGATTTAATTGTTGACTCCCTAGAACGAATAGGTGAGGTTAATCTATGATTGAAAAAAGTAAAGATAAATCCAGTGTATTTACATTGATGATGGCTTTGCTTGCTGCATGTGTTGCTTTCCAACTTAATGCTAGTATGTTAAGCCCTGTATTAGTAACCATAGCAAAAGAGTTAGGAACGAATGATGCTGCTGTTGGGCTATCGCAAACCTCATTTTTCACAGCAGCAGCTCTATTTTCATTATTTTTACCACGATTAAGTGATATAAAAGGGCGAAAAAAAGTCTTAACAGCTATGTTATTAGTCATGACATTAGGTACAGTTTTAGCTGCTGTTGCACAAAATATTGAAGTGTTATATGCCGCGCGGATTATTCAAGGTGTCTCTGGACCTGTCGTACCTCTATGCTTGTTAATGTTAAGTTTTGAAGTAAAAGATGTTAAACAATATGGTATGTTAATGGGAATAATAACAGCAGTAAATGGTGGTATTGCTGGTGTTGATGCGATAGCTGGTGGTCTACTTGCAACTCATTTCGGTTTTCGTTCTGTATTTTGGGTTATAGCTATAGTGGCTGCAATTTCCACTTTATTTGTTCACCGTTTTGCCTCCGAATCCAAACCATCGGCAGGCACTAAAATGGATTGGTTAGGTGTTTTGCTAATTGTCTTAACCATAGCTGCGCTATTACTCGCGCTTAATGAAGCGGGTAAACTGGGTAATGCAAATTGGTTGATTGTGGTAGCATTAACACTGTTTGCTATCTTATGTTTTATTCTATTTTGGCATGTAGAAAAAAGAAATAAACAACCACTTGTTACCACCAATCATTTGAAACAACGTGCTACATGGGCTTTATTATTAACAACAACTTTAACCATGACAGGTATTTTCGCCATTGTTAATGGTTTGGTCATGTCAATTGCTCAAAATCATGAGATTGGCTTTGGATTAGAAGCGGATTGGGCTTCACTCATTTTTCTTACTCCTTATGCTTTAATTGGTTGGTTTGTGGGACCATTTTCCGGAAGGTTGGCACCAACAATGGGTTATAACAATGTGTTAAAATTAGGTCTTGTGGGCTGTGTTATTGGCATTTTAGTTATTATGTTTTATGGCATTCATTCTCTACCTATTTTATCGGTAGGGGTTATTGTGCTAGGTATTTTCTACGCAGGCATGGCCAATATTATCTTAAATGGCTTAGGTGTTGTTTTATCTCCTAGCGAAAACCCAGGTTTTCTACCAGGAATGAATGCTGGTGCATTTAATTTAGGCGCAGGCTTAAGTTTTGCTTTATTACCAGCAATTCAGATGATGAATGGTAGTTCAATTGATGGTTATTTTAATGGCATGTTACTTGGATTAGCGATTACGGTATTAGCTCTAATTTGTAGTTTTCTTATACCTCGTCCAATTAATGCTGAAGTTTAATCAGATGATTAATAATAAACGGGATAATAATCCCGTTTTTTAAATATAAATTAATCTTGTGTCGCTAGTTGGTTATTTTTACTAGCAAGTCAATTTCAACCCAATAACATTTGGCCTTTGATTGGGTTTAATAGTTACTTGCCCTTTATCATTGGATATCTCTGTTTTATCTAAATTATTAACTACATCAATAGTGACAGGAGTACTGGTCAGCGGTTTACCCTCTTTATTTGCAGTAATTGATAAGTTGTCACTGCGCTTCAATTTTGTTGGATTTATAGAAAGCACCAGTTGTAGGTTAATATTCTATTATTTTTGTATCTATAGAAGCCAATTTGATTAAGGTAATAAAAGTAATTTGAGAAAATGGAATATAGTATATTACATCTAATAATAAATCCTAAACTCAGCTATTTTTAACTACTACAATTTGTTATATAATCGATAAAATTTTGTCCATAACACAATATATTGTGTTTCTCATATTATTTTAAGATGTCAGGCTTTCTGAACATCCTTAATTAAGGAATCACTATGATGGATTTTTCCCAATCAGTGCCAGAACTGGTCTCTTGGGCAAAAAAAAATGATTTTTCGATTGCTTTGCCTGTTGAGCGATTAGCCTTTTTGTTGGCAATAGCTGTATTAAACAGTGAACGCTTTGATGGTGAAATGACTGAATCTGAATTAATTGATGGTTTTCGACATGTTTCACACATTTTTGAGCAAAGTGAAGATACTATTACTGTCCGTGCTAATAATGCGATTAATGATTTAGTACGCCAGCGTTTAATCACACGTTTTGCTAGCGAAATGACCGATGGTTATTCTATTTATCGATTGACACCTTTGGGAATTGGTATATCTGATTACTATATTCGTCAACGAGAATTCTCGACTTTACGTTTATCAATTCAGCTTTCAATTGTTGCACAAGAATTAAAACGTGCCGCAGATGCTGCTCTTGAAGGTGGTGATGATTTACATTGGCATCGTAATGTTTTCGCACCTTTAAAATATTCAGTAGCTGAGATCTTTGATAGTATTGATATCACTCAGCGAGTGATGGATGAACAACAAGCTGATGTAAAACAAAATATTTCTGCATTATTAAGTCAAGATTGGCAGGCGGCAATTAGTAGCTGTGAGGGCTTACTGACAGAAACATCGCAAACCTTACGTGAATTACAAGATACATTAGCAGCGGCTGGCGATAAGTTACAAGCTAGTTTGCTTTTAATACAAGATGCGACTTTGGATAATCCTGAGTTAGATAAAATTAATAATGTAGTTATTGATTTACAAGGTAAATTAGACCGAATCATCGGTTGGGGACAAAAAGCAATAGACCTATGGATAGGTTATGATAGGCACGTTCATAAATTTATTCGTACTGCAATTGATTTAGATAAGAATCGAGTTTTTTCTCAACGATTACGCAAATCGATCCAAAGCTATTTTGATTCACCATGGTCACTTACTTTTGCGAATGCTGAACGTTTACTGGATATGCGTGACGAAGAGTTGGCATTACATGAAGCTGAAGTGACAGGTGAGTTACCTTCTGAACTCGAATTTGAAATGATTGAAGAAATTCAAGAGCATATAGTTGCACATATTGAACAAAATCTATTGATCTTTAAACAAGAAAATAAACCACTTGATATGAGTATTGCTATTCATAGTTATTTAGCACAGTTCCCACGAGAACAGCATTTTGATATTGCAAGATTGTTTATTGATCAGGCTATTCGATTAGGTATTGCCGAAAGTGATTTACTTGGTATTCCTGCCGAATGGAAACCTATTAACGATTATGGAGCTAAGGTACAAGCACATGTCATCAACAGATACTAAAGATATAGAAATGGAACAAACTGCTCATCATCTCGATGAAGTCATGGGACGTATTGCTGCAAGTTCTCAAGCGTCTATAGATAAATATATGCCAGTGAAATTGGCTCAAGCTATTGCCAATCCAATTTTTCCTGAACTAGATAGTTTATTACGCTCAGGCCGCCATATTGGTATTGATGAACTGGATAATCATGCATTTTTGATGGATTTTCAATTTGAACTTGAACAGTTTTATCAACGTTATAATGTTGAGCTTATTCGTGCACCAGAAGGCTTTTTTTATCTTCGTCCTCGTTCAACCACTTTAATTCCCCGTTCAGTTCTTTCTGAATTAGACATGTTAGTGGGTAAAGTATTGTGCTATCTCTATTTAAGCCCAGAACGATTAGCGCATGAAGGTATTTTCACTTTGCAAGAACTTTTTGATGAACTGGTTTCCTTAGCGGATGAAAGTAAATTGTTGAAATTAGTTAATCAACGTTCAACGGGATCTGACTTAGATCGTCAAAAACTATTTGATAAAGTAAAAACCGCATTAAATCGCTTACGTCGACTAGGCATGATCTTCTTTATTGTAGGTAACGATAGTAGTCGATTTCGTATAAATGAATCTATTTTCCGCTTTGGTGCTGATGTTCGCAGTAGTGATGATGCGCAAGAAGCGCAATTACGCTTAATTCGAGATGGTGAAGCGATTAAAATAGAATCATCACTTATTTTGGATGATGATAATAGAGAAGAACAAGATGAAGATGTTAATGAGGAGATTGAATAATGATGATGGGACACGGTAAATTTCACTCATTAACCTTAATTAACTGGAACGGTTTTTTTGCCAGAACCTTTGAGCTTGATCAACTGGTCACCACGCTTTCAGGCGGTAATGGCGCGGGTAAATCAACGACTATGGCTGCATTTGTCACAGCGCTAATTCCTGATTTGACTTTATTACATTTTAGAAATACCACTGAAGCGGGTGCAACCTCTGGTTCAAGAGATAAGGGTTTACATGGTAAGTTAAAGCCAGGTGTGTGTTACTCTATGCTAGACGTTATCAACTCTCGTAATCAGCGAATTATCTGTGGTGTACGTTTACAGCAAGTAGCAGGGCGTGACAAAAAAGTAGATATTAAACCTTTTTTAATACAAGGTTTACCGGTCAATATTAGTCCAACAGAATTGGTAACGGAACGTTTAAATGAAAAACAGGCTCGAATTTTATCACTACCAGAATTAAAAGATAAAATTGAGTCAATGGAAGGCGTTATTTTTAAACAATTTAACTCTATTACCGATTATCATTCAGTCATGTTTGATTTTGGTGTATTACCGAAACGGTTACGCTCTTCATCTGACCGAAGTAAATATTATCGCTTGATTGAAGCTTCTCTATATGGGGGGATTTCAAGTGCTATTACACGATCATTACGTGATTATTTGTTACCGGAAAATAGTGGTGTCAGAAAAGCCTTCCAAGATATGGAAGCAGCATTACGTGAAAATAGAATGACGCTTGAAGCTATTCGAGTAACACAATCGGATCGTGATTTATTCAAACACCTTATTACTGAGTCTACCAACTACGTTGCTGCTGACTATATGCGTCATGCTAATGAACGTAGAGTCCATATCGAATCGGTTTTAGGATTGCGTCGTGATATGTTTAAAACGCAAGATCTGCTGATTAGTAATCAATTCCGCCAAGTTGAAATGGCAAAAGAATTAAAAGAATATCAAGATGCTCAAAGCGACTTAGAAACGGATCTTCAGGCGGCCAATGATCATCTTAACCTTGCGCAAACAGCTTTACGTCAACAAGAAAAAATAGATCGTTATCAAGCGGACTTAGATGATCTGAATTTAAAACTTGAAGAGCAAAATGAAGTTGTCCTCGAAGCCAATGAACAGTATCAAACTTACCGTGATCAGGTTGAACAGACTGAGCAAGAAGTTGATGAAATAAAAACCCAATTAGCTGATTATCAACAAGCTTTAGATGTGCAGCAGACTCGAGCAATCCAATACCAACAAGCTATTCAAGCTTTAAAAAATGCTCAACAACTATGCCAATTACCAAAATTAGGTATAAGTAATGTTGAAAATCATTTTGAAATCTTTGAAGAAAAACAAAAAGAAGTTACTGAACAACTGTTAGAATTAGAGCAAAGACTAAGTGTTTCTGATGCCGCAATTAATCAATTTGATAGAGCTTATCAACTAGTTGTTAAATTAGTGGGGGACGTAGTGCGCAGTGATGCTTGGCGTGCCGCTAGAGAAGCATTAAAGCAGTGGCCTTCACAATGTTACCAAGCCGATCAAGCAGAACATTTACAACTACAATTAGATGAATTAGAGCAACGCTTTTTTGAGCAAAAAGAAGCTGAATCATTATTAACTCAATTTTGTAAGCGTTTTGGTCGTCAACTTAACTATGATGAGCTTGATGAATTCAAACAAGAGCTAGAAGTTCAACTAGATCAAAATGCAGAGCTTGCCAATGAATCAAGTGAAAAACGTATTGAATTTAGACAAGAGCTAGAGCAAATTCAAACTCAAATTGGTGCTTATCGACAAAAAGCACCTGTATGGTTAAAAGCCCAAGATGCACTTATCGCATTGCAAGAACAAACAGAGCAAACGTTTACTAACAGTCATGCTGTCACGCAACATATGCAACAATTGCTTGAACAGGAACGTACTTTAGTTACACAACGAGATCAAATAAACTTCAAACGCAATCAACTTGATGCACAAATTGAACAACTCAATCAACCAAGTGGTGTTGATGATGGTCGTTTATCGACGTTAGCGGAAAGGTTTAATGGTGTATTACTTTCTGAAATTTATGAAGATGTAACCATTGATGATGCACCTTATTTTTCAGCATTATATGGCCCATCAAGACAAGCTATTGTGGTACCTGATTTATCACTGGTAAAAGCTCAACTAGAAAGCCTGACAAATAGTGAAGAAGATTATCCAGAAGATATCTATTTTATCGAAGGTGATCCATCTTCATTTGACGATAGTGTTTTTGATTGTGAAGAGATGACTAAATCAGTATTAGTTAAAACCGGTGATCGTCAATGGCGCTTCTCCAGTTTTCCTAAGGTCCCTTTATTTGGCCGAGCAGCACGTGAAATTCATCTTGAAAAATTATCGGTAGAACGCGATGAACTACATGAACGTTATGCAACAATTTCATTTGATCTGCAAAAATTACAACGTATTGAGCAAAATGTTGGGCAGTTTATTGGTGAATATCTATCTGTAGCATTTGATATCGATCCTGAAGCCGAAGCGCAAAAGTTATCGACAAGACGTAATGAAATCGAACGTCAGCTCTTGGCACAAGAAAGTATTGATAAACAAAATCAACAACAAGTTGCAAATTGTAAAGAGCAGTTAATCACTGTAAATCGATTGGTAGCTCAAATGCATTTATTGGCTGATGATGATTTAGCGGATCGGGTTGATGATCTACGTGAGCAAGTTGCTGAAGCGCAAGAGGCCGCGCAATATGTTAGTCGTCATCGCCATACTATTGCAGAACTTGAACCCATTGTTGCAGTATTGCAAAGTGATCCTGAGCAGAATGAATCGTTACGTGAGCAGTACAATTCGGTTAAAGCTCAGCAGCAAACCATTCGCCAACAAGTTTTTGCTTTAACGGAAGTGATGCAACGTCGTGCACATTTTAGCTATGAAGATTCAGCGGGTATGTTGAATGAAAATAGTGATCTCAATGAAAAATTACGTGCTCGATTAGAAGTTGTTGAAGGACAACGAGGTGAAGCTCGTCGTCAAATGCAACAGTATCAAGATAAATATAATCAATACAATCAAACATTAGCATCCCTTAAAAGTGCATTTGAAACTAAGCGAGACATGCTTAATGAATTGCATAAAGAGATCGAACAAATTGGTGTTAAAGCGGATGCAATCACTGAAGAGCGAGCTCGTATCCGTCGTGATGAAATTCATCAAAAACTCAATAGTAATCGCCAACAATGTACGTCTTTGGAAAAACAACTTATTATGTGTGAAAGCGAAATGACGCAAATGCAAAAACGCTTAACACAAACACTGCGTGATTATAAACAATTACGTGAACAAGTTGTTGAAGCAAAAGCTGGTTGGTGTTTAGTGTTACGACTTGTTAAAGAAAATAGTGTAGAACGACGATTACATCGACGAGAATTGGCTTATCTCAGTGCTGATGAACTACGTTCTATGTCGGATAAGGCACTTGGTTCATTGCGTTTAGCGGTAAATGATAATGAACACTTACGTGATATATTAAGATTATCCGAAGATCCGAAACGACCAGAACGTAAAATCCAGTTTTATATTGCGGTTTATAAACATCTACGTGAACGGATCCGCCAA
This sequence comes from Gilliamella sp. LMG 34362, assembly GCF_984569125.1. Classification (NCBI taxonomy): domain Bacteria; kingdom Pseudomonadati; phylum Pseudomonadota; class Gammaproteobacteria; order Orbales; family Orbaceae; genus Gilliamella; species Gilliamella sp. LMG 34362. The sequence continues at coordinate 2,443,519 of NZ_OZ474902.1, read as the reverse complement.
GATATCGTCAAAACTGATGACCCAATTGAAGCCATTGAACAAATGGAAATTGAGTTGTCACGCTTAACTGAAGAACTTACTTCACGAGAACAACAATTGGCCATTAGTTCAAAAAGTGTAGCTAATATTATTCGTAAAACTATACAACGTGAACAAAACCGTATTCGTATGCTTAATCAAGGATTACAAGCGGTGGCATTTGGTCAGGTTAATGGTGTTCGTTTGAATGTTAGTATTCGTGAGGCACACTCTTCATTATTAGCTGCATTAGCTGATGATCAAAATGAACATCAGGATCTATTTAGTAATAATCGTATTACCTTCTCTGAAGCGTTAGCCAAACTTTATCAACGTTTAAATCCACATATTGATATGGGACAACGAACTGCACAAAATATTGGTGAGGAGTTGCTAGATTATCGAAACTATTTAGAGATGGATGTGGAAGTTAATCGTGGTGCTGATGGTTGGTTACGTGCTGAAAGTGGTGCTTTATCAACCGGTGAAGCGATTGGTACAGGTATGTCTATTCTACTTATGGTAATTCAAAGTTGGGAAGAAGAGTCTAAACGTCTACGTAATAAAGATATTTCACCATGTCGATTATTATTTTTGGATGAGGCCGCTCGTCTTGATGCCAAATCGATTGCTACACTCTTTGAGTTATGCGAACGATTAGAAATGCAGCTTATTATTGCTGCACCAGAAAACATTAGCCCAGAAAAAGGTACAACCTATAAACTAGTTCGTAAGGTTATCAATAACCAAGAACATGTTCATGTTGTTGGCTTGAAAGGTTTTGCTTAATAAAGTTAGCTATGGTATTTTATAAAAATATTGCTGGTATTTACCAGCAATATCTTATTTTGATATAAAAATTCATAAAGATATATGGATTTATCTGCAATATGAATATTGGATGTAGTTGTATTTTATAGATTAGTAGATAGCTTTAAGTGTTAATTATATAAATTCACTGAGTTTGTACTTTCTAAAAAGTGAGCCAATGCTTAACTTGTCCATTACATTCAAATCAATCAAATAGTCGTTTTCAATAGATCATAATTAAACATGATTTCTTATCTAGTAATATTGGATAATTTGCGTCATAAAAGAAATGCTTATTTTAATCTATTGAAAATGAAAACAGTCGAAATTTCTCGTTTAGATAGTCTTTAAATCGATTATTTAGCTTGCAAATTGACACTTTTAACGACAATTTAATATTTTTATCTGATGATATTTTATTAACTATATTGTGACTATAGTTTTTATTATGGGATAAAAAATTTAATAAAAAGGTCAGGCTAATTTTTGTCTAAGTTTAAATTAGCTTAGCTTAGCTAGTTGCATCTGATGTATAAAAATGATCACCAAAACAGATAAAAATAAAGAAAATATACGTCACAATTTCGGTTAAAAGCGTTGTTAAGAATTTCTATTTTGGTTTCTGAATGAGAATTAACCAAATTACCTATTTTGTTACTGATTTCGTTAAAACGAGTGATTTTTAATCAGCATAATTTGTTAACGGTTACACTAATTTGTTTGATTATTTGTCTTATTTTATTGAAATAATTAAATTATTTATAAATAAGGTTTTTTTTATTAAAAATTGACTTGATCGGCATTTTATTTTCTGCTTAAATAAAAAGGAATTTAAGCGATACCATGTATTAATTGGTATCGGTTAGATTTAAATTTAAAATTAATTTTTTGGAATAAGGAAAAAAAAATGAAAGAATTAAACAAAGTAGAAGTTGAACAAGTATCTGGTGCTGGTTTCATCGCTGATGCAGGTGGTGCTTTAGGTAAAGGTATCGGTTGGATCATTGATGCTAAAAATCCAAACAATGGTGGTTTAGGTCAACAAGCTGGTGGCGCTTTAGGCCAAGGTATCGGTCAAATCGTTGAAGCTGGTATCGGTGCTATTAGCCAAATTATCGGTGCAGGTTTAGGCCTAATCGGTCTTGGTAAAAGATAGTAGTAGCTGATTGTCCTTAATTTATATTGTTTAAAGTGGTAAAACGGGAAGCGAGATTCGTTTCTCGTTTTATTTTGAAATGTCATCTAGTGAATTGAAACAAAGCCATCTTAAACTAAGATTTAGCAATTTTTCAATAAGTCATTATCTTTAAATTATAAAATGCCAAATTAATTTAGATGCTAGTTTTAATTATTTTAAAAATTAATTAACACACTCTAATTGGTTTGTTTATACATTAAGAAATAGAAATATCACAGTAAAGTCGAAAATAATTAGCATATTTTCAATATGATAGTCTTATAAAAAATAAAGTTTACATACTTAACTATATAAATAGAAATAATAAATATATCGTAGCTACTTAATGGTAAGGAAAAATAGGTAACATATTGTATGGAAGATAATCGATTGTTTCGTCAAGAAGCTGTTAATTACCAAAAAGCTAAATGGATGGGAAAGGCTTTACTACTTAAAGGATGTTCAGCATGGTTAGTTTTCTTATTATCAATTACTTTCATTATCATTTTAGTGCTCACGGTAATATTCGGCACCTATACTCGACGAATTAATGTAGCTGGTGAAATTACCACTCAACCAAGAGCTATTAATCTATTTTCACCACAGCAAGGTTTCATTACTAATAGTCATGTTAAAGTTGGCGATATAGTTAAAAAAGGTGATCCTATTTATGAATTAGATGTAAGTCGAACCACACAGTCAGGTAATGTAACCCAAATAACAGTTGAAGCAATTAATAATCAAATTAATAATATATCGAAAATTATTGCCACACTAACTGAAAACAAACAGATCACATTAAATGCGCTACAGCAACAAATAGACGAGTATAATAAATCCCATCAAGAATCTTTATCTTTGGTCAAAAATGCCGAAAAAGGTATGACAGATATGTATGAAAGCATGCAGAATTTTGCTGTTTACCAGAAGAAGGGACTTATTAATAATGAACAATTTAATAATCAAAGATATTTATACTATCAACAACAAAACGCCTATCAATCACTACAGAATCAAATCATCCAAGAAAAATTAGGTATTATTCAGCTCAAAAGTGAATTAGTGACCAAGATAGCTGATTTTGATAACAAAATATCTGAATACCAATATCAATTAAATGATTTACAACGTCAATTAACTGAAGTTAATGCCAGAGGAATGTTAATTATAAGTGCGCCTAGTGATGGTCGTATTGAATCACTAAGTGTTACAGAAGGGCAGATGGTAAAAAATGATGATAGTCTTGCACAGATTATTCCTGCGAACACTAATGGTTATTATTTAGTGCTTTGGGTTCCTAATGATAGCGTTCCTTATATCTCGGTTAATGATAAACTTAATATTCGTTATGAAGCTTATCCTTATCAAAAATTCGGTCAATTTTCCGGTAAAATTATGTCAATATCTAAGGTGCCGGCTTCTAATCAAGAAATGTCGACTTATAGCAGTTCTCCACTATCACAAAGCACCATTAATTACCAAGCATATTACAAAGTAATGGTATCGCTTGATAAACAGCAAATGGCTAAGTTCAATAATAAAATTAAATTAACTAATGGCATGAAAGCTGATGTTACTCTATTTTTAGAGAAAAGACCTATTTATCAATGGATGCTATCACCTTTTTATGATATTCAGAAAAGTATTACAGGACCAATCAATGGCTAGAAATCAATTTCAGTATATACTTCAAAGTTTACATTTTGGATGGCGAAGAAAAATACCACAAATTTTGCAAACCGAAGCTGCTGAGTGTGGTCTAGCCTGTTTAACCATGATTTGTCGCTATTATGGCATGAATGTCGATTTATTTAGTTTACGAAATCAGATAGGTGTTTCATCACATGGTGTCACTCTTGCGACATTAATCGATATGTCAGCTTCAGTTCAATTACAAAGCCGCCCACTTTCTTTAGATTTAAATGAGATAAACCAGTTAAAAACTCCCTGTATCTTACACTGGGATCTCAATCATTTTGTGGTATTAGTCGCCGTTAAAAGAAACAAATTTATTTTACATGATCCGGCATTTGGTCGTCGAGAAGTGGGTATAAATGAAATGTCAAAGCATTTCAGTGGGATAGCACTTGAGTTATGGCCAGATAAAGAATTTCAGCCACGTACACAACGTAGTCAGCTTAGTTTGCTAAAAATGTTGTTTCAAATTGATGGTTTAAAAGGGTTTTTAGTTAAAATTCTGTCACTATCTCTGATTATTGAATCCATTAATTTATTACTTCCGATTGGAACGCAATTGGTTATGGACCATGTAATTATCGCCAAAGATCATAGTTTATTAGGTTTAATCTGCATTGGGTTACTGTTCTTTATTTTGTTTAGAACTTTTATCGCTATGTTACGATCTTGGTCATCATTAGTTATGGAATCTTTAGTCGATATTCAATGGAAAGCAGGACTTTTTGGGCATCTAATGAAGTTACCTTTAGCCTATTTTGAAAAAAGAAAACTAGGTGATATACAGTCTCGTTTTGTTTCATTAGAGGTTATACGTTCAACGCTAACAAAAAGTATCGTAAGTAGTATTATTAACATTTTGATGACAATCGGTGTCTTTATCATGATGCTACTGTATGGTGGCTGGTTGGTTTGGATTGTCTGCGGTTTTACTCTAATTTATATAATATTAAGAGTGGTAACTTATCAGCGTTATCGACAAGCATCTGAAGAAAAGATTGTGAAAGAGGCCAAAGCTAATTCCCATTTTATGGAGAGTTTATATGGTATTGATACACTAAAATCATTAAAACTCACTGAGTCTAGAGCTCAATATTGGCTTAATATGAATATTGATACAACTAACGCCAATATTCGCCTAACCAAATTAGATATGATATTTAATGGTGTAAATACATTAATTATGCTGGTTGAGCAAACTTTAATATTATGGGTTGGTGCATCGCTGGTAATGAATGACAAAATGACACTTGGTATGTTTATTGCGTTTACTGCATACAGATCTCAATTTTCAGAACAAGCAGCAAATCTGATAAATATGGTATTAGATTTGAAAATGCTAAATTTACATACCGAACGATTAACCGATATTGTATTGACTAACACTGAAAACGATATTGAATCAAAAAATCAATTACCGAAAGATATCCCTGTTGAATTTGAACTGAATAATATAGCTTATCAGTATGATAACCTTTCGCAGCCTATTTTTTCTAATATAAATATGAAAATTAAGGCTGGTGAGAGTGTCGCAATTATTGGTCCATCAGGTGCAGGAAAGACAACCTTGATGAAAGTCATGAATGGCCTACTAGAACCAACTCAAGGCGAAGTTCTTATAAATGGTATTGATATTTATAAGTTTGGTGTCAATAATTATAGAGATATTGTTGGAAGTGTATTACAAAATGATAAACTTTTTGCAGGGTCTATTTCTGATAATATCGCCAGTTTCGATAATGAAAAAAATCATGAATGGCTGGTTGAATGTGCTAAGCACTGTAACATCCATAATGAAATTATGAAAATGCCCATGGGATATGAAACCTTAGTCAGCGAATTAGGTAATAGTTTATCAGGTGGGCAAAAACAGCGTTTATTGATTGCTAGGGCATTATATCGTAAACCTTGCTTGTTATTTCTTGATGAAGCGACAAGTCATTTAGATGAAAATAATGAAACTAAAATTAATAAAGCAATATCTTCATTAAAAATAACGCGTATCATTATTGCTCATCGAACATCAACAATAGCAAGTGCCGATCGAGTGATTGATATCACATCAGTGAATCATTAAAGATCAGTATATTAGATAAAAATGAATTTAGTCTGGTGAATTTTATTGGTAGTTTATCGCTACTAAAATCTAGCTATTAGTTTAATAATTTTTCTTTATTTTAAAGATTAATTAATCCAAACAAAAACTCATTAAAAGATTTCACCGACGATTGTCGGTGAAATTATCTTTTCAATTGCTGTTTATAATAAGCTAATAAGTCAATTCTAATTAGGATATCAGTATCCAATTACGCTAATGGATATCTAATACTGCATGGAATGCTTCTTGTGGAATATCAACACCGCCAAATTTACGTTGTCTAATTTTATTTTCCTTAATATTTTTAGCTATCTTTTTCTTTTTCGATGCCGAACCCGAATAGCCGCGACCGGTGACACTTTTGCGTAATGGTGGAATATCTTCCCGAGCAATGACTTTATTTTCGACTACCGATTGAACCGGCATAGGATAGAGTTTACGAGGAATAACATGTTTCATCTTTTGAACAATTTGTTTACCTCGTTCAAAACTTTTATCTCGAGGTAAAATAAATGAAAATGCATCCACAATTTCATCATTCAACCAAATATCCATTTTTACCAAATCCGATGCAATATAACTTCTATCACGATAATCTATAGATGCATAGCCATGAGTAATCGATTTAAGTGAATCATAAAAATTGTATGCAATCTCTGAAATTGGTAGTTTAAAGGTCAACTCTGCCATTTTATTATTTAGATAAATCATATCGACGTAGATACCTCGTTTTTCCTGACAAAGTTCCATAATTTCGCCAATATTTTCCATAGGAATAATAATTGCTGCATCTATAAATGGTTCTTCAATATAGTCAATTTTTTCAAAACTCGGCAACAACATAGGATTATTAACATTGATGATTTCACTATTTTTTAATGTTACACGGTATTCAACACTAGGAAAGGTAGAGAGAATTTCGATACCATATTCTCTTTCAAGTCTTTCTTGAATAATCTCCATATGTAAAATACCGAGAAAACCACACCTAAAACCAGCCCCCAATGCCATGGAATTTTCTTGTTTATAAATGAAAGCCGAATCATTAAGGGATAATTTTTCAACCGCATCTTTAAGTTTTTCTTGGTCTTCATTTTTTATTGGAAATAATCCAGCATAAACCATAGGTTTGACTTCTTTATAACCAGGTACTGCTTCGGTATTTGGGTGATTAGGATCAATTAAGGTATCACCGACTTTAACATTTGCGACGATTTTAATATTAGTCGAAATATATCCAACTTCACCTGCATCAAGTACATCAACAGTTTTCATTGCTGGTAAAAATACGCCAGTTTGTAATGCTTCGAACTCAATATCACTTTTGAGCATTTTAATTTTCATTCCGGTATGAATGGCACCGTTAAAAACGCGTACGTGTAGTACTACACCGCGATACACATCATAATGAGAATCAAAGATTAACGCTTGCAGTGACTTATCTTTATTACCTTCTGGCGCAGGAATGTTTTCAACGATTGATTCTAAAATATTATCAACTCCTACGCCGGTTTTAGCTGAAGCTAAAATAACTTTATCTAAGTTTATGCCATCTAACTCTTCGATTTCTTTAATCACACTGTCAACTTCCGCATTCGGCATATCGACTTTATTGATAACTGGAATAATAGTTAAATTCTGCTCTTGAGCCAGTTTTAAATTAGCGATTGTTTGTGCTTGTACGCCTTGGGTTGCATCAACTAGCAACAAAGCTCCTTCACAAGCAGCTAAACTGCGTGAAACTTCATAATTAAAATCAGTATGTCCAGGGGTATCGATGAGATTAAGTTCATATTCAATATTATTAGAAGCTTTATAGTACATGCGTACAGTTTGTAACTTAATTGTAATACCACGTTCTCTTTCGAGATCCATGTTATCTAATAATTGCTCTTTCATATCACGTTCAGAGACAGTATTGGTCATCTCAATTAATCTATCTGCCAGTGTTGATTTACCGTGATCGATATGGGCAATAATACAAAAATTTCTTATATTATTTGGGTTCATGTTAATTTCTCCCATACTTTTCTTAACTGTTGGCGTGAACTATAATGGTTAGAGTAACTCTAAGTCAAGTTTGGCCAAATTATTATACTTGCTAATCTATTTAATTGATTTTTATGAAAACATGGGTATAAATATGGTAAATATAAATGATTGTATTGCATCAATTGCACAAAATGGTGAATTAAACCAAACACCTAAATACTCGGTGACTAAAGCAGCAAAACTATTAGGCTTGTCAGCCCACACGCTTAGGTATTATGACTCACTTAATCTATTTCCATTTTTACAACGCGATCAAAATGAAAAACGGTTATTTTCTGATGCAGATTTACAGTGGGCAAAATTGATTGAATGTTTACGTAACGCCAATATGTCAATTAAAGATGTTCAACACTATGTCAAGCTGTGTCTTAAAGGTGATGAAACATTGGATGAGCGTCTAACTATCATTAATCAACAAGAAAAGATATTAATCAATACTATAACTCAACTAAATGAGCAATTGGCCTTATTAAAATTTAAAAAACAATACTATAAAGCCACTCATCAAACAATAAATAACTAAGCGTTTTCCAATGAAAACTTTACCAATGAAAAAATTTTGAGGAAAGGGGTTTTTGCTTCTTTCCCCATTCCGGTTTATTTTATAACCGTTTCCTGACTAATTAAATGTTCGTAAGATGGTATAGACTTCTCAATTATTTTTACAACAAACCAATAAATTAAAATAACCGTTATCTAAAAGCAATTAGGGAATTAACTGCTAAAAATTGTGAAGAATTTGGAACGAATACTATTTAGTATTAATATGGTAAAAGAATAAAGCTACTTTTATTAAAGTATCTCAGGAAGCTTAATTCCTAATTTGTAGATATTAACATAGCCTGATTCTTTTTTTAGTTTTTGTATATTAGACTTAGGTATTTCATTTTGATCATCTAAAATAAAGTGGTTAATCGTAAAATCTTCATCGCTCTTCTGATGAGAATATATAATTAAACAATCGATATTTTGTCGATAATCTGTTACTTTTAATTCTTTATAGACTTTTTCAATTCTTGCATAACCACTTATTTGTCTAATGTCCTCAATAATTACTGATTGATTGTGGTATTTAGGTTTATATTTAGTATCAATTACAAATTTGAAATCTGCTTGGTTAGTAAATTTTAAGATAAAATCTAATTCCTGATATTTTGCTTTATAGTGATATTTTACTTCCTTTGATGTAAATATATTTCTCAGTTTTTTATAAACATATAATTCAAACAATTTACTCATATCAATCCAGAAAGGTGGGGTCATGATTCGTTGTTGTTCGGTATTACTAATATTGTAGGCGTAACGTTTCAAAATCAGTAATGCTAATTTGATCGCTTGATCATACTCTTTATATAACGGATTACTTCTGAAGGTTTTTATTTTTGTTATATCAATATCATCAGATACCTGCTCAAAAGCAGGGTGAATGTAATTAATCCACTGCAATAATGGTGTTTTATCAAATCCGTTTTCAAATTTTTGAATGACGCGTTGGGAAAAACGATAGGCTTTTTTTAGAATTTTATTTTCATCACAATTAACGCCAAATTCTTGATATTGGCAGATTGTGTTAATTTTTTTACCACTAACTAAATTCTGTTTGATATTTTTACTGACAAGAATTTTTCCTTTTACGCGGGCATTAAGATTTTCGATTTTAGAATAATAAGATTTTTTTAAGCCTTTTTTTACAATTTGTTTCATAACTTTAAGAAACAGGGCTATTAAGAACGGAGAAAGTAAATCTTGCTTTTGTGTTATTGGGATATGAGGTTTATCAAAATAAATATATAACAAATCATCTAGATGCTTTAGATTTTCGGGCTCTTCAATCGCATCTAACAACATTCGCATATAATCAATCTGCGTTGATTCATTATTTAATTTTGGTTGTATATATATTGGGAGTTTATTTTCAACAATCCAATTGATACCAACAAAATAAGACGTTTTGAAATAGAATAACTCTTTCTCGCAATTTATTGAGTAGCAGGACTGTTTTTCACCTTTTCGCAAAACTTGGTATTCGTATGAGTCTTTTTCCTTTAAAATAGCAATATAATTGTCACACGCATTAATACAGTGATCTTGTTTTAAAAGTCCATCATACTGTTCAAAAAGTTCAATCATGGTTGATTCGAGTATTTATTTTCGATTTCTTTAATTTTAGCTTTTACACCATCGACATCTTTAAAAATGCCATCCTTTATATATTCCTTCAAAATAGGAATTATTTCATATTGAAGGCGTGTTTGAGTTATATCCTTTTCATCTTTACCATTTATTATAAAGTAGCTTTGCCCTAACCAAACATCTTCAACTCGAAATTCATCAGACAAATATATTGATGGATTCAATATTTTATTTTTTTCATATTCTTCATAACTTTTAATAAATAATTCAGAAATATCTATGAATAAATCCTTTTTAAAATCGGCTTGTAAAGATGTTGGTAATATGTCAATAAATGCAAAACGACGACGAATAGCATAATCAATCTGTCCAACACTGCGATCAGCAGTATTCATTGTGCCAATAATATAAAGATTAGGCGGAATGGTTAGCCTATTATCATCATTAACCGCATACATACTTTCGACTTGTTCGCCTCGATACTCTAGTGCATAAATTAATTCGCCCAATACAGCAGGAAGATTTGCTCGGTTTATTTCATCAATGATCAAAATATATTTTTTTTCAGGATCAGCCGATGCTTTTTTAGCCATTTCTATAAATAGTTTATCTCTCGTAATATATTGAGGTTGGCCATTTTCTGTTTTTACTTCAATTCCTCGCACAAAGTCTTCATAGGTATAGGCAGAATGAAATTGGATGAGTTTAAATTGTTCATGAGATCGTAAATTAGATGCTTGCTCATTTTTATCTGAAGAGACCTTGCCAAAAATGAGTTGTTCAGCAATATTTTTTGCTGTATAGGTCTTTCCAGTTCCAGGAGCACCTTGAAGGATAATTTGTTGTTTATTTTTGAGTAACTCAATATATTTTTTTAACTCATTCATATCATTAACGTTTTCTATATTCTCTTTAAATAGATAATTTGATATATATCCGGGAATAGTTTGTGACTTAAATAGTGTCCCAAAAGGCCGCCATATAGTTTCTGGTTCAGTAATCTTTAAGTCCGAAGATTTAATATACTCATTTTTAGTCGCATCATAGCTAAGCCAAGCAACATCTACATAGTGTGAATAGAAACAACGGTTATTTTGTTCATCTTCTCCTGCAAAATGAATATTTTTTTTATATCGGTAGGAAGATAGCGCAACACCAATACCCCATAATCCATGATTATTGTTTGTAGTGCAAATTATATCGCCATATTTGATATCTTTTATATTTTTAAATGCTTGAATTGCTGGTGATTTTTCCGGATAAGAATTTTTTATTTCTTCAGCTGTAGAATTAGAATAATCTTCATCTTTCCAACCAATAGCCATAATCTCATTGTTCAAAAAACTATTCCATGCTTTTTTTTTGAATTTAGAACAATGAGTCGGAGAAATAAAATAACAAGCGCTATTAGCATTTAAATCAGAAAGGTCAATATTATTTGGTATAAAGAATTTTGTTTTCTCTATTTCATTTTGCATAAATGGGCTAATAAATTTTTGAAATTGATTAATTAAAAATTCATTATCCTGTATTTTTGAATAAAGTAATCGTTTTGATAAAATTTTATTTGTCTGCCTGCCATCTTTATTCTTATTATTTTTATGGATTTCAATGGAATTGTTTTTATAACCTACGAAACGGCTTGGTCCAAAAAATAGTTTGTTGCCAATTTTTTCAACAGCAAACCATACCCCATTGTTATAAAGATCTAAAACGTCAGTCTTGTTATTGCCACTAATCAAACTGCGATAAAGGGTTAGAAAATTTTTGATAACATCACTTCTTTTTTCTACGAATTCTTCTTGCATAGCATCTGGTCGTCAACAGTTAGGAAACAATATCGAAATTTATATAATCTTATATATGATTATATAAGAATAAGATTGTTTATAAGCAAAGGCAATATTTTTGTGTAGTTAATATAATTTTGTATCTTGAGAGGATTTAGACTTCATTTATGGGATGTAAATTATTAGTAAATTGTAGATAGGCTATACTAATTCGTACCAGTGTTATAACGTTATTTTTATGATAAATTAAAAATAAAAAGTTGATTTGTCTTGAACAATAATTTATTTGCCTTGTTAACCACAGCATTAAAAATGAGACTGTATTTATTTTTTTATTCTAAATAAAGAAAAATATAAATAAAAAAACATGATAGAGAGTATACCAAAAGTAATACCTCATATTGAAAAAGTCTTAACAAACTTCCAATGGTGGATTGTTTATCTTTTTTTGAGCCATTGCTATCTGAATTAATGAACTTTGAAACAGTCCTCCACCTAAACCATAGCTCATAGTAGCTATAACATAATTAAAGACTGAAATATTAAAACTTATAAATAAAAGTAAGGCGAAAGCAAATAGCATAAACGGTAAAGCATAAATTAGTATTATTTTATTACCACTTGAATTTTTGATTTTTTTGGCAAAAACATTTAACTGTTTCTTATTTATTATTTAAGGGTTGTTTTTCCTAATCATATAACTAAAAATTACTGATAGTAAATGTATCTTCCTGATGCTTAATGAATAACGAAATAGGCTTTAAGCCTTGTATTTGTTAGTTTTGATGTGTTTTAAAGGATTTAAAAGAATGTTAATGAATATTGAATTGGTGCGTGGGCGGGACTTGAAAAGACTGTATTAAACCTTTTTAATAAAAGTGTTTTATCTATTTAAAATTTACTTCGTATACCTAAACGTATACCTAAAACGAAAAGTGACCCCTAAAATTGGGTATTTTTAGTACTCACTTATTTTTGATTTAAAGTTGATTTTTCGCGGATGTAAAAATCTGTCTAAAGAGGCGGTACCCAAATTTGAGTGTTAAAGAAATTAACTACCCCCCCATTAAAATAAAATTTTATAAAAAACTGTACATACTATACATGATTTCTTGTAAGCCTTATTGTATAAGGGTTTGCGCTATGTATGGTCTACATTTTAACTATACATAACTCTACATTCGAACTGTACATAAAAACAAAAAACCGCCAATCAAGGCGGTTAGAATAGTGACAAACAAAAAGTTAATTAGTAGTCTCTTCTGCTTTAGGTAACCAATCTTTACTAGCGTTTAAATTAAGTTCTAAATTAGTTTTATTTCCTGCTGTATAGCGCTTCTTTATGTATTGCTTGCCGTTCTCGTTCATTGCATAACTTAAAGATGTGCCGAACTGGGTAAGGGATAGAGGATTATTCAGCCCTGTGTTACGGATGTATTCGACATAAGCATGGTAAAGATACTTTCTTGGATTAAATGGCATAATTCCAAGATTCCCTATTAACATACCGTTAGGGCTGTCTAACGCGTCAAAATAGCTACAGAAATCGACTAAATGGTCAGATTCTCTTTTAATAGTCGTTGCTTCTTCTGATTGTTGCTGTTTATGTAATCTTTCTTTAGCTTCTGCTGGACTGGTAAACTCATTTAATAGCAACCTCACAATAGAGGGGAGTTCTTGCTCTATTTTGCTAACCAAGTTTAAATCTCGCTCTTTTTCAGGGATGACCTCGCCAAAGTGAAAGATAACTCTACGCCGTGATATACCGCCGTTACGCTCGTTAAATCTCATTGCCTCGTTATTGATAACCAAGACTACCGCAGGGATTTTACAAGAATAGGGTTGCTTGTGTTTTGGGTCTATTGCGACTTCATCACCGCCAGTAATTGCTTTTAATCCTGCGCCACTGCCCATATAACGCGGTTGGTCGGGTAATATGACTAATGAGTAACCCACGATTAAGGCTCTGTCCCTTGCCTTTTCTAATGCGTCCATAGTGCCTATTACAGTATTGTTTTTACCTGATAACATCGTCGCAATTTCAGCAAAAACACTTTTACCGCTACCGCCTGCGCCTGTAACCTCTAAGAATAATTGCCAGTCATGACGATTAGCCAATATCATATATAGCCCAGCTAAGATATTTTTAGCCTTATCTTGATTGCCTGATGCTCTTTTTAGCCATTTAGCGAAGTTTGGCGCGTGAGTATCAAAAGATTCATTTTCTTTGGCAGGGTAGTAATCAATATCATTACTGACTAATAGCCAATCTTGCTTATTGTGAGGTCTAAAGGTTTGGCTTTTTAGCTCATATACGCCATTTTTAAAGCAGATTAAATCTTTCTGAGGTGTTCCCATTATAGGCAGTGATAACCTGAGCGATTCAACCGCTGAGCTAATTCGCATTGGGTTAAATGGCTCGCCTGATTGAGTGAATAAATCTGCTAATGTCCGCATTAAGACTTTATCGCTAATGGGTTGCCATGCATTAGCTTGATAGTGATAAATTTCATCAGTAGTTAAATTAATGGCGAGGTTATTGTGATAATGCTCATTTAACAATTCGGCGCGCTGACTAGATGCCATTTGCGATAGGTTCATGCTTGATAACTCGTTTTGCATGTTATGTTTTGTTATGGTGGATAACTCTGGTTTTATGAGGTTTTTATCAAATAAACCTGAAGTTTTCTGAAGTCCAAATTGTTGCCTATAATCATCCCAATCACATTTATAATCAGTGTCAGGGATTGTGTAATAACCATTTACCGCTTTAGCCGCTTCTATCGCTTTTTCCTTACCAGTGTTTTTATGACTACCTATATCATTATCACCCGCAATAATAATATTTGCGGTAGAATTAATCTCACGAATAGCTTCGGCTACATGAATAAGATTACCTGCATCAATGGCAGATATCACCAGTGACCGATGGCGGAATTCCGCTATCGATATACCTGTGGCTAATCCCTCACAAATAATAATCTCGTTAGCTGTGAGCAACTCTTTTTTTACCTCGTCAGGCTTGCCCAAATTTGGGTTGACCCATATAAAAGCACCTTTTTTATTCGAGCCTTTCATTAAGTGCTTGCTTCCGTCTGGCTCGATAAATTGACCGCCTGCGTATTCATTATGAAGATTCAGCATGGGCACAAAAATGCGCCCGTTATCTAACAAAGGCAAATCAAAGGTTAACCCTTTCTTGGTCAGGTATTGAGATTGCCCTAATGTTGCTTTAGATAGCAAATACTCGACCTTTTTACATACGGGATTATCTGGTATGTTATCGTTATGTAATTGTTTGGGATCTATTTTTCTAAATACGAGATTTTCCCGTATTTGGTTATTTTGATTAGACAGATTTAAACATTCCGCTACTTTATTTGATGCTTCGTTAGCGTCACATTGACAATAGTTTTTGATAAGCTCTAAGCCATCACCACTACCACACTGGTTACAGATGTAAGTACCTCTACCATTTTGGTTATCAAATCTAAATCTATCTTTACCACCACAGACAGGACAAGGGCAATGTTTGCCATTACCCACATCAATACCTAATGAACTAAAGATTGATTGCCATTTACCTACCGCTTGGGTGGTAATTTCATTTATTTTCATTACCGCCCCCTTAATGGATTGTCCCGTTAGATTCAGCTTTGATATCTTCGACTAAATCAATAAACAATGTTGAAAGTAATTTTTGTCCTAATGAGGTTAATGCTAAAGGGGCATCTGTACTTTCTATGTACATGTCTTTCAACATTCCATAAGTGCGATTTAATCCCTCTTTTTCTCCGAAATCCTCAATCAAGCATTGCTTAAGATTGATATCTAAACCTAAGACAATTAAATCTTTGTTAATATCAATCTTAGTGCCTTCATGAATAAATACCTGACTATCATTTTTGTTAATCTGCTCAATTAAAAACAAACCTGCCACTATCGCCATAGTTGAATCAACGATGATATGGTGAATTGTAGTTATTCTTTGTTGGTTATCCATAATAATTACTCCTTAATTTGTTCCATATATCGCCTAACTTCGGGCGGTAATCGTTTGGTTACATCTGCTAGCAAGTGAGGAATGTCTGCCTTGCCAAAAGAAAGAATTTCCATATATTTGTTATTTTTGAACCTTAGCGCGGTGAAAGTTCCATTACTATTTTGTTTGAAGTCAAATTCTTTCATTTGCTGATACCTCGCTCTGTTTCACTTCGAAATAGCTTTTTAGAATCAGTTATTAGGTCTGATATCGCACCAAGCACATATGAGCGTAGTTCATTGCTTAATTGACTACCTGAATCGCATTCACACATTAAAAGCATTGTTATTGCGTCTGCCTGACCGAGTTTTGAGTTAATAGTATTAATTGCATCTAAAGAGATATTAGGCATTGTTATCTCCTTTTAAATCGATATTTAATAGTTCTTTGTACGCATCTTCGAGTAAGTCACCAGTCGCCCAAAGTAAATTACCTGTATCGCAATGGTTAATAAAAGGCTCGTCTAATCCATCGTCTTTATAATTATGGTTATCTAAGATTACCCTAATCATGCTTTGAGCTTGCGATAGTTTGGTTTCAATATTATTTATTAATCGATGGTTATTATTGCGCATTGTCTTTACTCCCTAATAAGTGGTATTCCTGCAGGTCATTAAAGGCTTGCTCTGCTAAATCGACTATAGCCCATAGCAAATTACTCATATCCGATTGGTCAATAAAAGGCTCGTCATACCCTGATAATTTGTAATTTGTATTATCTAGCGCGATTTTTGCCATACTTTTAACTTGAAGAAGTGTGCCTTCAACTTTACAAACTAATTGATGGTTATTCATGGCTGTAGCCTCCCCAAGTTCTAGCTCGTTCAATGATTGGGGTTAATCGAATTCTTGCGATAAAGATAAGCGATTGCTTGCCTAAGCTCTTACGCGCTTCTCGTTCAGTTGTAGCTGTAGTTTGGATAACTTGAGCGGTTGAAAGGTCGTAAAATTTAAATAGTTTTTGTGTGGATACAATAGGGTTAGGGGTAGTAGTCATAATGACAGCCTCCAGTAGATAATTATTAAGATAATCACCGCTAGAGGTTCCAATCTCGTTGGCGGTGACATTAGCAGGGTTGGAACTACTAGCTCTACTGGATACTAGCCACCCTTTCGGATGCCCTACTAACGCCACCATAGAAAAAGATTTGATAAACAGGCGTGCGCAAGTATTGACACAAAAAAAGACGCTTAGGGCGTCGTGTGTCGCCAGTAGGATAAACAGGGTTCCAATCCTGACACTAGATTTTGCTAGTGCAAGATTAATATAGCCCAAAGTCTGAAATTCATGCAAGCGATTTTTTATTTTTACCTTCGTTATTACTGATTGACGCGAAAAACTCACCAAACCAAATAAGAAATAATTTACTAGCTTAATACCACTTTTTGGTGGTATTTGTTTTCTTGGTTTCCTTTTTATGGACTGACAAAACTTAGTTATTAATATTCTGCTTTCCCTTTTTATGGACATGCAAAACCATTTTTTAAAATTCAACCTCATGCAATAAGTTTTCCGATGCATACACGCGCGCGTAGTGATATCAATAAAATCTTCTCTAACGTGTCGGAAAATTGCGCCGTAGCGATTCATTGGGCGATTATTTAAGGGTTGGGTATACATCTGTATTGCTAAATTGTTATATAAGCTTGTAGTCATTTTTAAGCCTCTTTGCCAATTAATCTAGTCATATAGCTTTGTGATAGCTTGATTAGTTCTGCTTTCCTTTGCTCATAACACCAACCCAACTCAATTAGTGTAATATTAGAACGCTCAAGGTAAGCTATTTGGCTTAGTTGTTCTTCATTGAGGTAATCGCGGATATCACCAGTTATATTATGAGTTTTTCGGAAACCTTTAGCTGTCATACCTAGTACAATACCGTTAATCATATTAAATTCGTTGGTATAGTTATGAGGTTTTGTCTCTTTACCAAGTGATAGCCTGTGTAGAGTTAATGCATCACACATAGGACGACTATAATTTGCAACTTCATTGCGTGCCTTTAAGCGTTTTAGTTCTTTCTTTTGGATGGCGGGTGCAATGTTCTTAAGGTGTTCTTCACAACGAATAAAGTATTTTCTGATAGCTCGCCCGTGTTCATTGTTTTCAATCATTGCTAATTCTTTAGCGGTTCCAATTGTGAGAATATAATCAATACTTTTCCGGTCTCCGCCTCGCTTAGTTGTCCACTGTTCATTATTTGTGCTTTGATTCCTGAATTCTAATGAATCAAAGATTAAAAAATCATCACCTTTAATTAGGTCATATTCTTTTATTCTTCCCTTTATCCATGTAGAAAAATCATTTCCTACTTTTAAGTAAGAATGTAAAGACTTTGCGCTAACTGTTTGCTGTAATTTACCGTTGAATTGCATTTCTATTACTGGTACTAAATTATTAAAATCTGTCATAAGTATTACTCCTAGCGTGTCGAAAAATCCCTCATTTAGCTAAATTTAGGCAAGGGGAGACCGTAACGAATTTTTTCGCTTTACTTTAAAATCAATTAGTTATTTCAGTGTTTTTTAGCTAGACACTTAACGCGAGATTGACTATCATTGGAAGCGTCATTATTCCAGTGTTAGCCCTTTATCATTTCGCGATATAAAGGGTTTTGCTTTATCACCATTAAGCCACCTCTCGACGTTCTACTCTACGAGATTCAAGCCAAGAGTAAATTTCATCAGCGCGATACCCAACGCGACGCAAGCCGATTCTGATTTTTTGGGGAAAAGTTTTATCTTTCTTTTCTAGCGTATAAAGACTAGTGTCAGATTTGAAGTGAAGTAAATCTTTTACTTCTTTTTTGGATAGGATTTGGTTGGTCATTCGTTACCTCATCTAAAAGTTTATAAAACAAGGTAACTGTACCAAACGCCGTATATAAAAACAGATAAATAAATAATTAATTAATAAATTAATAGTTTATTTATTTTTTAAGTGTTTTAAATGTTCTGGTATAACTAATTCGTAATTCAGTTTTAAATCTCTTTCTATTTGTCGAGGTAGTTCATTTGATAAAGATATATACTGTTCAATACTCCCACGCTTTGGAAATTCAGGTAGATGATTAAAATAATCATATATTTTTTGAGATAATGATTTACCTGAACATGTAGGAAATTGCTTTCTTGTTAATTTTGCTATTTCAATAATATCTTTTTTAAAACTATTTTCAGGTCTACCTATGAAACTGCTTTTAACAAAATTAGACTCTATTTTTTCTTTCCCATTTAAAAAATTTTCTAATTCATTAGATGTTATCAACATCTGTTTTGGAGATAGTTTTACAGGATCATCTAATTCAACAATAGCATTAACTTTAATACTTTTTAGTAAGTCTAATTCATTATGCTCTTTCAAAAGACGGTAAGTATCAACAGAAATAGCCCAACTCTCAGCAGGAAGAGAGAATTTATTTATTATTATATCATCGATGATTGGATATTGAATGGTAGATAAATCTATCGCCAACAAAGAGTGAATATAAAATATATCTGAGTCAGAATTAACGAAAGGATATTGATAATTATAGGATGAGATTGGAAATTCTTTCTTTAGTTCTTCACTTCTATAAAATAAATTACAATTTATTCTACCATATTCAGTTTTAATAATATCATTAAAATTACCTTCTTCTGGGAATAGCATAGGCAGCAAATCGAGATCAACATCATTTTCAGCTTGAATAAAAATATTTCCGCATTTACCTGCTGAGTTAGGAGAATAATAATGAACACATAATTCTAATTTTTTTTCAAAAGCAAAATATAATAAATCTTCAGTATCTACAGTTCTATTTTTAATAACTTTATTAATTTTATCAACAGCTTTATTTAAAGTGTAAAACCGTCTTTCTGGTAATGCCATACGCCCCCTCACGCCCCTAATAGATATTTGCGCCAGTTCGCTAGGGTTGCGAATGTTCGGGGATCAGCCTAGACGCAAATAATACTTTAACATACAGTTAGATACATTATAACACTGTATCTATATACATGAATACAATCATGGTAAAATTAGAGGGGTAAATAATTTTTAGGAAAGAATAATGACCTTTCAATCTATATTAAATAAATCATCAAATACAGGTCTGATTATTTCTGAGGCTGGAACATTCAGCCTCGATATTAATACCGTCGAGCAACATACATCAAAATTACGAGTAACGGAAAATCCGATAGAAAACGGCGCTAATATTGCAGATCATGCAGTGTTAGATCCTAAGGAGGTGACTGTTAACGGATTAGTGGTTGGTTATGAGGTTAACACGCCGTCAATTGATAGTATTTTAGATTACGATTACCCCGAATATCCGTTACCTATGGAGGTTCGAGTTATAACGGAACAGGCTGAAAAAAAACTGAGACAGTATTATGAATCGCGTAATCAGACCATCGAAAAAACAGTTAATAATGTGATTGCTGATTTCTTACCTGACTTTCAAACACCATTTTTAAATAATCTATCATCAGACAGAATCAGTGATGCTTATGAAAAACTGTTAGCAATACAACGTAGCGGTGAGCCAGTTACATTGCAAACTAACTCAAGGCAATATAAAAATATGGTGATTACGTCCGTAGGACTTACTCAAAAACAAAATACAGTAGGCGAGTTTATCATAACATTTCGTGAAATATTTATCGTAGAAACTCAAATTGCTAACGGTTTTAAAATGCAAAAGCCGAAAGTTCGCAATCTGGGCAGAACTCAGCCGCAGGAAATAACGGGTGAGGCTAAGCGCGCGGTTCTTGATAGATTACGAAGCATTATTTAAATAGGAATATATAAATGCATACTATACAAACAACATCAGATGACGTGTTAGAGCAAACAGTATCATTATTCGGTATGAATTTAAGGATAACCCTGCGCTATAACTCTATTTTGCGAGGCTATCAATTTGATTTATTTAATATAGACAAAGATGAATATATTACAAAAAATAAGGGGTTATCGGTTGGTAGCCCGTCCCTAATAGAGTTTAATTTGCCTTTTGTGTTAGTTTTGATTGATAAATCTGGGCGCGGAGTTAACTCAATATCTAAAGATGATTTTAACAATAGGATGCAGATCGTGATAATGTCTAAGGATGAATGGCGTGCGTCAATTCGTCAGCGCTCTCAAACTCAAAATAGGTAATCTTCATGAAAGATATAGTCAAAGCCAATAGTAAATATTTAAGCCGTCGCGCTACATCAAAATATCAGGCTCGCACGGTAGCAAGATAGTTGTAAGCCCTTTGATGGGCTTTTTAAATTCAACCCCATGAAAGCGATTAATAAGTTATCTTTATTATGAAGATAACTGTTTTAATTTAACAGAACTGCAACATTGAGCGCTCTTTTTATGGACTAAAGAAACTAAGAATATTTAATTTTCCATGTATTGGGTTGCTCTCTAAAAAAAAGTTAAAAAATCATACAATTGACTGTGATTTTAACTCAGTAAACATGGCCTTATGCTTTTTTATTTCTGTAGTTACCCTTTCTTTCAATAACAATTAGCTTCAGGCATGGCATAAATCATTATAGCTAGATTAAATAGTTTATTATGATCAAACGAAATAATAACATCTTGATTATTAACAAATTGAATATTTGGATTATCTATAATATTAATATAAATCATATTGTTATATGTGTGATCTAAAAGACATATATGAATGTATAGTAATGAATACTTATGAACACTTAAAAAATAAGTATACATAATATAATATATTAATATATATAAAGTTTTTTGTGTTTATGTATAGTATGTATAGTTATATGATAAATTCTAAATTAATGGGGGGTAATTAAATAAGCAAAGTATATGTTGTGCGTAACTCAAATCTGAGTTACGACTAACGTACTGATTTATAAGGTTAAGGGTGACATTTGAAAAAGCACCCCTCAGATATGAGGAGTGGTTTAATATGAAGTTATTGAAGTGAGTAACTCAAATTTGAGTTACGGTTTTATCGTAACCCAAATATGGGGCACGGTATGAATAGCGCGATATGGTTAATGATTAACTAGCTTTAGATTACGGTTACCTGACAATGAGACATTCCCTTTACTGGCTTGCTCGACAAAGTCACCCCACCAGTCAAGCATAATACGCTTTTGTTGCTCATACTCTGCCTTGTTGTAGGCCCTTCTCACTGCGTTTTTATCAACGTGCGATAATGCGCTTTCAATGACATCATAATTAAAGCCTTGCTCGTTTAAAGCGGTACTAGCTAAAGCTCTTAATCCATGCGCAACTAACTTATCTTTGTATCCCATGCGCTTTATTGCCATATTAGCAGTTTGGCTACTCATTGGTTTGTTATAGGGAGGTCTAGCAGTAGGGAATACAAACTCGCTTTTATGATTAATAGATTTCATTATCTCAAGTATTTTTATTGCTTGCGGTGACAAAGGTATATTGTGCGGTCTATCCATTTTCATGCGTTCGGCAGGAATACTCCACAATTTCCTATCAAAGTTTATCTCGTCCCACTTAGCCCCTACGGCTTCACTTGGTCGCGTTAATGTTAATAACTGCCATTCAATCACGCATCTAGTTTGCAATTCAATATTTGCCATAGCCAGTGCTTGCATGAACTGCGGTAATTCAGTAGGGGGTATAGTTGGCTGATTCTTAACTTTTGGGCTATTAAATACGTCGGTAATTCTAGCGAGAGGGTTATTATCGATAATTCCCATATTGACAGCATAATACATTATTTCATTAATTCGCCGACAAACTCGCTTAACTGTTTCGTATTTATTGTTGTTATTTAATGGCTGTAGTGCATTAATTGCTTTAATAGCTGTTACTTGTTTAATGGGAATGTCTTTTATATATGGGAAAACATGATTCTCTAATGAGCGCCAAGCTTTTCTTAAGGTTTGTTCTTCTAATCCTTGTTCAGTTTTGAATTTAAACCATTTTTGCGCCATAGCATAAAAAGTATTATTGCTAGCTTCTTGTTGTAGTTGCTCTTGTTCTGCCTTATGTTCTTGAGGGTCTATACCTTGTTTAATTAATTCGCGCGCTTCGTCCCGTTGTTTTCGCGCTTGCTGTAGTGAAACTTCGGGATAACTGCCAAAACTTATTAATGCCCCTTTTTTGGTATACGGGCGCGTATACTTAAAACGCCAAATCTTAGAGTTATTCGCTTTGATTAAAAGATACATACCGCCACCATCAAATAAAGAATAATCCTTATCTTTTGGTTTGGCTGCTTTTATTTGTGTGTCGGTTAATGGTAGAGTCTTTCTTGCCATAATGATTTTAGGTATACGGGTTTTAGGTATATTGTGTTCGTATACCTAAGCATATACCTAAAAATTCTGGCTGTAAATGTATCATACTGGTGCTTAATAAATAACAAAATAGGCTTTAAGCCTTATGTTTGTAGGTTTTGATGTGTTTTAAAGGATTTAAAAGAATGTTAATGAATATTGAATTGGTGCCGTGGGCGGGACTTGAACCCGCATGCTCTTAGAGCACTACCCCCTCAAGATAGCGTGTCTACCAATTTCACCACCACGGCGCCGTTTTTTATTCTGGAATATCTGATGTAGGATTAATATTCTGTGGTTGAATAACTGGGTCAGCAGTTGGAATTACTTCTCCATTATTACCGCTAGTACTTTCAGTATTTTGTTGCGTAGTCGCTGGAGCACTATCTCCAATATTTTTAAACTCATCACTTGAAGTTGTGTTTTTTGAGCTGCCGAGATTTGATAAAATAATGCTTAACACAAAAAATAACACACCAAGTATTGTTGTTGTGCGAGTTAGAAAATTGCCACTTCCTGATGAACCAAATAAAGTTGCAGAAGCGCCTGCACCAAAAGATGAGCCCATGTCGGCACCTTTACCGCGCTGAATTAGCACTAAAACGATTATCGCAAGTGCGATAAATAAATAACCTATAATTAAAAGTTCGTACATTTCAACCTGTCAATTTTTATGTTATAGAACAGAATTTATTGATGCGAAATATTAGCGAAAGAGTGAGCAACAAGCAAGTATATTTTATTATTTTCTGTATTTATCATAATCAATTGTACGTTTTTAAGGGAAAAATCAGTATAATGTCGCCATTTTTATTCTTGGCAAATGCAGTTGTATGAAATTTATAGTTAAACTTTTCCCCGAAATTACCATCAAAAGTGAGTCCGTTCGTTTACGTTTTATTAAAATTCTTACTAGTAATATTCGTAATATTTTAAAGAATGCTATTAATGATGTGGCAGTTATTCGTCATTGGGATTTTATTGAGGTTCGCCCTAAAGTTGAAAATAGTGAAAATCAAATATTAGAACTATTAACAAGAATTCCAGGTATCCATCATATTTTAGTGGTTGAAGAACTTACTTTTACTGATTTACATGATATTTATGAAAAAGCGTTTAATCACTATGCGCCTTTAATTGAGAATAAAACATTTTGTGTAAGAGTTAAACGACGAGGTAAGCACGAATTTACTTCAATTGAGGTAGAGCGTTATGTCGGTGGTGGTCTTAATCAACATGTTGCTACTGCTAAAGTCAAATTAACACGTCCAGATATTACGGTTAATCTTGAAATTGATAAAGATAAACTTCTACTAGTTAAAGAACGGCATGCCGGGATAGGTGGTTTTCCAACCGGAACACAAGAAGATGTCATCTCTCTTATTTCTGGTGGATTTGATTCTGGTGTTTCTAGCTATATGCTGATCAGGCGAGGCTGTCGAGTTCATTATTGCTTTTTTAATTTAGGTGGCAAAACCCATGAAATTGGCGTGAAACAGATGGCTCATTATTTGTGGGATAGATTTGGAAGCTCTCATAAGGTTCGTTTTATTGCCATTGACTTTTCAGATGTTGTTGGCGAGATTTTAGAAAAAATTGATGATGGCCAGATGGGGGTTATCTTAAAACGAATGATGATTCGTGCAGCCTCTAAAGTTGCACAGCGTTATAATGTTGAAGCTCTGGTTACAGGCGAAGCGTTAGGTCAAGTATCAAGTCAAACCTTAACTAATTTGCGTTTAATCGATAATGTCAGTGATACATTAATTTTACGCCCACTTATCACCCATGACAAAGAAACGATAATTAATCTAGCTCGTCAGATAGGCACTGAAGATATTGCTAAGACTATGCCTGAATTTTGTGGTGTCATATCGAAAAGTCCAACGGTAAAAGCAGTTAAAGAAAAAATAGAAGCTGAAGAGGAAAACTTTGATTTTGCTATTTTAGATAAGGCTGTTGCCGAAGCTGAAAATATTGATATTCGTGAAATAGCTAAACAAACTAATAATACTATTACTCAGGTTGATACCGTTACAACATTAGAAGATAATCACGTTATCATTGATATTCGGGCGCCAGAAGAGCAAGAGGAGCATCCACTGGAAATCGAAAATGTTGAAGTTAAGCTTATACCATTTTATAAATTGGCAACTCAATTTGGTGATTTAGATCAATCAAAGCAATATTTACTTTATTGTGCTAAAGGAGTAATGAGTAAACTACAAGCGCTTTATTTAATCGAGCAAGGTTTTAACAATGTTAAAGTATTTAAACTGTGAATCTTAACAATTATTTACGATATTTTTCTCATATATCTATATAATATTTCCTAAAATATAAAATCTAGTTATCGTCTATTTAATAGATATAAAAACTAAGGATTTTATTACTTATTGAGGATTATAATGAGCAAATTACTTGTAGTTGATGATGATCTAGAAATTGCTTCGTTGTTATGTGAATTATTAGAATTGGAAGGATTTACCGTTGAAGTTGCAAATAATGGTATTGAAGCGTTAGAAAAGTTTGATGATTCCATCGATCTGGTTTTACTTGATATTATGATGCCAGAAATGAATGGATTAAGTGTTTTGTCTTCATTAAGAAGTAAATTCACCGTTCCTGTTATCTTCTTAACAGCTAAGGATAGCGAACTCGATAAAATCAATGGACTTGAACTTGGCGCTGATGACTATATTCTTAAACCTTTCAATGATAGAGAATTGATTGCTCGAATTAACGCTTTATTGCGTAGAGCTAGATGGGATACTGTTGGTAATGAAAGTAATGAAAAACCATTACAATACACTATTGATAAACTTGTGGTGAATACCAAACAGCAATCTGTTTATTTTGATGACAAATACATCGAATTAACTGGCACAGAATTTCAAGTATTACTTAAATTGCTTGAAAATAAAGGAATGACTATTTCAAGAGATACTCTTAGTGAAACGGTGTTGGGGAAAGAATTTATTCCATTAGCACGTTCAATTGACGTTCATGTCTCTAATTTACGTAAAAAACTTCCACCTCGAAGTGATGGCTTACCATGGATTAAAACATTGCGTTCAAAAGGATATCTATTTGTTGTAGATCAAAATGATAATTTGTTGCAAAATTAGCTTTATTCAATATGGTAAGAATCTATGTGGATTTTTGATCGTCTAACAATTAGAATTTTCACAATATTCTTACTTACTATCGCTTTTTTCCTTGCGCTTGTAATGGTATTGCCCGAACTCGACTCACGTAATTTAACTTATTTGGCGAATAAAGATAAAGAGAGTGGTAAAGTTCTTGCAAGTCAGATAGAAAAAGATCTTGCTAAGATACCGAAAGATAGCTTTCGTTGGTGGATGAGATTTATCGTAGTAATGGATAATTATCAAAAAACTGGTCAAGTCCTATTTATTGTTACACCTAATCAGCAAATTATTACTGCAGATACTAAAAATATTGATTTAGTAAAAAGTTTTAGTGAAAAATCGCATGACGTTGATGATCCAGCGAAAAAAGTTTATGATAATCAAGAAATTATTGGTCCATTCCTTATTCATTATGCTAATGATGAATATCAACTGTTTTTGTTACAACCTGCATCAGATATTCAATCTCAATTTGTTAATTTGATTTTTGATCATCCTTTCTTACTTTTGACATTAACCATGTTAGCTAGTTCACCATTTTTGTTGTGGTTATCTTGGAGTATTGCTAAACCTGCTAGAGGGTTAAGATTAGCTGCAGAACAGGTTGCAAATGGTAATTTACAACAGTGGCCTGAGCTTGAAAAAGTTGGTTCTTATGAATATAAAGCCACAGGTGCAAGTTTTAACCATATGCTCAGAGAATTGAAACGGCTGCAAGATCTACAGCAACGGCTGTTTTCTGATATTTCCCATGAATTACGTACGCCATTGACCCGATTGCAATTGGCAACTTCGTTATTGCGCCGTAAGCAAGGTGAAAGCAATGAGGTTTTGCGGATAAATAATGAAGCTTTAAAGCTTGATTCGATGATAGGTGACTTATTGTCCTTAGCAAGGAATCAACATGATAATAATGAAGTTCGTGAATTTAAACCATTAGATGTATTATTTAAAAATGTATTGGATAATGCGACTTTTGAAGCAAATCAAATAACAAAACAATTTTCTATACAAAATTTTCCTTCTAATCATACAATTTTGTGTTATCCAGAAGCGTTATGTAGTGCGCTTGAAAATGTGATAAGAAATGCATTTCGTTATTCAAATCAAAAGATTGTGGTAAATTTCACTACTCAACAACAAAAAGTTGTTATTACCATTGATGATGATGGTCCAGGTGTTGCAGATAATGAGCTTGAGCAAATTTTTAGACCATTTTATCGTACTAATGAAGCTCGAGATCGAGAGTCGGGTGGTACAGGGTTAGGCTTAGCAATTGTGGCGAATGCTATTACTAGAGATAACGGCACAGTTAAAGCTGAGAAAAGTCAGTTAGGTGGGTTGAAAATTGTGATAGTATTACCACTTCAAAAAAATTAATTTTTAAGAGAAAATATTGTGTTGAATGCGCCTTTAAATATTGTGTTGTTTGAACCTGAAATTCCGGCTAATACGGGTAATATTATTCGTTTATGTGCTAATACTGGTTTTAATTTACATATTATCGAACCAATGGGATTTTTTTGGGACGATAAAAAACTAAGGCGAGCAGGACTTGATTATCAGGAATTTGTCGATGTAAAACGTTATAAAAATCTTGATCATTTTTTAGAGGCAAATCAGCTTGATTTGGTTTCACAAGTTTATGCTTTAACTACAAAAGGCCAGAAACCTCATAGTGAAGTCAATTATAAACAAGCAGATTTTTTAATGTTTGGCCCTGAAACTCGAGGTTTACCAAATCGCATTCTTGATGTGCTACCACAAGATAGAAAAATTAGAATTCCAATGGTTGCCAATAGTCGAAGTATGAATTTATCTAATTCTGTAGCTGTAGTTGTTTATGAATCATGGCGACAACTAAATTATATTGGAGCTAAATAAACTAAAATTCTTAATTTAGATATTGTTAGTTTATTGCTGTTCGCTGGTTTGATTGAGTGCTGGATAGGTAATTGCCGAAAAGCTGAGCCTAATTATTGAAATAAAAACCCCTTTCCTCAAAATAAATATTAACTTTTTTATTTAATAAATAAAAAAGAGGTCATATTGACCTCTTTTTTTTAAATAGCATTTATATCTCGTTGATATTATTTAACACGTGAAACATATTCACCAGAACGAGTATCAACTTTAAGTACTTCACCAATTTGTACAAATAATGGAACACGTACTACAGCACCCGTTGATAGTGTCGCTGGTTTACCACCAGTCCCTGCTGTATCACCTTTTAGACCTGGGTCGGTTTCAATAACCTCTAATTCAACAAAGTTTGGTGGCGTTACCGCAATTGGTTGACCATTCCATAAAGTTAAAATACATTCAGCTTGATCAACTAACCATTTAGCATTGTCACCTACAGCTTTAGCATCAGCAGAAAGTTGCTCAAATGTATCGTTATTCATGAAATGCCAAAATTCACCATCAGTATATAAATAGGTTAAATTCATATCAACAACATCAGCGGCTTCAACAGATTCACCTGATTTGAATGTTTTATCAACAGTCTTACCGGAAAGTAATTTTTTTATTTTTACGCGGTTAATTGCTTGTCCTTTTCCTGGTTTATAAAATTCATTTTCAACAATTACACACGGTTCGCCATCTTGCATTATTTTAAGACCGGCTTTAAACTCATTAGTACTAAAAGATGCCATAAAAGCTCCAACTATCATTCTGAATTACAAAAATGAGCCACATTATACAGCAAAATATTGAACAACCAAATAAAGATGAGTGGATTTTTGAACTTGCTAATGTCGTTACCGATATCAAAAAGCTTTATCGTTGTTTGAATTTAGATCCTGAGGCGATTTCTCTGCCTATGTTGCAAGCGAGAAAGCAATTCCCGCTTAGGGTTCCTATGGCTTTCATCAATCGGATGAAAAAAGGTGATAGTCAAGATCCATTGTTGTTACAAGTTCTTTGTGATGAAAGAGAGTTAATTAATGTAGCGGGTTTTAGTGAAGATCCTTTAGAAGAGCAGAATAATACCATTCCGGGATTACTACATAAATATCATAATCGTGCATTATTAATGACTAAAACTGCATGTGCGATTAATTGTCGGTATTGTTTTAGACGACATTTTCCTTATCACAATAATCAAGGCACTAAAAAAAATCTTGGTGCTGCATTGGAATATATTGCAAGCCATCCAGAACTGGATGAAATTATCCTTTCAGGAGGTGATCCGTTAATGGCAAAAGATCACGAAATGGCTTTTTTAATAACCGAATTAGAGAAAATAGCTCATATCAAGCGGTTACGTATTCATAGCCGTTTAGCTGTGGTGATACCTAATCGTATTACTAGCGAACTGTGTCGGTTATTTGCTAAAACTCGGTTACAAATTGTATTAGTTACTCATATTAATCATCCAAATGAAATTGATGATAATGTTACTAATGCTATCAAGTGTTTAAAGGAACATCGGGTAACGGTTTTGAATCAAAGTGTGTTATTGAAAAAAGTTAATGATGATGCTGATGTATTAGCCTGTTTAAGTAATAAATTATTTTCAATAGGCATTTTACCTTATTACATCCATTTATTGGATAAAGTGCAAGGAGCTGCTCATTTTTTAGTGGATGATGATAATGCTAAGCAAATTATGAGACAACTTGCGAAAAATGTATCAGGTTATCTTGTGCCAAAATTAGCTCGTGAAATCGGTGGTGAAAAAAGTAAGCGAGTCATAGCGATTAATGATTAATAAAGGCGATATATTCATTTAATACAGTCCTTACAATTTATGTATTAAAATCTCATTGACGAAAAATAAAATAGCCTCTATAATTCGGACCTCTTTAATTAATGCTGTGGAGTTTATGCTCTACAACTTGTTGATAAATTAGATTTGGATATAAATCGTCATGAAACGCACATTTCAACCATCAGTATTAAAACGTAATAGAACTCACGGTTTCCGTGCACGTATGGCTACTAAAAACGGTCGTCAAGTTCTTGCTCGTCGTCGCGCTAAAGGCCGTGTTCGTTTAACCGTTGCTAGCTAATTTAAAGTTGAGTGACTAAACTCACTTTTCCTCGGGAGTTACGTTTGTTAACTCCCTTCGATTTTAATCGCGTCTTTCAAGAATCTATTCGAGCAGGTTCGCCTTTTCTTACTTTAGTTACACGGAAAAATGATCTGGCTCATGCTAGATTAGGTTTTGCTATAGCTAAAAAACAGGTTAAACGAGCACACGAGCGTAATCGAATTAAACGATTAGCTAAAGAATATTTTCGTCACCATCAACATCAGTTTCCTAATATCGATTTTATTTTGATGGCTAAACAGCCTGTTATACAATTGAATAATCAACAATTAGTTGAGACATTAGACAAACTATGTCAACAAATCATCAAAAAACAAAGAAACTGAATAAATTAATATTGATATTTAAACAGCATATTTATGCATTTAAATATTTGATTATTAATATTTTTGTTTTTGTCATTAAAATATACCAGCGTATTATTAGTCCTTTATTAGGGCCTAAATGTCGCTTTACTCCATCTTGTTCTCAATATGCTGTAATTGCATTAAGACGCTTTGGATTAATAAAAGGTAGTTGGCTAACTGTCAAACGTGTATTAAAATGTCACCCTTTACATGAAGGAGGTGAAGATTTTGTACCTCCTAAAACTAAAACCGATAGAGAAAAACACTAATGGGATCTCAACGTAATATTTTAGTCATTGCTTTACTTTTCGTCTCTTTCCTGCTTTGGAAAGCATGGGAAGAAGATCATGCACCAAAACCGCCAGTTGCTAATCAATTGACGCAACAAATAGGTGAAGATTCACCAGCGGATTTCGCACAAGGTAAAACAATCACGATAAAATCTGATGTATTGTCATTAACGGTTAATACCTATGGTGGCGATGTACAAGCTGCACAATTGTTAAAATATGAGCAGTCTCTTCATTCTGGTACGCCTTTCCAATTATTAACATCTAAACCTGACTTTATTTATATTGCTGAAAGTGGCTTAACAGGTAAAGATGGTCCAGATAATGCAATTCAAGGAAGTAAACGTCCAGTATATCAAACTGCTCAATCTGAATATGTTTTAGCTGATGGTGTAGATGAGTTGAAAGTTCCATTAACGTATCAAGTTAATGGAGTAACTTATACTAAATATTATATTTTACATCGTGGCAAATATGCTATTGATGTTCAGTATGATATTGATAACCAAAGCCAAAATCCTATAGAAGTATCGATGTATGGTCAGTTAAAACAAACTATTGATTTACCAGATGATGCTGTTACCGAAGGTGGTGGCGGATTAGGATTAAGTGCGTTCCGTGGTACTGCTTATTCCAGTGCTGATACTAATTATAGTAAATATAGCTTTGGTGATATCAAAGATAAGGCTTTATCTGTTGAAACTAATGTTGGTTGGGTTGCTATGTTGCAACACTATTTCGCTTCTGCTTGGATCCCGGTGCAGGATCAAAACAACCTATTTTATTCACGTGCTACGGCTAAAAATTCCCAAGCTACGATTGGTTTTAAAGGTGAAACAGCCGTTATTCAACCAGGTAAAACTCAATCAGTTAGTGCGAAACTATGGTTAGGTCCTGAAATCCAAAGTCAGTTAAAAGAAACCGCTAATCATCTTGATTTAATAGTTGATTATGGTTGGTTATGGTTCTTATCGCAGCCACTGTTCTATTTATTGAAATTTATTCAAAGCTTTATAGGTAATTGGGGCTTTTCAATTATTGTTATCACCTTTATTGTGCGTGGTATTTTATTCCCACTAACACGAGCACAATATCGTTCAATGGCTAAAATGAAGTTATTACAACCTCGTTTACAAGCATTAAAAGAACGTTATGGTGATGATAGACAAAAAATGAGTATGGAAACAATGGCTCTTTATCGACAAGAAAAAGTTAATCCTCTTGGCGGTTGTTTACCATTGTTGATTCAAATGCCGATCTTCTTATCACTGTTTTATATGTTAGGTAATACAGTAGAGTTACGTCATGCTCCATTTGCTCTTTGGATTTATGACTTATCAGCGCAAGACCCATATTATATTTTACCGTTATTAATGGGTGGTACCATGTTCTTAATTCAGAAGATGTCACCAACACCGGTTACCGATCCATTACAGCAAAAATTAATGACATATATGCCATTAATCTTTACGGTGTTCTTCTTATGGTTCCCATCAGGTTTAGTTTTATACTATATTGTAAGTAACTTATTTACGATTGCTCAGCAACGTATAATTTACTGGGAACTTGAGAAAAAAGGTCTTCATGAGAAGAAAAAGAAATAGCTTGATGGAAAGGAGGAGTAATATCCTCCTTTTTAATATTTAATTTTTGGTGTTGATGTTATGGATATACAAAAACAATATAATTTAATCGGTAACGAAAAAGGCTACTGGTTTGTGAGTAAAAATGGTCGTTTATGGTTACCTAATGGCGAAGTTCCCAACGGTAGCGCCAGTGAATTAGGATTTACCAATAAACTCTCTCAACCTATTGGTGAATGGAATGGACAAACTGCGTGGTTAATTTGTCAAGAAATGAGTAGTTCCATGGGCTCGATTAGACCTTTACTTAGTGGAGCTGATCAGTCTTTGTTTAATATGGCTGGTAGAGCGGTACAATTGTCTGAGTTTTATCGGTCTCATAAATATTGTGGCTACTGCGGTCATGAGATGTATATTAGTCAAACAGAATGGTGTTGTCTATGTGATCATTGTCATCAACGTTATTATCCACAAATTTCACCATCCATTATTGTCGCTATTCGGAATAAAAATAAAATTTTATTGGCAAAACATGTAAGGCATAATCAAGATAATTTATATACTGTATTAGCGGGTTTTACTGAAATTGGTGAAACAATGGAAACGACAGTGGCCAGAGAGGTCTATGAAGAGTCAAAAATAAAAATTAAAAATATTCGTTATGTCGGTTCGCAATCTTGGCCATTTCCTAATTCTATGATGATGGCTTATTTAGCAGATTATGATAGTGGTGAGATTACTATCGATAAAAATGAGTTAGTAGAAGCTGATTGGTACCATTATTCTCAATTACCAAAAATACCTGAATATGGCACGATAGCAAGGCGTTTAATTGAGGATACAATTATACTTTGTCGTGAATATGATGAGTTTGGTGAAAACTGATCATATTCACTTTATTTAATAAGTTATAGATACTCAATGGTTCTGGTTAAATTAATTTTACTTGAACCATTCCCCGTTGTTTCACAAACAGCTTTGGTCCAGTCATTATTTTGGTTATATTCAGAATAACTACAAGTTTCAGTAGATTCTAATTCTTGTTCATTTTTATCATTAATGATGACTTCACCTTTAGCAGACAATTTGAAGGTACGAGTAATCGTTTTTTCTAATTGTTTGTCTGCATTATAAATAACATCTTTTTCTCTTACTAAAACGGGTAATTGTTTTTTATCATCCATTTTTACATAAGCGTTGTATAAGACTTGTTCGACCAGATCATTTTCATAAATAATCTTACTGGTAAAATTAATATTATTATCAGCGAAGTTAGATAAAGTGGTTTCAACTAAACGGCCTTGCTCGTCAAATTCATTAATAGCAACAATTTCATCATTACTATTTTTCATACCAATGATATTTTTCGATTCATCGAAAGTAATGTCATAACTGTTTCTGGTATCTTTCATACCATAAATGTATTTAGCTGTATCATAATTTATTTCGCCATATAATCCTTCCAAGTCATAATCTTTAACATAACCTTGATCGTTATAATTAATAGACTTTTTGTCCGAACTTTGAATTGTTTGCTGTTTAATGAGTTTCTTATTAGGTAATAACTCTGGTTCGGTATGAAATAGATAGCTATTGGTTACTTGAGTTGGTAACTGTGATTTATTTTCACTACTAGAATTTATTGTATTGTCTTCATTTTTGTTTGTTGTACTGGTCGTTTTATCAGTTTGCGTATTAGTATTAACTTCGTTATTTTGATTAGTCGATGGAGTTGCATCAGATGATGATTGGCTGTCTTTTTTATCATCACACCCAGTTAATAAAAGGAGACTTAATAAGAAAAGATAGATATAATTTTTCATAATATTGGCTTCTTAATGTTATTGGTTAAAATTTTATTTATATCTAATAGCGATATTAATATTTCGATTCATCAGTTTATTCTAGCTATGGCAATAATATTTATATTATTGAATAGTTACTTGATCATCATATCAGACAAATCTTCACTCTCATCACCTAATTTGTAATTTTTAGTGCCAGAATAAGTAACTTAATATATTTTATCCATAAATTAAGATTTTGTAATTGATTTAGTTTAATATTTATTAAAAAAATTAAAATATTAATGATGTTATTAATTATGGAAAAGCTAGATTGAGCTAATTTGGGGTATTTTTTAATCTAAAGAG
This sequence comes from Gilliamella sp. LMG 34362, assembly GCF_984569125.1. Taxonomy (NCBI): domain Bacteria; kingdom Pseudomonadati; phylum Pseudomonadota; class Gammaproteobacteria; order Orbales; family Orbaceae; genus Gilliamella; species Gilliamella sp. LMG 34362. Next base: position 2,408,840 of record NZ_OZ474902.1, on the reverse strand, counting down.
ATTCGATTTTGCTTTAAAAAGTTGTGCTTGTTTTTCCGTGGTTAATCATATCAATTCACTATAATTAGTAAATTGATATGATATATATAATGCAGCTATTACTGGTTATTAAGCCATTGAGCTACTTGCTTAGCAAAATAAGTTAACACGCCATCGGCACCTGCTCGTTTGAAACAGAGTAGAGATTCCATGATAGTAGACTTTTCATCTAACCAACCGTTTTCGATTGCAGCCATCAACATTGCATATTCTCCTGATACTTGATAGGCAAATGTAGGTACTGCAAAGGTTTCTTTTACTCGGCGAACGATATCTAGATAGGGCATACCAGGTTTAACCATGACCATATCTGCGCCTTCACTTAAATCTTGATAAATTTCTTGTAAGGCTTCATTGCTATTTGCTGGATCAAGTTGATAAGTTTTTTTATTGCCACCTTTGATATTATTGGTTGAACCAACTGCATCACGGAAAGGTCCATAAAAGCTAGATGCATATTTTGCCGAGTAAGCCATAATTTGGCTATTAACAAAATTATGTGATTCTAGCTCTTTACGTATTGCACCAATTCGGCCATCCATCATATCACTTGGTGCAATAATATCTGCTCCAGCATCTGCTTGTATTAATGCTTGTTTTTTTAAAGCTTCGACAGATATATCATTGAGAACATAACCGTTGTCATCAATAATGCCATCTTGGCCGTGTGTCGTATAAGGATCGAGAGCCACATCGGTTAAAATTCCGAGTTCTGGTATTTCTTTTTTTAATGCTCGAATTGCTTTAGGTACTAAACCTCTTTCATTATAAGCTTCTTCGGCTAATAGTGATTTTAGGGAGGGCTCAATAGCAGGAAACAATGAAAGTACCGGTATACCTAATTTAGCAACTTGTTCAGCTTCTTTCACCAATATATCAATACTCATCCGTTTTACATTCGGCATTGATGACACGGGTTGGCTGATATTGTTACCCTCAACGATAAATACTGGATAAATAAGATCATTAACCGTCAAATGGTTTTCAGCTACCAGACGACGACTAAAATCTTGTGCACGGTTTCGACGTAAACGTTTTTGTGGATATTGACCAGTAAAGAAAGACGACATAAAACACCTATATATCTTTAATTAAACTATTTTATTATCTGACTCAAAAAGTAGATTAGCAAATTAATTTATCATATAGTAATTATACGATATTTTACTTTACAACCCATATCAATTAGGGGTAAAATTGCGCACTAATTTTAGTCCTTTGTGATATTAAACAAATTTGAGGTGAGAGGCACATGCCAGTAATTAAAGTACGTGAAAATGAACCTTTCGATGTAGCATTACGTCGTTTTAAACGTTCTTGCGAAAAAGCAGGAGTATTAGCTGAAGTTCGTAATCGTGAATTTTACGAAAAACCAACAACTATTCGTAAACGCGCAAAAGCAGCTGCTGTTAAACGCCATGCTAAGAAATTAGAAAGAGAAAACGCTCGTCGCACTCGTCTATATTAATTTTTATACTGAAAATTTAAATTGTTTTAAAAAAACAATTCATTTATATTCTAGATATAAACAATTTTAACAAGCCGTATTATTATTACGGCTTGTTGTCTTTTCATAATGCCATAATTGGTTGAATTTTATCATGAAAGGTCTTATTCCTCGCGATTTTATTTTAGATTTGCTTGCCCGCACAAGTATTCTTGATGTGATAGGTAAGCGCGTTAAAATGAAAAAAAAGGGAAATAATTATTTCGGTTGTTGTCCTTTTCATGATGAAAAAACTGCTTCTTTTTCATTAAATGAAAAAAAACAAATTTACTACTGCTTTGGATGTGGTGCATCAGGCTCTGCTGTAAATTTTTTAATGCAGTATGAACGATTAACCTTTCCTGAAGCCATTGAAGAAATTGCTAGTATGCAAGGCATTCGTGTTCCTTACACGGAAGATGATAGTAATCAAGCTGACCAATCAAAGCAAATTGAATCACGTAATTTGCGTCGTGATCTCTACTCCTTGATGGCAAAAATCACCGATTTCTACCAACAACAACTAGCATTATCAACTTCAAAAGATGCTCATATGTATCTTGAGCAACGTGGTTTAAATCAAGAAATTATAACTAGGTATAAAATAGGTTATGCTCCTAATGAGTGGCGTTTAACTTCACAAAATGTAGTAAAAACTAAAGCTGAAACGAAATTATATAATCAAGCTGGCATGTTAGTTACCAATGATAGTGGTAATCAATATGATCGTTTCCGTGGTCGTATAATGTTTCCAATTCGCGATAGACAAGGTAATGTCATTGCTTTTGGTGGTAGAACGATTATCAATGATTCAGCTAAATATATTAATTCACCCGAAACACCTATTTTTCATAAAGGTTTCCAATTGTATGGTCTTTATGAAGCGCAAGAGGTTAATCGAAATCCTGAACAGCTGATTGTGGTTGAAGGGTATATGGATGTCGTTTCACTGGCCCAATACGGTATTGATTATGCAGTTGCTGCATTGGGTACATCAACCTCTGAAGAACATATTAAATTATTATTTAGAGCAACTGATTCTGTCATATTTTGTTATGATGGTGATAATGCAGGGCGAAGTGCTGCTTGGCGAGCACTGAACGTATTACTACCTTGTTTGATTGATGGTAAACAAATTACTTTCGCTTTTTTACCACAAGATGAAGATCCTGACAGTTACGTACGTAAAGTCGGTAAAGATGGTTTTGAAGATTATGTAAAAAATGCACCTAATCTCTCCGAATTTTTGTTTGATGAATTATTAAAACAAGTTGATCTAAAAACCGCTGAAGGTAAAGCTAAATTGAGTTCACTGGCCATACCTTTGCTTGAGCAGGTCAAAGCAAAAGCATTTAGACTTAATTTGCTTCAGGAATTAGGTCGTTATTTAGGCCTACTTGATATATCACAAATAGAACAACTGATTGCCACAGATCAAAACAAAGGTGAAAATAAACCTATTGAACCAGTATCTGCACCGCAGATGAAATTAACTACCATGCGAATTTTGATTGGTTTATTACTGCAATATCCTGATATGGCTAAAATGGTTTCAGATATTAATGTTATGCGACAAGTTAATTTAGCTGGCATAGATATATTTATTGAGCTACTTGAATTATGCCAACAATACCCAAATATAACTACAGCACAGATATTAACAGAGTGTATCAGTCGACCATTTTATAAACAGCTAAGTCGTTTAGCTACATGGGAGTACCATTACCAAGATGATGAAATAGAGTCAATTTTTTCTCATACTTTAAAAGAGTTATATGATAATATACTCGCCCAAAGGCAAGATGAACTGATCGCAAAAGAGAGAGTCTCCGGATTAAGTACCGCAGAGAAAAAAGAATTAGCGACATTAATACTTGTTTTATCAAAAAAAGACTAAATATACAGGGTATATGTAGAAAATTATTTTCTATTCTACATATATAATATACATGACCGAATAACTAAATGTGGATACCTTTATGGAGCAAAATTCTCAATCACAGTTAAAACTCCTGATCATCCGAGGAAAGGAGCTAGGATACCTGACCTATGCTGATGTCAATGATCACTTGCCTGAAGAAATCATTGATTCAGATCAGATTGAAGATATTATCCAAATGATCAATGATATGGGCATTCAAGTACTTGAAGAAGCCCCAGATTCAGATGAATTATTACTTTCCGATAATGTTCCGGATGAAGAGGCCGTCGAAGCAGCTACAGCATTAGTTTTATCTAATGTAGAATCAGAAATAGGTAGAACGACAGATCCTGTCCGTATGTATATGCGGGAAATGGGTGCAGTTGAATTACTAACCCGTGAAGGTGAAATTGATATCGCCAAACGTATTGAAGATGGTATTAATCAAGTTCAAACCTCTGTATCTGAATATCCAGAAGCGATTACATATCTTTTAGAACAATACAATTTAGTGGAAAGTGGTGAAGTTCGCTTATCTGATCTTATCACCGGTTTTGTTGATCCTAATGCTGAAGAATCAACCGAAGAGCTTCCAGAAGAGTTGGAAGAGAGTGAAGCTGAAATCGATATTGATGATAGCGATGATGAAAGTGAAGAAGATGGCGATTCTTCAGCTGATGATGATGTTTCAATTGATCCGGAAGTGGCAAGAGCGAAATTTTCTGAACTTAAAGAACAACATGATAAAACCTCAGCTGCAATAAAAAAATATGGTCGAGCCCATAAAAAAGCACAACAAGAAATTGAAAATTTATCTGAAGTTTTTAAACAATTCAGATTAGTTGGTAAACAATTTGATATTCTTGTTAATAACATGAGAAGCATGATGGATCGCGTAAGAGCACATGAACGTGTCATTATGAAGATCTGTGTTGAGCAGTGCAAAATGCCGAAAAAACAATTTATGACGCATTTTAGTGGCAACGAAAATAACATGAGTTGGTATAAAAAAGCCGTTACTGGTAAAGGCGCTTTTGCTGCTAATTTAATGGAATTTGAAGCACCAATTGAGGCTGAAATTAATTGTTTACAACAAATAGAAACGGAAACTAATCTTTCTATTGAGCAAATTAAAGATATTAATAGACGAATGTCTATTGGTGAGGCAAAAGCTCGACGAGCTAAGAAAGAGATGGTAGAAGCCAACTTACGTTTGGTAATTTCAATAGCGAAAAAATATACCAACCGTGGCTTGCAGTTCTTAGATCTTATTCAAGAAGGTAATATTGGCCTGATGAAGGCTGTTGACAAGTTCGAATATCGCCGAGGATATAAATTCTCTACATATGCGACTTGGTGGATTCGACAAGCAATTACACGTTCAATTGCTGACCAAGCAAGAACAATACGTATACCAGTGCATATGATTGAAACAATCAATAAGCTAAATCGAATTTCACGTCAGATGTTACAAGAAATTGGTCGTGAACCAACGCCAGAAGAACTATCTGAACGCATGCAAATGCCTGAAGAAAAAATTCGTAAGGTATTGAAAATTGCTAAAGAGCCTATTTCAATGGAAACACCAGTAGGTGATGATGAAGATTCACATTTAGGTGATTTTATTGAGGATACAGCTCTTGAGCAACCATTAGATGCCGCTACATCTGAAAGTTTGCGTAGTGCAACACGTGATATTTTATCTGGCTTAACACCGCGCGAAGCGAAAGTATTACGCATGCGATTCGGTATTGATATGAATACTGACCACACTCTTGAAGAAGTTGGTAAACAATTTGATGTAACGCGTGAACGTATTCGTCAGATTGAGGCTAAAGCATTACGTAAATTACGTCATCCAAGCCGATCTGATGTACTGCGAAGCTTCCTAGAATAACAGCATAACTTTAGATATATCGCCACTTTTGTGGCGATTTTTTTAACTAATCAAACTAATATCATGAATATACTTCAACGTTTTAAAATTGATTCATTCTTGCTGATTTTGATTTGTGTTGTGATGACGGCAAGTATTTTTCCATGTGAAGGACAAGCTAAGGTTGTTTTTGAGGATCTCACCACTTTTGCTATTGGTCTATTATTTTTTATGCATGGAGCAAAATTGTCATTTGATGCAATAGTTATTGGTATAAAAAATTGGCGATTGCATTTATTGATATTTGTTATTACTTTCGTGGTGTTCCCTATTCTAGGGATGATGATGCAACTACTTGTACCAATTTTTTTATCTGAAGATCTTTATCTAGGTTTTGTTTACCTTTGTGTTCTACCCGCTACGGTCCAGTCTGCAATTGCTTTTACATCAATAGCAAAAGGTAATGTAGCTGCAGCAATTTGTAGCGCATCGGCATCGACATTATTAGGTGTATTTATTACCCCTGTATTAGTCGGCCTATTAATGCATACTCAAGCGGCTGACTCGATGAATATTTTAGATGCTATAGAATCTATTATGCTTAAACTAATGTTACCTTTTGTGGTTGGTCATTTATCTAGACGTTTTATTGGCAAATGGGTGGATAAATATAAAAGTGTTATTTCAAAAACTGATCGTATATCAATATTATTAGTTGTTTATGTTGCTTTTAGTGATGCGGTAGTCAATGGTATTTGGGCAAAAGTTAGTTTGTTATCTCTTTTAGAAATTATTTTTTATTCAATAATTTTGTTAACCATCGTATTATTAATTACTACTTACAGCTCGCGATTATTCGGCTTTAGCAAAGAAGATGAAATCACAATTGTATTTTGTGGTTCTAAAAAAAGCCTCGCAAGTGGTATTCCTATGGCTAGTGTAATCTTCCCTATGTCTATAACTGGAATAATTATTTTGCCGTTAATGATTTTTCATCAAGTTCAATTAATGATCTGTGCTGTATTAGCTTCCCATTATGCGAAACGAAAAATGTAAAAATTGTTTTGCTCATTATGGTATTCTCAAGGATAATAGAGCCGCTATTAACAACAGAAAGATATATTATGTTTCATCTATTTGCTGATTTAGACTTTTCAACCATTATATTACTAGTTTTAGCACTATTTTTTGTTCTTTTTTACGAGGCAATTAATGGCTTTCATGATACCGCGAATGCAGTTGCGACAGTAATATATACTAGAGCATTAAAAGAACAGCTTGCTGTTTTTATGGCTGGCATGTTTAACTTTTTTGGGGTATTACTTGGTGGACTTAGTGTTGCTTATGCAATTGTGCATCTTTTACCAACTGATTTATTATTGAATGTAAGTTCTGCACATGGTCTGGCAATGGTATTTTCGATTTTATTTGCCGCTATTATATGGAACTTAGGTACATGGTATGTAGGTATACCAGCATCAAGCTCACATACTTTAATTGGTGCAATTATTGGTGTAGCATTGGCTAATGCATTTATTATGGATACTTCTATTATTGATGCACTTAATATTCCTAAAATGATCCAAATCTTTTTATCATTAATCATTTCGCCTGTTGTTGGTCTTGTGATAGCTGGATTAATGATTTTTTTACTACGGAAATATTGGACTCGTAAAGGTCAAAGTAAAAAACGTAGTAAAAAAAGAGAGCGTATTTTTATGACGCCAGAACAACGCGAAAAACTCTATGGTAAGAAAAAACCACCATTTTGGATTCGTATAATGTTGATCATTTCTGCTGCTGGGGTAAGTTTTTCTCATGGCGCTAATGATGGACAAAAAGGTATTGGTTTATTAATGCTAGTATTGATGGGAATTGCGCCTGCTGGCTTTATTGTAAATATGGGAGCATCAACCTATGAAATTACTAATACCAGAAATGCCATTCATAATATTGAAGAATATTTTATTACTCATAATGATGAACTTAATACTGTAATAGGAAAACAGTCTGCAGCAGATACTTCTATTCCTGTAAATGATTTAAATCAATATCATTGTGATTACTCTCGTTCGTTTACTACATTAGGGATTGCTAATAATTTGTTTAATAAAATGAATGATTATGGTTCTCTTAACGTAGATCAACGATCTCAGGCTAGACGTATTTTATTATGTTTATCCGATACGGTATCTCATGTTGCTAAACAACCAAATGTCCCTGCAGAAGATAAGCAATACTTAAAATCGTTAAATAATGATTTATTAAAAACTGTAGAGTACGCGCCAGTTTGGATTATTGTCGGCGTAGCTTCAGCCCTTGCTGTAGGTACTATGATAGGTTGGCGACGGGTTGCAGTAACCATTGGTGAAAAAATCGGTAAAAAAGGGATGACTTATGCTCAAGGTGTCTCTGCACAAATTACGACTGCGTTATCAATCGGTATAGCCAGTTATACTGGTATGCCTGTATCAACAACCCAAGTTCTTTCCTCATCTGTCGCTGGCACGATGATTGTTGATGGGGGTGGGGTACAAAGTAAAACAATTAAAAATATTGCTTTAACTTGGATTCTTACTTTGCCAATTTCAATTTTGTTATCTGGGTCACTATTTTGGCTTGCTCAAAAATTAATTTAGTAGTAAAAAGGAAGTATAAATTCTAATTTAATTAGAGCGTCAAAAATAGGAAGGAGTGAATATTATGGCTTATAAACATATTTTAGTCGCAGTGGATTTATCACCAGAAAGTGAAGTTCTTGTTGAAAAAGCAGTCTCTATGGCTAGACCATATAATGCTCAAATATCACTAATTCATGTTGGTATCAACTATTCAGACCTTTATACTGGTTTAGTTGATATTAATATGAATGATATGAAAGATCGTATCACTGAAGATGCCCATATTGCATTGAATAAACTTGCTGATGATGCCGGTTATCCAATTGCACATACTCTTTCTGGCAATGGTGAATTCGGCCAAGTATTAATTGAAGCTATCCATGAATATGGCGCAGATCTGGTTGTTTGTGGTCATCATCAAGATTTCTGGAGTAAATTAATGTCTTCTGCTCGACAATTGATTAATAATACCCATATTGACACGTTGATTGTTCCTTTGAAAGATGAAGAGCCTTCCGAAGAACCAGCTAAATGAAATATTCGATGTCAACCCGCTACGTAGCGGGTTTTTTTATATTTAATGCAGAATAATTTATCATTTATTTCAATATTATAAAGGTAAATTCAGACAATTATCATGAGTAAAGGGGATTGAATATGAATATCGCTTTAGTTACTGGGGCTTCTTCTGGTTTTGGTCAAGCTATTTGTCGAAAGCTTATTGCTGACGGTTATAAAGTAATAGGTGCAGCTAGACGGAGTGATAAATTACAGAAACTTGCTGATCAGTTGGGGGATAATTTTTTACCTTTAACGTTTGATGTCACCAAAAAAGATGCAGTCGAAACTATTTTGTTGCAACTACCAAAAGAATTTCAACCAATTGATATATTAATCAATAATGCTGGATTGGCATTGGGATTAGAACCTGCTTATGAGGCGAATTATAATGATTGGGAAACCATGATTCAAACAAATATTATTGGCTTAATTCACCTAACACATCAAATTTTACCGAGTATGGTTGAACGTAATTATGGTTACATAATAAATCTTGGATCGGTGGCGGGTACTTATGCTTATAAAGGTGGTAATGTTTATGGTGCCTCTAAGGCATTTGTTAAGCAATTTAGTGCTAATTTACGGACAGATTTACTGGGTAAAAGAATCAGAGTAACAAATATTGAACCAGGATTATGTGGTGGAACAGAATTTTCAAATATACGATTCCATGGTAATGATGAACAAGCTGCGACAGTTTATAAAGATGTTGATTATGTTACTCCTGAGGATATTGCTAATACGGTGTCATGGTTAGTAAATACACCTAATCATTTTAATGTGAATTCAATTGAAATTATGCCAGTTGCCCAAGCTTCGGCAGGGTTATCTGTTTGTAAGCAAGTTTAACATTTAACAAAAATTACATTGATATATATCAATGCGTTAAACAAAAAATAATAAAAAAATAGAATTGAAAATCAAAATAGACTTGCACTTATGTTAATGGATTGCTATTCTTTTCGCTTGTGATTTTGATTGAGGTTTTAGCAATGACATTTTCAGACGTAACAAAAACATTTGCGACAAGCTTACCTGGTACCGATTCGTATGTAAAATTACGTAAGGCTATGAGGACTTTAATCCAAGATGATCCAAAAAATGCATCAGTTTATTTTTTGATCTTTGGATTTGCGCGTACTTATGTCATGTTATATGAAGATCAGGAAGTTTCGCCACAATTTGCTGAAGATAATCAAAAACTAATGTTATCGTATCTCAATATACTTGATGAAGCATTAAAAAAACAGGATGCAGAAAGTATCTACCAAGCTTTAAATAAGGTAGTGAATGAATACGAAAACAGCAAAAAAGTTTTTTAATTTTTACAGCCTGACATGAAAATGTCGGGCTGTTTTGTTTAGGGATTTTTTAGGAAAAATAATGAAAACTGTGATGATGATGATTTCAGGTATTATTGGCACCACCGGCACTATTATTAATTATAGGGCGGGTTGATTTTTCCTTAAAAAATATCGAAAAACCCGCCCCAAAAGGCGGGTTTTTTGTTTTATAAAATAAAAAATATTTAAAAACATTAATAACAGAAAAAAAGAATTCAAAATATTGATTTAATAGGTAATTTAAAAAAATTGCATTTTGAATTGTCATTGGCATAAATTAGAAAAATAAGTAAGGTGTGATATGAAAGTTTTAAAATTTGGAGGAACATCTGTTGCCAACGCAGAACGCTTTTTGCGTGTAGCAGAGATTATTGAGAATAATGCTAAACAAGAACAAACTGCAACAGTTTTATCTGCACCAGCTAAAATTACCAATCATTTAGTCGCAATGGTTGAAAAAACTGTAGCACGGCAAGATATACAAACAAATATTTATGATGCAGAAAAAATCTTTGCGGATCTCTTAGCAGGAATATCACAAGTACTGCCTAATTTTGCCTATGAAGAGATGAAAAAATTTGCACTCAATGAGTTAAATAATGTCAAACAATTGTTAGAAGGTATTCGATTATTAGGTCAATGTCCTGATAGTATTAATGCTACTATCATTTGCCGAGGTGAAAAACTTTCAATTGCAATCATGCAAGAGGTGCTAAAAGCAAAAGGTCATGCAGTGACCGTAATTAACCCGGTAGCAATGTTAATTGCCGAAGGTGATTATTTAGAATCAACGGTTGATATTGTTGAATCATCTCATCGCATCAGCGAGATGCGTATTCCGCCAGAAAATATTATTTTGATGCCAGGTTTCACTGCTGGAAATGAAAAAGGTGAATTAGTTGTTCTTGGCCGTAATGGTTCTGATTATTCGGCATCAGTTTTAGCAGCATGTTTACGTGCAAGTAGCTGTGAAATTTGGACCGATGTTGATGGAGTTTATACTTGTGATCCTAGAATTGTACCTGATGCCAAATTACTAAAAACCATGTCTTATCAAGAAGCAATGGAGTTATCTTACTTTGGTGCTAAAGTACTTCATCCAAGAACAATTTTGCCAATTGCCCAATTCCAAATTCCATGCTTAATTAAAAATACCAATAATCCAGATGCTCCTGGGACTTTAATTGGTGCAAATGTTGTGGATAGTTCAACTCCAGTAAAAGGTATAACCAATTTAAATAATATGGCGATGATTAATGTATCAGGGCCAGGATTAAAAGGTATGGTTGGTATGTCTGCTCGAGTATTTTCTGCTATGACTTATGCAGGGATTTCGGTGGTACTGATTACCCAATCATCATCTGAATATAGTATTAGTTTTTGTGTTCCTCAAACTGAACTATATCGTGCTGAAGAAGCATTAAGTGATGAATTTTATTTAGAATTAAAAGATGGCTTACTTGAACCTATCGAAGTGATTGACAAATTGGCAATTATTTCTGTTGTTGGTGATGGTATGCGTACGTTACGTGGTTTATCTGCTAACTTCTTTACTGCATTAGCTCGAGCCAATATTAACATCGTGGCAATTGCACAAGGTTCATCAGAGCGTTCAATTTCGGTTGTGGTTGATAATGATGTTGCTGTAATGGGGGTACGTGTAACGCACCAAATGCTTTTTGGTACAGATAAAATGCTAGATGTGTTTATTATTGGTGTTGGTGGTGTTGGTGGTGCATTGGTTGATCAAATTGGTCGCCAACAAAAATGGCTCAAAAATAAACAGATAGATTTACGGGTTTGTGGTTTATTCAATTCCAAACATTCTATACTTAATCGTGATGGTATTGATTTAGCTAATTGGCGTGATCAAATAAAACAAAGTGATACAGATTATACTTTAAATAGTATTATTGAATTTGCAAAAAACAATCGATTACTTAATCCAATTCTAGTTGACTGTACTTCAAGTAGTGACGTATCAGATAAATATGTTGATTTCCTTGCCAATGGCTTCCATGTGGTCACACCAAATAAGAAAGCTAATACAAGTTCAATGGCTTATTACCTTCGCTTACGGCAAGAAGCAGCCAATAGTAAGCGTAAGTTTCAATATGATACCAATGTTGGTGCTGGTTTACCTGTAATAGAAAATTTACAAAATCTGCTTAATGCAGGTGATGAACTGATCAAGTTTTCCGGCATATTATCTGGCTCGTTATCTTTTATTTTTGGCAAATTAGATGAAGGAATGTCTTTATCAGAAGCGACTAAATTGGCGAAAGAAAAGGGCTTTACCGAACCAGACCCTCGTGATGACTTATCAGGGACAGATGTAGCCAGAAAATTGTTGATTTTAGCTAGAGAAGCTGGATTACAACTAGAATTAGATCAAATTAAAGTTGAATCTGTTCTTCCTGAGGAATATTCTCAAGGTAATATTGATGAGTTTATGTCAAAACTGCCACAACTAGATGCTGAATTTAAAGAAAAATCAGAAAAAGCAGCCAAAGATGGGAAAGTATTACGGTATGTAGGTAGTATTGATGATGGTAAATGTAGCGTCAAAATAGAAGCTGTTGATGCAGATGATCCACTTTATAAAGTTAAAAATGGTGAAAATGCGTTAGCATTTTATACTAGGTATTATCAACCAATTCCATTAGTATTACGTGGTTATGGCGCTGGTAATGATGTAACTGCAGCAGGTGTTTTTGCTGATATTTTACGAACCACATCGGGAAAAATTGGAGGCTAAATGAGTCATAAATCATTAACTGTTTATGCTCCTGCATCAATGGCAAACATTAGTGTTGGTTTTGATATTTTGGGGGCGGCAATCAATCCAATTAGTGGTGCAATGTTAGGTGACTGTATTACTATTGAGTCTGCAACTGAGTTTAACCTTACTTGCAAAGGGCAATTTGTCAAAAAACTGCCAAAAGATCCCAAGTTCAATATTGTTTATCAATGTTGGCAGCGTTTCTGTAAGGCTATGAATAAAACATTACCTGTGAGTATAACTCTTGAAAAAAATATGCCAATTGGTTCTGGTTTAGGCTCAAGCGCTTGCTCAGTAGTTGGTGCTTTTGTTGCATTAAATAAGTTTTTCAATGAACCATTTAATGAGTTTGAGATGCTTTCGATGATGGGAGAGCTAGAAGGGCGTATATCTGGTAGTGTGCATTATGATAATGTGGCACCTTGTTATTTAGGTGGTATGCAACTTATTTTAGATGAAATGGGTGTTATCAGTGAGTCGATTCCTCACTTTGAAAATTGGTATTGGGTAATGGCCTATCCTGGTATTAAAGTTTCTACAGCAGAAGCCAGAGCTATTTTGCCTGCTCAATACCAAAAAGCTGATTGTGTTGCTCATGGTCGCTATGTCGGTGGTTTTTTACATGCTTGCTATACTAAACAACCTAAACTTGCTGCGGCAATGTTAATTGATAATATTGCTGAACCTTATCGTAAACAATTGCTACCTAATTTTGACGAAACACAAAAGAAAGTAAAACAACTTGGCGCATTAGCTTCAGGGATATCAGGATCTGGACCGACGATGTTTGTTGTGGCGGATAATCTTGAAACGGCACAGCAGATAGAGTCATTATTAAAAAGCTCTTATCTACAAAATGAAGATGGTTTTACCCATATTTGTAAAATAGATCCACAAGGTGCAAGAGTGATTTAAGTTAATTGTTATTAAATTGGACAATAAGATTAAATCAAAAAGAAAACAATTAAAGTATAAAATAGTTGGAACAAATTATGAAACTGTATAACTTAAAAGATCATTCTGAACAAGTTAGTTTTGCTCAGGCCGTACAACAAGGATTAGGTAAAGGGCAAGGATTATTTTTCCCAGAGCAATTACCAAAATTTTCAGATGCAGAAATAGAGTCATTGCTAAACATGGATTTTGTTACTAGAAGTGCCAAAATATTATCGGCTTTTATTGGTAATGAAATTAGTGATAACGATATGCATCGATTAGTACAAAATGCCTTCCAATTTCCAGCTCCAGTCAAATCAGTAGAAGATGATATTGGTTCACTTGAACTCTATCATGGTCCAACATTAGCATTTAAAGATTTTGGTGGCCGCTTTATGGCACAAGCATTAGTTCAAGTCGCTGCGGATAAAAAAATCACAATCTTAACGGCAACCTCTGGAGACACAGGTGCAGCTGTTGCGCATGCTTTTTTTCACTTACCGAATATTCGCGTAGTGATTCTATATCCAGAAGGTAAAATTAGCCCTTTACAAGAAAAACTATTTTGTACTTTAGGTGATAATATCCACACCATTGCTATTCAAAGTGATTTTGATGCTTGCCAAGCATTAGTTAAAAAGGCGTTTGATGATGAAGAGTTAAAAAATATTATTGGTTTAAACTCAGCAAACTCCATTAATATAAGTCGGCTTTTAGCTCAAATTTGCTATTATTTTGAAGCTTATGCTCAATTGACAGCGGAACAACGAAAACAATTAGTTATTTCTGTGCCAAGTGGTAACTTTGGTGATTTAACTGCCGGATTGCTGGCTAAAACTATGGGGTTGCCAATTAAACGTTTTATTGCAGCAACTAATGCCAACGATACTGTTCCTCGTTATTTAGAAACCGGTAAATGGGAGCCACATAAAACTGTAGCTACACTATCTAACGCTATGGATGTAAGTCAACCTAATAACTGGCCAAGAATTGAGGAAATTTATCAACGAGAAGGTTGGGTATTAAAATCATTAGGTCATGCAGCTGTTTCTGATGAGGTTTCTGTACAAACTGTTCAAGAATTGGATAAAAAAGGTTATTTATCTGAGCCTCATGGTGCTATTGCTTATCGAGCTTTACGCGATCAATTGCAAGAAGGGGAGTATGGTTTATTTTTAGGAACTGCACATCCAGCCAAGTTTAAAGAAGTGGTAGAAGATATTCTTGGTAGGTCTATTCCATTACCACCAGCATTAGCTGAAAGGGCTGAGATGCCATTGCTTTCTCATTATATGCCTGATGATTTTGCAAAATTACGCGATTTTTTAATCTCATTAACATGGTAAATCAATTTTCCGTCACCGAATAGGTGGCGGAAATTTAACATTCATTTGAGTTTACTTCCATTAGAAATAGTATGCAGAATTTATATTACTTAGCTTAAATCTTGTTTAAAATAATAATTTCGGCTATTGTAATGTAAGTTAAACGTTTTCAGGATATATTTATGCACTGTCCGTTTTGTAATGCTGATGATACAAAGGTTATTGATTCTCGATTAGTTGGTGAAGGTTTTCAAGTTCGTCGTCGTCGACAATGTGTGGAATGCAATGAGCGTTTCACAACCTTTGAAGTGGCTGAATTAATTATGCCTAATGTTATTAAAAGTAATAAGGTTCGAGAACCTTTTAATGAAGAAAAACTTCGTAATGGTATAAAACGAGCTCTTGAAAAACGTCCGGTTAGTTTTGATGCAATTGAAGATGCTATTACACGTATTAAATCAAAACTTAGAGCTACAGGCGAACGTGAAGTGCAAGCAAAATTAATTGGTGATTTTGTAATTGAAGAGCTCAAAAATCTTGATAAAGTTGCTTATATTCGCTTCGCTTCTGTTTATTTCAGTTTTGATGATATTGAACAATTCAGTAATGAAATAGCGAAGTTGCAACAAAAATAATCTTAATTTAAAAGATAGCTATGGATAAAGATCTATATTATATGCAGCAAGCTATTGAGCTTGCTGAACTCGGTCGCTTTACCACTACCCCTAATCCTAATGTTGGTTGTGTTATTGTTAAAAATGATCAGATCATTGGCAAAGGTTATCATCAAAAAGCTGGCCAACCCCATGCCGAAGTTTATGCATTAAGAATGGCTGGTGACCAATCAAAAGGGGCAACGGCTTATGTAACATTAGAACCTTGCAGTCATTTTGGTCGAACTCCACCTTGTGCTGATGCTCTTATTCAAGCTGGCATAACGCGGGTAATTATTGCTATGCAAGATCCTAATCCTAACGTTGCTGGTAATGGCATTAAACGATTAAAAGATGCTGGAATTGAAGTTCAAGTTGGCATTTTAACTGAGCAAGCTGAGGCAATTAATAAAGGTTTTTTAAAACGCATGCGGACCGGCCTGCCATACGTCCAACTTAAAATGGCCGCTTCATTGGATGGTAAAATTGCTATGGCCTCCGGTGAAAGCAAATGGATCACATCAGCATTAGCAAGACAAGATGTACAACAATATAGAGCTCAAGCTAGTTGTATATTGAGCACCAGGAAAACAGTTCAAGCTGATAATGCCAGTTTAACTGTTAGATTTAATGAATTGCCTGATTCAATTAAAGAAATTTATCCTTTCGATGAAGTTCGTCAACCCGTACGAGTGATAATCGATAGTCAAAATCAAATGATTGGTAATGAAAATATTTTCAACAATTCTGGTGAAAATTGGATTGTTCGTAAGCAAAATCTGCCAATATTATCTTCAAATAGCAAACTTATCATTGAATCATCAACTAATCATCAAGTTGATTTATCAGAGTTGTTATCCATATTAGCTAAGCAACAAATGAATTCTGTATGGGTTGAAGCTGGATCTCATTTAGCCGGTGCGCTAATCGAACAAGATCTGGTTGATGAATTAATCATATATTATGCTCCTAAATTGCTAGGTCATAATGCCCAAGATATGTGCGTATTGCCTAACCTACAAAAACTTTCATTCGCGCCTCAATTCCAATTTGAGTCTGTTGACGTTGTCGGTGATGATTTACGAGTGGTATTAAAAAGAAAATAATAACCTATTTTCGCTGAAAATAAGGATTAAAAAATGAATCGTGATATTGGCAATATGTATGAAAAGCAACGGTTTACAACTCTTGATATTGAGCAATTTCTTAACACAAATGAATACCAGGTAATTGATGATTTTTCTTATGCCGAAATAGAAGGTATTGCCAAGGTCTGTGGTTATCAAATTGTATTTTTTTATCTTTCAGACAATATCGCGGTATTATCGATTGATGATGTTGTAGGGAATCCTTTTTTAGTTGATAAAGCCAATCAAATTTTAAGTTACCTTGACTTTGAGTTTAAAATTGGTCACCCATTTGAATTAACAGAACAATTTAATCATAATTACATATTTAAATATTCTATTTATGAAGATGAAATGAATTATTACTATGACTTTCAAGGAATGTTGTTAGTTTTAGGCATCAATTGGCAAGGTGATTTAGTTTCATTTGAATTAGTTAAGGATGAAAGTATTATCAATAATCGTCTAGAGATTTTTGCTACTTAAAGGGATTTTAATTTCTTTAAATCTAAGCACCATTTTGTTAACAGGTATCATTGATATCGAGTTTAATAGTATGTGGCAAAAAGATTTGCATATTCTTTTTATTAATAATTAATTTTCTTCAAATATTATTTACCTTATTTTGTATATTGCTATATTGCTATATTGATTAAATTATCTAATAAAAACATGGAACTAATCACTGAACTATAAAAATGGATTAACTAATTACCATGGTTTTAATTTTGCAACCTATTATTTTATCTGCACTACTTCAAGTTGATTGATATAGAGACTAATTTTATCTAGTAGCCTAAACCATCTGATTCGGCAACATTGGTACCAGTTGCTGATGCTTTTTTCATGGCTAGTTCATAGTTGCTTTGAGTAGGAAACCATTTGCTAAGAAATGCGGCCAGTGATGCATCTCCTGTACAAGCTGAACTTAATTGTTTTATGGATACTGAATTACAGAACCAAATATTCTTGCATTTGAAAAATAAAGTCCTTTTGAGCCCATCGTTAATAATATATTTTGTGCGCCTTTCGAATTTATATATTCTAAGGTTATAATAATTCGTTTAGTTGTTTCAATGGTTAAACCAAAAATCTCTGTCAATTCATCATTATTAGGTTTGATAAGTAGAGGTTTATATGTTAATAAATCTTGTAATATAGGATGACTAATATCTAGAATTATTTCGATATTTTTACTTTGGAAAATTTTTAAAATGGATTGAAAATATTCTGGTTTGATATTTTGCGGTAAACTTTTACTAATAACTAAATAGCTATCATTATTGAGAGACTCAATAATAGTTAGCATTTCGGTTTTTTTGTGGTCGGGAACGAAAGGTCCTTTTCCTACCAATTTGTATTCATCTTTCCCATTGCTAATGAAAACATTAATTTGAGTAATATCATCAATTAAGCAAGGGATAGTTTGTATTTGCATCTTGGCTAATTCATCGAGAATATACTTCCCCGAAAATTCCCCAAAAAAACCTAATGCACGACTCGTTTTATTAAATTTATGCAATACAATTGAAACATTGATTGCTTTACCATTTAGGACTATATTCAGTATATGATGTTCGGTTTACTGAATTAGGTTTTAGGTCGTTGCAATAAATATTCATATCAATTGCAGTATTCAGCGTTAAAGCATATATCATTTAACCCTCTATAATTTACCTGCACATCCACAAGTTGTAATGATCTTTTTAACAATTTCTTTCATTGCCGCTTTAGCAGGTTTCATATAGTGCCGAGGATCATTAGCATCTGGATTTTCAATAAAGTATTGTTTTAGGGCATCAGAAAAAGCAATTTTTAATTCTGTTGCAACATTAACTTTACAAATACCACGTTTTATACATTCACGAACATCTTTATCAGGAACGCCTGAAGCGCCATGTAAAACTAATGGAATATCTACTACTGAACGAATTTCTGATAAACGTTCAAAATCAAGTTTTGGTTCTGATTTATACATTCCATGTGCTGTACCTATCGCAATAGCTAACGAGTCTATGTTTGTTTTCTTAACAAATTCTATAGCTTGTTGTGGATTTGTATATAATGCATCTTTAGCATCGACAACAAGATCATCTTCGACACCACCAAGGCGACCGAGTTCAGCTTCAACACTTACATCATATCGGTGAGCATAATCAACAACCCGTTTTACAAGGGCAATATTTTCATCGAAAGGAAAGTGTGAACCATCAATCATTACCGATCTAACACCGGCATTTATTTTGTTAGTTATATCATTGAATTCTTCATGGTGATCTAAGTGTACAGCTAATGGAACATTATGTTTTCTTGATAATTCATTAGCAATAGCAATGATATTTTCAGTTCCTGCATAACTATATGTTCCTGGCGTACCAGCTAAAATGACCGGAGATTGACATTCAGCCACTGTTTCAACAATTACTTGCATTGTTTCTAAATTATGGATATTGAAGGCGGGAATAGCATACTGCTCTTTTTGGGCTTTTTTTAACATATTATGACTTGAGATAATACTCATTTTACTGCTCCTTAACTATAGTGAACCTCATAATCTTTAGTTTCTTTCAAATTGGAATTATTTTTTGTTAATTATGATTGCAAAATGAAAGTTATACTAGTGTAAATATTGTGAGATGGATCACAAATACTGACTTTTATCTCTGAATAAGAAATGTAATTGAGTATTTTTTTTGTCAAATATTTTCGATTAACCTAGAATAGAGAATAACTCTTCATATATATGAAAATTATATAGTTACAGTTTTAAACGGTTATGGTTTGTTGTAGATCATTTATATGATGAGGTTTATGAGTCTTGTACGAAGTATTTACCATTAACATAGGAAGTGAAAATTGGCTAAAGCATCTTCAGCTCTATTGAAACGTCGATTGGATATCGCAAAAATTGTACGCCAAAATGGTGAAGTAAAAGTTGATGAGTTGTCTGATCAGTTAAAGGTTTCTCATGTTACTATCCGACAAGATTTAACTTACCTTGAACAACAAGGATATTTAAAACGTTCATTTGGTGGCGCTATTTATATTTCTCCTGAGGGGCAAGTTCACAATTCTGTTGCATTAAATTCAAGTCAAACTAAGGGCAATTCTGATATTGATTTAGCAAAAGCGTGTTTAAGTTATATTAATGATGGTGATACTATTTTTTTAGGACATGGTTTTTTAACTCGGAAACTAATTCCTTTTTTACATAAAAAAAAATCATTACGTATCATTATGAATGATATAAGAAATGCACAATTAGTACGTGAATTTTCCGATGCAGAAGTCATTTTAATTGGTGGCGTTTTATGTGAAGGAAATATTATAAAAAGCTGTAATGAATTGATTAGCATTGGCAATAAGTATGCCATTTCTCATTTCATTATCGAATTAGCAGCCATAGATGGAGATAATTCTCTGATTATTGAAAATTGTGAACAAAAAGAAATATATCAACAAATCTTAAAATATTCTCAACATACTATTGGCCTTTTATTAGAAAGATCTTTACTTGCTGATAATCATAGTATTGGTAAATTAAAACATATAGATGTCACAATATTATCTAAAGCAGCGGTGACTGAGTATCATCACCAATTGTTAAATTCTAATTTTAAACAAATTGCGATTAATAAATATTGTATGACTTATCATAATCTATTGGGGACATAACTAATATGGAATTTAAAATTTGTACTGTAGGTGAATTGCTGGTTGAATTTTTGGCAAAGGAAAATAATCAACGCTTTGATCAAACAGGTGAATTTATTGGTCCTTATCCAAGTGGTGCTCCAGCAATATTTGCTGATCAAGTCGCTAAATTAGGTTTTCCTGTCATTTTATTTAGCTGTGTGGGAAAAGATAGCTTTGGAAAAATGTGCATTAATCGGCTTAAAAAAGATGGGGTGATTATTGACGGTATTACTTCACATAGTATGGCTAATACTGGTAGTGCATTTGTTAGTTATCAAGACCATAGTGACAGAGATTTTATTTTTAATATTCCTAATAGTGCATGTGGTTTACTATCATTTAATCATATTGATGAAAAATTGTTAAAAGATTGTAATCATTTGCATGTTATGGGGTCTTCGTTGTACTCTTTTCGAGCTATTGATGCGATGAGAAAAGCCTTGGATCTCATTAAAAATAAAGGTGGAACAATTTCGTTTGATCCTAATTTACGCAAAGAGATGTTTAACATTCAAGAAATGGAACAATCTTTTGGTTATATTATGGAGTATACCGATATTTTCTTACCTAGCGAAAATGAGGTTTGTTATTTTGCTCAGAATGATGAAAGTGAACAACAAACTATGTCAAATTTGCTAAACAATGGTATTAAGCATATTGTTGTAAAAGGTGGTGCTAAAGGAGCCAATTATTATGGTTTAGATGAACAAAAATGCTTAAAAATGATTCATGTAGATGGTTTTAATGTCGATTCTGTTGATCCAACCGGCGCTGGTGATTGTTTTGGTGCGACATTTGTGAGTTTATTATTAGCAGGGTACCCTGTTGAAACCGCACTACAATTTGCTAATGTGAGCGGTGCATTGGCTGTATCAAAACAAGGGCCGATGGAAGGAACGTCTTCACTTACCGAAATCCAACAGTTTTTATCAAAACATACAACTATTTAATTTGGTAACGAAAACTTAATTTTCCTTATTACAAAAAAATCCCAATAACATTGTTATTGGGAAAACATAAGGAATAGGAAAAACAATGAAATAAATGCATTGTAGAAGTTAGTATGCTCTTTTTTTGAAAAAATGTAAGTAAAGAAATTTATATGTTTGTTTAAATAGTTAGTATTTTTTTTGTTAATATATAGTAAAGAAAATTGTTGTCTTATTTTAATTAATTTTGTTATAAGAAAATTTCTAGCAATGAATTTAAGAATAACTTGCCGTGATCTGTTATTTGCCAAGTTTTGTCATCTTCAACTAAATAATTTTTTTCTATAGCAAGAGAAATCGGTTGATCAATAGATTGCATAGGTAAAAATGTTCTTTGCTCAAACTCGATTTTAGGTGTTGGTTCAAATAGTCTGAATCTATTCATAAAAAATTCAAAGGCTAATTCATCTTTAGCTACAGTATAAGAGCGCTCTAAATAACGTCCTTGCATATATCCTTGTGGATGTTTTGTTTTCACCGTACGAATAATGGTACCGTCATTTTGTGTTAGTTTGCCATGAGCACCACAACCAATACCGATATAATCGCCGAATCGCCAATAATTTAGATTATGTTGGCATTGATAATTTGGTTTTGCATAAGCCGATGTTTCATATTGCTGATATCCATGGTTAGTTAGCAATTGGTGTCCTTGTTGATAAATATCCCAGAGCATATCATCATCAGGTAAAACAGGAGGTTTAGAACCAAACAAGGTATTCGGTTCAATTGTTAGTTGATACCAAGATAGATGTGGTGGAGCGATTGCAATTGCCTGTTTAAGATCATGCAATGCATCCTGAATTGTTTGATTTGGCAAGCCATGCATTAAGTCTAAATTAAAGCTTTTTAAATTTAAATCATGGGCTAACTTTCCTGCATCTATCGCTTCTTGTGGATTATGAACTCGTCCTAATTTCTGAAGTTTATCTGATTGAAAGCTTTGTACTCCAATCGATATACGGTTGATACCTGCTTGCTGATATCCTTTGAATCTTTCAACATCAACGGAATTAGGATTTGCTTCAATAGTAATTTCTGCATCATGATTAATTGGTATTATTTTGTTTATATTTGCCAATAAGTTATTAATTAATTCTGCAGAAAACAGGCTTGGGGTTCCACCACCTATGAAAATTGAATGAATGGAACGATCATGAGTAAGCAATACATCTTGTTTTAAATCATTAATTAAATGATCAATATATGCAGAGTAATCCGGCGCACTCTTCATTTTGTGTGAATTAAAATCGCAATATGGACATTTTTGCACACACCATGGCATATGTATATATAAACTCAGTGGAATTTTATACTGAAACATATGCCTTTCCTCAAATTTTTTACAAAGCGTGAGTAACTGATAAGAAATAGCTGGCTATATTACTCCAATTTAGTAAAAAAAGCTTTTATTGTCTGTATTCCGTTTTTATAATTCGAGTAATATGCGTACAATTAGATATAGATTATAGGCAGTATTCGCCAAGCAAATTAAATAGTTAGGAGTAAATATGAGTATTATTAAGCAGATTTTAGATAGTTATGCTACCGGTTCGTCATTGAGTTTATCAGTCCATCAAAATATATTTGGTGAATTACCTGTCCTAGTGATTAAACATCCTACATGTTCAGCAGCAGTATCGTTACAAGGTGCTCATTTACTATTTTGGCAACCTTCAACAGAAACTACACCGGTTATTTGGTTGAGTCAAAAAGCGAATTTTAAAAAAGAAATGGCAATTAGAGGTGGAGTGCCAATTTGTTGGCCATGGTTTGGTAAATTGGGTGATCCAATGCATGGTTTTGCTCGTTTAGTTGAATGGCAATTAGATTCTTGTAAAGAAGACAATAATGGTGTGGATTTAACTTTATCATTAACTAATAACCAACAGACAGAACGTTTTTTCACAAAACCTTTTAAGGCATGGTTAACCATCCATGTGGGACAAACTTGTGAAGTGACATTATCTTGCCAAGGAGATTTTGAAGCAACAAGTGCATTACATACTTATTTTGGTATTAATAATATTGATAATGTTACTGTTAAAGGTTTAGGGGATTCTTATCAAGATCGCTTACCAGTTGAAAATAAACCGGCTATTCTAGGACAACTAACCTTTAATCAAGAAGTCGATCGTGTTTATACTGATGCTGATGAAGCAATCACCGTCTTTGATGGTAAGCGAACCATTAAATTAACTAATGTTAATGCAAGTGATGTCGTTACTTGGAATCCATGGATAGATAAAGCTAAAGCAATGGCTGATTTTGCTGATCAAGAATACCAATCTATGGTATGTGTTGAGACTTGTCGTATTAATAAACCATTAAAATTAGCGGCAACACAAAAATCAGTATATGGGTTTAAGATTGAAGTGATTTAACCATTATCTTTTGATTATTATAAATGCAATCAATATGTGATTTTATCTTTATAGGATTGATTATTTGATTGCGTTTACTAGCATAACACTTTATAATCCCTAGCGCTTTTTAAAGCACTAATTTTATAACCAACTACTGGGTCGCCTGTAATTGGTTTTTATTTTGAATAAATAAGAGAAATCAATATGTTTACATTTAAAGCTGAAGTAAGAAAAGAGCATGGTAAGGGTGCGAGCCGCCGCCTGCGTCACGCTGGTCAGTTCCCAGCTATTGTTTATGGTGGAACAGAACCTGCAGTTTCTATCGTGTTAGATCACAACCAAGTGTTCAATATGCAAGAAAAACCAGAATTTTATTCTGAAGTATTAACTATTGAAATTGATGGTAAAGCAGTTAAAGTTAAAGTACAAGCAGTACAACGTCATCCATTTAAGCCAAAATTAGTTCATATGGATTTTGTACGCGCATAATTACTTATTTGTTGAATTGTTATTCAACACATCTTTAGATAAAAGGTCACCAATTTGGTGGCCTTTTATTTTTTTATTTGAGTCTAAAAAAGACAAATATCTATTATTATGATTGATTCTATTAACTTGATGTATACTGGTAGTCAAACATAATAAAATAAATTGTAGATGACACCATTTTAGGAGAACTTCATGTCTGATATCCCAGCTTGCGATTTAGTTATTTTTGGCGCTAAAGGGGATTTAACGAGGCGTAAACTTTTACCGTCTCTATATCAATTAGAAAAATATGGAAAGTTACCAAAACAGACAAAAATTCTAGGTGTAGGCCGTGCTGATTGGGATCAAAAGGCTTATGCTGAAGTAGCTAAAGATGCGTTGACCTCATTTATGTCCGAGCCTTTAGATGAAACTGTTTGGCAACGACTTAGTCAGCGTCTAAACTTTCATAAATTAGATGTTAATGATATATCAGGCTTTGATTCTTTAAAAAATAAACTTGAAAAATCGCATCCTGCTATTTTTTATTTTGCTATGCATCCGAATGCATTTGGGACTATCTGCCAAGGCTTAGCAGCTGCAGGTTTGAACCAATCTCAAAGTCGAATTGTCATGGAAAAGCCATTAGGTTTTGATTTACAATCATCGAGAGAGATTAATGATTCAGTTGCAAAATTTTTTAGTGAATCACAAGTTTATCGTATTGACCACTATTTAGGTAAAGAGTCAGTTTTAAATTTACTTGCATTACGCTTTGCTAACCCTGTGTTTGCTGCATTTTGGGATAGAAATTCAATCGATCATGTTGAAATAACTGTTGCCGAACAAGTTGGAATTGAGGGCCGCTGGGGGTACTTTGATAAAGCTGGACAAATGCGCGATATGGTGCAGAATCATTTATTGCAAATTCTTACTATGATTGCCATGTCTCCTCCAGCAAATCTTGACGATAATAGTTTGCGTAGAGAAAAGATTGCTGTACTTAATGCATTACGTCCAATTAATAAAGCTAATATTCGTGAAAAAGTAGTTAGAGGACAATATACTGCCGGATTTGTTAACGGTATCAATGTCCCCGGTTATTTAGAAGAAGATGGCGCAAATAAGCAAAGTAATACTGAAACATTTGTTGCTATTCGTGTAGATATAGACAATTGGCGTTGGGCTGGGGTTCCTTTCTATTTAAGGACAGGTAAACGCTTACCGAGTAAATGTTCTGAAGTAGTCGTTTATTTTAAATCTTTGCCTCTTAATTTATTTAGCGAGTCTTATTCAGAATTACCACAAAATAAACTAACCATCCGTTTACAACCAGATGAAGGTATGGACATTGAAATTTTAAATAAAGTACCTGGATTAGATAGTACTCACAATTTACAAACCACTAAACTCGACTTAAGTTTTAGAGAAACATTTCATCAACATAGTGCTGATGCCTATGAGCGTTTACTATTAGAAGTGATGCGTGGCAGACAAGCTTTATTTGTTCACCGTGATGAGGTTGAAGCAGCATGGAAATGGGTTGATTCAATTATTAGTGCTTGGAATGTAGATAATGAATCACCAAAAAACTATCCTGCAGGTACTTGGGGACCTGTCGCTTCAGTGGCTTTGATCACCAAAGATGGTCATTCATGGCATGAATTTGAATAGAGGAATTACGAAAATGTTTACATTAAATAAATACTCAAACAATCAACTATTGATTGAAGATTTAGCCTCCCATATTGTTAAAGAACTAAAAAAGGCTATTGAGAAAAAAGGACATGCTTCTATTGCCGTGTCTGGTGGAAAAACACCTATACCACTATTTAAATTATTAAGCCAACAAGATTTAGATTGGCATAAGGTTTTTATTACATTAGTTGATGATCGATGGGTAGCTGATACTGATGATGCGAGTAATGAGAAGTTAGTATTAACTTATTTACTA
The DNA here is from genome assembly GCF_984569125.1 of Gilliamella sp. LMG 34362. Classification (NCBI taxonomy): domain Bacteria; kingdom Pseudomonadati; phylum Pseudomonadota; class Gammaproteobacteria; order Orbales; family Orbaceae; genus Gilliamella; species Gilliamella sp. LMG 34362. The sequence continues at coordinate 2,382,697 of NZ_OZ474902.1, read as the reverse complement.
CAAAATAAGGCTAAATTAGCTAATTTTGTCGGCTTGAAAAATAGTTGTGATAATCCATTCGACGGCGCAGAAATTACCGATAAAATATTAAATAAAATTCCGATGCCATTTGATGTGTTAATTTTGGGAATGGGTGAAGATGGACATACTGCCTCGCTTTTTCCTGGTGCAGCTAATTTAATGGCGGGATTAGATATGAAATCCGGTCGTAAAGTTATCGGTATGACACCATTAACCGCTCCACTTGATCGTATTACCTTAACATTACCTACTATTTTAGATAGTGAAAATATCTATTTACATTTAGTCGGTGAAAGTAAGATGCAAGTGCTTGAGCAAGCAGAACAAGGTGATGATATTAATCAAATGCCTATTCGTGCAGTCTTGCAGCAGAATAGAGTCAATGTTATTGGTTTTTGGACCGCTTCTTAACTAAATCAACCTTGCTAGTTTTGACTGGTAAGGTTCTAATTGACAGTCAGGTACTAAAACCTCTTGTTACCTAAATCATTGGCTCTTTATATCTATAATATATTGATAAATAGAATTTTTTATTAGAAAGCATCAATTTTGTATTAAAAACTATATCCATAATTCCTTTTAATATTTTTTACTACTTTATTTCAGTTGTTAGGATTTACTAACAGTTATATACATTTTTTACATTGGTAGAAATAAATTAATTAAACATCTATTATTTTATTAACTTTTGTGGTAAAAAGTGGGGTAAAGTGGTAAAAAATAGGATTGCAATTAACATATTGATTTTTTTATAATTTAAAAATAATAAAAATTGTTAATTATGGTGCTTTCATGTTTAGTGGTGCAATTTTAGTCAGTTTAGATAGTAAAGGGCGAATAGCAATTCCTACTCGCTATCGTGATTTTTTGTCTGACGGCTTAGTTTGTACCATTGGTTTATATCATCCTTGTTTAACACTTTATTCAATGTCTGAATGGCAAAAAATTGAATTACAACTATCAACATTGTCAACTATTGTTGAAGTAGAAAGAAGAATTAAAAGGCTACTATTAGGTTATGCAACGGAATGTAATTTAGATAATGCTGGACGTATTTTACTACCACCAACTTTACGTACTTATGCAAAACTAGAAAAACATACTATGTTTGTCGGCCAATCCAATAAATTTGAGATTTGGGATGAAGGAATATGGTATCAACAAATTAGTGATGATATTGCTGCGTTACCAACAGATATTGAAAACTTATCAGATAATTTAAAAAATCTAACAATTTAATAAGAGTAAATAACAATGGATTATCAACATAAAACAGTTTTGTTAAATGAAGCTGTAACGGCATTGAATTTAAAAAAAAACGGTATTTATGTTGATGGGACTTTTGGTCGTGGCGGTCATTCTCGTTTGATCCTCGAACAATTAGGGGATAAAGGGAAACTAATTGCAATTGACCGTGATGAGCGAGCTGAACAAGCAGCAGCTAAGATAAATGATCCTAGATTTACTTTTATTCGTGGTGAGTTTTCTAATGTTTATCAATATATTAATGAATTAGGGTTGTTAGGCAGCGTTGATGGTTTTTTGTTAGATTTAGGTGTGTCATCACCTCAATTAGATGATCCAGAAAGAGGATTTTCGTTTATGAGAGATGGACCACTTGATATGCGAATGAATAATCATAAAGGTGTAACTGCAAGTGAGTGGTTACTAAATAGTGATGAAAATGATATTGCATGGGTATTAAAAACTTTTGGTGAAGAAAAATTTGCTAAACGTATCGCACGTGCAATTGTTGAGCAAAATAAGGTGGCACCAATCACTCGAACTTTAGAGTTAGCGAGTTTAATTGAAAAAGCGACTCCGAAGAAAGATAAAAATAAACATCCTGCAACACGATCATTTCAAGCTATTAGGATTTACATAAATAGTGAACTAGAGGAAGTTGAACAAGCATTAAATAGCAGTTTATCGATATTGGCTAATCAAGGCAGACTGGCTGTGATTAGTTTTCATTCCTTAGAAGACAGAATTGTAAAACAATTTATTAATAAACAGAGTAAAGGCCCAGATTTACCTGCAGGGTTACCATTAACAGAACAACAAATTAAACAATATGGTAATGCTAAACTAAAATCACTTGGCAAAATTAAGCCGAGTAATGATGAAATATATGGTAACCCGCGTTCACGTAGCGCAATATTAAGGGTAGCAGAAAGGAAAAATGAATAGTAATCAAAACAATGAAATTTACAATAGAACTGATGTAGAAATACACAATCAAAAAAGACCAAGCAAAAGTTTATTTGGATTAATCCTTAATGATTTGCTTGGCCATCAAAAAATTTCATTATTGTTATTGTTACTTATTATTATTTCTGCTGGTGCTGTATTAATAACTACTCAGCAGGTACGTAAACAATTATTTGAACGTGAACAATTATTGCTTGAACAAGATGTATTAGAAAGTGAATGGCGTAATTTAGTTATTGAAGAAAATGTTCTTGCAGATCCCAAACGGGTTGAAGAAAAAGCTAAAAATCAATTAGGAATGTCTTATGTGACACCACAAAATGAAACCGTTATTGTGATAAAGAGTAAATAATGAAGTTTGCCAATAAAAATAAAAAAGATAACGTAAGACTTAATACGAAATCGAATAAAGGGAATAAATTAAACAGTAAAAAACAAGTTTTTACGCTTAATAGATTCTACCTTGTATATGGCTTTATTATTTTAGCAATTATTGGTTTGTTGGTGAGATTGGCTGTTTTACAAATAATAGAACCCGATAAACTTATTGCTGAAGCCAATAAACGTTCAATTCGTCATCAAGAAATGAGTGCGCCGAGAGCTATGATTACTGATCGTAATGGAAGAGCTTTGGCCGTTAGCGTTCCAATGTATGATGTTTGGGCTGATCCGAAAATAGTTGTGCAAAAAGGTGGTGTTGATGCCAATGATATTCGTTGGCAAGGATTAGCGAAAACGTTAAATATTCCAATATCGACATTAGAACAAAAATTGAGTAATCCATCGATGCGTTTTGTTTATTTATCTAAACAAATTACACCAACCATATCGGATTATTTAAAAAAATTAAAATTACCTGGAATATCGTTTGCTAAGACTTCAAAACGTTATTACCCTGCAGCAGAAAATATTGCCCAATTAATTGGCTTAACTGATATCGATGAGAACGGTACTGAAAAAGGTTCTGAAGGTATCGAAAAAAGTTTTAATAAATGGCTTATTGGAGAATCGGGACAACGTATAGTTAGACGAGATAGAGTTGGTCGTGTTATTGAGGAGCTCGAAAGAACAGAAAGTGAAATTGCCTCTGATTTAACGTTAAGCATTGATGAGCGTTTACAGTCGCTAGTTTATAGCGAGCTTAGCCAAGCAGTAGCATTTAATAAAGCTGATAGTGGTACAGCTGTTTTGATCGATGTTCATTCTGGTGAGATTTTAGCGATGGCAACCAGTCCATCCTATAATCCAAATAATCGAACTTCAATTGATTATAATTTGTTACGAAATCGGGCCATAACAGATGCATTCGAACCGGGTTCAACAGTTAAACCTTTAGTTGTTATGGCTGCATTAGAAAAGAAAATAGCCGACTTGAACACTATCATAGATACTAGACCTTTTTTAGTTAACCGCTATGAAATAAAAGATGTCTCTTATCAAAAAGCACTAAATTTGGCTGGTATTTTGGAAAAATCAAGTAACGTAGGGGTAAGTAAATTAGCACTACAAATGCAATCAGGTGATCTGGTTGAGTTTTATAGTCGTTTTGGCTTAGGTCAACCAACAGAACTTGGTTTAGGTGGTGAAGTTAGTGGTTCTATTGCTGCCGATAGAACAAGAAAATGGGCTGATATAGAGCGTGCAACATTTTCTTTTGGTTATGGTTTAAGCGTAACTCCATTACAATTGGCGAGAGCTTATGCAACTATTGGTAGCTATGGTGTTTATCGACCAGTTTCAATATTGAAAGTGAACGAACCAGTAGAAGGTAAACGGGTTGTAAGCGAAAAAATAGCTAAAACTGTAGTGCAATTGATGGAAGCTGTAGCCGTAACCGGTGGCGGAACTAAAGCCTCAGTTCCTGGATATAGTGTCGGCGTTAAAACGGGTACAGCTAAAAAACTAGCTGGTGGTCGATATGTCAACCAGTATTTAGCTTATACCGCAGGTATTGCACCGGCAACAGGGCCAAAATATTCACTAGTTGTGGTAATTGATAATCCAAAAGCAGGGCAATATTATGGAGGCTCTGTTTCCGCACCTGTTTTTAGTCGAATTATGGGGGGCGTTCTTAGAACAATGAACGTTAAACCAGATCGCCAAGTAGATGGCCAAATGATCGTATATTAGTAGGTAACAAATAATGGCAACAAACACATTTAAAACGTTATATAAATTATTAGGTGGGAGTGATCTGGAAATAGATGATTTCTCACTTAATCATTTGATAATTGATAGTCGAAAAGTAAATAAAGATGATGTTTTTATTGCTATTAAAGGGTATACCGTTAATGGTCGGGATTTTATTCCGCAAGCTATCTCATCTGGGGCTGCTGTAGTTCTAATTGAAACAAATAGAAAATCAAATGATTTGAAAATTGATTATCTTAAACAAAAAAATAAGAAGGTTATTCCACAAATTAGTATATTTCAGCTTTCTCAAAAATTATCAAAAATTGCAAACGATTTTTATTTTTCACCATCTAAAAATTTATCGGTTATTGGTGTAACTGGAACTAATGGTAAAACAACGGTAACTCAGCTTATCGCACAATGTGTAACTTTATTAAATCAAAAAGCTGCGTTATTGGGTACGATAGGTAATGGTATTTATAATCAACTTGAACCTTCAGTAAATACGACTTTATCTGCTATTGAAGTTCAATCAGCTTTAGCCGAATTTGTTACGCAACAAGTTCAAGTTGTCGCCATGGAAATTTCGTCCCATGGTTTAGCGATGAATCGAGTAAAAGCACTAAATTGTGCGGCAACAGTGTTTACTAATTTAAGCCGTGATCATCTTGATTATCATAAAACCATGAATAAATATGCTAAAGCAAAATGGTCATTATTCAACGGTGATGAACACGAAAAGCAAGTTGCTAGTTCAGGTAAATCAATTATTAATTATGATGATGAATACGGACGGCGTTGGATAGATAAATTATCAAGTGTTACGGTTGTGTCATGTCAGCCTAAATCATTGCGCCGTTTAAAAACATTAGATAAAACCTATGTTGGTGTATCAATGATTGAATATCATGATAAAGGGGCCAAAATTCATATGGAATCGAGTTGGGGTAATGCTATTATTCACAGCCGATTATTAGGCGAATTTAATGTATCAAATGTACTGTTAGCAATCGCAACCTTGTTGACTCTTGATTATCCATTTTTTGCTGTTGTTAATATGGCATCATATCTTAAGCCGATCTGTGGTCGTATGGAAGTTATACATGTAAAAAATAGTCCAACAGTCATTATTGATTATGCACATACCCCAGATGCATTACAAAAAGCATTACAAGCAAGTCGTATTCATTGTAAAGGCCAATTATGGGTGATTTTTGGTTGTGGTGGCGATAGAGATACCGGTAAAAGACCTTTAATGGCCGAAGTCGCGGAACAATTTGCTGATAAAATTGTATTAACAAATGATAATCCACGTACTGAAGATGAGACTAAAATTATTCATGATATAGAGCAAGGTTTAAGCAATATTAAAAATATACAAGTTATTACTGATAGAGTTACAGCTATTCGAGAAACGCTTGCTCAGGCTAAACCTGATGATGTTATCTTAATCGCCGGAAAAGGACATGAAGATTACCAAATTATTGGTAAAACCAAGCATCATTATTCAGATCAAGAAACGGTAAAACAGATTTTAGGAGTAGAGAATCTATCATGATTCCTTTAGTTATTAAACAAATTGCAACAATCGTCAATGGTACATCTTATCATCTTCCAGATGAAGAATTGGCTATTAATGAAATTTGTACTGATTCACGAAAAATTACTGATCAATCACTATTTATTGCATTGGTAGGTGAAAAATTTGATGGTCATTTATTTGCTAAACAAGCTATTGACGATGGTGCTATTGCGGTAATTGTAAATCGTAAAATCGATGATGATATTCCTCAAATAGTGGTCAATGATACTTATATAGCATTAGGTCAACTAGCTGAATTTGTAAGAGATCAAAGTTCAGCAAAATTTGTTGCGTTAACTGGTTCATCGGGCAAAACCTCCGTCAAAGAAATGACTGCCAATATTTTACAACAATGTGGTGAGACTCTTTATACTCAAGGTAATTTTAATAATGATATAGGAGTGCCACTAACTTTACTACGATTAAAGAAGCAAGATCAATTTGCGGTTGTTGAGTTAGGTGCTAATCATATAGGTGAAATTGCTTATACTACACGCTTAGTTAAACCAAACAGTGCACTAATTAATAATATAGCTTTGGCGCATATTGAGGGATTTGGTTCTCTTGATGGTGTAGCAACAGCTAAAGGTGAAATTTTTGAAGGATTAGCTGATAACGGAATTGCAATTATTAATTTGGAAAGTTGTTCTGATAAATGGTTAGCTATGCTCAAAAATAAAACTGTCTGGACCTTTTCGATACATAATTCTGCTGCTGATTTTTATGCTAGTAATATTGAAATTATGGATCAGACTACTTTCACATTACATACACCAATTGGTAATAGTGAAATTACCTTACCATTAGTTGGTGAGCATAATATATCAAATGCCATAGCTTCGTCTGCTTTAGCAATATCTGTAGGAGCAACGTTAACACAGGTTAAAAAAGGTTTAGCTGCGTCAAAATCGGTAAAAGGACGATTGTATCCTGTTAGGTTAAATCAAACACAGTTAATTTGGGATGATTCTTATAATGCTAACGTAGGCTCAATGTCTGCTGCTATTCATGTTTTAGCAACACAGCCCGGATATAAAGTATTAGTCGTTGGTGATATGGCTGAATTGGGTAACGATGCAAACATTTATCATCAACAAATCGGCGAGTTAGCTAAACAACAAAATATTGATTGTGTTGTTAGTGTCGGCCAGTTAAGTGAATTAATCAGTCAATTTAGTGGTGTTGGTCATCATTTTATTGATAAACAAAGTGCTGTAGATTATTTATTAAACTTACTACGTCTATATCCAACTTTAACTATGTTAGTCAAAGGATCACGTAGTGCAAAAATGGAAGATCTTATCGTGGAAATTCAAACAAAAATAGGTCGGGATTAAAATTATGTTGGTGTGGATATCAGAATATTTAGTTAAATATTTTACTTTCTTTAATGTTATTTCTTATCTTACGGTAAGGGCTATTTTAGCGCTATTAACTTCATTGACTATTTCGCTAATTATGGGGCAAAAAGTCATTGATTGGTTGCAAAAATTGCAGATTGGTCAAGTTATCCGTAATGATGGTCCGGAATCTCATTTAAGTAAAAAAGGAACACCAACAATGGGGGGGACGCTTATATTGGCCTCCATTTCAATTTCAGTATTTTTATGGGCTGATCTGCGAAATCCTTATGTTTGGGTAACATTATTTGTATTACTTGGTTATGGAATTGTTGGTTTTGCAGATGATTACTTAAAAGTTATACGCAAAAATACTGCGGGCCTAATTGCTCGATGGAAATATTTTTGGCAGTCAGTTATTGCATTAATTGTTGCTTTTGGTCTTTATGCTTATGGAAAAGATAGTTCTGTTACAGTTCTAGTTGTCCCATTCTTTAAAGATGTGATGCCACAATTAGGGTTGTGGTTTATCTTACTGACTTATGTCGTCATAGTTGGCGCTGGTAATGCAGTGAATTTGACTGATGGTCTCGATGGATTGGCAATTATGCCAACAGTTTTTGTTGCTGCTGGTTTTGCACTTGTTTCTTGGGCAACTGGTAATGTTAATTTTGCTGCCTATTTACATATTCCATATATTAAATTTAGTGGTGAATTAATGATTGTTTGTACTGCAATTATTGGTGCTGGCCTTGGTTTTTTATGGTTTAACACTTATCCGGCAATGGTCTTTATGGGCGATGTCGGTTCATTAGCTTTAGGTGGTGTGTTTGGCATTATTTCTGTTTTACTTAGACAAGAGTTCTTATTGTTAGTTATGGGAGGTATTTTTGTTATTGAAACCTTATCTGTAATTTTACAAGTAGGATCCTTTAAATTAAGAGGGAAACGAATTTTTCGAATGGCACCAATTCATCATCACTATGAATTAAAAGGTTGGCCTGAACCAAGAGTTATTGTTCGGTTTTGGATTATTTCACTGATGTTAGTGGTAATTGGGTTATTAACTTTGAAATTACGCTAAAGAATATTAGAGCAGGATTAAATCATGGTTGATTATCAAGGTAAAAAAGTTGTTATTATCGGATTAGGTATTACAGGATTATCCTGCGTTGACTATTTTCTTGCTCAAAATGTTATACCAAAAGTAATTGATACTCGTACCTCTCCTTCTGGATTAGAACAACTAGATGAGCGTGTTAGGTATCATTTAGGTAATTTAAATACTGATTGGTTGTTTGAAGCTGACTTGATTATTGCCAGTCCTGGTATTGCTTTATCTACACCTGAATTACAAAAAGCAGCAGAACTCGGTATTGAGATTATTGGCGATGTTGAACTTTTTTGCCGTGAAGTCAATCAACAAAAAAATAAAAAAGTTATTGCTATTACTGGGGCAAATGGTAAAACGACTGTCACAACTTTGGTTGGTGATATTGTAAAAGCCGCGGATATAAAAGTTGGTGTGGGTGGCAATATTGGTGAACCCGCTTTATCATTATTGCAACAAAACTGTGATGTTTATGTTCTCGAACTATCAAGTTTTCAATTAGAAACAACATCAAGTTTACAAGCTTCTGTGGCAACGATTTTGAATATTTCTGAAGACCATATGGATCGTTATCCACTAGGATTGATGCAATATACTGAAGCGAAACAACGAATTTATCATAATGCAAAATGTTGTGTTATTAACTATGATGATAAATTGACTAAACCGTCTGGTAAACAACACCATTGTGTCTCATTTGGATTAAATAGTGGAGACTATCATTTAGATGAGAATTATGAACATTTAATTGTAAAAAATCAGCCTGTTTTATCAACTAAATCAATGAAACTAATCGGCTGTCATAATTATCTGAATGCATTAGCAGCCTTAGCTATTGCTGATACTTTACAGATCCCACGTGATTCAAGCTTACAAACAATTTCTAATTTTCAAGGTTTACCACATCGTTTTGAATTAGTCTTTGATAGCAATAATGTCAAATGGATTAATGATTCTAAAGCCACTAATGTAGGTAGTACCGAAGCGGCATTGAAAAGTGTTATATGTAATGGAAAACTATTTTTATTGTTAGGTGGCGATGGTAAATCAGCAGACTTTACCCCTTTGATTCCTTATTTAAAAAGTAGGAATATCGAAATTTTCTGTTTTGGCCGAGATCGAGATTTGCTAGCAAATTTAGCTCCTGAAATCACAACTGTTACGCTAACTATGTCCGAAGCCATGCAGTGTATAGCTAAAAAAATAGTCGCAAATGATGTTGTATTACTCTCACCGGCTTGTGCAAGTTTAGACCAATTTAAAAATTATATTGAGCGTGGAAATCTATTTGCACAACTTGCCAAACAGTACGGTTCAAGGAGTGATGAATGACATTATTTTGGATAAAAAAACAAGTGAATCCAAATATTCCATTTGATAACCAATTACTTTGGACTGTAATTGGTTTAATGGTATTTGGTTTAATTATGGTGACATCTTCATCAATGGCGTTTAATGAGAGTGATCCATTCTTCTATACGCAACGAGAGTTGATTCAAATTGGAATGTCGCTCTTTTTAATGTGTATAACGTTATATATTCCGATGCAACGTTGGCAACAATTTGGATCAGTTTTATTAATTCTTTCAATTGTTATGTTGATAGTTGTTTTAGGGATTGGCTCTTCAATTAACGGTGCGTCTCGTTGGATCCCATTAGGTGTTTTTAATTTTCAGCCAGCTGAACTTTCTAAATTATCGTTATTTTTATTTTTAGCTGGTTATTTAGCCCGTAAGTCAGAAGAAGTCCAAAGCGGCTTTTGGGGCTTTTTTAAACCTATGGTTGTTATGGCGGTTTTGTCAATTTTGTTACTCAAACAACCTGATTTAGGTACTGTAATTGTATTATTCATGGTAACAATAGGCATCTTGTTTATTGCTGGTGCTCAATTATGGCAATTTATTGCGATTTTACTAACTGGAGTTGGGGCTGTAGTTTGCCTTATTTTATATGAGTCTTATCGTTTAACACGTTTAATGACTTTTCTTGATCCGTGGCAAGATGCAACTGGTGCTGGTTATCAGCTAGTTGCATCGTTAATGGCAATTGGTAATGGTGGTATTACTGGACAAGGCATTGGTAATTCTATTTTTAAATTACGTTATTTACCTGAATGTCATACCGATTTTATTTTCTCAATTATTTCAGAAGAGTATGGATATATTGGTGTTGCTGCATTATTGTTATTACTCTTCTTTTTAACTTTTAAAGCATTAGCAATCGGTTATCGAGCTTTGAATGAAGGTTCCCAATTTTCAGGCTATTTGGCTTGTGAAATTGGTATTTGGTTTGGATTTCAATCTTTTGTTAATGTCGGTGTCACCTCCGGTATGTTACCGACAAAAGGTTTAACCTTGCCGTTTATTAGTTATGGAGGCTCAAGCCTTATTGTGATGAGTATTGCGGTTGCAATATTACTGAGAATAGATTTTGAGTTTAGACAACAACAAACTCAAGCAAGAATAAGGTCGATAAAATAATGAAAAAATTATTAGTCATGGCAGGTGGAACAGGTGGTCATGTATTTCCAGGTATTGCCGTTGCTCATTATTTAATGAAGCAAGGTTGGCAAGTGAGATGGCTAGGCACTGCTGATCGTATGGAAGCACATTTAGTGCCAGAAAATGGTATTGATATTGATTTTATTCAAATATCAGGCTTACGAGGAAAAGGTAAAATGGCCTTATTAAAGGCGCCTTACAAAATATTAAAAGCGGTTTTGCAAGCAAGAAAGATCTTAAAAAATTATCGTCCTGATGTCGTTTTAGGTATGGGAGGATATGTTTCCGGACCGGGAGGAATTGCGGCTAAATCTCTAGGTATTCCAGTTGTATTACATGAACAAAATGGTATAGCAGGTTTAACTAATAAATCCTTAGCTAAAATTGCGACCAGAGTTTTACAAGCTTTTCCAACAGCATTTCCTAATGCAGAAGTTGTTGGAAATCCTGTTCGTAGTGATTTATTAACAATTGAAGAACCACGCGAAAGATTTAAAGATCGACAAGGCCTAATTAGAGTTTTGATTATGGGCGGAAGTCAAGGAGCTAAGGTCATTAATGACGTTGTACCTCAAGTAATTACAAGATTATCTGATAAGTATGTTGTTTGGCATCAAACAGGAAAAGGTATGTTAGATGAAGTACTTAAATCATATCAGCATTATGATATGACAAATAATCGTGTGACAGAATTTATAACAGATGTAAAAGAAGCTTATGATTGGGCTGATATCGTAATTTGCCGTAGTGGAGCATTAACTGTAAGTGAGATTGAAGTTGTTGGTATTGGAGCTATTTTTGTACCATTTATGCATAAAGATCGCCAACAATTTTGGAATGCGAAATCTTTAGCAGATATTGGTGCGGCAAAGATAATTGAACAACCAGATTTCAATGTTGATTCTCTATTTACGTTACTTGAACATTTGAGTCGCGAAGATTTAGTTGAAATGGCTATTAAAGCAAAAAGTTTATCAATTATAAATTCGACGGAAAGAGTAGCCGAAACGCTTATTTCGGTGGTAAAATAGTGAATTTTATATATAATTTTAAGTAATTGTCTTGTTGATGTGTTTAATATTTAATCTTAATTTGTTTGATAAATGATTGTCCAATAAATTTTTAAATACCAAATACTAAACAAGAAGTAACTAACTAGTTAGGGGTTTAAGTGTGAATACTAAGGAATTAGCTGAATTAAGAGCAATCATTCCAGAAATGAAACGAGTCAAACATATCCATTTTGTTGGTATTGGTGGCGCGGGCATGGGCGGTATTGCTGAAGTTCTTGCTAATGAAGGATATCAAATTAGCGGTTCAGATATTGCTGAAAATCCTGTAACTCAGCATTTAGAAACATTAGGCGCTAAAATTGTCATTGGTCATGCTGCTGAAAACGTCCTGAGTGCTAGTGTTGTGGTTATCTCTTCGGCGATTTCTCAGGATAATATAGAAGTTATTGCAGCTAGAGAGGCTCGGATACCAGTGATTCAAAGAGCTGAAATGTTAGCTGAGTTAATGCGTTTTCGATATGGTATTGCTATCGCTGGTACCCATGGTAAAACAACCACTACAGCAATGGTTACTTCTATATATGCAGAAGCTAAACTTGATCCAACTTTTGTTAATGGTGGATTAGTAAAAGCGGCAGGAACACATGCTAGACTAGGTAGTAGCCGTTATTTTATTGCTGAAGCGGATGAAAGTGATGCTTCATTTCTACATTTACAGCCTATGGTCTCTATAGTTACTAATGTCGAACCTGACCATATGGATACCTATCAAGGAAGTGTAGAAAATCTTAAGCAAACCTTTATCTCTTTTTTACGCAATCTTCCTTTTTATGGTTTAGCCGTAATGTGTTATGACGATCCGATTAATCGCGAGTTATTACCAGTGGTTGGTCGTAAAATTATCACCTATGGATTTAGCGAAGAAGCCGATGTTGTAATTAAAAATTATCGCCAAGAAAGAGGTGTTAGCTATTATACCGTTTGCCGTCCAGATAGAGATGATTTACACATTGAATTGAATGCTCCAGGCAAACATAATGCTTTAAATTCTGCGGCAGCGATTATTGCGGCAACAGAGGATGGTATTGATGATGATTCAATTGTACGCGCGCTGGCTAAATTTGCCGGTACTAGTCGACGTTTTGATCTATTAGGTATTTTTCCTTACGGCAAAGATAAAGATATAATGATGGTTGATGATTATGGACATCACCCTAGTGAAGTTAATGCAACAATTCAAGCGGCTAGAAATGGCTGGCCAGATCGGCGTTTAGTTATGTTATTTCAACCACATAGATATACACGAACTAGGGATCTATTTGATGATTTTGCCCAAGTACTTTCTCAAGTTGATGCATTAGTGATGTTAGATGTTTATTCTGCCGGAGAACAACCTATTGCAGGTGCTGATAGTCGTTCACTTTGTCGTTCAATTCGTAATAGAGGAAAGGTAGATCCAATTTATGTTTCAGATTTAGATCTTGTACCGGAAATTATGAAAGAAATATTACAAGGTGGAGATTTGTTATTAACACAAGGCGCTGGTAGTGTTGGTCGGATTGCCCGTCAATTAGCTGGCAGCCAATTATTTTCAAAAGGGGTTTTATAATAATGGTTGATAAAGTTGCTGTATTGTATGGAGGAACCTCTGCTGAACGTGAAGTATCACTAAAATCAGGACAAGCTGTTCTAGCAGGATTAAAAGCAAATGGTATTGATGCTCATCTTGTTGATACAAAAGAGTATTGTATAACTAATTTAAAACAAGATGGTTTTTCAAAAGCATTTGTTATTTTGCATGGACGAGGTGGTGAAGATGGTATTACCCAAGCTATTTTAACTTATCAAAATATTCCTTATACCGGAAGTGATGTTTTATCCTCAGCATTAACTATGGATAAGTTAAAAACCAAACTAGTGTGGAAATCACTTGGTTTACCTGTTGCTGATTATGTAATGGTTGATAAATCACAATCAATTGATGTTGATAATATAATTAAACAACTTGGCTTACCATTGTTTGTTAAACCTAGCCATGAAGGTTCAAGTGTCGGTATGTCAAGAGTTAATCAAGCAGATGAATTAAAAGCAGCTGTTGATATTGCCTTTAAATATGATAATACTGTAATGATCGAATCATTTTTAGCTGGTCCAGAGTTTACTGTAGCCATTGTTGGTGAAGATGTTTTACCTGCAATTTACATTAAACCGGCTACTAATTTTTATGATTATGATGCAAAGTATTTGTCAGATAAAACCCAATATTTTTGTCCAAGTGGATTAAGTGATGCTAAAGAGCAAGAAATTCGTAAATTGGCATTAGACGCTTATAAAGCCGTAGGATGTAGAGGTTGGGGACGAGTCGATATTATGTTTGATGAAAATGAAAAGCCATATTTGCTTGAGGTAAATACTGCTCCAGGCATGACAGATCATAGCTTGGTTCCAATGGCGGCAAAAGAATATGGCTGGTCATTCAGTGATTTGGTTAACCGTATTTTACAATTAGCAACCATTTAATTGGCTTTATTTTTATGAAAAAAGTCCGACAAGCAGCGCATAAACATCAAAACCAGAGTAGAAGAAAGTTGCTTGTTTTTCGCAATACAGAACAAATGCTAGGCTTTTTGTTCTTACTTGTAATAGTTGTTATTTGTGGATGGGCTGTCAATTGTATTAAAGATTGGATGGAAGATCCTGATCAGATGGTATTATCACAATTGACCTTAAGTGGTGATTATACTTATACGACAGAAGATGATCTTAGACAAGCAATTCTGGGATTAGGTTTACCAAATACTTATATTGGCCAAGATGTTGATGATATTCAGCAAGAAATTATGCGATATCCTTGGGTAAAACAAGCAAGTGTTCGTAAACAGTGGCCCGACAGGTTGATTGTATACATTGAAGAATATAAACCTGCGTTTTACTGGAATGATTTATATTTACTTGATAAAAATGGTAGTACTTTTAGTGTGCCATTGGATCGTTTGAAAGATTTATCATTGCCGAGACTTTATAGTCCTGAAGGTAAAGCCAAGTCAATGTTAGAAACTTATTTTAGATTAGAGGATATCTCTAAAAAATGGGCTAATAATAAATCTACTTTGACAATTCAGGCGGCAATATCGGATGAACGTAATGCATGGCAATTAATGGTAAAGCAATGTAAAGTTGATTTATGTTCTGAAAATGAGGAAATAAAATTGATATTAGGTAGTGAAAAAATAGAACAACGTTATCAACAATTTATCAAATTATTTCCAGAAATTCAGTCAAGAATACCCGATGGTGAAAAAATAACGGCTGCTGATTTACGTTATGAAAATGGTATTTCAGTGCAACGAGAAAAAATCTCTCAATAAGGAATAAACAAAGGCTGAAGTATGAAAGCAACAGAGAAAAAATTGGTTGTTGGACTTGAAGTTGGCACCTCGAAAGTTCTTGCCCTCGTTGGTGAAGTTCTTCCTGATGGTATTGTCAACATTATTGGTGTTGGACATTGTCCATCAAAAGGCGTTGATAAAGGTGGTGTGAACGATCTTGAATCAGTGGTTAAATCAATCCAACGAGCCGTTGATCAAGCTGAATTAATGGCTGATTGCCAAATATCTTCTGTTTATTTAAGTCTGTCAGGTAAACATATCCGTTGTCAGAATGAAATTGGAATGGTGCCGATTGCAGATGAAGAAGTGACAGCAGAAGATGTTGAAAATGTTGTTCATACCGCTAAATCTGTGCGTATTTTAGATGAACACAGAATTTTACATGTTATTGCCCAAGAGTACTCTATTGATTTACAAGAAGGTATTAAAAACCCAATTGGATTATCTGGTGTAAGAATGAAAGCGAAAGTTCATTTGGTCACCTGCCATAATGATATGGCAAGAAATATAGTTAAAGCAGTAGAACGTTGTGGATTAAAAGTTGATCAGCTTATTTTCTCTGGTTTAGCATCGAGTTATGCCGTATTAACTGATGATGAAAAAGAGTTAGGTGTTTGCGTCATAGATATAGGTGGCGGAACAATGGATGTCTCAGTTTATACTGGTGGAGCATTACGTCATTCTGTAGTTATTCCTTATGCTGGTAATGTTGTTACCAGTGATATTGCTTACGCATTTGGTGCACCACCAATGGATGCAGAAAATATTAAAATTCGTTATGGATGTGCTGTTGGTTCACTAGTAGGTAAAGATGAAGTTATTGATGTTCCAAGTGTGGGTGGACGTCCGTCTCGTTCATTACAGCGACAAACATTAGCTGATGTCATTGAGCCTCGTTATTCAGAGCTTTTATCACTAGTCCAAAAAGAGCTATTAGTATTACAAGACGAGCTTAAAAGACAGAATGTTAAATATCAATTGGCAGCAGGGATTGTGTTAACAGGCGGTGCTGCTCAAATTAAAGGTATGGTTGAATGTGCTGAAAAAGTTTTTCAAAATCAAGTGCGTATTGGCCAACCTTTAAATATTTCAGGATTAACTGATTATGTACAAAAACCATATTGTTCAACAACTGTAGGGTTATTGCATTATGGTAAACAAAGTTTATTACATGATGATGCTAAAGACAGCAATAAATCATCATTAAAAGGGATAGCTAAACGTTTGACCGGTTGGTTCAAAAAAGAATTTTAGCTAATATATTTAATAACTTCGTAGACATTGTAGCTGGTTATCTGTACAATGTTCTTAGATCGTAAATTTGGAGATAAGTTATGTTTGAGCCTATGGTTGCGGATGATGAGCCAGCAGCTGTCATTAAAGTTATTGGTGTCGGTGGCGGCGGCGGTAATGCTGTTGAGCATATGATTGCTGAACATATTGAAGGCGTTGAGTTTTTTGCAGCAAATACTGATGCACAAGCATTAAAAAGAATAAAAGTTGGTCAAACTATCCAAATCGGAAATAATGTTACCAAAGGACTTGGTGCTGGCGCTAATCCAGAAGTTGGCAGAAACTCAGCAGAAGAGGATCGTGATGTTATTCGTAGTGCGATTGAAGGTGCCGATATGGTCTTCATTGCAGCCGGTATGGGTGGCGGAACGGGTACTGGTGCTGCACCAGTTGTTGCTGAAATTGCTAAAGAATTAGGTATTTTAACTGTTGCTGTAGTTACAAAACCTTTTGGATTTGAAGGTAAAAAACGCATGGCTTTTGCTGAGCAAGGTATTGCTGAGTTAGCTAAACATGTTGATTCTCTTATTACAATTCCAAATGATAAATTATTAAAAGTTTTAGGTCGTGGCGTTAAATTATTAGATGCATTTGCAGCAGCAAATGGCGTATTAAAAGGCGCAGTGCAAGGTATCGCCGAACTAATTACTAAACCTGGTCACATCAACGTTGACTTTGCTGACGTTAGAACTGTCATGTCAGAGATGGGCTATGCGATGATGGGTTCTGGTCGTGCAACTGGTGATAATCGAGCTGAAGAAGCAGCTGAAATGGCTATTTCAAGTCCTTTACTTGAAGATATTGATTTATCAGGTGCTCGTGGTGTATTAGTTAATGTTACCGCAGGCCTTGACCTTGGTCTTGAAGAGTTCGAAACAGTAGGTAGCACCGTAAGAGCATTTGCTTCTGATAATGCTACTGTTGTTGTGGGTACAACTTTTGACCCAGATATGTCAGATGAGATTAGAGTGACTGTGGTTGCTACAGGTATTGGAATGGATAAACGTCCAGAAGTTAAAATAACTAAACCAGCTGCTCATCACGGCTCATTGTTTGGTCAAACTAGTCATTTGCCTTTACAACAAGAAGAAGCATCAATATCTAAGGTTGTAAACGAACCTGATGTATCTCCTATTGAGGAGCGTAAAATTTTAGATATTCCTGCATTTATTCGTAAGCAGGCTAATTAGTATTGAACTTATTTGATTTATTATTGTCTAATGCAATAGTAACAAATAAAAAAAAGTAGGTGCGAAGTGAAACAAAGAACATTAAAAAAGACAATTCAAGCAACTGGTGTCGGTTTACATACTGGTAAAAAAGTTACTTTGACATTACGTCCTGCACCGGAAAATACAGGTGTTATTTATCGTCGTACAGATTTAAATCCGTATGTTGATTTCCCTGTGGATGCAAAATCAGTGCGAGATACAATGCTTTGTACCTGTTTGGTTAATGAAGATAATGTTCGTATTTCAACTGTCGAACATATTAATTCAGCATTAGCTGGACTTGGTATCGATAATATTATTATTGAAGTAAATGCTCCGGAAATTCCAATTATGGATGGTAGTGCAAGTCCGTTTATCTATTTATTACTAGATGCTGGAATTGCTGAACAAAATGCATTGAAAAAGTTCTTACGAGTAAAAGAAACTGTTCGTGTTGAAAATGGTGATAAATGGGCCGAAGTGCGACCATATAGTGGTTTCCGTTTAGATTTTACTATTGATTTTCGTCATCCGGCTATTGATAGTAGTTCGCAACGTTACCAACTGGACTTTTCTTCTGAATCTTTTATTCGCCAAATTAGTCGTGCAAGAACTTTTGGCTTTATGCGAGATATCGAAGCTTTACAATCTAAAGGCTTATGTTTAGGTGGTAGTTTAGATTGTGCGATTGTTGTTGACGATTATAAAGTTCTTAATGATGACGGTCTCCGTTTCGAAGACGAATTTGTACGTCATAAAATGCTAGATACCATTGGTGACTTATATATGAGTGGCCACAATATGATTGGTGAAGTTGTTTGCTATAAATCAGGTCATGCATTGAATAACCAACTATTGCAAGCTTTATTGGCGAAACAAGATGCATGGGAATATGTCACATTTACTGAAGAGCAAAGTGTTCCTGTTGCTTTAGGTACTAAACAACTTGTTCTAGCATAAATCATTAAACGAGAATAATCGCTTTATTAACGCTTCCGAATTGGAGGCGTTTTTTATTTTTATAATTATGAGATATTAACATGAATAATAGCCATTTCTTTGCTCATTTATCACGTTTGAAATTAATTAATCGCTGGCCTTTAATGCGTAATGTGAGAACAGAAAATGTATCTGAGCATAGCCTACAAGTTGCTTTTGTTGCACATGCATTAGCAATCATTAAGAATAAAAGATTTAATGGCAATGTTAATCCTGAGCGAATCGCATTATTAGCGATGTACCATGATGCATCAGAAGTATTGACGGGTGACTTACCGACACCAACTAAATATTATAATCCGCAAATCACATCTGAATATAAAAAAATTGAAAAAATAGCTCAAAATAAACTCATTAATATGTTGCCTAAAGAGTTGCAAGATGATTTTAGATCATTAATTGATGATGATTATTATAATGAGTCTGAAAAGAATATCGTAAAACAAGCAGATGCTTTGTGTGCATACCTTAAAACCATCGAAGAACTTAGCGCTGGCAATAATGAATTCAAGTTAGCTGAGCAACGTCTGAAAAAAACATTATCTGAACGCAATAGTCCTGAAATGGATTACTTTTTAGATATATTTGTACCAAGTTTTAGTTTATCTTTAGATGAAATCACTATGGATAAATAGCTTTATCTATTTTTTAATAACTAATTTATTAAATAGTAAGATAAAAAATTAAGGTATATCTTATTTATTTTTGATAAATATAACGCTTTACTGGACGACCAATTGGTAAGTAAGTCAAATGACTTTCTATCTCTCCCAGTTCTTCTAAGTAATCAAGATATTTCTTAACTGATATTCTAGATAGTGAAATTAATTCAACAATATCACTCATTGAAAAATCTTGTTGATAATTAGCGATCACCTCTCGTACTGATTGTAATGTTTGTGAATCGATACCTTTAGGTAACCTAGTTGAAGAATTAACGTGTTTGGTAAAAATCCGATCATCTAATTGATCTTGATTTAGTATTTCTGATGATGATAACAATCGAACTCGTTCTTGATAGGAGATTAAGGCTGTGCGAAATCTTTGAAAAGTAAAAGGTTTAACTATGTAATCAATGACTCCTAAACGTAATGCTGTCTGAATGTCGTTGGTATTACATGCTGCTGTTACCATTATGATATCTATTTTGGGATAACTAATGCGAATGTATTTTAATAATTCAAGACCATTTAATTTTGGCATAAATACATCAAGCAGTAACAGGTCAATGTGGTTATCATGAATAAAATGTAGTGCTTGTTCTCCATTACTAACAACAGATGCCAAATTGAAACCAGGTAACATTTGTAAATATTTTTTATTTAATTGAGCCACCATTGGATCATCTTCAACGATTAAAACTTCTACCATTTGCTTATTTATTCCTATATATCTCTTTTAGTGGTAATAGTACCTTAAAACAAGTCCCTTTTTTATTATTAAGATCACATAATTGTATATGCCCATCTAATTCATCAATACTAGCCAATACTAAATAGAGTCCAAAGCCACGGTTATCACCTTTAGTCGAATAGCCTTTTTGAAAAATATATTGAATATCTTTTTCTGAAATACCTTCTCCGTTGTCATTAATTTCTATTTCAAAATTAGAGTTATCTATGACCAAACTTACTTTTATTTGTTTATCATCTAAAAACTGTACAGCATCCAACCCATTATCAATTAAATTACCAAGTATTGTGACTAAACTATGAATAACAGAAGTGTCTGTTATGGGGGCTAAAACACCATCAATATTGAACTCTAACGTAACATTTAATTCCCGTGCTCGACTAAACTTACTATTTAAAAAACCGGCAATAATGGGATCTTTTATATATTGACTAACAAGTTGAGATTCAGCCTGTTGATTGCCAATAATTTGTTCAAGGTAATCCATTAATTCTTGTTTATTATCATTGAAAGCTAAACCATAAATAACATGTAATTTATTATTGAATTCATGTGATTGTGAACGTAAGGCGTCAGCATATCGATTTACCCCTGTTAAATTCTCCGCCAATTTACGAACCTCTGTCATATCTCTAAATGAGGCAATGGCTCCGACTAAAGCATCATTAACAAATAAAGGTGTTCGATTGGTGAGTATTACCACTCCATTGATATTTTGTTCACAATCATATTCAGCATTACCACTCATCATCACTTCATGTAGACGAGTATTAGGAATGAAATTGTTAATAGGTAAGCCAATAATATTTTCTTTATCATCATCTATACGCAAAATTCTAATCGCTTCATCATTAATTTGGGTTATTAAACCGTTGCGATTGATAACGACAATCCCTTCTTTTACTGTTCTAATAATTGCATTTCGTTCTGCAAATAACTGAGCCATTTGAATTGGTTCAAGACCATACAGGATCTTCTTGATATTATGGGATAACAAGTAGGCTAAAATAATGGCGATAGTTAACGAGGCAAATAAGGATAACCAAATCGGTTGGCTTGTTCTCGATGCTAAATGATTAATTTTCTGCAACGTCTGACCAACTAAAACGGCACCTATTTGTTGATGTTTTTCATTCATGATCGGTTTAAATGCTCGAACAGAATCCCCTAACGTACCCTTTGCGATTGAAGTATAAGACTCACCATTTAACGCTCGTTGTTCATCTCCTCCTACTATAGTTTGGCCTATTTTATTTTTATCTGGATGTGAGTATCTAACACCTTGCATATTGAATATAACAATAAAATCGGTTTGAGTGAGTGTCCTAGCTTGCTCTGTGGTTGCCTGAATGGCGGTGATATTTTGTAAAGTAGGATTTTGTATTTCATCAATGATAGTCTGAGAGGTTGAGATAATACTGGCAATATTTTCTACACGTTGTCGAGAATTAATAAGATATTCGTTATTGACTACATGAATAATATAAATGTTTTGTGCAATAACTGAGAGTATAAAAACCAAACAAATTAAGCTTATTAGCTTAACTTTCAATGGTAATTTGTTAAATAGGTATCTCATTATCATTTAATATATAAAAAATAAACGTCTAACTATATTAACTGATTAACAGGCAAAACCTACTAATAAATTTATTAGTAGGTTTTTTAGTTAATCTAATTTATTTTCAAGTTATCATTACAGTTTTGCTGCATTTTTGACGCTCTCAGCAACAACTTTCGCTACATTGGGTTCGAAAGCATTAGGTAATATGCAATCTACTGAAAGTTTTTCTGGTGTAATGATATTAGCTAATCCTTTGGCTGCGGCTAGTTGCATGGCTAATGTAATATTTTTTGCTCTAGCATCTAAGGCTCCTCTAAATATGCCAGGGAACGCTAACACATTATTGATTTGATTTGGGTAATCACTACGCCCAGTTCCAACAATATAAGCACCTGCAGCTTTGGCCTCATCAGGGAATATTTCTGGTGTAGGGTTTGCCATAGCAAAAATAATCGATTTTTCGGCCATTGTTTTAACCCATTCAGGTTTCAGTACTCCCGGCGCAGATACACCAATGAATACATCAGCACCTTTAACTGCATCTTCTAATGTACCTTTTTGTTTAGTTTTATTGGTTCTTTTCGCCATAGCTAAATGATGAGGCGGTAACGAAGTATCATCTTCAGATAATATGCCAATTTTATCAACAATTTTAAGATCGGAGACTCCAGCAGCTAATAACATATCGGCGATTGCTAAACCAGCTGCTCCTCCGCCATTAATCACAACTTTAGCTGATTCTATCGATTTGCCAGCAACTTTTAAGGCATTATATAGTGCTGCTAATACCACAATTGCTGTGCCATGTTGATCATCATGGAAAACAGGTATATCCAATATTTCTTGTAATCTTTTTTCAATTTCAAAACATCTTGGTGCACTAATATCTTCTAGATTTATTCCACCAAATGAAGGAGCCAATGCAGCAATATGTTTAACTAACTCATCTGGATCTTGTGTATTAATTGATAGTGGTATTGCATCAACATTAGCAAATTGTTTGAATAAAATTGCTTTTCCTTCCATTACTGGAATAGCTGCTTCTGGTCCAATATTTCCTAAACCTAATACAGCAGAACCATCTGTAATAACAGCTACTAAATTACGTTTACTCGTATATTCGTAAACTGATTCAGGATTTTTAGCTATTTCAGTACACACTGCGGCAACCCCAGGTGTATAAGCAACACTAAGATCTGCCATTGAGTTAACAGGCACTTTAGAATGAGTTTCAAATTTACCATGCATTTGCTTACTGATTGCTAATGCTTTTTCTTGTACTGTTGTCATAATATTTACCTTTTTAAATATATTAAATATATGTTAGATATTTTGTAAGATTAAATTAACGTAATAATTTGTCTAAAACTTTTTATAACTTAATTAACTCTATTTTATATAAATTTACATATGTAAATAACGCATTAGTGCTGTAGTACATATCACCATCAAAGCTCCTCCTAATCTGGTTGCGACCTGAGCAAAAGGCATTAAGTTCATTCTATTTGCTGTGGAAAGTATGGCGACATCACCAGTCCCGCCCATACCACTTTGGCAAGATGAAATAATAGATGCTTCAACAGGATACATTTTTAAGAAGAAGCTGCAGACAAATCCTGTCATTGAAACAGTAAAAACAATAGCGATAATGGTAATGAAATACGGGATAGTTAATACATTAACTACACTGGCTAAATCGATATAAAGTAGACCTAATCCAGCCATTAAAGGGAAAGTAAAATTGCCCGAAATAAATTTGTACCATTGTTGGCTACCACGTTCTACACTTTCTGGTAATAAACGGAAGTATTTAACTACTGCAGTAGCAATAATCATTAAAACAGGACCAGGGAAATGAATCATTTTTTCTAAAATCATTCCAAAAATGAATAAAGTGGCTAAAATCATTACTGCACCACTCATTGAACGAGCATCAAGTGGCGTTTTATCATCTTTTAATGCTTCAGCTAATCCATCAAACTCAATTTTTACCAATTGACCATGACCACTTAAATGAGGTTTAACTTCACCAATTCTGCTCATAATGGCTGTAAAGGTAATTGCAAAAAAGTTACCAACTACTGTAGCTGGAATTAATGCACTAACGAAACTATCATAATCTTGATTTAGGATATTGCTATAAGCATTAGAAAGTTGTAAAACACCTTCACCAATTCCTCCAGCCATTACTGGTGAAACAGTATAGAAAAAGGCGTGTTCCCAAGTATCACCAAAAGCTACAGCGACAGCTACACCAACTAGTGCTGCTAAACACATTCCTAATAACATCGGGATCATCATGCGAATAAAGCCTTGAACTAAAATGACTCTATGCATACCAAGAATACTACCACATACTAAACTGGCGATATAAAAGAGTAAAAAGTTAGATTCTTTCATTAACATTTTTGTCGCCGATAGGGTATTTTCGTCAAATACACCATAGTAAACTAATAATGAAGGAACGATTAATGACAGAATAGCAGGGGCTCCAAATTTTTTGAAAAATGGAATATTTTGTCCGACAGTTCCCAAAAACCAACCTAAAGGTAATATCACGGCAAAACCACCAATTAATGTTTTTGGTAGCATGTCCAGTTGGGCGGCAATAATAACTATAATGGAACAAACTAAAAATATAGGAAGGGGGAGAGAACCTATATACATCTTATTTTTTTTTATATCTTGAAGTATGCTCATAACTAAACCTCTTTATGTTTTTATAGTACATAAGCAGTATAGTTAGGTAGATATAAATCAGAAGAATAAGAAAGTTATCTAACTAATTTTGTAATTAATGTAAGTATGTTACTAATATAATTATTGATTTATAAAGACATTTATATTTAAACAATTTTTAAAATACTAAAATTAGTAATGACTAATTTATTAGGATGCTCTTATATTCATTAAGCTAATGAAATCAACCAATCCTTAATTTTTGCCCCTTTTAGGTATATCAAAACTTGTTCCTTAATTTTTTATAGATTAATTATTAAGCTATTTGGGCTTTATTTGCTTTGCAGCAAATGAATATCTAATTTAGAATTCATGGAAAAATAATGGGGAAGTGTAGTTGTAGTCCATTTGATGTAATTAAAAGAGAAATATAACTTTCTGCTAGGTCTAGTATTTAATAAATCGCTTTTTATCATTTTACAATTTAATGAATAAATATCTCGAATAAGTCTGCTTTATCATTTATAACTTGACTAATTTCCCAAAAGTAATTTTTCAAAAATTACTTCAATAATCATATCCATTTTTACATTAATAATTTATTGAACTTTTTTGATAATATTTAAAAAATCAACAAAATTTAGTATTAATTTTATATTTCCTAACCCCTTTCCTCAAAAATTTTTTAAGGAAGGAGTGAGGATTAGCGTAATAAGCAAGCTTGAATTTTATCGACTTCTTTATTAAGTGCATCAATAACTAAATCTGGATGTGATCTTTCTAGCGTTTTTACATTTTGAAATCCATCATTAGCGATCGATCCGGTATGTTGTTGAGCTTGTTTGATGTTACTAAATAAATAATGAATATTTTTAGCATTACGAGTAGTTGTTAAGGTATAACTGATAAAGTATTTAGATTGTGATTGATAATCGGTAACCGCATTGGCAACAATATTATTACCCTCAACTAATTTGATGGTATCACCACCATTGATGGTAATGGCTTGTTGCGTAGGCATATTATAGTATGGCCACCATGCAGACCCCAAATAGTTGTCGCTATTTAAAACCACAGGGCTGTTATCAAGTTCTTGGGCAATACAAACTGATAATGAAGAATGAAGAACAGTAATAGGACGAGAAATACTATATTTATTTATTATATCAACACCGTCAGCATTTTGGGCAATTTCTACTCCTTGAGCTTGATAGATTGATTGCATCTTTTGAGAAGCACAGCCAGTTAGTAACATTACTAAAACAGTAAAACCAATTAACTTTCTCATATCTCATCCTAGCTTGATTAACTTGTTTAATTCTAGCTGGTTATACAAGGATTTACTAGTATTTAAAAGATGAAAATATAAATATTTTTTAGTATTAAAAATTAGTCAGTAATTTGTTTTACATAAAATTAAAATAATAATATTGGCGAGAAATTGAGAGAAATTAGTTTTTCTCTCAATTTTATTATTAGTCTTTTTTACCACGAATTTTTCGTGATAATCGTTTAAAACCATGGGTGAATTTTTTTATTGTCATTGCTATAACTGGTACTTTAATTTTAATACCAAAACGTTCACGCAACTCAATAGCATCATTAGCTTTGGTAAGCCAAATAAAACCAGAGTTAGTTAAATCGATCGCTTTGATTGTTCCTTCTGGTGTTAAAATAAAATTTCCACCATGAATGTCATTGGAAACTAAATTATAACTATGTAATTTCTCAATGCAGTTTTTTATTTGTTCACCATAGGTTGCCATTTCTTCCCATTTTAATGATCGGCCTTCAATAAAATTAAAAATCATATAATGGCGTTTAGTCACTTTATCAAATGCGACTAGATAAAGTTCATAAGCTATATCACATTTGTCCAATGATATTTTTGCTAGCTTATGAATTAAATTGAAATAAAAGTCACCAGTGAGTTTGGCTATAATACGGCGTTCTAAACGATGTTCAACACCACCATCAATTTTAAAAATGAATTTAGTTTTCTCATGATTGATCAAATAAGTATATCGCTCAATTCTATCACTTGGATCAAGTAATTCATGATGTCCTTCTTCAGCCAGAAATTGGTCAAAAAGGTCTAAATAATTGATTTCATCATTTTGCACATAGGCAAACTTTATATTGCCGCGTTCAATTTCAATAATTTTTGCAAAGTTATTCAAATTTTGTAGTCCTAAGCGAGATAAAAAATTAAGCTATCTTAAACATTATCCCACTTAAAGTAAATCAATCACTGACAGTTATTAATACATACTTCGAAGTTAAATAAGCAGAATATTAAATAGTTTTAAAGCCTTTCAACTAAACTAATATAAGCAAATTTTAGTAAAGTGAGTAACCTAGTTAGTTTAATAGAAAAAATAGATTTAACTATTTATAAAAATTAACTTAATGATATGATCTGTTTATTATTAACAGCGACTATTTTTTATGCAAACCAAAGCTGCTGTGTGGTTTTTATATATCATAAGAACCGCAAAACAATCTTTATATACTGGTATCACTACTGATGTTACTCGAAGATTACATCAACATCAAATGGGGAAAGGGGCAAAACATCTAAAAGGGCACAAGGATCTTGCTATCGTCTATCAACTAAGTGTTGGCGATAGATCAACTGCGTTGAAAGTAGAATATCGTATTAAACAGTTAACCAAAATTCAAAAAGAAAAGCTAGTTTCTATCTCTCCAAGCCTCAATGAATTATTTATTTTTCTAAATATGAAAACTATTTAATATTATTGGTTGTTTACATAATTGATAATAACTGTAATGGCGGAGCTTTAATTGCTTCAATTTGTTGGTTAAATTGTTTTAATTGTTGTTGCCAAAAATCAATATCGGTTAACCAAGGGAAAGCACGAGGAAACGCTGGATCTTGCCAGCGTTCGATAATCCATGCCAAATGATGGACTATTCGCATCGCCCGTAACGGTTCAATTAATATTAATTGATCATGATTAAATGGGAAAAATTCTTCATAAAGTTCAATAAAACTTGATAATTGAATTCTCTGCTGTTGTTGATCACCATTGAGTAGCATCCAGATATCTTGTATTGCAGGGCCATTTCTAGCATCATCAAAATCAACAATAATAGCTTTATCATGCCATAAAATATTTCCCGGATGACAATCGGCATGTAATCGAATTGGTTGCCAATCGTTATGCCAATATTGTTCAACAGTTTTAATTAAATTGCGGAGGATGATTTTAAGATCTGTTTGGATTTTATTCGGGACGATTGCGTTAGATAACAAAATTTCTTGAGGTTGATAAAGATATTCTTGCAAACCTATGGTTGGACGGTGTTCAAAAGGTTGTTTTGCGCCAATTTGATGAATTCGACCGAGCATAGTTGCGACGGAATCAAATTGCTCTAAATTATCGATTTCATATTGTCGTGCGCCAACGCTTGGAAATAAAGTAAAAAGATAACCTTGATATTCATGCACGGTATTATTATTAATTGTTGTTGGTGCAATGGCTGGAATATCGGCTTGGACTAATTGCTGAGTAAATTGATGTTCTTCAATAATTTGTAATTTATCCCAGCGATGAGGACGATAATATTTAACGACATAACGAGTGCGATTTTCATCAGAAAATTGATATACACGATTTTCATAGCTATTTAAAGCCGTAAGGCCTGAATCAACGTAGATACCTATGACGGCTAAGCTATCAAGAATCAGCTCCGGCGTTAATGTTTGGAAAGAAAATGCACTGTTATTCATAATGTTCCATTATTGTTGGCTAAACCATTCATCTAGTTTTTGCTTTAAAGCTTCTAAACCAACACGTTTTGGCGATGAGAAAGGAGCAACAGTAATATCACCTTGAAAAGGTAAAATGGCTTCTTTGACCATATTAACTTGTTTTTTTTGTGCACCAGAAGCCAGTTTATCGGCTTTAGTTAATAATAACATTACAGGAATATTTACTGATACAGCCCATTCAATCATTTGTTGGTCCAAATCCTTTAATGGGTGTCTAATATCCATTAAGACAACTAAACCTTTTAAACTTTCTCGTTTTTGCAAATACTCACCAAGTGATTTTTGCCACTTGCGTTTAATCGCTTCAGGAACTTGCGCATAACCATAACCAGGTAAATCTACTAAGCGACAGTTTTCTTCAACTTCGAAAAGGTTGATTAGTTGTGTTCGTCCTGGTGTTTTACTGGTTCTTGCTAGGGCTTTTTGATTGGTTAATGTATTGAGTGCACTTGATTTACCCGCATTGGAACGTCCGGCAAATGCAATTTCAACGCCAGTATCAATTGGTAAATGTGTAATGTCAGGGGCACTTAAGATAAAATGCGTTTTAGCATAATTTAATGGTCGAATGTCGGTCATAAACAATATCCTTTAAGTGCATTAACGGCACTTAATCACTTAAAATGCCGTTACTGTATAGAAAAACTTAAGAATTGACAACTTTTTCGACTGCTTTGCCAAATCGGTTCATGCCTTCTTTTATTTCATCTTCCGAGATAATTAAAGATGGCGTAAAACGTAGTACATTTGGCCCTGCATTTAGTATCATTACTTTATACTCGGTAGCAACATTTAAAAAATCTCGTGCCTTACTATGAAATTCAGGTTGTAATTCAGCACCTAAAAGCAAGCCTTTACCTCGATACTCTCGAAATACTTTGAATTTATCATTAATAGTTTCAAGTTGTTCAATAAACATTGCCCGACGTTTTTGAACACCTTCAAGTACTTCTGGGCTATTAATGATATCGAAAGCAGCACAACCAACGGCACAAGCCAGTGGATTTCCACCATAAGTGGTACCATGAACACCAGGATGCATTACCGATGCAATCTCATTTGTAGTTAGCATTGCACTAATAGGAAAGCCACCACCGAGAGCCTTAGCGGAAGTTAAAATATCAGGAATGACATCATATTGTTGATATGTATATAAACTGCCTGTTCGCCCCATACCGCATTGTACTTCATCAAAGACTAATAGGGCGTTATTTTGATCACAAAGTGCTCGTACACCTTTTAAAAACTCTGGTGTGGCAGAAGTTAATCCTCCTTCACCTTGCACTGGTTCTAAAACTACAGCACAAGTATGATCATCCATTACGGCTTTAACAGCATCTAAATCATTAAAAGGAACATGAATGATATCAGCAGGTTTCGGCCCAAAGCCATCGGAGTATTTAGCTTGCCCGCCGACTGATACAGTAAAAAAAGTACGGCCATGAAAAGATTGATAAAATGCGATAATTTTCGTCTTATATGGACTATACTTTTCAGCAGCATAATATCTTGCTAATTTAAAAGCTGCTTCATTTGCTTCGGCACCTGAATTAGCAAAAAACACACGTTCAGCAAAAGTATTTTCAATAATTTTTTGGGCAAGTCGTAGTGCCGGTTCATTGGTAAAAACATTACTAACATGCCATAATTGTTCGCTTTGTTGCTGTAGAGCATTGATCAACTGAGGATGACAATGACCGAGAGCATTGACAGCTATACCTCCAGCAAAATCGATGTATTCTTCACCATTTTGATCCCATACTCGACTACCATTTCCTTTCACAGGTATAAAGTTAGCGGGCGAATAAACGGGTAGAATTACTTTATCAAACAGATCTCGTGTAATTTCGGGCTGCATTATTTAATCCTTATTTTAACCAACAATCCTTTTATATTTTATGTTATTTAAAAAGATAGTAAAGTTAATATTTATTCATAATTATTGAATTTATATTCATTTTAAAGAAAGTTATATATTTTGTTCTTTTCTATAATTATTTTCGGGTATAATCAATGGTTAATTAATAATTGTCGATAAGATAGGAATAAATATGAGTCGCATTGTTTATTGCCATTATTTAAAAAAAGAATCCGAAGGATTAGATTTTCAGCTTTATCCAGGTGAATTGGGTAAACGTATTTATAATGAAATTTCAAAGATTGCATGGCAAGAATGGCTTAAAAAACAAACAATGTTAATTAATGAAAATAAATTTAATATGATGAATTTAGAACATCGTAAAAAAATTGAAACTGAAATGGTTAAGTTTTTGTTTGAAGGTGAAGACGTTGTTGTTGATGGGTATAAACCTGAAAATTGAGAGCTAAAATGAAAAATAATTATAAAATTATTACGTTACTCGTTTCCGTAACTTTATTAACAGCTTGTCCTGGTTCAAAAAACAAAAGTACCGATGAAGATTATTATATAAAGGATACCAATGCATTTAATATTTTAATCAGTCAGTATGCAAATAATATAGAACAAATTTGGGGGCCTAAAGAAATTCTTATTGCCGGACCAAAAGATTATGTTCAGTATGAAGATAATTTGCAAACACGCGTCCACATCAATTTTGTTTCAGGCGTAATAACAATTGAGACTTTATCTGATACCCCACTTGCCCATTTAAAAGATGCTATTGTTTCGACGTTACTTATGCCAGAACCGGTTGATATCATCCGCCGTGATAAAATAAGTCAGAACTTATCAGAAGAACCATTTTTATATAATCAGGTTCTTGACCAAGAAAGACAACCCATTCGTTGGAGTGGCAGGGCGAACAGTTTTGCTGATTATTTACTTGCCAATAATCTAAAAGCTCGTTCATCTGGTTCTCATAAAATTACCTATGTTGAAATCAAGTTAGTTCCAAATCATATTAATGAACGTGCAAGAAAATTCTTACCACTTGTTACTGAAGCATCAAATCGTTATTTTATTGATGAACGATTAATTTTAGCCATTATGGAAGTAGAATCTGCATTTAACCCTTATGCAGTCAGTCGTACTGATGCGTTAGGATTAATGCAAGTTCAACAACATACCGCTGGTCGAGATATATTTAAATCCCGAGGCAAATCAGGCGAACCCAGTCGCCAATTTTTACTGGATCCACGTAATAATGTTGATATGGGAACCGCTTATTTATCACTGTTAAAAAATAAATATTTAGCCGGTATAAATAATCCAATTTCATTAAGATATGCAATGATAACTTCCTATAATGGTGGTGCTGGTAGTGTATTACGTACTTTTTCTAATGATAGGAATGAAGCCATTAATATTATTAACTCAATGACACCCCAACAAGTTTATCGAAAATTAGTGACCTCACATGTTTCCCAAGAATCACGTAATTATTTGGTGAAAGTGAGTAAGATCTTAGATAACAAATAATTGATGATTATTAGCCACTTTTTTAAATCTGAATAAAAGATATGAAGAGTGGCTATTTTATATACATTTCACAATGTTAATAACTAATGATTTTTTAAGTTTTAAAGATTTTTAATAAAAAAAACGTGATCTACTTCAATTTTTGAGTATACTATGCGTCTCATAAAACCCTAGTTTTTTTGAGGATGTCAACTTGAGTAATGATAAGCTTGTGGACTCATTTTCTCCTGCACAAATGACCCAAATTGCCGAAGAAATTGGCAATTATAAAGTAAATAAACACCCTAGTAGTACTATCTTATCTGCCATCATCGCTGGTGTATTCATATCAATAGCTTTTGTCTTTTATATCACTGTTACGACTGGGACAGCAACAGTTGCTTTTGGTTTGGCTAAATTAGTTGGTGGTATCTGTTTCTCGTTAGGATTAATGTTAGTTGTCTGTTGTGGCTCTGATCTTTTCACTTCAACAGTATTAACTATATTACCTAAAATGACCCATAAAATTAGTTGGACAAAAATGATTCGTAATTGGATTTTTGTCTATATTGGTAACTTTATTGGTGCTATACTGTTTGTAACAATTATTTGGTTTTCTGGACAATATATGGTAGCCAATGGTTTGTGGGGATTGAATGTATTACAAACTGCAGATCATAAATTACACCATACCTTTATTGAAGCCGTATGCTTAGGTTTACTCGCTAATTTAATGGTTTGTTTAGCGGCTTGGATGAGTTATGCGGGTCGTAGTTTACTTGATAAAATGTTAATTATGGTATTACCTGTAGCTATGTTTGTCGCCAGTGGTTTTGAGCATAGCATTGCAAACATGTTTATGATTCCGATGGGCATTGTTATTAAAAACTTTGCATCACCTGAGTTTTGGACGGCGGTAGGCGTATCTGCTGATACGTTTAATTCATTAACAATTGAGCATTTTGTCTTAAATAATTTAATCCCGGTAACAATTGGGAATATATTGGGTGGTTTAGCTGTAGCGCTACCTTATTGGGCTTTATATCTTCGTAAGCCACATTGATTTTATAATATTTACCCTTATATAAGAGTAGATAGGTATTTATGTAAACCTGAGGTTAATAATTATGAGTAATTTAAACGAAGTACAAGCAAAAGCTTGGAAAGGATTTAAAGAAGGTGATTGGCAAAATAATGTCAATGTTCGTGATTTCATTCAAACAAATTACACACCTTATGAGGGTGATGAATCTTTCTTAGCTGGCGCTACCGATGCTACCACTAAATTGTGGGATAAAGTTATGGAAGGCATCAAATTTGAAAACTCCACTCATACACCAGTTGATTTTGATACCAGTGTAATTTCAACTATTACTGCCCATGATGCAGGTTATATTGAAAAAGATTTAGAGAAAATTGTTGGTTTGCAAACTGAAAAACCACTAAAACGTGCGATTATCCCGTTTGGTGGTATCAAAATGATCGAAAACTCTTGTAAAGCTTACGACAGAACTTTAGATCCATTAGTCAAAAAAATCTTCACTGAATATCGTAAAACTCACAACCAAGGTGTGTTTGATATTTATACTCCAGATATTCTTCGTTGTCGTAAATCAGGCGTTATTACCGGTCTTCCTGATGCTTATGGTCGTGGTCGTATCATTGGTGACTACCGTCGTGTAGCTCTTTACGGTATCGATTACTTAATGCAAGATAAATTTGCGCAATTCACTTCATTACAAGCTGACTTTGAAAATGGCGTTGATTTACCAATGACTATGCAACGTCGTGAAGAAATTGCTGAACAACATCGCGCACTAGGTCAAATTAAAGAAATGGCAGCGAAATACGGTTTTGATATTTCAGCACCAGCAACTACAGCACAAGAAGCTGTTCAATGGACTTATTTTGGTTATTTAGCGGCGGTTAAATCTCAAAATGGTGCGGCGATGTCTCTTGGTCGTACTTCAACATTCTTCGATATTTACTTCCAACGTGATCTTGCAGCTGGCTTAATTACGGAAGAAGAAGCACAAGAAATTGTCGACCATTTCGTTATGAAATTACGTATGGTTCGTTTCTTACGTACTCCTGAATATGATGAATTATTCTCTGGTGACCCAATCTGGGCAACTGAATCTATCGCGGGTATGGGTATTGATGGTCGTACATTAGTGACTAAAACATCATTCCGTTTCTTAAACACTTTATATACCATGGGGCCTTCTCCAGAGCCAAATATGACAATTCTTTGGTCTGAACAGTTACCTTCTGGATTTAAAGAATTTGCTTCAAAAGTATCTATCGATACATCTTCATTACAATATGAAAATGATGATTTGATGCGCCCTGATTTTAACAACGATGACTATGCTATCGCATGTTGTGTAAGCCCAATGATTGTTGGTAAACAAATGCAATTCTTTGGTGCTCGTGCTAACCTTGCAAAAACTCTTCTTTATGCAATCAATGGTGGTGTGGACGAGAAATTAAAAATGCAAGTTGGGCCTAAAGAAGATCCAATTACAGACGAATATTTAGATTTTGATAAAGTATTCGCTCGTTTAGATCATTTTATGAATTGGTTAGCTAAACAATATGTAACTGCGCTAAATGCTATTCACTATATGCATGATAAATATAGTTATGAAGCTTCATTAATGGCGTTACATGACCGTGATATTATTCGTACTATGGCATGTGGTATTGCAGGCCTTTCTGTTGCAGCTGACTCTTTATCTGCAATTAAATATGCGAAAGTAAAAACTATTCGTGATGAAGATGGTCTTGCAGTTGACTTTGAAATTGAAGGTGAATATCCACAATTCGGTAACAATGATCCACGTGTTGATGACATTGCTGTTGATTTAGTTGAACGTTTCATGAAGAAAATTCAAAAACTTAAAACTTATCGTAATGCAATTCCTACACAGTCTGTATTAACCATTACTTCAAACGTTGTATATGGTAAGAAAACAGGTAACACTCCAGACGGACGTCGTGCAGGTGCTCCATTTGGACCAGGCGCTAACCCAATGCACGGACGTGACCAAAAAGGTGCGGTAGCTTCATTAACTTCTGTTGCTAAATTACCGTTTGCTTATGCGAAAGATGGTATTTCATATACTTTCTCAATCGTTCCTAATGCATTAGGTAAAGATGATGATGCACGTAAACGTAATCTTGCCGGCTTAATGGATGGTTATTTCCATCACGAAGCAACTGTGGAAGGTGGTCAACATTTAAATGTTAACGTATTAAATCGTGAAACATTATTAGATGCGATGGAACATCCTGAAAAATATCCACAATTAACTATTCGTGTGTCTGGATATGCAGTACGTTTTAACTCATTAACTAAAGAACAACAAAAAGACGTTATTACACGTACTTTCACTCAATCAATGTAATTTAGTTAATAATAAGCTTAAATTAAATAGCGTCCTTTAAGGGCGCTATTTTTTTGTAATTGAAATTTTCTGCTTAAAAAGTTATTGAATTAATATCGTTTCTCACTTATTGGTGTAATTGGTGAAAGCATTAGCATAACTGAGTTAAAATAAGAAATAAGAGCAATGTAAGCAATTATCAGAGAATTGTTATGGAAAAAAATATTATTATGACAACAGAACAACCGATTAAAGGTCGTATTCACTCTTTTGAGTCTTTTGGTACAGTTGATGGGCCAGGTATTCGCTTCATTGTTTTCTTTCAAGGATGTTTAATGCGCTGCTTATATTGTCACAATCGTGACACATGGGATTTAAAAGCAGGACGTGAAATTACTGTTGCTGAGCTGATGAAAGAGATCATCACTTATAAAAATTTTATTATGCCTAATGGTGGTGGCGTAACAGCATCTGGTGGTGAAGCAACCTTACAATCAGAATTTATCACTGAGTGGTTTAAAGCTTGTCATGCTGAGGGTATTCATACCTGTTTAGATACTAATGGTTATGCAAGACAACTTGATCATACCGTTGAAGAGTTAATGGAAGTAACTGATCTTGTGATGCTTGATTTAAAACAAGTGAATGATGATATACACCAAAAATTGGTAGGTGTTCCAAATAAACGGGTTTTAGAATTTGCTAAATATCTTCAAAAAATAAATAAACGAACTTGGATCCGCTAT
Organism: Gilliamella sp. LMG 34362; assembly: GCF_984569125.1. NCBI lineage: Bacteria > Pseudomonadati > Pseudomonadota > Gammaproteobacteria > Orbales > Orbaceae > Gilliamella > Gilliamella sp. LMG 34362. The sequence goes on along the minus strand of NZ_OZ474902.1, from coordinate 2,346,927 downwards.
GTTGTTGTACCAGGATGGACGGATGATGATAATTCAGCCCATTTACTTGGTCAATTTATTCAAGGAATGGATAATATTGAAAGAGTTGAATTACTCCCATACCATAAGCTCGGTGCATATAAATGGGATACACTGGGTGATAAATATATGTTAGAAGGTGTAGAAGCTCCACCACGAGAAACATTGGATCGAATTCAAGCAATTATTGAAAGTTATGGTCAGTATGTGACATTTAGTAAATAAAGTTAATTAACTAGTAAAAAGGCATCTATTATGGAGCCTTTTTATGTACTATTTTAATCTTTTTCGTTTTACTGTTCGTAGTATATAAATAGTTCCCTCCAGAGCTAGCACACAAACTGATAACCAAATAAGCCCATATGGTAAAATATGCTCTGTGGATATTGATTCATGTAAAAATAATACAGAAACAACAGTAAGTAATACGGGCTCTACATATCCTAGTAATCCAAATAGTCCAAGCGGTAACAGCCGTCTAGCGACAAAATACATAGCAAAGGCGATGGCAGTAATAATACCGAGCATTGGAATAAAAATATGAAAATGAGATAAATCACTTATAATCTTATTACATGGATAATGTAAAAGAAAATAAATCAGACAGCCTATAAATATAAAAAAGAAGTCCGAAAAGGTTCCTGCAATACCTTCTATCTGTAATTTGCGTCGTGTCATAAAGTAAATAGGATAACCCAAGGCGATGATGGCAGTTTCCCAAGAGAAAGCGCCAGTAATATAGATTTCTGATATAACACCTATGCTAGCGAGTAATACCGCAATTTTTTGAAAAATACTTAGCCTTTCTTTATAGAAAATTTGCCCAAAGACCACCATACTTAATGGTAATAAAAAATAGCCAAGTGAAGCCGATAATCCATGTCCATTAATTGGTGCCCAAATAAAAATAAGCATTTGAATAGTTAGTAGAAAAGAAGAAAATAATAACCCAACTAAAAGATAAGGCTTATCTTTAATTCGAATAAAAAGGGCGGATATAGATGACCATTGCTTTTCAATCAGAATTAATACAATAATAGCCGGAAAAGATGTTAACAATCGCCAGCAAAAAATATCTACTACAGATAAAGGTTGCAATAATACTGGATAGTAATACAGCAAGCCAAAAAGACATGATGCTAGGATTGATAATGCAACACCTTTTATCATCTTATTTACCTTAATTAATAAAAAAATAGCGCTAATGAATAGCGCTACAATGAATATTTGAAATTATAAAACTAACCAATAACTTCAAGGCCATTCATATATGGTACTAATACTGATGGTACTTTAATTGTTCCGTCTGCTTGTTGATAATTTTCCATTATAGCAACCAGTGTACGTCCAACGGCTAAACCTGAACCATTTAGGGTATGTACTAAATAGGTTTTATTATCAGCTTTATTGCGGTAACGAGCTTGCATACGACGTGCTTGGAAATCCCACATATTTGAGCATGAAGATATTTCACGATAAGTATTTTGTGCTGGTACCCAAACTTCTAGATCATAGGTTTTGCAAGAACCAAAGCCCATATCCCCAGTACAAAGTATAATTTTACGATATGGCAATTCTAATAATTGTAAAACTTTTTCAGCATGTGCAGTTAATTCTTCTAATGCTTGCATTGATTCTTCTGGTTTAACAATTTGCACTAATTCAACTTTATCAAATTGATGCATACGAATTAAGCCACGGGTGTCTTTACCATATGAACCAGCTTCAGAACGGAAACAAGGGGTATGAGCTGTCATTTTTAATGGTAATACGCTTTCATCAAGAATTTCATCACGCACTAAATTAGTAACTGGCACTTCTGCAGTTGGGATTAGTGCATAATTACTACTTTCAGACTCTTCATCAAGCGGTTTGGTATGGAATAGATCTCCCGCGAATTTAGGTAATTGACCTGTTCCAAAAAGCGTAGCTTGATTCACTAGATATGGTACATAAATTTCAGCATAGCCATGTTGTTCAGTATGTAGGTCTAGCATAAATTGCGTAATTGCACGATGTAAACGGGCTATTTGTGATTTCATTACCACAAAACGAGCGCCAGTTAGTTTTACACCAGCAGCAAAATCAAGACCACCAAAACGTTCACCTAATGCAACATGATCTTGAATAGGAAAATCGAAGGTTCTTGGCGTGCCAAAACGAGAAATTTCAACATTATCATTCTCATCTTTACCATCTGGCACAGCATCATTAGGAATATTGGGGATGTTGGCAGAAATGTCTTTAATTTGGTTGAGGAGCTTATCAAGTTCTGTTTTTGCACTGTTAAGCTTTTCACCTAATTTGTTTACTTCTTCGCGCACAGTTGAAATATCTTCACCGCGTGCTTTTGCTTCACCAATTGCTTTCGAGCGAGCATTACGCTGCGCTTGTAAGTTTTCTGTTTCAACCTGTAGTGTTTTACGTTTTTCTTCAAGTTGTCGAATAGTCTCAACATCTAATTTAAATCCACGGCGAGCTAATTTGCTAGCAACGAGATCTAATTCATTTCGAAGTAAATTTGGGTCCAACATAAAAAGAGTCCATTATTGTTTATAAATGTTATTTAATTTCTTATTTTAGTACAGCTAACAAAACATATAAATAAAAAAGTATGATTAATAACACATATGAAATTCGTGAGTTAAGTATACTAGAATTGTTTCGGGATTCAACCGGAGTGGCTGGTCCGAACAATGCTAAATGATATTTATAAATTTATTTTTTGGATAAGAAAATAATTACTCGTTATATGTCAAAATTCTATACATATAAAATTTATTATTTTTGTGTTTGTTACTGCTGCGTATCTTACTTGATATTTTAAGGTGACTATTATTATTAAAAGCAAATACAAATACAAGTTATTAACAGTTATTTTTTAGAAAATATGTAATATTAAAAACGTTGTTCTATAGGTAATCTTTTATTCTATTTTTCAACAGTATTAAATCAAATTCCAAATAATTTATTTACTACAGGAACTATATTTTTCTAATTTATCTCTTATTAAAATTTTAAGCTGTATCGTTTGGATTATTATTCTGAATAATTTTTTCCTCAAAATCCTATATAAAAGTCAAAATAATCAATGAAAAAAGCCAAAATGCTTTTTTAGATTCTTTTCTCATCAACTATCCTTTATAAGTTTTTTGAGAAATTTAGTGAGATATTTGATAATTGGTGATAGTTCGCCTTGAATGGATCTTATATTGATCTGCAAAAATGACAAGATTATACTTAACTGCTATTTATTTTAACTTTTCAAAAATTTTACAGGGTAGAAGGTAAATGGAACAAGAACAGAACAAGGCAACAAGTGGTTTTGCTATAGCAGGAATGATTTGTGGGATTGTATCATTAATTCCTATGGGGCTTTTTAGTATTGCTGTGGCTATTGTTGCTATAGTGTTAAGTGCTATTGCTAAGAGTGATATAAGAAATAATAATAAAAATGGTGCAGGTTTTGCTACAGCCGGGATGGTTTGCGGAATTATTGCTATTGTACTATGGGTTTTATTGATAGTTGTGATTAGTACGGCAATATTATCATTTGCCTAATTATATAACTAAAAGATAAAATCATTATTAATTAAAGCTGACAAAGTCGGCTTTTTTTAATCTAAAAGTAAAATATAATAAATTTGTTACTTTTCTCTCTTTGCAAATTTACATTCGTATTTATGTTGTAATCTTTTTAATAATAAAACTATTTCTTTTTAATCCATAAAACGTTTTATCTAGAGTTTTTTGCATGTTTAAAGAGTGCCTTTTGAGCTTTTTTATTTATCTCGCCCTATTCGAATTTTATAGCAATGATTAGGGGCGGATAAGATTAAGAATATAGCTATAGATTAAATGCTTTGTAAAAGGCTCTAAATGAGCATTATTAGCCGTTTTTGTGTTAGTTAAGGGATCAGGATAGGGTAGTTAATCAAGTGTATTATATTTAGTGTTTTATTGGATATATATTTAAAGCATGATTCTTTAATACTTGTCATTTTAATTCATAAACTGAGGTGATGAGTATAACAAAATAATTTTCATATTTTAGTATTCTATTTTTATCAAAATATACAAAGAGAAATATCTAATGAAAATTAAGTCATTGCTATCAGTTAAGCTGATAGTTGATATAAATCATTATTTTTTTGATTATAAGAAATCGAAATGCTTTTGGATGCTTAATGGCGCACCCGAAGGGATTCGAACCCCTGACCGCTCGGTTCGAAGCCGAGTGCTCTATCCAGCTGAGCTACGGATGCGTGTAAGTTCGTAAAAAAATGGTGCATCCGAAGGGATTCGAACCCCTGACCGCCCGGTTCGTAGCCGGGTACTCTATCCAGCTGAGCTACGGATGCGTATTGAATATTTTAAAATGGTGCATCCGAAGGGATTCGAACCCCTGACCGCCCGGTTCGTAGCCGGGTACTCTATCCAGCTGAGCTACGGATGCATATTTTAATTTTTAAATGGCGGTGAGAGAGGGATTCGAACCCTCGATGCAGCTTTTGACCGCATACTCCCTTAGCAGGGGAGCGCCTTCAGCCTCTCGGCCATCTCACCAAAACATTATGACTTTGCTTCAACAACAAAATCATAATGTGTGGCGCACATATTACGTTCTAGAAAAAATAAGTCAAACATTTTTTTAAGAACTCGTGCTAGTTGTTTATTTCGTGCCCAATATTACTCTTTGGGCTGAACTGATTCATCACTTTTATCTTGCGATTGATGAATTCTGTTGTATATTTCTTCTCTATGAATAGAAACTTCTTTAGGTGCATTAATACCGACTCTGACCTGATTACCCTTCACGCCTAAAACGGTAATAACAACATCGTCACCAATTATAAGTGTTTCACCTACTCTCCGAGTTAAAATTAACATTAGATCTCCTAATATCAGTTAAGTATATATCCAAACAATTTTAAGATATAGCTTCGTCAGCCCCCCATCAATAAGATAGAAAGACGGAATTTTACAGAAATACACTAATGTTTAATTAACAAACAAACACTGGAGCACATCTGGCTAACTTGCTTGTAATTTATTACTGATTTCTTTTTTTACAGAAGATAACGCTTCTGGTAACGCTGAAAGATCCATTCCACCTGCTTGAGCGAAATCAGGCCGCCCACCACCTTTACCACCTACTTTTAATGCTAATTGAGATACTAATTCGCCAGCTTTAACAATGCTTAATAAATCATTAGTTACACCAGCAGCTAAATTGATTTTGTCTCCATTAACAGCCGCTAAAATAATTACGCCGGTTTTTAATTGATTTTTCAAATCATCAATCATTGTGCGTAACATTTTTGCTTCGACATTATCAAGTTTAGCAATTAGCAAGTTTTTATTATTTATTTTTTCGCATTGATCAAGCAATTGCCCACTTTGTTGGCTAGCTTGTTGGGCCTTTAGTTGCTCCATTGCTTTTTCTAATGCTTTATTTTGATCGAGCAATTGCTCTATTCGTGATAACACCGCTGATTTATCACTTTTAACCAATTGTCCAATTTGGTTTAATAAATTGGATTCATGATGTATGTATTCCATCGCATTTTGTCCAGAAGTGGCTTCAATACGACGTACCCCTGAGGCAATACTTGATTCAGAAGTAATTTTAAATAGGCCTATATCTCCAGTTCTATCAACATGTGTGCCACCACAAAGTTCGATAGAGAAATCGCCCATGGTTAATACTCTAACAATATCTTCGTACTTCTCACCAAATAATGCCATAGCACCTTTATTTTTAGCCTGATCAATTGGCATCAGTTCTATGTCAACTGGTAAGTTACGACGTATTTGTTGATTAACTAGATTTTCAATTTCAACAATTTGTTCTTGCGTAATAGGTTGATTATGCGAGAAATCAAATCGAAGGTAACTGTCATTAACTAGTGATCCCTTTTGATGTACATGATTTCCTAAAATACGTTGTAGAGCAGCTTGCAATAAATGTGTCGCCGAATGGTTACGACGAATACGTTCTCGTATTTCTACATCTATTGCAGCGGTTACGATATCACCAACTTTTAATGTACCTTTGGTGACTTTACCAATGTGACCAATACTTTTACCATATTTTTGGCTATCAGTCACACCGAATACTAGATTAGCTGAGCTTAATACACCTTTATCACCAACTTGACCACCTGATTCACCATAAAATGGTGTTTTGTCTAAGATGACAATTGCTGTATCGCCGGCATTGATAGCATCAACTTTATTCCCATCTTGGAAAATTGCAATGACTTTTCCTGATGATTCGGTTAGTTTATAACCTAAAAATTCAGTTTTATCATCAAGTTTAATCATATTACTATAATCAACAGTAAATGAACTTGATTCTCTAGCTCGTTTTCGTTGTTCTTCCATGCATTGATTAAAACTATCTTCATCAATAGTGATGTTTTTTTCACGACACACATCAGCAGTAAGATCTAATGGGAAACCGTAAGTATCATATAGTTTAAATGCAACATCTCCCGGTAGTATTGCATTAGTAATCTTACCTAGCTCTTGATCAAGTAAAAATAAGCCCCGTTCTAATGTTTTTAAGAACTGTTCTTCTTCTATTTTTAGGGTTTCTTCAACTAATTTTTGGTTATTTGCTAATTCATTAGCGGCGCTTCCCATTACATCAATTAATGGTTTAACTAACTTATAGAAGAAAATATCTTTAGCACCTAGCATATGTCCATGACGTACTGCTCGGCGTATAATTCGACGTAATACGTAACCTCGGCCTTCGTTTGAAGGTAACACTCCATCGGAAACTAAAAAAGCACAAGAACGTATATGATCAGCAATAACTCGTAATGATTTACTTTCTAAATCGTTGGTTTGGATGATTTGTGCAGCATCTTTTATTAATTTTTTAAACAGATCAATATCGTAGTTTGAGTTGACATGCTGTAACACTGCCGCTATGCGTTCAAGTCCCATGCCTGTATCAACGGAAGGTTTAGGTAACTGTTCCATTGTACCATCAGCATGACGATTGAATTGCATGAATACGATGTTCCAAATTTCAATAAAACGGTCACCATCTTCTTCCGCACTTCCTGGAGGTCCCCCCCAAATATGATCACCATGATCATAAAAAATTTCAGTACAAGGTCCACAAGGTCCAGTATCGCCCATTTGCCAAAAGTTATCAGACGCATATGGCGCACCTTTATTATCACCTATACGAATAATACGCTCTTTCGGAATACCAATTTCATTTTCCCAGATTGCATAAGCTTCGTCGTCGGTTTCATACACGGTTACTGTTAAGCGATCTTTTGGCAGGTTAAACCATTTTTCACTAGTTAATAATTCCCATGCAAAATGAATCGCGTCATGTTTGAAATAATCGCCAAAACTAAAGTTTCCTAGCATTTCAAAAAAAGTATGATGCCGAGCTGTATAACCTACATTGTCAAGGTCATTATGTTTGCCTCCAGCACGCACACAACGTTGTGATGTTGTTGCTCTGGTATAAGATCGTTTATCGATACCAAGAAAAACATCTTTAAATTGATTCATTCCCGCATTGGTGAATAAAAGTGTTGGATCATTATGTGGAACAAGGGAACTACTCGCAACAATTTCGTGTCCTTTGCTATGGAAAAAGTCAAGAAAATTTTGACGAATTTCTGCAGTGCTTTTCATTTATGCTTCCATATTAAACGATAAATTTTTAGACATAGTAATATACCCGTTACAACTTAAGTTGAAAAGTAAATATTCTTAATACAGCGATTGATCTAATTACTATTAGTAAGGAATAAAATTAAAAGATCTTGAGAGCTTTTTACGCAATGGGCATTCATAATGCTTAGTATTGTAGGGACTATAATGGTTTAAGTCAATAAACTATACGCAGTTTTTATATCATTTTGTGTAAAACCTCTGGAGGTTAAAAACTGTACTACCTTTTGTTTTTGTTGATTATTTTTAGAATCGATAACTTTAAACTTTTTCAACAATTGTTGATAAGCTATCTCAGACCAATTAATATCAACTATGCTTAAAAGCTTTTTATTGATATCTGATGATAAACCTCGTTGCTTTAATTCTAAACTAATTTTATATTTTCCATACCCTTTATTAGCACGCATAAATATATATTTTTCAATATATTGCTCATCATCCATCCAATGTTTCTGGGTACAATGTTTAATGACATGCTCTATTTGTGTCTTTAGTTGAGTTAATTGTTCTGGGTAATCATCTTCTGCACATTTTATTTTTTTACTAAAAAATAAAGTTAATTTTCTGGTAAGTTCATATGAAGAGTGATCACGCTGTGCAAGTAATTGCACAGCTTTGGCTAAAATTAATTTATTAAGATTGTGTGACATTATTCGAAATTTTCATCTTCTATTGTAGATTCTTCGTCCTCTGCAGAGAAAACAGCAGGGCTATTTAATAATAAATCACGTAATTTTGTTTCAAGCTCGGTAGCAATTTCAGGATGTTCTTGTAAAAACTTAATTGAATTAGCTTTACCTTGTCCAACTTTCTCGCCATTATAGCTATACCATGCGCCGGCTTTATCAACTAATTTATGTTTAACACCCAAATCAATCAATTCACCTTCTTTTGAGATACCACATCCATAAAGAATTTGGAATTCAGCTTGTCTAAATGGCGCAGCAACTTTGTTTTTAACCACTTTTACCCGAGTATCACTACCGATAACATCTTCTCCTTCTTTTACTGCACCAGTACGGCGGATATCTAAACGCACTGAAGCATAGAATTTTAATGCGTTACCGCCAGTAGTTGTTTCAGGATTACCAAACATAACACCAATTTTCATACGAATTTGGTTGATGAAAACGACAAGGCAATTCGCATTTTTGATGTTAGCGGTTAACTTACGTAATGCTTGAGACATTAAACGTGCTTGTAATCCCATATGAGAATCACCCATTTCGCCTTCAATTTCCGCTTTTGGTGTTAATGCTGCGACAGAGTCGACAATAATTACATCTACAGCGCCAGAACGAACCAATGCATCACAAATCTCAAGAGCTTGTTCACCAGTGTCTGGTTGTGAAACTAATAAATCGTCAACTTGTACCCCTAATTTTGCAGCATAGATTGGATCTAAAGCATGCTCAGCATCGATAAATGCACAGGTTTTACCTTCTTTCTGTGCTTGTGCAATAACAGATAATGTTAATGTTGTTTTACCTGATGATTCAGGTCCAAAGATCTCAACAATTCTGCCCATTGGTAAGCCACCAATACCCAATGCTATATCTAATCCTAAAGAACCAGTTGAAACGGCGTCCACATCTAAAGTTTGTGTGTCGCCTAAACGCATTATTGAACCTTTACCAAATTGTTTTTCGATTTGACTTAATGCTGCTGAAAGTGCTCGTTGTTTGTTTTCATTCATATAATTAAATTCCAATAAGTAAGGATATGAGATACATTATACTGTATTGTTATACAGTATCAAGTTTTTTTTATAAACAGTATTAAATTGATTAATTATGTGAAATTATTCACAAATTTTCTTAATATTTATTACTAAATCCCGTTATGCAATTAATTAAACATTATCTTGAGAGTTATTTAGAATAACGATCTTCAAATCGCCATTTGAAAAATGATAATAATCAAATTATGCTAATTTAATTAGGTAATACTTTCATAAAAAAGAAGCATTTGATATGATTGGCATCTAGAAGCTTTTTGGCCATTATTAATTTATTAAATTAATTACCACAGAACATAATCGTTTAACAAATATTGGCAGTTTTTTATATATAAACATTATGCTAATCAAAAACATCTTTACTAATTAATACACAATCAAATAAAGGAAAATGATGACTGTTGATAATCAAAATTATGTATTGTGTTCCCATTGTGATTTGGTTATCGGATTAACAGATGTTGCAATTGGACATAAAGCTACTTGTCCTCGCTGTACTACGACATTGTTTAAAAATCAGAACAATATGAAATTTCGTGCGGCAATGTATGCATTTTGTTCATTAATTATGCTTATCGTCGCTTGTGGGTTTGTGTTTATTGATATTAATTTAGTCGGTAATGTTAATGGTGTAAGTGTTTTAGATATACCCAAAATACTTTTTTTTGATAGATATAGCTATATTTCCGCATTATTTGTTTTATTTGTGCTTGTTTTTCCATTACTCAATTTATCTATTATTGTATTACTTTGCTCCAAAATAAAACTGACTAAATATCGAAAAAGAGATCTTTTGATTGTTTATGAAAAATTTCAGCATTGGTGTATGCCTGAGATTTTTTTGACAGGAATTTTAGTTAGTTTTGTTAAATTAATGAGTTATGGCAGCCTTGGTGTTACAGGGACCTTTTGGGCATTTTGTTTATTTGTTTTCTTTTATATCAAAGCAGTAGTTATTTTTACACCCGGTAAAATATGGAATGAAATCCATCGTAATAATTTTACTTTAAAACCATTAGAAGTAGGTAAAACGGGAATTTATCAAAATATAAAATTGTGCAGCTGTTGCCATGCAATTATTCCTGCTGAGTATGCTAAATGTCCAAGATGTAAACAAAAAAGTCAACTTAGAGGAAGAGATAAAGTACAGTGGACGATTGCACTTTTAGTTACTTCACTGATTATTTATATACCAGCTAATTTATTTGGCATCATGATTACTGAAGTTTTTGGTGCACCATCGAGTTCGACGATTATGGATGGAGTTATCTATATGTGGCAAGCAGGGGATGTGCCGGTAGCATTAATCATTTTCGCTGCTAGTGTAGTTATCCCTATTTTAAAAATTATTTCTCTTAGCTGGCTTTGTTATTTTGCTTTGGCAGTTAAGAATAAGAAAAAACGTAATTGTCTAAAAATGAAGAAATTATATAATGCTGTTGAATTTATTGGTAAATGGTCAATGATCGATATCTTTGTGGTTTCGGTAGTGTGTTCTTTAGTGAGAAATCAACAAATGATGGGCGTATATCCTGATATAGGGGTAAGTTTTTTTGCTACTGTCGTTATCATTACAATGATTGCATCCCAAAAATTTGATCCACGTTTGCTTTGGGATCGAGTACCAACTAGAAAATAAAATAATAGGAATAATATGGCAAGCTCAAATAAATCAGCAAAAATAATTAAAATTAGAGCAATTTCAGCAATATGGATTATTCCCATAGTTACCGCAGTTGTTGGTTTATGGATTATCTATGCCCATTTTGCTGATCGAGGCACATCTTTTACCTTATTGGCCAAAGATGCAAGTGGTATTGTAGCTGGTAAAACAGTCATAAAAAATCGCAGCGTTGATGTTGGTATTGTTGATGAAGTGACATTATCTGATGATTACAAACAAGTCGTAATCAAAGGTCGAATCTATAACGACATGAATCCGCTTTTGAAAAATGATTCAATATTTTGGGTGGTTAAACCTGAAATTGGTCGTGATGGAGTGACAGGGCTAGGAACTATTTTATCAGGCGTCTATATTGAGCTTGTTTCAGGGAATGATACTCATAGCTTTAAAAATAATCCATTTATTCTATCTGATGCACCGCCCTTATCAGATCCAAGCATAAAGGGAATTCGTTTAAATTTAGATAGCGATCAAAGTGGTGTTGTGCCACGCGGTGCTAAAGTGATGTTTCGCGGCTATCATGTTGGTAATGTTGAAACGTCACAGTTTGATGTTGAAGCACGTAAAATGAAGTATCAAATTTTTATTACGACACCTTATGATGCATTAGTCACCGAAAACGTACGATTTTGGAAAGAGGGAGGAATCAATTTAACGTTATCTTCTCGTGGTGCCAGTTTAGATGTGCCCTCTTTAGATGTCCTAATGTCAGGCGGTATTAGTTTTGATTTACCTGATGGGGCAAAATTAGGACAACCGGCTAAGCAACACGATGTATATAAATTATATGAAGATAGAAAGTCGATTCAAGATTCTCAATATACCGAGTATAAAGAATTTATTATTATGCTTAATGAGTCAATCTCAGGTTTAACCGAAGGGGCGCCAGTAGAGTATCACGGTATAAGACTAGGTACTGTGAGCGAAGTACCGTTCTATACATCGGAAATGTTAAAAGATATATCAATTCTCAATCAAAAAGTACCGGTATTGATTAGAATCGAGCCAGATCGTTTATCTGAATTAGTAGAGGATAAGATTGATATTGTTGCTTTGATTAAGGATGAACAAAAAAATGGCCTAAGAGCATCATTAAAAACTTCAAATATATTTACCGGTGCGCTCTATATTGATTTAGATTTTTATCCAGAGTTAAAAGACAAATATGATACTAAATTAGCTAAACAATATGGGTACGATACGATTGAAACTACATCAACTGGATTTGCACAAATACAAGCAAAAATCCTGCAATTATTAGATAATTTTAATAGTTTACCTGTTAACAATACTATGGAGCAATTTAATAAATCCTTAGAATCGAGTCAACGCTTAATGAATACCATAAATCAAATTATGGCAAGTAAAGAGATGCAAAATATGCCTAAAGATTTACAAAGAGCTATGCGTTCATTAAATGAAGCGATGAAAGGAATACAACCGGGTTCACAACTTAATACACAAATGAATGAAAGTTTACAGAAAATTCAGCAAATGATGGATGAATTAACTCCTTTACTTCATACGCTAAATAATAAAAGTAACGCATTGATTTTCTCTTCACCAAACAAAAAAGATCAAGAACCAAAAGCCAGAGGAAATAAATAATGTTCAAATCGATTCGATGTTTTAAAATTACACTATTGATAGCATTATTAGCGGTAATGGTGGGTTGTTCATCAAATACCGAAAGAAAAAATTATTTTCAATTAACGAGTAATTTAGTTAATGTTGATTCAGTGACGACTCACTCGACCAATAAGTTTATTTGGATTGAGTCTATTGAAGTAGCCAGTTTTTTAAATAAATCAGGCATTGTTTTACAAACACAAGATATAAAATATGTTACAGCAACTAATAATTTATGGGCCTCAACATTGTCTCAACAATTTGCAGATCGATTATCGCAGGATCTAACTCAACTTTTACCTAATTATTTAGTCTCAACCAAATCTATTACTACACCTACCTTAACAATTAAGCTTTTTATTGATGGTTTCCATGGTAGTTATAAGGGGGATGCAGTGATAAAAGGGCGCTGGGTAGTGACAGATAATAAAGGACAAATTAGGACTAAAGTTATTGAACGCAGTGTTCCGTTGGCAAAAAATGGCTATAGCGCACTGGTAAAAGCCTTATCGCAAGGCTGGCAAGATGAAGAGTTAGAATTTGCGAATTCAATCAAATATTAGTTATTGTTTAACATTCCGCCGATATAATGGCGGAATGTCATAGATAGTTAATTTCAAATTATTATAACTGTTTTTTCAATTCACTAAATACCTGCTCTTCAATTTCAACCCAACCTCGAACACTATTAATAAATGCTATTTTATCGGCCTGTAAAATATCTTTTTTGTTTATCGTTTTCTCAATTAATTTATGCTGATCTAAATAATGTTGTCGCATAGTGCCAGCTAATAGTCCTGATGTAATGGCAGGCGTTATCCACTTATCATTAATTAATAGGGCGATATTACCATTAACAAACTCGGTAATTTCATCATTTTGATTATAATTGATATATTCTTGACCAACTGTCAATTGAGGAAAATGTTGTCGATTGGTTGTTTTATGATAGAGAAAAACATTATGTTTATCGACACTTTTAGGCGCAAAAGCTATATTATCAATCACCATTGAGGTAGTGAGCAAATCTATGCTTATTTCCGATTGTCCTGATTTTGATTGCAGAAGTCTAACTTTATATTTTCCTAATGGATATTTTTTGGCTAGCTTCGTTAATGTCTGTTTGATTGTTTGAATATCACATGTAAAATCAAAATATTGTGTTGAGTTGTCCAATCTGTCTAAATGTGCATTAAGTAGCAAAAACTCTCCATTTTCTAGCAATAAGGTTTCAATGATATATTCAGGCATAGACAACGTTCTATGCAAAATAGCTGTTTTCGCTAGGACTTCGTTATATTCATCATTGGCACTTGAATCCCAGGTAATACCTCCACCAACACCATAATTCAATTGTTGATTATTAATGGTTAAGGTACGTATTGGAATATTAAATACTGCCTTTTTCATAAAAGGGTCAATATAACCAATTGAACCACAATACACGCCACGAGCTGAATTTTCAATATTACTAATAATTTGCATGGTACTTGCTTTAGGAGCCCCAGTGATTGAGCCACATGGAAACAATGCTTGCAATAGTTGATACAGGTTAATATTATCTTTCACTATTCCTTGAATAGTCGAGGTTAGTTGCCATACCGTTGGGTATTTTTCTGCGGTAAATAAGTGTGGGACGGTGACCGATCCTGGTTTTGAAACTCTGCTCAAATCATTACGCAATAAATCGACAATCATCATATTTTCAGCAAGATTTTTTTCTGATTGCAACAACTCTACTTGTTGTTTATCTTGTTGTATTGTCAATCCTCGGGCGGTAGTACCTTTCATTGGTTTCGTTGTAATAGTCTTATCCTCTAATTTAAAAAATAGTTCAGGAGATATAGACAAAATATGATAATTTTCAAATTCTATGTAGGCACAATAATTGGCAAGATTATTTTTTTGTAGAAAATGATAATAGTCTAAAGGATCACCATTAAATGGTGAACTGAATTGAATGGTATAATTGGTTTGGTAAGTATTACCTAATTCAATTTGCGAGCGAATATAATCAATTTTTTGCTGATATTCGTTAATATCAGTATCACAAGATAAGTTCAAAGATAGCGGTGAAAAGTGATCTGAATTTGGAATCGTCTCACTCGTATACTTATCAAAAATACCAAATAATAGTAATGGTAAATCAAGATTTGAGCTTTTTATAACTTTGGTTTTATTGTTTTCACTAAACCCCATAGCACTTTCATAAGCAAGATAACCACAAGCGTAATAACCTTTATTTGTGAAGCTTTCGATTTCATCAATGCGTAGTTTAATAGCTCTATAATCGTTTGATTTTATAATTTTGATTGGATCACAAAAATATTTACGTTCACCTTCAAAATCGATATAAATTTTCATATTAATTACCATTAACAAAGTTACTAATTATTTTTAAACCAGATTCTGTCTTAATTGCCTCTGGGTGAAATTGTACCGATTCAATTGGCAGTGTTTTATGTCGTAATCCCATAATCAATCCTTGTCTATTTTTAGCGGTAACTATTAAAGGTGACTCATTTAATGGCAAATTAGGGTGGGCAATTAGAGAATGATACCTAACCACGGAGAGTGGATTTTTAATCCCGACAAATAAGCCTTGCTCATCATGTGTAATTTCATCAATTTTACCATGCATTGGTACTGGGGCTTTAACAATGCTATAACCAAAATATTGGGCAATCGCTTGATGACCTAAACAAATGCCAAGTATTGGGCAGTGATTAGCAAAGCAATTGATCGCCGATAACGATATTCCGGCATTATCGGGTGTTCCCGGCCCCGGAGAAATGACCATTTTGGAAAACGATAATCGCTTTAATTCATCAATAGATTTTTCATCATTTTTGATGACCATAACTTCGGCTCCTGCACGGCAAAGGTAATCATAGATATTAAAAGTAAAAGAATCGTAATTATCAATTAGAAGAATCAAAATAGTACCCAATGCTTAATAATTATAAATAAAGGAGGTTTTAACGAGTGACTGGTGATTTTATTATAAAAAGCGATGCTATATAAAGTAATTAATTACTTATTAAAAAAACTATCTACGACTATACTAGACATTTAAAAAACCCTGCTCCTCAAAAATTTGAGGAGCGGGGTTTTTTATTACTTATTTCTCATAAAGTTAATATTTATGTGATCAATATCACACAATTTTTCTAATCTACTTGTATGGTAGTATAATTAGAATTAAAGTTTGCTCATTAATCATTTTTCAGAGGTATCAAATGAAAATCGTAAAAGCAGAGGTTTTTGTGTGTAGTCCAGGAAGGAACTTTGTCACATTAAAAATCACTACAGATTCAGGCATATATGGAGTTGGTGATGCGACACTCAACGGACGAGAATTATCTGTCGCATCATATCTCAAAGATCATCTTTGTCCACAGTTAATCGGCCGAGATGCTAGTCAAATTGAAGATATATTTCAATATTTCTATAAAGGTGCTTATTGGCGTCGAGGGCCAGTGACCATGTCAGCGATATCAGCAATTGATATGGCGTTATGGGATATCAAAGGTAAAGTAGCCAATATGCCACTTTATCAGTTATTAGGTGGAGCTTCACGTACTGGTGTCATGGTCTATTGCCATACCACTGGTAAAGATATTGAAGAAGCGTTGGATGATTATGCCAAACATAAGGAAATGGGGTTTAAAGCCATTCGTGTTCAGTGTGGAATACCAGGAATGAAGACCACATACGGCCAAAGTAAAGGTAAAAATTTAGCTTATGAGCCGGCTACTCGAGGTAATTATCCTGAAGAGCAATTTTGGGCAACCGATAAATATCTTGATTTCACACCAAAATTATTTGAAGCAGTAAGAAATAAATTTGGTTTTAATGAACATCTGTTGCATGACATGCATCATCGTTTAACCCCAATAGAAGCAGCACGATTTGGCAAAAGTATTGAAGACTACCGACTATTTTGGATGGAAGATCCGACACCTGCAGAAAATCAAGAGTGCTTCCGTTTAATTCGTCAACATACCGTAACACCAATTGCTGTCGGTGAAGTATTCAATAGCATTTGGGATTGTAAACAATTAATTGAAGAACAACTGATTGATTATATTCGAACCACGATAACTCATGCTGGTGGTATTACACATATGCGCCGGATTGCTGATTTTGCGGCTCTTTATCAAGTTAGAACTGGTTCGCATGGTCCATCTGATTTATCACCAATTTGTCATGCAGCGGCGCTGCACTTTGATATGTGGGTACCTAACTTTGGTGTACAAGAATTTATGGGTTATTCCGAACAGATGTTAGAAGTTTTCTCGCCTAATTGGACCTTTAATGATGGTTATATGCATCCAAGTGACAAACCCGGATTAGGAATCGATTTTGATGAAAAACTTGCAGCAAAATATCCATACAATCCTGCTTATTTGCCAATTGCTCGTCTAGAAGATGGCACATTGTGGAATTGGTAATTAAAAAATGAAGGAAATTAATATGTCAACTTTAGAAACAATGGAAGAAAAACGGAATATTATAAGGCGTGTAGCTGTTGCATCATCTATTGGAACTGCTGCAGAATATTATGATTTTTTTGCATATGGAACGGCAGCAGTACTCTTTTTTGGTCAACTGTTCTTTCCTAGTAATGATCCTTTTATTAGCACTCTTGCAGCATTTGCTACTTATGCAGTAGGTTTTTTTGCTAGACCTATTGGCGGTATTGTTTTTGGTCATATGGGCGATAAAGTAGGAAGAAAAAAAGCGTTAGTCATTACTATTTTAATTGTTGGATTAGGAACATTCGTTATTGGTTTATTACCAACTTATGCATCAATTGGTTGGTGGGCTCCTGTAATTCTAATTTTAATTAGGGTTCTGCAAGGATTTGGTGTTGGTGGCGAACAAGCAGGTGCGGTGTTGATGACAGCGGAATATTCTCCGCCTGAAAAGCGCGGATTTTTCTCTAGTTGGGTGCAAATAGGTGCACCACTTGGTTTTTTGTTACCTTCAGCGCTTTTTGCTTTATTAACATCATTACTTTCAGAAGAACAAATGCTTGATTTTGGTTGGAGAATACCATTTTTATTAAGTTTACTTTTAGTTATATTGGGATTATTTATCCGATTACGTATTGACGAATCACCAGTTTTTGAAAAAATTAGACAAACTAAAGCTGTTGAATCTTCAATGCCGTTGAAAGATGTTATGAAAAATTATCCGGGGATTGTTGCTAAAGGGGTTGGCGCAAAACTAATTGAAGCATGTTCATTTGCCATGTTTACAGTGATTGTTTTAGCCTATGTAAATGTAAATCAATTTAATAAAAGTTATGTATTAGATGCAATAATTGTTGCTGTAGTCATCGAGATTTTTACTATCCCGTTAATGGGTGCTTTATCGGATAAATGGGGAAGAAAGAGAGTCTATATACTTGGCGCTCTTCTGCAAGTAATTTTTATAGTTCCATTTTTCTTAATGGTCAATACACAAAATTATATGTTAATTCAGTTAGCAATGATAATTGTCTTACCTATAGGACATGCTATGTGTTATGCACCACAAGCATCATTCTTCCCAGAATTATTTCCGACAGCAATTCGTTGTAGTGGTATAGCGTTGATATGGCAGGTTGGTTCATTAATTGGAAGTGGTATTTTAGGGCTTTGTGCAGTTAAGATTTTACAAATGTGTAGTGGACATTATTCTGGATTAGCCTTGTATGTTGGTACATTAGGTATTTTATCTGTTATCGGTATTGCGTTATTGCCTGAAACAGCACCTAATAAAATTAAAAAAGAATATCAGCAATGGGTAGGAAAATAAAACTACAAAATAAATGATTATTGTTTAATTAATTATTAATTAGAGACTTTTATGAGATTATCAAATCAAACTTTATCACAACTACCTAAGGGGGTAGTTGTTCCAACTTATGATAGAAGCAAAATTAAAACCAAAATTGTTCATCTCGGTTTTGGCGCTTTTCATCGTGCTCATCAAGCTGTTTATACGGATATACTAGCTACACAGCATGATAGCGATTGGGGATACTGTGAAGTTAACTTGATTGGTGGTGAAGCTCAAATTCAAGATTTAAAACAACAAGATTGCTTATTTAGTGTTTGTGAAATGTCTTATGATAATTGGAATACCCGCGTTGTTGGTATTGCAAAAGAAGCATTACATGCAGATATTGATGGAATACAAAAAGTCTTAGCGGTGATGACTCGTCCTGAAATTGCGATTGTATCGATAACCGTAACTGAGAAAGGCTATTGCTATCTACCTTCGACAGCATCCATAGATACTAATAATCCATTAATTAGTCATGATATTTCTTATCCTTATGCACCCAAATCTGTTCCGGGCGTCATTGTTGAGGCATTACGTTTACGTAAAGAACAAGGATTAAAACCATTTACGGTGATGTCTTGTGATAATATGCCTGAAAATGGGCATGTTACACGTAATGTTGTTTTAGCATTGGCTAAACAGCGAGATCCTGATTTAGCCCAATGGATCAATGATAATGTTACATTTCCATCTACAATGGTTGACCGAATCGTACCAGCTGCAACGCCAGAAACTATGGTAAAAATAAACAAACAACTAGGTGGTATTGATGACCCTGCTGGTATTGCTGGTGAACCATTTAGGCAATGGGTTATTGAAGATAATTTTGTGGCAGGGCGCCCCCAATGGCAAAAAGCAGGTGCAGAATTAGTTAATGATGTATTGCCATATGAAGAAATGAAGTTACGCATGTTAAATGGTAGCCATTCTTTTTTTGCATATTTAGGCTATCTAGCCGGTTATTTACATATAGATGAATGTATGCAGGATAATAATTATGTTACAGCTGCTAGACATTTAATGCTAAATGAACAAGCAACAACGTTGCGAGTTAAAGATGTTGATCTTTCTGCTTATGCTGATTCATTACTTGATCGTTATCGAAATACCGGTTTAAAACATCGTACATGGCAAATTGCAATGGATGGAACATTGAAGCTACCTCAACGAATGCTTGATTCAATTCGTTATCATGTAGCTAATAATACTGCATTTGATTGTCTTGCTTTAGGTGTTGCTGCTTGGATGCGCTACGTTAGTGGGGTTGATGATGCGGGTAAATCTATTGAGGTAAGTGATCCTTCAATTATGCAAATAAACGAGCTTGTCGCAAATAGTGCCGATGATGAAAATAGAGTAAAAGCTTTATTGTCTTTAACTCATGTGTTTGGTAGTGACTTACCGCATAATCAACTTTTTGTCGATAAGGTAACAAATGCTTACCTAGCATTGCGAGATTTAGGTGCTAAACAGACAGTTAAAAATTTAACTGAACTTTTTAGTACTATAAATGCAACTAACAATAATTGATAATAACTAAGGTGTAATAGCTTATTTTAGTCATTACACCTTCTATAATCATATTTCTAGTTATTTAAAATATATAGTATTTTTTAAAAAAACTTTTCTTATATTTAAAAATCACCTACTATTTATTGTAATTTAATTTTATTACATAAAAATGGTATATGTTTAAACTTATTGAATTAAATATTTCTGAGCCGGTTAATCAGCAAGTTTATCGTGCATTAAGAAGAGCGATTATTACTTGTCAGGTGTTACCGGGAGTTTTACTTTCTGAAAAAGAGATTTCAAGTCAATTCAATGTATCACGTCAGCCAGTTCGTGAAGCATTTATCAAGTTAGCCGAAGCCGGGTTAGTTAAAATTTTGCCACAGCGAGGCACATTTGTAACAAAAATCTCCATTAAAAAAGTGGTTGATGGGCAATTTATCCGTGAAGCCGTTGAGTGTGCAATTATTAAACGAGTAGCACAAGAAATTACCGAATCCGATCTGGTATTATTGGATAAAAATCTTGCCGAACAAATAGATGCCAATAAGCGAAAAGATATTCGTTCTTTTTTGGAAAAAGATGACGAATTTCACCAAATTATAATGAATGTTATCGATTGTCCAATGGCTTGGGAAACGGTCGAAAATATCAAAGCAATGATGGACAGAGTTCGATATCTCACCTTAGAAGATATTTCTCCACCAGAAGACTTAGTAAAGCAACACAAAAAAATCGTTATGGCACTAAAAAAACATGATCCGGAAATGGCGGCATTGGCGCTGCATGAACATTTATCTACTATTCTACAAACCATAAATATAGTGTCACAACAACGTAATGATTGGTTTGTTGATTAGCTTAGGTAAATAATAAGATTAAGTTAAGAAAAAATATTTATAATGAGATTAATCATTATAAATAATAACTGAAACTTTCTATTATGATACGACAAGTTAAAATTCGAGTGTGTGGTCGTGTACAGGGTGTTGGTTTTCGCTTCTTTACTTATCAACAAGCGACCAAACTAGGTTTAGTTGGTTATGTTAAAAATTTAGATAATGGTGATGTAGAAATACTAATACAAGGGGATAGCATATCAATTGCTAAATTAATACAATGGTTTGAACAGGGTGGGCCAGCTTCAGCCCGTATAACAGCGATAAATGTTACAGAATTGATTCCTGAAAAACAATTAAATGCTTTTAATATCAAATATTAATTTTATACCTAATAAGGTATTTTATAATAATAGCCTATTGTTAAACAAAGTTAACATTGAAAGGTTTATTATTTATAAACCATTATTTAATTAATTGTTTAACGTTTACGCAAATATCCGAAAACACGATAACCTTCTATTTTCCATAATCCATCTTTATAAATTAACGGAAAAGTCACCCGACTGCTTGCGTTAGGGCCTGGATTTTGCTGAACAATTTCGATCTCATTGTCGCTAACTTTACTGATAATAGCAACATGGCCATATTGAGACCAGCCTAAAACAATAATATCTTCTACTTTAGGTTTGGTGGTTGATCCATTATGGAACTGAAGTAGATTACGTCTGGTATTCATTTTGCCATCAGGAATAGAATCATCGAAAAAATCTTTTGCATGGCCATAACTATCCGGCATTTTGTGATTGAAACGTTCATAATAGTAACGTTTAATAAATTCAACACATTGATATTTAAGACCTAAATTATAACCATCTTTAGTTACATTGCGACTACTGACATGATTTATATTGCCATTATAGTAAACTTTAACTCCATTGAATTCGTCGACAATTGTGCCAATTTTACTCTCATTAACATTTAAATCAGCATAAGCATAATGATAAAAACTAGCTGCTTCCAGCATTAATAAAAAAGTTAATAAATAGAGACTGTTTTTTAATCTAAATAACATATTGATTTCCTAATGATATTTTTAATCATTATTAAATGATTATAGCTAATTTTCAGACTTAAAAATTAAGCATAATAGATCTATATTACTAAAAATTTTATATATTAATAGATATATTATAGTAAATAATTAATCAATCAATGAAGAACGTAATATTTTATTTAAATTCAAATAGATGACAATTATTATTAATCTATTATCAAATACATTAAAATATATTTATTGGTATATTTTGAGGTATTTATGGTATTAATATTAATGTATCTGAATTATTATCAGAATGTCATTTAACTTCTTGCAATGTCAGATATTAATTTAATAAAAAATAAAGTAAAATAAATTAATATTTAGATGATTTGTCATAATGGTGTGCCTACGTTATTGATTAATCTTATTCAGGTAATTAACGTAAACTATGAATAAAAAAAATTTAATCTGTCTATTACTTCTTATTTTGATAGTTGGTGTTTATTATAGTTATCAAAAAAATGATGATGTGTTGAGCACGCCATCAAATGCAAATCAGCCTGAAACGCCAATTTATCAAAGTGATGATATGGTTACTAATGTTTATGATTTGTCCGGTAATATGGTATATAAAATTGAATCAGGCAAAGTAAAACATTTTGATAATAATGAAAATACTGATTTTGATTTACCTAATGTTACACTTTATGATCAGGAGCATGCTGCTACATGGCATATTCAAGCAAAACGGGCGACTTTGACAAAAGATAAACTAATTTATCTGTATCAAGATGTGACATTAACTAATTTAACACCTGATTCTCAGTTACAGCAAGTACTAACCGATGATGCAGTAGTTGATTTAACAACGCAAATTGTAACGTCTAAAGATCCGGTAAAAATTAGAGGAGTTGGTTTTTTCTCAACAGGTTTGGGATTAATTGGTAATTTGCGCGAAAAAACGGCTAATATACTTGAAAATATAAAAACTTTTTATAATAGTGAGGCTCAATAAAAAATGAGATCAAAAAAACAAACATTTTTTCCATTATTTTTTATGCTATGCGCATCATTTGCTTGTTTTGCTGATGACCCTAATGTTGTTACGCCATCTGCCTCACAAAATCAAAAAATGTTTGCCGATAATAAACCCATCACAGTTGATGCAGATAATCAGCAAATAGATATTGAAAAAAATATTATTACTTTTAATGGTAATGTCCAGATTATCCAAGAAGGTTTGACAATATGGGCAGATAAAGTGGTGATTACAGATATGCAAGATACAAGTAAACAAAAAATAACTGCATATGGTAAACCGGTAAAATATAAACAAATTCTTCCACAAAATAATAAAATTGTGACCGGTCATTCACAACAGGTTATCTATAATGTTAAAGAAAATAATATAGTATTACAAGGTAATGCAGTGTTATTTCAACAAGATAACCATATAAGTAGCTCAATTATTACTTATGATGTGAAAAAACAGCAAATAGTTGCACAACCAGGTAAAAAAGGCCGAGTGAAAAGTACTATCATTCCAAGTCAAGTAAAAGAGATGAATAAATAAATGGCAATTTTAAAAGCGGAAAATCTTGCTAAAGTTTATAAAAAACGACGAGTTGTTGAAGATGTTAGTTTAACCGTAAACTCTGGTGAAATAGTTGGTTTACTTGGCCCTAACGGTGCTGGTAAAACTACCACTTTTTATATGGTGGTTGGTATTGTGACTTTAAATGCCGGAAAAATTTACCTTGATGATCATGATATCAGTATTTTGCCATTACATGAGAGAGCGCAAAAAGGAATAGGGTATTTGCCTCAAGAGGCATCAATATTTAGGAAACTTTCTGTTATTGATAATATTATGGCTATTTTAGAAACTCGCAATGATATTGATAAAAATGAAAAGATTAATCGAGCAGAAGAGTTACTCGAAGAATTTCATATTACCCATATCCGAGACAATATTGGCCAATCATTATCCGGAGGAGAACGGCGACGAGTTGAGATAGCTAGGGCATTGGCGGCAAATCCTAAATTCATTTTACTCGATGAACCATTTGCGGGTGTAGATCCCATTTCGGTAATTGATATTAAAAATATTATTAAACACCTACGTGATCGTGGTTTAGGCGTACTGATTACCGATCATAATGTTCGTGAAACACTTGATGTTTGTGAACGAGCCTATATAGTGAATAAGGGACATTTAATTGCTGAAGGTACACCAGATAGTATATTAAATAATGACTATGTTAAACGTGTTTATTTAGGACATGAATTTAGATTATAGATTATGATGAAACAAGGCTTACAACTGAAGGTTTCGCAACAGTTGTCAATGACGCCACAATTACAATTAGCTATTCGATTGTTGCAATTGTCGACTTTAGAATTACGTCAAGAAATTCAAACTGTACTCGAAAACAATCCATTATTAGAGATTGCTGAACAGTATGATGAAATTAATGTTGAACAAGATGAACTAAACGAAAATATTGATACTCGTGAAGCATTAGATAGCCAAGAAATCCCCGAGGATATTCCATTAGATGCCTCATTAGATGATATTTACACAGCTGGTACTCCCTCAGGAACTCACTCAGATTATCGTAATGATGAGTTACCAATCTATCAAGGTGAAACACATGAAACATTGCATGATTACTTAAAATGGCAATTAGATTTAACACCATTTAGTGACATTGATCGTGCAATTGCTGTTTCGATTATTGAAGCTATTGATGACAGAGGTTATCTAACCGTTTCAACTGAAGAAATTCTAGAAGAACAAGGCAATAGTCAAATTGAACTTGATGAGGTTGAGGCAGTTTTAAAGCGAATTTGGCATTTTGATCCAATCGGTGTTGGAGCGAGATCTTTACAAGAATGTCTATCTATTCAAACTCAGCATTTAACTCCGCCAGTATTAGTTAAACAGATTATTGATAACTATTTAGATTTATTAGCAAATCATGATTATCGAACATTGAAAAAACGCTTAAATGCTACGGACGAACAGTTAAAAGAAGCCATTAATTTTATCCAGCATTTACAACCTTATCCTGGTGATTCGGTCAATACCTTACCTCCGGATTATGTTATTCCTGATCTTGTGGTAAAAAAGATGGATGGGAAATGGATAGCTGAATTAAACAGCGATACCGTTCCGACACTGCGCATTAATCAACAATATGCGGCAATGGAAAAAATTAGTAATGAAAATGATAGCCAATACATTCGCGCGCATTTGCAAGATGCAAATTGGTTTATTAAAAGTGTCGAAAATCGTAATGAGACACTATTAAAAGTGAGTCAATTTATTGTTGAGCACCAACAAGAATTTTTTGAAAATGGTGCTGAATATATGAAACCAATGATTTTGTCAGATGTTGCTATGGCGATTGATATGCATGAATCAACAATTTCACGCGTTACAACGCAAAAATATTTACAATGCCCTAATGGTATATTTGAGTTGAAATTCTTTTTCTCTAGCCATGTTAATACTGAATCTGGTGGTGAAGCATCATCGACAGCAATTCGGGCTTTAATTAAAAAATATATTTCTGAAGAAGATGCTAAAAAACCTTTAAGTGATAGTAAACTAGTTTCAATTTTAGAAAATCAAGGGATTATTATTGCCCGTCGAACGGTTGCTAAATATCGTGAATCTTTATCGATACCACCGTCAAATCAACGAAAACAGCTTTGATAATAATTGGCTGTTTTCGATTATTTTACTATTAATTTTTAAATCACTTTTTGTGTTTCGATAGTCATCATATCAGAGGTAAAAGATCCATCTGATTGTAATTCGAAGTAAGATTTTGTATCTTGAGATGCACTTATTTGATAAGTTCTTATCGCATCCACTAAATTATTCGGTGTACGCATACGTTTTATCCAACTATCAAAAGTCAAGGGTAAACGATGGCGTTGAATCTTATCAATAGTAAATCCAGCTTCGCTTAAAAATGTCAGCCATTCGCCAGGCGTATAGTCGCGTACGTGGGATGTATCACGTAGTGCTTCAACTGTTTGTAACCAAATATCTAAAATAGGTTGACCAGGAGAAACGACATCCATAATAATTAATTTACCATTTGGTTTGGTGATCCGATGTAATTCACGCAAACTTTTACCCACATCCTGCCAATGATGGGCAGAATAACGGCTGACGACAAGATCAAAATAGTTATCGTCAAATGGTTGATGTTCAGCATAACCTTGTACGGTGGTAATATTTTTTAAGTTACGTTCATTCGCAGTTTGTTCAACCACCGCTAACATTTGCTCTGATAGATCGTAAGCTGTTACGTGTTTAACCTGTTTTGCTGCAATAAAACTGACATGGCCTGCTCCACATCCCATATCTAAAAATTCAGCATTAGGATAATTAGTTAAAAAACTGGCTAGATATTCAAGATCAGCACCTTGAGCATGAACTTTACTGGTTAAGTAGGCGTTAGCTTGCTGGCCGAACTGTTGATTTACTTTATCGTGATGGGTTGTCATTAATTATTCCTATACAAGGCGCTTGCGCGCCTAAATAAATTAATTTAAGAATGTAGGAATTTTATGCTCAAAAGAGCTGATAGCATCTTCATGTTGCAGGGTTAAGCCAATATTGTCTAAACCATTTAATAAACAGTGGCGTTTGAAGGCATCAATTTTAAATGAATATTGTTTGTCACCAGCGATCACGACTTCGTTAACTAAATCAATAGTGAACTCAATTCCTTCATTTGCTTCAACAAGTTTAAATAACTCATCAACTTCTTCTTCAGACAAGTTAACTAATAATAGTTGATTATTGAATGAGTTATTATAAAAAATATCAGCAAAGCTAGAGCCAATAATAGTTTTAAATCCATAGTCAGTTAATGCCCACGGAGCATGTTCTCGAGATGAGCCACAACCAAAGTTTTCACGAGCTAATAAAATACTCGCGCCTACATATCGTGGTTTATTTAGTACAAATTCAGGATTAGGTTGTTTACCGGCATCATCTAAAAATCGCCATTCATGAAACGCATGTTGTCCAAATCCAGTACGAGTAACTTTTTGTAAAAATTGTTTAGGAATAATTGCATCGGTATCAACGTTCGCTGCATCTAAAGGAACGACTAATCCTGTATGTGTTGTAAATTTTGCCATGACAGCCTCCTTAAAATGGTTTGCGAATATCAGTAAAATGACCAGTAATGGCTGCTGCGGCTGCCATTGCAGGGCTGACGAGATGTGTTCTTGCATCACGACCTTGTCGACCTTCAAAATTACGATTACTGGTAGATGCACAGCGATCACCTGGAGCTAATTTATCATCATTCATCGCTAAACACATTGAACATCCTGGTAAACGCCACTCAAATCCAGCATCGATAAAAATTTTATCTAATCCTTCCGCTTCAGCTTGTTCTCTTACTGGACCTGAACCTGGTACGACAAGGGCCTGAACACCATCGGCAACTTTACGACCTTTAGCAACTTCAGCTGCGGCGCGAAGATCTTCAATACGGGAATTAGTACATGATCCAATAAATACTTTATTGATCTTGATATCTGACATTTTGGTACCGGCTGTTAATCCCATATAAGCCAAAGCTCTTTCAGCAGAATGTTTTTCAATTGGATCGGAAAAATCTTGAGGATTTGGTACTTGAGAATCAATAGCAGTTACTTGGCCTGGGTTAGTACCCCAAGTTACTTGTGGCGCAATATCTTTACCTTCCAAAGTAACAATGGTATCAAAGTGTGCACCTTCATCGGTTTTTAAAGTTTTCCAATAGGCGACAGCTTGCTCAAAGTCATCGCCTTTAGGAGAGAATTGTCGTCCTTTTAAATATTCAAAAGTGGTTTCATCTGGTGCAACTAATCCAGCTTTAGCCCCCATTTCAATTGCCATATTACATAATGTCATTCGGCCTTCCATTGATAAAGAAGTTATTGCTTCTCCACAAAACTCAACTACATGACCAGTACCACCTGCACTGGTTGTTTTACCAATGATCGCTAAGATAATATCTTTTGCGGTAATACCATCAGCTACTTTACCTTTGACTTCAATTTTCATTGTTTTAGCTCGACCTTGTTTCAACGTTTGAGTGGCTAAAACATGTTCAACTTCCGATGTCCCAATACCAAAAGCTAATGCGCCAAAAGCACCATGTGTTGCTGTATGAGAATCACCACAAACAATGGTCATACCAGGTAATGTCATCCCTTGTTCTGGACCAACAACATGAACAATACCGCGTAATGGACTTTGTAACCCATATAAAGATACACCAAATTCTTCTGCATTCTTGGCTAATTCAGTTAATTGGATTCGCGCCATTTCACTACAAGCACTTAAATCATTGCTTTTCGTTGAAGTATTGTGATCCATAGTAGCAAATGTTTTGTGTGGTTGACGAACTTTACGATTCATTGCTCGTAAGCCATCGAATGCTTGTGGAGAAGTAACTTCATGGACTAAATGGCGATCAATATACAAAATAGGCGTTTCATTAGGTGCTTCATAGACAACATGTGCATCGTATAATTTTTGATACAATGTTTTTGGTTTTGTAGACATTGCTTATATTCCTTTAATATTCTTGCAAAAGGGTTAATAAGATATATTAACCCTTACTTTAAAAATTAAATTAAACGACAAATGGTATCGCCCATTTCATCGGTAGAAACATAACTACCACCACGAGCAAGATCAATAGTACGAGTACCTTGTTCTAAAGCTTTATTAACTGCATTTTCAATGGCTTTAGCAATATCATCACGTTTTAAACTATAACGGACTAATAGTGCTAATGATAAAATTTGTGCAGCAGGATTAGCAATATTTTTACCTGCAATATCTGGTGCACTACCACCAGCGGGTTCATATAAACCAAAGCCATCTTCATTTAAACTAGCAGAAGGTAACATTCCCATTGAGCCAGTAATCATGGCGCATTCATCTGATAAGATATCACCAAATAAGTTAGAACAAAGTAATACATCAAATTGTGCAGGATCTTTCACTAATTGCATAGTGGCATTATCAATATACATATGCTCTAATGTGACATCAGGGTATTGTTTAGCTACTTCACTTACAACTTCACGCCACAAAATGGAAGTTTGTAGAACATTTGCTTTATCTACAGACGTTACTTTTTTACGACGGATTTTGGCTGCTTCAAATCCCATACGGGCAATTCGTTCAATTTCAAAGCGGTGATAAACTTCAGTATCAAAAGCACGCTCTTGTGGACCTGTTCCTTCACGACCTTTTGGCAAACCGAAATAGATACCACCAGTTAACTCGCGCATACATAAAATATCAAAGCCACGCTTAGCAATATCTTCACGTAACGGACATAATTCTTCTAAACCTTGATATAAACTAGCAGGGCGCATATTGGCAAATAATTTAAAATGTTTGCGTAATGGCAGTAGAGCACCGCGTTCAGGTTGTTGGTCTGGTGGTAAATTTGTCCATTTTGGACCGCCAACTGAACCAAATAAGATAGCATCGGCTTTTTCACATCCTTCTAGTGTTTCTTTTGGTAGCGGGCAACCATGAATATCAATTGCAGCACCACCTACATCATATTCACTAGTTGTAATGGCTAGGTTATATTTTTGTCGAATAACATCTAACACTTTATAGGCTTGTTTCATCACTTCTGGGCCTATACCGTCACCAGGTAATACTGCAATATGGTAATTTTGTGACATATCTATTCCTTAACAATCTAATTATATTTTAAGTATTTCGTTATTAAGTAACGAAACAATGTTTACTTTTTAGTCTTGCTGCAATTTCTGTTTTTGTTCTGCAACCTGATTTGCTCTATAAACATTATTTAACACATTAATTAATGCTAATGCTGATGAATGAACAATGTCGGTAGCAAGCCCAACTCCATGGAATTTACGTCCTTTATATTCGGCAACGATATCGACTTGACCCAAGGCATTTTCACCCTGTCCTTTAGATGCTAATTGGTATTTCACAATTGAAATAGGTTCGCCAGTAATACGATTTATCGCTTGATAAACAGCATCAACAGGGCCATTACCTGTTGCTGCATCTGAATATTTTTGATCGCCGATGATCAAACTAACTGAAGCTGTTGAAACGACAGTAGAGCCAGATTGTACATTAAAATAATCCAATACATAATGCTCTTCATCATCTTTTAGTTGATTAATAAAAATCAATGCTTCTAAATCATAATCGAAAACTTGGCCTTTTTTATCGGCAAGTTCTAAAAAGGCTTGGTAAACTTGATCTAAATTATAATCATTATCTTGATAACCTAATTCAGCTAAGCGATGTTTTACCGCTGCTCGGCCTGAGCGTGAGGTTAAATTTAGTTGAATTTGATTTAAGCCGATTGATTCAGGGGTCATTATTTCATAGGTTTCACGATTTTTTAGCACTCCATCTTGATGAATTCCTGATGAGTGAGCAAAAGCATTACTACCAATTACCGCCTTATTAGAGGGTATTGGTGTGTTAGTAATTTGGCTGACGATTTGACTGGTACGATAGATCTCTTGATGATTAATATTTGTGTGAACGTTTAAGATATTTTGGCGGACTTTAATCGCCATAATAACCTCTTCTAAAGCCGTATTACCAGCTCGTTCACCTAAACCATTCATCGCCCCTTCAATCTGCCTGGCACCTTCTTGAATCGCGCTAATCGAGTTAGCCACCGACATGCCCAAGTCATCATGGCAATGAACAGAGATAATCGCTTTATCAATGTTCGGGACACGTTCAAATAAGGTATGAATAATGCCACCAAATTGATAAGGGACAGTATAACCGACAGTATCCGGTATATTGATCGTGGTTGCCCCTGCTTGAATTGCTGCTTCAACAATCCTACATAAGTTATCAATTGGGGTACGGCCTGCATCTTCACAAGAAAACTCCACATCATCTGTATAATTACGTGCACGTTTAACACAGTGCACTGCCTGTTCAACGACATCATCAAATGTCATTTTTAATTTGTCTTTAACATGTAACGTTGATGTTGCCATAAAAGTATGAATACGAAATTGATCGGCTACTTTTAAAGCTTCAGCTGCTACATCAATGTCTTTATCAATACAACGAGATAATGCACAAACACGACTATTTTTAATGGTTTTAGCAATAGTTTGTACTGATTCAAAATCACCTGGAGATGAGATTGGAAAACCGACTTCCATTACATCTACTTGCATTCTTTCTAATGCTAAAGCTATTTGTAGTTTTTCTTTAACACTCAAACTTGCTTGTAACGCCTGTTCACCATCACGTAATGTTGTGTCAAAAATAATAATTTGATCGCTCATTGTTATTTCCTTTATATTTTAGCGCTATCCCGGTATTTCAAGTTAAGAAAACAAAAAACCCGCACTTTAGCGCGGGTTCTTGTAAATTTGTTGAGTCAATTATTAAATCACTTTTACTCCACACACAAGCTATCCGCGCACACTAATGCGAGGAGGAGGCTGAGTAGGAGGTTAGTACATTTAATCATTAACTTCTCAATTATTGTGTTATGTATAAATATTGATACTATTTCTATCAAAAAAAAAACTTAATGTCAATAATAAATATTGATTAAATCAAATATTAATCAGATACACAAATTACTCTTAAGCCTTCGGTTTCTTTTGGCATCTTTTTAATACTACCATCATTGAGATCAAGTGCGTAAAAATGTGTATAGTAGGGGTCGTAATCACGTGGTTCCCCCTTGCATTCGTCATCGTCATCGTCATCGTCATCCCAGCCATCATCATCCCAATCATCATCGTCGTCATCGTCACCAGTAATACGTAATTTTGGTTTAACTTTATGACTTTTTCTAATTAAATTGTTGTAATCATCATCGTAAACTCTACTCGATGTCCAGACCATATTTGACATCACATTACCTAAATCATCACTAGGGTAAACTTCATTAATTGTATTACCCCATTCACCTAAGAGAGTTTCGGTTGTACGGATATAATTATTTCTATTATTTTCTTCGTCAATTTCGGTGTGATAAAGAGCATTGGTTGCCTCATATCTTTCTGTAGG
The DNA here is from genome assembly GCF_984569125.1 of Gilliamella sp. LMG 34362. Lineage (NCBI taxonomy): Bacteria > Pseudomonadati > Pseudomonadota > Gammaproteobacteria > Orbales > Orbaceae > Gilliamella > Gilliamella sp. LMG 34362. Next base: position 2,314,836 of record NZ_OZ474902.1, on the reverse strand, counting down.
ATACATAGCGATTCCCCCTTTACACTGACAATATTGATTAGCATATTTCAAGCCTTTGACAGTGTCAGTAGAGATAAAAAACCAATACTCTAATTCAAAACTATAAATAACCCTATTACCTACTTTTAATGAAAACCCCAGATCCCATAATTCATCAAGAATGGCATCGTCAGGTTTTTCACTAAAAGTTGGACCACTAAACTCAACCCTAAGTATATTGTTTTTACCGCTTAATTTTAATCCAACAGCCTGACTTTCTCGACTTTTTGTATAACTCACATCCTGCCATTTTGCACCTGATAACACAACATTAAAATATAATTTATCTGCAGCGGTAGTTGGAAAATTTGCCCAAGGGCGTTCTAAGTGTTTTTCGGCCGGCTTAAACCCTTTAGTTGGCGACCAAACTGTGGTTTGGTCTTTATAACGTGGCCATTCATTGAAATAATCATCATATTCTTGCTGTGTATAGGAATAGGGAGGATAACCTTTTTCTAATGAAGGTTGTAACCAACAAACATGGGGTAAGCCACCACTTAATGATCTAACATAGTAAGTTTTGCTAGCACTAGGATAGTTTTTATTATTAGGTAAACCATAAGTGGTTGAAAGTTCTGAATCTGAGGTAGTTAAAGTTACAGCATAAAAGCCAACGCAATCATCTAATTTATCACTTAATTTAACAGCCTTATTGTCACTATCTTTAATCTCAATTTTGAACGTCCCTGTTGCTTTAAATCCATCATCACCATCATTATCTTCAAAATATTGTTTGTCAGTTAAAATTGTTTCGAGCTCTTCTTGTTCCTTTTTATAATCAGATACCAACGTGATAATTTTATCAAATGTGTCAATAGAACTAGGCAAGTCGATTAATTCATCAGGGGAAGAGTTAAAATCAGGGCGATAATAGATTAAATTTGGATCTTCAACTGGTCCTTGTTCATTAGTGGACGGTGCTATTTGCGTTTGGTTATCGTCTTTTTTTACTGCTATCCAGAGTAAATCAATTATATCGGAAGGAGATCTATCTTGATTTATTGTAATATAGGGTGAATTACCATTTATATTAGAAGCGGTTACTTCATTTAATGCGAGAACAGGGATGCTATAGAATAGACATAGTATAATAACAAGTATGTATAATTTTATTGCTACAGCTTTACTCGTAAAAATAACGTATTTTCTATCCATGATAACGTCTTCTAATTAGCGCATTTTCCATTGCATTGCTTTTAAACGAATATGCTTATTAAGCACTTATATTATAATAATATTAATTTTTGTTAATGTAAATGATTTCATCGTTTATTTTGTTTAAATTATATTCTTAAAAAAACTAAAATGGTTTGTATCTTTTAGCAACGATGAATTGTTTAAGTAAAAAATATTTCTATATAATAATATTCAATTATGATAACTAAGTTGCTACTAATTAAATTTGATTGGTGCTATATTTCTATAAGCATTTAGATCGTAATTTTGACTAAGATATCTGATTAATCAAATTTAAAATTCATACTAACTATTATTTACTCACAATTAATAAGATGGGGTCAAAAGATGAACATTGTCGAAATTTCTCAAAAACGTTATACCACCAAACATTATGATAAAAGTAAAAAAATTCCCAAAGAAAAAATAGAACAATTACTTACAGTTTTAAGAAACAGTCCATCTTCAGTTAATTCACAACCTTGGCATTTTTATATTATTGATAATGATGCAGCTAAAAATAAAATTTTACCAGCTATAGCTGAATTTAATCAGCCACGAGTAACCGATTCATCTCATACTATTTTATTTTGTATTAAATCACCTTTAGAAGATGCCCATTTAGTTAATTTGCTTAACCAAGAAGAGAAAGATGGCAGATTACCATCATCCGAACTAAAACAAACTCAGGATGAGTCAAGACGTTTCTTTGTCACTAAAAATAGTAAGACAATTGAGTCACAACAGAGTTGGGAAGGTAAACAAACTTATTTAGCATTAGGACAATTACTTTTTGCCGCTGCTGCTATTGGTGTTGATTCTACCGCAGTGGAAGGCTTTGATTGTGAAAAAGTGGATGAAATTTTAAACTTAAAACAAAAGGGGCTAAAAAGCCTAGTTATTGCAACATTAGGTTATCGTTCTGAAAATGATGGTAATGCCCATCGTCCAAAATCACGTTTACCAGAAGAACAAATCTTCACTTTTTTATAACAAATTACCGCTATAACTTATCCCACCAGATGAACAGTGGGGTAAGTTTACGAGTGTTATTTTAAATAAAAATTATTATATTGCATTAGTTTATCTTCAAGAACTTGTCGTTGTTGGGATGTAAAATCCTCGTTATAAAATAGATAACCACTATTACAATTTATAATAAACAGATAACCTTTTTTTATTTTTCTTATTTTGTGTAATTGATCATACTTTATAACTGTGGTGCTTAATTGGGTTTTACTTGTCATTGTAAATCTATCTTCATAAAAAATGACCTTTGAATAAATAAAAATTTTATTACTTGTCTTACACCAATTTTCAGCTGAACATTTTAAACCAGGTTTGATACTGAAGTAGATTGCAATTGAATATATAATTGTAATACAAACGAAAAATAATGCATGGCTAGAATCTTTTATTAAAAAATAGCATGGTAAAAACATTACAAGTATATAAATAGGGGCCATTATAGATTTTTTAAATAGTAAATAATAAAAACAATAATAGATTCTATTAATATCCATTTCATAGGTGTCTATCTTTGCTATTTGTGTTTCTAAATTTTTTCCTAAATAATCACATAAAAAATCATGAATAATTTCTAGTTCATTTGATTTGAAAGACTGTTGACTAACAAAATAAAAATCTTGATTATTGATAAAAAATAAATAGCCGTCTTTAGTTTTATTAATGCAATATAAATCTTGATAGTAGAAAGTGTTGATTTCATTTTTATCTTTATTAAAAATGACTAATTTTTCATTATTAAACGACATAGTAAAGTATCGCATATTATCTGGTGTTGAATCATTCAATTTTTGTGCAAACTCATGGTCTAATACGCCATATTTTGCATAATAAGCATCTAACCAATACTGGGTATTAACATAATATTCAATAATTACAGTTTGTTTTTCCATTTTATTCCTTACGAATTTTTATAAATTATTTAGTATGCTTATACAGATTATCCAGTAAACAATCATATATTAATTGAATATTGAATTATATGTTAGTTGATAGTTTTTCTACATTTATAACATAATTCATAAATAACCCTAGACCATACAGCTAGAATCATTACAATATAGGCCATCAATCACATAGCATTACTTTTTGCTAGTTTTAATTAATTAAACGGATAATGTTTTATGGCGCAATATGTCTATACCATGAACCGCGTGGGGAAGATTGTTCCTCCTAAACGCTATATTTTAAAAGATATTTCTTTAAGTTTTTTTCCGGGAGCTAAAATTGGTGTTCTCGGTTTAAATGGAGCCGGTAAGTCTACATTACTACGAATTATGGCTGGAGTAGATACCGAGATTGAAGGTGAAGCTCGTCCTCAACCAGGCATTAAAATCGGTTATTTACCTCAAGAACCTAAGCTTGACCCTAAACAAACTGTACGTGAAGCAATTGAACAGGCTGTTGGTGATGCTAAAAACGCATTGGCCCGCTTAGATGAAGTCTATGCCGCTTATGCCGATCCTGATGCCGATTTTGATAAATTAGCGAAAGAACAAGCCGAGCTTGAAGCAATAATTCAATCGCAAGATGCCCACAATCTTGATAACCAATTAGAGCGTGCAGCTGATGCCTTACGCCTACCAGATTGGGATGCTAAGATTGAGAACTTATCCGGTGGTGAACGACGTCGTGTTGCAATTTGTCAATTATTACTTGAGAAACCTGACATGTTATTAATTGATGAACCAACCAACCATTTGGATGCAGAATCTGTTGCTTGGTTAGAACGCTTTTTACATGATTATGAAGGAACCGTAGTTGCAGTTACCCATGACCGTTATTTCTTAGACAATGTTGCTGGTTGGATTTTAGAGTTAGACCGTGGTGAAGGTATTCCATGGGAAGGTAACTACTCATCTTGGCTTGAACAAAAAGATCAGCGATTAGCTCAAGAAGCGGCAACCGAATCGGCTCGTCGTAAATCAATTGAAAAAGAATTGGAGTGGGTACGCCAAAATCCAAAAGGTCGTCAAGCAAAAAGTAAAGCTCGTTTGGCACGTTTTGAAGAATTAAATAGCAATGATTACCAAAAACGTAATGAAACTAATGAACTCTTTATCCCACCTGGGCAACGTTTAGGTGACAAAGTCATTGAGGTGGCTAATTTAACTAAATCATATGGCGATCGCGTATTAATTGATAATCTTTCTTTTAGCATACCGAAAGGAGCCATTGTGGGTATTATTGGGCCTAATGGTGCTGGTAAATCGACGCTATTTAGAATGTTATCAGGTAAAGAGCAACCGGACTCCGGTACGATCACTTTAGGTGACACAGTACAACTAGCCTCTGTTGATCAGTTCCGTGACAGCATGGATGATAAAAAAACCGTTTGGGATGAAATTTCCAATGGCCAAGATATTATGCGTATTGGTAATTTTGAGATCCCAAGTCGTGCCTATGTTGGACGCTTTAATTTCAAAGGCGTTGATCAGCAAAAACGTGTTGGTGAGCTGTCTGGTGGTGAACGCGGGCGTGTACATTTAGCTAAATTATTACAAGTTGGTGGTAATGTACTATTACTTGATGAACCGACTAATGATCTTGATGTCGAAACCTTGCGTGCGCTTGAAAATGCGTTATTAGAGTTTCCGGGCTGTGCATTAGTCATCTCGCATGACCGCTGGTTCCTTGACCGTATTGCTACTCATATTTTAGATTATCAAGACGAAGGGCATGTTGAGTTCTTCGAAGGTAACTTTACTGAATATGAAGAGTGGAAAAAACGTACCTTAGGGGCAGAGGCGCTTGAACCTAAACGAGCTAAATATAAACGAATTAGCAAGTAGCTTTTAAGTTCCATTTTATCTACCGCCGATATTATCGGCGGATTGTCTTATCATAGCCATATAATCAACTTTTAAAGCAATGATTTTGATGTTTTAACTAACTTAGCGAAGGTATCGGTTAATAATCTAGGAATGGCTGTAATACCACGAGCTTTTGCATCATCACAAACGGCAATCGCTAAATCTGGTTTAGAACTTTTGTGGATCGCTTTTTGAATAATTTTTGGTACCGACATATCAATATGAGCAACGGTATTATAAGCAGCTAATTTATATACGTGACTAAACCCATGTTTAAATAGAAAATTTTCAATGTCACGGGCTGGTAATACGGTGATATAGTCATTTAAATTTTCGCCGGTTGCACATTGTGATTGTACCGTCTCAGCATATTTTTTCCCTGCCATATCACCATCAGTAATGACATACCAGCGGATCCCCATTTTGTTGGCATAGTGAATTAATGGTTTTAAACCACATTGTGCAAATTCTAACAATTGGATCCCCTCTGAACTTAGATGATAGCCACTTTGTTCGGCAAGCTCTCTGAGTAACCATACTTCAGTCTCACCTTCAACCAGCAACCAACAACGGGCAAATAGCGCAGTAGGGCGTCGATAAAGAACATGGAACAAAATACGTCGGCTATCGCCAACACTTAATGAATGAGGCGCAATGTACTTACTCACAATTTGATCGGGTTGGCGGATCAATCGGTTAATACTCTCTAATGGAAACAGAGAAACTAAATCACTTGAGTTAGAGGTAATGATTTTTTGGGTAGGTAAATTTTTTAACAGTCGGAAGCCAACCGATAAAATAATTGGATGTAACTGACTTTCTGGTTCTTCTAAAACTAAAATTGGCACTGAACTATGAGAGAGAGGATTATCCCCTTTAGCATTAACAATCGAACCAAATATACCTAAAAGTGCGGTACGAAGATAATCATTATCTAAATCATCTAATACATTATTGATTCGTTCGAGCGAATTCCAATCTTCAGTTTTTGGATTACTTTTTTGTACTAATTGTTTATAGTTAAATCGTTTTTGAGAATCAACAAAATAGTATTCTAATAACGAACGAGCAGCTTGTAAGCCACGATTAAGCTCATCTTGACTTAATTGTGCCGAGTGTGCTTTTAATTGATCAGATAGTTGTTCAATAAAGTATTGTGATAAAGGTTCATTTGTGACAGGTAAATCCTTAGCATTCACTGAATTTTTAAGCGGCATGACTGGATTTAAGTTAATCAGAATAGCGATTAATAATTTTGGATTATCTAGATTTAACCTTTCGCCATGTTCATTCAACAAATTATGTTCAGTGATAATAGTATCACCATTTTTTTGGGCATTAATCTGGTACGTAATTCGATATAGATTATCTGCTGGTGAGCGATAACTAACTGCTGTCAAAGGCTGATAAGCTTGTTCAGTTAATTGAGTTGCATAAGATTCACAATAAACAACATTTATTGAGATGTGATTACCATCATCCTTATCATAATAGAAATCTGAATTAACAAATTGATAAAATTTATTATCTAGGGTTAGCAATTTTAATGCACTGATTAAACTCGACTTACCCCATTGGTTTTCACCAATAAGTACACTAGATTTAGCATTAAGCTTTAATGAAAGTTGCTTAATCCCCCTAAACCCTTTGATATCAATTTGTTCAATAAACATGTCATTTCCTTATGATTAAAGATGATACTTTTCAGTTCTTCTCGCGATGCGCTCAGCTCTTCGCTTAGCACTATCAATTAATTTATGTTCATCGCGCAAAATGGTTTTAATTGGTTTATTAAAATAGTTTCTTAAAAAACGCCAAATATCACGTTGGTTAAGTCCAATATTGGTTGATGAAAAATAGAGCCCAATTAAATCTTTATCACGCCAACGGATTGGAACTTTTTTACGTGTTTGTGCACGATGAAGATCAATCACAGAAAGTTTTATTTGCTGATTATTTTCAAACAAAGGTAAATCCAATAAAAAATGACATAAATAACAATCACGATGATTTACGCCAGCACCATGCATTTTAGCGGTCATATTTGCTAAATAAATAGTTAATGAACGTTTTAAATGATAGCTAGGTGGGTTGGTTAGCCATGGTTTTGTGAAATCTTCTAAACTAATAGTCGGATTAAGGTCTTTGGTAATAATAAATGAATGCCGAGTAAGTGGATTTAATCCTTTCCGTCCAAAAGCTCGCCCATCCATGGTGTTGACACCAACTTGTTCTAAACGATGAATTGCATCCCACTCTTGTTTAGCATCTAAAACCGGTAAACGTAGCGAAATAAGGTTTTTTACAATCTCTTTTACCGTTGTACCACGATGAATTTTAATGAAATATGATTGATCTTCTAATTGAAAATTAAGGGTTTTACGTTGTTTGACTGCGCGGTAAACTTTACCTGAAATTAATTCCACTTCATTAAATGGATCTTTACCTTGCCATAATTGTTGAAAGGGTGATTTAAGTTTAATCTCATTCATAATGACATCCTAAAATAATGTCTGCTGCTCGTTGGGCTAAATGATATAAATCTTCATTATTACTATAAGTAATGGCATTGTTATGCCAATTAAGCCATTGCTCTTTATCTCTAATTGATTGTTCTAGCGCTTGATCTAAAATGTTTTGCTTATAAGGTTCTGATAATACAATACCAGCATTAGCTTGGCTAATGTGATAAGCATATCCGGAAATACCTGATACGATCACAGGAACCCCTGCCGCTAACGCTTCAATCAAAACCATACCGGCCGCTTCTTGCCTTGCAGGATGTAGTAATAAATCAGCTGAAAATAAGAAATCAGGGATATCATTGCGACCAGAGAAGAATCTCACCTGTTTAGCAATACCTAATTCATCTGCTAACTTTTGATATGCCTCTGGTTTATCTTGCCCAACCACCAAATAAGTAACTTTTTGTTTTAGTTCATTAGGTAAGGTTGCGATCGCTTTCAAAGAGCGATCAACGCCTTTACGTTTAAAATCAGAGCCAATTTGCACAATCACAAAATCATCTTGGCCAATTTGATTAGATTGTCGAAATTGTTCACGTTTGTTAGGGGCATCAATGTTATATTTACGATCTAAAGCAATGCCGGGTGGTAATAAAAAGAATCGTTCATCTTGAGTATGATAGTGGTTTTTAAAATCTTGAATCTGTTGTTTGGTTAACACCATAATCTTAGTTTGTGAACTAGGGGAAAATACCGCCTGCTCAAAAGCTAAATAATGTTTGCAACGTTTCGACAGTTTATAAAAAAAGCCTTTGTGTGCGGCTTTTTCAGCAAAACATGTATCGCCAGCAAAATAGACATCCAATCCAGGCATTTTGTTAAAGCCTACCACACAATCTACAGGATTGCTTTGTAAGTGAGCCTTTACCCAGTGGTAATAAGCTTGATTACGGCTATGGTTAGATAATCCTTTTTTAGGAACGATGATGATATCAAAACCAGCTGGTTTAGCGCCTTGCCAATCCAATACATAAATACGGATTTGATGACCTTGAGCTTGGCAAGCAGTAGCAATTTGCAAAAAATCGCGTTGCAAACCGCCAAAAGGGAAAAATTTATAAATACAAAAAGCTAGTTGCATGCAGATTATCTCAAATGATAAAACATCATTATATACTTGTTGTTAACAAAGGTACAAAAATACTCAGATGTTAATAATTATTTCAAACATACCTCTATGCGGCAATATAAAATAAACCTATTGCTTGAACAGCAACGAAACGAAAAAACACCTGATTAAACAGCCTATTGAGACGAATACATCGCTATATTTTAATTTATTATTTTTGATTAGAAACAAAGCCAATTTAAGTGGCAATCAAATCTAGAAATAGCTTTGATTAGCATCTTTGCTATCTAATAGTAATCGATAAAAATTAAAGCTTTTATTTTGAACGGATGTTATTAGTAGTAGGTAGGTTAAAGTTAGCCATAATAGTAAAAGTAAATTGACTATAGTATTTTGCTGATTTTATTTTCAAAACGTATTCTGATGAATTTATAAGTTCAATATTTAACGAGTAAATATGTCGGCTAAAAAATTTGAGGAAAGGGGTTTTTGAAGTGGAAATTTATATAATTTAGTTAACAAATGTAATTGTTATCGCAATTATAAGGACTAAAAATAGGCTTTCCTCAAAATTTTTGTCATGTTGATGGTATTTTATTGTTTGAAAGAGTAAATATCACCAATAGCACTACCTTGTGCACCAAACTGTCGTAAATTATGATCAACTGCATTCATTGATTGCCAATGGTTTTCACACCAATCAGGGGCCAGTAAGGTTGGTTTTCTGGCATTGGCTGAAATCCGATGATATAAAATATTGGCTGGTGTTTGTCGAATAATATCACCGGCAATATCGACATAATCTTCAAGAGATAACACATTGATCCGCCCAGCTCGCCATGCTTTGGCCATAATACTGCCTTCAACAATATGTAAAGGATGAATTTTTAAACCATCCACTCCACTGTCTAATACTTTGTTTAAAGTGATGAGATTGTCGGGTTTATTCTCTTTGGGTAAACCAATAATAAGGTGAGTACACACTTTTATGCCTAATTGTCGTGCTTTTTGTACCGTTTGGTGATAATCCGCAAAGGTATGACCACGATTAATATGATGTAATGTATTGTCATGTGCGGTCTGTAATCCGAGTTCTAACCAAACTTCATAACCGCTGGATTGGTAATGTGCCAGCAAATCAAGAGCTTCATCGGGGACACAATCTGGTCGTGTGCCGACGCAAAGCCCGACAATATCAGCACTATTCAGCGCTTCTTCATACATATTTTTAAGAATTTCAACTTCAGCATAGGTACTAGTATAAGCCTGAAAATAAGCAAGGTACCGTTTAGATTTTTTCATCTGTTGCGCTTGCGACATAAGCTGCTGCGAAATTGATTTAACCTGTATAGACTCATCAATGATTGACGCTACATTGCAAAAAGTACACCCACCCTGACCAATGGTACCATCACGATTGGGACAGCTAAAACCACCGTGTAAAGTGAGCTTATAGATTTTTTCGCCATAGCGACGTTGTAGATCGGAACCAAATGTATTAACGACTAAATGAAGTTGCATGTTATACCAAATAAAATTTTTGCTTATTCTACCAAGATATTCCAGATACTCAATTGCAATTGAGCTAGAGATAATGATTAATAAGATTATTATTCTCTAATAGATTGTTTGCATTATCAAACTAGATAATTTATCAATGATAATGGTTTTAAAAATTTTGAGGAAAGGGGTTTTTAGTAGGCTAAATGATATTGTGCTGTAAAGCATTTTAATTATTATTCTAACTATCTATAAATATTATTTATAACTTCAAAAAAAGATTGAAATTAAAGGTCGATTAAGTAAGGATAGTAACCCATGATGTTTTTTTGTGCTAATTAAATACAGTAACAAATCGTTACGTTGATGTAATTGCCTACAAGGAGCCAATATGTTTACTAAACAAATGACAATTGCCGATTATGATCAAGAGCTATGGGATGCCATTAAAGGCGAAGAACAACGCCAAGAAGATCACTTAGAACTTATTGCATCGGAAAACTATACAAGTCCAAGAGTGATGCAGGCACAAGGTACTCAACTAACCAATAAATATGCTGAAGGCTATCCTGGTAGGCGCTACTATGGCGGTTGTGAATATGTTGATATTGTTGAGCAGTTAGCTATTGATCGTGCTAAAGAACTATTTGGTGCTGATTATGCTAACGTTCAACCGCATTCTGGCTCACAAGCCAATTTTGCTGTTTATATGGCATTGTTAAAACCGGGTGATACGGTGCTAGGCATGAACTTGTCACAAGGAGGGCATTTAACGCATGGTTCACCAGTCAGTTTTTCAGGTAAGTTGTATAACGTGGTTGCTTATGGCGTAGACGAAACGGGACATATTGATTATGAGCAATTAGCGAAAATTGCTTTAGAGTCAAAACCAAAAATGATTATAGGTGGTTTTTCTGCTTATTCTGGTGTAGTTGATTGGCAGCGCATGCGTGAGATTGCTGATAGTGTAGGAGCCTTCTTATTTGTTGATATGGCTCATGTGGCTGGTTTGGTGGCTGCTGGTGTCTATCCAAATCCAGTGCCTTTTGCTCATGTTGTGACGACAACGACGCACAAAACCCTCGGCGGACCGCGTGGTGGACTTATTTTAGCTAAAGGTGGTAGTGAAGAACTTTACAAAAAATTGAATTCTTCTGTATTTCCAGGTGCACAAGGTGGCCCATTAATGCATGTGATAGCGGCAAAAGCAGTTGCTTTAAAAGAGGCGATGGAGCCAGCTTATAAAGAATATCAACAACAAGTTGTGAAAAATGCCCAAGCGATGGTTGATGTGATCATCAAACGTGGTTATAAAGTCGTATCTGGTGAAACAAAAAATCACTTATTTTTAATAGATTTAGTTGATAAAAATATCACCGGTAAAGAAGCTGATGCTGCTTTAGGTAGTGCTAATATTACCGTGAATAAAAATAGTGTGCCAAATGATCCGCAAAGTCCATTTGTAACATCTGGTGTGCGGATTGGTACACCTGCAGTGACTCGTCGTGGTTTCAACGAAGAAGAGTCTCGTGAATTAGCTAATTGGATTTGTGACGTATTAGATAACATTGATGACGAACAAGCTATTCAAGCGGTTAAACAAAAAGTGTTGGCGATTTGCCGACGATTACCTGTTTATCAACATTAATCATAAAATATTCGCCGACTTAATGTCGGCGAAAAATTATTAAGTATAATTCAATAGTTGCTATTGCTTTTCAGTAGTATTATTTTGTTGCTGACTTAACAGCTGTTGCTGCTGTTTAAAATAATTGGCAATATCATTTTTAAACCAAAAAGCCGTACCGACGATTACTACGCCTAGTAAAATTGCTGACCAAAATAGTATTCGCGCTTTTTTATTACGTTTTTTTAAAGGGTCAGTTAAATTACGTCTTGCGTTGGTAGGTAATTCGGCTTTACTGGTCAGCAGACCACCAAGCAGTAAATTGATTTTAACTTGTCCATTTATCGCCCAACCCGAAGCTTCAAGTAATGGCCCAAGTGTTCTTCTTCTTAATTTTAACCAAGCCAATATTACAGATGGTCCCGATATAATCAAGAACAAGCCGAAAATCACTAATGGGAATTGCCACCATGTAAGCGAGAAGATAGCTTGAAAAATAGTCGCTAAAGCGGTACCAATGGCGCCAATAGCTAAACCGATAGCTGCAAAGATACCAACACTTTTACCAATATCAAATTTGCTTTCTGGATTTTGTACCGCTTGTGTACTGGTTTTCTCTATGTCAGTATCTTTATTGCTTGCCCATTTATTAATTTGTTCAGTGATTAAACGGCCTATACGTTGATAAGGTGCCCAAATAGCTTGTTGGATACTAATTGGTTTAGTAATCATCTTAACAACACTTGCATCCCAATCATTACCTTCATTATCAATAAAAACGCCATTGCGGCCTTCCATTAATAAATCACCTTGTCCAGCGGTAATTGCTGCAGCAATTGTCTGCTTTTTACCATGCCTTGTACATTCACAATATAATAAACATAGTTCAGAATAATTAGCCATAGTTGAATGTTTAGCTATATTATCTACGGCAACACAGAGGGTAGCACAACGACCGTCAATATAAAGTTTACCTAATTGAAATGCCGCATAATGGTCAAGTGAAAAGAATTCAGCAAACGAAGCAAAGTTAATCAATAAACGATAGAGATGTTTTTGAAATAAGACTAGCTTTTCTAATACAAAAACATCTGAGGCTGAAATTGGTGTTTGGTTATCCTGTTCAACCATGCTTTCAAATTCGTTTAGTAAATTATCATCAACTAAATTAGCAATTTGATTGCCAGTAAGATCCTCAATGCTAGCGGTTGGTTTAGTTGTTACACTTAATTGTTGCATCTCAGGTTTAGAACTGATTAGTGTTGTGTAAGCATTAAGATCTGCCTGAATATCTTGCCATTCTTGTGCAGTTAGTTGTTTGGGATCGGCTAAGTGTGAAGCGATTAAATCTCTAAATCGAATGATTTTAGTTTTCCACAGTGGATTAAGGCCATTAACCAGATCTAATGTGTTATTGGTATCTATTTTAGATAGAGGTAGCTCAGATAAAGCTTCATCAGAAAGTAATCCGTTTTGGGATGGGACAATATATTTCTCGTCAACATTTAACGCCGTTTGTGCTTGAGGTGCATATTGTGCTAATTCAACACGCAAAAAGTAGTCATCAATTTTTGGCTTTAATTCTTGAACTAATTTCCATATTTCTGAGCGGTTTTCGCCAAAAGGTGTTTGGGTATTACTGATATCGTTTTGCCATTTTTGCCAACTTTTTAAGTTTTTAACAAAAGTTTGCGCAATCTCTAGATTAATTCCATCCTGACCACTCATATCTTTTTCCGCACCAGTTGTTTTTATTGCTGCTTGAATAAAATTTTGCAGCTCTGGCGATAATTCGGCTGAAGGAGGAAAAATTAAATCACCATTGTAGAGTTTGCTGGCATTAATTTTAAGTGATTGTTGCACATCATCTTGCGTTAAATAATCAGCTTGGTTTTTATTTAAGTTCGCTAAAATGCTATGGGCGGTAATTAATAATTTTTTACCTTGTTCGTTTGAATCATCAATTTGCGATAATGATAAAGTTTGTGATGATTGAACAATATTATCAAAAGAAACTATTTTATCTTTAAGCCAATTAATTGCCTCTAAAATATCGGGAATACGAATGCGACCATCGTTATCTGAATCTAATAATTGTAATGTTCTTTGATCAAAATCTAGCCCTGTGGTTGGGCAACTGAGTGCAACCCATAATTTAGGATCTAAATTGGGTAAATTGATAATGTCATCGGCATTTTTTAATACGACTTGATCTAATCCACCAACACGTTGAAATGTCCAAGTATGACTCATAATTACCTCCATACCGAAATATTATTAATATATTCAATTATTAATAATTATAACAGTATTCATTTTTTTAGAAGAGAATTGGAATGCTCACGTTTTAAGAGCCGTTAATTGTATCTTTGATAATTGATTTTGGTTGCCAACCGCAACTTTATGATAGAATACCGCCTTATTATTTAATATCCAAATAAAAACCACAAATATGTCATTAATTAATCTTACCAATGCCTATTTATCATTTAGTGATGCTCCACTTCTTGATCATATTGATATGTCGATAGAAACTAACGAGCGAGTATGTCTTGTTGGTCGTAACGGTGCCGGTAAATCAACTTTGCTAAAAGTGCTAAATAAAGAAGTACCGCTCGATGAAGGACAAATTGTTTATGAAAACAACGTTATTGTCTCTCGATTGCAGCAAGATCCTCCTCGAGATATTCAAGGAAATGTTTTTGATTTTGTTGCGGAAGGTTTAAAAGAACAAGCGCAATTATTAAAAGATTACTATGCATTGTCACACTTGGTTGAAACTGATCCAAGTGAGGGTAATCTATCTAAATTAGCTAAAATGCAAGAACAGCTTGATCACCAAAATGGTTGGCAATTGGATAATCGTATTCGTAATGTCATTTCCTCATTATCGTTAGATGGTGAGGCATTATTGTCTTCGTTATCGGGTGGTTGGTTGCGTAAAGCGGCATTAGCAAAGGCGCTAGTTTGCCAACCATCAGTATTATTATTGGATGAACCAACTAACCATTTAGATATCGATACCATTAGATGGCTGGAAGAGTTTTTAAAAAGCTTTAATGGCAGTATTGTTTTTATATCGCATGACCGATCCTTTATTCGGCAAATGGCGACTCGGATTATTGATTTAGACCGTGGTAAGATTGCTTCTTGGGGCGGTGATTATGACAGTTATTTGCTAGGTAAAGAAGAAGCGCTGCGTGTTGAAGAGTTACAAAATGCCGAATTTGATAAGAAGTTAGCACAAGAAGAAGTCTGGATCCGTCAAGGTATTAAAGCTCGTCGAACTCGTAATGAGGGTAGAGTGAGAGCATTAAAAGCGATGAGACAAGAATATTCACAGCGTCGTCAAGTCATGGGCAATGCGAAAATGCAGATCGAGGAAGCACTGCGTTCAGGTAAAATTGTCTTTGAGCTAGATAATGTCAGTTATCAAATCGATGATAAAGTGTTAGTTAAGGACTTCACGGTACAAGTGTTACGTGGTGATAAAATTGCTCTAATAGGCCCCAATGGTATTGGTAAAACCACATTATTAAAACTGATGCTAGGTAGTTTAGCACCGACCTCAGGAAGTGTTCATTGCGGAACCAAACTTGAAGTGGCTTATTTTGATCAGTATCGATTAGAGCTTGATCCAGAAAAAACCGTTATGGATAACCTTGCAGAAGGTAAGCAAGAGGTGATGGTAAATGGTCGCTCAAGACATGTGCTTGGCTATTTACAAGATTTCCTATTTCCACCAAAACGAGCTCGAACACCGGTTAGAGCACTCTCGGGTGGTGAACGAAATCGTTTACTATTAGCAAAATTATTTTTAAAACCAAGTAATTTATTGGTGCTTGATGAACCAACTAATGACCTTGATATTGAAACTTTAGAGCTATTAGAAGAACTTGTGAATGATTATCAAGGAACGGTTTTATTAGTTAGCCATGATAGACAATTTGTCGATAACGTGGTTACTCAGTGTTGGTTTTTTGAAGAACAAGGACGAATTGGTATTTATGCTGGTGGTTATACAGATGCATTACAGCAACAACAGCAAGCTAAACCAGTGAGTGCTCAAGTCACCAGTAGTAAGAGCAATGAATCAGCTAAAAGTGACACCAACAAAACCAATAGCTCAGACCTAACGCCAGAGCAAGCGACTAAAAAGAAGGTTAAATTAAGCTATAACGAACAACGAGAACTCGCCCAGTTACCTAATAAAATCGAGGAATTAGAAACAGCTATTGCGGATCTTCAAGCACAAATTGGTCATAGTGACTTTTTCAATCAACCTCATGAAGTAACGAGCCCAATATTGCAATCTTTAGCCGATAAAGAAGCCGAGCTTGAAGTGGTATTTGAACGTTGGGAACAGTTAGAAGCATTAACTCAATAAGCGCTCAATGTGAGCGCTTATTCATGACTACCAAGTTTTTCTTGATAAAAAGTAAAAAAGTATTAAGGCAATAATCACAAAAATAGCGCCAACAAAGCCAATATAATGGGTGGATAAGTAAACTAGCACTTGGCTACCGACAAAGGCGCCACCACCTATACCGATATTATAAATACCCGAATAAACCGAGGTCGCAATATCGGCAGCATCAGGTGCAGCATCAATAACTTTACTCTGCATCACCATACCAATAATAGTAATCGCAAGCCCCCAAACCATACCTTGTAGTATTGCGGTTATGAGACTAAAAGAACAAACATAAAGCGATAATAAACAGATAATTAATAATATCACCGGCATGACTAAAATGGCGGTTGGGTGCGGTTCAGCATATTTAGCAAAAATTAAACTACCTATCATGCCTGAAAAACCGACAGCTAATAATAAGCTCACGACAATTTGTTCGCTAAAGCCACCAACATTAAGCATAAATGGGGTTATATAAGTATAAGCGGTAAAATGGCCGGTAATAATAATAGCAGTTAACAAATAAATGTTTAGTAATACAGGTCGTTTAAGTACTTTAGGAATGGCTTTTAGTGAAATTGTGTTCATACTAGGAACAGCTGGTAATAAATAAAGTAATGAAGCCATTACACAAAATGCGATAAACCCGATACATAAAAATGTGACTCGCCAGCCAACTAATTGGCCGATCATTGTTCCAATAGGAATCCCTAATACTGTTGCCATTGAGGTGCCAACTACAATAAAGCCCATCGCTTTAGCTTTTTTACCATTGGGTGCTAATCGAACCGCTAAAGGCGTGGTAATTGCCCAAAATACAGCATGGGCGCAAGCAATGCCGATTCTAGCAACCATTAAACTATAAAAACTCCAAGCAAAGCCAGCCAAGATGTGACTACCAATAAATAAACAAAATAGAAATATAAGTAGTTTACGGCGTTCCATTTTTGCGGTTAATACCGTTAAAGGTAAAGATAATAACGATACAGCCCAAGCATAAATAGTTAATAATAGCCCGGCATGCGCAACATCCATCGAAAAACTTTCAGCAATATTCGGCAGTAATCCAACTGGTACAAACTCTGTGGTATTGAATATAAACGCAGCAAGGGCAAGGCAGAGAATCGACGACCAGATTCGAGACCGTTTATTAGCATTATTCATGATTAATGTTATAGAAGGGATTGAGATTCAATAAGCTGATTATAGCTGAATATTATCAACTATTAAACAATGATGACAAATAAATCATCAGATTAAATTAGTTACTTTTTGTTTAATCAGTGAACTATTTTACGACATTAAATCATATAACGTTATATAATATCGCCACCTACAATGAATCGTTCGATTAAATATCAAGAATCAACTTTTGAACACAGTTGTCTACTAACCTATAGTAATATTTTTATGACTTTTGCTTGGTACGGTCATTTACGGTTTTTGCATAATCAAGTTTGGATTGTCGCCGTATTTATCAGTTGGGGTTTTGCACTGTTTGAATATTTACTACAAGTCCCTGCAAATCGGATTGGCTTTCAAGTCGCCAGTGCCGGGCAATTAAAGATACTTCAAGAAGTGATTAGTTTGTCTGTATTTATTCCCTTTTCAGTTTACATTCTAAAAGAATCATTTAAAACCGATTATATTTGGGCGGGTTTATGTTTGCTCGGAGCAGTATTTTTTATGTTCAAGGATAAAATTATCTCTTAATAGCGATATTCATAGTCGGGATATTATACAATATGTTTATCCATCGCCATAAATTATTCGGTTATCAAAAATCTTAAGTAATAAATAGTAATGTGCTGTTCTTCATAAAAAGATTTTTGCTAACTAATGTTTACTGTTTTATTATCAAACAGTGCTGTATTTATAATAATTATTGCTAATCTCATTATATATAAAACTTGTTGTTTCTTTATTTGTTCTATTAAGTTGCGTTGTCATCACTAATTAAAATAGTACTTAGGAGATATCTATGCGTAAAAATTTTTTATATTTATTAGTAGTATCTATTTTATTTTGTTTTAGTGTCCATGCCATTGAGGTTAAAGATGTAAACACTGATCCGAATGATTTTTATCTTACCCAAGAACAAGCACCAGATAGTTTACATTTATTACCGCCACCACCAGCATTTAATAGCATTGATTTTTTAAGAGATAAAGCAATGTATGATTGGGGAAAATCCATGCGAAATACTGAGCGAGGTAAACAAGCTTATCTTGATGCTGATTCGAGTAAAAATAATGTTACTAAACAGTTTTCAGCCGCTTTTGGATATGATATTTCAATTGATACCTCGCCTGAGATTTATAAACTTATTACCACAATGAAAGAAGATGCTGGTGATCTTGCTACTCGATCGGCTAAACAGTATTACAACCGCATTAGACCATTCTCATTCTTTAATGAAGCCACTTGTCGACCAGAAGACGAAAAAACATTATCGACTAATGGCTCATATCCTTCCGGACATACCACAATGGGATTTGCTATAGCCTTAGTTTTAGCTGAAATACATCCAGAACGGCAAAATGAAATTTTAAAACGAGGTTACGAAGTTGGTGAAAGCCGAGTTATTTGTGGTTATCATTGGCAAAGTGACGTTGATGCCGCAAGAGTCATGGCGGCGGCAGTAGTTGCACAATTACATACTAATTCTGCATTTATTGAGCAATTAGCTAAAGCAAAAGCTGAACTAAATCAATTTCTATAACTATAGGGTGTTAATGGACAACTAAATCATTTATTTATATTGGTTGTTATCCTTTAACAACCAATATAAATTTCCGTTATAACGCCTTAAATGATATATCTGGCAAAATTGTTTCTCCTTGCCAATACAGTTGACTAGCAACTTGTGCGGCAATATTACAATATAGTTGTGTAAATTCACTATCAGGATGGCTGACTACCGTTGGTTGTCCAGAATCGAGATCTTGGCGTAATAAACGATGAAGCGGCATTTGACCAAGTAATTTTGTTTGGTATTTTT
Organism: Gilliamella sp. LMG 34362; assembly: GCF_984569125.1. Taxonomy (NCBI): domain Bacteria; kingdom Pseudomonadati; phylum Pseudomonadota; class Gammaproteobacteria; order Orbales; family Orbaceae; genus Gilliamella; species Gilliamella sp. LMG 34362. The sequence goes on along the minus strand of NZ_OZ474902.1, from coordinate 2,295,646 downwards.
CAGCTAATCGCTTAGCACCATCCTCACCAAAAATCGCTTCATGGTGACCACAATTTTCACAGATGTGATAACTCATATTTTCAATAATACCAATGGTTGGAATATTCACTTTATTAAACATCGTGATGCCTTTTTGCGCATCAATTAATGCAATATCTTGTGGTGTGGTAACAATAACTGCTGCTGTAACAGGAATGTTTTGTGCCAATGTTAATTGGATATCACCAGTACCTGGTGGCATATCAATAACCAAATAATCAAGTTCAGGCCAGAGTGTATCTTGTAAAATTTGCAAAAGCGCTTTACTTGCCATTGGTCCTCGCCAAACCATCGCACCATCGGCATCAACTAAATAGCCAATAGAATTACTAGCAAGGCCATAAGCCATAATCGCTGACATATGTTTATTGTCAGGCGTTAATGGTTGTTCTTTTTCAGTGCCAAGCATTGTTGGGATTGACGGGCCGTAAATATCAGCATCTAAAATACCTACTTTAGCCCCTTGTTTTTGTAACGCTAAAGCTAAATTAACTGCAGTTGAGGATTTACCAACTCCCCCTTTACCGGAACTTATCGCAATAATATTTTTGATATTCTTAATAGCATGATGACTATTGGCTCGCTTCAATGTGGCAATATTATAGTTAATATTCCAATTAACATTTTCAACATCATCTAATTCAAGTAATAATGGCGTAACTGTTGTTTTCAGATCTTCAAAACCAGTTTGCCAAGCAAAAGGCATGGTCAAGCTAATCATTAGTTCTTGATTAACCCGTTCACATTGGGAAATAGCGCCAAGTTCAATCAAATTTTTCTGTAAAGTAGGGTGACGAAAATTCTCAAGAATTTTTTTTGCTTCCATGTTAATAAACCTTGTATCTAGCTCGTTGGTATATATTTAGTTATTTTACTTCAATTTGTTATAGATATTATCAATAACTTTAATGGACAATAAATTACAAAATTATCTTTTTTACATTCCAATAAAAATACAACCAGTTCAAAATTGATTGGTTTTATAAAGAAATTTAGGCAAATTATGGCATAAATCTAGCGATAATCACACGATTGTTGTACTATTTCTGCCATTATGAAATTAAAGGTAATAATTTAACATGACAACTCAACGCAAAATATTGGTGACTTGTGCGCTTCCATACGCAAACGGTTCAATTCACTTAGGTCATATGCTTGAACATATTCAAGCTGATGTATGGGTTCGCTACCAGCGCATGCGTGGTAATGAAATCTATTTTATTTGTGCCGATGATGCGCATGGAACGCCGATTATGCTAAAAGCTCAGCAATTAGGCATTACTCCTGAGCAGATGATCGCGGAAGTAAAAGTCGAACACCAACGTGATTTTGCCGGATTTAACATTAGTTTTGATAATTATCATTCAACCCATAGCCCTGAAAATCGTGAAATATCAGAACAAATATATAAACGTTTAAAAGAGAATGGTTATATTAAAACGAAGGTTATTTCACAACTGTTCGACCCTGAAAAACAGATGTTTTTACCTGATCGTTTTGTAAAAGGTACATGTCCTCGTTGTAAAGCCGCAGACCAATATGGTGACAATTGTGAGGTTTGTAGTGCTACTTATAATCCTACTGATTTAATTGATCCTAAATCGGTTGTTTCTGGTGCGACGCCAATTTTGAAACAATCTGAGCATTTCTTCTTTGATTTACCTGAGTTTGCCACAATGTTACAAACTTGGATACGTTCAGGGACTTTACAAGAACAAGTTGCTAATAAAATGCAAGAATGGTTTGAGGCTGGTTTACAACCTTGGGATATCAGTCGTGATGCACCATATTTTGGTTTTGAAATTCCTGATGCGCCAGGTAAATATTTTTATGTTTGGTTAGATGCGCCAATTGGCTATATGGGCTCTTTCCTTAACTATTGTAATAAAAATAATAAAGCGATTTTTGATGAATTCTGGAATAAAGATTCAACGACAGAGCTTTATCATTTTATTGGTAAAGATATTGTTTATTTCCATAGTTTGTTTTGGCCAGCAATGTTAGATGGTAGTGAACATCGCAAACCATCAAATATTTTTGTACACGGTTATGTAACCGTTGATGGCGCTAAAATGTCAAAATCACGTGGTACTTTTATTCAAGCAAGTACCTATCTAAAACATTTGGATCCAGATTGTTTACGTTACTATTATGCCGCTAAATTGTCGCCACATATTGATGATATCGATCTTAATCTTGAAGATTTTGTTCAACGAGTTAATAGCGATTTGGTGAATAAAGTGGTTAACATCGCATCGCGTTCGGCTGGATTTATCAGTAAAAGATTCGACGGCAAATTATCTGATAATATTGCTGCACCAGAACTTTACGCCTTATTTGTGGAAAAATCGCAAGTTATTGCTGATGCTTTTGAAAAACGAGAATCAGGTAAAGCGGTACGTGAAATTATGGCTTTAGCTGACGAAGCTAACCGCTACATTGATGAAAAAGCGCCGTGGGTGGTTGCTAAACAAGAAGGGCAAGATCAGCAGTTACAAGATATTTGTTCAATGGGGATCCATTTATTCCGTATTTTAATGACCTATTTAAAACCTATCGTACCTTCATTAGCTGAACGTAGTGAAGCATTTTTAAATAGTCAATTACAATGGCATACAATTGATAAAGCCTTAACCGGTCATAAAATTAACAGTTTTAAAGCGTTATTCAACCGAATTGATATGGATAAAATCACAGCCATGATTGAAGAAACTAAACAGCAAGCGGCAGCAACCACACCAGCAAAAGAAAAGGTAGCCGAACCAATTGCGGAAACTATAAATTTTGACGATTTTGCTAAAGTAGATATGCGCGTTGCCTTAATCAAAAACGCCAGTTTTGTGGAAGGCTCAGATAAATTATTGCAATTAACGCTAGATATTGGCGATGAAACCCGAAACATCTTTTCCGGAATCAAACAATACTACCCAGATCCGCAAGTATTAATCGGCCGTTTAACCATTATGATTGCTAACTTGGCACCTCGTAAAATGCGTTTTGGTGTTTCAGAGGGTATGGTGCTTTGTGCTAGTGGTAAAGATGACAATGAAGGTGTTTATCTATTATCACCAGATAGTGGTGCAAAACCGGGGATGCGAATCTCGTAAAGATATGTAATCAATTCTTTAATCTGTATCTTAACAAGCTATTAGGCTTGTTAAGATGCTTAAATAAAATAATATTACAAGTATAAGTTTGTTCTGTTACTCAATTGATTGTTTACTAAAATAATAATTTGCAACCATTTTAGTTTTGCCTTGTAAGCGAATAAAATCCCATTTAATTGCTATAGTTAATCAGAATCCCGATAATATTCAAGAACCAATAACCAACTAGTCACTATAGTTTTCATCATATATCGTTAAAATATTTCAGAATTTAAATAAAAAATTTTGAGGAACGGGTTTTTTTAAGTCAAAATCTAGCCAATGAATTGCTAAAGTGGTTATAGAATTTGTTAGTGCCAATAATAAAAGTTTATTTTTATAAATCAGTTTGGTGTAATTAATTTAGCAATATCAACAACCTGCTGACAACTGAGAGAGATTAGTATGGCAAACAGAGATGTTTGGTTGGGTTATTGTTTGTCAGGAACAAATCACCGCCGGTGCGTTAACAGCGAACGAAGGCGGAAGGCCGTTACATTATGACCATTTGCTTAGTCGCCGCGTGAGTTGATAAAGAGGATTCGCTCAAATGCTCTTTACACAGACTTAATCACCATATAAAACCAACCACCAAACAACAAAACGTCCGAAACTAAAATAACAAAAAATTAAGGAACGGGGTTTTTAAAGCCAAAAAATCCTCCAATAACTTCTTCGAAATTGGTTTTAAAGGAATAATTAAAGTGTAATATTACATTAAACTTTACAAAAATTAACAATTTAACAGTCGAAATAAGTTGCATGGTTTTTTTCAATCACTATACTTTTATAAAATATTTATATGAATGGATGAGTTTTTATGCAAAAGGATTTAAAATTTCAAATAAATCATTAAGTTAATAATGGCTTCGGGTATGTATTATAATTTACAACACCAAACCTGTCCAATCTCTAATTTAACGTTAGTAAAGTTAAGCTCGCATCGTCTAGTACTTCACTATAGTTTATTTTCCCAGCAACTTCGGCAAAATTTTTCAAACTTTCTTGGTTTAGTCTTTTTATCTCGGCAAGTTTTTTTAGTATTAACCGTTGTTGTTTTATTGTCTATCTCTTTTTCTAATCATGCATTAACATCTAAAACTGCCTATGTTATTCATGGCTCAGCCCCATATTTAACGTTTGATGGTGGGCGTACACGAGTGACTGATACTGACGGTCTGCTTGCAATATCTTTATCTAATGGTGAACAATATACCCCATCGTATAGTAATTCGAGTATAACAAAACCAATCGAGTTGCCTATTGCTGGTCAAACTTTTGCGGATATTGGTATGTTAGTGCCAACAAATACTAATTCTATTGCATTAAGTTCACTTATTGGTACGCCTTATAATTATTGGGGGGATGATGATGGTGATGGTCAGGGGATTAATGATATAACCGCGACAGGTAGTTTAAGCTTAACCATTGTTGATAAATATAATCAGGCTGTCGCCCGTAATGAAGTGCTGACTATTTGTAAGTCCCCGTATAAATTAACCTTATCTAATACTGGTGGTACATTAAAAACACGTTATGGTATACCTAATGAAAGTCGTTTTAGTGCCAGTAATGCCACTTATTATATTAATCCTAAGGCAACACCAGTGATTTGTTTTGTCAAGCCTAACTTGGTTAATGGTTCTTCATATTACACTGGTCCTGCTAACATTTGGAACCCTAATAAAGGATTTCTTACTCAGTCAGTTACGCCATCGTCTTATGGTTTAAACTTTCCGACTACTGGCGCTCATAATTTGTTTTTTGATTTGGATATTGCAGGTAATAATCAGGCCTTATATTGGAAGGCGGTTTCTCCTAATGGTGATATTAAGGCTAAGATGACCAAATCAACAAAAAATAGCGTTCGTGTCACCCTAACTGGTCCTGCCGTTACAGACTCTTCGCAACAGCGTTCAGATAATCCACGTCGTATCAAAAGGCCATCTTTGCCTCAGACTTTCGAGTTAGTTGGTCGTGATAGAAAAGGTAAAGCGGTCGTCAAGTATGGTTTTGTATTAAAGCAGTGGTTTGTCAATCGTGGTAAGGTTTATTACACTTATTCGAGTACATCGTCGTGGTGTACAAAAATTGGTGATTATCGGTTGCCTAAGGTTAAGGATTTAACTAATACGGTTTGTCAGGATTCAAATTCTTGGGGGTGTCAAGATGCTGTCGGTGTTAAATCATCATCACCTAATAATATATACCAGCGTCATATTGAAGCAGGGTTCTTCTCGGAATGGGGGAGCATGTACACTTACACAGGTGCTGGCTTTGGTAGTAATTCTTATTGGACGAGTGATGCAAATAGTAATAACCCGTTTGTCGTTTTTCTCGCACACGGGTTATGTGTATCACTTTAGTTCGAGCTACTACGGGCATTGCCTTTGCTAGGCAATTATTTTTTAATGTCCTAACGCTATTTTTCATATCTTCAACTCAACAGCTCAATGACTAAGGACTAAAAAATAAGGATAGGAGCAATGGTGCTGACAACAGAGAGATTAGTATGGCAAACAGGGATGTTTGACAAGGCTGTTGTTTGTCAGGAACAAATCACAGTCAGTGCGTTAACAGCGAACGAAGGCGGAATGCAGTTACATTGTGACCATTTTCGTGGTCGCCGCGTGAGTTAGTAAAGAGAGTTGCTCAAATGCGCTTTACTCGGACGTAATCACCATATAAAACCAACCACTAAACAACAAAACGTCCGAAACTAAAATAACAAAAAATTGAGGAACGGGGTTTTTGAAACCCCAAAATCCTTTATATAAATAACTTTAATTGTTATTAATTATTTATTTCTGATTTTCTGCTGGATTACCCGAATAAGGTAATATATTATTTTTTAAACTGAATGAGAAATCCTTCGTGCTGATCTCGCCAATGATTTTGTCGCTATCATAAAGGGCTAATAAAAACTCAGCCATTTGATCAGCAGAATGATATTTAGCAAAACTTTTATCATAATCATATTTATCAACATTATTGGCTTTTTTGCCAAATTCCGTTTGTGTTGCGGCCGGAGCTAGTACTTTTGCTCTTAATTGAGCCTTAGCCTGTATCAGTTCTTGGGCAAGCCCTTCAGTGAAAGCATTAACATAAAATTTCGTGGCACAATAGGTAACAGCATTTGGCACAATAGTATAGCCACCGCGAGATGATATATTAATCAACTGAGTATTTGCTTGATCTTTATATTTACGTACATAAAGCGTTGATAGAATGGTTAATGCTTCAATATTTAAATGCAGCATTGATTCAATCTTTGTTAAATCTTGATCGTTTACACTGCCATAATGACCAAAACCGGCATTATTAACCCAAGTTTCGATAAAATAATTTTCTAATTCATCAAATAAATTATAATTAGACTGTATGTTGGTTAAATCGTAAACTTTTATAATAACTTCAATTTTTGGATTTATCTCTGCAATTTGTTGCTGTAATGATTCTAAATTTTCTTTTCTTCGAGCAATTACGATCAGATTTTTGTTTCTTTTGGCAAATGCGATTGCTGTTGCATAACCTATTCCTGAGCTAGCGCCAGTGATAAGAGTATATTTTTTATTTTCCATTTTTAATCCTTTTGTTTCTTAGATTGGTAGCTATATTTTAATGAGTTGACATCACAAGATTATTAGCTGACATAAAAGTAGTTATGCAAATTTAATCAGCAAAACTTTGTTTGATGATTATATGCTCACTAAATTTCCGTATTTAATTGAAGATCTGTATTATATTCATTGATAAAATGACAATAAATAATATTAAAATTGATTTATTAACAACTGAGGGTTACTAATATGGATTTAGTTAAATGTATGGAAGCATTTGTTATAACAGTAAAAACAGGCTCTTTTGCTGCAACGTCTATTTCATTAAATACCTCCCCACAAATGATAGCTAAATATATTCTTTTTTTAGAAAATTATTTGGGTCTGAAATTGCTTAATCGAACGACAAGATCGCAGCATTTAACTGAATTTGGCAAACAGTATTATGAACGATGTTTGTTTATTCTAGGTGAAATCAAAAGCACCAAAACATTAGCCCAACAATTTAGCCAAGAGCCTAAAGGAAGGTTAAGGATTAGTGCCCCGATTAGTTATGGTCAATTTAATTTGATACCAGTAATAAGTCGCTTTATGAAATGTTATCCGAAAGTGAATATTGATATGCAATTAAGCGATCGTTATGTTGACTTAGTTAAAGATGATTTTGATGTGGTGTTTCGAATTGGCTCGTTAAATGATTCAAGTTTAATTGCTCGTAAACTAAGTGACTTACAGCTGATTTTTGCTGCTTCACCAAGCTATTTAGCTCAGAATGGCATACCATCAATACCTGATGATTTGAAGAAACATCAATGCTTAATTTATCAATATGTCACTCCGACCAAAAAAGATAATTTTTGGCCATTTACTATCAATGGTAAGTTAACTAATATCGCTATTTCTGGCGCATTTCAAAGTAATAATACCACTGCATTGGCTACAGCGGCTATTGAGGGATTAGGTATCACGATGTTACCTGAGTCGGTACTAAATGAGTCTATAAAACAAAGTAAGTTGATTCCTATTTTGCAAGATTTTTTACCTCCGCCCAGAGAAGCTCATCTTTTATATACAGCAGATAAGCAAAGGTTACCTAAACTTAATATTTTTATTGAGTTTATGGTTAATGCTCTGTCTTGATAAATATTGCGATACACTTATTAATTGAATTAAATTAGATAAATTAATCACCCAAAATAGCAAAAGCGATCTTATGATCGCTTTTTTATGTCTAATTTAACTTTATAGTTGATTATTTTATTGTTGCAATTGTACTAACTTCTTTACCTAACATGTTGTTTAAGTAAACTAAATCATTTGCAGTTAAAGTACCAACAGAATATTTCAGCTGTAATAAACTCGTTAAATAGTTGTATTTAGCATCAGATAGATTTCGTTTTGAGCTATAAAGTTGTGTGGTGGCATTAAGTACATCAACAATAGTACGCGTACCCACTTGATAACCAGAAGATGTAGCTTCTAATGAACTTTGTGCAGAAACAACCGCTTGTTGATATGCTCTAATCGCACTAATAGATGATGAAATATTGTTATAAGATGAACGAACTTGGTTAATCACACTACGATTAGTACTTTCAAGTTTTTCACTAAAACTGACAAAATTATGCTGTGCTTGTTGAACTTGTGAAACGGTCGCACCACCAGAGAAAAGCGGTAAACTTACGCTTACACCAACTCTATTCTCTCCAGAATATTTTTTACCAGCAGTATGTCGTTGATAATTTGCATTACCATAACTATCAGATTTATTTAAGTTAGTTGATGCATCAAGACTTGCTGTAGGCATAAAACCTGATTGTGCCATTTTTATTTGATCACGAGCAATCTCTTGATTTAGCTTCATAGTTAATAAGTTAAGATTGGCTGTTTCAGATTGTTTTAGCAATGTATTAATTTGTGTTGGCGCTTGAGTTTTAAAGGTTTTGGTATCAACACTTGCTAGCTTAGAGTAAAAGCGACCACTAACTTGACGCAATGCTTCAATAGCGTTATTTAAGTCATTTAATGCATTAACTTGTTGTGCTACCGTTAAATCGTAATTTGCTTGTGCATTTTGTACATCTGTAATGGCAACTAAACCAACTTTATGTTGTTGGCGAGTTTGCTCTAATTGACGACCAATTGCTTTTTTCTGTGCATCGATAAAGCTTAATGCATCAAGACATTTAAGTACATTAAAGTAAGCTACAGAAGTGTTTAAAATTAATGTTTGTCCTTGATATTGATAAGAAATATCCGCAATAGTTGCTTGTTTTTTCGTGATATCTAGAGCTTTCCAATTAGAAAAATTAAAGATACTTTGCGATACGGCGACTTGATATAAGCTACCACTTTTAGTTTTAATACCGCTGTTGTCTCGACGCCCATGCGCTACCCCATAAGAAGCACTTAGACCCACTTGCGGGAGTAAACTTGCACGAGAACCTGAAATTGCTGAATAAGCTTTATCTTTTTCAGCCAATGAACTGCGTAAATCTGGATTGGTTTCTTTTGCTTGTTCATAAACTTGAACTAAGTTTTCAGCAAACACAGTTTGACTTAATGCTAAGCCAATTAAAAAGGTTAAAGTTTTTTTCATCAATCTTTCTCTTTAAAAGCAATAAAATAGAATAATATTTTTCAATTGCGTAATTTTAACAGATAATTAGCATATAGAAAGTGCCCATATTGGTTATTCGCACTTTTTATTAAAATTTAGCTTAAAATCGAGAACTTAATATGAAATATAAATCTACCCCAGTAATTTTTAACAAAAAAGATGTGTTTAATTTAACTAAACGAATTTTATATAAAGGTTTTTTCTCGTTGTTTGAATATCGTTTTCAATATCGTAAGTTTGATGGTTCTGTAAGCGAAATGGTTTCGCGTGAAATTCTAGAACGCGGTCATGCTGTGGTGCTTTTAGCTTATGATGATAAACGAGATGAAGTTGTCCTTATAGAACAAATTCGTATCGCAGCTATTGATACTCAAGCTAGCCCATGGATATTAGAATTAATTGCCGGCATGATGGATCATGATAATGAGTCGACTGAAGAAGTAGCAAGACGAGAAGCGATGGAAGAGGCAGGTATTGTTATTGGACAATGTAAGCCGATCATTAGTTATTTAGCTTCACCAGGCGGCTTAACTGAGCAGTTGCATATTTTGGTTGGTCAAGTTGATTCTTCGACCGCAAAAGGTGTACATGGTTTGGCCGAAGAAAACGAAGATATTAAGGTTCATGTAGTAAGTCGTGAACAAGCGTATAAATGGGTTGAAGAAGGAGTAATTAATAATGCCGCTTCAATTATTGCACTACAGTGGTTACAACTTAATCATCTAACACTAAAGAATGAGTGGAAATAAGCAGTTTTTTGTTAAACTAAGCAATTATTACTTTCCTAAAAATAGAATTTATTTTACAATTTAGTATAACATCATGATTTAAAATAAAAATTGTGATGTTGATCACAATATCAATTCTATTACTGGCATGATTTCATATAATAAATGATAGAGGTAGATTTTGGAGTCACTTTTGAAGCTTCAAATACGTAATAAGCATTGTGCAAAAATACTGCATATTACTGATACACATCTGTTTGCTGATGATAATGGCGCACTACTAGGTGTTAAGTCAAATGCCAGTTTTTTATCAGTTATTTCTGAAATTGAGCGCAGCAATAAGAAGTTTGATTTGATTGTTGCAACGGGTGATTTTGTCCAAGATGGTGCTAAAAAATCATATGCACGCTTTGCTGAGCAAATTCAAAAATTTGCTACACCGTGTGTTTGGTTAGCTGGTAATCATGATAACTATAGTTATATGCAAGAGGTATTTTCGAATTATCAACTTGCTGAAAATAAAAGTATATTACTCGGCGATAACTGGTTAATTGTGTTATTAAATAGTCAAGTTGTAGGGCGGGCTTATGGAATGTTGCCTGAATCTGAATTGCAGTTTTTAGAAAATACCTTAACTGCACATGCCGATAAAAATGCACTAGTATTTTTGCATCATCATCCGATCTCCTCGGGTTGTGATTGGTTGGATGAGCATATTTTAAAAAATAGTTACAAACTAGAAGAAATCATCAAGCATAATCCTATTATAAAAGGAGTAGGTTGGGGACATATTCATCAACAACAAGATCATATTTGGCATAATTGTCATGCATTTTCGACGCCTTCTACATGTTTTCAATTTAAACCTAATTGTTATGATTTTCAGTTATCTAATGAAGATGCACCTGGGTGGCGAGAAATTGTTCTTAATCAAGATGGGGTGATTGAATCTAAAGTTTTTCGTATCGCGGATAATCAATTTCTACCTGATATATCACAAAAAGGCTATTAAGGGCTCTTTTGCCTGTTAATTATCTAAAATTACCTAGAGTAAAGGGGCAAAAAAGTAGAATAATCTTTCAATCACACGTTGCCAGATTGGTCGTTTATTCCATTTTTGGATATTAATTTCTTCTGACTGTGATAAATATTGTTTTAGTAGCTGTGATAGTGATTTGGCAAATTGAGCGTCATCAATTACAGTAGTGATTTCAAAATTTAACCATAAACTGCGCATATCTAAATTAACGGTTCCAACTAGGCTAAGTTGATTATCAACTAGAACACTTTTTGTATGTAATAAATTATCATTAAATTGATAAAGTTTAACGCCACTATTTAATAATTCTGAAAAGAAAGCGCGACTAGCCCATTTAACCATTAATGAGTCGTTCTTTTTCGGCGTAATGATAATAACTTCAACTCCACGTTGGGCGGCAGTGCAGATTGCATGTAAAATATCATCACTAGGTACTAAATAAGGTGTAGTAAAAATAATTTTTTCTTGAGCAGAATAAATTGCTGTCAATAACACTTGATGGATCATGTTTTCGGTATAACCAGGACCAGAAGGAATAAGCTGCATAATATGTTTCTTTTCTTCTGGTGGTTCAGCAAAATCCGTAATTTGCGGTAGAGCTAAATGTTTCCCTGTTTCAAGTTCCCAATCACTCGCGTATATAGCCCCCATTAAGGTGGTAACCGGTCCATTCATTCTAATCATGATATCAACCCATTCTCCAACATGCTTGTTTTGTTTAAAGAATCTAGGGTCAACAATATTCATACTTCCGGTATAGGATATATAATTATCTATAATGGCTACCTTACGGTGTTGACGCAAATCAAGTCGTCTAAACATAAATCTTAATAGATTAACTTGTAATGCCTCTATAATGATAATACCTGCATCACGCATTCTTTGACAGGCTTTCGATCTAATAAAATGTCTACTTCCTGCTGAATCAATCATTAATCGACAGGTAACGCCTCTTTGTGTAGCTTGTATTAGTGCTTGTTCAACATCATCCGCTTTACCGCCTTCATTCCAGATATAAAATACCATTTCTATATTGGAGTTTGCATTATTGATATCTTCAATAAGACGATTGAAAATGGTGTCGGTATCACTTAATAATTCAATATGATTGCCTTTTATACCGTCAAGTCCTGTTTGATGTTTACAAAGTTGAAAAATAGGCTTACTAACTTGACTGACTTTAGCGGTAAAAATATCAGGAAAAGCGCATAATTGCTTAATAAATTTGGTGATCGTTGGGCGCATTTTTTGCGCACGCTTAGCTCGCTGTTGCCCTAAGTGGGTCTCGCCTAATGCGAAGTAGAGAATAATGCCAATAATAGGTAATATATAAATGACCAACATCCATGCAATCACGTAAGTAGTTGGTCTTCTTTTGAAGACAATACGTAGCGTGGTCGACACAATAAGCAACCAGTAAACGAGAAAAATTAATGTACTTATTAATGCATGGAATGATGTAAATTGCATATTTATCAGCTATAAGTTAAGTTTAATTTGCTAATAGGATCTTTAGTACAATCATAATGTTGAAATATTTCTGGCAAAGGTTTTGGATTATTGTGTTTATCTACAGAAACATAAGTAAAAGTAGCATCAGTGATACGAAAACGCTGTGTAGCAATTTCTGAATCGGTTACTTTTTTAATCCAAACTTCAATCTCGATGGTAATCGAGGTAGTGCCAGTTTTTATACAATGAGCATAACAGCATACTACATCGCCAACCATTGCCGGTTTGTGAAAAGTAATACTACTTGCATTAACTGTCACTACTCTTCTTTTGGCAATTTCTTTAGCTAAAATACCTCCAGCTAAGTCCATTTGCGACATGATCCATCCGCCAAAAATATGGCCATGTGGATTAGTGTCTGCCGGCATAGCTAAGGTTCGTAATACTAATTGTCCCTTAGGGATGTTGTCATTTTGTGTCATGTTGATAATACTCCTACCTAAATAATTTTATCCGTTGTCAGTGGCCTTACTCATATTTCGGTAAATATAAATACCCGAGATCAAAGACATTATTAAAGATACAGCCGGTAAAATAAATACTTTAAAAATCCAGAAGAAGTCATCTGTTGCATAATATGTTGCAATTAAACTGAAAGTTCCACAGGCAATAAAAAATACAATCCATATTAGATTCAACTTATTCCAGACTGTTATATCAAGCTGTATCTCTTTACCTAACATTTTTTGTATAAGATTTTTCTTGAAAATAAACTGACTAACAGATAAAGCAGTAGCAAATAAAAAGTTAATAATGGTTACTTTCCATTTGATAATATTAGGTTCGCGAGTTAACAATGTCACGCCACCAAAAATCATTACCATCAGATAAGATATCAGCTCAACTTTGTCAATTTTTTTATACATAACAAGAATAATTAAAAAGGATATTGTTGAGGCAATCATTAATGCTTGGACGCCGACAAAAATATCGTAAATTGTTAAAAATATAAAAAATACTATAAGTGGGATAAAATTTAAAAGCTGCTTCATGTGATTATTAACCTGACAGATAAAAGTATGTATTATTCTCAATAAGTAAAAAAGCCTATAAAATAGGCTTATTTTTTAGTATGAAGTTCGGGATGAGCTTTACAGTTACCAGCTTTACAATGTCCGTAAAGATATAAGCTATGAAAAGTGAGGGTAACGCCATATTGTTCTGCAATTTCTTTTTGACGTTGATTAATTGTTTCATCTCGAAATTCAAACACTTCGCCACAATCTAAACAAATTAAATGATCGTGGTGTTTTTGTGAAGCAAGTTCGAAAACAGCTCTGCCACCTTCAAAATTGTGTCGAGTCACAATTCCGGCATCGTCAAATTGATTCAATACTCGATAAACCGTTGCAAGGCCAATTTCTTCACCCATATCAAGTAGTTTTTTATAAAGATCTTCTACAGTAATGTGTTGGCATGAAGGGTCTCGTAATAATTCTAAAATTTTTAATCGTGGTAAGGTAACTTTTAAGCCGGCACTTTTCAGTGCTGCATTATTATCTTTATCATGATTCGTCATATTACATTCCAGTTGAGTTGTTTAATAAAACATATTATAAAAATATGTACGGAAAATAAAATAAATCACTTTGATAGATCAAATATTCATTTCGGTTTTTACTTGTTTCACCCAATTATTAATGCGTTCTTCGGTTAATTCTGGTTGACGATCTTCATCAATGGCTAAACCAACAAAATGATTATCATCAACTAAACTTTTCGATGCTTCAAAGCTGTATCCTTCTGTTGACCAATGACCAACAATTTTTGCCCCTTTAGGTTCGATAATATCGCGAATTGTTCCCATCGCATCACAAAAATATTCAGCGTAATCTTCTTGATCACCACAGCCAAAAATTGCTACAGTTTTACCATTAAAATCAATTTGTTCCAAATTAGGGAAAAAATCGTCCCAATCAGCTTGAGATTCGCCATAATACCAAGTTGGGATACCAAAAAATAAGCAGTCATATTTTTCGATATGTTCTTTTGTAGTTTTTGCAATATCGAAAAGATCTGCTTTATCTGTACCTAAAATTTGTTGGATTTGTTTAGCTACATTCTCTGTATTACCGGTGTCACTACCAAAAAAGATTCCAACTTGTGTCATATTTTTACCTTTACTGTTTTTACAATATCAATATATTTTTGAGTATATCATTGTCGGTAGTTATCAGCAATAATTCTCAATTACTATAAACATAAGTAATTATTTACTACACAATCTTTACATCTTGAATTAAAATTAGCCACTATTTTTGGCAATCAAAGCTTTGGGATTTATTTATGAACTTGCATGAGTATCAATCAAAACACCTATTTAAACAGTATAATTTGCCAGTGCCCGAAGGTTATGTATGTAACTCTATTGATGAAATACAAGAAACCTTGGCTGAACTTTCCTCGCAAACAACGACCAGCGTTTGGGTTGCAAAATGTCAAGTACATGCTGGGGGCCGAGGTAAATCTGGCGGGGTCATTTGTACTAAGGATTTTAATGAAATAAAGCTTTTTGCTGAAAAATGGCTAGGCCAGTATTTAGTCACTTATCAAACAACATCTAAAGGTCAACCCGTTAATCAGATTTTAATTGAGAAGGCCTCCAATATAGCTAAAGAGCTTTATTTAGGTGCAGTAATTGATCGTAGTAACAAACGTATTGTGGTGATGGCATCGACCGAAGGTGGCGTTGATATTGAAAAAGTTGCTGAAACCTCGCCGCATTTAATTCACAAGATATCGCTTGACCCATTAACAGGACCATGCGGTTATCAAGGTCGTGAACTCGCATTCAAGCTCGGTCTTAGCGGTAAACTAGTCAATCAATTTGCCAAATTATTTGTCAATTTTGCTAATCTTTTTATCAATAATGATGTTTCATTAGCTGAGGTAAATCCTTTAGTTATTACTGATTCACAAGAATTAATTTGTTTAGATGCTAAAGTTGTGTTAGATGATAATGCTATGTTCAGACATCCTGAATTAGCAATATTAAGAGATACTACCCAAGAAGATGAACGTGAATCAATTGCAGCTAAACAAGGTATTAGCTATGTTTCACTGGAAGGTAATATCGGTTGTATGGTTAATGGTGCCGGCCTGGCGATGGCAACAATGGATATGATCAAACTTTATGGTGGTGAGCCAGCGAACTTTTTAGATGTAGGCGGCGGCACAACCAAAGAGCGCGTAGCGGAAGCGTTCAAATTAATTTTATCAGATAAAAATGTCAAAGCCATTTTAGTCAATATTTTTGGTGGTATTGTTCGTTGTGATCTTATTGCTAATGGCATTATTGATGCAATTAAAGAGATAGGTTTGACCGTGCCTGTTGTTGTTCGTCTTGAAGGTAATAATGCTGAGCTAGCAAGAGAGATTTTGGCTAAAAGCGAATTGAATGTTATCACAGCAAAAGGTTTAGTCGATGCAGCCCAACAAATTGTTGCTGTTGCACAATAATAGGATGGGTGGAGAATAATTACTATGTCAATTTTGATTAATAAAGAAACAAAAGTGATTTGTCAGGGATTCACTGGTAGTCAGGGGACTTTCCATTGTGAGCAAGCAATTGCTTATGGAACAAAAATCGTTGGTGGCGTAACGCCAGGTAAAGGCGGTTCCATGCATTTAGGCTTACCTGTGTTTAATACGGTTAAAGAAGCTGTTGCCGCAACAGGTGCAACAGCAACGGTGATTTATGTCCCTGCTGCATTTGGTAAAGACTCGATTTTAGAAGCAATTGATGCAGGTATCAAACTAATAGTATGTATTACAGAAGGTATTCCAACTTTGGATATGCTTATCGTTAAACAAAAATTAGTTGAAAATGATGTTGTTATGATAGGGCCTAATTGTCCTGGAATTATTGTACCTGATGAGTGTAAAATAGGTATTATGCCTGGACATATTCATTTGGCTGGAAAAGTAGGTATTGTTTCTCGTTCGGGGACTTTGACTTATGAAGCTGTAAAACAGACTACCGATATCGGATTAGGCCAATCAGTTTGTGTTGGAATTGGCGGCGATGCTATTCCGGGTAGTGATTTTATCTCCATTCTAAAATTACTTCAGCAAGATCCTAAGACAGAGGCTATTGTTATGATAGGTGAAATTGGTGGTAGTGCCGAAGAAGAAGCTGCTAATTACATCAAACAAAATGTCACTAAGCCTGTTATCGCTTATATTGCTGGTGTTTCGGCACCTGTAGGTAAACGTATGGGCCATGCTGGGGCAATCATTTCTGGAAATAAAGGGACTGCTGCCGATAAAACTAAAGCATTACAAGCCGCAGGAATCATTGTCGTAAATAGTTTGGCTGAAATCGGTGAAACGGTAAAAAAACACCTTTAATTTCATTTTTTTGACATTCATCAAGTTTTATTTTTACAATAATATTGTAAAATACAATAAATAACGACAAAAAATTTGTGGGTATTTAAGGATAAAGGGAGCACATTATGTTTGATATTGTAGAATTATCAAGACTTCAGTTTGCACTCACCGCAATGTATCATTTTATTTTTGTTCCATTAACGTTAGGTATGGCGTTTATGCTTGCAATTATGGAAACAGTATATGTGGTTAGTGGCAAGCAAGTTTGGAAAGATATGACTAAATTCTGGGGTAAACTGTTCGGTATTAATTTTGCCGTTGGTGTTGCTACCGGTTTAACCATGGAGTTCCAATTTGGGACTAACTGGTCTTATTACTCGCATTATGTAGGTGATATATTTGGTGCACCGCTTGCGATTGAAGGATTAATGGCATTTTTCTTAGAATCAACGATGGTTGGTTTATTCTTTTTTGGTTGGGATAGATTAAGTCGTGGTAAACATTTAATGGTTACCTGGTGTGTAGCTTTTGGTTCTAATTTCTCAGCACTTTGGATTTTAGTTGCCAATGGTTGGATGCAATTTCCAATCGGCTCAGACTTTAACCCAATTACCTCTCGTATGGAAATGGCCAGTTTCTTTGAATTAATTACTAATACTGTCGCACAATACAAGTTTGTTCACACTGTTGCAGCTGGATATTTAACCGGTGCTATCTTTGTTTTAAGTATTAGTTCATATTATCTATTGAAAAAACGAGATTTGCCTTTTGCAAAACGTTCTTTTGCTGTAGCAGCTGTGTTTGGTTTTATTATGTCAATTGTTGTCGCAATCATGGGGGATGAGGCTGGTCATGAGTTGACAACTGTACAACCAGCAAAACTTGCGGCAATTGAAGGTGAATGGGAAACTCAACCTGCACCTGCATCATTTAATGTTATCGCATTCCCGTCGCAAGAGAAGAAAGAAAATTTATTTGCTCTTGAAATTCCTTATATAATGGGAATCATGACTACTCGTTCCTTCGATACCCAAGTTACTGGTTTAAGAGATATCTTAACTAATAATGAAACTCGAATTCGTAATGGTATTCTCGCTTATACGAATTTGGAAAAAATTCAGAAAGGTGATCAGGATCCTACTGTCTTAAAAGCCTTTGAAGATAATAAAGTTGATTTAGGTTATGGTTATTTAGTTAAACGTTATACTGATCGTGATAATTTAACAATTCCGGAAGCGACTGAACAACATATTAAAGCTGCAACTGAAGATTCAATTCCTACTGTATGGCCTCTGTTCTGGGCATTTAGAGGTATGGTTGGTTTGGGCTTATTAATGATTTTAGGTACTGGACTTGCTGTATGGACAACCTATAAAGGCCGAATTGGTGAAAAACGTTGGTTATATCGTTTACTTCTATTATCTTTACCATTCCCTTGGTTAGCATGTGAATGTGGTTGGTTTGTTGCTGAATATGGTCGTCAACCATGGGCAATTCAAGATATTTTACCAACAGGTGTCGCTAATTCTTCGCTAACCGCAGGTGAGGTATTATTTACTATGGTGCTAATTTGTGGACTTTATACTCTGTTCTTGGTTGCTGAACTGTTCTTGATGTTTAAGTTTGCACGATTAGGGCCTAGTTCATTAGGTACTGGTAGCTACCATTATGAAAAAACACAATCAATATCGGAATAAGGCATAGGGAGTATATACAATGATTGATTACGAAATTGTACGCGTCATCTGGTGGGTGTTGATTAGTGTTGTTTTAATCGCTTTCGTTATCACTGATGGCTTCGATATGGGTGTCGGTATTTTATTACCTTTTATTGGCAAAACCGATACTGAACGCCGAATCATGATAAATGCAATCGCACCTCACTGGGATGGAAACCAAGTTTGGTTAATTACCGGTGGTGCAGGTATTTTTGCTGCATGGCCTACGGCTTATGCAGTATCTTTTTCCGGTTTTTATATTGCGATGATTTTAGTGCTCTGTGCGCTATTCTTTAGACCAATTGGTTTTGATTACCGTAGTAAACTGGAAAATTCTAAATGGCGTAATATGTGGGATATCGCAATCTTTTTTGGTAGTTTTGTACCAGCACTTGTTTTCGGGGTTGCATTTGGCAATTTATTAGAAGGTGTACCATTTAGATTTGATATGACTAAACGTGCTTTTTATGATGGTTCATTCTTTGAATTATTGAACCTATTTGCAATATTAGCTGGTATTGTGAGTTTGATGTTAATCGTTGCTCATGGCGGTGCTTGGTTGCAAATGAAAACCTCAGGTGAACTTTACTTAAGAGCGAGAAAAGCAACGCAAATAGCAAGTTTGGTTATGCTAATTGCTTTTGTATTGGCTGGTGTTTGGGTTGCATTCGGTATTCATGGCTATGAAATTACAAGTGCTATAGATCATAATGGAGTATCAAATCCATTAGTTAAAACTGTATCAACAGATTCTTCATGGTTAAACAATTACATGAATTATCCTATTTTATGGGCGGTTCCAGCATTAGGCGTATTATTACCATTATTAACTATTTTCTTTTCTAGTATGAATAAAAATGGCTTAGTGTTTTTATCTTCTTCACTAACTATTGCTTGTGTATTACTTACCTATGGAATTGCAACATTCCCATTCATTATGCCATCAAGCATTATGCCAAACGCTAGTTTGACTATTTGGGATGCAACTTCTAGTCAATTAACACTTAATATTATGTTTGGTGTTGTAGTAATCTTTTTACCAATTGTTCTTTTCTACACTATCTGGTCTTACATTAAAATGTTTGGGCGTTTAGATAAAAACCATATAGAAAATAATAAACATTCACTTTATTAAGGATTAATTATGTATTACGTTTTATGGTTCATTGGAATAATTGCAGCTTGTATGTTAGCTGTTGTTACTGGACTTTTGGTTGAAAATTCTAGTAATGAAAAAGAAACTAACAATAAATAATATAATAAAATAACGAATATAAAGGTGGCAAATTGTCACCTTTTTACTTATAGGTCTGAACGAAATATAAATAATTCACAAATGATAATTGTTTTCATTTAACTATTTTTATATCATAGTGCAGCGAATTTCATATTCATATATAATATGGTCAATTTTTTAGGCTAAATTAGATCGAACAATATGAAACAATTCAATTGGAATGCAAGAGTCTATTATGAAGACACAGATGCTGGTGGGGTAGTTTATCATGCTCGGTATCTTGCTTTTTTTGAGCGAGCTAGAACAGAAATGCTTAGGCAACTGGATATTAGTCAACAAAAGTTGCTGCAAGAAGGTATTGCTTTTGTTGTTAAAAAGATGGATATTAGCTACGACTTTCCAGCACGTTTAGATGATATGTTATCTATCAGCACTAAGATTGAACAAATTCGTAAGGCGTCTATTATTTTTAAACAGACAATTTTAAACCAGAATAAGCAAATTATCAGCAGTGCTGATGTGGTGATTGCTTGTGTCAATATGACTAAAATGAAGCCTTGTGCGCTTCCAAAGTCATTATTTTTGGAGTTAATTTAAGTGAATATTATTGATCTATTTTTACAGGCAGGACTTTTAGTACAAGGCGTTATGCTATTGTTACTCATGTTTTCTGTTATGTCTTGGGCTTTTATTTTTCAACGTAGTAGCGTTTTAAGCAAGGCTAAAAAACAAGTTGAGCAATTTGACAATAGTTTTTGGGCTGCTGATGACTTAAATGTGCTCTTTGATAAAGCAAAATTCAATAAAGAAGAGATCTGTGGTACAGAACATATTTTCTATTCGGGATTTAAAGAGTTTTCTCGTTTATATCAAATTAATCCAAATATGCCAGAAGCAGCGTTAGATGGCGCATCTCGTTCAATGCGTTTAGCGATGAATCGTGAATTAGATAATTTAGAATTGCATATACCTTTTTTAGGTACTGTAGGGTCAATTAGCCCATATATTGGTTTATTTGGTACTGTTTGGGGAATTATGCATGCTTTTATTTCACTTGGCGAGGTCAAGCAAGCAACATTGCAAATGGTTGCTCCCGGTATTGCTGAAGCGTTAATTGCGACCGCTATTGGTTTATTTGCCGCGATTCCTGCTGTTTTAGCTTATAACCGATTATCATTGCGTGTAAGTCGAATGGAACAAAGTTATTTGAACTTTATTGATGAGTTTTCATCAATTTTACAACGTCAAGCAGTAGCTGTTAGGAAATAATTATGAGCAGACGTTCACGTTATTCAACCAAATCAGAGATCAATATTGTACCTTTGCTAGATGTATTATTGGTATTGGTGTTGATTTTTATGGCTACAGCCCCAATAATAAGCCAAAGTGTTGAAGTTGATCTTCCAGAAGCAACAGAATCAAAAACTGTTTCGCCTTCTGATAATAAACCTATAATTATCGAAGTATCTGGAGTAGGGGAGTATGCAATTATTATAGATCAGAATCGACAATCGAATATTCCTCAAGAGCAAATTGTTGCGGAAGTTAAGCAGCAAATGTCACTTAATGATAAAGCTGTTTTTTTAGTTGGTGGTGCGAAACAAGTTCCTTATGAAGAGATTATAAAGGCTTTAAATTTGCTTCAATCAGCAGGTGTCAAATCTGTTGGTCTGATGACTCAACCAATTTAACTTAATAATTATTAAATATAAAAATGTCAGCAATGTCTAGTAAGTTAAACTCAAAATTAAGTTTACCGGTTATCATTTCCATTCTTTTACATGGCATATTAATTATTGCCTTGGGATATAAGTTTGTAAGTGATACTGGTGAAAACTATGGTACTATCAATGGTAATTCGATTGATGCTATCATGATTGATCCATCGGTTATGACCGAACAATATCAAAGACAATTGCAGACTAAAACTAATCAACAAAAAGCAGATCAAAAGAGTCAAGAACTTTTAGATAAACAAATAAAAGAACTCACTGAAAAAGCGGAAGCAGAGAAAGCAGCTGCAGAAAAAGCTGCCGCTGAAAAGGCAGCAGTAGAGAAAGCCGCCGCTGAAAAGGCAGCAGCAGAGAAAGCTGCCGCTGAAAAAGCCGCTGCAGAAAAGGCAGCAGCAGAAAAAGCAGCAACTGAAAAAGCCGCTGCAGAAAAGGCAGCCGCAGAAAAGGCAGCAGCAGAAAAAGCTGCCGCTGAAAAGGCAGCAGCAGAGAAAGCCGCCGCTGAAAAAGCAGCAGCAGAAAAAGTCGCCGCTGAAAAGGCCGCGGCAGAAAAAGCAGCAGCAGAGAAAGCTGCCGCTGAAAAGGCAGCAGCAGAAAAAGCTGCCGCTGAAAAGGCAGCTGCAGAGAAAGCTGCCGCTGAAAAGGCCGCAGCAGAAAAAGCAGCAGCAGAGAAAGCTGCCGCTGAAAAAGTAGCAGCAGAAAAAGCTGCTGCCGAAAAAAAAGCCAAACAGAAGGCTGAGCAAGCTAAAAAAGATAAAGCTCTCAACGATCTTTTAGGTGGGCTTACCTCAGGAACACCAAGTTCTGGAGGAGCTGCCAGTCGTAAAGGTGTATCCGATGGTGAGCTAGATAAATATAAATCGTTAGTACAAAATGCAATAAGTAATAAATTTATTAATCCACCAAATGTTTATCGTGGCAAAACTTGTGAATTACAAATTCAGATAGCACCTGATGGACTATTGCTTAATGTCACTTCAAAAGGTGGTGATGCTGATCTATGTAGAGAAGCGCTTGCTGCAACTAAATTAGCGGTTATACCAAAACCAGCAAGTAGTTTTTATAGTGAAGTAAAAACCATGAATATCGAATTTCAACCAAAGTAAATAATTTGATAGTTATCTGATTTTTAAAATTTATTTATGTTATGTCATTTATTGATGAATAAATATTCCGCATCTTGATAATCTGATATTGAAAATTTACTAATCACCCCAATATATTCTCTATTCATTTCCGAATTAAGTTTTTATGTAAAAGAAGGAGCAGAATATGACAACAATTGTCAGTGTTCGTCGTGAAGGTCAAGTCGTTATTGGTGGCGATGGACAAGTTACATTAGGTGAGCGCATTATTATGAAAGGTAATGCTCGTAAAGTTCGCCGATTGTACAACAACAAAGTGATTGCAGGATTTGCTGGAGGTACTGCTGATGCTTTTACGCTATTTGAATTATTTGAGAGAAAGCTAGAAATGCATCAAGGTCATTTAACTAAGGCTGCTGTAGAGCTAGCTAAAGATTGGCGGACAGATAGAATGCTTCGTAAATTAGAAGCACTACTTGCCGTTGCAGATGAAAGCGCATCGTTGATTATCACCGGTACTGGAGATGTAATTCAACCAGAAGATGATTTGATAGCGATTGGATCTGGTGGACCTTATGCTCAAGCAGCTGCAAGAGCCTTATTAGATAATACCTCATTATCTGCACATGATATTGTGCAAAAATCTCTATCAATAGCGGGCGATATTTGTGTTTACACAAATAACTTCCAAACTATTGAAGAGCTTAATTACTAATTAATCTGATTTAAGAGAAATACTACTATGTCTGAAATGACTCCTCGCGAAATTGTAAGCGAACTAAACCAACATATTATTGGACAAGATAAAGCAAAACGTTCTGTTGCCATTGCTTTACGTAATCGCTGGCGTCGTATGCAACTTGATGAAGCATTACGTCATGAAGTTACGCCAAAAAATATTCTTATGATCGGCCCTACAGGGGTAGGTAAAACTGAAATTGCTAGACGATTAGCTAAATTAGCTCATGCACCTTTTATTAAAGTAGAAGCTACCAAATTTACTGAAGTTGGTTATGTCGGTAAAGAAGTTGACTCGATTATTCGAGATCTTACTGACTCTGCTGTGAAAATGATTCGCCAAGAAGCTATCGAAAAAAATCGTAATCGAGCTGAAGAACTAGCTGAAGAGCGTATTTTAGATGTGCTTGTTCCACCAGCTAAAGATGGTTGGGGGCAAGTTGAAAATAATAATGATTCAACAGCTAGACAAGCATTTAGAAAAAAATTACGTGAAGGTGCACTTGACGATAAAGAAATTGAAATTGAAGTAGCTGGCGTCAATATAGGTGTAGAAATTATGGCTCCTCCAGGTATGGAAGAGATGACTAACCAACTACAGTCGATGTTCCAAAATTTAGGTGGTCAAAAAACTAAAGCGCGTAAAATGAAGATCAAAGATGCCTTCAAACAGCTAATAGAAGAAGAGGCTGCGAAGTTGGTTAATCCTGATGATCTTAAACACGAAGCCATTGAAGCTGTTGAGCAAAATGGAATTGTATTTATCGATGAGATCGATAAAGTGTGTAAACGAGGTAATTCATCTGGACCGGATGTTTCTCGTGAAGGTGTGCAACGCGATTTACTACCACTTGTTGAAGGTTGTACCGTTTCAACTAAACATGGTTCAGTAAAAACTGATCATATTTTGTTTATTGCATCGGGCGCGTTCCAAACTGCTAATCCATCAGATTTAATTCCTGAGTTGCAAGGACGTTTACCAATTCGAGTTGAATTACAAGCGTTAACAAGCGAAGATTTTGAACGAATTCTAACTGAACCGAATGCATCATTGACAGTCCAATATAAAGCATTAATGGCAACTGAAGGTGTTAATATTGACTTTACACCAGATGGTATCCGTAAAATTGCTGAATCTGCATGGCAAGTTAATGAACAAAATGAAAATATTGGTGCTCGCCGTTTGCATACAGTGCTTGAACGTTTAATGGAAGATGTCTCTTTCGAGGCCAGTGAATTGGGTGGTCAAACTATCACAATTGATGCTAAATATGTTAGTGATCATCTAGATAAGCTTGTTGCAGATGAAGATTTGAGCAAGTTCATTTTATAATAAAAGATGTTGTTAAATTAAAAGGTGAGTTAGATAACTCACCTTTTTTATCTTTATTATTTAGTTAATGAGAAATTTATTTCTTTAGTAATCCGCCTAATATATCGACTGCTTTAGACTTTAATTTGTCTTTGTCTTTGTCTTTGTCTTTATCCTTGCCATTGCGATTTTCTAATTTATCACGTAGTTTATCTAAACGCTGTTGTAATTTATCACTAAACACATCGGACAGTATTTGAGCTATATCTAACTGATAGCGTAAATTAGAAAACTGACCATATATACGTAGTGGTATAGTCACTTTCTGTAATTTGGCAATGGTGTCGCTTTTACTATTCCAACCACCAAGCAACTTGATATTTAAATTAACATCCAAATCATGATTAAGCATTCCCACTTTGCCTGAACCACTTATTATATCTAAGGTTTCTGAATTGGCATTGAGCAAATTAAGTTCTATATTACCTTGATTTAAATAAGCATTGGTGTTGATTTTATGAAACTCAGTATATTTCTTTTGATTACCCGATTTGTCATTGCCGTTGCCATATTTTGCAGCTGCACTTTCGATAATATTTTGAATATTAATGTTATTCAATTTAGCATTGGTAATGACGATATTCGCATTACCTTTGAGACTTTCTAATAATTTATTTGTTGTTAAGCTATTGGTTTCTAATATCCCTGAAGCATTAAATATACCATCTAGATCATACGCCATATCCATTTGGGTAAAAAAAGAATTTAAATTAATATTGTTAATTTTGGTATTAAGTTTAATCTGCGGTGTTTTCTGTTTGCCGTTAGCAGTGCCAGTTGCGGTTATATGTCCATTAGCAAAATCAAAATTTAAATCTTTAAATGTCGCTATTCCATCCTGATTATCAACGTTTAGTTTAACATTGTTCATGATGATTTTATTTGCTTTAATTTCCTTGATATTTATCGTTGTTTTGCCATCAAATGCATTAAGAATACTTAATTGATTATTATCTTTGGCAACACTAGAAACAACAGGTGAAGTTTGTTGTACGGGAATGTCTTTGTTTGATTTTGCATTTTGTTGTAAAAAAGGCGTTAAATCTAATTTTTCTGAACTCAATTGTAAATCGACGTATGGTTTATTATCAAAACGAGTATTGATTTTACTGGTAAAATTATTGTCATTAACGGAAAAAACTAAGTTTTGGCTATTTAATTGCTTAGGGCTTTTTTGATAATTAAATACACCAGTTGCACTTCCTTTGAGTGCTTTGTTTGAACTCGCAATGCCGTTATAGCTGTAATCTAACTTTTTAAGGTCGATAATGGCTTTTTCTGGGAATTGAGTTAAATCGACATTGGCATTAACCGAATAAAATAGATCTTGCTGATTTTTATCAATATTTCCTTTTAATTCGATTGAAAGATTCTTATCGTTATTTTGTTCTAATAACAAATTGATATTTCTGAAATTTATCAAATCATTATTATATTGTAAGGCCACCGTACTATCGGCTATTTCAAATTTATTTAAGCTGAATTTCCAATTAGATACATTCTTTTTATTTTCAGATATATCTGTGTTTGGTTGCGATGGAGGAGTTAGAGTTTGGGTATATTTTTTAGCATTATCACCTTTACTTTCGTCAGTAATATTGATTAATGCTGATTTGATAAATACATTTTTAATCGCTAAATTTTTTGAAAAAAGCGGTAGAAGTTCAACATCAAGTCGCATATTGTCTGCAGTTAATAGCGGTTTTGTTGCACCGTTATCAGATAATTTAACTGCATCAGTTAAGATGCTGACCTGAGGCCAGATATGCCAGCGTAAGTCACCTTCAATAGTTAATTCATAACCAGTTTTATCTTTTACTGTTTGAGATATATATCCGCGAAAATGATTTGGATCAACAAACACAATAAGAGAAACAATGCTGATAACAATAACCAAAATTAAGATAAATAGAATAACCAGTATCTTTTTTATCATATGAATGTTCCTATATTAAGGTGATAAATGTTATTAATCTTTATCAATACGACTGGCAACAGCGCCATGTTGGTCTTTATATTTAGCATCTTGTCTTCGATTATATGGTCGTGCAGCTGGGCCACTAAGGGTTTCAAAACTTAGTGCACCAATGGTCATACCTGGTCTTAATGCTACTGGGATTTTTCCAGAATTGTAAAATTCTAAAACGATTTGTCCATGCCAGCCTGGATCAATGCGATGGGCAGTAACGTGAACCATAAGTCCTAGACGCGCTAACGATGAACGCCCATCTAACCAACCAACTAAATCATCAGGGATGGTTACCGATTCAAGCGTTACGGCTAAAGCTAACTCGCCAGGATGTAAATAGAAAGCATCACCTTCAGATAGTATCATCTCTTCGCTCATGACACGCTCTAAAACAGCAGAAACTTCTTCTTTTGGACCACTTAAATCAATATAGGGGGTAGTATGTTCTTTAAAAGTACGAAATTGATTACCAAGTCGAACGTCAACAGTTGCACCATTAATACAACTCAGTTCTGGTTGTGGCGTGATTTTTAATTTACCACTATCTAAATATGCTTCAATATCACGGTCACATAATCTCATAAGTTATCCTTAATTCTGCTTTTTAACGTATTCTAGCAGGTTCTTTTGTTGACGTCGATGTTGGTAAATTAAGGTTTGATAACCCAAGCTCGGCCAAAATGATTATAGTAACCAGCTTGTTTACCAGCTTTATCACCAATGCCTAAATAAAGATCAAAATGATGGCCTTTAATTGCACCACCAACATCAAGTGCCACCATCAATCGTACTTCTCGTCTACCACGATACTGACCATCATTATCGAGAAGTGGTACATCCACTAATACGACAGAACCTGTTGGTACTAATAATTTATCTGATGCCACTGAAGCATTAGCAATTAAAGGTACTGCGGCAGATCCTTTTACTTCAGCATTATATTGTGGTTTAAAAAAGACAAATGATCGATTTTGAATCAATAGCGTTTTAAGTTGTTTTTCACTTTTATTTTTAGCCCAATTTTTAATTGCTTGAATGGACATATCTTCCTTGGCTATTTCTCCCTGCTCAACTAATAAACGCCCGATACTTGAGTAACCGTGACCATTTTTACCACCATAACAGAAGAAAACTAATGGTGTGCCATCTTCAAAATCAATATAGGCACTTCCTTGTACTTCCATTATAAAGTTATCCATTAATGAATTACTGTAAGCAATTTCGAGCCCTTTACCGGTTAATGCTCCATTATAGATTTGTTCACGACTTGGTAAGCGACCTTTAGACTTAGCTGGCATTCTATAAATTGGATATTTAAATTCACCGGTTGGTTGGTGTCTAGCTTTGATTACCGGAGTATAATAACCAGTTAAATGAACATTGCCATATCCATCTTTACCTGCCATTTCATAGCTTTTTAGCCCTACTTTATGGA
This sequence comes from Gilliamella sp. LMG 34362, assembly GCF_984569125.1. Taxonomy (NCBI): domain Bacteria; kingdom Pseudomonadati; phylum Pseudomonadota; class Gammaproteobacteria; order Orbales; family Orbaceae; genus Gilliamella; species Gilliamella sp. LMG 34362. Next base: position 2,267,386 of record NZ_OZ474902.1, on the reverse strand, counting down.
ATTCTGCTGAACCTAGCGAACGATTAATCCAAGCGTCAACGGCTTTATAAATATGTTCATTTCTCTGATACAGCGAAGGTGATGTTGTTCTTAATTTTTCAATTTGAATAGTATAATCAGAAATATTGACTGGAACGGCTAACAGGGGACGGCTGATATTGAAATCATTGGATAGTTTTCCATCTCTAAATTGCTTACTTTTTGCATTTGAATCACTTTGACAGCCAGTTAATAATGATAGAATTAATAAAATAGATAATATGAAAATATTAGATTTACAGTTGTTTTCTTTCATTTTGAATAATTTATTGTAGTTAGTTATATGATATAGATGGATATGCTACACAATTATATTATAAGAGACTATCAATAATTATTAGAATGTCATAAAAAGTTTTGATAACGATTCAGCTTGCGATTTAAGGCTATTAACTTTATAGTCATCTATTCCACATAAAATAGAAAATTGTAAAAACGATAGGTAATCAATAAGATGAACACTACGTCTTCAAATCAAGATCTTAAGCGAAATCTCTCCAGCCGACACATTCAATTAATAGCAATTAGTGGTGCAATTGGTACGGGTTTATTTATGGGCTCAGGAAAGACGATTAGTCTTGCTGGACCATCTATTATTTTTGTCTACATGATTATTGGGTTTGTTTTATTTTTCGTTATGCGAGCTATGGGCGAAATTTTATTGTCCAATTTGAATTATAAATCTTTCAGTGATTTTGCTAACGATTTATTAGGTCCGTGGGCAGGTTTTTTTACTGGTTGGACCTATTGGTTTTGTTGGGTTATTACTGGAATTGCTGATGTTGTGGCTATCGCAGGATATGCACAGCATTGGTTTCCTGAGCTACAAGCGTGGATCCCGATGCTACTTACTGTCATCGTTCTATTAACCTTGAATTTGTTGACGGTAAAAATGTTTGGTGAAACTGAGTTTTGGTTTTCGATGATTAAAATTGTCGCTATTTTAGCTTTAATTGCTATTGGACTTGTTTTAGTTGTTACCGCCTATCATTCGGAACAAACTAATACTACTGCTGCATTTTCTAATCTTTGGCAATATGGTGGTTTCTTCCCTCATGGTACTATGGGTTTTTTTGCAGGTTTCCAAATTGCAATTTTTGCTTTTGTCGGGATTGAGTTAGTTGGAACGACGGCAGCTGAAACCCTCGATCCGAATAAAAATTTACCTCGAGCGATCAATTCCGTGCCAGCCCGTATTATTTTCTTCTATGTCTTTGCGTTGATTATCATTATGAGCGTAACGCCTTGGCAGTTTATTTCACCAAATAAAAGTCCATTTGTTGAGTTGTTTACGTTAATTGGCTTACCTGCTGCAGCCAGTATTATTAACTTTGTGGTACTTACTTCAGCTGCTTCTTCTGCTAATAGTGGTATTTACTCAACCAGTCGAATGTTATTTGGCCTTGCTAAAAAGCAGGATGCACCTGAACCATTTGGTAAATTATCAAGACGTTCTGTTCCTGCTAATGGCTTGCTATTTTCATGTACTTGCTTGTTTGGTGGGGTAGTACTGATTTATTTAGTACCTAATGTTATGGAAGCATTTACCATTGTAACGACTATTTCTGCAATATTATTTATGTTTATTTGGTCGATGATTTTAATTTCTTACATTGCCTATCGTCGTAAAAAAGCTAAATTACATCAAGAATCACAATTTAAGATGCCGGGGGGCGTTTTAATGTGTTTTATTTGCCTTGCTTTTTTTGCTTTTGTGATTGTGTTATTAACTTTTGAAACAGATACTTGCCAAGCACTTATGGCAACACCTATTTGGTTTGTTATTTTAGGTATTAGTTACTATATTCGATCATTAAAACGGGTATAACTTTTAATTCTTAGTCGGCAGGTTGCCTGCCGATTATCTCCTCATATCTTATTTTTTTGTTTGGTTAGGCCAAATAACACTCGCAATAATACCTAACAATAATATACCTAATACCACATAAAGACTGGTGGTTGGGCTAATACTAATTCCATAACCAAATAGATGTTCAGTTGCATTTAAAGCAAGTTTTGCGGCAATAAAAAATAATAGGCAAATTACTGCTTTACCTAAATGAACAAGATATTGTTGCATTGCCTCTAAAACAAAATACATGGTTCGTAAGCCTAAAATAGCGAATATCATTGCACTATATACAATTAATGGCTCTTGGCTAACCGCAATTACTGCAGGGACCGAATCAAATGCAAACATAACATCACTTAACTCAATCACAACGATACACAAGAAGAGTGGTGTTGCATATAATGCACTTTTGGGCATTTTGTTGATCAGTTCACTATTCTCTGGTTTGGCTAGTTCTATGTTGAGTTGTTTTTGCGTTAATAAGAAATGGTGCCCGACTATTTTAGGGTAGGAAGGAAAAATACGTTTAGCAATACGATAAGCAAAATGTTCTGAATAATCTTTTATCTCATCATCATTGCCTTGGTTTTTTAGCATCATCAATCCAGTTAAGGCAACCACGACAGAGAAAACCAGCTCCATCCAAGGCCCTAAGGATAATAGACCAGTACCAATAATGACAAAAACAGCTCGGAAGATGATTGCACCAATTACTCCCCAATAAAGTAACCGATGTCGATAATTGTTGGGGATAGCAAACCAAGAAAACAGTGCCATAATAACAAATAAATTATCAACAGAGAGTGCTTTTTCAAGTACATAACCAGTAATAAACAGGCTAGCTATTTCACTACCGTGATGTATATACAGATACAGCGCAAATCCTAACGCCACGAAAATCCAAAATAAAGACCACATAACTGCACTAGTTAAGCTAATGGGCTTATCATTATGATGAGCGTATAAATCAATTATAATCGCAGCTAAAGCCAAAACGATAAACATCAGCACGGTTTCAATGGGAAAGCCTAATGAATGTTGAATCATAGCTATGTTACCTATATTAAGTTATTTTTTTGAAATAAATAGAAAAATATTATGAGTATTGATATTTGGAACATATTTTTAAAAGTGATTGAGTATATATTGATAGGCCAAGCAAAAAAAGATATATTTATCATCTTTACTTAACTATCATTATTCAATACTCATGTGAGCATACGTTCATGACTAATATAAAGGTATCTTTTTTCTTCATTGTTACTTTTTTTTCATGTTTATTACCAGCACAGTCAGTGGAACCATATATCTCATCCTTACCTAAAGGAAGTGATTTATCCATTTTAGTGCAAACTGTTGAGGGAAAACCTAAAACTTTAGCAAAATACAAAAGTGATCAATTTAAACAACCTGCTAGTACGCAAAAAGTAATAACGGCATTAGCTGCACAACTTGAACTTGGTGACAATTTTCGGTTTATTACTGGTATGTATACCAATGGTTCTCTAAATAATAAACAGCTTAGTGGTGATCTTATTATCAAGTTGAGTGGGGATCCAACTTTTAATCGTGCTAGGTTAAAGAATATGTTTACCGCTTTACGTCAAAAAGGCGTAGAAAAGATCTCAGGTAATGTTATTTTAGATACTTCTATTTTTGCTAGTCATGATAAAGCAGAAGGTTGGTCATGGAATAATTTAACTGCTTGTTATAATGCCCCTGCATCGGCTGCAACAATTGATGATAATTGCTTTGTTGCAAGCATTACTCCAGGTAAAACCGGTTCCAAAGCTTCGATATCAGTATCACCTAATATACCGGTTATGGTTACTGGTGATGTCAGAACAATTGCTGCCAATAGCAAAGATTTAAATGATAGATATTGTGAACTTGATGTTAGTGCTGATAAAAATCGTTACCATTTATCTGGTTGTATCGCGTCGAATGCTGATAAAACACCATTAAAGTTTGCGGTAATTGATCCAACCGAATATTTTTCAACAATTTTAAAAAATGAACTAAAACAACAAAAGATTACTTTTAATGGTCGAGTTGTTGAAAGAAAACAAAAAGCAGCAGGTGGGTTAACATTACTGACTTCCAGTCAATCAGCGCCACTTTCAGAGTTATTAACCGTCATGCTCAAAAAATCAAATAATTTATATGCTGATACTATTTTTAGAACCTTAGGTGCGCATTATTATAATGTGTCAGGAACTTGGCGTAATGGTGGTGATGCGGTAAAACAAATTTTACGTAAAAAAGCCGGAATTGATTTAGAAAATTTAGTTATTGCCGATGGTTCTGGTTTATCACGTCTAAACTTGGTTAGTGCGAATAAATTAATGGAGATTTTGCAATATATTTCTGTACATAATAATCAATTAGCTTTTATTGAAAAATTACCGATTGCTGGCGTAGATGGAACGTTACAAAATCGTAAAAGTTTTAATCAAGCTCCATTTAAAGAAGCAGTTATGGCTAAAACGGGTTATATTCAAGGTAGCTATAATTTAGCTGGGTTTATTCAAAAATCAGATGGTCGTTATATTGCCTTTGTTCAGTTATTATCCGGCTATCGAGCTGATAGTCAAGGTGAGCCAAAAAATGGTGCAATTATGCGATTTGAATCTGAATTTTATAAAAACTTTATTAATTAATATATAGAATTAGTATAAGGGCGATGTTTAATCGCCCTTATATTTTTAGTTAGAAATTATCCGCTAGGAAGCCACCACTTTGATGTTTCCAAAGTTGTGCATAAAGACCATTTTTACTGAGTAATTCTTGATGTGTTCCTTGTTCAATGATTTTACCTTGATCTAAAACGATTAATCGATCCATTGCTGCGATCGTTGATAAGCGATGGGCAATAGCAATAACCGTTTTACCTTCCATTAAGGTATATAAACTTTCTTGGATGGCTTGTTCAATTTCAGAATCCAGTGCACTTGTAGCTTCATCTAATAACAGTATTGGTGCATTTTTTAAAATAACACGAGCAATAGCGATCCGTTGACGTTGTCCGCCAGATAATTTAATTCCTCGTTCACCAACAAAAGCATCGTAGCCGGTTCTACCATTAGCATCAACTAAACCTTCAATAAAACTGTCAGCATGGGCTTTTTGGGCAGCGATTATCATCTCTTGTTCAGTAGCATGATTATTTCCGTATAGTAAATTGTCTCTTACTGAACGATGTAACAGAGACGTATCTTGGGTTACCATACCAATTTGAGCACGTAAACTCTCTTGATTTACTTTAGTAATATCCTGGCCATCAATGGTGATCTCACCATGTTGTAAATCATAAAATCGCAACAATAAATTGATTAATGTTGATTTGCCAGCTCCAGATCTGCCAACTAAACCAATTTTTTCCCCAGGTTTGATGGTTAAATTTAAATTCTCAATAATTGCATTATTTAGTTTTTCATCGTAACTGAAATCTATCTGTTTAAATTCAATTTTACCTTCAGTTACTTTAAGTGTAGGTGCATTTGGTTGATCAACAACCGTTTTCGCTGCAGAAAATGTATTAATACCATCTTTAACTACGCCAATGTTTTCAAATAGTGAAGCCATTTCCCACATAATCCAATGTGAAAATCCATTTAATCTTAGCGCTACTGCGGTTGTGGTTGCAATTGCACCGACACCAACGAAATCATTGCTCCATAACCATAATGATAAGCCGGTAGTGCCCAGTACTAGGAAAATAGACAATAAATGATTAACAATTTCAAAGCTACTGACTAAACGCATTTGCTTATTAACTGTAACCATAAATTCATCCATCGATTCTTGTGCATATTTTGCCTCATTACCTGCATGAGAAAACAGTTTTACCGTCATGATATTTGTGTAAGCATCTGTTACACGGCCAGTCATGGTTGAACGCGCATCTGCTTGCATACTTGCTACTTTACTTAATCGTGGAATGAAGTAATACATAGCAATGCCATAAAAAAAACACCAGACTATAAATGGAACTAATAACCAAAGATCTAATTGACCTATGATTGTTGCCATGGTGACAAATGAAATTAGAACATAAATAAAGATATCAGCGACTAAAAAGCAAGTATCTCTTACAGCAAGTGCAGTTTGCATGACTTTTGCTGATATTCTACCGGCGAATTCATCTTGAAAAAAACGCATGCTTTGATTTAGAACTAATCTGTGCAAATTCCAACGCAAACGCATTGGAAAATTTCCAGCTAAGCATTGATGCTTAATGATGGTTTGTAAGGCAATAATAATCGTGCTAGCTAATATAATGATGGCAAATACGATTAAAGTTGTTTTTTCTTGTTGCCAAAATTGATTTGGTGATACAGCAGCAAGCCAATCAACAACTTTACCAAGTGCTGCATATAAAAATGCCTCAAATGCACCAGCTAGCGCACTCAATATTATTAATAGTAATAAGAAACAGCGAGTTCCTTTAGTGGATTGCCAAATAAAGCTAAAAAAATCTTTAGCCATTGGTTGTGGTTCATCTTTGGGATAAGGTGATACCAATTTTTCAAAAAATCGATACATAGTTGACCTAATTAGTTAAAAGGTTATTCACTGATAATTTATCAATGATATAAAAAGTGAGGTTTGTGTTGCTAAATACTTATTGCTGTAGTTGCAAACATAAATCTGAAATTAGTAAATTAAAATCACTTGAATATATACCTATTAAACTGATGTTATGTGTTATGAAAAACGTAACGTTTTGAGGAAAGGGGGTTTTTATACTTTCCTCATGTAATAAATTATATCTTGAAAAATTTTAGATTACTAATAATTGTCTTAAAAGACATCTTTGATAACTTGCACTACTCGGCCGACAATGTTGTATTTTTCAAAATGAGCTTTAGGTACTTCAATTGTTGGGTATTGATCATTATTACAGATTAATATCCAATTACCGAGAGTTAAGCGTATTTTTCTTAATAATGTAAAATTTTCATATTCTAATAAATAAATAGCACCATCAATAATTTCGTTTACATCGGTATTAATAATTAAGCCGTTATTATTTTCGATATCAGGCGCCATCAAATCACCTTTAGCCCAGTAAAGAATTAATTTTTTAATATCTAAACCGCGATGAGATGCCCAACCTTCAATTACAGGATAATTCATCACAGGAGGAGTTTCGCGAACATAACGTTGGTTTTGTGCTTCTTCTTTAGTTGGTAACTGTTTTTTATAAACGGGAATACGATAGATATTTTCATTATAGACTTCATCATCATCTTTAGGATTTAAAATTTCTAGCTTATAACCTGTTGCTAACCAGTTAAATGATACGTTACATTTCTCGGCAATCACTTCTAAACGGGTCAATGATGGATAAGTTTTTCCTGACAAATAATCACGAATTACTGTTTCTGACATATCACATTTTTTTGCAAAAGCGGATACAGATAGACCTTGCATTGAAGTATGGAGTCTGTCTTTAAAAGTTTTGACATTTTTATTTTTAATCATATTTATTTTTGTCTCGTTTTTATTTATTCATCCGATTTATGATTATATTGTATTTTTTATGAGTTTTATATAAGTGATTAAATGAATATTCTTAACATTATAGTTTTTAAATATGAATATTCTTTAAAGTTCGTTTTATATTTTGTTATTTTATTGAATTTTCATATAAAAACAAACGTTTTTTGTTTTTTTAATAAATTTATTTCGTTGTTTTTTTTGTTGTATTTCTTTGTTTTTCCGCGAGGTTGTTTTCCGATTTATGGGCTAAAAATGGCTTTTTTTAGTGAGTAAGTATTGAATAAATATGCTTAAATTACATTTGTGTCATTTTCTGTTTGTTTTGTTAATATTTTATTAACGCTATTTATTATTCGTGTAAATTTGATTATTTTCGCTAAAATCCAAATAAAAACGTTGACTGAGGCGAAAAAAAATGGATAATAAGCTGCGTAAGGATTTTTCATTGTTTTCTTTCCTTATATTCCTTATATTTCATGTTGGCCTGCATAATTTTTATGCAGGTCTTTTTTTTATTTAAAATTAACTTGTCATGAAATCCCAGTTTAAAAAGAGTATAATTAATCCCATTATTTAAAATCTATTTGCTGAGTAACAGAGTCCAAATAGAGATATATCTTTAAAAGAGGTTTTAATTATGTCATTTAGCATCCCACATCTTTTGGTCTTTCTAGCTGTAGTTGTGTTAATTTTTGGAACCAAAAAATTACGCAATTTAGGTTCTGATCTTGGCTCAGCATTAAAAGGTTTTAAAAAAGCAATGAATGATGATGAAGTTGAAACCAAAAATGATAATAAGCTTGATAAGCAATAACAAAATATTGATATGAAAACGCAATTCGATGTCGCCATTGTTGGTGGTGGGTTAGTTGGTTTGGCTACAGCCTGTGCATTAAGCAGATACGATTTAACGGTAGCCATTATTGATACTAAAGTTGATGAATGGCAAGATTTTAAGTTTGATGACATAGGTATAAGAGCGTCGGCGATAAATGGTGCCAGCCAGAGATATTTTTCTCAAATTGGTATTTGGCATGATCTTTGTGCTAGCAATCGAGTTCATTCATTTAGTGAAATTGGTGTCTGGGAAAAGAATGGTTTAGCTCATCTTTCGGCTCATGCTAAAGATTATGGTTATGAAAATCTCGGCTATATTATTGAAAATAATCTCATCGCTTACCATTTGTATCAACTTGCGGCAGCAACAGATAATATTACTATTTTCAATCAGGTGGCTATAGATAATAATTATACTGATGATTATGCCTTTTTGACCTTAGCAGATAATACGACTTTACAAGCTAAATTAATTATTGGTGCTGATGGTGCTCATTCTTGGTTACGTAGACATGAAAAAATATCAGTATTTGAGCGTAATTATCTTCACCACGCAGTGATTACTACTGTTGAAACACAATTCCCTCATCAAGCATGCGCCAGACAGATTTTTTACCCGAATGGTATTGTTGCATTTTTACCGCTTTGGCAAGCTAATAAAAGCTGTTTGGTATGGTCAACTAAACCTGCACAAGCAGAAATTTTAACTTCGCTGACAGAATCTGATTTTTGCCACGAATTGTTCAAATTAGCAGGTGATAAAGTAGGGCAATGTCAGTTGGTTAATCCACGAATGGTCTTTCCATTAAAAGCTCGTTTTGCCAAACAATTTATTAAACACCGATTAGCCTTAATTGGTGATGCAGCTCATACTATTCATCCATTAGCAGGACAAGGCGTTAATTTAGGTTTTCAAGATTCTGCATTGTTGGTGGCTACTATTAAAAAGCTTATTGATGAGCAAAAAGATATTGGTTTAGTGGAAAACTTAAAATCATTCCAATTTACTCGTCGTAAAGATGCATTAGTGATGCTAACAGCTATGCGAACGATCCAAGATATGTTTAATGGGGATAATGCCTTTAAAAAGATGGTTAGAACGGTTGGTATGAATGCTATTGACAACTTTTCACCAATAAAGAAACAGTTGATCAAATACGCCATGCAAATTTAATTTATTACTCATCCTGTATTTGTGAACACAGGATGAGTAGCTATTATTTGAAAGATATTTGATAAGAAGTTGGTATAAATGGTGACGATGGAATTCGTAACGGCCAATAAGGATCTTTCAATAACCCTCGACCAATTCCAACTAAATCAGCATTCCCAGTGCTTAGCACATAATCGGCAACATAAGGATCTTCAAGCATACCAACAGTGATAATCGGTAAATCGGTTACCTGTCTAATTGATCGGGCTAAATAAACTTGGTAACCAGCATGAAAATCAGGTGTGCGTTCTGGATCCAGTTTTCCATCTCCACCACCACTAACATCTAAAACATCGGCACCAGCTTGAGCTAATCGTTTGGCAATTTGGCAGCCATAATCAATATCATAACCGTTAGTACCGTATTCTTTAGCCGAAAAGCGCACAATTAATGGCATATCTTTTGGCATAACAGATTTTGCAGCTTTAATAACTTGTTCAGCGAATAATAATTTATCTTGACCATATTCATCGGTTCTTAAATTCGTTTTTGGCGAACAGAATTGGTGAATTAAATAACCATGAGCACCATGTAATTCAATGGCATCAAAACCTGCTTCCACTGCTCGTTTCGTTGATTGTTTAAATTTTTCGATGATGTCGATAATTTCATCTTTGGTTAATTCTCTTGGCATTTGGTATTGCCATTCCGGATTAGCTTCGACATTGCCATCATAGCGGGTTGCAGAACATGAAACCACATCAGACTCACCTAAAGCTTTTCGACCAGCATGGGCAATTTGAATAGCAATTTTACCATTTTGTGCATGAACAGCATCGACAATACCTTTCAGTTGATCTCGTTGTTTATCATTCCATAATCCCAAACAGTTAGGTGTAATTCGCCCATTAGGCGCTACATTGGTCATTTCTAAAATAATTAAGCCGACACCACCAATCGCCCGAGAAACGTAATGAACAAAGTGCCAATCATTAGCTACCCCATCTTTTGCTTGATATTGACACATTGGTGGCATAACGATGCGATTTTTGAGTGATAAATTTTTTACTTTAAATGGCGTATTAAGATAAGATATTTTTGCCATAAGTAACTCCTGTTTTAATAATGGTTCAAATACTAACTAGTTATATTAACAGATAAATAATATATGGTGTTTAATATCTGAAACTTAAAGAGGATAATGGTTAAAAACCCCGTTCCTCAAAATTTTTAGTTTAATTAAGCCTTATGTTTAGGATGGTGAACGGTTTTAAGATAATAGATCCAACAGAGTATACCTAAGAGTCCTAAAACGGTTCCGGAAATAATTATTGCTATCCAACCATAATTGCTATACAAGTAAGTAGAAGCAATAGAGCCTAACATACCACCGATAAAATAACTGACCATGTAACCAGTATTCATACGGCTACGAGCTTCTGGACGAATTTGATAAATAGCATTCATATTGGATACATGGGTAACTTGCACAGCAAAATCTAATAAGATTACACCAAAAATTAAGGCCACGAGAGAATACTTGGCAATAGAAAGCGGTAGCCAAGCAGCAAGTAATAATGTCAAACCAATGGAAGTGGCTAACCAGCCTTTTCCTTGATCTGATAATTTGCCTACGATGGGGGAACCTAATGCGCCTGCTGCACCAGCCAAACCGAACAAACCAATAATAAAGTCAGAATAATGATAAGGAGCATCACTTAATAAGAAGGCCAGCGGTGTCCATAATAATGAAAATAAAGCAAAGGAAATAATCGCTAACAATGACCTGATGCGTAAAACAGCTTCTTGTTTGTACAATGAACCAATTGACAATAACAGTTGGAAATAGTTAATGTCGATGTTGTTTTTATAAGTTGGTAATGATAACCAAAGTAATAAAGTGACTAAGGTCATAATTGACGAGGCAATCCAATAAACATAATGCCAATCGGCTATTGATGAAACAAAACCCGCAAATGTTCTACCTAGTAGAATACCAAGTAACATACCGCTCATTAGTGTGCCGACAATTTTACCTCGATGTTCAGGACGTGATAGCGTTGCAGCAAAAGGAATGAGTACTTGGGCAACGGTCGAAAATAGGCCTGTCATTGCAGTACCTAATATCAACATCCATAAATGCTTTGATATCGCACTAATTATTAGTCCACAGATTGATAATATCATTAATGTAAGTATTAGCTGTTTACGTTCAATTTTATCTCCGAGTGGGGTGATAAATAGTAAACCAACAGCATAACTAAATTGAGCTGCCATAATGATTAAACCTGCATGTTTAACTGCAATATGTAAATCATCAGTTATTGAGTGTAATAGCGGTTGTGCATAATAATTACTGGCAACTGTAATGCCAATGGCAAAAGCCATTAAAAAAACTAACCACGCAGATAGCCCTTGGGATTGTTTGCGACTCATAGTAAAAAGATAAGAAAATAAATAATGACTAATTATATATCAAAAGTTTATTAGATACTGTTAAATAGTGGTGTTTAAGCTAATTGATTCAATAAATTATAAACAGGCGTAGCTAAGCCAATTTTGGTATTCTCCGAGTTAAGTTTATACCAATAACCATTTGAATCCTCCAAACACTTAGTGTTATTTTTCATCTCACAGTAAATTGGGATAATATCTAAGTGAAAATGGCTAAACGTATGACGAAAGGCTATTAACTGTTTAGGTTTGCTGGTTTCAATACCATGCGTTTCCAGCCAGTCAGTTAATGCTTGCTCGCTTGAGAATTGTGGTAAGCAATATAAACCGCCCCAAATCCCAGCCGGAGGTCTTTTTTCTAGCCAAATAGCTTTACTATTTTCGAGCATTAAAAAATAGGCCATTTTTTCAGGTATAGTTTTTTTAGGTTTTTTGGTTGGATATTGTTGCCAACTGTCACTCTGATAAGCAAGGCATGAGTAGTTTAATGGGCATAAATTGCATTTTGGTTTCGAACGTGTACAGACCATTGCACCAATATCCATCATTGCTTGATTAAATTTTGCAACGTTATGTTTAGGCGTCACTTGTTCACTTAATTGCCAAAGTTGATTCTCAACAAATTTATTCCCTGGCCAACCTTCTATTGCAAAAGATCGGGTTAAAACTCGCTTTACATTGCCATCAAGTATCGGGTAATGTTGATTTTGTGATAGAGATAAAATGGCACCAGCGGTTGAACGCCCAACTCCTGGCAAGGCAATCACATCTTCAAATTTAGTTGGAAATTTGCCATCAAAATTTTCAGCGATAACCTGTGCTGCTTTATGTAAATTGCGTGCCCTAGCATAATAGCCCAGTCCGGTCCAAAGATGTAATATATCGTCAATTGGCGCTTTAGCTAAATCAGTAATTTTAGGGAATTGTGCAATAAAACGCTTAAAGTATGGAATAACCGTTGCTACTTGTGTCTGCTGTAACATGACTTCGGATAACCAAACATGATAGGGGCTTTTTTCAATTTGCCATGGTAGTGATTTTCTACCGTACTGTTCATACCAATCAAGTACAGCATTTGCAAAATTTTTTGTCATGCTAGTCATTACATAATAGCGGTAATTGAATCACTAGGATAACAGCCAAGTACTTTGGTATATAAAGTGATTGCAGCTAATTCTTTAAGCGCGACTTGCATTTCATAATCATGAACATTACCTTGTAGATCAATATAAAACATCTCTTCCCATGGTGTACCATGGATAGGTCGTGATTCAAGTTTTGTCATAACAATATTATGATTACGTAAAACGGATAGGGCATCAACTAGAGCACCTGCTTGTTGGCCAGTTTTCATTAAGATCGTGGTTTTAGCTGGAATTTGTTCGGAAACTTCGATTGGATCGCGCGCTAAAACAATAAAACGGGTAATATTCTCTTTTTGATTAGCAAAATTGTGCTCAAGAACCTGTAAACCGTATAATTCCCCCCCGTCTTTGTTACCCATAGCAGCAATATTAGGTTGATTTAATTTAGCAACAGTTTCCATTGCTGATGAAGTGCTATCACAATAAACGATTTTCCAATGTGGATAATTTTCTAGGAAATTACTGCATTGTTGGAAAGGTTGCGGGTGGCTATAAATGGTATCTATTTGCTCAAGTTTAGCACTAGGAATGGCTAAAACGCAGTGATCAATCGGTAATGATAGTTCACCAATAATATGTAAATTGGTTTTTTGTAACAAATCATAAACTTCATTGATAGAGCCGGAACTAGAATTCTCTATTGGCAAAATTCCATAATCAACAACTTTTGATTCGATCTTTTCAAACACATCTTTAAACGTACTGCAGCTTGATTCAGTTAACTGATCAAAGTGGGTACTCGCATAACGGCGGGCTGCTGAATGTGAATATGATCCTTTGGGTCCTAAAAAGGCAATATTTGCTGAGGAAATAGCCCCTTGATTCAATTTTTCTTGTAAAAGTTTCTGTTGTAGTAGCACTGAATCTTCAATAATAATTTGATACAGGCGCTTAATTAAAATATCATCAAGATTGTATTGTTTACCTTGTTCGATTAATGCCTTAATGAGTGAGCGTTCACGAGCTAAATCACGTAAAGGTATGTTAGCCGCTATTTTAGTTTGAATAACTTCGGTTGAAACTTGACGTCTTTCAGCAAGGATTTCAATTAATTTTTGATCGAGTCGGTTAATTTTTTCGCGTAAAGGCAATAAAGGATTGGTAGTCATATTCATTAATATAATAAAAAATAGATGGGCAATATTATAGCAAGCTAAAAAATAAAGGCACTATTAAAGTGCCTTTTTATTACTTTTGAATTATTAATTAATATTCTTCTTCAACTACTGTATTTTTTATACTGTCAAATGCACGGCGAGATTCGCCTTTATGTTGGATTTTATTCAGTTGTTTTTCAAGTTTAGCAACTAAATCATTAATTGCAGCATACATATCTGAGTGTTTAGCGGAAGCAACTAGTGGAGAACCTTTGGTTGCAATTGTCGCATCAACAATAAATCCATCAGGTTCTTTAGATAAAATAAAGTGAGGGTTAATTAACAGTGCTCTCCATTTATCTAATTTCGAAAACTTATCTTCTAGATAGCTACGAATTGCAGGGGTAATATCCATTTGTTTACTGGTAATACTTAAAGTCATAATTGACCTCCACTATGTTTACTTACAAATTGAGCTAATATAATTATTCTATTGATTACATTGACAAATTTTTTGCAATTCGTCAATAGGTTATTTCAATTTGATTAAACTTTTTGTGAACTTTGTCTAAAATAATGAATCTCTAGTTACGATTAACCTTTGTGAAACTGCTTTTAAACTATTTTTTATTATATACTGTAGTTTATTTGTGTTAATTTGAAGTATAAGTTGTGTTATTTAATGAGGAATATGTGAACTATTTAAATAATGTTAAGATTGTTTTAGTTGAAACTTCCCATACGGGTAATATGGGTTCTGCAGCTCGTGCAATGAAAACCATGGGATTAACTAATCTCTGTTTGGTTAATCCGATAATAAAGCCAGACTCTCAGTCTATTTCACTGGCAGCTGGAGCCAGTGATATTATCAAACAGGCACAAATATTTTCCTCTTTAGAAGAAGCTGTTGCGGATTGTTCTTTAGTTATTGGTACTAGTGCTCGGCCACGAAGCCTACAATGGCCAAATTTAACACCAAAAGAGTGCGGGGATAAAATAATTGCCGAAGCTTCTCATCATGCTCAAGTGGCTTTAGTTTTTGGTCGTGAACGAGTTGGGTTAACTAACGATGAATTACAAAAATGCCACTTCCATGTCGGTATACCTGCTAATCCTGACTATAGCTCTTTAAATTTAGCAATGTCAGTACAAGTTCTTTGTTACGAAATCAGGATGTCGATGTTGTCTGCTCAAGACGCATTATCACAATTAGTTGATCAGAATGTAAATGACATACAATATCCTAAAGATGAAGATATTGAACGATTTTATCAGCATTTAGAGCAAACCTTATTACAAACAGGTTTTATTAATCCTAATCATCCGGGACAAATTATGGGGCGTTTACGAAGATTATTTACTCGTGCCCGTATTGAACAACAAGAACTGAATATATTAAGGGGAATTTTAACCTCAATAGATAAAAAATAATTAATCTATCCCCTAGTAATTTTTTATTAAATCTAGGGGATTTTAGGTTTATTGCATTAACTTTTTTTACGCCAAGTTGTGCCGTTAGCACCGTCTTCTAAAATAATATTCATTTGATTGAGTTTATCTCGTGCTTCATCAGCTAAAGCCCAATTTTTACTAGCACGAGCATCATTACGTTGTTTAATTAAAGCTTCAATGAGTTGTGTTTCACTATCATCCTGATTACTACCTTGTAAAAATTTAACTGGATCTTGTTCAAGTAAACCAAGTACAGAAGATAAATAGCGTAATTCAGCAGCAAGTTCATTGGCTAATTGCATATCATTTTCTGCTTTAGCTTTATTTATCTCTCGAGCTAAATCAAATAAGGTTGAATATGCTTCTGGAGTATTGAAATCATCATTCATTGCCTGACAAAATTGTCGATAATAATCACTATCAGGCGTGTTATGTGGATAATTAGTATCAGTATCTCGTAAAGCAGTATAAAGTCTTTCTAAAGCAGTTCTAGCTTGCTTTAAATTTTCCTCACTATAATTAAGCTGGCTACGATAATGACCTGATAATAAAAAGTAACGCACAGTCTCTGCATCATAATGCTCTAATACATCACGAATGGTGAAAAAATTATTAAGTGATTTAGACATCTTTTCTTGGTCAATCATCACCATACCTGAGTGCATCCAGTAATTTACATATTGACCATTATGGGCACAGGTTGATTGGGCGATTTCATTTTCATGATGTGGGAACATTAAGTCAGATCCGCCACCATGGATATCAAAATGATTGCCTAACTGATGACTATTCATAGCCGAGCATTCAATATGCCAACCTGGTCGGCCTTTACCCCATGGAGAATCCCAACTCGGTTCGTTAGGTTTTGACATTTTCCAAAGCACAAAATCCATTGGATTGCGTTTTACATCAACGACATCAACGCGCGCGCCTGCTTGTAACTGTTCTAAATTTTGACGTGATAAAATGCCGTAGTTAGGATCACTATCGACAGAAAACATGACATCACCATTATCAGCGATATAAGCGTGCTCTTTTTTAATTAACTCTTCGACAAGCTGGATAATTTGCGGCATATGACGAGTTGCTCGAGGCTCTACATCAGGTCGTTTTATATTCAGTGCGTCAAAATCGGCATACATCTCTTTTAACATGCGATCCGTTAATTCATCACAGGTTTCGCCATTTTCAAGCGCACGTTTAATGATTTTGTCATCAACATCGGTAATATTACGCACATAAGTCAGATCGTAACCTAAAAAACGTAAATAGCGAGTAACAACATCAAATGCAACAAAAGTACGACCATGGCCAATGTGGCAAAGATCATAAATGGTAACGCCACAGACATATAGTCCAACTTTATTAGCTGTAATAGGTTGAAATATCTCTTTTTCTCGAGTTAGTGTATTAAAGATTTTTAACATTATAAATTACTGCTCATGTCAGATTGTGATTAATCGTTAATATAACAAAAATCAGAGTATGGCGGAATGACTTTTGCTAATCTTAAAGATTAAAAACAGTACAAATAGTGATTGTATTAAAATTGTTTATGGTTTAATCAGTGCAGATTAAAATTGTTAGAAGAGGATTTGATTGAATTTGATATAAAATGACGAGTAAATGTCCTCGTCATTTTATTAAATAATTTTATTTTATTAACCGATAAATATAAATCAATAAAATAGCGCCAAGAACCGAAATAAATAAACTTGGGAAGTTAAAACCAGTTACACTACCCCAACCGAAGAATGTACTAATGTAACCACCAACTAATGCACCAGCCACACCAAGTAGAATGGTTTTAAGCACACCAACTTGTCCTAACGGCATAAAAAACTTAGCAATCCATCCAGCAATTAATCCTAGAATAATCCAGCTTAAAATACCCATGATAGTTTCCTTCGTCTAATTAAGTTAAAAGTTACTTTTTGTATAGCTTAAAACATATTGAAGATGAAAATAATCGTTGTGAAAGATATAACTAATTAATAAAACGTAATATTTACAGCTTTAAAAAAATTGTTATCAAAGAATGAAGAAAAATGATTAATACTAAGAACTGTGTAGCGATAAATGTATGTCACAGCATTACCTACAATAGCCTTCCATACAAATATTGAGTGTAGTTTACAATTATTTTTTCAAATATTCTAGAAATTTTTAGTATTGCTTAAGTGAAGATTAATATCATTATTTACAAGGAGCGATAATATAATCGCTCCCATTAAGTCATTATTCAAAAATAGTTTTGTGTAAAACTTTGATCACATCTTCTGCATCATTACTTCTTGCTAGTAAGCAAAGATTATGCGTGCTAGCACCATAACAACATAGACGAATAATAAAATCATCTAAAGCACCGAAAACTTCTTTTGCTATACCTTTAGTTGAGGTCAGATTATTACCAATTATAGCAATCAACGCTAAATCTTCTTCAACTTCAACATGGCAAACCGTTGATAACTCATCAAATAACGCTTTAGTTAATAAGCTGTTACCATTGGTATTTGTGCCTGTGGTATCAATGGTTAATGCAATGCTGACTTCAGAGGTTGTCACTAAATCGACCGAGATATTGTGTTTAGCCAATATAGTAAATACATTAGCTAAAAAGCCTTGTGCATGTAGCATATTTAAACTGGTTAAAGTCAATAATGTCTGTTGACGACGAAGTGCTAATGCTCTGAACGAAGGTAATGAAGATTTAATACTATGAGTATTATAGACAATAGTTCCTCCGTCTTGTGGTGCTTTGCTTGATCCAACAAATACCGGAATATTGCTACGCACTGCTGGTACTAGTGTTGCTGGGTGCAAAACTTTAGCTCCAAAAGTAGCCATTTCAGCGGCTTCAGCAAACGATATTTCATCAATACGTTTTGCAGCAGAGGTAATCCGAGGATCAGTGGTATAAATACCAGCAACATCGGTCCAGATATCAATTTGAGTAGCATTTAATGCTTCGCCAAGTAAAGCCGCTGTATAATCGCTTCCGCCTCGGCCTAAGGTTGTGGTTTTACCTGAACTTTCACTGCCAATAAATCCTTGAGTAACGACGATAGTTTCTGGATTGAGGGATTTTAAATGTGCACAACAAAGTTGTTTGATTTCATCAATTTTTGGTACTGCTTTACCAAATTTATCATCGGTTCGCATTACTTTACGGACATCAAACCAAATGGCATTTTTTTGTTGATGTTTTAGTATTTCAACAAACAGTTTTGATGACATTATTTCACCATGGCTAACTAATTCATCGGTTAATGCCGGTGAGGTTGCTAAACTTGCGGCTTCAGATAATGAAGCAATATTGGCAATAATTTGGTCAATTTCAGTGCGTAGAGCTTGATTTTCAGGTAGATTTTCTAAGATATTATATTGAATTGATTGAATTTTGGCGATGTGTTTTGCTCTGACATTGGCATCACGACCCTCAGCTAATGCTACCAATAAATTGGTTATACCTGCTGAGGCAGATAATACGACAACTTTGACATTAGGATTAGCTAGAACAATATTGGCACTGTTGACCATTGCTGGATAATCTGCAACGCTAGTACCACCAAATTTAGCAATTATAAATGATGTTTCCATGGATTCCTCATATTAAAAATTCTTATTTTTAACAGAGATAGAGCGGGCATGCCTTACTACCGTTTAAAAAACACATACCGTGAAGCGCTCCACCTGTTAGGGTGACAACCCAAGGGATTCAGCCCTTGTAGCCGATTCAATTGCTTTCTGGAATAACAATCGAACCTCGGCATTACACCCCCTTAATCATCTTTTTACGGTTCCAGTTCCTAAAATGATCTACCTGAGTAATGCGCCTCTTCTTTTTTTTGTAATATTGGTTACAAAATCAGTGTTATATAGGATTAACGATTTAACCAAGTGTGTCAATAGCTTAAATATTAAAAAAAATTATTGGTCTGGCTTAAAATAAATTCTTTTTTATAAGCTTCGCTCAAATAATTCAATAATAGTTTGATACAGTTTCTTAACCGAACAATCTTTAGTTGGAGTGCTAAAAATCGTATCATCACCTGCAATTGAGCCTAAGATCCCTTCTGATTTACCAATTGAATCTAAAAGTCTAGCAATTAGTTGAGCTGCGCCAGGACTGGTACGGATAACGACCATTGAACTATTGTAATCAATATCCAATACTAAATTCTTCAGTGGACTACTAGTGGTTGGTACGCTCATTTCGGCTGGTAAGCAGTAGACCATTTCAGATTTTGCATTGCGAGTTCTTACTGCGCCAAATTTGGTTAACATTCTGGATACTTTGGACTGATTTATATTATCAAACCCTTGTTCCTGTAAGGCCTGTACGATACCTATCTGAGAACTAAACTTTTCTTGTAATAACATTTCTTTAAAAGTTTTAGTGAGATCATTTTGTTTCATACTGTTCCTTTAAATTAAATTTATGACCTATTACGCCAGTAGTGTTTATTAATCATATTAACTCGTTATCTAAAATTACCTAATTATCATCTTAAATAACGTCATTATTGGCCATTAAGGTAATGTTGCTATTATCAATCTTACCAGCGCTGTTAAAAGATTAATTTACATAATTATGCATGATATTTGCATAAAATTAAAGATTAGATTTGCTAGCATTTTTAGGTCGAAAAGCTTGAACAACATGATTATGAGTTTCGATATAAGGGCCATCTAATAAATCAATACAATATGGAACACTTGCAAAAATACCTTTAACAATAGTATTTCCTTGTTCATCTTTCACGCCTTCAAGGGTTTCTTTAATTGATTTAGGCCTGCCTGGTAAGTTTAAAATTAAACATTGCTTTCTAATGACACCCACTTGTCTGGATAAAATTGCCGTCGGAACAAAATGCAAACTAATTTGCCGCATTTGTTCGCCAAAACCTGGCATTAATCGGTCAGCAATTGCTAAGGTTGCATCTGGAGTAACATCTCTAATTGCTGGCCCAGTACCGCCAGTAGTTAATATTAGATGGCATTGCAACTTATCTACCAATTCGCATAAAGTTTCTTCAATGATTAGTTGTTCATCAGGAATAATACGTTGTTCGGTAATAAATGGTGTTTTTAAGGCTGTTTGTAACCATGATAACAGCGCTGGAATACCTTCATCTTGATAAACGCCTTGTGATGCTCTATCCGATACTGAAACCAAACCAATTTTGATCATAACCTGTAATCCTTAATCTTATATTCATCTAATCATTATATTGTTAGCATTAAAAATTGAATTAATCTTAAAATCATAACAATATTGTCGATCGGTCAAACATGATATCATATTATATAAATAACAAATTATAGAATTAGGATTCATTTTATGTCATCAACGCCCGCACTAGAGCTCATAGCGCTCAAGAAAAAATATAAAAATGGTGTAGAAGCATTAAAAGGAATTAATTTAACCGTGCAAGCAGGGGATTTTTACGCTTTGCTCGGTCCTAATGGTGCAGGTAAATCAACCACCATTGGTATAATTAGTTCTTTAGTTACCAAAACCTCTGGGCAGGTTAAAATCTTTGGATATGATTTAGACAGCGATGTTGTTAATGCAAAAAGGCAATTAGGTCTGGTGCCGCAGGAGTTCAATTTTAACCAATTTGAAGAAGTCTTACAAATTGTTACTAATCAAGGTGGTTACTATGGCTTGCCACGCAAATTAGCTTTGCAACGAGCAGAAAAATATCTACGTATTTTGGATTTGTGGGATAAACGTCATAGTCGAGCCTGTATGTTATCTGGCGGAATGAAAAGACGGCTGATGATAGCTAGAGCACTTATCCATGAACCAAAATTACTCATTCTTGATGAACCAACCGCAGGGGTTGATATTGAAGTACGCCGTTCTATGTGGGATTTTCTACGAGAAATTAATCGTCAAGGTATTACCATTATATTAACGACTCACTATTTGGAAGAAGCTGAAATGCTATGTCGCCATATAGGTATTATTCAGCGTGGTGAATTAGTTGCTAATTCATCAATGCGTGATCTGCTAGCAAAAAGTCAGTCTGAAACCATTATTATTGATTATGTTCCGACCGCTACACCTATTGCGCTAAATGGTTATACTTTTACGGATGTTGAGTCAGGTATGTTAGAGGTTAAAGTAGATAAACAACATGGATTAAATCAACTATTTGAACAACTCAATCAACAAAATATTAAAGTGATTAGTGTTCGCAATAAAGCCAATCGACTAGAAGAATTATTTGTAGATTTATTACATAACGATACAAAAGCTAAAGGAGCTATTGATGAATAATTTATATTGGATTGCCTTAAAAAGTATTTGGCGTAAAGAAGTTACCCGATTTTTAAGGATTTGGATCCAAACATTAATTCCTCCAGTTATTACTATGTCACTTTATTTTGTTATTTTTGGTAATTTGATTGGTTCTCGAGTTGGAGACATGGGGGGGTTTAGCTATATGGCATTTATTGTCCCTGGTCTAATTATGATGTCGGTAATTACAAACTCTTATACTAACGTTTGTTCTTCATTTTTTAGTGCTAAATTTCAACGAAATATTGAGGAGCTATTAGTTGCACCAGTACCTACTCATATTATTATTTTGGGATATGTCGGTGGTGGCGTCATGCGTGGCTTATTAACAGGCGTTTTAGTTACTATTGTGTCGCTATTGTTTGTAAGATACCAAGTTTATTCATGGCCTTTTGTCATTTTCACCTTATTACTAACCTCAATTTTGTTTTCATTAGCAGGGTTATTAAATGCAGTATTTGCCAAGACATTTGATGATATTAGCATTATTCCGACCTTTGTATTGACTCCGTTAACTTATTTGGGGGGCGTTTTTTATTCAATCACCATGTTACCCACTTTTTGGCAATGGGTTTCTAAACTTAATCCAATTGTTTATATGATTAATGGTTTTCGTTATGGCTTTTTAGGTGTTAGTGATGTGTCATTGATAATTACTTTTTCAATGTTATTACTGTTTGTCAGTATATTATATCTGTTAGCGTGGAAGTTTATTGAAAGTGGCAGAGGGCTTAGAAGTTAATTAAATCAGAATAGCGAATCAAAATAAACCGCCGACCAATGTCGGCGGAAAAGTATTATTTAGCACCGGCAACCGCTTCTTTAGCCATTTCAGTGATTTTAGCAAAATCACCTTTAGCTATTGCATCGGTAGGGATAAACCAAGTTCCACCAACACATAGTACATTATCAAGAGCTAGATAATCGCGATAGTTTTTCGGATTTACACCGCCAGTTGGGCAAAACTTCATATAACCACAAGGACCAGCAAAAGCTTTTAACGCCGCAACACCGCCATTGATTTCTGCTGGGAAGAATTTTAATGCAGTCAAACCATATTCTTGAGCGGTTAATAATTCTGAAATTGTTGCTATTCCTGGAATAACAGGAACTGTCCCTTCAACTGCTGCTTTTAAAATTGAATCTGTAATCCCTGGTGTAATAATAAATTCAACACCAGCTTCAGTTACTTGTTTAAGTTGTTCAACAGTGGTTACTGTTCCTGCACCAACTACAGCTTCAGGCACTTCCTTGATGATTTTTTTAATGGCATCAAGTGCACATTCAGTTCTTAATGTAACCTCTAGAACTTTAACTCCTCCAGCAATTAATGCTTTTGCTAATGGAACAGCATCTTCTAAACGTTCAATAACAATAACCGGTACAACAGGGCCTAATGTTAAGATTTCCTCAGCGGTTTTTTTCCAACTCTTCATATGTGTTACCTATACTTTATTTACTTCTATACAGCAATAAGCCCTCAACGTAGTGAGGGCTTATTTTTACTCATAAATACCTAATTTCTTTTCTAAATAATGAATGTTTGTGCCACCTTTCATGAAGCCTTCATCATTCATAATTTCTATATGAAGTTCGATATTGGTTTTTATTCCATCGATAACCAGTTCTGCTAATGCATTTTTCATGCGGGCAATAGCAACTTCTCGAGTCTCTCCATAAGCGATTAACTTACCAATCATTGAATCATAATAAGGTGGTACCGCATAACCAGCATAAATATGAGATTCCCAACGAATACCAAACCCACCTGGTGCATGGAAGCGAGTGATTTTACCTGGAGATGGCATAAACGTTTTTGGATCTTCAGCATTTATTCGACATTCAATGGCATGACCTTTAATTTCAATATCGCTTTGCTTGATAGATAAAGGTTGCCCAGCAGCAATAAGAATCTGCTCACGAATTAGATCAACGCCTGTCACCATTTCAGTAACTGGATGTTCTACTTGAATACGGGTATTCATTTCAATGAAATAGAATTCACCGTTTTCAAATAAAAATTCAAAAGTACCTGCACCACGATAACCAATTTCAATACATGCATTTACACAACGTTCGCCGATAAATTTACGCATTTCTGGTGTGATGCCAACAGCCGGTGCTTCTTCAACGACTTTTTGATGGCGTCGTTGCATTGAACAGTCACGTTCGCCTAAGTAAACGGCATGACCTTGGCCATCAGATAGCACTTGAATTTCAATATGACGTGGATTTTCAAGGAATTTTTCCATATAAACCATGTCATTATTAAACGCTGTTTTTGCTTCAAGTTTAGTCATTTTGATTGATTGTTCGAGGTCTTTTTCTTCTCGAACAATACGCATTCCGCGGCCACCGCCACCGCCAGATGCTTTAATAATCACTGGATAACCAATTTTTTTCGCAATCTGTTTATTGGTGTCCATATTGTTACCAAGTGGACCATCAGAACCAGGAACACAAGGTACACCAGCTTTTTTCATTGCTTCAATTGCAGATACTTTATCGCCCATTAAGCGGATAGTATCTGGTTTTGGACCAATAAATATAAAGCCAGAACGTTCGACTTGTTCAGCAAAGTCTGCATTTTCAGATAAAAAACCATATCCTGGATGAATAGCTGCTGCGCCTGTTACTTCGGCGGCAGAAATTAAGGCTGGGATATTAAGATAACTTTTGGCAGAAGCTGCTGGACCAATGCAAACCGTTTCGTCTGCAAGTAAAACATGTTTTAAATCTTTATCTGCCGAAGAGTGAACAGCGACAGTTTTAATTCCAAGTTCTTTACATGCTCGTAAGATGCGAAGAGCAATTTCTCCGCGGTTAGCAATAAGAATTTTATCAAGCATATTCAATCTCTTAATCGTCTAAGTTAATTAATAATTTCAGATTATTCAATAATGAATAGCGGTTGATCGAATTCAACTGGTTGACCATTTTCAACTAAAATAGCTTTAATAGTCCCTGCTTTTTCTGATTCAATTTGGTTCATCATTTTCATCGCTTCAACAATGCAAAGCACATCACCAACATTTACTGATTGGCCGACTTCAACAAATGCTTTCGATTCCGGACTAGGGGTACGATAAAATGTACCAACCATTGGTGATTTTATTGTTGTACCATTAATTGTATTGGTATCTGCGATGACTTCTGCTTCAACCGTTGGGGCAACCACAACTGGAGTTGGTTGAGGAATTTGAATATTTTGCACTGGCGCAGAATAGTTTGCGGCAGGCATAGCTCGACTAATCCGAACTGATTCTTCACCTTCAGAAATTTCAAGTTCAGAAATACCTGACTCTTCTACTAATTCAATTAACTTTTTAATTTTGCGTATATCCATGAATTACACCGTGTTTATTTGAAATAAATAAAAATTATTTTAATGTATACTTAATACTTTAAAAGTTACCTTTTAATACGATACTAAGTTTGTAACTCAACATTAACGCGGAAGGATACACTGTAAATCGTAATTTGTCATTATATATCTCCTTTACAAACACTTGTTATACTATTTTCTAGGTATTATTTTAGAATTGCGATACAATAGTAACCCTTAATTATAATTGAGGCTGGCTGTGGTTTTTATCTGCTAAATAATCTCTTATTTATCGGATAAAATTTAGAAATATATATTCTGTAGATGCCTTAGTTTGCTTCTAAATACTCAAATATATACAAACAAGATTAATTCTAGGAAGAGTTTTTATTATGTTCAAAAAAGTTCGCGGCTTGTTTTCAAATGATTTATCGATTGATTTAGGTACAGCCAATACGCTTATTTATGTTAAAGGGCAAGGCATTGTACTTAACGAACCTTCAGTTGTTGCCATTCGTCAAGATCGCTCTGGAACACCTAAAAGTGTTGCTGCAGTTGGCCATGCTGCGAAACAGATGCTAGGACGAACACCTGGTAATATTGCAGCGATTAGACCAATGAAAGATGGTGTAATTGCAGACTTTTCCGTAACTGAGAAAATGTTACAGTACTTTATCCGACAAGTTCATAGTCATAGTTTTTTAAGACCAAGTCCGCGTGTACTAGTTTGCGTACCTGTAGGTGCTACTCAAGTTGAACGCAGGGCTATTCGTGAATCAGCTTTAGGTGCTGGCGCACGTGAAGTTTATTTAATTGAAGAACCAATGGCTGCGGCTATTGGCGCTGATTTACCTGTTTCAGCACCGACTGGTTCAATGGTGGTTGATATCGGTGGTGGTACAACTGAAGTCGCCGTTATTTCGTTAAATGGTGTGGTTTATTCCGCGTCGGCACGTATTGGTGGTGACCGCTTTGATGAAGCAATTATCAATTATGTTCGTCGTAATTATGGTGCATTAATTGGTGAGGCAACCGCTGAGAAAATTAAGCACTTTATTGGTAGCGCTTATCCAGGTGATGAAGTGCTTGAAATTGAAGTGCGTGGCCGTAATTTAGCTGAAGGTGTACCACGTAGCTTTACCTTAAATTCAAATGAAATATTAGAAGCATTGCAAGAGCCATTAAGTGGCATTGTTAGCGCGGTTAAAGTAGCGCTTGAACAATGTCCACCAGAACTTGCTTCAGATATTTCTGAACATGGTATGGTATTAACTGGTGGCGGTGCATTATTACGTAATATTGATAAATTGTTATCCGCTGAAACTGGTATCCATGTTGTTGTCGCTGAAGATCCACTAACTTGTGTAGCGCGTGGTGGTGGTAAAGCACTTGATATGGTTGATATGCATGGTGGTGATCTCTTTAGTGAAGAATAACATTAAATAATTACTAATAAGTAACCAACTATTTCATTTTATCCGCCGACATTGTCGGCGGAGTCATATATTAGAATAGTTAACTACTAAGTATATAACAGGTAAATACTGAACAATGAAATTACTTTTTTCTAAGCGTTCGCCTCTGAGTGTACAATTATTTATTGCACTAACACTCGCTCTGGTGCTAATCGTATTAGATATTAATTATCGTCCTTTTAAAGAGGTTCGTTATTATTTAGATACCCTAATTTCACCATTTTATAATGTTTCAAATGCGCCAAAATCATCATTTGACTCCCTTTATGAAATGTCAAAAACACAAGAAGCATTAATTAATGAAAATACCAAATTGCAAGAAACGTTAATGCAACAGAAAAGTGATCTACTATTACTTGAACATTTAAAACATGAAAACGATCGCCTTAGAGGATTATTAGGCTCACCGTTAAGGCATGATGAACATAAAATGGCTGCTCAAGTTTTACTGGCTGATACTGATCCTTATATTTATCAAGTTGTGATCAATAAGGGGAAAAATAATGGTGTTTATGTTGGCCAACCAGTTGTAGATGAGAAAGGAATTGTTGGACAAATTTATCAAACAGCCCAATCAACCAGCCGTGCGATATTAGTCTGTGATTATCAACATGCAATCCCTGTACAAGTACTAAGAAACGATATTTCTATGGTGGCAGTTGGTAATGGATGTAGTAATGATTTAACCCTTGATTTTTTACCTAACAATGTTGATATCAAAGTTGGTGATGTTTTAGTTACTTCGGGACTTGATGGTCGCTTCCCTGAAGGCTATCCAGTGGCTGTGGTAAGCTCAGTGAAACTTGATATTAGTGATTCAACTCCAATTATTTCTGCTACACCTACTGCGGATTTAAAACGTTTACGCTATTTATTATTACTATGGGGCGAGCAAGGAGTAAAACATGAGGGGGAATAATCGATTTAGTATTTTGATTATCTGGTTAACACTGTTGATTGGTTTATGTGTGCAGATTATTCCATGGTCAGCTGATTATAATATGCTTAAACCGCATTTATTAATGTTAATTATGGCTTATTGGTTAATAGCACTTCCTCATCGCATTGGAATGGGCATGGCTTTTATACTAGGCATAGTCTTGGATTTATTTTCCGGATCTATTCTCGGTATTCATGCGTTTATTTTTTCCTGTATGGCTTACTTGCTACTATTTAAATTTCAATTAATTCGTAATTTAGCGCTCTGGCAGCAAGCAATTGTCATCTTTGCTGTATCACTTTGTTACAATTTTTTAGTATTTATGTTTCAGGTTACTATTTATCACACCATAACGATTTCGCCTTTAATTTTAGTATCTAGTTGTGTTGATGGGCTACTATGGATAGTGATTTATCTATTCTTACGAATAATAAGACGGAACTTTGCTATCAATTAAAAAGGAATCATTATGTCTGTTGAATTATTAATGAATGTGACACCTTCAGAGACTCGTGTTGCTTATATTGAAGACGGTATTTTACAAGAGATCCATGTTGATCGTGAATCGCGCCGCGGAATTGTTGGCAATATTTATAAAGGAAAAGTGATTCGTATCTTACCTGGTATGCAGGCCGCTTTTGTGGATATTGGGCTTGAAAAAGCTGCTTTTTTGCATGCTTCAGATATTATGCCACATACTGAATGTGTCTCCGATAGCGATCAAGAGCAATTTCAAGTTAAAGATATTTCTGAACTGGTTCGCCAAGGTCAAGATCTAATGGTGCAAGTGGTTAAAGATCCTTTAGGAACTAAAGGTGCAAGGTTGACTACTGACATAACTTTACCTTCACGGTATTTAGTTTTAATGCCAGGACCAAATTCGACTCATGTTGCTACATCGCAACGAATAGAATCTGAAGAAGAGCGAGAACGGCTGAAAAAAATCGTTGAACAGTATGTCTCTGATGAAGGCGGTTTTATTGTTAGAACAGCGGCAGAAGGGGCAAACGCCCATGAGCTTGAACAAGATGCTAATTTTTTAAAACGGCTATGGACAAAAATTCAAGAAAGAATGGCTCGTCCGGTTAGTAAAAATTTAGTATATGGAGAGCTAGCTTTATCGCAACGAGTATTACGAGATTTCGTTGGTGATCCAATCGAACGTATATTAGTTGACTCGAAATTAACTTATGACTTGTTACTTGAATTTACTCAGGAATTTATGCCTGAAGTAACTAGTAAACTAACCCATTATCGTGGCAATATTCCAATTTTCGATCTGTATGATATTGAAAATGAAATTCAACGAGCACTAGATAGAAAAGTTAAATTAAAATCTGGTGGTTATTTGATTATCGACCAAACCGAAGCCATGACTACCATTGATATCAATACCGGTGCATTTGTCGGTCATCGTAATTTAGAAGAAACCATTTTCAATACCAATATCGAAGCAACGATTGCAATTGCTCGCCAATTAAGATTACGTAATTTAGGTGGCATTATTATTATCGATTTTATCGATATGCAAGAAGATATTCACCGTGAGCGGGTATTACAATCATTACAAGATTTTTTAGCTAAAGATCGAGCACGAACATCCGTTAATACTTTCTCTGGTTTAGGGTTAGTTGAAATGACACGTAAGCGTACGCGTGAAAGTATTGGCCATATTCTTTGTGAAGAATGTCCCTCTTGTAAAGGTCGTGGTATTGTTAAATCTGTCGAGACAGTATGTAATGAAATATTGCGTGAGATTGTCCGTGTTTATAAAGCTCATCGCTCGGAGTACTTCTTAGTTTATGCATCAGCCGCAGTAGCTAATGCATTAACCAATGATGAGTCTCATGCTTTAGCCGAAGTTGAAGTCTTTGTGGGTAAACGAGTTGAAGTAAAAGTTGAACCACTTTATATACAAGAACAGTATGATGTTGTACTTATGTAATTAGTTTAATTGTATTAACCATAAAACTAAGTAAAATCTATTGATAAGTGATAGTCAGAAACAAATTTTTTTATTTTTATAATCAGTAAATTAAGGAATTTATGAAAGTAACTCAAGTGAGTGAAAGGTTACTCCACCCAAATAACTTAAATCAACAAAATATAGCGAATTTACTTGATATGTTAAGTTCAAGAAAAATTGATTTTGGTGATTTATATTTTCTATCCGGTTATTATGAAAGTTGGTCACTTGAAGATAGTATAATCAAAAATGCTTCTTTCCATCGTGATCAAGGTGTAGGTGTGAGAGCAATTATTGGTGAAAAAACAGGTTTTGCTTATACCGATCAATTATCATTAGCTCGCTTAGAACAAAGTGTATTGGCTGCTAATTCAATTACTAAACAGCAAACGCCTATAGCAGTTACACCATTTAAAACTGCGGAAAATATTACGCTCTATCCTTCGATAAATCCAATAAACAGTTTTGCTCAAGAACAAAAGATTGCCATATTACAGCAAGTGGATAAATTAGCTCGATCGCTCGATTCAAGAGTAATCGAAGTATCGGCAAGCTTAATTGGTAGTTATGAAGATATCTTAATTGCGGCTACTGATGGTACTTTATGTGCGGATGTTCGTCCATTAGTTCGCTTATCGGTATCAGTTCTTGTAGAACAAGATGGTAAACGTGAACGAGGTAGCAGTGGTGGCGGTGGCAGATTTGGTTATGACTATTTTTTAACGACTAACGTTAAAACAGGTGAAAGCCATATTGATAGTTATACTCGCGAAGCGGTGCGCCAAGCTTTAGTATTGCTTTCAGCTAAGCCTGCACCGGCAGGCACTATGCCAGTGGTGTTAGGCGCAGGTTGGCCCGGCGTATTACTACATGAGGCAGTAGGTCATGGATTAGAAGGTGACTTTAATCGTAAAAATAGTTCGGTATTTTCCGGTAAAATTGGTCAACAAGTTACCTCAGAACTTTGTACGATAGTTGATGATGGTACCATCGCTAATCGTCGAGGTTCGCTTTCTATTGATGATGAAGGTACACCTAGCCAAAAAACGGTATTAATTGAAAATGGCATTTTAAAAGGTTATATGTTTGATAAGCTTAATGCAAAATTAATGAATTGTCTTTCGACTGGTAATGGTCGTCGTGAAGGTTACGCATACTTACCAATGCCTAGAATGACAAATACCTATATGCTTGCAGGGACATCGAGCTTTGATGATATTATTCAAAGTGTTGATTATGGTTTATATGCCCCTAACTTTGCTGGTGGGCAAGTTGATATAACTTCGGGTAAATTTGTTTTTTCAACTTCAGAAGCTTATTTAATTGAAAAAGGTAAAATTACTACGCCGGTTAAAGGTGCAACACTCATTGGATCTGGTATTGAAACTATGCAACAGATTTCAATGGTAGGGAATGATTTAGAATTAGATTCAGGTGTTGGCGTTTGTGGTAAAGCAGGGCAAAGTGTACCGGTTGGTGTTGGACAACCGACTTTAAAAGTGAATAATTTAACAGTAGGTGGTACTATTAACCACTAACAATAATACATTAATGAGAAATTAAGCTAAATGGATACAATCATTACACTCTATCAAGCATTTGTTCATATGGATCTTGCAACACTCTCAAATCCAGATGTGTTATGGATATTATATGGCATGCTTTTTGTTATCATTTTATTAGAAAATGGTGTATTACCGGCAGCCTTTTTACCGGGAGACAGTTTACTGTTTCTAACCGGTGTATTGATTAGTCTTGATGTTTTTCATTTTGGTCTAATAAACTTAATTCTAATTGCGGGCGCCGCATTTGGTACATGGCTTGGTTATGCGCAGGGGCGCTGGCTTGGCAATACTAAAATTGTGCAAAATTGGATGGCACATTTGCCCGAAAAATATCATCGTAAATCAGAAGTTTTATTTCATAAATACGGATTACAAGCCTTATTTATCGGACGATTTATTGCATTTGTGCGTACTTTATTACCGATGATGGCGGGATTATCGGGTTTACATAGTCGCAAGTTTCATATCTATAACTGGATTAGTGCGACATTATGGATTTTCTTAATTGTTACATTAGGGTATCTATTCGGCTTATCGCCGGTTTTCAAAACCTATGAAAAGCAAATCATGTCGTTGCTTATGTTAATTCCGGTAATTTTATTGCTATTGGGTTTGCTTTTTACAATTTGGCTAGCATTTAAACGTTGGTTGAATAATAAAAAGCAAGTGAAACAAGATACAACAGAAAAGTAAAAGAGCGAAATTAACCGATAAGCCGGGTTCTGTCGTGGACAATCATTCCTCTAGGCTAATACTCACGCATTAGCTCAAGCAGTCTACCCGGATTCAACGCGGGCCGCGCCAATGAATCCCTATTTGACCTTGCTCCGAGTGGAGTTTACCGTGCCACAACTGTTACCAGTTGCGCGGTGCGCTCTTACCGCACCCTTTCACCCTTACCTGATCTTATTACTAAGCCATCGGCGGTATACTCTCTGTTGCACTAGTCGTGAATTTTAGCTCTCGCCAAAACCCCCCAGGCGTTACCTGGCACTCTGCCCTATGGAGCCCGGACTTTCCTCCCCTCTGTTTGTCTCCCTTTTGCAAAGGACTACAACAAAGCAGCGATTGTCTGGTTAATTTCGGCAAAGAGTATAACCTAATCGTTATTTTTGTCCAGAACAGAATAAGTATTATGGCTGCAATCTGTGCAAAAGTATTAATTTAAGCATAATTAAATTAGTGTTTGCTGAATAAGCCGTGTAGTCAGAGAAAATAAAGCAAAAAGCACATCAATGTGATGTGCCTTACTTAATACGTAATGAGAATTACCATTTTTTCTGTTTATTATTTTGATCATAGTTAAACCAAGTCACCACACCTTGGTTAACAATAACTTCTAATGTACCTTCAAGAATATTGTAATTGGTTTCACCTAATAAAACGTGACTAGTTGAACTTTTTTTCAGATATTTATAAGTCCATTTAGTTTCATTACTATTGATAACTGTTTTAGCTGTTGGTTCACCAAATATATGTAAAAGCTGTGCTTCAGTAGTTGATCCTTCCACTATTTTATTCACCTTTTCGTGATTAAGAGGAGTACCTTGTTCATAATAATTTTTTTGTGAACATGCTGCTAATGCCAATATTGAAAAAAGAACGATCAAGATTTTACTAAGGTTTTTCATGGGTTATTGCCTATTAATTATGATTTTTAACAAAAGATAGCTAATCATAACATAGCTTTACAGTTGTAGAAAATGAAGAAATCAAAGATTTCAACAATAGCAATTAACAGCAATTATTAACATAAAAAGATAAAATGAATATATGGAAACATATAATGTTTCTTGATGTTTCCAATTATTTTTTAAATGGATAAGATATTTATATCTATTTATTGTTTTATGCGGTATCGTCTCGTTTTTTTCTTAATACTCGTTTAATTGGTTGTTTTGTCATGGAATTAATATAACGACTAGGCCAAATTTGCGAAGGTTTCAAATTAAGTGCTTTGGCTATAATCGTTTCTCCTTTGGTCCATGGTCTCACCAATGCATTGCTTAATGTTGATGAACTTAAACCTGATTTGCGAGATAGTTCTGCTAGAGTTGTGCCTTTCTTTTTTAATGCTGCAATTATATCTGCTTTGTGCCAGTCGTTAGATTTTATTTCCATTTTTTCTTCCTTCTTAGTTTATAACATTAAATATCTATGTTATGCTTTCATGTTATCAAAACCAGTAAGTTTATAATTTAACTTTTAACATCATTAATAAGTTGTTTCTTATTATTGTAACAAAGTTTCTTTAATTTCTATAACTTTTTTCTTGTTTCTTAAAAGTAGGGTAATTAAAATGAAAGAATGGTTTTCTCCCAAAGAATTGTTAAGCATTGCTGGAATGCCTTCAACAACACAAGGGATTAACCGTAAAGCAAGAGCTGAAAAGTGGACTTCTCGAAAACGATCTGGTGTTCGTGGTAAAGCACTTGAATATCATATAAGTAGTTTATCGATAGATGTGAAAAAAGCTTTATGTCTTGAAGAAGAAAGTGCGACTTATGTGGTTTCGCCGATTGATCCACTACAACTTTGGATAACTGCATTTGAGCAGTTATCTACTGAAGAACGAACAATTGTCAGTTCATGGCTAATGCGTAATGGTATTAAAGATTTCATTACCTTTATTAATAAACATAAAAAAGATAATTAGTGTTATTGTATAAGCTGATATATACTTTAACGTCAGAAAATTTTAGTTGCTACTATGGAATAACCAATGGAAAATCAGTTTCAATTAACGAATAGTAAAGAGATTATTATTTATTTAGCTCAACAGTTTCCGAATTGTTTTACAATTGAAGGGGAAGCCAAACCTTTAAAAATTGGCATCTTTCAAGATATTCTTTCTCGTCTTGAAAATAGTGAAGTACTAAGTAAAACGAAACTCCGTGTTGCATTAAGAGGTTACACAATGGGGTGGCGTTATCTATATAGTATAAAAGAAGGCACACATCGAGTTGATTTAGATGGTAACCCAACTGAAGTTATCACCAAAGAACAAGAGGAACATGCTCAACAGCAATTAAAAGAAAGCAAAGAACAAGCTAAAGAACGAGCAAAACAAAAACGTAAAGCGGCCCCAAAACCGGCTAGAAAGCCACGAGCTTTGAAATTAGGTGATTTTGTCAAAGTTAATGTTGGTAATAAACCAATAAAAGGACAAATCATCACAATTGAAAAGGAACATATCAAAGTTAAAGTAGGCGCTGGAATGGAATTAATGGTCAAACCTGAGCATATTATTAACAGATAGAGAATTTATATGAATAAGCTACTGAAAAGTTTTTTTAAATTCGGTCTCATTTTATGCATAATTAGTACTGCCGCTCAGGCTAAAACGTCGGCAACAGAACAAATTCCTGTTTTAAAGCAAGACGAAGTACATCAAGTGGTTGCCAAACGCGTGACCAATTTTTTTACGCAATCACATTACCGTGACTTTTCGTTAGATGGTGCTTTTTCTGCTAAAATTTTCGATCGTTATTTCAAATTGTTAGATGGTAATAAGACCATCTTTCTTCAAGATGATGTAAATAAATTTCGTAATCGTCAAGAACAATTGGGGCAAGAACTCATGGATGGCGATTTAAAAACTGCATACGATATTTACAATCTTTTCTTGCAAAAACGTTATAATCGTTACCAATATGCGCTTGAGGTTTTACAGCGTCCGATGGACTTTAATACTAAAGACCAAATAAATTTCAAACGTGAAGATATGGCGTGGCCAACTTCTGAAAAAGAGCTTGATGAATATTGGGATAAACGGGTTAAATATGATGAGTTAAATTTATCTTTAACTGGTAAAAATGAAGGCCAAATTCGTGAAGTTCTAACCAAACGTTATCAACGAGTATTAAAAACCATTGTCCAATCCAATAATGAAGATTGTTTCCAAGTATTTATGAATGCCTTTGCGCGAGAAATTGATCCTCATACCAGTTATTTAGCGCCACGTAAAAAACGCGATTTTGATTCAGAAATGAGTCTTTCCTTTGAAGGTATTGGGGCAACGCTTAGCCAACAAGATGATTATACTGTTATTATGTCTTTTGTGACTGGTGGTCCAGCCGAGAAAAGTAAATTATTATCAGTCGGTGACAGAATTATTGGGGTAGGACAAAGTAATTCTGCAATTGAAGATGTCATCGGTTGGCGTTTAGACGATATTGTTGACAAAATACGTGGACCTAAGAATACCGTAGTTAAATTAGAAATTTTACCCGTTGGTAATAACAGTAAACCGAAAGTGATTGAAATCACTCGTGATAAAATTCATTTTGAAGACCGTGAAGCTAAATTAAAAACTATCGATAATAGACGTGGAAAAATCGGTGTGATTGAAATACCGAGTTTTTATATTGGTTTAACCAAAAAAGTTGAATCTTTAATTATAGAAGCCAATAGCGCAAAATTACAAGGTTTGGTTATCGATTTACGTGATAACGGCGGTGGTTCATTAGCTGAAGTAATTGAATTAACAGGATTATTTATCGATAGTGGTCCAGTTGTACAAGTACGTGATAATTTACAGAAGATCACCACTTACAATGACAAAAATAAAGGAATTGAATATGCTGGCCCAATTGTTGTCATGATTAATCGTTATAGTGCATCAGCATCAGAAATTTTTTCAGCAGCGATGCAAGATTATGGTCGAGCTATTATTGTTGGTGAAACTACCTATGGTAAAGGTACAGTACAAACTTCTCGTAATATTTCATACCCAGTAGATGCCAGATTGCATCCTAAATGGCCAGAACTTGGTGGTGCGCAATACACGGTACAAAAATTTTACCGTATTAATGGTGGAAGTACTCAATTAAAAGGTGTCGTACCTGATATCGAGATGACGAAAAGTCAGTATGTTGATGAAACTGGAGAACGCTTCTTAGATAATGCTATGCCGTGGGATAAAATTCCATCCGCTGATTATCTTACTGTTGCTAATATTAAACCATTGCTAGCTAACTTAAAATCACAGCATCAAGCTCGTATAGCTAATAATCCTGAATTTAATTATATTGAAGAGGATATTAAGCGATTTAATGATAAAAAAGATAATGAATATTTGGTTTCTTTGAATAAAAATGAACGAGAAACAGAACAAAAGGCTAACGATGATCGTGATTTAAAAAGAATGAATGAACGTTTAAATCGTGCTGGGTTAGCACAAATTACCAAATTAAAAGATTTGCCTAAAGATTATAAACAACCAGATGCATTTTTAGATGAGGCGGTCGAAATCCTACTTGATTTAATACCAAATTATCCTAGCATTGAAGCTAGTAAAATTAGAGGTGGATTTCTTTCTTTAGATAAACCAATTGAATAGTTATAAACAAAAAGTAAGGAATAAGTATTATGAGTATCAATTTAAAATATGCTTTAATCGCAACGGTTCTTGTTTTAGCTGTTTTTGCTGTATTTGGAACCATCGTTTGCATGAATTAACACTTGATTAATTGTTTGCAGATAATTATAGTATGCACCCTGCTTTCAAAAAGCAGGGCTAAATTAAGGTGAGGTGTCCGAGTGGTTGAAGGAGCACGCCTGGAAAGTGTGTATACGGCAACGTATCAAGGGTTCGAATCCCTTCCTCACCGCCATAAATATTTATTTAGTCATCGAAGGAAAGAGCCATTAGGTTCTTTAGCATTGCCAATAAAATCTATTAATATGGTCTTGGCATTTACCTCAGCTTTAATGACCTGACGTGACGATTAATCTCTTCCTCTCCACGATCTTTCGGAGTTACTATGGAAAACTTACGCACTGTTCAGGAT
Organism: Gilliamella sp. LMG 34362; assembly: GCF_984569125.1. Taxonomy (NCBI): domain Bacteria; kingdom Pseudomonadati; phylum Pseudomonadota; class Gammaproteobacteria; order Orbales; family Orbaceae; genus Gilliamella; species Gilliamella sp. LMG 34362. The sequence goes on along the minus strand of NZ_OZ474902.1, from coordinate 2,230,479 downwards.
TATATACGCTGGACCACTTCGCAACTTAGTCAATCGGATATCTTTTTAGGCCATGGCACCGATAACCCTATCGATGAAGCTAAACAACTTATCTTAGCTACGCTAGGCTTATCACTATTTATTCCTCCAGAATTTTATGCTGCAAATCTGACTAATGATGAAAAACAACAACTAAATGAGATCATCAACAAACGTATTAATGATCGCTTACCAACACCTTACCTAACTAATCAAGCGTGGTTCTGTGGTCATAGTTTTTACGTTGATGAACGGGTCTTAATTCCACGTTCTCCTATTGGTGAACTGATTAATAATCAGTTTAAAGATATAATCAGTAGTGAACCCAAAAATATTTTAGATCTCTGTACTGGTAGTGGGTGTATTGGTATTGCTTGTGCTTATGCATTTCCTGATGCTCAAGTAGATATTACCGATATTTCATTAGAAGCATTAGATGTCGCTCAAACTAATATTGAATTGCATGATATGCAATATCAAGTTACACCAATTTTATCCGATCTATTTAATCAATTAGATAATAAAAAATATGACCTAATTGTGACTAATCCTCCTTACGTTGATGATGAAGATATGAGTGATCTTCCTGACGAGTTTTTATATGAACCAAAATTAGCACTCGAAGCAGGATTTGATGGATTAGACTTAGCAAAAAGAATTTTACACGATGCTTGTGACTATCTAACACCTAATGGTGTATTAGTCTGTGAAGTTGGTAATAGTTGGGTATCTTTACAAGAACAATATCCAGATGTACCCTTTAACTGGATCAGTTTTGAGCATGGTGGGTTTGGCGTATTTGCAATCACGCAGGCTGACTTGAAGACTTATCAGCACTATTTTAAATAAATTAACTATAAAATAAAAAATTGGAATAAGAACTATGGCTGGAAATTCAATTGGTAAATTATTTAAAGTCACTACCTTTGGTGAATCACATGGTACTGCATTAGGTTGTATTGTTGATGGCGTACCACCCGGAATGAATTTAAGCGAATCCGATATGCAACACGATCTTGATCGCCGCCGTCCTGGTTCATCTCGTTACACTACGCAACGTCGAGAAGCTGATCAAGTAAAAATCCTATCCGGGGTATTTGAAGGTGTGACTACAGGTACAAGTATTGGATTATTAATTGAAAACACCGATCAACGTTCACAAGATTACAGCAAAATAAAAGATATTTTTAGACCGAGCCATGCCGATTATACCTACCAAAAAAAATATGGTATTCGGGATTACCGTGGTGGGGGTCGGTCATCGGCACGTGAAACTGCCATGCGTGTTGCGGCAGGTGCTATTGCCAAAAAATATTTACATGAAAAGTTAGGTATTACCATTCGTGGTTATTTAGCACAAATGGGTGATATCCAGTGTCAATTAAATGATTGGCAACAGGTCGATCAAAATCCTTTTTTCTGCCCAGATGAAAGTAAACTAGAAGCACTTGATCAACTATTAAGGCAGCTTAAAAAAGATGGCGATTCAGTTGGCGCTAAAGTCTGCATTGTGGCAGAAAATGTTCCGGTAGGTTTAGGAGAGCCCGTCTTTGATAAATTAGATGCTGATCTTGCCCATGCATTAATGAGCATTAATGCAGTAAAAGGGGTTGAAATTGGTGATGGTTTTGCTGCGGTTAATAAACGTGGTAGTGAAAATCGTGACGAAATAACCCCGCAAGGATTTTTATCAAATCATGCTGGTGGTATTTTGGGGGGAATTAGCTCGGGACAAACTATCATTAGCAGCATAGCATTAAAACCAACTCCAAGTATTGAGATTGCTGGACAATCAATTAATATTAATGGAGAAAGTGTTGAAGTTTCAACCCATGGTAGACATGATCCTTGTGTCGGTATTCGAGCAGTGCCTATTGCTGAAGCAATGGTCGCTATCGTATTAATGGATCATTATCTTCGCTATCGGGCTCAATGTAGTGATGTAAAATAATCATGAGTTACGAATTACTGGTTTTACTTTTTTTAATTGCGACGTTAGCAGGCTTTATTGATTCAATTGCTGGTGGCGGTGGACTATTAACGGTACCGGCACTACTTGCTGTAGGATTACCACCAGCTAGTGCATTAGCCACTAATAAATTACAAAGTTGTGGCGGTTCGTTTTCTGCTAGTTTCTATTTTATTCGTCAGCGTATGGTTGATTTAAAACAGCAAAAATGGGCGATTGCTTGTGCATTCATTGGTTCCGCTCTTGGCACATTATCAGTCATGCATATACAAGCGGATTTCTTAAAATTATTGTTACCAATATTAACCATTAGTGTAGGACTTTATTTTCTACTATCACCAACAATCGGAGATAGTGATCGTAATAGTCGGCTTTCGGTTTTACAGTTTGCTTTGATTCCTGCGTTGATTATTGGCTTTTATGATGGTTTTTTTGGGCCCGGTGCAGGATCATTCTATGCACTCGCATATATTACTCTGGCTGGATTCAATTTAACTAAAGCAACCGCTCATACCAAAGTACTCAATTTTACCTCTAATTTAGCAGGATTAATCTTCTTTATTGCTGGCGGTGAAGTGGTATGGTCAATTGGTTTAGTTATGTTAGTTGGCCAATTTATCGGCGCAAGATTAGGTGCAAAAATGGTTATTGCTAAAGGACGAAAATTAATAAGACCAATGTTAATTACCGTTTCTACCATTATGAGTGTCAAATTAATCTATGAAAACTTCTTTTAATCATTGCTAATAAAATTTAGAACCAGTTTTAGTACAATCAATAAGCTAACAACCAAGAATACATTAGCCAATTAAAAACCCCGTTCCTCAAAATTTTGAGGAACGGGGTTTTTGCATTTCCCAAAGTCTATATTTTAAATCAATAATAAACCCTTTTTTTTACATCAAAATTAATCTGATAAAAATCAGATAGTTGAAATTAACCGCAAAAAAAGGGTTTTTAATATCAAAATTGTCATTTACCTTTATTTGAACAATGATTATATTATATTGGTTTCTAGTTCAACGCCGTATAGGTGGTTTAGAAAATGTCTTACGAGAAACAGGGATAGGTGTTGGTGTTCAACGCCGTATAGGTGGTTTAGAAAGTTGTACTGGTAATCGAAGCGCCAAGATTTTGGTTCAACGCCGTATAGGTGGTTTAGAAAAACACAGATTGCATTAAAAGAAAAAGTGGAGTGTTCAACGCCGTATAGGTGGTTTAGTGGTATTGCTAAATAAGCTAAAAAACTGAACTCATATGTTCAGTTTTTTTGTATACTAACTTTTTGTATTCACTCGATAAGAGAAAATATAGGCAATAACAGCAATAATACCAAATACAAGAGATAGAAAAAACATTATCTGATAGGCGCAATTTACTGAAATTATTTGATCTAGAGTTAGGTTGATTAATATTCCTGATAATACGCTTCCAAATGCACCTCCAATTTGCTGTATCACACGAGTGATAGCACTTGTATCCTTAATCTGATTTTTTTCACAAAACTCAAATGGAGAAGAGAGAACAGCAATCGTAGCAACACCTAATCCGGAGCCTCGAACAGTAAAACCGATGATTTCAGAGGCGTTTCCACCTACTTGAATTATTAATATACTTATTGCTGATATTATTAGACCTATACCAATAATTAGAAATGAATTTATCTCACTTAAAGATTTATAAATAAATTTTCTCGCCAACCAAGCTCCTACACCTTGTAAGGCAAGTAGCAGACCAATATAAGTAATGGATATATTATTATTTATTGCTTGTATTAAAGGAAAAAAAATCATGAAACCGAAAAAGATAAGTGATGTCAGAAATCCCATCATTATTGACATTGAATATTGAGGACTATTAAATGCACTTAAATCGATTAGTTTATTGTCTGACTTATTATTAGTAATAAATGAAACCATCATCAAACCAATTGCGAAAACCAGCATAATAATATTAGAAGTACCAAAAAAATGTTCTGTCGTGATATTTTTAATTGAGATGAAAAATAGGATTAAAGCAATTAAAAATGTCATAAATACATAAATATTCATATTATATTTAGATGTTTTAGTCTCTGGTATTGTTGTCCTACCAAAGAAAAAAGCTAAAAGCACCAAAGGTATGTTGATAAAAAAAGCAATTCTCCAATTTAATTGTTCCGATAATATTGCGCCAAAAATTGGTCCTAGTGCTGGGGCAAAGACTGACGGAATAGCAATCAATGCCATAACCGGTTTTAGCCTTTGCTTAGCAAAATGAGTCGCTATTATCGATTGAGTGATAGGTATTAATATTCCTGCACCAAAACCTTGTAGGCATCTGAACAAGATTAAAGAAACCAGATTATATGAAAATCCAACTAATATAGAACTAATAAGAAAAACAAAAATTGAGCCGATCCATGCTTTCTTGAGTCCAAAATTTTCATGTATATAAGGTGATAGTAATATGCCAGCTGCGCAAGCAAGCATATATATGGTAACCGCCCATTGTATATAAGCATAAGAGGCATTAATGTCATTCGAAATTGCGGGTAAAATAACATTAATAATACTGCTATCTAATAATGGTAATATACTAGATAGCGTCATCGCAAATACTAACTTTCTTTCTGAAATGGTCAGGTCTAGCGATTGTTTCATATTAAATCCTTTCCATATTATATTTAGTTGCGCCTTGTGTATATATTCCATTGAATGTTGATGATGTAATTTCTTTATAATTTTTATGTTTTTCTTTCATGTATCTGTTTCCTTATTAAAACCAGACTATTAAGCAATTAATAAATTTGAAAATTACCAATTAATTTGTCTAAAAAACGATTATTTTGTTGATTTACAACTTATCTATTTATTGCTAACGTGTTACCTTTAACTTAATTGAGAAGACTTTAGGATAGCCAGTAGAATAGCGTTTTACTAGCCAATTTAAGCCACAAAATATCCCATCGGGGCCATATAAATGAATACTCCACTCATTTCTCCACAGTTTGCTTCTTCTGATAGCGAACCGATGATCATATCAACAGCCAGCCACTCTTCACAAAGAGTGACACAACGTCATGGTCATTCGAGAGGACAGTTACTTGGTACATTACAGGGATTAATTTCAATTGAAGCAGAAAGTAGTCAATGGGTAGTGCCTGCAACTCATGCTGTCTGGATCCCCCCGAATGTACAACATAGTCTTCTTGGAACGCATGGACAATTTGAAGGATGGAGTATCTATATACAAAAAAATGCATGTGCTAAACTACCTATCAAACCATGCATTTTAGAATTATCTGACTTATTGCGCGAAGCAATTAACCGAACCATGTCATGGCATAATTCAGAACTGCAACCAGAACAGAAGCGATTAATTGCCGTGATACTTGACGAGATTAGAACAATCCCGCAAGTTGAGCTAGCACTGCCAATGCCTAAAGATATGCGTCTGTTAAAAATCGCTTTAGCTTTGTCTGATAATCCTAGTGATAATAGAAACATTAATGAATGGGGCGTTTGGGCTGGTATTTCCCGACGTTCATTAACTCGTCGATTTACCAATGAAACCGGATTTAATTTTACAGAATGGCGTCAGAAACTGCGCATGTTAAAAGCGTTAGAATTGCTTGCAGCTGGAAAACCAATTACAGAAATATCTTTATATTTAGGTTATGACAATATAAGTGGGTTTATTGCTATTTTCCGGCGAAATTTTGGGGTAACACCAGGTAGTTATCAAAGAGCCATGCGAAACCGTCTCTCATGGCGAAACTTTACTTATACTTCTATTCAAAATGATAATCATATTAATGATAAATTAATCAAATAAATTTTTTCTAAGTCTCGTAATGTAATTAGCAATAAAAGTCGGTTTTAGTAAATAGATCAATTTTTAGAGCAATATAATTTTTTTAATAGAAATAAAAAACTTGTACTTGATAAGTTAATCCCAAAATACCTTCAGATTTAAAAAATCATCTAAGCTATTCAATAATAATTAGCAAAAACCTCAATTAAACAGTTTATTATATGATTTAAGTATTAACTTAAAAAGAAAATAACTTACTATGAGATTCATGCCGTATAGGCGGTAAAATCATTTATTAAATCTCTTAGATAATTATTTAAAAGACTCGTTTTATAAATAAAACAATGTTAATTTATTGCTATCTAGAACTTGAGTTTATTTACTTATTATCATGGATTTAATTCATTCGTCTGATCTTAAAACGATTTTACATTCTAAGCGTGCAAATATCTATTATTTGGAGCATTGTCGAGTTTTAGTCAATGGCGGTCGAGTTGAATATGTGACTGATCAAGGGCAGCAGTCATTATATTGGAACATTCCAATAGCTAATACTAGCTGTATTTTACTTGGTACCGGCACTTCATTAACTCAAGCTGCTGTGCGTGAACTTTCTCGTGCAGGAGTCATGATTGGCTTTTGTGGGGGAGGGGGAACGCCTCTATTTTCCTCGACAGAATCAGAATTTGCCTGCCAATTTTTTTCACCGCAAAGTGAATATCGTGCAACCGAATATCTGCAAAGTTGGTGTCAATTCTGGTTTGACGATAATCTTCGCCTACAAGCCGCTAAAACCCTTCAACAACAGCGACTCAAAATTATTCAACAATGTTGGCCGAAATTTGATTGGCAAATTGACGATAAGCAACTCACTACGTTGTTAAACGATGCTGAAAAACAAATTCAAGATGCGGCAACGAGTCAAGCATTGTTAGCTGCTGAAGGGCGCATCAGCAAACGCCTTTATGGCATGGCAAATCAACTGACTTTACAAGATGATAATTTTAAACGGGAGCAAGGCTCACGCGGCAAGCATTATGATCCTGCTAATCAATTTTTAGATCATGGTAATTATTTAGCTTATGGATTAGGAGCAACAGCTTGTTGGGTATTAGGCTTACCACATGGTTTGGCTATATTACATGGCAAAACTAGGCGAGGAGGGCTAGTATTTGATGCTGCTGATATTATTAAAGATGGTATTGTGTTACCCCAAGCTTTTATATCAGCTAAACAAGGTGATAGTGAAAAAGAGTTGCGACAGGCATGTATTTCACAGTTTGCGCAATTAGGTGCGCTGGATATGATTATTGATACATTGAAGCAGATAGCAGATAAAACATGAATATTTTACTGGTTAGCCAATGCAAGAAAAATGCATTAACTCAGACTCGTCGTATTATCGATCAGTTTGCTGAACGTTGTGGTGAACGAACTTGGCAAACGCCGATGACTACCGATGGTTTGCAGACACTGTATAAATTATTACGTAAAACAGCACGAAAAAATACTGCCGTTGCTTGTTACTGGACGCACGGAAAAAACCTAACCGATCTACTCTGGATTGTTGGTGATAAAAGCCAATTTAATCAACAAGGCCGAGTGCCAACTAATCGTACTAAGCGTAATATATTACGCAATGATAGTGAAAATAGTTGGCAATATGCCACATCTATCCAACTTATCGCAACCATTGCTGCACTATTGCATGATTTGGGTAAGGCGACAGTCGGTTTTCAAGATAAATTACGTAAAAGTCGACCGGCAGGTGATCCGTTTCGTCATGAATGGATTTCATTACAGTTATTCTTATTGATGATTCGTGATTGTAATACTAATCAAGATGTTTTAGTTCGATTAACCAATTTTGCTGATTATCAACAATTAAGACCTGATTGGTATAGAGAGCTAGCAAAGACAGAAAAAAACGATCTCTCTCAATTGCCATTATTGGCCCAATGGATTGGCTGGTTAATTGTTTCACACCATCGCATGCCTTTTTTAAAAACTTCATTAGGAGGTGATAAAGATAAGAAGCTACTGAGAGATATGTTTCTATCTGGTCTAAAACTAAAAAGTTTTTTTAGCACTTTTACTGCTGTTGAAAACTGGGTTAGAAATAGTAATATTGAAGACAGCGCCGATTTTTGGCAACTTAAAAGTGATATAACCTTAAGCCAATCTTGGCTTAAAAAATTAAGTCGCTATGCAAACAAGGCAATTCATCACACTCCTTTAATGCAACTAACCAATATTGATTCATTATTATTACATTTATCACGATTAAGCCTTATGGTTGCTGACCATAACTATTCCAGCATATCAAGCAATGATGAAGAAGCAGAAGAAGTTAAAGATATTCTTATCGCCAATACCAATAAAAGCCAGCACGCCAATCAACGATTAGATGATCATCTATTAGGTGTTGCTAATTTTGCCGCTCGTTTTGCTCGCTTGCTACCTAAAATCAACACTGAATTACCAGCAATTAATCAGCATAAACCATTTATGCAACGCACTACCATTAAACGCTTTCAATGGCAAAACCATGCTTTTGATTTAGCTAAAAGTTATCAACAATTAAGTGATGATAATGGCTTTTTTGGCGTTAATATGGCATCGACCGGCTGTGGTAAAACCTTAGCTAATGGGCGAATTATGTATGCATTATCAAATCCACAGCGTGGGGTGCGATTTACGATTGCTTTAGGATTACGAGTATTAACCTTACAAACTGGTAAAGCATTACGTGAAAGATTGCATTTAACCGATGAACATTTGGCTATTTTGGTTGGTGGTCGGGCAACAAAGACCCTATTTGAGTTAGAAAATCAAGCGGAAATTGATAAAAATGAAAATGATAAAGATAAAGAGATCAATCCCGAAACTCTTGGTTGTGAATCGACAGAATCGTTAGTCGATGAATATATTGATGTGGCAGAGAGTGGTATTGCTGACTGTGAACTCGGTACCATTATCGAAAACAGTAAGGCTCGTCAATTAATCTATGCGCCAATTGTGACATGTACTGTTGATCACTTAATGCAAGCTAGCGAATGTCTCAGAGGTGGCAAATATATTGCCCCTACCTTAAGGTTGCTTACAGCGGATTTAATCTTAGATGAACCGGATGATTTTGATCAGCGAGATTTACCTGCTTTGGCAAGGTTAGTTCATTTAGCCGGGCTTTATGGCAGTAAAGTGTTACTCTCATCAGCCACTTTAACGCCAGACCTTATTGCTGGTTTATTTGATGCTTATCAAGCTGGTCGAAAAATTTGGAATCAGAATACAGGAAGGTCTAATCAGGGGATTATTTGTGGATGGTTTGATGAATATCAGCAGTCAGTCGAACAAATAGCTGATACTGTTAATTTTAAACATCATCATACGAAGTTTATCGAAAAAAGAATAGATAAGTTGCAACAAGGGACAATTCGTCGTCGAGGACAAATTTTAGAATTATTAAATTACTCATTACATAAAAAAGAAAATTCAGATCTCGGCTATGCTCTATTGGCGCAACAGTTATTAGATCAAGCTTATCATTTTCATTTACAGCATCATCAACAAGATCCGCAAACCAACAAAAAAATTAGTCTCGGTTTAATGCGCTTTGCGCACATTGATGATGTGATGTCGCTCACTAAGCAAATCTACCAGCAAACTGAGTTACCGGCAAATGTTCAATTTCATCTGGTGGTTTATCATGCCAGACAACTGCTATTATTGCGCAGTCAACTAGAAGAGAAACTGGATAGAATTTTAAACCGTGGTGATGCTAATAAATTATTTCAACAACCTGAAATCCGTGCAGCAATAAAAGACAGTGATAAACAACATCACATATTTATTGTCATCGGCACACCGGTTACTGAAGTTGGACGTGATCATGATTATGATTGGGCTATTGTAGAGCCATCTTCAATGCGTTCAATTATTCAGTTAGTAGGACGCGTTTGGCGGCATAGACCGGAAAAAATAGCCGAAAGTGCCAATGTGGCGATTCTAGGCAGTAATTTAGAAGCGATGAAAAACGGCAATAATTTAGGTGTTAATAGCGCTTGTTTTACTAAACCGGGGTTTGAGCAAAAACCATTATTTTTATTAAAAACGCATAAGACTGAACAACTGATAACGTCAGAACAATTAAAAAATATTAATGCGACTCCTCGCATTATGACTGATTCGCAAGCAGGCTTAACATTAGCAGAACTAGAACATAAGGTTATGGCAAATTTATTTCCAATCAATGCGCGCAAAAGTAATTATGTTACCAGTTATTGGCAAACCGATTTGGCACATCACCATTGTGTCCATCTACAGTTAATCTCGCCTTTCAGGCTGCAAGAGCAACCACAAGAGGAGTATATCTGCCAACTTGATGACAATGGCGAATACCGATTTAGTTATGCCGAAATCGCTTGGCAAACGCCAAATGAACTTTGTGGTGATCCGCAAAACGAAAATTTTAAATATGATAATTGGCAATTTAGCAATCCATTGATACAGCCATGGCTTACCAATACCGTTGAGCAAGCGATTACTCAAATAGCAGAATATTTTCCAGATAAAAATCATTATCGGCTAGCTAATGAATTTTGTACTATTAATGTGAATAGCGAAACACGCTGGTGTTTTCATCCCTATTTTGGTTTTTATAAAGATAGAAGCTAAAAGAAGAGGTTATTTATTATTTTTAGAAAAATTTATATTTAAAAAAAGTTTTTTACATAACTAGTTTTATAGAAAATAATCAGCTGAGTTGTGCATGCTAGTAATGTTAGAGTAATTACTCTATACTTAACTGCACTGCCGTATAGGTAGTTTAGAAATATGAAATTATGATAAATGTTAATTTTATTTATTACCGCCGAATAGGCGGTTTTTCCTTATTTATCAATAGTAAATGATTTTTCTTTCTGGGTAAATGTCCCTATGAAATTATTTTAGCAAAAAAATAATTGACTAATGTTTGGTTAATATATAACATTACAAACATGTAATGAAAGTTACATGTTTTAAGTATTAAATTTTATACGATCTAAAAACAACAAAACCTTAGTTGGGCCAACAACTAAGGTTTTAAATTTCAACCCTAAGAACAATAGGAGAAAAAATTATGCCTAATAATAATTCTTTAGTATTGGCCTGTCAAATTTCAATTGACAAATTTGAGTTAAATAAATTGCAAAAAATTGTAATTGACAATCAAGCTGCAAATGATGAACTTATTCTAGATTTAGCATCAAATTCTAATTATTATTCAATAAAAGATATTATGAAAATACTTAATATCTCAACTAGAAAAGAAGTTGAATTATTAATTAAAAATTTGCAGTTAAATAAAGAAAAATATCGTCATTTAAGCGCTAATAATGAGTTGAAATATAATAATGACGCACTTAATATTTTAAAGTTATATTTGATTTATAAAGTAGCATAAAAATAAAGGCTTATACTAAAAAGTATAAGCCTTTTTTTGTTTCATTTTTACAAATATAAGGAGGGCCAATGAATAATATTTCTTGGCAAGATATAAGAAAGGTTATTGTCGACTTTCTTCAGCAACGGCTTGCTAATAACAGCAGTTATAAAAGTGAATTGACCAAATTAGAAAAAGCTACACAAGCAGGCGATCAAAAGGCTGTAAATGAATCTCAACAGAAGATGTCAGAACTGAGTAAAAAATTTGATTTTGAAAATTGGATGGAAGATGCTGCAACTCGACGTATTTTCTGGATATCGGTGTGTAATACAACTTCTAAAGGCATTCATTCTTCAAGTTTAGGCAATAATATTAACTTTTTTACAATAGCAAGACCTAATGAGCAGCAATATGTTTCTTCATTAACCCCATTAACTATTAAAGCAGACTGTTCGGGAAACGCTGCTTCTCTTGATATCTTTTCTCTTCTAAATCAAACCGTAAATAATAAAACATTATTAGAATTAATTATTGACGATCATCCAGCTGTATTAAAAGCGCTATCTGATGATGAGCAGAAAGCAGCAATCTATTTAGCCAATTTTAAAAAAGTTATTTTTAATGATTTTGAAAAACCGAAAGCTGACGAACTTAATAAGCAACTTTATTGGCCGAATAGTGAAGAGAGTTATTTGTCACAACAAGAAGATAATTATCGATTGCTTGTTCCTCTGCATCCCACATCTTTGTGTAATGTAGTCTATCAAAAAGTACAAACCCGCTTTTCCGAAGAAAATAAAAAAGCTCGTGAACAACGGCGCTTGAAAGGAGTAGAACATCAACCTTATTTTACTTTCCATCACTTAGCAGTGGTAAAACTTGGTGGTAGTAATCCACAAGGGGTAAGTCAATTAACCAGTAATCAAGGCGGTCGTAATTTTTTACTACCTTCAATGCCACCTAAATTCGAGCGCTCTCAATTTCCGTCAATTGGTCAAAAAAAAGAAAGTGTATTTGACAATTCCTTACAGTATTTCTGCCGATTTGGTTTTCGCTTACTGTTCGATATGGTTGCTGCACCCAAAAATGTAGTTGAAGAGCGTGATAATCGAAAAGATGCCTTTGCGGTTATTTTAACTTTATTGCTTAAATTTGCTCGGAATATACAAACTTCAATGCCGGCAGGTTGGAGTCGTGATTATTCGTTGCTGATGTCACAAAAACTTTGGCTTGATCCTAATCGGGCTGAACTTGAAGATGAAGAAAACTTTAAACATCAGTATGAGCAAGGTAATTGGGTTGTTGAATTAGAAAAGGATTTTGCTTTTTGGATTAAAAATGCCTTAATAGAAAAATTCGACAATACTAAAAAACAATTCTCTGATGCTGAATCTCAAGAGTGGCGTCGCGAATTTCGCGAAGCAGTAAAAGCCAGTCAACGTAGGAAGGAGGGGATCTTCTAATGGCAGATTTAACATTCTATCTCTTTTTTGATCATGTCAAAATTCATAATGCCAATGCCATCTCCAGTCCGTTAACTTATGGTTTTCCGGCTATTTCGGGATTTTTAGGGGCGATTCATGCTTTAAATCGAAAAATTGAGTCGGATCATCCTATCTATCTGGATGGTGTATTAATCGCTTGTCATGATTGTGATGTACAAGTTTATCGACCTAATAACTATTCTGATTATACATTTCGACTCACTCGCAATCCGTTAGCTAAAAATGGTGATACTCGTTCAATTATTGAAGAAGGTCGAGTTCATCTTGATGTCTCATTGCTAATAGAGGTGAAAATAGACGATGTTGAAACCTTATACAATACTGAGCAACAAAAAGCATTTATTAAGCAGATGAAGCAAAAATTTTATCAGCAACGTATTGCCGGTGGTCAGGTTATATCAATAGAAAATGTCTCATTACTTTCTTCAGATGAGTCAGATAAATCCTTATCAAAACTTTTATTACCAGCATTTGTTTTAGTAGAAGCACAGCAAGAGTTACAGGAAATTACTGCCGAGCTACAACAAAAAGATCCGAATGCTACTGCACTTGATGCGTTAGTTGAAACTGCCATGTTGCATCATCATCCGCAAGAAAAAGAGCATTGGCAAACCACATCGGTCAAGCAGGGACGAGGTTGGTTAGTGCCGATACCACTTGGTTATCAAGCTATTTCACCACTGTTTGACGCAGGAATGGTTGAACATGCCCGTAGTAATCAACATCCAACACAATTTGTCGAATGTATTTATGGATTAGGTAAGTGGGTATTTCCACTAAGGTTACAAGAAAATTTATCACAAGCATTTTGGCGTTATAAATGCAGCGAACTGCAATCGAATGACGCAGATATTTATATTATTAATCAAGATTAATTAAACAAGTTTAGCATTGAAAAAAGGAATGAATTATGAGTAAAGATAAAATCACTACCGCATCAGTATTAGCCTTTGAACGTAGTTTTGATATTTCTGATGCCATTTTTGCCCAGCAAAAGAGCTATGATGACCAAAAATTAACGCCAGTTTTATTATCTGAAAAATCTGTTCGCGGTACCATTTCAAATCGGCTTAAAAATGCTTTAGCAAATGATCCGGCTAAATTAGATGCTGAAATTCAAAAAGCTAATTTACAAACAGTCGATGTTGCAGCGCTTGATGCCGATAAAGATACCTTAGTGGTTAAATGGAGCTGTAAAGTACTACCTTTCTTAGGTTCGCCATCAGTCTGTAATGATATTGATTACCAAGAAGAGTTAACCAAAACGACTCAAAGCTATATTAAGGCTGAAGGGATGCAAGCACTAGCTAAACGTTATGCTATCAATATATTAAATGGCCGTTGGTTATGGCGTAATCGTATGGCTGCTGAACAAATCAGTATTAGCATTACTCGTAAAAAAGATGACAAAATAGCAACGATTGAAGTGAGTGATGTTAAGCAATATCAATTAAATTCATTTGATTATGATGACAAATCAGTAAATGACCTCGCTGCTTTGATTGAGGCAGGATTATTAGGCAAAGAGTTTGTTATTTTCGATATTCAAGCTAAATTAAAAATGGGATTAGGGCAAGAGGTCTATCCATCACAAGAATTGATTTTGGATACTGGTAAAGAAAAAAGTAAAGTCTTGTATGAAAAAAACGGTCAAGCAGCAATGCACTCGCAAAAAATCAGCAATGCCATTCGAACTATTGACACCTGGTATGCAGAAAACGCCGAGTTTCCGATTGCCATTGAACCTTATGGTGCAGTTACCACTATGGGACATGCTTTTAGACAACCTAAACAAAAACAGGATTTTTATACCTTATTTGATAATTGGGTACTGAAAGGTGAAAAACCAACGCTTGAACAACAACATTATGTTATTGCAGTTCTGATTCGTGGTGGTGTATTTGGTGCTAGTGGTAAGGAGTAATATTATGCTTACTCACTATTTTGAACTACGGGCAATTCCACAACTGGAGATAACTGAAACTGAAGTGATTAATCAAGTTATGCAATCACTGCATCAGGTGTTAGTTAATCATCAAGGCAATATTGCGGTTAGCTTTCCTTGTTATAATGTCCACAGAACATTAGGCGGGATTATCCGGTTATTTGGCGATGAAGCGCAGTTACAACAATTTAAAATGGCTTTACAGCAGCAGGCCGTAGTTAGTGATTACACATTAGCTTTGCCAATAGCATCTGTACCAACTAGCGTTAAAGGTTACCTACGCTTAATTCGTATCAATCCTAAAGGACAAAGTGCTTTAAGACGAGCCGAAAAACGTTTAACCGCACAAGGTAAATGGTCAGCCGAGGTAAAAAGCAAAATGGTTGAAAAATGGGGTAGCGTTCATTTGAACTATCCACACCTCCATTTTGCTAGCAAAAGCACTGGGCAACATTTTATTATGTGGCTGAAACAACAAAAATGTGCAACGGCTGTTGAAGGAACATTTAATAGTTACGGACTCAGCAAAACAGCAACTGTTCCTGATTTTTAACTAAATAATAAGGGCATTATTATAATGCCCTTAGCTGCCAATAATTAACAATATTAACGGTACAAATTTTGAGGAGCGTACTTTTTAAAGCTAAAAAATTTGAGGAAAGGGGTTTTTAAAACCTAAATACCATGCAGTGTTAACCCTTTTTTTTAACTAAAAATAAAATTTTTAAAAATCAATTAATTGAAAAGCCACCAAAAAAAAGGGTTTTTGCAAAGTAAAATAGACTTTGCCTTTTGCACAACAATGTTTATAGTATTTGAGTTTCTACTTCAAGGCTGCATAAGCCGTTTAGAAACCGATAAACTGTGAAAATGGCAATAATTTTTTCTTCAAGGCTGCATAAGCCGTTTAGAAAATTGAAACAGTGGCGATTCAGATAAATAAACTCTTCAAGGCTGCATAAGCCGTTTAGAAAAACTAAAAAGCTTGATAATCAAGCCCACCAACCTTCAAGGCTGCATAAGCCGTTTAGAAACAACTTATCAAATGCCCAAAGTTCAAGGCTGTAAAAGTGGAAAATTTTGAGGAGCGGGGTTTTTAAGACTAAAATCCATCCGATAAATCACTAAAATTAGTTATAACATCAGCTAGGGTCAATAATAAAAGTTTATTTTTATCAATTAGTTTAGTGCTTCTCATTTAGCGACATGAGCAATGTGTTGATAACTGAGTGAGGTTAGCATGGCAAACAGGGATGTTTGACAAGGCTGTTTTTTTGTTAGGAACAAATAACCGCTGGTGCTTTAAAACGAACGAAGGCGGAAGGCTGTCACATCGTGACCACTTGCGTGGTCGCCGCGGGAGTTGGTAAAGAGGGTTCGCGTGAACCCTCTTTGCTCGGACGTAATCGTCGTATAGAACTAGCTACCAAATAAAAAAACGTCCGAAATCCACCGAATAAAAAAATTTGAGGAGTGGGGTTTTTAAAGCCTAAAATCCATCCGATAAATCACTAAAACCAGCTATAACATCAGCTAGGGCCAATAATAAAAGTTTTTTTATCAATCAGTTTAGTGCTTCTCATTTAGCGACATCAGCAATGTGCTGACAACTGAGTGAGATTAGCATGACAAACAGGGATGTTTGACAAGGCTGTTGTTTGTCAGAAACAAATCACAGCCGGTGCGTTAAGAGCGAACGATGGCGGAAGGCAGTCACATCGTGACCACTTGCGTAGTCGCCGCGGGAGTTGGTAAAGAGGGTTCGCGTGAACCCTCTTTGCTCGGACGTAATTGTCGTATAGAACTAGCTACCAAACAACAAAACGTCCGAAACTCACCGCATAAAAAAATTTGAGGAGTGGGGTTTTTAAAGCCTAAAATCCATCCGATAAATCACTAAAACCAGCTATAACATTAGCTAGTTCGAATAATAATAGTTTATTGCTTGCAAAGTAAGTTTGGTGAATTTTATCTAGCGACATGAGCAATGTGTTGATAACTGAGTGAGGTTAGCATGGCAAACAGGGATGTTTGACAAGGCTGTTTTTTTGTTAGGAACAAATAACCGCTGGTGCTTTAAAACGAACGAAGGCGGAAGGCTGTCACATCGTGACCACTTGCGTGGTCGCCGCGGGAGTTGGTAAAGAGGGTTCGCGTGAACCCTCTTTGCTCGGACGTAATCGTCGTATAGAACTAGCTACCAAATAAAAAAACGTCCGAAATCCACCGAATAAAAAAATTTGAGGAGTGGGGTTTTTAAAGCCTAAAATCTTCTAAAAAAACAATTCTACGGTATTAGGTTGCGCAAAAACAGCTATTTGCCTTTTGCTGTACATTATTCCAGACAATGTTTATAGTAGTTTATATTCTGAATTAATATTGGTTTTAATTACTAACGATATTATGAAGCTTCAACAGTTACGTTACATTTTAGAAATTGCCCGCTCAGGCTCAATCAATGAGGCTGCTAAAAATTTGTATATTACTCAACCAAGTTTATCAACTGCAGTGAAGGAGTTGGAAGCTGAATTTGGTATTGAAATTTTTGTACGGACATCTAAAGGAGTTTCATTATCGACTGATGGAGTTGAATTTTTAGGTTATGCAAAACAGGTTTTAGATCAAGCTCAGCTACTAGAACAGCACTATGCCAAAAAAGTACCTTCCAAACAACTGTGTAGCATTTCAACCCAACATTATGCATTTGCGGTAAACGCTTTTGTTAATTTAATCAAAAAGAATCATACTGATGAATATGAGTTTACCCTACGTGAAACTCGCACTTACGATATTATAACTGATGTTGCTAATTTACGTAGTGAAGTAGGTATTTTGTATCTAACTGATTTTAATCAAAAAGTTATTTTACGCTTGCTTAAAGAACATCGTTTAACTTTTAATCCACTATTTGAGGCTGATCCACATGTATTTATCAGTACCAATCATCCTTTGGCGGCCATGAAGTCTTTAACGTTAGATGATTTAGAGGATTTTCCCTATCTTTCATTTGAACAAGGCGAATATAACTCTTTTTATTTTTCCGAAGAGATTTTAAGTACTGTGTATCATAAAAAGAGTATTCATGTCAGTGATAGGGCAACGTTATTTAATTTATTGCATGGATTAAATGGCTATACAATTAGTACTGGTGTGCTCAGTACTGATTTAAATGGTTCAGACATTCTATCTATCCCTTTAGATGTCGAAGAAAAGATATTAATTGGTTGGATAACATCACAAAAAGCACAGCTAAGTTTATCGGCACAAAATTATATCGAAGCGTTGAAAAAGCTTATTCAAGAAGAGTATGGTTTTAAGCTTAAATAAGCGTTTGCGATTAATAAATCAAATTGCTATTTCAGTAAATTCCAGTATAATTGCGCACGATTCATATATTTATTATATGGATGCCGAGGGATGTCTGAATTAGAGATCGGTCATTCCATTTTTTATATTTATTTTAAGAGGTTTATTATGTCTCTAACTGTAGAAGCTAAAGCGAAAATCGTTGCTGAATATGGTCGTGGTACTAACGACACTGGTTCAACTGAAGTTCAAGTTGCTCTTTTAACTGCACGCATTAATGACTTACAAGGTCATTTTTCTGAGCATAAAAAAGATCACCATAGCCGCCGTGGTTTATTACGCATGGTGTCTAGCCGTCGTAAATTATTAGATTATTTACGTCGTAAAGACTTTGAACGTTATAGCCAATTAATTCAAAGACTAGGTTTACGTCGCTAATTATTTATCTACTTGAAAAGAGGCTTAGGCCTCTTTTTTCGTTGTGAAAATTCAAGGCTTTGATATAATGCAGAGTCCGAAAAGCTAAATAAATGCTTTGAAGATAGAAATTAATAAAATAAAAGATTGTATCTCATGTTTCGCGCGACTAATGAGAGCTCTATAGTTTATAGATTTGTCATTAGTCGTGACAGTGAAATAATCTTTTGTTTAGTATCCCACACATAGTTGAAGTGTGTATCAATATGTTCCAGCGTCATGCTGCTTCCTGTCGAAATATCAAACTTCAACGTGATTTATTACAAGAGGACATTATTTTGTTTAATCCGACATATCAAAAATTCCAATATGGTCGCCATACTGTTACTTTAGAAACGGGTATTATGGCGCGTCAAGCAACTGCTGCAGTTATGGTTAACATGGACGATACTGCGGTATTTGTCACTGTAGTTGCTAATAAAAAAGTTAAAGAAGGACAAGACTTTTTCCCTTTAACCGTTAACTATCAAGAACGTACTTATGCTGCTGGTCGTATTCCTGGTGGCTTTTTCAAACGCGAAGGTCGCCCAAGTGAAGGCGAAACATTAATTGCCCGTTTAATCGACCGTCCACTTCGTCCATTATTTCCTGAAGGTTTTGTCAATGAAATTCAAATCATTGCAACAGTGGTATCAGTGAATCCTGAAGTAAGCCCTGATTTAGTTGCTATGATTGGTGCATCAGCTGCACTTTGTTTATCTGGCGTTCCTTTCCATGGCCCAATTGGTGCTGCTCGTGTAGGCTTTATTAATGATGAATTTGTGTTAAATCCATCAGTAAAAGAATTAGCAACTAGTCGTTTAGATTTAGTTGTAGCAGGTACCAAAAGTGCTGTATTAATGGTTGAATCAGAAGCTGATTTATTAACTGAAGACCAAATGTTAGCGGCAGTGGTATTTGGGCATGATCAACAACAAGTTGTAATTGATAATATCAATGAATTTGTTGCTAAAGCGAATTGTGAAAAATGGGATTGGGTTGCACCAGCTAAAAATGAAGAGCTATTTAATGCGGTTTCTGAATTAGCTAAAGATCGTTTAGGTGAAGCCTATCGTATTACTGAAAAACAAGCTCGTTATGCGCAAATCGATTTAATTAAAGAAGAAGTGTTAGCTGCACTTAAAGAAAAAGATGAAGAGCTTGACGAAAACGAAGTTATCAACATTATTGTTGATTTAGAAAGCCAAATCGTTCGTCAACGTGTTATTGCTGGTGAACCACGTATCGATGGTCGTGAAAAAGATATGATTCGTGCTCTGGATATTCGTACCAATGTATTACCAAGAACTCATGGTAGTGCATTATTTACTCGTGGCGAAACGCAAGCATTAGTTACCGCAACTTTAGGTACTGAACGTGATGCACAGATCATTGATGAGTTAACTGGTGAATATACCGAACGTTTCCTTTTACATTATAACTTCCCTCCATATTCAGTTGGTGAAACAGGTATGGTTGGTTCACCAAAACGTCGTGAAATTGGTCATGGTCGTTTAGCAAAACGTGGTGTTGCTGCGGTAATGCCAAGCAAAGAAGAATTTCCATATACTGTACGTGTAGTTTCTGAAATTACTGAATCTAATGGATCTTCTTCAATGGCTTCAGTTTGTGGCGCATCATTGGCATTAATGGATGCTGGTGTTCCAATTAAGTCTTCTGTTGCTGGTATTGCAATGGGCCTTGTTAAAGAAGGTGATAATTTTGTAGTATTATCTGATATTTTAGGTGATGAAGACCATCTTGGTGATATGGACTTTAAAGTAGCTGGTACCCGTGAAGGTGTAAGTGCACTACAAATGGATATCAAAATTGAAGGTATCACTAAAGAAATTATGCAAGTTGCATTAAACCAAGCTAAAGGGGCACGTTTGCATATTTTAGGAGTAATGGAACAAGCGATTAATAAACCTCGTCAAGAGATATCTGAATTTGCTCCTCGTATCTATACGATGAATGTTAATCCAGATAAAATTCGTGATATCATCGGTAAAGGCGGTGCAACGATTCGTGCATTAACTGAAGAAACCGGTACTACTATTGAAATTGCAGATGATGGTACAGTGAAAATTGCGGCATCTGATGGTAATAAAGCACAAGATGCAATCGCACGTATCAATAATTTAGTTGCTGATGTTGAAATTGGTAAAATCTATACTGGTAAAGTAACACGTATTGTTGATTTTGGTGCTTTCGTTTCAGTTATTGGTGGAAAAGAAGGACTTGTTCACGTTTCACAAATCGCTGATCATCGAGTGGAAAAAGTTGCTGACTACTTAAAAGTAGGTCAAGAAGTGAATGTTAAAGTACTAGAAATTGATCGCCAAGGTCGAATTCGTTTAAGTATGAAAGATGCAGTTGAGTCTACACCAGAAGTTACGCCAACTGCTGAATAAAATCTGATCCACTAGGAGCTTAATATGAGATTATTCAACCTGAGAATGTTGTGCTGTATTTTTGCAGTCATTATCTTGTCAGGTTGTTCTAATTCTCTACCTTTACTTGCTGTTCCTGAGCAAGTTTCGTATGATGATGAGTTGAAAATAGCTGAAATAAGTCAACAGTTATCAAGACGAGATCTTGATACTGTTTCTCGAATGCAGCTGATTTTCGAACGAGGAATTGTTTACGATTCATTAGGTTTTAAAGCATTTGCACAAAGTGATTTTAATCACCTTTTAAGTTTTAATCCTGAAATACCTGATGTTTATAATTTTCTTGGTACTTATGCACTAAGAGATGGTGATTTCGATAATGCTATGATGGCATTTAATACTACACTAGAAATAGATCCATCTTATGCTTTTGCTTATTTGAATCGTGCAATTACTTTATATCGTACAGGACATTATCAAGCTGCACAGCTTGATGCACAAAAATTCTATCAATATGATGTCAACGAACCTATTCGTGTTTTATGGCTTTATTTGATTGAAAAAGAAATAGATAAACAAGCTGCCCTAGCTCAGTTGCAAAATCGTTACGATAAACTAAACGATAAAATGAGTTATGGTGGTGATATCATTGCATTTTATTTAGGTAATATTAGTGAATCTAAATTAATGCAAAACCTTCAACAAGGTGTTGAAAATGACCGGCAATTAGCCGAACGCCTATGTGAAGCGTACTTTTATTTAGGTAAATATTACCTAGGTAAAGGTAACAATGAGCGTGCCAAAATATTATTTAAATATGCTTTAGCTAATAATATTTATAACTTTGTTGAACATCAACAGGCACTCTACGAAATTAAGTTACTTGAAGAAAAGTAACAAGGGTCATGCCAGTTTTAAAAGTGAAAATATTGTTATAGCGTAGTTCTGATTTGCCCATAATATTCTCAATTATTTTTATGCTATCTATCTTTTGTATTAAATAAAGTAATTATTTAAGCAACAGTTATGCATGTTTGATTGTTGATTATTGGCAGTTAGTTATTGGGGTGAGTTGTAAATTTTCAATTTAGTGAGCTGGCATAAATTTATATAGTGTTTTATTTAGGTAATGTAATATTTTATGAGCAATATTGTAATCCTCATAAATTATCTTGATTAGTAATTATCAGGTGTGTTGCTAACTTAAAAGTAAGCCTATATATCCAATTTGCAAGCGAGTTTACATGACAACAGAAATATCTTTTATTGACCTTGGTTTATCTGAGGAAATCCTTAACGCATTAAATGATCTTGGTTTTACTAAACCATCGCCAATCCAAGCAGAATGCATACCTTTACTTTTACAAGGGAATGATGTGTTGGGTATGGCTCAAACGGGTAGTGGTAAAACGGCTGCTTTTTCCATTCCTTTTTTGATGAATATTGATGCTAATTTAAAAGCACCACAATTATTGGTTTTAGCACCAACTCGTGAATTGGCAATTCAAGTTGCTGATGCCTGTGCTGAATATGCAAAATATGTGAAAGGCGTAAAAGTTTTACCACTGTATGGTGGTCAACGTTATGACGTGCAATTACGTGCATTAAAACAAGGTCCACAAATTGTAGTGGGTACTCCAGGTCGATTGCTAGATCATTTAAATCGTAAAACATTAGATCTTTCAAACCTTAAAGGTTTAGTTTTAGATGAAGCCGACGAAATGTTAAGAATGGGCTTTATTGATGATGTTGAAAGTATTATGGCTACGATCCCAGAAGATCATCAAACAGCACTATTTTCAGCAACAATGCCGGCACCAATTCGTCGTATTACTAAACGTTTTATGCATAACCCGAAAGAAGTACAAATTAAAGGTACTAATCAAACTGCACCTGATATTGATCAAAGCTATTGGTTAGTACGCGGTATGCGTAAAAACGAAGCAATTGTACGCTTTTTAGAAGCTGAAGATTTTGATGCAGCAATTATTTTTGTTCGTACCAAAACAGCAACATTAGAGGTCGCTGAAGTATTAGAAAAAAATGGTTATAGTTGTGCTGCTTTGAATGGTGATATGACTCAGCAACTTCGTGAGCAAACGCTTGATCGTTTACGTAATGGCCGATTAGATATCCTAATTGCAACTGATGTGGCTGCTCGAGGTTTAGATGTTGAGCGTATCAGTTTAGTTATTAACTATGATATCACTCTTGATTCAGAATCTTATGTTCACCGTATTGGGCGAACTGGTCGTGCAGGTCGTGCAGGACGAGCAATTTTATTTGTTGATAGTCGTGAACGTCGTTTACTTAAGAATATTGAACAAACAATTAAAAAGCCGATTCCTGAAGTAGCATTACCATCTAAAGAGTTGCTTGAAAAACGTCGTTTAGCGAAATTTAGTCAGAAAATTCAGCAACAATTAGAAAGTGCCGATTTAGATCAATATCAAGCGTTATTAGAGCAAATCCAAGCAGATAGTGGCGCAGATCTTGAAACGATTGCAACAGCATTATTGAGATTAGCTCAGAGTGATCGTCCGTTGATTCTACCGCCAGATCCAGTATTTAAACCATCAAGAGAATTTCGTGATCGTGATAATCGAAATGGTGAACGTCGCTTACGTGGCGATAATCGTGAATCACCAAAACGTCGTGAACGCCGAGATGTGGGTGAAATGGATATGTATCGTATCGAAATTGGTAAAGAAAACGGTGTTGAAGTGCGTCATATTGTTGGTGCAATTGCTAATGAAGCCGATATTAGTAGTCGCTATATTGGTAATATCAAACTTTATGAAACTTATTCAACCGTTGAGTTACCAAAAGGCATGCCGAAAGATATTCTTAAGCATTTTGAACGGGTTAGAGTACTTAATCAACCAATGAAAATGAGCTTGGTAGCAGGTAAGCCATCTGAAGCTAAACGTGGACGTAAAAGTAGTAAAACAGAATCTAATGACAAAGGTTTTGCGAAAAAACGTGGCCGTCCTAGCGCACCTAAGTTCTAATATTTTTTAGGTTTGCTTCTTAAGAACCTCTGCCAAATGGCTGGGGTTTTTTATTGCTTATCTTTTAGATTGTTACCTGCATTTTTCGGCAAGGTAATAAAGTCAATCATTGCTAACAAGGTCATTCCTGCTACCATTAATAGTGCTAACCTAAAATCTTCTACCATTAAACCAGTTTGGCTATGGCCATTATAGCTAGATGCAATAAATAGAAATAAAGCACTTAACACAATGCCGAGTACGTTATTTAGCTGCTGGAAAATGGTAGATAAAATGTTAGCGCTCTGTATTTCTGTTTTATCAATTTCTGAAAAACTAAGCGTGGTGATGGTAGTAAATTGAATAGAACGAGCACCACCGGAAAAGAATAGCACTAATATAATCCAGATGATAGGTGTTTGTGGCGTGAAAAGCGCACATAACACAAAACTTGAAGATAATAACAGCCCATTGATAATCAGAATTTTGCGGAATCCAAACTTATGAATTAAAGGTGTGTTTACTGTTTTAAGCAGGATATTGCCGGCAAATAATGATAGCAGTAGTGAACCTGCAGTTAACGGTGACCAACCAAAACCGACTTGAAACATTAGCGGTAAGATAAACGGAGCACTATTTAAGCCAATACGTATTAATGAACCACCAAAAAAGGTCATTCTAAATGTACGTTTAGAAAAGGCATATAGACTAATTAATGGGTGTTGAGTATGAGCTAAATGATAGTAGGCAAAGATTAATATTAGGCTACCAACCAAAGATAGTGTTACTCCTACCCAGAGACTACTATTTGAATGAGAAATCATTTCAAGCCCATAAACAAATAGTAGTAGGCCTAAACCACAAGTGATAAATCCAACACTGTCAAATGTACGTTTTTCAGGTAATTCTTTGGGTAATAATCGATGAGCGAAAAATAGGGCGATAAAACCTAATGGAATATTAAGAAGAAATATCCAGTGCCATGTTAGATATTGAGCAAAGAAGCCACCAATAATCGGTCCCATTAATGGCGCAATTAAGCCTGGCCAAACTAAAATAGAAATAGTGCTGACTAAATGTTGTTTTTCCGTTCGACTTAATACCACCGTTCTGCCTACAGGCACCATTAATGATCCACCTAAACCTTGAATTAATCTTGCGATGGTAAACATGGTCAGATTAGTCGATATGGCACACAATATTGATGCTAACATAAATAAAATAATCGAAATCGAAAAGACTCGATAGGCGGTGAAACGGTTAGCGATCCAGCCACTGGCAGGTAAACCAATTGTAAGTGCTAGCATATAGGCGCTAATCCCAATAGATAAATCTTGAGGATTGGTTAAAAATGATTTTGCCATAGCTGGAATTGCCGTGGTGATCACTGTAGCGTCTAGATTTTCCATGAAAAACGTCGCAGCGACTAAAATCGCCATTTTTCGAACGTGACTATTTTGTTGCATCATGTGGTTTGATTAATTCAGAAAAATAACAATAAAACTTTAATATACGCCAAAAATTTGTGTTGTGGTAAAGGTTTTTAACATTTTGCCCTTAATTGTGATTAAGAGTATACTAATGCCATATTAATCGGTAAAACAGAGGTAGAGGTACACAATGACAGATTCTTTAAATAAATGTAAAGCTAACGAAACACCTGCATGTTGTTGCGTTGATGTAGGTACAATTATAGACAATGAAGATTGTAGTGCAGAATATGAGCATGTTTTTACATCTGAATCAGAAGCAAATGCCAAATTAGCTACATTAACTCAAGCTGCAAAAGCTGTTGAAACAGAGCCTTGTGAAATTAACAGCAGCATCGATAAAGTTGAAAATGGCTATAAATTAACAGCTAAATTTACTTTCTGCTGTGGCGCTGAATGTATGATTTTCCAATTGAAATTACGTTAATTATTCATTTATGAAAGTTTGTATTATGAGACATGGTGAGGCAGGTTTTGCTGCTTCATCTGATGCAAGTCGTACTTTAACTGATTATGGTTTAAAACAAGCCTGTCAAGCTGGACTATGGCTTAATCAACAAAATTTTAAATTTGATTTAGGGTTAGTCAGTCCTTATTTAAGAGCCCAACAGACTTTCACTGAATTATCCTCTCACTGCCGAGTTTCTCAATTCGAAACTGATAATCTTTTGGTACCTGGTGGTAGCCCTTCTCATATTGCTGATTTATTAATGACACTGCCCGATCGTGGTATCGAAAATGTGATTATTGTTTCGCATCTACCTCTAGTTGGTTATTTGGTTAATGAGTTATGTCCAGATGTATCACCGCCAATGTTTCCTACAGCTGCTATTGCTTGTGTTGATTTATCCGCCAATACGGCAGGGAAGCTAGAATGGTTTCATGTAGTGGAATAAAAAAGCTTAACTTATTTGATTTGCCTTTAACTGGTCGAACGCTAATCGAAGCGTCAGCAGGAACGGGTAAAACCTATTCGCTCGCATTTATTTATCTGCGATTATTATTGGGGATTGGTAAAAACAGTTATCCCACACCTCTTGATGTTAATCAGATTTTAGTGGTGACCTTTACTAAAGCCGCTACTCAAGAACTGCGATCTCGTATCAGGCAAAATATTCAAGAATTACGATTAGGGTTGTTAAAAGGTCATCATGATGATCCAATTTATCAACAATTAATTGATTTAGTTGATGATAGCAACCAAGCAATACAGAAATTAACCCAAGCACAACAATCAATGGATGATGCGGCGATTTATACGATTCATGGTTTTTGTCAACGTATATTGACTAGTCATGCTTTCGAATCAGGTGTACTGTTTGAACAAACATTGATAACTGATGAACAAGATCTAAAGTTACAAGTTGTGCAAGATTTTTGGCGTCACTACTTTGTTCCTCTCGACAAAGCATTAGCCTACCTGATTCTTGACTATTGGCAGGATCCAGAAAGATTGCTATCCGATATCAGACCTTATTTAAATTTTGAATTTGATGAGCAGCAAGAAGAACATATTGATATCAGTGGCAAGATTCAGCAATTTTATCAAAAATATTTTCAGCAGATCAGTCTGATCAAAAAACAGTGGTTAGATTCAATTGCCGATCTGCCAGAAATAATTGCTCAATCAGACGTTAATAAACAATCCTATAGTAGCCGTAATTTACCTAATTGGTTGGCTAAAGTTACTGCTTGGGCGCAGATGCCAATCCGTTCATTTAAACTGCCTAGTGAGTTAACTAAATTTAGTCAGTCGATTTTAATTGAAAAAACTAAGCAAGGTAAAAATCCTCCGACTCATGCCGTTTTTGAGCGTATTGAAGCGCTATGTAATAGTTCTATTGATTTACGTGGCGAAGTTCTAATGGATATCGTTAAAGTCATTCAAAAGCGTATTTATATTCAGAAGGTAAAACGTGGTGAAATGAGTTTTGATGATCTCTTAAGCCAGTTGAACCGAGCTCTACGTGCTAGAAATGGTAATCGATTAGCTGAGAGTATTGCGAAAAAATACTGTGTAGCGCTGATTGATGAATTTCAAGATACTGATCCGGTGCAGTATAAAATTTTTGATCGTATCTATAATCGTTATCCGAAAGAGACGGGTTTACTGTTTATTGGTGATCCTAAACAAGCGATTTATAGCTTCCGTGGTGCGGATATTTTTACATATCTAAAAGCAAAATCCTCAACCGGTGAAAATAATTTTACTATGCAGGTCAACCACCGTTCTTCATCATCCATGGTGAATGCGGTTAATGCATTATTTAATCATCATGATAATCCGTTTATTTTTGATAATATTCCATTTTTACCAATGGAAAGTGCCGAACGTAATCAACAAAAAGGTTTAATTATCAATAATCAAGAGGTTAATGCTTTAGCGGCATACTTATTACCTGATGAAGTTATCTCAAAAACGGATTATCAAGAACATATCGCTAACTGTTGTGCTAAGCAGATTGTGACGTGGTTGATGGATCCGACCATTTTATTGAAGGATAAAGATGGTCAACGACCAATTACAACTGCTGATATTGCCATTTTAGTCCGTACCGGATACGAAGCTGAGATTATCCAACAAAAGTTAACCAGTGTTGGAGTTAAAAGCGTTTATTTATCTAATCGGAGTAGTGTCTTTCTGGCTAAAGAAGCACAGGAGGTCCTGTGTTTATTACAAGCAGTGCTTATGCCAGAAAACGAATCGGCTCTACGCTTAGCTTTAATGACGACACTGTTGGGTCAAACCATGACTGAACTTGAGCAAATAACTGACGATCAAGATATATGGGAAGGTTTGATAGAGGAGTTTAAACAGTATCAGATTATCTGGCAATATTATGGTGTGTTAGTCATGTTGCGCCGGATGATGAAAAAACGTCAGTTAGCTGAAAATATATTAGCTAGCCCAAATGGTGAACGTACTTTAACTAATTTGATGCATCTAGGCGAGCTATTGCAAGAAGCGGCCGACGAACTTGATAGTCCACATGCTTTGGTTCGTTGGTTATCAAGACAAATTGTCAGTCCTGATGCAAATTTAGAAAATCATGAGCAACGATTAGAAAGTGATGAAAATTTAGTAAAAATTATTACTATTCATAAATCTAAAGGTTTAGAGTTTCCTATTGTTTGGTTACCATTTGCAGCTCAATTTCGAAATTCAGATAGTCAGTTTTATCATGACAAAAATAATGACTATCAACCAACTTATGCTTGGCTATTAACCGATGAAATAAAACAACAGATTGAAGATGAACGTTTAGCCGAAGATTTACGTTTACTTTATGTTGCTATGACACGTTCAATCTTTCATTGTAGCGTTGGGTTAGCATCATTAAAAAACAGTCAGTCTGCGATTGACTATTTATTAAAAAGTGACTTACGTTCAATTGCTAAATTTGCTGATTTGATTGAATTACAATTACCTATTTTAGGTGAGCAGTATAATGCTGAATTAGCCGCTAATCTTTCACTTACCGCCAATGTATTTAAACGTAAATTATCTAATAGTTGGCGTGTAACCAGTTATACCGAATTACAAAAGCATAATAATTTGGTTGGTCTTAATTCAACTATGATTAGTGATTGGCGTGAAAATATTCCCGAATCCGCCGATTCATTATCTACTGAAGAGCAATATGATATCCATCATTTTCCAAAAGGTGCATATGTGGGTACATTATTGCATTCCATTATGGAAAATCTAACGCCAACTAATGCCGATGATTTGTGCGCTAATACGATTAAAAAATTGAGTTTATCACCACATTGGTTAACAGTGCTAAGTGATTGGTTGCAACACGTTTTAGCAACTAAACTAAATAAAAAAACAGATCAAACTCAAGAGGGCCCGTTATTAGCCGATATATTAAATAGCCAATGTATTAATGAATTACAATTTTATTTTCCCATTCGCAGTGCAGTGACCAGTAAGCAATTAGATAGTTTATGTAAAGAGTATGATGATTTATCCAAACAATGTCCTTCATTAGATTTTGAAACTGTACAAGGTATGCTAAAAGGATTTATCGATTTAGTGTTTGAGTATCAGGGTAAATATTATATTGTTGATTATAAATCAAATTGGTTAGGTGACGGGGTGGAGGCTTATACCGAGTCAGCCTTAAATCAAGTTATGTGTGAGCATCGTTATGATCTTCAGTATCAAATTTATTGCTTAGCTCTGCATCGATTTTTACGAAGCCGTTTAGCTGATTATCGATATGAAACTCATTTTGGTGGTGTCTATTATCTATTTTTACGGGGACTTCCTAAACAAGGGATTTTTTATCATCTACCAAAGCAACAGTTTATTGAGAAACTAGATAAATTATTTGATGGGAAAGATTTAAGTTAAATAACTAGGCTTAAATACTTATGATTTTGCGATATCTGGACAACAAAATTGTGTTGATTTTATCATTAACTATCTATTTATTATGATAATTTTTTAGTCAGTACATATTCACTATTATCATTTGATTGGTAACCGCCAATACGACAATGCATACTTATTTTCAATTATTGTAATATGGCCATTAAGTTAGCAGTTGCTGAGAATTTTTACATGCCTAAACAAATCACTTTTAGATAAAATCATACGCACAAATAAATATTGTTGTTCATTGTTCTTCCTGCTTGCTATCAATTTTTCTATCGTGATCATTTTTTTGATGAAAATACTGATAAATAATCTTTATTTTTGTCTGTTGACCATTTCAGCAATAATCAAATTATTAGATTGTCTTTTCAATAGTTTGTAGTTTAACAATTGTTAATTAATATTATGATTTTACTTGCTAAGCATAAATATTTGTTTGCTAAAAAATAGTTTTACCAATATTTTTTTGTAATCGGTTACATTAAATTTTATTTAAAAATATTATAAAAAACAATGAACTTTGACAGACGTAAAATATTAATGTGACAAGTGTCACATTCCAAAGATTTATTTGTTAAATGATCAAGTTTATTGGTTATAGTAAATAAGCTTATTTAATAAGCGTTGGATTGCTACCGTAGCAGTATAACGGGCAAAACCTAAAGCATAGATTATTAATCTACGCTTTAGGTTTTTTTTTGTCTCAATTTTCTGAGACTTCTTTAATCTCTATTAAATAATGAGTAGAAAAAAATGAAATATTTAACTAAAGCAGTATTAAAAGTAAAACCTAAACGAATTGTTTTAATTACTTTACTTGGCTTGTGCTATATACCGAACTCTTTTGCTACTACTCAAGATGAGTTAGAGGCTAGAATATCAATGTTAGAGCAAAAATTATTAGCACTATCTCAAGAGTCAATAGATTTAAAAAAACAAGTTATTGAATCGAATAAACAACTCGCACAATTGAATAAAAATATTCAACAACAACAGGTTGTGATTAATAATCAACAGAAAGCATTGAAAAAACAGAGTATAGCTGTAGCAAATGTTCAAAACAATGCCGATTCTAAAGTTGTTGCACAACATCAGCCCGCACTAGATAATCAAATTGTGTTAATTAATGACTCCAAAGCAAACGGTAGTAAAGACGAGTCGACAGCAACTAAAACAATTAAAAATGCCTATACCCTTTCTGAGTTTAAAGATTTTATCAAAGATGAAATTGGTTTTTCATTTAATGGTTATTTCCGTGGTGGTTGGTCTACTTCAAAAAATGGCAAACCAAAAAATTATGCTGAAGGGGCCCTAGGTAGATTTGGTAATGAGTATGGTGGTTGGTATGATTTGGTATTCAAACAAAAGGTGTATGATGAAGATGGTCATAGGGTTGATGCCATTGTTATGATTGATGGTAATGTGGCTACGAATAAGGCTGCTGGTTTGTTTAATACCCAAGATGATAATATCATGCAGTTTTCTGATATCTATTTATCGACTAAAGGATTTATCCCAGGTTTTCCTGATGCAAATTTATGGGTAGGTAAACATTCACTTCCATATAATGAAATTCAAATGTTGGATTGGAAAACGCAAAAAACCCCTGCAGGTGGCGGAATCGGTATTGAAGGTTTAGATGTTGGCGTTGGTAAACTTGATTTAGCTTTAGTAAGAGCTGATGTTAATGTCAAACAAACTAAAAAAACCGAGGTTGTTGAGAACGGTAAAACTGAAATAAAAGAAGTCACTAAGCGTGAAGAAGTTGATTTAAACGAAGTAGAGTTTCGCTATCGAGATATTCCTTTATGGCAAGATGCAACCTTGGCGATTAATGGCCGTTACTCGGCACCAAATAAATCGAAAATCCAAGATAGTGTTAGTGTCAAAAATGCTTGGTTAGGTAGTTTTGTTCTAAGACAAAATAATTTCTTTGGTGGATTTAATCAATTAACCTTACAAACTGCAACTAATTCAGTGGCTTCTCAATTAGCTAATATTAATACTAATAACCCTGAATTTGCAGCTAATTCTGATAACGATTATATTGGTACACATACTGGCGGTAAGGCTTATCGTTTAGTATCTGAAGGTGAGGCTTATTTAGCTGATAAAGTCATAGTCGCTCATGCTTTAGCTCTAACAACCGGTAAAGATGTTTACTCGTATGACTTGAATTTAGCTCATACTGATTTTACTAGTTTCAAATCGGCAATAAGACCAGCCTATATTTGGGATACTTACAATCAAAGTGGTGTCGAGTTAGGTTACTTTAAACAAAAAAATAAAGTTAAAGGTAAAAATTATACTGAGGAAGGTTTTAAAACAACACTCTTCCATTCGTTTAAAGTGGGTGAGAGTATCTTAACTTCAAGACCAGATATTCGTTTTTATGTTTCGTATATCGAATCAATGCAAAATGAAATTAGTAAATTTGACTTTAATGGCAAAAAGAACCAAATTAGCTTTGGCGTGCAAACCGAAGTTTGGTTTTAGATAATCTTGTCTGGGTAAAATATAACATTAATGTCGAAAACAATAATTA
This sequence comes from Gilliamella sp. LMG 34362, assembly GCF_984569125.1. Lineage (NCBI taxonomy): Bacteria > Pseudomonadati > Pseudomonadota > Gammaproteobacteria > Orbales > Orbaceae > Gilliamella > Gilliamella sp. LMG 34362. Next base: position 2,198,255 of record NZ_OZ474902.1, on the reverse strand, counting down.
TAGGTTTTCGACATTTTCTAATGGCTTTGTTAGCTTTAAACTTAATATATTAGCCGATATTGTTAACTGAGTATCGCTTTGTTAACGTTGGAGTAAATACATTAATTAAGTTAGTCGGAGGCGATTCTCCTTTTGCTAATCGTAATGCAAGTTCAGCAGCTTGTTCGGCCATTGTGTGTAGTGGATAACGAATGGTTGTTAGCTTAGGATGTAGATACCGAGCAATTAAAAGATCATCAAAGCCAATGATTGAAACATCATTCGGAATTTTTATATCGTTATCATATAATACTGACATAGCCCCAGCTGCCATTGAATCATTGTAACAGGCAATTGCCGTAATTTGTCGATTTCGTTCTAAAAGAGACATCATGGCTTGTTCTCCACCTTCTTCATTAGGCGAAGCGAAGGCAATAAAGTTATCATTAATATCAATATTATGTTCGATTAATGCATCTTTATAGCCCTGCAATCTATCTATTGCATCAGATATGCTATGTTTAGAACTTAAATATCCAATGTTGGTATGACCATGCTGAATTAAATGTTTAACTGCTAGGTATGAGCCATAACGACTATCAAGCGCAATACAGCGTTTTTCAAAACCTTTTAATATCCGATTAATTAGAACCATACCAGGTATTTGTTGCATTAATTTTATTAATTGATCATCGGGTAACATTTTTGCATGCACAACTAAAGAAGAACAACGATGTTCTATAAGATTGGTTATAGCTCTATATTCTTGCTGTTTATTATGATATCCATTACCAATCAGCAAAAAATGGCCGTTTTTCGCTGCAACTTTTTCAACAGTACTAATCATTGCGCCAGAAAATGGATCGGATAGGTCTGCTACCACGATGCCAATAGTATTAGAGTTTTGTTGGGATAACGCTCGGGCGTTAGCATCAGGATAATAATTTAATTTTTCCATGGCTCTTTTTACTGTTTCACGAGTCTTATCACTTACATTGTCAGCGTCATTAATTACCCGTGATACCGTTGCAACGGAAACTTTTGCTAGCTTTGCAACATCTTTTATTGTCGCCATAAAAAATCCTTTTAACTTTTTAACTCATTGCCAATATAGAGTTTTTAGATTATCGATTGGTTAGAATAAATATCTCGTAAATTGGCGGAAAACCTAAGATTCAAATATTTCGATTATATTCGCTATTGATACAACCTGTAATATTCTGAATATCTACTTAACTGGTTATAATAGAACAAAATTTTTAGTTTGCCAATAAGCTCATTTTTATATGAATCGTTTCAGTAAAAAAATATTAATGTAGCAGATTGAATATATTAAGCTGTAAAATTTAATGAAAAAATTAAACATCTTAGTTTGTTATTACTCCTATTAACATGGTGTAATTAGGTTTAGTTCTAGTAATAGTAAATAAATATTCATTAACCAATGGTGTTGGATGATAGATTGCATAGCATAATTATTGATTATTAACTCGATATTTTGTTGAGTTCTAAAATTTTAATCTGGTGTAGTTCATTAGTAATCATATTAGTGATGCTAATTTAGCTCTCAACGAATCAGTTTTTTATGTAAATTTAGCAATGATAAATTTATAAATATAGATATTTTTTGATGCCAATTTGCTACATGATAATTTTATATTATAAGACTGCTGTCAAGCGTTAATTAGATGCTCTCCCCTTTAAGAAATAGCTTATTTCTATGTTAATTGGTAAATCCCTTACAGTTACTATCAGTACAATTATCAGGTAGATATTTATTTTAATGTAATCGATTACATTTTAAGTTATAAATAGCATAGGTTTGACTGACTAAAATGCTCCATATATCTAGGTTATTTAAGATAGATTATCTATATTTATCATTATTTTTCTAATATTAATATTATGATTTTTAATTGATTGATATCATTAAGTTGTTCTTTTTTATTCATATAGTGAATCGATATATTCGATTTTATTTTGTTATTAATAAAGAGTTAAACTTCACAAATTTTTATTACAAATGGTTGTGCGAAAAGCCTACATTTTGTGTTATTATGTTTTTATTGTGGGTAAAAATTTAAAATATCATGAAAAAACAGAATATTATTACTTTACTTTCTTTTATTGCTGTAGCTTTTAGTGCCAATGCTGTTGATAAATATGTTACTGAAAATGTTGATATTTATTTACGTCGAGGTCCTGGTTCACAATATGCTTATTCAAACGCAGTTAAAGCCGGTCAAAAAGTAATTGAACTTGAAAAAAGTGCTGATGGCAAATACACAAGGATACAGCTTTCTAATGGTAGTTCAGCTTGGATTGAGTCTAATAAATTAAAAGATCAACCTAGTTTTAAAGAACTTGTGCCATCATTAGAAGCACAACTCGCTGAGTATAAAGATAAAGTTGATAATGCAGAAAAAAATCAACAAAATGCTATCCGAGATTATGCGGAAAAACTACAAAAAGCTGAACAATCAATTGAAAGCCTACAAGCTAAGAATAATGAGTTAGAACAACTTAATAAACAGCAAGATACGAAGCTTGAGTCTATGTTAAATCAAGTTGATGATAAGCGCCGTGATCTAATTGTAACTTGGTTTACTTATGGTGGCTTAGTTGCTGGTGGTGGTTTCCTTCTAGGTCTTATTTTGCCGGCTATTATGCCTGGTCGTCGTAAAAAAGATCGTTGGATGCGTTAAATGAGTAAAATCTATCTTGTTGGTGGTTCAGTTAGAGATAGATTGCTACATCTCCCTGTTGTTGATCGAGATTGGGTTGTGGTTGGTGCAACCCCAGATGAACTTCTGGCATTAGGTTACCAACAAGTTGGTAAAGATTTTCCTGTTTTTTTACACCCTAAAACTAAAGAAGAGTATGCTTTGGCTCGAACAGAGCGGAAATCAGGTAAAGGCTATACAGGCTTTATATGTGACTTTAGTAAAGATATTACTTTAGAGCAAGATCTTATTCGACGAGATCTTACTATAAATGCGATTGCCATGGATCAAGAAGGCAATATTGTCGATCCTTATCATGGTGTTAATGATATTAAGCTTAAATTATTACGCCATGTTTCTCCTGCGTTCAGAGAAGATCCACTACGGATTTTGCGAGTGGCCCGTTTTGCTGCCCGTTATCACCATTTAGGTTTTAGAATCGTTGATGAAACGAGTAATTTAATGAAAGAGATGGTCTCTGCAGGTGAAATAAATACCCTTACAGCAGAAAGAGTATGGAAAGAGACTGAAAAGGCGCTAGCGACTGGGGATCCTCAAGTTTATTTTCAAGTATTGGAACAATGTGGTGCTTTAGCGTTATTATTTCCATCTCTCAAACTTTCCAGCGCTATTACTGATGCATTAAAAAAATCGACTTTATTGACTGATGATTTGACTGTGCGCTTTGCAGTCTTGTGTAGTGAGTTTGCATCCAAAACTGAGCTAGAAAAGCTTTGTTTAAAAATTAAAGCCCCCAATCAATATACGAAATTAGCAATTATGGTACAGCAATTTCACAATAGTGTTGCTAATGTGACACAGTTAACTGCGGAACAAATTATCGAATTGTTCAATAAGATAGATGTATGGCGCAATCCAGCCCATCTTAATCAATTGATAATTGCTAGCCAATCTTATGCTAAAAAGGAATTATTTCCTCAAGCTCAATACCTTGAACAAGCATATAAATTAGCTCTAGCTGTCGATGTTCAAAATATTATTGCCGAAGGTTATACTGGAAAGTTAATTCATAATGAGTTACAAAAAAGGCGAATTGAAGTGTTATTAAACGGTATTTGATTGCATCTTAATCAATCGTCACTTTTTTTTAAAATATCTAAAAAAAAGGGTTGACGATTTGCCGTAACACAAGCATAATGCGCCTCGCAGTGTTGGTTATGACGTTGCGAATGAAATGGCTACGTAGCTCAGCTGGTTAGAGCACATCACTCATAATGATGGGGTCACAGGTTCGAATCCCGTCGTAGCCACCATTAAGGTTAGTTTGTATTTTTACCGAAAGTATACAGTGCGGGTGTGGCGAAATTGGTAGACGCACCAGATTTAGGTTCTGGCGCCGCAAGGTGTGTGAGTTCAAGTCTCTCCACCCGCACCATTTTAATCTTAATGTCTATCCTTTATTGGGGTATAGCCAAGCGGTAAGGCAGCGGGTTTTGATCCCGCCACGCCCAGGTTCGAATCCTGGTACCCCAGCCATTCCAATCTGCTCATATTTTTATATCTGACTTTTTAGTCTATTTTTTATATTGGAACTTTGCCACTATAATCAATTCTATAAAAATATGCGGAATTAGTAGATTTACTAGATATCTAATCTCCATTCATATTGGGGTATAGCCAAGCGGTAAGGCAGCGGGTTTTGATCCCGCCATGCCCAGGTTCGAATCCTGGTACCCCAGCCATTTAATTTTCAAACATTATCTATGTATCACTTTTTTGAGTGAATTAATAATCATCTTTGAAAAATTAGCCACTATTTATTTTTTGATTAAGTTTACTTGTCTTATTTAGTATATAAATGAAGAGTTGCTTTTAACAGTAAATACTAAAGTAGATTATCTGCTTTTTAAAAGCTAAATTAGAATTATTCTAACTATAATAAGAATAAAAATTGCGCTATACCTTCTTATAACGCAATTTATGAATGTATTTTCTATTTCAGCACACAAACAAAATATAATTCATTATCTTTTAACTGCCATTCAATAGCGCCTTTTGTTGCACCTACTACATATTGGTTATTACTATCTCTTTCGTCCGAAGTCCAATATAAACGTCCTTTAGGGAAATGGTTACCGGGATAGGTGTGATGATAATAGTTTTCTTCGTTAGTTACATCACCCCATTCAGCTAAAAGATTGTTTCCAACCCGACGATAATAGTGATTTGTTGTAATAGCTAGACAATTATCTGAGTTATTATCAGACTGGCAAGCACCACCACTCGTTATAAGACTTTGGTCACTGTTGGTTAAATCTTCAATAGATGGAATGATATAGTTTCCCTGACAAATACTTCTACGTTGATTATAAGGATAAAAATCTTGGCTGGGTGCGGAAAACCATTTCTTAATAGTAAACGAATAAATATCTTCACCGTTGGATTTTATAGAAAATGTAGGATTTGCTTCAGTGGCTTCTCCTAGCAATTTGACTTGAACAGCCGTGTTAGCTAGGTGGCTATCTACATCATTATCACTAATTTTTTTTATCTCTACATTTACTCCCTTTGAACTATTTGATGATGTTATTGTCGATAAATCAAATGGTACGCCAGCTATAAACATGAGAAATCGTGCTTGATCAAACCCTGTATTTGGAAAACCACCAGAACTGACTTTATTAACGAAACCAGAATCAACTATGTATTGATTGTTATCGCCCCAAGTTAAATGGGCCCAGTCGCCAGTATAATCTCTATTTTCGAAAGGAAATGAGTTTACAATTGATGGTCGATTGGCACAAACGGTAGGTTTGATCGCATTGTAAATCAAAAAATCACTCTTGGGCGTAGAATAAATTGTATAATTTGGTATGCCATATTCAGAGACTAAAGCGATGGTGCCTGAAATTCTGATATACGGATTCCACCCCAACCGTGCTAGTTCACAAAAGGTTCTATCTCTATCTGGTTCCAATAATAAATAAGATATATTGGCTGCTCGATAGAACCAATCTATTTTAAAACCGTCATCAGGTGGGGTTATTTTGGCTATAACATCGCCGTCATCATCAGAGACATTCTGGCTATCAATTGGATTAGTAGGTGAAAATGGCATTATTATAGGTTCAAAACCATAATCAGACTTTAACATCGTTAACAATTGATTGGGTGTGGTGGTATTAGGATCAACCTGAGGGAAATTTATGGATTTTATTGTGTTATTTAAACTATTCAATTCAGCGTTTATTGTAGTTTGTAATTTTACTCCAAAATAGTGAAAGTTTTGTTGATTATATTCTCGAGATCCATTTATGCCTATCGCATCTGGGTTAATAAAATAGGGGGCGGAACCATGAATAACTGCTACTGTTTTTGCATCCAAAGCCAAAGCTAAATCGTTCATTAAAAACACTGAAATTAAAAAGAATATGATAAATCGTGTTAACCATGGAAATTGAGAAAACAGAATAAATTTAAATCCTTTCAATAACATCATCTTACCTTACCTTTTAATTCTTAAATTTAAATAAAAAATACATTTATTGTGTTTAAATTATGCTGATACTTATTACTACAAACTTAGATCGTAAAAAGCTTAATTCTTGGATAAAAATGTTTTTCTTATGAATTGCATTATTAGGTAGAGCTTGAAACTAAAAGTTTAGTTACGTAAAAAATCCATGTGTGAAAATATGGCATTTAACACATGGATAATTATGTAGTGGATCGTTATTTATATAAATTTACATAAACTGTTTGAGCTGTGTCGGCACGATTGGCAGAGACTTCTTTAACATAATAGAAATGAGCATCATTAGCGATAGCATATTTTTGTGCAGCGGCACTAATTTCGCTAGTATTATTAAATGTGCCATGGAACACAATAGTTTGATAAGGTTTCATTACTTTGAAAGCATCACTAGTGATTTCATAAGCATCTTGACCTGCAATTGCTTTAGAGATAATAAAGTCACGGACAGGTGCATCTTTTTTATATAAAGCAACATCGATTTCCTGCTCATTATTTTTAACATCATCGGCAGTAATTGAATACACATAAAATGCATAAGCATTTTTTTCAGCAGCTATTTTACTTGCTGAATCCATTATTTCAGATGTGTTGTTGTAGCTACCTTTGAATTTGACTATTTCAAATGGTAAATAATAAAGAGCTTTAGATCGTGGATAAAGCACAATGCCGTTATGGGTAGCTTCATCTTTGCTTACAGCAATTGGTGCATTTGATAAATAAATATCAGCATAAACAATAGCACGATCGGTTGAAGTTCCAGTAGCTGGTTGTTCAATACCAGTGATATGATAATATTTTGCTCCAGCTTCATCAGCAGCTTTAGATATATCATCTGCTGCATTTTGTGCTTGTAAATAGCTACCAGTTACTGAAATTTCTTTGTAAGGAATGAGGTTATTACTTTCTTCAGCTGTTAATGGTAATGCCGCATAAGTATTGGCAACAGGTAAAGATAATAGTAAAGCTAATGCAATAGATGATTTATTAAAACGTTTCATAATAATGTCCTTCATATTTATGTTATAAAAATTAAAAAACAATTTGTAACGCTTATTCTATGAGGGTATTGCATGAGAGTTTTTTAAACAAGAATAACGCTCTCGAAATAATTTTTTTACTAATTTTTTCAGACAGCTAGATAAAACAGGGTAGAAATGATAGAAATGAGAAATAACCGATTAATAGTATATATTAATCAAAATATTTGTGTAGGTACCACTTGGTTTTTTTTGAAAAAATTTTTCTTAAAGCATTTTATGTTAAAGTCAAAACTGAATCATATTTAATTTAGCTGTAATTTATAATTGGGCATTACATTTGATGGTTCTTATAAAACTATTAATAATTTGTGCAGTTAATCCCCAAATAACAAAATTTTCATATTTATAAAAATAAACATCATGTTGTGACTTTTGTTGCCAATTTGCTGTTCGATTAGGTACCAATTCAAATGGAAAATTGTCGTCAGGTTTAAAACCAACTAACATAGTGGCTTGTTTCGGTTGATGGTTAATAAACCATTCAAGTGGAACCGTAAAAATAGATTCAACTTCATCTTGATTAAGTAGCAAATTATCTAAAGATTCAATTTTTGCGACAAATGGATAAATCATCATCCCTAATGAAGCAATAAATTTCGGTAATTGTCCTAAAATAGTTATTTGATCAATAGTAATGCCTAACTCTTCAAAGGTTTCACGTTTAGCTGTATATTCAGGGTTATCATCAGTTGCTTCAACGCGACCACCAGGAAAACAAATATCACCGGGTTGCCATTTAAGTTTCTTTGAACGTACTTGAAAGAGTAGGTGTAATTGATTTTCGATAGTTATAATTGGGATTAAAACAGCAGCTTTATTAATAGTATGAAATTGGTTTTTGGTTTTTGTTAAAGATTGTGATATTTTTTTTATTGTGGCCATAATATTTATTTCGTTTTATTTTTAGATTTACATTCTTTTTACGTTATAATATAAACTTATTGGAGAAATTGTTCGTCAATAGTACATCTGTTTCACCTGAATCATACTATGCAATACGATATTAATAACATAAAAAAAGAACTTGATGATCTTGCTATTCTGAAACATGAGCGAGCTCGGAGTGGAATGCCTTTGGAATTCCAACGAGTTTTTTCATTGTTACCAGTGCTTTTTCATTTTCATCATCCAGATCTTCCCGGTTATCTAAATATAGAAACGCCATCAGGTATTGCATACTATCAACCTTCAAACGAGGTTATTGAACAACTACAACATTGTTTCAATTTTAATAACACTACACAGAAAAAATATTCTGATATATCTGCACTATATTCAATGGGTAGTACTTGCTCTATAGGACAGGCAGTTACCTCGGATCTTGATATATGGGTTTGTATCGAAAATAATTTATCTACGGTTAAAAAGCAAGCTTTAATAACAAAGTGTCGATTGATTGAAGAGTGGGCTGAAAAACTTGGTGTAAAACTTACTTTATTTGTCGTTGATGTCGATCGATTTATCAACCAACATCATGAATGTTTGATGGGTGAAAACTGTGGTTCAGCACAACATATTTTATTGCTTGAAGAGTTCTATCGTTCGGCCAATCTTTTAGCTGGTAAACGACTGCTATGGTTTGCAGTTCCAGCTGATTTTACAATTAATGATGTTACTTACCCAACTTATGAAACATGTGTTCAAGCATTGGTGGTTGCTAATATAATCAAACGTGAAGAATGGATCGATTTTGGACCACTTACAGGATTGTCTGCAGAAGAGTATTTTGGTGCAAGTTTATGGCAACTCTATAAAAGTATCGATTCACCATTTAAAGCTGTATTAAAAACATTACTACTTGAAGTTTATTCTTCAATCTATCCTGAAAATAGACCAATTGCTTATGAAATGCGCGAGTATATTCAAAAAGGTGAAATTCATGTTCATCATTATCTTGATTCATACTCTATGTTGTTAGATCGAATTTCTAATTATCTAATTGAAATTAGAGATTTTCAACGTCTTGAGTTGGTAAGACATTGCTTTTATTTAAAAGTAAATGAAAAATTATCAGATAATGATCAACCATCATCATGGCGTCGTAAAATATTACATGAATTAGTACAACAATGGGGATGGAAGCATAAGTTATTGGTAAAATTGGATGCCAGTAAAACATGGAAAATAGAACAAGTACGTGAAATACACGAAATAATGCTCCACACAATGATGACAGGTTATCGTAATTTACTCAATTTTGGACGTCGTAATAACTTAGATTCACTTATTAGCCCACAAGATTTGGCCATACTGACTCGTAAATTATATGCCTCTTTTGAAGTTTTACCGGGTAAAATTTCAACATTAAAACTTAATATTTCGGATAATCTGCAAGAAGAGGTATTAACTTTTATTCATGTCAAAGAAGATCGTATTAATCGAGCCGGTTGGTATGTTTATAATCAAACACCTAAACTAAATTCTATTATCGGTCATCAATACTTAGAATATAGTAAATACTTAGTCAAATTAGTTGGTTGGTGTTACTTTAATGGTTTAATTTCTGATTCAACTAATTTTTATTATTACGATGGTGATGAACGAGAAAATCAAAGAATAACCAAGCTCATCGAAGATCTGAAAAATTATTTTCCGATAGATGTACCTACCGCGACTGAGGAACAGTTATATGGGCCTTGTGAAATACGCCATTTAGCTATTATCTTGAATTTAGAAGATGATCCAACTATTAATTTAGAACTTGAGGATGAAATTAGTACTAATGTTTTAAATTATGGTAAGCAAGAATTAAGTTTAGTTGGTTCTATCGATTTACTTTATCGTAACTCATGGAATGAGATTCGCGTGTTACATTTTAGCGGTTCTTTATGTGTACTTGAAGCTATAAAAGCATTACTTAATCGTATGCATAAAGATGCCGATTTACCTAACTCAGTCGAAATTTTTTGTTATAGTAAATATCTTAGTCATGAAATCCGTAAACAAATGAAAAAACTGATGGATGACTGTGTTGATTTACGATTAACTACTACTAAAAATAACTTAACTCAAGTCAAACCACTTAGAATAGATGGTGCTTCATGGTATCTATTTTTTGAACGATTTGGCGTTTCATTTCATCAGTTTGAAAATGCTATTGATTTTTATGGAGCGGTATCGAATAATAAGGTTCAAGGTAGGCCGTTAAATATCTTAGATGAAAGCAATGAATTACCTAAAGAGATAGATAGCGTCGCTTATGAAGGTATTATTCAATTCTTCTTTGAAGATACCATTTCAGGATTTGACTTATATATTTTAAATGAACATAATCAAATAGAAATATACCGTAATTGTAATGGTACTAAAGAAAATATGGTTAAAGATATCAATGATTTTTATGTATTATCTGATGACCGTTTTACTTTCACTACCAGTAGCTCAGTTAATTTTAATTTACCGCAATTTTATCAGATCACATATAATGATGCGGGTGAGCGCGAAATCTTCTTATTGAATTAATTATCTAAAAAAATTTATCCAAAAATTTAATAAAATCATTATCTTTTAGTATATAAATAATTAAAAATGAAAATGATTGATTCAAAAAATGAAATTTCTATTAAAATAATGGGAACTTTTTTTAAATTTACGAATCTAACTGTTAGAGTGCACAGTTTTGGGCCAACTAATAGTTATTAACATAATAAGGAATGGCCTTTAATGGGGGAGCAAATAACAGACCAAGTTTTAGTTGATCGCGTTTTAAACGGAGATAAAAATGCGTTTAATTTACTTGTTGTTCGTTATCAAAATAAGCTAGCTCATTTGGTATCACGTTACGTTTTACCTTCTGAGGTCCCTGATGTTGTGCAAGAAACCTTTATCAAAGCTTATCGTTCGTTAAGTTCTTTTAAGGGTGAAAGTATTTTTTATACTTGGTTGTACCGAATTGCGGTTAATACAGCAAAAAATTATTTAATTTCGCAAGGTCGACGACCGCCATCTTCGGATATTGATGCTAGTGAAGCTGAAAGTTATGAAGGTGCCGACTCATTGAGAGTTGTCGATAACCCAGAAAGTTTGGTTCTTTCTAAAGAAGTTGAAAAAGTTGTATTTGATGCAATTGAAGCATTACCTGATGATTTGAGAACTGCTATCACATTACGTGAAATTGACGGTCTAAGTTATGAGGAAATTGCCGAGATTATGGGAACACCGGTTGGAACAGTTAGATCACGAATTTTTAGAGCTCGTGATGCTATTGATGAAAAAATTAAACCTTTAATTGGTTAAATAAATTAAGTAGCAAGACATTTAAGGTATCTACTATGCAAATAGAACAGAAACAGCAACTTTCATTATTAATGGATGGTGAGTTAACTGATCAACACTTTGTTGAAATGGTTACTCATGATGAAAGTTTGCAATCCTGCTGGCATCGTTATCATATTGCAAGAGACGCAATGCGAGGAGAATTGCACGGTAGTTCATTAACATTAGATATTACTAATCAAGTTGCTTTGGCGATTGCTGGTGATGATTTATATCCACAATTAACTGAGCAACCATCTCAAAATGAGATTTCAATTCCAAAAGCCGAAAATCTATTCTGGATACGAATGAAAGATATTATGGCTAAAGTTAGTCAAGTTGGATTAGCTGCTTGTGTTACATTAGCTATTATTGCTGGAGTTCAATATCATCAAGGTCAATCAGATGAAGCTAGTGGTGCGCCTACGCTAAATACTATCCCTATGGGGGTAAACGTTGCGCCTGTTGGTGGTATACAGCAACATAATGATCAGCAACTTCTTGAAAAAAGACAATATGATAAGATTAGGTTGTTGGTTCAAGATTATGAATTACAAAAAAGGTTAAATGCTCGTTAACTTAAAATGAATGTTCTTTATTCTTTGATAAGACTTAAGCTGAAACAGAGTAACAATTTTATTATTACTCTGTTTTTTATATTTTTCTCCGCATCAGTTATGGCTGAAGAAACACATGATGCTTTGAGTTTACTCAATAAAATGACCAAAGCGGTGCAGACAAGAGATTATCAAATTCATTTTGTTGCCCAAGATAAAGATCAATATGCAACTACTTTTGAATATAATCATTTAGGTGCTAATAAGAAAGAGAATATTAATGCTCAACTGCTTTATCTTGAAGGTCCAGCTAAAGAGATAATTTTACATAATAATACCACTAGTTATTTTCAACCTGATAGTCCTTCTTTTTCGATTTCAAGTTCCCGCATTACAGAAGCTTTTCCTGACGTTGTTTATAATGATTTTAATTCATTATCTAATATCTATGATTTTATTTTATTAGGAAAAGCTAGAACGGCTAAGCGAGGCGCTCAATTAGTCAAAATTATTGCTAAAGATAAAGATCGTTACAGTTATGTTATATGGATCGATGACGAAAATTTTTTACCTCTTCGCATTGATTTATTAGATGAAGATAATGATATTGTTAATCAATTAAAAGTGGTTGATCTTGATAAAGACTTTGATGCAAAAAAATTTAAAAATTATATTGATAATCGAACCTATCCAATTTTATTATCAATTGAAAAACAAAATAATCTTCTTGATGCATGGCATTTAGCATGGTTACCTAAAGGGTTTAAAGAAATAGCTGCTTATAATGTTAATTTTTATAGCTCTGATATAGCGACTAAGCTGTTTTCTGATGGTGTGTTTTCATTTACTGTAAATGTTTCTTTAGAGCAGGCCAGTCAATTAAATCAGATTATACAGCAAGGTGGCCGAACGATTTTCTCAACTAACATGGGTAATAAAAATATTATAATTATTGGCAATTTACCACAAGTGACAATAGAAAAAATTGCACAAAATATTGTTGAGAAATCACCGGAAAACTCTCGATAACACTATGCTTACTCACTATTAATGTGTAGAATGTCTGCTTTCAAATTCGTGATTATTTGACTTGTTATTTATAGCCAATAACATTAATGATAATTAACAGTACATAACTAAAATATAACTTATTGATATGAATAAAAATATCCGCAATTTTTCAATTATTGCTCATATTGACCATGGTAAATCAACGCTTTCTGATCGTATTATCCAAATTTGTGGTGGACTTTCTGATCGCGAAATGGAAGCTCAAGTTCTAGACTCGATGGATTTGGAACGTGAACGAGGGATTACGATTAAAGCTCAAAGTGTTACTTTAGATTTTCATGCTAAAGATGGCCAAACATATCAGCTGAATTTTATTGATACTCCTGGACATGTCGACTTCTCTTATGAAGTATCACGCTCGTTAGCTGCATGCGAAGGAGCATTATTGGTAGTCGATGCTGGACAAGGTGTTGAAGCGCAAACACTTGCCAATTGTTATACGGCACTCGATATGGATCTAGAAGTCGTGCCAGTACTTAATAAGATCGATTTACCTGCCGCTGAACCTGAACGAGTGGCAGAAGAGATTGAAGACATTGTTGGTATAGATGCTAGCAATGCAGTCAGATGTTCAGCGAAAACCGGTGTTGGAGTAGTTGATGTACTTGAACAACTTGTTCATGATATTCCTGCACCCGAAGGTGATTCCAATGCACCATTACAAGCGCTAATTATTGACTCATGGTTTGATAACTACCTAGGTGTTGTATCACTAATTCGTATTAAAAATGGTGAACTGCGCAAAGGTGAGAAAATCAAAGTTATGAGTACCGGAATGACTTATAATGTTGATCGTTTAGGTATCTTTACACCAAAACAAGTTGATAAAGACTGTTTACATTGCGGTGAAGTAGGTTGGGTGGTTTGTGCTATTAAAGATATCTTAGGTGCACCAGTCGGTGATACCTTAACATCAGCTAGAGCACCTGCTGAGAAAGCATTACCAGGTTTTAAGAAAGTTAAACCACAAGTCTATGCAGGTTTGTTTCCAACTAGCTCAGATGATTACGAAGCATTTCGTGATGCATTAGGTAAATTAAGCCTTAACGATGCTTCACTTTTTTATGAACCAGAAAATTCAGGTGCATTAGGATTTGGTTTCCGTTGTGGTTTCCTTGGCTTGTTGCATATGGAAATCATTCAAGAACGATTAGAGCGCGAATATAACCTTGATCTTATTACAACAGCTCCAACGGTAGTTTATGAGGTTTTAACCACTCAAAATGAAATCATTTATGTTGATAGCCCTGCTAAACTACCGGCCGTAAACAATATTCAAGAACTGCGTGAGCCGATAGCTGAATGTAATATTTTAGTACCACAAACTTACTTAGGTAATGTAATAACATTATGTGCTGAAAAACGTGGTGTACAAGTTAATATGGTTTATCATGGCAATCAAGTTGCATTAACTTACGAAATACCAATGACCGAAGTTGTGTTGGATTTCTTTGATAAACTTAAGTCGACTTCACGTGGTTATGCTTCCTTAGATTATAGTTTTAAACGTTTCCAAGTTGCTGACATGGTAAGACTTGATGTATTGATTAATGGTGAACGAGTTGATGCATTGGCACTTATCACGCACAAAGATAATGCACCTTACCGTGGCCGAGAATTAGTGGAAAAGATGAAAGATCTTATTCCTCGTCAACAGTTTGATATAGCAATTCAAGCGGCAATTGGTAATCATGTAATAGCACGTTCTACAGTAAAACAATTACGCAAAAACGTATTAGCCAAATGTTATGGCGGTGACGTTAGTCGTAAAAAGAAACTTTTACAGAAGCAAAAAGAGGGTAAAAAACGCATGAAGCAAGTAGGTAATGTTGAACTGCCTCAAGAAGCGTTTTTAGCAATTTTGCATGTAGGAAAAGATTAATCAGTTAAAGAGGAAAACAAATGGCTGGAACATTTGCCATCATATTAACACTAGCAACCTTTATTACCGCAATCTTCTGGTTTTTAGAAAAATTTAGATGGAAACCAGCTAGACAACGTAAAGTAGAAGAAGTGCGTAAAGCCCATAATGGTGAGGTTGATGGGCGAATCCTTGCTGAGGTTGGAAAACCAAAAGGTTGGGTAGAAAGCTTAGCATCTTTTTTTCCGGTTTTATTCGTGGTTTTTGTTATTCGTTCATTTATCTATGAACCCTTTCAGATTCCTTCAGGGTCAATGATGCAAACTTTATTAATTGGTGATTTTATTGCTGTAGAAAAATTTTCTTATGGCTTAAAAAATCCAATTAACAATAAAGTACTAATTGCTACAGGAAAACCCCAAAGAGGTGACGTTGCTGTATTTAAGCACCCTAACATACCGCAAATGGATCTAATTAAACGTGTGGTTGGTTTACCTGGTGATAAGATTGTTTATTTGGTTAATGAAAAGAAAATAGTTATTTATCCTGCGTGTCAAACAGCGGATAATAATTGTGTTGGTCAACGATCTGAACCATTAGATTTGCACTATACTCAACCACAACCAAGTAATTGGAAACAAGTACACGAAAAAGATAAATCTAACCCAAGTTTTTATACCTTGGAACAATATAAGGACAAAGGTATTGTTGATTCTCAATCCATGAGAACGTTTGATATAAAAATTCAACAAGAAACCTTGGGTAACAAGTCGCATGATATTTTAACCACGTCAGGAATAGAGGAAGATCCGAGTTATTATTATCATCAAAAAGGTCAACCGGTTGCTACTTGGGTAGTACCACAAGGTAATTACTTTATGATGGGTGACAATCGTGATAATAGTGGTGATAGCCGATATTTTGGTTTTGTTCCCGAAGAAAACTTTGTTGGTCGTGCAACCGCCATTTGGATTAGTTTTGAAAAACAACCTGATGAATGGCCTACAGGAATTCGATTCAGCCGTATCGGTGGGATCCACTAACTGTGATAACTATGAAAAATTTGAATCAAATACAACAATCGATTGGTTATCATTTTAATGATACATCTTTACTGCAACTCGCACTAACTCATCGCAGTGCGAATAAAATGCACAATGAGCGGCTAGAGTTTTTAGGTGATTCAATCCTTAGTTTTGTTATTGCTGATGAACTTTATCATCGATTTAGCAAGCAAGATGAAGGTGATCTTAGCCAAATGAGAGCAAGTTTAGTTTGTGGTCAAACTCTTGCTGAAATGGGTAAAGCGTTTAAATTAGGTGATTACCTTATCTTAGGTCAAGGCGAATTAAAAAGTGGTGGTTATCGCCGTGAGTCGATTATTTCTGATGCCGTGGAAGCTATCATCGGTGCTGTTTATTTAGATAGTAATATTGAAAATATTCGTCAGTTAATTTTAGCTTGGTATACAACACGTTTAAACGAAATTAAACCGGGCATTAAGCAAAAAGATGCTAAAACACGATTACAGGAATATTTGCAAGGTATTCGACATGAACGACCATGCTATTTAATTCTTGAAGTTACTGGTGATAATCATGAGCAAGAGTTTCTCATTCAATGTAAAATTGACAATGATGATCATCAATATTTAGGACGAGGTTTAAGCCGTCGTAAGGCTGAACAAGCCGCAGCTCAAGAAGCACTAAACCAATTAGGTATAAAATGACAGAATCAAAACAACATTGTGGATTTGTTGCCATCGTCGGGAGACCAAATGTCGGCAAATCAACTTTATTAAATCAACTACTTGGCCAAAAAGTATCAATCACTTCACGTAAGGCACAAACTACACGCCACCGTATTGTAGGTATTGATACTCAAGGTGATGATCAAATTATCTATATTGATACCCCCGGTCTTCATATTGAAGAAAAAAGAGCGATTAACCGTTTAATGAATCGTGCTGCTAGCAGTTCAATTGGCGATGTTGAATTGGTTATCTTTGTTGTTGAAGGCACGCACTGGACTGATGATGATGAAATGGTTGCAGGCAAACTTAAAGATTGTAAGGCCCCCGTATTGCTGGTGATCAATAAAATTGACAATGTTACGGATAAAACCCAACTGTTGCCTCATATTCAAGAAATCAGCCAAAAGATCAACTTTTTGGATGTTGTGCCTATTAGTGCTGAAAAAGGCGAAGGTGTTGATATCATCAAAGACATTGTTAAAAAACATTTACCTGTTGGTGAACATCATTTCCCAGAAGATTATATTACTGATCGTTCACAACGGTTTATGGCATCAGAAATCATCCGTGAAAAATTGATGCGCTTTTTAGGTGATGAATTACCTTATTCTGTCACGGTTGAAATAGAACAATTTAAAGTCGATGAACGTACAGGCATGTACCGTATCAATGGTTTAATTTTGGTTGAACGTGATGGTCAAAAGAAAATGGTCATTGGTAATAAAGGTGAAAAAATCAAAAAAATTGGCATAGAAGCACGTAAAGATATGCAATTATTTTTTGATAATAAAGTTCATTTAGAATTATGGGTAAAAGTTAAAGCCGGCTGGGCTGATGATGAGCGAGCACTTCGAAGTTTAGGCTATAGTGACGATTAACCCAAATTCTTTTGTATAAAAATCAGGCAAGATTTTGCCTGATGATTACTTTCTAATTTATTAACTCCTGTTCCGATTTATTTTTCAAAAGTTAATGCTAAACATCTACTCTGGTTTTATATATAATAGCCTCTCACTGACTTGGATTTAGAATTTTAATTTCGGAGCTTTTTCATGCAGCAGTTTCGTCCTATCCGTCGTGCTCTACTTAGTGTTTCTGATAAAACAGGAATTATTGAATTTGCCAAAGCCTTATCAGAGCGTAATGTAGAACTCCTTTCCACTGGTGGTACCGCCAAACTATTAATTGACAACCATATTCCTGTTACAGAAGTATCTAATTATACTGGTTTTCCTGAAATGATGGATGGTCGAGTTAAAACCTTACATCCTAAAATACATGGTGGTATTTTAGGTCGTCGGGGTGTTGATGATGACATCATGCAACAACACCAGATCGATCCAATTGATATGGTTGTTGTGAACTTATACCCTTTTGCAAAAACTGTTGCTGATCCAAATTGTAGTTTAGAAGATGCGATAGAAAATATCGATATTGGTGGGCCAACCATGGTACGTTCTGCAGCTAAAAATAATAAAGATGTTGCGATTGTGGTTGATTGTCAGGATTATAACACAATCATTGATATGTTGGATAATCAACAAAATTGCCTCTCCTTTAAATATCGTTTTAGTCTAGCAATAAAAGCTTTTGAACATACAGCTCAATATGACGGCATGATTGCTAACTATTTTGGTAAACTTGTCCCACCATATTATGGTGACACTGATAAGCCTGCTGGAGAGTTTCCTCGAACTTTAAATCTGCAGTTTATTAAAAAACAAGATATGCGATATGGTGAAAATGCTCATCAACAAGCTGCGTTTTATGTTGAAGAACAACTTGAGCAAGCCTCTATTGCAACCGCTAAACAGCTACAAGGTAAAGAATTATCCTATAATAATATTGCCGATACTGATGCTGCATTGGAATGTGTAAAATCCTTTGATGAACCTGCTTGTGTAATTGTTAAACACGCCAATCCATGTGGTGTTGCAGTGAGTGATAATATTTTAACTGCATATTTAAATGCTTTTAAAACTGACCCAACCTCTGCATTTGGTGGCATTATTGCTTTTAATCGCCCTTTAGATGCTAAGACCACCCAAACTATTGTCGATAAACAATTTGTTGAAGTGATTATTGCACCTTCAATTGACCAAGAAGCATTAGCTATCACACAAACTAAAAAGAATGTTCGTGTACTTGAATGTGGTAGTTGGTCGAGTAATTCTACAACTAGTTTAGATTTTAAACGTGTTAATGGTGGGGTTCTTGTACAAGAAAAAGATTTAGGTATGGTTACTAAAGATCAGTTAAAAGTTGTTACCAAACGCCAACCAACTGAAAAAGAACTATCCGATGCGCTATTTTGTTGGAAGGTAGCAAAATTTGTTAAATCTAACGCCATTGTTTATGCCAAAGATAATATGACAATTGGTATTGGTGCAGGGCAAATGAGCCGTGTTTATTCAGCGAAAATTGCCGGCATCAAAGCAAAAGATGAAAACCTAGAAGTTGCTGGTTCGGTAGTTGCTTCTGATGCTTTCTTTCCATTTAGAGATGGCGTAGATGCAGCCGCTGCGGTGGGCGTTACTTGCGTTATTCAACCGGGTGGATCGATTCGTGATGATGAAGTGATTCAAGCCGCAAACGAGCATAATATTGCGATGATTTTTACCAATATGCGTCATTTTAGGCATTAATCTTTAAAAGTATTGAAAGGACCTTGTATGAAAGTTTTAGTTATCGGTAATGGTGGGCGTGAACATGCCTTAGCATGGAAAGCAGCACAATCACCATTAGTGACCAAAGTATTTGTTGCGCCGGGTAATGCAGGTACCGCACTTGAAACAAATTTAGAAAACATCAATATAAAAGCAACCGACATTGCCGGACTATTAAATTTTGCACAGGAGCAACAAATAGACTTAACCATAGTCGGACCAGAAGCGCCATTAGTTATCGGCATTGTTGACAGTTTTCAAAAAGCTGGATTGAAAATTTTTGGCCCATCTAAAGCGGCTGCACAGTTAGAGGGATCAAAAGCTTTTACTAAAGACTTCTTAGCTCGTCACAATATCCCAACGGCTGAATACCAGAATTTTACCGAAATTGAGCCTGCTATTGCATATATTCGCCAAAAAGGTGCGCCAATTGTGATAAAAGCCGATGGTTTAGCTGCTGGTAAAGGTGTGATTGTCGCTATGACGCTAAAAGAAGCCGAAGATGCTGTACATGATATGTTAGCGGATAATGCCTTTGGTGATGCAGGTCATCGAGTTGTCATTGAAGAGTTTCTTGATGGTGAGGAAGCCAGTTTTATTGTTATGGTCGATGGTGAACATGTTGAACCAATGGCAACTAGCCAAGACCATAAACGAGTGGGCGATGGTGATACAGGTCTTAATACTGGTGGAATGGGAGCTTATTCACCAGCGCCAGTGGTAACTGATGATGTATTTACTAAAGTGATGGAACAAGTCATCTATCCAACAGTTAATGGCATGGCACAGGAAGGTAATGTGTATGTTGGCTTTCTTTATGCCGGTTTAATGATTGATAAACAAGGTAATCCAAAAGTTATTGAATTTAACTGTCGATTTGGTGATCCTGAAACCCAACCAATAATGATGCGAATGCAATCTGATTTGGTTGAACTCTGTTTAGCTGCTGTAGAGGGTAAATTAAACACAGTTAAATCACAATGGGATCCAAGACCTGCTTTAGGGGTAGTTCTTGCTGCAGGTGGATACCCTGGTGATTACAATACTAAAGATGTCATTTTAGGCTTACCTGCTGAAATAGATCAAGATTACAAAGTCTTTCATGCTGGAACCAGCTTAGAAAATGGACAAGTATATACTAATGGTGGGCGAGTTCTTTGTGTTACTGCACTAGGTAACACGGTATCTGATGCTCAACAATATGCCTATGAACAACTTAAAAATATCTATTGGCATGGTTGTTACTATCGTCATGATATTGGTTATCGAGCTATTGAACGAGAAAAAAATAGTTAGAAGACTAATCAATAAAAATAGCGCTGTATAGCGCTATTTTTTATCTGTTAATAAGTTAAAAAAAATTGAGGAGAGGGGTTTTTTAACCCCAAAAAGTTAAGCATAGCCTCTTTATAGCACAAATAGAACCAAAAAAAATTTTCTTAAAAAATTTGTTTGGGGTATTTGTAATGTCTAAAAGAGTAAACTATATTCTTTTGATTATAATTGAAGTATTAATACCACCAAAAGCAAAATTATTAGTTTGAAAGTATTCAATATCTAAATTTCGCCCTTCACCGACAATATAATCAAGATCACCGCATTGTGGATCCACATCATTTAAGTTAATAGTTGGGTTAAACCAACCTGAGTGCATCATTTCTAACGTTAACCACGCTTCTATTGCACCACAAGCACCAAGGGTATGACCAAAATAACTTTTTAATGATGATATTGGTGTTTTATTACCATAAATATTTGCAACCGCGTTACTTTCAGCTACATCTCCTCGTGCGGTAGCGGTGCCGTGCGCACTAATGTAACCAATTTGGTTAGCATCTAATCCTGCATCTTTTAATGATTGTTCGATACAATACTGGATTGTTTCTTGTCTTGGCTGAGTAATATGACTGGCGTCACAGTTAGTTTTGAAGCCAATAATTTCACCATAAATTTTCGCTCCGCGAGCTTTGGCATGTTCATATTCTTCCAAAACTAATGCTCCTGCACCTTCACCAATAACTAAACCATCGCGATCGCGATCATACGGCCGTGGTGATAGTTTAGGCGTGTCGTTAAGTTGACTAGTAGCAAATAGAGTATCAAAGACTGCTGCTTCCGATGGACATAATTCTTCGGCACCACCAGCTACCATTATTTTTTGCATACCGTATTTTATTGCCTCGTAAGCATAGCCAATCGCTTGGCTGCCAGATGTACAAGCACTTGATGTTGTGATCAATCTACCTTTCAAACCAAAAAATAAGCCAGTATTAACAGCAGTAGTATGCGGCATCATTTGAATATAGGTTGTTGCAGTGATGTTATTGGTATGTTTTTCATTTAACATAGTTGCAAATGACGCAACTGGTTGAGTACTACCTGTTGATGATCCAAATGCGATGCCAGTATTGCCATTAGTTAGTTCGGGGTCATCTAACAATCCTGCTTTTTCTAAGGCAATTTCAGTTGCCTTGGTTGAGAGTAGAGAAACTCTGCCCATAGAACGGGTTTTTTTTCTTGTATAGTGTTCAGGCAATACAAAATTATCAATAGGAGCACCAAGCTTGGTATGTAATCCGTCATAGATTTCCCATTCAGGCATGTATCGAACAGCATTGTCTAATTGTTTTAATTTGTGTTCAATTTCGGTCCATTCGCTACCAAATGCAGTAATGCCACCAACTCCTGTTATGACTACTCGTTTTGTCATACCATTCCTCCATTTATTGAAATGACTTGCCGTGTTATATACCCAGCATTGTCTGACATTAAATAACTTGCAAGTCCTGCAACTTCGTCAACGTGTCCCATTCTTTTCAGTGGAATCATGTTCATTGCTTCTTTTAAAGCTATTGGTTCCATATCCAATATCCCAGTATCAATTAAACCTGGTGCAATGCAATTAACAGTAATTTTTCGTTTAGCTAGTTCAAGGGCTAACGCTTTGGTTGCACCAATTACACCTGCTTTGGCAGCACTATAATTAACTTGCCCTCGATTGCCAACGATACCTGAAACTGATGATATAACAATAATTCTTCCACCATCACGTAATCCAATCATGGGCATAATACATGGGTGTAACACATTGTAAAAACTATTAAGATCGGTATGAATTACCGATTTCCAGTCATCTTGAGTTAGAGCAGGAAAAGCCCCATCTCGAATAATTCCAGCATTATTCACAACACCGTAATAAGCACCATGCAGTTCAATATCGGCTTCAATTACTTGTTGGCATTGTTCTGTGTTGCTGATATCAAATTGTATGAGTCTGCTTTTTTGACCTGTTTGTTCTATGAATTTTTGCGTTTCAAGCGCACCTTGTTTATCACTATGGTAGTGTATAACGATATCAAAACCATCTAATGATAATTTGCAAGCAATTGCTTTACCAATTCCTTTACTTGCTCCAGTGACAAGTATTGTTCGATTCATTATCCTTATCCTCCTAGTCGCTGGGAACCAAAAAGTTGAGCCAATTCGCTTTGATCGGGTTCATAAACATTTAGTTTACCAGATGCAACACATTGTTGATTGATAGTAATGTGGCAATCAAAATTAGCCAATTTTGCATCAAAAAGAACTAAATTGGCGGTTATTATTAATTCACTATTAAGAGCAAATGCTGGTAATGTAGTTTTTATTGCTCTGCCACCTAGTAACATACCCAATTGTGGTGAGTGATTTTTTTTTGTGTCATGATATCCATTCCAAACACCAATGGTTTGGGCCATTAATTCGATAGCAAAAAAGTTGGGTAGTTGATCATCATCATTTAAAAATGGGGAGAGCATGCCATCTTTCGTCACTTTCACACTACAGATACTTTGTTTATCGTCAACTAAATGAACTTTATCGATCATGATCATTGGCGTTTTGTGTGGTAAATAGAAACTTGCTGATTGATATTGCATTATACTTTTCCAATAATAAGTGATGCATTATTGCCACCAAAAGCAAAAGAGTTTGACATTATAATTGGTGTTTGTAGCATCATTTTTTCTGTAACTATATTGATTTTGTCTAGATTTTTATCATAAGGAGAAGTCGAAAAATCTTGCTGTGGTAAATAAATATTTTGGTTAAGTAACAAATAGCCTATGGCCAATTCAGTAATTGCTGCACTACCTAATGTATGCCCAGTTAGATGTTTAGTTGAACTGCAATAAGGCAAGTTTTGATTAAATAAACGATAAACAGCCTTACTTTCAGCTTGGTCATTAAGAATTGTTGCTGTGCCATGTAAATTGAGATAGCCAATTTGATCTGGTGTTAAGTTAGCATTGTGTAATGCCATTTCCATTGCAGCTTGTGCTCCAAATCCTTCCGGATGAGGGGATGAAATATGATAAGCATCCGAGGATTCTCCAGTGCCTAATAGTACAATATCGCTCGATTCTTCTTTGGTTAATAAGATTATGCCACTAGCTTCACCAATGTTTATGCCGTTGCGATCTTGAGCGAAAGGCATGCAAGGGTTATCTGATAGTGCTTCAAGTGCATTAAAGCCATTAAGTGGCATTCTGCTTAAGCTGTCAGCACCTCCAACAATCGCTGCATCAACTAAACCTAATTCAATCAATCGTTGTCCACTCATTACAGCTTTAGCACTAGATGTACAAGCGGTTGAAATGCTGTAACTAGGACCTTTTAAGTTTAGTAGTTCTGTCAAAAATCTAGATGGATCCCCTAATTCTTGTTGATGGTAATGAAAATTTGGCTGACAATGCTGTGTTTTTAGATAGTGCTTAATATTGTTGTCACCTTCATGTATTCCCGAAGTACTTGTACCCATTATGACCGCTATTCGTTTGGCACCATATTTTTCGATAGCTTGTTGTATCGGTTGTTTAATTTGCAAATATGCCGCATAGAGTAATTGATTATTTCTTGTTGAATATTGCACCAGATGCTCAGGAATAGAGGGTAAATCATCAGTAACTTTCCCTAACCAAGTTTTTTGGCCATTAAATAACCATCCTTCTTCTTTTGTTAAGCAATGTTTAGCACAATAATTTTTTAATAAATTATTAGCGATTTGTTGTTTATTGTTTCCTAAAGTGTTTATAGCGCCAAGCGCAGCAATATAAATCATCTATTATTGTTCCATACTTTGAATTGCAATTTGATAACCAAATACAGCATGTTCAATTTTAATTGGTTTTCGTATAACAGCTGCGGGCTGTTTATTATAGGTGATATTAATAATAGTTTCGTGTTGGCCATTAATAAGGGTTCTAGATAAATCGCTATCAATGAGTTGCCAATCAGTAGGTAATACTAGTTGCCATGCAGCTGTCGGCAAAATGCTCAACATGATGTCCGATAATACTTGTTCTGGTGGAGGTAGTTGTTGGATAAATATATGTTGTTTCGCTTTGATTTCACTGCCGTTGTATTGAATTTCAAACAGACGAATACCGATAGTTGAAAGTCCCATTACGGTTAACTGATTATTTTTGATGTCAACAATTGTGATAATTGAGTTTTCTTTATTATTGTATTTGAATGTTAACAATTGTTGATCATGATATTTTTGATTGATATCTAATTTTGGTAAGTTAACTTTAGTTTCTTTGGTCAACCAAGCTTCTGATTTAGGTTGAGATGAGCAAGCTGAAATCAATAGACTTAATAATAACAAAGTTAAATTTAAATATTTCTTCATCCTTTTATACCTAATATTTCATTATTTGTTTTATTTATTATTGATAACTAATGGAGCAAATAAAAAAGCAGTAAAAATGCCACTGGTTAATACCAATCCAAACCCCTTGATTGCGACAGTATGGCTTATTATTAATAGGCCAAAAGATAATATTGTGGTTAACGCAGCCATAAAAACTGCTAATAACGCACTTTGAGTTTGGCTTTTATCATTACTAAGAAATAAACTATAGTCGATACCAATACCAATAACAAGAATTAGTGCTAACATTGAGAATAAATTAAGAGTTTGATTAGTTATGCCATGCATAGCTAATGCTATTCCAATTGATAATAATGTTGGTAATGTGCTTTTTAATGCTGCTTTTATACCATATTTACGATGATAAAATATAAAGCACAAGCAAATAATGGTTACAGCACCAGCAATAAGTTGGGATAAGTGTATTCTATAGAAGGCAAACATAGTGTTAAATTCATCTCGGCGATCAAGCCAATGAATACCTTGATCAACGTCAGATAATTTTCTAATTTCATTAATATTTTTAATACCACTTATTGGAATTAATGTAGCACTTTGTCCTGATTGTAAAGTTAACCAAAGTAATTTTCTACCTTGACTAAGTTCACTTTGTTGCCATTGCTCTGGTGTAATAATCGCTTGTTTCTTATTAAGGTCAGGTAACTTAGTTTTAATTCCCATTTGCGTTAATGAGGATAAAATTTCTGGACTGTATTGTTTTACTAATTCAATATTTTGTTGTTGTTTCTGTATCGAAGGTAAATTTATACTTTGATATTGTTCAAAATAACCTGCTAATTTGGCTTGTTCAAGTTTGAGTGAAAATTGTTCTAGTCGTTGCAAGGTTTGTTCAGCTGTATCACCAAACACGATAAACCATTTTTGATCAGTTGTCTGATGGGTGATGCTGATAATTTTTTGTTCTTGTTGTTGTAATTGTACTGGTAATGCTTGTAGTTTTCCAATATCGTCATCGACCTTTAAATTAATTAAGCCATAACCAATAAATAATACTGCAATCGATACCATTAACCATTGCATCTGTTTATATTGCCATAAATTTAACCAGCGATTTAATAATTTATAACCAACATGTTCACGGACAGGCAATTTGTTAACTAGTAATGGATACCAGCATATAACGGTTAAAAAAGCACCTATCAAGCCAAATACTGCAAATATGGATAGCTGTTTTAAACCAGGAAAAGGTGCAATTAGTAAAATAATATAAGCAATAAAACTTGTACATAATGCTAAAGTTAGCGTTGATATTAGTTTTTTTAAACTGGCATAAGGTGATTCTTGATTCCCATGTAACAGTCGTTCTGTTAAGTAGTGAAGTGAATAATCAACGGTTATACCTATGACACTAGTGCTCATAACTAGTGTCATAATATGAATTTCACCAAATAGAGTTAAAACCGCAATTAAACCACAAATTAAACCAATAAAAATTGACAGTAAAGATAGAATTATCGGCCTTATGGATCGAAATATACTAATAATTAATATTACAATACCGATAATTGATAGACTACCAATTGTGGTGATATCATCTTTAGCTTCACTACTGGCATAATCGCTATAGAACAGCACACCTCTTTTTAAAATTTCAACACTTGGCCATTGTTCATGTAATTGTTTGGTAAGATCATTTAACTGAGAGGTGATCTGATGTGATTGACTCATATTAAATGATGAATCATTTAACTCAGCGTAAATCATATACCATTGATTGCCTAGGTTGTCTTGTCCAGACAACCAATTATTTTGGATAGTTAATCCACCTGAGTTTGCTAGTTGATTCAATTGTGATGAGCGTGTTAGTAAAAGCGGATCATTTTCTAATTCAGTCGCACTTATCCCGCTAAAAGGAGAATATAATTGGCTTTGAATCCAATTTAGTTGCGTATGATTTTTTAATCTTTCTTGGGTTTTCGTATCGAGCAATTGGTAGCGATATTTGAATGCAAACTCTCCCCACTTTGTTTGAAATTGTTCGTCGAAATAACCATTTACTTCACCGATAAAAGATTGCTTTTTTAAAGTTTGATACCACCAATTTACAGGTTCTAATTCATTATTTTCCGGCTTAATTAACCAGACTAACTGTTTGTCCAATCGATTTTGGAAGCCGTCAATGAGTTCAGTTGGAACATTGTTGGTTTGTTCTTTTGGCAATAAAGATAAAACACTACTATTGATTTTACTGCTAACTAAAAGATTATATGCAGTAAAAATCAGACAGACCACTATTATTAACCATAGAATTGCTCTTCTTGTTAATATTAATCGATTATCGGAATAACAATTGTTCATTTTGACTTAATTTCATTGTTTTATGATTTGCGAATGTCAGCTCTGTTTTATCATCTTGCATATCATTAATGGTAACTTTTTCCAAATAAGATTTACCATTGAGAATTATCTGTTTGAAAATTTTGTTTAAAGGCGCTAATTTTGGTTGTAGTGTTACGGTCCAATATTTATTTTGTTCGGTTAGCGTTATATCAAAATTACTTTCAAGCATATCTTTATCGGCAGTGAAAATTGCGGTTAAGAGATGGTTAAATTGAAAAAGTTGTGGCTGTTTTTCAGCAGTTATAATTTCTGGATCTTGGCCTTCTATTCGTTGTTCCATCCGTTGTTGATTCATTTTTAATGTCATCGCAAAAGGTGTCTTTTGTTGCCACCATAATCCTAATTCTTTGGATATGATCATTTTTCCTGTTGAATGAATGGGTGCAGTTAAACCATTAATATAGCGATCTTGAACAAAATCAGCACGAACAACTTGGTTTTTACTAAATAACTGTTGTAAATCAGTTAACGTTATTGCACTGGATATAGTTGAAAAGGTTAATAGTAGTGCCGAGAATAAAATAGTAAGGTATTTTTTCATTTGATTAATCCAAAACATTGCAAAAATATGTCAGGTGTGACAAAGGTCATTTCTTGATTAGCAGCCGATACCGCAACTTGAATTGTATAGCCTGATGTCGTTTTTTTACCTGTTTTTTTATCTTTTATTAGGTAGCTTATTTTTATTCTATGCTCATATTCTTCAAGTTTGGCATTAATTTCTAAGGTTTGTTCAGCTAGCACTGGTGCGGTATATTTGATTTTGGCATCTACAATCGGCCATAGATAACCGGAATCAATCATTTCTTTATAACCGTAGTTAAATTTTCTAAATAAGGCTTCGCGAGCTTTTTCGAAAAATTTAAGATAATTACCATGCCAAACAACACCCATAGCATCAGTATCATGAAAAGATGGGGTATAGTCGATAGTGATATAGCAGTTGTTAAAATTATTCATCTTTATTACTAAGTGTTTCAGGTGGATTAAATTGCCAAAAATCGAAAAAATTGAACCAATCAAGTGGTGATTGTAGACAATAATATTCTAGCCTATTAGCGTAAAACTGTACGATTTGTTCAAGTTCTTCTTGTCTGTTTTTTCTTGATAGTTTTAACTCATCAGTAAAGTGTTCAAGGTATATTTGGAATCGCCCGTTTGGTTTTAATCCCCAGCAAAAGTAAACAGGAAATTTTAATGCAGAAGATAATACAAACGGTCCTTTAGGAAAGGGAGCAGGTTTACCAAGAAAGTTTGCCCAAATAATTGAGTTTTCGGGTACTCTCTGATATGGATTAACCGAAGTCCTATCTGCAATGATAGCGACCCATTCACCAGCTTCTAGTTTTTGCTGAAGTAATATGGCTGTATCTGCACCTAAAGTTGCGACTTCAATTAAATTAATAATCGAAGCTTCATTAACTTGTTTTAATACTTGATTAAATCGTACTGCATTACGTTTATGAACTAGGGCATTAATTTTCACATTATGTGATATTTCAGCTAGTGCTCGACACATTTCAATATCACCTAGATGGGAACAAATTAATATAATGCCTTTTTGTTCAGAAACTAACTTTAAAAATTCGTTTTTATTCGGTGCATAAATGTCATCAAGTTTTATATCACCTTGCCAGCTGGCAAGTTTGTCTAAGAGTGATTCACCAAAATGTTGAAAATGTTGGAAAGAAGTTAATTTTTTCTTCTCTATTAAAGGAACATTTTGATATTGTTTAAGAATTTTTTCTAAATATATTTTGGATGCTTGCCGTTGTTTTTTTCCAGTTAACCAGAAATAACTAATTACCGGGAACATGATTATTTGAGCCGCTCGACGACCTAATAGGCGATATAACATTAAAATTAATTTAATACCAAATAGACCTTTGCGTTCTTCAGTTTGTGACCAGTGCGTACCTTTATTTTTCTTCAATCGGTTATGTTTTATTAATTTTGGTATTCGTGGCAACATGCCAAAAAAAAGTCGTGTATGCATCCAACTAATTAATAGGTTATCTTTGCAGGCTTTAAAGTGAGAAACTCCATCAATGGGATAAGTCACATGAGTTGGTACAAAAACTGAATCGATGCCTTGCCAATATAATCGAACCATGATGTCGGTATCAAAGTCCATTTTTTTACCAATTTGGTATTGTTTTGTCAGTTTACATGTTGGTTTTAAAGGATAAATACGAAATCCGCACATACTGTCTTTTATATTAAAAGATAAGGTTTCTATCCATACCCAAAAATGGGTTATATACCTTGCAATGAGGCGATGTTTTGGCACTGAATCATCATAGACAGGACAACCAGATATCAATGCATTCGGGTTTAATTTAGATTGTTCGATAAGTTGCCTTACAATTTTACTATCATGTTGACCATCTGCATCAATCTGTATGGCATAATCAAAATTTTGATTAAATGCATGGTTAAATCCACACATCACAGCCGCACCTTTACCTTTATTTGAAGATAATCGAACTAGATTTACCCATGGGTATCGATTACTGATTTCAATTAGTTTTTGTGCTTGTTCATATGCACTACCATCATCAATTAAAAAGCAAGGAATCTGATATTGCTCAATATTTTTGAGTACATTGGCTAATGCATCACTATGATTATAACAAGGGATAATAAAACAATAACTATCAGACAAGTGCGGTGCTGCTACTGACATAGGGTAAGCTTTCCTGTGCTTGCTATCTTATTGTTATTGTACTTGGTAATAAAACTATAAGTAAATTTTAGTTTTTGGGTATCTTTATCCCAAATTAAGGTTAATTTTAGATGATCATTGGGTAATATCGGTGATTGAAATTTTACTACTTCAATGGATGATATTGATAAATTAAAATTGAATAGCTTTTGGGCATAACCAAGAACCCAATTAAGCTGTGTCACCCCAGGTAATACTGGTTGTGTAGGGAAATGCCCTTGAAACCAAAAAAGATCTGGTGGTATGGTGATTTCAATATTAGCTTCTGTTTCAGTTTTTATAATGTTTATTTCTGTGGCTAACTCTTTTTTCATATCTTATCTGTTGCATCAAATAATGCTTTTAAGTCAGTATAAGTGCATTTACCCTGTGAATTTTTCGGAAAATTTTCAATAAAACGCCATTTTTTCGGCATTTCGACTAATGATAATGTATCTTTCAGTAAATGTCGAAAATATTGTGTAAGTTTAAAGTGGTTAAAGTTATCTATTTCTTTACTATTTGTTAAGTTTATTTTGATAATGGCGCCTAAAATGGTTCGATTATTTTGTTCTAATGGAATCACAATTACTTGTTCAACTACTGCAAGTTTATTTATTTGTTTTTCTATAAATGTAAGGGATAAGCGTTGTTCGGCAATCTTGACTATTTTATCTATGCGACCTTTTAAATAGAATTTTGTATCATCTATTTTTTGTAATTTATCGCTTAGTAATTCAGCCTGCTGCAGTAATGGTGATATCAATAGTGGTTGATGATCTGAGGTGTATTTTATTTGGATTGGGTAAAAAAGTTCCCAAGGTGTATTTAACGATTTTTGCTTTCTTTTGGCTATAATTCCTGTTTCACTTGAACCATAAATTTCACAAGGTAATACGTTGAAATTTTGTAAGCAAGATTGAGCATTGTCGAAACTCAGTTTTCCACCAGAAGAAAACACCTCTTCACACTTAATAATTGGTAATTTATTATCTAAATTTTTAATAATTGATGGCGTTGTAATATAAGTTATTTTTTGGGATTGGTAAGTCGCTAATTGCTCTTGATAGAGTATTGTTTCGCATACAAAAGGTATTTTACAACTTAACGATAACATTATTTTGAAAGTTAGCCCATACATATGTTCATGTGACACAGAAGCAACAAATAGATCATTGGTTGGTGCGCCTAAATTATTTATCAATATCGCAATTTCATCTTCAAGTTGAGAAATTGACTTCTTAATTGGTTTGGGTAATCCAGTTGAACCTGAGGTAAATAATGTTAATGATGGTTGTTTAAATTTTGGATTGATTGTACTAATTTTCCCATCTAATTGAAGCTGATTGATATCAATGATTGGTATTGTAGTTGGTAAATTAATATTTGCGATATCAATATCAGTTAATATTGCCTGATAATAGTGTTGTAACTCAATATAGTTAGGATTTAGTAGCAGTGGATGTTTTCCTGAATATAGGAGAGCGAAAAGTCCTGCAACAAAATTAAAACTGTCATCCATGAATAAAACCCAGTTTTTTTCTGGATGTTTTCTAATTTTGCTGACAATAGTATTGGTTAGTTTTTTTAAATCACCAACTGTAAGTGGTAGGTGTTTTCTGTATGCTATTATTTCATAATCAGGGCGTAATAATTGCTCCGATAATAAAACTAATGTTTTAGTTTTTGACGAACAATCCATTCTCCCCCCATTAATAGTCCAGTAAAGATATAACTTATTAATCCGTTATATATTGTCCACCAATACATATCATTAATGAAACATGTAATTAGTGCAATTGAACCATTTAATATAAAAAGTAAACACCAACAAATAGTTACTTTTCTTGTATATTCAATCGTACTCGGTGTTAAATTACCTTCTTTTAATCTGGCAAATTTTTCAATAATATTTTGTGGTTGATATAATGAGTAGCCAAAAAAGATTAAGAATAGTAGGTTAGTTGCTACAGGGTAATAAAGTAAGAATTGAAATTCGTTAAATACCCAACTAATTAATGCTAATAACAACCCAAAGCACGTTACAACTTTAGCTAACCAACCTATATTTGAAAATAAATTAGGTAATGTAATTAGTCTCAATATTAAGAATGTAACAATACATAAAATAGCAATATTGATTACTTGATATTTGAAAGATAAGTAAATAACCAGAGGGTAGCAAAACAGGATAACCCCTGTTATTGCTTTTATTATTAACTTTACCTTATTCATTAAGCTATTTAGTATTCATTAAATTGTCTACTGCATCAACAACGTCTTGAACAGTTCTAACTGCTTTAAATGTTTCTGGATCGACTTTTTTGCCAATCTTTTTTTGTAAATGTACGACTAAATCTACAGCATCAATACTGTCTAAGTCTAATTCTTCAAAAAGTTTAGATTCTGGCTTAATCTGATCGGCAGGTAATTCAAAAAGTTGCACTAGTGCAGATTGAACTTGTTGAAAAATTTGTTGCTTATCCATTAAAAAACTTCCTTATTACTGTTGAGAACTAATTAAATCAGCTAAAGTTGCGACTGAGTAAAATGCTTTTTTGGTTTCTTCACTTTCAGATGATAAAACAATACCATATTGATTTTTGATCGCAAGACCTAGTTCTAGTGCGTCTATTGAATCTAAACCTAATCCATCTCCAAATAGTGGGGCTTGCGTATCAATATCTTCTGGTGTGATATCTTCTAAATTAAGAACATCAATTATTAATGCCTTTATATCATGATGTAGAGTTTCCATTTTATTTCCTTTGTATCTATTATTCTTTTAATGGTTCTAGGGTTAACAATGATGCAAGATGTCTTGTCAGTTTTCTTGCGGCAATAGTAGTATTTTGATCTAAAAAATCTTCAATTTTAATCTTTTCACCGACAGTGATATTAAACACGGCCTTTCTTTTAGGAATGTCATACCATTTTTGTTGTTTTATCAACCACGGTGGATTGCAATGAATATGTATGATTCGAATATCTGCATGGCACCGCAATGCTATATTTGCAGCTCCCCTTTGTAATGTTATAGGGTTATTGGGTATGCTTCTTGTTCCTTCTGGAAAAATCAAAATTTTACCCTTGTTAGATAAGATTTTGTTGCATTGTGGTAGTATCCTGCTTGATTCTCCATTAAGAATATAACCTGCCGTTTTAATAATACGACTGATGAAAATATTATTAAGTAAAGCTCCTTTAACCAAGCAATCACATCTACGCATAACGGATACCAGCAATACAACATCTAATAAAGAGGGATGATTTGCAATGATTAAACAACCTTCATCGTGTTTTAATTTTTCAATTCCTGTAAATTGATAATTAAAAATACCTAGATATTTTATTATCCACAAAAATACTTTAAAACTTATACTAATGCTATATTGAGCAATTATTGTTCTTTTCTGTTTATTCCATACGAATAATCTTAATAAACTAAACCAGATTATCGAAAGAACGATTAATCCATAAAGACCAAATATAATAAAACCCAATGCGGTTGCGAATAATCGCCACCACTGATTTAAGGTATATGATTTTTGTTTGTTTATGTATTGAGAGTCCATTGCCAATCTTGAGATAAACCTTTTATGATGAATTGTTGCTTTTTATTTAAAAATGCATTTAAAAAAGCTAACGATTGAGGATAGTCGATTTGATTTGATTGTGATGTTTTTTCAATACTTTGACAAGTAAATTGATTACCTTTAGTTAAAATATATCCTACCGCATAGTAAGGAATTAATTGGTGAACAATTGTTTGATAAGATTGAGGTATCATACCATCAAAATCAATTAATAGTACTTTTTTATCTTTTTGAAGTAATGTCGGTAATGCTTCTAACAAACTTTGCTGAAAACTATCATCATTTGCACTAAGTGAAGTGACGGGTACTGTTTGTTTGGCAATAATCGTGAATAATCCTGATGCTGTATTATGTACTGATAATGCGAAGTCAGTTGGTGAAATATCAACATTTTGATTTAACGATTTAAGTATTTTATATGTTCTTTCAAGTTCACCATGCCTACTTGAGAATATAGCTAAGTCAAATTTGTTATTTTCAATAAGCTCTAAACCAACTTCAACAGCTAGGCGTGATGAAATACTCATCCTCCTTGCTTGCATCATAGGTAGTTTATTGAGTTTGGGAAGTGGTAAATCCCAATTGTGGTTAATCTGTTTTGACCATAATTGCCAGTCAGATTTAGAAGATAAACCAGCAGATAAAGCAAACCAATTTTCGATTGAAAAAGAAAATTTCATAGTAATGTTTTTAATTAATTCTTTACTTAGTTACTTTTTGTAATATTATTACAATCAATAATTCTGGAGAAACATCAAATTTAATTTATACAATACAGTAAAACAATAAAAAGGCAATAGATTGACAGAACAAGAAAACATCAGGTATGGATTTAATAAAGAGATTTATACTGCATTAGAAGCAATTACAGAAGCCCAAAAAATAGCCTTTGCACCAATTTTATTCCAAGCAATCATCGCTATGAAAAATCATGGTATTTTATCTCACATTGATCAGGCTGGAAAAAATGGTATTAATTTAGATGATCTAACTAAAAAAGTTTCTTTATCTTCTTATGCAATTGAACTACTGTTAGATGTTGCACTTAGCATGCGTGTCATTTATCAACAAGATTCAAACTATGTTTTAGGTAAAATAGGTCATTTTTTATTACATGACAAAATGACAGAAATTAACCTCAATTTTTCCCAAGATGTTTGTTATCAAAGCATGTTTTTCCTTCAAGAGGCGCTTGAAAAAGGTGAACCAAGCGGCTTGAAAATTTTTGGTGAGGGAAAAACGATTTATCCAATGTTACAATCATTACCAAAGCAAGCTAAAAAAAGTTGGTTTGAATTCGATCATTTCTATTCGGATAACTCTTTTCCTGCTGCTTTGCCTTACATTAGTGAATTAAAACCAAAACATATTTATGATGTTGGCGGAAATACAGGTAAGTGGGCGATTTTTTGTGCTAAACATTTACAGAAAACTCAAGTAACAATCTTAGATTTACCTGAACAAATAACTGTCGCCAACGAAAACATCAAACAAGCAGGCTATGATGATCGTATTGATGGTGTTTGTGTTAATGTATTAGATGCTCAAATTTTACCTAATCAAGCAGATGTATGGTGGATGAGTCAGTTTCTAGATTGCTTTAATTCGGATCAAATTACCCAGATATTAAAATTAATCCACCGTAGTATGCAAGATGATGCTACAGTCTGTATTATGGATCTTTTTTGGGATCGCCAAAATTTTGAAGCAGGGGCTTTAAGCTTAAATGCTTCCTCTCTCTATTTTACTTGTTTAGCTAACGGTAATAGCCGTTTTTATCATTCCAAAGTGTTTTATCAATGTTTGAATGAAGCTGGTTTTCACGTTGAGAAAGATATTGATGGACTTGGATTTGGACATACTTTACTTATATGTAAAAAACGTTAATAACAAAAATCTTAAAGGAGTAAACAATGAAATTTTTTAAATATATTGCTGCATTTTTCTTAGTTTCACTATTGTTTGGTTGTGCAGGTAAATATCAAGCACCAAACAATATTACCACCCCAGTTAATGGTTTAACTAAAGCACAGGTTAAACAAGCTATTTTAGATAGTGGAACAAAAGGTAAAGCAGCATTCGGTACTTGGAAAATGGAAGTCTTAAATAGCAATACTATTAGAGGTCATTTATTCAACCGTAAATTTGAAGTTGTAGTTGATATCCCTTATTCAGCGACAAGTTATTCAATCAATTACGTGTCTGTTAGTCCAAACTTGCAAGGTAGTAATGGAAAAGTTCATCGTAATTACAATCGCTGGGTAAATAATCTTGATGTTAAAATTAGAGAAAGTATTTTCAGAGCTAAATAAAAACTTAATCTAAAAATTATGTTATTCTAAAATAAAGTTCTACTAAGCCCAAAATTTTTTGGGCTTTTTTTGTTGAATTCATTATCGATATTATATTTTTCTATTCACTGTTTTTGACAATATAATGTGATTAACTGTGAATTAGAACATGATAGATAATAACAAAATGGTAAGATAAATGGGATGTAACAAAATAAAAGGGAAATAATGAAATTGTTTTTTGAAATAGTTTTACTAAATATGAAATAAAAAATTGAATTGTTGAACGCTTCGTAATGACCATGTTTAATGTTGTATTATAATCTTTATTATTGATATAAGCCGCTCGCAAGAAAGGTTGTATTCTCATCCTCTAGTCTAATCATTATTATTATTGGACTTTTTGGTAGGTCATAAGCCTAAAAATCAAGCTGATTTAATTAATTTGTCCCCAATATAGCTTATAAATAATATTATTGCTTATATTGAAGAGAAAAACATAATTAACCCATCACCATGATACTTAATACACATAAAAGAGTTTTGTTTGGCGTTTTCTAACTGATGAATAAAGCCGTTATCACTTTCATTAGTTGATTAAAAATACAGCAAACTCACTGTTTTCCATCTAATAAAAACTTTAGCAGAAAAATGTAAGGTTTTGTTAATATTTTTAAATTATTTTAAATATTTGTTTTTTGTAAAATATTTTTTTTCGCCAAAGAAAATCCATTTTAATAACTCACTCAAAAAAATTGATTTTTATAAAATTGAATCAAAAAACACAATAAAAAATTATAGGTTTAATGCGATTTAATTGAAACCGTTTACACAAACAGATAATATATATAGTATATAAATTAAAAAATATTTCTAAGTTATCAATGTTAGTTATTAGGTTTTCATAAAGGAATCGAAAACTTGTGTAGTAGCCCAAAAAAGGAGTAGTACGAAATGATTGTAATTTTATAAAACAAATACTATTTTTATAGGCAAGAAAGATGAAGAAAATAAGACTTACTCCCTATCAATCAATTTTTTATTATGAATGGTTAGCAAACCCATCAAGAAGTGATTACAACATTGTATGTGATAATATAATCTCTGGAGAACTCAATCGAAAAAAACTTTTTGAAAGTTTTAAGAATGTGGTTAATGAACATTTTGTTTTCAGGAGTTTCATTGTAAATCAGGAAGATGGTATTTTCTGGCAAAAAAGAGAGTCAATCACAGAAGATAAATTAAAAACATTATTAGTTTATCACGATCAGCCCTTAACTAACGAAGATATCAGTAAAATAGTTTCGGAACCCTTTGATTTAGAAAAGGATATTTCTGCGAGACTTCATGTTATTCGAGTTGACCATCAACAATATCGAATTATTTTAGTATTTCATCATATTTTAGTTGATGGAGTAAGTACACAAGAGTTTTGGGATAAACTAAGTCAATATTATAACGATATACCTTATGAGCTACCGTCATATGAAGCACAAGCTCAATTGCATGAAAAACTTAATGATTCGTATCATGAAATTTTAACAACGCAAAAACAGCAGATGGAAGATTTCTGGAAAGAAGAGTTACAAGATGTAAAAAATATCGACTTTACTTTCTTAAAGTTAGCAACCGAAAAACCAAAGCCATTAAATCAATTTAAACCTTATATTAGTGAATTTACTTTTAGCTATGATGAAAACATTTATAATCAAGTTAAAGCAATACGACGTAAATATAAGATAACACCTTACTTATTCGGTCAATTAGTAGCGGCGTTGTTATTAAACAAAATGACGTCTCAAAGCGCAATTCCTCTTGTTTATCCAATTGCTTTTAATGAAGGTAAAGAATTAATCTACGGCGCTCATATTAATACATTACCAGTTGTTTACCATTTTGAAGAAAATTCAACTTTAGAATCTGTTATACAAAATATTTTGCTTCATTATAAAAAGGTTAAACAAACTGGCGCTAGATACTTACCAGTTTACGATATTATGCAATTTGCTGAGAATGCTAATATTCTAGATGTGGCGTTTGTGCAAACCTTTGTTCGAGATCATAAAATGAATCTGAATGGGATGATTGATGAAGCTGTTAATCATGAATTTCAAATAGATTTATCTAATAAATTGGTGTTTGAGCAAGAAGAACATAACAACCAAATTAACTATCGCGTTAAATTTAGTGAACAGCAATTTGATAAACAACTGGTTGAACAACTTGTGATGTTCTATCAGAGATTGTTTATAAAATTACTTAACTATTTAAGTAATGATCAAGCCGATATTTTAGTAAATGATATTGAGGTACTGGATGAAGATGAATTAAAAGTTTTAATTCATGATATAAATCAAACTCAACAACCTTATAAAAGGGATAAAATAATTGCTCAATTATTTGAAGAGCAATGTCAAAAAACACCAAACAATACCGCTGTGTTATTTGAACAAATTGAGATGTCCTACTCTGAATTAAACAACAAAGCCAATCAATTTGCTCACTACCTTCAAGATCACTTTTCTATCAAACCAAATGATTTAGTGGGCCTTTATTTAGATCGTACTGAACAAATTATTGTTGCTATTATAGCAGTACTTAAATCTGGAGCCGCCTATGTTCCGATCGATCCAACTGCACCTCCTGAACGTAATAAATATATTTTAGAGGATGCCAGTATTCGTGCAGTTATTACACAATCTCATTATGTTGATAAACTGAATGAGTTAATGCCAACTGTTGCAAGTGTTCCGGTTGATGATCCATCTTTTATTGCAACCTTACAAAATTATTCAACAGATAATACTGTTATCGAAACTAAACCTAATGATTTAGCTTATGTTATTTATACTAGCGGAACAACGGGAAATCCAAAGGGAACATTAATTGAGCAACACTGTGTTAATCGTTTAGTCGTTGATGCTAATTACGTCGAAGTTGATGAGTCAGATCGCATATTATGTATTGCAGGATATCATTTTGATGCATCAATTTATGAAATATTCATGGCTTTACTCAATGGTGCTGGCGTCGTTATTACCGCTAAAGAAAATCTTTTAGATTTAGATAAATTTAATCAGTTAATTGAGCAATATGATATTACCAATATCCTAGCTATATCAACATTTTTCAACACGTTAGTTGATGCTCAGTTACCTAATATAGCAAAATTACGCTATATTCTAGCAGCAGGAGAAGCTTTATCAGCGGTTCACGTAAATAAATGCCTTAAGTTATACCCAAATGTTAACCTCTTGAATGCTTATGGCCCAACAGAAACGACTTGTCTTGCTACAACTTATCTAACTAATCAATGTCAAACAACATTCGTTAACAATGTTCCTATTGGTGTAGCCTTACCAAATACCTCTTTATATGTTTTAAATCCACAACGTCGCCCATTACCTGTTGGCTGTATTGGTGAGCTTTATATTGGCGGTGCAGGAGTCGGTCGTGGTTATCTGAACAATGTTGAGATGACTAATAAAGTATTCATTAAAAATCCATTTCAAACTGAAGATGAACGAAAACAAAACTATAATGATCGTATTTATAAAACAGGTGATTTAGTCCGTTTGTTGCCTGATGGTAATATTGAATATATCGGTCGTAATGACTTCCAAGTAAAAATACGTGGTTTCCGTATCGAGCTTGGTGAGATCGAAACGCATTTAATGATGCATCCACAGATCAAACAAGCCACGGTATTAGCACTAAATAATCAAGGTGGTTATAAATATTTAGCAGCATATTATGTCGCTGATAATGAACTTGATACAGAAGAATTGGTAGCGTATTTAAACAATGTGTTACCTGAATATATGGTTCCTTCAGCATTTGTTCATTTACTCGCTATGCCTATGACGATTAATGGTAAAACTGATCAAAGAGCATTACCAAAACCAACCTTAATGACCCAAACTAGCTATGTTGCACCTAGCTCAACCACTGAGCATTCAATTGTAGAGGCAATCGCCAGTTTATTAGGATTTGAAGAGAGTGCTATCAGTATCACAGATGATTTCTTCCGTTTAGGTGGTAATAGTATTTTAGCTATCAAATTATCAAGTAAGTTGACTCGAGAATTTGATCGTTCTATTCGAGTGGCTGATATTTTTACTTTACGTACCACACAAAAAATAGCTCAATTCATTAATAAGAACCAAGAAAAAAGACAGATAATTAATGTCATACCTGTTGAACATATTGAGCAACAATTATTATCTTTTGCGCAAGAACGTCTATGGTTTATCGATTCTTATGAAGGTGGTAGTAATGCTTACAATGTTCCATT
This sequence comes from Gilliamella sp. LMG 34362, assembly GCF_984569125.1. Lineage (NCBI taxonomy): Bacteria > Pseudomonadati > Pseudomonadota > Gammaproteobacteria > Orbales > Orbaceae > Gilliamella > Gilliamella sp. LMG 34362. The sequence goes on along the minus strand of NZ_OZ474902.1, from coordinate 2,157,917 downwards.
GGCATTTAAACTAACAAGCACGACAGATATTAATCTACTTGAAAAAGCAATATACGCAATTATCGAACGACACGAAGTTTTACGTTCTTTAATTAAAACGAATGCACAAGGTATTGGCTATCAGCAAGTTATTGATTTACAAAAATTCCCATGGAAGATTAATAAACAAAACTGTTCAAACAAAGCAGAACTTGAAGCGACAATTTATGAGGATCTGCATAGAATATTTAATTTATCCGAAGAATTACCGATTTATGTTTGCTGTTATCAATTTGCTGGTGAAAGTTATTTAAGCATTGTCATTCATCATATTGCATTTGATGGTTGGTCAACAGATGTCTTTTTAGACGAGTTAGTTAATCTTTATCATTATGTTACGGCTTTATCTCAAGGAGATAACCAATACGCTGAAACATTACGCTTACCGGCAGTCGAAGTTCAATATAAAGATTTCGCTTTATGGCAACGTGATCTTTTAAAAGGTGATTTTTTAAATAATCAATTAAATTTCTGGAAAAGACAGTTAGAAGATTTTGAACAACTTAATCTGCCTACTGATTACCCGCGTCCACGTGAGATTGATTACACTGGTCATGATATTCCTTTTGAACTTAATGAACAAATAAGTCAACAAATCCGTTCATTAGCTAATGAACTTAATGTGAGTGTCTATTCGGTATTGTTGAGTGGTTTCTATCTATTATTAGGTACTTTTAGCAATCAGAAAGATGTAGTTGTTGGTTCTCCAATTGCGGGTAGAAATTATTCAGGTATTGAAAATACTATAGGCTTTTTTGTTAATACTATCGCACTACGTAAATGTATTGATCCGAAAGACAGTTTAAAATCATTCATTTTACAAACCAGTGAGTTAGTCACCCAAGCTCAACAATATCAAGATTTGCCATTTGAACGATTAGTTGATGCATTAGCTATTGAAAAAGATTCTTCACGGCATCCAATATTCCAAGTAATGTTTGGTGTACAATCATTTGGGTCAGCGATACATAATGGTAAAATTGAAGAGCTATTAAGTTTATATCAAAGTGAAATTGTTAATTATCAATCTGCTAAGTTTGATATGACGGTAATGCTTGATGACTCTAAATCAGCTATTACTGGTCTATTTAATTATGCTTGCAAACTCTATCGCCAAGAAACAATTGAGCACTACATCACTATTTATCAAACTATTTTAGAACAGTTTGCTCAAATGTGTCAGTTAGAACAACCGTTAACTGAAATGCGGTTAGTTGATGCGGCTACTTTCGATAGATTGGTCTTTGATAAAAATAAACCGTTTCAACCTTATGCAAGGGACAAGTCTATTGCAGAATTGTTTGAAGAAAAAGCTCAGCAAATACCTGATAATATTGCAGTCATTTTCCAAAACAATGAGCTGTCTTATCAACAAATTAATGAGCAATCCAATCAGCTAGCGCGTTACCTTAAAGAGCATTTTGATATAAAACCTAACGATTTGATTGGTCTTTATCTCGATCGTTCACAATATATCTTGATCTGCTTCTTAGCTATTTTGAAGGCTGGTGGCGCCTATGTTCCATTGGATCCTAATGCGCCAGATACACGTAACGAATTCATAATGCAAGATGCGCAAGTTAAAGCAGTTCTTACAACCGAAAATCATTGTAATAAATTAACTGGTTTAGCCTCTAATTTATCCATAGTAGCTGTTGATCAAGCTGATTTTGTTGACAATCTACAACATTATGCGAAAGATAATCTTTTGATTAAAGTGAAACCGCATGATTTAGCTTATGTTATCTATACGAGTGGAACAACCGGAAATCCAAAAGGAACACTCATAGAGCATAGAAATCTTAATAACTATATTGTTAATGCTAATTATGTCAAAATCAATTCTGACGATCGTTTACTAAGTATCTCAGGTTATCAATTTGACGGTTCTGTTTATGATTTTTACACACCTATACTTAATGGTGTACCGTTAGTTATTATTGAAAAAGAGACATTTTTAGATTTAGAACAGTTTAATGAGTTAATTGCTGATAAAAAAATTACTAATTTCTTCTGTACAACCACCTTTTTCAATGCGTTAATCGATAATGAAGTTGCTAATTTAAAATTATTAAATTACATACTTGTCGGTGGTGAAGCTTTATCGGCACATCATATTAATAAATGCCATCAACTTTATCCGCATGTCAAAGTGGTTAATGGTTATGGTCCAACCGAAACCACTGTATTTGCTGTTACTTATTTAACTAATTTAGCTCAAGAACCATTTATTTACAGTGTTCCTATCGGTAAAGCGTTGACAAATACTTCATTGTATATTTTAGATGAACAACTTCGTCCAGTACCTGAAGGGGCAATTGGTGAACTTTATATTGGAGGGGAAGGTGTTGGTCGTGGTTATTTACATAAACCAGAACTGACAGATAAAGTATTTATTCAAAACCCATTCCAGACTGTTGTTGAAAAGGCGCAAAATTATAATGCGCGAATCTATAAAACAGGTGATTTAGTTCGTTATTTAGCTGACGGTAATGTTGATTATATTGGTCGTAATGATTTCCAAGTTAAAATTCGTGGATTCAGAATTGAACTTGCAGAAATTGAAGCTTGCTTAATTAGTCATCCAGATATTCAACAAGCTGCTGTACTAGCTTTGAAAAATAGTGCTGGAGCTAAATATATTGCAGCTTATTATGTGGCTAAACAACCATTGACTCAAGATCAACTAATTGATTATTTACAGAAGTCTCTTCCTGAATATATGATTCCAGCTGCGTTTGTTTATCTTGACGCTATGCCAATGAACATGAATGGTAAATTGGATCGTAAAGCGTTACCAACACCACAGCTTCTTGATGAGCAAAACTACGTTGGTCCAACAAATGAAACTGAAGCTATTTTTTGTCAAACCTTTGCCAATATACTTGGTTTACAAGCCAATGAAATCAGTATTCATGATGACTTCTTTAAACTCGGTGCGGACAGTATTAGCAGTATCCAGCTTACCAACCGAATTAAACAGGCTCTTAATTATTATCTATCCATTAAAGATATTTTTAATTTAAGAACAGTAGAAGCTTTAAGCAATCATGTGATTAATAATCGCCATGAATCAAAAGTCAATGTGGAAACAGAACAAGGAATTTTAACTGGAACTCTTGAACTTTCACCTATTCAACAGTGGTTCTTTAAAGAAGTTGAAGTTGGCCGATTCCAAGACTATCACCATTGGAATCAAGCCTTTTTGCTTAAAGTTCCAATGCTAAACGTTGATTTACTCAAACTAAGTGTCCAAAAATTGCTTGAATATCATGATATGTTACGGGTTAATTATCATGATTCAGCCGCAACATATCAATCATTGCCTGATCTGTTGCCATTTTCTACTCAAAATATATCTGGTTGGTCACAAGATAAGATTCAACAATTATTGACTGATTGGCAAAGCCATTTTACCTTTAATCAAGGGGCGTTATGTCATTTTGGTTATTTAACTGGTTTTGATGATAATTCTGCTCGTATTCATGTCGCTGCACATCATTTAAATATTGATGTAGTAAGTTGGCGTATCATTAAAGATGACATAGAAGCTATTTATCAATATTTAAGCCAACAATCATCCGTTGATGCCAATATCAATGTTAAAGATATTCTTGGTGAAAAAGGTAGTAGTTATCGTCAATGGGTCAATAAACAACAGCAGTATTCAACGCTAATTGCCAATGAGCAAGAATCTGCTTATTGGCAAACTATATTGGCTGATATTAATCAGTATCATAATCACCTTGATCAACATCGTGTTGATACGCTATATCAAGCTAAAATGCAGCTATCTAAGACGCAAACATCTCGTTTACTTAGCCAAGTTAATAAGGTATATGGCACAGAAATTAACGATATTTTATTAACAGCGCTCGCGCAAGCGTTAAAATTGGTATTCAGTGGTAATGATCACTATATTTTATTAGAAGGTCATGGACGAGAAGATCTCTACAGTGAAATTGATATTAATAACACGGTTGGTTGGTTTACCAGTATGTATCCAGTTAAACTAATGGTAAATAATCAGAATGTTATTAATAATGTTGCCATGATTAAAGATACCTTAAGACAAATACCTAACCATGGTGTAGGTTACGGTTATTTGGTGGGGTATATTAAACAAGCTTTACCAGCGATTAGTTTTAACTATTTAGGCCAATTTGATAGTACTGAAAAAGCTAATAAATGGCGATTTAGCGATGAAGATAGTGGTTTAGAAATGTCTCCAAATAATCGCATGACTGACTTTTTATCCGTTAATGGCGGTATTTTGGATGATCAATTACAATTTGCTATTACAGGATACGTCAATAATGTACATGGTGAAGCTTTAGTTACGGCATTTACTCAGCAGCTTAATGAGCTCATTGATCAACTAGTACTGATTGAACGAAGCTATTTGACACAATCTGATATTAATAACGTGATCTCTCCAACACTGCTTAATTCATTACAAAGCTATAAAGAAATAGAGGCAATTTATCCTGCAAATAGTTTACAGCAAGGGTTTATCTATCATGCTGTTTCGCAGGGAGATTCGGATAATGCTTATCGAATTCAGATGATTTGGGATTATCACAATTCACTAGATATCAATTTGCTTAAACAAGCATGGCATCTTACACAGCAAAAATTCCCATCATTACGATTACGTTTCTCATGGGTGGAAGAGCTGGTACAGATTATTGATAAACAATCTGATTTTGCTTGGCAATTTGTTGATCTTAGCAATCAAACTCAAGAGCAACAACAAGTCAGTATCAATCAATTGATTAAACAAGATGAACAAATCGGTTATGATTTAATGAAAGGCCAACTATTTAGAGTGACTTTAGTTAAATGTTCTGATGAGTATTATCGATGTTTATTTAATAATCATCATGCTATTTTAGACGGTTGGAGTTTACCTATCTTACTCAATGATGTACATCAAAATTATTTATCTTTATTACATCAAAAAGAGGTTATTATCCAAGAAGATAGTAGCTATTTAGCTGCACAATCTTACTTACAAAGTAAAACCAATGAGACGGCATCATTCTGGAAACAATACCTTAATGTTGAACTTGAACCTGAAAATCTAGAGAGCTTACTTAAAGCGGATTTAGGGCATATTAATTTATCTGACCATAAATATGTTGAAGATCCACAAGAAATTTCGATAGAGATTGGTTCCCAACAATGTGAAGAATTAAAATCTTTATGTAAAAACAATGAGTTTACATTAAATGCTTTGGTTCAATATTGCTGGCATCAACAATTAAGCATTTTTGGTAATAGCAACACTACCGTTGTTGGTATGACATTATCAGGTCGTAATTTACCGATTGACGGTATAGAAAACTCTATCGGACTTTATATTAATACATTACCTGTAATTTTAGAGCATACTGATGGTAGCGTCATTGAAACTATCAAAATGTTACAATCACATATTAATAATGTGAATAATAACAGTAATATCAATCTGATTGAATTACAAAAATCTGGTACACGTTTATTTAACTCATTATTCGTATTTGAAAATTATCCATTATCAGAAAGCGAACAAGATGAATTAAAAATTGTGTTTCAAGGTGGTCATGAAAAACTTGATTATCCTCTCGGAATTGTGGTCTTCGAGAGTGCAGGTAAGTTATCGATTAAAATCAAATATGCTGGAGAACTCTTTAATGACACAGCTATAGAACGTGTATTGAAAGGAATAGAATTAACCTTAACACATTTAGCTAAAAATCCAGCTATAGAGGCATCTAAGCTTAACTTATTAACTGAGCAAGAGTATGACCAATTAATCGTTAACCAACAAAAAAATATCGTTCCATTTGAAAATCATAAACTGGCGAGCAGATTGTTTGAAGAGCAAGTTCAGAAAACACCTGACTCTATTGCAGTTGTTTATGAAGGGATAACATTAACCTATCAAAGTTTGAATGAACAAGCGAATCAACTGGCAAATTATTTACGATCTCAATTATCAATTCAACCTGATGATTTAATTGCGTTATATTTAGATAAATCGCAATATATGATAGTAAGTATTTTAGCTGTGCTGAAAGCAGGCGCTGCTTATGTGCCGATTAGTCCAAGTACGCCAGCAGAACGAGTAGAGTTAATTCTTAATGATACTAAAGCGAAAGGAGTGTTAACTCACGCTCATTATGCTAAAGAATTAATTCAATTAAAAACGGAACTTCAACCAGAAGTTATTGCTGTTGATGATCCATCAATGAATAACAAATTTTCACAGTTTGATAAGCACAATCTGGTTACATCAACACAAGCCCATCATTTGGCCTATGTGATTTATACGAGTGGTACCACTGGACTACCAAAAGGGGTAATGATCGAACACCATGGAATAGCTAATTTAGCAACAGTTCAGCAAGACATTTTAGATCTACAACCATGTCATCATGAACAAGAACAAAAAAATGTTCTGTGGTATTCAAATTATATTTTTGATGCGCATGCTTTCGAAATATATAACGCCTTACTTAATGGTCATAAGTTGCACATTCTGTCAGAAGATAAACGTTTAGACTTTATAGCATTATCAAAATATACCCAAGATCAACATATTGATTTTGCCTTTATTCCACCAGCTTTACTCGATCAAGATGAACTGCTTTCTGTTCCTGTTTTGACCGTGGGTGGTGAAGCAGTTAATGCTAAATTAGTTAATCTTTACTGCCAGCAGGGTATCAAGTTAATTAATGTTTATGGACCAAGTGAAACGACTGTTTGGGCTATGGCTCATCGTTATAATAAAGATGACTTAAATACAGATTTGGGAACAGCCATTAAAAACGTGACTTTATATGTTCTTGATGAATATTTGCGTCCTGTGCCTTCTGGTGTCATTGGTGAATTATATATCGGTGGTGCTGGTGTTGGTCGTGGTTATCTAAATAACCCTGAATTAACAAATCAGACATTTATCGCAAATCCATTCCAAACCAGTGAGGAAAAAGCGCAAAATTATAATGCTCGAATCTATAAAACTGGCGATCTGGTTCGTTATTTGCCAAACGGTCATATTGAATATATTGGTCGTAATGATTTTCAGGTTAAAATTCGTGGTTTCAGAATTGAATTAGGTGAGATTGAAACGCGATTAATCAGTCATCCTCAAATTAAGCAGGTACTTGTTGTGGCACTGACTAATAACCAAGGTAATAAATATCTTGCTGCTTATTATGTATCTGATACAGCAATAGATCAGACTGAATTAACCAGCTATTTAGAAAAAACATTACCTGAATATATGGTTCCTGCAGCCTTTGTACACCTAACGGTTATGCCTGTTAATGTGAATGGTAAAATTGATCGTAAAGCATTGCCAAAACCTAACTTTGTTATGCAAGAAAGTTATGTTGCTCCTAGTACAGTGACTGAACAACAGTTAGTTGCTGATATAGCTGAATTATTAGATATGGATATTGACTCAATTAGTGTAGTCGATGACTTCTTCAGATTAGGTGGTAACAGTATTTTAGCTATTAAGTTGTCAAGTAGAATAGCCAAAACTTTTGAACGTGATGTGCGTGTAGGTGATATTTTTACATATCGTACCATTCAGGAAATTGCGAAATTTATTGACAGTAATCATCAAAAACGTCAATCAATTACCATACAGAAGGTGGCTAATGAACAAGAACAGAGATTATCCTTTGCGCAGGAACGCTTATGGTTCATCGATTGTTATGAAGGCGGTAGCAACGCATACAATATACCACTAGTATTTAAACTTCTGCCAGAGACTAAAATCTCGTTTGTTGAGCAAGCTTTACACGAAATTGTTCAGCGTCATGAAGTATTGCGTTCATTAATTAAAAATACAGCAGATGGTGTTGCCTACCAACAAGTGATAAGTTTGCAACAGCAACCGTTGGTAATCGAAAATCATTATTGTGATAGCCAAGCTGAATTAGATAAAGCGATTCATAATCATATATACAAAGTAATAATGTTATCTCATGAGTTACCGATTTCGATTTGTCGCTATCAATTAGCTCAAGAGTATTATATGAGTATTGTGATCCACCATATTGCATTTGATGGTTGGTCAATTGATCTGTTCATTAATGAGTTCAGACAGTTATATCAATACTATGAGGTTTTATCTTTAGGTGATAGTAATCAAACGGTAACACTTAACTTACCACCTGTCGACGTGCAATATAAAGACTTTGCTTTATGGCAGCGGCAGTATTTGCAAGGTGATATTTTGAATCAGCAATTGCAGTTCTGGCAAGATCAACTAGCTGATTTTGAACCGCTTAATTTGCCGACTGACTATGTTCGTCCACAACAAATTGATTATACAGGTCAAAATGTTATGTTTGAGCTTGATTATGATGTCAGCCAACAAATACGTTCATTGGCAAAAGAACTCAATGTTAGTGTTTATTCTGTACTACTCAGTGGTTTCTATTTACTACTTAGTTCATTCAGTAATCAAAAAGATATTGTCATTGGTTCACCAATTGCAGGAAGAAATTATCAGGGTACAGAAAATACCATTGGCTTCTTTGTTAATACATTAGCATTAAGAAAATGTATTGAACCAAGCGACAGTCTAAAAATGTTCATTTTGCAGACTAGTGAATTAATTACACAAGCTCAACAATATCAAGATCTACCATTTGAGCGCTTAGTGGATGCGTTATCTATTGAAAAAGATACTTCGCGACATCCTATTTTCCAAGTAATGTTTGGCGTACAGTCATTTGGTGAAGATGGGAAAGAGGGTAATTTATTGCAGCGTTATAATAATGACAATGCAAGTTATCAAGCTGCTAAGTTTGATATGACCGTGATGCTTGATGATTCTAAACCAGCGATAACTGGCTTATTCAACTATGCGACTAAACTCTATAAGCCGCAGACTATTGAACACTATATCACTATTTATAAATCAATCTTGCAGCAATTTACAAAGATGTATCAACAGCAACAAGTTCTGTCAGACTTACGTTTAATTGATAACTTAACTTATCAAAAAGTGATCTTTGATTGGAATAAGACGCGTTGCGATTATCCAACAGATGTGACAATGCATCAATTGTTTGAAAGACAAGTATTAAAAACACCAAATAATCTAGCTTTAGTTTATGAAAATGATCGCTTGACCTATCGAGAGCTTAATGAACAAGCTAATCAGCTAGCACATTATCTGCGTGAAAACTTTGATATTCAGCCTGATGATTTGGTGGCAATCTGTCTTGAACGTTGTAAATATATGTTAGTAAGTATCTTAGCTATCTTGAAGGCAGGAGGAGCTTATGTACCAATGGATCCTAATATGCCAGAAGATCGTCTCAGTTATATGATCGAAGATACAAAAGCTAAGGTTGTATTAACTACTAACTTAAGTTATGAAAAAATCAATTCGTTAGTTTCTAAGGATCAAGTTGCATTGAACTTGCAATCCTCACAAACTATTGATTGCTTAAGTAAATATCCAACAACTAACCCAACACCATTAGCTCAGCCTAAAAATTTAGCTTATGTGATTTATACCAGTGGTACGACCGGTATGCCAAAAGGTGTAATGTTAGAGCATCAAGGCGCGGTTAACCGTATTATTTGGATGAATAACGAATATCCGATTACTGAAAAGGATCATATTTTACAAAAAACGAATTATACCTTTGATGTCTCGGTGTGGGAGCTATTTTGGGCGAATTGGTATGGTGCTTGTATTGTCTTTGCTCATTCAGAACTTTATAAAGATAATGTCTATCTTGCAGAGTTGATTGAAGCTGAACAAATCACCGTATTACATTTTGTGCCATCTATGTTAGTTGCATTTGTGGAAACATTAGAAGCACAACCTAATTTGGTTCCAAAAGTTCAGGGATTAAAATATCTGTTCTGTAGTGGTGAAGCACTTAACCTTTATGAAGTGAAAAAATGTCAAGTGTTGATGCCAAACTGTGAGATACACAATCTTTATGGACCAACAGAAGCAACCATTGATGTACTTTATTATGATTGTAATAATCCGAATATTTCACAAGTATTAATTGGTAAACCTGTTGCTAATACTTCAGCTTATGTTCTTAATGAATTATTACAACCAGTACCTATTGGCGGAATAGGTGAGTTGTATGTCGGTGGTGATAATGTTGCTAGAGGTTATCTAAATAACATTCCATTATCGAATGAACGTTTTATTGCTAATCCGTTCCAAACAGAAGCAGAAAAAGCGCAAGATTACAATGGTCGAATTTATAAAACTGGCGATCTTGTTCGTTCTTTAGTTGATGGTAATATTGAGTATTTAGGTCGTAATGACTTCCAAGTTAAAATTCGTGGATTCAGAATTGAACTTGGTGAAATTGAAGCTCGATTAACGCAATATGATGGAATCAAACATAGTATCGTTATCGCTTATGAACAGGCTTCGGGCAGCAAATATTTGGTTGCTTATTATCTTGCTAATGAGGAGATTGATAGCCAATTATTACAAGCTCATTTAAGTGAAACTTTACCAGGATATATGATTCCGTCAGCATTTATATATTTAACTGAATTACCAATTACCTCAAATGGTAAGTTAAATCGTCGAGCGCTACCAAAACCAGAGCTTACCGATAAGGTTGAGTATGTCGCGCCAGAAAATGATGCTGAAAGAACATTATGTGAAGTCGTTGCTAATATCCTTAAAATTCCTGCTGAAGAAATTAGTATGCAAGATAGTTTCTTCCGATTAGGTGGTAATAGTATCTTAGCTATGATGCTTAATAACCGAATTAATGATGCGTTTAAAGTTAAAATGCGTTTAGTTGATATTTTAAGCGTTAATACAATTCGGGAGTTAGCGAAAAAAATCTCAACGACTCAACAGCAGTTTAATCCTATTGTGGAATTAAGAACTAATCATGAAAAACCACAAATTTTCATGATCCACCCAGGATTAAGCGGTTGTGATGTTTATCAATCATTAGCGAATAAGTTATCCTCAAAATACAGCTGTTTTGGTGTAGATTCTTACAATTTATATCATGACAAACCTATCGAGGATCTCAATGTATTAGCGCAATATTATCTGGATCATATCAGTAAAGTTGCAACAAAAGATCTGCCAATAAAATTATTTGGTTGGTCTTTAGGTGGCAACATTGCGTTACAAATCGCAGTACTACTTGAACAGCAAGGAATCGAAAATATTGAAGTTTATCTATTGGATTCTTGGCTATTAAAAGAGCGGGATTTAGATCAATATAAGCATCCAGTTAACATTACTCGTGCTATGGATCGATTAAATATACCTGCACATGTACGCGGTGAAATTGAGAATTTTGCAAAAATTGATAACAAGCTCGTTGTACAGCCATTATCTGCTCAATTGAAACAGACTCAAGTAGTGTTGTTTAAAGCTACACAGATTGAACAAGGTGGAGATATAGCTGAAAAATATGTATTAAATAATATTGATACTTATTTAGAAGATAATTCTCAATTAAAATTGGTTAAGTTAGATTGTGGTCACTACACAATTTTATCTCATGAACAAGAGATCTTAGCTCAGATTTTATAACCTTAATGTTAATTATCCCCTTAAAAAATCTTATTTTAAGGGGATGCTTTTTAGGTAAAGATAATGAACTTTATTTATTTAGCGAATATCAATAATCTGTCGTGGTCTGTTTTAAAAGATCAAAAAAAAATACTTAGCCACTCTGCACAGTTAGATATCGAGAAATTTAGATTTGATCGAGATAAATGTCGCAATTTAGTTGGCAAACTGCTGTTGCTTTATTCTTTGCAGCGTCATGAACAATTTGAACAATCCTGTTTACCCGTCATTGATTACGGTCCTTATCGAAAACCATTTATTCATTCAATGCAAGGACATTTCAATATTTCACATGCTCATAATTGGGTTGCTTGTGTATATAGTACTAATGGCGAAGTTGGCATTGATATTGAATATATTACGCCAATTAACATTATTGATTATCAGAATGTTATGACTGAAAATGAGTATCAAATTGCACTTAATAATCCACATTTTGATTTCTTTCAATTATGGACATTAAAAGAAGCAATTATGAAAGCTCAAGGGCAGGGGTTTTATCTTTCACCATCTTCGTTTGAGTTACCATTCCCTTTTTGTAATGATGAGATCGTTGAAATTAACCACACACGCTGGTTCGTTTATAGTCAAAGCTTTGCCAATGAATATCGGTTGTCTTTGGCTTCTTTATATCCAATAGTTGGCAATATACAAGTTATTCCTTTGCAACTTGATCAATTTTGGCAGTAATCAATTATCACGCCTTACTTCATTACTGACAATAATATTAATCGTTAAAATTAACTATCTATTCTTGGTATTGAAGTTTAAAATATATCCATATTCATAAATTAGTATGAATATTATTCAAGTTCCAATCTTTTCTTTTCTATCTTTTTCTATTTCATAAATCTTAGCACTTGAGGACAATTATTATGTTTCAATGGCTTTCAAATTGGATTTTAGATGGACTTAAGCATTCACCCGAAATACTTTTATTTCTTTCTTTAAGTTTAGGGTATTTGATTGGTGGAATTCGAATCGGTAAATTTCAATTAGGTGGCGTTGCTGGTTCATTATTGGTGGCAGTGGCATTAAGTGTATTTGGTGTTACTGTCGATGCTGGCGTTAAAGCTGTGCTTTTCGCCCTATTTATTTATGCTGTCGGGTTCGAAAGTGGACCACAATTTTTCCGTTCATTAGGAGTTAAAACTCTGCGTGAAATCTTTTTAGCGTTATTTATTGCTGTTGCTGGTTTTGTAACGGTAGTAGTTTTAGCCAAATTATTCAATTTAGATAAAGGCCTTGCTGCTGGTTTAGCTGCCGGAGGATTAACACAATCAGCTATTATGGGTACAGCATCTGACGCGTTGACTCAGCTAGGTTTAAGTCCAGAAGAGTTAAGCAGATTACAAGGTAATGTGACCATTGGTTATGCTGTGACTTATATCTTCGGTTCACTTGGCGCTATTATTGTCTGTGTAAATATTTTGCCGAAAATTATGGGGCGTGAAATTAATGATGATGCAATTCAGGCCGAAGCAGAACAATTACATGGTTCGCTTTTATTAGGTACTGGCCAGAATTTTGCTTTGTCTGATGTAACTGGTCGCTTATACCGAATTACTAATAAGGTTAATCAAACCGTTGAAAGTTTAGAAAAGGTGATTAATGGTATTAGTATTGAACGAATCAAACGTGGCAATCGTATTATTGAAGCTGCACCTGAAACCTTATTAAAAGCCAAAGATATTATTTTAGTTGTTGGTCATCGGGATGCCATGATTGCTGCAGCTGATTTATTGGGTGAAGAAGTGAATTCAGCACAAGGTATGGATGTGGTGATGAATACTCAAGATGTTGAAATGCGTAATATTCGATATGTCGGTCAAAATTTAACGCAAGTGCTTTCATCTGACGAAGTGATGAAGTTAAAGCATGGTATTTATTTAATTGCTGTTCATCGTGATGGACAACCATTGCCATTAAATAATGATATGGTATTTAAGTTAGGTGATGTCATTACTATTTATGGTACTGATGGTGACTTAAGACGTGTAGTAGATAGAATTGGTGCGCCGATTACCAAAAGTGAAAAAACTGATTGGATATTCCATGGTTTAGGTCTTGTTGTTGGACTTATAATTGGTCTTATTGTGATTAGAGTCAGTGATATTCCAATCACTTTAGGTGCAGGTGGTGGTGCATTATTATCAGGATTATTGTTTGGTTGGTATCGCTCCTTGCATCAAACTGTTGGAAATATTCCAACCGGAGCTGTGCAACTACTTAAAGATTTTGGCTTAGCTGGTTTTGTAGCAGTGGTTGGTCTTAGCTCAGGTTTACAAGCCATTAATACGATTAAAGATCAAGGTCTTTCATTATTCTTAATTGGTGTTGTAGTGACTTTATTGCCGATGTTACTTGGCATTTATTTTGGCAAGTATGTACTAGGTTATAAAAATTCAGCGGTATTTGCTGGAGCTTTAGCTGGCTCTCGTAGTGCGAATCCTGCTTTTGGTGAAGTACTTAATAAAGCTGGTAACTCAACGCCTACCAATTCTTTTGCTATTACCTATGCTTTAGCTAATGTTTTCCTAACATTATTGGGACCATTAGTTGTTGCTTTTGTTTAATTGACATCTCAAATTAAGGATACATGGTTATGAAAAGTAATAATGAATATGCAAAATATGCGAATTTAAGTCCTTTTGAATTGAAAGATAACTTAATTAAACTAGCACAAAGCCATACTGACCGTGTGATGTTAAATGCAGGGCGTGGTAATCCTAATTTTTTGGCAACATGGCCACGACAAGCATTTTTTCAACTTGGTGTTTTTGCCCTACAAGAATCCGAAATGTCATTTTCATATATGAATGAAGGTGTTGGTGGTATGCCAATTAAGGCTGGTTTAACTGGTCGTTTTGAACATTTTGTTCGTCAAAATTATCAAACACCTGGCGTGTCATTTTTAGGTAAAGCATTTTCTTATATTCGCGATCAGCTCGGCCTAGATGAAAATGCATTTTTACAAGAGATGGTGGAAGGTATTTTAGGTTGTAATTATCCTGTACCAGATAGAATGTTACGCTTTAGCGAAGAGGTAGTTAAAGCATATGTGCTTACACAAATGGGAGCACAATATCTTGGTCGTGATGATCTTGATCTGTTTGCCGTTGAAGGTGGTACTGCAGCAATGGCTTATATTTTCAATTCTATGAAAGAAAATAACTTAATCGAAAAAGGCGACAAAATTGCGATTGGCGCACCTATTTTTACACCATATTTAGAAATTCCAGAGCTTAATGATTATCAATTAGTAGAGGTATTAGTTAATTCTGATCCTGATGCGAATTGGCAATATCCAGAAGCTGAATTACGTAAATTAGAAGATCCTACTATTAAAGCTTTTTACTTAGTTAATCCATCTAATCCCCCATCAGTAAAAATTGATGATAAAAGCTTGCAGATCATTGCTGATATTGTGAAAAAACGTCCTGATTTAATTATTTTAACTGATGATGTTTATGGCACATTTGCCGATAATTTCCAATCTTTGTTTGCTATTTGTCCAAAAAATACGATTTTAGTTTATTCATTTTCTAAATACTTTGGTGCAACTGGTTGGCGTTTAGGTGTTATTGCTACAGCACGTGATAATATATTCGATAAAAAAATTAAGGCATTGCCTAGCAAAACGAGACAAATTTTAGATAAACGCTATAGTTCTATTGTAACTGATCCTGAAAATTTAAAATTTATTGATCGTTTAGTGGCCGATAGTCGTGCAGTTGCACTAAATCATACCGCTGGGCTTTCAACTCCACAACAAGTACAAATGGTGTTATTTGCATTGTGTGAAATGATGGATACCGATCAAAGTTATAAAGCAGCATTAAAATCATTGATCCGTCGTCGAGCGGCTTCGTTATATCAACATTTAGGACTTACGCATCATACTGATGAAAATAGTGTTGATTACTATACCTTAATTGATCTAGAACATATTTGTCGTGAGCTTTATGATGACAAATTTGCTAAATGGATCTTAAAAAATAAAAATCCATCTGAAATGTTATTTAGAATTGCCGATGAAGCTGGCGTTGTTTTATTGCCAGGTAAAGGATTTGCTGTACAACATCCTTCGGCTCGAGCTTCATTAGCCAACTTAAATGAATATCAATATGCAGCGATTGGTTTATCAATGCGAAAACTTGCTCAAGAGTATTATGCTGAGTATCAAAGTAAAGCTAAGAAAAAATAGTTAATCATTTAGATTAATTCATCTGTCTACATATCAAACCCTAGTTTAACTAGGGTTTTTTATTTATATATCATTTAACTTGATTATAAATTTTAGTTATTCCTTCTGAATAAAATCAAGTTAATTTAATAATATTGATTTTTTTTAAACAGTAATTTGACAGCTTATTTTCCAATCTATATGATTGCAAATGAAAATCATTATCAACTGTGCGATTCGGATGAAAAAAATAACTGCAAAATTTAATTTATTTAGCTTGTGCCTTATAAGCTGTTATAGCTCTATTGTTCTAGCTGAAAATAAAATTAAAGATATCAAGGAAGATAATGAAAAAGATAAATTGGAGACAATTACTGTTACTGGTGAAGGGGTCCAACGTAGTGAATTGACATAGTAAGCCTTATGTCCTTATCTTCTCGATATAGTACTTATCAGCAACCATGACAAGTAGGTATTTCTGCACAAATAACCTATTGATAAATCAGTTAAATATTATATGTACGAAAGGTCTAAATTTGTTTTATTTTTTACTACTAAAGAATGGTATTAATGAAAATATTATGACCACAAAATAGGTACTGCAAAAGGAAAATTAGTAAATGAATGACAAAGCAACAATTAAATTACCTAAAAATGTATGGTTATTATTTGTAAGTCTTTATATTACAGAATATGTTGGTATTGGCTTTTTGACTATCGCCTTAGCTTTAATCCTAAGAAAAGATGGCATGGAGTTAGACCAATTAAGTCTTATTCCTTTAATGATGTTACCAATTGGTTTAAAAATTTTATGGGCACCTGTTATTGATAAATATTTAAAAAGACGAATATCTCATTATCGCAATTGGTTATTTATCTCTTTAACGCTAATGTTAGTATGCTTAATCTTTATAGCTTTGTTAGATCCTATAAAACAGTTTTATATCATTTTACCCATCATTTTTATTTTTTCGACCATGACTGCAACTCAAGAATTAGCCATATCAGGATTAGCCTGTAATATTTTTTTAGTTCAGCAACGTTATCTAATTTCAAGTATCAAAACCAGTGGTTCTATGATAGGTAATATTTTAGGTGGCGGAGTAATTTTACTACTTTATGCCTATATTGGTTGGATGGGTTGTTTATTATTAATTGCTATTTTAATTGGATTTACATTAATTCAACTTTTCTTTTTTGAAGAGTACCGTTACTGTCAAAATAAACCAATATATGAAAATATGGATCCTAAATATTGGAAAGATCTGATTATCATCTGGAAAGGTAGAATTAATTGGTTAATTATTTTGATACTTATGCCGTTTAGTTTCTTACCGGCTTATAATCTATTATCACCAATACTTGTCGATGATGGTTGGGCATTATCAGATATTGCTATTTTATTAAAAGTATTTGGATCCATTGTTAGCTTAGTGGCTGTTATATTAGTTGCAAAAATCCTCAAGCGATTATCTAGGAAACAAAGTTTAACATATTCATTACTTTTTCATGCTTTTGGTTTACTTGCATTCATCCCGATCTCGTTAGGTTATGTTAATATTTTTAATGTCTATTTAGCCTGTTTTCTTTACTTCTTTAGTTTACCTTTAATGTCTATTGCGATTACTGCCATCATAATGGACAACTCAGATAGTTCACAGGCACGTTCTACTGCTTGTAATGCTCAATCAGCGCCAAGTTTTATATGTGGATTTATCGTAATATCACTAAGTTATTATCTTGCACAAAAATTTGGTTATTTTCCAGTTGTAATCGGCTCAATAGTATTGGCATTTTTAAATGCATTTTATGCAAGTCGAACAATGGGAAAATAGTATCAGAATAGGTAGATAGGATAACTTTAAAGCGTAATTGGATGGATAATTAAATTAGTATGCTTATTGCTCAAGATATTGAATACCAAATTCAAGATACCCTTGTTGTTAATCATGTAACGACTCAATTTCAACCAGGGCTTGTCTATGGTATTGTTGGTCATAACGGTTCTGGCAAATCGACATTTATTAAATTATTAGCAAAGCAAATTGCCGCAACATCTGGTGTTATCACATTAGATGAAAAAGAACTGACTCACTATTCACATAAACAGCTCGCGAGAATACTGAGTTATTTACCACAATATTTGCCTACTGACATTAATCTGCCGGTTAAAGAACTGGTTAAATTAGGGCGATTTGCATGGCATGGTGTACTTGATCGCTATACGGAAAAAGATTATAAAATTGTTGATCAAGCATTAATACAAACAAATACTGCACATCTTAAAGAACGCTACTTAAGCTCACTGTCAGGAGGAGAACGTCAACGAGTTTGGTTATCCATGTGTTTAGCTCAGCAAAGTCAATATCTTTTACTTGATGAACCTCTTTCAGCGTTAGATATTAATTATCAAATTGAAGTAATGAAATTACTTCGACAGCTGGCCCAAAAGCATCGAATAACCACTATTATTGTTCTTCATGATATTAATTTGGCCAGTGAGTTTTGTGACCAGCTATTAGCTTTTAAACAAGGTCACTTAATTTTTGATTTACCGACAAAACAGATGATTACACCATCTATTTTACAGAAAATTTATGGTGTTCATTTTGAGATCATTGATCATCCTACTCGAAGTCATAAGGTTGCTTTAGCATGAAGTTCAAAATAACCCTAATTAGCCTTGTGATTGTAAGCTCTATTTTATGGATAACGCATTTACCTGATAGTAATCAGGATTATGCACAATTTGATAACCCAACTAGAATTATCACTACGGATTGGACTATTGCAGAAACATTATTAGCTTTACAAGCACCGTTAGTGGGAGTAGGTGATACAAAAGAGTATGCCACGTGGGTAAGTGAACCTATCTTAAATGATAATATTGTTGATTTAGGGTTACGATCACAACCTAATTTAGAAGTGATTGCTAATTTAAAACCGACTCTATTGATAAATTCAACTTGGACACAAAATCTGATCCCTAAAAATATTATTCCCATAAATTTAGCTGCAATTGATTTTTACACAAATGAAGGTACAAGTTGGTCGCACATCGTGCAAACAACAGAAAAATTAGCACAACTAGTCAACAAAACCACACAAGCTCAGATATTGATAAGCCAGACCGAAAAACAGTTTACCGATAATATCCAACGATTAAAGAAAATACCAAAACAGTCCTATGCAGTTGTGCAATTTATTGATTCTCATCAATTACGTATCTATGGCGCCAATAGTTTATACGGTGTGGTATTAACCAAATTGAATTTAGATAATGCATGGCAACATTCGACAAATGCATGGGGATTTAGTCAAATTAGTTTAATTGACTTAACGACATTACCTAAAAATACGAGTCTTATTATTGTTAAACCTTATCCAGCTAATGTTAATCAGCAATTAGAAAAGAATTCATTATGGCAAAAGTTGCCATTTAGTCAGCAGGGAAATTATTATATTTTACCCTCCGTGTGGGGATTTGGATCGTTACCTTCAATGCAACGGTTTAGTTATTCATTAACTAACGCTTTAACTAAGCAAACAGTGAATACATGGTGATTGTATGTCGGCATTGAAGAAAATCATCTTAATTAATTTATCTCTTTTTTTACTTGCACTGATAGCAATCGTTTGGATTATTGTGCATGAGTTACATCAGCCTTTTTTGCAAGTTGATTTAATTCAAGTAAGTGTATTAAAACGTATAATTCTTGTCGATAACTGGTTACCTCGCTTTACTATGGCTTTATTGGTTGGAGGGGCATTAGGTATTAGTACCATCATTCTACAGCAAGTTACTTATAATCCCTTAGCCTCTG
The DNA here is from genome assembly GCF_984569125.1 of Gilliamella sp. LMG 34362. NCBI lineage: Bacteria > Pseudomonadati > Pseudomonadota > Gammaproteobacteria > Orbales > Orbaceae > Gilliamella > Gilliamella sp. LMG 34362. The sequence continues at coordinate 2,138,278 of NZ_OZ474902.1, read as the reverse complement.
ATTCAACGTTAGCTGTAAGTAGCGGTGCTTATATTGCCCTACTGGGCACTCATCTTTTTATACCATCATTATTACTTTGGTTAAGTAGTGCAATGATTGCATTCTTTGGTGGACTTGCCAGTTTACTGCTTGTGTTTATGATGTCTTATCGTAATCAATTTTTACCAATCAGGATGCTACTGTCAGGTTTGATATTAAATTTATATTTGGGAGCATTAGCCACAGCATTAGTTATATTCCATCCTGAAGCGGCTAAAAATATTTTTGCTTGGCAAGCTGGCTCATTAATTCAAGATAGTTGGCATGATGTCAAACAGATAGTTATTGTCTCTTTGATTGCATTTTCCATCCTGATTTTATTATTGCGCGCATTTGAAGTTATGCAATTAGGTGAAACTCAAGCAAAAAGTTTAGGTGTACCGGTAGTGGTGATCCGTGTTGTCTGTATTTTGTTTGTCGCTTATTTATGTGCTACAACACTAAGTTTAGTAGGGATGATTGGATTTATCGGCCTAGCCGCAGCTACCATGATTAATCAATTGCAGTTAACTAAAGCCTGGCACAAGCTTCTCTTTTCATATACAACAGCAGGATTAATTTTATTATTAACAGATTGTCTTTTAGTTATTATCCAGTTCTATTGTTCTTTTTATTTGCCTGTCGGCACAGTCAGTGCATTTATTGGAACACCTTTATTACTTTATTTAATTTTCAAAGCGTTACCTACAACAATTAGTATATCAAGTAATAACTCTTTAACTCGATGTGATTTTTTAACGCCTATAAAAACAAGGGGACACTGGATATTAGCGATATTAATAATCTTAATATTATTATGGTTTAGTTTAACAATCAGTAATACACAATACGGTTTTATATTGACTGGTTGGAATCATTCTCTTATAAACATTAAATTACCAAGAATTATCACCGCCATTTCGGCTGGAATCATGTTAAGCACGTGTGGCGTTTTACTGCAATGCATGACCCATAATTCTCTGGCTAGCCCTGATTTGTTAGGTATTAGCTCAGGTGCAGCTATTGCTATTATTGTCATAGTTATGACGATGGGGTCTGACATCATGCCACTTTGGTTGCCGGGATTATTGGGTGCTCTACTGACCTTTTTATTTATTATTGCAATTAATATTAAAAATAAATTCCAACCTGAAAAAGTGGTTTTAACGGGAATAGCTTTTGCCGCTTTTTTAACGGCTCTGATTCAATTATTTTTAGTTACTGGCGATCCGCGTATTCAATATTTATTAATATGGTTATCGGGATCAACATACAGTAGTGGGCTACTAAGTAGTGTGGTGATATTTTTAGTAGCATTATTCATTTTATTTATATTATTAATATTTTCACGGTCAATAAGCTTGTTGGAATTGCCAGAAAATATGAGTAATGCATTAGGAATGAATAGCAATATTGTCCGTTTTTTATTAATTGTCGTTTCGACCATTTTAATTACTTTAGCCACATTACAAATTGGACCACTTAGTTTCATTGGTCTACTTGCGCCATTAATGACTCGGATTATTGGTTTTCATTTCATCCGTAACCAATTACTCATGTCATCGCTAATTGGAAGCATATTAATGATCGCTGCTGATTGGTTAGGTCGTAATATTATGTTTCCTTATGAAATTCCGACAGGAGTTATGGCATCACTGATTGGTGGGTCTTGCTTTATCTATCTAATAAGGCGTTCTTGATAATGTCGGCTTTTTTGCAAACTTTTAAACCATATGGTCATACTATTTTTGCTATTAGTCATGATAACAATATTTTGAGCATACTGATGGCATTATTGAGGAGTTCAATGATCAACTATATGAACTCAGTTCATCACCAAAAAGGAGAAAACTATGAGTTATTCAACTCATTTTAAACCTAAAAATCGCATTTTAGCTTGTTCTATATTATCTGTTTTACCTATCATCGCATATGCTGAAACAACCGATACAATGGAAGTTGTTGGTTCAATGGCTAAAACAGGCACGGTCAAATTTTATGATACGCAATCAACAGATTCTATTGATGAAAAGCAGATTAAAGATAAAGACTATAAAAAAGTTGACGAAGCACTATCTTATACTTCTGGCGTATTGAATAGTTCATATGGTCATGATGGCCGAACAAATTGGTTGAAAATTAGAGGGTTAGATGCTTCTTTTACTTTAGACGGTATGCCTCAATTTACTTATAGTTATTTTGGTTCAACACCTGAAATTTTCGGACTGGAAAAAATAGAAATATTAAAGGGCGCAAGTTCTCAACTATATGGTTCATCTAAACCTGGCGGTACTGTCAATATGATAACCAAACGCCCCAAAAATACTCCGGCTGGTGAAGTTAATGTGTTTTATGGAACACATGCACAAGTAGGAATAAATGGAGATTATAGTGGCATATTAACTGATGATATACGATATCGAGTAGTGGGTGCCTATCGAGATGAAAATGGACAACAAACTAAAACTGGATTAAAGCATTATTATTTTGCGCCGAGTTTAACATGGGACATAAATGAACTAACTTCTTTAACTTTATTATCAAGTTTTCAACGTGATTTTGGCATTCCTGAAAATGGATTTTTCCCTGCTTATGGCACGCTATTTCATTCTAAATATGGGAAAGTAGCAAGGGATACTTATTATGGTGATAAAGATTTTGATAATTTTAATCGTAAATCAGAAACAGTCGGTTATGAATTTAGACATCAATTTAATAATGGATTTGTTTTTACACAAAACTATAAATATGCTCATCAAGATTTAGATTTATCAGGTGTTTATGGTATGGATTTCACACCAACAGTTGATGGAAAAAATTATTCACGTTTTGCATATTCTCAAATAGGTATTAACAATACTCATACAATTGATAATCGCCTTTCTAAAGATTTTGAATATGGAAATTGGCGAGACACATTATTAATTGGAATTGATTATTTAAATACCTATATGAGTGGAAATAATTTTAGTGGCAGCGCTAGTACAGTGAATCGTTTTAAACCAAGATTAACCCATTCAAATATTACAGGTAGTTATTCGCCTTTTAAATTAAAAGCACAAGAATTAGGTGCATATGTACAAAATCAACTGACTTTTGATAATAAACTGATTTTCAATCAAGGTATGCGTCATAGCAAAATAAAAAATGATGGATACTGGAGTGGTTCTGATTTTAATCGTGATTATAACCACAATGCCTACAATGCAGGTTTAATGTATATTTTTGATAGTAATATCGCACCTTATATAAATTATTCAGAATCATTTTTGCCAGTGTATGGTTATGATAGTGTCAACAAAACAATGTATCGACCTTATGAAGCAAAACAGTGGGAAGTAGGGGGGAAGTATGAGCCTGATTGGTTTAATGGTACATTCACTCTGGCCTATTTTGATATTAAATCTCAGAATTCATTTGTTTCTAATGGGACAGGGCAAGCATCACAAACATTAGAAACACGCAGTAAAGGTGTAGAGTTACAAATAAAGGCTGATATTACTAAAAGTATAGATATGGATTTTGCTTATACTTACACTCATGCTAAAACAGATCAAACAGCTTCATTGACAACACGTAGTTCATTAATTCCAAAACATGCTGCTTCAGCTTGGGTAAATTATAAATTTGATGGTCAGTTTGATGGGTTAACTGTTGGATCAGGGCTTCGTTATATTGGTAAAACTGTTGATGAAGTCTATTATCCAAATGAAAGTGTACCTAGTTATACCTTATGGGATGCAATGGTTAAATATCAGTTTAATAAATCATGGTCAGTACAAGTTAATGCAACTAACTTAACCGACAAAAAATATATATCAGGTTGTAGTTATTGGTGTTATTACGGTGCGGAACGCAGTGTGGTTGGAACGCTTAGCTATAAATGGTAGCTATCAACTTTAAACTAATAAAATGCAAACAATTGTTTGCATTTTTTATACTATTTAAAAAGGTATCATTAAAATAAGACAGTTAGAAAGTTCATCCTTGTTGGTTTATATTTGAACAGTTTAAAATGAAATTAGCTTTCTATATTATGGTTTGACTTTAGGTCCATAACTCCAGTCTAGAATGTATGGTTTATAATTAATATCTTGTTCATTATACTTTATAGAAGAGTCCATATCTTCCTCTTCATCTGAAGGAATTTTACCAACAAAATCATTCAAATCACCTACTTTAGGTATTGTAGCAAATTCTTCAATAGTGACTAATTTATCGTTTTTAACGTAAGTTATCTTCCAAATGTAATCTGTAGGCTCTTCACCTCGATAAAAAGTATCAGCAAATTTTTCTACCGTAGTTAACAATGTAAATAACTCACCACATAGATCTGATTCATCAACACAAAACTCAACCGAAACTACACGATAAATATTGTTACCGATGATATATCTTGCGACCGCTTCTCTGGAATAATCGTTTTTATCAGAATAATTATTAATAATAAATACAAAGCGACCATCATCAATATCTGCTGAGTAAGTTAAATATTCTATTCCATCATTTAAAACTTCTTTCTGTTTTTTAAATATGGATATATTTTCAGTATTTGGGGTGGCAAATAATGGAGCAGCAAACAACAAAGATAATATAGTGATTTGTTTTAATAGTTCTTTCATGTGTCATATTCCTATATTTTTATATGCAACAAATTATCTAAATATGCATTTCAATAAAGATCGCCGTTTATTGCATTTCAATTTGGTTATTGTAGAAATGTTTGGCGCTCAATATTGCCAACAAAATGGACAGATAAGAGTAAAAAACAGATATTTTTCATAAAAAACCGAACATAAATAATCTTCTAATAAATAAATGCTAAAAGCAATGTTTCCCTTTAAAAAAACTCACTTTTTTGGTGTTTTTTGATAAACTAATTATTAATAAACAATATAATCGTAACAGATATAATATGTAGTATTTGTTTTAATTTTTTTATTTAGGAAAAAACGTGCGAGCTTTTTTTCAGCAATCAAATTTTACTGATGGAGCACTAGCTTTAGCGCTTTCTCCTGCATTGACGCCAACAGGTATTGTTAATCATCCGGTATTTTTTTCTGGTTTTGCTCTTTACCCTCAAATTATTGCAAGAGGATTGCTTGTATTAGCAGACATTACTTCTACGAACTATTTCCAGTATAAGCCTGAGTTTCAAAAAGATCCGGTACTTTCAGCGCAAGGTGATCGTATAAGAGCAGAGTGTTTTTCTGCCTGTAATGGGGTATATGCACGTTTAGATTTATTAAGAGAAGGCCTTGATGGAGAGATTTATCGAGGTACTACTAATGTTGATATTGGTATTGGTTTAAGACAAGCTCTTGCTAAGGTTAATAGTAAAGACAGACTTCATTTAAATATAGGTGATCAAGGGTTAGTAACACGGTATATAGAGGATAAAGGCAATCATCTCAAAGGGTTAGATAAAATCATTTTACAACGGCCTGTTCAAATGCCTAATCGGTGGATAAGAGCTTTAGGCAATATCGCTGAAATCCATAAAAACATGAAGCCAGTTTTTACAATAAAAGGACCTCAAGCACAAATGTTTGTGAGTACTCTACCTAATGTAACGAGTAAAAATCAATCTGGTTGGCTTGTATTATCGCGTTCAGGTATTAAATTAATGTCTAGAAGCGATACGCATAGTGTTTATATATCTGGCTTGCATCGTCTCAATGCACTTAAACGGCTAATAACTAATATTATAAGTTTAACCTTTTACTGTTTGCAAAATAACGAGCAGGGGCCATGCATGATTGAAGTAAGCCTTTTGGGCGCTCGTTTAACACTCAGCTTAACAGCTGAAGCATGGCAAGGATATTCTGGTGAAGGAGCATTGTTAACCTCTTTAGTTTCATCAGCAGAACAAAAAGATTCAAAAATAGTGAATGATCTTTTACAGTTTGATGCGCTTATTAATAAAGAACAATTGTCAAATGCTTCAGCATTAGAGGATTATCGCATTGAGCGGGCACTTGCTTATCTTGCCGTTTGTGGAAAACTTGGGTTTGATGCATATGAAGGTTCTTATTTTCATCGCGAGTTACCAGAAGATCCGAACCGAGTTTTAAAAGATAACCCACGGCTTATTGGTGCGCATAAATTAGTTGATCGGATCGAAAAAATTGATGAGATGACATGGATAGTCAATTCTACAGATGATAGTTATCGAGTGTCTATTCCTACAAATCAATTGAATTGCAATCCTCAATGTACATGTAGTTGGTATCTTAAGAATCAACAGAAAAAAGGTCCCTGTAAGCACGTTTTAGCTGTACAAATCAAGGAAGGTATTTATGAACGCTAAGCTTGAAGAAGCCGTCGCTATTTTTAACTCTTTGGGATGGGAAAAAGTAACTATAGATACCATATTACAGCAACCACTAGGAACAAAAGAACAACAAAAAATTGCGCTGAATGGTCTAAAAAATGGAGACTGGGAGCGTCTTATTAAAAGAGAAGCGAACAGTACTTACACCAATGAAGGATATATTGAATGCAATCTCAAACATATTACATTGTATGCTATTAGGATTGGAGTTTCTATCACCCGTGCTCTAGAGTTCGCTTATTTTGCTGATAGGCCATTATTACTGCCTATTATTAAGGATAAGGGTGAAAAGTATGCGACTAACTTTATCAGCAAAGCTTGCGTATCCAGAAGAAGAGTATTTGAACACTCTTCAAGTGTATTTGGTGATATTGCAGTTCAACTTGTTGATCAGTTAAATTTAGCTATTCCTGAAAGCTACGAATATATGAAAGATTGGGCCGTTTATGCTGCTTTGTCCATGGGATTACCTGCTGAAGACTATTCTAGAGCAGTATCGACACAAGAGTTACCAACACAAGAACAAATAAAACGCAGGTTTTCTGAGCATATTAAAATAGCGATTGCCGTCAATGTACCTGCAACCGGACCATTCTTTTCTGTATTTATCGAAGGTGTTAAACAAGGTTGGCTCTCAAAACACGATGCAATAGAGTTTATCTTTTTTGCGTTAGATAATGCTATTCGACCTGGGGATAGAAAGGTTTGGGTTAGTGCTATAGATGAGTTGGGGATAAGTACTACAACGTTACATGAAAGAGCAGCAATTTTGATTCCTTTACTTGCCAAAGGTGAATCAAGTGTAATTGCAAAAATTGCTCCTATATTGATTGAGAATGTTGATGATGAACTTTTTAATGAGGTAATGATAGCCTCATTTTCAGCAAAGGTTAAATCAACAAAACAGTTAGTTTTAAAAACAGCAATGACAAGAGTAGCCCCTAATGATGTAGCGCAACTCACACCATGGCTGGCGATATGGTGTGACGATAAAGATAAATCTATTGCAAAGTTAGCTCGTCAATTGGCTAACCATTGGCAACTCAATTATGCACAAATTGAAGAAAGTCATACACAGGACATTAAACATCTTTGGCAAAAAACACCATCTTTATGGATATGTCCTCAATTTGATTGGGGAGAAGTTACACCTCAAGCACTAACAGAGCTTGCCAGTGAACTGGTTAATCGAAGAGAGTTTGTTTGTGATACTGTTGCTGAAAGATTTTTAGCTGTTGCAAATAAGATCGCTTATACCGATCCTCAATCGGCTAAAACAAGTTTGGCTGGATTGAAAACAATATCTTTTGATGTGCTATTTTATTTAATTGCTTGTTGGGTGAAAGGAATCGAACCTGAAGGCTATTGGGGCGCTGATCAGAAAGATATGGTACATGAAGTATTGCATGCTCGTAATTATGTAGTTTGTAAAAATTTAGATCAATTACCTTGTATTTTATCAACTCCCAGTAAGAGTGATCTTTCAATTACAGTTGATGATCTTTGTAAACGGCTAGAAAAATATCAGAAAAATAATATTCATGCACTTGAAGCAGATATATTTTTAGCTTTAACTCGTTTGGATACCAAAACACAAAGTAGTAAAAATTTAAACTTATTAAAAACGTTAAAGGTTGATGTCATTTTACAATCAGGTAAAAAAATGCCTGTTAACGCTGGTGACATAGTTTTAGCTTATCTTGATTGCCCTGTAAAAGAAGTTTTATTAGATTATAATGAGGAATATTTTGGGGATATAAAAATTCCAACCACTCCATCATTACAATACTTTCCTAAACGGTTTGATTCTTTAGCTGATTTGACTACTAGTGCATTTTCTGTGTTTCCGCTCTGGGGTGATGCGGCTATACGACTGAGTGTTTCCTCATTCAATGAAATGGAGCATGCCAAAGGCCTCATTTTTAGGCAAATTGCAAAACGGCAAATACCGTTTACTGCTGGTGTTGCAATGAATATTCTCGCTGCACAGCGTTCAGCATCACCCCGTGCTATAGCTGATATAGCCTTAGCCATGAATGAGGCATGGGAAAGAGGTTTGCTTATACCAGGAATTGCTGATGTTTTCTTACTAGACTGGATAAATAGCACTCCTTCTAAATTAGTTAGCTTAGTTGCAACGCTGTCAAATATTGCTCAGCAAGGGCTTTTATCAGTTGTATGGCCAATTTTAGACGAATTAATTTTAGCCTCTTTAAAAGCGCCGAGATTACTAGTGGGAACTGATGAAATTGTAAATGCTATAGCAGAATTTTTACCCGAAGTTCAGTTTGCAGTTACTAATGGACTTGCGTCGCCAAATCAACTGGATCTTTTAGGTTTGAGAACTTTAGCTGAAAAAACAGGCAGTTCACGGGTAATCAATGTAGCAAAATATATTATTACTCAATTACCAGACATTAAGTCTGTTAAATCAAAAAAATCTAATGAAGTTAATGTAACTGATTTTGATAAAATTTGGCCTAAAAAAGAAAAAAACATTCCGGTACTTGATGATGGCGCTATTATCTCAATTGATTTATTTGAGCAAAGCAAATCTAATTCTGCTTTCATTTTTACATTGAAACTACCAGATATTAATGACCGAGTTTTTCATATAGTAAAAACAAATTGGTTTTATGATTTAGAAGAAGGGCAATGTCAAGCATATCCAGCCCCCATAGAACACCCTAAATTTACAACGGATAGCCAGAAAAGTGTTTATTTGCATTGGGATAATGATAAAAAAGCCTTACTGGTCAGCAAATATCGAAATTGGTTAAAAAATGAAGATGGCCCATTGTCTAGTACAAAAATACCCGCATTATCAAATGTTTCATTATTTCTAAATTGGCTAAGTAATAAATATGAACCATTATCTAGTACAGAAATACCCGCATTATCGAATACTTTATTAATGGTTGTTATTGGGCTTCTTGCTCAAGATGGCGAGGGTGCCTATTTTGCTGAAAATTATGTTTTAACGGGTCGTATTGATGAAGGAACTGTTCGTAGAGCAATTTTACTATTTTTAAAAAATCCCATTGTAAGTCCTGCAAAACTTATTAGGTCATTAGAAAAAGAAATTAAATTTTTACCGCTACTTTGGCCTATTTTAATTGAATGTGTTCGTTTTGTTGGTAATCTTGTTAGTCGAGGGGAAAAAATACCAGTCTGGACAAATCGTATTTTAGATATATCGTTACAGTATGCTGCTTATTTGAAAGAAGCTGCATTGCGTGGTTACATAACAAACAAAGATGCTAAATGGGAAGGTCTACATACAATAGCTTCATCAAAATTAAAGTCAACAGCAGTTGCGAAAGCAAAACAGTTGCAAGAAGCTTTGAATATTAACCTTTAATCAAAGATTGTTACAGCACTATTAAATCTATATTTATTTAGTTATTTATAGTGCACTATCAATTTTAATGCCTAAGTAGGATGTTATACTTTTGTAGTAGTATGTCTATTTAGGTAATTGTTTTTTAGTTAGAATGAGCCTTAAGCATAGCTAACTCCTCTATCCATAATTATCCAAACGAGAACAGGTTATTAATCCCCAAACATTAATGTGATGGTATACACTCCTCAATTATTTTTACAAATAAATGGTGAAGTGATACTACAGGGCAGAAAAATAAGTAACACTACAATGAAAATGACTTATCCTGAAATCAGTTATTTCTTTACCAAAAAATTCCAGATAGAATACTTGCAAATATATATTTTTTATATAGTTATATTCTCGGTTCAACGTATATTGATTAAATTTAATTTTTTATCATAATAACGATGTGTATGAGGGATAGGTGTTCCTCTAGTTTTGTACTCAATATGAAAATGTAACATACTATCTTCAATATTTATCAAGTGTATTTTTTCCATATTCGGATGCATTGTTAATTGTTTACATAATGATTCAAAAGAGCAATTAGTCATTTTATCTAATTTGGAAAGTATTAACTCAGTCTTAATTCATCAAGGTATAAGTGCTTGCGAACGCTTGATACAGCTCAATGGTATTGCGATTAATCAAATGCAATCTTTGGTCAATATTTCTGAAATGAAGAATCTTATATTCAGTTAGTAGTATATAAACGATAATACAGTATATTTTAGGTATGTAATGCCTGAAATACGCTGTACAAACAGTAATGTTTTCCGCATATAGTGTCTTTATTATCAATTATTAAAGCTCGTTTCAGTTGTGATGGTCTCAGCCCCAAACTAGATAAACATGTTCTGCTAAAATGAGCCGAATCAGAAAATCCCATATCATTGGCTAATTTTGTCAGTGTTGTAGGGGAGTCGAGTGTATCAATTACATCCTGTAATCTTTTCCACAATAGATAACCCCTGAAATTAATACCCAACTCAGAACGAAAAAGATGAAGAAAGCGACTTTCAGAAAGGTGTATTTTTTCGGCGATTTCCCTCGATGAAATTTGCTTTATGGGTAATGATGAAATAATAGAGACTGCTTTATTAATGCGGTTATCTTGATCACATGAACAATTAGGATCTGACTCACGTAATAACTTATAGACGTGATAAAGATCAAATGGTTGGCTAATCGTAACAGATTTCATAAAATAACTGGCAATTTTTAATGCTTCTTCTTTAGTTAGAAAATAAACAGGATTAGTTTCAGTAAAATGCGATAATAAGTGATAATAGGGATTTTCTGGGTCAATAAGCAAATTAATACAACAGACATCTGGTGCGCTCAGTTTATGAGGAACATTTGATTGAATAATAAAACCAAACACATCTTTTTTTTCATCTGGTGTTTCTAGCTCAAAAGACATATTGTGCAATGATATTGTCAATTGAAGAGAAGGGTGACGATGCCAATCCGTCGTGATATTGTTTATAAAAAGCAATGTAGATAAATTTTGTCGGTGCACTTTAACTAACAAATCATTGTCTAACATGATATTTTATCCTTGCTAAATAAACATCCTTGTCATTAAAAACAGTAACATAAACCATATGTAAAGACTATATATACGTAATTCGATTAACTAAAACTAACTAAAGGATAACACATATCATATATAAAGTTAATCAAGAACAATACAAGCGTATTTTTGGCTATTTTAAACCTATCACCAAAAATTTTATTATAGGATCTCAAAATATTTCGCAATCTTTTTGCCATTTTCAGTAGATAATTTTAATATTAATAATTTTGATGATTTACCATTAAAATTAAAAAAAGATGTTCAATACTTTCCAGTAAGAAGAAAAATAGAGTTCTTAGCTAGTAGAATGTGTTCAGCTACGGCATTAGAAAACTTATTGCGTGAGGGAGAATATTACTGGAGACTAAAAAGTTCCAACGGAGCCGTTTTATGGCCTAAAAACATAGCTGGTTCAATATCTCAATCTAATAATTTTGTAACTGTGGTTACAATAAAACACTCAAATGAGGTTGAAAGCATAGGCGTTGATATAGAAAAAATAATGTCCACTCAAAAAGTAATTGATTTAAGTCAAACGATCCTAAAATGTCCTACTCCCAGTGATATCATAATGGACATAACACATTACATTACTTTAGTATTTTCAGCCCAAGAGAGTTTATATAAGGCGTTTAGCTCAACTGGTATTACACTTTCATATGAAGATATTTTTTGCATAGGTATAAACAAAGAAAAAACATGTACATTGCATGTAGATAATCCCATCAATAAAGTTTTTGAAGTTCATTTTTATTTTTCAAAATATTATAATCTTGTTATTAATTAAGTGCTTATCCAACCAACTATTTTTCTATTTCATTCTTTGATGTAATAGTTGATTTTGCAAACCAAACAACTATGATTAATAGTAGAAAAATAATTCCATATAGCCAAAAAATTTCGTTGGTTGCGATTACCAGCCCCTGATTAGTAATATTTTGTGCTAGTTTTGCCGAAGCTTGAGTTTCAGAAAAACCTTGCAACTGAAACTGCTGATAAGTGTATTCTAGCGTTTGTATATTTTGATTCATTAGATCAGTTAGTTGGTTGTGATGAATTGCTTCACGATGTTCCCATAATGAATTTGTTAAAGAAGTACCAATGGAAGTAGATAATGTTCTAAAAAAATTAAATAAACTTCCTGCTGCCGCTAACTTGTGAGAAGGTATATCAGTTAAAATTATTATATTCAAAGGCATAACAAAGCAAGCTATCGCAAATCCTTGAAAGAATTGGGGCCATGCTGAACTCGAAAAATCCATATTAGGCTCAAACGAGTAAGCTCTCCAAAAAAAGCACAAAGCAAAAACAATGAAACCAAAAGTCACAAGCTTCCTCATATCTAAATAAGGAACCAAACGGCCGACAATTGGAGCAAGAACGATAGGAACTAAACCGATGGGAGACAATGCTAATCCTGCCCACGTTGCAGTATAACCAAAAACTCGTTGTAATAGCTGTGGTTGCATAACTAATGTTCCTATATGTAGCAAAAATGCCAAACTTATGCAAATCGTCCCTACTGTAAAATTTCTTGATCTAAATAAAGATAGATCAACAATAGGATGATTCGATGTCATTTCCCAAAGAACAAAAAAAGAAAGTGTTACTAACGCTATCACAGATAAAATAATAATTTCAGATGAATTAAACCAATCCAGTTCTTTTCCTCTATCTAAAATAAGCTGTAAACTACCAACACCAAATATTAATAAAGCAAGCCCGATAGTATCTATTCGAGATTTACTTATTTCTGTTTCTCGTCCTTTTAATAATATTCTAATACTTATCCATGCTATTAGACCAATTGGCACATTTAGTAAAAAAATCCAGCCCCAAAATAAATTGTCACTTATCCATCCACCCAAAATAGGTCCGCAGACGGGAGCAATAATAATAGTCATCGACCATATTGCTAAAGACATATTTTTTTTGGAATCTGGAGAGTTAGCTAATAATAAGCTTTGAGAAAGAGGAATAATTGGTCCAGAAACCGCACCTTGTAGTACTCGTGAAATAATTAACATTTCAAGGCTGTTGGACACACCACATAACCAAGAAGCAAATACAAACAACAAAATTGAAAACAAAAATAATTTAACTTCCCCAAAGTATTTAGCTAGCCATCCAGATAAAGGAATTGAAATGGCATTGGATACGGCAAATGATGTAATTACCCATGTTGCTTGACTACTTGATGTTCCTAGGTTTCCAGCAATAGTAGAGAGAGCTACATTGGCAATTGTTAAATCTAAAATTTGTAAGAAGGCCACTGTTGCCAATGCAACAATAAGCCCAATTAATTTTGCACCTGATAGATATAATGGTGACATTTTATGATTCACTGAATATTACTCTCTAAAATTAAGTTATTTTGCATAATTTCTCGTACTAGTTCCTCGAATTCATCTAAGTCGTAAGCAAGTACATCTGTTTGATATTTAATTTCTTGAGGTGAAATATCAGTAAGTAATTTTCCACTTACATCACTGGTATCCACTGTTACATACATAGATAACCCTACCCGTAATGGATATTCCTTAATTTGCTCTTTATTCAATTCAATACGAACAGGTAAACGCTGAACTACTTTAATCCAATTTCCTGTTGCATTTTGTGCTGGTAATAACGAAAATGCACTTCCCGTTCCCATAGCAATTCCTGTAATCACCCCGTCGAATTTAATATCATCTCCATAAAAATCACTAGTTAACTTAACTTTTTGTCCTATTCGAATGTGTTTTAATTGAACTTCTTTAAAGTTAGCTTCTACCCAAACTTGATCCAAAGGAACAATAACTAATAATCGTTCTCCTCTATTAACCTGTGTTCCAACTTGGACTTGGCGCCTCGAAACATATCCAGTGACAGGGGAAACAATTGTTACTCGTTTTAAGTTAAGCCAAGCTTCCTTTAGTTTAGAAATAGCTTGCTGAATACGTGGTTGTTGTAATAATGAATTCTGCATTAATAGGGCATTATTAATTTCTAACTCTTGCTTGGAAATTTTTAAGTCATTTAACGCAATTAATACATCTTGCCTAGCATGCTCTATTTCTTCTTTTGAAATAGCATTACGAGACCAAAGGCCTTCTCTCCGAGCTAAATCTTTTTCTAATTTATCTAATGTCGCTTGCTTTAATTGAATACTTGCTGACAATTTTTCAGTTGTCAGTTTGATCTGTTGAATTTCTCTTATTACCTTGGCTAATTCATTTTTTGCATAACTAAAATTATTTTCAGCATCAATTGATTCTAATTGAGCGATAACATCTTTTTTTCTTACAAAGTCATTATCATCAACGTAAATGGAGGAGATTCCTCCGCTTATTTGAGTATGAATTGGAATTTGATTTCCCATAACATACGCATTATCTGTAGATTCTGTAAACCGAGAAAACATGTACCAAAAAATGAAATATCCTATCCCTGAAACAAGGAAAATAACAGATAAAATAATCAATTTTTTATATCGTGTTAAACCATTGAATTGTCGGTCATCGGTGTTGTTTTCCATCGTACACTCCATTTACATCTTTTATTTTAATCATTGCTTCTATGAACAGCATCACAAAATACTGTTTCATTAAGCAGACATTCCACCATCAATAACTAGAGTTTGACCCGTAATATAATTACCCTCACAACCGAGTAAAAAATTCACAGACATAGCCACTTCCATATTATTTTTTATTATGTTACTCCATCTCTTGTTTGGTTATTAGATTGTGAAAAGTTAACGACATTATATAAATGGGTGACTAATATTGTCTTGAACAAATAAGCTGACTTCATTTTATAAAATAAAATTATTGATTTATTTAACTCTTTATATTTCAAATAGTTATTTATTCCTTGACAATTATTTTCATTTAAAAAAAAGAATGAGAGATCTAATATAGCTAGTTTATTCAATTAAATAACCTTTGAATTGATACATGCTCACCCAACATATATCTATTAGAGGATAAAATTCATGACTTACGACAGTGTAATCATTGGTGCTGGGCAAGCTGAACTGTGTTTATCATCATTTCTGACTAAAAAAATATCACTGTTCTTATATTAGAAATGGAAATACATGATTTTTACATGGAAAAAGTGACGGAGAAGAAATTGATGGCTCTAATCACTATAGAAAACAAGCTGTATCGCCTTACGTTATGCCTATATATGTGAATAAATTAATAAGAAAAATAAAAAAAGATTCTAAAGTAGATATAAAATCATTCTATGTTAGTGAAAAAAATATGGCCGATAGATTTAAAAGAGATATAAAAAGCAAAATAACATCCAATCCTGCTTTCAGACAATCAAACCAAGACGTTTTTATGGAAGTCGGTGGGGAGAATTTTCTGGTTATTAAAAATAATAAGCCTACATGTGCAACAGGAAATGCAGCAACATGTAGAGCAATAAGATATTTAGTGACATCAAATAAAATTTTTGATAATTATATATCTCATATTGGAGTTTTCCCTCTTTCTTCATTGGATAATGTATTAAATGGGTATGGAGCTGCTACTTCTTTCTTTGGAAATCTCAATTTACCATGCTTGTTAGTTTTTTTGGAAAATCATGTTTTGAGTAGTATATGAAAATAAAATTATTAATTAATGATATTAGAGGCTTCAAATTAAGTCCCAATAAAGGTGTTAGTTTCTATATTGAAGATGATAATACAAAAATTCTAATGGATTGTGGATCTGAATGGAGTGAAAATTTAACTCTAAATAACATAACTTATATAGTTTTATCACACGGTCATTATGATCATTCTGGTGGAATAAAACATGTAAATATAAATCAGGATACATTAGAAAAAATAACGCTAATAGCGCATCCTGATGCATTAGAAAAAAGATATGCCATCAATCCACTAAAAATTCGATCGGATGGCAGGTTATCTTTGGAAAAATTGAAAACAAAATTTGATATAAAGTTAACAACAGAAGCTATTTGGTTAACAAAAAAAATGGTATTTCTTGGTGATGTTGGTGGATGCAAATTACCCACAGGAATTATTAAAACTGATAATAAAATAAGGTTAGACTATATTAATGATGATTCTAGTTTAGTTTATTGTTCAGAAAAGGGATTAGTCATTATTACCGGATGCAATCATGCTGGTTTGAAGAAACATATAAATAAAGCTATCAGAATAACTGGGGATAAAAGAGTTTATGCAATAGTTGGTGGATTACATTTTAATGGGCTTTCTGTATTAAAATTACCATTCGTGCTTAGAATTTTAAAAAAAACAAATACGACTAATTTTTATACATGTCATTGTACAGGTAAAATTGCAGAAAAAATATTAAATTCAAAAAAAATGTCTACTGGTGATATATTAGAGTTTATATAATCTATATTTTTTGTCTTAATGATAGTGCTGTTATGTTAAAAACTTTAAATATGTGATGGCTTGTTTGTCGACCATTCACTTTACGTCCAAATAAATATAACCATCCTTGTTTTCTTCAACTGTTTTTTTCTCTTAACAACTTTCGACAGTTGCGCGCTTCTTCTCTTACTTCCGACAAACAAACAATATATGTAGCGCCAAGTCTGATTCAATACTCTCTTTTTAAAATTAAAACGAAATATCTAAGATTTTGCTCCTGATTCTCTAGCGCAAAGTCCACCTCCATCGTCATAACAATCAGCTGTATTTATTTTTTTCACAGATAAAGCTGTCAGTTTTTCAATTAGCCTTGCCATGAATAATCCCCCAACATTTTTTTAATGTGTTGAATTATGTAGAACGAGATAGGCGCATTTAATAAAAAATACAAAACGGTCCAGTATTTTTAGGTGGACGTTTTGGTACAAGTTCTAAGCGTGGATTGAAATGATTTACTCTGGATGAGCATAAGATTAATGAAAAAGCGGAAATAAAAAAATCCACGTAACCTCATGACTACCAAGATTCTAGTGGATTCTATTACATTGCAGTGGATTCTGCCATAAAAATAAATGGCGGAAGCGCAGAGATTCGAACTCTGGGAGGGTCGCCCCTCGCCGGTTTTCAAGACCGGTGCTTTCAACCGCTCAGCCACACTTCCGCAATGGCTGTGAATATTAAAGGAGACGGACTTGTTTGTAAATAGTAAATTTAATATTTTTTATCGACTGCTTTAATTTTCGCCAAATTCGGGCGAAATTCAGCAAAACTAGATTGTTTACTCGCCAAAACTAGTGTTGCAATCTTATTAATCGAGTATAATACGCAGCAAATATTAAGTTATGTTTTGAAAAATGTTAAATCAAATAGACACTGATGATAAAGGGTATTTAAAAAATTGGCAGGATTGGACTGTTGATTTAGTACCTGAATTAGCTACTTTAGAATCTATAGAGTTAACTGATGCTCACTGGGAAGTGATTTTATTTGTTCGTGATTTTTACTTAGAATATAAAACTTCACCGGCAATTCGAGCATTGGTTAAAGCAATGGAAAAAAAATTTGGTCCAGAAAAGGGCAATAGTCGCTATTTATATAAGTTATTTCCTGATGGTCCAGCTAAACAAGCAACTAAACTAGCAGGCTTACCAAAACCTGTTAAATGTATTTAAGTTAAGAGATAAATTAAACTCATGATTAGGTGGAAAATTCCATTTTTATTACTACTAGTGCTGGGTTATTTACAGTACTCATTGTGGTATGGGAAGAATAACATTTATGATTATCAAGAAAATGTGCAAATATTACAGAATCTGCATCGAGAGAATGATATGTTGAAAGCACGTAACGAACAGATGTTTGCGGAAGTTGACGATTTGCAGAAAGGCTATGAAGCGATTGAAGAAAGAGCGCGCAGCCATTTAGGTATGGTTAAAGCCAATGAGTATTTTTATCGAATAATTATTGATTCTAAAGCAAAATAATAAGGTATTACGTGACAAATAATAGTGATATTATCGCAATCGTTCCTGCGGCAGGAGTGGGTTGTCGCATGAAAAGCCAATTACCTAAACAATATCTAAAAATTGGTCCAATGACAATATTGGAACATACTATACAAAAATTGTTAACTCATCCCAATATCTCCTGTGTAGTGGTGGTCATCAGTCCTGAAGATAAGTTTTTTAATACACTTGAACTCGCTTTGCAAGACAATGTTAAAGTGGCTTATGGCGGTGAAACTCGAGCTGATTCTGTATTAGCTGGTTTGAATTTAGTTAATGATCACCAATGGGCCTTAGTTCATGATGCCGCAAGGCCATGTGTGACTCATGAAGATATTACAAAATTAATAAATCGAGTATTACAAGAAAATAAGGGTGGAATATTAGCAACACCACTAAGTGATACGATTAAACAAGCTTATAGAGATAATCAAACTGTTATTGATCACTCTATCGATCGAACTTATTTATGGGGCGCTGCTACGCCGCAATTATTTAATGCTGGTGAACTTAAAATGTGTTTAAGTGAAGCATTAAAAAATAACATTGCAATTACTGATGAAGCATCGGCTATAGAGTATTGTGGTGGTCATCCATTATTGGTGGAATGTCGTCGAGATAATATAAAAATTACTCGACCAGAAGATTTAAACTTAGCATCATTTTATTTAACTAATCAAAATTAATATAGGTAGATTATGCGAATCGGTCATGGGTTTGATGTCCATAAATTTGGTGGTGAAGGACCAATTATATTAGCTGGAGTGAAAATCCCTTATCAGTTTGGTCTTGTTGCTCATTCTGATGGTGATGTGGTTTTACATGCTATTACTGATGCATTAATTGGTGCATTGGCCTTAGGTGACATTGGTAAATTGTTTCCAGATACAGATCCTAAATACAAAGGTATAGATAGCCGATTATTATTGAAAGAAGTGTATGGTATTATCCAATCTAAAGGTTATAAATTAATTAATTTAGATACGACCATTATTGCACAAGAACCGAAAATGAGACCTCATGTAGATCAAATGCGGGTTAATATTGCTGAAGATTTGCAAGTACATTTTGATCAGATTAGTGTTAAAGCAACGACGACTGAACAATTGGGTTTTACTGGCCGTAAAGAAGGTATAGCTTGTGAAGCCGTAGTGTTATTAGCAAAGAAATAGAAACAAATTAGACAATAGGCGATTACGTGTTAGCACAACTCAATTATTTTTATGGTAAACCAACAAGCTATGGTTTATATAAGCAACAATATGAAGATTTTATTGTTATCGAAGAACTAGGTTTTGATTTAACTGGTGAAGGTGAACATATTTTAGTGTATCTCGAAAAGAAAGATTGTAATACGGTCTTTGTGGCTGAACAGTTAGCTAAATATGTTGGCATTTCAGCCAAAAATGTCAGTTATGCAGGCCTTAAAGATCGCCAAGCAGTCACCCAACAATGGTTTAGTCTACATATGCCTGGCCAAGATACTCCAGATTTTTCACAATTTGATTTAACTGGCTGTCAAATATTGCAGGTTACTCGGCATAATAAAAAATTGAAAATAGGGGCTTTAAAAGGTAACCGATTTAAAATTGTTTTAAGAAATTTGACTGATAAACAAGAAGTCGAATCAAAATTAGACTTAATTAAACAGCATGGTGTTCCTAATTATTTTGGCGAACAACGATTTGGACGTGAGCAAAATAATATTAATCAAGCAATAAAGTGGGCCAATGGTGAAATTTCAGTTAAAGACCGTAAAAAAAGAAGCTTTTATCTTTCTGCGGCACGAAGTGCTATTTTTAATGATATAGTCAGTCAAAGGATTCAACGCCAGATTCAGCAAACAGTTATTGATGGGGATATATTACAATTATCAAAAAGTAATAGTTGGTTTTTGTCTAAAACTGAGGAATTATCACTTTTACAGCAACGTTTACAAAATGGTGAGATTAATATTACCGCTCCTTTGGTGGGAGATTCAGGATTAGGTACTGAATCTATTGCTTTAACATTTGAACAAAGTTGTTTGGAAAATTGGTCTTGTTTTACTGAGTTATTTAGAAAGGAACGCGTTGAAACGATGCGACGCTCAATATTGTTGCGCCCTGAGCAACTAGAGTGGCAATGGCGAGATGAAAATAACTTAGACATCAGTTTTTATTTACCTTCAGGTTGTTATGCAACAAGTGTATTACGTGAATTGATTATTGAAAATGAGTAACTAAAATGCAAAGTTTAAAAAGGCAGCGGTTGATTGACTTATTACGCCAGCAGGGCATAAAAGATGATCGTGTTTTAGAGGCTATAGCTTCAATACCACGTGAAAAGTTCGTTGATGAAGCGCTTTCACATCAAGCTTATGATGATTGCTCGTTACCTATTGGTAGTGGTCAAACTATTTCTCAACCTTATATTGTTGCTAAAATGACGGAGTTATTAAACTTAACGCCTAATGCAAAGGTACTTGAAATCGGTACTGGTTCAGGATATCAAACGGCAGTTTTAGCCAAGTTAGTAAATCATGTTTGTTCAGTAGAAAGAATTAAAAGTTTACAATGGAATACCAAACGAAGATTAAAATTACTAGATATCCATAATATTTCAACTCGTCATGGCAATGGTTGGCAAGGTTGGCCAGAACGAGGGCCATTTGATGGTATAATTGTAACTGCAGCGGCAACGGAAGTGCCTTCGAGTCTGCTGACACAACTAGCTGATAAAGGGCGGTTAGTATTACCTGTAGGTAAAAATCAGCAAACGTTACAATTAATTGAACGCGATGGTGATAATTTTATTACCAAGAATATCGGTGAAGTGAAATTCGTACCGCTTGTAGATGGCGATATAGAATAATGAAAAAGAAGCAAATAATTTGATTATTTGCTTCTTTTTCAATTTAACTATTCTCTTTCATTTATTAAAAATTAATTTTTCTTCTCTTTTTCATTTTGTTCGGAAAGTTTCCACTCACAAATACCGTATATTGCATTAAACAGATAAATTAAATACTGGGTTGCGATAACAATATTGTCAGTATAAATATTTAAACTAATAACTAATACATTTAATAAGACCCATAAATACCAATTGAAAGCATATCTCATCATTAATAAAAGTTGAGCAACTACGCCCAGACCGAATATAAAGCAGTTAGTAATAAGTTGGTAGGAGGTATTTATTGCGCCGATTTCATTAGTTAAATAAATATTGAAAAAAGCAGCCGCAATGAGGAATATTAACGCATATAAAAAGGCATTTTCATTTAAAGTACGAACTTTAACGCTTTTATTATTATCTAGATTTTTTTGCCAAGTTAATATGCCATAAATATGTGAGCCAAAATAGTAAAACGTTGGCAAACCCGCCCCAATATTGCCCCCAAGGAAATTTGCACAACATTCAGCAATTACCGCTAGCATACCAAGCACATTACCTAAATTTTTTCGTTTTGCTAATAAGATCACACATAACAAGCCAAAAAATGCACCAGCATATGATACTGCATAGCGTAAATTGAAATCATTAATTGGATCCGTATATATATATGCTCCGGTGACACAGATAATACAAAACAATGGATAAAATTTATTGCGGCCAATAGCTATGGCAAAATGGCTTAATTTATTCATAATTATTACTCTTCATCATTAATAAGTTGATTGACTAGTTCGATACTTCGCAAATAACGCTCTTCATAATCTGGTGAATCAATTTGGATGTATTTGATATGATTTTTTTCTAACAATGAGATCAGTAATTGTTGAAAATCTTTTCGTTGTTTTGGACTGCCTAAACTTCTTAATCCATCAGCAACCCACGGTGTGTTATTACCTAATAAGATAACTAAATCGAATCGATAATTATTGATCATAGCTTGTAAAAAAGGATGTTCTTTACCTTCATACTTTTTACAAAATGCTTGAGTGGTAATAAAATCAGTATCAATAAATGACACTTTATTAGCATGTTTGATAGCAAAATCAATATATTGAGCATGCCCTAATGCAATTTTATCATAGTCAGCATATTGCAATGCACGTTCATCGCCACCAAGATGAGAAAATACATAATCACGGCCATATTCCCAAGCACTAGTGGTATTAAACATATTGGCTAATTTATTTACTAATGTCGATTTACCGCTTGATTCACCACCAAGAATAGCCACCGTTCTCACAAAAAATGGTCTCACTTCTGTTGGTATATATTGCCAATTTTTTAATGGGGCTTGACGAATTTGAGTACCACTGACTTGCATAAATTGCCGAGTAGGATCGATAAGTACTGTGTCTAAATCGAATAAATCTTTATACATGGCTACATCTTGTGGTTCACTTGAATAGACGCAACTAGGATTAATGCCTTTTTCTTTAAATAATTTTTTGACTCTATCACTCCATTCATTCCAACCATTTGGATAAGCCGGAATACCATCTTCTTCTAAAAGTTCAATATGGATATTTTTTTGATATTTGAATGTTTGTAACAACCAACGAATCCTATCATTGATCGTTGGTTGGCGTGACATAGCACTTTCTTCAAATAACGCCATATCCCGGATGGTGTCGGAACAAAGAATAATATAAAGTTCATCAACTTGGCTAATTGCACGTTGAATCAAATAAATATGACCAGTATGCAATGGATAAAATTTTCCAAAAATCACTCCAACTTTTTTATTTTTGTTGGCTAAGTCTATTTGTAAATAATGATGCAGTGATTGTAATTTCTGTGCGCTTGGATTTTTAATTTTATTATTAATCAATTGGCTCAAATAACCTTTAGTCATTTGACAAGCATCAGCAACAGTCTGTAATGATAAGTTTTTGCGTTTTATGGCTGCTTTTAAATAATTGAAACCATCCATACCGCCTCCTTTTCGTTTTTTATTTTTTACAAAATTTACATCATTTTTTATAAATGTTCAATATACTAAACAAAAAATAAATATTTTTGATTTGTAATTTAAATCTTATGCTGATTAAATATAAAATAATGAGTATTTTTATCATAAAAAACTGTAGATAATTATATTTTTAATTACATTAATTTAGTAGATTAATAAATAAAATCATGGTGATATAGGGAAATGCTAATATGAAAATTCATAAAATTGCATTGGCGATTGCATTAATTTCAGGGAGTGCTTTGGCAAATAATAATGTTACATTAAATAAAGTAACTTTGTTTTTACAAGGTGCCGAATTACAAGGTCAGTCAACTGTTTTATTAACTAAAGGTAAAAGTGAAATCATATTAACAGGTATCGCTAATAATGTTAAGCCTGATTCAATCAATGTTGGTTTTGGTAATAATGATGTCAAAATATTGTCGACATCATTAAATAATAAATATGCTGGAAGTATTAATAATGATCAGGATATTCAAAAAGTTATTGATAAACTGCAACAACTACAAGAAAAGCATGATATTGTAGAAATTCAATTAAAAGTGGTGAATGAACAAGTTTCACTTTTGCAAGGTAATCGCTTAGATAGTTTAGTTAAAAGTGGATCTGCTGATTTAGTTGCCATGAAAAATGCACTTGATTTTGTGAAAGCTAATCTAATTTTGACATTAAATGAACAAAGTCGATTACAAAAAGAAATTGATTTGTTAGATGAACAAATTAAACAATGCCAAACCCAAATAGATGAAATGCAAGAAGCTGACAAATTACATAATGCGGTTGTTGTCAAAGTCATTTCCAATAAAGATATTACATTACCTATTACACTTTCATATGTTACCTCTGAAGCTGGTTGGGAACCAATTTATGATGTCCGAGTTGCCGATATTAATTCGCCTTTACAATTGACCTATAAAGCAGCAATTTATCAAAACAGTGGTTTAGATTGGCAAAATGTCGATTTTAGTTTATCAACCTCTAATCCAAGTAAAGGTATATCTGCCCCAGAAATTAATCCATGGTATATTGATGTTTATAGTGAAAAAAGTGGTCTATTTTTTTCCAAGTCCGAGAAAGAAGAATATTACGAACGAGAATCAAAATCAAGATTGGTAGAACCTGGCCAAAATACCAAAGTTAATACTTTAGGTATCAATACCCATTTTGATGTTAAATTACCTCATACTATCAAAACCAATAGTGAAAATAATATTCTTACATTGCAGACAAAAGAAGTTGAAGCTAGTTATCATTATATTTCAACGCCTAAATTAGATAGTAGTGTTTATTTACTAGCACAGATAAGAGACTGGGATAAACTGAATCTATTCTCAGGAAAAGCCAATATCTTCTTTAATGGAGATTTTGTTGGTGAGACAACTATCTCAACCCAAAGTGCTAAAGAGACATTGGATTTTTCATTAGGACGTGATAAAAACATTTTAATCGCCCGCAATCGTAATGTTAAAGAAACCTCAACTCCATTACTATCTGGTGATGATATTTCACAAAAGTATGCTTATACTATTGATGTCAAAAATAATAAAACATTGCCAATTGATATAGAAGTTAATGATCAGCTACCGGTAATTTTAAATAAAACCGTAATACTTGCTGATACCAAATATGATGGTGCTCAATATGATAAACAAACTGGATTATTAACTTGGCGATTTACTTTAAATCCAAATGAAACTAAAGATCTTAATTTAGGTTTTAAACTCACTTATCCAAATGATAAAGAAGAAGATATATATGGTTTATAAACCTCATAAAATAAAGTATAACCTATGTTAACTAATTGGTTCGAGCAATTTAAGCAAAACAGTCAGATCAGTTTACTTGATCTTCATTTGGCCCAATTTTTGGTAAATAAAGTTGATGGCAACGATGAAATTATTAGCAAACGTTTTGCCTTTTTAATTATATCGTTAAGTCAAGAAGTCAGGTCAGGTCATGTTTGTCTTGATATTACTCGCCTGAATCAACAAGTTATTGATCCGCAACTTTGGCAGGAGCTCAATACTCCAACCGTTGAAGATTGGGTTAATGTACTCATTGTAGCTTCAAATAAACAAGTAGTAAGTGATGGAGAACAACTTGCACCACTTATTTTTATTGAAAATAAACTTTATTTTCAACGTATGTGGCTAGATGAACGTCATGTTGCTCAGTATTTTAATCAACCACAATTGAATATTGCATCAAGTAAACCGATCGACTTAAAAAATATTCTTGACCAACTATTTGTTGATGATAATACAACTGTTGATTGGCAAAAAATTGCGGTTGCGGTGGCACTAACTCGTAAAGTAGCCATTATTTCAGGTGGCCCAGGTACAGGTAAAACAACCACAGTAGCTAAAATTTTGGCCGGAATAGTGTTAAATGATCCTACCACGCGAATCGTGGCCGCAGCACCAACAGGCAAAGCTGCATCAAGGTTAACCGAATCTCTTAGTCGAGCAATTGAACAGTTATCTTTTGAATCATTAAATATTAAAACCGAAGCAGTGACTCTGCACCGTTTATTGGGTGCAAAAACTGATAATCGCTCATTTAATTATAATAAACACAATCAATTACATATTGATGTTCTTGTGGTTGATGAAGCTTCAATGGTTGATCTGAATATGATGGCAAGAATCATTGAAGCTCTGCCTGATTGTGCTCGCTTAATCTTGTTGGGTGATAAAGATCAGCTATCTTCTGTGGAAGCAGGTGCGGTATTTGGTGACTTATGTGACTTTATTTTAAATGGATATAGTCAATCTAGGGCGGATGAACTAAGTCGATTAACTGGCTATGCTATTCCAATCGCAGACCAACCTGCAAGCATGATCACCGATAGTATTTGCTTATTGAAAAAAAGTTATCGTTTTAATGAGTATTCAGGAATAGGCTTGTTGGCTAATGCGGTGAAAGAAGGTCAATTGCAAGCGGTTAAAAAACTGCTAACCAATAAATCTTTACCAGATGCTTGTTATTATGAATTATCTTCAAGTCAAACTTACCAAGCTGTTTTAGATGATTGTGTCGCACATTATAAAAATTATCTAAATGCTATTAAACATCATCAAAATAATGATATTGCCAGTATTTTAGGCAAATTTGCTGAGTGTCGTTTACTGTGTGCTTTACGTGAAGGTAAGTTTGGGGTAGGAGGGTTAAATAAACAAATTGAGTTATTATTGACCAAACATAAATTGATTAAATTAAATAATCGTGATCAATGGTATATTGGCCGACCAATTATGATCTTACGTAATAGTACCGCATTAGGTTTATATAATGGTGATATTGGTATTACACTTAGGGCTGAACATGATCACTCAAAACTACGGGTTTATTTCCCTTTTTCTGATGGTTCTATTAAAGGCTTTTCTCCCTATCGATTACCCGAGCATGAAACAGCCTATGCAATGACAATCCATAAATCTCAAGGTTCTGAATTTGATCATGTCAATATTATTCTACCAACAGAATTTTCACCATTACTTAATCGATCATTGCTCTATACAGCAATAACAAGGGCTAAAAAAACAGTTTCAATTTATGCTGATGCTAAAATTTTAGATCGTGTAGTGAAAAGTCAAATACATCGAGAAAGTGGCTTAGTGGAACAGATAAAAAATGTTTTACAATAGTATCGACACTTAAATTATTGCTGATAAAGATAAAGCACCAACTTATTGTATTATAGTTGGTGCTCTTTTTATTTATTAGTGGATGATCTTAGCTAAAAAGTCTTTAGCTCGATCTGATCGTGGATTGGTAAAGAATTGTTCTTTTGAGGTATCTTCAATGATTTCACCTGCATCCATAAAGATTACTCGGTGTGCAACTTTACGTGCAAAGCCCATCTCATGGGTAACAACCATCATTGTCATACCTTCATAAGCTAATTCAACCATAACATCTAGTACTTCATTAACCATTTCTGGATCAAGAGCCGAGGTTGGTTCATCAAATAGCATAACGACAGGATCCATACATAGTGCTCGAGCGATTGCAACACGTTGTTGTTGACCGCCAGATAGTTGAGCAGGGAATTTATCCGCATGAGCTAATAAGCCAACACGATCTAATAGCGATAGCGCTTTTTCACGCGCTTCTTCGTTTGATCGGCCTAATACCTTAATTTGAGCAAGTGTCAAATTTTTCAAAATGGTTAAATGAGGGAAAAGCTCGAAGTGCTGAAATACCATTCCCACTTTTGAACGCAGTTTTGCTAAATTAGTCGATGGATTAGTAATCTCAGTACCATCAATAATAATTTTACCTTGTTGAATAGGTTCTAGAGCATTTACGGTTTTGATTAGTGTTGATTTACCTGAACCAGAAGGCCCACAAACAACAACAACTTCACCTTTACCTACTCTTGTAGTACAGTTTTTTAATACTTGAAATTTTCCGTACCATTTTGATACATTTTGTAAGGAGATCATCGACTTATCCCTTTCTTGAAATAATTAACTAAACGAGAAGCAGTATAACAAATTATAAAGTAACTTATTGCTGCAAAAATAATCATTGAATATTTAACTGTGCCACCCTGAACTGTACCGATTTGGGTCACACTGGCACCAAATAAATCAATTAAGCTCATCACATAAACCAAAGAGGTATCTTGGAACAAGATAATACCTTGTGTTAACAACAATGGCACCATTGATCTAAATGCTTGTGGTAATATTATCAAACGCATTGCCTGACTTTTGGTCATACCTAATGCGTAAGCTGCATGATATTGACCTCTAGCAACCGCATTAATTCCTGCTCGTATGATTTCAGAATAGTAAGCTGCTTCAAATAAAGCAAATGCAATCATTGCTGAAACAATCCTAACATCAGCATAAGGCGGTAAATTAAATATATGTTTAATAACTTGTGGTAATGCTAAATAGAACCATAACAAAACTAACAGTAATGGAATGGAACGGAATAAATTGACATAACATTTAGCAAAAATATTTAGTAGTTTATTATTTGATAAACGCATTAAAGCTAATACTGTCCCCCAAACAATACCAAATACAACGGCAGTAAATGTAATTTTAGCGGTTAACCACAATCCACTTAATAGTAAATGATAATTGTTTAATACCAATGAAGGTATATCTGCAATCCAATTTAGTAGTTGCATATTATCCTCCATGACTCATATTAGGTAAGCGGGTTTGTTTTTCAACAAAACGCATAATGGTAAGTACGGCATAGTTTATCAACATAAATGCAATTGTTACTCCACATAATATTTCAACAATGCTGTTGGTTGCATCGTTAATGCGATCTATTTGACCAATCAAATCTATCAATCCAATGGTGGATGCAACTGATGAATTTTTAATGATATTGGTCATTTCAGACGTAAGTGGTGGAATAATACGACGATAAGCGTTAGGTAGTAAAACATACATATATGCTTGTCGATTTGTTAAACCAAGTGCAATAGCGGCATAACGTTGACCTTTAGGTAAAGTTTGAATACCGGTTCTAACTTGTTCCGCAATACGCGCAGAAGTAAACAAACCTAAAGCAATTGCTGCCGTAATAAATGCACTAACATCCGGTGATAAGCCAGATATAAACCATGTTTTTAAACTTCCAGATAGAATTTCTGGAAATAACATGTACCATAAAAACATTTGTACTAGTAATGGGATATTACGGAATAGTTGGATATAACCGGCTGCAAAACGATTTAGAAATTTATTTTCTAATGTTCTACAGATTCCCACTAGTGATCCTAGTATGAATGCAATGATCCAAGCAGTAACCGCTAATGAAACGGTTACAATAATACCGTCCAAAAGCCAGTTTAAGTAAATTCCATCACCATACGGGGTGGATTCAAGAAATAGTGTCCAATTGAAACTCATAATATATTTATTTCACTAAATTAGATTATGTACTAAATGTAACGACCATTTAGTACATAGGATTAGAAAGATAAGAAAAGTATTAATCTAATGCTTTATCATTTGGATTTGCAAAAAGCTCAACCATTTTTGGTGAAATTTCTAGAGCCATATTCGCTCCTTTTGGTGGAACAGGCTGAGTGAACCATTTGTTATAAGATTCTAATGCTTTTCCTGATTTTTGGGCATCAGCAATGGTTTTATCCATTAATTGTTTAAATTGGGTATCACCTTTTCTTAACATACAACCATAAGATTCATAAGATAATGGCTCACCGACAATTTTCCATTCTGCAGGATTAATTGCACGTGAACGTTCGCCCGCTAAAAGTGCATCATCCATTAAAAATGCTACAGCTCGACCAGTTTCGAGAGCATTAAATGCATCACCATGATCTTTTGGTGTAATAATACGAATACCCAATTTTTCTTTATTGTTGATTTGATTTAAACGGACTTCAGATGTAGTACCAGCGGTAGTCACCACATTTTTTCCTTTTAAGTCTTCAATACTATTGATATTACTATCTGCTTTAACAAGGAATCGGGTACCTACAATAAAAATACTGTCAGAAAAATCTACAGTCTTTTGACGTTCAAGATTGTTTGTTGTAGAACCACACTCAAAATCATAGGTATAGTTATTTAGTAATTGAATTCGAGTCTTAGAAGTAACAGGTAAATATTTAACTTTAAGATCCGGTAAGTTTAGTTCTTTTTTGACTGCATCTACAATTAAGTTAGAGTAATCTTGAGAATAACCGATAACTTCTTGTTTTTCACCATAGTAGGAAAATGGGATAGAAGACTCTCGATGACCAACAACAATTACACCGCTTTCTTTGATCTTAGCCAATGTACCACTTAGTTCTTCTGCAACTGCGGCACCACTCATTAGGCCTAGCATTGCTAATGATAACACTAATTTGGTTAGTTTTGTCTTTTTGTACATACTCATCTCCTACTGTTTAATTTGTATCATATTAAATAAATTTAATATTTTTACAAAGGGCGTATATTATAACTTATTTTTTAGCATAAAAGTACTTTTTACTGTTTATTTATCGTTTAAAAGGACAAGCTACAGTCAAGAAATTCTATGATCTTTATCAATTCTTAACGTAGCCAATTTTCTGAATTTCAATAATATAGAAGCAATATTTATGCCAAAATATTGCTTAGCGACGGTTTTTTACAAAAATCAGAATAAATAGTATTGAAATAATTAGGTAATAGGAAAGGTTTCCAAACCTTGCATAAGGGGTTAAACCAACGGTAGGTGATAATTTGTAATTTAAAACCTGAGTTTGAAATTGTGGTAATTGTTTAACAATTTGACCGTGATGATCAATAATTGCTGTAATGCCTGTATTGGTACTACGAATCATTGGTCTGCCAAATTCTAAGGCTCTTGCTTGCGCCATTTGTAAATGTTGTTTGGGGCCAATACTGTTACCAAACCAAGCATCATTAGATACAGTTAGTAAAAAATCTGTGTCTGCCGTAAAGTTTTTCAATATTAAGTCGGATAAAATAACTTCATAGCATATTGCTGTAGTAAATTTAAAGCCTTTTATCTCAAGTGGTGGTTGTTTTTCAGCCCCCGCTTGCATGGATGACATTGGGATATCAAGCATTTGCGCAATAGGATCAAGTAATGATTCAAAAGGAGTAAATTCACCGAACGGCACTAAATGATGTTTCTGATAACGATTGGTGTTAGGGTATTGATATGGTGTTTTTCCACCTAACACTAGCAATGTGTTATAAATATCAGGATTTTCTTGATAACCGTAATTTTCTAAACGGTAATCAATAATACCAACAGCTATTTCACTATTATTTGCTCTTGCTTCGTTGTCTAAAAATTGGAGGAACGGTTGCTGATTAATTTCGTAATCTGTGATACTTGCTTCAGACCAAATAATAATTTTATCTTTAGCAAGATTTTGTTCGGTTAATGAACCATAAGTTTGCAGAGTATTATTTAGTTGCTCTCTGGTCCAGCGAAGAGATTGTGAAATATTACCTTGAATTAAGCTAAAATCAGCAGAACGGCTGTGGTCAATTGTTGTCCAATTAATTAAATTGAATGATATTGGTGCAATAAAGAGCGTTAATAGTGCGAATATTGCACCAATTGGGTGCTTTTTAGTCGAGTGGCTTAATGCCATATTTAAACAATAGATGACCAAACCACAGCAGATAGTCAATATTAATGTGACACCATTTATTCCAACTATTGGGAAGTAGCCTCTTAATGGACTGTCTAGTTGACTATATCCTAATTCTAACCAAGCAAAACCAGTTAAAACATAACCACGTAAAAATTCAGTAAGCTGCCATAATATAGGGGCTAGAAAAACCAATTGTTTTATTGAGAATTTTGGTGCGAAGCTGTCACATACTCTTAACAATAATGCAAATAACATAGGATAAAATGCTAAGTATGCGATTAGAAGCCCTAAAATAATTACCGCTACCGGAGTTGGTACTTCACCATATTGTTTAATGCTTATATAAACCCAATGAGCACCAGATAGAAAATAGCCAATTCCCCAGCTAAAACCAATAAGCATTGCTTTCTTTTTCGGTTTATCAGCAATTAACCATAAAAGGCCAGCAAATGCTACAAAAGCAAGTGGCCAGATATGAAAGGGCGCATAGCTGAATACAGCAATTGCACCAAAGATAAAGCTCAATAAAATCTGCTTAAGCATTTTCTGATTGCTCTAAATTAGGTATAGCGGCATTTTCAGGGATTGTGACATGCAATTGAATAATTCGTCTTCGGTCAGCAATGGTTACTTTAAATTGATAACCATCAATAGTAATCGTTTCGCCACGGATTGGTAAACGGCCAAAATGTTGCATGACCAGTCCGCCAATAGTATCCATTTCATCATCACTAAACGTGGTAGCAAAAATTTCATTAAAATCTTCTACTGAAGTAAGGGCTCGGACAGAATAAACTGATGGTGATAAACGGCGAATATCACGATCTTCAACTTCATCGTATTCATCCTCGATATCCCCAACAATAAGTTCCAAAATATCCTCGATAGTGACTAAACCTGAAACACCACCAAACTCGTCAATCGCCATCGCCATATGATAGCGTTGCATGCGGAATTCTTTTAACATATGGTCAACTCGTTTACTTTCAGGAACGACAACAGTTGGTCTTAGGATCTTTTTCAAATCAAAATCGTTGACACCTTGTCGAATATAAATGAGTAAATCTTTGGCTAATAGAACCCCTTCGATATGGTCTCGATCTTCACTAATTACTGGATAACGTGAATGGCCATGTTCAGAAATAATATCTAAACATTCATCAAGGGTGAAATTATCTTTGATTGTTACAATTTGAGAGCGGGGTATCATGATATCACGAACGCGTTGATCGGCTATATCCATTACACCTTCGATCATATCAAGGGTATCAGGATCAATGAGTTGGTTTTCTTCAGCCTCACGAATAACTTCGATCAGTTCTTCTTTATCCTTTGGTTCTGAATTGAATAATTGACTTAACCATAATGTAAACCCTTTTTTGGGTCTCCGGTGATTATCATCACTCATTTTGCTCTCTTCCTTTTGTAATACCAAATATAATTGGATTTATTGTTATTGTTCTAATATCTAAACAGATTATTAGTCATATTTATTTAATCAATTAGTTGATAAGGATTATCAAAACCTAATTGTGCCATGATGTCGATTTCGATATTTTCCATTTCTTCAGCTTCTTCGTCAAGAAGATGATCATACCCTAATAAATGCAAACATCCATGGACAATCATATGTGCCCAATGCGATGTTAATGATTTATGCTGTTCGCTAGCTTCGATTTCAACCACTTGTTTACAAATCACTAAATCACCGAGTAATGGCACATCGATTTCAATTGGTGATTCAAATGGGAATGATAAGACATTTGTCGGTTTATCTTTATTACGATAAGTGTAATTAAGATGTTGGCTCTCTTCTTCGTCGACAATACGTATAGTAATTTCGGCATTATCCATAAATTGCGGTAAGATCACTTCTAGCCATTGCATAATTTGTTGTTCTGTTGGTAGATTCTCATGATGCTCACTAGCAATTTGCAAATCTAAAATAATAGTGCTCATTTTATAATTCGACCTATTCACGATGATAAGGATGATTAGCCGTTAAACTCCATGCACGATAAAGGCTTTCAGAAACAATGACTCGTACTAATGGATGAGGCAATGTTAAAGGCGATAATGACCAACTTTGGTCAGCAGCCGCTTTACAGGCTGGCGACAAACCTTCAGGACCGCCAATTAACAAACTGACATCACGACCATCGGTTTTCCAACGTTCAAGTTGTTTTGCTAAATCATGGGTCGTATAAGGTTTGCCTGGAATATCCAATGTGACAATGCGATTACCTTTGCCGCATGCAGCTAGCATTAATTCACCTTCTTTATCTAAAATTCGCACAATATCGGCATTTTTAGTCCGTTTTCCTGCTGCTATTTCGATAAGTTCTAAAGGCATATCTTTGGGGAAACGGGATTGGTAATCATTAAAAGCAGTGGTTACCCAATTGGGCATTTTATTGCCAACAGCAATAAGCTGTATTTTCACGTCACTAACTCCAAAGTTTCTCGAGTTCGTAAAGTTGTCGGCTCTGTTCTTGCATGATATGTACAATGACAGAATCCATATCAACTACCACCCAATCAGCATCATATTGGCCTTCACTTCCTAATACAAGATGGCCTTGTTTTTTTGCTTCATCAAGTAAGTGTCCTGCTATTGATGCAACATGACGGTTAGATGTGCCTGTACAGATAATCATATAATCGGTAATACTTGATTTACCACGAACATCAAGGGTAACAATATCTTTGCCTTTAAGGTCATCAATTTTATCAATAATAAAATCTTGTAATGATTGTTGCAAAATAATCTCTCTACAATTTTAAATAAAGCATTAGTATAACATATTTTTTTTTAATCGCCTTGAAAATAGAATTTCTCTGAAATAACTCTCTATTTTTAAAAAGTCACAAAAAAAATTTTAACAAGAGCTATTTTAATCAAAAAAATAAAGAAAAGGGGTTTTTAACGGATTGAAAATATGATTTAACTGGTTATCTCACTAATAATATTTACAAAAGTTAACAATTTAACTTTTAAAAAGCAGTTGCATTGGTTATTTTCAGTTACTATACTTTTAGCAGATTTTAAGTACAATAATCGACGAGTATTTAGTCGAAAAGAATTAAAAAAACCAAATAAAACATAAGTTTACTTGACAGGATTGTCGCTATGCATTATAATTTACAACACCAAACACCAAACACCAAATCTGCCCAACCTATAATTTAAAATTATTTCATTATTGCAATCAGAGTTTTATATTTCTCAATATTTTAATTTTTCCTCAATTTATAAGATTTATTTTATTCTTACCGTTTTTTTTAGTTATAGCAGTTGTTTTAGTTTTATCCTTTTCACCATGTAGTTATGCATTATCAGTATATACAACTAACGTTATTCATGGTAGTGCACCATATTTAACTTTTGATAAAGGTCATACTCGTATTACTGATACAAATAATCTATTGGCAATAACCTTATCTGATGGTAGAAAAATTACCCCTGAAACAAATGATTCATTGATAACGCCAATTGAATTACCCCGTGTTGGTGATAGTTTTGCTGATATAGGTATGTTAGTTCCGACCAATATTAATAAAATTGCAATGAATACACTTATTGGGGCACCTTATAACTATTGGGGCGATGATGATGGTGATGGTCAAGGAAGTAATAATATTTCAGCTACTGGCGATTTAACTTTAACCATTGTTGATAAAAATAATAGATCTGTGCCTCGTAATGAAATACCATCAATTTGTAATTCTCCGTATAAACTATCATTGAGTAGTTCTGCTGGTTATTTAACTACACGTTATGGTTTTCCTAATCGAAGTAGTTTTAGTACTGGTAGTGTCAGCTATTATATTAATCCTAAAGCATCACCATCCGTTTGTTTTGCAAAACCCAACTTAAAATATGGTGGAGAAAAGGATAGGGTTAATGGTGATATTGTAGACTATCGAGGTCCAGAATGGATGTGGAATACCTATAAAGGTTTTTTAACCCAGTCAACGACACCATCATCTTATCATCTAAATTTTCCTACAACTGGTGCTGATCATCTATATTTTGATTTAGACATTGGTGGTTATAATGGGCCTTTGACATGGACACCCGTTACGCGAAGTGGCATTACGGCAACTATGAGACCTAATTCAAACAATACTAGTGTTCGTGTTACATTAACCGGCCCTGTAGCTTCCGCTTCTCAATGGAACACAAGTTCTCCTGACCCGATAACTCAACCTGATTTACCACAAACTTTTGAATTAGTTGGTAAAGATAGCAATGGTAAAGAAGTAGTAAAATATGGTTTTGTGCTACGACAGTGGTTTGTCCAGCGTCGTATTAATAGTACTTATTCTCAAGCGTTGTACTGGTGCAAAAATATTGGTTATCGTCTTGCACAAGTTAAAGATTTAACCAATGCTTCTTGTCAAGGCACTTTATCTGACGATCGTTGTGTAGGCGCTGTCGGTGCAACGCCATCATCACCGAATAATCGTTATCAACGCACAATCAATGCTGGTTTTTTCTCGGAGTGGGGATTTATGGATTACTATGTTGGCGCTAATTTTTCTAATACTTTTTATTGGACAGTTGATTTACAAAGTTCAAGAACTGGGTTTGTGGTATATTCAGATGATGCAGATGTTCATCGTAGAGATATTACTACAAAAACTTTGGCCGTCTGTGTTACGCCTTAGTGTTAATTATGTATTGATTAGCTAATTGCCATAATAAATACACTTTAGTAAAAAATAATATAGATTATATAGGAATAAACCACCCCATATCATCCAAAGATGGTATGGGGTGTATTTAATAATCACAGTTAGTTAATTGAGAGTCATTTTGAAGATAAATTTTACTCTATTAATTAATATGTCCTGAATCGGTTATCTAAATCTAAAACTTACAATTCAACCACTCGATCAAACAATGGACTATCGGTTAATCTATGGGTGACCATTAGTAATGTTTTATTCTTACAGATTTGTTTAATCAGCTCGATGATCTGCTGTTCGGTTTGTTGGTCAAGGCTTTCAGTTGGTTCATCCATTAGGATTAGTGGTGAGTTATGTAATAATGCTCGAGCAATGCCGATACGGCGAATTTCGCCGCCAGATAGAGCGCGCCCACCTTGTCCTAATGGTAAATTCAAACCTTGATCAGTTGCTAACAATTTTGATAGTTCAACTTGATGTAATACATCGATCAACTGTTGGTCAGATGCCTGTCGGTTACCAATTAGCAAATTCTGTTTAAGTGTATCACTAAAAATAGTAATAACCTGAGGTACAACCGCAATGGTTTGGCGGAGTGTAGCTTCATCAAGTTGATCAACTGGAATATCATTGATCAAAATTTTTCCAGAGTTTGCTTCCCATGTGCGAGTAACTAAATTAAGCAGTGTTGATTTGCCGCAGCCAGTTTTACCTATTAAACCAACATGTTGACCGGAATTTATGGTTAATGAAAAGTGACTTAAAATAGCAAAAGGTTGATTGGGATAACTAAAACTAATGTCATCGAATTGTAGTTTAGCAATAGATAAATCGATAGTTTTGCCTTGTTCAATAAATTTGATATGAGGTGTTTGGTTAAATAAAGTTGTTGTGCGTGTTGCGGATGTTAATACCTGTCCTAAAAAGATAAATGCTCCTGGTATGGGCGCTAGAATTTCACTACTAGCCAAGCAAACAAAAACAAATAAGGCAACTAAAGGTGATAATGTGTATTGAGTGATCAACCACAGTACCAATAAAGTTAAAAAACCAGCAATCAATACGACGAGCGCACTTGATAGTGCCATTAATGTTGATTGGCGTTGTTGATGAAAAAGCCAGTCTGATTCAAGTTTATCTAGTTTTGTACGATAACGATGTTGCGCATTAAATAACGTTAGTTCAGCTTGACCTTGTAAATAATTAATTAATAACGCCCTATATTCACTTTGTTGTTTAGCTAATGTTTCTCCTAACTGTTTGCCTGCATGATAAAAAATGACAGGTATAGCAAGTAAGGTAATTGTTAACACGATAGTAATGATTAAGGCAATGGGTAAATTGATATAACTTAGCCCGACAAACAGCAACAAAATCATGACTAATGCTGTAACAATTGGTGAAAATAGTTTTAAGTAGAGATGATCAAGTGCATCAATATCGACAATAAAACGGTTAAGTAAATCAGCTTTTTGATATTGAGCTAATTGGTTAGCACTGAGTGGTAAAATCTTTCTAAATGCTAACGTTCTTAAATAAGCTAAAATTTTAAAGGTAGTGTTATGATCAACTAAGCGCTCAACATAGCGTGATGCTGTTCGGGTAATTGCTGCTGCTCTTACACCAGCTGCAGGTAACATGTAATTAAAGGTATATAAACCTGCAACACCTACAACGGCTGTAGAGGCTAAAAACCATCCCGATAATGAGAGCAAAAAGACACTGGCAAATAGCGTAAGAATAGATAAACTAAGCCCAATAACGATTTGCCAAAAGTAGTGCTTATAAAGAGCAATATAAGGACGTAATAGCGTTAGCATGAACTCTCCTTAATAGCGTTAATTTGTCCTTTTGAAAGTTTCCAAACTAGCTCAAAATCATGCATATCATCATGTTGATGAGTTATGGTAATACTGTTAGTGGCAATATCATATGGTGCTAACAATTCTACTGTCTGTTTATCTAAACTTGCGGTTGGTTCATCTAGGATTAGTAATTGGCAAGGTTTTAGCATTGCTCTGGCAAGCGCTACACGTTGGGCTTGTCCTACTGATAATCGTACCGCATCATCACCGACCTGTGTCTCCACTCCTTCAGGCAGTTTAGCGATAACATCAGATAATTGTGCTTTGGCTATCACTTCATCAAGCTCACTAGTGGTTGCAGTGGGTTTACCAAGTAGAATATTTTCACGAATCGAACCGTTAATGAGATAAGGATTTTGGCCAATCCAACTTATTTGTTGTTGCCAACTTTTTAAATCTAAATGATTAAATTCAATACCATTAATTTTGAGTGAACCTTGATAAGGCAAAAATCCAAGTAATACTTGCATGAGCGAGCTTTTTCCTTCACCACTAGTGCCAATTAAAGCTAGTTTAAAGGGCGCATGTAATGAAAAGCTAAGTGGCCCAACAATCGGCAGAGCTTCATTGGATAGTACGATCAGATCTTTGGCTTCAATTGTTTTTAAAACCCCAATATCTAGATAATTGTTTGCTTGCAATTGATTCAAGTTAGTTTTTGGCTGAGCGTTATCAACTTGTTTCGGTAAATTTTTATTTAAAAAAGTTTCGATATTATCAGCAGCAGCAATAGCTTCGGCTTTAGCATGATAATAGACTCCGAGATCTCGTAAGGGTTGAAAATACTCAGGTGCTAAAATTAATGCAAAAAAACCAGCAAATAAAGTAACAGTTCCATTATAGGCACCAAAATCAAATTCGCCTAAATAAGAAAAACCAAAATAGACAGCCACAATAGCAATTGAAATTGAGGTAAAAAACTCTAACACAGCAGAGGATAAAAAGGCCATTTTTAACACTTGCATGGTTTTAACTCGGAAATCTTCAGATGCTCGAACGATTTCTTCCGTTTGTTGTTCACCTTGATGGAATAAACGAATTGTGTTAAGTCCTTTTAATCGATCTAAGAAATGGCCACTTAAATAAGCTAACGCTTTAAAATGGCGTCGATTAATGTCAGCTGCTCCCATTCCCACTAAAATCATAAAAATAGGGATCAGGGGGGCTGTGCAAAGCAAAATAACGGCAGCAGCCCAGTTGAAAGGGAAGATAGCAATACAAATTAATATTGGTACCATGCTGGCTAAACGCATTTGCGGTAAATAACGAGCAAAAAAATCATGTAAATTATCGACTTGTTCAATAACTAACGTACTCCATGCTCCGGTAG
The DNA here is from genome assembly GCF_984569125.1 of Gilliamella sp. LMG 34362. Taxonomy (NCBI): domain Bacteria; kingdom Pseudomonadati; phylum Pseudomonadota; class Gammaproteobacteria; order Orbales; family Orbaceae; genus Gilliamella; species Gilliamella sp. LMG 34362. Next base: position 2,099,159 of record NZ_OZ474902.1, on the reverse strand, counting down.
TGCTTTGATTTAAATAAGCAGGACCAAATAATTCAAACTGATCGATTAATTTTTTTCTAATTTGTTTACGGATCTTTTGACCTAAAGCAAAGTTAATCTTTTCACGAAAATAAATTAACGATCCTCGAGCCAGTAAAATGAAAATTAAAGATAAAAAGTAAGGAATAACCGTCAAAAAAGACTGTTGTTCAATAATTAATCTTTGTAAAATAATCGCCAAAAAAGCTGCTTGAGCAATCATTAAAATACTTAACATAAATCCAGTTAAAACCGAAGCCCGTAAATCTGACTTGTGTATTTTGGTGTGTTGTTTTAACCAGTTAAGTAAATAAGTTTGGCGTTGTTTATCTAAAGACATATTATTTAGCTGATTCTATTTTAAATTGTCTAAATAATGTTCAGCATCTAACGCTGCCATACATCCCGTTCCAGCTGATGTAATTGCTTGTCGATAAATATGATCCATAACATCACCGGCAGCAAAAATACCCTCAATGCTAGTTTGAGTTGCATTACCTTGTGTGCCTGATTGCACTTTTATATAGCCATTATTTAGTTCAAGTTGGCCGTCAAAAATAGCAGTATTAGGTTTGTGACCTATAGCAATAAAAACGCCCATTACATTAATTTCTTCGCTAATATTGGGATCCTGGCTACTACGAATTCTAACTCCTGTTACGCCCATATTATCACCTAGAATTTCATCAATAATTTGATGGGTATGCAATATAACTTTACCTTCTTGTACTTTTTCATATAAGCGGTCCATTAATATTTTTTCAGCCCTAAAACCATCACGACGATGGATCAAATGAACTTCACTAGCGATATTGGCTAAATAGAGAGTTTCTTCAACAGCAGTATTGCCTCCACCGACAACAGCAACTTTTTGGTTACGATAGAAGAAACCGTCACAAGTAGCACAAGCTGACACTCCTTTACTTTTAAATGCTTCCTCCGATGGTAAACCAAGATATTGTGCTGATGCGCCTGTTGCGATGATTAATGCATCACAACTATATTCAGTATCACTGCCAAAAAGTTTGAATGGTTTTTGGCTAAAGTCAACACGATCAATATGATCTAAAATGATTTCTGTATTAAATCGTTCTGCTTGTTGTTGCATTTTTATCATTAATTCTGGCCCAGTAAGTTCCGGGTCGCCAGCCGGCCAGTTTTCTATTTCGGTGGTTGTAGTAAGCTGCCCACCTTGTTGCGTACCAGTAATTAATACTGGTGATAAGTTTGCTCGTGCAGCATAAACAGCCGCTGTGTAGCCAGCAGGTCCTGACCCTAGTATCAATAAACGGGCATGTTTGGTCTTCATGTTATATCCTTCTTTATTCTAATATTCTGGCTAATTTGAATATGGTTAGCGCAATTTATAGTTGATAAGTCTAACATTATCAAGCTTTATCGTGCAAAAAAATTGGTTATCATAGCGATAGGTAGCGGTGATAATTTGAATCGCTATTGAATTTTTTATTTCTTTATATTTTTATTTTTTTTATTAGGTTTTACGTTTAAACGTTTTGTGTTGTTTATATTAATTTTTTAAGTTTTCAATTAGATCTTAAAGATTATTGTTATTAAATAATGAGATTAAATCAGTTTCATTTAAAAGCAAATACTATGATTACACCCTCACAATAAACAGTGGAAGCTCTGTTAGCTAAAACAAAGTGGGTAAAAAACTCCAAATTCCAAGCAAAAAATATTAGTGATCTGTAAATTGGTAATATTTTATTTGGTATTAAATTTATTTTTCAGTCGCTATCGTTAATGTTGCAATATTGTATCCGTTGATGAATTGATTTTTTAGATATTGGCCTTCATGCCGCCGGTTGGCGACAGAAGGAAATTTGTAATTGATTATGATAAATAAGTGGTTACATCTTGAAGTGACCAGCGGATATGTGGTTGTTGCTCATTAACTCGATAACCAAATGCTAAACAGAGTCCAACTCCAAAAGTTTCACCACTAAACTGTGGAATATGTTTTTCTAAAATCTGTATGACTTTATCATGTTCAAATCCACCAATAGCACAAGAATCTATACCTCGATAAGCCGCTGCTGTCATCATATTTGCTGCAGCTAGATAATCTTGCATTTCTGACCAATGATTTACAGTTAAACCATTTGCTAAACCAAATTTAGTAAAATTAATAAAATCTTGGCAAGCAATATCAATTGCGGTTTGATCATTTTGATCAGGTAACGTTCTCGCTACAGCTTGACGTAAATAGTGACTTTGTGAAGTAAAGTTACTGGCTTTCCGATAAAGTACAATCACATAGTGTGAGCAACTAGTAACTTGCTCTTGGTTATAACAAATAGCACGTAATTCAGTTTTAATATCTGCATTATCGACAACTACAAAATGCCAAGGCTCCATCCCAAATGATGAAGGTGATAAACGACCAGCCTCTAAAATTGCTTCAAGATCTTCATGATTAATTTTTTTTGATTCATCAAACCGTTTACAAGCGTGTCTAAACTCGAAAGCTAGAGATAGTTTATCCATAGTGTCTCCTAAGATTTTAAATTCCATGGCGCAACTTTTAATAATAACACCATACCAGGTATGGCTAGCATCGTACATAAACCGAAAAAGCTTGTCCAGCCTAAATAATCGACCATAATTCCTGTTGTCGAATTAATAAGTGTTCGAGGAATAGAGGCAATACTGGTAAATAACGCAAACTGTGTTGCAGTATATAATGGATTTGTGGTCTTAGCGATAAAAGCAACAAATGCTGCTGAGCCAAGGCCTACACCTAATGCTTCAAATCCAATGACTAATGCTAATAAAATTTTTTGATGTGTATTGATCTCATCAAAAGGCCCTTCGATCGATAACCAAGCAAAACCTAAAATAGAGATAACTTGGACAAAACCAAAACACCATAAAGCGCGATTAATTCCTATTTTTATCATTAATATACCGCCAATTAGAGCACCAAAAACACTTGGCCATAATGATGCATTTTTAGCAATCCAACCCACATCAAAACGGCTAAAGCCCATTTTTAGATAAAATGGGGTAGCTAAGGACGTTGCCATGCTGTCCCCTAATTTATATAAAAAGATAAAAGCTAAAATCAATACGGCACTTTTAACACCTTGGCGTGTAATAAATTCACTAAAAGGTTTAATAATAATTTCATCTAAACTATGAGTCTTGGGAATTTGATTGATTGGTTCTTTGACCAGTAATGTCATAATAATTGCTGGTAACATAAATAATGCAGTAATGAGAAAAACACTGTTCCAAGGTAAATAATTTGATAGTATTAATGATAGTGAGCCTGGCACCAATCCGGCAATACGATAAGCATTAGTATGAATACTGTTACCTAATCCAAGTTCTTTATCGAGTAATAATTCACGTCGAAAAGCGTCTAAAGCAATGTCTTGGGTTGCTGAAAAGAGTGCGATAATAAAACAGATATTAGCGATTAACCAAATATCTAACTTTGGGGAGAAAATACCTAAAATCGCAATCGAAAAGAGTAAAACTAGTTGTGAAATAAACATCCAACCTCGACGTCGCCCAAGTTTGAATAGAGAAATATTATCCATAAATGGCGCCCAGATAAATTTGAAAATATATGGCATCTGGGTTAAAGAGAAAATGCCAATGGTTTTTATGTTGATATCTTCGCTAGCCAGCCATGCAGGTAATAGTTGAATTAATAAATAAAAGGGCAATCCGGATGCAAAACCAGTGAAAATGCAGATTAGCATTTTTGTATTAAAAATAGTTTTGAAAATAGAATCTTGCGGATTATTCATTATTTAATATTATTGGTGAGTTTTTAGTGAGGTGCTATCATAGCATAATAATATAAAAAGTAATTGCTAAAGCCATCATAAAACGTTTTACTATAATATAGATTTGTTGATGCCCAGTTTTTTTAAGGCTAAAAAACCAATTAAATCAAATTTCAGTATTCAATGTTGTCAAAATTAGCATGTGACAATGTTTTTCAATCATCATTTAAAATAAAAAATTATATATAAAGTTACCTTAAAAGGGAGTAGCCGTTATGAAAAAAACTGTGAAAGTTGCTGTTTTTAGCAGTAAACATTACGACAGAGAACATCTAGAAATTGCAAATAAACATTTCGGATTTGAAATTGAATATTATGAACATAAATTAAGTCATAAAACGGTGGTTACTGCTGAAGGATATGATGCTGTATGTGTTTTTGTAAATGATGAAGTGGATAAACGAGTATTACAAAAATTGGCTCATTATGGAATCAAAATTTTAGCTTTGCGCTGCGCTGGTTTTGATAATGTCGATCTAGCTGAAGCTAAAAAATTAGGTATTACTGTAGTGCGTGTTCCTGCTTATTCGCCAGAGGCTGTGGCTGAACATGCTGTTGCATTAATGATGACATTAAACCGTAGAACACATAAAGCTTATCAACGTACACGTGATGCCAACTTTTCTTTAGAAGGATTGACAGGTTTTAATATGCATAATCGTACCGCTGGGGTTATTGGCACAGGTAAAATAGGTCAAGCTGTTACTCGTATTCTAAAAGGATTTGGCATGAATATTTTAGCTTATGATCCTTATCCTAATGATATCGTTGTTGAGTTAGGTGCACAGTATGTTCAGTTAGATGAACTGTATGCTAAATCAGACGTGATTACTTTACATTGTCCGATGTCACCAGAAAATTATCATTTGCTCAATAAAGAGGCATTTGACAAAATGAAAAAAGGTGTGATGATTATTAATACCAGCCGTGGTGGTTTATTAGATGCAACAGCAGCCATTGAAGCGTTAAAACAAACTAAAATTGGTGCATTAGGGATGGATGTGTATGAAAACGAACGTGATCTGTTTTTCGAAGATAAATCCAACGATGTTATTTTAGATGATGTATTCCGTCGTTTATCATCATGTCATAACGTGTTATTCACTGGTCATCAAGCATTTTTAACCCAAGAAGCATTGTTAAATATTTCCGATACAACATTAAATAATATTGCCCAAATTTCAGAAGGCAAAGAATGTCAAAATATTGTTAAATAACAAGAAATAATTTAATATGTCGCCGTTATTTTAATTAATTAAATATGGATGATTTATGCAACGTATCGTTATTTGTCTCATGATGATTTTATGGCTTGCTGCTTGTTCTAGTGGCGGTTCTTCTAAAACTCCAATGCAGAAACATCGAGGACATTCAGATGTAAAAGGTGGTGTTTATTTAGAGAAACAGCATGAACAGCCGAAACCTGATAGTGCACCTTTATCTGTTGATAAAGAAAAGTTTATTGCCATGATGGTAAAAAAACATGGTTTTAATCGTCAACAACTTCGTACAGTTTTAGAACAGACAAACAAACTTGATTGGGTAATTGGTTTAATGGATAAACAAGCACCTAAATCAGGCTCTTCAAATGTACCGAATGGCGCTTGGATTCGCTATAAAAATAAATTCATTACACCAAATAATTTGCCTAAAGGTGTTGATTTTTGGAATAAATATGATAAAGATTTACAACGAGCATATAAAGAATATGGTGTACCACCTGAAATCATCGTCGGTATTATTGGCGTTGAGACAGGTTGGGGACGAGTAATGGGCAAAACAAAAATAATTGATGCATTATCAACGCTAGCATTCCACTATCCTAGAAGATCACAATATTTTGCTAAAGAATTGGAAGATTTTTTAATTATGTGTCGTGATGAAGGAGTGGATCCTTTTGATTTAAATGGATCATTTGCAGGTGCTATGGGATATGGTCAGTTTATGCCATCAGCATTTAGAAATCATGCGGTTGACTTTAATCATGATGGTCATATTGATTTATGGGATCCTGTTGATGCGATTGGTAGTGTGGCTAATTATTTCAAATCACATGGTTGGCAACGCAATAGAAAAGTTGCTGTAGTTGCTGATGGGCAAGCGCTTTCTCTGGATACAGGTTTTAGTACCAAATATTCAATTGAGCATTTGGCTAAATCAGGACTAAAACCGAAAAGCTCCTTAGAAGGCCATAAAGAAGTTAGTTTGTTACGTTTAGATATGGGTGATAGTTATCAATTTTGGTATGGTTTACCTAATTTTTATGTCATTACTCGTTATAATCATAGTACACATTATGCGATGGCGGTATGGCAATTAGGATTAGCGGTTAAACAAGCCAGATAAAATAACGCAAAATCCAAAAACTGTAGGTCGCAATTTGCGACCTTTTTTATTAATTCCTGTAAACGCCACTCAAAAATTGAGGAGAGGGGTTTTTATAACCTGAAAATTAGTTAAATCAAAGTAAATAACTATTCTAGATGCTTGCAAAAATACTATCGATTCCCACAATATTTTATTGCTAAAAAAATAATGTTCTGAGGTTTATGTTTTTACGTGTGCTGATAATCAATGGCATTTAGGATGGAAAATATCAAAGAATGCTTTATTAGAACTTAATAAAAAAATAATTAATCATATAATGATTATTTTTGTTTAGCTGTATTAATAATAATTCTACGAAAATAAAATAATCTAGCTAAAACTTAAACTCTTTTAATAATCAAACTTAGAACGATAAAATGGTTTAAGATTATCTTAATAGCTTAGAATTAAGATCGATTCATTCTGCATCGAAACAATTTTTTTTTACAAAACTTAACAATTTTTAGCCTAAAAAATTGTTGCATAGTTTTTCCCAGTAATTATACTTTTTCCGTTCACTGCAAAAAGTGATTAGATAGATTATTATTTAGTTATTTGAGCAAGGAAAGTTCAAATTAAACATTAATTTAATTGACAGGATTGTCGCGATGCATTATAATTTTAACACCAAACACCAAACACCAAACCTGTAAAACTAACTTTATTTTCAAGTTTATTTTTATCAAGTCCACTCTATTTAGTTCCAGTACTATTTTTTTTATCACTTCCATTTAATAGCTACGCTTTGACGACGAGTACAACGAATTTTGTTCATGGTAATGCACCTTATTTAACCTTCGATGATGGTCAAACTCGCGTTACTGATATGAGTAATTTACTTGGTATCAGCTTATCTGATGGTAGAACTTATTTACCAAATAATAATTCAGCGACCAATCCGATTGTATTGCCGGATATAAATGAAACATTAATTAATGTTAATATGTTAGTACCAACCAATGTGGACTCAATCGCATTAAATACGCTTATTGGAGCGCCCTATAATTATTGGGGAGATGATGATGGCGATGGCCAAGGCAGTAATGGTATTGCAGTGACTGGTAATTTAACGCTCACCATTACTGATAAAAATAATCAAAAAGTACTGCGTAATACCGCATTAGATATTTGTAATGCACCTTATAAAGTCGTATTGAGTAGTGATGGTGGTACATTATCTACCCAGTATGGTATGCCTAATAGTAGTGATTTTAGTGGTGGTAGTGCGACTTATTACATTAATCCTAAAGATCGTCCAAAGACCTGTTTTGCTAGGCCAATATTAACATATGGTTCAAATACTGAGATTAGTGACATAGACTTTCGCGGTCCGGCTTCAATGTGGGATCCAAGTAGAGGTTTTATTGTGCAGTCTACGGATCCATCATCTTATGGTTTGAATTTCCCAACAACTGGTGCTAATAATCTATATTTTGATTTAGATATTGGTGGTGTAGGGGCATTGAGATGGGATCCGGTTACTCATGATGGAGTAACCGCGACCATGACGCCGAACTCTTCCGGTAGCTATGTTCGTGTTACACTTACCGGTCCTGCAGCAAACGAAGTTCAATCGGAATCGGATTCTCCCGGTATTATATATAGACCTTCTTTACCTCAGACATTCGAGTTGGTTGGTAGAGATAGTTTAGGTAATGCAATTATTAAATATGGTTTTCAGTTAAAACAATGGTTCGTTAATCGTAGAACTGTTTATCGCAATTATTTTAATACATTATCATGGTGTGACAGTATCGGTTATCGGATGGTACAGGTTAAAGACTTAACTAATGCTATTTGTACTGGCGTATGGAGCGGTAGTCATTGTCAAGGTTCTGTCGCGGCTAAACCACCATCAACTGGTAATAATTACCAACGTAGAATCGGTTCAGGTTTTTTTTCCGAGTGGGGGTACATGGATTTTTATTTTAATGCCAGTGTTGATGATTATCGATACAACTATTGGACTAGCGATATTACTTCGGATGGTATCCAGTTTTCAGTTTATCCTAACAATGGTCATGTAAATAGGAATCATTCTAGCGAGACAACCTTAAGGGGGACGTGTTCTATGCCTTAAGATTGCATTATTAGCTATCATAAATCGATATGAATATTTAATGGTTAACTTTAGGACAGAATGCTAAAGATCAAGGAAATCAATTAGAAAAAGATGAACAGTTATTATATTAATAGTGATTTTTATTGTGTATTAGTCATTAGTGTCTATTTTTTTCAAATTACATAATTAAGATGCCTAGAAATATTTGGAAATCATATTAAAAAGCAACAATCTTTGAGAATGACATCAAAAAAATAATAATAGGTTCAATCGTTTAAATCTTATAAAATAAATACTTACTTGATAAGTATATGAGCAATTATTTACAAAAGTTAACAATTTTTAGGAAAAAAAATTGTTGCATAGTTTTTCCTAGTAATTATACTTTTCCCGTTTACTCACAAAAAGTGATTAGATAGATTATTATTTAGCTATTTGAGCAGGGAAAGTTCAAATTAAACATTAAGTTACTTGACAGGGGTTGTCGCAATGCATTATAATTTTAACACCAAACACCAAACACCAAACCTGTAAAACCAACCTTATTTTTAAGTTTATTTTTATCAAGTCCACTCTATTTAGTTCCAGTACTATTTTTTTTATCACTTCCATTTAGTAGCCATGCTTTGACGACGAGTACAACGAATTTTATTCATGGTAATGCACCTTATTTAACTTTCGATGATGGTCAAACTCGCGTTACTGATATGAGTAATTTACTTGGTATCAGTTTATCTGATGGTAGAACTTATTCGCCAAATAATAATTCAGCAACCAACCCAATTGTATTGCCCGAAATGAATGAGACATTAATTAATGTTAATATGTTAGTACCAACCAATGTGAACTCAATCGCATTAAATACGCTTATTGGAGCACCCTATAATTATTGGGGGGATGATGATGGCGATGGTCAAGGTAGTAATGGTATTGCAGTAACAGGTAATTTAACCCTTACCATTACTGATAAAAATAATAAAAAAGTACTGCGTAATACCGCATTAGATATCTGTAATGCACCTTATAAGGTCGTATTAAGTAGTGATGGTGGTACATTATCTACCCAGTATGGTGTACCTAATAGTACTAATTTTAATGCTAGTCGTGCGACTTATTACATTAACCCTAAGGCGCTGCCAAAATTATGCTTTGTTCGTCCTGAATTGAAATTTGGATCGGATAAGGTGATTAAAGGTACAGACTTTGGTGGTCCAGCTTCAATGTGGAATCCGAATGAAGGTTTTATTCCGCAGTCTAAGGATCCTTCATCTTACGGTTTAAATTTCCCTACAACTGGTGCTAACAATTTGTATTTTTATTTAAAATTAGCTGGTAAAAACTCTTTATCATGGGCGAGTCCTATTTCTCGAGGTGGTATTACTGCTACCATAACACCTAATTCATCTGGTACTAGTGTTCGTGTTAAATTGACAGGTCCTTTTGCGAATGAATCACAATGGAGGTTAGATTCACCAGCTCGTATTACAAAACCAACATTACCACAGACATTTGAATTAGCTGGTAAAGATAGTAAAGGTAATGTAGTGGTTAAGTATGGCTTTCAAATAAAAAAATGGTTCGTTAATCGTGGAACTGTTTATCAAAACTATTCAAATACATTGTCATGGTGTAATAGTATCGGTTATCGTATCGTAAAGGTTCAGGATTTAACTAACGCATCTTGTAATGGCAAAGGTTCTGGTTCTCATTGTCAAGGTGCTGTGGGTGTTAAACCATCATCACTTAACAATAATTACCAACGTAGAATTGGTGGGGGATTGTTTTCGGAGTGGGGCTACATGAATAACTACACGGGAGCTAACTTTGACTCAGACTATCATGATAGTAATGCTCAAGGTAAGCAGAATAGTTCTAATTCAAGCATTGGCCATGCCTATTGGACAAGTGATCCTATCGGTAATGATAATTTTGTCGTATCCTCTAGTAGTGGTTATATCAATCGTTTTAGTTTGGATTATGGTCACGATGGAGTGTGTACCTATCCTTAATGATATGGAGCCTCAGAGCCCGAGCAGCCAATAAATAATGGCTGCTTAAAATTCAATAGAACTGGCATATTTCTATTTCGATTTAGGGGGATTAAATTTTGAGGAACGGTGTTTTTAGATACAAAGATCTTTAAAATCTAAAATCACCACAATATCATGTACCAATAGTAATTTCATTAATATACTAATTGAGTATATTTACAAAAGTTAACATTTTTTAGAAAAAAATTGTTGCATAGTTTTTCCCAGTAATTATACTCTTTCCGTTCACTACAAAAAGTGATTAGATAGATTATTATTTAGCTGTTTGAGCAAGGAAAGTTCAAATTAAACATTAATTTAATTGACAGGATTGTCGCAATGGATTATAATTTTAACACCAAACACCAAACCTGTAAAACTAACCTTATTTTCAAGTTTATTTTTATCAAGTCCACTCTATTTAGTTTCAGTACTATTTTTTTTATCACTTCCATTTAGTTGCCACGCTTTGACGACGAGTACAACGAATTTTATTCATGGTAATGCACCTTATTTAACTTTCGATGATGGCCAAACTCACGTTACTGATATGAGTAATTTACTTGGTATCAGCTTATCTGACGGTAGAACTTATTCGCCAAATAATAATTCAGCGACCAATCCGATTGTATTGCCGGATATAAATGAGACATTAATTAATGTTAATATGTTAGTACCAACCAATGCGGACTCAATCGCATTAAATACGCTTATTGGAGCGCCCTATAATTATTGGGGGGATGATGATGGCGATGGTCAAGGCAGTAATGGTATTGCAGTAACAGGTAATTTAACGCTCACCATTACTGATAAAAATAATCAAAAAGTACTGCGTAATACCGCATTAGATATTTGTAATGCACCTTATAAAGTGGTATTGAGTAGTGATGGTGGTACATTATCTACCCAGTATGGTGTACCTAATAGTAGTGATTTTAGTGGTGGTAGTGCGACTTATTATATTAATCCTAAAGATCGTCCAAAGGTCTGTTTTGCGAAACCTACATTGAGATATGGTTCAGATACTGAGATTAGAGGTATAGACTTTCGTGGTCCGGCTTCAATGTGGGATCCGAATAAAGGTTTTATTGTGCAGTCTAGGGATCCATTATCTTATGGTTTGAATTTCCCAACAACTGGTGCTAATAATCTATATTTTGATTTAGATATTGGTGGTGTAGGGCCATTGAGATGGGATCCGGTTACTCACGATGGAATAACCGCGACCATGACGCCGAACTCCTCCGGTACCACTGTTCGTGTTACACTCACTGGTCCTGTTGCTAACGAAGCCCAATGGCAATCAGATTCTCCTGGTATTATATATAGACCTTCTTTACCTCAGGCATTCGAGTTGGTTGGTAGAGATAGTTTAGATAATGAAATTCTTAAATATGGTTTTCAATTAAAGCAATGGTTTATCAATCGAGGCGTTAACAAATACATTTATGAAAGTACTTCTTCATGGTGTAGTAATATAGGTTATCGTATTCCTACAGTAAAAGATTTAACTAATTCAGTTTGTGAGGGTATATGGAGTCACTCTCGTTGTAAGGATATGGAAGGTGGGATGCCTCCTTCCTCCGGTAATCATTACCAACGCACAATAGGGGCAGGATTTTTTTCTGAATGGGGATTCATGTATTATTACACGGACGCTAATTTTGGTCATAGTGATTACTATTGGACGAGTGAACTTGGGGGTAACGAACGGTTAGATGTTAGCTCTGATGGTGGGCATGTGTTTTGGGCTGGTTATTCATCTTACAGTGTTTATGGTATTTGCTTATTACCTTAGTTATCAATTCTAGGTTTGATAAGTAATATAGTACAAATAGAATCAAATAGAATTATTCGAGTTTAAGATAAATAAAATTATCATATGGATAGATGATCGTACCGGTAATGATAATTTTGTCGTTCTCGCTAGTAGTGGTTATATTAATCGTTTTAGTTTAGATTATGGTCACGATGGAGTGTGCACCTATCCTTAATGGTATGGAGCCTCAGAGTCCGAGCAGCCAATAATGGCTGCTTAAAATTCAATAGAACTGGCATATTTCTATTTCGATTTAGGGGGATTAAATTTTGAGGAACGGTGTTTTTAGATACTAGGATCTTTAAAATCTAAAATCACATGAAATATCATGTACCAATAGTAATTTCATTGAAACACTAATTAAGTATATTTACAAAAGTTAACATTTTTTAGAAAAAAATTGTTGCATAGTTTTTCGCAGTAATTATACTTTTGCCGTTCACTGCAAAAAGTGATTATATAGATTATTATTTCGCTATTTGAGCAAGGAAAGTTCAAATTAAACATTAAGTTACTTGACAGGATTGTCGCGATGCATTATAATTTTAACACCAAACACCAAACACCAAACCTGTAAAACTAACCTTATTTTCAAGTTTATTTTTATCAAGTCCACTCTATTTAGTTCCAGTACTATTTTTTTTATCACTTCCATTTAGTAGCTATGCTTTGACGACGAGTACAACGAATTTTATTCATGGTAATGCACCTTATTTAACTTTCGATGATGGTCAAAGTCGCGTTACTGATATGAGTAATTTACTTGGTATCAGTTTATCTGATGGTAGAACTTATTCGCCAAATAATAATTCAGCAACCAACCCAATTGTATTGCCCGAAATGAATGAGACATTAATTAATGTCAATATGTTAGTACCAACCAATGCGGACTCAATTGCATTAAATACGCTTATTGGAGCGCCCTATAATTATTGGGGGGATGATGATGGCGATGGTCAAGGCAGTAATGGTATTGCAGTAACAGGTAATTTAACGCTTACCATTACTGATAAAAATAATAAAAAAGTACTGCGTAATACCGCATTAGATATTTGTAATGCACCTTATAAAGTGGTATTGAGTAGTGATGGTGGTACATTATCTACCCAGTATGGTGTACCTAATAGTAGTGATTTTAGTGGTGGTAGTGCGACTTATTATATTAATCCTAAAGATCGTCCAAAGGTCTGTTTTGCGAAACCTACATTGAGATATGGTTCAGATACTGAGATTAGTGGTATAGACTTTCGTGGTCCGGCTTCAATGTGGGATCCGAATAAAGGTTTTATTGTGCAGTCTAGGGATCCTTCATCTTATGGTTTGAATTTCCCAACAACTGGTGCTAATAATCTATATTTTGATTTAGATATTGGTGGTGTAGGGGCATTGAGATGGGATCCGGTTACTCACGATGGAATAACCGCGACCATGACGCCGAACTCTTCCGGTACCACTGTTCGCGTTACACTTACCGGTCCTGTTGCTAACGAAGCTCAATGGCAATCAGATTCTCCTGGTATTATATATAGACCTTCTTTACCTCAGACATTCGAGTTGGTTGGTAGAGATAGTTTAGATAATGAAATTCTTAAATATGGTTTTCAATTAAAGAAATGGTTCATCAATCGAGGTAATAAAAGTTCTAATTATAGTTTAGCATTATCATGGTGTAGGAGTATTGGTTACAGTGTACCTCAAGTTAAGGATTTAACTAATGCGGTTTGTTCAGGGCCATGGAGTGGTGATAACTGTCAGGGTGCTATCGGAGCCATACCTTCATCTACTGGTAATTACTACCAGCGTCGAATAAATGCTGGATTTTTTACTGAATGGGGATACCTAACCAACTACATTGGTGCGGGTACAGGTCATTATTATTTGTATTGGACTAGAGATCAATCAGGAAGTGAGCAGTTTATTGTTTACCCGTATGGAGGGGATGTTTATATGTACAATCCAGCTATTGACTTTTACGAACCCTACAGTTTTTATGCTCTGTGTACTTCATCTTAGTTGTTGTTTCTTGAATCGAGATTGAATAACTAAAATAGAGTCACGTAAAATTATTCTTGTTTAGGATAAATAGAGAAGTCATATTAACCGCTCTAAATAAGAGCGGTTAATATTTTTGAGAACAGGGATTTTAAGTATAAATTAAGAAACGATTAGTTTGACTGAAATTAATAATAAGAAGATACCAAAATATCTAATTAGTTTATTTATTGATAATTTTTGAGCAATTTGAACTCCGACTTTTGCCATGGGTATGCTAGCTAACATAATTGATAATACTGCGGGTAAATAGACGAAACCTAAACTGTATTCTGGCAGTTCTTTGATATTCCATCCAGCAATGATATAACCAATAGTACCACCTAAGGCTACAGGTAAGGTAAATGCCGCAGAAGTACCGATCGCTTTTCGCATATCCACGCCGCATTTCTTTAAAAAAGGTACCACTAACACACCACCACCTACACCAACTAATGCGGCGAATACACCAATTAATCCGCCGATGAAGATATAGATTGTGTTAGGTAATAATGTCGCTTGGCTATTTTGTTTTTTCGCAACTTTTCCAGTTTTTAGAATAAATTTACTGCCTGTATAGATGAGGAAAACAATAAAAATCCATTTGAGCCAAATACCGGGAATATAAGGTGTCATGTAGGATCCGCCAATAGTGCCAATAATGCAACCTAATACCATCTTTTTTAAGATCGACCAGACAATATTATTATTTTTATTCTGAACCCAACTTGATGATAAGCTAGTACCAATGATCGTTGCTAAAGATGAGGCCACTGCGATATGGTTTATCCATTGCCCACCATGACCAAAATAATCGAGTAGCATAAGTAATGCAGGCACAATTAATGCTCCACCACCAATACCGAACATACCTGCAAGTAACCCAGCCAATGCGCCTATACAAAGCAAGATAATAAATTCAACAATCATACTCTATCCTTAAGTTGTGCATTCATAAAACTAATTATTTGATTATTTAATAGTTATAATAAGTTTTTTGGCAAGTTTATTTAAAATAGTATTGGTTATGTACTATGGCAATATTGTACTGAGGCTAGCTAAAAATACTAGTAGCTAGTTAATTATTGATGACTTATATCAGAAAAAATAATTCAAAAGATGACATATCGTTTAAAAAGACTTATGTTATTTAGCAATTAATATGAATAAATATGTTTAGTTAATTTTTGATGAAAGGGGAAAATAATGAAAGATCGTTTGAAATGGATTGATGAGTTTGGTTTTTTAGCTGAAACTGCAAGTGGGCACTCCTTAGTAATGGATGGCGGTATTGAACATGGTGGTCGAAACCGTGGTGCGAGACCTATGGAGCTTTTGTTACATGGTGCTGCAGGTTGTATGGCTTACGACATTATTGCTATTTTGAAAAATAATAAAAAGGATGTTCGAGATCTTTGGATCGACATTGATAAAACTCAAGCCACCTCTTCGCCAAAAGTGTATACCTCAATTAATTTTCATATTGTAATTACTGGTAATAATATCGATAACGAGGCTGTTGAAAAGGCGATTAAACTTGCATCTGAAAAATATTGTAGTGCTTCAATTATGTTAGGTAAGACAGCCAAAATGTCCTACACTTATGAAATAAGGGATCATGTTTAATAACTTTTTTATAACTGATAGTTATAAATAAATAACCAGCTGATATTAGTCTGAATTGCATTAATCCTTTAAGATTTCATCCTTTATCAGGAAGAAAACAACGAGAGTGATTATGCAACAATTAAGTAAAAATATGCGGTTTCGAGATTTAGTTATTTTGGGATTGCTTTTTATTGGCCCCGCAGCTCCAGTAGGGCTATTTGGAGTTTTAGATGTTATAAGCGATGGTGCCATTGCACTAGTTTATATTGTTGCGACTTTTGTGATGGCGTTTACGGCATTTTCTTATGCAAGAATGTCAAATGCTTTGCCCCATGCAGGCGCTGTATATGCTTATTGTTCTATTGGTATTCATCCTAATGCTGGATTTCTTGTAGGTTGGTTACTTCTACTAGACTATCTGTTTATTCCTGCTGTTGCCTATTTATTTAGTGGTATTTCATTAAATGCCTTAATTCCAGAAGTTCCTGTTTGGATATGGACCTGTTTTGCAGTAGTTATCACTACCATGCTTAATTTAATTGGTGTTAAAAAATCGGCTAGAATCACATTAGTTATCTTAGTCGTTGAGATTGCAGTCCTGTTTGCTGTGCTTTTAGTTGGTATTTGGATTATTACCACGCATGGAACTAAACAAGATTGGCTTACTCCGTTTATTGGTGGTGAGTTATTTAATTGGAGTAGCCTTTTTAATGCGGTCTCTATTGCTGTGCTTTCTTATTTAGGGTTCGATGCTATAGCAACTTTTTCAGAAGAACACAGTGGTAAGCGAAACTTAGTAAGTAAAGCTATTATTAGCTGTTTAATTCTTGCTGGTTGTTTATTTGTAATACAAATTTATATTGGAGCTTTACTTAATCCTTATGATAGCGAATATTTACGTAACCATCCTGAGCTACAAGGCAAAGCTTATTATAATATAGTTAATAATGAAATTAATTTATGGTTAGGATGGTCTCTTAGTTTAATGAAAGCTGTCGGGGCATCATTTGCCGCTATGGTCGGTCAAGCTGCGGCAAGTCGTCTATTATTTAGTATGGGGCGAGATAAAAGATTACCTGCTTTTTTTGCTAAGATTGGTAAGAAAAGTGGTGTGCCTTCGAGAGCAATTTTATTTTCTGCATTGTTTAATCTATTGTTGGTATTTATTGCTGCCAATCATGCTAAGGGATTACCAATGTTAGTTTCATTTGTCGATGTTGGTGCTTTATGTGCATTTATTATGTTACATGTATCAGTAATAGGTTATTTTAAATTTAAAAAACGTTCGAATGGTTGGCGAGCTAATTTATTTGATATTTTAATCCCTATTATTGGCATTGTCGTATTGTTACCTGTGTTGTTACATATTGATAATTATGCAAAAATTATTGGTGGTATTTGGTTAATTATAGGAGTGATTATTCTTATTTTAAGTAAAAATCAAGGCCAAATCGGTTGGTTAGAAGCAAATAAATAATCAAGATTTTGTTTAATCATTTTAGATGCAAAATTTTTTATAAAATCTGAAAAAATTGTCTGTTATATCTATTTAGCACGGCAATTTACTTTTTGCTATTTTTTGGGGTTAATGGTAATTTTTTATTGATGAGCAAGAGTATTGATGACAGCTAAATGATAATTATGGATATTCATCTTCTATTTAATGCTTTATTGTTGCTGTGTTAATGTTTAATCAAGCTGTTAGTTGTCTGAATTTATAACTGATAAAATGTTTTAAAAGCATTTTTAAGCCAAAAAATTTGAGGAAAGGGGTTTTTTAACCTCTTCCTCAAGTAATCATAAGTTTTACTGTAACGAATAACAGGAAGATAGCAAAATAGTTAATCAGTTTCTTTATTGATAGTTACCTTGCAATTTATCTAACAATGTTTGCTATAAGCTTAATAGAGAATACTACCGCTTTTACCAATCTACAAATAAGCTGATAATTGTATTTGTGCTAAATAAGATAATAAACTCAAAGATAATAAAACTTTCTTGTGTACTTTTTTAATTAATCATATTTTGATTAGTTAACTTCTAGATTTTTAATAATTAATAATTGTATCACTGTTTTTTTATAAAGGATGCATAATCATTGTTGTTTTAATAGTTATACTCATAACCTTTTTGTATAATGCTTCTTATTTACGATGTTAAGTTCAATGCTGACAGAAATATTACGTGGCTCGATGATTTCGGCAAGTTTGATTATAGCTATTGGTGCACAAAATTTGTTTGTACTTAAACAGGGGTTATTAAAAAATCATATCTTTTTTGTCGCTGGTATTTGTTTTATCTGTGATTTTACTTTGATGGCTATCGGTATTTGGGGAGTCGGAGCATTTATTAGTCGTAATCCTATCATAACCGACGTGCTTGCCATTTTAGGCGCTTTATTTTTGATTTGGTATGGATTTAATGCCTGCAAGAGTGCAATACAAGGTAACAGCACTATGCAAATTGATTCTACTCAGCAACAAAAGAATGCGTTAACTAAGGTTATATTGTCTACTTTGGCTGTTACTTTACTTAATCCCCATGTTTATTTAGATACAATTGTAATTGTTGGTGGTATAGCTGGCACTTTATCAACTGAGCAAAAATGGGCATTTTTAATTGGTGCTGTTTGTGTTTCTTTTATTTGGTTTTTTGGTATTGGTTACGGTGCTAGGTTACTTATACCATTATTTAAACAAAAAAGAATGTGGGTTATATTGGACTCAATTGTAGGCGTCGTAATGTTCTATATTGCTTACCGACTTATTTTTTATGTTATTTATGGCAGTTGAATGTTGTTAATTTCCCCACAACATTCAACTTGAAAATCAATTAGCATTAGCTTGAGTACAACTTTCTTCATAGCCATTTTGGCAAGCTAGATAATAATAATGTTTGGCTCGTTCTGGATCTTTATCAACTCCCAGCCCTTGTTCATAGATAATTGCTAACATGTATTGGGAGCCTGCTTCGTTTTGAGCGGCTGCAAACTCAAATGATTTTCTGGCTTTGGTATAGTCTTGCTTAAAATAAGTACCTTCATAGAAAAATAAGCCTAAATTGTATTGTGCTAATGGTGATCCTTGTTTGGCAGCTTCGATATCCAATTTTACACCTTTAGCCAAATCTTTGGTTAGTCCAGCATAACCATTGTAGTACATTATAGCCAAATTATGCTTTGCATGACGATCACCACCTTTTGCAGCTATTTCATAATATTTTCTTGCTTTAAATTCATCTTTTTCAACACCACGACCATTTGCATAAAGAACGCCTAAATTATAAGTTGCTTGCATATTTCCTTGTTGTGCGGCTTTTTCATACCATTCTCTAGCTTTGACAAAGTCTTGATAAAAACCTCTATCATCTATATTTTTTTCAATTCCTTTGTATGTCTTTTGGGGTTCGGCTTCTTCATATAGAACACCAAAGTAAAATTGACCGATGGGATCTCCACTTAATGCTGATTCTTCAATCAGTTCTTTACCTTTTTGTTTATTTTTATCAATTCCATAACCAAAAAAGTACATTGAACCCAAAACTGCTTGTGCACTCATATGATGTTGTTCTGTTGCTTTTTCAAACCATTCCTTTGCCTTGGTAAAATCTTGTTTAACTCCTTCACCCTTTAGATACATGCGGCCTAAATAGAATTGAGCTTCAGCATCATTTTGCTGCGTTGCTTTTTTATATTGCTCATCAAAAAAAGCCTCAATATTTTCAACTGCAAAGCTGGTATTTATTGCAAATAAAAATAAGCTAATCATTACTATTAATCTGGTCACTGTTTCACCTTATTTGTCCCTAAAATTTAATATTTATTGTTACTAAATACATTTATATATGGATCTTTAATAAACTAATTGGCATTAAAAATTATTACCATTACATGTATAACTAGAATATGCTGAAATTATCTAATAATAACGTGATATTTATCACAATTATAATATTTTTTGTTTATAACAAAAGTAAGTTTTTAATATTATGCTAATTTATAAATTTGGATTGTTACTGTTTAGTTGACATAACTATTCGGGCAAAACCTAAACATCTTACTCAATGAGGTGTTTAGGTTTTTTTGCTTTAAGAAAGCCAAATATATTAACAACTAGGGAATATCAGTTTTAGCGGGTATGCAAAATTAATTGGATACTGAGTAAATAGGCAAGGAGTTCTTATGACAAACAAACGAGTGAAATTAGCATTATTGGTTAGTGCAGCTTTGGCTGTTGGTCAAGCAGTTGCTATTGAGCAGGTTGAGATTAAAAGTCATCAATTAAAGAAAATTGTAATTGATAATCTAGAATTTAAAGACTTTGATAAAGATGGCAAATTGTCTCCTTTTGAAGATTGGCGTTTGTCGCCTGAAGTTCGTGCTAAAGATCTACTTAGCAAATTGTCGTTAGAAGAAAAAGCAGGGCTGATGATGCATGGTAATGCCAAAAGTTTAGGCGATGAGCTTGGTCATGGAGATAAGTATAATTTAGAAGAAATTAAACAGTTAGTGCTTGATGATAAGGTAAATAGTTTAATTACTCGTTTAGAAGTGAATCCAAAAGATTTTGCTGAGCAAAATAATCAATTACAACAAATTGCAGAGTCCTCTCGTCTGGCTATTCCTCTGACCATTAGTGTTGATCCGCGAAACACTTTCTATTATGGCAATAAAGTAACGAGTAACGCTGGATTTAGCCAATGGCCAGGAACATTAGGCATGGCTGCGATTGGTAACGAGTCTATTATAAATGAGTACGGAAACATTATTCGACAAGAGTATCGTTCACTAGGGGTAACTCAGGCTTTATCTCCCATGGCAGATTTGGGAACCGAACCACGTTGGTCTCGTTTTGAAGGTACATTTGGCGAAGATCCAATGCTAAGTAAAAGTATGGTGCGAGGTTATATTTCAGGTATGCAAAATGGCAAACTTGGCTTAAATTCACAAAGTGTGGCTGCCGTCGTTAAACATTGGGTTGGTTATGGTGCTGCAGAAGAGGGGTTAGATAGTCATAACTCTTATGGTAAATATGCACTCTATACTCATAAAAACAGTTTAGAACAACATATCATACCATTCACTGGCGCATTTGAGGTCAATGTAGCTGCAATTATGCCGACTTATTCTATTTTAAAAAATGCCCAATTAAATGATCATAAAATTGAACCTGTCGGCGGAGGTTTTAATCGCTATTTATTGAAAGATCTATTAAGAGATACTTATCAATTTAAAGGGGTGATTATTAGTGATTGGAATATTACAAAAGATTGTAATGAAGTTTGTATCAACGGTAACCCACCTGATATAGCGCCTAAAGCGGAAGGAATGCCATGGGGAGTAGAAGATCTCACTGTTGAGCAACGTTTTATTAAAGCTATTCAAGCCGGTGTTCAACAATTTGGTGGAGTGAGTGATAGCTCTGTTATTGTGTCAGCTGTAAAAAACAATAAACTGGATGAAAAAACTATTGATAGTGCAGTTTTAGCAATCTTGACGCAAAAATTTGCTTTAGGACAATTTGAAAATCCTTATGTGGATCCTACTGAAGCAAGCCGTTTTGTTGGTAATCAAGATTTCCAAAAAGTTGCTGATAAAGCGCAATTTGATTCATTGGTTTTATTAGAAAATAAAGATAAGATTCTGCCATTGAAATCCAGTAGTAAAGTCTATTTATATGGTTTTACTGAGGATGCTAAAAACTCCTTAAAAGGTAAAATTACTATTGTTGATAAATTGGATCAAGCTGATGTGGTTGTTGCTAGAGTTAATGCGCCTTATGAACAAAAACATAAAAATTACTTCTTTGGTGCAAGATATCATGAAGGTTCATTAGAATATACTGCTGATGATAAAGATATAAAATTTATTAATGAAGCAAGTAAAAAACATCCCGTTGTTGTCACTGTTTATTTAGATAGACCGGCAGTTTTAACTCCAGTAAAACAAATAGCAAATGCAGTGGTTGCAAATTTTGGTGTAAATGATGATGTGTTATTTAAACGTTTATTAGATAGTAAACCATTCAGCGCTAAATTACCATTTGCATTACCAGACTCAATGGATAGTGTTATAAAACAATCTTCTGATTTAGCAAACGATATGCAGGCATTATATCCATTAGGTTATGGTTTAACGCTTTAAGTCGTCTATTTTGTGCTATTGAATTATGTTAAGGCAATAGCACAATTATTATTTTCAGTAGAGTTTTTAATTATAAATAAGCAATAAATTGAAAAATATGATAATTTTTTCAACATTAACTACATCCACAATCAACACTGCTAGTTTTTTGTTTTTTTGCTTGATTATTTTTCTTGATAATTGCTTGAACTTTTTTGGAAACTACTGATAAATGGTCTTTAGAGTCTAAATAGTTTTGTTCTGCGGCTTTAGCAAACCATTGTTTCGCTTTAAAATAATTCTGTTTAACACCGGTGCCTTTATAATACATAGTTGCTAAAGTATATTGTGCTACAGGATCTCCTTTTTGTGCTGCTTTAGTATCCCATTCAATACCCTTTAGATAATTTTGCTTAGTACCTTGTCCGTTATAATACAACATAGCTAAACTATGCTGAGCACCAATATGTCCTTGTTTAGCTGCTTTTTCAAACCATTCTTTTGCTTTACTATAATCTGGTTCAGTTTTTTGTTCGGGCTTATCAATTGCCCCTTGTTCAATACCTTTAAATATCCGTTTTTTAACTGTATAACCATTAAAATACATTATTCCAACATGATATTGAGCCTCAGGATCATTTTGTTCTGTAGCTTTTTGATATTCACTTTCAAAATTTAATTCAGGTTTTTCATCAGCAAAAGCCGAACCATAAGTGAACAAACCTAATGATAGGATTAGAATTAATTTTTTCATTATATACCCAGTAATTTTATTACTGTAAAAAGACTGTAGCGAATTTATTCGTTATAGATAAATCTATTGTCGTTATGTAATTTAGCTATTTTATAAGCAAGTTTACAAAAGTATCAATAGTTTTCTTTTGGTTAGTAAAATGTTGGGTCGTGAGCCAGATTATTCGGCACATCGTGTGCCTGACCCTTTCAGGGCCAACACAAGTGTTGTTCAAATTCGTTCCAGACGAATTAGTCGAACGCTAGCCGTTCTTATCGCTAAATAATTTATTCGTAATGGAGTAAGTGAAAAAGAAAAAAATTGGTGGGTCGTGAGCTAGATTATTCGGCACATCGTGTGCCTCACCCTTTCAGGGCCAACACTTTGTGTTGTTTAAATTCGTTCCAGACGAATTAGTCGAACGCAAGCGCTATCATCGCTGAGTAATTTATCTGTAATGGAATAGGTGAAAGAGAAAAAAGTGGTGGGTCGTGAGCTAGATTATTCGGCACATCGTGTGCCTCACCCTTTCAGGGCCAACACTTTGTGTTGTTCAAATTCGTTCCAGACGAATTAGTCGAACGCTAGCCGTTCTTATCGCTAAATAATTTATTCGTAATGGAGTAAGTGAAAAAGAAAAAAATTGGTGGGTCGTGAGCTAGATTATTCGGCACATCGTGTGCCTCACCCTTTCAGGGCCAACACTTTGTGTTGTTCAAATTCGTTCCAGACGAATTTGTCGAACGCTAGCGTTCTCATCGCTGAGTAATTTATCTGTAACGGAATAGATGAAAGAGAAAAAAGTGGTGGGTCGTGAGCGATTCGAACGCTCGACAAACGGATTAAAAGTCCGCTGCTCTACCGACTGAGCTAACAACCCATTAAGATAGTAAAAGTGGTGGGTGATACCGGGTTCGAACCAGTGACCCCCTCCTTGTAAGGGAGGTGCTCTCCCAACTGAGCTAATCACCCCAAGTGTTTTATTTCTAAAACATCACGGTAAGAATTGGTGGGTGATACCGGGTTCGAACCAGTGACCCCCTCCTTGTAAGGGAGGTGCTCTCCCAACTGAGCTAATCACCCTTACCGTGTGGATGTGCATTATAAGGCACGTCTTATTTCAGTCAACCTTTTTTTTAAAATTTTCTTAAAATTGACCCTGTTCGGTTTAATTTTAGACATTTTTTGGATGATACTTCGCAAATATGCATATTGTTGGCTTATATCCAGCTAATTATGATTATGATTTTTGATATCACCAATCAACATTATTTAAGATACATATGATGGTTTTTAATAAAAAATGTGCTGTTATTACAATCGAACCAGAAATATTACGCTATCAAGTGGTAACTGTTAAAGCCCTTAACGGACATTCTAATAATGAAAATTTAGCTGATATTACTTATCAAAACTCGACTGATATTGAGCAACTGATACAAAATTTAAAAAAACAGCAGCCAAAATTAACCGCAATAGCACTGAATTTAGGCCAAAGTTACGTTCAGTTTCAGAAAACGGCTTATCCTGAGGTGAAATTAAATTCAGCAGAATTAACTTTATATATAAAAGCAATAATCAATAAACTATTTCAATTACCGGCAAACAATATGTTTTTCGATTTTGTGTCATTAGCAGGCCCTCAAAAAACTATTATGATTGCTATTTGTGATAGTGATGCAGCCAATTATTGGATAGATTTATCCAAAAAGCATGGTTTAACTTTGCTTTCTATTAATAGTAAGTTGGAAAATATAAGATTTAATTTTTTACCGTGGCGCCAGCAAAAAGCAAGGCAGCATCAGTTTCAATTACTACTTTTCATGGTTAGCTTCATTGGTTTACTGAGTTGTTTCTTCTTTTATCTTTTACTTGATGGCCAAACTACATTTACTCAATATTCGAAACAGCTATCAACACAACAAGTGCTAGAACAGCAATTGTCTGCTCAATTAGCAAGTTTTATTCCTAATCCTTCACCTAGTCAAAAACAGATTCAACAATCGCTACAAATGTTTGCAGAAATGCTGCCAGAGACAATTTGGTTAAGATTGTATGAATATGAAGCACAGCATATAAAAATTATCGGTCAAAGTATTAATTATGTCGATATTATTAATTTTAATCAGCAACTTTTATCCAGTCATGAGGTAAATAGTAGCTTGGTAAAAAATATCGAAAATAGTGGAGATAGTTTGTTGTTTCAACTGGATATTGAATTAAATGAATAATGATTTTTTTTATAGACCTATTTGGCAACAATACTTAATCAGCTTTTTGCTACCTTCAATTGTGTTTTTCATTTGTTATCAGTTTTTTATTCAAGAACTAAAACAACAAACAGAGATGCAAATTACGATATATGAAGAAAAGAAAACGGCAATTAAATTACTTCAATCAAAAATTG
Organism: Gilliamella sp. LMG 34362; assembly: GCF_984569125.1. NCBI lineage: Bacteria > Pseudomonadati > Pseudomonadota > Gammaproteobacteria > Orbales > Orbaceae > Gilliamella > Gilliamella sp. LMG 34362. The sequence continues at coordinate 2,074,145 of NZ_OZ474902.1, read as the reverse complement.
AACGTTATCAATCTGCTAAAAAAAGTTCGTTAACTTTACTAACAGAACTTGAGTTTGCTAAAGCAATCAAACGTAATCAATTGCACTTAACTTCCTTTAAATATGAGAAAAATGAATTGTCAAGTTATTGGCATATTGAGCTACGAGGGCAGTTTATTAATTTTATGCAATTTATTAGTGAGTTAAATGACAATTTTTATTATTTAAATTTTCAGAATTTTACTATTGATAAGCAAGATACTTATTTGCAAATTAAATTTAACATATTGATTAAAAGGGATATTAAATGAATTATTATCTTATTATCAGTTATTTTTCATTAATGATTTATTGTTTTAATGTTAATGCAGATATTCATTTAACAAGGGATCCTTTTTTACAAACTATTAATTTTAGTTGTCAGGAGCAGACAGATCTCCTTAATAAACAGATCCAAGTTTGGCAATATAAAGGTTATATCCAACGCATAGAGAACCATTACCAACAATTATGGCTTTTTTCTGAAAATAATTGGTTAGCAATTACTGATAATACCGTACCGCATATTTTGTTTCCATGGACTGTAAGTGCTGTATTAGACGATAAACTTTTATGGCAAGCAAGTTTACCTAACTATTGCAATCATACTGTGTTATGGACAATGCCTTTGACAAAATAAGTGACTATTATAGTTTAAGGATATAATTAATGTTTAAAATTAGCCAAATATTAAAAAGTTTAGCAAAAAAATATTTAAATATTGTTATTTTAGTTATGCTTTTTTCTATGTCATGTTGGGCAAATCCTAAAACTTTATCAAGCGCTGAATCGGACGATCTAATTTCTATAAATTTTTATCAAACAGACATTGCTATAATTTTGCAAGCACTTGCTGACAATAAACAGATGAACTTAGTTATGGTCGATGATTTGTCAACCAAACAAACCATTAAACTGCAAAATGTTAAATGGCAAAAAGCATTAACAGTTGTTTTAAATTCTGCAAATTTACGCGCTGAAATTGACGATAATATCTTATTTATATCAAAAGCTGTTGATCCAGAGGTGTTGCTTCAAAAAAAATTACTAGAACAAAAAGAGTTGCAATTAAATAAGCCATTAAATTTGCTGACTATTCCAGTTAATCATGCCGACCTTAATAATCTAGTTGAAACTATTCAATCACAAGGATTATTATCCGAACGAGGAAAAGCGATTATCGATAAAAGAACTAACTCAATCATTATTACCGATATGTCTACACAATTTTCCAATATCAAAAAATTAGCTAAAAGTTTGGATCAGCCAATTCCTCAAGTGCATATTTCGGCTCATATTGTCACAATGAATAAGCAAAGTATGGATGAGTTAGGTATAAAGTGGGGATATACTGGGCACTCATCACAAGTATTAAGTAAGTTTGATGTTGACTTTGGTGTCACCAATGCAGCATCTTCTGTCGGTTTCAATTTAGCAAAACTTTCCGGTAGTTTGTTAAATCTTGAACTTTCGGCATTAGAATCAGAAAACCAGTTAGAAATTATAGCAAGTCCGAATTTGTTAACGGCAAATCAAAATATGGCTTCAATAAAGCAAGGTACAGAAATTCCTTATGAAGTTTCAAATGGTGGTAATGGAGCTACATCTGTTGAATTTAAACAAGCTGTATTAGGTTTAGAGGTTACCCCAAAAATTATTGCTAACGATCAAATGATATTAGATTTATATATTACGCAAAATACGGCTGGTCGTTCAATAAAGCGACGTGATGGGGGCGAAGCGTTAGCTATTGAAACACAGGAAATTAGAACGCAAGTCAAAATTAAAAGTGGCGAAACTGTTGTATTAGGTGGAATTTTCCAACAAATTAATAATGTTAGTAAAAATAGTGTTCCAGGCATTAGCAATGTACCCATTATCGGTAATGCTTTTAAAAATAAAACAAAAAAACAACAAAAACGAGAATTAGTTATCTTTATTACTCCGCAATTAGTTGAGTAAATAGCCATGGAGTTGTATCATACTCAATCTTATTTTGTTACTTTGTTTTGAGCCTATTAACTCAATGCAAAATATAGTCACTAGAATTACAATTTATTATAAAAGTTGAGAATATCATGTTTCATTTTGTCGCTTCTGATTTAGATGGCACTTTGCTAAATACTGAGCATAGCTTATCGCCATTTACTAAAAAAATTCTTCAAGCTTTACGTCAAATGGGGATTCACTTTGCCTTTGCTACTGGTCGACATCATATCGATGTTGGTCAAATGCGTGAAAATATGGAAATCGACGCTTTTATGATAACCTCAAATGGTGCTAGAGTTCATGATAGTCGAGGTAATTTAGTTTTTAGTCGTAGCTTTGAGCCTAATCTAGCCTGTGAGTTAGCACAAATTTGTCAAGACAGTTCATATATTTATACGCATGTTTATCGTGGTGATGATTGGTTAATTAATAAACCAGATGCATATTCGCTTAGTTTTTTTACTGACACGCAATTTAAATATCAATTTTTCGATCCGCGTAATTTTGTCGCTGATGATATTGCCAAAATTTATTTTACCACTTCTGATGTTGCACATAACCATCATTTGGTTGAACTAAAACACAAAATTGAACAACAATTCGGCAAAAAAGTTAGTATCGCTTTTTCTACAGCAAACTGTCTTGAAGTGATGGCGGAAAATGTAACTAAAGGTAGTGCATTAAAATTAGTGGTTGAAAGTTTAGGTTATCAGCTTAAAGATAGTATTGCCTTTGGTGATGGAATGAATGACTATGAAATGTTAAAAATAGCAGGGAAGGGTTGTATCATGAAAGATGCAAGTCCTGAACTTAAGTCATTACTTCCTGAACTTGAAGTAATTGGCTCTAATGCTGATGATGCTGTACCTCACTATTTAGCTAATCTTTTACTTTAATTTGAATAGTTATATTAACCATAAATATGATTGTTGATAAAGATCTTAATACTCTGGGCTTGCGTTGCCCAGAACCCATTATGCTGGTTCGTAAAGCGATTAGAGAATTAGCTGTTGGTCAAATCTTACATGTTATAGCTGATGATTTGGCTACAACTCGTGATATTCCTAGCTTTTGTCGGCATATGGATCATCAATTAGTTAATGCTCAGATTGAATCTATACCATTTGAATATTGGATTAAAAAATCACATTAATAAATTGATCTGAATAATTTTCAGTTAAATTCATTTTTATTACGATAAATCAATTTGTTTTAAATGATAGTGTAGTGTGCGCCAATCATTAGGTGCAAGATTATCGATCATTAAAAATAATACTCTTCTTTTGCCATCACGACATGATTTTAAATTTAAAATTACCATATAACGTAAAAGCAGTGGTTTTCGCATTAAATGCCAACGTTGTTTATGCCAATAAATTTGGTGTATATATTCAAATAATGCCAATTCACCTTTAATAGTTCTGAAATAATTGACACTACGCCACCATTCAACGATTAAAACTAAAATTAAAATATAGATATAACAATTCAAGAATGTATCGGCTAACTGAATAAAACTTATCATAATTAAAATTAAATAAAAACAACTAGAACCCAATAATTGTAAAAAAGATCGAGTAAGATTTGTGCTCCACATATTAATATTCTTAAATTGATGTAAAGCACAATTATTTAATTGTTTTATCTGTTTTATTTAAAAATATAAAAATATTGTGAGATAATACGCAAAATTCTTGAATAATTTAGTAATAATACGGTTAACATCGTCAATTTATTAGCTATTTGGTTGTTGTTTTATAACGTATTGGTTGTAGTAATTTATTAATCAATGTATTAGTAACGATATATAAAAATGGCAATTAACTTTAATTTAAATTTCTTGTTTAAATTAAAAGAATTAATGGTTAAAAATTTGATTCAAGTATTATTTGCAATATAGATAATTATTGCTTTTTATTTTGAGTCTTATCGAGTAAGTAGTATACTCGTCGGTTAAAAATGATATTAATAAATATAACAACAGTTTTATTATCTTTCTTTGATTAAAAATCAATTGGATAGGAATGATTTGTGATAATACTAAAAATATTAAAATTTTGCCTTAAACTTTTTATAGGTTTATTTCTTTGTGGTTTAATTATTGGCATAGCTGGTTATAGCTATTATTCAAAAGATCTACCGGATGTTGCAACATTAAAAGATGTTAGATTGCAAACACCTATGCAAGTTCTCAGTAAAGATGGTGAATTGATTGCTGTTTTTGGTGAACGTCGACGAATACCATTAAAATACGATCAAATTCCACCTGTTGTCGTAAATGCTGTTATCGCTACTGAAGATGCTCGTTTTCATGAACATTTTGGCATTGACCCAATTGGTATTGTGCGAGCAATGTATGTAGGATTAAAGCAAAAAGGTTTTTCACAAGGTGGTAGTACTATCACCCAACAAGTTGCTAAGAACTTTTTCTTAACACCTGAAAAAAGCATATCTCGTAAAGTAAAAGAGATGATTATTGCTATACGTATGGAGCAAGAATTATCTAAAGACGAGATAATGGCGTTATACCTTAATATGATCAATTTTGGATCACGAGCTTATGGTATAGCAGCCGCATCATTTACTTTTTTTGGTAAAACTCCAGATCAGTTAACCATAGATGAAGCTGCATTGCTTGCTGGTTTACCAAATGCACCTTCAGCATTCAATCCGATTTCTCATCCAGATAAAGCGTTAATTAGACGTAACTGGGTATTGGGACGAATGTTAGACCAATCTTATATTACTCAAGCTGAATATGATGAAGCAATTAAGCAACCATTAAATGCAAGTTACCATACACCAAATATTGAATTTTCTGCGCCATATGTTGCTGAAATGGCGAGACAATTTATGTACGATAAATTTGGTGAAAATGCTTATACTGATGGTTACAAAGTTTATACGACAATCTCTAAAACAGATCAAGTTGCAGCAACAGAAGCAGTTCAAAAACATATTATTGATTATGATATGCGACATGGCTATCGTGGCCCTGAAAAAATTTTATGGGAAAATAATGAGCCAGCCTTAGATGAAGATCAAATCCAAGCAGCCTTACATAAATATATCTGCTACAGCGGTATGTGTCCAGCAGTGGTATTAGAATCGAATGATAAAGAAGCAAAAGCTGTATTATCTGATAAAAGTAATATTACCATTGCTTATCAAGATATGAAGTGGGCAAGAAAATTTATTAATGATAATCAACAAGGTGCTTCACCAAGAAAAGTTAACGATACATTAAAAGCAGGTCAATTAATTTGGGTGAAAAAATCTGGTGATAACTGGGCTTTAGCGCAAATACCTGCTGTTAATGCTGCATTGGTTTCTCTTGATTCGGATAATGGGGCAATTAAGGCTATTGTTGGTGGTTACGATTTCAATTTAAGTAAATTTAATCGTGCAACACAAGCATTACGTCAGTTGGGCTCTAATATTAAACCATTTATCTATACAGCAACTTTAGAACAGGGCTTAACTATGGCAACTCTGCTTAATGATGCACCTATTGTGCGGACTACTGGTAGTGTGACATGGCGTCCTAAAAATTCACCACCAACCTACGCAGGGCCATTAAGAATGCGAATCGGTTTAGGAATGTCTAAAAACGTGATGATGGTAAGGGCACTACGTGCTATAGGTATCGACTATGCGGCAACCTATTTAGAACGTTTCGGATTCCCGAAAGAAAATATTTCTCATAATGAATCATTAGCCTTAGGTTCAGCATCATTTACACCATTACAAGTTGCTAGGGCATATTCAGTAATCGTGAACGGTGGTTATTTAATCACGCCATATTTAATTGAAAAAATCGAGCACGATAATGGCAGAGGAGTGTTTTATCAACACCAACCATTGATTGCTTGTCATAATTGTAAAGATGAGGTTGTGAAATTTGATTCAGTTTCAGTATCGTTAGATAATGTTGAAAACGAATCGAATGAACTTGGTAATGAAGAGCCTGAAGAGGCTAATCTTAAGTCAGAAGATAATTTAATCTTACCTGATATTAATAATGATAACAAAACCGCTGATGTAACACCTAAATATGCGCCACATACGGTTGATAGTGGTATTGCTTATATTATGAAAGATGGTTTACGTACCATCGTGTTTGGTGGCTCTGATTGGCAAGGTACAGCGTGGCGTGTAAAAGCCTTGGGTCGAAGAGACGTTGGTGGTAAAACTGGTACTACTAACCAATCGAAAGATGTTTGGTTTTCTGGGTTTGGTGGCAACATTGTAACATCGGTTTGGATGGGCTTTGATGATCACCGTCGTGCTTTAGGGCGGACTTTCCGTGCCGAAGCTGGTGCAGTTACAGCTAATCCAGTCTGGGTTGATTATATGAAAGTAGCTCTTAAAGATGTGCCAGAAAAACAAGATGTAAAACCAGATAATGTGATTTCAGTGACAATTGATCAACGAACAGGCATGTTACCAGGTTCTGGTGCAAGAACAATGTCAGAATATTTTATTAAAGGAACTGAGCCAACTACATATGGATCACAAGAAGTTGGTACTAGTGTGACGGATTCACAAGGCAATACTCAAGAACTATTCTAAGTAAGGTTATTATATGAATGGTTCAATAAGAATTATTGGTGGTAAATGGCGCGGTAGAAAATTGTCGGTTCTTGATAAGCAAGGCCTGCGCCCAACCACAGATAGGGTAAAAGAAACTTTGTATAATTGGTTAATGCCAATTATACAAAATAGCAATTGTTTAGATTGTTTTTCAGGTAGTGGTTCATTAGGTTTTGAAGCTGCATCACGTGGAGCTCAATCAGTCACTTTATTAGAGAAAGACAAGCAGGTGGCTAATCAGCTGAAAAAAAATAAACAACTCATTGCAAGTGATAATATTGACATTTATGCAACTGATACTTTTCAATGGTTAAATAAACCTGCGCAAAAACAATTTGATATTGTTTTTATCGATCCACCTTTTCATCAATCATTGATTGAAAAGACAGTGAAACTCCTTGAAAATAATCATTGGCTTAATTTATCCGCTTATATTTACATCGAGACTGAAACCACTCATGATTTAACTAGCTATATTCCATCAAATTGGTATTTACATAGAGAGAAAACAGCCGGACAAGTTCATAGCTATCTATTTATACGAGAAGACAAATAATGTTTATACTTTTGGGTAAATTAATCTATTCATTTATATGGTTATTTTTATTATTTAACTTAGTTCATCCATTTCCAAAGCCAGCCAATGTTGTTGCATACGTTGGATTGGCCGCTTTTGTTATAACACATGGCTTACAAGCTTGGTTATTACAATCAACGATGACCAATCAAGAAAAGCAGCAGGATAAATTTAAAGCACTTAGACTTTTTATTTTTGGTGTTTTTGAAACACTTAGCTGGAAGAACAAAAAATAACGATTAAAAAAGGTTGCCATACACGAATATTTTTGTATAATGCTCACCACTTCTTTCGAAGCATTCAATATGCGGGAATAGCTCAGTTGGTAGAGCGCAACCTTGCCAAGGTTGAGGTCGCGAGTTCGAACCTCGTTTCCCGCTCCAATTTAAGATTTATAGTATCCTATAATCAACAGTTAACATATTTCCCTTTTTGGAACTGTCAATAATTGCCATCTCTGTGTCTATATAAGTACGTAAATGAAATGCATCAATTCTACTACAGACATACCGACTCAATTATAGAACTCACTAATCAACAAGGTACTATTGTTTTGTGAGCCAATTATAAAACATGGTGTAAAGTTGATAGCTTATGTATCAATAAATTTGAACAAAACCTAAAATATCAAAGCTAATATTTTGGTGAAGAAGCCTGATTATATTACGAAACTTTTAAGTTTTATGAGAAGTAAATAGGGAGATTTATCACTCCAAATCCGATTATGTTATTGGTTGGGATTAACTTATATTAGTATACTTCTAATCCAATAGTTTGGTTTGATCCTTTTGGAATAGATTCTATGTCAGATAAAGTCATTGTTTGTAGAAGATGAGTTTGTTTTCCAGATTGATTGGCGATAAAATAGACAAAAAGAAAATTCGTAAAATGTTTCTGTTAACTATAGATTTACAAAAACATTAGATAATTAGGTAATGGAATATAACGTAATAATGTTGGTGACATACGAGCAACAGGAGGGAGATATCCCCTCCAAATGCTTCTAATCCAAATCATGCAAGCTTATAAGGAATGAATCGTTAAAAAGCGGCATAGTTAATGGATATTTCAAAATTATTGTAGAAGAAAGGTAATTTTTAATGAAAAGTATACTTACAGATCAGGAACTTAAAGAAATATCAGATCGTTGTAGTAAAGCAACAAATGGTCCTTGGATTTCTTATGTAGAAGGAAGGGATCACGTTAGTGGTTCAAATTTTATCATGACTGGTTTAGATGATAATAGAGGTGAAGATATAGAGTTATTCGGTGCAACAATCGATGATCAAGATTTTATTGCTCATGCTCGACAAGACATTCCAAAATTATTAGCGGAAATAGAGTCATTAAAGAAGCAACTTAAAATAATAAGTTAATAATTATGGTATACAGGACTATGCTGCACAAGCAAAATAGAGAAACTTACTTCTATAAAATAGGTAGCTACGCCCAGTTAGATCTATTGATACCAAAATATAAAATAGATCAAGTCTATTACAACCATAATGGCGGATGGGTTTATCCATATCCCTCATTAATGAATAGGGAACAATCGTTTGATAAGTCAATTACAAAGCATGAGGCGAGATAGATAGTTTTTGCATTAATGAAATAGAGAAAAATCTGCGTTCTCAATGCAATGACTTTGATAAAAAACTGAGTTACATTACAATATCTTCAGGTATTATGATAAGCATTTACTATTGAAAGACGCGATTGGTTTATTAGAAAGGAAGAATCTTTGCTTATAAACCTGATCCTATTACTTAAATTGATCTGCGTAGATTATTATTTATAATTTAAAAGACCAAACCAAATACAGAAACTCACCATAATACTACACCCCATAAGTTAAATAGAGTGTTTAACCAAAAGATAGCTAATATCGCATAAGTAATCGTATCAAAATGATGTTTGTTCTTTACTTTTTTGTAATTTGAATTGATATACTCGCCATATCACTAATTGAATTATTATTCATAAATTAAAAAACTCTGAAAGCATAGACTAATGACAATATTTTTATTGTTTCTTAATACCTATCTATTTTATCGCCTTATCTACTCTTATTGAGGTCAGAAGTTTGGTAGTGGCTACACGAATTTAAAAGAAGTAAGTCCCAACTATGAATCGATTGTATTTCTATTATAGAGTAGAATAGTTTTTTTATTTAATTATAAATAATCTTGTTTTGTTATGCTCATATATTCTATTAAACTATCAACAAATAACCTTACATTCAGCGGTAGGTATTTGGCATGTGGGTATAATAAAAAGAATGGCCGTGTTGCGCCATTAAATTCCTTCAATACCTCAACGAGTTCACCACTTTTTAATTCTTTTTCTATTGAAAAACGATAAACTTGCATAAGGCCAGCATGATTTTTGACTAATTCATTAGTTGCCAAAAAATCATCCAATATAGTAAAGTTGCCTTTTATTTCTAACTCTATTGGTTTTCCTTTTTTACAGAAATGCCATAATATTTTACGTCCTGTACTCGGTAATTCAAATTCAATACAATTATGTTTTTTTAAATCTTCTAACATAACTGGGATCCCCATATTTTGTAAATATGTTGGGGTTGCCACAACAATTAATTCTGAATCCTCTAATTTTCTGGCGATTAGATTACAGTCTTTCGGTTTTTGTCCTCTTATTGCTATATCAAAATTATCTTCGGAAAAAATTATATTGCGATTACTAGAATGTATATCAATATGGATATTTGGATACTTTTTCTGAAATAGTAGCAAAAAGGGAATTAGTCTAAAATGGGTAAATGGTGTTGGTGCACTTATTCTTATCAAACCGTGCAATGAACTTTGTGTGTTCTTTATTGTAAGTTCTGCATCATTTAACTGATTTAACGCTTGTCGGCATTGATCATAATATTCCTGCCCGAAAGATGTAACGCGCAATTGGCGTGTTGTTCTGACAAACAATCGGACATTTAATCTATCTTCTAAACGAGCAATTGATCGGCTAACCGCTGATGGTGTAATACATAGCATGTTTGCAGCTGCTGTAAAACTGCCTTTTTCAACAGTAAGGCAAAAGTGTTCGATACTACTTAACTGAAAATCTTTGTAATGACGTGACATAATTCCATTAATTACATTATGTAATTAATGGAATTAATTATAGCCTGTTTTTCAATTTTAAAACATAGATTACAGTATTGCTAAATGTTAAATATATTACTGGAGAGTTTCATGAGTATTTCAAATAAAACAGCTATTATTACTGGCGCTGCTGGGGGGATAGGTTCAGCACTTGTCAAAGCATATCTAGAGTTAAATTATAATGTTGTGGCTAATGGCCGTAATAGTGCTAATTTAGAGGCTATGGCTGTTAAGTTGGGTAACCCTGAGCGTTTACTTCTTATTTCTGGCGATATCGGTAAACCAGAAACTTCGAAAAAATTATTTGCCAAAGCGATAGAGCGTTTTAATAAAGTTGATGTTTTAATTAATAATGCAGGAATTTTTATTGCCAAACCTATCATTAATTATACTGAGGAAGATGTTGATACAATCATCAATACCAATTTGAAAGGCTTTTTTTATCCATCACAAACAGCTGCTAACCATATGATGAACAATGGCGCTGGTCATATCATTAATATAACTGCATCAATTGCTATTTAGCCGAATGCTAAGTTACCTACATTATTACCTGTATTGATCAAAGGTGGAATAAATCAAGCTACGCGAGCATTAGCTTTAGAATTATCTTCATCAAATATACAAGTGAATGCCATTGCTCCAGGTGTAATTGATACCCCCCTTAATGCAATTCATAATGCACAAGATAGAGAAAATTTAGCTAAAATGTCTCCCATGGGAAAAATTGGCAATCCGCAAAATATCGTTGATGCAGCTGTTTATTTAACGCAAAGTGAATTTGTGACAGGAACGACAATGATAGTAGATGGCGGATACTCAACGGGTGTTTGGTAGAAAAATAACTAAAATTAAATAAAACTGTAAGTAATAATTATTTATATTTTATTGATTGATAAATATATAATTATATTGCAAAATTAGCTAATAATGTTATTTACTTGCCAATTGAATTATTAGTTAAAAGTATATTTTTTATGCTTTTAACCTAGCCAATAAGTAAGTTACAACTTAATTGAGTTAGTCATGGATGCTAAGAAAACAAATATTATTAATAAATTAAATAGGTTATTAAACCGTCAGGTTGCTTTAATTGCGGAAGATATTGATTATTTAAGTTACCAAACAGCCTCTATTCCTAGCGATATTTCTGCTTATGACGCTTATAGAATGATGACTCAATCTCAACCTAAATGGCTTAAAATATTATTTAAGATGAGAGATTTTTTAGGCAGAATGGTAGGAATTAGAACAATAAAAGGTTTTGAACAGTTAAGTAAAAATATACCTAATGTTGGCGATAAAGTGCATTTTTTTAACGTTATTGAGTTAGAAAAAGATAAATTAACTTTAATCATTAGAGATCATCATCTAGATGTTTGTTTGCATCTTTACTTAGTTAATGATAATGATAAACAAAATAAATTATATGTGATTACATCAGTCAAAAATCATAATTTAATTGGCAAGTTATATATGGTGCCAGTTTCTGTTCTACATCCATTTATTGTCAATAGACTATTGAGAAATCTTAACGCTAAAAAATGATTGTATTCGTAAATCAGGATTGATTTTGAATTGAACTATTAACTTTTTTACCCTTTTTTGTATGACAACAGACTTCATAATAAGTAAAATTTTTTAGCTAGAGAAATTTAGCTAAATATTTACGTAACTAATTTAAAATATATAAGGAATGTATAATGATAATTGTAACATTTAAGTTTAAAAGACCTTTGGAAGAACTATTAGCTAAATTTGAAGAACATAACAAATTTTTAGATGAGTATTTTGCCAACAATAAGTTTATCGCGTCTGGTCCTTTAGAGAATAAAACAGGTGCAATTATTGTAGTAATGAGTGATTCACTTGAAGAAGTTAAAAGTATTATGAAATTAGATCCATTTTGTATTTATGATCTTGTTGATTTAGAATTTACCTTATTTCAAGCGAATAAAATCTCGCCTAACTTATTAAGTAATTAAATTTACATTATCTGATCTGATGTGTTAAAAGTAGGTTGCATTTAATGCACCTACTTAAACGAATAATTTAATAAATAACTTGCATAAAACTAATTTTGTTTATCTAAAAACTATCCGTAGTACGATATCCACCGCCACCAGATGAAGAGCTCGATGAATAACTATTCCCACTGGATGACGAACTTGAAGAACTTGATGAAGTTCGACTACTACTAGATGACCAGCTTGATGATGAGCGACTTGAGCGCTTAGAAGAAGATGAACTAGAGCTACTTAATATCGACCAGCCACTATTTGTACTTGAGGAAGTTGTATTATTTCTTAGCACGCGTCTAGCTAAAAGTTCCATAACTATTTTTTCAGGAGAATCACCATATTCTATTAAATTATTTAGTAGGTTATTAAGTGTGTTTGAAGAAATTTTATATTCATAAAAAGAACTAGGTATATTATTTTGCCTAAATAAATTTAACGTTTGATTAAAGCGAATAAAAATATCTTCAAGATTTCCAATTGATTGTTGAAAATGTGGAATACGTTGTTCAAGTTTTTTTATCTGTTTATCTAATTCAGGAATTTTTTTAAGTAATATATCATCTTCTTTGGATTTAGTTTGTAAGGTTAGCTGCTCAAGTTTTTTAATTGACTGATTTTCTAGTAACTTAGCTAGCTTTGAAGATAAATTTTTAAACTGAACGCTTTGTCCTGATTGTGTGTCATTTAATGTATTATAAGCCTCTTGCTTCTGGCATTCAGCTTTATCTAAATCCTGTTCAATTTTAGCTAATTCAGTTTTTAATTGCGGTAGCTTCAAACTGTTTTCAACCAGTTGTTCTTTGTTATTTTTTTGTTTTAAGGCCAAATCGTATAATTTTTTCTGATTATCGTATTTAAATTGCGATTCTTTCATTAAAGATTCGAGTATTTTTTGGTTTTTATAATTTTCATTAAAATGAACAAATTCAGCTAGCGATTCATCCAGATTTCTAAAAATCCAACGACCTTTATAATTATCTTCGCCATAGTTTCTTTTGATTAAATAATTGTAATAGTTATTTTTACTGTACTCGGCTAATTTTTTTGAGAATTCTTTTTGGCATACTTCATAATCTTTGGTTATTTTTTCTAAATTTTCTTGTTCGATAGTAAAACGATTAAACGATGAAACGTAATCAGGATCGCTTTCCAGTTGTAGCACCTTTTGGGTAGTAAGTTCATCTAACTTTGCAAGAGTATTTGTTAATTGCTGTTGATATTGACCAGTTTGTTTTTCTAATTTACTAAGCTTGCTAGTTAAGTCACTATATAGTCCCTGCAATTGCTTAATAATATTCTGGACTTGAGAATCACTATTTTCCGGTGATTCTTTTAAATATATGGTAGCAATTTTTTGATAAATACTAGCCTGTTCATTCTTCAAATTCAAAATTTTATCAAGGGTATCTTGTCTTTCTTTATAAGCCGTATCTAAAGTGGCTTTAATACCCTGTGCTTGTTCATAAATTTTATTTTCAATTATTTTGGACTGCATGGTTTACCACTCTAAAATCCTTCCAGATTTCACTGATTTTGGACAATTGAAGATTAAACGTCCTTTCGGTTTGGTACAAAGTTTATTGTTATCAATATGCCCATCTTGCATTTTATCGCTTTTAACACTGTTATATTGTTCTAAAATGACTTGTTGGCCAAATGTATTTACCAATTTTGATTCTCCAGTTTCAATACTTTGTACCCATAATGAATCTGAATGGTTATTGGTTGTCATCGGTCTGACAATCAAGTACCACGATTTACCATTAGTATTGTCATGAGTACGCTCCACTCCCGATTTATAATCTGGATGATCAACAATAGTTAACGTTAAATTGGTTTGAGCTAGTTTTATATAGTAAGCCATCATTTCTTGATAATGTTCGACATGCTCAAAATTCAAATTTTTTAAATCAGCAGTTAAGGCATTTTGTAAAGTAATAACTTCACTCATATCAGAGTTAGGTACGTTTAATGTTTGTAGTTGTTTAGTATCAGATAGAATTTTATTTTCAAGAGCTTCAGCACGTCCAACGGAATGAAAAAGTGTTTCTATTGGTTCAACATCAATATCTTGTTGTCCTTGATTGAGATTATCAAGAATTTTATCAACTGAAATTTGTAAAATAGGATATTTTTTAGTTGCCTCTATAAACTCTTTACTTTGAATTAAGTTGGCCAATTTTTTATCCTTTTCAAGTAATTCACTTAATTCTGTTATTTGTTTTGTGATCTCAGGTAAAGTAGAGGAGATTGAGTTATCAAGTTCTTTTAGATCATTAAGTGTTTTCTGATTCATCTCAAACGTTGGCGATGAAATCTCCGTTGATTCAGTAACATGAAGATTAATCTCTTGATTGAGTAAATGAGTAATTGAGTCTTTTAATTTTTTTACGGGAACTTGTGCAAAGTAAACAGGAAGTTTATCAATTTGCAAAAATTTATTGTTAAGATCATTTAAGGTATTTTTTTGGGATAAAATATGACTATAAGTTGTATCGATATTATCATTAATTTTTAGAATATTTTTTAATATGCTGAAGTTGAGCAACAATAAAATAACTAAGATCACACCGATAAAAGGATAAAGTATATTTCTTTTTATGTAACAAAAAGCAAAAAAACGAATTAACCAACTACGTTTAGGTGCAATAAATTGTAATCTTTGGTTAAACCAAAGATTAATTCCCTTCTCAATGATTTCGTCATTAACAATTTGCCCCTTAGCTTGATAATAATTTTTTATATTTTCTGCTAAGTTTGTACGCAAAGCGTTATGATCAAGGTGCTCAAGTAATAATTGTTGCTTTTGATAAAGTTCGTCAATGATTGCCATTGCACCTAGTTGGTCACTAAGCTTAATATTTGACATTAATTATTAGCCTTTAAAATAATATTATTAAAGCGTTGTTTACCATCTTCAACAATACGATCTATCTCTTTCGCATTATCAATTGATTCATTACGTAATTCGGCAATTAGCTGTTGACTTGATTCTTGATAATTGACAATTGCGTCGACTAAAGCACGTAACGAATCAGCTTTAATGGTTGAGCTATATCCAGCACGTAAGCTTTCTTCTAATTGTTTATTACCCGCAGATGCAATGCTTTCAATACCTTTATTCATGCCATCTTTCATCGCGTCTAACGTTTTAGTACTTTCGCTTAAACCAGTTAAAGAAGTGATTGATGCACTTAATGCAGTAAAAACAATTTCATTGGTGGAAAAAAAGCTTACACTTTGTTGATAAACTCGTTCTTTCACTGAGGTTGTTTGTTGTATACGGGCAAAGACTGCTTCTGCTGAATTATAAGAAACGGTTAAATTATTGGCTAAATCCAATATTATTTGATAACGGTTATCTTCTTGTTGGACATTACGTAATGCTTCATCGCGGATAAGCTCTAAACGCGCTTTTGCCACATGATCATCTTCTTTAAAATTATCTACATCGGCAATGGCTAAAGATAATTTATTTTTACATTCTTCAAGACGAGCAGTTGCTATTTGAACTAATTCTTCGGCAGTGATTTGAGCTTGTTTCAATCCAAATCGAAAATCTTGATAGGCATTTAGAATAATATGCTCACGCTCAATTTGATTACCGGTTTCTTGCGATACCTGTAAATAGGTCTTTTTTATCAGATTGAATCGGTCGGGAATAGAGCCTCGTTGAAGTTTCATCCAACCTATTTTTATTCTTTCAAAAAAATCTAATCGACCATCATCAAGCCAACCTAGCATTTTTTCCATATCCGTTCGGATACTATCAAAATGATTAACAATTTTGGTGTAACGTTGTGAAACTTCAACACCATCTATTTGTTCGCGAACCACTTGGTTAAAAGCACTTTGTTGTTGTAAGGTTCGTGCTATTGCGATAACTCGATTTTTATCAATTTCGGCAACATTATCCAATAACTTTAAAATTGGTGCATCGGCTTGTGGTTTAATAATAATTCCGATTTTATTTAATAATTGTACTGCTCTATCAATATAAGGTATGACCTGGCTAGACATTTATAAATCCTTTAATTTTTATTATTACATCGACAAATCTTCTAAATTATATCTTAATATATTGTTTACAACAATTTATCTCAATATTCTTTATGATTCTAAAAAGAATTATTAAAACTAAGAATTTTGAGCATAGTAGGATATTAATTATAAAATAGTTTATTTAATGGGTAGTTTTTTGCTTGATTTTCTATTTTAATTTTTGAGTAAAATTGTTATTTTAGAATTTAAGTTATTGCAATCGGCTATAATCTTGCTTAACTTATTAAATAATTAAGTTTACATTATCTAAGCCAATTAGCTAAAAGACGATTGCATATAATGGATTGAATAATTTAGGAAATACTAATAAAGCCACCGATATAAAACTCATTTTCTTTTTACACACATTAATATATTTTATTCTTTTTAATTGCCAATTTACCTACTATGTGGTAAAAATGAGCGTTGTTCCAGTCAGTTTTCTTTTTGTGATAATCAAATTATCTATAACATAGTTTTTCTTTTTCTATTTTAAATTATTTACTAATTTAGTCTTATCATTTGATAAATAAAGTCTTTTTTATTTGTTCGAAATTTTTGCCACGCTCCACAATTGTCTTGATTTTTTAGCTGTAAAAAGCAAATTGTCATGCACTTAATAGCACTACTTAAAAATTCTCTATTAGATTTTTCAAATAAAAATGTTGTTTTACCAATATAGATTTATTTTGGAGAGGAAATAATGAATAAAGTATTTAAGTTAGTTTGGAATGCACAGCGTCAGGCGTACGTCGTTACATCAGAAAAAGCACAATCTAAAGGTCGATTGTTTTTACTTAATTTAGTTTCAGCTATCAGTGTAACATTAGTCATGACACCAATGAGTTATGCTCAATGTGATAGTTCGTTACTAAAAAATAATTGTGCCCGAAACGTTACTAATGAGATTGTTAATAAAAATTTATATAATAATCAATTTATTAGTAAACAAATTAGTGTTGATGTTAATTCACTTTTTGGTGCTACTAACTTCAACAACTCAGTAGAAATATTATTATCTAAGCATATTGAATCTGTTGATGATGGCTATAACTATATTAGTGATAATAGTGTTAGTGACATAACTTTACATCAATCTGCAGGAGATATTATTGGTGGTAAAAATGGTATTAATCTTAACCATAATGGTAATGGTTCAAACGGTATTACGATTTCAGGTGAGGTCACGGGTAAACAGGGTGATGGTATAAGAACTATAAATAGCACCTCGACTCAAGATCTAAATATTACCGAACTTGTTGGCGCCAATGTTCATGGTCAAGGCAATGGAATTAACGCCTTAAATAATGGACACGGTATAACAATAATTTCAACTGCGGACTCGGTTATCGGTGATGAGCTTGATGGTATTTTGGCTGTAAACGATGGTGATACTCAAGGTTTAAAAATAATCCAATCAGCAGGTGATGTTCATGGGAAAAAAAATGGTATTAATGCTGATAATAAAGGTAAAGGTAGAACCAATATTACTTCCAATGGAGAGGTGGTTGGTGATGAAAATGACGGTATTAATGCCGTTAATGAACAAAATGCAGGTGATTTACTGATTTCACAAAATGGTGGCTCTATTACTGGTGGACTTAATGGTATCAAAGCTAATAATCTGGGCAATGGTTCTACTACAATTGCGGTTTCAGCTAATATTCTTGGTCAACAAAATGATGGGATCTATGCCAATAATAGCAGCAACACTCATGATTTATCGGTGACTCAAAATTCAGGCGTTATTAATGGTAAATTAAACGGTATTAATGCTGTTAATAATGGCAATGGATCAACTATTGTCACAACTTCAGGTACAGTTACTGGTAATGAAAACGATGGGGTAAATATTACTAATCAAGCCAATACGAATAAATTAACTTTTAATCAGTTAAAAGGTGAAATTACAGGTAAAGAATACGGCATAAATATAGTTAATAATGGTAATGGTATAACTTCGATTTCAAGTCATGGTGCGATCGAAGGACAACAAAGAGATGGTATATTGGCTACAGGTAGTGCCAACACAACTGATTTAAACGTTAATCAAACCAGTGGTAGTATAAAAGGTGCAATTAATGGAATGAATCTCACTAATCAAGGTACTGGTTCAACTTTAATTACTACTAATGGTGAGGTCATTGGCCAACAAAATGATGGCCTTTATGCCGTTAATCAAGCTAATACCCACGATATGACGGTTAATCAATCTGCAGGCACGATTTCTGGCCAATCTAATGGTATTTATATTCACAATGGTGGCAATGGATCTTCTATTATTGGTAGCTCTGGTGATATAACCGGTGAGACTAATTATGGTATTGTTGCTGTTAATGAGACCAATACCAAAGATCTTACAATTATCCAATCGTTAGGTAATATCAATGGTAACCAAGATGGCATTAATATTGAACATAAAGGGACTGGGTCAACAACGATTTCAACTGCAGGGCAAGTATTAGGCCATCAAGGTAATGGTATTTATGCTCTAACTCAAACAAACAGTCAAAATTTAACAGCAAAACAATCATCAGGCCGTATCTATGGCAAAAAAAGTGGTATTAATTTTAATAATAATGGTAATGGATCTACATATGTAAATACTTTTGGTGATGTCATTGGTGAAGAGAATGAAGGGATCTTAATTAATAATGACAGTCATAGCCAAGATGTCAATGTGATGCAGACATCAGGGCTGATTAAAGGTAATACTAATGGGATTAATATTAGTAATAAAGGTAGTGGTAAAACAACAGTAACTTCGTCTGGTGACATTATTGGTAGTCAATATAATGCCATTACATTACTCAATGATCAAAATAGCCAAGATATCACAGTGTCACAATTAGATGGTAATATGCAAGGGGAGTCATACGGCATGTATATCACTAATAATGGCAAAAGTACTACAGCGATCACTACTTCAGGCAATGTAACTGGTGCTGGGAATGATGCAATCCGTGTGTTTAACAATAATAGTGCTACGGATTTAAAAATCAATCAATTAAAAGGCTCTATAACCGGTAATCAAGATGGTATAAATATAGAAAATGATGGTCAAGGATTAACCAATATTACTACTTCAGATAACGTTATCGGTAAACAACGAGATGGTATAGCAGCGAAAAATGGTACTAGCTCTAAAAGTCTTAATGTTATCCAATCAGCTGGTGAAATTAATGGTCATCGCTATGGAATATATGCGGTCAATAGTGGTCAAAGCTCTACGGTAATTAGTATTGCAGGTAAAGTGATTGGTAATAATAGTGACGCCATTTTTGCTGTTGCTGAGTCAGCTACAAACAATTTACTTTTTAGTCAAAATAAAGGTAGTGAGATTAATGGCAAGCTCAATAGTGTCAATCTTACCAACAATGGGCAAGGTTCAACGAATATTAAAGTTGCTGGTCAAATTGTTAGTCAAACTTTAGATGCCATTATTGTAGCTAATGATGCCAATACGAGTAGTCTATCCTTTAGACAAGAAGCGGATAGTAATATTCAGGGAGAGATGAATGGCGTTAATCTTACCAATAATGGACGAGGTTTAACGAATATTATAGCTGAAGGTGATATTAGTGCTAATCAAGGTTCAAGCATATTAGCCGTTAATGGTGATACCGCAACAGATCTATTTGTTAAACAATCTAATGGCATTATCAATGGTTTTGATAATGGTATTATGGTAACCAATAATGGCACAGGTATGACTGTACTTGATATATCAGGAAAGGTAGTTGGCCAAAATAATATCACTGGAATAGGCATTAATACTTCTGGTAAAGAAGGTCTTAAAACTTATATCAATTTAAATGAGGGCGCTGATATATCCTCTGCTAGTGGTATTGCGATTAAAAATGAAACAACTGATTCAATTATTTCCCTCAATAATGGTTCTAAAGTTAGTGGTCAAATTAGATTGGGTACTGGCAATGATACCTTATTTATCAATGAGGGTGCAGATATATCGCAATTGACTGTTGTTGATGGGGGCAATAAATTACTTCGCGTAGATGGATCGTCTGATGTTGATAGCCTTAACCTTAATACACATCTTATTGGTTCATCAACCTCTAATGGTACGATAGGTGATGTGGCTATTATTGGTTGGGAAAATATTAATCTTAGCAGTATTGCTAGACTAACACTCACTGGCGATTTAAATACTGATAAATTAACCATTAATTCAGGAGCTATGGTGGATCTTAAAACTGGTCTGCACCAATCTAATATTAGTGGTAGTGTTTATAATAGTGGTGTGATTACCCTCGGTAATCAATTTGCAGGTGACCGTTTAACGATTGCAGGTGATTATATTGGAGATAATGGTAAGTTAATCTTTGACACGGTTGTGCAAGATAGTGATAGTCCAACCGATCGATTATTTGTACAAGGTAATGTTTCGGGTAATACTTTTATAGAGATTAATAATATTGATGGTTTAGGTGCTGATACTAGTAATACTAATGGTATTGAATTAGTGCATGTTGATGGAGCGAGTAGTAATGATGCTTTCAAAATGCAACAAGAGCATCTAGATGTGGGTGCATATGAATATTATTTACATAAAGGGGATCTTAATAATCAAAATAATAACTGGTATTTACGTTCTTACTTACCTAATAACCCAACTGACCCTACAGAACCAACAGATCCTAATGAACCGACACATCCAGTTGATCCAGTAGATCCTTCAACTCCAATTAAACCAATCGACCCAACTGACCCTACGAGACCAATAGATCCTGAACCAGAAAAACCAGCCAGAATAAAAACTTATCGTAAAGAAGTATCAATGTTTGGTGCAATAGCTGAACAACTTCGTTTAGCAGATAACCTTATGCAAAGTAATTTACATCAACGTATTGGTAATGCGCCATTGCAGGATTCATTAATAGGGTGGGGAAGAATTATCACTAAACGTATTAATGTAAAACAGAATGGTACTGCAAATGCACACAGTAAAGGCAACTACTCAGGTTTCCAATTGGGCAGTGATATTTGGCAAAATAACGATTGGCGAATAGGGGGATATTTCGGTTATCTACATGGTAATTTAAGTGTTGATGGCTTTGCTAGTGGTAGATATGGGCGTGTAGGTAGTAATGGTATTAATTCATACTTTATGGCTGCTTATGGTACCTATATGCAAAACGATGGCGGGTATTTCGATATGGTTTTACAAGCTGCTCGTCACCGAGTTGATGTAAATCCAAATAGTAATAAAAATAGCAAACAAAAAGCAAATAGTCTGAATGCCTCCATGGAAACAGGTAAACCATTTGATTTATTTGATACTAATTGGAAAATCGAACCTCAAGCGCAAGTAATTCACCAATGGTTAGATTTAAAAGATAGCCATATCAATGGTAAAACTAAAGTAAAACATAGTGATAATAATGCTTGGCTATTCCGTATTGGGGCTAGATTTGAAGGTGACTATAAAGCTGATAATGAATTATGGCGCCCTTATGCACGGGTAAACCTTTTCTATTCACCAAGTGGTGCTGATCATGTCACTTTTGCTAGTAAAAATGCTGCTACTGAATTTAGTAATGGGGTTAAATCATTCAGTTCTGAATTAGCCATTGGTGGTAGTTATGAAGTTAATAATCAAATTAATGCATATAGTGAAATAGGGCACACATGGACTCATGGTGGCGATGCCAGAGTTAAAGCTCCAATTAGTGCTTCTGTAGGTATCCGTGCTAATTGGTAATCGTTAAATAAAATTTTGTTAACTTTGCTAAGCCGATATTACCTAGTAAATATCGGCTTAATTAATTATTTTTAGTTTTTTGTCAAACTTTCATTCAATTGAAAAATTAAATATTAGGGTTACGTTTAGTTAGCCACTCGACAATTGCTGGATCACGATGTGAGAAGAATGCACTAGTTGCAGTATCAATTGCGGTAATATTGATGAGATCTTGATTTGAAAGTTCAAAATCAAAAACATTAAAATTTTCAGCCATTCGTTCTTTTCTAGTTGATTTTGCTAAGCAAACAATTTGTCTTTGTATTAACCAGCGTAAAATAATTTGGCCAACTGATTTATTATGTTTATTGGCAATAACAGTTAATACAGGGTGATTAAAAATATCGTTTTTTCCCTCAGCGAATGGCGCCCACGCTTCTGGCTGAATAGTTCTACTTTGCATCCAAGGTACTGTCTGCAATTGTTGATTAAATGGATTAATTTCGATTTGATTGATGGCTGGCTTAATTTTATTAAAAGCTATCAAGTCAGCAACACGGTCTGAATGAAAATTACTTACACCAATGGCTTTAATTTTTCCTTGTTGATACAACTCTTCCATTGCTCGCCAAGCGCCATGTATATCACCAAAAGGTTGGTGGATTAAATATAGATCAATGTAATCTGATTGTAGTAAATTTAGCGATTGTTCAAATTGAATTTTAGCACCTTCATAGCTAGCACGATTTAACCAAAGTTTGGAAGTAATAAAAAGATCTTTTCGGTTAATTCCACTCACTTTAATCGCATTTCCGACTTGGCGTTCATTTTGATAAGCTGTAGCGGTATCAATTAGGCGATAACCAACATCAATTGCATCTAATACCGCTCGCTCACACTGTTTTTCATCAATTTGATAAACACCAAAGCCTAAAATAGGCATTTCAATGCCGTTATTTAATTTTGTGCTTTTCATAATGCACACCTCTAATATTAAAATTAACTGAAAATATTAACGGTTGTCTTTTCGAATGATTATTTATTAATCTCACTATTAAGTAAAGCGGAAATGTTATCTCATTAGCCAACAAATAACTTGTTTTATAGTAGTTTTACTAGCTATTTACCTTTATGTTTATCTTCAAAAAACCTTTCCTCAATTTTTTAATCTTAAATAAATTATTATTTAGTTAGTAAAGTGATTATTACTTCAATAAAAACTATTTATTTAAAAAGTGTATTAAATAAAAAAAGAAGAATTATTGGTGGATAGGAAACAAGCTGAGTGAATGGATCAGTTATAGTGCAATGGTTATTTGATTTACCAATTATTATAAAAATAATTATTTTTGAAAAAAATATAATATTTATTTTTAAAATATTAGTAATTATTATTTAATTTTTTGCTAACTTCATTAAGTTATATCATGATTATTAAATGATATTAGATATCGCTATAGGTTTATTCTTTGCACATCATTAATCATTATAATTTTTTTTAATTAGTTTTTTGTTAAAAAAATAGTAATTATATTTGCTATTGTTTTTTGAAATATGTTAGAAATATTGGCATAGTAATTGCATGCATTAATATCAGATTAATCATAATTACAGAGAAGTTTAGTAAAGAGGAACATGCGTATGGAAAATCATAGCAGCAGTACCGTTGCTTTTATAAAAAATAGGCGAGCATCGCTGATTAGTGCAATCTTTTTGATGGCAACTTCGGCAATTGGCCCCGGTTTTATCACTCAAACAGCTACTTTTACCGTGACACTTGGCACTGCTTTTGGTTTTGGTATTTTGGCCTCTATCATTATAGATTTTGTGGTTCAGCAAAATATTTGGCGAGTAGTTGCATTAACAAAAATGAACTCATCAGATATCGCTAATAGTACTATACCTTTTAGTGGTTATATATTAGCAATACTAATTATATTTGGTGGTTTAGTTTTTAATATAGGTAATATAGCTGGAGCCGGTTTAGGATTAAATGCATTAGTTGGCCTTGATCCTAAGTGGGGTGGGGCAATTAGTGCTCTAATGGCAGTTTATATATTTTCATCACGTAAAGCGAGTAATTTTATTGATCGCCTAATGATTGGTTTAGGTTTATTGATGATCATTTTGACAATGTTTGTGGTCTTTGCTTCTCATCCTCCTGTTGGTGAGGCTTTCAAAGAGACAGTAATACCATCAAATATTGATTTTGCTTCAATTACAACCATTGTTGGTGGTACTGTTGGTGGTTATATCTCCTATGCTGGTGCTCATCGCTTACTTGATAAAGGTATGGTTGGCGTAGAACATATAGACTATGTATCTGGTGCAGCAACAAAAGGGATCATGGTAGTTGGTTTAATGCGTTATATTTTGTTTTTAGCCATTCTAGGTGTAGTAGCTAGTGGCGTAACAATCGATATTTCGAGTTATGCCGCTAATCCGGCATCACAAGCATTCCAAGCGGCTTTAGGCGAATTAGGTTTGCGTATTTTTGGTTTGATACTATGGGCAGCTGCCATCACGAGTATTATAGGTGCCGCTTATACCTCAATGACTTTTATTACACCTTTTAAACGTAATATCAGTGAAAAACAACGCCAATTTGCTACTATTGTTTTTATTGCAGCCTCATTGGCGATTTATTTAATTATGGGTACCGCGCCTGTATCATTGCTGGTTTTTGCTGGTGGGTTTAATGGTTTAGTATTACCGCTTGGTTTAACTATCTTTGTTTACATAGGATGGAAACGGGCTGATTTAATGTCTGGTTATCATTATCCTAGATGGCTATTGTGGTCAGGACTTTTGGTTTGTGCTATCACGTGGTATATGGGAGCAATGTCTGTTTTCACTATTTTTAATTATTTAAAATGAAGGGCATCATGATTACTAATAAGATTATTGATTTAAACAGTGATCTTGGCGAAAGTTTTGGTCAATGGCAAATGGGTAATGATGAGGCAATGCTGAAAGTTGTTAGCAGTGCCAATATTGCCTGTGGCTTTCATGCCGGTTCGCCAGAAGGAATTTTAAAAACATTAAAAGCAGCCAAGTTAAATAATGTAAGTATTGGTGCTCATGTTGGATATCCTGATTTAGTTGGTTTTGGCCGACGAAATATGGATATTGGCTCTGAAGAATTAATTGCTGATGTTATTTATCAGATTGGCGCATTAACTGGATTAGCAAAATCTATTGATGCTGAAGTTAGTTATGTTAAACCGCATGGTGCTTTATATAACACGATAGCGCATGATAAGCGCCAAGCAATGGCAACGATTGATGCTATTCGACTGATTAATCCTCATCTTGTTTTAGTCGCTTTGGCTGGATCACCATTAATCAGTTGGGCTAAAGAAAGTGGCTTGAAAGTTGTTGCTGAGGCATTTGCTGATAGAGCGTATCATACCGATGGTACCTTAGTCTCTCGTAAGGAGGTTGGTGCAGTCTTACATGATCCAGATGTTGTTGCTAATCGTATGTTACAACTTGTTAATGACGGTGGTTTGATATCAATTGAAGGCGAGTTTGTTGAGGTTGATGCTGGATCAATTTGTGTTCATGGTGATAGTATGGGCGCTTTAGCGATGGCGCAAAAAGTTAGCCAACAATTACAAAATAATGGCGTTAAAATTGCTTCATTTACCGATGTTATTAATGAGTAATTTGCAGTAGATATTGCAACAATATAATTCAATTATTTGCCGTAATTATCAAATAAAGATTTACTTATAATCAATCTTCTTTGCGGCTTTTAGAGGTGCATAATGCGTTTTTTACCAGTTAATATTGATGCTCTGCTTGTCGAGTTAGAGACTCTAGAACAAGTGATGGCATTAACTGATGCATTACAATATAAAAAAGATGTATGGAATATAAATGAAATAATACCAGCAGCTCGGACTGTTTTAGTTCGATATAATTCCATTATTTTGGATGGAAATAAACTTGCCCAATATATAGCTCAATTAGATGTATCCTCAGGGCAATTAAGATCAGGTGAATTAGTTACCATTCCAGTTAGTTATAATGGCGAGGATTTAGGTTTTGTAGCAGAATATTTAGGCATTAGCGTTGCTGATGTTATTTCTAGACATACAAGCAATGAATATCAGGTTGCTTTTTGCGGATTTGCACCTGGTTTTGCTTATATGGTAGCGAAGGATATTCAGCTTAATGTTCCTCGCCGTCAATCTCCCCGGGTTCGTATTCCTGCTGGCTCTGTAGCCCTAGCTGGTGAATTTAGTAGTGTTTATCCACAAGCAAGCCCCGGCGGTTGGCAACTGATTGGTGTTACCAACGTTAAAGTCTGGGATATTTATCGTGACGAGCCAGCACTCTTTAAACCAGGTACACGAGTAAATTTTATTGATGCAAGTAAGACTGCTACTAAATATAGCTTACCACAATCGAAAAAAGTGACCCTACCGGTTGAACAACAAGAGCAATCTCAAGATATTGAGATATTAGCCACTGGAATTCAAACTTTATTACAAGATAATGGCCGCATAGGACAAGCTGAATTAGGTATTTCAGAATCAGGTGCAATGGATAAAGCAGCTTTGCATAGTGCCAATCGTATACTAGGTAATTCGACTAATGAGGCTGTTTTAGAAATAACTCAAGGTGGTTTTAAAGCTCGTATTAATAGCGCTATGTTAATTGCTGTGACAGGGGCGTCATGTGAGATTAAAGTTACTACAGTTAGCGGTGAAAGCTATTTCGCTCATATGTATCAACCGATCCAATTAGAACAAGGTGATATTGTTCATTTAGGTAACGCGCAGTATGGCGTACGCAGTTATGTTGCTGTACGTGGTGGTTTGCAAATTCAACCAATTTTAGCTAGTTGTTCTTTTGATACATTGGCGCAAGTTGGCCCTAATCCGCTAAAAGTTGGTCAAACATTGGCGATTAAGAATAGTCAGACTTTTAATGCGCTTTCATTAAATGAAACTCCCGTTATCTCTTATCCGTGTAAAGATGATGTTGTCGAATTGGATATAATGTTTGGCCCTCGTACCGATTGGTTTACACAACAAGCTATACAACAATTAACTTCACAATTGTGGCAAGTGACCCCTGCATCAAATCGTATTGGTTTACGTCTTTTGGGGGAAATTCCTTTAGAGCGCGAAAAACAACAAGAATTACCAAGTGAAGGCACTTGTATGGGGGCAATACAAATTCCTGCTAATGGTCAACCAGTACTATTTTTAAATGATCATCCTCTAACAGGCGGTTATCCGGTTATTGCAGCAGTATGTAATTATCATTTGGATTTGGCTGGTCAAATTCCAGTTAATGCCAAAATAAAATTTAATCCGATTGGAGTTTTTAAAGAATTTGAAGGGAGCCATGTTAATCATGTCTGAAATTAATAAACAAGTTGCACACAAAGTATTGATTGCTAATCGTGGTGAAATTGCCGTTCGGATTATTCGTGCTTGTCGAGATATGAATTTTGCATCGATAGCGATTTATGCCGATGTTGATATGGATGCACTGCATGTGCAAATGGCTGATGAGGCTTATGGATTATCAGGTAATACACCGAGTGATACCTATCTAAATATTGATAAGATTATTGCGATTGCGCAAAAATCTGGAGCCACAATGGTTCATCCCGGTTATGGCTTTTTGTCTGAGCGAGTTGAATTCGCCAAAGCGGTACAAGATGCTGGTTTAATTTGGATTGGTCCTAACCCTGAAACAATAGCTGTTTTGGGCGATAAAGTAAAAGCGCGACAACTTGCTATCGAAGTAGGGGCACCACTAGTTACCGGTACGGATAAACCTGTACAAAATGCCAAAGAAGTTGTTGAATTTGCACATAAACATGGATTACCAATTGCAATTAAAGCAGCATTTGGCGGT
The DNA here is from genome assembly GCF_984569125.1 of Gilliamella sp. LMG 34362. NCBI lineage: Bacteria > Pseudomonadati > Pseudomonadota > Gammaproteobacteria > Orbales > Orbaceae > Gilliamella > Gilliamella sp. LMG 34362. The sequence continues at coordinate 2,046,200 of NZ_OZ474902.1, read as the reverse complement.
GGAGGCCGAGGACTTAAAGTTGCTTGGCAAATGGATGAAGTAGAAGAACTCTATGATTCAGCTGTGCGTGAAGCAACGGTAGCATTTGGACGTGGTGAATGTTTCTTAGAACAATTTTTACATCATCCTCGACATATTGAAGCACAGGTTATCGCTGATACTCATGGTAATGTTGTTGTCGTTGGTACTCGTGATTGTTCTTTACAGCGTCGTAATCAAAAGTTGATAGAAGAATCACCAGCACCTTTTTTAGATGAAAAAATAGAAAAACAAATAGTTAAAGCATCAATCGATATCTGTGCTAAAGCAAATTATATTGGCGTTGGTACCGTTGAATTTTTACTGAGTCAGGATGGTAAACTGTCTTTTTTAGAAGTAAATACTCGATTACAAGTTGAACATCCTGTGACGGAAGAAACAACAGGAATTGACCTCGTGATAGAACAGTTACGAATAGCGCAAGGATTACCCGTTAGTATTAAACAAATGCCTCAACCACAAGGGCATGCTATTGAATTTCGCATAAATGCAGAAGATGCTGCTAATGGTTTTTTACCGGTGGCCGGAACGATAACTCATTTTGATATACCGACAGGCCCAGGTGTTCGCTTAGATAGTGGCGTTCATGCAGGATCAGTAATTCCTGCTACATTTGATTCACTCATGGCTAAACTTATTATTGTTGGTAATAATCGCCAACAGGCTTTGGCAAGAGCTCGTCGTGCATTAGCCGAGTTTACCATTAAGGGAGTTGCTAGTGTGCTACCATTTGATCAAAAAGTGATAGACCATCCTGATTTTTGCCAGCAGTTTAATGTGCATACTCGTTGGATTGAAACGGACTTTAATGCAGAACTTGAACCAGCCAAAAGACAACTTCCGCAGCAAGAAGATATATTGACCCATACCTTTATTGAAATTGATGGTAAACGTTGTAAGCTTGGTTTACCTGCGAAACTATTTTCTGGATTATCTATCAGCCAGACCAATAGCGAAGCCCAATCAGTTGTAACCACTAACACAAATCTTGATTTAATTGTTCCAGCTCCAGTGTCTGGTAATTTGTTTAAATGGTTGGTTGAGGATAATCAAAAGGTTGAACAAGGTGATATGATTGCAATTATCGAGGCAATGAAAATGGAAATTCAAGTAATAGCTCATCGTGAAGGTATTTTGAAACATTCTCATACCGAAGGTACGTATGTTAATGCTGATGATTCTATTGCTGAAATTATTTAGTATTAAAAATAATTTATAAATTAATAATAACAATATGTTTTATTAGATTCTTGCAGTTGGTAAAACATATTGTTTTTTATATTAAGATTATTAGTATTGTCTTTTCGAATCAGTTATATCGGCGATTAATATGTAATTTAAATTTCCTGCTGGTTTTAATATAAATCTCTCTAATCTTATTGTTTGGGATCTTAACTGATAAATTAAACGATATAATATCTAGTATTCATCTCTAATTTGAATTAGTTACCTATTGCTATTCTCGTTTTATCATTATCAAAAACCCCTTTCCTCAAAATTTTTTATTGAATAATAATAGTTATTGGTGACTCTCTCTAATCCTTATATAGATTCAGGATAATAATTAAACTTAATAATTGAACAAAGTAATATAAAAAATAGTTATCATGATAATTTTTTTATAGTTTTAGTTTTAATTTATGATAAGGTTGCCGTTTTGTATTTTATACATAGGGAAGCACTATGACACATTCAACCAATAAATTGGTTCGTTTTTATTTCAAAGTAGGATTAATACCACAAATTATTTTGGGGTTAATCTTAGGTATTGCATTAGCGGCAATTTCAAAAGATGTCGCATTAGATATGTCCTTTATTGGATCACTTTTTATTAATGCTTTGAAATCAGTAGCCCCAATCTTGGTACTTATTTTAGTTATTGCTTCAATATCTAATCACCAACATGGTAAACGGGCCAATATGGGAGAACTATTGGCTCTTTATTTTGCAGGGATGATGTTAGCGGCTTTATTAGCAACTGTTGCTAGTTTTATCTTTCCTTCTGATATCTCTTTAGGTGATACCGCTAATCAAACTAAATTGACACCGCCTGGTAGCGTTATTGAAGTACTAAAAACTTTATTTAACAAGATGATCGACAATCCAATTAATGCGCTGGTTAACGCTAACTATATCGGTCTTATTATTTGGGGTGTTGGTATTGGGATTGCATTAAGACATTCAAGTGAAACCACGAAAACAATGATGAATGATCTTTCTGTAGCCATTTCATTTATCGTTAGAATTATTATTCGTTTTGCGCCATTAGGTGTATTTGGTTTAGTCGCTTCAACTCTTGCTGAAACAGGCTTTGGAGAATTACTTAAATATGCCCATTTAATTCTTGTATTGGTGTCTAGTATGTTAATTGTAGCATTGATCATTAATCCATTACTGGCGTATATGGTCATGCGTAAGAATCCGTATCCATTAGTATTAACTTCATTAAAAGAGAGTGCTATTCCAGCCTTTTTTACTCGAAGTTCGGCAGCAAATATACCGGTTAATATGGAAATTTGTCGAAAACTAAAAATGGATGAAGATACCTATTCCGTGGCGGTACCGTTAGGGGCAGCCATTAATATGTCAGGTGCAGCTATCACTATTACTATTTTAACCTTAGCAACTGTTAATTCATTACATATAGAAGTTGATGTTCTTTCTGCCGTATTGCTTTGTATTGTAACGAGTGTTTGTGCTTGTGGAGCATCGGGAATTGCTGGTGGTTCATTACTGTTGATTCCTGTTGCTTGTAGTATGTTTGGTATACCTAATGAAATTTCAGCAAAAGTCATTGGTATTGGTATTGCAATTGGCGTAATTCAAGATTCAGTTGAAACAGCACTTAATTCATCAAGTGATGTGGTATTTATTGGTGCTGTTTCAGAGAAAGTACAGCGTAATAAAGCAAAATAGAATCAATTTATTCGTTAGCCAATTTATAATGACTATTAAGCCTGATAGATATCAGGCTTTTTTATAAATTGAAAACAGAATCAGTAGCTCAATGATTGCATTTACTCTGATGAATATTTATCATGATTTACATATTAAATGTATTAAGGAATTATCATGTCATTCAATGCAATTATGTTAGGGAAAGATGAGGTTACTGGATTTTCGAATTCCTTAAAGACTATTACTAAACAGCTGTTATTGCAGCAGCAGGGAGATACTTTAGTCCAAATTCATTATTCAAGCATCAATTATAAAGATGCTTTAGCCTTGACGAATAAAAGTCCTATAGTTCGACAATGGCCAATGGTACCGGGTATTGATGGTGTGGGTACCGTCATTGAGTGCCATAGTGGCCGTTATCAAGCAGGTGACTTAGTTATTTTAAATGGCTGGGGATGTGGAGAAACTCATTGGGGATGTTTAGCACAATATGCCTATCTAAAATCAGATTGGTTAATCTCTCTACCTAATAACCTTACTACTTATCAGTCAATGGCTATGGGCACAGCCGGTTATACCGCTGCACTTTGTGTAAAACGCATTATTGATTATGGCGTTAAACCAGAAGATGGCAAGGTTTTAGTTACTGGTGCAACAGGTGGTGTTGGTTCTGTGGCCATTGCATTATTGTCTAAATTGGGTTTTAACGTTACAGCATCAACAAGTAAAACTTTTGATAAAGAGTATTTATCAAAACTAGGTGCGGTTGATATTATTGATAGTCAATCATTGAAAAAGCCGAATAAACCGTTACAAAAAGAGTTATGGTCAGCTGCAATAGATGTCGTTGGTTCAAACACATTAGCTAATATTTGTGCTCAAACTCAATATGGTGGCATAGTCGCATGTTGTGGTTTGGCGCAAGGTATTGACTTACCTGCAACCGTGGCACCATTTATTTTACGCGGCGTAACACTATCGGGAGTGGATAGTGTGATGGCAAGTTATGATAAACGGGTTGCAGCTTGGCAATTAATAGCAGAAAACATGGACGAGAAACTGTATACTCACATAGCTAAAATTATTACATTAGATCAATGTTCTGAGATAGCACATAAGATGATCTCTGGTGAAATTAAAGGACGCTTTGTGGTTGATGTGAATTAGTGAACTTTATACTTAAATAAGCAGAATAAATATGCAGCATAGATTAATGCTGCATATTTATTAACTAGTTGGTTGAATTATTGTATAGTTGAATTAAAGAGTTTTCAGTTGTATTTAATGATTTAATTTCTTGGTTAACATCTTTATCATCTAACTTATTTAAAACAAGCTTGATTTGCGTAATCATTTTCGGTAAATAATCAACAAATCCATCATAGTAAATGCGATTTAAGCCTTGTGTTTTTATTACAGAGTCATTACCTTTATATTTTTTTAAATTATCAGAAATATCTACAATTTGTTGAATTTTCAGTTCAATAGCTTGTGTATCTAAATTTTTGAAATTGTTTTTTTCATCAAACGTATTATTAATTAATCCGACAATTTCTTTTGTTATATCCATTATTTCCATACAATCATATTGAAGAGTTAATCCTCTTTTTTTAAAATCCAATTTTTGAATATCATGTATTTCATTGTATAATTTATTATAAATAAGTTTAGCTGAGTGTTGTGTTTGCATAAACTCATTATATGAATTAGCTAGTTGATTAAAAAGGTTCGGTGCTTTTTGGTAATTATCTGATTGATATTCACCATTAAGAGCGTATTTTTGTAGTTCATTCAAAGCTAATGCTAATTTGACATAATTTTCAGCAAATTTTTTACCTTCTATATCTAATTCGAGTAATTGTGGTTCGCTTTTTTCTAATTCATCAATTAATAGTTTGTAGTTATGTAGTAATTTTTCAGAAGGTAGAGATAAATTCAAAACAAGAGAAAAATTTTTTAAAGGATCCTTTTTGATTGCTTTCAATGTACATGCATTATTTTTTTCGCCACAATTTTGAAGAACTTTTTTTGCCTTTTGATCTAAATTAATTAAAGTAGAAGTATTTTTTACGTTTTTATTTAACTTTCGTCCAAAATAACCATAATCATAATTAAATACGGATAGCCAAAGGTTCATTTTCTCGGATTGAGCATATGCTTGACGCGTATTTTCATCCATTGTTTGTTCTATTGATTGAGAAGGTTCTGATTCTGGCTCTGATTCTGAAGCAGGAGTAGGAGCTTGTTCTATCGCTGATATATTGGTAGATTCTACAGGTTGTTGGTCAGCTGGTTGTTGTTTTGTTTTATCATCGCAACTAATTATTAATAAACTAGCTAAAATTAAAGTGAATATTTTTGTTGTCATTTAATTCTTCCATTTAATATAAATAATAACATCAACTAGTTAAGCTTTTTGTATGTAATAGTTTATTAAATAATCGACATTAACTCAATTTGTTATTTTTTAATCAATAAGTAAACCTATTTAGGCTCTTTTGTATCAAATTAAGGTTTATATTAATAACAATATATTTCGAAAAATTTTTTTTCAGTAAAATCAGATTAGATTCAATCTAACTTAACTATTTTGCAGTGATGTTCGTAGTTACCAATCAAAGTTATCAATAATCTGTGATTAATTTCGAAGGGGAATATGATATGCCATATCAAACAAGAGATGATTTACCTGAATCAGTCCGACATGTTTTACCTACCCATGCTCAAGATATTTTTAAAGAAGCTTTTAATAGTGCTATAAAAGAGTATCAAGATCCGATAAAAAGACGCGATAAAAGTGATGCTGAACAAGTTGCTTTTCGTGTTGCTTGGTCAGCGGTTGAAAAGGTCTATCATAAGGATGAGCATGGCAAATGGGTAGCTAAATAAAACTTAAAACATTTTAGATAGCTTGTTTTATTATTTAATAATGCTATAAATAAGAATAAATGCTAAGCTGACATGGATAGTTGGCTTATTCATATTTAAATTAAGGAGTTATGATGTTCATTTTTTCTCTTTCTTATCTCAAACCTATTAGTCAAGTTGAAAAATATTTACAAGCACATATTGATTATCTAGAGCGTTATTATCAATTAGGGCATTTTATCGCTTCAGGTCGCAAAATTCCTCGCACTGGTGGTGTTATTATTTGTCGTGCTGAGAGTCATGAACAAGCCATGTCTATCATACAACAAGATCCATTTTATATTCACCAAATTGCTCAATATGAATTAATTGAATTTGTTCCTAGCAAATATGCCAAAGGGTTTGATAATTTTATCTAATGATTATCTAAAACATTAACAATGCTGTTAGTGAAATTGATAAACATATTGTTAATTATCGCAAAGCAGCTAAATTCATATTAGCTTATTTAATTATTCCTATTCTTAAATCCTCATTTCAACAAAATTAATAAAAAATTTGAACCTTTTTTATATTTTTTAACCTCTAATATAAGTATGGTCATTTTATCAATGAAATTATATTAAACTCATTTAAACTTAATATTTCATTACGATTTTATTAGCTAGAGATTAAAAACTAATGAGTAAAAATAAACAACAACTCATCGAATTAGCTTGTAAGGGCGATAAGCAAGCACTGGAAAATTTGCTAGTCATTTGTCAACCAGATATAAAAAGATTTGCAAGACGAACCTGTTCAAGCTCGGAAGATATTGATGATGCGGTGCAAATTGCACTATGGCAGTTATATCGAAAAATAAGCATGTTGAAAACGGTGGTTACCTTCAGTAGTTGGTTATTTCGAATTGTCGAACGTTAATGTTATCGATTATTCAAAATTAGGAATTCGAAAAATATTGATTCAGGTTTTGATTTCGATAGCTTCAAAATAGCATATACAGATATCGATCTCAAAATTGATTTGATCAATGCAATTCTTGTTTTGCCAATAATCTATCGAGAAGTTCTAATTTTAAGAGATATTAGGGAATATTTATTCCCAGAAGTCGCTGACCAACTAGGTATTAATGTTGAGGCGGTAAAAAGCCGATTGCATCGAGCTAGAATGCTAATAAAAGAAAAAATTAATTCACGAAAACTTTCAAGTTTTTAAATAACATGTAGGAGAACTCTATGTATTGTCGTAACTCAATCATTTTACATTTAATAAGAGGTATAGCTGCAATTTCGTTGATATATGCTGTATTTTTATTTCAACTTCCGCTTTTGCTTAAATTGTTTTTGGTTGTGGGTGCCATTTTGCTGTTACAAGGTTGTCCTGCCTGTTGGTTGTTAAGTTTAATAAATAAATTACAAACTCAAAAAGGAACACAATATGAGTGATTATCAATCGAGAGAAGATTTTAAATATTTAGCATGTTTATTGAAATCAGCTCCAAATGAAACACAAGCATTTATTGATTTTGATCAGCAAACGATTAAGCGAAATGATGGAAATATTCCAATAAAAACTCGAGAGTTAATAGCTTTAGCTATCGCACTAACAACGCAATGTGCTTATTGCATTGATGTTCATGTCAAAGGTGCAAAACGAGCAGGAGCTAGTTTAGAAGAGTTGGCTGAATTAATTTCCTTTTCCGCATCGGTAAGAGCAGGTGCAACTATGGCGCATGGTTTGTTAGCAATGCGATTATTTGAACAATAAAATTGTTAACAGGTTAGCATTATTGTTCAAATGGCAGCTATTTAGTCAAAAATTAGCTACCAAATTTTTATTCTCTTAAATTTAAATTTACAACTCCCTGTTTTCTTCCAGATTCTCTTCGTTATCCAAATTTAAGATAAATTTTCCTTATTCTATTTACAATTTTCCTTATCAATACGGAAAAAGTTGGTTAGTAATTATTTATTTTTCCTTTTATACTAAATTTGAATCATCAATAAACATAGGTAATTGATTATGAATAATAAAGGTTTACCAAAAGATTTTTTATGGGGCGGTGCTGTTGCTGCTCACCAATTGGAAGGTGCTTGGCAAGTTGGCGGCAAAGGTATGAGTGTTGCTGATGTGATGACAGTCGGATCGCCGAAAAGTTATCGCAAAATCACTGAAGGTATTATTCCTGGTGAGTATTATCCTAATCACGAAGCTATCGATTTTTATCATCATTATAAAGATGATATTAAGTTATTTGCTGAAATGGGGTTTAAGTGTTTTCGAACTTCAATTGCTTGGACGCGAATTTTTCCAAAAGGTGATGAGCTTGAACCAAATGAAGAAGGTTTAAAGTTTTACGATGATTTGTTTGATGAATGTTTAAAATATAACATTGAACCTGTGGTCACTCTTTCTCATTTCGAATTACCTTATTATTTAGTAACCGAATATGGTGGTTTTCGTAATCGTAAATTAATCGATTTCTTTGTTCGCTTTGCCGAAGTCTGTTTTGATCGTTATAAAAATAAAGTCAAATATTGGATGACCTTTAATGAAATTAATAACCAAGCTAATTTTGACGAAGATTTTGCTCCTTTCACTAATTCTGGTATCTATTATAAAGAAGGTGATAATCGTGAAGAGATCATGTATCAAGCCGCTCATTATGAATTAGTTGCCAGTGCAAAAGCAGTTCAAATTGGTCATGCGATTAACCCTGATTTTCAAATTGGATGCATGATTGCACTAGTGCCAATCTATCCTGAAACTTGCAAACCAAGCGACATCCTAATGGCACAAAAAGTTATGGAACGTAAATACTTCTTTACTGATGTTCATGTGCATGGCAAATACCCAAATTACATTAAAAAATATTGGCAACGTAAAAATATCAAGTTAGATATTACTTCGCAAGATTTAGAAGAGTTAACGAGAGGAACCGTAGACTATATTGGCTTTAGTTATTACATGTCCAATGTTGTTAGGCACAATCAAGGCAATGATCATTATGATTATAATGAAAAAACTGATTTAGTTGGTAATCAATATGTTAAAAAATCAGATTGGGGTTGGCAAATTGATCCAGAAGGCTTACGTTATACCTTAAATTGGCTAACTGACACCTATCAATTACCGCTATTCATTGTGGAAAATGGTTTTGGTGCTTATGACAAAGTTGAGTCTGATGGTAGCGTTCATGATAATTATCGAATTGAATATCTACGTGAACATATAAAACAAATGAAGTTAGCCGTTATTGAAGATGGCGTTGACTTGATGGGGTATACACCATGGGGTTGTATTGATCTCGTTTCTGCTGGTACTGGTGAAATGGAAAAACGTTACGGTTTTATCTATGTAGATAAAGATAATAAAGGCAATGGTACCTTAAAACGTAGTCGTAAAGATTCTTTTGCTTGGTATAAAAAAGTCATTGAGTCGAATGGTGAAATTTTATAACGATTTAAATTCATTAGGAGAAATTATGAAAAAAGCGTTAATTATTTGTGCAGCAGGTATGTCATCATCACTAATGGCTAAAAAAGTTACTGAATTTTTTGCTAACCAAAATAAAGCTATTGAACTTGATGCGGTATCAGCAACTGAAGGTAGTAATAAGATTAAAAATAGTGATTTTTCACTGTTCTTAATTAGCCCTCAAACCATGATGATGTTTGATAAATTAAAAGCATTAGGTGATGAAGTAGGAAAACCAGTGGTGAGTATTCCTTTTCAGGCATATATCCCAATACCATCTGGTATTGAACAATTAGCTAAATTAGTCGAGGATAATATTAACTAATATTCAAGAAAATCTTTGTTCTACCGATCTTAATATGATGCGATTTTTTTATGAATGATCGCATCATAAATGGCTTAAGTTTCACATTGCCATTTTAGTAACTTAACCCTTTGGATAAATTTCATTAATAGTTAAGGTGTAGTAGATAATGATAAAACAAAAACAACGAGAACTAATTAGTTTACTTGTTCGTTCTAAAAATGAATATAAAAGTAGTCAAGAACTAGCTACGCAATTATCGTTATCTGATCGTACCGTACGTACCTACCTTAAAGATTTAAAAACTATAGTTGAAAGTAATGGCGGTAATATAATAAGTAAACAAGGTTACGGTTTTCAATTACAAATTGAAGATCGAAATGCATTTAATTTATTTTTAATTGAACACCATTTATTAGATAAAAATGTTGAACAATTTCAATGTCGAGAAGCGAGTGAACGAAAACATTATATTTTGAATTTATTGTTATTAGAGAGTCAAAAAATTGATGTTGAAGCATTATCAGAACAACTATTTATCAGCTCATCTCAATTAAATAAAGATATTACCGAAATTAAATCTCAATTACTTCCTTATGAACTAACGATTAAAAAAAATCATTCACTAGTTTTTGTTGATGGTGAAGAAAAAGCTAAACGTCATTTTATAATGAGCTATTTTTTTCATGAGGATTCAATTAATTTTCTACACCATTTGTCCTATTTTAATCAAGCTTGTGAAACCATTAGTTTTGATTCATTAACTATTATTATTTTAGATGAATGTCGTGAGGCAAATATTAAATTATCAGATGTGATGATACAAAATATTGTCTTGCATTTATCATTAAGTATTAAGCGTTTACAATCGGGACTTTCGATTCAAAATCTTGATTTGCCTGTTTCAACAAATTCATCACTTGAATATCAAGTTGCCGAGCGAATTATCGCTCGCATTGAATCGATTATTGGTTTTCATTTTCCTAAAGAAGAACAGATGTACCTTACTTTACATTTGATGAGTAAATCTAATTTAATTCAAGATGATCTGGATGATGATTTAGGTTCGTCACTAACAAATTTGCTATTAAAGATCCAACAAGAAACAGGCTATCCTTTTTTGCATGATGAACAATTAAAAAATGGATTAATCCAACATTTAAAACCAATGTTAGTACGTTTACAACAGAATATTAAATTAGATAATCCATTAATAGATGAAATTAAACACCAATACTGTGAGGTTTTTGGGTTAGTTAAGCGTTATTTCAATCAATTACCCAATTTACAACAATATGAAGTGAATGATGATGAATGGGGATATTTAGCACTGCACTTTTTAGCATCACTTGAAAAACTAAAAAATGAACAGAAAGCCAAAGTGTTAATTATCTGTGCAACCGGTCTCGGTAGTGCTCAATTACTTAAAAATCGAGTGGAAAATGAATTTGATGAAAGAGTGAAAATTGTGGCAACGCGAGGTTATTATGAAATTGATCCCGAAATGTTAAATGACATCGATTTTATTATTTCTTCGGTCGATTTATCGTCAAAAATATTTAAAGTACCGGTATTTCATGTTTCAGTATTTTTTTGTGAAGAAGACGTTCAAGCGATTCGTCGTTATCTTTCCCATAGACAAAAACCTAATTCATTGCCAAAAAATTCATTTGTGACAACGTTTGATGATAAACAGCAAAATCATTCACATTATATTAGCCAAATCTTTGATGATATTGCCGCAGATTATTTTTATTTGTGCTCAAACAAACCATCTAAACAAGCTGTATTGGATCATTTGCTTGATCTCTTATCTATTAATGAGGCAAAAAGCTTTAAACGAGAAATGCAAAAGCAAATGGAAAAACGGATGGTTATTGGTGAGATACTTTTTAGTCCAACCATTGTGGTTCCTCATCCAGCCATTCCAGTAGGTAAAATAGCTAAAATAGCGACTGCCATTATTCCAGAAGGACTTTGTTGGGATGAAAACTACCCAGATGTAAAGTTCGTTTTTATGATTTCACCGTCAATTTATCAAAATTCTCATTTAGCAATGATGACTAAAGCAATTGTCAATTTAATCGATGATTCGGTCATGCAACAAGCCATGTTAAAAATTGCAAATTTTAACCAGTTTAAATCACTTTTTATCCAACTTATTGAAAAAGGAGCGTAACAATGAATGACCAAATGAGCTCAGAGGATATTCAAATTACCGCATTTAATATTATTTTACACAGTGGTAATGCCAAAACCAAAATTCATGCTGCTTTCAAAGCAATGAGAAACGCCGAATTTGATACAGCAAATCAGCTGTTAGAAGAGGCCAATGAGGAAATATTAGAAGCACATAAATCGCAAACCGATCTTCTACAATCTTATGCTAATGGTTGTAAAATTGAGATGGAAATTATCATGGTGCATGCTCAGGATCATCTAATGACTACAATGACGTTGCGCGAAGTTGCCATTGAGATGTGTAATCTCTATCAAAAAACCTATAAGTTATCAAATCAATAAAGAGGTTAGCGATGAATACTCCACTAGAAAGCCAACTTAAAATGCATAAAAAAGTCAGTTTGACTAATCTTTATTTTAATCGCTTTTTAGCGGTTCGTTATGCGACAGCCTTCTTTCTATTTATTAACCTGTATTGGGCTGTCTTTCTGTTGGGTAGCTTATCAATTGCTATAGCACTACCACTGTTGCTTATCGTGATGGCTACATTAACCAGTTTTGAGCAAATTAAGCTTTATCGTAATCATAAAAATCATTTACGTTATGCTCGTTTATTGTACCGAACATTATTAATATCCATTATCGTGTTAATGGTTTTGATTTATACCCCATTGTTTCACTTTTTCTTTCCATTTCTAAAAAATTCACCGGAGGCGGTAAACATTATATTAGGCATTTTGGCAGCAAGTTTAGTTTTTACTATTTTTATATTAATAAAACTAAAAAAAATTGAGCGTAATGAGGATAAACATTTTAAAAGAATCCAAGCTTATCAAGAAATCATCAATTGAATGAGGAAAACAAAATGAATACCGGATTTGTGTTGTTACAAAAGTATCTAATGACTCCGATGGCAAAAATATCGCAGTTTAAGATTGTTCGAGCAGTAATGGCAGCTGGAATGGCGTCAGTACCTTTTTGTATAGTTGGATCGATGTTTTTGGTGTTTAATACTTTGCCGATGACATTTACTGGCTTAGAAACAGTATTTGAAAATACTATTTTCAAAGTAAGTGATCTTTATATGATAGCAAATACAGCAACAATGGGGATATTAGCACTCTATTTTAATATTGTTGTTGGTTATGAATTAACTAAAATTGAAGAAGAAGAAACTGGTTTAAAAGTAAATGCACTTAATGGTGCTATGTTATCGGTATTTGCTTTTGTTATGACTCTACCAGAATTGGTGATGCAAAGCGGTGCAATGGTTTTACTTAATGACCAAAGTGAATTAGTTTTTAATGGGTTACGTTTAAAACCATTTGTTTATCGCTTAGGTACATCTGGTATCTTTATTGCCATTGTTATGGCGATTATTGCAACACAGTTGTATTTCCTTTGTGTACGTCGTAATTGGGTGGTTAAAATGCCGGAAACCGTTCCATTAGGCGTATCTCGATCATTCACTGCATTAATTCCAACTTTTGTTATTGCTTTCACAATTCTTATTCTAAACGGAATTTTGGTGTATTTTGGTACGGATATATTTGATATTATCGGTGTTCCATTTACCTTTGTAACCAATTTAACTAAAAGTTGGCTTGGTATAATGGTGATTCTATTTTTAATCCATGCGCTTTGGGTTGTTGGTATTCACGGTGCTAGTATAATTGGGGCATTCATTACGCCTATAATGCTTAGTAATATGAATGAAAACGTTGGCGGCGCACATATTCCATTTGCTGGTGAGTTCAATAATTCATTGGTAATTTTAGGCGGTTCAGGTTCAACGTTACTTATGACTTTCTTTATTGCTTTTTGTGCTAAATCGAGTCAATTAAAAATTTTGGGTCGAGCTTCAGCTGTCCCGGCAATTTTTAATATCAATGAGCCAATTATTTTCGGTATGCCGATAGTATATAACCCATATCTTGCCTTACCGTTTTTATTAGCACCAATGGCATGTGGTACTTTAGGTTATTTTGCGATTAGTAGTGGGTTTATGAATCCAATTATTGCATTAATACCATGGCCATCACCAATGGGATTAGGGGCGTTTATTGGTACTGGTGGGGACTATCGAGCTATGTTTGTTGCGATACTTTCAGCAATTTTAGCGTTAGTAATTTACCTACCTTTTGTCAAAATGTACGACAACAAGCTTTATAAAGAAGAACAAGCTAAATCAGACAATCAATAGCTTAATTTATTACTTTACAGATTAACGCACGGAATTAACTCAATTTCGTGCTTTTTTGCTTTGTAATATACTCAATTATAATCATCGCTAAACTAATATTAGTTTTTTTCATGGTTAATCTCTGAACGATACAGCCATTTTCTATGCTATATTTAAAATTCCTTTTGATCAAATAATGAATAAAAATCTGAATTTTTTTATCAATATTAGAATAGAAGGGAATAATTATTTTTTTAATAAGGAGATGTGAAATGTACTGTATCAAACACAAGTTAAGAAAGTATTGTTGCATTATCTTTCTTCTATCAATAAGTCAATATGTAGCGGCCATAGAAAATGTAAAACATAAGTTTGAAGCTGGTGCTGTGGCTTCTCCCGATTATTATGGCGCCATCGCCGCAGAAGAAATCTTAAAAAAGGGTGGTAATGCAGTTGATGCCGGTGTCGCTACTGCATTTGCTTTAGCTGTAACCTATCCAGAAGCGGGCAATATCGGTGGTGGCGGATTTATGACCATTTGGATGGAAGGAAAACCTTATTTTATCGATTATCGAGAGACAGCACCTAATCAAGCCTCTAAAGATATGTTTCTCGATAAACAGAAAAATGTAGTGGCTGATTTAAGCTTATATTCGCATAAAGCATCAGGTGTTCCAGGAACTGTAGCAGGAATGTGGGCGGTTCATCAGCGATTTGGCAAACTTAGTTGGCAAGAAGTGATAGCACCAGCTATTCGGTTTGCAAACCAAGGTTTTACGGTTGATAAACAGCTGATTATACGTTATCAGGAAGTACAGGATCTGGCACCGACCAATGGACATTTTAAACCGTACTTTGGTGCTATGCAGGAAGGAAAAATTTTCAAGCAACCTGAATTAGGTGCTGTGTTAACGCGTATCGCAAAGGACGGTGCTGATGAATTTTACCGAGGTAAAACAGCCCAATTAATTGTGCAAGAAATGGCAAAAAATGGTGGTTTAATCACACAAAATGATTTAGCTAACTATCAAGCTAAATGGCGAGACCCGATCATAGCCAATTGGCATGATATGCAAGTAGTAACGGCACCACCGCCAAGTTCAGGTGGCGTTGGGTTGATTCAATTATTATTAATGAAACAAAAATTAGCTGATGATTTCAAAGATGTTAAAGTAAACTCTGCTCAGTATGTTCACTTATTAGCAGAGATCGAAAAACGTGTTTTTGCTGACCGCGCTGAATACATGGGTGATCCTGATTTCGTTAGTGTACCCGTTGCTAAATTAGTTGATGATAGTTATTTAGCTAATCGGGCTAAATCTATTAATGCCAATGCGGTTTCAATTACTGAGCAAGTAAAACCTGGACTAGATAATAATCATGAAAAATTACAAACTACTCATTTTTCAGTTGTAGACAAATGGGGAAATGCTGTTTCTAATACTTATACTTTAAATGGTTGGTTTGGATCTGCTGTTGTTGTAGAAGGAACCGGTATTGTTTTAAACAACGAAATGGATGATTTTAGTAGTAAGCCTGGTATTGCCAATCAATTTGGTGTTGTAGGTAAAGATGCTAATGCGATAGAGCCAAATAAACGTCCACTATCATCTATGTCACCTAGTATCTTAGTTAAAGATAATGAAGTGGTTATGGTTATTGGTACCCCTGGTGGTTCGAGAATATTCACTTCTATTTTTCAAGTTGTAACAAATATTTTTGATAATAACATGACATTAAAATCGGCTATGGATGCGCCACGTTACCACCATCAATTATTACCAAATAATGTGATTTTTATCGAGCCTTTTCAGGCTGAAGTACCAATTGATCTAAAAAATCAACTTGAGAAAATGGGATATCAATTTGAAAAACAGGATTTCAGCGGTGATATTCAAGCGATTAGAATTATTAATAATAAACCTCAACCGGTATCTGATCCACGTGGCAGAGGAACGTCGATTATTGTTAAATAATCGAGTGAATATTCCTTAACAAAGGAATATAGAATATCCAATGTTAACTTTATTTTTAGCTAATAACTAAATAGTATAAAAAAACCCGTTTAATTAAACGGGTTTTTTGTCACTGTTATTTGATGATTATTCAGGAATAATATCAACAATAACTTTTGCAAAAGCTTCGCTGTGTACTTGGAATAACACTTCGTGTTCACCAGTAGTACGCAATACACCATTTGGTAAACGAACTTCGCTTTTTGATACTTGAATACCACGAGCTTTAACTGCATCAGCGATATCACGAGTACCAATTGAACCAAATAAACGACCTTCATCACCTGCTTTAGAAGTAATAGTTACTTTACCTAAAGCATTGATTTCAGCAACGCGTTGTTCAGCTGCTTTTAATGTTTCAGCTAATTTTGCTTCTAATTCAGCACGACGAGCTTCGAAGAATTCAATATTCTTTTTAGTTGCTGGTACTGCTTTACCTTGTGGAATCAAAAAGTTACGAGCGTAACCCGCTTTAACATTAACTTGATCACCTAAGCTGCCTAAATTAGCAACTTTATCGAGTAGAATAATTTGCATTATATGTTCCCTCTGTTGCTAATTACTGATGATTGTCAGTATATGGTAATAATGCCAAGTAACGAGCGCGTTTGATAGCGCGAGCTAGTTGACGTTGATATTTTGCGCTAGTACCAGTAATACGGCTTGGTACGATTTTACCACTTTCTGTGATATAGCTTTTTAATAAAGAAACATCTTTATAATCAATTTCTTTAACGCCTTCTGCTGTAAAACGGCAGAATTTGCGACGACGGAAGTAACGTGCCATTTGGCTATTCTCCTAATAGTTTAATTTGGTCAGCATGTAAAACTATTTGACTGGTTTTATCTCGTTTAGTATGTGTACTAATAAAGCCACTTACCAAAACTTTGCTGCCTTTTTTAATACTGTAACTTAACTCTTGTTGTCCACTGACAATAACGGGCATTATGCACCATGCTTGTCTTGAGAGTCCTGCTTCGATTTGTTCAGAAACATGTTCTAAATAAAACTGACAGTGTGATATCCCACTTGGACTCATTTTTTTAATCGGGGTTTTAGTAATCAATCCCGATAAAACTAAACGATTATTCTTCCGAATCATCGTCCATGTTTGCATCGCTAAAATCTTCTTCAGAACTACGACGTTCATCTTTAGCTTTTAGCATTGGTGATGTTTCAGTTACAGAATGTTTGGTACGCATAATTAAACTGCGAATTACTGCATCATTGAAACGGAAGTTATCTTCAAGTTCATTTACTGCTTCTTGAGTAGCTTCAACATTCATTAACACATAATGTGCTTTATGCAATTTTTCGATAGGATATGCTAATTGACGACGACCCCAATCTTCTAAACGATGGATTTTGCCACCATCAGTGGTTAACGTACCAGTATAACGTTCGATCATACCAGGTACTTGTTCACTTTGATCTGGGTGAACCATAAATACAATTTCGTAATGACGCATTATCGCTCCCTACGGATTAATCAGCTTTCTGTCGGGGCAACCGCAACCCATTGAAAGCAAGGAACATGAAAATTAAGCGGTTGAAATCGACGGGGCATTATATATCAAAATAATTACTTTAACAAATGAATAAATAATAAAAATAATCCGTTAATCATAACTAAAAATCGATTATAAATAGAATAAAAAAAACTTTTCGACAAAGTTTTTACTAGAACAAGTGAATTAGGTGTAAAAATGTAACGATATCTATACATCTTTGTTATCAAAATATGTTATTCTTTATAAGATAAAAGTTTAATGTTAATAGCTATTTTTAAAGGAGTGCTTATATGGCTGAAGAAACCATTTTTAGTAAAATAATTCGCCGTGAAATTCCTGCTGATATTGTTTTTCAAGATGATCAGGTCACTGCTTTTCGGGATATTTCTCCTCAAGCCCCTACACATATTTTAATTATTCCCAATAAATTGATCCCAACCGTAAATCATATTGCAGAGTCTGATGAAGCTCTGCTTGGTCATATGATGGTTGTTGCGGCTAAAATTGCTAAGCAAGAAGAGATTGATGAAAGTGGTTATCGTTTAATAATGAATTGTAATAAAGATGCAGGACAAGAAGTCTTTCATATTCACATGCATTTATTAGGTGGTAAAAATTTAGGGCGATTAATAGGTTAGCTTATATGAAACAGTTTAAACGTATCATTGGAATGGGCATGCTTGCTTTTAGTTTAGCTGGATGTCAACTTCTTGGTTATAATCAAAAAACTGAAGTCAATCCGCCAGTAGAAATCCCCGATAACACTGGGGTGGTAGATACTCCGCCACAGATAGTTAAAACAACTGATTGGAATGATATATTATCTCCAGTTGTAAATAAAATATTGCAATCTTCATCAGCAATTGAAGGTAATAAAGTGTTGTTAATTAGTGATATCCAAAATCGTAGTGGTGATTATTTAGCAACAAATCAGATTGATACAACGTTACATAATATACTGAATAAGCAAAGTATTTTCTCTGTGGCAGATAGACAATCGATCAGTCAAGCTAAACAAGCGTTAGGTATTTCTGTTGATGATAAACTTGTTTCTCGCAGTAAAATGATCGGTTTGGCAAAGTCAATAAATGCTGGGTATGTGCTTTTTACCACACTTTATAAGTTACCAGCCGAAAATGAAGATTCCAACCTTTCTATGGAATTACTTTCAACCCAAACGGGTGAAATTTTACAACGTGTGACAACAAAGGATATCCAATCCCAAAATTCTGTTAATCATGCTCAAGGAGCTGCTGAATAATGGGGCCTTTATTGATCGATGTGCCGAGTACATCATTAACCAATGATGATATAGCGCTTTTAAAAAATCCAATGGTAGCAGGGATTATTTTATTTAGTCGTAATTATCAGTCTCCTGAGCAATTGACTGATTTGATAAAGCAAATTCGTTCAGTAACATCAGAACGTTTATTAATTTCTGTTGATCATGAAGGTGGTCGAGTTCAACGTTTCAAGCAAGGCTTTACTCTAATTCCTCCTGCGCAATCTTTTGCTTTGCTTAATGATTTAGAAAAAGCGAAATCATTAGCATTTGACGCGGGTTGGTTACTAGCGATGGAATTGATTGCCTACGACATTGATTTAAGTTATGCACCTGTACTTGATTTAGGTCATGATTGTTTAGCCATTGGAAGTCGATCATTTCATCATGATAGTTATATTGCTTATCAAATTGCATCGTCAATGATTGATGGTATGCATTCGGCAGGCATGAAAACAACTGGTAAACATTTTCCTGGCCATGGCCATGTTATTGCTGATTCTCATAAAGAAACACCAATCGATTATCGTTCGAAAGAACTCATTGAAAATGATATGCAGATTTTTGCCAAATTAATCGCTGAAAAGAAACTCGATGCAATTATGCCTGCTCATGTTATTTATCCTGAATTTAATGATAAACCAGCTAGCGGGTCAGTGTTTTGGCTAAAAACAGTGTTACGTGAAAAGTTACATTTTGATGGTGTTATATTTTCTGATGATTTATCGATGGAAGGAGCTTCTGTTTTGGGGGATCACGCTGAACGAGCTAAAGCAGCGCTTAATGCTGGTTGTGATTTATTATTGGCTTGTAATAATCGAAATGGCACATTAGCTATTTTAGATGCATTAACTCGTTTAAATGAAAAACAGCCATTATTAACCGATAAAGCAAAACTACTATTAACTAATACCAAAGTAAATTATGCCGATTTGATAAAGAGTTATGATTGGCAGAATCGTCATCAAAATTTAATGAAGTTGAATGAAAAGTGGGAGCATTATAATGCAAGCAGCCATCATTAAAATCGACAATAATACACATTTAGTTGCTTATAATGATGCAGCAAAAGCATTATTTTCTAGTAATTTATTAAGTTTAGATCAGCCATTTGATTATCGAAATGCATTTAGTTTGGATGCAACATTTGATTTATCTGAACATGACGATACGATTATTGTATTAAACTCGCAGTATTTTTTATTGCAGAAAATTAATGAATCATCCCTTATTACCTTTGTTTTGCAACCAGTTGAATATCTAAAAAAACGGTTATCAAAAATTAATGTTGTTGGACGTCATGCTTTTGATATTTTTGCTGTTAAAAGCCAATCAATGCAAAAATTAATTGCTCAAGCTAAAGCTTTTTCAATGCAAAGGGAGCCACTATTGATTACCGGTGAAACTGGCACAGGTAAAGATTTGTTGGCTAGTGCATGTCATCAATATAGCCCTAGGGGGGATCAAACTTTTTTAGGTCTCAATTGTGCCGCTATGCCTGATGATGTTGTTGAAAGTGAGCTTTATGGCCATGCCGCAGGGGCTTATCCAGGAGCACTTGAAAGCAAAAAAGGTTTTTTTGAACAGGCTAATGGTGGTTCTGTATTACTTGATGGCATCGATGAAATGTCATTCCAAATGCAAACCAAATTATTGCGTTTTATTAACGATGGCTTTTTTAGACGAGTCGGCGATGATAACGAAGTTTATGTAGATGTTAGAATCATCTGTGCCACTAAAGTTGATTTAGCTGAATTGGTGGAACAAGGAAAGTTTAGGAAAGATCTTTATTATCGCTTGAATGTGTTGTCCTTAAATTTACCTTCACTACAAGAACGTCAGGAAGATATTGCACCGCTCACACAAATTTTTATTGATGAATTTGCTAATAAGCAGGGAATTACACCGCCAACAGTTAATCAAGATGTTATTCCTTATTTAGCTCAATACTCATGGCCAGGTAATGTAAGACAGCTTAAAAATGTACTTTATTCAGCATTGGCTCAGTTAACATCTTCACAATTGACGGTAAAAGACATTGTTTTACCAGCAATAACTTCAACTCAGATCTCATTGATTAGGGATATTGACAATAAAACGCTAGATGAAATGACTAAAAACTATGAAAAAGAAGTCCTAAAAAGTCTCTATGTCAAATATCCAAGCTCAAGAAAACTTGCCAAAAGACTAGGAGTATCCCACACCGCAATTGCGAATAAACTTCGGGATTATGGGATAGGGCGGTAAATTGACGAATTTATCAGAAAATCCCATGAAGATTTTAATTACTGGTGGTGCTGGTTTTATAGGTTCTGCTGTTGTTCGATTTATTATCAAAAATAGCCCTCATTATGTTATTAATATTGATAAATTGACTTATGCCGCAAATCTCAAAGGGCTCGAAAGTGTTTCTTACAGTGAGAAATATATCTTTGAAAAAGTTGATATTTGTAATCGGCAACAATTAGAGCATGTTTTTGAGCTATATCAACCTCATGCAGTGATCCACTTAGCAGCTGAAAGTCATGTAGATCGCTCGATAGATAATCCATTTACATTTATAGAAAATAATATTATTGGAACTTTTACATTACTTGAGGCTACTCGAAACTATTTAAATTACACATCTAAAAAAACGAAAGAGAATTTTCGTTTTATTCATGTTTCAACCGATGAGGTATATGGTGAATTAAAAAGTAAAGAATCCTCGTTTAATGAATCTTCATGTTATTCACCAGATAGTTCTTATTCGACATCAAAAGTATTTCAAGTGAATATTTGATTTTTGCATCCACGTATTGGAACTTAAACGATTGTAACCCTTCATTCAAATAATTATCGACTTCATCAACCTCTCGAGCAATTAATTCTAGCAACTAATACTAATATTTTAGAAAATAAATTAATTAAAATTCATGTAAAAGATATTACTCAGACATTATATTTTATTTTAAATAATGGTAAAATTGGCAAACATATAGGATTGGTGTCGGTAAATAGTGTACCAATCTTAATATAGTCCGAAACGTATGTTCTATACTTGATAAACTTAAATCAATACAAAAATGGTATTAAGTGTTACAAATAATTAATCTATTTTGTTATAAATAGCCCTACCCGTGATTACAGATACGCTATAGATTCATCTAAAATTCGACAATTAGGTTGGATGTCATTAGAAGGTTCTGATTCTGGATTGATAAAAACTATTGTACTTATTTTAGATGTAAAAATAAATAAAAACATAGTCTTATTAATAATACATTACTGAATCATAACTTATGAATAATAAAATAAAATTCAAAGATATTTCGGTTGTAGTTCAGGGGGCTATTTGTCCCGATATTACATACTTAACTTTGTTAAGTATCAGAAAATATTTACCTAATGCTAAGATTATATTATCAACTTGGCATGGAGCCAATATAGAAAAATTGGAATTTGATAAATTGATACTTAGTAAGGATCCAGGTGGGTTTCAACATTCTTATTATAGTGAAATAAAAGTTAATAATGTAAATAGACTAATTCTTTCAACTCTTAATGGAATTAAAGCTGTAGAAACTGAATACGTAATGAAGATTCGTTCTGATTTCTTGCTAACAGGTAATTCTTTTTTAAAATTTTTCGACCTATACGATTCTGTTGAGTCTGAATTTGCTTTATTTAAGCATAAGATTTTAGCATGTAGCTATTTTTCGCGTAGTCCAAATTGTGTTAACTTGGCTTATCATCCATCAGACATCGCTTTTTTTGGACATAGTTTAGATTTATTGAATTTATTTGATATTAATTTAATGAATAAATCAGATGAATTTTATATTCATCAAGATTTCGGTTGGATAAGGAAATATGCTCCTGAACAGTATATTTTTCTGAGTTGTTTAAAAAAAAATAATAAAAAAGTATCACTGAATAATCAGTTACCTATGACAAAAAAACAAATAACTCTTACCGAAAGATATTTTGCTTCCAATTTTATTTTTTTGGAGTGGCGTTTATTTAATTTGAAACCACCACGAAAATTTTATGATTATAGAAAATTTGATCAATTTTCTTGCATTACGTATATAGAGTGGAAAAAATTATATTATAAGTATGTAACTCATAAATCTTGTTATTTTATAGGGTGTGATATAGAAAGAATTAAGTTAAATTTAATTCTTGACTATTATAGTCTTTTGAGGTTTTTTGCAAAATTAATTACCATTTTTATTATAGGCAAAAGAAATAAAAATTTAAGAAAAAAAATTAGAAAGAAAATAACAAGAATTTAGCATCTTTTTTTGATAAAATACTTTTATCAAAATTTATCCATATTATAAAAACGAGAATAATATGTTAAACATTGTATTGCCTATGGCTGGTCGGGGAAGTAGGTTTGCAGATGCTGGATATTCTATTCCTAAACCCTTCATTCCTATTCATGATATTCCCATGATAAAAGTTGTTGTTGATAATTTATCACCATCATGTGAGCATCGTTTTATTTTTGTTTGTCAGCAACAACATATAGATCAATATAATTTAATACCGAAATTAAAATCATATGCTAAAAATGTTGAAATTATTGGTATTAATGGTATCACTGAAGGACAAGTATGTACTGCATTGCTGGCTAAGAAGTTTTTTAATAATGATGAACCTTTAATGAATGCCAATGCCGATCAATATATTGATTTTGATATTAATGAGTATTTAGAAATTATTTCTTCTAGAAATTTAGATGGAATGATTATGACAATGAAATCTCAAGATCCTAAATGGTCATATGCTAAAACGAATAGCGATGGTTTTGTTATTGAAACAGCGGAAAAGAAAGTGATATCAGATGATGCAACAGTCGGTATTTTTAACTTTTCAAAAGGGAAAGATTTAGTTCGAGCGGCAGAACAAATGATCCAAGATAATATCCGTGTTAATAATGAATTTTACACTTGTCCTTGTTATAACTACTTAATAAAAGAAGGCAAGAAAATAGGTATTTATGGGATTGGAGAGGAATATAATGGTATGTATGGATTAGGAATACCAACAGATTTAGAATTTTTTATAAATCATCCAATTTCTCAGAAGGTAAAGGTATGATTGTTCTTTCTCATAGAGGGTATTGGAAATTTAGCGATGAAAAAAATACCGTTGCTGCTTTTGAAAGAAGCTTTAACATGGGTTTTGGAACAGAAACAGATTTGAGAGATCATAATGGTGAAATCGTTATTGCACATGATATGCCTAATGGCAATGAAATAACTTTTGAAGAATTGTTAATCATTATGAATGGGAGAAATTTGCCGCTTGCCCTAAATATTAAAGCTGATGGTTTATCTAAAAACATTAAAAGTTTATTAGACAAATATAATCATACTAATTATTTTACATTTGATATGTCTATACCTGATATGGTTTGTCAAATAAAAAATAAACTCAAAGTTTATACCGGATTAAGTGATATTTTAACGCAGCCAGCTTTATTATCTGATTGTGAAGGGGTTTGGTTAGACTGTTTTAATTCTAATTGGTATGATTCATCAGTCATTGATAATCTTTTGGATCAAGGTAAAAAAGTTTGTTTAGTTTCAGCTGAATTACATAAAAGAGAAAATTTGAATCAGTGGTTTATTATTCAAAATAGTGAATTTTTGAATAGTGATAATTTAATGATTTGTACAGATTTTCCTGAGAAAGCAACGGAGTTTTTCAATGAAAATTAAAGCTGTTTTATTTGATATGGATGGAGTATTGATTGAAGCTAAAGATTGGCATTATGAAGCTCTTAATCGTGCTCTAAAATTATTCGGTTATGAAATAAGCAGATTTGAACATTTAACTAGTTATGATGGTTTACCCACTTCTATGAAATTAAAAAAATTAACTCTAGAAAAAGGTTTACCAACACAATTACATAGTTTTATAAATGAAATGAAACAACAATACACAGTTTCAATGATACAAAATCTATGCCGTCCTCGTTTTAATCATGAGTATGCTTTGTCAAAGTTAAAATCTGAAGGTTATAGACTTGCAGTTGGTTCAAACTCTATAAAAATGACTATAGAAATGATGATGAACTATGCAAAACTAACAGACTATTTCGAGTTCATGCTAAGTAATCAGGATGTAAAAAATGCAAAACCAGATCCTGAAATCTATCTTGCAGCAATGTCAAAAATGAATTTACAACCAAAAGATTGTTTGATTGTTGAAGACAATGAAAATGGTATCAAAGCAGCAATTGCTTCAGGAGCACATGTACTTGTTGTTAAAACTGTTGATGAAGTGAACTATGATAACATCAAAAATCGTATTTTAGAAATAGAAGAGGGGCTTAATTGATGCAAATCATTTTTTTAATGGGTGGGCAAAATTTTGAGAAAAATAGTGAAGAATACCCTCTTTATTTAACAGAAATCAGTGAAAAGTTAATAATTGAAAAACAAATTGATTACTGTCGAGGATTAAAACCTAGGAAGTTTTTGTTTTGTGTTAAAGATAATGATATACAAAATTTTCAAGTAGATTCGGTTATTAAACAATTAGTGCCTGATAGTGAAATTATTATTATAAATGATAGAACAATGGGCGCTGTTTGTACCGCTTTACTTAGTATAGAATTTATAAATAATGAAGAAGAGCTCATACTACTTGCGGTAGATGATTTTATTGAAGTATCAAGTGAGAATATTCTGCAATTTTTCAGGGAAAGTAACAGTGATGCTGGAGTTGTGTCTTTTAACTCTGTTCATCCGAGATATTCATTTGCAAAATTAGACGCTCAAAATTTGGTAATTGAAGTATCCGAAAAAAAACCTATCAGTAAAAATGCGCTTGTTTCATTTTATTATTATAAGAGAGGTTCTGATTTTGTTGAATCTGCTAAAAATGTAATTCGAAAAGATAATCTAATTAATGGTGCTTTTTACTTAAGTCAAACTTTAAATGAGATGATTTTGGAACAAAAAAAAGTTTCTATATATAAAATCAATAATGAGAAATTTCACCCATTAAAAACCGAAATACAACTAGCTCAATATATTTCTGAGTTGATGGATGTTAAGGACAGCAAATAATGAGAGTTGCAAAACTTGATGATATGTTTAAAGGTTGGTTTATTGGAAATTTTGAACCATCTCTTTGCAAAACTAATGATGTAGAGGTTGCAGTAAAAAAATATAATAAA
This sequence comes from Gilliamella sp. LMG 34362, assembly GCF_984569125.1. Taxonomy (NCBI): domain Bacteria; kingdom Pseudomonadati; phylum Pseudomonadota; class Gammaproteobacteria; order Orbales; family Orbaceae; genus Gilliamella; species Gilliamella sp. LMG 34362. Next base: position 2,020,265 of record NZ_OZ474902.1, on the reverse strand, counting down.
GGTGATTATGAAGAGAGGCATTATCATAAAATCGCAACCGAATATACCTTAATTATTTCAGGTAGAGTGAAAATGAATAATAGAGAATATCAGGTTGGTGATATTATTATTATTGAACCAAATGAATCTACAGATTTTGAATGTTTGGAAGATAATACTATAAATGTCGTAGTAAAATTGCCAGGTGCAAACAATGATAAATATTTGAAATAATTCTTATGATTATTTAGCTAATAAATTATTAGGAGTATGATATGAAGAATAAAAAAATAGCTTTTATTTGCCCTACCCATACTCCGCATTTTGTTTTTGCGAAATCACTTATTTCTTCCTTTGTTAAGAATGGGTATTTGACTCAATGTGATTTATGGTTTGTTTTTACAAATGTTAATGAAGCAGATAATTTTGGGAATTATGATTATAAATTAATTCTTCCTTCCAATTTTTGTATATTTGACAGAAATGGAATAATAAATATAAAAAAAATTTGGGCCGTTAAATATTTGTATTCCTCATATCAATATCTAATAACTATAGATTCAGAAACTTTATTTACTCGAAATATTGATCTTTTAGACTTATGTAATAATTTTTTCGAAAACAAAATTTTACTTGGAAATAAAGTTTTACCGCAAGGCAAAGAGTTAACAGAAAAAATTAAAAAAAGTTGTAAAGAATTTTTTCCAAATGATTTTCAAGATAAGTTAGATTCAGAGTTCTATCTTTGGTTTAATCAACCTTGTATTTACAAAACAGCAAATATAGATAAATTCTTTGCAATAACTAGAATTTATGAAAAATTAACTTTAATTGATTGGTTCCAGTTTGATTATTATGTATATATGTATTTTTTGATACTATATGAACAGTTTTCAATAATTGATATGGAAATAGAATCAAGTTATGGTGTTTTAGAGTCAAGTGATGATTTAATCAATATAAAATCATGTAAATATAAGAAATTAAGAATAATGAATTGTACTCAAAAAAATTTTTATTTATTTGATAATTCGTGGTTATTTTTAATAATTCAAGTTGACAGAAAATAATATAAGTGTGTTTTTCAAGCTTCATAAAAATTATTCTTCGTTCTAACGAAAAATAATCATTCGTAACCTAAAATTTATTTTTAACTTTTTATTTTGAAAGTTAATTTAATTAGTATCATAAAATACAAAAATTTCATTCTTAAAGATTTTTTTAGTTCTTTTAGTCTCTTTACAATATGTAACCTTAAATTAAGGTTAGAAAATGATTTTATTTTAGTAAACGGTATGTTTTACCTAATAAGTAAATTAAATTTGTAATTATTTCATCCACAATTTTAATTTTTAAAGAGAAAAATATGCATAAAAAAATTGTTTTTGTTGCACATGAATTTGGAATGTATTCTGGACATGGTGGTATAGCATCTTATTTATATAATATTTGCAAATATTTATTAGAAAATACTGAACACCAAATTTATGTAATGGCAGAGATGTATGATAATGAATCGGATTTATTTGTAAATCAACGATTTTCTTTTAGTGCTATTCCTCATGGCGATTTGATTAATAAAAGACAAGCAATATTAGTTAAAATGAATGAGTTCCAGCCTGATTATATCGAATTTGCAGATTATTTAGCTTTGGGTTTGCATTGTATGATTGAAAAAGCTAGAAAGAACTTTTTTCATAATACAACTTTAGTTACAAATCACCATACTGCAACTAGAGAATGTTTTGAATGGAGTACCAATAAAGATATTTTATTTGCTTCTATACATACTCAACAGTTAGTTAGAGAAGAACAATTACAAATGGAATTAAGCGATTATAATTTCTCACCGTCAACTTTCTTAGCTGATTATGTTTATATAAAATATAAACTTAATGAAAAACCTTTATTTTTTGCTAATCCGTTTTATTCTAAACTTGAAAGTCGCTATGAATTGAGAGATAAATATAAAGATGAAATTGATTTTAATTTATATTCTGAATCTTTTAATATTGTGTTAATTACTCGATTTGAAGGAAGGAAAAGACATAATAAGTTAGTTAATGCTTTTATCAAATTATTAGATCAGAATATAGATTGTAATTTATTTCTAATTGGAAATTCAACTCATGATCCGTTAACAAATTTGGATTGTCGGTATGAGCTTTATAAAAATATTGATGAAAAATATATAGAAAATATTTTTTTCTATGATTTTATGACTATAAAACAGCAAGAAAAATTTCTAGCAATAGCTGATTTGACAGTAATGCCATCTTGTTATGAAAATCAACCAATGGCAATGATAGAATGTATTTTAAGAGGTATTCCTGTAATTGCTTCAAAGTTTTCAGGATGTAAGGATTATTCGCCGGTTTCTATGCTTTTTGACCCATTTGATCATGATGATTTACTTAATACTATATCGGATTTTATAAATTTATCAAAAGATGATAGAAAAAAAATTATAGAGCAACAAAAGACTTTATTGAAAAAAATAACTTCTCCAGAAGTTTGTATTTTACCAAGATTTGAACTGTGACTTATTCTTATTTGTTAATTTCAATGTGAGGTTGAATATGGAAAATGTTTCTCTTATTATTCATGGGGAAGGTTGTCGACATTGGCTTGAGCAAATTTTTACAGATATAAAAAAATCAAAATTTATTTTTAAAGAGATTGTAATTGTATGCTATAGAAATGACATACAAGTTTATAATAACTATTTAGAAAAGAATAGGCTTAACTCTGAGATAAAGCTCGTACAATGCTCTGATTTACTCAACCCTGGATTTTTCAATGTAAACAGGCAAATAAATAGTATAAGAGTAGGTCTGGATAAAATATCGCATGATTCATATGTTATTAAACTTAGAAATGATCAAAGTGTAAACTTTTCTCTCTTAATTCCACATTTGAAAAATTTAGATAACTCTATGATTCTATCAACAAATTGCTATACTAGATCGGATCGTTTATATCATCCTTCTGATATGTTATTAGCTGGAAAAAAAGTTGATATGGTACATTATTTTTCCTGCCCTTTAATGAAAAATACTCATTTAGGGCATATGTTACAAAATCAAAAAGAATTTGAAGCGTCTAATTATACCTTAAAAGCACTTGACTGCACTCCTGAATCTTATTTATTCAAAAATTACATTCAATCAAAAGGTTGGGATGTTAAAAACACTCAAGAAGATAGTTTATTGGCATTGAAAAAGTTTATTTATTTAATCGATAGTTGGGATATAAGTTATCGTTGGAAAGAGAATCGAGTACCTTTTCTTCCTAAAGGGTATCTAGTTCTTCCGTATTACTTTGATATGGCGCCGTTTAAAGATGGCCCACTGGAAAGGTGTCGTTGTATCAATAAACATGAGTTCATAAATAAAAGGGCTACGTTAAAAAGTATATGGTTTATTTTATTAAGTAGAATACTTTATGGCCTTAAATTTAATTCAAATTTGAAAAAAAATCGGTATAAGTTAACTTATAAATCGTTAAAAATAGTAAAATTGTTTGCCTATATTTTCCCATATATAATTATTTCGAAAAGTATTTATAATCTAAATAATCACATCGAAAGCTCAAAAAGAAAATATAAAGTGTTTAAAAATGTCGACAATAGATGAATAATGATTATATTTGTAATCATTATTAAGTAAATATTATTTACTTTTCGAATAATAGACTTCTATAACAAATGAATGTAAGGTAATGATAAATAGTTTGTTTCATTAAGTGTATAGCATTAATTTTATAATTTATGGTGTTTTTTTTATGGAAGATGTAAGAAGAATTGCAGTTCAGCTTTTTGGTCATTTGAGAACCTTTGAATATACATTCAATTCGTTTGAACAAAATTTATTAAAAGAAAATATACAAGACGGTTATCATATAGATATTTTTATTCATACTTGGGAAGAATTAGATCATTCTACCATCAACTATCGTAATGTTGATGGAAAGCCTTTAACGGAAAAAACATTAACTAGTGAAAAATTATTATTAGTTAATCAACTTTATCAACCTAAAAAGATGCTTGTTGAACCGCAATTAGATTGTTCAGATGATGTATTAGTAGAAAAAATAGGTCAACATCCAAGAGCTAAAAAAGGATGTTTAAATAATGCTTATACTATTTATATGAGCAATAAATTACGTAATGAATATGAAATCGAAAATGATATTGAATACGATTGGGTAATAGTAACCAGACCAGACATATTTTTCAAAAAGCCATTTAGAATTAATTCATTTATAAACTGTTATTCTGAATTTAAATTAGCAATACCACAAAATGCAATTTTTCATGGTTTTAATCCATTTGGACGTGGAAATATGATTGAGGATCCTCGTTTTTTGGCTGGTTCAGATTTGATTTTTTTTGGACGTCCAAATATTATAAATGAAGCGTCATCATTATATATTGATTTTGAACGCAATCTACAATCTGATGATTTTTATTGTATGGAGGTTTGGTGGGCTGATTTTTGGCGATATAAAGCGATAAAACCACTGCCGATTAATTTTAAACATGGTCCTAGTTTTGATGTTATTAAAATTGAATTTGTTGAAAAGAAAAAACTAAAACAATACTCACAATCTAAGTATATTAAAAGGAAAGTAATCATTTCTTTATTAAATTTATTACCTTATTGTTTTGTAAAAAATCAAATATATAAATTGCAAAAAAAAATCATGAAAATGCGGGGTGAATTGTAATAGACCGTTATGAGTTTTTTATCAGATTTTACAAGTTATTTAAGTATTAATAAAAACAATTAAGGATTATTTTTAATGGAGCCAATTTTATCAATAATTGTTCCTGTATATAATACGGAAAAATATTTAATAAAATGTTTAGATAGTTTAATTAATCAAAGCTTAAAGAATATTGAAATTATTTGTGTTAATGATGGATCAACCGATGACTCTCTAAATATATTAGAATTCTATCAAAAGATTGATAATCGAATCAAAATTATTAGTAAAATAAATGGTGGTTTATCTTCAGCACGAAATATAGGAATCAGACAATCTAACGGAGAATATATTACTTTTGTTGATTCAGATGATTTTATTGAACTAGATACATACGAGAAAGCGATTGAAAAATTTAATAAATCGGAAGTTGATTTAGTCTATTTTTCGACTAATCTCATAGTTGAAAACAATCTTAGCCGAATCCAAGACGAACGCTATTTTGAACATAAATATAACGGTTTTATTAAATTATCTAATGATGTCTTGAAGAAGATGGATGTATGTGCTTGGAATAAAGTTTATAAACTTTCAATTATTAGGCAATACGATATTATATTTCCGGAAGGGCTTTGGTATGAAGATAATCCTTTTTTCTGGTCTTATGCATTGTTATGTGATGGAGCATATTTTATCAATGATAAATATTATAACTATCTAATAAGAGATGGTTCTATTATGAGTTATAAGAAAGGAAATCAGAAAAATAGCATCATTTCCCATGAATTAGATTCATTATTATGTTTTGAACACTTATTGCAATTTGTTATTCGTTGGCAGTTATTTGACAAGTTTAAACCTGTTTTAGTTGACTTATTTCAGGATAAGTTGATAGAGTCGATGCGCCGTTTGCCTAAAAAGAATAGGGCATTAGCTTTAAATAAAGCTACTCAAATTGTTAATCAATTTGGTTTGACATCTTATTTTCCTAATAATACATTCTTACATTCAATTTCTGAAAAAAACTATCATATTATCGGAAAAATAAATCAATTATTTTTAAATAAAAGACAACGCTTGATTGGATTTTGGGACGCTGATAAATTTTATATTTTATGTTTTTTAGGGATTAAGATTAAAATAAAAAAGAAATTAAATATATCATCTAAGATAAATTAGGATTATATGACGAATTATTATGTAATCATAACACAATAAAATTAACGTGAAAGTTTTAGATAGTGTATAATTATCCATAATTTATTATTTTAATATTCTATTATGCCTCAAAAATTAAACTCAATTACGACGTTAAAAAAACTTTGGCCATTTATTAAACCATATAAAAAAGCATTAATTGTAGCCGTGTTTGGACTTTTATTGAATGCTGCTACAGATGCTACCCTAATATCTCTTACTAAGCCTTTACTTGACTATGGTTTAATGGATAAAAATTATTCTCTTTTGATCGTAATCGCAATTGCAATTATTGGATTAATTTTACTAAGAGGATTATCTAATTATATTTCAACATATTGCCTTTCTTGGTTATCAGGAAAAGTTGTAACTAAGTTTAGACAAATGATTTTCAATCATTTGATTAAAAGTCCTATTAGTTTTCATGATAAGCAATCTATTGGAGATCTGGTTTCTGTTATTACTTTTAATACTCAGATGCTATCAAAAGCTTCATCTGACGCTTTAATAATACTTATTCGTGAAATAACTTATGCGGTGGGCTTGTGTCTTGTTATGTTATATGGCAGTTGGAAATTAGCTTCAGTATTGATTATTTTAGTTCCATTAATTATTTTTGTTGCTCAGTTTATTGCTAAAAAATTTAGGAAAACAATTGCATCTATGCAAGCTGGAATGGGACAAATTACTATAGCAAGTGACGAAATGTTAAAAGGCCATAAAGAAGTTTTGATTTTTAATGCTAAAGAATATGAAAAAAATAATTTCAATCGCATAACAGATAGTGTTAGGCGAGGTATGCTGAAAATTGAAATAGTTTCAAGGTTATCGACCCCCATAATTCAGTTGATTGCAACAATTGGCTTAGGTTTTATACTCTATTTAGTCGCAAGTCAAAATTTAGATATTACTCCAGGTTCATTTACTGTTGTTTTTTCGGCAATGGTTGCCGTAATGCGTCCGTTACGTGAATTAACAAGTTTACATGTAGAACTCCAAAAAGGTGCTGTTGCTTGTGAATCTCTATTTGCACTTTTAGATTCTCCATTAGAAGATGACAATGGAACTATTGTAGCTGAAAGAGTAAAAGGAAACATTGAATTTAAGAATGTTACTTATACTTATCCAACAAGAAATACTCCAGCACTTAATAATTTTTGTTTAAAAATAGAAGCTGGACAAACGATAGCCTTAGTTGGGCGTTCTGGTGCAGGTAAATCAACAATTGCTAGCTTATTACCACGTTTTTATGATGTGTCAAAAGGCGAGATTTTATTAGACTCTATAAATATTCAAGAATATACATTGAAATCTTTACGCCAGCAAATTGGTTATGTGTCGCAAAATGTTCATTTATTTAATGGTACAATTGCTGAAAATATTGCATATGGTGAAAAAGAATTTCATAGTGAAGAGGATATTATAAGAGCTGCTAAGCTAGCAAACGCAATTGAGTTTATTAGCAAGTTGGAAAACGGCATTAACACTGAAATAGGTGATAATGGCATTTTATTGTCGGGTGGGCAAAGACAAAGAATTGCAATAGCGCGAGTTTTATTACGTGATAATCCGATACTAATTTTTGATGAAGCAACTTCAGCATTGGATAACGAATCAGAAAGACTAGTACAAGAAGCAATAGAAATACTACAGAAGAATAGAACATCTATTATTATTGCTCATCGTTTGTCTACTATTGAAAGAGCGGATCGTATTCTAGTTATTGATGATGGAAAAGTTATCGAAGATGGCAATCATCAATCATTGATCAATTTAAATGGAATTTATGCACAAATGCATGAAATGCAATTTAATACTCAGAGTAAACACAATAAATAATGAATAATATGAATGAAAAAAATAGCCAATACAATCCTAATGACATAGATAAAGATTCTTCTACATGGAAAACTTTTTTAAAGTTGTTTCCATTAATTATGGAACATAAATTCTTTTTATTTTTGTCGGTTATTTTACTTATTGCAAGCGCATTTGCTGATACCTCATTGATAGCATTATTACGGCCTTTATTGGATCGTGGTTTTTCAATGAATGATCAAGATTTTTTACTAATGGCACCTTTTTACATTTTTGGATTAGTAGTATTGCGTGGAATTGCAAACTATGGTTACTCTATATTTTTGTCATTAATATCTGGAAATATTGTGATGAAAATTCGACAAAGACTATTTAGTCATTTTGTGGATTCTCCTGTTAGTTATTATGATCAAAATTCAACAGGACGATTGTTATCACGTATTACTTATGACACAGATCAGGTAGCAGCATCTTCATCTGACGCATTAATAACAATAATACGTGAAACTGCATTTATTTGCGGTCTATTTTATACAATGTTTTATAATAGTTGGCAATTATCTCTTTCTTTAATCATTATTACACCAATAGTGATAAGCCTTATTACTTTTATCTCTATAAGATTTAGGAGATTAGCGAAAAATATGCAAAATTCAATGGGCAATGTGACAATGTCTGTTGAGCAAATGTTAAAAGGTTATCGAGAAATTATTATCTTTGGGGCTCAAGAAGAAGAAAATAGAAACTTTGAAAAAGTAAGTAATAAATTTCGTCGTGATAACATGCGATTAGTTTCTATTTCAGCATTATCAACACCTATCGTTCAAGTTGTTATTTCATTTGCTATAGCTTTTGTATTACTTACAGCAAGTAATCCTGATTTAAATATTACCCCTGGTGAGTTTACTGTCGTTTTTTCATCATTAGTTGCTTTAATGCAACCGATCAAAAGTCTAACTAGTGTAAATGCAGGATTCCAAAAGGGTATGGCTGCCTGCCAAACATTGTTTTCTCTATTAGAACAACCAATTGAACAAGATAATGGTAATGTCAATATTGATAAAGTTAAAGGAAATATTATTTTTAAAAATGTTTCGTTTAAATATGCCACAAGACAAGATTTAGCATTAAACAATATTAGTTTTTCAGTGGCTGCTGGTAAAACAGTGGCTTTAGTTGGGAAGTCAGGATCAGGGAAAACGACAATTGCGAATCTATTAACTCGTTTCTATGATATCTCTGATGGAGAAATAACTATTGATGGAATTAATCTGAGTAATTACACATTGTACTGTTTAAGGAATCAAATAGGATTAGTATCACAGCATGTGCATTTATTTAATGACACTATCGCAAATAATATAGCATATGGAAAAATTGGTGAATTTTCTCTGGAGCAAATAGAAGAAGCTGCTAAAAAAGCAAATGCTTATGATTTTATAAAACAATTCGATAAAGGTTTTGATACAGTTGTTGGTGAAAATGGTGTTTTATTATCAGGTGGTCAACGCCAACGTATTGCTATTGCAAGAGCACTATTAAGAGATAACCCTATTCTGATTTTAGATGAAGCCACATCTGCATTAGATACCGAGTCAGAAAAAGAAATACAGAAAGCATTAGATATATTACAAAAGGGAAGAACATCTATTGTTATCGCTCACAGATTATCTACTATTGAAAATGCTGATCAAATATTAGTAATGAATGAGGGAAGTATTATTGAGCAAGGTACACATACCGAGTTATTGAAAAAAGATGGCGCATATACAAAATTATATAAAAGTAATTTTAATGAATAATAATTTATTGATTGTGTAATAAATATGCTTAATATATTTTTAAAATTTATTTAAAGATGAATAGGATTTGTAATCTTTTTTGATATTTAAATCAGGATATTTTTTAGTTATAGCACATTTTAGCAGTGCTTTTTTTACAGAAAATGAACAAGGGTTCTTTTTTGTAAATTTGAGTATATAAAAAATATTTCTTATAGCATTCGATTTCTTATTATTAATGATACGTATCATTAATTTCAGGAAACCGAGTTCTTTTACAATATTATCCTTTATTTTTGTTGTAAATATTTTATCTGATCTTAATAGTGATTCTAAATAGGTTATATTCATGGCAAAAATGTAATTGCATTTTGCTTTATCGGATAATGGTAGTTTATTAATTTTTGTTATGCACTGATTTAAAACTTTTATTAAAGTTTTTAAATTTAAATCATCAATATATTGTTCTGATAAAGAGGAAGAGCGAACTCGATGAAAGTAACAATTTTTATCAATGAAATAATAAGTTAATTTCGCTTTTGAGATAATAGAAAGCGAAATATTATGATCTTCGTGATTTTTCTCAATGAATTTTTCTGATAACAATTTTCGGTTAAAAATTAATCGCCATACAACGCCAGAATAATTTCTTTTTTCTAGTAAATAATTTAATAACTCTATTCCTGTAGTGAAACTTTTTGTTTTTATTGTCTCCAAATTAGTCGCATAAGAGATTATTTCTGTCTCTTTAAAAGATGTATAATCAAAATAAAAACAATCTAATTGAGGCATAATACTTAAACTGTCTAAGAATTTTTTGAGTAAATCAGAATTTATAATATCATCTGAATCAATGAATAAAATGTACTTACCATTTGAATACTCAATGCCTTTATTTCTAGCTTGACTAACTCCTTGATTTTGTTGCTTGATTATTCTGATATTTTCGAATTTATAACGATATTGTTCAAGTATGTGCTGTGTATTATCGGTTGAACCATCATCAATACATATGATCTCAATTGAATTAGAGTTATATTTTGTTACAGAATCTAGACAATCTATAATGTAGTTTTCAACATTATAACAGGGTATAATTATAGAAAGACAAACGGTGTTATTTATCATAAACTTTTAATTAGATAATTACTTTTTGAGAAATAATTTATATTTTAAATAAATAATATAGTAATAAATAGATTTATAATAGTACCTTTGTTTAAATAAATATTTAGCATAATTTCTTATAGATGAACTATTACCACTTAAAGGCAACTGTTCATCTTTCCAAGGAGATAAAGCTAAATAATACTCAAAAATTTTAGAAAGATAGACTTTAAACCAAGGCTTGTTTTGCGAAATATAGTGTAAAATGACAGTATATGGCCTGATTTCTTTTTCTTGATGTGCGTCGATTGAAATTTTTATTTTAGTATTAAATTTTATAGGCAATAATAGCGTTTTATTTTCCAATAGAATATTTAAAACATCCTGATCTGCAAATTTATAAATATTACCATCATTAATTAATGTTAATGCTTTTTCAGAAATCTTTTCTTCACACCATTTCTTGGTATTTATCAATAAAACTCCAGCATTAAAGTATTTTGTCGAATCAATATCATACATTTTACTAATAGCTTGTTGCATATCTTTAGTATCACTAACAACACCTGCTATATAATCGTCAATATTGAATTCAGCTAATTTAGCTAATGATTTTAAGCAAATTACATCACTATCAAGGTAAATTAATTTGTCAGTCACTGAGACTAGGAGCTTTGGCATAATAAAACGAATACAAGTTGATACAGTTGAAATATGCAAAACCAATGTTTTAGGATTAATGATAAAATTATTATTCAAGTAATATAATGTAATTGATACATTAGAAGAGTTAATTTTTTTAAACTTATCAATGTTTATTGGTGAAACATTATCAACAAATAAGTGGAAATGAAGATTGTAATTCGGAGTGTTTTGGATAACTGATGATATTGTTACGCCTGCAGGCATTGCATAATTATCATCAAAACCTAAAGCAATGTGAAGAGTTGGAAACTGTTGACTATGATTATTACTTATCGGTTCAATCTTGTCAATAAAGTTATTAACGTTATACATTTAATTAATTCTAATTCTTATTTTTCTAACAAAAGATGTGGCTAATTATATATTCGATTGTTAACAAAATATAGGTAAAAATTTTAATATAAATAAAAATCTGGTAAATTCAAAGTTTTTAATTTATCAAATGAATTTACACATTTAATGTATTTATTTAGAATAGAAAAAATTTATAAAGTGAAATAATCAATGTTTAATTCAGAAAAATATATAAGTAAAATTGAAAGATTTGCACTAACAAATACTGAAGATAATGAGATAGTGCATATTGCACTTGCATTTGATGATAAATATGCAATGCCTGCAGGGGTAACTATAACTTCAGTAATTGAAAATAATGATAGTTTACATTTTTGTTTTCATCTTCTTGTTGATAACGTCTCTATTGCTAATATAGCTAAGCTAAAAGAACTTGTTCAATATAATGTCAGTATAAAAATATACTATTTAAATGGTAATTTTGATATTAATCCAGATACCTTAGTATTAGGTTATTTATCCGCTGTTTCTTGTGTTCGTTTTATTCTACCTGCTCTATTACATTCTCAGGTAAAAAAATTTTTATATCTTGACAGTGATATTCTTTGTTTGAAATCAATTTCAGAATTATATAATACGGATATATCAAATTGTGTTGCAGGAGTTATTCCTGATGATAAACCAATGCAAAATGAAATAAAAACTTTATATTCTATTGACGCAGAGAAATATTTTAATTCTGGTGTGTTATTAATTAATACTGAAAAGTGGATGGAAAATGATCTAACAAATAAATGTATTAAAAAAGTAAATGATGGGAATATTTATCGTTTTGCTGATCAAGATGTTCTTAATATTTTATTAGAAAACAAAACTATTCTTTTACCTATTAAATATAATACAAAAATTCATATCACCATACCTTGTAGTGAAGAGAAAAAAATTGCGAAATATACCGTTTTGTTACATTATGTGACAGGGTATAAACCATGGTATCAAACGTTTGATTCTCTATTATTTAAGAAATATTATCAATTATCTCCTTGGAAAGATTTAGAACGTCCATTAGCATTAAAAAAATCTTGGTTACGTAATTATGCAAAGTATTGTTTTAAAGAAAAACATTATATGTCGGCTATAAAATTTTATTATTTATATTTACTAAGAAAAGTAAATTAATTACTTTTTGAATAGTTTTAATTTAATATAATGTAAGAAATATTTTGCGCTTTCTTTAAATTTTTTCTGTTTGAAAAAAGATATAGAATAAATTCGATAATCATTTACTCTCATTTTAGATTTATAACTTTTTAAATTATAGTTAGCCCATGGGGTAAAATGTTTATAAAAACAATAAATATTTTGGGCAAGACCTGTATGTTCTTGATACCATATCTTTCTTGCGCCAGTGAAATGCACAAAACATGGTAATGATTGTTTATTATGGAAAAAAGATTCTTTTTCTTGATCATTCATCCAAGTAAATAAATAATTCCACTTTACATTAATAAAACTAATTTGTTTTTGCAAAACAATGTTTAATGCATCTTGATCTGGGTATATAAGATTATAATTTTGCGGAGATAATAATATTTGGTTAGCTTTATCTTCGGTATCAAATTTTTTCCAATTTTGAGTATTTATATATAAAAAACCAGAGTTAAAATATTTTTCAGATGCTAAACCTAAACGGTTTCTATTTTGTAACATATTATTTACGTCTAAAGAGTCGGCCGTCACAGCACAAACTACCGAATCAATATCGATATTCAAAATAGAAGATATATCACTAAAGCATAGTATATCTGCATCTAAATAAATAAACTTATCAACATAATCAGGTAATAATCTTGGTACAGATAAGCGAATATACATTGAGCGATTTATATGCTTTATCTTATCATTCTGAATTTCAGAATATTTATCTAACTCATCTGTTGGGATAGAATAAAGATTAATTAAAGGACTAATTTCCTTGAGCTTGTTTTTATCTTCTTCCGAAACATCATATAAAAAAATATGAAAATGAATATTATGATTTTTATTATTAAGTATGATTGAAGTAATAGATACACCAACATGTTCTAAATAATTCGCATCTGTACAATATACAATATTAATAATACTATTATTCATTTCAAATACTCATTGATACGTTGCTTTTAAATATAACATAGCTATTTTGTTATTACAAAATAGCTATGTTATATTCATATTTAATTTTTTCATAAAAATTGATTATGTTACAATAAATAAATTTCTAATTTTGGACATTAAGCCTTGATGTTAGCAGAAAATCTTTTTATTAGTAAGGTCACTACTTTATTTAGTCATACAATTGAATCACAAGAAACAGTTCATATTGCTTTTTGTTTTGATGATAATTATGCAATGCCAGCAGGTATTGCTATGTCATCAGTTATGATTAATAATTCCGATAAAAATTTGGTTTTTCATTTATTTGCCAACAACGTATCTGATGAGAAAATACAAAAATTTCATCAATTAAGTGAAAAAAACACCACAATAATCTGTTACGAAGTTAGCGATGAGTTTTCTATAAATCCAGATACTCTAGTGTTACATGTTTCTGCGTCAACGTGTTTACGTTTTGTCGTACCTCAAATACTAAATAAAATAACATCCAGAGTGTTATATTTAGATTGTGATATTCTTTGTACTAACAATCTGAATCATTTGATCAATACCGACTTATCCGATAAATATGCCGCTGTAGTGCCTGATGTAAAGAAAACTCAAGAAAAACAATGTTCAGCCTGTGATATTCCATATGGCGAATATTTTAATGCGGGTATGATTTATATCAATACTGATATGTGGGTAGATAATAATCTTACCGAAAAAGCTTTTGCAATGATTAATAGTGGTAAAGTTTACAAATTTGCCGATCAGGATGTTCTGAATATATTAATGCAAGGTAAAACTCAATTTCTACCGAAAATATTTAATCAACTCACATCACTGACTGTTGGTGGAAAAGAAGATAGCGTTTTAAGTGATGATACTGTTATTATTCATTATGTGACAGGTAATAAACCATGGTATCAATTATATTTAACGTCTATTTATCAACGTTATATTGCTACTTCGCCATGGGCTAATCAAAAATTATTATTAGCTAATGAGAATGCGCCATCAACTACAAGGCGTTATGCAAAACTGTTAGCTAGCCAAAAAAAATATTTTTCGGCTTGTAAATATTATTTGCTTTACCTCAAGCATAAAGCGTCTAAGAAACGATAAGGATGAACTTGTGATTCAAGTCGATAAATTTATTAATAAAAGAAATGAGTTTTTGTCATGTAATTTTGATAATAACCAATCTATATTAGATATTTTATTATGTTTTGATGATAATTATGCCTTGCCTGCTGGAGTAAATATTTTTTCTATTGTTGAGAGTAATCCTTTTCAGCAGATCCATTTTCATTTATTTACGCACAATCTTTCCGATGAAAATAGACGTAAATTTAGCGGAATTAAATTTGATAACATAGCAATAACTGAATATGTGATTAATGATGAATTTAAAATAGATGAACAAAATACCGAACAATTTCCACTTTCAGCCTGTGTTCGCTTAATAGCGCCAATAATACTAAAAAAGACTACTGATAAATTACTCTATGTAGATAGTGATACATTATGTATTAACAGTTTGGCAGATATTGATCGCATCGATTTAAAGGAAATTATCGTCGCGGCTATTGCAGATGTTCCATATATGCAACAAACTCAATGTGCTAAATATGACGTGGTTCCGGGCACTTATTTTAACTCTGGGGTTATGTTAATTAACATTTCACTTTGGTGTGAAGAAGAAATTACAGATAAAACATTGAAATTATTAAATAGCGGCGAAAAATATCAATATCCTGATCAAGATGTTTTAAATATTTGTGTTGGTCAAAAAAGGCTAATATTACCAAGAAAATTTAATAATTTATTGGCATTATCAATTAATGGAAATGACGATGCAAATGTTCCTAACGGAACAATATTTATCCATTACATTACTAAAAATAAGCCTTGGCACCAACCGTATCGTTCGAAATTATTTGATTCTTATTTAGAAAAATCACCATGGCGAAATGATAATTTACCATTGTATTGTCCTAAAAAGACTTCTTCAATCCGTGCTTATGCAAAATTAATGTTTAGGCAAAAGAAATATCTAGCAGGAATAAAACATTATATTATTTATTTGAAAACTAAATTTAAAAAATAATATTAGGTTAATAATTTTGTTGCTTTCAAGCTTATTTAGTTAATAGATTAGAAAAATTTCAATCTATTTCTAATTAAGCTTTTTATTTATAGTTAAAGTTCATGTATATATTTTTGCCTTGGTTATTGGTATAGTATACCTCGTTGTCTTGATGGTTAATTATCCAATTTTATGACTATTATTTCATGCCGATTTTAAGAGGACGTTATATTTTACTAACGTTAATTATTTCTTTAACAAATTTTCTAGAAAATATAAATAGGGCTTATCTTTTGATTAGGTGTATTTTAAGTGATTGATGATTTTGCAGAAAATGGTTTACTTGCGACAGCTATTGATGGTTTTGTTGCAAGATCGCCACAAAGACAGATGGCAAATAAAGTCACTAAAGCAATACAAGCGCAACAATCACTGGTAGTTGAAGCGGGAACCGGTACAGGTAAGACCTTTGCTTATTTAGTTCCTGCATTACGAAGTGAAAAGAAAGTCATTATTTCAACTGGCTCAAAAAATTTGCAAGAACAGTTGTATAGTAAAGATTTGCCGATTATCAAAAAAGCTTTGGACTATACCGGTAAAATTTCACTTCTTAAAGGTCGAGCCAACTATCTCTGTTTAGAACGTATGTATCATCAATATGCAGCTGCCGGTGATTTAGATAAGAATTTACGTACAGACCTTGTCCGTGTCAAAAATTGGTCAATTAAAACCAAAGACGGTGATATTAGTAAATGTACAACGGTAACCGAAGATAATCCAATTTGGCCAATTTTAACTAGTACTAATGATAATTGTTTAGGAAGTGAATGCGAGCACTATAATGATTGTTATGTGGTTAAAGCTCGTAAGCGAGCGTTAAATGCTGATATTGTTGTGGTCAATCATCATCTGTTTTTAGCGGATGTAGTGGTAAAAGATACAGGGTTTGGTGAATTGATTCCTAAAGCTGATGTGATGATATTCGATGAAGCTCATCAACTTCCAGACTTAGCATGCCATTATTTTGGGGAACAGTTAACCAGCCGACAACTTTTTGATTTAGCCAAAGAGATAAATTTAGCTTATCGAACCGAAGTCAAAGATATGTCTCAGTTACAGCAATGTGCTGATAAACTACAAAAATGTACCCAAGATTTACGATTATTAATAAATCAGCAAAATAATAAAGGCAATCTACGTTATTTATTTAATCAAGCTAAAATTAAACAAGAATTATCTTATTTATTTGATGCTCTTGATTTTTGCAAAGAAGTTCTTTTATTAGCAATAGGGCGCTCTACTACCTTAGATAATTGTTTTGATCGCGTTAACCAGTATCAACTATTGCTAAAGCGTCTAACAGAAACACATGTATCTGGTTTTAGTTACTGGTATGAAAGCTCATATAGTTCTTTTTTATTCGCATTAACACCATTGTCGGTAGCTGAAAAATTTGCAGAGTTATTAATCGAGCGCAAAGGGAGCTGGATCTTTACATCAGCAACCTTATCCGTTGATAATCAATTAGATTATTTCACCAAACGTTTGGGGTTAACCAATTCTGACTCATTGATTTTAGAAAGTCCTTTCGACTATAACAACCAGACAATAATGTGTGTGCCGCGTTATATTCCATCACCAAATGAACAAGGTAATGCTGAAAAACTGGTTGATATTTTATTACCCGTTATTGAAGCTAACAAAGGTCGCTGTTTTTTCCTCTGTACTTCATATGCTATGATGAATGCCTTAGCGACACAGTTTCGAGAATTAACCAAACTACCTGTTTTAGTTCAAGGTGATACCAGTAAAGTAAAATTATTGGAACAGTTTATTCATAGTGGTAACGCTCTATTAATTGCAACTAGCAGTTTTTGGGAAGGAATAGATGTTAGAGGTGACATTCTTTCTTGTGTTATTATTGATAAATTACCTTTTACTTCACCTGATGAGCCTTTAATTAAAGCTCGAATGGAAGATTGCCAAATGCAAGGTGGTGATGCATTTAATGAGGTCCAATTACCTGAAGCTGTTATTACCTTAAAACAAGGAGTAGGGCGATTAATTCGCCATCACAATGATCGTGGAGCAATTATTATTTGCGATAATCGATTAGTCATGCGACCATATGGCGCAACATTTATTAATAGCTTACCACCTTCGCCAAGAACGCGAGATATAAATAAGGTCATCAATTTTTTATTATCTAACAGTGAATCGATAATCGATAATTTGGAAAACAAATGAGTACTATTTTAGCCATTGATACTTCAACAGAAGCTTGTTCAGTCGCATTATTTTATCAAAATGAAATCACTCATGATTTCATTATTTCAGAGCGAGATCACACCAAGAAAATCTTGCCTATGGTTGATAATATTTTGCATCAAGCTGGGTGTAGTCTTTCACAACTAGATGCAATTGCTTTTGCTCAAGGTCCGGGTAGCTTTACTGGAGTGCGAATAGGGATTGGAGTAGCTCAAGGCTTAGCTCTCGGCATTGATGTACCAATGATAGCTGTATCAACATTGCAAACTTTAGCACAAGGTGCTTATAGAACTAAATGTGCAACTAAAGTTATTCCAGCAATAGACGCTAGAATGGGAGAAGTCTATTTAGGACAATACCATTATCAAGATCAACAATGGCAAGCGATCACTCCTGAATGTGTAATTAAACCTGAAGATGTGGTAACTAAAATCAAAAGTATTGATAATGAAGATTATTCGGCTGGCACTGGTTGGCAAACTTATCCTAATATGTTAGCAATGATTAAACCAAGTGAAGTGTTGTTACCTGAAGCACAAGATTTGGTGGTTATCGCTCAGCAAAAATGGTTAAGAAAGGAAGTGGTTAAAGTTGAAGATGTTGAGCCAACATATTTGCGCAATGAAGTTACATGGCAAAAATTACCAGGTCGATAACAGCAGATAAGCGCTCGAAATGCGTTATCTGCTGTGAAATTAGGTTTACTGCTTATTCTTGAAATAATCCCAAATTCGCTTTGGCATATGCTTCAAAATCAGTACAACCACCAATTGGTTTTTCATCAATAAAAATTTGGGGTACGGTTTCAACTGGTTTACCAACACTTTTTGAAAGATCTTCTTTGGTAATACCTTCAGCATTGATATCAACATAACGATATGAAAAGTCATCTCGTTCTTGTGATAGTTTTTCTGCTAACTCTTTAGCTCGTACACAATATGGACATCCTTGACGTCCGAAAATTACAGCATACATAGTTCACCTCTAATAGTTAAATTTAATTGTTGTATTAACTATACTTCAGTTTTAAATAAAAAAAAGTAGTTAAATCTAGTTGATATAATAGATTATACCTATTGATATTAAACTTGCAAAGTTAGTAAGGTATACGTTTTAATCATTTAGATACTTTATTGAATATTTTACCTGTTATTACAAAAAAATGTGAGGAAAGGGGTTTTTTAAGCCTCAAAAATAGTGCTAATTTGATATTACTCGTTATAATTTTAATTTCAACCATTAAATGGATGTCAGTATGCTAAAAAAAATGATATTTATTTTGTCATTAACTTTATCGATAACCTCGTTTGCAGCACAAAAAGAGTGCCCTGTAAAACCAAGTTACGACATTGTAATAAATAAAGACAATATCCATATATATAATAAATCTAATGATTTATCTATTATGAATGATGGTCAGATAATATTGAATAAAAAAATAATATCACCAAATCCATCATTGCGAAAAAAACTTGATCAGTTTCAAAAAGGTTTACGCTCACAATTACCTCAATTAGAGCAGCAATCATTAAGCTTATTGTCTGAAGTAAAAGTTGCTTTTGATCAGGCAATCACCAAAAAGTTGAGTGATGATCGTGAACTGCATAGCGAGTTAAATAAATTATATAAAAGATTAGTGAAACTATTACATGGTTCCCTTATTAGCGAGAATGGCAGCACAAAATTTTATTATCAAAATTTTAATAAATTAAAAAAAGATGGGCACGATATTGGTGAACGTATTTTTTATAATGTTATTGGCGGCAGTATTTTAGAGTTTAATTTATTTAAAAACATCTCCGCTATTAAAGATATTTCGAAAAATGAATGGAAGGCTCAAAAACCAAAACTTAAAGCCTTTGATGCTCATATTTGCTCAGTTATTACGGATGTTGACCAACAATATCAACAGATTTTAACAGAACTTAGTCAATCGGCCGACAAGTGAATAGACAATAATCAAAACTTTTGCGAGAATATCTTATCTACAATCATCAGGTAAAAGAAGTAATCGGCTTATGACTGCAAATATAATTGATGGCAAAGCGTTAGCATTGCAAATACGCAATGAAATTGCTCAAAAAGTAAAAAAACGTACTGAACAAGGTTTATCTGTTCCCGGCTTGGCTGTTATACAAGTTGGTTCGGATCCTGCCTCGAAAATTTATGTTAAAAATAAACAAAAAGCTTGTGATGATGTTGGTTTTGCTTCTTTTGCTTATGATTTTCCATCGTCAACCACTGATGAATTATTAGCATTAATTGATGAATTGAACCAACGATCCGATGTTCATGGTATCTTAGTTCAATTACCTTTACCGGATAATATTGATAAAACTAAAGTGCTAGAGCGTATCGATCCTCGTAAAGATGTCGATGGTTTTCATCCTTATAATATTGGCCATTTATTACAACGTGATCCAATACTACGACCATGTACACCATATGGTGTTGTTAAGATGTTAGAATCAACCGGTATTAATTTATCGGGTTTAAATGCGACAGTTGTTGGTGCATCGAGTATTGTTGGTCGTCCTATGGCATTAGAATTATTACTTTTAGGATGCACAACCACAATTACCCATAGTCGAACAGTGGATGTAGCAAAGCATGTTGGTAATGCTGATATTGTTGTGGCTGGTGTCGGTATACCTAATTATGTCAAAGGCGAATGGATAAAACCGGGTGCTATTGTGATTGATGTTGGTATTAATCGTTTACCTGATGGGAAATTAGTTGGTGATGTGGAATTTGATGTTGCTAGCCAGCGAGCCGGCTGGATCACTCCAGTACCCGGCGGTGTTGGGCCGATGACGGTAGCAATGTTAATGAGTAATACATTAGAAGCATGTGAAAGATTTAGTGAGTAAGCATATTAAAAAGATATTGCTCACCTTTTTAACAATTTTTATGTAATAAAATGAAATTAAGGAACATTTTATGATTATATTTCATACTTCATTAGGCGATATTAAGATTAATACTTTTGAAGACAAAGCTCCAGAAACGGTAAAAAATTTTGTTGAATATTGCCAAGAAGGTTTTTATAACAACACCATTTTCCATCGTGTCATTAATAATTTTATGATTCAAGGTGGTGGTTTTGAACCAGGTATGAAACAGAAAAAAACTAAAGCTCCAATTAAGAATGAAGCTGATAATGGTTTAAAAAATAATCGTGGTACATTAGCCATGGCTCGTACTAGTGATCCTCATTCTGCTACAGCACAATTTTTTATCAATGTCGTTGATAATGATTATTTAAATTATCGCTCATCGGATATCAATGGCTATGGTTATTGTGTTTTCGCTGAAGTTGTCGATGGTATGGATGTGGTTGATAAGATTAAAGCGGTTAAAACAGGTCGTAGTGGCATGCATTCTGATGTTCCTGTAGAAGATGTCATAATTAAGAGTGTAACGGTTGAATAATCCGGTTCGTTTTTTTATTGCAGATATTCATCTTGCAGACAATCAGCCTGCTGTAGATCATTTTGATATAACAGCAGGTTTTTTGTCTTTTCTTAAGCAATTACCTAATCAATGTGAGCTTTATATACTTGGTGATTTATTCGATTATTGGGTAGGTGATGATGTACAGTCAATATTACATAATCAAATTGCTGATGCTTTAAAAGAACTCACCTTACGCCATATTAAAAAATTCTTTGTACATGGGAACCGTGATTTTTTGATTGGTAAGCATTACGCTAAACGCTGTGATATGAATTTATTAAGCGATATTAATTGTTTAGTTAATCAGAATAAAAATATTGTATTTCTGCATGGTGATTTGCTTTGCATTGATGATCCTCAATATCAAAAATTCCGCAAAATCATGCATAAAAAATGGCTACAAAAATTATTTCTATTACTGCCATTAAAAATACGTTTAAAAATTGCCACTAAATTACGCAAAGAGAGCAGCCAGCATAATCAAATCAAATCTGAAACTATTATGGATGTAAATCCAAAAGCTGTCATTGATATGATGATTGCCAATAACGCTAGTATTATGGTTCATGGACATACTCATAAACCTGCTACACATCATCTTTATATTAATGACGAGCCAGCAACTAGAATTGTGTTAGGCGCTTGGCATGATGGCATTTCGTATATAAAACAAGAAAAAAATAGCGCTACTTTAGAACTTTATAACCACTCTTTCAAATAATCACTTTGTAGAATTTGTTCAGTATCACCATAGGTTTGTAATTTCCCTTGCTCTAAAACCGCTACGTGTTGTGCAATGCGTTTAACTTCATTGATATTGTGCGTTACATAAACAATAGGGATATTTAGATCATTTACTAGTTTATCAATATAACTTAATAGCTCTTTTTTACGAGGCATATCTAAAGCTGAGAGTGGTTCATCCATTAGTAATAATTTTGGTTCAGCTAATAGCGCTCGACCAATGGCAACACGTTGTTTCTCACCACCCGATAACATTGCTGGATAACGATTAAGAAGTGAACCAATGTTGAGTACCGAAACTATTTCGTCAAATCTTTCTGTATTCAATGATTTTGCACCATAAGTTAAGTTTTTTAAAACTTTATAATGGGGAAAAAGCAATGCATCTTGAAAGACAGTACCAATTTGTCTTTTTTCTGGGGTTGTAAAAATTCCTTTTTCAGTATCAACCAAAGTAGTTTGATTTAGTTTAATATAACCGATATCTGGTTTAATCAAACCATTAATAAGGTTAATCAGTGTTGATTTCCCTGAACCGGAGACACCTAAAATTGCCGTCACGCCATGACAGTGAATTTCATGTTTAAACTGGAAAGCATACGAGGCGAGTTTTTTGCTCACATTTATATTTAACATGACGAACTATCCTGTTAACTTCTTTTTATGCCAACGATTAAGCATTTCTGATAAAAATAAGGCAATTAATGATAATACTATCGAAACAATGCAAAGCCGTAATGCACCGGACTCGCCATCAGGGATCTGTAATAAGGTATACATAGCCAAAGGAATTGTACGAGTTTCACCTTGAATATTTGAAACGAAGGTAATTGTTGCGCCAAATTCACCTAGACAACGCGCGAAACCAAGTACGGTTCCCATTAAAATGCCCGGAAATGCTAATGGTAAAGTAATGGTTATAAAAACACGAAATGGTTTAGCGCCAAGGGTTCTTGCGACTTTTTCTAATCTTGAATCAATTGATTCAATCGCTAATCGAATCGATCTGACCATAAGAGGGAATGCCACCACAGCAGAGGCTAAGGCAGCACCTTGCCAATTAAAACTGAAACTGAGATGGAAATAGTTATTTAGCCATTCACCAATAATACCATGACGTCCCATCGTCAAAAGTAGTAGATAGCCTAAAACAACAGGCGGTAAAACTAATGGAAGATGAACAATACTATCAAACAATGATTTACCTATGAATTGACATCTTGCTAAAATCCAAGCAGTTAAGATCCCTAATGGTAGGCTAAAGATTATTGCTGCTCCAGCTATTTTTAAGCTTAGCAGCAATGTTTGCCATTCAAATTCAGTTAATATCATCTTTTCAAAATACTATTTAGTTAAAAAACCATATTTTTGGAAAATATTTTGTGCTGTTTGTGAATTTAAATATTGATAAAACTCTTTTGCTTTAGGTTTCAATAATGTTATTGGATATTCAATAGCTTTAAATGTATCGGCAGGAAAATTACCAACGATCTTCACTTTATCACTTACTTTTGCATCAGTGCTATACACAATCCCTAATGTAGCTTCATTGCGTTCAACTAACATTAACGCATCACGAACATTACTTGCTGGAGCCATTTGTGGTAACAATTTATCAAATACGCCTAAATTAGTTAAAGACTCTTTAGCATAAAGTCCCGCAGGGACATGGTCAGGATCACCGACAGCTAATCTTTCGCCTTTGGGTAAAATTGTTTGCCAGTTAGTCTCTGCATTGATATCTACTTTGTCTAATTTAGATTGTTTTGGCGCTATTAAAACTAAGCCGTTTTTTAACAAATTTTGTTTTTCTGTTGTAATTTTATGTTCAATAAGATAATTCATCCATTTTTGATCTGCTGACATAAAAATATCTGCAGGAGCACCTTGTTCAATTTGTTTAGCTAATACTGAAGAAGAAGCAAATGAAAATACGATTTCGGTATCTTTATGCTCTTTTTTATAACTAGTTGCGATATCTTGCATTGCATTCGTCAATGAGGCTGCAGCAAATACTGTAATTTTTTGACTGGCTGTTGCTGATAAGCTGACAAGTAAAGTTGTTAATGATAGTAGTAATGCAATGATTCTTTCCATGTTATTTTTCATACTCGTTATATAATATAATACATAACGATGCTATCAAACTTTACCTATAATGTACAATTAATCTTTACTCGTTAGCGAAATTTTATTGATCATAAAACGATATGAGGACAATTTTTGGTGAAAAATAAAAAAACGTCTACAATAGAACAACATTACCATTAATAATGGTTTATTAAATCTAATAAGGCACGAAGTAATGTTGTCAGCAGAAATTTTATTAACTTTAAACTTAAATCAGCAACTATTTACTGACCCAAGGCGAATTGCCTTATTAAAAGCGATAGAGCAAACAGGTTCATTAAGTCAAGCCGCCAAACAAATCGGTATAAGTTATAAAACAGCATGGGATGCGGTTAATGAAATCAATAGTTTGGCGCCAAAACCCTTTTTGATTACTGTTACGGGAGGAAAAAATGGTGGAGGTACCAAGCTTAGTGCTTACGCAGTTAGATTTATACAGCTTTATGATCTATTAACTCAGCTACAGTATAATGCATTTAATATTTTAAATAATGACAATATTCCGTTGGATGATATTTTAAAAATTACTGCTAAATTATCATTGCAAACCAGTGCTCGTAATCAAATTTATGGCAGTGTTGTAAGTATTGAAACCAATAATATTGCCGGATTTGTAAAGGTTAAATTGAATGATAATCAAACAGAACTAAAAGCTTATATTACTCAGCAAAGTGTTGAACGCCTAAAAATAGATATTAATAAAACTGTGCTATTACTTATCAAAGCACCTTTGATTGAATTGAATGATTTAAATGAAAATCAATTAACGGTTCAAGTAGAAAAAATAATCACTGATGGTCAGTTATCTGAAATTTCATTTTCATTACCATCAGGAATGATACTTTACGCAAGCAAATTAACCAGCGAGGTTAATCGTGTAAAGTTAATTGAAGGTCAGCAAACAACCATATCTATCGATCCTCAGCATATTATCATTGCCACATTAGTTTAGTCATTTGAGGTAGTTATGTTACAAATTGAAAATACAATATATAAAATTAGTGATTTCCGCGTTTTTACTATCGAATCTTTGATGATTAATGCTGGCGATATTGTTGCTTTTGTCGGCCGAAATGGATCGGGTAAATCAATATTAGCCAAAGCGTTAGCTGGTGATCAAACAATATTATCTGGGAAAGTAATTAATCGTTTTAAATCAATCGCGCACATCTCCTTTGAGCACTTACAAAAAATAATCGATGATGAATGGAAACGAAATAATACTGACATGCTAAGTGATAAAGAAGATGATACTGGATTAACTACGTCTGAGATTATTCAAGAATATAATCAAGATCAAACGCTTTGTGAAAATTTAGCATTACAATTTGGTATAGCACATCTTTTAAATCGTCGTTTTAAATATCTTTCCACTGGAGAAACACGTAAAACCTTAATTTGTCGCACATTAATGAGTAAACCTGAACTATTAATTTTAGATGAGCCATTTGATGGTTTAGATGTTGCTTCTCGAGCTAATTTAGCTGAAATACTTAGCCAACTATCAAAACAAAATATTACTATTGTAATGGTATTAAATCGTTTTAATGAAATTCCGCTATTTGTTAAATATATTGGATTACTGGCTAATTGTCAGCTATTGAAATATGGCACAAAAGACACCATATTAGATGACGTAGCCGTCAAACAACTTGCTAATTTAGAACATTTATCTAATTTTACTTTACCAGATCCAGATGAAATTTCTGTGCCATTACCTAACGATTTAGATCGGATTATTTTAAATAATGGTTTTGTTCAATATGATGGTAAAGCAATTATTAATGGATTAAGTTGGCAAGTTAGAGCTAATGAAAATTGGCAAATTATTGGCCCAAATGGAGCAGGTAAATCCACATTACTCAGTTTAATAACTGGCGATCATCCACAGGGCTATAGTAATGATTTAACACTATTTGGACGTAGGCGAGGCTCAGGTGAAACTATATGGGATATCAAGCGTCATATTGGCTATGTAAGTAGTAGTTTTCATCTTGATTACCGAGTTAGTTTAAGTGTAGAAAATGTATTGGCATCGGGTTATTTTGATTCAATTGGCTTATATCAAGCACCAAGTGATAAACAATTAAAATTAGTTAAACAGTGGTTGCAATTATTGGATTTAACGGAGTTAGCAGAGAAACCATTTCAATCACTTTCATGGGGTTTGCAACGTTTAGTCCTAATTGCTAGGGCTTTAGTTAAACACCCAACGCTACTTATTTTAGATGAACCATTACAGGGACTTGATTATTTGAATCGTGAACTGGTCAAAAGTTGGATTGATAATTTAATTGATAGAGGTAATACACAATTATTGTTTGTTTCCCATCATACAGAAGATGCGCCAAAATGCATCACTCATCGATTAACTTTTGTGCCTAATGAGCCTGTTGGCTATCAATATAAAATAGAAAGTATGAAATAATTTCTTAGGCAAAAACTATTAAACTAAGTTTTAAAAATAGAAACAACCAATAAAAAAAATTTTTAAAACTGTGCGAAATTTAGTCAAAATCCGGAAAAAAGTTTATATTGACTATACTTAGCAAGTTATCCCCTATGCCTGTGGATAAGTCTGTGAGTAGTTTATTGAAAAGTGTGTTAACCTCAATGTTCATCAGGTTTTTATTTGATTTGATTACAACTTAAGCATGATTTTAAATATTTATATATATCAATTTGTTATAATAAATCAAGGGTTGTTTGTTAAGACGTCTTTACATTCTTTTAGCTTAACTGAGCAAAAAATATAACATTTCTAAAGGTCAAGTGTTTTTGGGGATAATTTTTATTAATAGGTAAAATTTTAGGTTGCGAGTAATGAGAAAATTTAAATTATGTTCTGATTTTAAACCTGCTGGTGATCAGCCTGCGGCAATTGATCGGATAAATCAAAATCTTGATGATGGGATTGCACATCAAACATTATTAGGTGTTACAGGCTCAGGTAAAACATTTACTATGGCCAATGTCATTGCCAAGCATAATCGCCCAACTATTATTTTAGCACCTAATAAAACTTTGGCGGCGCAGTTATATGGTGAAATGAAAGCATTCTTTCCAGATAATGCAGTGGAATATTTTGTGTCTTACTATGATTATTATCAACCAGAATCATATGTGCCTTCTACAGACACATTTATTGAGAAAGATGCCTCAATTAACGAGCATATTGAGCAAATGCGTTTATCGGCTACTAAATCGTTATTAGAACGCCGTGATGTAGTGATTGTGGCTTCAGTGTCTGCTATATATGGATTAGGTGCGCCTGAAACTTATATGTCCATGATTTTACATTTGGCAAGAGGTACCATCACTGATCAGCGTTCAATCTTAACGCGTTTAGCGGAATTACAATATACCCGTAATGAAATTGGTTTTAGTCGTGGTACGTTTCGGGTACGAGGTGATGTTATTGATATATTTCCTGCTGATTCTGATGAACTAGCTGTACGTGTTGAGCTTTTTGATGATGAAGTTGAACGGATAGTTATGTTTGATCCATTAACTGGTAATGCGATTAATGAGGTACCTCGTATTACAATTTATCCCAAAACGCACTATGTCACCCCAAGAAATATTATGGACAATGCGATTGCTGAAATTAAGCAAGAGCTTCAAGAACGCCAAAAAGTTTTGTTGGATAATAATCGACTTTTAGAAGAACAACGATTAACTCAGCGGACTCTATTTGATATAGAGATGATGACTGAACTTGGTTACTGTTCAGGAATCGAAAATTATTCCCGATATTTAGCTCAACGTAAAGCAGGAGATCCGCCAGCAACATTATTTGATTATTTGCCGGCTGACGGATTATTATTTATTGATGAATCTCATGTGGCAATTCCGCAATTAGGGGCGATGTATAATGGTGATAGATCACGGAAACTTAATTTAGTTGAATTCGGTTTTCGTTTACCATCAGCATTAGATAATCGACCACTAAAATTTTCAGAATTTGAAAACATAATGCCACAAACAATTTATGTTTCAGCAACACCAGCTAAATATGAAATTGAAAAATCGGGTGGTGAAATTATCGAGCAGGTTGTTAGACCTACAGGCTTATTAGATCCAATTATTGAGGTTAGGCCGGTAGCTACTCAAGTTGATGATCTATTATCTGAAATTAAAGTGAGAATAAATCAAGATGAGCGAGTATTAGTCACCACTTTGACTAAACGTATGGCTGAAAACTTAACTGATTATTTATCTGAACATAATGTTAATGTTAAATATTTGCATTCGGATATTAATACCGTTGAACGAATGGAAATTATACGCGATCTTCGTCTTGGTAAGGTTGATGTGTTAGTAGGTATCAACTTATTACGTGAAGGATTGGATATTCCCGAAGTATCATTAATTGCAATTTTAGATGCTGACCGAGAAGGCTTTTTGCGTTCAGAAAGTTCATTAATCCAAACGGTTGGTCGTGCAGCTCGAAATGTGAATGGTAAAGCGATTTTATACGCCGATAAAATTACTCCGGCTATGCAGAAAACGATCGACGAAACAGCGCGCCGTCGTAAAAAACAAGAAGATTTTAATGAAGCTCATGGTATTACACCAAAATCAGTACGTAAAGAAATTAAAGATGTTTTAGATGCAGGTTTGAGCACGAAAAAAGCTACGGCTAAAGTACAAGCTTTTGAACCAGGTGGACAGTATAATTATGTTTCGGTCAAAGAAGTTCAAGCAAGAGTTAAAGAGCTTGAAGCTATGATGTATGAAGCCGCCCAAAATCTAGAATTTGAAAAAGCAGGTGTTTTACGTGATGAGATCAAAAAATTACGAGCTGATTTCATCAAAGTATCTTAATAAAAAGTTTTTAAGGAAAATATAATGACAATTACTCGTATAGATCCCGAAGATAGATGGTCGGAAGCGGTGATCCATAATAATGTGATCTATTATACAAGCGTACCAACAGATTTGCGTGATGATGCTTATACGCAAACCCAAAGTGCCTTAGCTGAAATAGATAAAATTTTAGCAAGAGCGAATAGTGATAAAAGTCGCATTTTAGATGCAACCCTTTTTTTGGTAAATAAAAGTGATTTTCCAGCCATGAACAAAGCTTGGGATGAATGGGTAGTGAAAGGGAAAGCTCCAGTTCGTTGTACTGTTCAGGCAGGATTAATGAAAAAAGAGTATTTGATTGAAATTAAAATCGTTGCTGCCGTTAATTCATAAATTTATATGATTATCCGCCATATATTGGCGGATTTAATAACGTTGTATTATGAGATTAACTGTTTTATTTATGCATTAACTTAAATTGTCCGAATATTGAGTTTAACTTATTGATAAGAAGTCATAGTTCTTGCTATCCCATTTAGCGAATTTTAGTGTATACTTTCGACACTTAATATTTACATCTCCTTATAATCATCTATGCATACTCAACCAAAAATTGCCATTGTAATGGGGTCGAAAAGTGATTGGGCTACTATGCAGCATGCTGCTGATATTTTAGATACTTTAGCCATTACTTATCATGTTGAAATTATTTCTGCCCATCGTACTCCAGATAAATTATTCGAATTTGCTGAAAATGCTAAAACAAAAGGCTTTGATGTTATCATCGCTGGTGCAGGCGGTGCAGCTCATCTACCGGGGATGTTAGCAGCAAAAACCTTAGTTCCTGTTTTAGGCGTGCCGGTTCAAAGTGCAGCATTAAGTGGTGTGGATAGTCTTTATTCAATCGTGCAAATGCCAAAAGGAATTCCTGTTGGAACTTTAGCTATTGGTAAAGCTGGAGCTGCAAATGCAGCCTTATTAGCTGCGCAAATTCTGGCATTACATAACCAAGAAATTTATCAACGTTTATCTAATTGGCGATTGAGTCAAACTGATGAAGTTTTAAATAATCCTGATCCGAGAGTAGCGATATAATATGACAATTCGATCTGTTTGTGTATTAGGAAATGGCCAGTTAGGGCGTATGCTTCGACAGGCAGGTGAACCATTAGGTATTCATGTTTATCCTGTAGGACTAGATGTTGAACCGGCATCAATTCCTTATCAAAATTCTGTAATTACTGCTGAAATTGAACGTTGGCCTGAAACGCAATTTACGCAAATTTTAGCTAGTCATCCTCAGTTTGTTAATCGAGATGTATTTCCTATTATTGCGGACCGTTTAACTCAAAAACAGCTACTTGATGAACTGAAATTACCAACAGCTAAATGGTTTGCTGTTAAAAATCAGTATGATTGGCCGAGTTTTTTTGAAAAATTAGGTGATTTACTAATTGTTAAGCGTCGAACCGGTGGTTATGATGGTCGTGGGCAATGGCGACTTTCAGTAGGTGATGACATCACTGTGCCAAATGACGTTTATGAAAATGCTATTGTTGAACAAGCCATTCCTTTTGAAAAAGAGGTGTCGTTGGTTGGGGCTCGAAATGCCAAAGGGGAAACAGTTTTTTATCCTTTGACTAATAATTTGCATCAAGATGGCATATTAAAAATGAGTGTTGCTATCCCATGTGAAAATGAGACATTACAGATAAGCGCTGAGCAGATGCTAGCAAAGATTATGCATAAACTTAATTATGTTGGTGTTATGGCAATGGAATGTTTTGTCATTGGTGATAGCTTATTAATTAACGAATTGGCCCCAAGGGTACATAATAGTGGCCATTGGACGCAAAACGGTGCTTCTATTAGCCAGTTTGAATTACATTTACGGGCTATTTTAGATTTACCGTTACCTAAGCCGGACGTTTTTTGTCCATCAGTGATGGTGAATTTAATTGGTACTGAATTCAACATTAATTGGTTAGCGGTAGATTTAGTTCATTTGCATTGGTATGAAAAAGAAGTAAGAGTAGGGCGTAAAGTTGGCCATATCAATTTAAGCCATCAACATCGCCAAAAATTGATTGAAGCCTTAAATCAACTTGATTCTATGTTACCAGCAGAATATGGTTCACCAATCGAGTGGGCAAAACAGAAATTATAGCTGATTGAACCTCAGGTTGCGATATGATCGATTTTAATAAAAAAATTAATTATCAACGATATGCCAGTAAACAACGACAAGCATCTGATGAATATTCTGTCTTGCGTTTTTTTGAAAGTGATCGTGGTCGCATTCTTAATTCAGCAGCTATACGGCGTTTACAGCAGAAAACACAAGTATTTCCTTTAGAGCGTAATTCTGTTGTGCGAACTCGGCTTACTCATTCAATGGAAGTACAACAAGTTGGTCGTTATATCGTCAAGGAGATTGTCAATCGTCTTAGTCTCTCTGGAAAATTAAAGACGTTTGGCCTAGATAAATCTGTCATGTCTATAGAAAGCTTAGTTGAAATGGCTTGTTTAATGCATGATATTGGTAATCCGCCATTTGGCCATTTTGGTGAAGCTGCGATCAATCAGTGGTTTACTACGCGTTTGGGAATTGATAAAGATTCAAGCTACCCAATACTTAATATTAATGAGAGCGATGCACAATCACTCAAATCATTAAAATTAAAAATTCGCCAAGATCTTGCAAATTTTGAAGGTAATGCCCAAGCGATTAGATTAGTTCATACTATTCTACGACTTAACTTGACCTATTCACAAATTGCTTCAATTCTAAAATATTCCAAACCTGCTTATTGGTCTAATGATATTCCAGATGAATTCAGCTATTTGATGAAAAAACCTGGATACTATTTGTCTGAAGAATCTTTTGTTAATGAATTATCACAGCAACTGGATATCCAACCATTTCATCGCTATCCACTTACTTATATTATGGAAGCGGCGGATGATATTTCCTACTGTATTGCCGATCTGGAAGATGCAGTAGAAAAGAAAATTTTGACTGTGCAACAGCTTTACCACTATTTAAAAGAAGCATGGGGCCCAGTTAAAAAAGGTGATTTATTTGATGAAGTTGTTAATAAACCTTATGACAATTTGAAAAAAAATGAATTTGAAGCGATAGGTATTGACCAATTCTTTATGTATTTACGGGTAAATACTATTGCTAAATTGGTACCTCATGCGGCAGAGCGATTCATTGAAAACATTGAAACAATCTATCATGGTTCATTTAATCACGCTTTACTTGAAGATCATGAAGCTGAGTATAAATTACTGAATATATTCAAAACAGTTGGATTTGAACATATATTTAATCATGAGATGGTTGAAAATATTGAATTACAAGGTTATAGAATAATAACGGGTTTGTTGGATATTTATAGTCCACTGCTAAATATGTCAACAGATGATTTTATTAACTTAGCCAAAACAAGTAATCATAAAAACTATCCTATCGAAACAAGGTTGTATCATAAATTATCGGCAAAACATTGTGTTGCTTATCAACAAGCTATTGCATCATTGGACAAAGGGCATTGTAACTTTAAATGTTGGGAATTTTATTATCGTTGCCGGTTAATTCAAGACTATATTAGTGGTATGACTGATCATTTTGCTTATGACGAATATCGCAAACTAATGGTAACATTCTGATTATTAATATCTATCGGCACCAAAAATAGGCATAAGCACCAAATTGGTGCGATAGAAAGCTTATTTTTATCTTTAAAAACCCCTTTCCTCAAAATTTTTTACTTAACAATAATTACCGACCAATTTTAAAAATAGCAAATATTTCAATGGTTAATCATTCTATACTAATTTTGGCATGCTCCTTGCATTAACTTAAATAACATTAATAGTAATAAGGAGTAATGGATGAAATTTGTCACCGTAGTTATAAAACCTTTCAAATTAGAAGAGGTTAGAGAATCACTATCAAATATTGGAATTACTGGTTTAACCGTAACTGAAGTTAAGGGATTTGGGCGACAAAAAGGTCATGCCGAACTATACCGTGGGGCAGAATATAATGTCAACTTTCTACCTAAAGTAAAAATTGAGCTAGCAATTAGTGATGAATTGCTCGATGAGGTAATTAGTACCATTACTAAAGCTGCTTATACAGGAAAAATAGGGGATGGGAAAATTTTTGTTACTCCGCTAGAACATGTTGTT
This sequence comes from Gilliamella sp. LMG 34362, assembly GCF_984569125.1. Classification (NCBI taxonomy): domain Bacteria; kingdom Pseudomonadati; phylum Pseudomonadota; class Gammaproteobacteria; order Orbales; family Orbaceae; genus Gilliamella; species Gilliamella sp. LMG 34362. The sequence goes on along the minus strand of NZ_OZ474902.1, from coordinate 1,986,842 downwards.
CGTATTCGTACCGGTGAAACTGATGAGTCAGCACTGTAATTATCAATAAGGATATCATTATGTTGAAAAAATTTATTCTCTGTTTCGGATTCGCTTTAGCAAGTCCAGTGTTTGCTGATGAAGTGGCAATTGCAGATAAAGCTGACAATGGTTTTATGATGATTTGTACTGCATTAGTTTTATTTATGTCAGTACCTGGTATTGCACTTTTTTACGGTGGCTTATTAAGATCTAAAAACGTTTTATCCATGCTGTCACAAGTATTAGTAACATTTTCGTTGATTGCGGTGTTATGGATAGTTTATGGCTACTCTTTAGCCTTTGGTGAAGGTAACTGGTTTTTTGGTAACTTTGACCATTTTTTATTGGTTAATGTTGGTATTACTGATATTTCTGGTTCGATCTATGAAATGATCTGGATTGCATTTCAAGGTTCTTTTGCTTGCATCACTTGCTGTTTAATCTTGGGTGCCTTTGCAGAAAGAATTCGTTTTTCGGCAGTTCTTATCTTTATGGTGTTATGGTTCACTTTCTCATATATTCCGATGGCTCATATGGTCTGGGGTGGTGGAATTCTTGGTGATGAAGGCGCATTAGATTTTGCTGGTGGTACTGTGGTACATATCAATGCAGCTGTTGCTGGTTTACTCGGTGCTTATATGCTTAAAAATCGTATTGGTTACAATCGAGAACCATTAAAACCGTTTAACTTACCTTATGTTTATTTAGGTGCAGCTATCTTATATATCGGTTGGTTTGGTTTCAATGCCGGATCGTCAACACATGCTGATGAAATTGCTGGTTTAGCTTTTATTAATACCATTGCCGCAACTGCTGCCGCTGTTTTAGCGTGGTCATTCGCCGAATGGATATTACGTGGTAAACCATCATGTTTGGGGGCAGCATCAGGCGTGATTGCTGGATTAGTGGGTATCACTCCAGCAGCAGGATTTGTTGGTGTTGGTGGTGCAATGTTAATTGGTCTTATTTGTGGGGTTGCCGGTGTTTGGGGTGTTTCATCTTTAAAAAGGATTTTAAAAGTTGATGATACCTGTGATGTATTTGGTGTACATGGCGTATGTGGTATTGTTGGTTGTCTACTAACTGGGGTTTTTGCTTCTGAGTCATTAGGTGGAACAGGTTATGCCGATGGTATCACTATGACAAGTCAAGTAGGTATACAATTAATGAGTGTCATCACTTGTGTCATTTGGACGGCAATAATAGCTTATATTGCGTATAAAATTGCTGATCTTAGTGTTGGTTTGCGAGTTTCTGAAGAGCATGAACGTGAAGGACTTGATATTAACAGTCATGGTGAAAGTGCATTTAACAGTTAAGATTATTTAGAAGGTTAAAATAAAAAATCTACAGTATGTCAATACTGTAGATTTTGCCTTATTAATTATTGTTAAGTTTTTTTAGTCATCCCAAAGCATAATAGTATTATCCTCAGTTAAGACTAAAGGTGGAGCGAAAAGGTAATCTTTAAATCTAGTTGGTAGCGATTGAACATTGTTCAAGTTAAATTGTATTTCAGGGTAAAACTTCGCAAATTCCTTTAAACGTTCATTTAGCAATTTCTTTACTCTATTTGATTCTTTGGCAATTAATATCTCGTCTTTTAACATGCCAATTTGCTTTTTATGATGTTCTGATTCAAATATTTCTTGAAAAATAAAAGAAAAACCTGACTTGTTATTATTTTGTTTATCATCATGATATTCCCTATATTCAGAATGGTGAAGTTTCAATTCCTTAATACGTAAACCAATAACTTCATCAATATGATCTGTATAATCATTTAATGTTGGGTCAAGATACGCTAAGGTTTTATGCTCAGGTATAGCATCATTGCTATGCACCAAGGTAAATAATGGTTTTTTATATGTCTTCATTCTGTAACTTCCTTTTAATTCAGGGTAAAAATAGAACAATAAATTTGACAACTAAACAGCGTTAATACTCATTATTGTCAAGGCATATCTGTTTAACTTTATGCTTACACATATAAAACAACTAATACTTTTACTATACTGCTATTTACAACTGACTATTAAAACTAATGATTTAATAAAAAAATCATCTTGTTACGATATAAATAAGACTAACATGCTATTTGATAGCTTGTTTTAAACCTACTATTTTGCTGTGCCTCCTGTAATGTTATATAAATATTTATTAATAAAAATCTTTAGTTAATATTTACTATATCTAACGGAGATATAGTAATAACTATATAGCTTTACTTGATTGGTTTAAGATAAATTGAATAAATCTTAATATGCTTGTTTATCTAGTTATTAATCTATAATAATAAACTGCATGTCTTAGGATGGTGATTTAGATTTGAGATATATTGATACCTCGAATTCCAATCACTGGTTGATATAAGTCCATTTTAGAAGTATCAAATCTTCTGGAAAATGTTTACTAAAAAAGGATAGACTTTATTAAGTTATCATATCGGACTTAATTTTTATGTTATTACGCTACTAAAAATATTTTTTGAAAACAACTTATTTTTATTCTTTTAAAAGCAACGCTAATCATTCTTAATTGAGAATATCAATAATGATATTGAGACGATCAATAAACTTTTCAATACCTACAGATAACATTACTTCATTTGTGTCATTTTACTAAATGTACTAAATAACAAAATATATCAACCACGGTAAAGACTTTATTTTATAGATGCTAAAACTTATAAAAAATATAGATTACTTTTCTTTGCTATTTTTGATAACACTATACTTTTTTATGCTAATAGATACTAGTATTTTTTATGTTTTTTGTCCAGTATTTGACAAATGATCTATTATTAACTTTGCATGAGCTAAATTGTTGCAACATTATCTTTACGTAAAACTGATAAAAAACAGTGGCTTTCTGAATGGTAATAGATTAGATTAGTAAGATGATCTTGTATGGTGTTCTTTGGGATCACTGTAAATGAATAGTGAAGATAAAGTGTCAAATAGTAGCCGTTTTATTAACCGTTATCAGTTATCAAAGTTACATACATTTGAGTCTGCTGCTCGCCATTTATCTTTTGCTTCCGCCGCAGAAGAGCTCTGTATTAGTCCAAGTGCTGTAAGTCATCAAATCAACAAACTGGAAGAAGAACTGAATTTTAAATTATTTAACCGATTTCATCGTAGGATAACTTTGACCAATGATGGTAAAAATTTATTTGCAGTGGTTAAGAAGTCATTAAGTATTTTAAATCAAGAAATTGTTGATATTAAAAATAAAGATGTTACCGGTGCTATTACTATCTATTCTTGCCCATCTTTTATTCAAGAATGTTTGATTCCAAAGTTATCGCAATTTACGGAATCTTACCCCTATATCATTTTGAATATGATATCAGGCAATACCCCAATTAATTTTAACCAATATCCAGTTGATTTAGCAATCTATTATGATTCTTTGCATTATGATGAATTAGATTGTGAACATTTAATTAGTGAAACACTTATTCCAGTATGTACCCCTGATTATGCTAAGCAATTTAATCTATATAATAATATCGAAAATTTAAAAAAATGTACTTTATTACATTATAACACAGGCGATATGTTAGATTTTAGTTTTGATGAATGGCAAACATGGGCAAATTACTTTTCGTTATCTTTTGATTTTATTAAGATGCAAAATTTGCTATTCGATCGTTCAGACCATGTTGTTGCTGCAGCAATCAATAATGCTGGTATTGCTATAGGTAGAAAACAGACTCTCAAGAAATATCTAGAATCTGGGAAACTGATTGCCCCTTTTTTAGATATGGAAGCACCATGTGCACAGCGTTATTATATTTGCCGATCACATGAAAGATATAATCCTAAAATAGATGTTTTTGTGCAATGGCTTAAAAGCCATATACAAGAATAATTATGATTCAGACAATTAAGTGCAGTAATTCTATTACTACACTTAATACATTGTAGGATTATTATTTTTTTAGGTGTTTTAAATTAGGTAAGGCAATGGCCAACAAAATAATGATCACTCCAATCCATTGGTTGAAATATACCGATTCTCTCAAATAGAAATAAGAGCATGTTACTGCAACGGGAAGTTCTGCTGCTGATAGAATAGCACTTAATGAAATGCCAATTTTTGGAATACCTACCGAGAATAAAAAAGGTGGTAAGACAGTTCCTAATAATGCCAGTAAAAAACCTAATTGGTAAATTTTATCACCAATACTGAATTCAAAGAAAAATAGTGGTGGAAAAATAATAAAGGTGACAATACAAGCTCCGGTTATCATGAGTGCACTTTTTTCTAATTTTGGTAATTCGTTACCAATATTGCTACTAGTGGTAATAAATAGCGAATACATTAATGCGGCTAAAAAACCAAATAAACATCCAGTTAAATTCAACTTAATGGTTTGATTGAATATACCTGCGGCTAAACAACTACCAATGATAATTGTAATGATTGTTACTAACTGAATAGGCGTTGGTTTATTTTTAAAAATAACAAAATCAATAATGACACTTATCCATAAATATTGCATAAGCAAAATAATAGCAATAGATGCAGGAACCAATTGCACGCATTGATAATAACAAATCCCAACTAAGCCTGGAAATATACCAACGGCACACATATGCCATTTTTTAGTTGAGCTTTTTTTGTGTTTATTCGTTACTTTATTTTTATTGGTGGCTTTTACTATAAAATGGATCCCCCATAGTATCAGCATACCAAAGAAACATTGAACTCCAGTCACTTGGCCTAGTGTATAACCTGATTTATAAGCGGTCTTTACAATAGAAGAGAGAACGCCGAAGCTACAAGCGCCTAAAAAAACTAATAAACCACCTAAAAATTTTTCTTTCATAGCTAAATCTCATTACTTTTAAAACTATATGTGTCGTCAATTATTGGCACATAAAAATTATAACCAACAAGAAATATCCTGTGGCTTTATGTCACTATTTTTACGGTATGGGAATACTCAAAAAAACAGAGGATAAATAAGGGATAAGTTATCCCTTATTTATATTGATAAGTTATTACTTCGCAGATTCGGTTTTATGTTGGTCATAGTTAAAGGTAAAATAAAACACTATACCTAAAACTAATGCATAAGCTGCAAAACTTAACCATATTGAGTGCCAATCTTTTAATCCATCATGTGTATTGATATCAACCACAATACCACTAATAAATGAACCTATAATAGCACCGATACCATTAACCATGGTCATAAATAACCCTTGGGCACTAGCACGTATATTAGCATTAACTTCTTTTTCAATAAAGATGGATCCTGAGATATTAAAGAAGTCAAATGCACAACCATATACAATCATTGATAGCATCAATAATACAAAACCAAATGGTGTTGGATCACCATAGGCAAAGAAGCCAAATCTAAGTGTCCAGGCAATTAAGCTGATCATTATGACTTTCTTTATGCCAAATTTGTTAAGAAAATATGGGATAGTCAAAATAAAAGCAACTTCTGCCATTTGCGAAACAGATAATAATATCGCTGGATGTTGAACAATTATGCTGTCTTGAAATTCGGCAATTTTGCCAAAATCTTTTAAAAATGCACCACCAAAGGTATTAGTGATTTGTAATATAGCACCTAATAACATCGAAAACAGAAAAAATATCAACATTACTGGTTTTTTAAATAACACAAATGCATCTAAACCTAAACGTGAAATCCATGATTGTTGTTGGTTTTTGGTGATTTCAATATTGGGTAATGTCGCACTATAGATAACTAAAATAATGGAAGCCGTACAAGCAATATAGAGCTGAGCATTGCTTATATCGAATTTTAGTAAACTGATGGTCCACATTGCGATAATAAAACCTACCGTTCCAAAAACGCGGATTTTTGGAAAAACCGTAACAGTGTCTAAATTACTCCTATCTAAACAGTGATAACTTAATGAATTAGATAATGCTATAGTTGGCATAAAAGCCATTGCATTAACCAGCATCACCCAATACAGTTGATTTGGTGTTGTTACTGAGGCTGCATAAAATAACGCAATAGCACACATAGTATGACAAAGCATAAATAAGTATTTAGGTGGAATAAATTTATCGGCAATAATACCAATAATAAACGGCATAATTAATGCAGCAAAGCCTTTAGTACTGTAAACCAAACCAACGTCATAACCAGAAAAATTTAACGTGTTGATTAAATAAATACCAAAAGTCGTTAACCAGCTTCCCCAAATAAAATATTGGAAAAACATCATGACTTGTAATCTATGTTTTATGTTCATTATTTATATCCAAAATAAAGTGAACTGCTAGTATAAAATTATAAAAAATTACTTTTTAGAATTACCTATTAAAAACTAAAAACGAGCAATTGTTTTAGTAATCAATTGTAAAAAAGTTGATTTAACTCGTTCAGCGGTTTCAATAACTTCTTCATGACCTAAAGGTTGATCTAAAATGCCACAAGCCATATTGGTTAAACATGAGATTCCGATGGTTTTAATACCTGAATGATGAGCAATAATTGCTTCTGGTACGGTTGACATACCAACAGCATCAGCACCTAATACTCTGATCATTCTAATTTCTGCTGGCGTTTCATAAGTCGGGCCAGTCCACCATGCATAAACACCTTGTTGTAACGTGATATTAAGTTCTTTAGCAACTTCGCTAACTGTTGCGCGTAATTGTTTATTATATACTTCGCTTACATCAAGAAAACGTACACCTAATTCAGGATTATTCGGCCCCATTAATGGGTTATTAGCGGTTAAGTTAATGTGATCTGTAATTATCATTAAATCACCCGGTTTAAAGCTGGTATTAACCGCTCCACAGGCATTGGTAATGATAAGTTTTTCTACGCCAAGCATTTTCATTACCCGAACAGGGAAGGTAACTTGATCCAATGAAAAACCTTCGTAATAATGAAAACGCCCTTTCATGGCAACAATGGTTTTATCGCCACAGTTACCAATAACTAATTCATTAGCATGACCGACAGCAGCAGATTTGGCAAAATGAGGGATATTGTCATAAGGAATATGTACTGCATCTTCAAGAGTATCGGCAAAAGGGCCTAAACCAGATCCAAGTATAATTCCAATTGTAGGTTTTTTATCTGTTTGTTGTTGAATATAGTTTACTGCTTGTTGTATATCTGCTGTTTGATGCATGACTCTATCCTTTCAAATTTAAGTATACGCTTAATTGATAACACGATTAAAAATCATTATTTAAGAAACTTTTTTACTAATGCTTTAATTTTAAATTCAAGAAAATCATTATGATTATTAATCAGTTATGTAAAATTATTTATAATATCAATAACTGACAATTGATTAAAATTAGAACAATCATTTAAAAAAGAATATATAATAAAAACAAAGTTGTTCTTATTTTCGGCGTATATTATGATGATCTTCGATAAATAAAGAAAGATGTGAAATAATATATATTGAACTAAATTTATTTTTATATCAAAAAATCAATAAGTTGAATGGTTAATTATTTTATTGGTTATTTAAAATAATTGTTTAGTCTGAATTTATTATTGATAGCTTATTTCTCAGTGATTCGTTCACTATCGGTATAAATTACTCCTTGGGTGTTTCTAAAAAAACCAACTAAAGTTAAATTACTTTGTTTGGCTAGTTCAATTGCCATTGTCGTTGCTGCTGATACGGCAAATAGAATTTCTACACCACAACGAGCTGTTTTTTGTACCATTTCATAACTAGCTCGGCTTGAAACAAGAATTATTCCTTGTATGTTTTGCTTAGTTTCTTGTTGTATTTTTGCTCGATAACCTAACAATTTATCTAATGCAACATGTCTGCCGATATCTTCAAATCCAGCAATAAAATTACCAGTTAAATCCAACCATACAGCCGCATGCGTACAACCGGTTTGTCCCCCAACAGTTTGAACTTGCGTTAGATAATCAAGGGCATGATGAAAATCAGATAAACGGATTTTATCGTTTGATAAAAGAGGTGGAATAAATTGACAAACTTGCTCTATTTGTTCTGTGCCACAAATACCACAACCAGTAAGACCGGCTAAATTGCGACGCTTTTCTTTTAATTGCATAAACCGTCTTGACGATAGTTCAATATGGACTTCAATACCTTGTACTGTTTCAATAATATCAATGCTATAAATTTCACTAACTGATTCTATAATTTTTTCAGTTAATGAAAAACCAATAGCAAAATAATTAAGATCTTTTGGGGTTGCCATCATGACGACATGAGAAATACCATTATAAATTAGTGCCACTGGCTTTTCTGTGGCTACGGTATCATCTTCTGATGGTTGCAATTGACCATGTTTAAATTTATTTACATTAAAGTTTTTAATGCCCACTGTCATGGTTTATCTCGTAATAATTGTATGACTGAATCTAGCTATTATTTTAAATATAATAACTTAGCTTAGTATCAATAAAAAGCCCAATATTTAGATTAGTTGATTTTGTAAGATTCTACCAATGGTTAATCCCATTAGAATTATCATATATTTGTTGTGTTAGAATAAAGCCTATCCAAAATGATTATGCGAGGCAACTTTATGTCATTAAATGAAATTACGCATACGATTATGCAGTTTATTGAAACTCATCAAGTGTGGTCTCTGCCAATTATTTTTTTATTAGCATTTGGTGAATCATTGGCTATCATTTCTTTACTAGTTCCTGCTACAGCAATTTTATTAGGAGCCGGAGCTTTGATTGGAACTGGAGTGATTTCGTTTGTTCCAGTTTTGATCGCTGCATCGTTAGGAGCTATTATTGGCGATTTAATTTCTTACTGGTTAGGCAAACATTATCATCAACAGGTAATTGCTTCATGGCCATTGAATAAATACCCGAAAATGGTGTTTCGTGCTGAACAGTTTTTTCAGCGTTATGGGACATTTGGGGTGTTTATTGGACGATTTTTTGGTCCTTTGCGGGCAGTAGTTCCTTTGATTGCTGGCACCATGCATATGCCAGCAACAAAATTCAATATTGCCAATGTGGCTTCTGCTCCTATTTGGGCATTTGTCCTATTGGCACCGGGAGCTTTTGGGGTGCCATGGTTAGAAACAATTTTTGGCTAAACTGTGCCAATACTGTAACTTCGGCGACCACTTTTACGACCAAGTGCTTCTAAGTTCGTTTGCAATGGCGGGAATGGTAAGGTCAAGTTATGACGTCGATAAGCATCTAAAATGAGTTTATGTATGGCACTGCGTAGTTTCATTCGATGTCCCATTTCTGCCGCAAATACGCGTAATTCAAACAGTTGAATTCCTTCTTGAATATCAACTAAAAAGACTTGTGGTTCTGGATCGTTAAGTACAAATTCACACTCTTCACAAGCTTGTTGTAAAAGTTTCATAACCAGTTCACTATCTGCATCAATGGTTGCTGGTATGGTTAATACTATACGAGTTATTGAATCGGATAGGGACCAGTTGACTAATTGTTCTGTGATAAACGCCTTATTAGGCATGACAATTTCTTTACGATCCCAATCGACAATTGTAATAGCTCGTGTACTAATTTTAGTGATATTACCGGTTAAATCTCGAATCGTAACGGTATCACCAATCCGCACTGGTTTTTCAAACAAAATAATTAAACCGGAAATAAAATTAGCAAAGATCTCTTGTAGACCAAAACCTAGACCAACACCTAGTGCTGCAATTAACCACTGAATTTTTGCCCAATCTATACCAATGAATGAAAAAGCAATCATACATCCTATCATCAAAATAATGTACTTCGATACCGTTGTAATCGCATACCCAGTACCTGGCGCTAAATCTAAATGTTGTAAAATGCCTAACTCAAGTAATGCCGGTAAATTTTTAACCAATTGAACAGTAATGGTCATGACTAAAATAGCGATACATACCGCACCAAGCGTGATATGTTGTTCAATCTCAGTACCATTGATAATGGTACTTGTACCCCAAAGCTTTATATTATTCATAAAGGCAAAAGCCGAATGAAGTTCCGACCAAAGTAAGATCATACTGATTAATGCTATAAGCATAATAATTGATCTGACTAATTGTAATGATTGGGCACTAATCGCATCTAAATCGATAATAGGTTCATCAACACTATCATTGATTGAGTTTATATCTTCTTCGATGCCTTTGGCGCGTTGCATACGCTCTAATCGGCGTTGTTTAGTCCGTTCGAATTCAATACGACGTTTTTGTATCCACATCCAACGGCGAATCATAAAATAGATAACAAGCAAGCCAAACCAGATTATGACAGAGGCTTCTAATCTGCCTAATAAAACTTCTGCCGTCGATAAATAACCTAAACAAGCAGCAATAATAGCTAGCCATGGTGCACTTAATAGCATAAACCACAAAATATGACTTAATACGTTATCACCCGAACCTTTCTTATCAATATAAAGAGGAACGCCAGCTCGATGAATTGAGTTAGTCATAAACACTAAAGCAAAACAGAGGATAATAAATGCTATACGACCAATAGTTGCAGCAAATTGGCGATTACTAAACTGATCAAAACTCATCACAACGACAACTAATGGAATCACGACCCAAACAGATAGTTGATAGTATTTCATTGCGTGACGAACATTTTGTTTTGCCCAACCAAAGTGAGTAATAAATAATCCATTTGGAGATGCAAAGTGTGCCGTAATGATGAATACCCACAAAATAGGCGCAGCGGCATTGACACCATAACCTAAAGCAACTGCGACAGGGTAATCCCAATTAATTTGTAGCGCATAACCTAACGCTGCCCACAAAATAGGTACAGGTAATGCCATTATCAATGAAAAAATAATGACTTTTAAAGTTAAAGAATAATTATCTTGAGTGACTTTGCCGACTCGAGTAGCTGATTTATTTAAGAATGTGTTGTATTTGCCTCGCATTTTAAAATGCACATATACAAACATTATCGATAATACTAAAAAGAATAGTGGTTTTGGTGCACTAAGCACTTCTAAACAAGCATTGTAGAGTTGTGATAACGTATCGATTGAAACGGTGATATACACCACATCTTTGGCTAAGTCTAAAGGAAAACTAAGTGAAATAGGGTTAACATCAGCAACCCAAAAGAAGTAACGATGAGCAGCATCATTAACTTCATCGATAGCATTGGTTAATTGATTATTGGAAATTTTTAATTTAGTTAATTCAAGAATCGTGGTATCGGTTCCTGAAATTAATGTTTTAAGTAGTTCACTTTGCTCACGTAACAATCGTCGATATTGACTGGCTGATTTAAGATTATTTAAAGGAATGCTTAATGTCGGATAATTATCTAATCCGTTTAAGGTATTTGAATAATTAAGCTGTTGTACTTTCGCTTCAGCGATTTCTGCATCTAGTGGTTGAGACTTTGGTTTTTCTGGTAATCGCAATAATTGTTGGCGCAAAGTTTCGCCTAAGGCGGTTGAAAAACTTAACCATTCGCCTTGTTCAGCAAGTGTTGCAAGGGTATTTTGAACATGTGAAATTTGGGTATTAATATTATTTTGTTCATTAATGATGCTGGTTAAATGTGATTTTTGGTACTCCATATTCTGGCGAAGATCTTCATTTTTTTCATCAAGTTTAGTAATCACTTCTGCAAGTTGATCTTCATTATCAATAACAGGTATTGATTCTTCAGCTACAGCAAAGCATGAAATAGCAAGTAATATCCAACACAAAAAACCACGCATCAACATAGATTAGATCCTTTCTGCTAGTTTTTGACCTACTCGGGTAATATCACCATGTTTTAGATGGCTATCAAATTCAACAGCGTTGGAGGCAAATAAGGTGATAACGGTTGAGCCTAATTTAAAGCATCCCATATCTTGGCCTTTTGCTAATTTAACTTCCCCAGCATAAGTCCAACGTTTCATCACTCCATCACGAGGTGGTGTAATTATACCAGCCCAATTTAATTCAATACTACCAACGATAGTCGCGCCTACCATAATTTGAGCCATTGGTCCAAATTCGGTTTCAAATAAACAAATTACTCGTTCATTTCGGGCAAAAATATTTGGAATGGTTTCAGTTGTTGCTTTGTTAACTGAAAACAGAGAGCCTGGTACATAAATCATTTCACGTAATATACCATCACAAGGCATATGAAAACGATGATAGTTTTTAGGTGATAAATAAGTGGTAGCAAAAGAGCCATTTTTAAAAAACTTTATCATATCCGGATGACAAGCAAGTAAAGATTCTAATGAGTAAAAATGGCCTTTAGCTTGTAATAATAAATTATCTTGAATATTACCGAATTGACTAATTACACCATCTGCTGGCATGACAATTGAACTTGCCGCAGGATCAATAGGTCTCGCATCTTCATTGAGTTCACGAGCAAAAAAATCGTTAAATGTTGGATAATCTTTAGCATCAGTTAACTTCGCTTCACTTAGATCAATTTTGTATAGCTTACAAAAACCAATAATCATCCATGTTGTGACTTTTCCTAAACGTTTGTTGGCTAACCAACCAAATATAACTGTTAATAACTGTTTAGGTAAAAGATACTGAATTATTGCTTTTAATTGATTTAACATAAATAGCTCTCAATTTATTTATTAAATGAACCATTATATCAATATTTATTATGAAAGTATAAAAACACCATCTTTGTTCTTATTTTGTGGTACAGATCACAAGCATTTTAAAAATTTTGCCAAACTTATTTAACAATGGCCATCGATTAAAAGTGTAAATAAAAATAGTTCACTAGACTGTCTTCATTAGTAAAAGTGAGGGTAGTTATAATGGCAAATAGATATATTGCTGCAATTGATCTAGGCGCATCAAGTGGCAGAGTCATGTTGTCGAGTTTTCGATCTCAAACAGGAAAATTAACACTAACTGAGATACATCGATTTAGTAATGGATATAAAAGTGATGGTAAAAATTTTTGTTGGGATTTGACATACTTAGAACAAGAAATCATAACCGGATTAAACAAAATTATCCAACAAGATATCAAACTCGATAGTATCGGTATTGATACATGGGGGGTTGATTATGTGTTGCTTGATAAACAAGGTCAAATTGTCGGCCCTACTTACTCTTATCGAGATCATCGTACTGACAACATTATGTCAAAAGTACAAGATGACATTGGTCTAGAAAATATTTATCAAAAAACGGGAATTCAGTTTTTAACCTTTAACACACTTTATCAACTTAGGGCAATGATGCTTGAATCACCAGAATGGTTATCACGAGTAACTGATTTTGTCATGATTCCTGATTATCTGATTTACCGATTAACCGGTGTATTAAATCGAGAATATACCAATGCAACCACCACACAACTTGTCAATGTGACGACTCAAGATTGGGATAAAGATTTACTTGATTATCTTGGTATACCACGTAAATGGTTTGGTGATATCAGTAAGCCTGGAAATCAAGTTGGATATTGGAAAAGTGCCAAGGGTGATCATATCCCTGTAATAGCAGTCGCAAGTCATGATACTGCTAGTGCGGTTATTGCTGCACCAATCATCAATTTACATAGTGCTTATTTATGTTCGGGTACTTGGTCATTAATGGGATTGGAATCAAAACAACCACTGATAAGCAAACAAGCATTAAAAGCCAATATTACCAATGAAGGTGGTGTAGATGGTAATTATCGAGTATTAAAAAACATCATGGGATTATGGTTATTTCAACGGGTTTGTGCTGAAAATAACGTTAAAGATATTATTGAATTAATCGCATCGGCAAAACAAGAACAACCTTTTACGTTTCTTATAAATCCCAATGATCCACGGTTTTTAAATCCGGACTCCATGACAGAAACCATTAAACAGGTTTGTTTAGAAAACAGTGGTCAAACGCCTAAAAACCTCGCTCAATTAGTCAGATGTATTTTTGACAGCCTAGCTTATTTATATCGAGATGTATTACACGAATTATCGACACTGAGTGGTAATCCCATTAAGACATTACACATTGTCGGTGGAGGTTGTCAAAATGCTTTTTTAAACCAGTTATGTGCTGACTTATGCAATGTTAATGTCACCGCTGGACCTATTGAATCTTCGGCATTAGGAAATGTTGGCTATCAGTTAATTTCATTAGGTGAAATTGCGGATATTGATGCATTAAGACAGTTAATTTCACAGAATTTTGACACTAAATTTTATCAACCAAATTGTATTGAAAATTTTTATATTAATTAAGGAGTGCTACATGAACACAATTGAAAATGCTTATCAGATCGCTAAAGCAAGATTTGCTGAAATTGGGGTAGATACAGATGCTGCAATAGCAGCAATGGCAAAATTACCGATTTCAGTTCATTGCTGGCAAGGAGATGATGTTGGTGGTTTTGAAAAGCAAGAAGGTGAATTAACTGGTGGTATTCAAGCAACTGGTAATTATCCAGGTAAGGCTCGTACAGCTGATGAATTAAGAGCAGATTTAGATAAAGCCTTTAGCCTTATACCAGGCCCTAAACGACTAAATCTACATGCTTCTTATTTAGAATCAGATCAAAAAGTCGATCGTAATGAAGTTAAACCGGAACACTTTGCCAATTGGGTCAAATGGGCTAAAAAACATCAAATCGGTTTAGATTTTAATCCAACTTATTTTTCACATCCTTTAAGTAATGAAGGCACTTTAACCCATGTTAATCCAGAAATTCGTCAATTTTGGATAGAACACGGCAAAGCATGTCGTAAAGTATCAGAATATTTTGGTAAAGAATTAGGCACACCTTCTGTTATGAATATCTGGCTACCTGATGGTATGAAAGATATTACTGTCGACAAATTTAGTCCTAGACAACATTTAGTTGAATCATTGGATGAAATTATTCGTGAAAGAATTGACCCAAAATATCATATTGATGCGGTTGAAAGTAAATTGTTTGGTATTGGTCTTGAATCTTATACCGCTGGTTCAAATGAATTTTATTTAGCTTATGCGACATCACGTAAAACTGCATTATGTTTAGACGCTGGGCATTTCCATCCAACGGAAGTGATTTCCGACAAAATTTCTGCCGTTATGCCATTTGTTGAACATCTATTACTTCATGTTAGCCGCCCTGTACGTTGGGATAGTGATCACGTGGTACTTTTCGATGATGAAACGCAAAATATTGCAAGTGAAATCATCCGAAACAAACTATTTGACCGTGTGCATATTGGTCTAGATTTCTTTGACGCTTCTATTAACCGTATTGCAGCATGGGTAATTGGTACTCGTAATATGAAAAAATGCTTATTGAAAGCATTATTAGAACCAACAGAAAGATTAAAAAAATATGAACATGATCGTGATTTTACCTCACGACTCGCATTACTAGAAGAACAAAAATCATTACCTTGGCAAGCAGTTTGGGATCAGTACTGTTTATTAAATGAAGTTCCAGTTGGTGGTCAATGGCTAGATGAGGTTCGTCAATATGAAACAACTGTCTTAACTAAACGATCATAAGGAACATAAAATGCAACAGATTCTTTCTTCTTGGTTTGTAAAAGGAATGATCAAAGCCACTTATGATATGTGGCTAAAAGGCTGGGATGAGCGTAATGGTGGTAATGTCAGTTTAAGGTTACTTGAAAGTGATGTGATCTCTTTTCAAAATGAGTTTTATGAAAAACCACGTCATGTATCTTTGACGCAAGATGTCACTAAACTTGCTGACCAGTACTTTATTGTCACTGGATCTGGTAAGTATTTCCGCAATGTCATATTAGATCCTGCTGACACGTTAGCTATTGTTAAAATCGATGAACAGGGCAAAGGTTATTACATCATGTGGGGATTGATAAATGGTGGTTTACCAACTTCTGAACTAGCTGCTCATCTTCAATCTCATATTGTAAGAATTGAGCAAAGCCAAGGAAAAGATAGAGTCATCATGCACTGTCATGCAACTAATTTAATTGCTTTAACATATGTCCTAGAGCTTGATACTGCGGTAATTACCAGATGGTTGTGGGAAATGAGCACCGAATGTTTAGTTGTATTTCCTGATGGTGTTGGTGTGGTGCCTTGGATGGTTCCGGGTAAAGATGAGATTGGTTATGCCACTGCAAAACAGATGGCAAAACATAGTTTAGTTTTATGGGCTTTTCACGGTGTATTTGGAACAGGTCCAACCTTAGATGAAGCTTTTGGCTTAATTGATACAGCTGAAAAATCGGCAGAAGTTTTAGTCAAAGTGTTATCAATGGGAGGCAAACGTCAAACTATCACTTCGGAAGAGTTTAAATTGTTAGCTGAGCGTTTTGGTGTCACTCCATTGGAAGATGCTATAAAACAGTAAAAATTGCTAATAAAAATATAAGGATAAGGATATGGGTAGTTCAATTATTTTAGGCATATTCTGGCACTTTGTTGGTGCTGCTTCTGCTGCTTGTTTTTACGCACCACTTAAAAAAGTAAAAAACTGGTCATGGGAAACCATGTGGTCAATCGCAGGGTTATTTTCTTGGATTATATTACCATGGACAATAAGTTATTTTTTATTACCAGATTTTTGGGCTTACTATGGTTCGTTTGGTTCAGACATATTAATTCCGGTCTTCTTATTCGGCGCAATGTGGGGAGTCGGTAACATTGGTTATGGCTTAACAATGCGTTATTTAGGTATGTCGATGGGAATAGGTATCGCTATTGGGATAACCTTAATCGTCGGCACTCTAATGACTCCAATATTACAAGGTAAATTTGGTGAATTATTGGCCTCGACTGGCGGTAAAATGACATTATTAGGCGTAGTCGTTGCTGTTATTGGGGTTGCTATAGTAACTTACGCCGGCTTATTGAAAGAAAAAACCTTAGGTGTACAAGTTGAAGATTTTAACTTAAAGAAAGGCCTTCTTCTTGCCATCATGTGTGGTATTTTCTCGGCTGGTATGTCATTTGCTATGAGCGCTGCAGTACCTATGCATGAAAAAGCGGCTGAGCTTGGTGTGGATCATTTATACGTGGCACTTCCAAGTTATGTCATTATCATGGGTGGGGGGGCAATTATTAATCTCGGTTTCTGTATAAGTCGACTCTGCGTTAAAAAAGACTTATCCTTCAAAAAGGATATCTCTGTTGCCAAAGCCTTATTAATTAGCAATATTCTTTTTGCTATCTTAGGTGGTGCAATGTGGTATCTCCAATTCTTCTTCTATGCTTGGGGGCATGCAAATATTCCAACAGAATATGGCTTTATGAGTTGGATGTTACATATGAGTTTCTATGTACTTTGTGGTGGGATTGTTGGTTTAGCACTAAAAGAGTGGTTTGGTACCGGTAAAAAACCAGTACGTATTCTTTGTATTGGTTGTTTAGTAATCATTGTTGCTGCCAATATTGTTGGTTTAGGAATGACTAGTTAATTAAAAGGAAAACATTATGGCTTATAGAATGATTTTAAATGAAACATCTTATTTTGGTGCAGGCTCAATCAGTCAAATCGTAGAAGAAGTTAAAAAACGTGGTTTTAAAAAAGCGTTAGTAGTTACGGATAAAGATCTAATCAAATTCAAAGTAGCAACTAAAGTAACACAATTACTAGATAACAATGGTTTTTCTTATCAAGTATTTGATGAAGTTATGCCAAATCCAACCATTAGTATTGTTCAAAAAGGGGTTGAAGTTTTCAAACAATCTGGTGCAGATTATTTGATTGCGATTGGTGGGGGGTCCCCCCAAGATACCGCAAAAGCTATCGGTATTATCATCAATAATCCAGAATTTGCGGATGTTCGTAGTCTTGAAGGCGTTGCGCCAACTAAAAAAACAGCAGTACCTACGATCGCAATTCCTACGACAGCAGGTACAGCTGCTGAAGTGACCATTAATTACGTAATCACAGATGAAGAAAATAAACGCAAATTTGTCTGTGTTGATCCACACGATATTCCGGCTGTTGCAATTATTGATTCAGATATGATGACAAGTATGCCTGCTAGTTTAAAAGCAGCAACTGGTGTTGATGCCTTAACTCACGCGATTGAAGGTTATATAACTAAAGGGGCGTGGGAATTATCAGACATGTTCCACTTGAAAGCGATTGAAGTTATTTCTCGCTCATTACGTGACTCGGTAAGCGGGATCGCTAAAGGTAGTGAAGACATGGCATTAGGACAATATATTGCTGGAATGGGTTTTTCAAATGTGGGCTTAGGATTAGTTCATGGAATGGCACATCCATTAGGAGCTTTTTATGGTACGCCTCATGGTGTGGCTAATGCCGTCCTTTTACCTCATATAATGGCTTACAATGCTGAATTTACTGGTGAGAAATATCGCGATATCGCTAAAGCAATGGGAGTCGCTTTGACGGAAAACATGACAATCGAACAAGTGAGAAAAGCTGCTGTTAATGCAGTTAAACAACTTAACATTGATGTCGGTATTCCTGCAACATTAAAAGAGATCGGTGTAAAATTAAATGATATTCCTGCGCTAGCCCAAGCTGCTTTTGATGATGTTTGTACCGGAGGTAATCCTCGCGATACTAACGTAAGAGAAATTGAGCAATTATATCATTCTATTTACCAATAAAAATGACACAATGAAAGTGAAATAGGTTAAACATAAAGTTAACCTATTTCAAGTAAAAAGGAATTATTATGATAAGAAAAGCGAGTATTATGCAGGTTCATCCTGATAAACATGCAGAGTATAAGAAGCGGCATGATGAAATATTTCCTGACTTAGTGAAAGAACTTAAATCACATGGAGCTCACAATTACTCAATCTTTTTAGACAGCAAAAGAAATTTACTTTTTGCCTATGTCGAAATTGAATCTGAGGAACGTTGGGATGCTGTAGCTATAACAGCTGCTTGTCAAAAATGGTGGGCATTTATGAAAGATATCATGCCAAGCAATTCTGATAATAGCCCGATTAGTGAATCATTAACTGAAGTTTTTTATTTATTATAAAATATTCCTCTCTTTAATACACATCAAAGAGAGGAAACTAAATATATAATCATTTCTACACACTCAATTATCACTTCTTATCGTTAAATAGGGCTCGATATTCGGAAGGAGTCTGATTGGTCAGCTTTTTAAACACAGATGAAAAATAGTTACTATCATCATAACCACATTCTGCCGCAATCATACTAATCGAATAATCAGTAGTTCTAAGTAAAGACATTGCATCACATAGACGTCTTTTTTGTAAGTAGCCAGTAATAGTCATCCCTGTTTGACTTTTAAATAAGCGACTAAGTGAACGGCTTGCGATATGATTGTCTTTGCAAAAAACATCAATATTAAATGGGGTTGCAATACTGTTATGAAGAGCAGTGAACAATAAATCCAATTGATGAGTAGCAGTAGGTAGAGCTACCGTAGGAACTTGTTTAATCCGGTCTAACAAAATAACCAACTGCAAAAAAAGAGCCTCAGATAAATGAACGGAGGCTAAATTGTTTTTCTTAGACTCAACATCTAACTGTTCAATAAGTGGTGATAAAAGTTTAAGGGATGAAGGTTGAATACGCCAAGACCGTTCATTATGTCTAGCAGTCACTTTAGGTAAATAAGACTCAATAGTGGATGATAAAAATAGTGATTCTCTCAAATATAAAATATTATCCAATCTAAGGTCATTAACAGATTCATAGCCATGCACATCTTTCGGATTAATATATAAAATATCACCACTGGTAATCGGATAAACATATTCATTCCAATGATGTAGCCCATTACCAGAACAGACAATCACAATTTCATTAAAATCGTGGTTATGCAAAGGAAAGGGTTGTTGATGATCACGTCTTTCGACAGTAACAGTATTTATCTCCGAAATAAAATAGTCTTGTTTATATAAACGTAAACATTTTTCCATAGACTGTTCCTGATTGATTAATGATAACGTTTATCTGGATTATTACGTAATGTTTGTGGCGAAAACGTAAATTCTTGTTTAAAACAGGTTGAAAAATAAGCACTATCATTAAAACCACATTCTTGTGCAATAGTTGTGATGGATTTATTGCTGTAAATTAACTGTGTGTAAGCATTAGCCAACCGTAGTTTTATTAGATATTTTTGTGGTGTGACACCAATTTCATTCTTTATATGTCGATGAAAAGAGCGTAATGATAATGAAAATTGCTCAGTTAATTGTGCCCAATTAATTTGCTCCTTAAAATTGATTTGTAACCAACGTAGAAGTTGTTTAACGCGATTATCATAGGAACCAGAACCCTGATTAACATAAAGATTATTATTAAAAATCAAAAGTAATTGTAAAAATAAACTCTCCTGAATAGCATTTGATTGATTTGGCGTTAATTGCTTAATAATCGATTGAATATTTTCATAAGATTTTTTATCAAAAAAGTAATGCGATTGAATTGGATCAGGATTTGGAATTAATTGATTTATTCCATTGATAAAATGAAAATTTTTAGGATCTCTAAACAAAATATTGGTCAAATGCAAATCATGAACGCTCTCGTACAAATGACAGTCGGAAGCCTTAATATAAAACATCATGCCTGGATACAAATCAAAAAGTCGCCCATTCAATATGTGTTTACCGTATCCACTAGTTACAATAACGATCTCATTGAAATTATGGGTATGTTCAGGATAGACGGGTTGTGGTGTTCGAGGCTCAATGGCGATATTTTGATCGCTAGACGAGAAAAAATCTTTATCAAGTAACATTTCAATCATTCTGAACCTCACTTCTTTTTAAAACTTACAACCACATTCTAAAAAGTAAATCGAAATCTCACCTTTAATATTTGGACAGCTAACATAATATTTTGGCTATAAATTATAGCTATGCATGACTTTTTATTAAAAATGTGCGAAGCTTCACATTTTTAAAATTTTTCCGTTTAAAAGTTCATCAGAACGCGATTGAATACCAAGCAGTTGAAGTTTTTTTATAGAATAAAAATTCTAAAATTTTTATTTGTTTCGATAACGTTAGTTATGATATTTATTGTTTGCTATAAATTGATTTATAGTAAAAATAAAAAATATATATGGTGATATTAATTATTTTTCTGACTTGGTGAGGGTGTTTTTTATACAAAATAGCAGAGCATTTTTAATTATCATCAAAACTTTCAGGTATATCTGTTTCTTTCAAAATTCAAAAAAATAATTAACCGTGAACTAAAAAACTACTCCAGTTAGTCTGACTTATTATGGAGGTGCTCATTTTTTTAGTTATAGTTTATAGAGCGATGATAGCAAAGATAATAAAAGAGAAAAATATCACTTGTGCAACACTTAAGGGAAGCCAACAGAAAGAGCGGTTGAATGTTAGCCTATCATAGTTACCTACACAAATTCATTGATGTTGCAATTGAAATTTATCTTAATTATTCATAACGAACAATGGAACATTTTACCACTGGGAGAAAATGCGGCCAAAGTTATAGGATACGCCAAATAGTTAACCATAATGATTCAACCGTTGATTGGCTATCAGGAATTTTCATTTAGTACATCACTTCACTTCTGAAAAAGTTTACCGATACAGTATTGCTTAATTACAGCCTCAATTAAAGAATTTTATATTCATCTTATTTTAGCTAACACAATACAAAAAATACCAAATTATCAATAATAAATATTGGAATTAAAATCCCTATTGACCATTTCATATAGCCAAAAAAGCTTGGCATATTAATTTTATGTTGTGTGGCAATACTTTTAACCATAAAGTTAGGTGCATTACCAATGTAACTTAATGCGCCCATAAATACAGAACCCATTGAAATTGCCAATAGTGTGTCTGCATAAGTGGTCATTAATGTAGTTGCATTACCCGAAGCTAAATTAAAAAACACCAGATAAGTTGGTGCATTATCTAAAAATCCTGACAATGATCCCGATAACCAAAAATACATACTGTTTATTGGTGTGGCTTGTTCACTGGTGACCAATGATACTACAGAACTCAAAGCACCGTCATTGCCGGCACGCAAAATTGCCAGAACGGGCACTATAGTAATAAAGATACCAATAAACAATTTGGCAACTTCTTTGATTGGATCCCAATTAAATTCATTGCCAGCTCGTACTTGCTTTGGCGTGATCAATATTGAAATAATCGTTATAGCAATAAAAAGGCCATCACGAACTAGATTTTGTAATTCAACTTGCGATCCTAATAGTGTGAAATTTATCGCCGGATGCCAAATGCCAGATAAAAGCACACTAGCAATTATCGCCACTAGTAAGCCGATATTTTTTAGACCATATAATTTAACTGCTTCTGAACTATGGTAAAGAGTAATATTGCCATATTGCTTACAATAATAATATCTATCGATAAAATAATAAATAATGAGTAATAAACCGGATGTCAAAATAACTGGTAATAACATATGTTTAACTGTCCAGAAAAAATCCACTCCTTTTAAAAAACCAATAAATAATGGTGGATCACCTAACGGCGTCAAACCACCACCAATATTGGCGACTAAAAAGATAAAGAAAATTACTGTGTGGACTGAATGGTGTCGTTGCCGATTAGCTCGCAGTATTGGCCGAATCATTAACATAGCTGCGCCAGTTGTTCCCATAATTGAAGCTAATACCACTCCAATGGCTAATAAAATAACATTTGATTTTGGCGTGCTTATTTTATCACTTTTGATAAGAATACCACCAGAAACAGTGAACAATGCCAAAAGTAATAATATAAAGGGGATATACTCTTCAATAATGGCATGAGCTGTTAATTGAATTGTGGTAGATAAACCAAAAGAAAATAACGCAGAGCCTAGAAATAGTAACGACCAAACCAGAACAATTTTGCCATAATGATGATGCCACAGCCGTGCTAGAAATAATGGGCATAATGCGATAGAAAGCAAAATTCCAACAAATGGGATAGCCCAAAATAACGATAACTCCTGCCCATTAAACTCGCTTGCATGCAGTTGAAAAGAGATTAGCATTAAACTAATAAATGGTATTATTGATAATTTGGATAGACGTTTCATTGCGTTATTATGTGAATTAAAAGTGGCAGATTATAACAAATCCACAGTTAATTTTCGAATTAGTTACACTTAAATAAATTTTAGTTTAACAGTAATAAAAAATTTGAGGAAAGGGGTTTTTACTATCTAAAAGCTTTGGCTATTTTCGCATATTTGTGTAAAAAGACTATAATAATCGGCAATTTTTCATATTGGATTATTCATGCAGACAACATCGCCAACAATTAAAAAAGATGTTTTACATCATCGTAATAAGCATATTAATGGCTACCCATTTGATTTACTTATTAAAACTTTACCAGCATTATCTAACTTTGTTAAACCTAACCAATATGGTCGGGTAACGATTGATTTTTCTAATCCTGTTGCCGTGAAGATGCTAAATAAAGCACTTTTATTACACTATTATCAACTCTCTTATTGGGATATTCCAGACGATTACCTATGCCCTCCAATTCCAGGGCGAGCAGATTATATCCACTATTTGGCTGATTTATTAGCGCAAGATAATCAGAATAAGATCCCTATGGGTAAGAGAATTAGCATTTTAGATATTGGGGTTGGTGCAAATGCCATTTATCCGATTATTGGCTGTGCTGAGTATGGTTGGTCATTTGTTGGTAGTGATATCAATCCAACATCAATCAAGGTTGCGTCGTTAATAAAAAAATCTAATGAACTATTAAAAAATAGCCTACAATGTCGTTTACAACCCAACAGAGAGGCTATTTTGGCAAATATCATTAAACCGAAAGAATTTTACCTAGCAACTTTATGCAATCCTCCTTTTCATAATTCAAAGCAACAGGCTCAAGCGAGTGCTCATACAAAACTACAAAAATTGGGTAAATTAAGTTCAGAAAAAGATCAAGTTGTGCTTAATTTTGGTGGACAACATGCTGAACTTTGGTGCAAAGGAGGAGAAAGTGCATTTATAACCAAAATAATTGCCGAAAGTGTTAACTATAAAACACAATGCCTATGGTTTACTTCGTTGGTTTCGAAAAAAGAATCACTGACAAACATAAAAAAACAGTTAAAAAAATCATCTGTAACTGAATACAAAATTATCCCTATGGCTCAAGGTCAAAAAATAAGCCGTTTTGTTGCGTGGACGTTTTTTGATCGAGAACAACGACAAAAGCAGATCAAAAAATTTTGAGGAAAGAGGAATTGTCTTCCTAATAAAAGTGTTTTTTATTTTATAAAGTGACTAACTTGCTGTATTTATGTAAAACATTTTATTAACAAATTTTTACATAAAAAGTTATTACAAATCTGATATTTTACTTTACTATATAACAGATGTATTTTTTTACATTCACTATTTAGAATAATATTATTTTTTTTATGATATTTAATGTATGTGTTTGAAAATTATATGTAAATTATAGCAAGGATTAGCGAAAATATGTTAAAATATGGTCTTAATCGGGCATCGGGCATCGGGCATCGGGCATCGGGCATCGGGCATCGGGCATCGGGCATCGGGCAATAAACACTTATCAATAAATAATTTTAGTCTATTACGTATAAAGATACGTTATTCATATAAATCTCCCAATTTAATTTATTCATTATATTTATTTATCTTATTATTATCGAGCTTTAATATTAATGCATTAATCGTTCAAACTGTTAACGTTATTCATGGGAATACCCCTGAAGTTATAAATACACAGATAGCTGCGGATAAACATGGTTTTATGGTAGACGGTGTATTTTATAGTGAATCTACCGGTAATATCAAAGAAAACGAAATTAAAGAGTTTGATGGTAATTTAACGTTTAATCAATTCGCCATACAGTGGTTTAACTATCAATCATTAGACAATCGTAAAAACTATGAAGATTTAGATGGTGATGATATCGATCCTATTCAACCATTTCTAACCACGGAAACCACTTGGCAATGGTTTGATGCTAATGGCAACAAAATTCCGACTAGTGATAAAAATAAGATAATTGGCTGTGGAAGTGGTTATCCAATGCCATTAATGTTAGTGATAAGTAATCAAGCGCAAACTTTTTCACAATATGGCATTCCAAGAACAAGTGATTTTGTAACAATAAAAAAAGCATACAAAATTGCGGCAAAATCAGAGTTGTGTTATGCCAAACCTTATGCGACTGAATTAGTGCCCGCATATCAATGGGATGGTATTAACCCAGATGATAGTTATAGTTGGAATGATCCTAATTTTACGCAAAGGGATCCAAAGAATGGAGGTGGTTATTCAAGTGATTATGTTCCTAATATGGGTTATAAAGTTAATCCGACTGAGTCATCAGGGAGAAAATTTCCAACTACAGGATTTTCTGGGGCAAAATTTCAGCTAGTTATGACGGGGGCTCAAACGGATTATCAATTTAGTATTCCAGTTAATCCTGATAATAAGGTCAGTATTGATAGTAGGGGTTATATTACATTAAATGATAAACCTACAGGACCAGTTACTGTACGTGCAACACTGATTCGAAATAATAATGTCATCCATGAATATACTTTTAATCCTACTAATATATGGGTTATTCCACATATTGGACAGATCACTATTGAGCAAGCAGTGCAGATTTGTGGCGGTCGTAATAACATGCTATCTATAACAGAACTTTCAGATTCACCTCGCTCTTATGATTTTTATAACCTAAGCTCAGCAGATCATTTAAGTAATAGCTTTACCAGACAAATTGGGAAATCGGTGTTTGGTGAATGGGGATGGGCTACTAAAGATGGTTATCCTGATTCAAACTGGCAAAAAATGGGGCATGATGTAAGTTCATTTGTTGGAAATTATTGGGCAAAGGAAATTAGTAAGGATAATCCTAGATGGGGATTTGTAGTTCATAGTCATGATGGTTTTGTCGGTCTACAACCATATGATTTTTTTATTGGGCCAACATATCGTACTCACTATGCGAATGCTCTTTGTAGAAAATAAATTGGGTAATTATTTATTAGACAAAAATCATTATGAATATGTTACAAAAATTTTATCAACAAGATCAATTTAAAGGCATATTACTATTTAAAGAAGGTATGTTTTTACGTGCTTATAATCAAGGTGCTTTTCTTTTAACTGAGTATTTAGGCTGTTGCCTAAATCTACGTTTTATGCAGTTTAAAAAATATCCAAATCGTCAGATTGTGGTGTGTGGTTTTCCCGAATCAAAGTTGACCGAGCGATTGCCGAAAGCGGTGAAAACCGTTTTTGGCGCTGAGCTTAGGATGGATTACGATACTGAACGATATCATCAGTGGTTAAAGCGACGTTGGCATGAAGAGAGAGTAGCGAACGAAATGTCAAAAGCCGACATCGAGCCGTTGAAAACGAGCAAGGCGTCGGCGTCGGAGCTAGCGGATATAGATAAAAAACTATACAATATAGAATTAAAATTAAGTAAACAACAACTTATTTATTTAAAATATTGGCAAAGCGACAGCCATATAACCGATACTGATAGAGAGTTAATCAAAAATATAAAAAATCAATTATTCAAGACATGATCTAGTTACTTTCTGAATTTAAAGTTAAGTAGATTATTATTGTCTTTCGTATAATTTCAGAAAAGTATGATATATATGCACTATATATCAAATAGTTAGATTTATAAATAATTGGGTAATCCTCAAATTTTGAGGAAAGGTAGTTTTTATGTAATAGCTTAATAACGATATCGTTAATTAACTATAAATTAACTTACACTTCCATAGTCAAAATTAATAGTATTAGATATTTTTTGAGAATATTAAGTTCTATATGATATTTATCTCACTGAAGGCCGATATAATAATTTTGAGTTTTAGCAGTATTATTCTTATTTAGTGATTCTGATTATTGAACTCTGTTTAGATTAACGAAAATTAGTTTAATGATCTGTATTATTTAATCTATTAATCATATTTAATCTCAAACTTTATTTCCTGAATTCTGACAATAAACGATATTAATTATTTTGATTATTTTCTTATTTAAAAAATATCCTAATCTAATCTATTTTTTGTTGTATGATGTTTCTGTTATATCAGCAATATAAGGATCATCACATGCAAGAGAAACCAAGAAAAGCAATTATTAATGCGCTATTAACAGTTATCAAAGTTGAACAGTTATCCCGTAGTTTTTTACGTTTGCATTTTAGCTGTGATAAACCATTGATGGTCAATCCGCGTTGGATTTGTCCTCATTTAAAATTACTCTTTGCAGATCCTTTGACTGGTGAAATTACTTTTCCGCAATTAGATGAAAATAATAAAATCATGGTCAGTGATCGAATTCGCCAGTTAGCACGTAGTTACAGTATTCGTGGTTATGATGAATCCACTAATCAACTAATAATTGATTTTGCTATTCATTCTCAAGGATTAGCGACGGTTTGGGCTCAAAAGGCCAAAATAGGTGATCAAGTTGGTATTGTAGGTACTGCTGGTAAATTAGAATTTGATAATCAATTTTTAGTTTTGATGGGCGATATTTCTGCAGTACCGAGTATCTGTTATACGCTTGAAAATTTGCCTAGTTCTCAAACGGCATTAGCTTTTATTGAAGTTAATCACAAAACGGATATTGTTGACCTACCAATCAACAAAAATGTAAAAGTTCAATGGTTTGTTAAGGATTTAAATGCTCCTAATCAATTAGTTGACGCGGTGATGAACATCAATTTTAGTGATCAAGATAATATATTGTTTTGGGGGGGAATGGAAAGATCATTGGCACAACAATTACGTCATTCAATCAAAGATAAATATCCCAATTTAGAACCTAATGCTATTCAGATTACCAGTTATTGGCGAGAGGGATTTGCGGAAGGAGAATTTAAACATCGTGATTGATTGTTGGTAGAAAGTTGTGAATATACTTGCGCATTTACATTTAGCAACCATTGCCAATAGCTCGCTAATTGGCAATACTGTTGCTGATTTTGTAAAAGGTGACCCTTATCAGCAATTTCCAACTGAGATAGCTGATGGTATTATGTTGCATAGAAAAATTGATAGTTTTACTGATAGTTTTCCTACTGTTAAACAAGCAAAATTGTTATTTCGAAATAGTCATCAACGTGTTGCTCCAATAACGCTTGATATTGTTTGGGATCATTTTTTATCAAAGTATTGGCATGATTTTGGTTCAAGTCAAACTTTATCATCATTTAATATTATGACTAAAAGGTATATCCAACCTTATATAACTAATTATCCTACAGATTATCAACATTTTATGAATGCGATGTGGCAAGAATCATGGTTAGAAAATTACGCTTCAATAGATTTTATTGCGAAAGTATTAAAAGGTATGGCTCAGCGAAGACCAAAACTTTATTTATTGCAAGAAACCATTATTGATATTAAACAAAACTATAGTGCATTAGAATCACATTTTTTTGATTTATATCCGAAAATATGTACAGGTATAAAATTGGTATAAGCTTATGAGATAATAGTTACCGAATAATTTAACTACATAAATTTATTCGATAACCATTAAAAAGTTGGATAGTTTTATTTAGGTAAACTGATTTTTCTATCTTCAATTATAATCAAGTTACTGCTATCCGGTTTTTGTGCTATTGGTACCAAGTTTTCAAGTGTTGCTTGCGGAGCTTGGCTAATGCTGCCACCTCTTGGCTTAGTACGAATTACCTGACTTTCAGGTAATGTAGTATTGTTAGTTAGATTGGCCCATAACCATTCGATGGCATCTTCACCGTAATAGTCAATAGCTAATAGCGTGTTATCAAATGGTGATTTTCCGTCGAGATAACTAGCATTTTCAACTTCGATATAACGTAGTTGCGATTCTTTTCCTTCTACTCCACTATTTAAAGCAACATACGGACGAGATGTATGATTTATTAACTGTTTGACATTATTTTGTCCATGTACAATAAACGTTTTAATTTTATTTAAATTTCCGGTTGCTTGTACTTGTTTTAGTCCATCATTAACTCGTTTCTCGGTTATTTTCTCTCGTAAACAAATAGCCCCTTTAGTACCATAATCTATCTGATTTTTAATTTCAGAGCTTGAGAACCACTCTCTTCTTGGTGAATCGATATCCTTATTTGCGACAAGATCGATTGCGGTAACATCTTTATTGGCCCAAATAGGTAAATGACCATTAGATAGTGACCAGATTTCAGAGAATTTTACTTCTTTTAATGGCATTACTTCACCAAAATTATAGAGTGGATCTTGTTGCGTACTGGCAACAGAATAATCACACATGTTTTCTGTAACATCAAAGCGACCATATGAACTAATATATTGATACGGAAAAGCAATTGATTCTTTATTATAAAAATAGGGTAACTGAATTTCCATCTCTGGACGCCAACCATAACTATATAACTTTTCTAGAGCTTCTTTAGGGGTACCTTTAGTTAATAAATTAGCTTTTTTTAGTGCATCACAGCGATTTTGCGAATAAAAATATTTTGACGCATAAGGAACATAACTGTCTGCTTTATTGGGCTCAATTGCTGGGATGGCACAAGGAATGTAAAGCGCAGCTGTAGTAGCATAATCAGGGATTGAATTATATTTGAAACTTCTTACACTAGTTCCTTCTTGGATAGTAAGTGAGGCAATCTCTGGATTGGGTTGTATTTGTGGATTAACCGCAACAATACCATTAATGGTTCCGATCTTATCTAATTCACCGGCATTCAAGGCTGCACTAGCACCATCCTCGGCACCATAGATCAATATTAATGTATTATAGCTGGTAAAGTTTCGAGTATTTGTGGCTGAAAATCTATCATTGATTTCATAAAGTGCAAATTCAATTGACTGTAAAACATATTTGCCCCAATTATGTTCAGGGTTCTGTTTTGAGTGTAACTGTTTAACAGCATATCTATTGGGGTAATTTTTTATAAAATTTTCTCTATTTTTGATCTTAGGATTAAATAATAGATTATCTTTTGCAATTTTTCCTTCTATAGTAAAGCCTTGTTGACTACTAATATCATAAATACCATTGCCCAATCCTTTATCATTATAAACTACTGCACAATTGTGTTTTAATCCCCAAAGCCCGCGAATTTGTATATCTTTGGCGTTATATAAACCGTCATAATTGCTAGCTGGAATGGCAACAATACATGGTTTTTTCTTATTAAAATCAACCGGAATGTGTAATAGTACACCGACATTTCCTTCTTTAATTGTCGCTAAAATTTCGGTGCCGGCTATTTTTCCGTCGAACAATGGTGACAAGTTTTGCTGTCTAAATCCAAATAATTGACCTTCACCGGTTTTTGTATCAATAAAGCGATTTAATTTGGCTTGACGGAGCTCATGTGTTGTTGGATTATCTGGATCAGCAAATTTGAATTCTTGTATCATTGATGATAAAGGTGTAAAGCCAATGCCGGCAGTAACTAAATCGTCGCTATCTCCATCATAGTAGTTTGAACTGTGAATAGTAATCCATTGTGGTTTTGGATTGTAGGGATTATTTTGATCAGTATAGCCAATATTTGGAATTGCAAGTATTGGTAAAAATAGTAATGATGTTAAAGTTTTTATATTTTTGATTATCAAAGTCATTACACTAACTTCCCATTTTTTAATTAACTTAGTTTTCCATATCATGGATGATAATTATATAATTTATCCGTTAGATGGTAAATTTTTGCTACCAAGAGCCCAAAAGGCTGAAATAATTTTTTCGGATAATCGCCTTTTTTGGACGCATATACCCACATCAAATGGTTCCATTAAATTGGTTGACCATTCAGTAATTCGTTCGCGAACTCTTTCTGGACTGTTTTCCATTACCACTTTTGGCAATAATGCTACACCGCATCCTAAAGCAACCATAGATACAATTGCTTCATGTCCTGCAACTGTTGCATAAATTCTAGGACTGGTTATTTTCTGTTGTTTGAACCATAAATCAATTCTCTGTCGGCTGGGGCCATGTTCTGGCAAAATGAAAGGAATATTATGCCAATCTGGCGTTTTTTGATGTAATTTATCACTAAATGAGCTATTGAGCTTAGGAATTAATAAGACCATTTCGATCTCACCTAATTTTATAAATTCAACACCAGCCGGTAATTGTTTAGGTTTGCCTGCAATAGCGAGATCAGCCTGATTAGATTGAATTTTTTCAACTGCATCAGCAGCATCACCAGTAGATAGCTTAATTTCAACTAGTGGATAATGAATGCGGAAGCGATCTAATATATCAGGTAAATGACTATAGGCCGCCGTTACTGAGCAAAATAGGGCTAATTCGCCAACCAATTGTTGATCTGATTGATCTAAATCTTGCTTTAATTGTTGATGTAGATTTACAACTTGTAGAGCAAAACGTTTTACTTTTTCGCCTTCATGAGTAATTTGAACTTGTCGGTTGTCGCGTACAAATAATTGATGCCCAAATTGTTCCTCAAGGCGTTGGATTTGCCTTGAAAGCGTGGAAGGACTTACATGCATTGCATCAGCGCTCATGCCAAAATGGCATGTCTCACACAAATGTAAAAACAATTTTAGGTCACGAATATTCATATTAATGGTTATTTTCAGATATTTCTAATATTAAACACTATTATCAAATAGTGATTATATCACCATCAGTATTAAATGCCGCTATTATTCACAGATATATAAATAAGGCAAATAGCAAAATAGTCTTCTTCAATGGCAATATAGATGTAGACCTGTTAGAATACGCCATTATTTTTGCTTAGCTAAATTGATTAATTTTATGACAGAACAAGCTTATTTAGACGAAGTTAATGCTCGTCGTACTTTTGCTATTATCTCTCACCCGGATGCGGGTAAAACGACTATCACCGAAAAAGTATTGTTGTTTGGACAAGCGATTCAAACTGCGGGTACAGTTAAGGGGCGTGGTGCTAATGCTCAACACGCTAAATCAGATTGGATGGAAATGGAAAAACAACGTGGTATTTCCATCACCACATCGGTCATGCAATTTCCTTATAATGATTGTTTAGTTAACTTACTTGATACTCCTGGGCATGAGGACTTCTCTGAAGATACTTATCGAACGTTAACTGCTGTTGATAGTTGTTTAATGGTTATTGATGCAGCAAAAGGTGTTGAAGATAGAACACGTAAATTGATGGAAGTAACGCGTTTACGTAATACGCCAATTTTGACTTTTATGAATAAACTTGATCGTGATATACGTGACCCGATGGAGTTACTTGATGAAGTTGAAAATGAACTTAATATCATGTGTGCACCTATTACCTGGCCAATTGGTTGTGGTAAATTATTCAAAGGTGTCTATCATTTAGCGAAAGATGAGACCTATCTTTATCAAACAGGTAAAGGCCATACTATTCAAGAAGTTCGTATTATCAAAGGGCTAGATAATCCAGAACTCGATACCACAATTGGCGATGATTTAGCACAGCAACTTCGTGATGAGCTTGAATTAGTACAAGGTGCATCAAATGAGTTTGATCTGGAAGCATTTTTATCTGGTGATTTAACTCCAGTATTTTTTGGTACTGCATTAGGAAATTTTGGTGTTGATCATATGCTTGATGGGTTGACTGCTTGGGCTCCGACGCCTCAACCTCGCCAGACCGATAAACGAGAAGTTGCAGCTACTGAAGAAAAATTTACTGGTTTTGTATTTAAGATCCAAGCCAATATGGATCCTAAACATCGTGACAGAGTTGCTTTTATGCGTATTGTATCGGGTAAATACGAAAAAGGCATGAAGTTGCGTCATGTTCGTATCGCAAAAGATGTGAATATTTCTGATGCGTTAACCTTTATGGCTGGTGATCGAGATCATGTTGAACAAGCTTATGCTGGTGATATTATTGGTTTACATAATCATGGCACTATACAGATTGGTGATACTTTCACTCAAGGTGAAGATCTTAAATTTACCGGTATTCCTAATTTTGCCCCTGAGCTATTTCGTCGTATTCGTTTAAAAGATCCTCTTAAACAGAAACAATTATTAAAAGGTTTAGTTC
Source organism: Gilliamella sp. LMG 34362 (assembly GCF_984569125.1). Lineage (NCBI taxonomy): Bacteria > Pseudomonadati > Pseudomonadota > Gammaproteobacteria > Orbales > Orbaceae > Gilliamella > Gilliamella sp. LMG 34362. The sequence continues at coordinate 1,953,910 of NZ_OZ474902.1, read as the reverse complement.
AGCTTTCGGAAGAAGGTGCAGTACAAGTATTCCGTCCAATTGCTAACAATGATTTAATTGTTGGAGCGGTAGGGGTGTTGCAATTTGACGTAGTTGTTGCGCGTTTAAAATCTGAATACAACGTAGAAGCGATTTATGAACCAGTAAATGTAACAACGGCTCGTTGGGTTGAATGTAGTGATGCTAAGAAACTTGAAGATTTTAAACGAAAATGTGAGCAAAATTTGGCACTAGATGGTGGTGATAATCTATCTTATATTGCGCCGAGTATGGTTAATCTAAATCTGACACAAGAACGTTATCCAGATGTTGAATTTAGAAAAACACGTGAGCATTAATCGGTTACTCGGTAATTAAGATTAACAATGAGAACACTATTAATTATCTGATAATGAGGAGGGGCTATTTTTTAGCCCTTTTTTTATTTATTAATTTATTGTATTTTAAATACGATAATGTTAGTTTAACAATATCTTTTAGATAATTGCTATTTTTATGCAAAATCGATTATCACTATATTGCTCTCTTCTATTAATAAAGCTGTAATTAATCATACCTTCTATATACCTTTATATTCTTGAATTTTGACTGTAATTTTGTATTCCAAATAATAAATTTTTCTTTTTCATTTATATTTATATTTCGATTATACTGTCTTTTAAATTAGGCGAGAATTCTATGAATAACATGAAAACTAAAACACTATTTATTACTGCATTAACCGTTTTTACATTTAATAGTTCATTTGCTATTGAGAATAAGCATGAATATTCTGTGTTATCAAATAAAGTTCACCAAAGCGAACGAGATGATCGTCAATATGAAGTAATTGAACTTAATAATAAAATGCGAGTTTTATTAGTTTCAGATCCGAAAGCAACCAAATCACTTGGTTCAATAGCACTGCCTGTTGGATCATTATATGATCCAGTACTTCAACAAGGATTAGCTCATTACACAGAACATATGGTGCTAATGGGCTCGAAAAAGTATCCTCAACCGTCAAGCTTTACTGAGTTTTTGTCACGTCATGCAGGTAATTATAATGCTACTACTAGTGGTAATCGGACTGCATTCTTCTTTGAAGTTGAAAACGGTGTGATTAATACTGCGTTAGATTATTTAGCTGATGCGATTGCTGAGCCAATTTTTGATCCTAAATTTGCTGATAAAGAACGTAATGCCGTTAGTTCTGAAATGACGATGTACCGATCAAGCGATGGTTTTCGCATTCAGCAAGTTGATTCTGAAACGATTAATCCTAATCATCCTGCAGCACAATTTTCTGGAGGCAATTTAGATACTTTAAGTGATAAAGACAATAGTAAATTGCAAGATGAATTAGTTAACTTTCATGATAAATACTATTCAGCTAATATTATGGTTGGGGTTATTTATAGTAATCAACCCATTGAAAAATTAGAAACTTTGGCTGAATCTACTTACGGTCAAATTCCTAATAAAAATATCGTTGTTCCACCAATTACTAAACCAGCGATAACTCAGGAGTTTACTGGTAAAGAAATTACCATGATACCAGCTCAACCTAGAAAAATGTTGTCTCTAAAATTTCCAATCGAAAATGACATCGATAAATTTGCAGATAAAACCAATGAATATCTTATCTATTTAATTAGTAATAATAGTAAAAATACCTTAGCTGATCAGTTACAAAAACAAGGCTTGATTGAAGCTATCCAAGCAACTTGTGATAGTAAATATTATGGTAATAGTGGGACATTTAATATTAATGTTATTTTAACTGATGAAGGCTTGGCACAAAAAGACAAGGTGATTGCAGCTATATTCAATTATTTACAATTAATTGAAAAACAGGGCGTTTCAGAAGCTTATTACGATGAGATAAAAAAAGTTTTTGCGTTGTCGTTTAAGTATAAAGATGTTAACCGCGATATGTCTTATGTTGAATGGTTATCTGATCAGATGCTACTTTATCCAGTTAAAAATGTATTAGATGCGGATTATGTTGCTGAACATTTGAATAAAGAGGCTATCATCACTCGACTCAAAAATTTTACTCCCGATAATGCTAGAGTGTGGTTGATTGCCCCAAATCAAAACACCGATAAAACTGCATATTTCCTCAATGCGCCTTATAAAGTCGATAATATTACAGATCAATTAAAAGCAACGTGGACTAATTTAGCTAAGGATTTTTCGTTTAGTCTGCCTGAATTAAATCCTTATATTCCTGATAATTTTAGTATAACTGCACAAAATGAAGATCAGATTCAACCAGCTACATTTAGTAAACGTGGTAATCATATTCATTTTGTTAGTCGTCATTTTAGTAATGATCCTAAGGCTGTGATTGCTGTTTCTTTACGTAATAATCAGGCTTTTAAAGATGCAAAAACATCAATTGCTTTTGAGTTACTTGATTACATAGTTAGTCGTGATTTAACTCAATTACAATTTCAAGCTGGTAATGCCGGAATGTCATTATCCACAGGTACTGATAATGGTTTAATGATAACAGCTGCTGGTTTTAATCAACATTTACCAGAAATGGTATTGGCTATTCTTAATAGTTATCGTCAAGTGACTATTGATGAACAAAGTTTAGCATTAGCTAAATCATGGTATCTGCAACGACTTGATGGGGCAGATCATTTCGAAAGTATTCGATTAGCGTCCGAGCCAGTTCTTGCATTATCTAAATTGCCGCACTATTTTGAACGAGATGAAAGACGACAAATTACAAATACTATCACTATTAGTGATGTTGAAGCTTATCGTGATAACTTGATGTCTCAATCGATACCTTACATGATTAGTTTAGGTAATATTTCAAATGAAGATTCTCTGGATCTTTATCATGCAGTGCAAAAGACATTAAAACGCAATGTTGAATTTACACCTTTGGATGATATAGCAATTAAAACTTCGTTTACAGCGAGAATCACCCAACAAGCGAAAAGTACCGATAGCGCATTGTTAATGACTTATTTCCCAACTAATTATGATCCAACTAAAAGCCAAGTAGTTGGCTATACATTAGCTAATATTATGTCACCATGGTTTTTTGATCAATTACGGAGCAATGAACAATTGGGATATCTTGTAGGTATTTTTCCATTTTTCATCGGTGAATCAGTAGGGCTGGGTTTTGCTGTGCAAACTAATCAGTGGGATCCTGCTTATCTATTACAACGTTATCAAGCCTTTTACCCAGCAATGTTAAATAAATTAGATGCGTTAACTGATGAGGATATTGAAGAGTATAAAAGAAGTATCATTGATGAACAGACAATGCCTCCGCAATCCTTAGATGAAGAGTTTGAACGTTTAATTTCAGATTATCGTTTATCTCGTTTTCAATTCGATTCTCGTGATAAAAAAATAGAACTACTTAAGAAAATCACTAAACAAGATTTAATTGATTTTTATAAAAATACCGTTATTGAACAAAAAGGTTTAGTAATAGCATCACAAGTGATAGGAAAAACGGAAAAAGAAGAAAAGCAACCGGAAGCTATCACTGACTATACTGAATTTAAAAATGCATCATCATTACAAAATGAATTATTAAAATAAAAGACTCAAGCATGTATTTAGTCTGAAATATCATTACATTAAATTGGCATTGTACCTACCATATGGTACACTGCCAAAATCCCAATAGTTTGAGTATATTATGATTACTGGATCGATTGATTATTGTGCTATCGGACAGCGATTGCGGGCTTACCGTATCGCTGCTTCTCTCAGAGCTGAAGATGTTGCAGAAAGTCTTAAAATCTCTAGAGCTGCAGTTTACCGTTTAGAAAAAGGCGAAATTGTCAAAATAGAAACGCTTGAACGTTTAGCCTCATTATTAGATACTTCATTTGCTAGTTTGCTTGGCATTGACACTGAATACTATTCGAGTGGTGATGGTTTTTTTGAACGCATGCGTCAATTAGAAGAACAATCTACGCACATTTATTCCCATTTTGATCCTTTTTCTTTTCTATTAACTTCATCTGATTATCTTGCTCATTTAGGTATGATGTTAAATGAGTCGAGTGAATCCATTGCAGCGCAAAGATATGCAACATCATTATCGATTTTAAATGAGCGTAAGACACAGTTTTATCAATCTGTACCAAAAGTGATTAATCTAATCAGTTTGCGTAATGTTGAGCGATTTTTGCACATCGGTTTGGTTGGCAATTTAACTATTTCTCCAGGCAAGAAATCTGAAAGAATGTTGTTAGCTCGTAAAGAAATTTATCATTTGATCAAATTGATAGAAGATCAAGCTTATGCACCAACAATTGCGATTACGGAACAAGCTATCCCATCCATCGCATTTCAAATATTTTATCAAAATGAAGATGCGTTAGCATTGGCAATGAGTCCTTTTCGATTAGGTGAACTACCTAATATAACCACAGGGATTGCCTCAATCACATCTTCAGAAGATGCAATTAAACGTTATCGCCACTTATTTGATAAATTATGGCAAAATAGTGCGAAAGATCATAAAGCAATCGATCTATTAAAAACCACCTTAGAAAATTTTTAAAGAATATTAAAATTACTAAAGAGAGTCATTATGTTATCTTTAACATTACAACCGATAAAAAAATTTAGTGGTACCATTAATTTACCTGGTTCTAAAAGTGTATCAAATCGTGCACTATTATTATCTGCACTTAGTCAAGGTAAAACAAGATTAACTAATTTACTTGATAGTGATGATGTTCGCTATATGCTTGACGCTTTAAAAGCGTTGAACATCAAATATCATCTGTCAGATGACCGAACAATTTGTGATATAGAAGGGGTAGGTGGTAAATTACATTCTGCTCACCCATTAGAACTATTTTTAGGAAATGCCGGGACAGCTATGCGTCCTTTAGCTGCCGCACTTTGTTTAGCCGATAATAATATTGTATTAACGGGTGAACCTCGTATGAAAGAGCGTCCAATTGGTCATTTGGTGGATGCATTACGTCAAGGTGGCGCTAAAATTGATTATCTTGAAAATGAAGGTTATCCGCCACTTCATATCCATGGTGGTTTTACTGGAGGTAAGATTGCTGTAAATGGCTCAGTATCAAGTCAATTTTTGACTGCACTATTGATGGCCGCCCCTTTAGCTAGCAATGATACTGAAATTACTATTATTGGCGATCTAGTTTCTAAACCATATATTGATATTACAATAAAAATGATGGCAATGTTTGGTGTATCGGTTATCAATAATCAATATCAGACATTTGTCATTAAAGCTAATCAAACTTATCAATCGCCTGGTAGTTATTTGGTAGAAGGTGATGCCTCTTCAGCATCCTATTTCTTAGCGGCAGCAGCAATTAAAGGTGGCACTGTTCGTGTTACTGGAGTTGGTAAAAAAAGTTTACAAGGAGATACTCAATTTGCCCATATGCTTGAAAAAATGGGTGCCAAAATAACTTGGGCTGATGATTATATTGAGTGTACTCACGGTGAATTAAATGGTGTCGATATGGATATGAATCATATTCCTGATGCTGCAATGACAATTGCAACAACTGCACTCTTTGCTGATGGAACAACGACAATTCGAAATATTTACAATTGGCGAGTAAAAGAGACCGATCGCTTATCGGCTATGGCCAACGAATTACGTAAAGTTGGTGCTACTGTTGAGGAAGGAGAGGATTATATTACTATAACTCCTCCTGCAAAACTCAATCATGCAGAAATCAAAACTTATAATGACCATCGTATGGCTATGTGCTTCTCATTAGTTGCACTCTCTGATACGCCAGTAACTATTTTAGATCCGAAGTGTACAATGAAAACATTTCCTGATTATTTTGAACAATTTAAACGATTAAGCGAAATATAACATGACAAAAAATATTCCTGTTATTGCTGTTGATGGTCCAAGTGGTGTAGGTAAGGGTACATTATGTCAAGCGTTAGCAAATCACTTCAACTGGCATCTTTTGGATTCAGGTGCTATCTATCGTGTGTTAGCGCTAGCGGCGTTAAAACAAAATATTGCTTTAGATGATATTAATCAGCTAACTGTGCTCGCATTGAATTTACCGTTAACATTTGATAGCAGTCATGGTGATGTCAAAGTATTGTTGGCTGGGGTTGATGTTTCAAAAGAGATTCGTACCGAACAAACTGGTGGAGCAGCTTCAAAAGTAGCTGCAATAAATGAAGTAAGAACAGCCTTATTACAGCGTCAACGTGATTTTCGACAATTGCCTGGATTAATTGCCGATGGCCGTGATATGGGCACAGTCGTGTTCAGCGATGCCCCTGTAAAAATATTTCTTGATGCTAGCGCTCAATCAAGAGCAGAAAGAAGAATGAAACAGTTGCAAGATAAGCAAATTCATGCTAAATTCCCCGAAATTTTGCAGGAGATAACTGCGCGTGATGAGCGAGATCGAAATCGAGCGGTTGCGCCCTTAAAGCCTGCAGTTGATGCATTAATAATTGATACCACATCTCTCTCTATCGAAGATGTTTTTAATCAAGCTATTATGTATATAAAAGAAAAACTTGCGCTATAAGTTTATATTGTATGTAAACTTATTGTGTAAACGAAGCTCCATTATAAGGATGTAAGTGGAGTAACATAAACAACCCCACAAGACAGGATGTAATGTGGACGTTAATATTAATTTAAGTATATAAAATATGACTGAATCTTTTGCTCAACTCTTTGAAGAGTCTTTAAATCAACTAGACACTCGTTCTGGTAATATGATCCGTGGTACTGTCGTTGCAATCGACAAAGATGTTGTTTTAGTTGATGCTGGTTTAAAATCTGAATCAGCAATTCCAGTAGAGCAGTTTAAAAATGCCCAAGGTGAATTAGAAGTTCAAGTTGGCGACGTTGTAGACGTTGTTCTTGATTCTATTGAAGATGGCTTTGGCGAAACAATCTTATCTCGTGAAAAAGCTAAACGTCATGAAGCGTGGCTAACATTAGAAAAAGCAGTTGAAGATGCTGCAACAGTTTTAGGTGTTATCAATGGTAAAGTTAAAGGTGGCTTTACGGTTGATCTTAATGGCGTTCGTGCGTTCCTACCAGGTTCGCTTGTTGATGTTCGTCCATTACGCGATACTTCTCATATTGAAAATAGAGAGATCGAATTAAAAGTTATTAAATTAGATCAAAAACGCAACAACGTAGTTGTTTCACGTCGTGCAGTAATTGAATCTGAAAATAGCGCAGAAAGAGAACAACTTCTTGAAAATCTACAAGAAGGTTCTGAAGTTAAAGGTATTATCAAAAATCTTACTGATTACGGTGCATTCGTTGATCTTGGTGGGGTTGATGGTTTACTACATATCACTGATATGGCTTGGAAACGTGTTAAACATCCAAGCGAAGTGGTTGAAGTTGGTCAAGAATTACTTGTTAAAGTTCTTAAATTCGATAAAGACCGTTCACGTGTTTCTCTTGGCTTAAAACAATTAGGCGAAGATCCTTGGGTTTCAATTGCTAAACGTTACCCAGAAGGTACTAAAGTAACTGGTAAAGTAACTAACTTAACTGATTACGGTTGTTTCGTTGAAATCGAAACTGGTGTTGAAGGTTTAGTACACGTTTCTGAAATGGATTGGACTAACAAAAATATTCATCCATCTAAAGTAGTTAGCTTAGGTGATGAAGTTGAAGTTGTAGTTCTTGAAATTGATGAAGAACGTCGTCGTATTTCTCTTGGTCTTAAACAATGTAAACCAAATCCATGGTTACAATTTGCTGAATCACACAATAAAGGTGATAAAGTTAGTGGTAAGATCAAATCAATCACTGATTTCGGTATCTTCATCGGTTTAGATGGTGGTATTGATGGTCTAGTGCATCTTTCTGATATTTCTTGGAATATGCCAGGTGAAGAAGCTGTTAAAGCTTATAAGAAAGGTGACGATATTGAAGCTGTTGTTTTACAAGTTGATGCTGACCGTGAACGTATCTCATTAGGTATCAAACAACTTGAAGACGATCCATTCAGCAGCTTTGCATCTAACTTCAAAAAAGGCGCAATTGTTAAAGGTAAAGTTACTGCAGTTGATGCTAAGGGTGCAACAGTTGAAATCGCTGACGGTATCGAAGGTTACTTAAAAGCACAAGATATTGCTCGTGAACGTATTGAAGATGCAACTACTGCATTAAATGTTGGTGATGAAGTAGAAGCGAAAATCGTAAATATCGATCGTAAAACTCGTGCAATTTCACTATCTATACGTGCTAAAGATGAAGCTGATGAGAAAGAAGCATTAGCAGCTGTAAATAATACTGCAACTCAAGAAGATGCATCATTTACTAATGCAATGGCTGAAGCATTTAAAGCAGCATCAAAAACTGAGTAAAAAATATTTATTCAAAGAGTAAAGAGGGCTTGCCCTCTTTTTCTTTTGTGGTATAAAATGAATAAAATATATACCACATAAAATAAATTAGGAGTGACCATGAACAGATCCGATTTAGCAGAAAGAATAGTCAACTGGCGGGCACACCTTCCTGTGCAACTTGTTGATGATGCTGTTAGAGACATTATTGAACAAATTGCTTTAGCGATGGAAAGTAATGATCGTGTTGAAATACGCGGTTTTGGTAGTTTTAGTCTTAACTACCGCGCTCCACGTAAAGCTAGAAACCCTAGAACAGGAGGAAATGTTGAGGTTAAACACAAATATATCCCTCACTTTAAACCTGGGAAAGAGTTACGTGAACGTGTAAATAATGCAGCTAAAGCATAATTTCAATCCATTTAATAAAAAAGCCTTTGAGTAAAATCAAAGGCTTTTTTATTAATTAGATGAATGATTCTCAATAGAAACAGAAATAGTAATTTTTAAATTGGAATGTAGCTCTAAAATTAAAGGTAAAATAATCCATAGAAAGTTCTAACATATTAGATTGAATATTTGAACAATATTAATATGTAGAAATTGATGCGGCATTACGGTTCAATAGATTTAATGGCAATTGTATTCACCTTAGGATGTGTGCCATTAATGTTTTTGCCATCATTGCCTTCAGAAACAAGTTGGCTTGTTTTGGCTGGGGTATTCATTGTTATTATTTTAGTATGGTCAATACGACGCCATTACTATCTTTGTGTGATTGCTGTTTTTATATTAAGTTTTCTCTGGTCTACAGCAAATGCAAAACAATATTTAAGCCTAATTGAACCATATATTGACCAGACATTAGTCGTCACAGCAAAAGTTGAAACTATTAATACTCAAATTTATTCCCCCAAAAAAAACAATCCGTATTATGCAAAATTTTCCATTTTAAAAATTTCAGATCAGATTTTATCATCACCAATACCTATTATTATTTATTGGCAACAATCAGATTTAATTAAAGCAGGGCAAATTTGGCAATTAACCATAAAAACTAAAGTGACGCAAAGTTATTTAAATGAAGGCTCATTTGATAAACAACGTTTTGCCATTGCAAATCATACTTTGTTAAAAGCTAAAGTTATTAAATCAGTTTTGCTCGAAAAAAAGTTTAATATTCGACAAAGTATTGCTGATAAATGTTTAGCTTATATTAATCTGTTTAGTTATCGAGGCATTTTATTAGCATTAGGATTTGGTGACCGTTCACAGATTTCTGATCATAATCGTTTAACTATGATGCAAACCGGTGTTGCTCATTTAATGGCAATTTCAGGAATGCATATACTGTTAGTATTCTATATTAGTTGTATTTTGCTAAAAGGATTAGTGTTTTTTTTACCACAACGCTATAGCCATTTATTGTTACCCATATTAATTGGTTGGTTAACAACGTTATGTTATACATGGTTGACTGGTTTTAATCCTCCAGCATTACGTGCTATTTTAGCTCTATCAATTTGGATATATTTGCGTTATAAAAATAATCACATCAGCGCATGGCAGAAAATCAACCGTATTATAGCGTTATTATTAATTTTGGATCCACTAATGATACTATCTGAAAGTTTTTGGATGTCCTGTTATGCTGTGGTTAGCTTGATTTTTTTATTTGAATGGTTGCCACTAGCTAGCACGTTAAAAAATAAAAAACGATGGTACTTCATTAGATTATTACATTTACAATTTGGTTTAACATTATTATTGCTTCCTATCCAATTATTTATTTTTCATGGTATAAGTGTTGTTGCGTTGTTAACTAACTTAATTGCAATTCCTATTGTTTCGTTAATCACCTTTCCAGCGATTTTATTGGCATTATTATTTAGTCTAATGGACTGTTTTTATCTTGCTTTATGGTTATGGTTTGTTGCGCAAATTTCGCTAGAATGGCTTTTTTATTGCTTAGAATATTTAAATATTTTATGGCTAAATATACCAGCGAATTTTTATTTGTTTAGTGGTATTGGATGGTTAACTATTATCATTATTCGGATAGAATTTTGGCGACGTTTCAGCTTTACTATTATTATTGTTATAACAATATTATTTTCGCCAATTTATAAACAGCCCGATTATATATGGCGAATGGATATGTTGGATGTTGGACATGGATTGGCCATTGTGATTCACAATGGTAAATCAGCCATTTTGTATGATACTGGCGCAAAATGGGAAAATAGTTCAGCTGCTGAACGAGTAATCATCCCTTTTTTACAATGGCATAATCTGAATGTTGAAGGCATTATTATTAGCCATAGTCATAATGATCATATTGGTGGTTTAAGCTATTTACGACAACGTTATCCTGATGCGTGGTTAATGAGTTCATCTTCAAGTTTGAGTAATGATTATAACTGTTTAGCTGATCATAAATTTCATTGGCAACATTTACGCTTCAATGTGTTATGGCCAACCAAATTAGTGAGCGATCCTAATAACGGCGATTCATGTGTAATACAAATTACTGATGGTCAATTTTCAGTGTTATTGACTGGCGATTTAGAACGTAAACAAGAATATGATTTAGTGGTTAAATATAAACGTAATCTACACTCAACTATTCTACAAACTCCTCATCATGGTAGTACTACTTCATCAAGTTATCCATTCTTAAATTATGTTAATCCTTTTAATTCACTAACTTCAACATCACGTTATAACCCATGGAGATTACCTTCCAATAAGATAACTAATCGTTATAAAGCGCTAAATATTAATTATTATGTTACAGGTAAGGAGGGGCAAATAAGTCTATTTTTTTATACATCATCATGGCAACAAAAAACTATGCGACAAGATATCAATCCAAGATGGTATCATGATTGGTTTGGTAGTTTATCATTTTATGAGTAAAATAGAATTATTGTTAGTATGGTTTATAAATTATGTATTTATCCACTATATAAAAATAAAATTATTGGAATTAGAGAGCATAATAAAGTTATGATTGAGAAACTATGGTATGGTAAAAATAAATCATTTTGGTTGTTGTTGCCATTTTCATTATTGTATGGATGTATTAGCTTTATTCGTCGTCAATTATACAAGTTTGGTATATTCAAAGCATGGCAATCTCCAATTCCCATTATTGTCATTGGTAATTTATCAGCAGGAGGTAATGGTAAAACGCCTCTGGCAATCAGTTTAATTGAAGCCTTAAAGGCTAAAGGCCTGAAGGTTGGATTAGTCTCTCGTGGTTATGGTGGAAAATCCGACCATTATCCATTAATTTTAGATGAACATACTACCACTGCTCAAGCTGGTGATGAACCAATTTTAATTTATCAAAGAACTCAAATACCAATTGCGGTCGCACCTAAGCGAGTCGAGGCAGTTAAAGAATTATTAAAATCATATCAATTGGATGTTGTTTTAACTGATGATGGTTTACAACATTATGCATTAGCTCGTGATATTGAGATCGTAGTCGTTGATGGTAAACGACTATTCGGAAACGGTTGGTGGATCCCAGCAGGTCCTATGAGAGAGCGAACAAATCGGTTGAAATCAGTAGATTTAATTATGATAAATGGTGACAGCTCGGGCGATATATCAAATCAGTATCCAGATAAAACTTATACTATGCAATTAACCCCTAGTTACGCGGTAAATCTACTAACCAATGAAAAAAGCCAATTATCGGCATTACATCATATTTGTGCCATTGCTGGTATTAGTAATCCAAAGCGATTCTTTGATATGTTAATAAAAATGAATGCAGATTTGTTACATACAGAATCTTTTGCTGATCATCAAAATTTTAGCCTGCCATTGTTAGAGAAAATAGCTGAAAGTAATCAAACACTTTTAATGACCGAAAAAGATGCAGTGAAATGTCGACAATTTGCATTACCTAATTGGTGGTATTTACCAATTGATGCTACGATACCCAATCAGGCTATTGAAAAGATTTATTCACTATTTGTAGAAAGAAAATTACAAAGAGAAAAAAAATGAAACAACTGTTATTAAGTGCTATTGCTTGTCCTAAATGCCATGGACAATTAGAATACGATAAGCAACATCAACAATTAGTTTGCCAAAATGATAGGTTAGTTTACTCAATAAAAGAAGGGATACCGGTATTATTAGCAAGCGAAGCGAATTCACTAAATCAATCTAATTGTAATCAAGAATAATTAAAGTTTTGAGGTAATTTTATGAGTTTTACAGTAATTATTCCTGCTAGATATGCTTCCAGCCGTTTACCGGGAAAACCACTTGCTGATATCCATGGCAAACCGATGATAATTCGAGTGATGGAGCAAGCGCAAAAGTCATCAGCTAGTCGAGTCATCATTGCTACTGATAACCAACAAGTTTCTGATGTAGTGAAAAGCTATGGTGGTGAGGTCATTTTAACGAGTGATAAGCATAACTCAGGAACTGAACGTTTAGCTGAAGTCATTAATACTTTTCAACTGGCTGATGATGAAGTCATTGTAAACGTCCAAGGCGATGAACCATTAATTCCACCGATTATTATTGATCAAGTAGCTGATAATTTAGTGAAATACAAAACAGGAATGGCAACGTTAGCTGTGCCGATTGATTCCGTTGAAGAAGCATTTAATCCAGGTGCTGTAAAAGTGGTTATGGATAAAGATGGTTATGCACTCTATTTTTCACGTGCGACTATTCCGTGGGAGCGTGATCGTTTTGCTAAATTGAGTGAACAAAATAAACTAGATTCGATTGGTGATTTTTACCTACGTCATATTGGTATTTATGCATATCGTGCGGGTTTTATTCGTCAATATATTCAATGGGCACCTTCTGCTTTAGAACAGATAGAAATGTTAGAACAATTAAGAGTTCTTTGGTATGGTGAGAAAATACATGTAGCGGTGGCCAAACAAGCTCCGGCTATTGGGGTTGATACCCAAGAGGACTTAGACAAAGTTAGAGCATTATATCAGGAATAAAATATGGCAAATTTTACTGGCTTTACTCAAGAAGGGTTAAATTTTTTACAAGATGCTTGGATTAACAATAGTAGAGTTTGGTTTGAAGAGCATAGATCAATTTATGACAATGATTTGATCAAACCTTTTCGATTATTGGTTGAGCAACTAACACCAACCATGCTTAAAATTGATGAATGGTTTGAAACGCGTCCAGCTATAGGTAAAACAATTTCACGAATTCATCGTGATACGCGATTCTCTAAAGATAAGTCATTATACCGTAGTCGTTTATGGTTGACGTTTAAACGCCCTAATCGTGATTGGAAAGAAGCTCCAGCCTATTTTTTTGAAATTGGTCCAGATAGCTATAGATATGGTTTAGGTTATTATTGTGCTTCAAAATCTACTATGGATATCTTTAGAGAAGAAATACTAAATGACCCCTCTAAATTTTTGGCGGTAATTAATTGTGTTAAAAAACCATTTGAATTAGTAGGGGAAATGTATAAAAGACCATTAATCAAAGATCAAGATGAAAAATTATCGACATGGTACAATCGAAAGAACATTGCTGTAATGGTAACCAATAATCATATTGAAGATGTTCTAAATGGTGATTTACCGAATAAACTTGCTAAAGGTTTTAAACAACTTTTACCTCTATATGATTATTTGATGCGAGTAGAAATGATAAAAAATATCCCAAATCTATAGTTAATCAATAAGATAAAAAAATTGTAATAAAAAAATAGCCTTTTTCAAATATTTGGGAAGTTTAATATTAATTCTTTAACGCCATTTATAATAAATTGTGTACCAACACAGACCAGTAAAAAGCCCATTATTCTTGATGTGGCTTCTATACCACTTTTACCCATAAAGCGCATTATGCTACCAGCACTACGCATACAGAACCATAAAATAATACATAATAATAAAGGGACAAGTATTGATGAAGTATAAACAACCCAAGTCGATACATTATATCCACCACTTTTTACAGTGGAAGCCATACTGATTATCATAGCAATTGTTCCCGGTCCAGCAGTACTTGGCATTGCAAGTGGAACAAAAGCGATATTATTGGAAACTTCTTTCTTTTTTGCATCTGCTTCTAATGTTTTATGCGAGGGTTGTTGAGGAAAAAGCATTCTAAAACCGATAATGCCAACAATCATACCACCAGCGATTCGTAAACCAGGGATAGATATACCGAATGTGCTCATGACCAATTGTCCACAATAAAATGAAACAATCATGATGATGAAAACATAAATACAAGTCATTTTCGACTGGTAATTACGTTCCTCATTGGTCATATCTCCAGATAGACCTAATAGCAGTACAACGGTAGTTAACGGGTTTGTTAATGGAATAAACAGAATTAAACCAAAACCGACTGTTTGTATAAGTTCCAACATAACATCAATCTAAATCGTAATAAAAGTTCTAATTAAGTATAGATGAAATTTATAAAAAAGATACATTAACTTAGGTGAAAACTAAATAAATATTAGTGCAGTACTGTTTAGTTATGAATCTTTATTTGAAGTCTTGATTTTAAACAATGGTGCTTTTAAGTTTTGTGCTAATATAACGCCGATAAATGACATACCGCCACCAATTAAATGGTAACTACACAGTGTTTCATGCAAAAATAGTATTGAAATTATTGCAGTGATAACCGGTGTTAAATTTAAGAAAAGGGCGGTTTTATTTGTACCTAATTTTTTTATAGCTATAATCCAAACAAATGGTGCAATAATTGAAGCCGGTATACCTGCATAAATAACAAGCCAAACATTGTCAGAATTTACAGTTAAATTGTTACTCATTAAAAAGCCTGGCAATAACATTAATGTACCAAACAAAATTTGAACATAGACTGAGTGCCAATTTGTGATTTTCATTGTCCATTTTTTGGTTAATACTCCATAAAGCGCATAAGACAGGGCAGCCATTAACATTAAAATTTCACCTTGACCAATCCCAAGTTCGAGAAGCCTAGTTGGCTCACCACCACTAATCAGCCAGATTAATCCAATAAAAGATAAAATACTGCCAATTAGTACCCCTTGAGTTGGTGGTGTTTTTAAAATGAATATGCTTAATAGGATAGTTAACAAAGGAATAATAGACATAATGATCCCCATCGTTAACACACTAATTGTTGCCGCTGCATAATAAGCAAGGCATTGATATAAAGCCATACCTAATAAACTAAGCACCATTAATTTAAGAGCTTGAGGAAAGATTTGCGGTAAGTTCTTAATAATTCCTCTTAGAAAAAATGGGGTTAATAGAATAAGTGCTAAAAACCAACGGTAGAAAGAGATAACCTCAGGTTCAATTGCGCCGACAGATAATTTATTGACAACTTGATTGCCAGCCCAAATAAATACTGCCATCAATGGGTATAAATAAGCCATATATTTCTTATGTAAACAATAGTAAAAGTTATTCGATGTAGTTTAACTTGTCTTAATTTATAAATATCACTAGAATCAGACAAAAAGAGCTATTATAAGACAATATTTATATTATTTAATTACCATGAATTTAATTTTTTAAACTAATTTGAATGATAAGGAATCTAAAAGATTTATGTTTCTTCATGATGAAGCATTTAATGCAGAGACTGAATATTCTTCCCATCAGCATAATTGGGGGCAAATTATATGTGTTAAGTCAGGTATTTTTGTCTTGAAAGTTCAAGGGCATAGATATTTGGCTCCTTCAGGATTTGCATTATGGATTCCGCCATATACCGAACACGCATGTTACAACAAAGAATTAACATGGTTTCGTACAATTAATATAACTAATTGCCAAATTATGCCTGATTACACTTGTTTGTTTGGTTTAAATAAAATCAGCCATGCTATTATTGATTCATTCTTTGAGCGAAATATTCTGGAGCCAGAAAGTGAACAGGATCTTCGTTTAGGACAAGTGTTAATCGATCAGCTCTTAATAGAATCTAACCTCACATTCTATTTGCCAAGTTCGAACGATAAATATTTAGCTCCTATTTTAAAAGAGTTAGAATTAGACCCAGCTAATAATAAGACTCTAGAACAGTGGGCTCAAACAGTATTTACAACCGAACGAACCCTTGCAAGACGTTGCCAACAAAAATTAGGTATGTCATTTAGAATGTGGCGTCAACGGTTACGATTTTTGTATAGTATCTCGCTTTTAGAACAAGATAAATCGATTCAAGATATCGCATTTTCTGTTGGTTATAGTTCAGTATCCGCTTTTATTACTATGTTTAAAAATATCGCAGGAGTTACACCTGATCTTTACCGTTCTAATACAGGTTTTAAGAAAAGTTAAATACAATAAATTGTTATTATTTGATAAAAGCATGTATGAATATGCATTGAACAAAGGCGTAATTTATACGCCTAGGTAATATAGAATTGAATAAATAACCATTAAAATGGAATATCGTCATCGAAGTCCATTGGTGGTTCAGGCATAGTTGGTTGACTAGCTGCTGGTTCATTTGCTGTTGAAGAACGAGGTGTACTAGGAGCAGACGAAGTATTATTAGCACTTTGTCCCCAGTTTTGTGAGCCATCATTAAAACTATCACCAGATCGAGAGCCTAAAATCTGTAATGTGCCACCTACAGCATTTATCACTACTTCAGTAGTATAACGATCATTACCCGCTTGGTCTTGCCATTTACGTGTTTGTAATTGTCCTTCTAAGTAAACTTGAGTACCTTTTTTGACATATTCGCCAGCAATTTCAGCTAATTTACCAAATACAACAACGCGATGCCATTCGGTACGATCTCTGTTTTCACCAGTTTGTTTATCTTTCCAAGATTCTGATGTGGCAACACTAAAATTTGCGACAGCGTTACCGTTTGGCATGTAACGAATTTCTGGATCCTGACCTAAATTACCTACTAAAATGACTTTATTAATACCTCGGTTTGCCATTATACACTCCTAACAATTACATAAATATCTGATATGTATTATTGTATCATGAGACTTAATTAACATCACCGAATTTAATTTAAATTTGGAATTAAGTATCCAAAATTTTAAAATACAGAAAGATTCGCTTTATCATAGGAATTTTTTACTATAACGAGTATAATGCCTGCCATTTGTAGATGTTATATCTTAAATATTTTTCTCTTGGAGGCCTTATGATTAATGCGTTTGGATTAAAAAACAAACAATTAGTAAAAATTAATGAAGGCGATATTAAAAATGCGATCTGGATTGACTTAATTGAACCAGAAGAAGCTGATCGTGAAGTGATTTTGACTAATTTAGGCCAAAATCTAGCGACAAGTATTGAACTTGATGATATTGAGGCATCAGCCCGTTTTTTCGAAGATAATGAAGGACTACATGTTCACTCGTTCTTCTTTTATGAAGATGCGGAAGACCGAGCCGGTAACTCAACAGTTGCATTTACGGTACACAATGGTCGCTTGTTTACATTACGTGAACGTGATTTACCAGCTTTCCGTCTGTACCGAATGCGTTCACGTTATCAAGGCATGAATGATGGTAATCCATACGAAGTGTTATTGGATTTATTTGAAGTTAAAGTTGAGCAATTAGCTGATCAGATTGAAAATATTTATAGTGAGCTTGAAGAGTTAAGCTTAATTATTATGGATCGCTCAGCTCAAGAACATTATGATGAGGCTATTACATCTTTAGCAGAACTAGAAGATACTGCGTGGAAAGTACGGCTTTGTTTGATGGATAGTCAACGTGCGGTTAACTATTTAGTGCGCCGAGCAAAGATGCCTACAGATCAGTTAGAGCAAGCACGAGAGGTAATACGAGATATTGAATCATTGGTACCTCATAATGAATCTTTGTTCCAAAAAGTAAACTTTTTGATGCAAGCGGCTACCAGTTTTATCAATATTGAGCAAAGCCGAATAATTAAAATTTTCTCAGTTGTTTCGGTTGTATTCCTACCCCCAACTGTGGTTGCATCGGCTTATGGAATGAACTTTGAAAACATGCCTGAATTGAAGTGGGAATATGGCTATCCTTTATCCTTATTATTGATGTTGCTAGCAGGTGTTGCCCCTTACATTTACTTTAAAGTTAAAAAGTGGTTATAGTTGGTTATTTCCTCCAAATTTCAAATATTAGCCGCTAATATTTTATTAGCGGCAATAATTCCATTAGTGAATTCAGTTAAAGCAATCTAGTTAAATCAATCTAAATAGTCCATAATATTACTCATTATGTTATAGCATTAATTGAATTGATTAAATTAATGGTTATCTAGAAAGATTTTATTTTTAAAAGGGAATCACATGAGTAAATATGCACTAGTTACTGATATTGGTGGAACCAATGCCCGATTTGCACTTTATAATTTAGATAGTAATGAATTATCAGCGATAACTAAAATCCTCATTTCAAAAGATGATGTATTGCTTAATCTGATTAAGACTTATTTAGCATCACAATCTGTAACTATTGAGATGGCTTGTATTGCTATAGCATGTCCAATTAATGATGGTGATTTAATTGAAATGACGAATAATAATTTGTCATTTTCTCGCTCTGAACTGATTAGAGAATTGAGTTTAACTAAGCTTGAAGTTATCAATGATTTTACTGCAGTGTCGTATTCCATCCCTCGATTATCATCAAATGATGTAGTAAAAGTTGGTGGTGGTGAAGCTAATCTTAATTGTCCAATAGCAATCTATGGTGCAGGAACGGGCTTAGGCGTTTCACATTTAATCAAATTAAACGAACATTGGCTTAGTTTATCCGGTGAAGGTGGGCACACTGAATTACCAATGATTAATGAAGAAGAAGATCGAATTTTACAACAGTTACGTAACAAATTTGGTCGGGTGTCTTCAGAAAGATTTCTATCTGGTAATGGTATTGTTAATATTTATCAAGCATTGTTACAAATCAATAATCAACCGATTGAAGATATCACGCCAGATATAATCGTTAATAAAGCATTGTCTAATAGTTGTCCGCTCTGCTTAGCAACTTTAAATTATTTCTGTACTTTTATGGGACGATTTGGTGGCAATTTGGCTTTAACTCTTAATACCCAAGGCGGTGTGTATATTGCGGGTGGCATTGTTCCCCGATTCATCGAATTTTTTAAATCATCGCCATTTAGAGAAGCATTTGAACACAAAGGTCGTATGTCTTTTTTAGTTAAAAAAATTCCTGTTTATGTCATAACGCATAAAGATCCGGGATTATTTGGCGCTGGTGTTTATTTACAAAATAGCCTGAAATAATTGAGAGGTAAGATGTAATTTTATGATGTGGTGTTATATCTATAGAAGTAGCAAAAAAGAAAACTGTTATTTATATATGGAACGTGAAAATGATTTTTCACATATACCGGAAAAGATAATGTCAATTTTTGGTGCGCCTGTCTTTGTTATGAAAGTATTGCTTGATGGTAAAAGGCGTTTTGTTGTTGGAACAGCAAATGAAATTGAAGAAAAGATCAACGAGGATGGATTTTTTTTACAAATGTTAAATGAAGATGATTTTAAAGTATGATTGAACCTTTTTGGGAACATAAAACCTTAGATCAGATGAGTGATGATGAATGGGAACAACTTTGTGATGGATGTGGCCAGTGCTGTCTAAATAAATTAATGGACGAAGATACTGACGAAATCCTATATACTAATGTTGCCTGTAATTTGCTTGATTCAAATACTTGTCAATGTAAGCATTATCATACCCGTTTTGATTATGAGCCTGATTGTATAAAATTAACACGGGAAAATTTACTGACTATTGAATGGTTACCAGAAACTTGTACTTACCGTTATTTTTCCGAAACAGGAGTATTACCAGAATGGCATCCGCTGATTGTCGGTAATAAAAAATTAATGCATAAGTTAAAAATATCAGTTAAAAATAGAATTGTTTATGAAAAGGATGTTATTTTTTGGGAAGATCATATTATTTAAAAGAGAGCATAGGCTCTCTTTTATTTTTTAGAATGCTAGCCACAAATTACCGAGAAAATCGATTGCTAATAAATTCAAAAACATCAATATAAACACAACAACCATAAATGAAAGATCAATCATGCCAATTGGTGGAATAATCCGGCGAATTGGCGCAACTAATGGTTCTGTCAATTGAGCAAGTAATTCATCTGCGACTGATTGACCACGACTAACCCAACTTAAGATAGCTCTAAAGAATAATAACCAAAATAATAAATGACCAAAAGCATGCACCATGGCAGCTAAAGCAAATAAAAGATAATAAGGGCTCCAAATCGGTGCATCTATGCCCTCGAAACGATAAATAAACATAACTTTAAGTAATGCAAACAGATAAAAAATGAGCCAAGTTGCTGTATCAATACGTCCGATAGATGGCATTAATTTACGTAATGGACCAATTATCGGTTGGGTAATACGCACAATAAATTGGGTAAATGGGTTATAAAAGTTGACTCTTGCCTGTTGCATCCACAATCGTAGAATAACAACGTATAAGCAAATAGTTAAAACAGCTCTTCCTAAGAAGATTAACGATATCATTGATTACTCCTAAAAAATAACTTGCTCAGCAATATATCATACATATTGTCTGGCACCAAAAATTGCACTGCCAATACGAGCCATTGTACTTCCAGCCTCAATAGCAGCGTGCATATCACCAGACATCCCCATAGATAATGTATCTAAAAATGGATAATCAGTTTTTAAAGAACCCAAAAGCTGATTCATTTGTTTAAACACAGCAAATTGTTTCGCAAAATCATTTTCAATTTCAGGGATAGCCATTAAACCACGTAATCTTAAATTAGGTAATGTAATAATTTGTTTTATCAAATCAGCTACCTCATCTATTGCAACGCCGGATTTGGTCTGTTCATTGCTAATATTTACCTGAATAAGGACATTTAATTTGTCCATATTTGTTGGGCGTTGTGAATCAAGGCGTTGGGCAATTTTGAAACGATTAATGGTATGCATCCAATCAAAATTTTCAGCCACTAATTTAGTTTTGTTCGATTGTAATGGGCCGATAAAATGCCAGACAACAGGGATATCAGGCATACAATGTTTAAAGTGTGTAATCTTCTCAACACCTTCTTGAACATAATTTTCCCCAAATGATAATTGACCAGCATTTATCGCTTGTGAGATTAATTCTACAGGTTTGGTTTTACTAACTGCAATAAGTTCGATTGACTTGGGATCTCTATCGCAATCTAAAGCAATTTTGTTAATTTTGTTTTTAATTGTTATTAAATTGTCATGTACTGTGTTCATGTGAATTCCCAATAAAAGAATGGTTAATTAAAAATAATGTTAAATTCAATGTTGACCTTTAGTGTAACGCAAAAAGCCTCTGATTTGCATCTTTCTAGTGGTGAAGCTCCGTGCATTCGCATTAATGGAAAATTGAAATTTATCTCAAGTGATAAATTATCACCAATTAAGCTAAAAATTGAGTTATTAAATCTACTTGATGATGAGCAAAAAGTAACTTTACAACAACATCAGCAGATTGATTTTGCTTATTATCTTGAGAATGTGGGAAGATTTAGGGTAAACATTTTCTATCAACAACGAGGAATTTCAGCTGCATTTAGAATTATTAACCAACAAATCCCAACTTTATGTGAAATTGAGGCACCAGAAATATTGAAAAAACTGGTAAATGTAGAATCAGGAATTATTTTAGTTACTGGTGCAACTGGTAGTGGGAAATCAACAACATTAGCGTCTTTAATTCAATATATTAATCAAGTTGCAGCTAAACATATTATTACATTAGAAGATCCTATTGAGTTTATTTATCAAAATGAAAAGTCTCTAATCCAGCAAAGAGAAATTTCACATTTTGGTGAAGCTATTGATAGCTTATTAAGACAAGATCCGGATATTATTATGTTAGGTGAATTACGTAATAAAATCACTATTCAAGCCGCATTAACTGCTGCCGAAACTGGGCATTTAGTTTTTGCTACTCTACATACTAATTCAGCAATTCAAACGATTAATCGAATAATTGATGTATTTGAATACGGATCACGTGAGTTAATTCGAACACAATTGTCTAGTAGTTTACAAGCAATTATCTGTCAAAAACTAATCTCATATAATGATACTCGTAAAGCGATATTTGAAGTACTTATCAATACACCAGCAGTGAGTAATTTAATTAGTGAAGGAAAAATAAAGCAAATATTGTCGTTAATGCAGACTGGTCAAAAAAGTGGAATGAAAGTGATGAGTGAAGAAAAATAATAACTTTAAGAATCTTAAAAAAAATTAACAAATTGAGTTTGCCAGATTTTGCAAATTTAATTATAATTTAAGACTTGATTATATTATGAAAATTTGATCAAGTCGTAAAATTAACATTATGACAAAGGACTGAAAATATGTTAAAATACAGTTGTTTAGAGGCCAGCCAGCCAGCCAGCCAGCCAGCCAGCCAGCCAGCCAGCCAGCCAGCCAGCCAGCCAGCCAGCCAGCCAGCCAGCCAGCCAGCCAGCCATTAATGATCCGTCATCGAATTTAGTTTCTTGTTCTTTTTATAGAATTCTAATCGAATTCCTGCAATTTTTACAAAAAAAGATAGTTCCAAAATTTAATAATTGTTTATTTTCTATATTTAATTCTAGCATCTGTTTTTTATTATCTAGCTTATTAAGCAACAAAATTTATACATTTTGTTTTACATTTCAAAAAAGAACTATTAATAAGCGAAAATTTTTAATTGTGTTATTTATTGTATTATCTTTTAGTTCATTAACTATAGATGCTGTATTTGCTTTGACTTCTCACACTGTTAATGTGGTACATGGTAGTAGCCCTTATATTAGTTTTGATGGAGGGGATACCGCTACGGATTCTGTCTTGCCATTAATATCAATAACATTACCAGAGAATAAGGTAATAAATTCTGCAGAAGATAGATCAACACCATCAAATCCTATATTTATAGATAAAGTTTCTCCAATATTCAGCGATATTAATACTTATTTGCCCCATGATAAATACCCATCAGTGGGGTTGTCTAATGTAATATTCACCAATAATTTTTGGGCGGATAATGATGGAGATGAATTGAATATTATTACTGGCAATTTAAATGTGAAATGGCAGAACTCATTAGGTGAGGATATAACTGAGTTTGTTAAATCAAACCCAAATAGTGATTTAGATGCTTGTAAATCTCCTTATAAATTAACAATTACTGTAGATGATGGAATTTTAGTTACTAATTATGGTATTCCTAATCAAGGTACTTTTATCGGAGGTAGCCATAGTTATTATATTTCTACAAATTCACCAAAAGCATGTTATGCAAAACCAAGTATTTTAAATGGTACAGGAGTTTTTTTAGGTCCTCCTGAACAATGGGATGAAAATAAAGGTTTCAAACGACAAAATATTGGAATTCCTGATAGCAATTTTCCGACTACAGGTTCACATGGTTTAGATTTTGAACTATTACTTGAGGGAGTAACTTCTCAACAAGTGATATTAGTTAATGGTACAACTATTTCGCCGATATCAGGAAATGGCGTTTCTTTATTATTAACACCTAAAAGTAATAATGTACTAAATATTAAATTACTTGGCCCTAATCATAAATCGGCATCTAAAATATTTTCACCATCATTATTTAAAATTTATGCCGATAATGCAAAAAAACAGCTATTGTATAGTTTTAATCTATCTCGTTGGTATATCGCTAATTCTGAAGGACCAAGAGAAAAAGGGGATGTCAATACAACCTTTGAGACTGCTAAAATTTATTGTCAGCAGTTAGGCGCCTATCGATTGCCTAGTGTTCGAGATTATAGCAATGGTAATAGTGCAGACTGGCATGAAGGGATACCTAACTTTAATCATTTTGAATATCAACGACGCATTAGTTATAAAAATACTCAATCACAATGGGTTGGTGGCATTTTTAACGAATGGGGGATGACTTATACTGATGAAGGTGAATATATAGATAGTGATTGGCTTTATTGGCATGGCTATTGGAGTAGTGATGTATATGTTGATGGAAATCCATATTATGTCGATCCAAGTGATTTAGGTGGCGGTAGTGGTATTGTTCATACCTATCCTGCTACTTATACAAATGTCAGAGTTGCATGTGTAAATGCATATTAGTATAGCAATTAGTAAGCTTGTAGTGCGTAGCACACCAAGCGTTGAATTTAGTAACAAATGCATAACGAACCTTATTGTGCATAGCACGGTAAGGTTCGTCATGTCATCTACTTAAAAAATATACAGTGAAAATAATGAGTAATGAATATTGAAGATAAAATTAAATTAACAGAACAATCTTTAGCAATATACTTTATCAAGGATAGTGGGCTATTTTGTCGAATGTATAATCAGTCAGCGTATATAGTGACCCATTTACTAAAGCATAAACTAAAATTACAAGTCAAACAAATTAAAAAAATGAATAACCAATTTATTATTAGTTGTGGGCTTCCAATAGATAGCGTTTTAAACCGTTTTCCTGATGTAAAAAAGACTGACTGGGGATATATTTTATCGAAAAAGTTTGATATGAGTTGTTATCAAGACTGGCGTTTATATCATATTCATCAGGCAAAAGCTAAAATGGTAAAAGATAGCCAATATTCTCAATATGAGAACGTATATAATAATCAAAAAATCAATAGGATAGAGTTATTAAGTGAAAACTTTAGATTAACATCGGAACAAATAGTATATTTATTAAAGCGAAAAGAGGGTAAGTATCCAACCAATTTTGATCATAACTTTTTATCGGAGCTAGCATTAAATATTAGATCATTTTCTCAAAAACATTTATCGGGTAAAACTAAATAGCAAACTTTGAGTATTTATTGAAAAATGTACTATAATTATCCAACTGACTTTTTTGATAGAGGTGTAAATAAATGGAACAGCGTATAGGTTTTATCGGTATAGGTAATATGGGGAATGCTATTTTACAGGGTATTTTGGTAAGTAATATTGTACCTGGCACGCAAATTTATGTTTATGATCCTCACCTTGAAAAAGGCCAAGCATTAAATCAGTCTTATTCAATTAATAACTTGACTTCGGCAAGGGATGTGGCACGAGAATCTGATATTGTGTTTGTAGCCGTCAAACCCAACATTATTGCTGATGTATTAAGTGATATTCAAAAAGAATTAAAAAAGAATACTATTGTTATCTCCATTGCTGCTGGTGTAACAATTAAAACTATAGCGAAATGTGTTGGTTATGAGCAAAAAATAGTGAGAGTAATGCCAAATACTCCAGCATTAGTCAATGCCGCAATGTGTTCAATAACACCTAATACCGAAGTTACAGATGAAGAATTAGCTGTTGTGCAGAAATTATTAAATTGTATCGGTGAAACAGAAGTCGTACCTGAGTATTTAATTGATGCCGTAGTGGGAGCGAGTGGTTCCTCACCAGCTTTCGTATTTATGTTTATTGAAGCGCTTGCCGATGGAGCGGTAAAAGGTGGTTTATCTAGAAAACAAGCGTATAAATTTGCCGCGCAGGCGGTATTGGGCTCGGCAAAATTGCTACTTGAAACAGGTAAGCATCCTGGTGAGTTAAAGGATATGGTTTGTTCACCCGCCGGTACGACAATTGAAGGTGTACAAATGCTAGAGGCAAAAGGGTTTAGATCTGCCATAATTGAGGCTGTAGATGCTGCTATTAAAAAATCTAAAGAATTAGCAGAAAAATAAAAAAATTAACATGATTAATAACAATTGGTTACTAATCATGTTAAGAATATTTGCAAATTAATAAAAACATTGCTTGTATTGATCATCTTTTTATGAGTTAATAGTCACCAGCATATTACATGCAGATTTATTTTGTAACATTTAGATTTATGCAGTTTGTAGTTTACTTTAATCACGTTTGTATTAGTTTTCTTCAGTCTTGTCTTCTCTTTGTTAATAAGTAGTCTAGGTTTTATGTTTTTAAGTATTGCCTTTTATGGTAGAGATTAATTTATTTATAGGAAGATTATTATGTCTAAAAAAACTGGTCAAGTTAAATGGTTCAATGAAAGTAAAGGTTTCGGTTTTATTTCTCCTTCAGACGGAAGTAAAGATGTGTTTGTTCACTTCTCTGCAATTTCTGGTGATGGTTTTAAAACTCTAGGCGAAGGTCAACAAGTAGAATTTTCTATCCAAGATAGTGCTCGTGGTCCAGCTGCTGCAGATGTTACAATCATCTAACTGATTGTTTAATCTTACCAGTAATATTTTTACTGGTAAGATTCTCTTCTACTATAGAACTTGCCTTATTCCATTCTTTATTCTCAGATTATCCCTAGAACATAAATAAAATTTTATTTTTATAAAATTATTAATTTAGAAATAAAAATTCTAAAAAAATAAGTCCTATTTTTGACTTTGTTTCGTTTCTCTTCGCTCTGTATGGATGAATTAATTGAAAATTGTAAAACTTATTTTGATAAAGTGTATAGTATCTGATGATAAAGTTAATTACCGACAAATGGCTTTGAATAAGCTAAATTTAGAATCAGTTAAACAATGTATTTCGACGAAGTTAGTTGAGAGTCAAGAAGAAGGTTATTAGCAATTAGAAGAAACATTGCAACTATTGGAAGCTATTAGCAAAAAAATTTAAAATTATTTATTACGATAACGAAATTCCCATGGCGCTATCGGACGTTTATCTTTCCATAACCCTTTTTTATTTTGTTTGGCTTTTGACTCAAGTTTCAGCATATTGTTATTATTGACGATGCCTTTATAGCGATAAGCCCACGCAAAACCATTTGCTACCATTTTGGCGTTAATATTGATTTGTTCTAGGTATATGGTTCCTAATGTACGTTGATAGATATCTTTATTACTTTCTTGAACAAAAACATTTTTTCCGGCAATTAATGAGGCTAAGTATTTTCTTGAAGCCTTACCATATGCTTGTTGGCTTTCTGGTGCATCAATATCAAGCAAACGAACGCGAATTTTTTGTTTTTTCGGGGTGAGTATATCTACAGTATCACCATCAATAACTTTAATCACTTTACCATTGAAATCAGCGTGAACTTGGCTAATTACAGTTAAGAATAATGCAATTGAGAGTAAAAATTTGCGAAGAAAATACATTATAGGCCAGCTTTAGAATAGCAAATAAAAAAATACTCCCTGCTAATATTCAGTCAATCACTGACACTAAACAAGGAGTTCTATTTTCAGAAATTAAAATTCAGAAGTATCTTTGAATAATCCAACTTTAAGATCAGTTGCTTCGTAAATTAATTTACCATCAACATAAACTTCGCCATCACCGATACCCATAATTAATTTACGGTTAATAACGCGTTTAAAATTAATTTTATAAGTAACTTTTTTATTATGAGGTAATATTTGGCCTTTTAATTTTAATTCACCAACACCAAGTGCTCGCCCTTTACCTTTACCACCGATCCAGCCTAGATAAAATCCAACTAATTGCCATAATGCATCAAGGCCAAGACAACCAGGCATTACTGGATCATTTTTGAAATGACATTTAAAAAACCATAAATCAGGGTTAATATCTAATTCAGCTTCAACATAGCCTTTACCAAAACTACCACCGTCTTCGTTCATTTCGATGACACGATCCATCATTAGCATTAAATCAGAAGGTAATGGCGGTCCATCATGACCAAATAATTCACTATTGCCTGATTTAATCAAATCTGCTTTATCATACGAAGATTTACGTTCAAATGTCATAAAAAAACCTTTTATTTTGTTGTCATTACCTGATTGCTTATAAAAGCATTATTTAATATAAAACAAATAACTATTATAAGCTGTAAAGTTTTACTTTATTATCTTTTTGATTCCATCAATGGAATTTTGGTCTCAGTTTATTGTGTATTGTTACTTTTTGCAATTTTTTTCCAGCGACCAAGCCAACCATCGTGTTTTCTCTCTTGAACTAACATTGATTGCATACGCGCATGAATCAATTTATAAAGACTAATTTTGTTTTCATCTTTAAAAGGAATGCCGGTTAATAAATAGAGTGCATCTGCGACATTTTCGACAGCCCAAATTGAAAATTTACCATTATTAATGGCATCAATAACTTCATCACTTAGACTCAAATGACGTTGATTACTAGCTGGAATGATTACACCCTGTTGACCAGTTAAACCTTGATGCTGACAAACAGCAAAAAAGCCTTCGATTTTTTCATTTACGCCACCAATTGATTGAACATGCCCAAATTGATCAACCGATCCTGTGACAGCTAATTGTTGATCGATAGGTTGATTAGACAGTGCACTAATAAGGGCGCAAAGACCAGCAAGCGAGGCGCTATCGCCATCAATCTCACTATATGATTGTTCAAACACCAAAGATGTAGAAAATGGCAGTTGATGATTAATTGCAAACTCCGACATAACAAATGCTTGCATAATCATCATTCCTTTAGAATGAATATTACCTGCAAGATCGGTTTTACGTTCAATATCAATCAATTCACCGTCACCAAAATGAACTAAACAGCTTAAACGTGTTGGTTCGCCAATGGCTTTAGGATAGCCCGGGTACTCGATAACCGATAATCCATTAATCTGGCCAACCACTTGCGACTTAGTATCAATCATGATTTGATTGGTAAAGAACTCATCATGGAATCGCTCGGTTAAATAATTTTCTCGCCATGCTTTCTGTTCTAAAGCTTTGCTGACCGCTAATTCATCAATATTCTCATTTTGTACAAAATAAGATGAATTTAGTAATAGTGATTGAATCCACTCAATGCTGAGCGGTAGGTAATATTGATCACCGGTATATCTTGTTGCATGCTTGTAAATTTTAGCAAAAGCTGTTTTTTCAATTGTTGATAATGCTAGTTTGCGACTAATAAATTGTAAATAATTCATCCAATCATTGATTTGGGCAGATTCAGTTATTTTTAATTCACTTTCAAATTCAGCATAAATAGATGATGAATAAAATTCAGGTTCAAATTCCTGTAATTCTGCTAAAGATAATCTATCACCAACTAAGATGATTCGTAGATCTAACGGCATGGCAGGAATCGATAATGGTAATGGGTGCGAATCATCTGCTGAAAACCATTCAAAGGTTTGCGACATAACCATTTGTTTTAATTTAGTCCAAACAATTGGTTGAGCAAGCAGAGAACGTAAGCCTAAAATTAAAACACCACCATTAGCTTGGTGAACTAATCCCGCTTGTAATTTAATTGGACTGTTTTCTGGTTGGCGAACACAACCAAAAAGTTTTTCAATATCAACTACTGTTGCTGTTAAACAATTATCTTGAACAGCAAAATTATCTTGTTTACTTTTCGCTTGCGTTAATGTGATTTTATTTTCACTAAAATAATAACTATAACCTAGCGTTGTAGTAGTTAAACTTGCTTTAACCGATTGTTTAAGGAGATCAAAAAAAAGTTCGCTTTCAGAAGCTTTTAGTAGCATAAAACGCGAGCGATAATGTGTATTATTATTTTTACACAATAGTGACACAGCAGCGGCAACGCGAGGTTGCCATGATAGTACATTTGTTAATCCATCACTGAATAAATCTGTTTTAATATCGTTATTAGTTAAAATGTAATTTATATCAGGTTGGACTTCTTGAGAGTTGAGTTGTTTGATTGCCAAAGTATTGTCTTTTCTATTAGCTATATTATTAAATTAAATTATAACAAGTATCGATTATAACGCCAACAAATAACCAATCCCTTTGTGCTAACAAATAAAAAAATTACAGAAAGATTTTTAAAAATCAGTTAAACTGTTGGGTAAATTTAGTTTAGTTTTTCTTGATTACTACCACTAACAACAATTAAATATGCTCAAACTCAAAAATAATCATATCAAAGATGATCAAACCTCGCAGATAGTCAGTTGGGGGCATTGGTTTACCCTATTTAATATTTTTGTTGTTATTGTACTTGGTAGTCAATATTTGTTAATTGCTGATTGGCCTCGAACTTTTATGGGGCGTTTTTATGCAATCATTAGTGCTATAGGTCATTTTAGTTTTCTCACCTTTATAGCCTATTTGATTTTGTTGTTTCCATTAAGTTTTTTTATTCACTCTTCGCGTTGGCAACGAATTATTGCTACTGTGATCGCCACAATAGGTATTAGTTTACTTCTGATTGATATTGAAGTGTTTTCTCATTTCAGAATGCACCTTAATCTATCTATATGGCAATTATTTACTTCGGACAAAACGTCTTTTTTAAATAGTGCTTTTATTCTTATTCCTTTTATTCTTTTAATTGAGATATTATTTGCCATATGGAGTTGGAAAAAACTACGTAGCTTAAGTAAACGGAAACGTTATGCTAGACCTGTAGTTATTGGTTTTATTCTTTGTTTTGTTTCATCGCATTTAATTCATATTTGGGCCGATGCTAATTTCTATCGCCCAATTACTATGCAACGTTCTAGTTTACCGCTCTCTTATCCATTAACTGCTCGCCACTTTCTGGAGCGTTATGGATTTATTGCCGAAAATGATTACCGAAATAGAACTATTCAGGAAGGTAATCCATTTGCAATTGCTATTGAATATCCACTCGCTCGAATTAGTTTTGATGAACAACAAAATAAGAAAAATGTTTTAATAATCAACATTGATGGTTGGAATAATCAATTATTGGCGAACAATATGCCTTGGCTTAAGGAATTTGCTAATCAGAATACTAATTTTACTAATCATTATGCTACTAGTAGTCAGGCTTATTTAAATAATTTCTCACTATTTTATGGATTAGATCCTAATTACTATAATAGTATCCTTGCCGGTCATAAGACATCGGTTTTATTCGATACAGTAACAAAACAGCATTATAACATCGGTTTATTCTCTGCTGACGGTTTTTCTGAACCACTTTACCGTTATGCGTTATTGTCTAATTTCTCAATTCCTAATGGTAAAAAACAAACTAATAAACTTACCACTGATTATTGGATGGCATGGCATGACGAACAAAATAAACTTGAGAATCATGCGCCTTTATTTTCTGTCATTCAATATTCTTTTGCGACTAAAAATAAAAAAATACCAATGGTTGAATTAGAAGCAGAAGCTAAAAAACTCGATCAATATTTAGAATCTTTGATTGCTTATTTAAAATTATCTAATGCATATGAGAACACGATAATAATCATTACTGGTTCAAATGATCTAAAAATAGATGAAGCCAAAAAATTAGTACAACGTAATACTGAAAATAGCTTTAATCGTGAGGAATTAAAAGTACCATTGATTATTTCATGGCCAGGAAGGGAAATAAAACAAATTAGTACTATTACCTCACAAACCGATATCTTAAGAACATTAATGCAAGATGCATTTAAAGTTACCACCCCAGCGCAGCAGTACAGTCAGGGGCGAAATTTATTTAATGAGTCTACTCGGGAATGGATTTTAGCAGGCAGTGAAAATCAAATTGCTGCGCTTTATGATTATAAAACAGTGGTAATTGATGCATATGGACGGTCTAAAATTTATGATTTAAATGGTAAGCAATTGAAAGACGAAAAAATTAGCTTACCAATCTTCTTACAAATTGTTACTGAAAATCGCCGTTTTATTGTTGTCGATAATTAAATACTAAATTAATAGGAGGTGATATTTATTTCACCTCTTTTCCCATTGCTTGTAAATCGGCATGATAAGAAGAACGGACAAACGGCCCACAAGCAGCGTGGGTGAATCCCATTGCTAAAGCAGTCTGTTTTAATTCTTCAAATTCTTGAGGTGATACATAACGTTCAACTGGTAAATGATATTTACTTGGTTGTAGATACTGACCTAAAGTTAACATAGTTACGCCATTACTGCGTAAATCTTTTAATACTTGAATGAGTTCTTCATTTGTTTCACCTAATCCAACCATTAAACCTGATTTAGTCGGAATTTTTGGATGTTTTTCTTTAAAAGAAGCAAGTAATTTTAATGATCCCTCATAATTAGCACCGGGGCGAATTTTTTTGTATAAGCGTGGAATGTTTTCTAAATTATGGTTAAACACATCTGGTGGATTTTCGCTTAAAACCTCTACTGCTTCATCAATACAACCTCGGAAATCAGGTGTTAATGTTTCAACTTTGATATTCGGGCTTAATGCGCGAATTTCTTGAGTACAAGCTGCAAAATGGCTAGCTCCTCCATCTTTTAAATCGTCTCGGTCAACAGATGTGATGACTACATAACGTAATTTCATCTCTTGAATAGTTAAGGCTAGTTTGCTCGGTTCTTCACGATCAGGTGGTAATGGACGGCCATGTGCAACATCACAGAAAGGACAACGGCGAGTACAAATATCGCCTAATATCATAAAAGTTGCTGTACCGTGATTAAAGCATTCAGCCAAATTTGGGCAAGATGCTTCTTCACACACAGAATGTAATCCATGCTTACGCATAGTGTTTTTAATATGGGCAATATTATCGTTATGAGCAGATAATTTAATTCTCATCCAATCAGGTTTTTTTAATGGAGCGATATCCTCAACTGTAATGGTTGGAATGAGACGCGTTTTATCAGCGTCACGATATTTGGAACTGCGGATTTGATTTTCAGTATTTTGCATATTTAATATCTTAGTTGTTTGGTAACTGATTAATAAAATTATCAGTTAATAACTGGTTAATCTCTTGACGATCAATTTGTGCAATATAATGCTTCATGTGAGTCATTTTTAAACCTGCATAGCCACACGGATTAATATAATTAAACGGTGTTAAATCCATATCAATATTAAGTGCTAAACCATGTAATGTACAACCATGCTTAATATGTAATCCTAGTGAGCAGATTTTTTGTTGATTGATATAGACGCCAGGTGCATCCGATTTTGAATAAGCGGTAATGTCATAGTGCTGTAAAGTTTGAATAACACTATTTTCTAAATAACTAACCACATCTCGTATACCTATTTTACGTCTTTTTAAATCAAACAAAATATACATAATTTGTTGGCCAGGGCCATGATAGGTAATTTGACCGCCACGATCAGTTTGCACCACTTGAATGTCAGTAGTGGTCAGTAAATGTTCAGGTTTACCTACTTTACCTTGAGTGAAAACCGGTAAATGCTCAACAAGCCAGATTTCATCTAAGGTTTGCGCATCACGCAGTTTAGTAAAATCGTGCATAGCTTGATAAGTTTTTAGATAAGGCAACATACCTAATTGTTTAATAACAACGTCTTTATTTGGCATATCCAACACTGGTTAAGTTGTAATTTATCAATAAATTTACATCTATATAGCAGATTTTGCTATAACTTGACAACCATCACTCATTCAATGTATAACTCATAACACAAGATTCTTACTATACCCACAAATTAAATTTGATTTTTATCAAATAATTATCATTTTTATCAAATTAATAATTGAAATAGTTGATTAATTTAATAGGAATTAACATTCTTTTATAACCGTCAGTTTACTTTACTTTTTTTAGGAAGATGGCAGACTTATAGCAATAAAGCATCCGTAATGCAAAGTTGGAGCTTATAGAGTTAGTTATGACGTCTGTTATAGCTAAGGATAGCAAAAACTGCATTTTTTAAAACAAAAAAGAGGTTTTTATATGTCGGACATGCAAGTGAATGATATTGATCCAGTAGAAACGCAAGATTGGCTTAAAAGTTTAGAGTCAATTATTCGTGAAGAAGGCGTAGAACGAGCGCAATATATTATTGAACAAATTGTAAATAAAGCCAGAGATGGTGGAGTTCCTTTACTATTTGGTTCATCAACTAGTAACTATATTAATACTATTCCTGTCGATGAACAACCAGCCTATCCAGGTGATTGGGAAATTGAAAGACGTATTCGTTCTATTGTCCGCTGGAATGCAATGATGATGGTTCTTCGCGCTTCTAAAAAAGATTTAGAACTGGGTGGTCACATGGCATCATTCCAATCTGCAGCGACATTTTATGAAGTCTGTTTTAACCATTTTTTCCGTGCTCGTAATGAAAAAGATGGTGGTGACTTAATTTATTTCCAAGGTCATATCTCTCCAGGTGTTTATTCTCGTGCATTTATTGAAGGCCGACTAACTGAAGAACAATTAGATAATTTCCGTCAAGAAGTACATGGAAAAGGATTATCATCTTATCCTCATCCTAAATTAATGCCTGAATTTTGGCAATTCCCAACTGTTTCAATGGGGTTAGGTCCAGTTAGCGCTATTTACCAAGCTCGCTTTTTAAAATATCTGAATCATCGTGGATTGAAAGATACTACTGAACAAACTGTTTATGCATTTTTAGGTGATGGCGAGATGGATGAACCAGAATCAAAAGGTGCAATCACAATTGCTACACGTGAAAAATTGGATAACTTAGTATTTGTAATTAACTGTAATTTACAACGCTTAGATGGCCCAGTTACAGGTAACGGCAAAATTGTTAATGAATTAGAAGGCGTATTTGCTGGAGCTGGTTGGAATGTAATTAAAGTGCTTTGGGGTGATCGCTGGGATAAATTATTACAAAAAGATAAATCAGGAAAATTAATTCGCTTAATGAATGAAACACTTGATGGTGATTACCAAACCTTTAAATCTAAAGATGGTGCTTATGTTCGTGAGCATTTCTTTGGTAAATACCCAGAAACTGCAGAATTAGTAAAAGATATGTCTGATGAAGAAATTTTCAGACTTAATCGTGGTGGTCAAGATCCAGAAAAAATGTTTGCTGCATTTGCTAGAGCAAAAGAAACCAAAGATCGTCCAACAGTGATTTTAGCACATACTATTAAAGGTTATGGTATGGGTGCAGCAGCAGAAGCTAAGAATATTGCGCACCAAGTGAAAAAAATGAATATGGACGGTGTTCGCCATGTTCGTGATTTCTTCAATATTCCAGTTACAGATGATGCACTTGAAAAATTACCTTACATTAAATTTGAAGAACATACTCCTGAATACAAATATATTCATGAACGTCGTCAAGCCTTACACGGTTATGTGCCGTCAAGATTGACTAAATTCTCAGGAACTGTATCAATTCCTTCTTTAACTGAATTTGCACCATTACTTGAAGCGCAATCGAAAGAAATTTCAACCACAATTGCCTTTGTACGAGCACTTAACATTATGTTAAAAGATAAAGAATTAGCGCCTCGTTTAGTGCCGATTCTTGCTGACGAAGCTCGTACCTTTGGGATGGAAGGTTTATTCCGTCAGATAGGAATTTATAATCCACATGGTCAACAATATACTCCGCAAGATAAAGAACAAGTTGCTTACTATCGTGAAGATGAAAAAGGCCAAATCTTGCAAGAAGGTATTAATGAATGTGGTGCAACAGCATCGTGGTTAGCAGCTGCAACTTCTTATAGTACTAATGATTTACCAATGATTCCTTTCTACATTTATTACTCTATGTTTGGTTTCCAACGTATTGGTGATTTAATGTGGGCGGCAGGCGATCAACAAGCTCGCGGCTTTATGATCGGTGGTACTTCTGGTCGTACTACATTAAATGGTGAAGGATTACAACATCAAGATGGTCATAGTCATATTCAAGCGTTAACTATCCCTAACTGTGTATCTTATGATCCAGCTTATGCATATGAAGTTGCTGTTATTATGCAAGATGGTTTACGTCGCATGTATGGTGAACAAGAAAATGTTTACTATTATATTACTACACTTAATGAAAACTATGCTCAACCTGCAATGCCAGAAGGGGCTGAAGAGGGTATCCGTCGTGGTATTTATAAATTAGATACTGTTGAAGGACAACAAGGTAAACCTACTGTTCAATTATTAGGCTCTGGTTCAATATTACGCCATGTTCGTGAAGCTGCAGATATCCTAGCTAAAAATTACGGTATTAGCTCAGAAGTGTATAGTGTAACTTCGTTCACCGAATTAGCTAGAGATGGTCAAGATTGTGAACGTTACAATATGTTACATCCGAGTGAACCAGAGAAAGTACCTTATGTTGCTCAAATAATGAATAATAATCCAGCAGTTGTTTCAACTGATTATATGAAAATTTATGCAGAACAAATTCGTGGATTTGTACCGGCAGAAAGCTACAGAGTATTAGGTACGGATGGATTCGGTCGCAGTGACAGTCGAGAAAATTTACGTCATCATTTTGAAGTCGATGCATCTTATGTTGTGATTGCAGCATTAGGAGAACTAGCTAAACGTGGTGATATTCAAACAAGTGTTGTTGAAGACGCGATTAAAAAGTTCGACATCAATGCTGATAAGCTCAATCCACGTAATGCATAAGAGGTAAAAAATAATGACTATTGAAATAAAATTACCCGATATCGGAAGTGATGAAGTTGAAGTAACAGAGATTTTAGTTAAAGTTGGCGACAAAGTTGAAGCTGATCAATCGTTATTAACGGTTGAGGGCGATAAAGCCTCAATGGAAATTCCTGCTCCACAAGCAGGAATTGTAAAATCAATCATTGTTAAAATCGGCGATAAAGTTACCACTGGTGTAAGTATTATGGAATTTGATGACAGCGGAACAGAGGCTGCAGCAGATAAACAACAAACGGCCGCATTAGTTGCTGCACCATCAGCCCCAAGTGCAAGCCAAGTGGTTGATGTTAACGTACCTGATATTGGTGGTGATGAAGTTGAGGTCACTGAAATTTTAGTTAAAGTTGGTGATTCAGTTTCCGTTGATGATTCACTTATAACAGTAGAAGGCGATAAAGCCTCAATGGAAGTGCCTGCTACTATTGCTGGTGTTGTGAAAAGCATTTCAGTAAAAATTGGTGATAAAGTTAAAACTGGCTCAAAAATTATGGAATTTGAGACAGTTGCTAGCAGTGCACCAGTAAAAACTGATGTTGCACCTGTGGCAGCAGAAAAACCAGCTATTGCAACTCCAGTTGCGAATACTAACAATAATTCTGCTGCGCCAGCCGCATCAGCAAATACCAATGAATTTGTAGAGAATGATGCTTATGCACATGCAACTCCTTCTGTTCGTCGTTTAGCTCGTGAGTTTGGTGTTAACCTTGCTAAGGTACAACCTACTGGCCCTAAACATCGCATTTTACGTGAAGATATTCAAGCTTACGTAAAAAATGCTGTAAAACAGATAGAAAATGGTGGTACCGGTGGTGCATTACCTGGTTTATTACCGTGGCCTAAAGTTGATTTTAGTAAATTTGGTGAAGTTGAATCATTACCATTAACTAAAATTCAAAAAGTATCTGGTGCAAACTTACATCGTAATTGGGTAATGATTCCACATGTTACTGAGTTTGATGAAACAGATATCACTGAATTAGAAGCTTTCCGTAAACACCAAAATGCCGAAGCTGAAAAGAAAAAACTGGATCTGAAAATTACGCCACTAGTGTTTATTATGAAAGCAGTAGCCAGCGCTTTAACCGCTTATCCTCGTTTTAATAGTTCATTGTCTGAAGATGCACAAACTCTTATCATCAAAAAATACATTAATATCGGTGTAGCCGTTGATACGCCTAATGGTTTAGTTGTGCCGGTATTTAAAGATGTGAATAAAAAAGGCATTATTGAACTTTCTCGTGAACTTGCAGAAATTTCCAAAAAAGCTCGTGATGGCAAACTAACCGGTAGTGATATGCAAGGTGGTTGTTTCACCATTTCTAGCCTAGGTGGTATCGGAACGACTTCATTTACACCAATTGTAAATGCACCTGAAGT
Source organism: Gilliamella sp. LMG 34362 (assembly GCF_984569125.1). Taxonomy (NCBI): domain Bacteria; kingdom Pseudomonadati; phylum Pseudomonadota; class Gammaproteobacteria; order Orbales; family Orbaceae; genus Gilliamella; species Gilliamella sp. LMG 34362. The sequence continues at coordinate 1,915,925 of NZ_OZ474902.1, read as the reverse complement.
AGGTATTTTAGGTGTATCTCGTTCAAGTATGAAACCAGTTTGGAATGGTAAAGAATTTACACCACGCCTAATGTTACCTTTATCATTATCATTCGATCACCGAGTAATTGATGGGGCTGATGGTGCACGCTTCTTAAGCCATATTGTTAATGTTTTATCCGACTTACGTCGATTAGTGATGTAGTGGGGGAAATGAATTATGAGTCAAGAAGTTAAAACACAAGTTGTTGTCTTAGGAGCGGGTCCAGCGGGTTATTCCGCTGCCTTCCGAGCTGCCGATCTTGGATTAGATGTTACCTTAGTAGAACGTTATTCAACTTTAGGTGGTGTTTGTTTAAATGTTGGTTGTATACCATCTAAAGCATTACTCCATGTTGCCAAAGTAATGGATGAAGCAAAATCATTGACTGAACATGGTATTCATTTTGGTACGCCTAAACTTGAATTAGATAAAGTTCGTGGTTGGAAAGAAAAAGTTATAAACCAACTAACTAATGGGCTTGCCGGCATGGCTAAAATGCGTAAAGTCAATGTTATTCAAGGTGAAGCACAATTCACTGGTAGTCATACTATGGATGTTACTTCATCCAAGGGTATAACTAAAATTACTTTTGATAATGCCATCATTGCCGCGGGTTCAAGACCAATAACTTTACCATTTATTCCACATGAAGATCCTCGTATTTGGGATTCGACAGATGCATTAGCATTAACTACTATTCCTAAAAAACTACTTTTAATGGGTGGTGGTATTATCGGTTTAGAAATGGGGACGGTTTATCATGCATTAGGCTCAGAAGTAGATGTGGTTGAAATGCTTGATCAGGTTATTCCAGCTGCTGATAAAGATGTGGTAAAAATCTTTACTAAACAAATTCAAAAGAAATTTACTTTGAGATTAGAAACTAAAGTAAGTACTGTTGAAGCAAAACATGATGCAATTTATGTCACCATGGAGAAAAAAGATGGAACCATTGAAACTCATACTTATGATGCGGTATTAGTTGCAATAGGCCGTACTCCAAATGGTAAACTAATCAACGCTGAAAAAGCAGGTGTAAATGTGACTGATCGTGGTTTTATCGAAGTAGATAAACAGATGAGAACGAATGTGCCTCATATTTATGCTATTGGCGATATTGTTGGTCAACCGATGCTTGCGCATAAAGGTGTTCATGAAGGTCATGTGGCAGCAGAAGTTATTGCTGGTAAAAAACATTATTTTGATCCAAAAACTATACCATCAATTGCTTATACTGAACCTGAAGTTGCTTGGGTTGGCTTAACTGAAAAAGAAGCTAAAGCAAAAGGTTTAGATTATGAGGTTGCTATATTCCCATGGGCTGCATCAGGTCGTGCGATTGCTTCTGATTGTTCAGAAGGGATGACTAAATTAATCTTTAATAAAGCTGACAATCGTCTTCTTGGTGGTGCTGTCGTAGGGGCAAATGGTGGCGAATTACTTGGGGAAATTACATTGGCCGTTGAAATGGGTTGCGATGCTGAAGATATTGCATTGACCATTCATGCTCACCCAACGTTACATGAATCAATAGGCTTAGCGTCTGAGATTTATGAAGGATCGGTAACTGATTTGCCGAATGCGAAAGCAGTTAAAAAATAGAGACTATTTATTTTATTGTTATCATTGAAATAATGCCGTTAGTTTGCTAACGGCATTTTATTTTTCTAATCAAGATTTCCAATATTTCTAAGTTTACCCGAAATAAGTGTATAACCGTAATAACTTTCAATTTCAATAATCATCTTGCTAAAGCGCTAACTTAATCTTTTAATTATTCATGAAATTATTGTTTATGATTGATTTAAAACTCATTTAATCTTAATAGAAAATTTTGAGGAAAGGGGTTTTTTAATCAAAAATAACCCACTAATTTTAAAATAAATATAAAAAATAACCTTATATTAATGATTATTTGTTTATTACGCTATCAAATCCAATAGATTGAATATATTGTCATACCAAATTCCCATAATTTTCTTGTGATAAAAAATATTTGGCAGGATTTTGCAAATTATTTTTGCATTTTGGTATGCCAATAAATGACATTTATCACATTTTTAGATATTAATGGAATTCCAATTTTGAATGTTGTGAGTAGGATCACAGATTACCTCCCTTATAAGTATTATTTTTTGATTGTCAAAAAATCTCATCTTTCCCCCTAATTGGAGATTGTAAATATGTCTAGAGTAAATGAAGTTATTGATAAACTAGGTAAATTTGCCAATAAATTTAATAGTTTAAGATATATAATGGCAATTAAAGCGGCATTTATTACTTTAATGCCAGTGATAATCGTTGGCGCTTTTGCGGTGCTAATGTCAAATATTGTTTTTGATAAACAAAACGGATTAGCTTATTTTGATTGTTTATCTTTTTTAGCAGTATTAAAGCCCATTGCTAGTAATTTAAATTATGCGACATTGAATTTTCTAACCATTGGCGCTGTGTTTTTAATCGCTATTGAATTAGGACGCATAAATGGTAATAAAACCTTATTTCCTGGATTGTTGGCTATTATATGTTTTATTTCCGTACAACCAACATTTACAGACGTTGTAGTTGAAGGCCAAAAATTTCAAGTAACTAATGTATTAGCACGGCAATTTACTGATACTAAAAGCCTTTTTCTAGGTATGTTTATCGCTATTATATCGGTAGAAATATACTCTAAATTATTAAAAGTAGATAAGCTAAGAGTAAAAATGCCAGATAGTGTTCCATCAAATGTCTCCGCTTCATTTTCAGCACTTATTCCAGCAATAATTACTACTTCAGTCGTAGCGGCTTTTGGTTTTGTATTCTACAAATTAACTGGAATGTATTTGTATGATGCTATCTATATGGTGGTGCAACAGCCGCTTGAGTCTGTCATGCAAAGCCTACCGGGATTATTGTTATTAATGTTTGTCGCACAAATATTTTGGGTTATAGGGATTCATGGTAATCAAATGATAAAACCAATTCGCGAACCCTTATTACTTGGTGCAATAATGGTTAACATGAGTGATTTCGAACAAGGTATTGAGCCAACCAATATTATTACTATGCCGTTTTGGGATGTTTACATGAGTATAGGTGGTTCAGGTTGTACGATTGGATTGTTGATGGCTATTTTTATTGCAATAAAACGCAAAGAAATGAGAGAAATAGCAAAATTATCACTGGGTCCAGGTATTTTCAATATCAATGAACCTGTAATTTTTGGTTTACCAATAATGTTAAACCCGATTTTAGCCATTCCATTTATTATTACACCGTTAATTACTGGCACAATAGGTTATATCGCAACAAGTATTGGTTTTGCAGGTAAAGCCGTGGTTATGGTGCCGTGGACTACGCCACCAATAATTAGTGCTTACTTATCAACAGCCGGATCCTTAGGTGCTGTTGTTACCCAGATCTTCTGTATTATTATTGCTATTTTCATTTATTTACCTTTCCTAAAAATAGCGGCTAAACGTTCTGAAATTCAATCCTAAATTGAATCAACATTCAAGGAGTCAATAATGAGTAAATTAACAATGGATATCCCTAAAAACTTTATTTTAGGCGCTTCAACATCGGCATGGCAAACTGAAGGTTGGTGTGGTAAGAAAGAGAATCAAGATTCATATTTAGATATTTGGTATAAAAACGATCGTGATGTATGGCATGAAGGTTATGGTCCTGCAATTGCTACTGATTTAATTAATCGCTATCAGGAAGAAGTAGATCTAATGAAAAAGGTAGGACTTACACACTATCGAACATCAATTAACTGGTCGCGTTTTTTAACTGACTACGAAAATGCAATTGTTGATGAAGATTATGCTAAATATTATGACGATTTTCTAATAAAAATAGTCGAAAACGGTATAGTTCCAATGCTCTGTCTAGAACATTACGAAGTTCCTGCCGAACTATTCAATAAATATGGTGGTTGGAATTCGAAACATGTAGTTGAACTATTTGTTAAATTTGCTGAAAAAGTTTTTGAACGTTATCATAATACCGTTAAACGGTGGTTTGTCTTTAATGAACCAATTGTCATTCAAACACGAGTGTATCTTGATGCTGAACGTTGGCCTTATGAACAAAATACCAATAAATGGATGCAGTGGAATCACCATAAAAATTTAGCTACGGCCAAAGTTGTTCAGCTATTTCGTCACAAAAATTATCAAGGAAGCATTGGCACTATTTTAAATCCAGAGGTGACTTATCCTCGTTCTTCCTCTAAAGAAGATCAACAAGCTGCGAAAATGTATGATCTTTTTTATAATAGAGTTTTTCTTGATCCGGCTTTTAATGGTGAATATCCTCAAGAGCTTATTGATTTATTGGCTAAACATAAAGTTCAGTGGGATTATACCAATCAAGAACTTGAAATAATTAAAAAATTTCCAGTTGATGAAGTTGCTATTAATTTATATTTTCCTCATCGTGTTAAAGCACCTACAAAACAATGGCACAAAGATGCGCCATTTCATCCCGCGTTTTATTACGAATCCTTTACATTACCTGGAAGAAAAATGAATAAATCTAGAGGTTGGGAAATTTATCCTAAAATTGTTTATGATTTCGCAATGCGAGTTAAACAACAATATAACAATAAATCATGGTTTATTTGTGAAAATGGCATGGGTATTGAAGATGAGCAACGATTTAAAGATGATCAAGGCATGATTCAAGATGATTATCGAATTGATTTTATTTCGAAGCATCTTTATTGGACGTTAAAAGCTATCAATGATGGAGCTAATTGTGGTGGTTATATGCTGTGGGCATTTACAGACAATGTTTCACCAATGAATGCATTCAAAAATCGTTATGGACTAATCGAAATTGATCTTGAACAAAATAGAAACAGAAGGTTGAAGAAATCAGCGTTATGGTTCAAAGATTTATCTAAAACAAGACAACTAACTGTAAATCTAGATGATGAAGATAAATAAGGAGTAAAAGATGAAACAAGTTATTTTTGCCTGTGCCGGTGGTATGTCAACCTCATTATTAGTCAACAAAATAAGAAAAGAAGCACTAGAACGATCGTTAGATTTTGATTTTATAGCAATAAGTGAGCAACTTTTATATCAACATCTTAATAGTGATAGTGATAAAATTATCGCGGTATTATTAGGACCACAAATGAGATTCGCCTTAGATGAGAGCAGAAAACAAACAGAAAAATATGGCATACCAATTGACATTATTGATCCAGTTGCTTATGGTACAATGAATGCTGGTAAAGTTTTAGATCAAATTTTGCAAATGATCGAAGCATAATCATAGGAATTAATACAAACATTAGAATATTCGATTTTAATGTTTGTATTTTTGTAGGAACAGGTGAATGTTAACGGACAATATATCGAATCAATATTCTAAAAAACAGTATCAAGAAATAGCAGAACTATTATTGGATAAAATTAGAATGGATGAATATCCATTAGGTTCTAAATTACCACCAGAAAGAACTATTGCCGATGCCTATGGCGTAAGTCGTACTATTGTTCGTGAAGCGTTAATCGCATTGGAAGTAAAAGGTTTTGTATCGATAAAGCAAAGTTCAGGTATTTATGTTATTAATAAACCTGATTCAAATTATTCTCGAGTACTCGGTCCTTTTGAACTACTACAAGCTAGCCAACTGATTGAGACTAATATTGCTTCTTTTGCTTCTCAGATGATAACCATTGCCAATATAGAAAGCTTAAAGAAAATATTAGAGCAAGAATTGCATGCGACTATGAATAACGAATTCAATAACAATAATGATTTCAATTTTCATCTCAATATCGCCGAAGCAACCCAAAATCAGATGTTAGTGAATTCACTTAAGAATTTATGGGAACACAAACAGAACTCATTTAATTGGCAGCAACTTACTGAACATACTAATACTAAAGGCTATCGACTAAAATGGTATGCTGATCATCAACAAATCTTAGCAGCACTATGTCGTCGTGACAGTGTTGGGGCTTATAAAGCCATGTGGCAACATATTGAAAACGAAAAAAATATTTTAATGAATTTATCTGATAAAACATCTATTGATTTTGATGGCTATATTTTTTCATCGATCAATTTATTTGAAAACTTTATCTAAAATATTAATTAGTATTTTAAAATTAATAATCCAATTAAATAAATCCCCATAGTATTACAAAATATTATGGGGATTATTAAATTGTTCAATAAAACAAATGTTGTTAATTAATTATTTTAAAATACGCCAAGTACTACACCAACTGCTGCGATTGCAGTCAAAATTAAAATAACTTTGGTTGCAGACATCTGTTTAGCTGATACTAACCACCATGCTAATAACACCATGGATAATGGCAGTATTTTTGGAAAGATGCCATCAAGTACACTTTGTAATGATCGCATGCTTTCTCCCATCGGAATTTCTAATACTGAATTAAGTACAATATTACCGGCAGCTAAACCACCAACCACCATAATTCCAAGTATGTTAAATGCGTCGGTGATCCGTTTGACGTTATCACCAATAATATTATCAATTGCATTAACGCCTAATTTATAACCGTAATGGAAGCTAAGATAGGAAATTAAAGGGCCTAAAATACCATAAGATAAAATATAGAAAATAGGGCCTATAGCATTACCTCCTGCTGCCATTCCCATAGCAATTGATAACAAAATTGGCACAATAATACCTTGAATCAATGAATCTCCAATTCCAGCTAAAGGGCCCATTAGTGTCGCTTTAATATTTACAGGTAGTTCTTCTGGAACATTTTTGCCTAAAGCAATCTCTTCTTCCATTGACGCAACAATACCGTTAATAATTTGACCGGTTTGTGGTTCAGTATTATAAAACATAGAATGTCTAACTAATAAACGGCGTTTTGCTTCAGGATCATTCTTATAATATTTTTCGGCAAAAGGGATATAGGAAAAAGCCCACGCATGTGCTTGTAATTTCTCATAGCTCATTGATGATAAATGAGTAAAGCCCCAACGATACCAAATTTGGCGTAATTCTCGTTTTGTTAAACGTTGTTCCTCAATTAATTTATCCATTTTAGTTCTCCTTTTTAGAACAAATCATCATCTTCAAAAACATCTGAATTTGGTGAATTTGTTTCTTTAATTGGTGTTGTTGCCGATTTATTGCTTGCAATAAAGTATAAGTAAGCAACTAAAGCGGAGATGAATACTAGTGCTATCATACTTAACCCTGCAAAAGCTAATAACACGAAACCAGCGAAGAAAAAGATCAGCTGAATTTTCGATTTAATCACGATATTCATAAGCATAGCGATACCTAATGCAGGGAGTACACCACCTAGCACTGAGATAATCTTGGTAATAACTTCAGGAACATTAGCTAATAACCATTCAACTAAACCAGAGCCAAAATAGATCGCTAAAAAGACTGGAACGGCACGTAATAAGAATGTTGTAACTTGAGGATAAAATAGATGATTTAGAACGATACCTCGGGTATTGTTAGTTTCAGCTGCATGTTGTGCTTTATTATTCCAGAACGAGTATAATGCCATTCGAGTATTGTAAAATATCAAACCGAAAGTCTGGCCCAATAAAACCGAAAGAGTTACCGCGACAGCAGGATCTTTAGTTGTGGCAAGTGCTAAACCAATTCCACCATAAGCTGCATAGGTTATTTCACTATTTGTTGCCCCTCCAGTTGATAAATTTGCAATAAAAACAGCTTGTACCGCTAAACCACATAATACACCGGCTTGTACATCACCAAAGGCTAAACCAACTAATAACCCAGCAACTAGTGGCCTACCAACTATATAAAAACCACCTGACATACCAAAAAGCCATGGTGATTCAATCGCGCCTAAGTAACAAAATATCCCTGTTAATAAAGCGGGAATAAAAAGAGTTGTTTCCATAATTTTTCCCTCTAAATATGAAAGTTATAAAGTGTCATATTTCTTTTTCATTACGTTCCAATTTTTAGCTTCATCATCTGGCAACAATTGAAATTCAATTTTAATTCCTTGACTTTCAATGTAATCAAATGCTTTATAATCATTCTCATCAATGGCAACAGTTCGTCCTAATACTTTTGCTCCTGCTCGAGTATTCATACAGCCAATATTTAAAGTTGATGGTAATTTAGCACCCGCTTTTAACAATTTTTCAAATGTTTGTGGTGAATCACTAATTAAAAAAAAGTTTTTATTTGACTCTGTACCTTGTTTTATTTTCTCTACACCTTGTTCTACTGTGTAAATACCAATTTTTAATGTTCCCGCAGCCGCTTTTAATACTCGTTTGCGTAACTCATCTGAAGCGATATTGTCACCCACTACAAGGATGCCATCGACAGGTCTGACTTTTGTCCAACGCGTCATGATTTGACCATGAATAACACGATCATCGACTCTGGTTAATGTAATTGCCATATTTATTCACTCCTATCGTCTCACTAATTAAAAATCTAAATCTTCACTACTATTTTCGGTTATTGGTGCAATGGATATTGAGGCTTGACCTGCTTCCAGAATTGAATTAATAGCTTCATCTATATTGGGCTCATTAATTATTGTTGCTGCTTGAATTAACATTGATAAATTTAATCCAGCCATAAGATAAACTTTATTTGGATTAGCCAGCATATAACGGAAAGTTTCGTTATAAGGTGTACCCCCCATGATGTCACTTAAAACAATGACAACTTCATTTTTCATAGTTTGTTCATCTAACACGGTTGTTAATCTTGAAGAAAAGTCGCTAATTCCCTTATCGTCAAGTTTGACAGAGATAAATTGTGATATATCACCCGCAATCATTTGATAACTTGATAAGATCCCTTCGCATAATTCGCCGTGAGAAGTAACTACTATTTTCATTTGCAAGTCCCTCTTAAAATAATATTTAAATATATATTTACATATTTATTTTTTAAAACAAATATATTAAGAGTTATTTTTAATGAAATGAGATGTTTATCACATATTTTATCTATTTTAGTTGACGATAAATAAATTTTATTTAAAATATGTAATTACATATGAGGTTGAGGTAAAAAACATGAAAAATTATTCTTTACGAGATTTAAGTCGACTTATTGATCACACTAATTTAAAACCAGATGCAACAACGGCCATGATGAAAAAGCTATGTCAAGAAGCTATTGACTACCATTTCAAGATGGTTGCAATCAATCAAGTTCAGTCAAAATTGTGTGCTGAACTACTAAAAGATACTGATGTAGATATTGGTGCAGCGATAGCATTTCCTTTAGGCCAAACAACGATAGAATCAAAATGCTTCGAAACGAAAAATGCAATTGAAATTGGGGCAACTGAAATTGATTACGTAATTAATATTTCTGAATTAAAGGCGGGAAATTTGAATTATATTGAACGGGAAATGTCAGAAATCGTTAAGATTTGTCGTCAATATAATGTTACATCAAAAGTCATTTTTGAAAATTGTTATTTAACCGATGAAGAAAAAATAGCACTTTGCCAAATTGCAGTTAAAGTTAAACCAGACTTTATAAAAACATCAACAGGATTTGGTCCTTCCGGTGCGACACTTGAAGATGTTAAATTAATGAAGCAACATGTAGGCGATGTTGTAAAAGTGAAAGCTGCTGGCGGTATTCGTAATGCCGATACATTTAAAAAGATGATTGCAGCGGGGGCGGAACGAATCGGAACAAGTGCCGGTATTGCAATTATTGAAGAGATAAAAAAAGATTTACAAACAACACAAGCGCAAACAATCAAAATTTAAACTTTAATATTTTTGTTGATTAATATACCCACTTATTAGTGGGTATATTTATTATATTAGCTGGAATGATTTAACTCAAAGATAAATGAATTAATATCACCACGATATTTAGATATTGAATATTCGATTGGAGTTCGATCGTGGCTATATCCAATAGAATGGAAATAGAAAATAGGATCTCCTTCTTCAATATCTAATAAATCACTAGTTGTTTCATCGGCTTTTAATACGTCTAATTTTCGACGTATTTGGAGAATTGGAAAATTCATTTTTTCTAAAACTGAATACAGTTTTTCTTGTTTAAAGTCATTATCTAAAAAATTAGGCAATGCTTTTACTGGCAAATAAGTTGTCACAAGTACTATTGGCTTGTTTTCGGCATAACGTAGACGCACTAATTTATACACAGCATCAAATTCATTGATGTCTAAATGTTTAGCAATATCAACGGTCGCTTTATCCAATTTAAAGGTTAAAACTTTTGTTTTAGGGTGAAGTCCCTTGCGATTCATTTCAGAATCATAACTTTCGATAATATGGGTAAATTCTTGATTAATTTTTTGTTGCTTAACTATTGTTCCTCGACGTTTGCGACGTTCAAGGTATCCATCGTTGACCAAAAACTGAATAGCTTGGCGAACAGTTGGCCGACTGACTTGATAAATATCTGTTAATTCAGATTCTTTAGGAATTAATTGCCCTTCAGCATATTCACCTGACTTGATTTTTTTTAATAAATCTTGCTGAATAAACAAATGGCGTGGAATTTTATTATTAGAATCCATGATGCTTATTTTTAATTATTATATTACTACATATTAATATATTAGTGTAAATATGTAAAACAACCATATTTAACCTATTAAAAAAACTTAATTTTTATTTTTATCCAAAAGCTAATCAAATGCTTTAGCTAATACGCCTAAACCTTGATAATGATATACATCAGTTTGGTAAGCGATTAAAGCCGATTCACCTTTGTGTAAAGTTAATGATTGTGATTCAGTTGATAAGGAGATTTTTCCATCAAGACATAACACAATTAGAGCACTATCTACTTTTTCACTACGCAAATTTTGGTCACTTTTTATGATCTCAAATTTAAAATCATTAACCGGTACGGGAAAATCAATTTTATTATCTTTGATAACTGGTTTAGTTAATAATTGATTTAACGCCATACTTTCAAAATTAGTATTATTAATTAGTTCTAAACTATCAATATATTTATGGGTGAGGCCAGCTCTTAATACATTGTCGGAATTAGCCATAATCTCTAGGCCGGTACCAGATAGGTAGGCATGCGGTGTTTTGGCTGATAGAAACATAGCTTGTCCTGGTTTCAGTTCAATTACATTTAATAATAATGGCATGAATAAACCAATATCATCAGGATAATCTTTAGCTAGAGTCTTAATGGTTAAATAGGGTTCGTCATTAAAAGTACTGATTTTCATCAAAAGCTGTTTAATTAACGCGGTCTTTGTTTGAGTTGGAAGAGTTAATAAGTATTCAAAAAAATGTTTTAATTGGTCAGGATGACGGTTGTTTTTTAATTGTGATATTGGGATAGTTAAATCGGATAAGGCAATTTTTTCAAACAACATGATAATTTCATCAATAGCACGGAATGAACGCATAGCTTTGAATGGAGTTAATGCATAAATAAGTTCAGGCTTATGATTGGGATCTTTATAATTTCGATTGGGTGCATCACTAGCAATATCTAGTTGGTTCTCTTTTGCAAAGCCAATTTTGGCATTTTCCAATGTTGGGTGAACTTGAATAGATAATGCTTTGTTTGCTGAAAGAATTTTGAATAAAAAGGGGAGTGAACCAAAATGCTGAAAGGTTTTATTACCTAAAATTTGCTGTGGATTGTCTTTTATTAACTTATCAAGCCTTATTTTACCTAGCTTTTCATCAATTGCTAAAGAGCAACCAAGTGGATGCATGCCCATCCAAATTTCAGCCATAGGTTCCGACGTCGGATTGGGAATAGCAAATAAATTGGTTATGCCATCGATACTCCCCCAATCATAGTGTTTGATAGTATTGTCTAGTTTCCATATAGTTTGGTTCATTTTCGCATCCTTTTAAAATTTTTTATCACAGTAATCTCCACCGGATATAACATAACTATACACTTGATATAATAACTTTCAATCAGTAATAAAAAACATTTCAGAATTCACTTATTAATCTGATTTTTAAGATATTAATTTAGATTAATCAATAAAAGTATTTTGATTTTATACCAATAACTTAATGCTTATCTTAGTAGTAAATGTCATTTATTTCTATCGGCTAAGAAAAAGGGGGCAGCTATTTCATTAGCAGTCAGTTTAATCATGATTATAGATTCTGTTTTCGCGATTGGTTTTAATAATATTCGCCTTTGAAATATTACTATTTTGTTCAGATAAAAAAGGGTATAGACAGAGTTATTTTTCTTAATGACTTTATAGTTATGATAAATCCCAATAGCTATTTGACTTTAAGCAATCAGGCTATGGGAGATAGATCATAAAATTAAATTATGGAATGATTAATGTGTTTAGCGAGATTTATCACTTTAAAAATCATTTTTCACTAAAAAGTGAAAGCTTTAATTAATATGGTTTTGCTTGATTTATTTTTGAATATCTAAAAATATTAAATCGTTTTGAAACTAATAAATAGAAAAATCGCTGATACATATAATCATTATTTAAAGAGACAATTAATTATTTAATACCAATATGTTGTTATTCATTGATTAATTTAGCTTCGTCATAAATAAGTAGGAACTGTATTTTACAGGCAATTAAGTATATAATGCCGAGCTAATTCATTTAATCATTAGCAAAAATACAGAGTTATGAAACCTTCAATTATCAGTAAGTTGGAAACGCTACAAGAGCGTTATGAAGAGGTTCAAGCATTACTATCTGATGCAGCGGTTATAGCCGATCAAAACCGATTTCGTACCCTTTCAAAAGAATATGCACAGTTAACCGATGTGGTTAAATGCTTTGCTAATTGGAAGCAAACACAAGAAGATATTGAAACTGCCAAAATGATGCTTTCTGATCCGGAAATGAGTGAAATGGCTCAAGAAGAATTAAACGAAGCATTAAGCCAAGTAGAGCAGCAAGAAAAACAATTACAAGTTCTATTGTTACCTAAAGATCCAAATGATGATTATAACTGTTTTGTTGAAGTGCGGGCTGGTACTGGTGGTGATGAAGCGGCTATTTTTGCTGGTGATTTAGCGAGAATGTATACTAGATATGCTGAATCTCGCAATTGGCGTGTCGAAATCATGAGTTCAAATGATGGAGAACATGGCGGATATAAAGAAGTTATCATGTTAGTAAGTGGTGATGGTGTATATGGACAGTTAAAATTCGAATCTGGTGGTCATCGAGTCCAACGTGTACCAGAGACTGAATCACAAGGACGAATTCACACTTCGGCATGTACTGTTGCTGTTTTACCAGAAATTCCAGAGGCTGAAATGCCAGAAATCAATCCTGCAGATTTGAAAATTGATACTTATCGATCATCAGGTGCTGGTGGTCAGCATGTTAATACTACCGATTCAGCAATTCGTATTACCCATATTCCAACTGGAATTGTAGTTGAATGTCAGGATGAACGTTCACAGCACAAAAATAAAGCTAAAGCGATGTCAGTATTAGCTGCCCGTATTCAAGATGCTGAAATGCGTAAACGTCAACAAGAGGAAGCGTCAACCAGACGTAATTTACTCGGTTCAGGTGATCGTTCGGATCGTATTCGAACTTATAACTATCCTCAAGGCCGAGTTACCGATCATCGTATTAATCTTACTATTTATCGTCTAGATGAGGTCATGGAAGGTAAATTGGATATGTTGATTGAACCAATTGTACAAGAATATCAAGCAGATCAACTTGCAGCTTTATCGGAACAGGATGAATGACCTATTTACAATGGCTTAAATCTGCATCACAAACTTTAACCGACAGCGAAAGTCCAAAACGTGATGCTGAAATTTTATTAAGTTTTGTCACACATAAAACACGTACCTTTTTGATGGCTTTTAGTGAAACATTATTAACTGATGATGAACTAATTGCTTTAGATGGCTATTTAAAAAGACGTCAAGAAGGGGAGCCCATTGCCTATATCACTGGAGAAAAGGAGTTTTGGTCATTGAAATTTAATGTTTCAAATTCGACCTTAATTCCAAGACCTGATACAGAAAAAGTTGTTGAACTAGGTTTAGAATATTTGCCGAAAGTCCCTTGTGAAGTTTTAGATTTGGGAACAGGAACTGGTGCTATTGCTATTGCTATGGCAACTGAGCGACCAGATTGTTTATTTACTGCAATTGAGAAAAATAAAGATGCTTTGATTTTAGCCCAAAAAAATGCCAATCAAATAGGCGTAAACAATGTTTATTTTTTACAGGGTGATTGGTATAAACCAATTAAAAATCGTAAATTCTCAATGATCACTAGTAATCCACCCTATATCGAGCCAACTGATATTCACTTATCTCAAGGTGATGTTCGCTATGAACCTAGAAGCGCCTTAGTTTCTGAGGATGATGGCCTTGCTGATATTAAAGTCATTATTCAAGGGGCAACCAAGCATTTAAATCAATATGGTTGGTTGCTTATCGAACATGGCTGGAAGCAGGGTTTAGCGGTACAAACTATTTTTAAACAACACGGATTTCAATTAGTTGAAACCATCACCGATTATAGTGGCAATGACAGAGTCACCCTAGGTCGTTGGTTTAAACCTTAACTAGGAATAAATTTATGATTAAACAAAAAAGAGTAAAAGTTGGTAATATTACGGTAGCAAATGATTTACCCTTCGTTTTATTCGGCGGCATGAATGTGCTTGAGTCTCGCGATTTAGCAATGAGAATATGTGAGCACTACGTAACGGTAACCGATAAATTAAATATTCCTTACATTTTTAAGGCTTCTTTTGATAAAGCGAATCGTTCATCCATTCACTCTTATCGAGGGCCTGGATTAGAAGAAGGAATGAAAATATTCCAAGAATTAAAACAGCAGTTAGGGGTTAAAATTATTACTGACGTTCATACTGAAGAACAGTGTCAACCTGTGGCTGATGTTGTTGATGTTATTCAATTACCGGCTTTTTTAGCAAGACAAACTGATTTGGTTGTTGCAATGGCTAAAACAGGTGCTGTAATTAATGTTAAAAAACCCCAATTTGTTAGCCCTGGCCAAATGGGTAATATTGTCGAAAAATTTGAAGAAGCAGGTAATGACCAAGTGATTCTCTGTGATCGTGGTAGTTGTTTTGGTTATGATAATCTAGTTGTTGATATGCTCGGTTTTAATGTCATGAAAAAAGCCAGCAATGGCTCGCCAGTAATTTTCGATGTTACCCATGCTCTACAATGTCGTGACCCAATGGGCGCAGCATCTGGTGGTCGTCGTGGTCAAGTTACTGAGCTTGCTCGTTCGGGAATGGCTGTTGGTATTGCAGGACTATTTTTAGAGTCTCACCCAGATCCGAGTAGTGCAAAATGCGATGGTCCTTCCGCATTACCATTAGCAAAACTTGAACCTTTCTTAAAACAGATGAAAGCAATTGATGAATTAGTGAAAAGTTTTGAAGAATTGGATACCGAAAATTAAAACAACTGTTTTCATTTTTATCTAAATCAATTATCAAGAGAAATGTTATACATTTCTCTTTTTTATTATTTGTTTATTATTGTTTTTATTCAGATATATATATTTTATAAGTTGGTTCCTTTTAAATTTTTTGGTTGAAGAATAATTAATTTTTTGTGTAAAAAAAGTGAGGGTGATTTTACTTTTAAAAGTTAAAAATTAATTTTTTTGGTGATTTAGATCACGGATTTAGATTAATTAATTTGCGAACTAAAATATGTTTATGCATTATAAAAATGCATATTTATCCTATTTCCACCTTAAGTATGTTTCATAAATGTTGTCTAGATAGCAATTCAAAGCAGTAATACATTCAGTTTGACTTATAAAAACCAATTAAATATTAGGGAATTTTGTGGTCAGTTACACAGTATAATTTTAGGGAAGCAACTATGAATCATAATAATTTACCGATTTTACCTTATCGTTTTAATCTTTTTACTAAGCTTTTTTTATCTATTACCGTGTTAACCTGCATATGTCCTGCACAAGCAGAATATACTAATGATTTTATTGATGATGCGTCATTAACTGGTCATGTATTTTTCTGGAATCGTGATCGCGAAAGAAAAAATCTTGTTGAACATAAATATGAAAAAAACCTCAGACATTCGTCATTTAATACTAATTTAGATTTTAAGTCAGGTTATATCGCTGATCGACTCGCTATTGAGTTGGGCGGTTATGGTGCTTGGGAAGTCAGTAATGGCGGTAAAGGGCATCCGAATGAAATTGGTTTTAGTGGTGCGAAAACACGTTGGGATGAAGATTGGAAAAAAGATGTCAGTGGCTTAAGTTTTTATAAAGCGCAACTTAACTTTAAGATTGATGAATTGTTTTGGGTCAAAGCTGGTTATATTCAACCTTCTGGGCAAACTTTACTAGCTCCACACTGGAGTTTATTACCCGGTACCTATCGTGGAGTAGAACTTGGTAGCGTTATTGATTTTGACGATGCGGGTGCTTTATCTATGTCCTATATGTGGGCGGATAAGTACAAAGCACCTTGGTATAAACGTCTTTATGAATTCAAACGTTGGCAAAATGGTAAAAAAATCGATTTTTTACACTCAGCCGGTATGAAATATGATTTTAAGAATGATCTTGTACTTGAAAGCGCCTTTGGCCAAGCACAGAATTATATGAATCAATTTTTTGCTAAAGCTTCTTATAAAACGGATGTATTAAATAGTCCATTAACAATGAGTTATCAGTTTTATGGCGCTAAAGACCAATCTCATAAAGGCGCCAATGTTTATGATGGTTTAGCGTGGTTACAAGCAGCTACTTTAGGTTACCAAGTTGGTCCTGTTGGTTTACGACTTGAAGGTGTGTCTGTAAAAGCAGAAGGGGAGCAAGGATTCTTTTTACAACGTATGACGCCCGATTATGCCTCATCTAATGGGCGGTTAGATGTTTGGTGGAATTCACGTTCTGACTTTAATGCCAATGGCGAAAAAGCGGCATTTTTTGAGGTCACCTATGATCTAGGCCATTTAAACCATTATTTAACAGGTTGGAAAACCGGCGCATCTTATGCTTATGGTTGGGATGCTAAACCAGATTCAAAAGCAAAAAATCAAAAAAATCGTTTAGTAGAATCGGCTTATAATTTTGATTTAGGTTATACCATTCAAGATACATGGGCTAAGGATACTTCATTCCAATTACACTATACCAAATATAACAACCATGAAAGTCATATAAACAGCTGGGGTGGTGGATATGGCAATATTTTCCAAGATGAACGCGATATCAAATTTATTGTTACTTTCCCTTTCACCATTTTCAATGCTAAACAAAAATAGGTAACCGATATGAAAAAGTTTAAATCAGCTATACTTGCTACTTCAATCACATCATTATTAACTCTAGGAGCCAGTCAATCAGTTAATGCTTCACAACACATAGTTGATACGATGAGTTCACAACTGCGTTTAAATTATCAAATAGTCGATAATAATGCCGTTAATGATGGGGTAGATTGTGCTGCATTAGGTGCAGATTGGGCTGCTTGTAACAAAGTTACTTTAACGCTTAAAAACACTGGCCCAGCAATAACAAGTAAAGATTGGGCAATCTATTTTCACAATATTCGAATGATTTTAGCGGTTAATAATGACCAATATAAAATTACCCACGTCACCGGCGATTTACATAAATTAGAACCAACAGATAGATTTACCAATATTTCCGCCAACTCAGTAGTAACTATTCCATTTATTGGTGAATATTGGCAAATAAGTGAAAGTGATGTGATGCCTCGCTGGTATGTAACTTCAACTGATGCTAAACCTAAAATAATTGCCAACACCAATACTGATTCTGATAATTTGTCGGCATTTGTGGCTCCATTAGGTGAACAATGGAAGATATCACCTAATGATCATAATATATTAATGACCCCAAAAAACCGCTATCAACGTAATAAT
The DNA here is from genome assembly GCF_984569125.1 of Gilliamella sp. LMG 34362. Classification (NCBI taxonomy): domain Bacteria; kingdom Pseudomonadati; phylum Pseudomonadota; class Gammaproteobacteria; order Orbales; family Orbaceae; genus Gilliamella; species Gilliamella sp. LMG 34362. The sequence goes on along the minus strand of NZ_OZ474902.1, from coordinate 1,898,046 downwards.
GATATTCAAAAAATTGATGCTGATTTATTAAAAGGTCAAATTTTACCAACACCAGTTAAATTAACGGTTGGTAAAGAATCTATTACCCTAAATCAAAGTGGTGTTAATCTCATACTTAATGGCTTAGCAAAACCAAGCCAATTAGTGTTAGAAAATCATTTCAAACAATTAAATATTGCTGTGACAAAGCAAGGGTTCAAAGTCAATGCATCAATTGATAAAACTGCATTTGAAAAAGGTGTAAATGGCAGTTATAAACTAGATATAACCCCACAAGGTGCAACTATCGTGGCATTTGATGAAAGTGGGATTTTTTATGCTGTAGAATCGATATTATCGTCAATAACAGTTAGTAAACCGCAAATTATTAACACACTTTCAGTTGAAGATGCTCCTCGTTTTGAGTATCGGGGTATGATGCTAGATATCGGTCGAAACTTTAAAAGCAAAAAAGCGGTATTACAGTTACTTGATATGATGTCAAAATATAAGATGAATAAATTCCACTTCCATTTAAGTGATGATGAAGGGTGGCGAATTGAGATTCCCGGCTTACCAGAACTCACTGATTTTGGTAGTAAACGTTGTCATGATTTAACTGAAAAGCAGTGCTTATTACCGCAACTTGGATCTGGGCCAAACAGTGATAATAATGGCAGTGGCTACTTTACTCGCGCAGATTATATCGAAATTGTTAAATATGCCAATGCGCGATTTATTGAAGTTATTCCAGAAATCGACATGCCAGCACATGCCAGAGCAGCTATTTTGTCAATGGAAGTGAGATATCAACGCTTAATGAAGCAAGGAAAAACCGAAGCTGCGAATGAATATCGATTACTTGATCCTACAGATACTTCGAATACTACTACGGTGCAATTCTACAATCGCCAAAGTTATCTAAATCCATGTTTAGATTCTTCGAAAAAATTTGCTAATAAAGTTATTAGTGAAATTGCCAAAATGCACGTTGAAGCTGGACAACCGATTTCAACATGGCATTTTGGTGGTGATGAAGCGAAAAATATTCACTTTGGTAATGGTTATCAAGATATCCATGTAGCTAAAAAAGAGGCTGGTAAAGGCTTAATAGATCAAAGCGTTGAAGATCATCCATGGGCAAAATCACAAGCGTGCCAAACTTTTGTTAGTAATGGTGTTGTGGAAAATATCGAGCATTTGCCAAGTTATTTTGCTATCGAAGTAAGTAAAATCATCAAAAATAATGGTATTAATCGCATGCAAGCTTGGCAAGATGGCGTAAAATTTGCTACCAATGCAAAAGCTTTTGCCACTGATGATGTTGTTGTCAATTTCTGGGATAACTTATATTGGGGAGGATACGATTCAGTCAATGAGTTTGCCAATAAAGGCTACAGAGTGATAGTTTCAAATCCTGATTATGTCTATTTAGATATGCCTTATGAAGTTAATCCTAAAGAAAGTGGCTACTATTGGGCTGCGCGTTTCAATGATGAACGCAAGATTTTCAGTTTTGCACCGAATAATTTACCACAAAATGCTGAAACTTCGTTCGATCGCAATGGTGACGCTTTTGCAGCCAAAGGTACTATGGATTGGCCAGGAGCCTATGGATTATCAGCACAAATCTGGACTGAGAATATTCGTACAGAAGATAAAATGGCTTATATGATCTATCCAAGATTGCTTAGTGTTGCAGAGCGTGCATGGCATAAAGCTGATTGGGAAACCAATTATCAAAAAGATCGCGAATTTGAAAAAGGTAAAACAAAATATGTTGATCAGCAAAAACTGCTAAATGATTGGAATCAATTTGCTAATTTAATTGGCCAACGTGAGTTAACTAAATTAGATCTTGCAGCTATTGACTATCGTTTACCATTACCTGGTGCCAAAATTGAAAGCGGTAAATTAATTGCAAATGTTGTTTTTCCGGGCTTAACTATCGAATATTCGACAGATCAAGGTAAAAATTGGTATTCGTACAATGGCCCTGTAGCGATAAATAACAACGCTTCGGTTTCGCTTCGTACTGCAACGGCTGATCACAAACGAACTAGCCGTGTTGAACAACTAAATTAAATGTTAACACTATTCTTATCCGTCTGGTGGCGGATAAGAATAGTCATAATTAACAGTTGATTATTTATTAATGAATGGTCTCGCTAACGTCATCTTCATCGAATTGGTCATCACTACCATCTTCAAAATAGGTTCCCCAACCGTCATAATTAACACCAAATTGGTTTGCCAGAGTTATAATTTCGGCGATTTGAGCATTAATTAATTCCGCATTTAACGGACTTTCAGTAATAATATCAAAACCAATTACCACATTACCTGCATCGTCAACATCTTCATCAGGGTCGGTTGCTTCATAGCCTAATTTATAAGCTTCAACAGCGACTTTTTCTAGTTTATCAAAGTCTTGTGATGAAATATGATGTTCAATAATATACAGAGCATGTGGATCACTTCCATCTTCTAAAAGTTCTTGAATAATAGCTAGCGTATCTTGCTGAGCAAGCAGAATTTGATCTTTCATAATATACCTTTTAGTGGTCGTGCAAATTGTGTGGTATATTACACGTTTAAAAATAATTTTCGAGAAAAAAGTGATTGTTGACTTACATTCGCACACAACTGCATCAGATGGAATTTTAACGCCAAGTGAACTGGTCAAAAGAGCTGCTGATAATCAAATCAATATGCTAGCGATTACCGATCACGATACTATCAAGGGATTGCTAGAAGCGAAAGCGACCATAGCACGAGATAATTTGCCGGTTAAATTAATCTATGGGGTTGAATTGTCAACAATGTGGAAGAATAATGAAATTCATATTGTTGGTTTGAATATCGATATTCAAAATTCTCACTTGCTTGAATTATTAACTGCACAAGAACAAAGTCGTATTGATAGAGCAATCAGTATTAGTGAAAAATTAGCTAAAGTAAGCATAGACAATGCTTATGAGCAAGCTCAACAATTTTCTAAAGGTGATATTGTATCTCGAGCTCATTTTGCGCGCTTTTTAGTCGCTAATAATTATGTTAAAGATATTAAACGAGCATTTAAAAAATATCTAGGTAAAAGTGGTTATGCTTATGTTCCTGCCAAATGGTGCAGTATTGCTGATGCGGTTAATGCGATACATGCGGCAGGTGGACAGGCGGTTTTAGCTCACCCGACACGCTATGATTTGACCTTAACTAAACTAAAATTATTAATTAGTGAATTTAAATCATATGGTGGTGATGGTATTGAAGTTTCTCAGAGTCGCCAAACTCAAGATGATTTACAACGATTAGCAAAACTGGCTAATGAATTTGAATTACTTGCGTCACAAGGTTCGGATTTCCATGATTTGCTTAATTATCTTGATCTTGGTAAAACTACACCATTGCCTGGTAGCGTTACACCTATTTGGCAGAACTGGATATAATAAATATATTGAACTAAAATAGTATCAATTAGCGCTATAAACCGTGATGAAAAAGCCCTTTCCTCACATTTTTTTAACCTGCTGTCAATAAAGAAGAATATTATGAGCCAAACTTTTTATATTCATCCTGATAACCCTCAAACAAGGTTATTAGATCAAGTCGTCAAAATATTAAATGATGGTGGCGTTATTGCTTTTCCTACTGATTCAGGTTATTCGCTAGGTTGTTTACTTGATAATAAATATGGTGTAGATCGTATTTGTCAAATCCGTAATCTGGATAAACACCATAACTTTACCTTAATGTGCCGTGATTTATCTGAGCTTTCTTCTTATGCTTTTGTTGATAACACCACCTTTCGATTATTAAAAAATAATACCCCAGGTAAATATGTTTTTATCTTACAAGCGAGCAAAGAAGTACCACGACGTTTGATGAATGAAAAACGTAAAACAATTGGATTGCGTATTCCTGATAATAAAATTGATTTAGCGCTTCTTGAATTATTGGGACAACCTTTAATGACAACTACGCTTATTTTACCTAATGAAAACGAAGCTCAATCTGATCCCGAAGAAATTGAAGATAAAATTGGTCACCAACTAGATGCTATCGTTCATGGTGGTTATATTAGTGAACAGCCAACAACCGTGATTGATTTAACTAACGATTATCCAGATATTATTCGTCAAGGTAGTGGTGATATCAAACCATTCGAGTAAACACATTAATAACATATCAATGAGTCATTGAGTTAACAAATGATACCTGAGAAGGTAACAGTGAGGATTATATGAAACAAAATAGATCTGCATTTTCCAAAAAACAACGTGGAGCAGATAAACTAATTGAGCAAGAAAGTGATATCGCTCGTAAAAAAAATACCAAATTAAGCCAAACGTCGAATCGTAAAAGTTCACAATCAGATAATACTGAAAAATTACAAAAAGTATTAGCCAACTTAGGCAATGGTTCACGTCGTGAAATTGAAGCTATGATTGTGGCCGGAAAAATTAGTGTTGATGGCAAAATCGCGACTTTAGGTGATCGCGTAGATGTCAATGCTAGTCCAAAAATTCGTATCAATGGTCATTTAGTTCAGTTAAGAAGTAAAGAAAAAGAGGTTTGTCGTGTTCTAGCTTATTATAAACCTGAAGGTGAAATTTGTTCTCGAAATGATCCACAAGGGCGAGCAACAGTGTTTGAGCGATTACCTCGCTTAAAAAACGCACGCTGGATTAACATTGGTCGACTTGATATAAATACCTCGGGTTTATTGCTATTCACAACGGATGGCGAATTGGCAAATCGCCTAATGCATCCACGGCATGAAATTGAACGTGAGTATGCTGTTCGAGTATTTGGTAATATTACCGATCAACAACTTAATCAACTTCGCAAAGGCGTTCAGTTAGAAGATGGGCCAGCTGCATTTAACTCAATTAAACCTCAAGGTGGTGATGGATTGAATCAATGGTTTAATGTCGTTATTACCGAAGGTCGCAATCGAGAAGTCCGCCGTATGTGGGAAGCAATTGATGTTCAAGTTAGCCGTTTGTTACGCATTCGTTATGGTAATATTACTTTACCAAAAGGTTTATCTCGTGGCACATGGATGGAATTAGGTATTGATTCTGTTAATTATTTACGTGAGTTAGTTGGTTTACCTGCTGAAATAAAAAGCTTTACAACCAAATCTTCCTCTGACAAACGGATTGTTAGACCAAAACGTATTAAACTCAATCAGAACAGCAGAACTGCTCGTCAAAAGGTAAATAAAAAACCAACTCGAATTTAACATTTTGCTGACCCTTAAGTAAAATAATTACTTTATTTAAGGGTTAAAATCATCCCATCGCATTTAATCTAATCATTTTATAAATCCTAATAAATCAGTTAATAGCATTAATTGTTAATAATTAACAAATAACAATTTGATATTAGCAAAAAAGGTTAATAAATACCTTCAAGTTTATAATAAACTCAGCTGACAGTTTTTCTTTAAACTGATAATAAATAGCCATTTTTAATAAAAAGATGGAAATATAGAGTAATGAATGGAACGTTTTGAAAGGTGATTTATGCGCACGATTATTGCTATTTTTTGTATATTTTTATTAACGGCATGCCACACTCGAACAGCAGAAGATGCATTTAAGGAAGGCCGCTATATAGAAAGTATCAATCTTTTAACTGCCAGTTTGGATGAAAAAGGGCCTGCAAAGTTTGATCAAGAGGATGTTAAGCGCCTACAAACTATTGTTAGTAGTGTAATGCAGTTTTACGAAAAAGACCTAAATCACTTCCATAAATATGATTATCCACAAAAAATAGATGCATATAAGCATTTATTAACTATGAAAGAGATATTAAGTAATCGCTTTTACTCTGATCAGATCAGTTTTTTCAATGACAAGTATGACATTAGGCAATTAAAACAAACGCTTGCTAAAGAATATTATGATTATGGTAATTACATCACAGGCACTGACAGTGAAAGTTATCGAACAAAAGCTGAATTATATAAAAATAGTTTGTCATACGACAATTATAAAAATGCCGCTACTTTATATAAAAATGCCAATACCAAATATATGCAGATGGCTGCCAAAAGTTACTATGAGCAAGGAAAACAATTCGAACAACAAGGAAACTATAAAGCTGCCGCTCAAGCTTTTAATCAAGCTTCATCAATACATAAGCCATTAGGTAAATATAAAGATAGTGACAAACGCGCGATAGATAATGACAAAAAATATGCTACCCAGCAGGCCGAAGAAGCTTACCGAGAAGCCAAACAACTCGCAATGAATGCGACAAAGCGTTATGAATATCGGGAAGTAGCCAAGTATTATGCGCGAGCTGCATCTATTTATCGGCCATATGGACAATATTTTGATGCAAGTTCATTAGCTGAAACTTATGAGAGAAAAGGAATAATTAAAGTATATTGTTATTCTTCTTATTTCATTGATGAAATAAGAAACCGATTAAATGCGAATTATATTAAATTTGTTAACTACTCTCGAGATGCAGATATAGATATAAAAATAGATTATGACGATGATTTTGTCTCTCATGGAAAATCTGTAGAAAACGAAACTAAAATTGAAAAAATATTTGATAAATATGTTGAAGTTGAAGATAAAGATGGCAATAAAACTCAAGTAAAAACCTATAAAGATCAAAGATATAATTTGCAAACGGTAACGCATAGTAACAAATTAACCTTTACAACCAGCATTGAGGCTCATGGCATCTATAGTTATAGTAAATCCTTTAAGGTTGAAGAAACCTCTTTTAAATATGACTATATTTATAGTGGTGATGTGCCAGCAAGATTTTATAATCACAGTAATGGTCGATTAAAATCGAAAGATGAATTATATACACAAGGAAAAAGAAATCTATTAACTCAAGTAAACTCAATATTAGACAATATTGCTAAAGATCTATCATACCTATAATGGACAATTTTCAATAAGGATATACATGATGAGAATTATTATTGCAAGTTTATTAATGTTTTTATTAGTGAGTTGTAGTCACGAACGCACATCTCAAAATGCTTATGCTGAAGGAAACTATCTTGAAAGCATCAATCTATTAGCTGCCACAATAGAAGAAAAAAGTGAAGCAAACTTTAAGCTAACTGATGCCGCACAGCTGCGTCAGTTAGTGACTGATGTAATGAACAAATATGAGGATGAATTAGCAAGCACCAATAACACAGATTATAAAAAGCGCATTGAAATCTATGAAAAACTGTTAGAGATGAATAAGCGTTTAAGTAACCGTTTTTACAGTGCGGAATTAGTAAACGTTTTAGATAAATATCCTGATGAAAATTTGAGACAAAACATTGCTAAAAATTTGTATGACCAAGGTGTAAATTTCGAAACCCAAAACGACTATAAAGCTGCATCTGAGGCATTTAGTCAAGCATCATCAGTATATCAACCTCTAGGTAAATATAAAGACAGTGACAAACGTGCGTATAATAATGGTAAAAAACAGGCTACTTTAATGGCTGAAGAGGCTTATCAGCAGGCAAAAATGCTTTCAGAAATTGCAATGCAACGCCTAGAATTTCGTCAAGTTGCCAAATATTATGAGCAAGCCGTGGATGCTTATCGTCATTATGGACGTTATAAAGATGCTACTTCTTTAGCTAACACCTATAAACGCAAAGGGATAATAAAAGTTTATTGCTATGCTTCCGAATACTGCTCTGAGGTAAAATTGGTACTAAATAAGGATTATATCACCTTTGTTTCTTCTCCAGTTGGTGCTGATCTCAAAATTAAAATAACTGTTGATAAAGAATATAACAATACAAGATCACAGATTGACATACCAAACACCCGAAAAGTATTTGATAAATACATAGAACATATCGATGCTCAAGGGAATAGGATTCAAATCCCAACGTTAAAAGATGAAACTTACTATACGAAATTGGATACTAATAACAATAGTTTAAGTCTAGAGACAGTAGTAAGGATGGAAGGAATTATTGACTTTTCTGACACTATCTACGCAAGAGCTTCAAGCTATTATGAAAATGAAGATGATTTACTACCAGTAGCAAAAAGAGAACAGATCACTAAATTAAGATCATTGCTAGAAAGTACTGCTCAAGATCTTTCTTCCCTTTAATGGACAATTTTCAACAAGGAAAAACATGATAAGAATTATTATTGCCGGTTTATTAATGTTTTTATTAGTGAGTTGTAGTCACGAACGCACATTTCAAGAAGCGTACGCTGAAGGAAGTTATATTGAAAGTATCAATTTATTAGCGATAAACATAGAAGAAAAAAGTGAAGCAAACTTTAAGCAAACTGATGCAGCCCAGCTGCGTCAGTTAGTTACTGAGGTGATGAACAAATATGAAAATGAATTAGCTAATACCACAAAGACCAATGATGAACAACGCCAAGAAACATATGAGAAATTATTAGAGCTTAATCAGCGGTTGAGTGATCACTTTTACAGTTCCGAATTAGCATTCTTTTTGGATAAATATCCTAGTGAACGTCTAAAACAAAATATTGCTAACTTTTATACTCAACAAGCAAATGCTATCCCAATTAAATCTGCTGGTGATTATGAAAAAAGAGCAGAGTTATATAAAAAATCTTTAGATAGATATTACGATAAAAATATCGAAAAAGCCTATATTCATGCGGATACTAAATATAGGCAGCTTGTGGCACAAACATTATACAATCTTGCTAAACAGGAAATACGCAGAGGTGATTATAATGCAGCGGTAGCTTGTTTTAGAACTATTATTGATATTTATAAGCCATTAGGTCATTACAAAGATACTGAAAAATTAGCTCATTACTATGAAAAAAAAGCGATCAGCCAAGAAGCGTTTAATTCTTATTCTCAAGGTGAAAAAATAGCTAAAAATGCGACTCGGAGTTATCAATATCGACAAGCAGCAACAAATTATCAACATGCCGCGAATACTTATGCAAAGTATGGTAATTATCGAGATTCGCAACAAAAAGCAAGAGACTATGCCAACAAGGGTAAAATAAGACTATATGTGACAGGAAATGCAAATTCATTTTCTAATTTTGTTGAAGATTATTTCAAAAATGATGATGCTATTATATTAGTTTACAACAGCAGTGATAGTGACATTACTATTAATCTTAGTGAAGATGAGCGATATTCTGAAGATGGCGGTTCAGTAACAAATGACACTAAAAAGAATGGTGAAAAAGAATATAACTTAAGAACTGAAACATTAGTAAATAATTATAGTTTAAACCTTAGCGTAAATGTTTCTGGATTAAGTGGTTATTATGACAGTTTTTTAGCTGAAAAAAGTTCAAGGCAAGTTAAGTATACTTATACAGGTGATAAACCTAGTTATGAATTTGATCGTACAGATGGTAATTATTATTCTCGAAGTGAATTAAGACAACAAGCTGAAGATGAAATAAAATCAAGACTTAGTAATTACTTTTCTCGGGTTTCTTCAGCAATTCATCAATTATAAACGATCGCCAATAAATAAAATCCCACTCAGTTATTCTCTAGGTGGGATTTTTATTATTAAGATGTTTAAATCTCAGTTAAATTTTTAATCAAACCATTATGCAAGACCTAAAACCATTCGTCCATTTCGTGTAGCAACATTAACTACATTATCTAAATCTGTATAACGGCATCCAGTCACTAATAATTTAAGTTCTTCCCACATATTACCGGTTGAAAAAGGTAACATATAATCACTGACGTTATCAGTCCCAATAGCAACAGGTATCCCAGCTGCAGCAAGTTCATCGACTGGTGTTAATGAATTTCGGGTTGGGCCATGTTCTTCACGGCGCGGGCTATCGATCCAAGCAAATGGGCAAGCAATTACCATCATTTTAGCTTCTTTCATTTTTTGATAGAGTTTTTGACGATATTCCAAACTATGAGCGGTAATTGAAATACTATGAATAGCCACCACGCGACCATGCATACCATGCTCAATGGTTTTATCAGTAAGTTGCTCGGTTTCGATTTCATCTGATGAGTTAAATTGGTCAACATGGACATGTACCATTTTGCCTAATGTTTTACCGGTTTGCATTAACACATCTAAATGTTTTAATCCCATGCCTTCACCATGATCTCGCTCATCACGACGCGGCAAACCACCAATAATATCCACTAAATCAGCACCTTTATCAAACCAGTATCGGGCTTCTTTATCAATGACTCCTTTAAGAGTTTGATTGACTAATTTAATCGTAATATCGTTTTTATATGTTTCACGAGCGCGCAGAGCTCCTCTAATTGCTCGCTCTTCGGCAATCGGATCAATATCAACAAATGAACCCATGGCAGTAACACCTTGTTCAATCATGCGTTCAACCGCCATGCTAAAATGTCGATAATAATCATCTTCGGTCATTGCTGCTTTCACTTTATCAAGCGTGTCCCATTTTTCAATTAAAGTCTGTTTTTGGTAGACATCAAAACTATCTACAGAGATAGTAAAAGCACGATCAGCATGCATATGTGAATTAACCCAACCACCATGTTGTTTAATTTTGTTCATCAAATATGCTTTCAAACTCTGATCTCGACTAGTTGATAACATTTGTTTATTATCGGTCATAATGCGCCTCTAAAATTTGGTTACTATTAAGTTTTAATAAAAAATGGATAAAAAAAATCCCCCAAAAAGGAGGATCAAAATAAACCAGTTAGGATATTTCTTATAGTAATGAAAATACAAGTTGTCATGGAAGTTTACACTTTATTATTATTCCTAAGTGGGAGAGATTTTAATGGATCCATTGTTAAGATCAAGTATTTTAATTTTGAAAATATTTAAATAAATGAAATGGTTAAAGTATTATTTTTTAGATTTTTCAAATTAAAAAAAGTCTATTTATACTCTTAAAGAGTAAACTATTAAATTACATATGCCTAACTTACTATTTAATAATAAGTAAAGTGGTCGAAAAAATGAGATTAGCATGGTTATTAAAAAGCTGTTTATTCTTAACAGTAGGATTTCAATCATTACAAAACAAATTTACTTATAAGGGTGAAATATGTCACAACTAAACATTATTGCCACTATTACGATAAAACCAGAGTATCATGAAGCATTTAAACCTATATTTAAACGATTAGTTATCGGTAGTCGAGCTGAACACGGTTGTGTTCGGTATGAGCTGAATCAAAGTATTGAGAATCCAAATATTTATATAGTAGTAGAAACGTGGCAATCACAGCAGGCGATTGACTTGCATAATACAACGCCACATTTAGTTGAATTTGCTAATTTTGCTAAGGAGCGTGTTGATGGATTATCGATTTGTATAGCTAAACAGGTTGATGTCTAAGCGGATAAATAAACATCAATAAAACCACCGATATTTAATCATATCGGTGGCAAATGAGCTTACATTTTGTCAACGGTTTTAATGCCAAGCATATCTAAACCCGTTTTAAGCGTTTTGGCTGTTAATGAGGCCAGTTTCAATCTGCTAATTTTTAGATTTTCATTTTCTGCGGCTAAAATAGGGCAGTGTTCATAAAAACTTGAAAATAGGGTAGCGATATCATACAGATACGCACAAAGAACATGTGGAGTACCTTCTGCGGCAACAGTTGTGATTGTTTCATCAAATTGATTCAAACGAATTGCTAACGCTCGTTCTTTTTCAGTACCTAAATCGATATGACCATCTAGATTATCTTCATTGATATTTGATTTTTTAAATACTGAAAGTACACGGGTATAGGCATACTGCAAATAAGGCGCTGTATTGCCTTCAAATGACAGCATATTATCCCAATCAAATACATAATCAGTCGTTCTATTTTTGGATAGATCAGCATATTTAACCGCACCAATGGCAACTGCATCAACCACTTGAGCCAGCTCGACATCAGAAAGATCAGGATTTTTGCTTTTAATTAATGTTGCTGCTCGCTCGGTTGCTTCATCGAGTAGATCGTTTAGTTTAACTGTATCACCTGAACGCGTTTTAAATGGTTTACCATCTTTACCTAACATCATACCAAACATATGATGTTCAAGTTTTAAAGATTCTGGGACATATTTTGCTTTATGCACAATCGCCCAAACTTGTTCTAAATGTTGGTGTTGGCGTGAATCGGTATAATATAAAATACGATCCGCGTGTAAAGTTTCATAACGATATTTTGCACAGGCAATATCGGTTGTTGCATAAAGATAACCACCATCTCGTTTTTGGATGATAACACCCATTGGTTCGCCTTCTTTATTTTTATACTCATCTAAAAACACAACGATAGCGCCTTCACTTTCAACGGCTAATTTTTTCTGTTTAAGATCGGCAACAATGCCCGGAAGCATACTATTATAGATACTTTCACCCATGGTATCTTCTAGTGAAAGTGTGACATTGAGTCGTTTATATGTGGCAATATTTTGCGTCATGGTAATATCAACCAGTTTTCGCCACATTTCACGGCAATACTCATCACCACCTTGAAGCTTAACGACATAATTACGGGCTTTTTCAGCAAAGACTTCATCTTCGTCATAATGTTTTTTTGCTGCACGATAAAAAGATTCTAGATCCGATAGATCCATATCGTTGGCCTGTTCGTTTTGCATTTTTTCAAGGTAAGCGATTAACATACCAAATTGGGTTCCCCAATCACCAACGTGATTAGCTCGAATCACATTGTGGCCAAGAAAATTTAAGACTCTAACACTCGCATCACCAATAATCGTTGAGCGTAAATGACCAACATGCATCTCTTTTGCTACGTTTGGTGCTGAGTAATCAACCACAATAGTTTGTGGTTTAGCCGGTAAGGTGATATTCAATTTATCGCTACTTAATGCTACTTCGTTCTGCTCGGCAATCCAACTATTTTTTAAAAAGATATTAATAAAACCCGGTCCAGCAATTTCTACTTTATCGGCAATATCTTCAATATCCAGATGTTGTAATACTTTTTCTGCCAATGCGCGTGGTGGCATACCCAATTTTTTAGCGGTAGCCATGATACCATTTGCTTGATAGTCACCAAATTGAACTTTGGCTGATTGCTTGATTAAAGCATCACAGTTTTTATCTGCACCAGCCATAATCATTGCTTGCGAAACTCGTTGCGTTAATAGTTGTTGAATGTTCACATTGTACCTAATCAATAATCATAAAATGAGGCATATAATACCGACAAACACAACAATTGTCACTGATTGCCTGTAATCTTACCTTGTTTTAATTTGTCTAAATTTGTATTTATCAACACATCGCCTGTTTACAATTCTATTTGCTACCACTAAACTACTCATCGTTCTCAACGGGGTGCCCTGAAGGGCTGAGAGTGTCAGAAAAACTGACATAACTCGTCGAACCTGAACTGGATAATGCCAGCGGAGGGATTTGAGTTATTATATCTGCTCAAACCTTTTGTCTTTTACACATTACTTTGGAGGCAAAATGTTTCGTAAAAACTTTTTACTATCTGTTATATTTTCATTTTCACTATTTAGTCATCTAGCTAATGCACAACAACCAACTCTAACCGTTTATAGTTACAATTCATTTATGTCACAGTGGGGGCCGGGTGAAACAATTAAAAAAGGCTTCGAAGCGCAATGTCATTGCCAACTTGATGTTGTCACATTGGGAGATGGCGTATCTGTTTTAAATCGGATTCGCCTCGAAGGCGACAAAACAAATGCTGATGTTATTTTAGGATTAGATAACAACCTATTAGCACAAGCCAAGCAAGCGGATATCTTAATTCCGCATCAAATTAGTAAACCCGATAATCTCAATACTGATTGGTGGGATGATAGTTTTATTCCTTATGATTTTGGCTATTTCGCTTTTATCTATAATCAAGATAAAATTAAAAATCCTCCTCATTCATTACATGAATTGATCGAAAACAAAGCTAATTGGAAAATCATTTATCAAGATCCAAGAACCAGTACTCCAGGATTAGGTTTTTTGTTTTGGATGAAAAAGGTCTATGGTGACGAGGTGGCAAATGCATGGCAACAAGTGGCTAAACATACGGTCACAGTAACCAAGGGTTGGAGTGAAGCTTATGGTATGTTCTTAAAAGATGAGGCTGATTTGGTATTAAGTTATAGCACATCGCCGATAGCACATATTATTAATGAAAATAATCATAGCTACGCAGCCGCGATTTTTGATGAAGGTCACTATCGCCAAGTCGAAGTGGCTGGCATCATTAAATATAGCCAAGAAGTCGATTTAGCTCGACAATTTTTACGTTACTTACTAACACCTGAGATACAACGGCAATTTGCTGAAAAAAATGTGATGTATCCAATTATTAAAACCGATCTACCCGATGCTTATAAGCAAATTAATATCATTGATAAATCGCTAGAATTTACACCGGAAGAGATTGAAAAACATCAAAAAGGCTGGATTCGTGAGTGGCAGTCAGCAATAAGTAAATAGTTAAGTATTATTAATGTTAAAATTCAGATCGTTATTACCAGGTATCAGTGCTGCTAGTTTAATTTTAATCATATTAAGTTCAGCACTTTTCGCTATCTGGAAATTTGCCTTGCAGTCAGGAAATTTAAGCATCTATTTTGATAGTTACATATTGCATATTATCTGGATAACTTTTTACCAAGCTGTATTGTCGACGTTATTATCACTAATCGCTGCTATATTAATGGCTAAAGCATTATCTTTAGTGGATTTTAAAGGTAAAAAGTTGTTATTGAAAATGATGCCTATTACCTTTATCTTACCAACACTAGTTGTTGTGACTGGTTTACTATCGGTTTACGGGCGACAAGGTTTATTATCAAATATCTGCCAAATATTACACATACCATTCTCATTTTCAATTTATGGTTTACAAGGCATTTTATTGGCGCATGTATTTCTGAATTTCCCTTATGCCTGCTGTCTATTTTATCAAACCTTACAAAGCGTACCTATTGAACAAAAACATTTAGCTGCGCAATTAAATTTTAGCAATGTAACTTTTTTTAAAATTATTGAATGGCCATTACTGCGTAGACAAATATTACCTATGGCGGCATTAATTTTTATGTTATGTTTTTCAAGTTTTTCCATTGTTTTAGCATTAGGTGGCGGACCTAAATATACCACGCTTGAAGTTGCTATTTATCAAGCAATTCGTGATTTTGATCTGTTACAAGCATCATTACTAGCCTGTTTACAACTAGTTTGTTGTATTGCCTTCATTGGATTAATGCAAAAGATAAACAGAATCGATAAAAAATTAACGGTAAACTTTACTCAAACAGACTATCGTTTACCTTTACCCAAAAGATTAAAAATTGTTAGTTCAGTGCTAATTTTGATCGGTGGATTATTTATATTGTTACCTATGCTGACTATCCTGTTTCAAGGTATCTATTTCTTTCAATTCTCATTGTTGACCTTTTCATTACAGCAAGCTTTACTTTTTTCAATCATTATTGCTTTTGGTTCATCAATTATTGCCATGATACTGGGGTTACTATTACTTTGGACCAATAGTCGATTACTGATAAATAGACAACCTCGATTGAGTAATGGACTATTATTAATTGCATCACTTATTCTAGCCATACCAAGTATGGTATTGGCATCAGGATTATTTTTATTACTATTTGACTATAGTAATAATGCCATTTTTATCTGCTTATTGATGATGGTTTGTAATGGATTGATGGCGTTACCATTTATTATAAAAAATCTTGCCGTACCAATGTATGATATTACCGCTCGATATTGGCGACTCACCCAATCACTGAATATCAATGGTTTAACTCACTTTTATTTAATTGATTTTAGAGGGTTAAGAAGAATAATATTAATGAGTTTTGCATTTGCTGGCATATTGTCATTGGGCGATTTTGGTGTAATTGCCTTATTTGGTGGGCAGTCAGTCACCACTTTACCTTATTATTTATATCAACAAATATCGCATTATCATTACAAAGAAAGTATAGTAACAGCGGCAATTTTATTAATTTTATCATTTAGCTTATTGGTTGTTATGGATTATGATCGAACTTCAAAATACTGAGTATCAATATGATAACTTCAACATGCACTTTGTGCTTAATATTGCCGCTAAAGAAAGAGTGGTCATTGTTGGCCCAAGCGGTGCAGGCAAAAGTACATTACTCAGTTTAATAGCCGGATTCATTTTTCCCAATGGCGGACAAATCATTCTCAATCAGCAAAATGTTACTACCACTTTACCGGGTAAACGACCCGTATCGATGCTATTCCAAAACAATAATTTATTCAGCCATCTTACCGTCGAACAAAATATAGCGTTAGGTATTAAACCATTATTAAAACTTAGCCGAGCAGAACAGACAATAATTGGTGACATATTAGTGCGTGTCGGATTGGAAGGCTTTAACCAACGTTATCCCGAACAACTTTCAGGAGGTCAACGGCAACGTGTTGCACTGGCACGCTGTTTAATACAACATCGTCCAATTTTACTCCTTGATGAACCATTTTCTGCGCTTGACCAAGCATTACGTTTTGAAATGCTAGCTCTTGTTAATCAAGTTTGTAGCGAATTCAACCTTACTTTAATGATGGTCTCGCATTATTTGGATGATTCTCTTCACCACTTCTCACGTTGCCTCGTTATTGATAATGGAAAAATTATTTTTAATGCAGCTCCAAATCAGCTTAATGAAAATCAAAAGATAGCGGAGTTATTAGGTATTGAAAGTTAGGATTTTAAGTTGAAAAAGTTGAGGAGAGTTTTTTAAATAATTAAAAACTGTGATTTAGCTGGTTATCTTACTAATAATATTTACAAAATTTAACAATTTAGCCTCAAAAAGTGGTTGCGAGGTTTTTTTATGTCTTTATAATTTTAAACAATTTTCAGTAGGATTATCGATCATTATTTAGTTAATCAAACTAACAATTGAAGATAAAATATCAAATTAAACATAAAGTTAATTGACAGGATGTCGAATATGTATTATAATTTAAAACACCAAACACCAAACACCAAACCTGCTCAACCTATAATTTAATTTCAGCTAATTACCTCAATTCAAGTTTACTTTTTCTCGATAGTTTATCTTTTCACAGAAAATCCAAGTTAATATCTAGTCTTAGTCCATATCAATTTAGCCAAAGAACAAAAAAAACAAAACGTTGTTTAGTTCAGCTTTCACCTGGTGGAGATTTGATAGCAAATACAATGCGTTGTATTTTTGCTTTAACAAATTCTTCATTATTATCCGTTTGTGTATCTCTGGTTAAACCGTTTATTTATATTCTATTTATTTTATGCTTTTTAGGCGTCAGTCAAAAAAGCCTAGCACTTACAGCACATAGTATAAATGTCATTATTGGTAATAAACCGAAAGTTGTCGATATTGAAGGGGCATCGAAAAAACATGGTTTTACTGTTAATGGTGTTTTATATAGTTCAAATACCAATAACTTAAGTGACACACAAATCAATCAGTTTGATGGTAATTTAACAATTAAAGACTTTATTATTAAAGATTATGCAATGAATGATTTAGATGTGACGGCTAATTATGATGATACCGATGGTGATGGCATTCGCAATAACACTCCGTTCACCGTAGAAAAAACAACCTATAGTTGGTTTGATAATAAAGGGATAAAAATCGAAAATAATGAAAAAATAATTGGTTGTGGTAGTGACATTTCCATGCCGTTAACTTTAACTATTACAACGAAAGTAAAAACCTATTCCGAATATGGTGTTCCTAATGAAAGCGAATATGTTGATATCACTCAAAAATATAAAATTATGGCTAAACCTGACATTTGTTATGCAAAACCAAATCAGATGATAACTTTTCCTACTATGACATGGGGAAGTGCCCGTCCAATTGAATACCAAGGTAGGATAGAATGTATTTTGACGGGTTATGCTGATAATGAATTTGAATTATCTTTGGATGAAGATTTTGTAGATCTTAGAGTGACAAGAGGTTGGAATTTTGATAATTCGAGAGTAAGAAATAGTTATTGCGGTGGTGGTTATAATGCGAATGTTTTTGATCCAATTAATGGTTTTAAAGTGTCAGCTTCTCCTCATTTCCCTACCACTGGTTTTCCAGGAGCGAAATTTCAATTAGTTATGACTGGTCATCAAGAGGATTTTGATTATAACGTTTCCGCAAATCCTAAAGATAGTGTGGTTGTTGATAAAGCGGGTAATGTTATGTTGAAAAAAAAACCAATAGGACTGGTGACTATAACCGCGAAGTTCAAGCATAGTGAACAAATACCCGAACAAGTCTATTCCTTTAATTTATCAGGAGTTTGGGCTGTACCACATGGTCAAGGAGATAATCATTATACATATGAACAAATAGTACATTTGTGTGGAGGGGAACAAAATATACCTTCACGGGCAGAAATGTCAAATTCCCCGAATGCACCAGCTTCATGGACGAAATACCCACTGGCATGGGATGCATTTACTCGGACGATAGGTGAGGGATTGTTAAGTGAATGGGGAATGTCAACTAAGTATAGTTACC
Source organism: Gilliamella sp. LMG 34362 (assembly GCF_984569125.1). Classification (NCBI taxonomy): domain Bacteria; kingdom Pseudomonadati; phylum Pseudomonadota; class Gammaproteobacteria; order Orbales; family Orbaceae; genus Gilliamella; species Gilliamella sp. LMG 34362. The sequence continues at coordinate 1,879,577 of NZ_OZ474902.1, read as the reverse complement.
CGGATTCTGACTGGCCAAGAAGTGGATTACTTTGGTTTTATACAAGAGATCAATATGATGTATCATCAGATATAGCTAAAGGTTTGTCTGATCGGTTTGCTGCTGACGCATGGATTGGGCAAATAGGTGTTTGGGCCTACGCTCAACAACTAAGAGGCGTATGTATTCAATAAGAGAATAATATTAATAAAATACAATGTGGATGAATTTTAGTGATAATTCTCGTAGATGATTTTGATACATGGAGTGAAATACGTTATTAAACAGTCGGTTAAGTGTATAATAGTTAATGCATTTTCGAAAATATGGATTTTAGTTAAAAGTACTTATCATTTGAAACTTTTATTTATAAATTATTCCTCATAAAACCATCTTTTTCGGATGGAGGTCGTTATTGGCGTCATATTGGTGGAGGATTATTTAGTGAATCGGGGATGTCAATTAAATATAGCTATCCGGATTCTGACTGGCCAAGAAGTGGATTACTTTGGTTTTATACAAGAGATCAATATGATGTATCATCAGATATAGCTAAAGGTTTGTCTGATCGGTTTGCTGCTGACGCATGGATTGGGCAAATAGGTGTTTGGGCCTACGCTCAACAACTAAGAGGCGTATGTATTCAATAAGAGAATAATATTAATAAAATACAATGTGGATGAATTTTGGTGATAATTCTCGTAGATGATTTTGAGGGATGGAATGTAATACATTATTAAATTAAGTAACTAATAGAAATCTATAATAGTAAAACATTATGGATTATTATTTAATTATGGTATGTTTTATATGCATATAATCAAGGCGTGTATATATTAACTGAATTGCTAGGTTATCCATTTAAAGTACGGGTAATAAAATTAAAAACACTTAAAAACAAATCGATAACGACCTGTGCATTTCCACTGAATACACTAGCCACTAGCAAAACGGCTATCTAACGTTAATATAACTGAATTTGGGGTAAGTTATCCGTATGCTTATAATCATGAAAGTTATAGTTTGTGGTTTCAGCGACATTGTCATGAAGAGATCTTTGCAAACGAAAAGGCAATAGCCCGCCGTGAGCCATTGAAAATGCGCGATCGGCGGGCGTCGGCGCTAGCGATTAAAAAATCGCACTATAGAGAAAAATACTAACAGTATCTATCTAAAATTAAATCAAAAACAAATTAATTATCTTTCAAATTAGCAACAAGGCTGTTATTCGCTTGAAGTAAATTATGCATTTATCCGAAGTTTAAAAAATAAACTTAATTCTTGATCTAAAAATGATGATATTTATTATTAATATAAATCCAATCTATCCAAATTATTGATATATTATTTAGCCACTTTTCGGGGCTTTTATTTGCGCTTAAGGTTTTGTTAATCTGATTTTGTTAGTTTAGTGACCATTATTAATTGTGAATAATGGCAGCTATGCAAAAGTTAGATAATTCTGGAAGTTTTAATTGGCGTTCATTGATCTATGTAATTTTATTTTTTTGTTACTTTTCTTGTAGTTTGCAGCTCTATATTGCTTTGTCTGGACATGCTAATTTTATTGGTTTACGTGATTCAATTATTTACAGCATGATTTGGCTGGTACCGGTATTATTTTTCCCTCGTTACACAAAAACAATTGCTACTGTTTATGGCATTATAATTGGGGGATTATCATTAATTTCTATTGGCTATTTCACCATATATCGACAAGAGTTTTCACAGAGTGTCTTTTTTGTAATAGCCGAGTCCAATTATAATGAATCACATGAGTTTATCTCTCAATATTTAAGCATTAAGTTAGTTATAGTATTGCTGATCTATATTTTGCTTGGTTTTTTTCTATGGCTTAAAGTCAAACCTATTTATGTTAAAAATATGACTAAATGGTTAGTGTCTATATTCATTGTTGTTTATGCATTAATGCCGCTTTGTATTGGTGTTGTAATAAAAAAAATGTCATTTGCACAAGCCACTCAACATTTACAAGAACGTATGGAAACTACAGTGCCGTGGCAATTGATCAACAGTTATTTAGCTTATCGTTCGCAACTTTCAAATATGGAGAATATCTTAAATCATCTGCAAACACTGCCTGAGTTTGAAAATTTAACGGATGCTAATGGTGATACGCCAAGAACATTAGTGTTAGTGATTGGTGAATCGACTACACGTAATCGTATGGGGATTTATGGTTATGAACGCAATACTACGCCGTTGATTGAACAATTTAAGCAAGATAATCCTGATTTTGTTGTGTTTAATGATGTGGTTTCATCAAGACCTTATACTATTGAAATATTACAGCAAGCCCTAACTTTGGCAGATGAACAAAATCCAGATTTATATCTTAGCAAACCATCTCTTATTCACCTTATGAAGCAAGCTGGTTATAAAACCTTTTGGATCACTAATCAACAGACTATGACAAAACGTAATACGATGTTAACTATGTTTTCTAAACAAGCTGATGAACAGTTTTATATGAATAACGATCGTAATCAAAGTTCACGACAATATGACTCATCGGTATTTGAACCATTTAAAAAAGTATTACATGATCCTGCTGAAAAGAAATTTATCGTCATTCACCTGCTTGGTACGCATATGAAATATGAATTGCGCTATCCTCAAAGTACTGATTATCAGCGTTTTAATAATAGATCAGATTTAGCATTTAAACTTGATGATGATAAGTTAAAGGTTTATAACAGTTATGATAATGCAATAACCTATAATGACTTTGTAACAACCAAACTATTTAATTTATTTAAAGATAGTCAGGAAAATGGTTTTATGTTGTATTTTTCTGATCATGGTGAAGATGTTTATCAAACCCCTCCGCATGATATTCTAGGTCGTAATGAAAAAGCGCCTACTAAGGTGATGTATACTGTACCATTCATGCTATGGCAGTCACCAAAATGGCTAGCTAGTCATCCCAATCACTATCAGTCCTATGTGAATAGAAAATTCAGTACTCAAGACTTGATTCATACTTGGTCTGATTTAGCAGGGCTTAGTTATAAATCCTATGCTCCAGAAAAAAGTATAGTAAATCCGAAATTTGAACAATCGATTCGTTGGATTGGCGATCCTCATGATAAAAAAGGCTTATCTGATTTTGATAAGTTAACTAAATAATAGTGAGTAATTTGCAGATAAAGTTAAGGTGTGATATTGTATATTTATACAGTTATTTTTAAATGCTATTACACCTATTATGCGAAAAATTATTCATGTCGATATGGATTGTTTTTATGCCGCTGTCGAAATGAGAGACAATCCCCGTTATCGCAATATTCCTATTGCGGTAGGGGGGGATCCGCGTAAGCGAGGTGTGGTATCAACTGCAAATTACTTAGCTCGTCAATTTGGTGTTCATAGTGCTATGTCCATGGCACAGGCAATTAAGCTATGTCCTAATCTTAAAGTTATCCCCGGTCGGCATGCTGTTTATAAAGAAGTTTCTAATCAAATTCAGCAAATCTTTAAACGATATACTCAAGCTATTGAAACACTCTCCCTTGATGAAGCTTATTTAGATGTGACTGATTGTAAGCTTTTTCACGGCTCAGCTACTTTAATTGCTCAAGATATCCGTCAAGCGATATATAAAGAACTCGAACTTACTGCTTCGGCTGGCGTTGCTCCACTTAAGTTCTTAGCCAAAATAGCTTCTGACATGAATAAGCCTAACGGACAGTATGTAATTACACCTGAACAAGTAGGGAGTTTTATTGAACAGTTACCGCTAAAAAAAATTCCTGGTGTGGGTAAAGTAACTGAGAAAAAGCTAACTGAATTGGGATTATATACTTGTAAGGATGTTGTCAATTATGACCTAACAAAATTGCTTAATCAGTTTGGTAAGTTTGGTCGAATTTTATATGAACGTTGTCAAGGTATAGATGAACGTGAAGTTTGTAATGACAGACAACGTAAATCCGTAGGTGTAGAGCGTACTTTAGTTGATGATATTCATAGTTGGGATGAGTGTTTAGCTCAATTTGAACCGTTATTTGATGAACTAGAAAAAAGATTAAGCAAAGTTCGTGCTGATTTATCGATTGCAAGGCAAGGTGTCAAATTTAAATTTGATGATTTTCAACTGACAACCCAAGAGCATGTATGGTCAAAATTGGATAAGGATGATCTGATTGAACAGGCTTATAAAGTGTGGTCAGAAAGACGAAATAATCGAGGTGTAAGATTAATTGGTTTTCATGTCACTTTAATTGATCCTCAAGTTGAAAAACAGCTAATTTTTCAATTTTGATTGCTAACTGACGATTAAATAGTAATTTTTTACTGTTAGATCATGGTGAGATTTATTAATGATAAAGGATCTGATTTAATTTTGATAAATCAGATCCTTGATTGTTATTTTAAATATATAGCTAAATGATTATTTTAAATTTTGGCCATTAGTCTTAATTACATTTTTATACCATTCAAATGATTCTTTTTTATAGCGCTTCATGCTGCCGTTACCTTCATTGTCACGATCAACATAAATTACGCCATAACGTTTTTTCATTTCACCAGTAGTGAAAGATACTACGTCGATAATTCCCCATGCTGTATAACCAATCACATCAATACCATCGTAATCCATCGCTTTTTGCATCGCTTTGATATGAGCGCCAAGGTATTCAATACGTGGTTTATCATGAATTTGGTTATCATGTTCTAGTTCATCGATCGCACCAAAACCATTTTCAACAATGAATAGGGGTAATTGATAACGATCATATAAACGGTTAAGAGTATAACGCAATCCTTCCGGATCGATTGGCCATCCCCAGTCACTGCTTTTAATATATGGATTTTCTACCGCATTTGGTAGCGCACCATTAACAATATTGTCACGATGTTCATTTTTAGCATCAGCTTTTACCACTGTTGACATGTAATAACTAAAGCCAATGTAGTCAACTGTTCCTTGTTTCAAACAGGCTAAATCATCTTCAGTGATATCAAGTTTGTAACCTTCTCGTTCAAACTCTTTTAATGCATAAGCAGGGTAATAACCACGTACATGTACATCAGGGAAGAAGAAGCGTTGATGCATAGCAATTTCTGATGCCATCATATCTTCAGGATTACAAGAATATGGATAGATTGGCACATGCGAAATCATACAACCAATTTCAAAATTAGGATTAATTTTCTTACCAGCAATCACTGCTTTAGCACTTGCTAATAATTCATAGTGAGCCACTTGATAAAGTACTTCTTGTGGATTTTCACCAGGTTCAACTTGCACACCTGAATTAGTCCAAAAGAAGATTGGATTACTGGTATCCATTTGATTATTAATCTCGTTGAACGTCATCCAATATTTGACTTTATTTTTGTAGCGCTCAAAACAACTAATTGCGAAACGTTCGAAAAATTCAACGGTTTTACGATTTCTAAATCCACCATAATGACGAGCAATATGTAATGGAATTTCAAAGTGTGAAAGGGTGATAACCGGTTCAATTCCATTAGCAATAAGTTCATCAAACACATCATCATAAAACTGTAGACCAGCTTCATTTGGTTCTAACTCATCACCATTAGGAAAGATTCGTGTCCAAGCAATTGAAGTACGTAAACATTTCAAACCTAATTCAGCAAATAACTTAATATCCTCTTTATAATGATGATAAAAATCAATTGCAGTGTGATTTGGATAAAATTTACCTGCTTCGATATCTTGAGTGATTTGTCTTGCAACGCCATGAGCACCAGCGGTCATGACATCAACCACGCTCGGTCCTTTTCCTCCTTCATTCCAACCGCCTTCAAATTGGTGAGCAGCTAATGCGCCACCCCATAAAAATGGTTTCTTAGTCATTTTTGGTTCCTTGTTATTGCTTAATTTCGAATATGATATCGTCAAGATTTACGTCTTTATTTTCAGTTAATGTGATCAATTGGTACTGATCAGTATTAACAATAATAATTGGTGTGATTAATGGGTAACCAGCTTGTTTAATTGCTTGTGGATCAAAGCTAATTAATAAATCACCCGTTTTAACTTGTTGTCCCATACTCACATGGTAACTAAATTCATTGTTAGTTAGATTAACAGTGTCAATACCAACGTGAATTAATAATTCTACGCCATTATCTAAAGTTAAACCGATAGCATGTTTTGAACTTTCAAAAACGGCGGTCACTTTACCATTATAAGGTGCATAAACATGGTTCTCAGTTGGTTCTATTGCAATACCTTCACCCATCAATTTCTGAGCAAATGCTGGATCTGGTACTTCACTCAGAGGTAATGCTTTACCGATCATGGGACTAGTAATATTGATTTTATCAAGAACAATTTTTGGCGTATCATTTTCAATTTTTTCATTATTTTGGTTATTTTCATTGGTACCAAAAATTTGTATAAGAATAACTGGTCCAAATAACGCAATTAAGGAACCAATGGATACACCGATTACTGAATTATAATGTTCTGGATTAATCGTATTAACAATAGTTAATGGACCGGCTAATGGGGCATAAGCGTAGAAGTAAGGTGTAAAGAAACCTGCGACAATACCACCAATTGATGCACACGCACAACCATAAATAAATGGTTTTTTGAAGCGTAAGTTAACCCCATAAATTGCTGGTTCAGTAATACCAAATAGACCAGTTACAAATGCTGATATTGATACCCCTTTCATCTCGGAAGAACGTGTTTTGATATAGAATCCAAGTGCGGCACCAACTTGACCAATTACCGCAATAGTTTGATAAGCTTGGAATGAATCTTGACCATGTAGCTTCATGTTTTCTAAAACTATTGGAGTTATTCCCCAATGGACGCCGAATATAACAAGTACTTGCCAAAATGCCCCGATAATAGCACCAGCTAACCATGGAGCAAAATCAACTAAATAGTTGTATCCGATTGATATATAGCGTGCAGCCTCAGCAGTAAGAGGTCCAACTACTAGTAATGTTAGTGGTACCATGATAACTAAACAGATGAATGGCATGAACAATGGTTTAATAATGCTATGTAATCTAGGTTCTAAGAAACGTTCTAAATAAGACAGCAACCAAACTAAAAATAGTGGTGGTAATACGGTAGACATATAAGTGGTTTCAGACAGTGGTAAACCAAATAAATCAAATGTTCCACCTTCTTTAATAAATTTTGCTATCTCTGCCCAGGTCGGTGAAAGTAGTGCTGCACAACACGCTACCGCAATATAGATATTACAACGGAAATGTTGCGATGCGGTAATGGCAATAAATATAGGTAAAAAAGTGAATGGAGCCCAAGAGATAAAACTAAATACTTGACAAGTGCTCGTTTTATCAAAACCAGGGAAGGCCAGATTAATTAAAATCAAGATACCTTGTAATATCCCTGCACCAGCTAATACATAAACAAATGGAGCAAAAACGGCTGACATAGTGGCAATAACACGGTTTAAAATGCTACTTTTACTATTTACATCTACTTTATTATCACTTTTCAGTAATTGGGTAAAGGCATTATAGACTTTATCTACATTAGTACCGATAACAATTTGAATTTGTCCACCTTTTTCAACTACCGTGATAACACCCGAAAAACTGGCAATTTTTTCTTTGGCATTTTCGGGGGTAGATTGCGTCACGACACGTAAGCGAGTTGCACAACGTGCAACAGAAACAATATTATTTTCACCGCCTAACTCATTTAAAATATCAACGGCCAATTTATTATAATCTCTAATTTTGGATGACATTAACTAAGCTCCTTTTCATAGAATTGTGAGCTTATATTATCCTTAAATAAAAAATTGTTAATGACCAATTTTATTGTTTGTGATCTAGATCCCGTTTTCTCGCAATTTTGATTTAATAATTAATTTACAGGTATAAAATAAAAACTATTTATAACAATAATAAAGAATAACAAATGTTAAAATATCAAGATGTAGCGAAAAAAATCCAGCAAGCGATTTATCAGCAAAATTTGCCTAAAGGTACGCAGTTGCCTAATATCGAAGGTTTAATTCAGCAATATCAAGTCAGTCGAACCACTATTATTAAGGCACTAAATCGTCTTGAAAGACATGGCGTAATTTATCAAATCCAAGGTAGTGGTATTTTTGTTCGGCAACCCAAAAAACGAGGTTATCTAAATTTCTTAGAAAGTCATGGGTTTAGTGTCGATCTCAATGATTTACCTGGCTCATCGCAAGTATTTAATGTTGATGTTATGCAACCTAATGCCAAAGTTAAAGAATACCTCCAGTGCGAAGATGATGAGTATGTTTATTATATAAAACGGTTGCGTTTGGTTGAAGGTAAAGTATATGGCTTTGAACAATCTTATTATCGAAAAAAAATTGTTTCTTATTTAAATAAAGAAATTGCTGAAAACTCAATTTTTAGTTATGTAAAAGATATTTGCAACGTCAATATCGGTTTTTCAGACAAATATTTTAAAGCTATAAAATTAGATGAAGATATCGCCCCTTATTTAGGTTTAAATGCTGGCGATCCCGCTTTATGTGTTGAAGAGATCTTTTATACTTCTTCTGGTGAACCTTTCGATTTTTCACAAATTATCTATCATTACGATAATGCGAAATTCTTTGTTCAAAGTCATTCAAAATAGTCTGCAAGATTTCATTTAGTTAATAAATTATTAACCAAATGAAATCTAATCAATCTAAAGACTTTATATAAATTTACATCAAATTAGTTTTGCTCGACCTTTTTAAGAGTTTCGAATGAGCCTGATAAGGTTAGGGTGATTTCATATTCAGGTGGTGTATAAATATCAACATTACTATAGTTCTTCATTGAAACCATTTTGAACATCATTTGATCACTACTAGAGTTATTTCTTTCATAAATTGCTTCAGGATATCTTGATTGAATTTCAAGTGAAATAGGTGCACCAACGACATATTGTTTAGCCATTAAACGTTGAACTTTAGTAGTTAATTGGTTTAATAAAAGAGTTTCATGCTCTTTTACTGCAGTTTGAATGGCTTCTGGTGATACGCTATAAGAGATGTCATTATTGACTTTCATTTTTAACTCTTGTGCTTTGGCAATAATCTTACCGATAAGATCGAGTCTATTTATTTTTATTTGTAAAGTGTTATTAACAAAATAACGTTGCTCATTAATTTTGTCTGTATCAATTTGTCTGACAAACGAGCTCTTAATTGAAACATTTGTTAAACCAATATTTTTTAAATCATTCGCGATATTAGTATATTTTTGGTATAGATCTTCTTTTGCTTTACTTTCACTATTAGCGACTGCAGTAATTTGGAATAGATAATAGTTAGTTAACTTCTCTTCTTCAAGCTGAGAAATATCATTTATATTATATTTATCAAGGGCTTTATTTAGATTGATAAAACTGTCATTATCATCAATAGTTAATACAATATTAAGAAACGCTTGATAATGGTTATCTTCTTGATTGTTTTCTTTCGCAATTGTTTTAACTCTGTTTTTGTAGTCTATGGTGACTAAATTATCATCGGTGATATTAAGTGTGTTTAGGTAATTTTTTAATTTCTTCATTGTCTCAACGTTAAGATCTGAAGCTTCAGTAGGTGTTGCACCTTCTGTTTCTAAAGTAATAGAAAATTCAACTGTATCAGGTTTTAATTTAATGCTATCAATAATACTTGAATTAATTTGCCCCACAGGAATGAGATCTTTTCCATATTTTAATTGTTGCAGTTCTAAATAAGAGTTACTGACGTTTAACTCGTTATAGTTTGCCTGAGATGGAAATATGGTGCTTATATTGAGTAACAAAATTAATATAAATGTTTTTTTCATTTTATTTCCTTAATTCAGTCTAGAGAAATGGGCTTAAGTAAATTAATGTAGAAAGATAGGAAAAATTATAATTAATTTAATTGAAAAGTTGTCAAATAATTGTAAAAACTTGCAAATATAAAAAAAGCGTCTTACGACGCTTGGTTATTTAATGCCATATTCAGAACGATATGCTTCGACTTGGACTACTTGGTCTTTACGTGATGGATCACGATAAAGATATTGGATCAAATCATCTAAAGTAATAATCGAAATTACGTCACAACTATAAGTTTGTTTGATTTCTTGAATAGCGGATAATTCACCTCTACCTTTTTCTTGACGATCAAGACAGATTAATACGCCAGCAAGTTTAGATTGATTATCTTCTAAAATTCGCATTGATTCACGAATTGCAGTACCAGCGGTAATTACATCATCAACTAACATGACGCGTTGTTGATAAATAGAACTACCAACTAAATTACCACCTTCACCATGATCTTTAGCTTCTTTTCGGTTAAAGCAATAAGGTACATCAACATTGTGGTGCTCGGATAAAGCCACAACTGTAGATGAAACAATTGGGATACCTTTGTAGGCAGGACCAAAGATGACATCATATTGTAAATTTGCATCCATTAATGCAGCGGCATAAAAACGACCTAATAACGCCAAATCCTTTCCGGTATTAAATAGTCCTGCATTAAAAAAATAGGGACTTTTCCGTCCTGATTTTAAGGTAAACTCACCAAATTTTAATGCTTGCCTATCTAAAGCAAATTCTATAAATTCACTCTTATATGATTTCATCGATCCTCTCCAATTAATCTTTTAAAGCTTGTTTTTGTGCTTCTATAATGGTTGTAATGCCATTTTTTGCCAGTTCTAATAAAGTTAATAATTCTTCATGACTAAATGGTTCACCTTCGGCAGTACCTTGAACTTCAATGATACGACCATCATCAGTCATTACCACATTCATATCGGTTTCGGCATTAGAATCTTCAATATATTCTAAGTCGCATACCGCTTCACTATTAACAATGCCTACCGATACGGCAGCCACTAAAGATTTAATTGGGTTTTGCTTGATTTTACCACTTTCTAACATCATGTTTATTGCGTCAACTAATGCCACACTAGCACCAGTTATTGATGCTGTTCTAGTGCCTCCATCAGCTTGGATAACATCACAATCTAATGTAATGGTATATTCCCCTAATAATTTTAGATCAATCATTGCGCGTAATGAACGGGCAATAAGGCGTTGAATTTCCATCGTACGGCCTGTTTGTTTTCCTTTTGCCGCTTCACGTTGAGTTCTTGAATTGGTTGCTCGAGGCAACATACCATATTCAGCGGTTACCCAACCTTGATTTTGACCTTTTAAAAAGCGAGGTACAGATTCTTCAATTGTTGCATTACAAAGTACTTTTGTTTCACCAAACTCGACTAATACAGAACCTTCTGCATGCTTAGTGTAATGACGGGTTATTTTGATTGGGCGGACTTGTTCCGCGGATCGACCAGACGGGCGCATGCAATTCTCCAGCAGTTTTATTTTAAAATTTATCTTTGAACTTATTAAATCATTTAGGAGGACATCAACAAGAAAGCGTTGATGTTTAGCCTAAGCTAAGAGCACATTATACAGAATTTGTGATACAATGCCCAGCAAGTTTTTTATAAATTTAGGACCTATTATGATTTCTAGTATGACCGCATATGCGCGAAAAGAGTTGAACCAATCATGGGGTAGTGCTTCTTGGGAGTTACGTTCGGTCAATCAACGCTACTTAGAAACCTATATTCGTTTACCCGAACAGTTTCGTTCTCTGGAGCCAATTATTCGTGAACGACTTCGTGCACGATTAACGCGCGGAAAAGTCGAATGTAATTTACGTTTCGAATTAGATCCAGCAGCACAACATCAAGAATTGTCATTAAACATTGAACTTGCTAAACAAATATTAGCTGCTGGTGACTGGATAAAACGTGAGTATCAAACGGGACAAATAAATCCGCTTGATGTTTTACGTTGGCCTGGTGTCATGTCAAGTAAAGAACAAAATTTGGATACTATTTCGCAAGAAATTTTGGCTTTACTTGAAACCGCTATTGATGAGTTTATCGCCGTTCGGGAGCGTGAAGGTAAAGCGCTTTGTGAATTAATTACTCAACGCTTACAAGCGATAACCGTGGAAGTTGATAAAATTCGTACTTGGATGCCGCAGATTTTAGAATGGCAAAAAGAACGATTAAAAAGTAAGCTTGAAGAAGCTAATATTGATCTTGATAATTCACGTTTAGAACAAGAAATTGTTATGGTTGCCCAAAAAATTGATGTCGCTGAAGAACTAGATCGGTTAATGACGCATGTTAACGAAACATATTCGATCTTAAAGAAAAATGAGGCAGTAGGTCGTCGACTCGATTTTATGATGCAAGAGTTCAACCGTGAATCTAATACTATTGCTTCAAAATCAATTAATGCTGATGTAACCGCTAGCGCGATTGAACTCAAAGTGTTGATTGAGCAAATCCGCGAGCAAGTACAAAATATCGAATAATTTACTTGTTGATGAATAAGTATCTCGGTATTTTTGCTGTTATTTTGGCATCGCTATTATGGGGCACAACTGGCACAGCAGCCACTTTTGCTCCTACTTTATCTCCTTTATTTGTTGGTTCATTCGCAATGGGCATTGGTGGGATATTGCAATGCGGATTAGCTATTTATAATATCAAGCAAAACCACTCATCATTAACAACTCATAGCCGTTTTTTAATTGTAGGTGCCTTAGCCGTGGCTATCTATCCTTTGGCATTTTATTCATCGATGCGTTTATCGGGTGTTACTATCGGTACGGTTGTTTCAATAGGATCAGCGCCAATCTTATCAGCTATAATTGAATATATTAGTCGTGATTTCCAAGTGACAAAACAATGGGTTATTGGTGCTTTATTGGGTATTATCGGCATGACTATGTTAGCATTTTCTGAAAATGCTTCGACCACAGTTGAATATAATCATGTTGGTTTGGGAATTTTATTAGGACTTATTGCTGGTTTTACTTATGCTCTTTACTCATGGTCAGCACGACAATTAATGTTAAAAGGTATAGATAGCAAAGCGGCCATGGGTGCTACATTTGGTTGTGGCGGTTTATTACTGATTCCAGTGATGCTAATAACGGGAACGACATTTTTTGCAGCATGGAATAATATTGCAGTTGGCTGTTATATGGCATTGATTCCAATGTTTTTAGGATATCTATGCTATGGATATGGATTATCGAAAATATCTGCCAGTTTAGCAACTACTATTAGTCTATTGGAACCGGTTATTGCTGCAATTCTCGCTATGATAATTGTTGGCGAATCGCTGTCATTAATAGCTTGGATTGGTATGTTATTTATCTTTGTCTGTTTGATTATAGTTACATTATCAAGCGTAATTAATAATTAAAAACGATATTATTAATTGAATTTAATTGAACGATTGAATTATTGAACTAAAGACAATAATTTCACTAATCTGATCATTGATTTGCTGATAACTAAGAATAGATTAATTTTCTAATTTGACTGTCTTGTATTCCTATTTTAAACCTCTAAAATCTATTTTTTCTTCTACTTGAAAATCAATTAAATATTGCTAATATAATGATATTATTTTTGTTGTAAATATATAAAAATATTAAAGGATGAAAAGGAATAACTAATATGAAAAAAATGCTTACAAGTGGTTTATTAATTTTATTTTTTGCATGTTCGGTTAATGCAGCTAAATATGATAATGTACCATATGATGAAGTGCTAAAAATTGCCACCGAGCAAAATGATCCAGTTGCACTAAATGAGTTAGGCTATAGATACCTCAATGGGGTAGATGGTGTTGAAAAAGACTATGTTAAAGCGAGAGAATGGTTTGATAAAGCTATTGCACTAGGCAATGGAAGAGCCGAATCCAATGTAGGTACTATGTATGATAAGGGTAATGGCGTTGAACAAGACTATGCTAAAGCGAAAGAGTGGTATGAAAAAGGTGTGGCAAAAAATGATATGTATGCACAATTAAATTTAGGTGGCATGTATAAAGAAGGACGAGGAGTTGAAAAAGATCTATTAAAAGCAAAAGAACTACTTGAAAAATCAGCAGAACAAGGTTTGTCTTATGCTCAATCTTTTTTAGGTGATATGTATTTTTTTGGTCAAGGTATTAAAAAAGATGCAATTAAAGCTCGATACTGGTATGAAAAAGCAGCTGAACAAGGTATACCTGAAGCTCAGTTTAATTTAGCTGTCATGTATGAAAATGGTATGGCTGGCTTAAAAAAAGATCACAATAAAGCGATGGATTTATTTGAAAAAGCTTGTGAAGGCGGTGTGGAGCATCCAATTTGTCAATAATTTTTGGTTAATTAGAATTTAGTTTTAGTGAGAATTAACTAAACTACAGTTAAATTCAAATGAAAAAGGCGGACCAAGTCCGCCTTTTTCATTTTTTAGAGTTATAAAATCAATCTTCATCAACTAATTGCTTAATATAAACCTGCTTAAGCTAATCGATGTCTTCTTTTTATCGATTTAAAATACCAATATAACGCAGTATAAGCAATACCCGTTGATAAAAGGTCTGCAGTTGGTGATGCTGCCCAAACGCCATCTAAATCGAAGAATAATGGTAGAATATAAAGTGTTGGTAGTAAAATTAGAAGTTGTCTTGAAAGGCTTAACAAAATAGAAATCTTTGCCATCCCGATACATTGGAAAAAACTAGTTGTTACCATCTGAAAACCGACTAATGCAAATGAAAACGTAGTATAACGTAATGCAATAGCCGATATCGCCACTAAATCGACATCAGAACTAAACGCTTTAACCAACACGTCAGGAATAAAGCAACCAAATATAAAGCCAACACTGGTGATAACTGTGGCAATTTTAACTGCATAGATAAACGTTTCTTTCACCCGAACATAATTTTTAGAGCCGTAATTATAACCAATAATCGGTTGCATACCTTGATTTACGCCGATGACAATCATGATAATCAGTGTAATTAATCGGTTAGCGTTAGAGTAACCAGCAATCGCATCATCACTTGAAACATGTGAAATCGGGGCATAACGGGTTAACTGCCAGTTTATAAAAACAACTACCACTGAGGCGGCAACTTGCATAGCAAATGGTGACATGCCAATCGACAAAATCGACTTAATGTAAGTAAAATCGAGCCTAAAGTTACGACGATATAGCTTTATATTACTGTTTTTGCTAATAAAGTGCTGCATCACAAATAAAAAGCTTATGAACATTGCGAGAGTGGTAGCAAAAGCTGCTCCTCTCATTCCCCAACCTAAAGCAATAATAAAAATTGGTGCAAGAATAATATTCGCAATCACACTAATAAACATAGTCACCATGGCTTTAAACGGATAGCCACTGGCGCGCATCATATTGTTGTAATTAAATGTTAATGTGATAAATATACTGCCCGGTAAAAACACCTCTAAAAACTCACGAGCATAAATATGGTTGGTTGGGCTTGAACCAATAAAGTGTAAAACAGGATCGATAAAATAGAGTAGTAAGGCTAAAGTGATGCCACTAAGTACGGCAGTTAACATAAAAGAAGTTCCTGCTACTTTTTCTGCTTTATCGATTTCACCTCTGCCTAAAAAGATAGATATTCGGCTGGCAGAACCAATACCTACCAGCATGCCAATGCCCGCAGCAAGATTCATTACCGGTAAAATAATACCTGCACCACTCAGTGCTTCACGACCAATCCAATGGCCAATAAAAATTCCATCAATAATGTTATACAGCGTATTCACTGTTGTGCCGATAATAGATGGAAGGGCATATTGCCAAAACAATAAGCTGATTTTTTTATGTTTAAAATCATCATAAATATCGTGTGAGTTTGTCATTTTGATTCACATTGATAAAAGGTTAAAAGTTATAAAGAAGTTTTAGAACAAGGATACGTAAAAGTATAAAATTGACTACAACAATATTGCTTAGTTTAGCAGAGTTATAAATTGATGATAGCACTTTTTTAGTGCTTTGTTAAAATATACCCCATTAAATTGTCGATCCAAATAGGAATCTCCATGAGCGTACAAATTGAGAATATAGTTTTACATAAATTAATTAGAAAAAGTGATACTGAAATTGAACTACAACTTCGTGATTCACTCCTCGGTAATGAACAAGCTGTTGCAAACTTGATTGAAGATATTAATAGAATTTACAATAATAAAAGTAAAGCATATGGTTTATTTAGTAGTGAAAGTCTTTTTGAGCAATCACTTAAAGAGTTACGTTTAGGTAATCAAGATTTTCTTAATTTTAGTCAAGAATCGACCAAACAGCTGCGTAATGAATTAGCAAAATATCCATTTGCAGAAGGTGGTACAGTTGTTTTTTGCCACTATCGATACCTTGCAGTTGAATATCTAATTATTGCTGTATTAAATAGTTGCTTAAGTATGTTAGTGAATGAGGAGCTTAATATCTCTGAAACCCAATATTTAGATATCGATCATGCTGATATTATTGCCCGTATTGATATTACTGAATGGGAAACCGCACCAGAGTCAAAACGTTATTTAACTTTTTTAAAAGGCCGAGTCGGGCGAAAAGTATCTGATTTTTTCATGGACTACTTAGGTGCCAGTGAAGGATTAGACGCAAAAGCGCAAAATAAAACCCTTGTTAAAGCGGTAGATGATTACTGTCAAGAGATGCAATTTGACAAACAAGATAAAACTAGTGCTCGTGAAAATGTCTATAACTATTGTCAAGCTCAATTACAAGCAGGGGAAGAGATCGAGCTGAAAAATCTTGCTAACGAATTACCAACAAGTGACGAAAATAACTTTATGGAATTTGTAAAAAATAGCGAATATGATTTAGAAGATACATTCCCAGTTGATCGTAGTGCCTTACGTCAATTGAAAAAATTCTCCGGTAGTGGTGGTGGATTAACCATAAGTTTTAACTCTGACCTATTAGGTGAACGTATAAAATGGGACCCGCAAACTGATTCACTCGTTATTAAGGGTGTTCCACCTAATTTACGTGATCAACTTCAACGCAATAGTGGCTCAAACGAATAATTAGAGGGAAAAATATGAAATACATTGGTGCACATGTGAGTGCAGCTGGTGGTGTGGATAATGCGCCAATAAATGCCTATCAAATTGGCGCTACAGCTTTCGCTCTATTTACTAAAAATCAGCGGCAATGGCATGCAAAACCGCTTGAAACTGCAGTGATTGATAGTTTCAAAAAACGTTGTGAACGATATGGATTCACCAGTAAACAAATTCTACCACATGATAGTTATCTAATTAATTTAGGTAGCCCAGATAGTGAACAATTGGCAAAATCTCGTACTGCTTTTTTAGATGAGATGCAACGTTGTGAACAATTAGGTTTAACGTTACTCAATTTTCATCCAGGTAGTCATTTACAAAAAATTTCAGTTGATGAATGTTTATCCCGCATTTCGGAGTCAATCAATATTACCTTAGATAAAACTAAAGATGTCGTTGCGGTTATCGAAAACACTGCTGGACAAGGTTCTAACTTAGGCTATAAATTTGAACATCTTGCGCAAATTATCGATAAAGTAGAAGACAAAAGCCGTGTTGGCGTTTGTATTGATACTTGTCACGCTTTTGCTGCCGGTTATGATTTGCGCAGCGAAAAAGCCTGCAAAGAAACTTTTGATGAATTTGAAAAAATTGTTGGTTTTAAATATTTACGTGGTATGCATTTAAATGACGCCAAAAGTGAACTCGCCAGCCATGTTGACCGTCATGACAGCTTAGGTAAAGGTACCATTGGTGAAATCGCATTTAAATTTATTATGCAAGACTCGCGAATTGATGAAATACCACTTATTCTTGAAACGATTAACCCAGATATTTGGGCACAAGAAATAGCATGGTTAAAAGAACAAGAAAACAGATAACTAACTAGTTTATATATTACAACCTAGTTTTAGCTTAATACAGTCATGTTGGTTTGAACTAATATTATTAAATATGCTGATAGACTTTTTGACTAGCGATAACTAAATTGATATCGGTATTAATAGTACATTAAATAATCTTCAAACAAAAAGAATGTTTTGCTAAAACTAGGTGCTTTGAACAAACATTTGTAATGAAAACCATAGAAGTTAAACCAATAAAAATAGTTTTCCATTTATCTATATAATAAATTACTCACTATTATCAAGCTAGCAATAAATTTAGCGAAATTAATTGTGATACTTATCTGATTACAGCTGTAGCTTTATTTTTACTTTCTAATTATTAAAACTCATTCGATAATCAAATCTACCTTCAATTTTTAGCTTACAAATCATATTTGGTCATGAAAATATGATGGATTTTCTACGTTACTAATAATGAATTATTTTAAATTATATATTGGTCAACTAATTCTAAATAAGATAAAATAAATCAAAATGATAAATTTCTTGCTAGTTTATGTTGAACACTAATTAGCATAAATTAAAGATAATATTGTTTGATGCGATATCACTATCATATAGGTAATTTTTTACCAACTAAAAAGATTGATTTTATCTTTTGATAAAGATATGGCTAATCAGGTAATTGGTGGTTAATTGTTCTCATTATTAAGTAATTAGAAAAGCGAATTTGATAATCATTATTTTTGTAAGATGACAAAATTTTGCCAGAGGTCATCAGGCAAGGGGAAAGGCTGAAAAATAGATTAACAAAACAACAAAGATTTTTGAGTAAACATAACTAGCTTATTGATGATGAAGGAATGAATTATATTGATAATATTTATAATGATTTAAATGGCAAAATTGAATCGGAACAATTAGCGAATAAATATAATGCACAATACTGTTGCAAAGGTATGCCAAAGTTTTGATGTTTTATGTGAGAAAAAGGAATATGAAAAAAATAGAACAATTATCACCAGAACAATTAATTAAGACTATTTTTGAACCATTAAGCGTACAGGATCAAAGCCTACCATCCCGTATTAGCCAATATATTTTACAAGCTTATGAACTAGAGGTGTTGGACGATTTTGATAAATTATGCCAAACTTCTAAAACAGCTTATAAAATCTATGAATATATGCGCAGGCCTTGCGAGCTTTATAGCGTTGCTACTTTTAGCAAAACTCATGAAGCAGAACAAGCTCGTCTTGAGTTTTATCGCCGTTGGACTGGAACTTTTTCGCCAGAACAAATAATTCGCTTTGCTCGTGTCTTTGCGACCTTATGTGACCATTTACCTTTCGTTAAAGTGTCTAGTGAGAAATTACCAACATGGTTCATCTATCTGTTATATGATGGACTTATTACCACGTTACCAACTTATTGTGAAAACGAAGAAAAAATTGATCAACGTGAAAGTTGGACAATTCAGCAATTACATCAATTACTTGAAATTGAACAAATAGGTTTAGGCGAAAACTTACTGTTTGCAATCTTTGATCGGCAAAATATTAGCGTTCTATCTCATAGCCACTTCAAATACTTTTTTATGATAAATGGTTTATTGCCCTATATTCAGAAGCATATAACATTATTTAAGCAACTACCGACTCAAGGGTTAGCGATCTTAGGGCAAATAGATCAGTTAAAATATATTCAAAAGCATATGGAACTTCAATTGCCTTTGGCTGATTTTATTACCATGCAGGCATTAAATACTAATAAGCAGATCAATCAATTAGCTACTGAAATTCTGTTTAGCTTACCAAGTGATATTATTCAAATTCAGTTACAATCTTTTTTAACATCTGGTTCAGTTAAGCAACGTAGTAATGCGGCTGTCTTACTAACTAGAATTGTTGCTGATCCTATAATTTTAAAACAAGCATTGGCAGACGAAACCAATAAAACGGTAATTACTGCGATTGAAAGTGCTTTAACACGATTGGAAAGTGCCAATACGGTTAAACGACAATCTGATTTAGTTATTCCTAGTTTTGAACCTCTTATTGACACGCCATTGTCAATAAGTGCTCGTGATTTGTTACAGCAAAATTTTCAAGAATTTTTGATCGAGTGTGAAAAGGATGCACAAAAAGAGATTGAAAATAATCAAAAAAATGGTTTGCCGTGGGTTCATTTGCAAGAACGTTATCAATTATTGAAAAAAACTACCAGCAAAGATTTAGATAATATCTTTGAATATTTGAATGGTAAAATAGAACATTCAATATTAGTAAAAAAAATCAAAAAAATATCGATTTTCGATTTTTGTTGAGAAAAAAAAGATTACAAAATTTACCTGAGTTTACTTTATTTCACTTACTTCGTGCGACTATATTAGTTGAAGGTCCTACTAATATGAATAGTGAATATTGTTTTCTAAATATATATAGAAAATATGATGTAATAAGAAATTTTGATCTTCGACAAATCGCCGATATCTTTGAAAAGTTAAACTACTATAAAGGTATTCAATCCATTAAACATATTCAACATATTATCGCAATACCATTTTTAACCAGTGATATTTTTCATGATGTTTATGAAACTGAACCATACAAATTATGGGCTTTTTTTGCTGAGAATGAATTTTTATTGGACGAAGTATTAGGATTTGCTCGCCAACAAAAATACTGGTTCGACTCTTATGTTGATAGAATCAATGCGATAAAAATATTAACCCTTTTTCCAATTATTCCAGTTAAATATGTAACTTACCTATTTGAATTAGCTTTAGATGAACCTAAACAAATTCGTCACGCTGCACAGGATGTGCTAAGCGCAATCCCAAATATACATAATCAAGTTGAACAAGCTTTATCATCGGCTAAACAAGAAGTTCGTCTTGCTGCTGCTGAATGGTTAGCAGAACTAGGCAATAAAAATTCCATTGAAGCCTTAATTGTAGCTTTGAAAAAAGAGAAGCGTGAAATAGTGCAAGCAGCAATATTAATCGCATTGGAAAAAATGGATGAAGACATTAGTCGATATTTAACCGCGAAACAATTATTGACTGCAGCTCAAAAAGGTTTGAAAGGCAAAAAGTCAGCTGATTTTGATTGGTTTGATTTTAACTTAATACCCACTTTGACTTGGCAAAATGGTGATAAAGTTGATCCTCAAATTATTGAGTGGTGGATCTGTTTAGCATTTAAATTAAAAGATCCTAGTCATTCGCTATTCATCACTTATACTCAATTATTAAGTAAACAAAGCCAACAACAATTAGGCGAATTTATTTTACAAAGCTTTATCCAACAAGATACCTTAATGCCAACGATCGAGGAAGCAGAAGCGCAAGCGAGTTCATTAGCTGATAAACGTCTACAACAATATATGAGAGCTTATCAACGTTATCCAAAGCATTATCCTCATTATAATAATATTACTTATGAACAAGTTTTTGACGAAATTAAAAATGAAATACTGGCCAATTATCTAGGTTCAGCCATTAAAGCCAAAGGGATACTATCTTTAACAAGCGGTATTAAAGGGCAGGTTGCTGTATCATTAATAACCCGTTTTATGAGAGAGCATTCTCAACGGCGAGCTCAGATCGAAGCGATACTAGAACCTATGGCGTACAGTAACGATCCTTTTATCATTCAACTGTTATTATCATTAGCACGTCGATATCGTACAGCTTCAATTCAAGACAAGGCCAGAAATTTAGTAGAACATATTGCTAAGCGTAGTGGTTGGAGTACTGATGAACTGGCTGATCGTACCATATCGACCGCAGGTTTAGATGATAATGGCTTGTTAATTCTTGATTATGGTGAGCGTATTTTTATTGCTAGTTTGGATGATAAATTTAAATGGCAATTAAAAAATGCTGAGGGAGAAAAGCTTAAAGCATTACCTGAAGCACGTAACAGCGAAAATCCTGAACTTGTCAAAGAGGCAAAAAAACTGTTCAACAACAGTAAAAAAGAGTTTAGCCAATTACTGACTATGCAAAGTAGCCGTTTTTACGAAGCCATGTGTGCCCAGCGGCAATGGAGAATAGAAGATTGGCAAAAATATTTACAGCATCATCCAGTTGTAGGTCGATTAATTCAAGGTTTAGTTTGGTTACAATTAGATAAAAGTGGCCATATCGTTAATAGTTTTAGACCAACGGAAAATAGTCGTTTAGTGACTAATCAAAACGATGAAATCTTCGTTGATCAAAATCACATTATTACACTAGCCCATTCAGCATTAATGTCCAGTACGGATATTGCACAATGGCAAGTGTATTTTAAACATCACAAACTCAATCAGTTATTTGATCAGTTTAACCATCCATTACCTGACATTAGTAAAATTGACGACGGTATTATTAATGATCGACTAGGTTGGTTAACAGATAGTTTCACTATACGAGGTATTTTAACTAAATTAGGTTATAGACATGGTGATATCAAAGATGGAGGCAGTTTTTATGGTTATTATAAATATTTTGCCAATTATAAACTTTATATCAATATTGACTTTAGTGGTAGTATGCTACCAGAGGAAAATATTCCTGTCGTGCTGTATAACCTTTATTTCAGCAAAACACCAGGTTTTATAGAAAGTGCAATTGCACTAGATAATCTACCCAAAGTGTTATTAGCCGAAGGTTACGCTAATTATATGGCGGTAGCTGACGCATCGAATGGTTTTGATCCTAATTGGCAGGATAAATTAATATGGTAAAAAATAACCGAGACCTGATGGAAAAGGTCATTCTTGATTGTTTTACTGGTTTACATGATTTAGAACCATCAATGCCTGAACGGATTTGTCATTATATATTATATGGCAAAGATCCCATGGTTCTTGATGATCTATATAAATTAACAAAATCTAATACTTCTAATGAATATGATAAACAGGTTTATAGTTTACTAGGTTGTCCTAGTTTTGTTCTTCTTGCTTATTTTGATGACAGTAATAAACCACAGCAAAGCGTTCGAGACAAAATTACAATACTAATGTGACACTCTTGGTTTAAATACTCTAAGCCACACTTTAAACAAACTAACGCAAAACCCACCAATCAAAATTAAGCATATTCTACAAACTGCTTATCTTTGTCATTTCATGAATGAAGACCACTATCAATTGCCAATTGTAATAATAGAAAATGAGGAATAAACTAAAATAAACTAACGCCAACTAATAAAATAATTACAACCCCAAAAAATAGTTTAGCTAATCATTTTGTTATTGAGTTTTTAATTAATAACATAGAAGGTAACTTTCTAAAATCATTCACAAATAATATTATGATGGTATAGACTCCTTAATATTTTTTACAAGCTTATGGATTAATTTTGGAGTTAATAATTACATTAAACATTACTATTAGCTTTATTAAATAACGAAAAAGAGACGCATAAATATTAACCATATTTTACGAGCGGATTGTCTTTGCTATTTGATCAATGAAATCCACTATCAATCGCCAATTGTAATAACAGAAAATGAGGAATAAACAAAAATCAACTAACGCCAACTAATAAAATAATTCTAACTAAACAAAATAGTTTAGCAAATAATTTTGTTATTGAGTTTTTAATTAATAACATAGAAGGTAACTATCTAAAATCATTCACAAATACCATTATGATGGTATAGACTTCTCAATATTTTTTACAAGATTTTTGGCTAATTTTTAAGTTAAAAATCATCTTGATTATCTGAATATTTTTATAAATAACTTTATGATGAAATAGACTCCTTAATATTTTTTGCCACTTATGGATTAATTTTAGAGTTAATAATTACATTAAATATTATTATTAGCTTTATTAAATAGCGAAAAAAGATGCATAAATATTTACCATATTCTACCAACAGATTATCTTTGTCATTTCACGAATGAAACCCACTATCAATTACCAATTGTAATAACAGAAAATGAGGAATAGACAAAAATCAACCAATGCTAACTAATAAAATAATTACAACTAAACAAAATAGTTTAGCTAATCATTTTCTTATTGATTTTTTAATTAATAATATAGAGGTAATTATTTAAAATTATTCATAAATACCATTATGATGGTATAGACTCCTCAATATTTTTTACAAGTTATCTAATTCAATCGTTATATTGAAAAATTACCTTAATATAAGGTTTTTTATTTCATTGCAAAAGATAATAACCGTTTAAAACAATCCTATTAAGCAGTCTTATTATTCAATTCACAAATAAGAGAAATTATTTCAGGCAATATATCTAAGATTAAGGCTAATTGCTGCATAACAAGCAGATCATTATTGCTTTGGTCATCATTGGTTGATAGTGATTCAATATAATCAGCAACCACTTTTTTCAATGGTTGATATTCAGAATCGATTTTTTGGTCACTTAGCATAGTAATTATATAAACCGATATATCATCAAAAATTTCCAAAGTATGCGGTGAAATACTTTTATCGCGATGCGCTCCCAAAGTGGATAGATAACTGATTAAAGTGTGATTAAGGGTCAATAATCTAAAACCTTGGTCAATCACATCTTGTTTAACATGTGGCTCTTTAGTCATTAAGCTGATTAAGGAGGATAAATCTGCATTACTATCATGAGCCGCGCGTCGTGCAACACGGTATTTGGGATCATTAGTTTTACCGGAGACATATTGACTACCTATTACTGCTAAATAGTGGCTATCTTCGTGACAAACTCGATCAAGTAATTTAGGTAAATTTCTAAACTTCCAATCAGGCCAGATAAAACTTACAGCAAACCAAGCAATAAAACAGCCAATTAAGGTAGCTATAATGCGTGAAATAGCAACAGAGATACTGCTTTCACCGATTAAACTAAAACTGAAAAATACTAATAAGGTAATAAAGGCAGTGGCATAAGCATATTGTGAGTTTTTGAATAGGAAAAATAACCATCCAGTTATAATGATCAATACTAATTGCGCTTCAATACTAGGAAACAAGTAAGTTAAAGGAATACCGGCAATTATTCCTAAAATAGTACCAAAAACACGCAATTTTAAGCGATATTTCGTAGTTGAATAGTTTGGTTGGCAAACAAATAAGCTGGTTAAAATAATCCAATAACCATGTGAAAGGTTAGAAAAATAAATCACCATATATCCAACAAATAACACAATACTCATACGAATGGCATGTCGAAAGAGTGACGATTTGATGGTTAAGTTTTGCTTAATTTTGGCAAAAATATCATGAAAACGGGTGAGTTCTTCATCAATTAATTGGTTATCATCTTGGATTTTCGATAAATGTTGTTCTGTATCGATATGGGCTAATAATAAATCGATCGCTAGCAGATTTTGATATAAATTTTGTAATGATTTGATGAGTAATAAATTAGCCTTATTTTGTTGTTGATATTCATTTATTGCTTCTTCAAGATAGGCAAAGTAGCGAGCAAATAATGGATCATGTTGGTAAGTTTGATTTAACTTAATTGACAGAGCCAATTTAGCACAGGCTTTAGCTTGTAAATTTAAGATTCTCGCAAAGCGAAATAAAAGATCACTATGTTTAAAATGGTGGCTTAACGCTTTATAATCGCCATGTGATGAACTGGCTCGTTCATGAATATCTTGAGCGACAAAATAGTAACTAAGCATCTTTCTAATATAGCCTTGTCCACGAAAACCTTTTAGTCGATTAAATAATGAACGTTTAGCGTCATTGAATACATTAATAACCTGAGTATTACAGGTCGTTAGCTCAAGAGTTTGTCGCTTAAACCCATCTGTTTCATCAGGATCGAACATTGCTGCTTTTGCATCAAGATAAAAACTTAATTTTATAAAACAATTGGCTAAAGTTTGTTGTGTAGTGCGGATAGGTTGCACAATTGATTCAATTAGTGAAACAAGGTTATACCAAAGTGCACCTAACAATAAAAAACAAGGAAGAGTGTAATTATCAGCAAATAAATTATGTCCGAGCATGGTATAAGCTGCAATTAATAAGGAGCCAAAGGCAATAACACCATAACGTTGCCCCAATGAACCGAGCATAATAAATAGAAACGTTGAGCTAACTAAGCCAATAATAAACAATAGTGGATCATGGAATAGAAATTCGACCGAAAATGTCGCAATTGCAAAACAAATTAGTGTTAATAATATATTAATACAACGGCTTAATAAGCGTGTATCAATCTCTGTCAATCCTGCTGCAACTACTCCCAATGTGAGTGGGATCACTAAAGGTACTGAATCAAAGTACCATGGTACTAATGTAGATCCAGTCAAACTAACCAGCATACGAATACTAAACAGTAAATTACTGCTATAAAAAACTTTGCGTAAGGACAGGATAAATGAATGCACGTTGTTTAGTGTTTGAATTGAGTTGTCATAATAATAGTAAGGATACTATATTGTTATCTTTAGCGAAAGCAAATAAGTATGATGATAATAATTATTTAAATTAGTGGTTTACTGTTTTAGCTATCTATCTTATTTAAAATAGAATTAACTTTATATTATCTATTAAGTTAACTGGTTGTAACTATAATCATGGCATAAGCAAATCAGATAGGCTGATAATTTTTTTTTATTATAAATTAATTTAAGAAAACGTTATATTATGCCTTCAAAAATCATTATGGGATGAAAACATGAAAAACTTATTTAAAGTGGTATCGGCGTTAGCATTGTTAAGTTGCGCTTGTCTAAGTGATGCTAAATTACCAGAATCAATCAAAATTGGTTCGGATACATCTTATGCTCCATTTGATTTTATAGATAAAAATGGTGAAATTACTGGTTTTAATATTGAAATTACTAAAGCACTTTGTGAAAAAGCTAATATTAAGTGTGAATTTCAATCGACTGATTTCGATGCATTAATTCCTTCTTTATTGTCACGTAAAATAGATATGATTTCATCATCATTAATGATGACTGAAAAACGCAAAAAACAAATTGCTTTTTCAGATGAAATTTTTCTTACCAATTCTCGATTAATTACTAAACAAGGTGCTAATTTATTACCAAATGTTGAGTCATTAAAAGGCAAAAGAGTAGGCGTTGAACAAGGTACTTCCCAGGAACACTTTGTTAATGACAAATGGCGTCCAAATGGCGTTATCATTGTGCCATATCAAAATCAATTACAGGTATTCTCAGATTTAGTAGCAGGTCGTTTAGATGCCGCATTACAAGATGAGGTCACGGGAAGTTATGCATTTTTAAAACAACCACAAGGAAAAGATTTCGCTTTTGCTGGAGAAATTTTAAGCGATAAAGGTTATTTTGATGTTGGTGTCGGTTTAGGATTCCGTAAAAAAGATGATGAACTGCGTGAAGCTTTCAATAAAGCACTAGTTGAAATTTTAAATGACGGTACTTATCAAAAAATAAATGACAAATATTTTGACTTTAACGTTTATAGTAATAAAAAATAGTTCATGCAAGGTTATCGTTCTCTAATATTACAAGGTGCCTTGATCACTATTGAATTAGCGATTTTTTCGCTAATTCTTGCTATTATTATTGGCGTTATTTGTGCACTTGGTAAATTATCAAAAAGGTCAGTATTACGACTAGCTTGTCAGGCATATACATCATTGATTCGCGGTGTGCCGGATTTGGTTTTAATGATGTTGATCTTTTTTGGCCTTCAATTTTTATTAAATAACATTACCGATTTTTTTGATGTAGATATGTTGGAAATTGATCCATTTGTGGCAGGTATTATTACGTTAGGTTTTATTTATGGTGCCTATTTTACTGAGACGTTTCGTGGTGCATTTCAAGCTGTTCCAAAAACATTAATTGACGCAGCAACTGCATTAGGTATGAATAAATGCCACACCTTTATATATGTCAGGTTCCCATTAATGATGCGTTTTGCTTTACCTGGCATTGCTAATAATTGGTTAGTGATTTTAAAAGCAACAGCATTAGTATCATTATTGGGATTGTTTGACCTTGTTAAAGCCACTAAAACAGCTGGTGAAGCAACATATCAACCGCTATTTTTTGCACTTATAGCTGGCGCTTTTTATCTATTTTTCACCTCTATTTCAAATATTATTCTATGGTGGCTTGAAAAGCATTATTCCACCGGTATCACTAAAGCTAAATTATAAACGAGCAATGTTATGTTAGAAATCCTTCAAGATTATTGGAAAGCTTTGTTATGGTCAGATGGCTATCATATTACTGGATTAGCAATGACCTTGTGGATCTTGATTTTATCCGTATCTTTAGGAGGATTATTTGCATTAGTGTTAGCGGTAGGCCGTAATTCAGAATATTTTTTTATAAAATGGCCTATTTGGCTATTTACTTATGTTTTTCGTGGAACGCCATTATATGTACAGTTATTAATTATCTACACGGGTATATATACATTAAGTTTTGTTAATCAACATCAATCTTTAAATGACTTTTTCCAAAGTGGATTAAATTGTACTATTTTAGCCTTTACTTTAAATACTTGTGCTTATACTACAGAGATATTTGCTGGTGCTATTCGCAACGTTCCTAATGGTGAAATTGAAGCTGCTACGGCACTTGGTTTTAATCGTTGCCAATTATATCGATACATTATTTTACCCAGAGCCTTCCGAATTGCATTACCAGCTTATAGTAATGAAGTCATTTTTATGTTGCATTCGACAGCTTTAGCTTTTACTGTGACAGTTCAAGATTTGATGAAAATCGCACGTGATATCTATGCCGAAACTTATCAACCTTTCCATGCTTTTGGTATTGCGGCGGTGATCTATTTATGTGTAAGTTTTGTTTTGATTTTTGGTTTTAGACAACTTGAAAAACATTACTTGCTTTATATGAATATTAGTGGGTCAAAGACTTGTTAAAATAGTAACAGGCAATATTCAATATTGCCTGAAGATATATGAATAAAATTAATTAATTAAATTATCAGCAGGAATTCCATTATCATTGCTATCATGATCTTTTGAACCTGGTAATGCGCGAGTACGATCAATAGGTAAATAACTACCATTTGTTGTTTCGATTTGACATTCACTCCAAAAGATTGAATATTTCGTATTTGCATGCATACTTTCGCCACGGAAATAACAACGGGCTGCATTATATAAATCGCCCCGGCAAAGTATAGCAATTAATAACCAAACGCCAACAACGCTCCATGCAACCCATTTCAAATTATGCCATAAGAAAGACCAAAAACCTTTTTTACTGAAATGGCAATAAGCAAAAATTAATAGTATAACGCCAACAAATCCCAAAAATTCATACAACCAAAATAGCCACATATGGTTAACTCCTAAGCAACAGTACTTAGTATTCTATACTATCTTTAAATTTACATCCACGAACCATTGCGAATAATACCAACAGCAATTCCTTCAATAGCAAAACTTTGTTGTTCTAAGTCGACATCAATGGGAGCAAACTCCGCATTTTCAGCTAATAATTTAACGTGACGACCTTTTTGCGATAATCTTTTAACAGTTACTTCATCATCGATTCGCGCAACAACAACTTGACCATTTTTAACATTTTGCGTTTTGTGAACTGCTAATAAATCACCATCTAATATACCAATATCTTTCATCGACATACCCTCAACTCTTAATAAAAAATCGGCTTGAGGTTTAAATAAACTTGGCGATACTTGATAATGACTTTCGATATGTTCTTGCGCTAAAATTGGCGATCCGGCAGCGACCTTACCAATTAGCGGTAAACCTTCAAGTTCATTGGGATCATCAGGTTGTTCTAATAATAAACGAATTCCACGTGATGAACCGGCAATCATTTCAATAGCTCCTTTTTTAGCTAAAGCTTTAAGATGTTCTTCAGCTGCGTTAGCTGAACGAAATCCTAATTTTTGGGCAATTTCTGCTCGCGTTGGTGGCATTCCGGTAGTTTGAATGTTTTCTTTAATCAAATCATAAATTTGTTGTTGTCGTTCGGTTAATGGTCTCATGGCAAATTCCTGTTTTTATATACAGATACATGTGATTATATACAGCTAAAAAAACAAAACAACTGTTTTATCTATTTTTTTTTAGAATAATGGATAAAAATGGTAACTAAAGTGAGATTTTCGATCTAAATCACATAATAGTATGGAAAATTTTCATAAAACTATTTAAAAAAACAATTTTATGCTACAAACAATCTATCTATCTATCTATCTATCTAGCTAACTAGCTAACTAACTAACTAACTAACTAACTAACAAAGTAATGCTTAGCGTAAATTTAATGGCTAATTTAGCAATTTATTGCCATGTATTCTGTTTAATAGTTGTATGATATAATTATTATTAAAATGATTATTTATTGGAAGTAGTGTATGTCTTATATTGTTGCACTTAGTGGTGGCATTGCCAGTGGTAAAAGTACCATTGCCAATCTATTTGCGCAATTAGGTACACCAATTATTGACGCTGATGTAATTGCTCGTAAAGTTGTTGCTACAGGATCCTTTGCTCTAACACAGATTGTAAAGCATTTTAGTCAAGAGATCTTGTTAGAAAATGGAGAGTTAGATCGAAGTCAATTAAGAGAAATTATTTTCAACAATGATCATGAACGGTTATGGTTGAACAATTTATTGCATCCGATTATTGCACAAGAAACCCAAAAGCAGATTGTAAAACAAACAGCTCCTTATATTATTTGGGTCGTACCATTATTAATTGAAAATAATCTACATCAATTAGCTGATCGGGTGTTAATAATTGATACTCCAGAGGCGTTACAACTTGAGCGCTTAATCGATCGCGATAAAATAAGTGAGTCATTAGCCAAGAGAATGATTGATTCACAAGTTTCATTAAGTGATCGTTTAGCATTTGCGGATGATATTATTGTTAATGACGGTAATTTGGTGTCATTAAAAATGCAAATAAATGATTTACATGAAAAATATTTGCATAACTCTAAAATTAAGAATAGCTATGAATAACATTGTTTTTGAACATCCATTAAATGAAAAAATGCGTACTTGGTTACGGCTTGAATTTTTACTTAATCAATTAAACACGCATCATCGTTTCGAGCAAAATAATGCTTTATTGTTTTTTCATGCTTTATCTGAATTACTCGAAATTATTGAACGAAATGATGTTAAAGGGGATTTGATTAAAGAGATTGAATCGCAAAAGCAAAAATTACTTTCTTGGATTGATATTGATGGTGTTGATAAAGAATTGCTTGGTGACATGATTAACCAATATGAACTGTTTTTAACTAAATTTAATTCAAGTTTACGTTTAGGACAGCCGCTAAAAGATGATCGATTTATCATGGCGATTCGTCAGCGTTTGATGATTCCCGGTGGATGTTGTAGTTTTGATTTACCATCTTTCCATTTGTGGTTAAATCAACCGCAAGAAAAACGTAATATGCAAGTTGATAACTGGTTGCAGCATATTACAATACTAGATGAAACGTTAAAAGCATGTTTACAGTTTATTAGGCAACTAGGTGAATTTAAAACTTTTATCTGTACCAATAATTTTTTTCAAGAAACTAATGGTGATGTAAATTTGATTCGAATTCGTGTTGCTTTCGAGAAAAATGTTTACCCACAAGTTTCTGGTCATATGTCCCGTTATAGTATTCGTTTTTTACCCCTTTATGCTGGCGATAATAGTAATATTGATGCAATTGAATTTGAACTTGCTTGTTGTTAGCCCAATTAATTTAAGAGTGTTTAGATGAATAAAAATACTGTTACTATCGTAAAGTGTCCAACCTGTCAAAAAAAAGTTGAATGGTCTGAAAAGAGTTTATATCGACCATTTTGTAGTAAACGCTGTCAATTAATTGATTTAGGTGATTGGGCTGCCGAAGAGCATCGCATTGCGGATAAGGAACTGAGTGAACAAGATCTTTGGAGTGAAGATGATCTTGCCGATTTAGCGAGTAAACATTAATGAAGATTTTAGGTATTGAAACATCGTGCGATGAAACAGGCATTGCTATTTATGATGATAAGCATGGACTTATTGCCAATCAGCTCTATTCGCAAATTAAATTACATGCTGATTATGGTGGGGTTGTACCAGAACTGGCCTCTCGAGATCATATTCGTAAAACTGTACCATTGATACAAGCTGCACTACAAGAAGCTAATTTGCGTGCAAGTGATATAGACGGTGTGGCGTATACTGCTGGCCCTGGTTTGATTGGTGCTTTAATGGTTGGCGCATCTATTGGACGTTCACTGGCTTATGCATGGGACGTACCCGCTATTGCTGTGCATCATATGGAAGGTCACTTGTTAGCTCCTATGCTAGAAGATAATCCTCCCGAGTTTCCATTTGTCGCTTTGTTAGTGTCAGGCGGACATACTCAGTTAATTAAAGTAACTGGTATTGGCCAATATCAATTACTGGGTGAATCAATTGATGATGCTGCAGGGGAAGCATTTGATAAAACAGCCAAATTGTTAGGCCTTGATTATCCCGGTGGAGCCAAATTATCGAAATTAGCTGAACTTGGTGATGCAACACGGTTCCGTTTTCCTCGACCGATGACGGATAGACCTGGCTTAGATTTTAGCTTTTCAGGGCTTAAAACCGCTGCTGCAAATACCATTCATCAACAGAGTTGTGGTCAGGATCTTGATGATCAAACCAGAGCAGATATAGCTAAGGCTTTTGAAGATGCTTTAGTTGATACTTTATTAATAAAGTCACGTCGAGCATTAGATCAAACAGGCTTTAATCGATTGGTTATTGCTGGTGGAGTGAGTGCTAATAAAACTTTACGTCGCCAACTCGCCGAGCTTATGGCTCAACGTAAAGGACAAGTTTATTATCCTCGTTTAGAATTTTGTACTGATAATGGTGCGATGATAGCTTATGCTGGAATGATTCATCTTAAAGCATCCCAATTTGTTGATCTAGCTATTGAGGTTAAACCTAGATGGCCACTAAGTGAATTAAACGCGAAAGAATAATATCAAATTAAAAATTAATATTATAGAATTTTATTGTGGGGTAAATTCCCCACAGGTTTTCTTAATATAATACTTATTGATTATCTTCAGTTGATTTATCTAAAGCTAGTTTTTCGATATTTCGGTTAATACTGAATAAAACACAAATTAATTCATATCCGATACGGGTGAATATAGAACCACCAATGATGGTTACAAAACCACTTAGTATGCCTAGTAGTGCAGAACCAAAACTATAACGCATTAGTAGAAAACTTGAGAAGATGAGAACTAGGCCTGAAAATACAATAAAAACTAAGCTAATCCAATAAATTACAGTAATAATTTTAGGAGTGAACATTTTATCAAAAAAGAAAAAGTCTTTAAAAGAAAGTCCACTGGTATCTACTATTTTTTTCATTTTATTTCCTTAATTAAGTTTTATTTATTTTATTGCTTTGACTTTGGTCAAAAAACCGATACATTTAATATCAAATAAATCAATAAAGCAACGTTATTTTTAAAAAGGTTTTTTAAATTTTAATATGAAAACATTCATTCCCGGTAAAGATGCAGCACTTGAAGATTCCATTAACTATTTTCAGCAACAATTAGATAAATATGATTTGACTGTTAAAGAGGCCTCTTGGCTTAATCCAGTACCTAACGTTTGGTCGGTACATATTCAAAATACAAAATGTCCACTATGCTTTGCTAATGGTAAAGGAGCGAGTAAAAAAGCTGCGTTAGCTTCTGCTTTAGGGGAATATTTTGAGAGACTTTCAACTAACTACTTTTTTTCTGATTTTTATTTAGGAGATACAGTCGCTAATAGTGAATTTGTACACTATCCGTCGGAAAAATGGTTTGCAATTCCTGATGATAATAGTTTACCTAAAGGTTTATTGTCACAAAAGTTACTTAATTTTTATGATCCTGACCAGGAATTAACAGCAACGGATCTCGTTGATTTACAGTCTAGCAATGGTGAGAGAGGGATTTGTGCATTGCCATTTGTTCAACAATCTGATGGCAAAACCATTTATGTACCAGTGAATTTAATTGCTAACTTATATGCATCAAATGGCATGTCAGCGGGAAATACACCAAATGAGGCACGAGTTCAAGCTTTATCTGAAATATTTGAACGTTATACCAAAAATAAAATTATTGCAGAAGCTATTAGCTTACCACTTATACCCGAAACAGTAATTAATCGTTATCCTACTGTATTAGCGGCTATCGAAACACTTGAAAAGGAAGGTTTTCCGATATACTGTTTTGATGCTTCTTTAGCTGGCGAATTTCCGGTGATTTGTGTTGTGCTATTTAACCCTCAAAACGGTACATGCTATGCCTCATTCGGTGCTCATCCTAATTTTGGTGTAGCACTTGAACGAACAGTGACTGAATTATTACAAGGTCGAAGTCTTAACGATCTTGATGTTTTTTCACCGCCAAGTTTTGACAATGACGACGTAGCTGATCTAAGTAATTTAGAAACGCATTTTATTGATTCTAGTGGCTTAATTTCATGGGATCTTTTTAATCAAAAATCGGATTATGAGTTTGTAGATTGGGATTTTTCTGGTACAACCGAGCAGGAATTTACTAACTTAATGGCGATATTTGATCGTCACCAAATTGAAGTATTAATAATGGATTATCAGCATCTTGGGGTTTATGCTTGTCGAATTTTAGCTGTTGGTATGTCAGAAATTTATCCGCCAGAGGATCTGTTAATTGCTAATAATAATATGGTGATCCATCTTCGTGATTTGATTTTATCGCTTCCTTATCAAAAACGTACTAACAAGCAATTACTCGACATTATTGAACTGTTTGATGATGAAGGTTTAGATGATTTTGCTCGAGTTCGCGAATTACTAGGTATTGCAACAGGTAGAGATAATGCATGGTTAACATTGAGAATTGGTGAATTAAAAGCTATGCTGGCGTTAGCTGCACAGGATTTACCGCAAGCTAAATTATGGATAGATTGGACGATTGAAATGAATGAGTCTATCTTTAGTTCTGAACGCAATCATGCCTATCGTTGTTTGCAAACTTTAGTTAATTTTATTATAGAGCGAGGTGCAAACCAATTTGATAATTATCAATCTGCTTTTAGTAAAATGTATGGCAGTTCATGTGTAACTGAAATGTGGTTGTATGCAACAGCAAAAAAACAATTTTTTGGGCTAACGGATTTAGATCACTCTGATGCAGATAGCGATAGTTTACTGAATCAATTTACCATGCATAAAAAGCTTTTAGAGGTATATCACAAATTACATCAAATTATGTAGTAATAATTATTATTAATCATCAGTAAAAGCTAACCGTTAATAGTTATTACTGATGATTGCAATAGTTTTTATAAAAAAAATTTTAATTAATACTTATCAAACGGGGTTAAATAGCATATTATATAATCGATCTTTGATTAGATTTGTTAGATGAGTAAGATGTCAAAATTTAGATTTACATATCCAAAAGATCTTTGAGGCATTGTTGTATGATATTAAAGCAGTAAGTTTACTTCCCTTATTGCTTTCTTTTTCTCTCTCAATTCGTAGTAACCAATAGCACAATTACGTTCAAAATCGCTAAGTTAACTTATTTTCAATATTTGTTTTTTTTAAATTATATAATTTATTAAGGATAAATGATGACAATATTTACCGTTGGTTTTGCTTGTTTAGATTTATTGTGTTTCACTTCATCTAGTTTGGAACAAAACGGTTCAATTACCTCGGATAATTTTGTCCATTGTGGTGGTGGGTCCGTTGCTAATACGGCATATCTATTAGCGCTATGGGGAGAAGATATTTATCATATTGGTCATCTCAACAATGATCATCATGGCAATCAAATTGAGACAGAACTAGCTAATGTTGGCGTTAATACTCGGCAATTTATTTTTTCGGAGAAAATGATCACGCCATTAGAAGCCATCACCATTGATGAGCAAAGTAATACCTACAGTATTATATCGCATCGTTTGATACAACCGCCTAAATTGACAATAACAGAAAAAGATAAATTAGTTCACTTTATTCGGACAGTCAGTGAAAATAAACACGAGATAGTTATGTTAGCTGATGGCTATGAGGCAGAATTGAGTGAGTACCTAATTGAGCATTTACCCAAAGTCAAAGTGATTATGAGTGTCGATAATCTATCAGCTAATAGTCTGTACTTAGCTCAACAAGCTGATTATTTAATTGTAACAGAACAATTTGCTAGTGCTTTTGTCAAATTAAAAGCTTTCTATAATAGCGAGCAGATCAAAAATGCATTGAGAAAATTACGCAATTTAACTAACGGTAAAATTATTATTCGTATGCATAATAAAGATTGTGTATATCTGGATCATCAACAAGTTGTGATAATCTCTGGCTTTAATAAACAAACTGCTGATAACATTACTGAAAATGATATTTTTCAAGGGGCTTTTACTTATGGTATCAGCTATGGTTGGCCGTTAGCGAAAACGATATTGTTTGCCAATCTAGCAATAGCTGCAGCCAATAAACAGAAAAGAGGGCGTAGTGCAATGCCTAACTTGGTTGACATCAATCTAGCAGGTAAAGATCTTATTAAAGATTTTAAATACTTTTTTTGAGTTATCACTAAGATCATTGATCGCTCAAATTGTTCTATTTAAGCGATTGCTAGACCTCTTAAACGGCTTTTCCTAACCTATTATGAGGGATATTAAGTTTTTCTTTTTCTCTTATTTGAGGAAAATCTAAATTTTTTATGCTCATTTTATTAAGTTTATTTCTTTTGAGCAGAGCGTGTTTACACAAGGCCACTTTATCAATCACTGTTATCATTCTGGTATATTTTCTAAAACTTTTTTCTCTTATAGGCAACTTTTGCCAAAATATTTGTCAAAAATAGCTAATATAAAACGGTCGGCTTATGGTAGCCTTTTATCGTTTAGTTTTAACCGTCTGAAGGTTATTTTCAATATAAACGACAATTTTGTTGAACTTCCTTGTTTAACATGTTTACCTAACCCAGTTATTAATTCTTTGCCTTGTTCTTAACTCTGACGTTCCAGTCAGTTAGAATCCATTTCAGGGTAATTTTATATTGTGATTAATCTTGTCTGGCGAATTCACCGGCTTGCTGGATCAATTCTTCGCTGGGGGTGACGCCAGTATATAAAATGAATTGTTCAACAGCTTGTAATACGGCGACATCAGCTCCAGAAATAATAGTTTTATTTAAGTTTTTAGCATACTTTATAAGTGGTGTTTCAACAGGTAAGGCGACAACATCGAACACAATATCAGCATGATTAATTATTGTTTCACTAAATGCCAGTTGGTTCGCTTCGCTACCGCCTTGCATACCAATTGGCGTCACATTGATAATCAATTTTGCTTGTTCCGGTGTAATAGTAGATTCATCTTTTTGCCATTGGTAATTATAACGCTCAGCTAAAGCTTCCCCTTTTTGCTGATTTCTGGCACAGACAATGCCATGTTTAAAACCGGCATCGTAAAACGCTCCAATTACAGCATTGGCCATACCACCACTACCTTTTAAAACAAATGGTGTGTTATTACAGATATGATTAGCCTTAATTAGTTTTTCCACAGCAATATAATCAGTGTTGTAGGCCTTCAAATAGTGATCGGTATTAACAATAGTATTAACCGCTTGAATTGATTGTACCGAAACATCTAATTCATCAATAAATTCAATGCACGCTTGTTTATAAGGCATTGAGATAGCACAACCACGAATTGATAATGCTTTAATTCCATTAATAGCATCTTTTAAATTATTGGTTGTAAAAGCTTTATATAGATAATTTAAATCTAATTTTTCATATAAAAAATTGTGAAAACGAGTACCAAAATTACTTGGTCTTGCTGAAAGTGACATACAAACAATAGTATCTTTATTGATAATTCTTGCCATTAACCAAAATCCTTGTGATCATAATAACTAATTCTGTATTCTATCATCTTTTTAACTAGCATATATTTGATTATGGTTGCAAACAATACTGGTCCGAAAATAACTCAAGAAAAAGTTACCGTAGAAGTGATGATACACCTATATTGTCACCAAAAACACCATACTCCTAAAAAACAACTATGTGCTGAATGTAGTGATCTCTTACAATACGCCATGCAACGCTTAACAATGTGCCGATTTGGTGAAAAGAAAACCACCTGCGAAAAATGTCCAAAACATTGTTATCGCAAAGATTATAAACAGAAAATTAAAGAAGTAATGCGTTATGCAGGGCCAAGAATGATGCTCCATCATCCAATCATGGCGGTTAAACATTTGTATAAAAATTTAAAAACCATTTTGAAGGTATTTTAACAAAAGCATTTTTTCACAATTAAAAAGTTGAGGAGAGGGGTTTTTGGCTTATTTTTATCACTTATTTTTTTGATTTCATCAATGTTGCATTCGTTTTTTCTATCAATACAATAATTTTCACTTATTTTAGATGTTTTTTGCAATTTACTCGCAGTTAAATGCTAAAAATGCGAATGATTATCTTTTAAAATACTGTCATTTTTAAAATACAACCTTATTTGATAGGAAGTATAATGTCTGCATTTACGCTTGATCACCTTTCTCAAGGACGTGAAGCTGTTATTAAACGTCTATTACCTGACTCTTTACCTTTTCGTCAAAAGCTTTTAGCTATGGGAATGACGCCCGGATGTAAGTTGACTGTGATGCAAATCGCTCCATTAGGTGATCCAATCGAAATTAATTTGCGTGGTTTTCTATTGTGTTTACGCCGTCGTGAAGCGGCTGCAATTGAGGTTGAGATAGTCGTATGAAAATTGCATTGGTCGGTAATCCCAATTGTGGCAAAACGACATTATTTAATTTATTAACTGGTTCAAAACAGCGTGTAGGTAATTGGCCAGGGGTAACAGTTGAGCACAAATCTGGTTCGTTTGCTTATCAAAATAACCACTATGATATTGTTGATTTACCGGGAACTTACTCTGTTGAGCCAGATCCAATCGGTATTGCTCAAGATGAATTTATTACTCGGCAGTTTCTATTAGCTGATAACAATAGCTTGATAGTTAATGTTATTGATGCAACAAATTTACAACGCAGTTTATATTTAACATTTCAGTTAATTGATATGCAAGTACCTATGGTAATTGTGCTTAATATGGTTGATGCACTTAAAGCTATGGGAGAAAGATTAAATATCGATAAATTAACCAAAGCTTTAGGTTGTCCGGTTATTGCGATTTCGTCTACGCGAAAAACTGGATTATCAAAATTTTATCAGCAAATTGAAGCTAGCACATCGAATTTAAAGATTGCAATGCCAACCATTGATACGTTAAGTAGTGATGCACAAGCTGTATTTAACCGATATTTAGCTGAATTGCCTGCAACCAGTAGGATACAACAATTTAATCGTTGGCAGTTAATTGAAGCCTTGCTTAATGGGGCAAATGAATCTTTAGATTTTTTAGAAAACGAAAAGTTAGCTGCTTGTCGTTGTTTATTGTCTATCAATTTCGATAATCAGATTGACGTAGCACTTGCAAGTGCACGTTATGATACGATTGATACGCTTTGCAAGATGGTGATTGATAAGCCTAGAGAAGCCAATATTAATCTTACTGAAAAATTGGATAAATTAGCTTTAGGGCGTTTTACTGGTATTCCATTCTTTTTACTCGCAATGTATAGCATGTTTTTTATTGCGATTAATTTTGGTTCAGTTTTTGTCGATTTTTTTGAAGGGGTATTTAGTACCATTTTTGTTAATGACTTTACTTATCTCTTAAATATGCTAGATACACCAACTTGGTTAACGGTTATTTTAGCTGATGGGGTTGGTAATGGCATCACCACGGTATCGACTTTTATACCGGTTATTGCGGCGATGTTTTTTGTGCTATCTTTTTTGGAAGATTCAGGTTATTTAGCGCGAGCAGCAATGATTGTTGATCGTTTTATGCGATGCATCGGTTTACCCGGTAAAGCGTTTGTACCCATGTTAATGGGGTTTGGTTGTGGAGTACCCGCAATTATGGCAACGAGGACACTTGATAGCCCTCGTGATCGTATTTTATCAATTTGTTTAATTCCGTTTATGTCTTGCAGTGCTCGATTACCCATTTATGCTTTGTTTGCTGTAATATTTTTTCCTAATCATGGATCGATTATTGTCTTTATGCTGTATTTGCTGGGTATTTTAGTAGCTATGCTAACGGGATTTATATTAAAAAATACTCTGTTACAAGGTAAATTAACGCCATTTATTATGGAAATGCCTGTTTATCGCATTCCGACATTACGAAGTATGTTGAGAATAACTTTTCAACGTTTGAAAAGCTTTGTTTTACGAGCAGGAAAAGCCATTGTCGTTATGGTAACCGTACTTAGCTTCTTTAATTCCTTAGGAACTGATGGTTCATTTGGGAATGAAAATTCAAATCACTCTGTGTTATCAGTTATGGGACAAAAAGTTACCCCTGTATTTTCACCTATGGGAATTGATAAGCAAAATTGGCCTGCGACAGTAGGTATTTTTACTGGGATATTTGCTAAAGAGTCAGTTGTGGCAACTTTAAATTCACTCTATTCAATGGATCATCAAACTGAACAACCGGAGCATTTTTCTTTTTATAATAGCATCAAGTCAGCGTTAGAAACCATTCCAGATCATTTTATTGATTTAACTAACGCAATTTTTGATCCGCTAGGTCTATCAAGTATTAATCAAGATGAAAACAGTCTACAAAATGAATTGTTTATCGACTCAACTACGGTATCGAAAATAAGTAATTCATTTGTTACATCATCTTCAGCTATTGCCTATCTTATTTTCGTGTTGCTTTATACACCTTGTGCAGCAGCATTAGGCACAATCTATCGTGAAACAGGGCTAAAATGGATGATATTTGTGGCTATTTGGACCTTTGTTATAGGTTGGTTGTCTGCAACGATTTATTACCAATTTAGTTTATTAGGCCAATCTTCATGTGCGCCTTATTGGTTGATAGCTATTGGAGGATTTATTACTTTCATTTTTATCATTATGCGTAAAATCGGTCGTTTACCTTGCTTTAATCAATATTACTTACCAAAACCACGATCTTACAAAAACCAATCAGCTTGTTGTGAATAAAATTAGTGGTTAATGTTAAATATTGAATAATATGTTAATTACTGCAATTCGTGATTATATTCAGTTACAAGGACGAGCTAATCTACAAGATGTGGCTCGTCACTTTCGTTTGTCTACCAGCGCTGTTGAACCTATGCTAAATTTTTGGGTTAAAAAAGGGTTAATAAAATTAATTAAACGTGATTTATTAACTTGTGCAGGTAAACAGTGTTCAACGTGTATAAGTTGTAATTTAGACGCTTATGCAAGCTATGTATGGATTGAGTAGAATATCTTATACAATCAATTGATGGCTAAAATTAATTTGATTGTATCAAAAGTATTAGTATCTAACCTTTGATAAATTCCAGCCAAATTATTTTAATTTTTTGCTTTTTTTAGAGTTGAATCCACTTTTTTATCCGCCATTAAAAATTAAATTATCTTTAATTTGCTATTTTTTTGCGACTTATGTCACAAAATTAAATTTATTTGTATCTCAAAATTACAAATGATATTAATATGAACTTATGTTCATTTTGGTGAAAAAAAAGAAAAATATAAAACCGATAAAAGTAATAAAAAGATATCCTTGGTTTGAATTTAATTAAAAAATTTACTAACTATTGAATTAGATAATTAGATAAATATTAAGAGTCAACTTGTTACATTAATTACTTGTTGATTTTGATGTGCTAAAAAGTTAGTTAATGTTTATGGAATAAAAATATTTTTCGTTTTTATCGATAGCTTATTCAGATCAAATTGTAGTTTTATCGTTCTTGTTCATTTTTAGCCAAAAAGACCTTAACCGAAACGACGAAACCTTGTCGTTTTATCACTTAATAAATGTTATTATAACTATGTTTAAAAAACATGTAGTAGAGGAATTAGATGTATGAGTCAATTAGATGAATTCAAAAAATTAACTGTAGTTGTTGCTGATACTGGTGATATCGATTCGATTAAACAGTTTTCTCCTGAAGATGCAACAACTAATCCATCGCTTGTTTTAAAAGCTGCTCAACTTCCTCAATATCGTTATTTAATTGATTCTGCTATTGAAACAGCTAAAAAACTAGGTGGTAGTAAAGCTGAGCAATTGGTTAATGCCTGTGACCAAGTAGCGGTAAACATAGGCGCTGAAATTTTAAAATCTATTCCGGGACGAATCTCAACTGAAGTTGATGCAAGATTATCATTTGATACCCAAGCTTGTATTGAAAAAGCTCGTCGAATTGTTGAACTTTATAAACAAAAAGGCATTGATAAATCAAAAATTCTGATTAAAATCGCTTCTACTTGGGAAGGTATTAAAGCTGCTGAAGTTTTAGAAAAAGAAGGGATTAACTGTAATTTAACTTTATTGTTTTCTTTCGCTCAAGCGCGTGCTTGTGCCGAGATTAATGCCTTTTTAATTTCCCCATTTGTTGGTCGTATTTATGATTGGTATCAAGCTAAGAAACCTATTGATCCTTATATTGCTGACCAAGATCCAGGTGTAGTTTCAGTACGTAATATCTATAACTATTATAAACAACATGGTTATAAGACTATTGTCATGGGGGCTAGTTTTAGACAAGTTGATCAAATTTTAGCATTGGCTGGTTGTGATCGTTTAACTATTTCCCCTAATTTATTGTCTGAGATGCAAAAATCAAGTGCCCCAGTAGTGCGTAAATTAGATCCAAATCAAACCTTAGTTGAGCGTCCTACATTAATGACTGAAGCTGAGTTTAGATGGCAGCATAATAGTGATGCAATGGCCGTTGAAAAATTAGCTGAAGGCATCCGTGCATTTGCTGTCGATCAGGGTAAACTAGAAGATATGATCGGAGCACTACTTTAATTAATAGAATAGGGGAATATATTCCCCTTTTTGTTTTGTTACGAAAGCGTTTTATTTGTCTACTATTTGTAGACAATCAATGAATATTTAAAATATATTTTGGAGAATATGAACATGAATGTAACCACACTATCCCACCGCGAACTAGCCAATGCGATAAGAGCATTAAGCATGGATGGCGTGCAAAAAGCGAAATCAGGCCATCCAGGTGCGCCGATGGGGATGGCAGACATGGCTGAAGTCCTTTGGCGAGGATTTTTAAAACACAATCCTACCAATCCTAATTGGGCTGATCGGGATAGATTTGTATTATCAAATGGTCATGCATCAATGTTAATTTATAGCTTATTACATTTGACTGGTTATAACGTAACGCTCGATGACATAAAAAACTTTCGTCAATTAAATGCTAAAACCGCAGGTCATCCTGAATTTGGACATCTTCCGGGAATTGAAACAACAACAGGTCCATTAGGTCAAGGTATTGCTAATGCTGTCGGTATGGCTATTGCTGAAAGAACATTAGCAGCTCAATTTAACAAACCTGCACATACCATTGTTGATCACCATACTTATGTATTTATGGGTGATGGTTGTATGATGGAAGGGATTTCCCATGAAGTATGTTCATTAGCTGGTACACTTAAATTAGGCAAATTAATTGCTTTTTATGATGATAATGGTATTTCAATTGATGGTGAAATTGAAGGTTGGTTTACCGACGATACCGCTAAACGTTTTGAAGCATATGGCTGGCAT
The DNA here is from genome assembly GCF_984569125.1 of Gilliamella sp. LMG 34362. Classification (NCBI taxonomy): domain Bacteria; kingdom Pseudomonadati; phylum Pseudomonadota; class Gammaproteobacteria; order Orbales; family Orbaceae; genus Gilliamella; species Gilliamella sp. LMG 34362. Next base: position 1,836,198 of record NZ_OZ474902.1, on the reverse strand, counting down.
GTTATTCGTGGTATTGATGGCCATGATGCTAAGGCATTAGCTGAGGCTATTGAGCAAGCACAAGCGGTAACTGATAAACCATCATTATTAATGTGTAAGACTGTTATTGGTTTTGGTTCTCCAAATAAAGCTGGAAGTCATGATTGCCATGGTGCACCACTTGGTGATGCTGAAATAGAAGCAACTCGTAAAGCTTTAGGTTGGTCATATCCTGCATTTGAAATTCCAAAAGATTATTATGATGCATGGGATGCAAAAGCTACTGGTAAACAACGTGAAGATGAGTGGAATGCTCGCTTTGATGCATATGCAAAAGCTTATCCAGAATTAGCAAAAGAATTCAAACGTCGTATGGATGGTGATTTACCAAATAATTGGCAACAAGTTGCTAAAGATTTTGTTAATAAGCTACAAGCAAATCCAGCAACAATTGCTACCCGTAAAGCTTCGCAAAATGCCATTGAAGCTTTTGCGCCTGTGTTAACTGAATTTTTAGGTGGTTCAGCTGACTTAGCACCAAGTAATTTAACTATGTGGTCAGGCTCTAAAGAGATTTTAGCTAATCCAGATGGTAACTACATTCATTATGGTGTCCGCGAATTTGGTATGTCTGCAATCATGAATGGTATTGCTTTACATGGTGGCTTTATTCCTTATGGTGCAACTTTCTTGATGTTTATGGAGTATGCGCGTAACGCAGTCCGTATGGCCGCTTTAATGAAAATTCGTTCTTTATTTGTCTACACGCATGACTCAATTGGTTTAGGTGAAGATGGTCCAACTCACCAACCTGTTGAGCAGATGGCAAGCTTACGTGTTACTCCAAATGTTAGTACTTGGCGTCCTTGTGATCAAGTTGAATCAGCTATTGCTTGGCAATATGCTGTTGAACGTAAAGACGGTCCAACTGCGTTAATTTTCTCTAGACAAAATCTTAAACAACAAGAACGTACCGAACAACAATTAGCCAATGTTTATCGTGGTGGCTACATTTTAAATGATTGTAATGGCACTCCTGAACTTATTTTAATTGCAACTGGTTCTGAAGTCGAACTAGCAGTTGAGGCTTATCATAAACTTACTGAAGCAGGTAAAAAAGTACGTGTTGTTTCAATGCCATCAACCGATGCATTTGATAAACAAGATCAAGCTTATAAAGAATCAGTATTACCATCTTCAGTCTCTGCACGAGTTGCTATTGAGGCTGGCATCAGTGACTATTGGTATAAATATGTTGGTCTAAATGGTAAGATTATCGGTATGACAAGCTTTGGTGAGTCAGGTCCAGCAGAACAATTATTTGCTAAATTCGGCTTTACAGTTGAAAACGTTCTAGAACAAGCAAATAGTTTATTAAAATAATAAAGTTATTTTAATAGTAAAAAGCCACCTTATCGGTGGCTTTTTTTAATCTAATTAAATTAAGAGACTATAATTTGAATATTTGTTTACTTTGGTATATTAATTAAATTATCGCGATGCTCGTTTTAATATTATTTGTGTTGGTTGTTTTTGTAGATAAACCATTCTCGCAATTAACAGAAACGCAGCAACAGCAAGTCCTAATATAATCCCTATCCAAAATCCGGCAGCACCAATTGGTTGCATGACCAGATCTGTTAAGCCTAGAACATAACCAACAGGTAATCCAACAACCCAATAAGATAATAAAGTAATAAAAAAGATGCTTTTTGTATCTTTGTAACCACGTAATACATTACTTGCCACTACTTGTAAATAATCTGAAGCTTGGTAAATAGCTAATAGGATAATGAGTTGTAGACAAATAGCTATAACCGCAGCCTCTTTAGTAAATATCGTAACAATAGGTGTTCTAAATACCACTAAAATTAGTGCTACGATAACAGCAATGACTAACGATATGAGCAAACTGATGAAAGCTGTTTGTTTAGCTAAACTTGGTTTTCCTTTTCCTAACAGATAACCGACGCGAATACTGGTTGCCACACCAAGAGATAATGGAATTGCAAATGTTAAGCTACTGATGGTAAAAATAATTTGATGTGCAGCCACAGTTATTTGTCCGAGAGGGGCAATAAGTAAAGCAACGACAGCAAACAAGCTCATTTCAAAAAAGTAAGCAAGGGCTAGAGGCATTCCTAAAACCACTATTTTTTTGATGATGGAAAAATCAACAAGTTTTGTTAATGGTGTTTTACGAATATCTTGTTGGCTAGCAGTAGTTAAAGTATATAAACGGATTAAAATGAACATTAACCAGAAAATTATTGCTGCAGTAATGCCACAACCAACACCACCAAACGCAGGTAAGCCTAATTTGCCATAAATCAAAATATAGTTAATTGGAATATTAGCTAGTAAAGCAATGAATATAATCACCATGGCAGGTTTTGTGTTAGATAAACCTTCACATTGATTGCGGTAAACTAAAAATAGTAGAAATGCAGGTACTCCCCACATAATTGCACGTAAAAAAGAGACGGCAACTTCGACCATTTCTGGATCAATCGGGTTATCATTAGAGCTTCTTAAACTAATTATTCTATCTGAATGATAGAGAATTAACATTATGATCACCGATAAAATTAATGCGATCACCACACCTTGCCGTGTATGATCGGCAACTTGCTCACGTTTAGCTGCACCATTTAAGTTTGATATAATGGGGGTTAATACAGTCAATAGCCCTTGACCAAATAAAACTGTAGGTAACCAAATGGATACCGCAATAGCAACACCTGATAAGGCTGTTTTACTGTAATTGCCAGCCATAATTGTATCAACAAACGTTATTGCTGTTTGTGATATTTGGGCAATCATGACAGGAATAGCTAAGGTGATTAAATTATTAATTTCACTTCGATAATGTAATTTCATTGATTGTATTTACTGTTGTACAGTTCCCCATAAATCGTATTCATCTGAATGTTCAATATTGACTTGAACAATATCACCAACTTTAACAGCTTTTTCTTCATTTAGATAGACAACGCCATCTATTTCTGGTGCATCAGCCATACTCCGTCCAATTGCACCTTCATCATCCACTTCATCGATAAGGACAGACAATGTTTTACCAATTTTGTTTTGTAGCTTACAGGTTGAAATTGTCTGTTGTAATTGCATAAAACGATCGAAGCGTTCTTGTTTTATATGTTCAGGTATTTGGTCGGCTAATTGATTAGCTGCAGCACCTTCAACTGGGCTATATGGGAAACAACCGACACGATCTAACTGTGCTTGAGAAAGAAAATCAAGCAGTAATTCAAAATCTTGTTCGGTTTCACCTGGATAACCGACGATAAAAGTTGAACGTAGGGTGATTTCTGGACAAATATCTCGCCACTTATGAATTCTTTCAAGTGTTCTTTCAATTGTACCTGGTCGCTTCATTGATTTTAATACTGTAGGGCTAGCGTGTTGTAATGGTACATCTAAATAAGGTAAGATTTTGCCATCAGCCATTAATGGAATTAAATTATCCACACTAGGGTAAGGATACATATAATGTAGACGTACCCAAATACCAAGACTAGATAATTGTTCACAAAGGGTATGAATATCGGTTTTTAACGGCATACCATTCCAAAAATTGGTTCGGTTTTTTATATCAATACCATAAGCCGATGTATCTTGAGCTATAACTAATAGTTCTTTTACTCCTCCATCAACCAAACGTTTTGCTTCATCAAGCACATTACCAATCGGTCGACTGATCATTTCGCCACGTAATGAAGGGATAATACAGAATGAACAACTATGGTTGCAGCCTTCTGATATTTTCAAATAAGCATAATGTTTGGGTGTTAGTTTTACGCCTTGTTCGGGCACTAAACTAATAAATGGATTATAGGAAGGTTTTGGCGCATATTTATTAACATGTTCAAGAACAGCTTCATAACTGTGTGGTCCTGATATTTCAAGTACTTTAGGATGCACATCACGGATTTGATCTTCTTTTGCGCCAAGACAACCAGTCACAATAACTTTTCCATTTTCATTTAGCGCTTCGCCAATGGCTTCTAATGATTCTTGTACCGCACTATCAATAAAACCACAGGTGTTAACAATTACTAAATCTGCATTATCGTAGCTAGGTACAACTTGATAACCCTGTGTACGTAATTCAGTTAAAATTCGCTCAGAGTCAACTAAATTTTTAGGACAACCAAGGCTCACAAATCCAATAGTAGGGGATGATGTATTCATAATATTTATAATAATTTAAAATTTATTGAGGTATTTATCGAGAATTTAAAAGTTTGCCAATTTAGATTATGACAACAGGCGGGCATTTTAACATATTTAATTTGAACCAAATAAAAAATTTTTAGCGAGTTATTATCTGAATTAATATAATTTCTTATGGCATGTATTATAACACGCCATCTATCGTAAATAAGTTGAAGTGTATCCGTAATAAAGGATGCTTCAATGTCTGTAATTTAATCTTATTGGTTGATTATGTGTAACCGATAATATCGATAAACCGTATTTGTCGGTTTACTAATATTAATATCCTTTGCATCTATTCTTTCCTTTCAATATTCAATTATTACATTATTTTTATAAGCTCTATATTATTGAGCTACTTTATCTAACAAGATTTGACTTATTGTTTAATTATTTTTATTTTCAATATGTTAGATTAATATGCGATAACTTATTAACTTAGTTTTTAATTCTAATTAATATCAATTAAAAATATCCTCTCTAACCATATCAAATTAAGAGTTATTAAAACTGTTTTATTAAAGCCCTTCATAAATTTTACTTTCTTCTTGTATGTCTTCATTCCCATAATATTCGAAGAAAAGATCGGATTCATATATAATTTTCAATTTACCTTCTGCATGGCTATTTCCTTCTAGCAGTAAACTAATACCAGATTGTTTGAAGTTAGAAAAATAGACGCCACAACCTTGATACCCTAAACATTGATAAAATTCGTCATTTTCTCTATATACTTTTAGGCCGATTTCTTCAAGAGATTCCGCTTTGCCATATTTTTTTGTTAATGCTTCTTTATATTTAAAATATGCATTTTTACCTTCAACTCCATAGGGATCTCTTGTAATTTCCTCACTTAATACTACTTTTATCAAACCTAATTGCTTATGAGCTAATAACTTATATGAAGTAAAATTAGGTAACGTTATAGGAGGGTTAGGTAGTTCATATATGATCAAATCATTTTGTTCAATTATTTCTTTTGCTTTATATTTTGAAACAATGTCCGATATTGGTGCCCCCCATGTTAAACCTATTGGAGCATCCGCACGCGCGTGAACCATAAAAGGAAATAATACTGCAACTAACAATAGTTTTTTCATTAATGTTTACTCACCTTATATTAAATTGGCGTGTAATAATAAACAATAAAAAACATTTATCAATCATTTGATAGGGAGTATGTGAAATATTCTGAGGAAGGGCAAGGCAAAGCTGTTAATTAAAAAGCCCTTATAATGATAAGGGCTTTTGTGAAAGGAAGTTAATTTATCATAAAAAATTAAATTATTTTAATATATTAATTACTTCATCAATTTGACGGTCTAAGCTTTCTGCACCACCGCCAGACAAGTACCAAAGATCTGGTGTTAAATAAACCACTTCAGTTTTGCTCTTTGCTAATACTTTTGCATTGAAGAAGTCATCTTTCATCGCAGACTGACCAATTGCTTTACTGCGGTCTACAACATAAATAATGTCTGGTTTGACTTTACTAATGTAACTATTATCAATAAAAGTTGGTTTTGGTTTTCCAATACCATTGGTTGGTTGTGGCGCTAATGGTACTGCGCGTTTTACATGTAACACATCGTGAATTAATGCTGCGCTAGAGCTTGCATTGATAAGGATCATTTTACCGTCATTGTGAATAGCTACAATTGCTTTTTTATCACTAGCTTGAGCAACAGATTGAGCTTTACTTAATTTGGCATCTAATGATTGAATTAGGTTGTTAGCTGTTTCTTCAGTACCAGTAATATTTGCTAATACATTGATATGGTTTTTGGTTGATTCAAGATAGTTTTTGGCATCAACGCTTAAATTAATGACTGGTGCAATTTTAGTGAATTCTTCCGTATGGCTTGCTTGTCGGCCATCAATGATAATTAATTGTGGTTTAGCTTGTTTGATTGCATCAATATTTGGTTCTTTCATATTACCTGTATCAATAACGTTTGCATTTTTATATTGTTGAAGATAAGTCGGAAGAACAGAAAGCGGTGTTGCTGTAACAATTGATCCTTTACCTAAAGCATCTAATGTATCTAAGGCTCCATAATTCATCACTACAATTTTATTTGGTGATTTAGGCACAACAACTGATTGTTTATTATCTGGATTTACTGTAATTGACGATTGACAACCAGTCAAACCTAACATTAACGCTGCTAAGCTACTTAATAATAGTTTTTTCTTAGTATTCATAATTAGTTCCTATATGTATGATGCAAATGATAACTATTATTGTTTAAGGTGTGTTAATTGTCTAGCAATAAATAATTTTTCGTAAGGATATTGATAATTATTCTCATATAGTATATTGTTATCGGCAGATTTCTTTGCAAAATATCAATATAATTAATAGGGTTATAACAATGAATACGAAGTTTAAGTTGGCTACACATGTCTTAAATACAAGTATTTTATTATCATTATCAGGTTTAGCGATGGCGGCTGATGATAAAAATACTGATACTATGGTGGTGACAGCATCAGGATTTTCACAACAAATTAAAGAGGCTCCTGCAACAATTTCAGTGATCACACCAGAAGAAATTAGCAAAAAGCCTTATCGTGATGTCACCGATGCTCTGAAAGATATTCCCGGTGTCACAATTACTGGCGGCGGTGATTCAACTGATATTAGCATTCGTGGTATGGATGCCAAATATACCTTATTATTGATTGACGGTAAAAAAGTGAGCACTCGTGAAACTAGACCAAATAGTGATAATTCTGGTTTTGAACAAGGTTGGCTGCCTCCATTAACCATTATTGAGCGTATTGAGGTTGTACGTGGACCTATGTCTTCTTTATATGGCTCAGATGCTATGGGTGGTGTTGTTAATATTATTACTAAAAAAGTATCAAACAAATGGCATGGTGGTTTAAGGGTTGAATCAATTGTCCCTTATCGTTCTGATGAAAAAAATACTTACATTGGTAGTTTTTCGACTATGGGGCCAATTATTGATGATATTTTAGGTATTCAGTTATTTGGTCAATATAGCAAGCGTAGTGAAGATAAATTCTTAAATGGTCATTCAGGACAAAAATTACGCAGTCTGAATGGAAAACTATCGCTTAATGTTACTGATACCCAGACATTTGATCTCGACTTTGGCCGATCTTTACAAAATAGTAATGCTACAGGTGGAAAAACAAGACCTGTTAATCGCGGTGATTTCAATAGAGATAACCGTCGCAACTCTTTTGCTTTAACGCATAATGGTTTATTTGGCGATGTATCAACGACATCCTTTATTTCTCATGAAGGTAATAATAATCCAGAAAGAAAAATGAAAATTCGTAATACTAACGTTGACTCACGTGTGACAATTCCTTTCTCGATTAATATGTTAACTGCTGGTGGAGCATATACTTATCAAGAACTTCATGATAGAGGTAATCAATTAAACAAAACTCTAACAAAAATTGATCGTTGGAGTTATGCATTATTCGCTGAGGATGAAATAAGTATCTTTGATAACTGGAGTATAACGGCTGGTTTGCGTTATAACAAAGATGAAAACTATGGTAGCAACTGGAATCCAAGAGTCTATAGTGTCTGGAATATTGATGATAACTTTACCTTAAAGGGTGGTTATTCAACTGGATTTGCAACACCGCAACTCCGCCAAGTTGTTTCAGATTGGGGACAGGTTACAGGTGGATCTGGAACAGGTAACAAAGGAATGATAATGGGTAATCCCGATTTAAAACCTGAAAAAACGGATTCATTTGAAATAGGCGTTGGTTATACCAATGATTATGGTATTGATGCATCTGCAACAGCTTTTTATACTAAATATAAAGATAAAATCCAGTCTTATTATATTTGTCGTGGTAATGCAGGATCAAGAAATTGCAAAATCAATGGTTATAGAGAAAAATTTGATTTTGTTCAAGGCCGTGAGAATGTGGATAAAGCAGATCTTAAAGGTTTAGAACTATCATTTAAAACACCATTGTTTACTGATTTCTTGCTAAGTTCTAACTATTCTTGGACTAAAACAGAACAAAAAACTGGTAAAAATAAAGGTAAACCTTTAAATCGTACACCTAAGCAAAAATTCAATACCCAGCTTGATTGGAATTTAACCCAACAATTGGATTTATGGACTAAAGTTGCTTACTACGGAGTGGAATCAACCACGGATCGTAGTGGTAAAAAAATTGAATATCCTGGTTATACCTTCTGGGATGTAGGAACATCTTTCAAAATAAATCAAAATGCTAAGATTTATGGTGGTGTTTATAACTTATTTGATAGAGATGTTTCTAACGATGATTTCGGTAAAACCTTAGAAGGTCGTCGCTATTTTATTGGTACTGAAATTAATTTCTAATTAATATTCATCAATAAAACTGTTATTATAAATATTGAGTGGCTGTTAATTCAGCCATTTTTTATTAATAATATACTATACATAAATATTTTAGTTTATTCGTTATGATTTCGGATTATTTCAAAAAGGGATTTTAAATTAATTCATGTCCAAATTTGGCTGTAAGATTATATTTATTGTTATATTGATTTTAATGTACTCACCTGCATATGCTAATAATATTGTATTAGTTAATCTATCTAGATCTAAATTTGTCTTTGATCCATATGCAGCAATATTTGTTGTAGTTTTACTTTTTGTTTTATGGCAAGTGTTTAAAATACGGTCAACACGGAAGATTAAGCAATGGGAAAAAGAAGAACAGCAACAAAAGCAGCAGAAGAAGGCTGAAAGAGATCGGTTATTTGCTGAGTCAAGAACAAGAATGCGCTTAAAAAAACAATTAACTAAACAAAAATCACGGAAGAAAAAAACACCAGAAAAGTAATATTAGCCCCTAGCCTGTATTTATTCAGCTCAGCTAATTTTTTAATTATAAAAATTTTGAGTAAAGGGGTTTTTTAGACTTTCAATTCATCAAGATTTCCTATCAATTATCATTGATAGATAACAAACTTATCAAGCTTAATTAAATATCCTATCTCATTGAATTATTTATTGGTCGTAATACATAGCAAGCTAAAGGATTTTGTAATATATTATCTGTTATGAATGCAATAAGTTGCTAAAGTGTTGAAAGGCAAATTTAATGGTTATATTTGAAGATAAACAAGAGTCGGAATTACTTACTGAAATTGCAGTCGCATACTATGAGTATGAACAAACTCAAGAAGAAATTGCTCAGCGATTTGGTCTTTCACGCATTAAAGTTGGTCGTTTGCTAAAAAAAGCTAGGGCAGAAGGAATCGTTGAAATAAGTGTTAAATATCATCCGATATTTAGTTCTCGCATTGAACAGCAATTTGTCAACCATTTTGGTATTAAACGAGCTTTAATTGCTTTAGATCATCAAGACGAAGAAGAGCAACGTAGACAAGTTGCTGCACTGGTATCAAATTATCTGTCTAGTACTTTAAAAAATGGTATGACAGTGGCGGTGGGACAAGGGCGTAATGTTGCTGCTATTGCCAGCCATGTTGGTGTGTTTCCTGAAAAACAGTGTAAATTTATTTGTGGCATAGGAGGTACTCAGCGTGTTGGTGAAATTATAGATGCTGATCATATTAGTCGAAGTTTAGCCAGAAAATTTAGTGCAACTAGTGAAACTTTGTATGCGCCAGCTTATGTAGAAAACAGTGAACTCAAAAGGGCATTTACCCAAAATCGGGTTATTAAAGACACATTAGAAAGAGCGGCTAAAGCCGATATTGCTTTAGTTGGTATTGGCGATATGAATGAAAACTGTTATATGGTGCAATTGGGTTGGTTTACTCCACAAGAAGTGACCTATGCAACATTAAATCAGGGTGTTATTGGTGATATTGCCGGATATGGATTTTTTGATATCAATGGCAATCCTGTTGATACAACCATGAATGATCGAGTGATTGGTTTAAGTATTGAAGAATTACGTAATATCCCGTGTGTTATTGCTATTGCTTCGGAAAATACTAAAGCAACAGCAATTTTAGGAGCACTACGTTCCGGCGTAATTGATATCATTGCGACAAGTGCTTCAAACGCTAGAACTATATTAAGTTTACAACAAAATAAAATATAATTTAGCTAATAAGCTATTTGTATACACATTACAAATAGCATTGATTAATCTAAATAGAATTTAATTATAATAATCGCTTAATAATTCTGTCCACTCTAATCCGGCTTAAACGTTTAATTAATTTATGTACCTGTTTGGGATAGAATTGGCTAGCTTGAATTTGTTGGAAATGGGTAACGATTGTTGTCTTTTCACGAATAGTTATGAGTTCTTGATTCATCTGTTGCTGTAATTCATGTTTAGGATCATGAACAAGTATGGCATTTTCCAAATCTAAACGCCAAGCTCTTGGATTAAGGTTATTACCTGTAATCATCATCCACTCATCATCAACCCAAATACCTTTTAAATGATAAGTTTGATCTTCATCTTTCCATAATCTAATAGTTAACTGTTGTTTATCTATATAATTTTGTAAGCGTTCAACAAAATTTCTTAGGTTAATTTCGTATAAATAAGGTAAACCACCGGAGATGTTGAATGGTTTATCTTCTGGAATATAAAAATCATTAGCTACTTTATCACCAATAATGATTTCAACTTGCTTACCTTTTCTTAATAAACGGATGATGTCACGCACTAATATATTAGGTAAGTTAAAATAAGGCGTACAAAATGTGACTTTTTGTTCAGTCGTGTTTATTAGATGGTGAATAATTTTATTTAGCTGATTATTTCGGCCAAGACCTACAATTGGTGCAACGGATAAAGTATCGTTATCACAATTTCCCGTATATTGATAATTAGCATCCATAAGATGTTGGCGTAGTTGTTTAATTTCTGACTTAATTTGTTTACGTGTTTTATGTTCACTGACATCTAACCGTTGAACGCCATCAAGTGGCAGAAAATTATCATTAACATAATTTACCATTGTATCCGCTAAAACTTTATTAGTGATAAAGTGATATCGGTCATAACGGTATTTATCAAGTTTATATAAATAAACATTATTTATGCTAGCACCACTATAGGTTACAGTGTCGTCAATTATGAATCCTTTTAAATGTAATACACCTAGAACTTCTCGACGATTAACCGGCACCCCATAAACCGGAATATCAATAGATGGATGTTGTTGTTTCAAATCATAATAGTAACGCGCATTCGTTTTAGTTTTATCTTCACCAATTCGACCTCGTTGAGCACGATGCCAATCAACAAAAATTTTAATATCTAAGTTTGGTTGTTGAATTTTTGCTTGATAAAGCGCATCAAGAATTTCTCGGCCAGCTTCATCTTGTTCTAAATAAAGTGCAACAATATAGATACGATGTTGAGCTTTTTTAATCTGTTCAAGCAACGCAACTCTATAAGATTTAGGATCGTAAACAATTTGATATTGTTCGGCTTTTTGTTCAAGCTTGGCTAATTCATTTAAATGTTTTTGATGATTATATTTTATAAAGGGTATTCGCATGTTCTAAATATCATTAAAACTGACACAAAGTGTAGAATACCACAATTTGCGTCAGAACATAATACTCCTATTATTCAGGGGGTAATCTATAATTTAATAGATCGGTTTATTGACTCTTTTCTATACCTAATTATGTTTTTAAGCTTGTTCATTAACCCATTGTTGAATAATTTTATAGCTTAAGGCTAAGACTACAGGGCCGATGAATAAACCCATAATTCCGAAGGCTAGAATTCCGCCAATTACCCCAAATAAGATAAGTAGGAAGGGGAGATCGGCGCCTTTCTTTATCAAATATGCTCGCATTACACTATCTAGGGTGGTCAAAATGATAGCCACAACAATTAAAACTATTCCTGATATAATATGCCCATCCCAAAATTGCCAAATGATACAACCTAACATCACAATAACAGGTCCAATTTGAGCGACGCAGCAGATAAATAATATTAACGTTAAAATGCCTGGAAATGGCATTTTTGTAAAGATAAAACTCATTCCGCCAATTAATGCTAATGTAATAGCAGTGACAACTACGCCTAATGCCACCGCTCGTATTGATTGGCCTGCTAAGGTAACAGTAGTTGTGCCGTATTGTTTAGATAGACGATTAGCCAAAACATAAACATATTTAGTGATACTTTCGCCTTTAAGAAACAATAATAGACTAAAAATAATCATGACACCGGCATGGAAAATAAAAACTCCAATATTGGTTACTTGCTCTAAAAGCCAACCAATCATGATGCCTATATAAGGTTGAATATCGGATATTAATTGTGAACCATCTGTTTTGATAAGCTCAAGCCATTTTTGGTGAACTTCTTCGCCAAACATAGGAATATTTACCAACCAGTCGAAGGTAGGTAATTCTCGATGTGATAAAGTTCTAACCCATTCGACCAGATAGTGACCATTTTGAGCAACACTACTAATGATTAAAATAAAAGGAATAACGCAGACAAATGCCAGAATTATTGCCATGACTAATAAAGATAACCAACGTTTATTAAAAAGTTTTTGTTGAATTTTGATCATTAATGGCCAAGTTGCAATAACCACCATTACTGCCCAAAAAAAGCCAAATAGGAATACTTCAATCACTCGATAAGTTAGAACAATAAGTAAGCCTATTAAGAGTAAATTCAGAATTAATTTTAATAAATCATCAGTTTTTTTTTCTGCTGGCATTTTTATCTCATATTCTTTAATCTAGATAATGTTATTATACGCATTATGTTCTAAAAAGCATACGTTGACGTATTAAGTTAGACAATTTTATTGGAGAAATAAACATGAAAAAATTAATGTTATTAGCTTTGATGGGTGTGGCATTATCTGCTTGCGCAAATACGCAAAAAGCGCCGCAAGAAGTTCAAAAACTAAATGAAATTGCTCCCTATCCGGATGCAAAAGTAGGCTCTACTCGTTATGTTATTCATCTACCTAACTTAAAAGATGAAGTTAATGCTAAAGTAGAGATTTTAATTGGTAAAGAGATGAATGTTGATTGCAATACTCAAAGTTTAGGTGGAATTGTTAAAGAAGAAGAGCTTAAAGGTTGGGGATATTCTTACTATGTCGTTGAAGAAACTAAAGGTAGCATTTCTACAATGATGGCTTGCCCTGAAGGCGCTAACGAGAATAAATTTGTTTCTATCAACCATAAGTTAGGTTTATTGAATTATAACAGCCGTTTACCATTAGTATTCTACGTTCCAAACGATTTGACGGTTAAATATCGTGTATGGCAACCAGAAGCAAAAATTTTGCAAGCTAGTGCCGAATAAAAAAAGTAAATTAATTGTTAATAGCTAGCTAAAAAAGGGTTGATTGATTAAAATATAGTCACTTAGCCCTTAATCTTAGAATATTTGATTTTTTAAGTAGACATCTGAAAAAAAAAAGGTATTTTATCCCTCGTAATGCAAGGTTAGCTCGACATGTTCATTAATTATATTAATAACTTGTGATTGCCTGATTACCTCGGTTTCACCATATTATTTAATTAGTAATAATGGTAAAATTTGGGGGTCCGTTGTATTAAACAATGGGCTTGTGTCTAACATGTAATATCCCTAACTAGAGGAGAAGTGGTGAGCATGTTTACTCAACGTAAAACAATTCTTTCAATCATCGCTGGTGTATCACTAGCATTATCTCAATCTGCTGTAGCTAAAGACCGTGTGGTGCATTTTTATAACTGGGCCGGTCAAATTGGTAATAGCACAATCACTGATTTTGAAAAATCAACTGGTATTAAACTGGTTTATGATGTGTATGATTCCAATGAAGCTCTTGAAGGTAAATTAATGGCCGGTCATTCTGGTTTTGATGTAGTTTCACCTTCAGATAGTTTTTTAGCTAGACAGATTAAAGCTGATATTTATCTACCGTTAGATAAAAGTAAATTGCCTAATTGGAAAAATCTTGATCCTAATTTAATGAAATTAATGGCTAACCATGATCCAGATAATAAGTATGCAATCCCTTATGTATGGATGACTACTGGTATTGGTTATAACATTGATAAAGTTAAAGAACGTCTTGGAGAGGATGCTCCTGTTGACAGTTGGGATTTAGTTTTCAAACCCGAAAATATGGAAAAACTTAAAGATTGTGGTGTGGCATTCTTAGATGCTCCAACTGAAATCTTAGCAAGTGCTCTTCAATATTTAGGTAAAGATCCAAATAGTACTGATGCAAAAGATTATACTGGTGCAGCTTACGAATTGTTGGAAAAAGTAAGACCAAATATCCGTTATTTCCATTCATCTCAATATATTACTGATTTAGCTAATGGTGATATTTGTGTGATTTTAGGTTGGTCAGGTGATATTTTACAATCCCGTGATAGAGCGAACGAAGCTAAAAATGGTGTGCATGTTGGATATCAAATTCCGAAAGAGGGCGCATTAGTGTTCTTTGATACTTTTGCTATTCCAAAAGATTCTGCAAATCCTGATGAGGCTCATGAGTTTTTGAACTTTGTTATGAAACCTGAAATTGCAGCTCAAGTTACTAATGATGTTAATTTCGCTAGCGCTAATAAAGTTGCAAATGATCAGTTTGTTAAGCCAGAAGTGAAAAATGATCCAGCGGTTTATCCAAAACCAGAAGTGATGGAAAAATTATTCACTTTAACGGTGAAAGAACCTAAACTTGAACGTGTGATTACTCGCACATGGACAAAATTGAAAACGGGTAAATAACCGTTTGAAAATGTCAACTAATTGACTTATATATTCTAGACGGGGAGATTTTAAATCTTTCCGTCTCGTTTTTTTTGGCTTGTTGTTATGAGGAAAAAAGCGTGAACGATAAAACAACAAATCAGGTACAGCCTAAAAAAAAGATGATAACTCCATTGTTGGAGATCAAAAATTTAACTAAAGTTTTTAATGATGATTATTATGCCGTTGATGATGTAAATTTAACCATTTATACCGGAGAGATTTTTGCTTTATTGGGCGCTTCTGGTAGTGGTAAATCAACTTTATTGCGGATGCTTGCCGGTTTTGAACAACCGACTTCTGGACAAATTATTTTAGATGGTAAAGATTTATCACAAGTACCTCCTTATAATCGTCCTATTAATATGATGTTTCAATCGTATGCTCTTTTTCCTCACATGACGGTTGAGCAAAATATTGCCTTTGGGTTAAAACAAGATAAATTAGATAAACATGAAATTAAACATCGTGTTGAAGAAATGTTGGCGCTTGTGCATATGGAGCAGTTTGGCAAACGTAAACCTCATCAACTATCAGGTGGTCAAAGACAACGCGTTGCTTTAGCTCGAAGTTTAGCTAAAAGACCTAAATTACTATTGTTAGATGAACCAATGGGGGCATTGGACAAACAACTTCGTGATCGAATGCAGCTTGAAGTAGTTAGCATTTTAGAACAAGTAGGCGCAACCTGTGTAATGGTTACCCATGATCAAGAGGAAGCTATGACCATGGCTGGTCGTATTGCGATTATGAATAAAGGCCAATTTGTGCAAATAGGTGAGCCTGAAGAAATCTATGAACATCCAAACAGCCGTTATAGTGCCGAGTTTATTGGTTCAGTAAATGTATTTGATGGCATCTTACAAGAAACCTTAGAAGATGGATTAATCATCAGTTGTCCTATGATTAAACATCCATTAAAAGTTGATTATGATTCACCTGCAGTAGAAGGTGTACCAATTCAAGTTGCATTACGGCCTGAAAAAATTAAACTTTGTGATGAAATCCCAGACAATGGTTACAATGTTGCAACTGGTGAAGTAGTTGAAATTGCCTATTTAGGTGATCTCTCTATTTATCACGTTAAATTACAAAGTGGACAAATTATTATTGCTCAACTACAAAATGAACATCGTTATCGTAAAGGAATGCCAACTTGGGGTGATATTGTTAATCTTAGTTGGGAAATTGATAGTTGCGTTGTGCTTACCGAATAAACACAAGAGGATATATTGATGCGATCCATTTTATGGGGTTTGTTGTTAAATGCCTTAGTGTTACTTGGTGTTTATTTACGTTTTGTAACCATCAATGCATTTGACAATCTGTTTTTAGATGCGTTATTCACGGCAATGGTATTA
Organism: Gilliamella sp. LMG 34362; assembly: GCF_984569125.1. NCBI lineage: Bacteria > Pseudomonadati > Pseudomonadota > Gammaproteobacteria > Orbales > Orbaceae > Gilliamella > Gilliamella sp. LMG 34362. The sequence goes on along the minus strand of NZ_OZ474902.1, from coordinate 1,819,900 downwards.
AGTCTATTATTATCCTGTCTAGGCACATATTTGGCACATTATAAGCCATCTAAATTTGCTTATCGGCTAATTATAGCGGGTAGTATTGTCTATATACCTGCAGGGTTAGGTTTAGTTGCGATCTATTATGCTTATCGAAAGATGCGATTACAACGTGATGAATCCGACCTGATGACACTATATGGCCGTCTATTGGTAATAGCTATTCCATATTTTTGGATGTTGTTATTATTCTTATTACCGTTTTTGATTGTATTTCGAATCAGCTTTTCTGAAGTAGCGATAGCCGTGCCACCTTATACCGAACTGTTTAGTTATGAAGATGGCCTAGTTAATATTGTTTTAAATGTTGGTAATTATTTTAATCTACTCGAAGATACAATTTATCTAGACTCGTATTTACAATCATTAAAAGTTGCTGCAATTTCAACTTTGTTATGTATTTTGATCGGTTATCCTTTAGCTTGGGCTATTTCGCAATGTAAACCGTCAACCAGAAATATTTTATTACTATTAATCATATTGCCATCATGGACTTCGTTTCTAATTCGGGTTTATGCATGGATTGGTATTTTAAATCCTAATGGTCTATTAAATAATTTCTTGATGTGGTTAGGGGTTATTGATCAGCCATTAATCATCATGAAAACTTACCTAGCTGTTTATATCGGTATTGTTTATTCTTACTTACCTTTTGTGGTATTACCAATTTATACCTCATTAAGTAAAGTCGATACAACGCTGATTGAAGCTGCGTTAGATCTTGGTTGTAAACCAATTAAAACTTTCTTTAAGATTATTGTACCGTTAACCAAAAATGGCGTTATTGCCGGTGGGATGTTGGTCTTTATTCCTGCGGTAGGTGAATATGTTATTCCTGAATTATTAGGTCCTTCTGATGGTTTAATGATTGGTACCCAATTATGGGCTGAATTCTTTAATAATCACGATTGGCCAGCCGCTTCAGCCGTTGCAACAGTGATGTTATTGATATTAATTGTGCCTATTTACTACTTTAATAAGTTTCAAAACCGACAAATGGGAGGTAAATAAATGAATAATTTACCATTAGTCATGCGCTCAGCATTGATTGTTTTTATCTCTGCATTATTAGGTTCAATAGTGCTATCGGTTTTGATTTCTGCATCAGGATTTGCGTTATTAGGTAGTGGTAGCTTATATGTAGGGTGTTTTCTATTTAGCCTTATCCTAACAATTATTGTCACAATTGCATTATTAGTGAGATGTTTAAAAGGGTTAATTCTATTAGTAGTTTTTTCTTTTTTATATATCCCTATGGTCATTTTAATTGTTTATTCGTTCAATAGCTCAAGGCTAGTGACGGTTTGGGCGGAATTTTCAACTAAATGGTATGTTGAATTAATACATAATGAAGCTTTACTTAAAGCAGTAGGATTGAGTTTGACTATTGCGGCAGGCGCAGCTTCGTTGGCGATTGTTCTTGGTACTTTAGCCGCTTTTGCCATCATTCGATTTAGACGATTCCGTGGCTCTAATTTGTTCTCGTTTATGACTACAGCACCATTAGTTATGCCTGATGTCATTACTGGTTTAGCTTTGTTATTGCTATTCGTAGGTATGGGGCAAGCGATTGGTTGGCCAAAAGAACGCGGTGCAATGACTATTTGGATGGCTCATGCAACATTTTGTACCGCTTATGTAACAGTTGTTATTAGTGCAAGATTACGCGAGTTAGATAAGTCAATTGAGGAAGCTGCTTTAGATCTTGGTGCCAATCCATTGAAGGTATTTTTCATTATTACCTTACCGATGATTGCACCGGCATTGGTTTCTGGTTGGTTATTGGCATTTACTTTATCACTTGATGATGTGGTTATTGCTAATTTTGTTACAGGACCTGGTGCAATGACATTACCAAAACTAGTATTTTCTAAGGTTCGCTTAGGTGTCGATCCACAAGTTAATGCTTTAGCAACAATTATTTTACTAATTGTTGGTATTATTGGTTTTATTTCGTGGCTTTGGATGCGACGAGTCGAAAAAAGACATTTGCGTGAAATTCGTATGCGATAATCTATCGATTAATTATTGCCGCTTAATGCGGCAATTTTTTTATCTTAATAAAATATCCGTGTTTTTTTACCTATTTTATATTATAGTGTGCGCAGTCAGTTTACTGACAAAATTCTCAGGGCGGGGTGTAATTCCCCACCGGTGGTATAGCCCACGAGCGCTTAGTAAAAGTCGATTTTATTAAGGACAGCAGATTTGGTGAGATTCCAAAGCCGACAGTTAAAGTCTGGATGAAAGAGAGTGGCTTATCTTTTCTATAATTAGCGTTATAGCTAAATCACTATGGTCAAGCACTTGCCCTGATTCTGGTATTTAATATATTTAAAACTTAATAAATTTTTAATAATTAAGGATAAATATAATTAGTTTAATAAAACAGGATAGGTATCTACCATGAATCAGTTTAATTTAAATGAATTTGGCACATCAATCGAGCGAGTAAACAAAGCAATTTCTTCAATCAAAGCTGGATCTGGTGTGTTAGTTTTGGATGATGAAGATCGGGAAAACGAAGGTGACATTATCTGGGCAGCACAAACTATTACCACTCAGCAAATGGCATTAACGATTCGTTATGGCAGCGGTATAGTTTGTTTATGTATGCCACAATCTTATTGTGATAAATTAGAATTACCGATGATGGTAGCAAATAATACTAGTAAAAATCATACTGCTTTTACTATTTCTATCGAAGCGGCAAAAGGTGTTACAACAGGGGTATCTGCAGCAGATCGAGTAACGACTATCAAGGCAGCGGTAGCTGATGATGCTAAACCAACAGATTTAAATCACCCTGGTCATGTATTTCCGCTAGTTGCCAAAGAAGGTGGAGTACTAAGCCGCCGAGGACATACTGAAGCGTCGGTTGATTTAGTAACATTAGCGGGGTTTAAACCAGCAGCAGTAATTTGTGAAATAACTAATGATGATGGTTCAATGGCAAGAGCTCCACAAGTTGTCGCGTTTGCTAAACAACACCAACTACCAGTGGTAACCATTGAAGATATTGTCGCTTATCTTAAATCAAAGTAGTTGTAACCGACTATTAGCTGTCGGATTAATTATTCGACAGTACTCTCAGTTTTATTTAGTTTATTATTGGTAAATTTCTCTTATTTAGCATATCTTATACTTCTTTGATAATTGAGTTTCTGGCGTAATTTATGTCACGACTAAATTTTTTGTATATTCTAATGATTTTTATCCTAACTGGCTGTCAGTCAAAATCTAATCTATCAAAAAATGTGATTGTTCCAAACACAAAAACTGAAATATTTCATTCAACATCAAATGGCGATTATAAAGTAACTATTTATACCCCTAATAAAACCACTCCCGAGGGTGGTTGGCCAATTATTTATTTACTTGATGGTGACAGCTACTTTTTAACAACTAACGAGATAATTACCAATCAGGCTTGTGAACGTTGTGTTATTCAAGAAGGTATAATTGTCGCCATTGATTATTTTAATCAAACCCGTCGTGATCTTGATTTTCTCCCCAAACCTGAGAATTATGTTTTTGAAGTTTTACCTAATAAGCAAATCAATTTATCAGGTAAATATGGTGGTGCTGATGCCTTTTATGATTTTTTAACTCAAGAACTTAAACCTGAAATAGAAAAGCGCTATGTTATTAATCCTAATCAGCAAGCCATTTTTGGTCATTCATATGGAGGATTATTTAATTTATACATTTTTTTAACTAAACCTGCCATTTTTAATACCTATGTGATATCAAGCCCATCTTTATGGTTTAGTGATGGTTATATGTTTAGTGTATTATCAAAATATCTACTAAATCATCAACATTCTTTAAAACAACCTGTTAATTTGTTGATCTCTGTGGGTGGAGCTGAACAATCTTTATTGCCGGTTGATTATAATTTACCAGAACAAAAACGAAAACTTTTACTAAAACATCGTCAGAATCGGAAAATGGTTGATTATTCAAAACAATTATTTACTCGATTAAAACAGGCTAATATTCATAACCTAACGATAAGTTACAAAATTTATCCTGAACAATCCCATAAAACTGCTGCTGTCGTTGCTCTGCAAGATGGTATTCAATTAAATTTTAGAGTTAAATAAAAACTTATTTAGCCAAATATTCAGAATCAGCTTGAATATAGATAATTTTAATTTATATTACTCCGACCTAATTAATAATGATAACCATTATTAATAAAAATTGTCAGGGATAATATATGAATACAAAATATAAATCGACTTGTTTGTTAGCAGCACTTATCGGTTTTGCTTGTCACAATGCATATGCAGATAATGCTCACTCATCAGTTAATAACGACAACGATTCAGATGAGGTTATGGTTGTAACAGCAGCTGAGCAGACCAAACAAGCTCTGGGTGTTTCAGTGATTACGCAAAAAGATTTAACTAAAATGCCACCCAAAAATGATATTTCAGAAATCATTCGAACCATGCCTGGTGTCAGTTTGACGGGTAACTCAACTAGTGGCCAACGGGGTAATAACCGACAAATTGATATTCGAGGTATGGGGCCAGAAAACACATTAATTTTAGTTGATGGTCGACCAGTAAAAAGTCGTATGTCAGTTCGCTATGGTTGGCGAGGTGAGCGGGATACTCGAGGGGATACCAATTGGGTACCTTCTGATATTATCGAAAGAATTGATGTCCTTCGTGGTCCAGCCGCTGCTCGTTATGGTGATGGTGCTGCCGGTGGTGTAGTGAATATTATCACTAAGCAGCCAAACAAAGAGTGGCATATTTCGTGGAATAGCTATTTAAATCTACCTTCACATAGTAAAGAAGGGGCAACCCAAAGAACAAATATCTTATTAACAGGTGGATTAACGGATAATCTAAGTATGCGTTTATATGGTAATCTCAACAAAACTGAGGCTGATGATTGGGATATCAATAAAAAACATCAAATTAATCCAAGTTCGGTTAGTGCAGGTCGTGAAGGTGTGCGTAATAAAGATATAAATGGCATTCTTCGTTGGGATATCTCTGATAAACAATCACTAGAATTTGAGACAAGTGTTAGTCGTCAAGGTAATATTTACGCTGGTGACACTCAAAATAATAATCCTGATGAATTGGTTAGTCGATTTTATAACGATGAAACTAATAGAATGAATCGTCAAAATTACTCAGTTACTCATCGTGGTTATTGGGACAATGGCGTAAATACCATGTCTTATATCCAACTTGAAAAAACACGGAATACTCGTTTGAATGAAGGTTTAGCTGGTGGCACTGAAGGCCGCTTTAAAGATGATAATTTTTCAACGATTAAATATAATAATTTTACCTTACATAATGAAACTAATTTTCCTTTAACCATCCTGTTACCACAAACCATGACTATTGGTGGTGAGTATAATCATCAAAAGATGAAAGATCCAACTTCAAATACACAAACTTTTACAGAAGGTGAAAGTATACCATGGATTAAAAATAAATATCGTAGTGAAAATGCCTCGGCTAATCTTTGGGGTGTGTTTGTCGAGGATAATATCGAACTGACTCAAACTACTATGTTGACGCCAACATTACGCTATAATCATCAAAGTGAATCAGGAAGTAACTGGAGCCTAGGGTTGAATTTATTTCAGGAAATGGGTGACTATTTTAGTTTGAAACTAGGTATTGCTAGAGCCTATAAAGCGCCTAATTTATATCAAACTAATCCTAATTATCTGCTTTATAGCCGTGGACAAGGCTGTTATGGTGCGGGTGGTAGTTGCTACTTAATAGGTAACAAAAACTTAAAAGCGGAAACAAGTGTAAATAAAGAAATTGGTTTAGAGTTTCACAATAATGAAGGCTTAATTGCGGGCTTAACTTATTTTCGTAATGATTACCATGATAAGATTGATTCAGGATCAAAGCCAGTTGGAAGTGCGGAAGGTGGAAAAAATAAATTTAAAAATTCTAATATTTTTCAGTGGCAAAATGTACCTAAATCGGTGGTTGAAGGACTGGAAGGTAGTTTAACTATTCCTGTTACTTCAAAAATTAATTTTCGTAATAATCTAACTTGGATGTGGCAGTCAAAAAATAAAAAAACGGGTGATTATTTGTCAATCATTCCAAAATACACTATAAATTCTTCAATAGATTGGCAAGCAACTGACAAATTTTCATTGTTAACTGCTGTTACTTGGTATGGTAAACAACGACCGAGAAAATATGATTATTTTGGTGATAAACTGACTGATAGTTCAACTAATCAACTTAGTCCTTATGCTCTATTAAATTTAAGTGGGCAATATCAATTTAACAAGCATTTTACATTCACTGCTGGTGTTGATAATTTGTTTGATAAACGTTTATTTAGAGAAGGTAATTCTTCAACAGTAAGACAATCAAGAAATGGTAGAGTAACCGTTCGTGGGGCTGGTGCAGCAACTTATAATGAACCAGGTAGAACGCTATTTATTAATACTAACATCTCATTTTAAAGTATTATTTACAAGGAACCGCCGAAGTAATCGGCGGATTTATTCGCTTAACCTAAAACCTTTAAAGCACAAGTTTTAGTAATTTTTACACCATTTTCTAATGCTGATGTATCAAAAGTCATATCAGGATGATGTAAACCTGGTGTTAAATCGACACCTAAGCCCCAAAAACCAGATTTTACATCTCTTTCACGTGGATAATTGAAGAAATCTTCGCCACCAGGTGTGAAAATAGGATCTTTTAATCCCTCTTTTCCGAGTACATCGGTAATAGATTCAGCAATGATTTTAGTTACTTCATCGTCTATTTCGGCTGCTGGAATTTCTTTAGATACTTTGATATCAGCTTTAGCACCAATCGATGCTACACTTAATTCAATCGCTTTGAGTGTTTTGGCTTTTAATTCATCCATAGCTGGGTTGGTTGGTGCTCGTAAATCCCAACAAACATAAGCCTCTGATGGAATAGCATTTGTTACACCTGCATCACATATACAACGTGTTGCTTTGACGCTATATGTTAAACTAGGAGCAAGATGAATGGTGTTCACCGCTTGAATGGCCATAGTTGCCGCATCTAAAGCGTTAACGCCTAAATGAGGTCTTGCCCCATGAGCAGGAATACCATGAATATTTACTTCAACTGTGGTTGAAGCGGAATAGAACATAGCCGCTGATGCAAAGCCTTTAGGGCATTCATCTTTAGGGCGAACATGTAAACCGATGATCATATCAACATCATCAATTGCACCGCCTTCAATCATAGCCAGTGCACCAGAACCTAACTCTTCAGCTGGTTGAAAAATCAATTTTAGTTTACCTTTTTTGATATTTCCTTCTTTGATAAGCTCTTGAGCTGCGGTCAATAACATTGATGAATGGCCATCGTGGCCACAAGTGTGTCTGGCACAATGTTGGCCATCAATAATGTGTCCTAAGGCATCCATATCCGCACGTAATGCCAGTACAGGACCTGATTTACCACTGTCATATTCTGCAACAATACCTGTAGTATTATTTATATTACGGGTTACTTTATAGCCAGCTTCTTCTAGTTTATTTGCTATATAGTTTGATGTTTTAACTTCTTCAAATCCTAGCTCAGGAATTTGGTGCAAGTAGTGATAGTGCTCGAGTACATTCGACATAGATATCTCCTTTATCACACAATAAATCGCATAATGATCATAGCTATTAACGCATTAACAATACTATTAATCATTAATAGTGGCCAATATTTTTTAGGCACATCAGCGACACCAAGTAGACGGCCCATATATTGTAATTGTGAGCCCATTAAGAAGATAGCTGGTGCTATAATAGTGATATCAGTACCAGTGAGAATACCACCACTAATTAAATTTACAGCAACACCAGTTCCAGCGGAAGCTGATAACCAAGCTGTCAATAAAACGGTAATTGCTTCACCAGGTAATCCAAATAGTCCCATAACTGGGGCAAATACTTCACCAATTAATTGCATTAGACCGAGTCTTTTTAAGATTTCGGTAATAACAAATGCCATAATAATATTTGGCATTAAATTGTTAATGGCAATATTAAAGCCCTTACGAGCGCCAATTACAAAAATATCTAAAGGGTTGTTAGTCTGTTTTTGATTGCTTGAATTACTCATTGATGAAATCCTTTTTGTAAACTGAATTTAATACAAGGCGGACAAAAATTGCACCGACAAATTTCAATACAATCATAATGACCAGTGGCGTAAATATTGCAACAGACATCGACGCAAAAAGCGCTGAACCAATAGAAAAATAGTTATTTATTAACCCTGCACCAGAATATTGCCATGCACTAATAATGACGAGATCTTTTTTAGTGATCTGTTTTTCATCGTATAATTCTTTGGTTAACACCGCTCCAGCATCAGTACTTTGTAAATCCGTAATTAATGCCAAACCTGTTTTACCCGGAACACCTAATATAGGTTTAAGTAATGGTGTTAACAATTTGTGAGCCGCACGGATCGTACCATAGTGGGTAAAGATTTCTAAGACCCCTAATGCAAGCATTACAGTTGGAATTAATGAAAGAGCGAAAATAAAGCCGGCTCTGGCGCTATTACCACCTTCACCAACAAATGTATTTTTCTCCGGATGGAGCATTGTACCAAACTTACCACTTAAACTGGTAAAATCAAATGCGCCTAACCAAGCTTTTCCATCTACGTTATAAAATAGTCCGGAAAAGAACAGTATGGCCACAATAAGTGACACATAAGCCTTTATGCCGACTTTAAATTCATTGTCCGATTTTTTTGACATTGTCGATTCCTTTTGATTTATTTGATTTATTCTTTAATCGCAGTATTAAATAAGTTTATTCAATGGACCTTATTTGTTTTGATTCTCAGAGTTAAATAAAGTGCCAAGTTTTGTATTCTATATTGATTTTATTTTAAAAAAACCCCTTTCCTCAAAATATTTTATAAATTAATTTATTTTAATATTCCTAACTTGCCTTGATAATTGGGTTACAAGCAAACTATCTAAATTAAAATTGAAAAATGCAATTACAGCTTTTGATAGGTTTCTTAATAATAACAAGATTGGCTAAATGAAGGTTTCAAAATATCTTATTCTTAATAAGAAAGTTATTTAAAAGCATTGAATTATCAATAATTATAGACTTGCCATTTTTTATCCTTCGTTATAGAATTATTTATGCAGGATAAAAAATGATAATGAAATATTACAAAAATATTTCAATAATTATCTTGCAATTTATATAAGGTTGAATTGTTTTTCTGCATAAACATCATAATCTTTAGGTGGCAAACGTTCTTGTTTGCGAACCATCATTTGTTTCATTGAACACATTAATGAAAAAACAATACTAAGCAATAAAAATTGAAAAAAATTAATCGATGAGGTCGTTATGAACAGCAGGAATAAAGAGTGGGCGTTTGTTGTTCTCACCTGCTTTTTTGAATTGTGTTGGGTATTTGGTTTCACTACCGCAAGTCAGTGGTGGCATTGGGTTATTGTCATAATGGTAATCGTTGTTGATTTTACCTTTTTAACCAGTGCATGTAAGACTATTCCTACAGGTACAGTGTATGCGATTTTTTCTGGTGTAGGTGCGATTGGTTCATTAGTTATAGATATGGTCTTGTTTGGTAAAGAAATCAAACTTATTGAAATATTTTTTGTTGCATTAATTATTATTGGTGTTGTGCAACTTAAACGAGCTGATAGCTAATTAACTAAAATTTGGATATATCATATGGGATGGTTATTTATTTTAACTGCTGCAATATTTGAAGTTATTGGTGCTATAGGTCTTAAACTTTATTCACAACAAAAAAATTTATTCCGATTAACGCTATATTGGGGAGGTTTTTTTGTTTCGTTTTCATTATTTTATTTTTCATTAAAGTATCTGGATTTAAGTATTGTGTATCCAGTATGGGTAGGGCTAGGTACTTCAGGTGCAGTATTGGCTAATATGTTTATTTTTAAGGAACCGAAAAATTTTAGTCGAATATTCGGTCTTACTATAATTGTGGTTGGTATTGTAGGTTTGCATTTAACTATGTAATGCAAAATTAATTTATTTTTTTAAATTAGTCGGTTAGGCTGTATTTATTTTAGAGTATTTGCATTAAAACCTAAACTTCTATACAATAGCTTTTATTCCTTTAGTGGGTTGTTAGCTCAGTCGGTAGAGCAGTTGACTCTTAATCAATTGGTCGCGGGTTCGATCCCCTCACAACCCACCACTCCTCTTTTTTAACTTCATGTACAATCATTAAAAATTCCTTGTGGCACAAGGCTTTGTGCTAAAAACATTACTTGCATTTTATTGCGTAAAATTGCGTCAAATTGCACTAAATTGCATATGCATTTGTATACGTTTTTGTATACGCTTATAATATTCATATAAACGTATACAAATATGTTAGGGAAAGCTTGTGGCAATTAACAAATTGACAGATCTAAAAATTAAAAATTTAAAAATTAAAGATAAAAATTATGAAGCAAGTGATGGTAATAATTTATCAATTTTAATTAAAAAAAATGGCTCTAAAATTTGGCGGTTTAGATATTTAAGACCCGATACTAAAAAACCAAATCAATTAAGCTTGGGTGAATATCCTTATATTTCTCTTGCTGAAGCTAGGGAAATAAGGGATAAGTATAAAACTTTGGTATTAGATGGTGTAGATCCTGCTAATTATAAAGAATTAGAAGAAGAACAAAAACACAAAGAAAACAAACTAAAATTTATCAATATTTTCTGGGAATGGGTAAATCATCAAAAATTAAATTTTTTGGACAAAAATGAAATAACGGAAGGGACTTTTAGACGAAATAGAAATATTATAGTAAATCATATTTTAGATTATGATGATTTAGTTAATAAATCTATCAAAGAATTAATACCCGCTGATTTTAAAGAGTATTTACAGCCATTAATCAATCAAAACAAGACTGATCTTGTTTCTAGAATTTGTCAAGTGTTAGGGCGTATTTTTGAATATGCTAAAGTCATGGGATACATAGAATATAATAAATTTTTAAATCTTAAATTTGCAACTCATAGATCTAAAAATATGCCAACTTTACCGCCCAATGAATTACCATTAGTTTTAAAAGCTATTAATGATTATCCTGCGACACAACAAACTAAATTGCTTGCTTATTTTCAGTTATTGACATTAGTTAGACCAGGAGAAGCTGCTACTGCTAAATGGGTGGATATTAATACAGAAAAAGCTTTATGGATTATACCAGAAGATAGTATAAAAATGCGTAGGGAGCATATAGTGCCATTGTCTACACAAGCTTTAAAAATTTTAGAAAAAATGAAAGCTATTACTCCGCCAAATTATGATTATGTATTTATAAATCGAAAATATTCAAAAGACAAAACCAAACACACTAGTAAAGAAACAGTTAATACAATGCTTAAAAGAATGGGCTATAAAGACAAATTAGTTGCGCACGGTTTTAGGTCTATTGCTTCGACAGTTTTAAATGAGAGTTTAGAATTCCATCCTGATCTTATTGAAATATCATTGTCTCACGTTGATAAAAATACTGTTAGAGCAATTTATAACAATGCTAAATATATAAGTAAAAGATTTGAGTTGATGCAGTGGTGGGGGAATTACGTTGAAAAAGCTAGTAATATTTCAATTTTGTAATATTATATTTAATATGTTATTTATTGTTATTTCGAATGTTTTTTTATGAAAAAATACTTATCCGATTTTAAAGTATCTATACAAACAATAAGTTTTGCGGAGCTTGCTAATGCACTTGGTTGTAATGAATCTACGATTTATAGATGGTTGAATGATGAGACTATTAAACTACCCAAACCAATACAAATTGGAAAAAAAAAGATGTGTTTTTTGTTCGAAGAAATAAAAGATTGGCTATATAACAGACCCAGATTTAATAGTTTTTATGATGCAAATGAAGATAAAATTGTTGTTGAGAATACGCAAAATTTAGAAAAAGAATTAGATATAAATAGATTGATTACTAAACAAACAGCTTTAAAAGAATTACAAAAATATAAACATAATTTTTTAACTAATAAAGGTTTTGTTATGCCGTGTATAAAAATTGATGAAGTTGATTTGTTTTTTGCTGGTAATGTAGAAAAATATATTGTTTTAAATGAAGTTTTACCAAAAAAAGATAATTCATCTTCCAAAAAACTTATATTAAAAAAAGTATTATGAAAAAGAGGGTAAACCCTCTTTTATATTATTGTTAAGATGTTTTTTTGTTATTTGTCAGGTCTTACAATTATATAACTTAACGCACAACAGATAATACCTGTCGCAAATAAGTAAAAACCAACAAAAACAAACATTTGTGTACCAGATCCTAGACCTGCAAAAATTTTTATTATTTTTATTGGATTAGCTGTATTAAAAATTGAACTAAATATAAATGTAGTTAATAAATACTCAAAAACAAAAGTTAATAACCAAAAGATTAAGTTTTTTCTACAAATTGCTTTTTGTTGTTCAATTCTATTTTTCTCTAATTTTTTTTGAAGTTCTATTCTTTTTTGTTCTTCAATTTTTTGTTGTTCTTCTTGTTGTTTTTGTTTTTCTTTTTGCGTTTTATCAAAATCATTAATTATATCATCAATTCCTTTATAACTCATTGTTTATAATCCTTATATTATTGAAAATTAGGAAAATTTAGAACTGGGTTATGTTTGATTTTGTCAGGGTTTTTAACTTCCCAAATTAGTTTTTCTGAAAAATTTTCTTGATAAACCCAGTTTTTGAATTTTTGTTTATATTGTTCATCAGCTTCTTTTTCTGATTTAACTTTATTCAAAAAATTAATAAAAAATTGCTTTGTTTGATGATCAGTCTTTGTTAAAAATTGATTAATTGCTATTAGCAAAAAATCCCTTTGAAACAATAAGTTATAAATGACCTCAGCGTCATTTTGAATATTTAATTTATAGCTAGCAATTTGACTTGCCATTTTTTTTACTTTTTTTTCATATTCAGCTTCAACTTGAGCACCATTTAATGGAGGAATTACATTTGGTTCCCCTCTCATTTTTTCTTGTTCTCTAATAATATCTTTAACAATACCGCTATAACTATAAGGCATGTTTACCTCCTTTTTTGAATAAAAATAAACCAAGTGAGTATATAACGATCGGTTTTGCAGATCAATTAATTATAATACAATAGTCGTTTCCTATCATAAATCGCATAACTGATCGTTCAAATCTTTCAAAAAAAATATTAAAAAGTAACAACTTATAAATAATAAGTATAAAAATGATTTATTTGCTTTAAATGACAAAAAAGCTTATAAAGTTGTGTTGACAATATTAAAAAAATGAATAAATAAATATATATACATAATAAAATGAGGTATATATATGGAATTAATATTTATAAATACGGGAATTATAGTTTTTTTCTTAGCATGGGCATTTATACTAATTTTAAAAAGTTCTGGGGTTGAAGTAAAAGATGATGATTTGGCGTGGCAAAAATATGTAGAAAGCAGAATAAAACGCAATAAATATGATGAAAATCAACAAATTAAACAATTAAAAGAACAACAAAGAATAAATAGAGCTTTTGAAAAAGCTAAAAAAATTAAATAACACAGGAGCACATTATTATGAATAAAAAAATAAGAGATTTAATTATAAAAATTACAAAATTGAAAAAAAAACCTGTAGAGGAGCTTACAGAAGATGAAAAATTATCATTAAAAGTTTTGTTGTCTGAATTAAGATCTTTACTATATGAAAAGCTTAAAAAATTTGTAGAAAACCTGCAAATAAAACTAAAAAATGAAAAAAAAGAAGAACAAGAAGAAGAAGAAAACGAAGAAAAAAAACTTATAGAATTAATAACTATTTTATTAACTTTTTATACTTTTAATAGTAATGAGTTCGGTGAAATTTTAGAAAAAATTTTATTTTTAACAGAACCAAAAAACACCCCCAAAATTAAAATCAATTAAAATAAAATAAAATAAAATAAAACTAACAAAAGATACTTTTTTAAAAGTATCTTTTTTTTTGCTTTTTTATGTGTTTTGGTTATTGACAAAGCTTAAAAAATTAATAAAAAAGTATATATGAGGGTACAAAATCCGACAAAATTTTTTCATTAAATATGACAAAATACTAATTAAAACAATACATTAATTCCGACATTAAAAATTGTCGGAATAATGTGGTAAGTGGTCATGTTTTTTTTTGATTTGAAGCGTAGCGAAAAGCAGAAAAAATATGATTGGCGATGAGCCAAAACTTACACATTATTGTATCGAGCATGAGAACCAGCAAGCGAAGCGAGCGAGTGAACGTTGCGACGATAGAATAATTGAGCATGATTTTTTAGTTTATGTTTTGATTTGAAGCGTGAGCGAAAAGCAAAAAAATAAGCTAAAAAACATAGCGAACAATACAAGCAAAGCTTGTATTTACAATGCTGAATATGCCCTCGAAATTTTAAATTTTTTGCTATTTTTGAAGCAAGTTTTAAGCAAAAAAAGGCTTAAACGAGATGAAAAAATAACTAAAAATTAATGAATAAAAATAAAAAAATGGGGGTAAAAATGAAGTTAACAACACAACAAAAAGACTTATTAAAATTTTATGAGCTGAAAGCTGAAGTACTAGCTTCTGATACTGAAAAACCAGTAGGTTTATGCAAAAATTATTATATTAATAAGATTTTAAAAGAGCTAAATTTAAATACAACAAAAAATGAAAAAACGCATAAACAATATTTAAAAACATATGAAAGATTGTTAAGACATAATGAAAATATAGAGAAAAATGAAGTTAATTTATTACTACATAAAGCTAAAACTAAAGCAACGTATGATTTGTATAGAACATCAATTAAATTTGGGTTAATTAATGAAATAAAAGATTTACAAAAAAAATCTGATGAACAAAGAAAGAAAAAAAATATTGAAGAAATGAAAGAAATTACTAATAAAGCATTTGAATTAGCAGTGCTTTTGAAAGAACAATTTGAAATTAATATACAAAAACCAAGTTTTAAAAAAAATAATAGTAAAAAAAAGACATTAAAAAAGTTAGAAAATATAAACACAATAATAAATGGATTGACAGAAAAACAACAAGCAAAATATACCGAACAATTATTAGTGTATAGCTTATTTGGTTTGAGACCTGCAGAATTCCGACAAAGTGTTGAATTAAAGGCCGTTTTTGAGGGTAAAAACTATTTTATAGAGGCAAAAATAAAAGGAGCAAAAGTAAATAAACAATCAGGGCAGGATTTGAGAACTTGTAAAGTTAGTATAGATTTTAACAATAATTTATATAAACAATTTTTTAAAAAAATTTTAAAGTGTAATTTTTCTAATGAAAATTATGTAATTACACAGTCACAAAAAGATTATGATAGTTTAAGTCAAATTTTTTATAGAAAATATAAAAGTGATGTGTCGCTTTATAGTTTTCGTCATAAAGTAGCCAGTGACTTAAAAAAATCAAAAATTGATGATGATACAATTGCAAAGTTTTTGGGGCATAGAACAGATAAAAGCCAAGTTGAGTATGGCAATTATCAGCAAGGTTCAAATAGCAATAAAAGTTTTTTTGCAACTGCAACACATAAAATTAAACACACAAAAAATAAAGATTTTACTTATATTTATAATAAAAACAAAGCATTAAATAATGATAAAACGTTTAAACCGTATTAATTAATAATAGAAATCTTTAAAAATAATAAAATAACGGAATTATTTTATTATTTTTGAAGATTAGAAGCGTAGCGGAATTTAAAAACCCTTATAAAATAAGGGTTTAATATTGTTAAAAAGGTTCAAATCATTTTATTCTAAATTTTTTTGGTTTTGTTTTAGTTAATTTATTAAATGCTTTATTTACTAAATCAATAACATCTAATTCGTTATTTTTTATAATATTTTTTTGAATAAAGTTTATTAAATCATTTTTATTATAATTTTCTTTTAATAGATCTTTTATAATTAACAAGTATTTGTCAAAATTTGTTATATCCTTATGTTTAATATCAATAATTTTTAATTTTTCTTTCCATTTTTCTTTTGTTATTGTTCTATTTTCATCTTCTTTTATTGTTGTTTCTTCAATTTTTTCTTCTTTTATGAGTTTTTTAATTCTTTTTACTAATAAATCAATGAGATACGCTTGTTTAATATAAGTTGCATGAATTTTAAATTTTTCTTTTTCATCATCTTCATCATTTATTTCTTCATCAAAATTATTAATAACAAAATCATCAAAAAAACAATAAAATCCATAAAGATTTTCTTTTTTAGTTTTACTATATTTTCTTATTAAGTATTTGTATATTAATAAATAATCTTCTTCTTTCAAAACTAATTTATCAAGCTTTATTAAAATTTGACAGTGAGTTTTACTTGTATATACAACTAAGTTTATAAAAATTGAGCTAAGTAATTTTTTTATTTCATCTAATTTTTTTATTTCTACTTCATCTAAAATCATATAGTAAAAAAATTTATTTACAGGTTTTATATAAATATTCCACTTTTTTTTATTGTTTAAAATTCTTAATTTTTTAATTAGTTCATTATGTTCAAGCAAATAATTTGCAATTTTTGACTTAGTAATTAATGGATTTTTAAAAGACTTGTCCTTTTTAAACTTTGTAATAATAAAATGTTCTGCTTCTAAAACTTGCTTTAATGTTGTTTTATAATCATCATCGTACATATTTATACTCCTTTTTTATTGTTTTTATTATGTATATATATTTATTTATTCATTTTTTTTACATTGTCAACACAAGCCCATAAGTTTTTATGTTGCGTGGTTAGTTTTTGTTGTCGCCTATTCTTTTTTATTGTTATACCTCATTCACATCGGTGAATGGGGCTTGAGCTTCGCTAGAAGCGAATCTAAACAAAAAACAAAAAAATAAATAAAATACTCTTCGCAAGAAGATAAGCCCCCATGCGTGGGGGTTTGGGGGTTGGTAACAATGACGTAATTTTTTAAAATTACGACATTATTTTTTATACACAAGTCTTATTTTTTAAAGTGTTTATATTTTTTATTTTTGTTTATTTAGTACTTGTTTATATATTTAGACATAGCGCAACCCCTTATGCTGAAAAGGTTTAAAAATCATGTTGACATAAAAAACTAACCTGAACGACAACAAAAACTAATCACGAAACAACAAAAACTAACTAATGCGACATTAAAAACTAACCTACATAACAACAAAAACTAACCATACAACATAAAAAACTAACCACATAACAAAAATATTTTTGTCTTTTTGTTGACAAACACATATATTTTTTTATAACAAAATTATAAAAACAATAAAAAATGGAGAATAATTATGATAATAGATAATAGTAATAATGCTTTTGATTTATTCGATGATGATATTGATATTGATGATGAAATAATTAAAGAATTTGATGAAGCTGTTGCTAAAAACAGTGTTATGCCTGTAAGCAAAGAAGAATATAAAAATAAAAAAGAATTGACGACAACAAAAACAGAAGAACAACAACAAAAATTACTCGTATACAAAAGTAATTATTTAGTGAATGCGAGCTACAAACTAACTTTAAATGAACAAAGAATTATTTTATTAGCAATATCTAAGCTTGATTCACGAGAAGAATTTTGCGAAAGAACAATACAAATAAAATCAAAAGAGTTTTGTGATAGATTTAAAATTAAAAAAAGTGACTTTTATAACACAATAAACTTAACGTTAGATTTACTTTTTAATAGAGTTGTTAGAATTAGAAATGATGAAATAAAACATGAATTTAGATTTATTTCATCAAAAAAATATTACAATAATTTGTCTTTTTTTGAAATAACATTTAGTAATGAAATTATGAATTATCTCGTTGATTTAAAAGATAATTTTAGTAGATATGACTTAAAACATGTTGTTAATTTTAAAAATAAACATTCTGTGCGGATTTATGAAATGTTAAATGAGTTTAGATATAAAAACATTAAAAAAAGAGTTATAGCAATAAAGGAATTAAAAGAATGTTTAGACTTAAAAAATGAGTATTCAAGATTTAATTCATTCAGACAAAGTGTTATAGACAAAGCTATAGATGAGATTAATAAACATACAAATATAAATGTTAAATATAATAAAATTTATAATAGTAGTAAAAGCGTTGAAGCTATTGAGTTTGTTTTTAACTTTAAATACTCTGATGTAGAAAATAAAGCAAAAATAAATACTGATAAAAAATTTTATAACAAAAGAAAAATGGAAGAAAAAAATAGTGATATTAAAGCAAAAAAAATAGGTATGGGACTAGTCTTGTGATTTTTTGAAAGGTACTATTAAGTACCTTTTTTATTATGTTATACTAAACACATTGTTATGAATATAACAGAAAAAAATTGTATACGTTTTTGTATACGGTAGGTTGAATTGGTAAAATTAATTAAATATAATTAATATGATATTTTTTAAAGTGATGCCCTCACAACCCACCATTAAAATTCTATAAAATCAATAACTTACCTGTTGCCTTTCCTTCCGATAAAATCTTAAAAAATATTAAGTGGCGTTAACTATATTTTTAATATGGTTTATATTTTGCCTGTTTATCTAATCTTAAATAACCCCTGTCATAAAAATACTCTTTTGTTAAATTGGATTAATGCTAGCAAAATTTAACGTCGAGATTGAACTCTTGTTAGTTCAACGGTGTATAAACCACTTAAGTGGAATTTTTATGCGTAAAGCTTAGTCACGTCTATTTATGGTGGGCTGGTAAAGGGCTAGAAAGAGCGCCGTTTCATTGAGTGGTAAGACTAACCTTGTTCTGTTCTCAAAATAATATTAATTATAGTACGTTTATTCATCATAAGTATCTATTTCGCTAATCATTTGAACGAATAGAAAATGATTATTTAATTTTAGGAAATTGTTATTTAGGAAAACGCGCAAACATGATGAGGCAAATCGATGGGTTAAAAATAACGTTGGCAAAATATACCTGTGAGCCGTTGAATCAAGCCAATATTGGTACATATATCAAAATTTTGAGGATCACGAATTCAAAAAGGCCCGATATGGAATATGTTAGCGCCTGATATCAATCAAGACATTTATGAATTACCCAAATTTCTAGCTCCCATTAATTCGATTTGGCTGGATAACCTAGAGATAGTATTTAGGCAGCGTTATGTTAAAAATGATTCGCATGCCTAATTTATTTTATATTTATCAAATCAATTACGTAATGAAAAAGATATTGATGAACTAAAAAAGGCGATACAAACAGTCGCGGACTAGGTAACTTTCGTAATTTATTAATGTATGTTCCTAATGGTAAATAGGATGATTTAAAACTTATTCTAGTTGGTGGGGTTGCAGCTAAAGATAATTTTATCGATATTAAATCAGTCATTCAAGATGATGTCTTAACAGCACACCGAGTACCACCATCATTGATGGGGATCTCTCCTAAAAATACGAGTGGATTTGGTGATCCAGAAAAGGCATCAAAAGTATTTGCCCGAAACGAAATTAAACCACTTTAGGTCAGGTTTTTACAGCTCAATGATTGGATGGGAGAGGAGATTGTAATATTTGAACCTTATTTACTTGATTAATTGGCAATATTTATATATAAGAGATAATCGAAACAGATGTAATTAGCATCTGTTTTTTAATCTTAATTTAGGTATAGATAATATGATATGTTTTTGTTGTAAAAAAGAGATACCATTGGATTCAACATTTTGTTGCTATTGTGGAGAAAAACAAAAATCTCTTAATCAATCAATAATAAATCACAATAAAATAAACGGCGATAATAATATAAATAACAATATACTGGGAAATAATTATGGTCCAATAGTTATCAATAATCCTCAAGTTGCTAAAAATGATTGTTTTATGAGTCGAAATAGCATTAAGAAACTAAGTATTGTAGGGAAAACAGTAAAAACAAAATGGATAAGTATTATTAGTGCTATAGGTTTATTAGCTGATATTATAACCATTTTTACAAATGCTTTTACAGATATTTTAAATGTAAACTATTTTGTGATTTTTCTGTTTATACTGTTTTTGGGGATTTTGGCGGTAACTTTTGTAATTGGGTTATTACTAATTAGATGCCGCTTTCTTCTTTTACCATTAGGGTATAGCCTTGAATCAAATAGATATGGAGCGGTTTTTATTACAAAAATTACAGGGAAATGTAATGTACATAAATGTGATGGAAACTTATCACTTAGACAAATAAAAATAAATAAAAATTATAGTGAAAATATTGTGCAATGTAATAGAAATCCAAGTCACAAATGGAAATTCGATTATTCTATTTTTGATGATTCTGATTTGAAATAATGACCTATCTTTCTATAACGATACCTGTGAGATTTTTTTATATATATACAGTTTGTCAGAATTTAAAATATTGTTTGATCCTCCGTTGATCTTTCGTTTTCGTGCAGTGTAGTCATACAGTTCAAAATTACAACTTTATTTATACAAAAATGAAATTTATGATATAACTTTTATATTGATTTTTAGAAAGAATTAGTAAGGAAGTAATAAAATGGCATATACAAACAAAGAAAAAATAAAGTTTGAAAGATGTTTATTTAAAATTGCTGAACCAGAGTTAAAAAAAATTTATGGTGATTTCAATATTGTTGAAAATCAAACAGATACTTAACACAGCTATTATATTAAATAATATAGTAGAAGAATTAGCATTGAAATTGTAACAGCTGACTCTAAAGAATTAATAGAGAACTTAAATGGAATACGGATGGCTAATCAATTAGCAGTACAACGAGTTATAAATGGTAATCAGATTGCGACATTGATAACTAAAGTAAGAGATAGTTTTAATAGTAACTAGTTATTTCCTAAATACACGTCATCCGCATTTTATAAACTGCCATATTTTAACTACTATAATTATGCTTTTAGAAAAAATTTTCTTTACGATAAATTAATTTATGTTTAATATCAAAATAACTCTGAACTAGATGGAGCTATTTTGATTTTCGATAAAAATAAAGAGTATGCTCTTAATTATTTATCAACTTACTGTCAATTATGTAAAAGCTTGTTTTCAGAAGACGAAATGAAATTAATGGTCAAAGTAAATACGGAAGTAAATATAAATAACATTGCAGCAGGATCATCAATTCAAGAAAAGTTAATTGAACAGCGATTAGATCAAAAAAGAAAAAACTGAAATAAGTATTAATTCACTTTCTTAATTTTATTATTATTAACCGTAAATTAGTAATTCAGCTTAGTGAAATTGAGAATTTGCTTATATTGATATAAGTGTAATCACTACAATCACAATTTGGCAGTGAACTGAACAAGGTTGGTATACCGCTTTTACGAGAACACGGCGAGCGTTTCAGCTCTCAGGGATTAATCTCAAATGGCTATATACAGGTAAAGAAAGCCCTAACATCAATGACAACATATTGAAAAATCTATTGAATTTTTAAACGATGATTTGGAGAAATTAAAGCGTATTTCGAAATTAAAAAAAGAAGAAGCAATAGCAGATGATGAATATATGCTATTAAAAAATAGTATTTTTAAGAACTAAAAATAAGGATAGGGAGATGAAAAAAATTATTGCATTAGCTTTACCTTTGGCTGCATGCGTTTTATTTACATCACCAAGTTTTGCTGATAAAAGCGATGTACTAAGAGAACTAGCTGAAATTGCAAAAAAAAATTATGAAAAAAAATTCGGTGATTTTCCAATAGAAGTTGACGATAAGATGTCATTAAGAAATATAATTTCATCCGATGAATCAATAATTCATGATTACCGTTATAAAGGTAGCATAGATGAATTTCTTCAAAAAGATGTTGATATATATGCAGATATATTTTTTGATAAAAAACTCTGTAAAAACGAAAAATTTGTATCATCTTTTGAAAACTATCTTGTTGATCTTGATCTTTTATATACATTTAACGATAAGACATCGGTATCAACGTTCAATATTAATGGGCTTTGTGAATATTTATATAGCGACGACTAACAATTATGTCTATCAGAAAACAAAAAAATGGCAAGTGGCTTTTTGAGAAATATCTGGAAGATGGGTTGTGCATTCGAAAAACGTTTGTCACAAAAGGCGAGGCCGCATACGAAAACTATATAAAGGAGCAAGCAATAACTAAGCATTAGATTGCTGAAAAAATGATAGGTGGTGCTTATTAGCTCTAATCGAAATTTGGCTCGACGCCCGTGGTAAGGCGTTAAGTGATGGTGAAAATGTGTAAACTAGTTTGCTATTTATTTCTAAAAGCATTAATAATCCACTAGCTAATAAATTTACATCGAAAATTTTTACAGACTACCGCACCAAGCGGCTGAATGGTGAAATATATCGCCCAGAACGAGTTAAAACCGTTGTACCTCGAACGTTAAACCTTGAGTTAGCCTATATAAAATCGATGTTTAATGAACTGATACTAATGGGATAATAGAAACATAAAAAACCGGTTGAGCGCATCAGACAATTTACAATTGATGAGCAAGAAATGGCGTACCTGCTCCCAGACCAAATAAAATTGTTACTAGCATCAGCGGAGTAGAGCAAAGCAAAAGATTTAACGGTCATTGTTAAAATTGGTTTAGCAACTGATGCCATATGGAGTGCAGTTGAAAGTTTAAAAAGCTCTCAAGTCAAAGACGAGAAAATTACCTATATTAATACTTAAGGCAAGCATAACCCCCGTCCCTATAAATGATGAACTTTTTAATTAAATTCCAAAAAAATGTTCAGCTTTTTACTCCGTATTACTTGGCTTTCCGTTCTGCCATTAAAAGAGCTGAAATAGAGTTACCAGATCAGCAATTATTGTATGTTTTGCGTTATACCTTTGTGACCTTTTTTATGATGAATGGTGATAATATATTACTATTGCAAAAAATACTTGGTCATACAGATATTAAAATGACAATGCGTTAGGCTCAATTTGCACCCAATCACTTTGAGGATGCCATTAGACAAAATCCATTTAATAACATCTAAGTGGTGGTAAAATGGCAGCCGTAATTGGTTTTAATCAGTTTTGGTCGGTTATTAATATTATTTTAATATGATTGTCTTCAAAACTTTTTTAATGACTGTTTCTGCGATCTATTTATAAGATAAATGACTTCGGTTAGCATAAATTGCCGATTGATACGTCATTTAGAGTCATTCTTGAGATGTAGTGGGAAAATAAAAAATCTTTCACAATGGTATATTTCCTATGAATCTGAAATCTATCAGATCAGTCGAATTATCTCTAAACTCTATGATTAGAATTAATTGCGCGAACGATTAATCAATAATTATTTTATCTTTTTTTAATTTTTCATCTAATAGCTCTAACCCGGCAAAAATAGCTTTTTTTTGAGTCCCGCAGATTGTGGCTAATTTTTTGAGGAGCTCACTTTCTTGTTCTGTTAAATATGTACCAGGCAAACGAGGACGTCCAGCGTTCCTGTCTCGGTAAGCTTGTTCATTTTTTCGTTGTCTTTCTCTATTCATAATTTAATTCTGTATCAGATGAAATATAACATTCATCGCTGGGCGATGATTGATAACGATAAACGTATAACTTTTTGCTATTGCAAGTCATTAATAATAGATGCTTATTATCATACTGCGTATTATACAATTGCCAAAAAGCGGCTTTTGCTAGCTCAAAAGTTTGTTGTGTTTGTTCTCGTTTCTAGAAGTACTTTACTTCCGCCTTTTCTTTGTTTTAATACATAAATGCGGTAGTTTTTTAAATCTTGAGGTGCAACTAATTTCATTCTCTTAAATCGTTGTAACTTTCTGTTATTGTACTGAACTTGTACTTTAATGACACTGTATAATAATAAATTGGTCTAGGGTTATTCCTTCACGATCAACTATTAAACATCTTCCTTTTTAAGGATCTTCAAAAAATTAACAATCAAATTCAAAGATAACATATTTTCGTTTTTGAAATTTATATTATTAATTAACATTATTATTAGAGTAAAAAACTTTAGATTTGTACAATCTAAAAAGGCACTGCTAAGTCACTAAATTTTAGGTATAATGAATAAGTCATATAGAAATAGCTGACTTTTTGTATTTATTTTTGTAAATAGTGGCAAATTGTTATTCATACTAATTGGTTATTAATAGTTATTATAAAGCCACCATTTAACGCATGTAATATTTCATAAATTATTAACGATTTAGTTCGCTTAATTATCTCAATTGTTCACAAAATATATCATAACAAGTCTATATTCTATTTATTAAAATTTTAACCAATTTGAGAGTAAAACTATGAACGCATATCTGCTACTTTTCGCTGCAATTATCTGTGAAGTGATTGCAACATCTTCACTCAAATTATCTAATGGATTTACTAATCTGACTTTTTCAATAATTACCATAATTGGTTATAGTGCTTCTTTTTATATTTTATCATTAGCTTTAAAAACGATACCGGTTGGTATTGCTTATGCAATTTGGTCGGGAATAGGGATTATCATTATTAGTTTAATTGCTTGGATTTTTTTAAAACAGTCATTGGATCTTGCTGCATTGATTGGTATGGGATTTATTATTTTTGGAGTAGTAATTATTAATCTTTTTTCAAATATTTCAGGACATTGATATAGATTTAAACCCTAATAATAAAAATATTAATTAAGTTTTTTGCATTTTAAAAATAAAAAAACCGGAGTTAAACTCCGGTAAAAGTTAGAAGAAAGGTATGTAAAAATATCAACTTTGAATAAAATTAGATTTCACTTGCGTGTTGTTTTAAGTAGCTAGCAACACCATTTGGATTTGCTTGCATACCTTGTTTACCTTTAGTCCATTGTGCAGGACAAACTTCACCATGTTCTTCGTGGAATTGGAAAGCATCAACAATACGTAGCATTTCATCAACGTTACGTCCAATTGGAAGATCATTGATAGTTTCATGACGAACAACGCCTGATTTATCAATAAAGAATGAAGCACGAAGTGCAACACCTGCTTCAGGATGTTCAACACCGTAAGCTTGCATAATGCTATGTTTGATATCTGCAACGATAGGGAATTTTACTTCACCAATACCACCTTTATCTTGTGGAGTATTGCGCCATGCATTATGGACATATTCAGAATCCATTGATACACCAATAACTTCTACACCACGTTTTTTGAATTCTTCAAGACGGTGATCAAAAGCAATGATTTCTGATGGACATACAAAAGTAAAATCCATAGGCCAAAAGAATACGACTGCATATTTGCCTTTGATATGTTCGGCTAAATTAAAATTATTTACTATTTCACCAGAACCAAGCACTGCAGATGAAGTAAAGTCTGGTGCCTTACGAGTTACTAATGTCATAAAATGTCTCCTTGTGTAACTAAATTTGTAATTTATTTGCGGTGAATTATAGCAGTATGTATCAATACGCCAAGCTGTTATCAGCGATTGATTTCATAAGTTTAAACTATGATAAATAAATTATTATTCGGTTTTAATTATCGTTTTCTTTGGTTTACCTTTGTTTTTAGTATCTCGATGACGCTGTTTTACCTTTTTCTTTTTCGTATCTTCTTGCTTTTTAGCTACACTTTTTTGTTTAGCTTTTTGTGACGGTTTCTTTTTGGTCACAGCTTTAGGTGCTTTAGTTTTTGGTCGCAATTCATCAATGGTTCTTAATTTAATCGGTTCACGTATATAACGTTCAATTTTTAGTAATAACTCATTATCGTGAGCTTCAACTAACATTATTGCGGTACCTTTTTTTCCAGCACGAGCAGTACGACCAATGCGATGTAAGTAAACATCAGCGGTTTTAGGCGCATCGAAATTGATAACATGGCTTATATCGTCAATATCTATTCCTCTAGCGGCAACATCTGTTGCAACCAACACATTTACGGTGTCATTACTAATTCTTTTGATTGCTTCATTACGTTTGGCTTGAACCATTTCGCCTTCTAGATAACAACTTTGAATACCTGCTTGATGAAGTAATGTTACTAATTCATGTACTCTTTCCCGTTTACGAACAAAGACAATCGTTTTTTTCACTTCTTCTTGTTTCAATAAATGCGTTAATAATGCAATTTTATGGGTAAAATCATCAGCGCGATAATAAAATTGCAAAATCTTTTTTCGTTCTTTTCGCGAAGGGTCGGCATTGATTTCGACGGGTTGTTCAAGAATACGATTAGCAAAGCTATGTAATCCATCACCTTCAAGCGTAGCTGAAAATAGTAACGTCTGTTTGCGCCAACGAGTTTCTGCAGAGATAGTTTCTACATCCTGAGCAAATCCCATATCTAACATGCGATCTGCTTCATCCAATATTAACATTTCAACCGCACGACAATCGAAGTTTTCTTCTTTAATATACTGTAATAATCGACCAGTAGTGGCTATGACAATATCTTGATTTTTACTAAACACTTCAGCATGGTTCATATAAGCAACTCCACCAGTAATGGTGGCGATACTTAGGTGAGTTGATTGCGTAAGCAATTTTGCTTGCTCAGCTATTTGGATTGCGAGTTCTCGAGTAGGGGTTAGTATCAAAATTCGTGGTGGTCCTGGTTTTCGACGAGGAAAATCAAGTAAATGTTGTACCGCTGGAATCAAAAAAGCTAAGGTTTTACCGGTTCCGGTTGGCGCCGATCCTAAAACATCCTTACCGTCTAATGCTACTGGTATAGTTTGTGCTTGGATTACCGTTGGTGTATTAATATTTTGTGTTTGTAGATTGTCAATTAGGATATCATCTAACTGTAAATCGGAAAAAGTTTGTGTAGTCATAGTGCTCTTTTATCTATCATTTTGTCCCACATTATAACGGCAATTGTTATAACTACAATGTTTATCCTTAACTAACATAATCTTTGAGTAACAGAGCCGAAAATAGTTAAGAATAAAACAATTTTTAATCATAAACATACTATTTATTGGCTAATCATGAATGGTTAAACTTATCATAATTTATGGTTTATGCTAAAATCAGTAAAATAACAAGGTAGCAAACTTAACACTATTCTTTTTTAGTTAAATTGATGATCGAATTATAAATATGACAGAATCTTTTTCTAACGACAAATATAACCAGCAGTTACAAAATAAAATAATCAACTTAAAAACATTATTATCTGATTTTTCATTACCCGATTTACAGGTTTTCTCTTCACCAATTAGTCACTATCGTATGCGAGCTGAATTTAGAATTTGGCATAACGGTGAGGAGCTTTATCATATTATGTATGATAAAAAAACTAAAAAAAGAGTAAGAATTGATAGCTTCCCAATTGCATCACAATTAATTAATCGTGCCATGCAAACAATTTTACCGTTACTTCAATATAACGATAAGTTGCGCCATCAACTTTTTCAGATTGATTATTTTTCCACGTTGAGCGGCCAGTTATTAATAACACTCTTATATCATAAAAAATTAGATGACCAATGGATAATAGAAGCTGAGCGTTTAAAACAACAATTAGCGGAGCAGGGTATTATTGCCAATTTGGTTGGTCGAGCTAGTAATCAAAAAATTGCTGTAAATGTTGATTATGTCGATGAGACTTTACCCATATTTGATAATAACTTTAGTTATCGACAAGTGGAAAACAGTTTTACCCAACCTAATGCGGCTATCAACATTAAAATGTTGGAGTGGGCAATATCGGTTACTAAATATTCTAAAGGTGATCTTCTCGAATTTTATTGTGGTAACGGTAATTTTTCGATTGCATTAGCACAAAATTTTAGGAAGGTGTTGGCAACTGAAATCGCAAAAGCATCGGTTTATTCTGCACAACATAATATTAAAGTAAATAATATTGATAACTTAATTATTGCCAGATTATCGGCCGAAGAATTTACCAGTGCAATTAAAAAAGAACGACAATTTAATCGATTGCAGGGTATTAATTTAGATGATTATCAATGTCAAACCGTATTAGTCGATCCTCCACGAGCAGGATTAGACGATAATACGCTTGAGATTATCCAAAGTTATCAAACAATTATTTATATTTCTTGTAATCCTAATACGTTGAAAAATAATTTAGAACAACTTACTAAAACGCATCAAATTGAACATTTTGCCATGTTCGATCAATTTCCTTATACCGATCATATTGAAACCGGTATTGTTCTTCGTAAAAACTAACATCAACCATATTCAATTACGGTTAAATTTGCTAAAATAAAATTAGTTTTATAGTGAATTAGCCGTAATCCATGGATAAATTTACGTCAGTAAGTATTAGAGTCAAAAAAAAACCCTAGATCAACTAGGGCTGCATTAAATTGCAAGGAATGGATGAAAGGAAATAAAACAATGAAACAATACTGTCTAGCCTCATGAATCATTGTGGCGATACTATAACAAATCTAATCCGACTATTTAATGACCATTAGATTACAAAATAGTCATTGAATTGTCATGATGCCATTTCCCTTTTTCATATATCCTATTACTGCATTATGCAATTTCGATAACCTGATAGAACATTAAGGAATATTCAATATGAAATTGTTAGTTGTTGAAGATGAACAAAAAACAGGTGAATATCTACGCCAAGGATTAGTTGAGTCAGGATTTATTGTTGATCTCACCGATAATGGCTTAGATGGCTATCATCGAGCAATGACTGAAGATTATGATTTAATTATTCTAGATGTAATGCTCCCTGATATTGTTGGTTGGAAGATAGTGCAGTCTTTACGAGAAGCAGGTAAAGATACGCAAATTATTCTGCTGACGGCAATGGGGAGTGTTGAAGATAAAGTCAAAGGACTCAATTTAGGCGCTGATGATTATTTAGTTAAACCATTTTCTTTTGCCGAACTATTAGCAAGAGTTAAATCATTATTAAGACGAAATGTACCACAAGTTAATAATTATCAATTAAGTATTGCTGATCTTGTTATGGACTTACCTAAACGAACCGTGACCAGGGGTGATAAGAGAATTGATTTAACCAATAAAGAGTTTTTATTACTGGAATATTTTTTACGTTATCCTGGTGAAGTACTTCCTAGATCACTTATCGCTTCTCAAGTATGGGATATGAATTTTGACAGTGATACCAATGTTATTGATGTGGCAATTAGGCGTTTGCGGAACAAGATCGATGCTGATTTTGAACCGAAATTAATTCATACAGTCCGAGGAATGGGATATAAATTAGATGTATTGGATGAAGAAAACTAACATCATATCATTTCGTATACCACTTATTGTATGCCTACTGACCTGTGGGCTACTTTATTGTTTTAGCTATCTTATTGAACATACTTTTGAAAAAATTTCTATTCAGCAAAATGTTACAGAACTGAATTCTGTCATCACCTCAATCGAGCGTGAGCTTACCTATTATTCGCCCGATGAAAACCGTGATGAATTCTTTCAAAATCTTTTACTTATTTTAACCGGCCATCATCATTTATTTGTTTATATTATTGATGATTCAGGGAAAATTGTCTATCGCACCCGAGGTCCAAATTTATCTATTGCTTTATCACAAGAAGATTTTGATCGTTTAATTACCGAAAATAGCACTGCAATTTGGAACATTGATAAATCATCTTATCGTATCGGAGCCTCTAGAGTACTATTGGACGAAGGTCGCCAATATACGACGATAGTTGCAGTAGCGCGTGATTTACAGCTTGAATTTATTAAGCGACTAAGAAATGGTTTGGGTTTACTTATCGTTATTGCTTGTGTTTTGGCTTTAATCGGTTCATTAATCTCAATATATTTTACGCAAAAACCAATCAATCGTTTAATTAAAAAGATTGAAGGTATTAATATGAAAAGTTTAAATTATCGTATTTCAACCAAGTCGGTACCGGTGAAATATGTTAGTTTGGTTAAAGCTTTTAACAATATGCTTCATCGAATGGAAGATGTTTTTGATCGGCAACGCAATTTTACTGCTGATATCGCTCATGAAATGCGCACGCCAATTACTAATTTAACCACACAAACACAAATAGTATTAAATAATGCGCGATCAACTGATGAATATCGAGAAATTTTATATTCTAATTTAGAAGAGTATGAAAAAATGTCTCAAATGATTTCTGATATGCTGTTTTTAGCTCAAGCAGATAATCATCAATTAGTTCCTAATCTTATTGATATTGATCTTCATTCAATGATTAGTTTGATGTGTGAGTATTTTGAACCTTTAGCCGATGAAAAAAATATAACTTTTCAAATAGAAGGTAGTTGTTCTCATATAGAAGGGGATAAAATGATGTTAGGGCGAGCGATAAGTAATATATTATCCAATGCTATTCGATATACTCCTGCAAATCAGACAATTAAAATTAGCTTGAGTCAAGTAAATCAAAAACGAATCCAAATTATTATTGCTAATCCAGGTAAAAAGATTGAAAGTCGCCATTTACCACATCTTTTTGATCGCTTCTATCGAGTTGATGAATCACGGCACCGTAATGGTAAAGATAGCTCGGGAACAGGGATTGGTTTAGCAATCGTTAAATCTATTATCGACACGCATAAAGGTCATATTCATGTCGAATCTGATGATTTATCAACTCGATTTATTATTAAACTTCCTACCGTTATTTAACGTCAAAATCGCTGATTAGTAGATTAGCTGCAGCATATGCGGCTTTTTCTCGCAATTCAGTTGGTACTTGTTGATTATCAACTATCTCATTGAGAACTGTCATTACTGCACCTAAAGCATCATCAATATAACCTAAATCATTACTACCAATTTGTGCATATTTTTCCCGAATTAGCTCACTATATTTGTTCATTTTTACTATCCTATAGATTAAAAAAATTTAAATATGATTTAAATAAATGTTATTAACTGTTGATAAACTTCGTCAGCTGTTATGGTTTGCATCATTTTATCTGCTGAAATGATGCTATGTTGGTTTTTTCCATATCCGCCAATAAGCTTCGGATCGGTATTACCAAATAAAGTAATATTAGGTCTATCTAATGCTGCTGTTAAGTGGCTTAATCCAGTATCGACGGATACTACAGCTTTGGCTCCGGCAATAACCGTTGCAATTTCATTGAGAGATAATTTAGGTAATACTTCAACGTGTTTGAATCCTTGGGCTAATCGCAATGCACGTTCTTGTTCATGCGGTGCTCCCCATGGAAGTTTAATTTTAAGGCCAGTAGGCTCAATTAACTCAATTAAATTACGCCATGCCGATTCTGTCCAATGTTTTTCATCCCGGGTAGTTGCATGTAGGAAAATCAAGTATTTTTGGTTATCAGGTGGTAATGATGTTAAAAAATGATCAGCAATAGCATAGTCACCAATCGAATCTGGTTGTGAATAGTTAAGACTTTTTGCAAATAACATACGAACACGTTCAATGGCATGCATCTGTTTAGGAACATGATGTTTTACATCATAAAACCAACTAGCAATTGGTTCCTTTATGCTTTGGCGATCCAAACCATGTTTAATACCTTTCGCTTTACGAGTGATTAAAAACGCACTTTTAATTAGCCCTTGAGCATCAATAATGCAATCATACTGTTTACGCTGTAAGTGTTCTATAAATTGATGTCGTTCTTGGCGAATGGGCTTAGCGAACCAGTTTTTTCGCCAACGTCTGATAGCAACCGGAATGATGTCATTTACTGCAAAATGCCAACTGGGAATTTGACAAAAGTTTTCTTCAACCACCCAGTCAAATGTTATGTTAGGTATGCTATTAGCAGCATCAGTTAAAGCAGGTAAAGTATGCAATACATCACCCATAGATGAAGTTTTAACAATTAACACGCGCATAATTAACAGCTCTTTTCACAGCGAACGATAAGATTCATTAATGTTTCAAATACTAAATCTGGTTTTATATCAATAAGGCTTTGATGATAGCCTTGTTCAGCATCACCTTTACGAACGCGATGATAGCCAGTGATTAAACGGATTACTTCTGCTTTATTGGATAGTGGTGGGGTAAAATCAGGACTACTTGGCCCATAAAGTGCGACTAAAGGTTTATCCAGCGCTGCTGCTACATGCATTAGTCCTGAGTCGTTGGTGACGACAGCTTTACACGCAGCAATCAGATTTATTGCTTGTCCTAATTCCGTTTGTCCAGCAAGGTTAATACAGTGTTCTCCATGATTCATTTTAGCAATGATTTGTTCGCCAACTATTTTATCTTTTCCTGAACCGAAAATAATAATTTTAGCATGTTGTTTAACTATCTTATCGGCTAATGCAGCATAATGATAATCAGGCCAGCGTTTGGCTGGGCCAAATTCGGCTCCAGGGCAAAAACCAATTAATGGTTCTTCACTGGTAATATTAAATGTAGATAATGTTTGTTCAACCTCATCGGTTAAAACATTAAGTTTTGGCCATAAAATTGGTTGAGGAATATCTTTTGCTGAGTGGATATTCTGCTTAGGATAGGCGAGAGCGACATAGCGTTCTACCATTAATGGAAAGGCTTGTTTATCCAGCACTCGTAAATCATTTAATAAGCCATAACGCATCTCACCTTTCCAACCAGTACGTTTAGCAATTTTAGCAAAAAAAGGAATGAGTGCTGATTTAAAAGAGTTAGGTAAGATGATAGCTTGATCGTATTGATTATTGCGTAATTCCTTTCCTAACTGATAACGTTTGCTTAAAGCAAACTCACCATGGCTGATAGGCATAGCGATTGACTGATTTACTTCAGGCATTTTATCTAATAAAGCTCGGCACCAAGCTGGTGCCATCACATCAATTTCAATAGATGGATCTAACTGTTTTAATGTGCGATATAAGCTTTGTGACATCATCATGTCTCCAACCCATGAAGGACCAATAATCAACGTTTTCATTGAGGTTCCTTTATTGTTGGTTTAACCATTGCATATATTCAGTTGTTCCTTGAGACACTGTTTTGAACTCAATAGGACAACCTGTTTTCCTGAATTTAGTCAGATCAGCTTGAGTAAAGCTTTGATAGCGACCTTTTAAGTGTTCAGGGAATGGAATATAATCGATTTCGCCTTTTTTATGATAATCTAAAACTGCATCAGCAACTGATTGGAATGATTCTGCACGACCAGTTCCACAATTAAAAATGCCAGAAACTTTATTTTTCCAGAACCATAAGTTAACCTCAACCACATCGCCAACGTAAATAAAATCACGTCTAAAATTATCACTACCCGAAAATAATTTTGGCTTTTCGCCTTTGGTTATTTGTTCATTCAAGTGATATGCAACGCTAGCCATGCTACCTTTATGATTTTCACGAGGTCCATAAACATTGAAATAACGGAAACCGCAAATTTGCGAATTTGCATTTGGTAAAATTTCTCGTACGTATTGATCGAATAAAAACTTTGAATAACCATATACATTTAAAGGTTTTTCATAAACTCTATCTTCAATAAAATTGTCACTACGTCCACCATAAGTTGCGGCGGAAGAAGCGTATAAAAAAGGAATATCAAAATCTAAACAATAATGTAGCAAATCTTTTGAATAGTTGTAATTATTTTCCATCATAAATTTGCCATCCCATTCAGTAGTAGATGAACATGCTCCTTGATGAAAAATAACTTCAATGTCCAGATTTTCACCGGAGACTATTGCTGAAATAAACTCATCTTTATCCATATAATCAGCAATATCTAAATCTGCTAAATTGGCAAATTTAGTTCCATCGGTTAAATCGTCTACTACTAAAATATCTTTTCGGCCTAAATCATTCAAACCTTTAACAATATTACTTCCAATAAAACCGGCACCACCAGTAACAACTATCATAATTACAACCTTCAGCTAATGAAATTAATGACACTATAATAACGATTTATTGGCAAATTTTCGAGTGCTCTTTTAGTTATCTTAATTTTGTCTGTTGTTACTTGATGATAATAAGATTTGATTTAGTGATATATATCTGTGATATGTATCATGCCAATAAATTGTTTTTTATTATCAATCACAGGTAAAACGGTTATTGGCCTAGGTTTATGTTGTTCCATTTTATATAAAGCCTCTGATACATATTGGCTATGTTCAATGGTTATTGGTGTGGTTATCATTAACTCAGAAACTTGAATATCTAACAAATTAGGTTGGTATTGTAATTGTCTACGAATATCACCATCTGTAATTATACCAAGTAATACATTATTGTTATCAACTATCGCAACAGCGCCTATCCCCGAATTCGTCATAGCAAAAATAGCGTCAGAAATAGATTTTTCTGTGGTAATAGCAACCTTTCTATTATGTTTTTCAACTAACTGTTGCACTGTCATTAAACGTATTTGGCCTAGATTTCCGCCTGGATGATAAAAAGCAAAATCTTGTAAGCTGAATTTCTTTGCATGCATCACTGATATTGCCAATGCATCAGTTAAGGCTAATTCTACCGTTGTACTTGTTGTTGGTGCTAAATTGAGAGGGCATGCTTCATGGGATACATGGGCATCTAAATTGTAGGTTGCAAAGCGAGCTAAAGTTGATAATGGATTACCACAAATTGAGATTAACGGAATATTAATTTGTTTTATGGTCGGTAAAATATTAATAATTTCGGCTGTTTCTCCACTGTTTGAGAGGGCAATAATAGTGTCATCTTTGGTAATGCAACCTAAATCACCATGAATAGCTTCTGCTGGATGCAAATAAAAAGACGGAGTACCGGTGCTCATAAATGTAGCGGAAAGTTTACGAGCAATATAGCCAGGTTTTCCCATTCCTGTCACGATAACTCTTCCTTTGGTACGCAAAATTAATTCTACTGCATGTAAAAAAGTTTCATTAATTGAGTTAACAATTTCTTCTATTGCAGCAGCTTCTTGTTTTAAAACTTGTTTGGCAAGTTGCAAAGTTTCATTTTTGCTTACCAAAGAACTTTCTGATTTTGTTGTCATATCCAAATTATCCTTATTTATGAATTAAATTAACTCTGGTGAAGATTGAAAAAATAGAAGCATAAATTGTATGCATAAAACCGAAAATAATTTTATTGATTCACAAAAAACTAACCAAGAAAAAGTGAAAGTTTGATTCAGATCACATTTGTTAAACTGGGTTGTGAAAGTGTTAAAAGATTAACATTTTGTTGATTATTTTATTACTACAATGGCGCCAACTTAATTGGGAAACTCACTATGAAACAAGAATTACCAAGATATAAAAGAATTTTAGAGTACTTAGATGAATATGATGTTGCCAATATCAATTTACTATCTAATTTATTTTCCGTTTCACATATGAGTATCAGACGGGACTTAAAACTTTTACAAGAAAAAGGATTAATCAAAGTATCGTATGGAGGTGAAATAAAAAGAAGTTTTTTAAATGGCACCCCCCTATATAACATCAAACAGAATAGATTTTCTGAAGGTAAGAAAAGAGTAGGGAAAATAGCGGTAAGTTTATTACAACCAGGGATGGTAATTTTTATTGATGCAGGAACAACGATGCGTGAATTTGCCTTGAATATCAATGTTCCAATTACAGTGATTACTTTAGATTTACATGTGGCTTTGGAATTATCTTCCCGGCCAGAAGTAAACACGATTATTTGTCCTGGTGAAATACAAACAACAAATGCGTCAGCTTATAACACTCAAGCCATGAAGTATCTATCAGAGCAGGTTATTGATTTAGCCTTTATTGGTGCGGATGGTTTTAATCTAGAAGATGGTGCATTGACCACTACACAGATTAAAGCTGACTGTAAATGGATGGCATTATCTAGATCTATTCAATCGGTTCTATTGGTTGATAGCAGTAAATTGGGGCTTAGATGTCGTTTTAAAATCTGCGATTTAAATCGATTTAATTATCTTATAACTGAAAAGCAATTTCCTAGTAATTTTGAAAAACAATTAATAAAACAGGATATTAAATATATTTATTAAGTGATGTAACTAATAGTTAGTTAATTTTGGTAGATGTATAAAAAGTTCATTTATTGAGCTTAATTTTTGAGAGGAAGCAAAAATATGAAAGTTGCCGTTGTAGCTGATGATTTGACAGGTGCTAATGCTACCTGTGCTTTATTAAGCAAAAAAGGGTTTAATGCAATTACATGTTTAGAAAAATTTAATGAAGATCTTTCTAGATTTGATGTGATTTCATTTGCAACTGATTCACGTTCAATACCTTATAAAGAGGCGTATTCACGGGTTGTCGATTGCATAAGCCAGTTTAGCAAATATCAACCTTTAATTAGTAAACGTATAGACTCCACGCTGCGAGGTAATTTAGGGGCAGAAGTTGATGCGGTTATCGACAATGATCCTAATCTAATGGCTTTAGTTGTACCTGTGTATCCATCTAGTGATCGAATTTGTGTTGGCGGATCTTTATTAGTTAATGGTATCCCATTACAGAATACAGCAATGCGTAATGATCCTAAAAATCCGATGACGGAGTCTTCAATTTTAGAATTATTTCGTTGCCAGTCTCGATATCCAGTCTCACATATTGCTCTCAAGGATGTTTTAGAAGGTAAAGATAGAATTGAGCAGCGTTTAAAACAAATATATCAACAAGGTGGTCGAATTGTCATATTTGATGCGACTACGGATACTGACATTAGTGTGATAGCGCAAGCAGCGAATAATGTTAATTTGCCTGTTTTTTGTGTTGATCCGGGGCCATTTACTGCCCAATTTGCTGATCTACGTTATTCATCAGAACGAAAGATGGCCAACAAAGTGTTTGTCGCAATAGGCAGTGTGTCTGATCTTACTCAAAGACAAATAAGAAAATTGAAATATGACCGAAAAGTTTGGTTAGAAACGATATTGGTTGATGAATTGATAGAAATTTCTAAAGACATCAAGAAAGCTAAACCAATTGTAGATAAATTACTGGAAAAGGTTGATCAATTTGATGTGATCGGCATTGATACCGTTGAAATGCCAGAGCATGTTTGTGATTTAGCTAAGTTAGCTGCTAGCAATAATATGAGTATGAGTGAAATTAGTAATACCTTGAATCAGGCTATTGCCGAAATAACTGCTCAAGTCTTATTCCACCCTGAATCTATTATTAGAGGTATTTATACCAGTGGTGGAGATGTCACTGTAAATGTTGTAAATCGATTAGGAAGTAGTGGTTTCTTACTTAAAGATGAAGTTGAGCCATTAACGGTTTATGGACACCTTGTCGGAGGGAAATGTGATGGTTATTCGATAGTAACAAAAGGTGGATTTGTCGGTAACGATAATACTTTAGTTCATTGTATCGACTATTTGAGTACCAAGATTTCATCACATGAAAGCATGAAGCATTAATACCTTATAACTGGTTCAACTTAGATAAAACAACATAAGTTGAGCAAATTTTGAGTAATTTTAAAGGAGTAATAAATGAAACGTCGTTGTTTAATCGGAGTTCCTATGGGCGATCCGGCTGGTATAGGCCCTGAAATTGTCGTGAAAAGTATTGCAGCACCAGAAACATATGAATATGGATGTGTACTGGTAACAGGCGATAAAAAGGTGTTAGCTGATGCGTGTAAGTTTTCAAAAGTAAACTTACAAATTAATGAAATTACCGATCTAACTCAAATACAAGATAAACCTAATGTATTGAATCTTATTCAGTGTGGCGAATTAAATTATGAAACGTTTAAAATTGGCCAAATTGAAGGACAATGTGGTCAAGCAGCATTCAACTATATTAAAGTTATCACTGAGCTTGCTATGGAAAAAAAACTTGATGCCATTGCAACAACACCTATCAATAAAGAATCCCTTAAAGCTGGTAATGTTAACTATATTGGTCATACCGAGATATTAGCAGATCTTACTGGCAGTCAAGATCCACTTACTATGTTTCAAGTTCGAGATTTAAGAGTATTTTTCTTAACTCGTCATTTAGCATTGGTTAAAGCTATTGAATCATTAACGCCAGAAAGAGTCTGTGATTATGCAATTCGTTGTAACGATGCATTGGTTAAATTGGGGATCAATAAACCGAGAATGACGGTTGCCGGTATTAATCCACATTGCGGAGAGCATGGTCTTTTTGGTCATGAGGATGATGATGTTTTATTACCAGGTATTGAAATGGCTCGTAAACAAGGGATTGATATTAATGGCCCTAAACCAGCTGATAGTGTTTTCCATTTTGCTATGGGTGGTGGCTATGATGCTGTTTTATCTCCGTATCATGACCAAGGTCATATTGCAACAAAAATGGTTGATTTTCATCGTACCATTTCTATCACTAATGGAATGCCGATTCTTCGCACATCTGTTGACCATGGCACAGCAAATGATATTGCCGGAAAAGGAATCGCTAATCCAGTAAGTTTGATTGAGGCTATACGTTTAGCTGCGCTATACGCACCAAATTTCAAACGTTAATAAGTAGCTATTCTTACTTATAACAATTTATTTTTCGGTAATGATTATGTCATTATCGAAGGAGGGTTTGCATATGTCTAAAAAAGAAAATAATAATAAATCACTTTATCCTTATGTCTTATTAAATGGCATTATTTTAGTGGTTGTCGGATTAATTGTTTTTTATCTAGGAAGTTTACATAGCATTGAAAAGAGCAGCTGGCGAATGGTTGCCGGTCTACTTGTTGCAATTACTTTGTTACTATTTATGATTTTGAAAACAAGAATTCAGGCATTTCCTGCATTGATTATATCCGCTTTAATTACTGGCTCACTCGGTGGTATGCCTGGTGAATTTATGATTGCAACGATTAGTAAAGGCTTTGGTAATACGCTCGGTAACATAGGGATCGTTATTGGCTTTGGCGTTATGATGGGGTCAGTTTTGCAGATGAGTGGTGCAGCGCAAAAAATGGCTCAAGTTTTTATTAACCTTTTAGGAAAAGGCAGAGAAGAGTTAGCATTAGTCATTATCGGTTTATTAGTGAGTTTGGCTGTATTTTGTGATTCAGCATTTATTGTTCTATTACCGTTAGTGAAAGCTATTTCGCGTAGTACCGGTAAATCTGTAGTCGGACTTGGTTCAACATTGGCTATGGGACTTGTTATAAGCCACAGTATGATTCCACCAGCGGTAGGACCATTTGGTGTAGTTTCACAATTTGGTATTGGCCTTGGTGAATATATGCTATGGGCAATGGTTGTTGCTATACCTATTACTATTGCTGGATTTATTTATACTCGCCATGTTGGTCGTAGTATTTATCAAATTCCTACGGAGGATGGTGAGAATTTTACCCGTGAACGTCTAACAGTTACTTCGCAAAATTTAGAAGATGATCAA
Source organism: Gilliamella sp. LMG 34362 (assembly GCF_984569125.1). Taxonomy (NCBI): domain Bacteria; kingdom Pseudomonadati; phylum Pseudomonadota; class Gammaproteobacteria; order Orbales; family Orbaceae; genus Gilliamella; species Gilliamella sp. LMG 34362. The sequence goes on along the minus strand of NZ_OZ474902.1, from coordinate 1,780,620 downwards.
CAATTACCAAGTGCATTAGCATCGTTTGCACCAATTGTCACTCCGATTATTTTGATATTAACCGCTACTTTAGTAAATGAAATGAAATGGGATAATTCTATTGCCATTATGTTAAAAACAATTGGACACCCAATTGTAGCTGTGGGCATTGGTTTATTAATTGCTATCATGGCATTAACTAACTCATTTCCTCGAAAAGATGTTGTGCATCAAATGGAAAATTCAATTCGTTCTGCTGGTATTATATTGCTTGTTATTGGCGGTGGTGGCGCATTAGGAATGGTGTTACGTGACTCAGGAACAGGTCAAATTATTGCTGAATATATTGTAAAAATTGGTGTGCCTGGTATTTTGTTACCATTGACAATTTCAACTTTGATTCGCTTAATTCAAGGTTCTGGTGTAGTTGCCATGATTACCGCAGCAAGTATTACTGCACCAATGATTGGAACATTGGGGGTAAATCCGATTATGGCTGGATTAGGCTGCTCTATTGGTTCATTTATGTTTTCTCATTTCAATGATGCTTATTTTTGGGTAGTGAATCGTTCACTAGGCGTTACTGAAGTTAAAGAACAAATTAAAGTTTGGAGTATGACAACTACCGTACTTTGGGCTGCAGGAACAGTGACATTATTAATTGTTAATGCCATTTTCTTCTAAGAAAATAGGGGAGTGTAAAGGAATATGCTTCCCCTAATCTTTTCTCTAAATTAGTTGTTATTAATTTTTGCGGTAACTAAAATATACCTTGCCAAACTGAGATAGGGTTCAGTTTGGCAAAACTGTTTTTCAATTTCTAATAATTGCTTAAAATGTGTTTCGGCTTTTGACTTATTGGTTAAATAGTCATGAAATAATCGAATACCTATTTTATTGATGATCTCAAAATTTTGTTGGTTCAACCATTGATATACTTGATTTGGATCTCGAGGATAATCGGGAGATAAGGTTTTCTTTTTACGTTTATTAAGACCGGCTTGAGTATATCCAAAATTACCTAAAGTCACTGTTTTAAATAATAGCCCGTGATAGTTATAGAACATTAATGACAAATAACCATCTTGTTTAAGATATTGTTTTAGCGACTGTATTATTTGGATTGGATCGGCTACCCATTCTAAAACGGCATGACAAATCACAATATCAAATTGTATTTTAATGAATTGCTTTAGATCTTGAATAGGGCAATGAATAAAATTTAAACTTAGATTTTCTTGTTCGGCTTGCTTTCTTGCTAATTCCAGCATTTGCTCGGAAATATCACAAACAGTAATGTTATGACCTAATTTTGCTAGTCGACAAGCAATCTGACCTTGTCCACCGCCTGCATCTAAAATAGTTAATGGTTTATTCGATGGATAGCTAGCTAATATATTTTCTAGCTCTTGCCAAACGATAGCTTCTCGAATCTTACCTTTGTTTGTGCCATAAATGTTTTTGGCAAATTTATGGCTGATATCATCAAAATTACGATCAATTTTTGTCATAGTATAGAGTTATTATTTCAATTATTTGTTATTTAATTTAGTCACTTCTAAATTAATTTGGGCAATTTTTTCTGACATCAATTGATAGCACTGTTCCATTAATATTCTAGCATCTTCTTTACGTAGATTTTGGGTTTCGATTGGCGGAAGCATCTCAACGATCATATGGCCATTATTAAGGCGGTTAAGTTTTATATTATTGGTATCTGATACGCAAATTGGCACAATAGGAACGCCAGCGGCTATAGCAGCTTTAAAGGCACCAGTTTTAAATGGTAATAATCCGCGTCCACGACTTCGAGTACCTTCGGGGAACATCCATATAGATATTCCTCGTTTTTTTATTTCGTTAACAACTAAGTTAATGGTGTCTCGAGCTTTTGATTTATTATTACGGTCAATCAAAATATTGCCTGTTAAGTAATAAAGTTGTCCAAAAAAGGGAATCAAAGCAAGGCTTTTCTTACCCACTGTAACGGTTTTGGGTTGTACAATGTCAGCAGCAACCACCATATCATAGTTGTTTTGGTGATTAGCAATAAATACGCAACTGCCTAAATTGTTAATATTTGCTTGTCTACGTGTATCAACCTTTACACCTAAAATTGGTTTGAAGAAAAAACTAAAAAGATGGGCAAATCTAGCCACATTTTTAGGGTTACGAGGATTGAATAAACAAAAAATAACGCCTAGCACACAAGTTATAATACCAATAAATAACACACTGATTAAGCGAAAAAGAAAAACCATAATTTACCTCATAAGTTAACTTAGCGTATTATATACGTAATCTATATGAATATACAGTTTGTTAAATATCGCTTAAAGGATGTTTATGCTCGAATCAACTATCATTTGGGATGATAATCAAATTCCACTCTCTCGTTACTTTGATGATGTCTATTTTAATACTGACGGTGCAGTAGATGAAACTCGTTATGTTTTTATTGAAGGGAATTGTTTATATGAGCGATTTTTACAACATCAGCAAGAGACTTTTACTATTGGTGAAACCGGTTTTGGTTCAGGTTTAAGTTTTTTAGTTGCTTGGCAAACTTTTAAACAATTTAGACAGAAAAATCCAAATAGTAATTTGAAAAAATTGAATTTTTTTAGTGTTGAAAAATATCCTTTATCTGCCAGTGAAATATCAAAAATTCATGATAAAGTTATTAATAGTGAAGATTCTTTATCTCCATTAGCTAAGCAATTGCAAGATTTCTTAATAAAATCCGATGTTGGCAGTTTAGATGAAACGAATTTATTGATATGTTATGACGATATTAGCTGCTTTGCCGATTTCCTAGTTCAACAAAATAGTTTAATTGATGCATGGTTTTTTGATGGTTTTTCGCCAGCCAAAAATCCTGATATGTGGAATGAATCTCTATTTAAACGTTGTTATCAATTAACGAGAGAGAAAGGAACATTTGCAACTTTTACCGCAGCTGGTTTTGTCCGACGTAATTTAATTAATGCTGGATTTAATGTTGAAAAACGGAAAGGATTTGGTCTAAAACGTGAAATGCTAATCGGCCAAAAAATCTAAATTAGTTCGCCAATTTAACTTTTGGCGAACTAATACGAATTAATTAATATTAATTAAACTCGAATTGATAGATAAGATCTAGTGTTTGCGCAATACCAGAAGCTGCTTCGACATATAAATTTGGCAATAAACGATAACGTAAGGTAAATGTAGCTAGTGAGTCAAATATACCTACACCATATTTTAGCTGTAGATGAGGTAATATATAACCACTTACAACCACTTTTGAATTATTTCCTGCCCCTTGAGTATCTAAAGAGAGATTCTTAATGCCAAATGCATTACCTATATCACCGATAAATTGTCCTGTTTTGGCGGTTCCAACACCAACTAAAAACGCTGTCATCATATCATTATCACTTTGGTCAGAACTATCAAGACCTTGACCGCGAATTAGATAAGAGAGAGCTTCTTGTTGTGACATAGCCGGATCGGAGAAAATCTCAATTTTAGGATCTGTTGATGATCCCTTAACTCGGATACCTGCCGTAATATTACTGTTATCCATTGCTTCAGGATTACGAATGGCTTCTATTTCTAACATAGCTTGGTCCGTTGGACCAGAAAAAGTGATAATGCCTTTATTAATGATTAAGTCTTGACCATAAGCATGAAATCGACCGTTAGGAATTAATATTTCACCGTGTAAGTCTAGTCCTTTATTTGTCTGTGTTGCAATGAGTTTACCTTTTAATGAGGCTTGCAAACCAAAAGCATCTACAGTGACTTTATCACCGATATTGATTTCAATATGGCTATTAATTTTCATGCCAAATTTTTGTGCTTGAATCTGTTTGTGGTTTCGATCCAACATGACTTCATCTGGTGACACATCAATACTTGACGGTGGAAGCGAATCAACAGTGATTTTACCTTTAGGAATTGAAACTTTACCAAGAATTGTCAGTTCATCTTGTGTTGCTTCTATTTTAATATCTGGAATGACTGACATGACAATCATTGGTGGTACAGTGACATCCATGGCCGCACCATTAACATTTAAGGTTGCTTGCCATTTTTCCAAATTATTCCAACTGGCTTGACCATTAATATTAATATTACCTGACTTAGTGGCTAATATTCCTTTCATTGTTGAAGTTTTACCATTGAATTTAATATCAAGCATAGCCGATTTGATATCGATTGGTAATTGGCTAGATTTTATGTCACTATGTTTTAAATTGAAACCACCGGTTAAACTAGGATCGATTAAAGAACCGGAAAATTTAACCATACCATTGATGGCGCCATTAGCATATTCATCTTTACTTAATAGCGGATTGATAATTGCTAGGGCTAAATTATCGATATTGAGTTGGCCACTTAAATCTTTCTTCCCAGTTGGATCAATTATTGAAAGATCACCATTTATTTTACCTAATTTATTTAAACCAAAACGCCAATCTAATTTAGCTTGTTGTTCATTAAAATCTGCATTGATATTAAACACATCAAATGGAATTGGCAGAGCTTGATTATTGATCATCTGTTTAATATAAACTCTATTACTGGTTATATTGGCTTTGATACTTGGAATTTTGCTAGCATCATTGAATTTAATATCTGCTTTGCCATTAATAAAACCATCAATTTTTGTTTCACCATCAGTAGGTATTGGTAATTTAGCAAGATCAATATCTTTTAGTGTTATAGTTGTCTGGTTATTGTTAGTTATTGATAACGATTTATCTAAACAGATACTAGAATTATTGCTACGCCAACAATGCGCACCTATAGTTGGAACGTGGTTAGTAATATCATAAGATAGAGAGATAGGTTTAGCTAATTGCCAACGATTATTATTAGCTAATGTAAGTAAACTATGCGGTATATTTGCGGTCCATTTGTTCTGTTGTTTATCTAATTGTCCACTCAATGATGTTACCATCGATAATGGGCTACCTTCAAAATTTATGTTTAAAGCGTGGCGAGCTTCATTACCTGATAGTTCAATATTAGCTTTTTTAATATTTTGGTTAGCGATATCGATATTTTGAGCAATTAGCTTCAATTGCCCGCTAAGTTGATCGTTGTATTGGATTTTGCCTGATAGATTTGCTTTAGCGATTGAAATATTTTCATAATTTAAATCGTTAATATTTATATTGTTTTCAATAACAGGTGAGGCTTTATTACCTGTCATTCTAATATTTCCTATGATGGCGCCATTTAGATTATCAGCTAATAATGACAAAGACTTTAAATTAAGTTGGCTATTTAAATTACCTTTGTCAGTAGAACCACTAATATTTAATTGGTTTTTGCCCCAAAGCATAGTTAGATTTTTGGATACTAAAGTACGATTAGAATCGATAAATAGATCGCCATTAGCTGAAAAATTAGCTTGTTTTATGTTACCTTTTAATTGTATATCAGGAATCTTTAATTGCCATAAATCACCTTCGAGCATACCCGAAGTTTTTAGTTGACCGGCTAAGCGAATAGGAAAGGTTGGTAACTCTTTAGTTATATCAACATTATTAAGTTTAACACTAGCATCCCATTTAAGAGCTTTTTGCCAATCTAATTGACCGGTAAGATTAATATCACCTTGTGGAAACTTAATATTGGCATGCTCAAAAGAGGCAGATTGGTTGGTACCATCACCAATAATATCAACAGAGGTATCAGGTAAGTCATCTCCCTTAATCAAACCTTTAGCAAGCATATTATATTTTTGTGCATTGCCATTTAAGCTTATAGCAAAATTATCAAGCTGATATTGCGGAGTTCCCTCAATTGGCCATTGGATATGTTTACCTTCTAGTTTTGTAATTAATGGTAAATATTTTTCAATAAAATTTATCTGCCCTTCAATAGCAATTTGATTTAACCCAGCAACATGAGTATAAGTTGATAATTTACCTAATAAGTGTCCTGAAAACTGCCCATTAAGATGATTTTTCTCTGTATCGGCCTTAACATAAGCAAAAATAGGCCAATTATCACCTAAGGTTATTTCACCTGATACATAAGCATGACCACTCGAATAAGGTGTTATTGCATTGGTGTCGACATGTTTAACCATAATATGATTATTAATCATCTCTGTTTTGATATTCACTTGATTGAAATGATAATCTTGCCCTGCAATGTGTAATAACCAATTGTTCCCGGTTAAACTTGTAACATTAATATCGAGTGGAATACTAACTTGTGGCAGTGAGTTTATTAAAGGTTGATTAAATAGTTGCCTAATTTGTTGGTCAAGCGGTAGATTATCATCTATCTGGTTATTAGACTTTTTTGCAGGATAATCTGCAAATATTGCTTGTAAATCCATAGCAATAGCAGGATATACATAGATTTTTTCATTGACCCAGTTAGCTTTGCCTGTAAAGTCTGACATACCAAATTGCATATCGTTAACTTTTACTATGACATCTGAAATATGGGTTTGTTTTAATTCAATAGGTAATGGTGTTTTAATTATTTGTCGTTTTTCTGACGTTGATTCATCAGGTGAAAGTTCTATTTCGTCAGTATTAATTACAACATTAACCCCATCAGCATCAAATTGTTTAACACAAATTTTTGTCTGTATTAAACATAAACCAGACAATTTGAATGTTGCATCTTTCACCTGTACATTGACACCAGGTAGTTCAAGTGACAGTCCTTTAATATGTAAATCATGGAATGTACCTTCAACTTGTGCTATTTTTAATTCAGGTAAATATTTATTAAGAACATAGGTTGTTAGTTTTACACCTAAAGAGGTGTAAATCATTAAAATTATAAACGTGATAAGGAAAACAAAAATGGAAAGCACGACAATGCTACGTTTTTTCCATTTACGTATTCGTTTTATTTTTTCAGCCTTTTTCGCTCTTATTGGATTTTTTGCCATTTTATAGTTCGCTTCCTAAACCAATATATAGGTGTATTGAGCCTTTATCTTTTTTATTTAGTGGTGTTGCTAAATCAAACTTAATTGGCCCAACAGGAGAAGCCCAGCGAATACCTAGGCCGGTACCGGTATAAAATTTAGCTGTATCGACTTTATCTATTGCTTCTCCAGTATCAACAAAAGCAGCACCCCACCAAGAACCGGTTAGGTTGTATTGGTATTCCGCTGATCCTGTGATCATTTTTGAAGCCCCCTTAAGTTTACCTTTTTTATCTTTAGGTGAGATAGATTGATAGCTGTATCCACGAATACTGCGATCACCACCAGCAAAAAATCTAAAAGAAGGTGGCACTCTATCAAAGTTACTTGCTTGAATAATGCCGAAATTACCTCTAGCTATAAAACGATGTGATTGTTTAATTGAACGAATCCACGTTTGTTGGGCTTGAAAACGGACTAAATTAATATCAGATCCTAACGATTCGGCAGCGCCTTCAACCGAATAACGTTGAGAGTCGCCCCACATAGATAATAAATTACCGTCATTACGAATACGCGAAATACTAAGTGATGGATAGTATAAAAAGGTTTTAAAACTTGCATCCCCTTGAGTAAAGTCGTCATGTAACATATTAAAACCTAGAGCTGTTTGCCAACCATCAAAGTTATCCCAATTACGCAGAGCACCTAAGGTATAAGAGCGCGAGTAGGTATCATTATTATCAATTTTTTTATAACCACCTTGAATGGTATAGTATTGTTCAATAGGTGATTTTTTCAAAGGTATTTTATAACTCATCGTAATAATTTGCTCAGGTGATGATAGAGATAAATTACTTTGAAAACTATGTCCTCGGCTATTGATCCAAGGTTTATTCCAACCAATTTTACCATGCACGCCGTTATCTGTTGAAAAACCTAAACCCAGATCCATGGCATTTTTTTTACGTGGCGTGGTTACCACATCAATAGGTAACGCTTTGTCTGCTGTTAGATTAGGAAAATCCGGTGTAACAACCACTGAGTTAAACCAGTTTGTTGAACTAAGGCGTCGGTTTAATAATGATAGCTGTTCAGCCGAATATTCATCCCCCTCTTTAAAAGGTACGATGTTGGCAAGATAATCTTGGCGAATTTTTGCGTCTGGAAATTTAACCTCGCTAAACTTATAGCGTTTACCGGTATTAAAATCGATATTCCAAAAAGCTTGATGATCGTATTGAGATACAGCTAATTGATGGGTTGGCATTTCAGCATCAAAATAGCCTTTTTTTAATGATAAGCTTTCTAAGCCTTTTTTGAATGCTTCGTAAGTGCCATGATTTAAAATTTCACCGATTTTAGGCAGTTGTTTAGCTAATAATTCTTGAAAATCTTTATCTTGTTTACCTTCACCATTAATATTAATATTTAATTGTTTAATTCTAACCGGTTCGCCAAGTGATACCTTAACAACGAGGATTTTAGGATCACTTTCGTCGTAACTAAAAGTAGGGGAATAATACCCTAATGCTCGGAGGGCTTTTTGTGCTTCACTTTCAAAATATCGCTTAAAACTAGACGAATTATTGATTTTATCTGGTGTGATTAACGAAATGCGTGCATCAACGTTTTCCGCAAGTTCTCCCGACAATCCTTTAATTGATAACTTCATATCGGCATAACTTGATGTGGCTGTTACCATTAAAAGTATGCATAATGAGCGAGTAAATCGTGACACATACACCTCGATAAAGTTTAGGATTCAAGTAATTTTACATGTCCAATATATGGTAAATGGCGATAATGCTGCGCATAATCTATACCATAACCTACTACAAACTCGTCAGGAATTGAAAAACCGATATACTTTACAGGTACTACAACTTCACGGCGTGAAGGTTTATCTAATAATGTACAAATCTCGATACTACGAGGATGACGTAGTTTTAAAATAGCCATTACCTTGCTAAGCGTATTGCCAGTATCAATAATATCTTCAACAATCAGTACATCTTTGTCACGAATATCTTCATCTAAATCTTTTAAAATTTTGACATCTCTATTACTTACCACTGCATTGCCATAACTTGAGGCCGTCATAAAGTCGACTTCGTGACCAACGCTAATTGCTCGGCTTAGATCTGCCATAAAGATAAAAGAACCTCTTAACAAACCAACTAAAATAAGCTCATTTTGACTGCCTGCATAATCTTGACTTATCTGTTGACCTATTTCATTTACCCGCTTTTGGATATCTTCAGCAGATATCATGGTTTCTAATGTATGTTTTTTCATTAATAATGCTCAGTATATATCTTAAAAAATCAGAATAGATTTTAGCAATTTTCGCAGGTAAAAAGAATAACTAAGCCAATATTTTATCAAATAATTAACAAATGATTTATAGAATTCATTTTTTAATATTAAGTCAATGGTTAACTGTAATATGACAATATTATTTATTTTGTTTTTTTTCTAAACGACGTTTTTTGAAAAAGTTGCTTAACATTGAGCTACATTCACTAGCTAAAACACCACTAGTTATTTGGGCAAAATGATTAATGCCCGTTCTGGAAAGAATATTGATATAAGAACCAGCAGCACCAGTTTTATAATCACTAGCACCATACACTACACGTTTGATTCGACTATGTATAATAGCACCTGCACACATAATACAAGGTTCAAGAGTAACATACAATGTTGTATTGACTAAACGGTAGTTGTGTAAAAATCGACCTGCTTGTTCAATCGCCATGATTTCTGCATGAGCAGTTGGGTTATGCTTAATAATTGATTGATTAAATCCTTCACCAATAAGTTGTCCGTTTTCATCAACAATTACTGCGCCGACCGGAATTTCTCCTATAGATTCAGCGCATTTTGCCAATTCTAATGCATGACGCATCCAAATTTCATCTGTCATGCTTTAATATTATAAATTATTTAGATTAAGTACATCACGCATATCATAAAGTCCAACCGGCTGCTTAGCAAGCCATAATGCAGCACGTACTGCTCCATTAGCAAATGTCATTCGACTTGAAGCTTTATGACTAATTTCAACTCGTTCCCCAACATCAGCAAAGATAGCAGTATGTTCACCTACAATATCACCAGCTCGAATAGTAGCAAAACCAATTGCACCTTTTTGTCTTTCTCCGGTATGGCCTTCTCGGCAATAAACTGCACGTTCATTTAAGTTACAACCAAGTGCATCAGCAATAGCTTCGCCCATAGCAAGAGCGGTACCTGATGGGGCATCGACTTTATGACGATGATGGGCTTCGATAATTTCGATATCAGTATAATCACCCATAATTTGGGTGGCTTTTTCAAGTAATTTAAGTACTAAGTTAACACCAACGCTGAAGTTAGCAGCAAATACAATTGCAATTTGTTGTGCGGCATTAGCAATTGCTTGTTTACCTGCTTCATCAAAGCCAGTTGTGCCGATTATCATCATTTTCTTATGTTCGACACAAAAAGTTAGATGTGCTAGAGTCCCTTCAGGACGAGTAAAATCAATTAATACATCAAACTGATCTTTTGCTTTTAATAGATTATCAGTGACTTTTACACCACACAGTCCAATACCAGCAAGCTCACCAGCATCACTACCTATCAACGATGATCCTACTCTTTCAAAAGCAGCGCCTAAAGTCACACCTTCAATTTGAGATACAGCTTGAATGAGTTGACGACCCATCTTACCTCCGGCGCCAGCAATAGCGATGCGAATCATACTTGTAGACATATAACTTTCCTTACATTATCACCTTACATACATAAACAAATATTATAGCGGAAAACTATTAAGTTATATACCAGCTAAAAGGCAAAATGTTATACTTTGTTCCTATTATTCTTATAATAAAAATAGGATACGTTATGTGTTGTAAATGGTATTTTGGGTGGAACATTGTTATTGCAGCAGCGTTGTTAACTCTACTTTCAAGTGGATTACGTATGAGCATGGGGGTATTCTTTTTACCTATTGCCAATGATCTACAATTTAGCCGTAGTACTTTATCAAGTATTATTGCCATTGGTATGCTGTTTTCAGGAATTGCGATGCCAATAGCCGGTTATTTAGTTAGCAAATATGGAACACGCTTTGTATTATTATTAGGTTCAATAATTATTATTATTTCGTCTGTTTGGGCTGCTAATATAACTGATTATTGGAATTTTTTATTATCCTTTGGTATCGCGTTATCTTTTGGTACCTCGTTTGTCGGTTCGGTAAGTTTTACACCGATTGTTGTTCGCTGGTTTAGCAAACATCGCGGATTGGCCTTGTTTATTTTATCGAGTGGTAGTATGGCGGGCATTGCCGTTATGTTACCTGTATTTGCTTATTTTATTCCACATTATGGATGGCAAACTACATTGATAGCATTTTCACTATTTTTTATGCTTTTAGCTTTACCGATAGCGCTCTTTATTATGAAAGATAAAAAAAGTGATACTGAAACAACTGAAAGTAATCATGATTTAAAACCTGAAATGACGTTAGGTCAAGTCTTAAAAACGCGACCTTTTTGGTTACTTAGTTTTGGTTTGTTTACTTGTGGATTTAGCATGAATTTACTTGGGACTCACGGTGTTCCTATGTTAATGGATCATGGGTTTGATTCAATAACCAGTTCTTCTGGACTAGGTTTAATTGGTCTGGTGGCAATATTTAGCACATTACTGCTTGGCTATATTTCAGATATTGTGCCACGAAAATTTGTATTAGCTATGATCTATTTTGTTCGGGGTATAGGATTTATAGCATTAGTTATTGCAGCAACGCAATGGCAACTTTATACCATAGCCTTATTAGGTGGGTTAGTCTGGGCTGGCGCTTTATCTTTATCAAGTGCCATATCTGCTGATATTTACGGTGTAAAAATTGTTGGTTTGCTTTCAGGTTTAACCTATTTAGGTCACCAAATTGGCGCAATGATTGGTTCGTGGTTGGGTGGATGGGCCTATGACACATGGCATAATCACTTTATTGCCTTTGGTATAGCCAGTGCTTTATTATTGTTAGCTGCGTTATGTACTTGCTACTTACCTAAAATACGTAATAGTTAAATATAACAAAAATGGACGCTATCTACGTCCATTTTTATTAGAGAACCTTTAACAATTCAACATCAAAAATTAGAGTACTATACGGTGGAATCGACGCTCCTGCACCTTGAGAACCATAAGCTAATTCTTGAGGAATATATAACCGCCATTTTGAGCCTTCAGGCATTAATTGTAACGCTTCAACCCAACCACGAATAACACCATTAACAGGGAATTCAGCCGGTTGACCTCGTTCAACTGAACTATCAAATACCGTGCCATCGATTAGCTGTCCAGTATAATGAACTTGCACTCGGTCAGTTGCTTTTGGATATGCGCCAGTACCTTGTTTAACTATTTCGTATTGTAAACCTGATTCAGTTGATTTTATGCCGTCTTTTTTAAGATTTTCCGTTAAAAAGTCTTTTCCTGCTTGGGCAATTTTTTCAGCTTGCTTCGCTTTTTCTTTAGAAGCTTGTTCATGAACGTGACGAAGAGCATCATGCAATTCTTGTAAAGGTAAAGCCGGTTGGTTACCACTTAATACATCTTCCATAGCTAATTTTAGTGCATTAAGTTCTAAATTATTTAAGCCCGACTCTTTCAGTTGCTGGCCAATTTGTAGTCCAATTGCGTAACTTGCTTTTTGCTCAATAGTATCTAATTTCATTTTTTACCTGTCATATTGTTAATATTAAGTTAGTTATTATAGAGCATTACGATTAAAGATAAGAAGAAAAATATCAACTCCTATTAATTATCATCAATATAACAATGCTTTCTAATATAAATTTAGAGAAGAATTTACTATTTTATCTAGCGCTTAGTTAAAATATCAGCGATAATAAGTTTTATTGTATTTTTGAATGGATGATTTTAAATGCCGTTTCGTAAATCTATTTCGCTTGCTATTGTGACCAGTATGTTACTAACTGGTTGTTCACTTGTTGATCGTTGGGTTTATCGACCTGATATCAATCAAGGTAATTATGTAACAAAAGATGCAATAGAATTATTACAAGTAGGCCAAAGCAAAGAGCAGGTGGTATTTATTATGGGATCGCCAATGTTAACCTCATCTTTTGGGGATAATGTTTGGTATTATGTTTTTCGCCAACAGCCACGCCATGGTAATGTGAGCCAAATCACTTATGCCGTTTATTTTGATGGGATGGGGGTAGTGAGTGATATTAAAACTTCTACATTAGAAGGTTCTTTGTCATTAGAGGAAATGAATAAACAGGAAATTTCAGATCCTATTGACATTAAGTCTGAAGATGACAATGATAATCTAACTAATCAACAATCATCGGAAACTTCATCAGAACTCGAATCGGAATCAGAATAGAATCAAAAAAACCTCGTTAATAATAACGAGGTTTTTTATATCTATGTTCAATCAATGTTAAATTCGATTAAATCGGTCTATTAGTAGTGACCACCAATAGAAGAAATAAGAGCCACTATAAGAATCATATAAATGATGAAAAATACAATTGAACAAATAAAAGCAATTAATGTAAACTTCCAATAACCATGTAAATTTTCAATAGCTTCAACAAGATTTCGTTCGTTATCAAAATTTGCAGCCATACCAAATGTGCTGCCTGATTTGAATAGTTTTACGCCAGCTAAAATTACCGGAATACCGATGATAGCGGATATGATCCCTAAACAAGATAAGGCGCCGATAATTATCATTATAACTCCATAGATTTGTTGCATTATTGCTATAAATTTCATCTGTTTTTTTAACATTTCAGTTGAATTAATAGTAATACTTTTCGATTGATTAAGATCCATATTTATTCCTTAAATTATATATTGTTGTACTATCAAAAAATGGCGGATAGAATAACATTTTATTTTTTTATGTCGAGGCTAATTTGCAAAAAAAATCTACATTAAATCGTTTTTCAATAGCTCCCATGTTGGATTGGACGGATAAACATTGTCGTTATTTTCATCGTATTTTGACTAAACAGACGTTACTTTATAGTGAAATGGTAACTACAGGGGCAATTTTATTTGGTAAAGGCGATTATTTAGCTTTTAATAGCCAAGAACATCCTTTGAGTCTTCAACTAGGTGGAAGTGATCCTATTGCATTGGCTAAATGTGCAAAATTAGCCGAAGAACGAGGATATGACGAAATCAATCTCAATGTCGGATGCCCTTCCGACCGCGTACAAAATGGCATGTTTGGTGCCTGTTTAATGGCGAAAGCTGATTTAGTCGCAAATTGTATTAATGCAATGCAAAATGCAGTTAGTATTCCCGTAACGGTAAAAACACGTATTGGTATTGATAATCAAGATAGTTATGAATTTTTATGTGAATTTATTGAAAAAGTTATGCCTTATAGCGAAACATTTATTGTACATGCTCGTAAAGCTTGGCTTTCCGGACTTAGTCCAAAAGAAAATCGCGAAGTGCCACCACTTGATTATGAGCGAGTATATCAATTGAAACGTGATTATCCTCATCTAACAATCGCCATAAATGGAGGAATTAAAACCATTGATGAAATCAAACAGCATTTAACTTTTGTTGATGGTGTTATGGTTGGTCGCGAGGCTTATCAAAATCCTATTCTACTTACGCAAATTGATCAACAAATCTTTGGTTCTGATGCTCCAATTCCTGAGCCTATAGCTGCAATACAAGAACTTTATCCTTATATTGAAACGCAGCTAACTCAAGGTGCTCAACTCAATCATATTATGCGCCATACTTTAGGTATCTTTAATGGTAGAAAGGGGGCTAAACAGTGGCGACGCTATTTGAGTGAAAATGCCCATAAAAAAGGGGTAGGAATAGAAGTTGTTGAACAGGCATTAACTTTTATTCAATAGCAACAAATGTTATGAGATGTTTCGAAGTATGCTTGATTGCACATGCTTGACGGTTCAGTATATACTAGCGAACAATTTTACTTAGGGTTCTCTTCTGTGCGTTTAAATTCAAGTCAACAACAAGCTGTCGAATATGTTTCAGGGCCTTGTCTGGTACTAGCAGGTGCGGGTTCAGGTAAAACTCGAGTAATTATTAATAAAATTGCTTATTTAATTCGGATAAAAGAATATTTGCCTCGACATATTGTTGCCGTGACTTTTACTAATAAAGCGGCTCGGGAAATGAAAGAACGCATAGCCCAATCGTTGAGTAAGCCTGAGGCAAGAGGGTTAAAAATTTCAACCTTCCATACCTTAGGACTAGATATTGTACGTCGAGAATATAAACATCTTGGTATTAAAGCTAATTTTTCACTATTTGATGATCATGATCAATTCGCTTTGCTCAAAGAGCTTACCCAGCAATGGTTAGATGGTGATAAAGATCTTATTAATCAGTTACGTTCAACTATTTCGAATTGGAAGAATGATATTGTTGATTCAACCATTGCAATGGCGAGAGCACAAACTAATAAAGAAAAGCTATTTGCTCATTGTTATCAACTTTATGAAAAGCAACTTAAAGCATGTAGCATATTAGATTTTGACGATCTTATTTTATTACCGACATTGCTATTAAAAACCAATGAAGAAGTTAGAGAAAAATGGCAAAACCGTATTCGTTATCTATTAATTGATGAGTATCAAGATACCAATACTAGTCAATATGAATTTATTAAATTATTGGTAGGTAGCCGAGCTAAATTTACGGTTGTCGGCGATGATGATCAATCAATTTATTCATGGCGTGGTGCCCGTCCTAAAAATTTAGTTTTACTCAAGCAGGACTTTCCTCAACTAGAAGTAATTAAGTTAGAACAAAATTACCGATCATCAGGAAGAATATTAAAAGTTGCCAATATTTTAATTGAAAATAACCCTCACATCTTTGAAAAGAAATTATTTTCCGAACTCGGTTATGGAGAACATCTAAAAGTTATATCAGCTGATAATGAAGAACATGAAGCAGAAAAAGTGGTTAATGACTTAATTGGACATCGATTTGCCAATAATAGCCAATATGGTCAATATGCCATTTTGTATCGAGGTAACCATCAATCTCGTTTAATTGAAAAAATGCTAATGCAATATCGAATTCCTTATCGAATTTCAGGCGGTACATCTTTTTTTGCTCGAATTGAAATCAAAGATTTAATGGCCTATCTTCGATTATTAACCAATCCTGACGATGATAATGCATTTATTCGGATTATTAATACCCCAAAACGTGAAATTGGACCTGCAACCATCCAAAAATTAGGGGAGTGGGCAAATCATCGTGGAGTTAGCTTATATAAAGCAAGCCATGATATGGGATTAACGGAATTACTTTCAGGTAAACGCATGGAGACATTGCATACCTTTATTCACTGGTTTGATTCTTTGATTGAAAAATCACATATAGAGCCGATGGCTGCCATTCATGAACTCTTACATGGTATTCATTATGAAAGTTGGATCTATGAAACCTCATCTTCGCCAACGGCTGGGCAAATGCGCATGCGTAATGTAGAACAGTTGGTGAGCTGGTTAAATGATATGTTACAGGGTGATGATATCGATGAAGGATTAACTTTAGAGCAGGCTGTAGCTAGATTTACCTTGCGTGATATGTTAGAGCGTAATGAAACAGAAGAAGAGCTGGATCAAGTACAATTAATGACATTACATGCGTCTAAAGGGCTTGAGTTTCCTTATGTATACTTAATTGGCATGTCAGAAGGATTATTGCCACATCAAACCAGTATAGATGAAGATAATATTGAAGAAGAACGACGGCTTGCTTATGTTGGCATCACTCGAGCACAACGGGAATTGACCTTTTCATTTAGTCGACAGAGAAAACAATTTGGAGAAACAGTTTATGTAGAACCAAGCCGCTTTTTACTTGAACTTCCTCAAGACGATTTAGTATGGCAAGATCAGCGTCATGAATTATCACCTGAGAAAAAGATGCAACAAGGGCAAAGTCGTTTAGCTATGCTAAAAGCACAAATAGCCAATGCTAAATAAAAGACTAATATTTCAATTGAGATAAGACAGCCATCGAATTGCTATCATGATTTATAATTAAATCAGACTAAATTAACAATAATATAAAATATTGAGGAAAGGGGTTTTTTAGGCTTAATAATAAATAAATTTTTATTTATTTTTAGCAAAATACTCGATTTTTTATTAGAAAAATTTTCAATATAGCGATTATGCCATTAAATTGATGATATTTTGACTATATAACCTAATAATCGATTAAAAAGCATTGACGGATCAAAATAGCTTTATATAATACTCTGCGTTATATTAATTCTGCTACTTAATGTCTCCTTAGCTCAGCTGGATAGAGCAACGGCCTTCTAAGCCGTAGGTCACAGGTTCGAATCCTGTAGGGGACGCCATCCGAATTTCAAATAAGTTTAAATATATTCTAAAAATCCCTCAATAAGTAGTTTTATATGATAATACTGACACAAGATTATTAACACGGCATTACATTCCTGAATATCTGCTTACTCAGGCGGCTAATAAAAAAAGCTTTGTTTTGATTTTTTCATTATAAATAAAATATCATTAACTATTTGATTTTTATTTTTACAATGAAAAAACCGATAAAATTATTTAACAACAATTAATTATCTTCTAAGTTTCAATGCGGTAGGGATTATATAAAAATTATTAACAAGCAAGTTGTTAATAATAATGGCTTAAGTGTTGTGTATTTTAAGAAGCTTTTTTTATCATCTCCAACGTTTTATTGTTATTTAATTCATTTTGGCGAATTAATTGTGTCTAGTTTTCAGTTGCTTTGATACTCATATTGTAGTTTGGTTGTTATTAACACAATTATAGCTTTAGATTTGTTTTATAGTGACTTATTAATAATATCTATTTTTCACATGCTTTTAAATTTTTCAAATAATGATAGAATCTATGGCAGTAGATAAAAAACGATTTAAAAGGAATTAAATATGGTGTTAAATGGTTGGGGAGTGTTTTTACTTACCTTGATTATTTATTGGTGGGTTTATTTTGCTGTATTAGCGATTGGTATATTGCTTTTATTCTCATCTCATAAATTTTTAAGAATTACCGGGATATTTTTTATAATTGTTCCTATATGTTGTTATCTTTTCATGTTTCTCTTCTTAATTTTTGCACCTAGATTTTCAGTTGGATAAAAAAGAGCATAATATAACAAAGATTACAATAATCATGTAATTATTTGATTTAATTAAATGATTAAATAGTTTATTTTTGCTTGAAATTAAAGTATAGCTAAAAAGATTAAACTGATTTTGCTATATACTCTTATTATTCAAAAAATAAAGTTAATCAATAGTTATATCAGTTATGATAATCAAATAACCCGCAAAAGCGGGTTATTTGATTCTTGGGATAATTTGATTTTAGAAATCAATGTCTAAACCTAGTTGGAATGTACGGCCAGGTGCAGTAAACATATCTAGGTATTTATGATCTGATGTACTGTATAATTTATTATTACTTAGATAATCCCAATATTTTTGATCAGTAAGATTGTAGATCCCACCATTTAGTTTCACATTTTTGGTGATATTGATATAACCTGTTAAATCAACAATACCATGACCAGCAATTCTAAAGTAATCATCTTTAGATTTAGCAATTGGTTTACCATCATTACCATAACTTTCACGAGATGTTGCTTCAGTTTTTTTGCCTTTTTGGAAAGTTGCCGTAATTGCTACACCATAAAATTTGTTCGGATCGTCCCATGCTAAGCCGATAGTGCTTTTCATTGGGGCAATAGAATCCATTTCAATATATTTATCCCCTAAATAACTCGATTTTGATTTGCCTTGGTTATAACCAATTGCGAATCTGGCACTTAAACCATTAACCGGTTCAATCCATTTTCCAATATTGAATTCACTGCTTAGTTCAGCACCATAAATATAGGCTTTATCACGGTTCTCTGCTTGATAAACAATACGGTTACCAACGCCAACGAAGTTTTTATTATAGCGAGTATAAGCGATAAAGTTTTTATATTTATTATAAAAAGCTGATGATGAAAGTGTCACACCTGATACAGGTTGCCCTTTTAAACCTAATTCAAAGTTGTCACTAGTTTCAGTTTTTAGGTTTGAATCACCCACTAATACATACTTAGTGTTATGTGCTAAATAAGAGCCATAAAGTTGGTTCTGATTTGGCATTTGTGCAGCTCGCTTATATTGTAAATAAGCAGTAAAATCAGGGGTAATATCATACATAAATGCCATGGATGGTAATACTTTAAAATCGCTATTGCTATTGTATTGTTTACCCAATTGACTACTATTTATTTTTGATAATGACATATTTTCAAGGTTGCGCGGTTTAGTATTTTGGTAAACAGCTCTGACACCGGGAACTAAATAAAAATTATTACTGTCATTAACATTAAAGTTTATCCGATCTTCGAAGAAGCCACCGAGTTGATAACTACGGCTATCGGCTTGAGGTTTACTATAATCTCCATCAGGAAAAAATGATGCATTTGGAGATTTAGCTGATGAGAAGAATGGCGATTCATCTTCGCTCCATTTACCATTTAATCCAGCACTAATGCTTTGATTATCATAACTTTTGATTAGAGTTGTAATAAAGTTATAAGATTTCGTGTTATAGTTAGTTTGGGTATTAAAATTGCCTTTAGTTTTATGACGGAGGTCGGTACTGTCATAAACATTAGTTCGTTGATAATTCAATTGTGTGGTTAAACTATCAATCCAATTGATATTTGTCGGTTTCCATTGATCTTTAATTGCAAGATTGAAACGATTGTTTTTGCTTCTTTGTTTATCAAATGATTCAACTTTTTTACCATATCTATCCCAAGTATCATAATGAGCGTTTTTGGTTTTATTATTGTAATCAACAGTGGTGTTGATTAAATGTTCATCGGTCATTTGCCAACCAAAACCAGCTAAGATTGAATTAGAATGCCAATTTTCTGGATAGCTACTGATTGAATCGCCATGATTACGCGTTTGTTGCCCATCGCGTCGACTTAATACCAAAATACCATTGAGATACTCATCACCACCAGCCATGGTTAAACCCTGATGATAACTTCGGTCGGCGCTATCATAGTTGTTTTGGAAACCGAAATAACTGGTTTTTCCTGGATAAAGATAATAACTGGCGGTTTTAGTTTGAAATGATACGGAGCCTCCTAAAGCATTGTTAGCGTTACTTACCGAGGTTGCGCCTGATTGGATATCAACTTTATTGTACATATAAGTATCGATATAATCTCGCCCGATACCATAAGATCCAAATCCAGCTCGACCTACTGAATTAACCCGACCTTGGGCAATAGGTAATGGCATACCATCAATATCGATTGAAACACGGTTAGCATCTAAACCACGGATGTTATAACCAGTAAATCCACCTCGGTCCCAACTGCTTTTGCCACTACCTGAGCCGGAAATACTACCAGATGCTGATATCAGCGGTTGATAACGCATAATGGTGCCAAAATTAGTCCCACCATCACGGCGAATATCTTGTTCCGAAATTTCGGTATTTGTTCCGGGTTTTTTCGTTGCTTCATGAGCGGTAACGGTAATAGTATCAATATCGTTTTGCTCATTAGGTTTATCAGCAGCAATAGCAGGTAACGCTAAGGTTAAACCTATTGCTAATGAACTGGTATTTTTTAAATATTTAAACTTTAACATGTTAGTCCTTTCAAACCTGATATACTAAATAATAAAGTGCACATCTATTGCTTCAATTATTAAAAATTTTATTAAATTCTTTAAAATAACTTATTGTGGATAAAAACTTTGGAAAAGTATTTTGGCTGCTTCATCAACTCGTGGGCCAATGCCGAACAAATAGCTATCATCAATAATGGTAATTCGATTATTTTTAAACGCTGCAGTTTCAATAATACCTGGAATAGTATTAACTTTATCTAGTCCGCCTAGTTGATCAATTGAATGTTTATTCAATATGATGACTTCCGGATTAAGAGTAATTAATGATTCGGCAGTATAACTTTTAAAGCTATTATGATTAGCAAGATTTTCACCACCAGCAATGGTGATTAATGCATCAATAGTTGTGTTTTTCCCTGCTACTGAGTTAGTTCCTCCCATGCTCATTAAAGCTAAAACCTTAGTTTTTTGTGGGTGTGTAGTAATTTTCGTTTCTAGGTCAGCAAGATTCGTCCTGATTTGATTGATGAGCACTTGACCTTCTTTTTGTTTATCTAATTTAACTGCAATTTTATTAATATTTTCGTAAAGTAATTCAATTGTCCCTGGTACACGTTTCAACGCTAGAACATCTACTTTTGACTGATTAACTTGATCAATAATATTTTCAGGTTCAACATCATTTAACGTGATAAACAGTGATGGTTTTAACGATAAAATGCCTTCAATGTTTAATAATTTCCAATAACCAATTTGTGGCAATTGTTTAACTTTTTCAGGAAAACTACTTGTTTTATCTACGCCGACAACCTGATCACCAGCACCCAGAGCAAACACAATTTCAGTAAGGGCGCCGCCGGCAATAACGATTCTTTGACTAGCTGAACAAACATTAATAAAGCTATTAATACTGAAAATTAGCAAAAATAGCACCAATTTTCCCATAAACTTCTTTTTCATGATTTATGTACCTACCATGGCTTAAAAATTAGACTGGATAATATAGTGAAAATGATAACCATTATCAACATAAAATCTATAGGGATTTGCTGTAGCAGGGCAAAAAAAAAAGCAAATTTAAGAATAAAAATAAACTTTTTTTTAAATAAATAATAAATTTATAATCAATAAATTATAAAAATAAAATTGAAAAAATTTTTTCAAATACTCCCAATTATTAGCTAAATAATCAACAATTACAGCTATAAATGCAGGTTAAGTCATCATTTGATGATAATTAATAATGAATTTTAGTTGTTATTTTTTCTCTGAAAAAAACTATTTTTATCAACTCCACCAATTATCGGTGGAGTGATTATTTTTTAAGATTAAAAATCAATATTTAAACCTAATTGGAAAGTACGACTTGGTGCCGTAAACATATCTAGGTATTTATGATCTGATGTACTATATAATTTATTATTACTTAGATAATCCCAATATTTTTGATCAGTAAGATTGTAGATCCCACCATTTAGTTTCACATTTTTTGTAATATTGATATAACCTGTTAAATCGACAATACCATGACCAGCAATTCTAAAGTAATCATCTTTGGAATTAGGGATAGGTTTACCTTCATTGTTATAAGTTTCACGAGATGTAGCTTCCTTTTTTTTGCCTTTTTGGAAAGTTGCCGTAATTGCTATACCATAAAACTTATTTGGATCATCCCATGCTAAGCCGATAATGCTTTTTATTGGAGCAATAGAGTCCATTTCAATATATTTATCTCCTAAATAACTTGATTTTGATTTGCCTTGGTTATAACCAATTGCAAATCTGGCACTTAAACCATTAACCGGTTCAATCCATTTTCCAATATTGAATTCACTGCTTAGTTCAGCACCATAAATATAAGCTTTATCACGGTTCTCTGCTTGATAAACAATACGATTACCAATGCCTAAAAAATCTTTTTTATAGCGAGTATAAGCGATAAAGTTTTTATATTTATTATAAAAAGCTGATGATGAAAGTGTCACACCTGATACAGGTTGGCCTTTTAAACCTAATTCAAAGTTGTCACTAGTTTCGGTTTTAAGATTTGAATCACCAACTAATAAAGCAATACTACTATGGGCTAAATAAGAGCCATAAAGCTGATTCTGATTAGGCATTTGTGCTGCACGTTGATACTGTAAATAGGCAGTAAAATCAGGGGTAATGTCATACATAAATGCTATCGAAGGCAATACTTTAAAATCGCTGTTACTATTGTATTGTTTACCTAATCGATTGCTATTAATATTCGTCACTGACATATTTTCAAGATTACGCGGTTTAGTATTTTGGTAAACAGCTCTGACACCGGGGACTAAATAAAAATTATTACTGTCATTAACATTAAAGTTTATCTGATCTTCGAAGAAGCCACCGAGTTGATAACTACGACTATCGGCTTGTGGCTTACTATATGGACCATCGGGAAGAATAATGATATTTTCTGATTCAGCCGATGTAAAAAATGGTGATTCATCTTCACTCCATTTACCATTTAATCCAGCACTAATGCGTTGATTATCATAACTTTTGATTAAAGTGGTAATAAAGTTATAAGCTTTGGTATTGTAGTTCGTTTGGGTATTAAAATTACCTCTAGTTTTGTGACGGAGATCGGTACTGTCATAGACATGGGTTTGTTGATAATTCAACTGTGTGGTTAAACTATCAATCCAACTGATATTTGTCGGTTTCCATTGATCTTTAATTGCAAGATTGAAACGATTGTTTTTGCTTCTTTGTTTATCAAATGATTCAATCTTTTTACCATACCTATCCCAAGTATCATAATGAGCGTTTTTGGTTTTATTATTGTAATCAACAGTGGTGTTGATTAAATGTTCATCGGTCATTTGCCAACCAAAACCGGCTAAGATTGAATTAGAATGCCAATTTTCTGGATAACTATTGATTGAATCGCCATGATTACGCGTTTGTTGCCCATCGTGTCGACTTAATACCAAAATACCATTGAGATACTCATCACCACCAGCCATGGTTAAACCCTGATGATAACTTCGGTCGGCACTGTCATAGTTGTTTTGAAAACCGAAATAACTGGTTTTTCCTGGATAAAGATAATAACTGGCGGTTTTAGTTTGAAATGATACGGAGCCTCCTAAAGCATTGTTAGCGTTACTTACCGAGGTTGCGCCTGATTGGATATCAACTTTATTGTACATATAAGTATCAATATAATCTCGTCCAATACCATAAGAACCAAATCCGGCCCGACCAACACCATTAACTCGACCTTGGGCAATAGGTAATGGCATACCATCAATATCGATTGAAACACGGTTAGCATCTAAACCACGGATGTTATAACCAGTAAATCCACCACGATCCCAACTGCTTTTACCACTACCTGAGCCGGAAATACTACCAGATGCTGATATCAGCGGTTGATAACGCATAATGGTGCCAAAATTAGTCCCACCATCTCGGCGAATATCTTGTTCCGAAATTTCGGAACTTGTTCCAGATTTTTTTGTCGTTTCATGGGCGGTAACGGTAATAGTATCAATATCGTTTTGCTCATTAGGTTTATCAGCAGCAATAGCAGGTAACGCTAAGGTTAAACCTATTGCTAATGAACTGGTATTTTTTAAAAATTTAAAATTTAACATTTAACATTCTAGTCCTTTAATCGATAATGTAATAAATAACAAGAACGCTCATTTATTGCTTCAAATGATAAAAATATTAATAAAAAATATAAAAATAGTTATTCTAAAAATTTATTGAGGGTAAAAACCTTGAAAGAGTATTTTTACTGCATCATCTACTCTTGGGCCAATGCCGAACAAATAGCTATCATCAATAATGATAATTCGATTATTTTTAAATGCCTCTGTCTCTGAAATACCAGGAATAGTATTGATTTTATCTAAACCACCTAATTCATTGATTGAATGTGTGGTTAAAATAATAGCTTCTGGATTCATAGCAATTAAGGATTCAGTTGTATAAGTTTTAACACTGTTATGAGTAGCAAGATTTTCACCACCAGCAATAGTGATTAAAGCGTCTGTAGTCGTATTTTTTCCTGCAATCAAAATGCTTCCCCCCATATTCATGATACACAACACTTTTATTTTATGTGGTTGCGTCGCTATTTGAGTTTGGATATTAGAAAGATTCTTTTTGATTTGATTGATTAGTTCTTGGCCTTTTTCTTGTTTATCCAATTTTACGGCAATCTTATTAATATTTTCATAAAGTAAATCAATTGTGGCTGGTACACGTTTCAACGCTAGAACAGCAACTTTTGCTTGGGTTATTTGCTGAAGAATCTTATCGGTTTCAGTATCATTGAAACTAATAACTAGTGAGGGATTAAGAGATAGTATTGACTCAATATTTAGTAATTTTAAATAACCAATTTGAGGAAGTTGTTTTACTGTTTGAGGAAAGTGACTGGTGCTATCAACACCGACAACCTGATCACCAGCACCCAGAGCAAACACAATTTCAGTCAGTGCGCCACCAGCGATAACAATTCTCTCATTTGCATAACTGAAATTAGTAAAGTTATGTACACTAAAAATGAATATGAATAATAAAATATTTGCCATAAATTTCTTTTTCATTCTGTATTTTCTCATTAAAAAGTTTACAAATAGACCAATCAATATATTGAAAATGATAATCATTATCAATATGTATTAATAATAATTTATAAGAAGTTTTAAAAAAATAGGAACTAAAACTAAAATAATTTTATTATTCAAATAAATAGTAAATTCATATTACATAACAAATAAATAAATAATGAAAAAAATATTGATAAATGAGAATAATTATTATTTAATTCTGCAAGATTATTTTTATGAATGGAAGTTATGAAATCATTTGATGTAAGTGCCTATTACGCTTTAAATTCAGTTTTACCCTTTAAAGATCGTTGGGCTGTAATGCCATTACAAGCCAGTTTACCTGTTCCGCCTCCAGAATTAGAGCAACAATGGAATAACCTACTAAATTCAAATTTAGCTGGCAAAAAAAGGTTAATTTATTTACATATTCCTTTTTGTGATATTCATTGCCAGTTTTGTGGTTTTTATCAAAATCCATTACGTAAGTTTGATACCAAAACTTATATAGACTATTTACTACAGGAAATATCTTTAGAAATCAATAGTAAAGCAATGCAGTCGGCCCCAATTCATGCTATTTATTTTGGTGGTGGAACACCTTCAGCATTGGCGACTGGACAATTAGCTCGAGTAATTAGTTATTTTAAACAACATGCCCCTTTAGCGCCTGATTGTGAGATTACCGTAGAAGGTCGAATTTCTGATTTTGATGATGAAAAAATTGATAGTTATATTGAGTCTGGAGCTAATCGTTTTTCGATAGGTGTACAAACATTTAATACTGAAATTAGACAAAAATTAGGGCGCCAATCATCGGAAAAGGAGATTATTCAACGTTTCGAAAACATTGCTTCACGAGATAGTGTGGCACTAGTTTGTGATTTAATGTTTGGTTTACCTAATCAAACAACGGCTACATGGCAAAGAGATTTAGCAATTGCCGATCAACTTCCGCTTGATGGCGTTGATCTTTATTCTTTAAATCTTTTGCCAACTACTCCTTTAGCGAAAGGGGTTGAAAATAGAAGAATTGAATTACCATCGGTTATTGATAAATGTGGTTTTTACCATCAAGGTGCCAAGTATTTAGCTAAACAAGGCTGGACACATTTAACTAATGCTCATTGGGCTAAAACCAGTCGTGAGCGCAATTTATATAATTTTCTCATAAAGCAAGGCTCACATTTTTTTGGATTTGGTTCTTGTGCTGGTGGTAAATTAAATGGTCAATCCTATATGATCCATCGTGATTTAAATCAGTATTATGCATTATTAGACCAAGGTAAGAAACCAATAATGATGTTAACAGATAAACCATTACTTGGCGATTGGTTACATAAGTTACAAGCTGGTATCGAGAAAGGCCGAATTGATTTAACTCAGTTAACCGATCGTGCAGAATTGTTTGATCCACTAATCAAACAATGGCATGAAGTAGGGCTATTACAAAATGAAGATCACTGTTTACGACTTACCTTATCGGGACGATTTTGGTCGAGTAATCTATTACAAGCCTTACAGCAACTGTTATTACAACTTAATAATCCTGAACATCTCGAATTACAAAAACAAATGGCACAAGCTAGACAAACCATGCAAAAAAGTAATGGTGTAGCTAAAGCTCATCCTCATATGCAAAATATCCATTTAAAAAACAAATGATTAAAGGAAATTACTATGGCAGATAAACCAACTGTTTTAAATAATCTTGCAACTTATATGCAATCAAATCCAGAAGAATTATTAGAAAAAATCGCGCAAGATTATAAAGTGACACTTACACAAGTAATCCAAGCAATACCTGATGTTAAAATTGTTGATGGTAGCAATTTTGATATGATTTGGCAGGAGGTAACAACTTGGGGTGACGTATTATTTTTAATTCATACTGGGGATATTATTGCCGAGATTTCTGGAGAACTGCCCCCTGGAACGCATAGTCAAAAATATTTTAATTTACGTCATCAAAAAGGCTTAAGTGGTCATATCAAAGCGGAACATTGTCTACATATTGCGTTTATCGAACGAAAATTTATGAAAATGTCGACAGCATCGATAATTTTCCTTAATCATTTAGGTCAATCAATGTTTAAAATTTTTGTCGGTCGTGATGAAAAACACCAATTAAAAGCAGATCAACTTGAAAAATTCCGAGCATTAGCCGAAAAAATCAATTAATTTTAAGAATTATACAAATGAAAACATTAATTATTTTTGGTGTAAGCGCACATCTGGGTACTGGCTATCAAGTATCTCAATTAGTAAAACAATGCCATCCTCAGTGGCGTTGTATTGTATTAGTTCGAGATGCTGTATTTGCTAAACAATTAGCGGAACAAGGTATTGAAACTCATGTTGGTGATGCAACCGATAAAGAACTAGTTAAAAAGATCTGTCAGCAAGCAGGGCCTGAAGCTATTATTATTTCAACGCTAGGTGGTGAAACGGGGAATTATATTGCTCAACGTATTATTATCAATTGTGCTGAACAAGCTGGTGTTAAACAGATGCTTTTAGTCACTTCACTTGGTTGTGGCGACTCATGGACAACACTATCCCTACGTGCTAAACAAGCTTTTGGTTATGCTGTCCGGGAAAAATCACTAGCTGAAGTTTGGTTACAAACAAGTTTATTAAATTATGTGATTTTAAGACCTGGTGGTTTGCGTGATGGCGAGATAACCGGTAAAGGTCAGTGCTATACCGCTCAAGAAGTTCATGGCTTTGTATATCGAAAAGAATTAGCCAGAATAATCATTGATAAAATTGCTAATCAACAATTTGATAACTGTATATATAGTGTTGTCGACCCAAATCTAACAGTAAATTATTAGTATTAAATATATGAGGTTAATTGGTGCGCAAATCTAGCCAAGCAATATTATTATTGGGATTATTTATTTTGCTATTAATTTTAATGATCTATTCTGCAAACACAGGAGCATTAAAATTATCATTTACACAACTAATGAATTTGTCATTTGATGATCCTTTATGGAATATCTGGTGCAATATTCGCCTTCCAAGAATTATTTTAGCGATAATTGTTGGTATGGCATTAGCAAGCGCAGGAGCTGTGATGCAAGGGTTATTTAGAAATCCTTTAGCTGATCCTGGTTTGTTAGGTATTAGTAGTGGAGCAAGTTTAATGGTTGGTGTGACAATTTTATTTCCTGCTGTTTTCCCGCCAATTATGATGCTTTACGGCAAAATGGTTGCAGCATTTGCTGGTAGCTTATTTATTTGTGCACTTATTTATCTTTATAGCCTTAATGAACAATGTAATCTAGCTAAAATGATTTTACTCGGTGTTGCTATTAATGCCATCATTGGGGCTGTAATGGGCGGCTTGAGTTATATCAGCGATGAATCTCAACTAAGACAAATTTCTTTATGGTCAATGGGCCATTTAGGTAAAGGTTCATGGGATCTGGTGATTGTGTCGCTATCGTTAATTTTTCCAGCATTATTATGCTTAATTAAGCTAGCTCACCAGCTTAACATATTACAATTAGGTGATGAAGATGCCCATTATTTAGGCATTAATGTTGAACGCACTAAACGCTATCTTTTACTTCTTTGTGCTGTGTTAATTGGTACATCAGTTGCGGTAAGTGGCATCATTGCTTTTGTTGGTCTAGTTGTTCCGCATATGATTCGTTTGCAAATTGGAGCAAATCATAAATGGTTAATTCCGGGATCTGCATTAGGTGGAGCCTGTTTACTTCTGTTAGCAGATACCTTAGCTAGGACGTTAGTTGCCCCGACAGAAATTCCTGTTGGTCTCTTAACGAGCCTTATTGGTGGTCCATATTTTCTTTGGCTTATTTTAAGACATAAATAATTGGTGGAACTTTATAGTGTTAATTGCTAAAAATCTGACATTTGCTTATAGCAGCCGCATGATAATTGACGATGTTTCTTTATCGATAAAATCTGGTGAAATTGTTATTATTATTGGCCCTAATGGTGCTGGTAAATCAACCTTGTTACGCCTATTAACTGGTTATCAAAAACCATCTTCTGGTGAATGCTATTTACTTGACCGTCCCTTGTCCCAATGGCCTCAAAAACAATTGGCTAAAACAAGAACAGTGATGCTGCAACAAAGCCAACTTACTTTTCCATTCAAGGTAAAAGAAGTTATTGCTATGGGGCGAGCACCTTATGGTAAAGTCCATTTTAATGAAGCAATTGATGAAGTTATGTCACAAACGGATTGTTTGCAATTTGCTGAACGTGATTACCGAGGATTATCTGGCGGAGAACAACAAAGGGTACAATTGGCCAGAGTTTTAGCACAATTATGGCAACCGGAACCTAGTGAAAAATTATTGTTTTTAGATGAACCTACATCAGCTCTCGATCTCTATCATCAACAACATACATTACGATTATTAAAGCAATTAGCAGTTAAACAAAAATTAGCCGTTTGTTGTGTTTTACATGACCTTAATCTAGCAGCCTTATATGCGGATAAAATAATTTTGCTTAATAAAGGTAAAATTGTTGAACAAGGAGCCCCATCACAAGTACTGACAGTGGAGAATATTCAACGTTGGTATGGGGTCGATTTAGGTATTTTGGTTCATCCTAGCCAATCATCAATACCGCAAATCTATTTGAATCCTTAATAGTAAAAAATATCGATTACTAATCATTCGCTGCATTTTAACGCAAAATCAGTATATAATTAAGCAAACTTAATAAATGGGGCTGATGATGACTAACGAAAATAGTGATAACTCTATTCTGGTTTCAGATCTACTTGCAGCACAACCTGTTTTTAGTTGCCAATTGGATGGTAAAGGAAAAGCAAATCCTTTAAACGATAAAACTAAAGCTTCTACTAAGCAACCATATTGGATTCATCTGGATTTTGCTAAAACTGAAACTATTAATTGGATTAATCAAACAAATTTAATACCGGAACTTGTTAAACATGAGTTGATTAAAGCTAATCAATTTCCAAAGGAGATCCGTTGTGATTCAGGTATTTTAGTGGTCTTGAAAGGGGTCAACTTTACTCCAAATGAATTACCTGATCCTATTGTTACTTTTCGTTTTTATATCACCGATAATTTAATCATTTCAACCAGACATCAAAAAATAGATGCAATCATTAAATTAAAAGAAAATTTAGAAAAAGGTATTGGCCCTGTTGATGTTGCCGATTGGCTGATACAACTTTCAGAATTAATATGTGATCAAGTGAATTTATCTTTTGATGGTGTTCACAATAAAATAATAAAATTAGAAGATTTATTATTAAATCAGCGGATATTTTCCCATAAAGAAATCGGTAGGGTGCGCAAACAACTTTTCATACTGCGTCGTCTACTTTCGCCACAGCGTGATATTTTTGTAAAAATTTCTACCGAAAGAATATCTTGGATTGATGATAATGATCGTCAACGGCTTCATGATATTTCCAATCAACAAAATCATTATGTTTCTGAAATTGATAGTTGCCTAATCAGGATTGGTTCAGTTATGGAGCAAATAAATAGTATTTTGGCTGAATCGACCAATAAGCGTATCTATTTAATGTCACTATTTACCATTATTTTTACGCCAATTACATTTATAACAAGTTTACTTGGGGTTAATTTGGCTGGTATTCCTTTCAATGAAAAAGAGTGGTCTTTTGTTGGCTTAATCGTACTATTAATTGTGATTAGCATAGTATCTGTTTTATGGCTTAAGTTAAAAAAATGGTGGTAAAGGGACTGACTTTTAAAATAAATAAAAAATGGCAAATATTCATGAAATTAGGAATAAACAGAAAATAAAGTTGTTATTTGCAAGCGTACCACAAACACTTTTAATCGCCGATAGGAAAAAAGATCTAAGCAATACTTATACAGATAACGCATTACAAGCTAATTTGGTAGCAATCAATATTGGTTGCTTGTTTTGTAGATGTTAAACCGAAACCTTAACTGATTAGTTATATTTCACAAAGATGTAATAAGGATGATACTAACATTGTTCCAATTAATAAATTATGGAAAATTTAATTGAAAGCACCTATAACTATAGTGATGAAAAAACAATTGGCTACAGCTTTCATATAAATCTGTTAATTATTATGAATAGATGAATCTTTATTCATGCAAAATTGCTGAAAAAATTATCAACTAAAACTAATTGCTAAATTATTTTCAGCAAATTCTTAGACTTGAATGGACTAAAAAGTTGTGTAACAATCTCAATTTCTATGCAAAATTGGTTAATGCTGGCGTAAGACTTCTTATTTTAACAAATGAAATTATAGTTGCAGATATATTATCTTATTTTGCTAATAATGAGATTATGAAAATAGACGTTGAATCTATAGAATAGGTGAAAGGCGAGGAGCGAGTGCTAATTAGTTCAGCAAAGCTGATCTTAGCTTGGTTACTAAATCATATATCATTTTATTGCAATGCAAGTAATCAGGCTGCTATTAAGCTTACTAGCAAATTAAGTTATAGTTTAAATAAACCAGATAATGGGTACGTCGTTTAAAATTTATGATTAATAATAATTATTATGCAATCTAATCAATCTTTTCGCTTATTTATTGCCGAAAAGCCCAGCTTAGCTAGGGCTATTGCTGATGTTTTGCCGAAACCTCATCAAAAAGGGAATGGATTTATAAAAGCCAGTAATGGTGATATTGTTAGTTGGTGTATTGGCCATTTACTAGAACAAGCCACACCTGAAGTATATGATGAACGATATAAAAAATGGGCACTTGATGATTTGCCTATAGTACCTGATAAATGGATATTGATGCCTAAAAGTAGTACTGAAAAGCAATTCAATATTTTAGTGGATTTGATTAAATCTGCAGATCAGATTGTTCATGCTGGTGACCCAGATCGAGAAGGGCAGTTATTGGTGGATGAAGTACTAAACTATTGTCAGCTAACACCGGAAAAACGTAAAACTATCCAGCGTTGTTTGATTAGTGATTTAAATGCCAGTGCTGTTGAAAAGTCACTTGAACAGTTACGTAGTAATCAAGACTTTATTCCTTTGTCCACCTCGGCATTAGCTCGAGCGAGGGCTGATTGGCTGTATGGCATGAATATGAGCCGAGTCTGTACTCTGGTTGGTCAACGTAATGGTTATCGAGGCGTTTTATCAATTGGCCGAGTACAAACTCCTATTTTAGGCTTAGTCGTTAGGCGTGATTTAGAGATAACTCAATTTGTTCCTAAACCATTCTATGAAGTATTTGCTATATTGCAAACCAAACATAACGAAATATTTAAAGCCAAATGGCAACCAAGTGAAGCTTGTGCACCTTATCAGGATGAAGAAGGTCGTGTATTGGTTAAACGGTTGGCTGAAAATGTTTGCCAACGAATAAAAGATCAGTCGGGCATTATTGATAAAGTCAGTAACAAAAAGAAAGAATTAGCGCCACCAATGCCGTTTAATTTATCGGCTCTACAAATTGAAATGGCAAAAAGGAATGGTTTAAGTGCGCAAGAAGTACTTGATATCTGCCAATCTTTATATGAAAAATATAAGTTAATTACTTATCCTCGTTCAGATTGTCGTTTTTTACCAGAAGAGCATTTAAAACAGATTAATGGTGTAAAAGCCGCCATCGAGAATAATTGTTTAGAACTGCAAACTGCGGTTAATGATGCTGATTTTACTCTACGTTCTAAAGCATGGAATGATAAAAAAGTTGAAGCACACCATGCCATTATTCCAACTTTACGTAAAACCAAAATGGATAATTTATCTTCTAACGAGCAAGCAGTATATCAAGTGATAGCTACACAGTATTTGGCACAATTTTATCCTGTTTATAAATATGCCGAATTACAAATAGATGTTGATATTGGTGGTGGTAAGTTTACTTCTAAAGCCAATCAAATGTTAGATGAAGGTTGGAAAGTTCTATTTAGAAGTAAAAATTATCAAGCCGAGAGTGATAAAGATAGCAACGAGAATAATGGCTTATTAACCAAATTAGTTAAAAAAGGCGAATTGGTACAATGTATTGATACAGAGTTACTTAGTAAAGAAACACAACCTCCACGACCTTTTACCGATGCAACTCTACTTTCAGCAATGACGGGTATAGCAAGATTTGTTAAAGACCCTGAGATAAAAAAAATCTTACGCGAAACAGATGGGTTGGGCACTGAAGCGACACGTGCAGGAATAATTGAACTTTTATTCAAACGGCAATTTTTGACCAGACAAGGTAAATCAATACGTTCAACACCAATTGGTCAGAATTTAATTCTATCATTGCCCGAAAGTGTCTCAATGCCAGATATGACTGCACATTGGGAGTTACAACTAGAAGAAATTAGTAAAAAAGAGTTTAGCTATCAGCAGTTTATGTATCAATTAAATTCATCTTTGCTGAGTCTGGTTGAACAACTAAAACATTCACGATTGAAAATTCAATCTGCATCCCCAAATATGAAAAAAGGATAATCGATAATATCGCAATTATTGATTATCCTTTTAATGGATAAATCCAAATAATTTTAATTAGTCTGTTGTTTCTTCATTTGCAACTTCTTGTGAAACGATAGACTCATTTAGTTCCTGATTTTCAGCAAGTATATTCGTAAATTCTTGATTTGCTCTGTTTAAAAAGTCACTATCTTTCAAAATTAAGCGATAAGTATTTAATCTTTTTAATGGTCCTTTAGCAAATTGACTAATTATAAAAATCATAATAAAAATTGTTAAAAGAGAAATAATCACATTAATAATCCAAGTTGATTTAAAGATGGTATGCAAATTGGTTATTAACATAATAAATGTAAACAGACAAACAGCGGCACTTAAAATTATCTCTTTAATTAAAAAAGGTTTTAGTAACGTAAGTCGATTTTGTTCGATAGCAAAATATTGAGTGAATTGATTTAATTGTGATAGTTCAATAATGTTATGTTTATCCGCATTAACTAATGAGATAGCAATTCTCTCTTTATTAATATTACCTGATTTATAGAAGCAGACTTTTTCCCAAATTAGTTTCTTCTTAATGTTATTTAAATAATCTTTTTGATAATTTGGTTGTGGTGTTTTTTCTAAAATATCTGCATATTTAATAATATTGTCAAAGTAGTTTTTTGGCGTGTTTTTTTTATAAATAAAGCCAACAAAAGAGAGTATAAAAATAAGAAATAAATTAAACCAATTATCTTGTAATAGTTGTGTAAGATCCATTCAGATTAACCAATGTTGATGACAATTGGGCAATTGTAACTGATATTGTATAAAACAGGTATTAATTCTATACAATATTTTTTAATAACTGCATTATTAGTGCTGTTTTTAGGCAGTTATAAGTCTATTTTTACATATTATGTTGACTTCTTAAATTTAAAAGCGTATAAAGTGCTCGCCTTTGAGCTTTTCTTACTTTTTTAACTATAAGGTGGTTAAAAATGATGGTTAAGAAAAGTTGAAATACAAAGTGATGAGTTCAATTTACAGGAGAAATATGGACACTCAATCGGGTCACCCCAAAATGCGGGGAGATAAATTCAAACACATCATTATCGGTTAATGAACCTGTCTAAATAGTAATTTTTTCAGTTCACGAGCCGAAATTGATAAAAACGGTAACGGTGAACGATATGCAATTTTCTACACGCTATCACACAAACTCAAAACATCATTGTGCTCATAAAGTACTTTTACGAGTATTGTATCTTACTGATAAACATTTAGAGCCACCTAGTTGTATCTAATTCTTAATTAAATTTATTTTTCAATAATTTTATTTCGTGCCAAGCATTAGCTTTATTGGCTACTTATTGCTTTGCATTTAAATTTTGGTCAATTAAAACTTATTAATGCCTTGTTATGTTTAACTAAGGAATAGGTTTCTTTTGTCTAAAAAATATAGATAGGTACCAACTATGATTAAAAACAAATTTAAAGTAAAGACAGAAAATACTTTAACTATAAAAGCACTTGAGGAAGCTCAAAACAGTCTAGATAACATTTTATCTAAATTTCAATCAAGCCTTTCTGGTTTAACCCAAGAAAATGCAAAATCAAGATTGGAACAATATGGTAAAAATGAAGTAGCTCGGGAAAAAGTTCCTTCAGCTTTTGTTCAGTTGTTACTAGCATTCAAAAATCCATTTATTTTTGTCTTGTTGACATTAGCTATAGTTAGTTTTGTGACTGACTATTGGTTACCACTACAAAGTGGTGAAGAGACTGATCTAACAGGCATTATTATCATTTTAACCATGGTAACATTAAGTGGCTTACTCCGTTTTTGGCAGGAGTTTCGCTCAAATAGAGCTGCCGAGGCACTCAAATCGATGATTCGAACCACAGCTACAGTTCTACGTCGGCCAAATAAAAATATGCCAGCTGAACATATCGAAGTGCCTCTAAGTGATATTGTCCCGGGTGATATTGTATTGTTATCTGCCGGCGATATGATTCCAGCGGATATTCGTTTAATCGAATCAAGAGATC
Source organism: Gilliamella sp. LMG 34362 (assembly GCF_984569125.1). Classification (NCBI taxonomy): domain Bacteria; kingdom Pseudomonadati; phylum Pseudomonadota; class Gammaproteobacteria; order Orbales; family Orbaceae; genus Gilliamella; species Gilliamella sp. LMG 34362. The sequence goes on along the minus strand of NZ_OZ474902.1, from coordinate 1,744,973 downwards.
TATTTGTCAGCCAAGCAGTATTAACCGGTGAATCAATTCCAGTTGAAAAATACGATACCTTAGGTGCGGTATCACAAAAAACGTCAGAAGAGGTGAATCCATCTGAAATTAATAAAGATAATGTTCTTGATGTCAATAATATCTGTTTTATGGGTACCAATGTAGTCAGTGGCACTGCAAAAGCGATTGTTGTGGCAACTGGTGCAGATACACATTTTGGTTCGTTAGCAAAATCCATTGTGGGCTCCAGAGCTGAAACTTCCTTCGATCGGGGCGTAAATAGCGTGAGTTGGTTATTGATTCGCTTCATGTTAGTAATGGTTCCGATTGTATTATTGATAAATGGTTTTACTAAAGGTGATTGGGGAGAAGCTGTATTATTTGCCTTAGCAGTGGCGGTTGGTTTAACGCCTGAAATGTTACCGATGATTGTTAGCGCCAACCTAGCCAAAGGTGCGGTAGGAATGGCAAAACGCAAAGTGGTGGTTAAAAGGTTAAACGCAATACAAAATTTTGGTGCGATGGATATTTTATGTACTGATAAAACCGGTACCTTAACCCAAGATAAAATTATTTTAGAACATCACTTAGACATTAACGGTCAAGTTGATCCATCTGTGTTACAACTTGCCTGGCTTAATAGTTACTACCAAAGCGGAATGAAAAACTTGATGGATAAAGCAATCATCCGTTTTGCTGAAGAAAAAACCAGTGTTAAAAAAGTCGGCGTTGGTCTTTATCGTAAGATTGATGAATTACCGTTTGATTTTGTTCGTCGTCGTTTATCTGTAGTTGTGCAAGGCAATGATGATAATCACTTAATGATCTGTAAAGGTGCAGTTGAAGAAATGCTATCTATTTCGGATTTCGTTTATGAAAATGGTGAATATTTACCGTTGGATGAAAATCGCAAACAAGCATTAATTGAACTGGCACATAACTATAATAAAGATGGTTTTAGAGTATTAGCTGTTGGCGTCAAAGATATTTCAGCTGAACAAACTAAAACACAATACAATGTCCAAGATGAGAAAGCATTAGCTATTCGTGGTTTCTTAACTTTCTTAGATCCACCTAAAGAGAGTGCTTATGAGGCTATTTCTGCATTAAATGAACATGGTGTTGCGGTTAAAGTTTTAACTGGTGACAACGAAATTATCACTATTAAAGTGTGTCGTGAAGTTGGCTTAGAGCCTGGTATTCCTTTATTAGGTACTGAAATTGAAACAATGGATGATGCAGAGCTAAAAGTAGAAATTGAACAACGTACTATTTTTGCTAAGTTAACTCCGTTACAAAAATCTCGCATAATTCGATTATTACAAGATAACGGTCATACAGTTGGTTTTTTAGGCGATGGTATTAATGATGCTCCAGCGTTACGCGATGCCGATGTTGGTATTTCGGTGGATACTGCAACGGATATTGCTAAAGAATCAGCCGATATTATTTTGCTGGAAAAAAGCTTAATGGTATTAGAAGAGGGGGTAATATGTGGTCGTGAAACCTTCGGTAATATCATGAAATACCTTAATATGACGGCAAGTTCTAATTTTGGTAATATTTTCTCGGTATTAGTTGCGAGTGCATTTTTACCATTCTTACCAATGTTGGCGATTCATTTACTTATCCAGAACTTGTTATATGATATTTCACAATTATCATTACCATGGGATAAGATGGATGAAGAGTTTTTACAAAAACCACGTAAATGGGATGCACCAAATATTGGACGCTTTATGATCTGGATCGGCCCAACATCTTCCATTTTTGATATTACAACTTATGCATTAATGTGGTTTGTCTTTGGTGCTAATAGTGTAGCAGCTGAATCGCTGTTCCATTCAGGTTGGTTTATCGAAGGATTGTTATCCCAAACCTTAGTAGTACATATGCTAAGAACACAAAAAATTCCATTTATTCAAAGCACAGCAGCATTCCCAGTGATTGTTATGACTATGCTAATTATGGCGGTGGGTATTTATATTCCATTTTCACCAATTGGCAGCTTAATTGGTCTTCAACCATTACCATGGTCCTATTTCCCATGGTTGGTTGCAACATTATTGAGTTACTGTGTTGTTGCCCAAATAATGAAAAAGATTTACATCAAACGCTTTGGACAATGGTTCTAAAATAATATCCTTGATGTAAGTTATGCTTACATCATTAACTAAAAAATGTATAAATATCGAACTATTATGTTATAGTAATGACATCATTGAAAAAGCGATTAAACATTATTATTAATAAACTAATATTTATACATTTAATCAGCATCTTTAAAATATTTTAAGGAGCATTCATTTAACAATAACAACAAGAGGAGTAAAAAATGAAAACCCCACACAAAAATTTAATTACACTAATTAAAAACCGTAAATTGAAAAAAGCACAAGAACAAGTCAATAAACAATAAACGGTAGATTAGAGGCAAAAGATAAATTGAGATAAACCCCATAATTTGGGGTTTTTTTATAGCTTAAAGTAGAATTAATCAAGATTATTGTTTTGAAATATCAGGCTGTTGCTTTTTTCAAAACTTCATAAATTTGGTCTTTTAATTTTAATTTCTGTTTTTTCAAACTTTCAATCGTTTCAGAAGTATCAACGGTAATACCCGTTTCAATATTCCTAATTTTTTGGTCGAGTTGATTGTGTTCTTCAAACAGTTTTTGAAAATGTAAATCAGTGTTTTTTAACTTAGAGATTAAATCACGATATTCTGGAAACATACTGCCCCCTTACAAGATGAGTTAAAATAATAACAATAGCAGTTATTACTATTTCAGCTTACAATATTCTTGATTGTTTTAATAGCAATTTTTGAACGGGAGATGTTTATGAGTGAAAAGATCGTTATTGCAAAAAGTGAAGGTAATGATTTATACATCCTTGCATCGTTGGCAAATCGCCATGGTTTAATAACTGGTGCTACAGGTACCGGTAAAACTGTAACCCTACAAAAGATAGCAGAAAATTTTTCGCAAATTGGTGTACCGATTTTTCTTGCCGATGTCAAAGGTGACTTGACTGGTTTAGGAGAAAAAGGGGTACTATCTGACAAATTACAATCACGATTGGCAAATATAGGCGTAACTGATTGGCGCCCTGATTCATCACCTTTAGCGTTATGGGATGTATTTGCTGAAAAAGGGATCCCAGTTCGTAGTACGGTTTCCGATATTGGTCCTATTTTATTGGCTAGATTATTAAATTTGAATGATGTTCAATCAGGCGTTTTACAACTTGTATTTAAAATAGCGGATGATAATGGTCTGTTATTGCTTGATTTTAAAGATTTACGCACCTTAATACAGTTTATTGGTGATAATGCCAAAAAATTTACCACGCAATATGGCAATATTAGTGCTTCATCAATAGGTGCAATACAACGAGGATTATTATCTCTTGAACAGCAAGGTGCCGAATTCTTCTTAGGCGAACCTATGTTAGATATTAATGATTTACTACAAGTTAATGAACAAGGTCGTGGCATTATCAATATTTTATCAGCAGATAAACTCTATAATTCGCCCAAACTATATTCAGTATTTTTATTATGGTTGTTATCTGAATTGTTTGAGCATTTACCAGAAGTTGGCGATCTTGATAAGCCGAAACTGGTATTCTTTTTTGATGAAGCTCATTTATTATTTAATGATATTTCTCCAGCTTTATTAGAAAAAATCGAACAAGTTGTTCGTCTTATTCGCTCTAAAGGTGTTGGTATTTATTTTGCTACACAAAGTCCAACCGATATTCCAGAAACTATTCTTGGCCAACTAGGTAATCGCGTTCAACATGCATTACGAGCTTTTACACCTAAAGATCAAAAAGCGGTTAAAGTAGCAGCGCAAACCATGCGATCCAATCCAAACTTTGATACAGAAAAAGCGATAATGGAACTTGGGGTTGGTGAGGCATTAATATCATTTTTAGATGAAAAAGGGCGTCCTAATGTAGTACAAAGGGGAATGGTAATTGCTCCAGAATCGAAAATGGGAACCATGACTTTAGAAGATCAATTAGCAATAATCCATCAATCCCGCTTTTATTCTAAATATTCAAATACTATAGATCGTGAATCAGCTTATGAAAAACTTAAACAAGGTTTCACGATCAATAGCGAAAATAATCAACATCCTGCAGAGATAAATTCAGAGCAGAATCAATTAAATAACGACCAACATGGTGGAGTAATGGATTTTCTAGGATCACTTATTTTTGGTTGGAAAGGCGCTAAGGGCGGGCAACATGATGGTGTCGTGCAAAGCGTAGCTAAAAGTGCCACTAGGCAAGTCGCTAATCAAATAGGCAGGCAAATTACTCGAGGGATATTGGGTGGTTTTAAAAAGTAAGTTTAATTAACAACAAATAGACTAATAAAACAACAAGAAGGAGTTATAGATGTTAAAATTGTTTATTGAATGGTATAAAAAACGCTTTAGCGATCCTCATGTGGTATCGTTACTGATTGTTATCATTGTGTTATTTTTTATCATCTATTTCTTCAACAAAATTTTACTACCTATCTTAATTGCGATTGTTTTATCTTATCTACTCGATAGGCCGGTTAATTATTTGCAACGCAAAAAGGTTCCTCATACATTAGCCGTCGTGATCGTGCTGCTACTATTTATGTTTGTCGGATTAACCGGCATTATGATTTTGTTACCGCTAATTTGGCAACAAAGTGTTAGCTTAATCACTAATATTCCCAATATGTTGAATTTTGCAAATAAATTTATTACATCTTTACCAGAACACTATCCTGAATTAATTGATGTTGGTCTATTCGATTCAATAATTCAGAGTATAACCAGTAGAGTTGTGCAAACAGGCAATTCACTATTACAGTTTTCAATTAGTTCTTTATTTAGCTTAGTTTCAGTGGCCATTAATGCAGTTTTAGTACCAATTATTATGTTTTTCTTATTGAAAGATAAAGCGAAAATATGGGGTTACTGTTCTAAGGCATTGCCTAAGAATCGTACCATATTAAATAAAGTCGCCTCTGAAATGGATATGCAAATTTCCAACTATATAGTCGGCAATGTTTTACACATTGTTATATTAACTATCTGTGTTTATATCCCATTTTGGTATTTTGGTTTAGATTATGGCTTATTATTAGCTGTTTTAGTTGGCCTTTCCGTACTGATCCCTTATATTGGTATTATTATCTCTAGTATTCCGGTGGTATTAATCGCACTCTTTCAATGGGGCTTCACGGCACAATTTGGTTATTTAATTTTCTTCTATATTCTAATTCAAGCTCTTGATGGTAATTTATTGGTTCCCTATCTGTTTTCTGAAAAACTCAATCTTCATCCATTGGTTATTATTGTTGCTGTTATTATATTTGGCGGCTTATGGGGATTTTGGGGTGTATTTTTTGCCATACCGCTTGCGACATTAGTTAAAGCCATTATTAATGCATGGCCAAATCTTGAAGAGATAAATAATATTAAAAGCGAAAAAAAGCCGATTAATTAAATAATCGGCTTTAGTTGAAAAATTAATAATGGTTTGGTTGGCTTTGATTTAGACTAATTAGAGGATCTCTTTTTATTGCCTCTTATATATTGAAATTATTTAATAGGAATACTGTTTTTTGCTTTCTAAATTATTCAAAAAGCTGTATTGTCAGTTTTTGAATATTTTACAGATGTATAAACTCTTTGAAAATAAAAGGTTTTGCGAAAGTTAGTTTTTTTAAAAAAAATAATTTTTAAAATGTTATTGCTAAATATTACTATAAGAAAACTTTAATTCTTTTACATAGGTTGCCAGTTAGTCGAAATTAATTCCAATAATCCAGGAAACTCTTTTTCAATTTCCTCGCGTCTTAAAGTTGCTAGAGAACAATTTCCCCTGTCTACCTGTGATATCAGTCCTGCCTCTCTTAAGATTTTGAAATGATGTGAGCGAGTCGCCCTTGTTAATTGCAATCCAAATGATGTGCAATGTCGTTCAGCTCCCGGCTCATCTTCTATTAGGCTTTTGATGATCAATAAGCGATTAGGATCGCTTAATGCTTTAAATATTTGAATTAAATTCATTTTATTCTTATAACTTCATTTTCTTGTTTAATTAAAATTATACTATTAGTCAAAAAATAGTCGCTAATATCAAAAAAAATTGACATATCTAAAAAGCGTATTAATAATATTAATGTTCGATTATCATCGAACCTATCATGTAAATAGAACATTATCTGTCGATAATAATATAAGGTTATTAAAACATAATTAAAATTTTAAGTATATTGCTTGAAATAGTAAAGGAATAAAGACTATGTTGAATAAAACTAGGTAAAAGTTTTAAATTGCAAAGTGTAATAATCAAGGAAATAGTCATTTTTAACGAATACAAAACCTAAAGTCCTAATTATTATTTATTGCTATGTTATTTTGGCAAGTCTACATTCCTAATGCATATGCTTTTTTGTATTAAAGAATCGTTTTTTGATGCTCTCTAATAGATTACCCATTCAGATTTAATTTTTAACCAGTTATAAAATATTTCTAGAGAATTGACATATGAACTCAAGGATTGAAAACTCTAAAACAACCATTGTTTTAACCTCCATATTACTAGCTGTATTTGTAGTGCCAACCTCCATTTCAGGAACGGCAATTGCTTTACCTTTTATTGGTGCAAATCTTTCTGCTAACTCAACCTCACTACAATGGATTGTTAATAGTTTTAATTTAACTTTCGCTTGTTTTACTTTATTGTGGGGAGCATTTGCTGATAATTTTGGTCATAAAAGAGTCTTTATAATTGGCGCCATGGTTTACACAATTGCTTCTTTATTATCCTCTATCTCTATCAACCCTCTAATGCTGGATATAGCTAGAGGCTTCGCAGGTGTTGGTGGTGCAGCTATATTTTCATGTGGGAGTGCTATACTCATCAAAACATTTAGTGGTGAGAAGAGAACTAAAGCTTTTGCATTTTTTGGCACCACGGCAGGTTTAGGGATTACATTTGGACCAACAATTTCTGGGTTTTTATTGGATATATTTAGCTGGCGTGCTATTTTTATATTACATACTGTTGTCTTGACAATAGTTATATCTATGACGCCAGCTATTACTAAAGATAGTTTAAATAAATATAAAACTCCATTTGATAAAATTGGTTCAATAATTTTCACTATAGCTTTGTTTTTGTTGATGCTTCTTATTAGCAACAGCACTGAACAAGGTGGGGTAAATTTAAAAACCTTACTATTAATAGCTATGACGATTCTTTTGGTCTTTACCTTTGTAATTTATGAAAAATCTATTACCAATCCAGTCTTGAATCTCAATTTATTAAAAAATAAAAAATACATGGGGTTGATTCTTGTACCTGTTGTTGCAAGTTTTAGCTTTGTTACTTTGCTTACCTATTACCCAAGCTATTTAACGGGGGTGATGCAATTTAGTCCCACTTATGCTGGTATAATTATGATCACATTGACGGTCCCTGTGTTATTTTGTCCTTTGCTTGCTGGAAAAATTGTTTCATGTGGTATATCTGCAATATCTATTATTATTGTTAGTTTAGCTTTAATGATTTTGGGCGCAATTTTATTATTTTTTGGTGGTGGTGTTGATGGGTTAATATATCTGATCTGTTTGGCCTTATTTATGATTGGAACAGGTATGGGGCTAACTGCAGGACTTGTTGATGGTCTAGCGTTAAGCTGTGTTAATCCTGACCAGACCGGTATGGCTGCTGGCTTATTAAACACCTTCCGATTAGGTAGTGAAGCTATCGCTGTTGCACTTTATGGCTCATTATTATCTGTTAAGCTTAATGATGTATTACCAAATCTATTAATAAAATATAGTTCATCAGTCGATGAAATCAATGACTGGATAACTTCTGTGGCTAGTGGGAATCTTGCCTTACCACTATCTAATATTCCGACAGATATGCAGTCAATTATGCTTAGTGATATTATTGGTAGTTATCATAAAGCCTTTAATGGTACTTTAATTATATTAACCATTATCAGTGTAATAATTAGTTTATTTTGTTTACTGCTTTTGAAAATAAAAGAGAATTTAGATTAAATAATGTATAATTTTTAGAATAAATATTGATAATGACAATGGCGATTTGTCGTTATGAGCTGATTATTGATGGTTGATCAAATTTTGCAAAGATAAATAATATGAAAAGCGAAAGAAAGCCGATTAATTAAATAATCGGCTTTAGTTGAAAAATTAACAATGGTTTTTAAGATAATCTAAAACCACGGTATGATGATTGGCGGTTTTGAAATCATCGAAAACTTTTTCGATCTTACCATCTTTACCAATCAAGAAACTTATGCGATGAATACCATCATAAGTTTTTCCCATAAATTCTTTTTCACCCCAAACGCCAAAAGTGTCACAAGTTTTATGATCTTCATCTGAAAGTAGGGTAAAATTTAATAATTCTTTATCAACAAAACGTGATAATTTTTCTGGTTTATCTGTACTAATACCAATAACAACTACATTATATTTTTTAAAATCGTCAGCACTATCACGTAAATTACACGCTTGTACTGTACAACCTGGTGTCATCGCTTTTGGGTAAAAATAGAGCAAAATTCGCTGACCTTCAAAATCATTGGAACTTACTAGTTCACCATCTTGGTCAGGTAGAGAAAATTGAGGTGCTTCTTCACCTTCTTTTATCGGATTAACCATAAATTTATTACCTATGTTTTAGTTTAAAATTTTAATCGCTATGGGTATAAATTACTTTATTTTATCAACTTAACTTAAATTTTTAAAAAAATGACTAGCTACATCAATCGTATGATTGATTTCTTTATCTGTGTGCCTAAGTGACATGAAACCTGCTTCGAAAGCTGATGGTGCAAAATAAACACCTTCAGCGAGCATATGATGATAGAATTTTTTGAATAATTCAATATCACAATTCATAACATCTTTATAACTGCTCACTTCTACAGCATTTGTAAAGAAAAAACCAAACATAGCTCCGGCATGATTGACAATAAAAGGAACATTGAAACGTTTTGCAGCAGATAACAGGCCATTAACTAAGTAAGAAGTTTTCTCTTCTAATTCCTGATAAATACCAACATCCATCAATTTTTTCAAAGTAGTATAACCGGCCGCCATTGCAACTGGATTACCGGAAAGCGTTCCCGCTTGATAAATTGGGCCAGTTGGTGCTAATTTTTGCATTATTTCCGAACGACCACCAAAAGCACCGACCGGCATTCCGCCACCAATGATTTTACCTAAACAAGTTAAATCAGGAACAACGCCATAGTATTCTTGAGCACCACCTAAAGCAACTCTGAAACCTGTCATTACTTCATCAATAATAAGTAATGCACCATAATTGTCGCATAAGCTTCTTAATCCTTGTAAAAACGCTTTTTTAGCTGGTATACAATTCATATTACCAGCAACTGGTTCAATAATTATTGCAGCTATTTCGTTGGGATACCGCTCAAATTGTTTTTTGACGGATTCTAAATCGTTATAATCGCAAACTAAAGTGTTTTTAACAAAATCTTCAGGAACACCGGGTGAAGTAGGGTGACCAAAAGTTAGTGCTCCGGATCCAGCCTTAACTAATAAATAATCCGCATGACCATGATAACACCCCTCAAATTTAATAATTTTATCACGGCCAGTATAACCCCGAGCAAGGCGAATAGCACTCATAGTCGCTTCAGTACCTGAATTCACCATACGCAGCATCTCAATAGATGGCATCAGCTCAGTCACTAGATTGGCCATTTTAGTTTCAATCTCAGTTGGCGCACCATAGCTTAATCCATTGCGTACCGCATTAATAACAGCATTGGCAACATCAGGGTCATTGTGTCCTAAAATCATCGGCCCCCACGATAAAACATAATCAACATAAGCTTTTTGATCTACATCATAAATATAAGCACCATCAGCTCTTTCTATAAATAATGGCGTACCACCAACCCCATTAAAGGCTCGTACAGGTGAGTTAACACCACCAGGCATAAAAGCTAATGCTTCACGGTAAAGTTTTTCAGATTTAAAGGTGTTATGCATAATCATGATTATCTCTATAATTAAGGTTGTGGTATTTATTCACAAAATTAAGCTAAATTCAAGCTAGCTAACACAAATTTATCTAATCGACGTTTTCGTTTTGTATTTTCTTTTTTCAAAGGTATATAATATAACAGTAATAAAAGTAGGAGAATAAAATGAGCGATGCGTTACCAATTAACTTTACTGATGCGGCAGCAAATAAAGTTAAATCTCTAGTAACAGAAGAAGAAAATCCGAATCTAAAATTGAGAGTCTATATAACTGGTGGTGGTTGCAGTGGTTTTCAGTATGGTTTCACATTTGATGAAAAAGTAAATGAAGACGATCTCGCTATCGAAAAAAATGGTGTTTCTTTGGTTATCGATCCGATGAGTCTGCAATATTTAGTTGGTGGCACCATAGATTATGTTGAAGGTTTACAAGGTTCACGATTTGTCGTCGATAACCCGAATGCAACGACTACTTGTGGTTGTGGTTCTTCATTTAGCGTTTAATTTAAGTCAGATTATTAATCAAATTTTTGATTCTTAATCCTAGGAAAACTGAATTTTAAGGGAATTGATTAAAAATTCCCTTAAATGTGACAAACATTGAGCAATTAGACAATTATTTTAAATTTTCTATTGACGTAAAAATTAAGATCGGTAAAATGCACAGCATCCAAAACGCAGTTACCTTTCGGAACTCAGTTTTGAGCCCGGGTGGTGAAATCGGTAGACACAAGGGATTTAAAATCCCTCGGCCTTTTTGGCCGTGCGAGTTCAAGTCTCGCCCCGGGCACCATTTAAAACACTTCTCATGCGGGAATAGCTCAGTTGGTAGAGCGCAACCTTGCCAAGGTTGAGGTCGCGAGTTCGAACCTCGTTTCCCGCTCCAATTTCAAATATCAAAAAATTCAATAATAAAGAAATGTTTCAGTTATTTTATCCAACATTTTCCCTTAAAATATTATCGAAATATTGTTGATTCTATAATTTTGGTGTCAATAACTTCGATTCTACAATAATATTGGACTAGTAATTCTCAATTTTTGCTTATATTTAAACATAAAAAGTTCTCTAACAAAGCGATTCTATTATTTTAATATCACATAAGAACGTTGGTTATTCTGTTATTATTCTGCAATTAATCTTCTCTTAGTTATAGATGATCAATCAATATCAAGCACAATCCAGACAAATTTGAATGACTTGATGTTTTGTCTGTAACAATAAAATTCTTCGTCATTATCTCCGGTTATCTATTTTTTATTTTTAAGAGTCACTTTTTGTTTTTTATTTGTTTTTTCTCAACAAAAAGTAATCCCAATAATCATTGTCTAATATCAAGGCCTTCGTATAATCAAATTGAAATGGATTTTGCAAAAGGAGAAAATCTTTGTTAACTAAACTTATCAAAGCTTCTTATATTCAACTTGATATTGAAGCTAGTAGCTTTGAGGAAGCAATAGAATTAGCGATGTCACCATTAGTTATTGATGAAGCTGTTACGACAGATTACGTCGAGAAAGTTATCTCTATATTAAGAGAAATTGGTCCTTATATTGTCATTACCAAAAATATTGCCATTCCTCATGCTCCATCGGATTCTGGCGCTAAAAAACTTGCTATAGGATTTACCAGACTGAAGAACGCTATCGTTTCAGGGAACTCAGCCAATGACCCAGTCAAGTTTTTGTTCAGCTTAAGTTCACCAACCGGAGATGAACATTTATCCGCATTATCAGAATTAGCATCTTTGTTTAGTGATGAGAAATTTTTAGCTTTTATACAAGATGTAAAAGAGCCGCACGATTTTATAGATTTTTTAGAAAACTTTGAGAGGAGTATAGAAAATGATTAAAGCATTAGTTGCCTGCCGTGCAGGAGTTGGGTCAAGTTTAATGTTAAAAATTAAATTGAATGAAGTCATCAAAGAAAATGCCTTTCCAATTGCCCTTGAGCACTCTTCATTAGATGGTGTTCCTGGATTTAATGGTAAATATATCATTACGTTACCTGACGTTGCCGAAGATTTAGAAAAGAAGAATCTTCCACAACGTATTATCGGAATCAAAAATATTATGGATAAAAATGAAATAAAAGAAAAATTAGAGCTTGCGCTTAAAGAAGATGGATTAATTTAATTGATAAGAGGTCTAAAATGGATTTTATAATTAGTTTTCTTAGCACTCCAGCTGTTTTACTTGGCGTAGTTGCCTTTGTCGGCTTATTAGCCCAAAAGAAACAGTTGGTAGAAGTTTTTACTGGCACATTTAAAACAACCATTGGTTTTTTAATTTTTAGTGCTGGTGGCGCTCTTATGACAGGTGCTCTACAAAATTTCAATAAATTATTTCAAGAAGGTTTTCATATTGTTGGTATCGTTGCATCACCAGAAGCAGCTGCTGGTATGGCGCAAACAGAATATGCTTTAGTGACTTCTGTTACGCTAATATTAGGTTTTGCAATGAATTTAGTTTTTGCCAGAATCACACCATTTAAAAATATTTTCTTTACCACTGGCCATAGTCTATTCTTTGCTTGTGTATTATCACTAATCCTAAAATCTTATGGTTTATCTAATACTGCAGCCATTTTAATCGGTGGAACGATTTTAGGTTTCGCTTCAAGTGCATTGCCACAATTATGTCAACCATTCATGCGAAGAATTACTGGCAGCGATGTGCAAGCAATCGGTCATTTTAATATGTTTGGATATGCACTTTCTGGCTTATTAGGTAAAGTATTTAGCAAATATAGCGACAAAACAACTGAAGATATTCATTTCCCTAAATGGTTATCTTTCTTCCGCGATTTTTTAATGGGCGTTGCAGTTGTTATGCTCGTCTTGTTCTATATTTCAGCATTTAAAGCAGGTGAGACCTTTACTCAAGGATTAGCTGGTAAAGTGCATTGGTTAGTATTTCCTTTCATTCAAGCATTTACTTTTACTGCAGGAATGTCAATTTTAATGACTGGTGTAAGAATGTTTTTAGCAGAAATCACCTCAGCATTCGTCTCTATTTCTGAAAAATTCATTCCAAACTCACGTCCTGCGTTGGATGTCCCAACTGTATTTCCTTTTGCGCCAACGGCTGTAATTATCGGTTTCCTTTGTTCTTATGCTGCTGGTTTAGTTGGTGTAACCATAATGGTTGCATTGGATTTTCCAGTTGTCATTATTCCTGCTGCTCATATCTGTTTTTTTTCTGGTGGTACCGCAGGTGTATTTGGTAATTCAACAGGTGGTTGGCGTGGCGCTATGTTAGGTTCTTTTGTGGTTGGACTCTTGTTAGCCTTTTTACCTACCGTTTTATATCCGATATTTGGCAATATGGGAATAGAAGGCTCAACCTTCCCAAATATTGACTACAACGTTGTTGGTATTTTGTTGGAAAAAATACTTCATTTCACCATGTAATGTATGAGGGTTTGATTAAAGATGATTTGAAAAGTAATCATCTTTTTCAAATCATTGAGTAAGTAGAGGAATTGTATGTTAGAAAAATATATTGATTGTATCAAATCGGAATTGTCAGAATATATTAAATATATTGGTGAAGAAAATTTAAATAAAGCAAAGGATTTAATTATCAGCAAAAAAAATGAAGGTAGTCGGGTACATGTCACAGGAATCGGTAAACCTTCTTATGTTGCTCATTATATTGCTTCGTTATTCTCATCAATAGGAATACCTGCTTATTTTTTAGATGGAACTGAAACTATTCATGGTTCGGCAGGGCAAGTTTTACCTGGTGATATCGTGATTGCGATTTCCAATAGTGGTGAAACTGAAGAGTTAAAAAAAGCAATTTGTACTTTGCAAAAACTAGGTACAAAAATTATTGGTGTTGCGGGAAATAACAATTCTTGGTTAGCTCAACACTGTGACATATTTTTATTTGCTGGAGTAAAACAAGAAGGGGACAACTTAAATAAACCTCCGCGAATATCAATACTTGCTGAAGTCATTATTTTACAGTGTTTATCAATAAAACTTCAAGAATCCGTAGGTTTAACCGAAAATATGTATTATCAGTGGCATCCAGGTGGCAGTTTAGGTGCTTCTATAAGAGGAGAGAAAGTATGTTAAATGGAATTATAACTGCAATGGTTACACCATTCGAATCCTCTGGAAATATTGATATTAAAACAACAGAAATTTTAATTGAAAAATTAATTGCAAATGGTGTTCAAGGTATTTTTGTATTAGGAACCAATGGCGAATTTCATGTTATAGAAAATGATATGAAAATTAAATTTGCTAAAATAGTTGTAGAAATAGTGGCTAAAAGAGTTCCGGTTTATGCTGGCGCTGGTGGTAACTCCACTGACGAAGTCATTAAACTGGGTAAGCATATGATAGCTGTCGGGGTGGATGCGTTATCGGTAATTACGCCGTACTTTGTTTTATTGAAAGAAAATGAATTATATAATCATTATAAAATGATTGCCGAAAACCTTGCTATTCCAATAGTACTTTATAATATACCTAAAAATACCGGAATTAATTTATCCTTTGAGCTAGTTTCTAAACTGTCTAAAATCAGTAATATCATTGGTATAAAAGATAGTAGTGGTGATATTAATAATATTGCTGGCTATATAGATAACACATCTCGAGATGAGTTTTCAGTTCTTTCTGGTTCTGACTCCCTCATCCTAAAAGCATTGAAAATAGGTGCTACTGGTGCTATTTCAGCTACATCTAATTTACTAACCACCAACAATGTTGAAATATATAAGCAATTTATTGCCGGTAATTTAGATAAAGCTGAACAATGGCAACAATCTCTTGAAGAATTTCGCCGGATTTTAAAATATGCTTCCATTCCTTCTGTTCTTAAACAAAGTTTATCTTTATCTGGTATTGAAGTTGGCGTACCTCGATTACCTGTCTTACCTGTCACGAATCCAAATGATAACCAAGACATAGTCAATACGATAAAAAACTATTATCACTTATAAATAGAGTGGGGAATTATCATGTTTAAAACCAATATACTTACTCGGTTAGAACAAAGTAAATTTTTAGTGATAGCTAGAGTTGAAACATTCAAAAGAGCTCAAGAAATCATCGAGGGTATTTTAGCCGGTGGTATTGATTGTGTAGAAATTAGTTACACAAACAATAACGCTGGGCAAATAATTCAGCAACTTAACCAAGAATATGGTGACAAAATTTTAGTCGGTGCAGGGACAGTACTGGATAGTGAAACCGCCCGATTAGCAATTCTTGCTGGCGCCAAATTTATCATAGCACCTAATTATAGTGAAGCAGTATGCAAAATATGCAATCGTTATCAAATACCCTATATGCCTGGTTGTACCACCATGACAGAAATTGTCACGGCTTTAGAGAATGGTGCTGCTATGATCAAAGCTTTTCCTATTTCAAATTATTATGGCAAATCTTTAGTTAATATCATTAAAACACCGATGCCTTATGTGCCTATTATGTCTTCGGGTGGCGTTACGTTAGAAAATGTTGATGATTGGCTAAATACGGATATTGAATGTATTGGTATTGGTTCCTTATTAACTAAAGGATCGGTTGAGGAAATAAGTAAAAATGCAATTAGCCTTGCAAATGCATTAAAAAAATATAAGGAAAAACATCCGTGATATTACTAATAAATTATGTAATTCATTGATATTTTTAGTAAGGAAGAAGGTATGATTGACTTAAATTCAAAGAAAATTATCCTAACTTTGATTGAAAAATCTTGTGATCAGGAGTATTTATTGAATTTATTGAATATAACTAAACGACAATTACATTATTCAATTTTAAAAATTAATGCATACCTCTCTTCAAATGAACAAAGTGTGGTTGTTCAAAATGCCCTGTATTACTCTTTGCCTGATAAAAGTAAAGCGTTTCTAATTAAGAATTTAATTAACGGAAAAATTGGCAAAAATTATATTTTTTCAACAGAGGAAAGACAAAAATATATTTTTTTAATGTTGCTCTATCACGTAAATACTTATCTTTCTTCATTACATTTTTTATCAGCATTAAATATTAGTAAAACAACTTTAAACAATGATATCAAACAGCTAGAACTTTTATTAAGTTCCGAAGATATTTTAATCACTTATACTAGAGAAAAAGGTTATTCGTTAGTTGGAGATGAATTATCGATCCGTAATTTTTTTCTAAAAAATTTACTCAAAGATTTATCCAATAATTTAGATGATACATTCCTATATGATCTTTTCTTAAACCAAGAGAAGGTTGACTACCTTGATATCAAAAACGATATCAATGAAATTATGCTAAAAAATGAAATTTTATTAGGTGAAAAGAGGAAAAAAGAATTTATCTATACAGTGATATTCCTATTGCCTAGAATGGCTAAAAAACTGGAATATATTCCTGTTATTTCAATGCCAAATAAAATCATAATAAAGTTGAAAGAGTATCATATATCATCAGAATTGCTGAAATTATATAAAATAGATGATAACACTTATGAAGTACAATACCTAACTTCTCTACTACTGGGCAATTCAGTTGGCAATCGTGATATAAAGACGGTAGATCAGGAGCTGATTTTAAATATTGTACAAATTATTCTATCGAGATTTGAGCAGCTTTTAGGCATAAAATTTGATAACAATGATGATATTTCGAAAAAACTCTATAGCCATTTTAGACCCGCGTATTACCGAATACTTTTTCGTTTGCCAATCATTAATCCAATTTTAGATAAAGTAAAAGAAGAGTTTAATAAACTATTTTTGATTGTAAAAGAAACCTTAAAAGTTATCTATCCGATCATTAATAATGATATTCCAGATGATGAAATATCTTTTTTAACCATCTATTTTGCGGCAATTCTAGACGAAAATAAAATATCAACTAATCAGCAAATCGTTGCCGTAATTATTTGTCAAAATGGTATTGGCAGTTCTTCAATTGTCTATAATAGATTAAAGTTTCTTTTCCCTGATTTTCTATTTTTAGGGCCAATGGAAACTGCAGAAGCCTTAGAGCTGACCAATTTTTTCGATATAATCTTTAGTACTGTAAATAATTTGGTTTTTTATAACCAAAATAAACCGTTTTTTATCGTATCGCCAATCATGTCCGATGAAGAAGAGTATTTATTGCTGGAGCGCGTTTATTCGCAAATTAACTCTTATTTGACCTATCCGAAGATAACTGACTTGATCGATATTTTTAAAAAATACGGTACAATTTCCAATGAAAATGGTATTAAAAAAGAGCTTTATCAGTATTTTTATAAAACAGATAAAAATACCACGATAGAAAATCAAAGTTTAGGCATTCGCCATTTGATCCAAGAAGATTTGATTCAAATAAATGTCTCTGCTAACGATTGGCAAAGTGCCTTATTTACAGCTGCATTGCCATTATTACAAAAGAACTATATCAACCGAAGTTACATAGAGAAAATTATTGAAAATGTTAATTCAAATAGAACAAGTTTTTTGATAACCAAAAATGTCTCTCTTGCTCATGCTAAACCAGAAGATGGTGTTAACTCTCTGTCGTTAAGTATAACGGTATTGAAAAAACCAATTATTTTTAAGAATGATAAAATTCCCACGCAATATATTTTTACTTTAGCAGCAGTTAATAAAACCAGCCATATTAACGCAATGTCAGAGCTGGTTGCTTTGCTTGAGATGCCCGATTTTTATGAAATATTAAACACTGCAACTCAAGCAAACGATATTCTGACATTTATAAGATCTCGATTTCCTTAAGTAATTCGATAAAAGTATGCTCCTCAACATTTTTTATAACTATTTAAGGGCGCTTTACTCTACAATAACTAAAAATATGCCCTAAATCATTTTTATATAGTGGGTAATATTGGATCAATGAACGATCGATATTTGTATTTAAAAGTTTAAAGTTAAGTTATTAAAGGATTCCGTTGCTATTCAAATTCTGTATTTTTTCTACGCCTCTCTCTGTTACGTAATTATCAAAATTCTATTAGCAATTATATGATTAATTTAGAGTATGCTATAAAAGTAGTTAAATAAGGACACATCAAGATGATATTGGATAATTAGGATTTATTTATGAGAATATTAGGTTATAGTTTTTCTCTTTTAGCAAAAGTAATATTATTATCTGGTTGTATTTATGGTGATATAGATAAGAGCATTCGATATTTTGTAACTACTGGGGCGACGAGATATTGTGAAGCTAATCATTATCCATATTGTGAAATTTATGCACAATGTTATAGAGATTTTTTAGAGCAAATGCCAGCAATGACATATTCTTTATCAGCGTTTTGGGGTATGTCTAGAGATTATCTTGATGATAACGAAGCCCCAAAAGAAATGGATAATATTTACGCTAAAATAAAAGATAATGAAAAAAGGTAGAGAAGATTTAAGTTTAAATGATAGTTATCTATTATTTCCGCATAATAGATGTTCATCGATTATTAATGCTAAACAATATGATATTAGCAATTATCAAGAAGCGATCGATAAATGGATAAAAAGCTATAAACTCTATAATGAATAAAATGTTTTAGGATTCTCTCAATACTGCTTTGAAAATAATAGATATAAATTAAATTGTAAAATTTTGCATATTTGTTGGCTAATAAAAATTAGGGAAATAACTGTTTTCATCCTTTCGGCAAAGGATGAAAATTTAAACGGAGATTAAAATGAATATATTAAGGTGTAAAATTGTTATTCTAGCACCATTGTTATTACTTAGTGCATGTAGTTCAAATCATGAAAAGTTAGAGGAAAAAGCTGGAATTGAGATTAAGGATAAATTGACTGAATCTTGTCAGGCTAACAATTATTCTTACTGTGAAATCTATAGCAAATGCTATATCAATATTTTCAATCAATTAAATAAAAGCGCACAATATACACTCGAATTACTATCTAATATCATGCCGGAATCGGAACAAAATACGTTTAATATGCAGAAAAATCCAATGGATATCATCTACTCTAAATTAAAAGATAGTGAAGAAAAGAGTGATAAAAATTCTATTTTCAATTATAGCGCTATGTTATATCCTCATAATCAATGCTCCTCAATAATTAATGCTAAATCATATGATATTACTCGTCATCATTATCATATTGATAAAATGTTGTACGAAAAGAAAAGCAAAATAATAATGAAAAATTTAGATATGTAATAGGAATTTTAATATAAAAAAGTATTAATATTATTTGAGTTGAACGCTTTAATTAGAAATCATTAACCAATCTAAAGCAACCAATGCTGGACGTTAGATTAATAATTGTGTTGATTATAATTACAGATCTTAAAAAAACTCCACAAAAATATCAAAAATTTGTTAGCAATTATACGATTAATTTAGAATATGCTATAAAAACAGTTAAATAAGGACATATCAAGATGATATTGGATAATTAGGATTTATTTATGAGAATATTAGGTTACAGTTTTTCTCTTTTAGCAACAGTAATATTATTATCTGGTTGTATTTATGGTGATATAGATAAGAGCATGCGATATTTTGTAACTACTGAAGCAACGAGATATTGTGAAGCTAATCATTATTCATATTGTGAAATTTATGCACAATGTTATAGAGATTTTTTAGAGCAAATGCCAGCAATGACATATTCTTTATCAGCGTTTTGGGGTATGTCTAGAGATTATCTTGATGATAACGAAGCCCCAAAAGAAATGGATAATATTTACGCTCAAATAAAAGATAATGAAAAAAAAGGTAGAGAAGATTTAAGTTTAGATTATAGTTATCTATTATTTCCGCATAATAGATGTTCATCGATTATTAATGCTAAACAATATGATATTAGCAATTATCAAGAAACGATCGATAAAGGGATAAAAAGCTATAAACTCTATAATGAATAAAATGTTTTAGGATTTTCTTAATACTGCTTTGAAAGTAATAGATATAAATTAAATTGTAAAATTTTGCATATTTGTTGGCTAATAAAAATATGCAAAATAACTGTTTTTATCCTTTGAATAAGATTCGTTTTCTTTAATCAATAATTATTCGATATTATTTAGCTCAATTATTGATAATATTTTCAGTAGATTCTAATTTATTATTCACATTCATCATTACTTGAATAGCTATAAAATTGAGTATGTTTACCTATTAGTTACCAAGAAGATTGGTAATTAAAGCAAAACTATCATTAATCATCGCATCATAAAGTGTTTTATCATCTTTGTAGACAACACTAATATTAAGTAATCCTTCTAATACTACCATTAATTGGTTAGTTAAAGTTATATGTAGTGGCGTTTGAGGGAGTTGTTGACTAATGAGTTGACGAATGAATTCTTTATGTTCAATTGCTAGTTGCTTGATAGCCTGATCATGATGAAGCTCTTCGCTTGCTCTTATAAATAAACAGCCATTAAAATTATCTTGCTTAAACCAAGTTAGGTGCCATTTGAATATCTGAATGATTGCATTATTTTGGTCGAGATCTTTAATCGCCGTGCTAAGATCTTGTTGAAAGCGCAAATTCCTTATCTTCAAAACCTCAAAAATTAAGTTATCTTTATTACCAAAATGTTTATATAGCGTTGTTTTAGAGCAACCTGATTGGTCTCGTATCTCATCAACACCGACATTAGCAAACCCTTTTTGATAAAAGAGTTGTTCAGCTGTATCCGCTATTAATTTAGGTGTTTTTTTCATTTTTGATCCAAATAGTTTGATATATGAACAGATCTGTACCAATATAAAAGTGTGCAAAGTTGTTCATTTCTCGGCGTTGTACATATATTTTACTCATTTAATAGGATAAAAGAATAATGAAATCATTTTTTTTCAGCAAGTAAAAGTTGCCACCAAAATCTAAAAATATTGAATTATTGCAAAATTTAGTTATTGATTTTGATTCTATAATATTCCTTATTATTTTTAGCCAATTTACACATTACACCATTTATGATGCACCTTTTGTAGCAAGTTATGTAATTTTATTGGCGTTATTTCAGCAGCCATTAGCCTAATCCAGAATTAGGCATTAATTACCGTTTTTGTTAAATTAGTTTTTTAAAATTAATTGGTTATAATACCATTCTAAAGTGTTGTTAGCTTTGGTCGGAGAACGTACATTAAGCTAGTTTGTAGGAGAGTTAATATAATAGGTAGTCTTATATTTCAATTGATAACTAGAGTCCTGTGGATGTAATTAAATTTAAGGTCTGATTAGTGAGCACGGCCAAAATATTGGACATTGCTCACCTCTATAATATTATTATTTAATTAATACAGTTTTTATTCTTCTGCATCAGATAAATTGTTTAATTTGGCCGGTTTTGAAAAAAGAATGATGATCAACTGAATTAAAAAACCGATTAAAACTGCAGAAATACAAGCATTAACACCTAAATTTGCACTTATGTACACACCTAAAGCAGCTCCCAAAGGCCGAGCTCCAAATGTAACTGTCATGATCACCGATGATACTTTAGCTATCATATTACTAGGTGTGACTAGTTGTCTTAGTGATACTGTTGATATAGTCCATATAATAGGCCCAAACCCGAAAAGGAAAAAAGCAATAAAAACTAGTGATTTGGAATGATATATAATGGTTAAGAACATCAAAATGGAGGCAATAAAAGCAGATATAGGTCCTAAAGTCAGTTGAAAACCAAAATTTATTTTTTTCGATATAATTTTGTATAAAAATGAGCCTATTAACATTCCTAAACCGATTAGACTTAATGAAGCTCCAACTTCAAAAGAAGTAAAGGATAGATTATTGATAACATAATAAGCAAAAATTGATAATAACAAGTA
This sequence comes from Gilliamella sp. LMG 34362, assembly GCF_984569125.1. Classification (NCBI taxonomy): domain Bacteria; kingdom Pseudomonadati; phylum Pseudomonadota; class Gammaproteobacteria; order Orbales; family Orbaceae; genus Gilliamella; species Gilliamella sp. LMG 34362. Next base: position 1,723,142 of record NZ_OZ474902.1, on the reverse strand, counting down.
TTGCGATAAATTAAATACAAAAGCCGTGATAGTTATTGGCATAAGATATTTATTTTTAACTAAAAAAATCAAACCATCACAAAGTTCTTGAAGTATATTTCTTCCAGATTTTTTTAAAAGTGGTTCCTTAGGTAAACATATCAGAAAAATAGCACTTACTATAGAGAGTAAAAAAGCTAAGATGAATGCTAACCCGCCAGATAAATAACTAGCAAGAATACCACCTAAAGCTGGCCCGGCAGTAAAAGCCACGCTTTTGGCAATTTCTATTGATCTATTGGCATTAATCAGTTGTTCTTTTATGATGAAAGATGCTACTAAAGCCGGACTTGCCACACTGTAAATAACTGTACCCATGGCTATAAAAAAACCAAATAATGCAATTTTATTGATTGATAGACTTCCAGAGAACGTCAAATAAAATAATAGAAATATAGCCGTTGCTCGAACTATTTCTATTAGGATCATTAGTTTTTTTCTTGATACTCTATCTGCAATTACTCCCATAGGAATAGAGAGTAATAGAAAAGGCAAAGTATTTATCATTTGTATAAAAGCTGTTTCAGCTGCTGAAGCATTCATAGATAACACAGCTATAATCGGCAGTACTGCTATTATTATTTGTTCGGAGAACTGCGCACATAAATTTGAATAAGAAATCTTATGAATTAGTAATTTATTCATCTTCTCTTCCCATTATTTTTTTATTTTTAACATTTTCCATTTGTCCTATTCCTTATTTGTACTCTATTGTTTATTTTTAGGTTATTGTAAAATTTGTTCAGCCTAAAAAATTTTATTTTCAGTTTTCATGTGCATTTCTGAATTGCAGTTTAGCTTTTCGTAGATATTTTATTTTTAATAACAATCAAACTTTATTGGTTCTGTCTTAATTCTTTTTGTTACTTTTGTATGAAGCTCACTTTGATTTTTACTTAGCTTATAGATGTTGAACCATCTGTTTTAGCTCCTTCCCAACCAATCATTGCGGCTTTGCGATCACATCCCCAATGATATTGTCCTAGTAATCCTGTTGATTTTATAACTCTATGGCAGGGAATTAAGAATGCTACCGGATTATCACCAATAGCCGAGCCAACCGCACGGCTAGCCTTTGGATTATTTATTTTGTCTGCTATGTTGCTATAGGTTGAGAGTTTTCCCATAGGGATAGTCAATAAAGCCTGCCATACCTTCAGTTGAAAATCGGTACCTTTGATATGTAACTTAATTTTATCTAGTCTTGACCAATCTTGTGTAAATACAAGGATTGCATTTTGTTGAATCTGATCTCTATGTTTTTGGAATTGAGCATTAGGATATTGGTCTTTTAATAATTTAAGTGATGACACTTCATCATTAACAAAAGCAATATAACAAATCCCCTTTGTTGTTGATGCAACGATGGTTTTTCCAAAAGGGCTTTCAACAAAACTATAGTTAATTGCTAAGTTTTCACCGCCATTTTTATACTCTCCTGGAGTCATACCTTCAATATCAATAAACAAATCATGTAAACGGCTTGTACTCGACAATCCCAACTCATAGGCGGTATCCAATAATGAGGCTTTTTCTTCTATTAGAAGTTTTTTAGCGTGAGTTATACTGATGTATCTTAGGAATTGTTTAGGACTAACACCTGCCCAGCTAGAAAACATGCGTTGAAAATGATAAGGACTTAAATGTACATGCTCTGCGGCTTGTACAAGTGTTGGTTGAGATTTATAGTTTTCATTCAAATATCCGATAGCTTTTCTTATTCGAGCAAAATCGATTTGTTCTTGTTTTTGCATCATGAATACTCCATTTCACCGAACTAAGGTTGCTACATAGAAAGTTATTATTTATTTGAATATTGACCGACTTGTTCTTACTCACGGAATAACAAACTTTATTCACAAAAAAACATGTGCGTCAAAACCTCAATTCGTAGTAGCTCCAAACTTTCTTCTTAAGTTTTTTCAATGTAAGTTACTTGAATTTCTTTATTAACATGTGCCTTATAACACTACTATCAACCAGTCTTAAATAAACATTTTTAGATAACTTTTTCATGCTTTCTTTATTTTAATTAATGATACATCTCATAATATTTAAAGTTTCAAAAATTAAAAATCCGAATCTTGCTATTAAAATAATTCATTTTGTAAAGAAAATAACGATCGCATTGGCTTATTTTTGATTATGTCTGTTTCAAGTAGATCCCCCACTAATTTCGGTGAATATTGATTATGTAGACGCTTATTAGCTTGTACATTTCTCTTTGAAGTGGTTGCATAACAATATATACATCCAAAAGAACAGGTATCATATGTTCCAATATCAATACTTTCTAAACATTGGCAGTTGTTTCGCTGATTTTTATCTTTCTTAGCCAATAATAAGCTGCCGGTTATCTTTTCAATACGTGTTTTATCGATACAAGCACCATGAGAAATATTGCAATTCAATAACTCAATTTCCTCGGCACATGTTTGTAAAATTAGTTGATTATCACTAGTAATTTCAGATAATGAACTGCAAAGATTTAATATGTCAACTACCTGTAATCGATTGATATCTTCTTTGATTAGTGATTGTCGTATGTGCGGATAATCATCAATAAAACTAATGATACAACTATCCGTGTAGCCGCGAAGAGAGGAAGCAATTTTATTAAAAAAATCGATGTGATAATCAATGGTATAATGTTTATTAATTAATATAGGATCATATCGCCAAATAACACGATCTTGTCCAACTTGCTCAGCTAATTGCTTGAATATAGCTATTCGTTTTTGCAAAGCAGGAAGATGTTTTTCAATGTCTGCTTCATAAGCTGTTAATGTAAACTGAAAATAAAAAGGATACTCAGAAAGCTTTACCAGTTTATTTAACATAGAAGATGGGTTTTTAGTCCAAAATACAATACAATCAACTATATCGGGTGATAGAAAAATGCGACTTAACTGCTTTGAATTCCTCGGATTAGGAACCAGTACAAAACCATCTTTTAGACGGTTAAAAAACCACGAAGAGTAAAAAGCAGGAATATCTGTTCGGCGGCTAGCACTAATAATCATAATTTATTTATTTTTCTTTCTTTTCATGGTTCGAATGATGATTTTTGTATTACAATCCACTTTCAAAGATTCAGTTATTTTTTGTAATGCTTTATTATAAGTCCAATCATCTAGTTGATTTTTCTGTAAGTATGCCATCGTTAACTTAGGTAACTCTCGGAAGTAGATAGAAATAGCCCATGCAACAGCCATCTTAACATAGTAATCATCGTTTTTGATTTGGTTGAACAAAGTAAATACTTTCTGCAAATATTCATCATTCACAAAATGAAAAAGCAACATGACGACAGCAAAGCGAATATCATATGGGGCATCTGATGCAAAATAGGGTTGTAGAAACTGCCATACAATCTCTTTTTCTGAGGCTTTAAACTTCAATCCACAACAAAAACTATCACAGATTGACCAATTATTAATTTTAGAAGTAAAGTGTTTCACATAACGTGAACGTTCATTCCATGGTAATTTTATTTCACCTATAATCATACCTTGTAACATCACTTCCTCGAAGTATAAGGGATCATCCATCGCAAGGTAGTATTCATAGTCGAGCTGTGCTATTTTTTTTGCTATTTTACGGAGTCTAGGTAATCTCACACCTAATAAATTATCAACATTGGGAATCAGCTTTGTAGCAAAGATTCGATAATTTTCTTCTGCTATTTTTTCAAGCTCTATGCGTATTTTTTCTCTCATAATAGGATTTTATAAATTCTATTATGTATTACAATCTGAATCTTGCTATTTGATAACTATATTCTTTATATTGTAAAAAATGTCTGCGTTTCGCTCAAAACTGACTATCAGATTTAATTTTTCTAATCAAGAATTACGTTAAAATTTCAAAATTAGATTATCTTTATTACCAAAATGTTTATATAGCGATGTTTTAGAGCAACCTGATTGGTCTCGTATCTCATCAACTCCGACATTAGCAAACCCTTTTTGATAAAAGAGTTGTTCGGCGGTATCCGCTATTAATTTAGGTGTTTTTTTCATTTTTGATCCAAAGAGTTTGATATATGAACAGATCTGTACTAATATAAAAGCGTACAAAGTTGTTCATTTTTGGTGTTGTACATATATTTTACTCATTTAATAGGATAAAAGAATAATGAAATCATTTATTTTCGGCAAGGAGAAATTGCCACTTAAACCGCAAAAAATTGAGTTGTTACAAAGCTTGATAGGTGGTTTTGTTAGTATATTGTTTCTTATTGGCCTAACGCAATTTACTGATAATGACTATATAATGGCTCCATTTGGAGCTAGTTGTGTAATTTTATTTGCGGTATCTTACTCGCCCTTAGCCCAACCAAGAAATGTCATCTTTGGTCATTTGATATCGGCTTTTGTTGGATTAGTGTTTCTTAAATTATTCGGTAACGATATAATTGTTGCTGCGTCAGCCGTGGGGGTTGCAATTGCCGCAATGCAATATTTTCGTTCTGTGCATCCGCCTGCAGGTGCTAATCCATTAGTTATTTTACTAACTGCAGATAAAATAGATTATGATTTTACTTTTCTTTTATTTCCGGTGTTGTCTGGTGCAGTAATATTAGTTGCTATTGCTTATATAATTAATAATCTTTTCAATAAAAAACATTGGCCTATTTACTGGTTGGCACTATTTAATAATAACAAGGAATCATAGTTTATTGATATAACTGCTATTAGCAAAAAAACAGCATACTATTCAATTTTAAACAATTTGGTTTGTTGATCTAAATAGGTAAGTAAATCTGGCATGCGATGTTTGCCTGCCATAGATTTAATATGATCTGCAGTTTTAGTTAACTCTATTCCTAATGACGTGACATATAAAGGCTTATTACTTTGGCCGCGAATCACTTCTATCACATATTGGCTATTATCAGCAAAGAACTTTTTAGCAACACCAATAATAGGTATCTTTTATCAAGAGTTTGATATAGATGACCACCTGAACCAAGTTCACCTTCATTTAAACGGACATAACCATCCACAATAATCGTCTCAATCGCAATGAAATCGACTTGATAAAATAGAGCTAATAACATGGTAAATCAAGTTGATAGAATTGCCTGATTGATATGGTGCAACTTTCGATTGGTAATCAGTGATAACGGATTTTATCTCCTTGATTCTGTCAGCAAACTGTTCAAATAAAATACCGACGGTTTTCGCTTTATCATCTAAATAGTAAATATCTATGACAAGTATCATATTTTTTTTAAATCCTTTTTAGAGTAAAATAGCAATGCTTTCATTTTATTGTCAAATCACCATTAGAAAATAATCTGTCTTTTGTTTCAAATAAATAAAAATTTAGCTAGTCCTTAATACATCTTGTTTAACTGTTACTTATTCGATTACACCATATTTAATTAATGTTGGTCATTGTGGTTGGATAGACACTAGGAGGTTAGAAATGTATTTACTCGAAATGGCTCCAAAATTTTTAGTTGCTCTTATTATTTTACTTATTTATGTCAAATTATCTGGTAAAAGCCAAATAGCGCCTATGTCGCAATTAGATCAAGTAGGGAGTATGGTTATTGGTGCATTAGTAGGAGGAACGTTACTTAATGCTAATGTCTCCGCGTGGGAGTCAGCTGGAGCAGTAGCGATTTGGGCGGGACTGCTTATTTTAGTTCGATTCATCAAATCTAAAAACTCAAAATTACGCGATGCCATCGACGGTGAACCGATACAATTAGTTAAAAATGGTCATCTGCTATCTGACAATTTTATTAAAGCGAATTTACCAGTTAGAGATTTCGAAACGTTAATTAATATTCAAGGTATTTGCGCATTTAGTGAATTAAAACAAGTTTGGTACGAATTAAATGGCTCTTTAACTATTATCAAAAAAGGCGATAAAGATATCGCGGTATTGGTGATTGAAAATGGGGCGATTAGTCAGGATAATCTTGAACAATTACATAAAAATGAAACTTGGCTTAAGCATGAAATTAAAAAACAAGGATATAAAGATATCAAAGATATTTTTTGTGCTGAATGGTTTGATGATAAATTATTAGTTTATCCCTATGATGAAGTGCGTAAAGCTGAACATGATAATAAAAAATAATTAATAACAGTAAACAATAATAAAGGGAGGGACCATTCTCTCCCTCCCATCAACAGATAGATTATCGAAGTTGACTATCTTTACTGCCACGACGGTTATATAAGATTGCCGACTTAGCCAATTGCTTATCCATTTCTTGTTGACAATTAACACAGTATTGTACGCCAGGCAAAGCAAGTTGTCTTGCTTTAGCAATTGCATCACCACATTCAACACAAAAATCAGTACTTGGTTTATCGTGTTTTAGTTGGCGTCTGGCAAGTTCAATAGCATCAATAATTGTGCTTTCAATTTGTTGGTTAACAGCATCATCAGATGCCCAGCCACTAGCCATTATTTCACCTCCTAAACAATTACATTAGATTAATAATATGGTGATTATTTGACCAGTTTCAAGTAATATAACCGCAAAGCTATCAAGCAAAAGTAAGTGTTGTGTTTTAAAATAAAGATCATTTCTATTAATATCATTTAATTGGAGGTTTTTATGCAACAATATGAACAAGCAACATTTGCCGGTGGTTGTTTTTGGTGTATGGTAAAACCTTTCGACAAATATGAAGGTGTGATTAGTGTGATTTCTGGGTATACGGGAGGCCACACAGTAAATCCAACTTATCAACAAGTTTGCCAAGGCAATACTGGCCATACTGAAGCTGTACAGATAACGTTTGACCCAACTATGATCAGCTATAAAAAATTACTGGAAATTTTTTGGCAACAAATTGATCCAACTGATTCACAAGGACAATTTGCTGATCGGGGAGATTCTTATCGACCGGTGATTTTTTATCATAATAAATTTCAACAGCAGCAAGCAATCGCATCTAAACAAACATTAGAAGAAAGTAAACGATTTAGTCATCCCATTAATGTTGCTATAGAGCCAGCAACAACATTTTATCCGGCAGAAGATTATCATCAAGATTACTATAAAAAACAACCAGAACATTATAACCGTTATTATCGCTTATCTGGACGATCCAATTTTATTGCTGACAATTGGCAAGATAAGCCTGCAACAAAAAGTGAGTAAGCAATGCAAAGTTATCCACAGTATAGCAATAAACAAAAATGGATCCATTGGTCATCAGCCTTGTTAATCGTGATTGTTACTTTATTGCTTTTAGCTAAAGTGACAATGTCGAATATTTTAGGTGGTATGCCAATTGTTTATTTATTGCATAAATCTTTGGGTGTTGTTGTTTTGCTATTAATGATATGGCGAATAATAGTAATTAGAGACCAAGGTGTACCTGATGTTTTACTTAAAGAACAAAAACTACAACGGATATTGTCTAAATCTACTCAAGGATTTATCTATATTTTACTGCTCGTTGCACCGCTATCTGGTTATTTGATGAGTGGCCGAGATCTAAATGTCTTTGGTCTAATATCTGTTCCGGCCATTGCTATGCCAAATTCGACACATCAAATGTTTCATTCAATGCATCTAATCAGTGCTTACATTTTAGCTATATTGGTTATTATTCATATATTAGGTGCGTTGTATCATTATTTTTGGCTTAAAGATAAAGTATTGCAATCGATGTTGAGCTGTAACGACTAATATCAACTTAAAATTGGTAATATTAATAGCATCTATAACGCAACGTGAGGCAGATAAATCATGAATAAATCAGTGAAAGATAAGGCTATAGCAGCATTAACACCTATGCAATATCATGTTACTCAACAAAATGGCACTGAGCCCCCATTTGACAACCAATACAATGCCAACTATCGGGAAGGTATCTATGTCGATATTGTCTCAGGGGAACCACTATTTACGTCATTAGATAAGTTTGATTCTGGCTGTGGTTGGCCCAGTTTTTCTAAACCAATTAATCAGCAACAAATTATAGAAAAAGAAGATAACAGTCACGGCATGAACCGGATAGAAGTGCGTTCATCAAAGGCTGACTCCCATCTTGGTCATGTCTTTACTGATGGCCCTGCAGGGTTAGGTGGATTACGTTATTGTATTAATTCAGCTGCGCTAAAATTTATCCCGAAAGAAGAACTTGAAACGCAAGGTTATGGTGAATATTTAAGGCTATTTAAATAAATTAATTTAATCGATCTTTTATCAAATTAATAGATGCTAAAAATAAAATTACCTGAATGAATTTCTACTCCTAATAAACAAATATATAAGTAAATCTGCTTATATTTACTGTGAACGTTTTGCTTGATTGATATGAAAGATAATATAGGCATATATCAGAGCATTGTATATGCCAATACCATTTTTAATGAGCAATGATAATTCTCATAAATATGCTAATTTTTACGCTTAAATAAAATATAACTAATTAATAAAAACACTAAGCTGGTTAGCATTGAACCTACAATAGGATAAATTCCCATTACAATACTGACTTGAGCAAAAAGATTATCGGCAATATAGAAAATAAATCCAAAACTAATACCAATAATCACTCTAACCCCCATCGAAACACTACGTAACGGGCCAAAAATGAAAGATAAAGCCAATAGTAACATCACCGCTACTGACACAGGTTTAATCAGCTTTTTCCAAAATAGTAGGTCATAATATTTGGTATCTTGCCCAGAATCCTTCAAATATTGCGAATATTGATATAAACCAGATGCGGATAGAGATTCTGGATCAAAGGCGACAATACTTAATTTATCGGGAGTAATATTGGTTTTCCATTGCATTGTCAACATATTGATGCCAGTTACTTGGTCGGAATTGTTTAAATCGTTTTTTTCAATTTCTGACAGAGTCCAAACTCCATTTTCAAATACACCATTATTAGCATGGGTGATCGAAAGAAGTTTATTTTTATCTACGCTATAAATATCAATATTCGATATTGAGCTGTCATTGTTAACATGACCAATATAGACATAGTCATTACCATCTTTAGCCCACAAACTCCCTTGCTGTGCTAATAAGGAATCACCATAAAGTTTTTCTGAACGCATATTGCGAGCGGTTTGTTCACTGATTGGGGCAACCCATTCACCAATAGCCATAGTTAAAATAACTAAAGGTAAGGCTGTTTTCATTACAGCTAAAGCAATTTTAAATCGGCTAAATCCAGATGTTTCCATGACAATGAGCTCACTGCGTGAGGCTAATATACCTAAACCGATTAAGCCACCCAGAAGTGCCGCCATGGGGAAGAATAATTCTAAATCTTTTGGCACCATAAGTAGAGAATAAAAACCAACAGAAACCGCATCATAATCCACTTTTATTCTTCTAAGTTGATCAATAAAACGAATAATTCCTGATAGACTAATTAATAAAAATAAACAAATCCCAATGGTATTTAAAATAGTTTTACCTATATAACGATCTAAAATCGAAAACATCGTTCACCCCTTATAATGCACTATATTTTAAACGAAGTTTACGCATAAATAAGTTATCCCAACAATTTAGAATTAAAGCTAAAATAAAATAACCTATATTAATGAGATAAAACCATAAAGCAGGATCTAATCGGCCTTTGCCCGCATTAGCTTTAACTGAGCTGGAAATTAAAAAATACACTAGATAAAGTAATAATGCTGGTAGAATTTGCGCTAATCTACCTTGCCGTGGGTTTGAAACACTTAATGGTATGACTAAAAAAGCCATCAAAGGAACTGAAATAATTAGCGTTAAGCGCCAATACAATTCAGCTTGGGCTTTTGCGGTAGAATTCTGGTGTAGTTCAAGTAACCCTAATTGTTGCACATCAGCTTTATCATCATCAACATTTGTATCTAACTCTTTAGGTTTTATGATGCCCAAATAGTTATGAAAATTCGATATACGAAAATCTTTTAACTGGGCAGTGCCTTCATAACGATTAGCATCTTCAAGGGTAATAATTTGATTACCATCGGCATCTTCTTCTGTTTTTCCTTTATTGGCAATAATGATAGAAGGGCGTTGATTATTTCTAGGATTGATCTGGGCAATAAACACATTGTCTAACTTATTGTTATCAACATTGCCAATATAAATGACTGAATTGCCATCCGGTGTTTGTTGAAATTGTCCTGCAAGTAGACCAGCTAAACTTGGATTAATTTTTGCGTTCTCAACTAATTGATCTTGTTTTACACTAGACCAAGGGCCAAACCAGAGACTATTAAGTGCAGTTAATGTACATGTCATTACACAAAGTAAAAATACGACTTGATAGTTAAGTCTTTTTTTTACGCCACAAGCATGCATCGCGACCATCTCGCTATCAGAATAAAGACGACCAAAGGTAACAAGCACACCTAAAAAAAGACTTAACGGCAAGATAAGGTCAGCCATATTTGATACACCTAACACCAATAATGGCATAATCAAATCTCGAGGAATGCTGCCATCAATTGCGCTGGATAAAACTCTGATTAATTTTTGAGAAAAGAAAATCAGCAATAATATAAATAATATTGCCCCTTGAGTTTTCATTGTCTCTTTAATTAAATATCGGCGAATTATCACATTATTACCTATCTATTCGTCTTATAAAATCTAACTATTATAATCCGATTTGTACTATTTCGTTATCTTTTTGTTGCTATCGTTTAATGAACCGATAAAATGTTATTATTCATATTCGATACTTTTTAAGAGAAACCTATGCAATACGCAATCAAAAACAACCTTGCTATAACTAAACAAAAAGAAGAATGTTTAGTTATTACTGTCCAATTAGGTAAATCACAATCTAATTTAATCAAAGAGATAGATGAAGAAAATAATGGTTTGATTAGTCAATTGATAAAATCAGGTGATATTAATTGTCAGTTAGGTAAAACTACATTTTTATATACATTGGCAAATTCAACCAAACAAAAAATATTAGTAGTGGGGTGTGGTGACGTAAAAAGTTTTGATTTAAATGCCGCCAAAAAAGTGATTCAAGCTACAATTAAAGAGCTTGCTAGCAAAAAAATTAACCACATATGTTGGGATATTTTGACCTTAAACTCAGCAATAAGTGGTGAAATTGCTAAGCAACTACCGCAAATTGTTAGCGAATTAACTTATTGTTTTGATGAGTTCAAATCAACAAAATCAGAACAACCGTGCTTACAAAAATTGACACTGCTTTATGGCGACAAAAAGACTGTCAACCAAGTTGAAGGCCAATTATCGCAAGGGCAAATTATTGCAAAAGCTATTAGTAGCACGAAAAATATAGCTAACATGCCATCGAATGTCTGTAATGCTAAATACTTAGCTGAACAAGGTAAAAGTTTAGGTCAACAACATACTAATTTAAAAGTCACCTGTTTTGGCGAAAAAGAATTAGCAAAACTCAACATGAATGCTTATTTAGCTGTAGGACGAGGATCTGCTAATGAATCAATTATGACTGTGATTGAATACCATGGCGCTAAAGACAAAAAAGCCCAACCTTATGTATTAGTCGGTAAAGGATTAACTTTCGATTCAGGCGGTATATCTATTAAACCTTCTGCTGGTATGGACGAAATGAAGTATGATATGTGTGGTGCGGCAACCGTGTTTGGCGTAATGCAAGCAGTAGCCGAGCTGAAATTACCAATCAATGTCATCGGTGTAATGGCTGGTTGTGAAAATATGCCTGATGGTAACGCTTATCGTCCAGGTGATATTTTAACGACCATGTCAGGTATTACTGTTGAAGTGATTAATACCGATGCTGAAGGCCGTTTAGTCTTAAGTGATACCTTAACTTATGTTGAACGTTTTAACCCCAAAACAGTCATTGATATTGCGACATTAACCGGTGCTTGTATTGTGGCTCTCGGTCACCATTACACTGGTGTAATGGGTAACAATCCACAATTGGTGGAACAACTTGTTACCTCATCAAATAAAGCTGGTGATAAGGCATGGTCTTTACCGATTGATAGTGATTTCCAAGATCAAATCAAATCGACTTGCGCTGATATTGTCAACGCTGGTGGTCGAGATGGCGGTACAATTACTGCTGCTTGTTTCTTATCACGCTTTACTGAAAAATATCAATGGGCACATCTTGATATAGCAGGTACAGCTTGGAAATCAGGTGCCAACAAAGGTGCAACTGGCCGACCAGTTGCGATGTTAATTCAATACTTACTTGATCAAAAATAAATAGATAAACATCATGAAAAAAGTGATTTTCTATTTACTGGAAAACTCAGCCCCAGCTAATGATGCTGGGGTATTATTTCAAGAAAAATTAGCCTGCGAAAAAATTGTCGAAGCATGGCACAGCAAACAGCGTGTGCTGGTTGCTTGCCAAGATCAAGCGCAAGCTGAGCGAATTGATGAATATTTATGGCAACTTGATACCGATGATTTTGTTCCACATAACTTAGCTGGTGAAGGTTTAAAAGGTGGATCGCCAGTTGAAATCTGCTGGCCACAAAAGCGCAGTAGTGGTGCACGACATTTATTAATAAATTTACAACAACAATTTCCAGAATTTGCCAGTGTTTATCGTGATATTATCGATTTCGTTCCTGTCGACGATCAACAAAAATCGTTGGCTAGAGAAAGATATAAAGCTTATAAAGAAGCCGGTTTTAATCTCAAAACTATTCCAATTACATGTCGATGATCAAAAGTGTCAAAAATTGACTTTAGCCAAACTAATTTATAGAAATATGATAAATAAAATATAAAAAAAACCAATGAAATACTTTTTATTTACTCCGACATAATCACCATATAGAACTAATCATCAAACAAAAAAAACGTCCGAAAAGCAAAGAACCAAAAAATTCGAGGAACGGGTTTTTTAACGCTATTATTTGATCCTTTAAAAGTCTAATATGCTAATAATATTTACAAAATTTAACAATTTAGCCTCAAAAAGTGGTTGCGAGGTTTTTTTGTGTCTTTATAATTTTAAATAGTTTTAAGTAGGCTTATCGATCTTTATTTAGTTAATCAAACTAACAATGGAAGATAAAATATCAAATTAAACATAAAGTTAATTGACAGGATGTCGAATATGCATTATAATTTTAAACACCAAACACCAAACACCAAACCTGCTCAACCTATAATTTAATTACAGCTAATTACCTCAATCCAAGTTTACTTTTTCACGATAATTTATATTTTCACAGAAAATCCAAGTTAATATCTAGTCTTAGTCCATATCCATTTAGTCAAAGAACAAAAAAAACAAAACGCTGTTTAGTTCAGCTTTCACCTGGTGGAGATTTGATAGCAAATACAATGGGTTGTATTTTTGCTTTAACAAATTCTTCATTATTATCCGTTTGTTTATCTCTGGTTAAACCGTTTATTTATATTTTATTTATTTTATGCTTTTTAGGCGTCAGTCAAAAAAGCCTAGCACTTACAGCACATAGTATAAATGTCATTATTGGTAATAAACCGAAAGTTGTCGATATTGAAGGGGCATCGAAAAAACATGGTTTTACTGTTAATGGTGTTTTATATAGTTCAAATACCAATAACTTAAGTGACACACAAATCAATCAGTTTGATGGTAATTTAACAATTAAAGACTTTATTATTAAAGATTATGCAATGAATGATTTAGATGTGATGGCTAATTATGATGATACCGATGGTGATGGCATTCGCAATAATACTCCGTTCACCGTAGAAGAAACAAATTATAGCTGGTTTGATAATAAAGGGATAAAAATCGAAAATAATGAAAAAATAATTGGTTGTGGTAGTGGTATTTCCATGCCGTTAACTTTAACTATTACAACTAAAGTAAAAACCTATTCCGAATATGGTATTCCTAATGAAAGCGAGTATGTTGATATCACTCAAAAATACAAAATTATGGCTAAACCTGAAATCTGTTATGCTAAACCTTATGGAATGATACTGTATCCACAATATGTTTGGGGAAGTGTTAGACCAGTACCATATCAAGGAAGTCTTGATTGTCTTTTATCTGGTTATGCTGAGCATGAATTTGAATCATCGCTTTTTGATGACAGTAAACACTGGGTTAATGGTTGGAATTATGATAATAGTCGAGTAAGGGATAGCTATTGTGGTGGAGGTTATGATGCTAAGGTTTTCGATCCTAATAATGGTTTTAAAGTATCGGTGGTACCGCACTTTCCAACAACTGGTTTTCCGGGAGCAAAATTTCAATTAGTCATGACTGGTCATCAAGATGATTTTGAATATACATTTTCGGCAAGTCCAAATGATAGTATTACGGTTGATAAACAAGGTTATGTTATGTTGATTAAAAAACCGATAGGTCCTGTTACAATAACTGCAAAATTTAAACATGATCGACAAGTTCCTGAACAAAACTATACTTTCAATTTAACCGGTATATGGGCAGTACCATATGGGAATGACTATTATACTTATCAGCAAACAGTCAATTTATGTGGTGGAGAAGCGAATATTCCGTCAAGGGCTGAAATGTCAAATTCTCCAAATGCACCAATGTCATGGACAGAATGGCCACTTGAATGGGATGCCTTTACTCGTACTATAGGACAAGGACTTTTGAGCGAATGGGGTATGACAATTAAGAATACTTACCCTGATTCAAATTGGTTTAGTGGATTTTTGTGGTTTTATTCTCGAGATCAATATATTGATCCTGTGAGTGATTCAGACTATTTTATGGATAGATTTGCTATTGATGCTTGGATTGGGCAGATTAAAGTTTACAAAAAATCAAACGATTTACATGCAGTTTGTAAACAATAAAAAGTTTATTGAAAAATATTATTAATTAAATGAAAACATGCAAGTACTCTACCATTTACTCTTCTTTATTTTTGAATTTGAGAATAAAGAAGAGGATTATTAAGTTGCTAAATGCACAACAAAAATGTTTTACGCAAGCGTAAGCTTTATTCAGAAAAAGCTAACATCTAAATAAACCCCAAATACAACAAACGCTTTTATAAAAAACTGAAAAATTTTGTGTAAAGGGTATATTTTTCTTAAAAAAAATGGCATTATTTAAACCGACATAGCTTGATTTATCAATCAAGTTTTAGAACTACCAAGCTACTCGTATTATTTATGTGAAAATAAGTAATAAACCGATCCACAAATATTAATGCAATTCTTAATTTCAAAGTACTATAAGAGCGTTTAATTCGTCATAAAGATATCAATAGTTGTATTGTCAAACATAAAATAAGTTTTTGGTTATTCTGTATTTGCCTGCTTAATTAATATTTATTATTGGTATTGTTATATCTTGATTACTGAATTTTTTAACAATTTAAAATTTCTGTTGGTGCTTTATTTTTTATAAAAACATAAGGTGGAGCCTTACAAATGTTAAAATACAGTCGGTTAATGACATATCTATACGCTACTAGAAAATTAGCGACTAATTTCGGGATTAAATCTGCAAGATATACCACAAGATTTCATATTCGATATTACTCATTATTTCATTTACTTAATCAATATTCCAAAAGGCTACTATTAACGCAAAGATTATATGATTTTAGTCGTTTAATCTTTATTGTTAATATTATTCTGGCGACTAATGCTTATGGTTTAAATGTAATTAATATAACGACATCCAACGCCATTCAGGGCCACGAACCCTATTTTACTATTGATAATGGTTCCAGCAAACTAGATAAGTTTGATGATTTTTTTTGGATCACTTTATCAGATGGTACAACTATCCAAGCTTCACAAGATACTTCTAGCTTCAATAACCCGATAGAATTACCATTAGACATGGAAACCTTTGCTAGTATCAAAACTTTTGTTCCTTTATCTAGTGCCGGTGATGCCAGTTATCCCAAATTAGATATGGCGGAGTTGTTAAAAACACCTTATAGTTATTTTGGTGATGATGATGGTGACGGTTACGATACTACTGGAGAAATTACCGCCACAGCAACAGGTAATCTCAGTTTAAAGTGGGAATCGCCGTATCCTGGGCAATCCACCTTTTATGACATTACGCCAATAGTTCAACAAAATATCAATGCATTAATGAATAACTGTAATGGCCCGTATAAATTAACCATCACTGCCAGTGATACCACATTAATCACACCTTATGGTGATCCCCAACAAAACACTATTCCCTCTAGTAGCCATTCTTATTACATCAAACCGAATAAATTATTAGCAACGACTTGTTATGCTCAACCTAGTTTGGTTTATCATAATCAAATTCTTCCATCAGGAGGTTATGACGTATCAGGTACATTATGGGACGAAGGTTTTTCATCTAATGATGGAGGAATAACACGTATACCAGGTAGAGGATATAAAGTTATAAGTGCCTCAAATAGCGGTGATTATGATGGTGCAAATCAGATAATTAAGAACAACTTTCCCAGCACTGGCTCTCATGGGCTCTATTTTTACTTAATATTTGGTGGTATAGATCCTCAAACTGTCTTAAATGCTAATGGCCAAACAGTAAACGCAGAAGAAGGGGGAAATGTGACCTTATCACTGAGTGCTGGCTCGACTGAGAAATGGGAATATTTCGGTGGTTCCTTTGGAATAATCGAACCTGCTTTAAAAGTAAAGTTAAATGGTCCACGTTACAATTCAAATGATAAACTATTTAGGCCATCCACTTTTAAAATATATCTTGATAGGGCTAAAACTAAGTTACTGTATGAATTTAGATTAATGCGATGGTACATTCCTCAACCAGTTGTCAATTATGCCAAGAGTACATCGTCTTTGTCTGAAGTTATTGCTGCTCAAAATAAGGCTAAAGAATATTGTAGCAATTTTGGTTTTGGTTATCGTTTGGCTGAAGTGAATGATTATGTCAATACACTGAGTCCAAAAAATGGATGGAATATTGGTATCCCTAATCGCAATGGTACATGGTATTCTCGTCAGTTAAGTTATCGAGATAATGGACAATGGATCGGTGGAATTAATAGCGAATGGGGATGCATGGTTAATGATTGGAATGCGACAACGCAATATTCACTTCAGTGCTCAGGCTATTCTGGTAGTGATTGGGATTCCTATTATTACTTAACCGCCAGTCAAGCAAGCAATGCAACCGTATCAGCCAATAATGGCAAACCAATCATTAATCATTTGAATTTTGGTATACCGCTTGTGTATGACTTTAACCAATATGGCGATATATACCGTGTTGCTTGTGTAACACCTTAGTCTTAAATTAAAAAATTAAGCAAAGTCTATTTGTTAATTTTCTATTTTTTTAACTGTAAATAGAACATTCATGGCAGCGGAAAAATTGACAATTATTAAATTTATTTTCAAATGAGCTTCAATTTCAATAATATTATAAATATGAAGGTTATACAAAATGTTATGAAATGTAATCATTATTCAGTTTATTAAAGTTGTTTAGTAATGCTTAATTAGTCTATATATAGGACATTGAAATGGGGTTTTGATTTTGTTATTTTGTTGCGTTTTTAAACATGAATAGGAAATAACATATGAAGAAAGCATTAGTAACACTCTCAATAGTTATGTCGTTAACTGGCTGTAAAGTCGAGCTAGCACCAATAGTAAATCTAAGTGACATTAACAGTGAATCGGCTAAAACAGTACAATCAAAATTAATTGTTGAAGTTATGTCATGTAAAAGTTATGAAGATTCAAGACAAGAGTCATCAGATGTAAAGGATGCTAAAGAAGCTATTGCTAAAGTGTTTAATAATGCTAAATATATTGAATGTTATACTGAAAAAATGGATTCAAAAGCGTTATTTGAAATTCCGATTACGGTGGGTGGTAAAAATTCAGTTGATGGTATTCAAATTACCAATACGGATATTGGCGGTGGAATGGTAATTAAAATGTCAGATAATTTAAAACATAATTTTGAACGTCAAAAAAAAGCATCATTTATTGATATAAATCCACTAATAAAAATAACCATAAATAATGACATCAATAAAGATCAAGATATTGTTGTTCATGGTATTTTGGCAAATAATAAAACTTACCTTCCTTATTCATGGTATAATATAAAAGCAAATGAAAATCAAATATTTAATCTATCTGATGTTTCGGTATCTTCGTTGATTCAAAATGGGGAAACGCTGGTATATGAAGATTTTGATAAACGTGTTGAGATAACAAAACCAGAATAATAAATAGTCAAAAACCCTCATCAGAGGGTTTTATATTATCTTAACTGAATCAGTTTTGACGATCTTTTAGCTCAATTATTAAAATAACCATATGAAAAATATTTAATTATAATTATTTTTGCATGGTAATTAAAATAATTACTGTAACAGGTGAATATTAATAGTAGAAAATTTCCTTTATTTTTTAGCAAAAGCTTTTGATAAAACTTAAATAATCAGAGTTAGTTAACTATTTTTCATAAAATCATGAGCGCCAGCCAGAAATAATAACCACAGTTCCCAATAAAATAATACCCGCGCCAATTAAGTCAAAACTAGACAATTTAACATTATCAACCAATCTAAGCCAAATCATTGATACGATAATATAGATACCGCCATAGGTAGCATAAATACGGCCACTTGCTTCTGGATGTAATGATAGTAACCAAGCAAATAACATTAAACTTAGTATAGCTAATCCCAAAAAACAATGAGATGCTGTTTTTTTGAACCAAATATAGACACAATAGCAGCCAAAGATTTCAGCTAAAGCAGTTAAAAAGAAAAGACTAATAATTTTCAGCATAATGTAATCCTAAAAGAATCAATATAACTATTTTATCATAATGCATTGTGTTACTTGTTGGCAATTTACAGGCATGCATTTATCATTGAAAAGTAATATGCTAAAGATTATTTATTATCGATTGGGGTAATACCGACCCAAGAGGAGAAAAAATTCCTATGTATATTAAAGTTACAAGCATGGGATAAGATAACTAAGCAATACCAAAAAGTTCCATTTATTCTTTATCCAGGTAAATAATTATTTACATTATTCTAAACCGCTTATAAAGCGGTTTAGAATTGATTACCGAGATAAAAAACTGACAACAAATTAAATTCTTCTATTTAAAAAATCCCACAGCAAATTCCCCCCAAAAAAATTAAGAAGAGGGGTTTTTAATCATAGTTAATCCTATATTGCTTGGTCTTTCTGGTTAAAAATTGAATCTATATCAAATTAGGCTATAATGCCGCATCGTTTAATTTTTGTTATTAAAGATGAATATTGGTTTTATTGGCGCAGGTAAAGTGGGTTGTACTTTGGCTAAATATTTTAGTCTTTGTGGTCTGCAAATTACTGGTTTTTATAGTCGTGATTATCAACAAACACAAGCGGCAAGTGAATTTATTGGTAGTGAAGCATATTTAATTTTATCTAACTTAGTAGAGGATTGTGATTGTCTATTTTTGACAGTGCCGGATAGTCAAATTAGTTCTGTATGGCAAGAGCTTAGTCGATTGCCGATTGAGAATAAATTAGTTGGCCATTGCAGTGGTTTGCTGACATCGCAGTTATTTACTATCGATCATATTGTTCATCCTTTAGCATTTTCGCTACACCCTTTATCGGCAATTTATGATCGTTTTATCTGCTACAAGGACATGGCTAAGGTATCTTTCACTTTAGAAACCAATAATCCCTTAGCATTAGCTAAATTACAACAGATGTTATCACCTTTGGTTAATGCGATAGCAATATTATCGGCAGAACATAAAGCGCTTTATCATGCTGCTTGCGTTATGCTAAGTAATCATGTCATTGCCTTAGCTCAAGTTGGCAGTGATATGTTGGCATGGTGTGGTTTAGATCCCCACTTTTGCCAACAAGCATGGCATGATCTATTTTTAGCGAATGCCAAAAATATTTGTAATGTTGGTACTATAAATGCATTAACAGGTCCGGTTGAACGCAATGATGCAAATACTATAAAACA
The DNA here is from genome assembly GCF_984569125.1 of Gilliamella sp. LMG 34362. Lineage (NCBI taxonomy): Bacteria > Pseudomonadati > Pseudomonadota > Gammaproteobacteria > Orbales > Orbaceae > Gilliamella > Gilliamella sp. LMG 34362. Next base: position 1,703,211 of record NZ_OZ474902.1, on the reverse strand, counting down.
ACATTTACTCAACTTACCTGCTGATATAAAACCTTTATACCAACAATTATCGATAGTATTACTTAATCTTAGTCGGCAAAAACATCCTAATAGGGACTATCATCAATTAGAACTGGAGCTGTTACCTTGAAAAATACAATTCTAACTTTACAACAACGCAAACAAAATCAACAAAAGATCACCATGTTAACTGCTTATGACTACACAACGGCAAAATTGATGGACGATAGCGGTGTAGATTGTTTATTAGTTGGTGATTCATTAGGAATGGTGATGCTAGGTTATGAAAGTACGGTTTCTGTCACCATGGAAGATATGATTCATCACTCTAAAGCTGTGGCAAAAGGCGCTAAAAACGCGTTAGTTGTGACGGATTTACCGTTTATGTCTTACCATGCTTCTATTTATGATGCTGTACATAATGCTGGCCGTTTGATTCAAGAAGGCAATGCACAGGTTGTAAAACTAGAAGGGGGGCGAGCATTTTGTGAACATATTAAGATGATTGCTCAAGCATCGATTCCCGTTATTGCCCATATTGGTTTGATGCCACAATCAGTATTAGCATTAGGCGGTTACAAAGTACAAGGTAGAGATTACCAAGCGGCTAAAGATATAATTTTGGATGCATTAGCAGTTGAACAAGCCGGTGCTACAGCTATTTTACTCGAATGTGTACCTGCCGATTTGGCTAAATTTATTACTGAACTTGTTAGCATACCAACGATCGGTATTGGTGCTGGTCATGGTTGTGATGGTCAAGTGTTAGTTTATCAAGATATGTTGTCAATGTATGATGGCGTATCATCTAAATTTGTTAAATCTTTTGCGCCAATCGGTGATCAAATGAAGCAAGCATTTGCCGATTATTGCCAAGAGGTAAAACAGCAACAATACCCAGCATCAATGCATGAGTTTGCCATTGACGGTGAGATTATGATTCAACTCAAATCTGAATTTTCAAAATAGCCAGAAAGGATAATAATTGTGAAAGTTGTAACAACAATTGATGAAGTTCGTCAGCAGGTTAAATCGTGGCGTAAAAACGGTGCAACCATTGGTTTAGTACCAACTATGGGGTATCTGCATGAAGGTCATCAGAGCTTAATGGCTGCGGCTAAACAAGATAATCAAAAAGTGATTGTCACCATTTTTGTCAATCCAATGCAGTTTGGCCCGAAAGAAGACTTAGCCAGTTATCCTCGTGACTTAGAACGCGACAAAAACGCCTGTCAACAAATGGGGGTTGATTTGATTTTTTGTCCATCAGCCAGTGAAATGTATGATGCCAATTTTAATAGCTATGTGAATGTTAATGGCCTAACTGATGCGCTTTGCGGCAAAAAGCGACCCGGCCATTTTAAAGGCGTTTGTACTGTGGTTACTAAGTTATTTAATATCACGCAACCTGATCGAGCCTATTTTGGTCAAAAAGATGCTCAACAACTAGCTGTTATTCAGCGTATGGTAAGTGATCTTAATGTTGACATCGAAATTATCGGTTGCCCAATTGTGCGTGAAAGTGATGGACTAGCTAAAAGTTCTCGCAATAGCTATTTATCGCAATATGAACGTTTAGCCGCTATCTGTTTGTATCAATCAATCGAGTGTGCCCAGCAAATGATTCAAACCGGTGAAAAATCAGTACAAACCATCTTAACCGCGATGAAGAATATTATAAATGCACAGCCGTTAGCTAAAATTGATTATATTGAATTTGTTGATTATGCAACATTAACCGCGGTTGATCGTTTAAATCAAGATAGTTTATGTGCTTTGGCGGTTTATATTGGTAAAACCAGATTGATTGATAACTTTATTTATCATCATTAGTATTTACTATTCAAATTGTTCATAACGTTAAGACCACTTACTAACAAGTGGTTTTTTTATACTAATTTCATTGTTATCTGATTTAAATTTGATTTAATCAAACACTTTATTCGTCTAGTAATTTATTGTTAAATCATTTTACGGTAGAATAATCACATTTTTATGCCTTGAATTAGGATTGATAGCTTTATTATGAAAAACACGACTTATAATCCACAAGAAATCGAACAACCTATTTATCAACATTGGGAGGAAAGTGGTTACTTTAAGCCTAATGGTGACAAATCTCAGCCAAGTTATTGTATTGCTATTCCACCACCAAATGTAACTGGTAGTTTGCATATGGGACATGCTTTCCAACAAACCATTATGGATGCGCTAATACGCTATCATCGAATGCAAGGCAATAATACACTATGGCAATCTGGCAGTGATCATGCCGGCATTGCAACGCAAATGGTGGTAGAACGTAAAATTGCTGCTGAAGAAAACAAAACTCGTCATGACTATGGTCGTGAAGCTTTTATCGAAAAAATTTGGCAATGGAAAGCAGAATCAGGTGGTAGCATTACTAAACAGATGCGACGTTTAGGCGATTCGGTTGATTGGGATCGTGAACGCTTTACTATGGATGAAGGTCTCTCAAATGCGGTTAAAGAAGTTTTTGTAAGACTTTATCAAGAAGACCTAATTTATCGTGGTAAACGCTTAGTTAACTGGGATCCTAAATTACGTACCGCAATTTCTGATCTTGAGGTAGAGAATCGTGAAGTAAAAGGTTCAATGTGGCATTTACGTTATCCACTAGCGGATGGTGTTAAAACTGCAGAAGGCAAAGATTACCTAGTTGTCGCTACAACTCGTCCTGAAACATTATTTGGTGATACTGGTGTTGCCGTTAATCCAGAAGATCCTCGTTATAAAGATTTGATTGGTAAATTTGTCATATTACCATTTGTTAATCGCCGAATTCCGATTGTTGGCGATGAACATGCGGATATGACAAAAGGTACTGGCTGTGTAAAGATTACTCCTGCACATGACTTTAATGACTATGAAGTTGGGCGTCGTCATCAATTACCAATGATTAACATCTTAACTTTTGATGGTGACATTCGTGCTCAAGCTGAAGTGTTTGATACTAATGGTGAGCCAAGTACTGCACACACAACCGATATTCCGGCACAATTCCAGAATTTAGAACGCTTTGCTGCGCGTAAATTAGTTGTTGCGCAGTGTGAAGCTCAAGGTATTTTAGAAAAAATTGAACCGCATGACTTAACTATCCCTTATGGCGATCGTGGTGGTGTGGTAATCGAACCTATGTTAACCGACCAATGGTATGTGAGAGCAAAAGTATTAGCGCAACCAGCTATTGAGGCGGTAAAAAATGGTGATATCCAATTCGTGCCTAAACAATATGAAAATATGTATTTTTCATGGATGAATGATATTCAAGATTGGTGTATTTCACGACAATTATGGTGGGGACACCGAATTCCAGCTTGGTATGATAACCAAGGCAACGTCTATGTTGGTCGTGATGAGGCTGAAGTTCGCCGTGAAAATAATCTTGCAGCAGACATCGAATTGTCTCAAGATGACGATGTTCTTGATACATGGTTTTCTTCAGCACTATGGACATTTTCAACTTTAGGGTGGCCAGAAAAGACTGATGATTTAACTACTTTCCATCCAACTAATGTGCTAGTGACAGGTTTTGATATTATTTTCTTCTGGGTTGCTAGAATGATTATGATGACCATGCATTTCATTAAAGATGAACATGGTAAACCACAAGTACCGTTTAAAACGGTATATGTGACAGGGCTAATTCGAGATGAAGAAGGGCAAAAAATGTCTAAATCTAAAGGTAATGTTATCGATCCTTTAGATATGATTGATGGTATTTCACTTGCTGATTTATTAGAAAAACGTACTGGTAATATGATGCAGCCACAATTAGCGGAAAAAATTGCTAAACGTACAGAAAAACAGTTCCCGAATGGTATTGAAGCGCATGGTACTGATGCCTTACGTTTTACCTTAGCCGCGCTTGCATCTACTGGTCGTGATATTAATTGGGATTTAAAACGTTTAGAGGGTTATCGTAACTTCTGTAATAAACTATGGAATGCCAGTCGTTATGTACTGATGAATACCCAAGACCATGATTGTGGCTTTAATGGTGGAGAGTTAGATTATTCATTAGCGGATAAATGGATCTTGGCGGAATTTAACCAAACCGTGAAAACTTATCGAGAAGCATTCGATACTTACCGTTTTGATTTAGCTGCTAATATCCTATATGAATTCACTTGGAATCAGTTCTGTGACTGGTATTTAGAGTTAACTAAATCAGTATTGGCAAATGGTGAACAGAATCAGCAACGTGCTGCTCGCCATACCTTAGTAACGGTACTTGAAGCCTTACTACGTTTGGCTCATCCAATCATTCCATTTATTACTGAAGCTATTTGGCAAAGTGTCAAACCACTAATGGCAATCAAAGCTGATACCATTATGTTACAACCAATGCCAGCATTTGATAGCAAATTAGTTGATGATAAAGCGGTTGCCGATATCAATTGGATTAAAGACGCTGTCATTGCGGTTCGTAATATCCGTGCTGAAATGAATATAGCACCAAGCAAACCATTACAGCTATTGATTAGAAAAGCATCACCAGCTGTACATCGTATAATTAGTGACAACGTCACGTTTATCGAGTCATTAGCAAGATTATCAGAAATTGTCTTGTTAGATGAAGGTGATGTAGGGCCATTATCAGTCACTAAATTGGTTGATGGCGCCGAACTCCTCATTCCAATGGCTGGACTTATTAATAAAGAAGATGAGCTAGCTCGTCTTGAAAAAGAAATCGCTCGTATTGATGGTGAAATTGCGCGTATTGATAATAAATTATCTAATGCTAGCTTTGTAGATAAAGCTCCAGCAGCGGTCGTTGCGAAAGAGAAAGAAAAACAACAAGGCTATATTGATGATAAAGCAAAATTGCAAGAGCAGCATGCAGCCATAAAAAGTCTTTAACAACTTGAATAAAAAACCTCTCATATGAGAGGTTTTTTTATCTAATTAAACCGTTAACTAATCTTGAAGTAATCAAAATGGCAATGGCCAATGGCATTATCTGCTTCAGTTGCGGCAAAAATTCCTACTTTAGCACCCACCCATTTACCTTTTCCAGCAGCGAAGCTAGGTTCAATTAAAATCCAGTCTGTTTCATGATCTTTATAGTAAAATTGACAGATACCATTCAAACCGACTTCGACTTTAAGTTGACAATGCTCTGAAGATAATTGAGTGATAATTTGTTGATATTCGTCAACTTGACCTGAATCTTTCATCCACCCATATCGATAATAAAGCTTATACTGCCCATTATTATAACCGACCATAATTGCTGCATAACGTTCACCATAAACGATTAAACCGCCCAAATCACCTGTTTGCTTAGCATTCATTCTAAGTTGAGTTTGCGCCGTAAATTGCCATGCTGAAAATTTTTGCAGTAATAAGTTTGCTGCAAAATAGAGTGTTTGTTGTTGATGACGAATAGGTAATGGATAACAACTTAAGGTTAATCCTTGATCACTTGCTATTAGCCAATCTGGATTAGGATTAGCCTGCCATTGCCACTGTAAACCAAATTTACCATGCTGGAAATCGTCACTTGTTTGTATTCTATACTCTTCTGAGTGATGGGACACAGTTGGTTTTTTATATGATAATACCGGTTGTCCTGTAAAGTCATTATTGATACTCTCACCAATGCGAGGCCAATCATCATCACCCCAATACATTGGTTGTAAATGAACAATACGACCATATAAATGCGCATCTTGGAAATGTACAAACCAGCACTCATTGTTGTCCAATTCGATCCATCCACCTTGATGAGGGCCATTGATTGTCGTATTGCCTTGAAATAGCACATTGCGTGCAGTCCAAGGGCCAGTTAAATCACGGCTACGTAACACTGATTGCCAGCCATTTTCAACACCGCCAGCAGGTGCAAAAATGTAATACCAACCATTGCGCTTATAAAGTTTTGGTCCTTCAAGTGTCGGTAAATCAGCGGTACCATCATAAATAATTTGACCTTCGCCGATTAATGTTGACCCATCGTTGGCCATTTCAAACAGCTGCAATTTATGTTTTACACCACAACGACTTTGCGCAAAGGCATGCACTAACCATGCTCGACCATCATCATCCCAAAATGGACAAGGATCAATCCAACCGAGTGCTGGTTGTAAGCAGTGTGGTTTGCTCCATTCACTCCAAGGATCAGTGGTATAAGACATAAAAATACCTTCATCAGGGGTACTAAAAAACACCCAAAGTTTTTCATCATGATAGCGAATCGATGGCGCCCAAACTCCTTTACCAGGTTGGACTGCATCATAACCGGGTAAGTCAAGTGCATCAAAAACATGATTGATAATTTGCCAATTTACCAAGTCTTTTGAGTGTAGGATCGGTAATGCTGGCATATGGTTAAAGCTAGATGAAACCATAAAGAAATCATCATTTACTTTGACAATATCGGGATCGGAATAATCACCGCAGATAATAGGATTTTGGTAATAATCTAAACTCATATAATTAACCTTTAATTGTAACTATTACTTATCGACATTCTATCTTAGTCATCACTATCTTTATTTTGTTGTCTAGCAAGTAAATCACTTTGAATTTTTTCCATCATTTTGTCATCTAATTTATAAAAACGCATTAACCACCAAAGTAATAAATAAGAAAATGCTGGTCCAATAGTTAAAAGACCAATAATGCCCATTGTGGCTAATGGTGTTTGTTCATTTACACCAGCTTGATAACCTAATAAACCTAAACTAATTCCGACTAAAGCCCCCGCGATTGCCATGCCAAGTTTTAAGGCAAATAAATTACCTGAGAAAGATAGACCAGTTGCTCGGCGTCCAAATTTCCATTCACCATAATCAGCAGCATTGGCCATCATATTCCATTTGAATGGTTGATACATGGAATGGAAAAAGCCAATTAAAAAATAGAGTGGGAAAATAACCGCTAACCACACAGGTGGAACAAAAAACATCACCACACCAATAACAAACAACGTTAAATTAATATTTTTAAATAATTGAATAGCAGTAAAACGTTTAGCAAAATAACCAGCAGCCATCGCGCCTAATATAGTACCAACCACTGATGTTGACACAAAGGCTGATTTCATCGCAGTACCCGCTGCTGAGCTAATGCCACCCATCATCAAGTAAGTTGCATAGTAAAGCGTTGCTGAACTACGCATAACGCCAGCCATACTTGAAAAGAAGGTAATAAGAGCCACAATACACCACTGATCATTGCCTAATAAGCATTTTAAATCTTTTTTAACACTGACATTTTTATCTTCAATTGGTACCACTCTTTCTTTAGTGGTTGCAAAACAGAATACTAACATACCAATTGCAATAACGCCCATTATCGCCATGGTTAACTGAAATCCGAGTTGCTTATTTTCTTTTCCTAACCAATCGACTAAGAATAATGTACCGATTGATACCATAAGCCCTGATGCCGATGAAATAGTAAACCGATAGGATTGCGCAGATAAACGATCTTTCTCATCACGAGCAATAACACCACCTAGAGCACAATAAGGGATATTAATAAATGTATAACAAAGCATTAATAATGCATAGGTAATGTATGCATATAAAAGTTTACCTGAATAACCAAAATCTGGTGTTGTATAAGTCATAACAGCTAGTACAGCATAAGGAATAGCAAACCAAATTAACCATGGTCTAAATCGTCCCCATCTTGTTTTAGTACGATCAGCGACCATACCTGTAATCGGATCGATAATAGCATCAAAAATTCGTGTAGCGAGGAACATTATGCCAACCGCAGCGGCAGAAAGGCCATAAATATCAGTATAAAAATAGGTCAAAAACATCGTCACCGAGGAATAGACAATACCACAGGCTGCATCCCCCATCCCAAAGCCGATTTTTTCCATGACTGATAATTTTTTATTATTATCCATCATAAACTCCTTTTAGTTATCAAAATATGATTTGCATAAAACTGTCATTATTTAATTATCGGTTGCGTTAACAACTTATTGAAAAAATAACAATAAATAGAGTTTATAAAATTCATTTTCAAAACAGTATTATGATTTTGCATACCTTAATTACGTTATATGGTTAATGTGATAGATATCACAAATTTATAGCGCCATTTTGGACACAAATAATGTAGGAGGTATCGATATTTGACGAGCTTTAATGGCAAGAAGAACTGAATTCTCGAGGTTTATTTTGATAATTTAGATTAATTGTGGTAGAGCATTGAATAATGTATTAAAAAACCTCTCATGGAGAGGTTATTTATTAATTACATTAAAATTTATAACCAACACCAAGCATCATCACCCAAGGATCAAGTTTATACTTTGCAGTTACTTTAGTATTGCCCAGATGAGTAGTGGCTTTAGTTTCAATATCAATATAACGGACTTGAGCATTGACTAGCCAATTATCGTTAAAAGTATAATCGGCACCGACTTGAGCAGCCCAACCCCAAGAACTATCCAAATCTAGACCATGAAAACCTGCTTTTTTGGCTTCGCCACTGAGTTTTTCATCAAAAAAGAAAGTGTAATTGACACCAAGTCCTACATAAGGTTGGAGTTCATAATTACTATCAAGTGGATACCAAACTGCGCTTAATGTCGGTGGTAAATGTTTAATTTTACCTAATTTTGCACCAGCCAATCCGGTAGAATTACCTCCACCCAGTTTAACTTGATGACTAAATGGTGTAGCGCCTAATAATTCGATACCGAAATTATCAGTAACCATATATTGAAAGTTTAGCCCAAGTTGCGTGTCATTATTAGCTTTGGCTTTAAGATCGCTTTTTGCTCCACCAACTTTAACATGATCACTTTTATCTTGTGGATGAACATAGACTGGACCGCCACGAATAATGATTTGATCAGCACTATGAGCGAAAGCAGCTGAACTGGCTAATCCAAATGTGACTAGCATAGCTATTGACGTTACCTTCATTTATTATCTCCTTATGTTACTTATATCTACTGACAATTTAACCAGAAATACGAGTTTAATTATCAGACCTTGCTGAAGTAAAAATCTTAATCAATTGAAGAAATATAGCTAAAAGTAATTAGTGATATGTTATCACTATAATTAGTGTATTGATATGCTGTTGAAATAATTTTCATCTAAATAATTGTTTATTAATTGCATAATTGATTCAGAGTCAATAGGTCGATATTGAATTTGTTTAAAATCATTTTTTGTAAACGAATTTAGGGCTTTCTAGGATGGATTTTAGGCTTTTAAAACCTCGTTCCTCAAATTTTTTGGTTGGTTGAGTTTTGGACGTTTTGTTATTTGGTGGCTATTTATATATGTTGTTTCCGTTTGAATAAAGAGTGTTTAAGTGAATGCTCTTTACCAACTTCCACGGCGACCACGCAAGTGGTCACGATGTGACAGCCTACCGCCTGCGTTCGCTTTTAATGCGTCTATGTTTGTCATGCTAACTTCACTCAGTTGTCAGCACATTGTTGATATCGTTAAATTAAATACTCCAAACTTATTTGTAAGAAATAGATTTTCAGTATTGGTACTAGCTGATTTTTTGATGACGCCATAGCCATTTACCACTAATAAGTCGATAATAAAAGAAAATACTTCTAATAATCCAATCTAAAAACATACCGAACCAAACACCAATAACTCCAAATCCAAAATAGACGCCAAAAATATAACCCACAACAATCCGACACATCCACATACTAGCAATAGCGACCCACATGGTATAACTTGCATCTTTCGCACCTTTAAAACCATATGGTAAAACAAAGGATGAAGCCCAAAAAGGGGTAAATAAGGCATTAAACCAAAGTAAATGTTTGGAGATTTCTATAACTTCTTTATCATTAGTGTAAAGCGAGCTTAATAATCCTGCGAATGGGATCGATAAAAAGGCTAAAAAACAGAGTAATAAACTGGTTAGATGAAAAATAAATTTAAGTTGCCGTGTTGGTTGATAAATTTGTCCCATACCAATACGTTTACCTACAATAATTGTTGATGTTGCACCAAGTGTTCCACCTGGTAAATTAAGCAATCCGGCAATTGAAAACGCAATAAAATTAGCAGCTATAGTTGAGGTGCCCATACCTGCGACAAAGGTTTGCGTAAGCAATTTTCCGATATTAAACATTACCGATTCCACACTAGCAGGAATTCCAATACTTAAAATATCAATTAAAATTTTGCCATTAAATGAATGAAAATAACTACGGAGAGGAATAAATAACGCTCGACTTGGTTTTATGGTTAAGACTAATAAAATAAAGAACATGCCACAATAGCGTGAAATTGTTAAGCCGATACCTGCGCCAATAAAGCCTAATCCTTGCCAACCAAAAGCGCCGTAGATTAGCACATAACTGATCGTTAAGTTTAAAATGTTCATGATAATGTTTAAGTACATTGGTAATTTGGTATTGCCAGCACCACGTAATGCACCACAACCAACTAAAATAAAGGCAAGAGCGGGGTAGCCTAAAACGGTTAATCTTAGAAAAGTAAGCGTTAATTCCTTCACTTCAGGATCGGCTTTACCTGCAATAATTTCGACAATCCAATAACCAGAGAACTCGACAAACAAAAACAGTAAAATCGAAATTATTACTAACAAAGTAATGGATTGCCTTGCTGCGACCACCGCTTTTTTACGATTATGTCGCCCTAAGCTAAACGCCACCACCACAGATGTCCCTAGTGCAACTGCCATAAAGAATGACATGACAATCATATTAAAGCTTTCCGCAAGACCGACGGCAGCCATCTCGGCCTTACCAATCCAACTCACTAAAAACGTACTAAAAATCCCCATCAAAATGACCGACAAATTCTCAATCAAAATTGGCATAGCTAAAGGGTAAATTTCGCGCCAGAAAAGCACATTATTTGAACGTCGTTTTTTATAAAGTTGAAGATTCTTTAATCGACTAACAAGTTGAAAATCCAATTTCAGGCCTAAAATTTTATTTAGAAAATTGAGTATATTATAACGCCTTTATTTGCTAAAAATGAAATTAAGTTTTATAAAAAAATCAAAATCAATAATTATCATTATCAATAGAGCGTAGCTCTATTTCAAGGCTTATAAATTATAAATAAATTGAGGAATGGAGTTTTATTGTCAAAATTAAATAAATAAAATACCATTGCTAAAAATTTTTGGAGGAAAGGTATGAAGAAATTATTGGTTGGTGGCTTTTTAACCTTAGTTTTAATTGGATGTTCTACTAGACCACCAGCTGAACATGAAATAAAACAAGTACCAGAAGCAAGAATATTCAATCATCAAGCTAAACTAGATAATAATGCGACATTAGTGTTTATCAGAGATAAAGGATTGACTGGTAGCGGATGTTACATAAATTTATTTTTAAATGGGCAAGAAGTTGCTAAGTTTGAAACTAAAGAAAGGGCAACTTTTTATCTGCCTGCTGGTGAAGTTATTATTGGTGCATCTATACAAGGTCACGGATTGTGTAGTTTTAATGCTCCCCGTCGTGAACGTGATTTTAATTTAAATAACAATGAGAAAAAAATCTTTAGATTATTTATAGACCAAAATGGAAACACTGACATAATTCCAACAACTTTATATCAATGATTCAAAAGTTTAAAAAGAACCTGTATTGCAGGTTCTTTTATTTCTTAAATTATTATAAGTAAATCAAAATTTAAATAATCAAATCAGATAAAAGTATATTACTTTATTACAAATCAATATGATGAGTCTTGTTTAGTGACATTAGCAAAGTGCTGACAATTGAGTGAGATTATCATGACAAAGCAGTTGTTTGTCAGGAAAAAATACAGCCAGTACGTTAAAAGCGAACGATGACGGAAGACAGTTACGCAAACCTTCTTTACTCGGATGTAATCGCCGTATAGAAATAGCCATCAAACAACAAAACGTCCGAAATAGATCGAATAAAAAATTTGAGGAACGGGATTTTTGAAATCTAAAACATCCTATTACTAATTATTTTTTTGACTTAAAATAAAATATTTAAAAATCAATATATTGAAGAATAGCTCAAAAAAAGGTTTTTATTGGTAAAATTAGACTTTGCCTTTTTACCAACAACATTTATAGTATATCGGGTTCTAGTTCACTGCCGTGTAGGTAGTTAAAAATTCATACAAACCGCCCTAGTGGTGGTTTTTTATTGCTCCTAATCCTTAAATAACATACCATTACCTAAAAAAGGAGATGGTATGAAAAAGATATTATGTTATTTAATGCTGGTTTTAACTTGTATTTCATTTGATTCGTTGGGCGCTGTAAAAAAAGAAAAATATAATCCCGAAGGTAAAGAGTTGTTCATTTTTAATGAATATGATTCTTCTGCTATTGGACGTAAGGTGTATGGCGGATTATATACCTCTCCAAATATATATTCATTATATTATCCACCATACAAAAAATATAAAGGAATGGAAGGTTATTTGGATAAAGAAGTTAAAGTTGGACGTGATACATATCAGAAAATAATTTTAAAAAACGGGGAGGTTTTTTATCTTTCTGACTTAAAATATTATAATGAATTTGAAAGCCTTAAAAACTATAAAAAACGGTTAGAGCAAATTGAGAAGTTTAAAAATATTAAATTTCCTAATATAGATGAATTATCAGTAACAGAAGTTGTAACAGAATCAAAAGATATTTATATAATTACGTTTTCAAATGGTCAAAAGCTATATAATGAGCAACTAGAAGGACTTTTACAGTTATCTAAAAAAATAACAGATGCAAATGACTTTCGCCAATTGCTTAATGCTATTAATACAAAAAATATACATTTTTCATATGACCCAATTGATGATTTAGCGGAAATTAAGCTAGATAGTGATTATTTAAAAATATACATATCAATTCTTAAAGAAAGAGTTTATCTAACAACAGTTCAAGTTATTTGTAGTAGCTATGATGAAATTTCAGTTAAGAATTTCAAAATATATCAAAGCGGCAATACATATAATTCTCCTAGTGATCTTACATTTAAAAGAGAATATGGCAGCTATGTCTATGAGTGGTATAACTTTATATTAAATAATGAATTTATTTCATATATCAATTCACTTGATGATACCCAAGACGCCATTATTAGATTTTACGGCTTGAAAAGAAATAGTGATGATAATATAGATTCAAAATCTATTTCTGAAATAAAAAACATGCTCGCTTTAAACAAAACATTAGCTAAATATTTAGAGTTTGCAAATGATAATGAAACAATTAAATAAGTTATAAAATTATTTTCTAAAAGTTACATTTGTATTGACTATCAAATTAATTCAAACCCTCTTAGAGGGGTTTTTTATTAATTATTTTGAAGAGTGTTTATGTGTTCCCTGTGTATACAGGGATAAACCGGACGAAAAGACTTCATTGGCATCACACAACAGTTTTCCCTATATACATAGGGATAAACCCGGCGCAGAAATAGCAACACCTGTTATAGCATCGCGAGTTCCCCGTGCTCACAGGGATAAACCGAATAGTGGTTTCTGAACAAAGTTTATTGTGTATAATGTTCTAGTTCACTGCCGTGTAGGTAGTTAAAAATTTACATAAACCGCCTTCGTGCGGTTTTTTTATTGCTCCAAATCCCTAAATAACATACTATTACAAAAAGACTCAAAGATTAAGGGAATGATTTGAAGAAGATTATATTGTGTTTGTTATTATTTCCACTTTTTGTATTTGCCAAAGAAATTAAGTATAAGGAATGGAGTGTTATAATCGATACTGATCCAATAACAGATAAAAAAAGTACTATGATATTCGCTATTGATAAGACGAAAACAAAGGCTATTGATAGTGCTGCTCTTATGTTTAATTGCCAAGGAGCGGGTCTTTTACCTTCAACAAACTACTGGAAGGACAATCAAGACAGTGCTATTAAAGTCATTTTTAGAGTAGATAAAGAAAAGCCAATTGAAATGGAATGGGAATTGGATAAAGACATCGTATCCGCAAAAAGAGAAAATTTTATGAATAAAGCACTTCAAAATGGTAAAAAGATCGTCGTAAGGGCTGGCTCTAACTTTACAAGGGATTTTACTTTTTCTCTACTAGGTTACAAAAAAGCTTATGAACATCTCGAAAAAGAATGTGCAAATTGAAGTACCGATAACTTTAAGTTCATCACAAAAAACTCTAAGAGGTTTTATTGTGCCAAAGAGTAAATAATTATTTAAAATAATAAAAACTAATTCAACCGCCTAATGGCGGTTTTTTTATGCCTGTCATTCGACCACTCAGCAGATGAAGTAACCAAACTCTTACAAAGAGCTAAAATTATCATTGATGTACAAAAAAGAAAGCAATGATAAGCTATGTGAAAAATTGCAGGTAAGGATTATTTTAAAGATGACTATGAAAATTGTCTCAATATTGAGTTCTCGTTTGTTGATTATGAAGCTAAAAATGATTTTGTGTTGATTTAAAAAACACTTCAATATGTTATTTTTATTCTATTTTAATAGGAAATGAATATTTTATCTTCCCAGATTTTGATAAAATGGCGATCTCAAATAAAATATATAGTTCTATTGATTTAATGACATCAATAGAACATTTTCATTCTTCTTTATTTGATATTGGAAAAATAAGTATTGTCGATAAAATATCGTACCAGATTGATAAAAATAATTTCCTCTATTATGAGAATGATTGAATTAATAACTTTTATTGCACTTGGCTAACAAATTTTATACTATCTATCAAAATTATTTATAGGAGAATGGGGTGAAAAAATTATTATTATTAACGTGTTTAGGTTTTGTTTTCTCAGGTTGTAGTGTTCATCATCAGTTTAATGATAGGTTGTCTTATCAATCATTAAAGCAAATAAAATCAGAGATACATATTACTAAAAAACAAAGCTTGGATATTACATGGATTCCTAGTGATTTTACGTCACGAATTGATATACAAGGGGCCTCAGGATTTGTTGGTGGTGGGACTCGTACTAGAATTCCGATTGGAATAGGTCTTTCATCAAGAATTGAAGAAGCAATTAGCACGTACGCAGATTTAAATTCTGGCGGTAGAAAGTTAACATTAATAGTTAATAATGCTAAAACAAAATTCACTTATGGAGTAACGAATATTGATAGTGCGAGCGTAATTTTAAATGTAACATTTGAATTATCAGGCAATAGATGGACTAAAGAATTTTCTACTAAACAGAATGATAGCGGAGTAAAAGATGCAAAAGTTACTTCGGTTATTGAGTATGCGTGGGATCAGATAGCTTTAGACGTGGCTAGAGAAATAGCTACACACTTATAATCAAACCCTCTAAAAGGGTTTTATAACATGTTCCCTATATGCATAGTGATAAACCGGATCCGATATTATTGAGAAATAAAACTAATCCGAGTTCCCTATACATAAAGGGATAAAAATAAAAAAATATTACAAACTGCCTAAGTGTTAGTTTAGAAAGTTAGCGGTGATAATGATATCGTCTGCGATTAGTTCACTGCCGCATAGTTAGTCAAAAAATTTTGTTGAAACAGTTTATTAAAAATGTCTAACTCATGATTTAGGCATTAGTCACTTTTTGACAGCTGCAAAATGATGAAATTAGCATTTAAAAATTTGAGGAAAAGGGTTTTTAATAACCGCAAATTTAGCGTAAAAATTAAATGTTAATCCCGAAAAACAAAATTGTAACTTAAACTTGAACGCTAAAGTAGAACACTATATTATACGCGCCTTAAAATTCATCAATCAGCCTGATACTTGAAAGAGTCCCAATGTTAATTAATGCCAAAGATATTCTCGAAAAATTAAATCCACATAATAAAGTGAATTATGATTCGATTTTGAAAGAGGTGATTGCTGATTGGCAGTTAGCATCAGCAAGACCAAAGTTACTAATTCATAGTTGCTGTGCACCATGTAGTACTTATGTACTGGAGTATTTGGCTCAGTATGCAGATATTACTATTTATTTTGCTAATTCGAATATTCATCCGCGAGTAGAATATGAGTATCGTAGTGTTGTGCAACAAAAATTTATTGCTGATTTTAATCAAAAAACCGGCAACAATGTTCAGTTTTTAGAAGCCCCGTATCAACCAGCAGAATTTATTAAGAAGGTTGAGCATCTACGTGATGCTCCAGAAGGCGGAGAACGTTGCCATCTTTGTTATAAGATGCGATTAGATTTAGCAGCGATTAAAGCACAAGAGTTAGGCTTTGATTATTTCGCTAGTGCTTTAACGCTAAGCCCGAAAAAGAATAGTCAGAAAATTAATCAAATTGGTTTTGAAATTCAAGAACTTTTTTCGGTAAATTATCTGCCTTCTGATTTCAAAAAGAATAATGGTTATAAACGATCTATCGAACTTTGTAAGGAGTATGATGTTTATCGTCAATGTTATTGTGGTTGCATTTTTGCTGCAAAAGCACAAGGGGTTGATTTAAAGAATGTTATTGCCACTGCTAAGCAAGGTTTGGCAAATGCATAACTTTAATTTAGCGGATTTTGTATTTGAAACTCCGTTGAATTTTTATTAGTCAAAAAATATCCAAAAATATCCAAAAATGTCATTTTTTAAACAAATAGATTAAAAATTAGAAAGATTTCGCTATAATAATTCCACAATAAAAATATAGTTATTTAGTAATATTTGTGACCCTTTTATAGGTTAAGTCTAATTTTGCAAATGTGAGTTTGTTTATGCCAAAAATGTATAGACTTGGATTGGATGTCGGATCTACTACAGCAAAATGTGTCGTGCTTGATAAGCAAGATAATTTTGTTTATACCAATTATGTTCGCCATAATACCCATATTGTTCCAACAGTTTTATCACTATTAGATGAAATTAAACAACAATTGGGTGAAGAGATTGTATTATCGGTCAAGGTGACTGGTTCTGCTGGGATGGGTATTTCAGAAAAAGCCGATATCGCCTTCATTCAAGAGGTGGTTGCCGCATCGGAAGTGGTACAGCGCAAATATCCAGAGGTTAGAACGTTAATCGATATTGGTGGTGAAGATAGTAAGATGATCTTCTTTTTTCCTGACCGCCCGCCTGATATTCGAATGAATGGTAGTTGTGCTGGAGGTACTGGGGCATTTATCGATCAGATGGCGACCTTGCTCAATACTCCAGTACAAGAATTTGATCTTCTAGCAACTCAACATGATAAAGTCTTTCCTATTGCATCACGTTGTGGTGTATTTGCTAAGACTGATGTGCAAAATTTAATTAGCCGTAATGTATCAAAAGAGAATATTGCCTATTCAGTTTTACATGCTGTCTGTATTCAATTGGTCAATACGTTAGCTCGTGGTTATGATATCGTACCCAAAGTAATGTTGATTGGTGGACCGTTTTCGTTTATTCCAACGTTAGGCAAGGCCGCGTTAGAGACACTAAAGTTAAATGAAGACCAGATAGTTACCACCGAGCATCCTACTTTGTTGTCCGCTTGGGGCGCAGCGATTCATGCAATTGAACGTAGTCAACTTACACTTACTGAATTTATTGATAGATTAAATGCCTCAACCAAGATTCAAGTCAATCAGTCTTTTAGGTTAAAACCACTTTTTAATCAAGCCTTGTCTTTTGATGATTGGCAACAAAAACGCAACTATATTCAAATCCCCCGTCTAGCTTTAACAGCTTACCAAAAACAGAAAGCGTATTTGGGAATTGATAGCGGTTCAACTACCACTAAAATTACCTTAATTAGTGAGGATGACGAGCTACTTTTTACTTATTATGCGCCTAATAATGGCCACTCAATCACCGCATTAATTAAAGGGTTAACGGTATTAAAGGATGAGATTGCTGCATCAGGTAAAGAGATTATTATTGCTCGCACAGGTGTCACTGGTTATGGTGAGGAACTACTAAAAGCCGCTTTTGCGATTGATGATGGTCTAGTCGAAACAATGGCGCATTTTGCTGCCGCTAAACATATTGAGCCTAAGGTCAGTTTTATCATGGATATTGGTGGTCAAGATATGAAAGCCATCTTTATTGCCAATGGTGTCGTAAATCATATTGAGTTAAATGAAGCATGTTCTTCTGGCTGTGGTTCATTTATTGAAACCTTCGCAAAATCACTCAATTCAAATACTATTGATTTTGCTGACGCAGCATGTAAGTCCAATAATCCCTGTGATCTGGGTACCCGTTGCACAGTTTTTATGAACTCAAAAGTGAAACAGGCACTGCGTGAAAACGCAACAATGGGCGATATTTCTGCAGGGTTGGCTTTTTCAGTGATTAAAAATGCCATTCATAAAGTACTGAAATTACATGATATGCGCAAATTAGGTGATCATATTGTGGTGCAAGGAGGGACGTTTAAAAATCCTGCGGTGTTTCGTGCCTTAGAGCAGTTAACTGGGGCTCAAATTGCTAGTTCAAATATTCCTGAACTCATGGGGGCTTATGGTGCAGCATTAGTGGCAAAAAACCATTATGCGCAACAACCAACACCTTCGCAATTTATTGGATTAGATAATCTACATAAAGCTGAAGATAATAAAGCGAAACCATCACGCTGTAAGGGGTGTGAAAATAAATGTGATATTATGATTTATCGTTTTGCCAATGGTCAGCGTTATTATTCTGGTAATAAATGCGAACGCTTTTTGAGTAATAATCAATATCAAGATAAAAATGCATTTAATATGTTTGATTATAAAAATGCGTTATTATTTGAGCGAACCAATATCCATAATACTGAATCTAAGCTCAATGTTGGTATTCCTCGTGTTTTAGGACAATACGAAAATTTTCCATTTTGGCACACGTTGTTAACCAATAGTGGTATTAATGTAACGTTATCACCATACTCGACGCATGAGATTTATGAAAAGGGCGCAGGTACAGTAATGTCGGATAGTATCTGTTTTCCTGCCAAATTGGTTCATGGGCATATTATGGAGCTGATTGAGCAAAAGGTTGATCGTATTTTTATGCCGATGGTGGTGTTTGAATCTGATCAGTTTACTAATGCAGTTAACAGCTATAACTGTCCAATTGTCAGTAGCTATGCTGAGGTGGTAAATAGTGCTATCAATCCTAACCAAAAATATAACGTGCCACTGGATTATCCAGTAATCAATTTCAGTAATCAAAAATTATTGAAAAAGGGCTGTATTAATTATTTAACTTCGCTTGGTATTGCAGAAAAGATAGCTAATCAAGCATTTTCTGATGCATTAGCTGCTCAAGCGGAATATAAAAAATCGCTGTATAGCAAAGCGGTTGAAGTACTGAATAATGCTAAACAAACGGGGCGTTATGTATTTATTTTGGCAGGTCGTCCTTATCATAGTGATAGCTTAATTAATCATAAAACGCCAGAGATCTTAAATGCGCTTGGTTGCGATGTAATAACCGAAGATTCAGTGTTAGGTGCGATCAGCCAATTATCGCCTGAACTGCAAATTTGCTCGCAATGGAGTTATCCAAATCGCTTATATGCAGCAGCTAGTTTTGTTGCTGAACAACCGAAAAATATTCAGTTTGTACAACTTAATTCGTTTGGTTGTGGCCCTGATGCGATTGTTACCGATGAATGTAAAGCTATCTTAGAGTCTAAGGGTAAAACGTGCACTATCATTCGTGTTGATGAGATCACGGCAACAGGTTCGGTGCGATTGCGATTACGTTCGATAATTGAGTCAATTCGAATGAATCATCAACAACCGTTAAAAGTGGTTGAACGTAAGCAGACAGCTATTTTTGCTAAGCAAGATAAGCAGCGTCGTACTATTTTGGCGCCATATATTTCAGACTTCTATTCACCTCTTTTAGCGCCGATTTTTGCCTTGTCAGGTTATAAACTTGAAACCTTGCCAAAACCTGATAAAAGTTCTGTTGAGTGGGGACTTAAATATTGCAATAACGAGATATGCTATCCAGCGACCATTATTGTTGGTGATATTATTAAAGCACTTAATTCAGGTAAATATCAACGTGATGAAGTGGCTATCGGCATTACTCAAACGGGTGGACAGTGTCGAGCGAGTAGTTATCTTTCTTTAATTAAGAAAGCAATGATTAGTAATGGTTTCGAAGATATTCCTATCGTGTCACTCAGTACCGGTAATATTAATGAAATTGAGCAACCAGGTTTTAGAATTAATTGGCTAAAAACTTTACCAACGACGTTTTTTGCGATGTTATTTACTGATTCGATTTCGAAGATGTTCTACTCGATTGCGCCTAGAGCCAAATTTAAACAACAAGCTAATCAATTGAAAGAGCTTTATATTAGAAAATTACAACAACTTATCAATCAACATAAAGGCAAAAAGGCGATCTTTGCGTTGTTAAAAGAGGCGGTAGAGCATTTCAATCAAATCGAGACATTAAATAAAGATTGCCCACAAATTGGTATTGTTGGTGAAATTTATGTTAAATATAACAGTTTTGGTAATCAACATAGTGTTGATTGGCTAGTTGATCAGGGTATTGAACCTGTTATTCCGCCAATGATTGAGTTTTTTGCACAATGTTTTGTTAACTATGATAGTAATGTTGACAATTATATTGTTAACAAGAGTTTCGTCGCTTATTTTGTTCACTTTTTTGAAAAGGTAGCGCAAAAGTATATTGCTCAAACTAATCAGATTTTATCTGATTTTAAACACTATCAACCATTTCATAATATTCGTGATATGGCGAAAAAGGCAGAAGAAATTTTAAATTTAGCCAGTCAATATGGTGAGGGTTGGTTAATTCCTGCAGGAATTATGACCTTTGCTGAGCATGGCATCAATAATGTTATTAGTTTGCAACCATTTGGCTGCATTGCTAATCATGTTGTTTCTAAAGGGGTTGAGAAACGTATGCGTGATCTTAATCCAAAATTGAATCTACTCTATTTGGATTTTGATGATGGCGCAGGTGAAGTCAATGTACTCAATCGTTTGCATTTTATGGTAAGTTCATTAAAGTATGCTCAATTACAAAGAATTGTATAATTATATATTAAGGATCGATCTGTGTTTTCTATTTATCAATTAAAATCTCGCTTTCAAACATTGCTTCGTCCTTATGTTAATTCGCTTTATTATTCACGAATAACCGCCAATCAAGTCACGTTAGCTGCTTGTGCTGGATCGATATTGATTGCTTTATTAGTTGGCTTTTTTGCAGATCATCAATGGCTGTTTTTGTTAATACCCGTATGGATGTTTATCCGGATGGCTCTTAATGCTATTGATGGTATGTTAGCCAGAGAATATCGTCAGAAATCCAATTTAGGAGCCTATTTAAATGAGATTTGTGATGTGATTTCCGATTGTGCTCTGCTGTTAATCTTTACTCAAATAAATCAAGTTAATACCAATTTAATGATATTAGTAATCTTGTTATCATTTCTAACCGAATACGCAGGCGTACTAGGTGTGATGATTGGTAGCTCTCGACGTTATGATGGACCTATGGGGAAAAGCGATCGAGCTTTAGCTTTCAGCCTAATTAGTTTAGGAATTGCAACCTATTTATTGCCTCTTGAATGGCTAAATGTTCTATTGTGGTTTATCACCTTTTTGTTATTAATTACTGTGATTAATAGAGTGAAAAAAGGATTGCAAGAAGCGAAAAATAATAAGGAATAAGGAATGCGTGAACAGCAGCAAAACACATTTATTGGTCATGATGACTGTCAATTATTTTATCGTTATTGGCCTGCAGTCGATAGTGATACTAAAACGCCTTCAAAAGCAATTGTACTTTTTCATCGTGGGCATGAACATTCTGGACGAATTGCCCATTTAGCTGAAGAGCTGGAATTACCTGATTTCCATATTTTTGCTTGGGATGCGCGAGGAAATGGCCAATCTGATGGTCAACGTGGTGATGCGGTAAATTTTGCCACTCTGATAAAAGATGCTAACTGTTTTATACAGCATATCATTAAAGAATATGCGATTGAAATGCAAGATATTGCTATTATTGCACAAAGTGTTGGTGCAGTAATTGCTGCTGGTTGGGTGCATGATTATGTACCGAATATTCGCGCTTTAGTTTTAGGTGCTCCAGCTTTTAGCGTTAAATTATATGTGCCATTAGCGGTACCTGGACTTAAGTTATTATATAACTTGAAAGGCAATTTCTTTGTAAATAGTTATGTCAAACCGAATTTACTAACTCATGATGACAGTCGAGCAGATTCTTTTAATAAAGATCCTTTAATTACTAAACCCATTTCGGTTAGATTACTGCTTGATTTGTATGCGGTAGCGGATCGAATTGTTAAGGATGCCAACGCGATCACTGTTCCTACACAGTTATTAGTTTCTGGTTGTGATTTTGTGGTGCGACGAAAACCACAACAGGCGTTTTATGATAATTTAGGAACCAATCAAAAAGAGTTTCATATCCTACCAAAATTTTATCATGATACCTTTGGTGAAAAAGATCGTTATATGGCAATTGATAGAGCAAGGCGATTTATTCAAGGTTGTTTTGCTAATCAACCCAATGTTCCAAAGTTAACTAATGCCGATCGGGTAGGTTATACTCGATCCGAAACCGATAAGTTAGCTTTACCACCTTCGGGTTGGCTTAAACCATGGTATTGGAAGTTAGTCAAAGCGACCTTGAAATATGCTAGTAATATGTCGGATGGAATTAAACTAGGATTTGAAACAGGTTTTGATTCCGGTAGTACACTTGATTATGTTTATCGAAATGAGCCATCCGGCACTTCAAAATTGGGGCAATTTTTTGATTATCTCTATTTACAATCTATTGGTTGGCGAGGGATTCGACAACGAAAAATTCATCTTGAACTGCTCTTAAAGCAAGCTATTGAACTGTTACAACAACAATCTACTGAAGTAAATATTGTTGATATAGCCGCAGGGCATGGTCGATATATTTTAGAAACCATTAATCAAATCGCTAATAAACCTAATTCGGTTTTGTTGCGCGATTATAGTGATATTAATATCCGTGATGGACAAGCACTAATTGAGCAACAAGGTTTAAGCGACATAGTTCGTTTTGAAAAAGGCGATGCATTTAACCGTGAGCAACTCGCACAATTATCTCCGCAGCCTAATTTAGCTGTGGTATCAGGATTGTATGAATTATTTGGTGATAATCAACTGTTACAGCAATCTTTATCTGGCTTGGCTGATGCAATTCCACAAGGTGGGTATTTACTTTATACCAATCAACCTTGGCATCCTCAATTAGAGTTTATTGCTAGAGCGTTAACTTCACATCGAGAAGGGCAACCATGGATCATGCGACGCCGAACACAGATCGAGATGGATCAGTTAGTTGCCGAAGCAGGTTTTAGTAAAGTGACCATGTTAGTAGACCAGTGGGGGATTTTTACCGTATCACTGGCACAACGAACTTCGCATTGATTATGTTAAAACTCTTTAGCCGACTTAATGTCTATAAATGTGTATGGTTAGCCGGTTTATCAGTATTCTTTTTTGCTAGCTATAATTTTGCCAACTGGCTATCATCTCAACGTGAGGATGTAACAAGTCTATTTTTTAGTTGGGAATATTCTATTCCACTTTGGTCATGGACGATAATTCCTTATTGGTCTATCGATCTGATGTATGGATTAGCTATTCTTTTAACATCTTCTTGGCAATCACTTAAAAATCTTGGTTTACGGCTGTTAACGGCACAAGTGATTTGTATCACCTGTTTTCTAATTTTCCCGCTTAAGTTCTATTTTGAACGCCCAGCTTTGGATGGATTTTTGGGCTTGATGTTTGATATTTTAATGGGATTCGATAAACCGTTTAATCAAGCTCCTTCATTACACATCACATTATTAGTTATTTTATGGCAATTTTTTGCTCAATATTTTCGGGGGATTGGACGTTATATATTACATGCTTGGTGTTTTTTAATTGCACTTTCGGTTTTAACGACTTGGCAACATCATTTTTTCGATATTCCAACTGGATTATGGGTAGGGTGTTTTTCTATTTGGTTATGGCCCGATAATATGACGACGCCATTAAAACATCGACCATTAACTAAAAACTATATTTGGGCGATGATCTATTTTTGTTTATTCCTACTGTCACTCACTATAGCTATTTACTTTTCTGGCTGGGCACTCTGGTTGTTATGGTTGGCTGGTGCCTGGTTATTGATTGCAACTAATTATTTGTTGTTTGGCACCTCCGGTTTGCAAAAACAGCAAGATGGTCATTTTAAGTTAGCCGTTTATCTGCTCTATTTGCCATTTTTTGCTATTATGTGGCTCAATTCAAGGTTATGGACAATTAAACATCCAACTGATGATTTGATTATTGATGAAGTTTATTTAGGTCGCATTCCATCCTCAAAAACGCTAAATCAAAATCATTTTATATCGGTTGTCGATCTTTGTGCCGAGTTGCCAATTGGATTTTTTAACGGTAACTATAAGCTTATTCCTGTTTTAGATATGACCCCCTTATCACAACAAGAGTGTCAGCAGGCTGCACAAGCTATCGAATATTATCGACAGCAGGGTAAACTATTAGTCTGTTGTGCTTTAGGTTATTCGAGAAGTGCAACTGCAGTTATTGCATGGTTATTGTGGACTAAAAGAGCTAATACTCTGCAACAGGCGATAGGAATAGTAAAAGAACAGCGGAATTCAATTGTAATTTCTAGCCAGCAACAACTGATTTTATCCAATTGGTTGGTTAACTTTAAAGATGAGATAGCGATATGTTGAGTAGTAATAATAGGTCGCAAAATAGTGTAACTAAAATAGATATAGTAACGTTTTGTTGTTTTTTATCGATAAGTAAACATATTGATCTTTTTTCGATACTATTAACCATATTAGCTGCTATTGTCGCTTTGATTCATATTTCGCTAACATCATTAACTATCAGTTGTCTAATCATTTTTATTCTAGGTTTAATGAGTAAGTATTATGCAATAAGGATAGATTTTGATAGAAAATTGTTTGAATATTTATCTGAGCATGTTGATCATTTACCAGAAGAGCTGCTAGCTATGGACATAGCATTAGCCAATTTGCAACTAATCAAACCTCATCAATCATCAAGAACGCTGTCTGAACGGCAAAAAGGGATTTTATCACTGTTTAAAAGGCAGGTAGTACTATTTTTATTACAAAATTGTTTAATCGTTTTTATAATGATTAATGCTATTATCACAAGTTAATAGATTACCACCACAGCAATATAAGGAGCGCTGAAATGTCCCATTTCCAATATGATACACTATTATTATTTTTGGGCATCGGCTTGTTTTTATTAGTGGCAACAATTATTGGTCAATTGTTAAAATATCGTCTTACATCGCCTAATAGTGTTATCGATAATTTAAATACTCGCATCAATGCGTGGTGGGTAATGGTTGCCATTATTGGTTTAGCATTTTGGTTTGGACAACTGGCAGTAATTTTTTTGTTTTTTGTTATTTCAGCTTTAGCATTGCGAGAGTTTCTTATTTTAACGCCTATCAATCATTCTGATTATTTTGCCCTAATATTTGCTTTTGCAGTTGCTTTACCCATGCAATATATTTTGGTCGCCTTAGCATGGTATGGTTTATTTAGTATCTTTATTCCTGTTTATGCTTTCTTGTTTCTGGCGATATTTGCCACAATAACTGGTTCAACCGCTAATTTTTTGGCGAGAATAGCCGATGTGCAATGGGGATTAATGATTACGGTATATAGTATCTCGTGTGTGCCAGCATTATTAGTATTAGATATCGAAAATTACCAAGGCCGTAATCTATTACTCATTGCTTATTTAGTATTAATCGTTCAGTTATCTGATGTGTTGCAGTACGTATTTGGCAAATTGTTTGGTAAACATAAAATTAGCCCAAACGTATCACCATCAAAGACGATTGAAGGCTTTATTGGTGGTGTTTTATCTGCTAGTTTTATTGGTGCCTGTATGTGTTGGATCACTCCGTTTACTTTTATACAATCAGGACTTATTTCTTTAATGATCACTTTGTTAGGATTTATGGGTGGTCTGGTTATGTCTGCTATTAAACGCGATCGTGGCGTAAAAGATTGGGGTAAACTAATAGGTGGTCACGGTGGAATACTTGATCGTTTTGATTCTATTTGCTTTGCTGCGCCGATATTTTTTCATATCGTAAGATATTTTTGGGCAGTTTAGTTTTTAATGTGATGAAAAATATTAGCAAAACTATCATATAATCAAATAATTTCAAAAATTGATGCTAAAAAAGAGCAAAAAAAGTTAATTTATGATATAAATACATGCATTGTATTAACGTTAGAAATATGTAAGGACTATAATATGTTAAAAGAGCAAATGGTAGTAAAAAATTCAACTGGTTTACATGCACGCCCAGTAACAACGCTTGTTAAATTAGCTGGCCGTTATAAATCATCAATTGAACTTGTTTATAACGACAAAGCCATTAAATTAAAAAGCATGATGGGTTTACTTGGTGCTGGCGTTAAAGGTGGTTCAACTGTTGAAATCATCTGTGACGGTGAAGATGAACAAGCAGCAATGGATGAAATCCGTGAATTATTTGCTACAGGTTTTGGTGAATAATTTTAAGCGATTTTAACTTAGCTTATTTTATTTACTGAGAAATGAAAATTCCGTCGACCTTGGTCGACGGAATTGTTTTAAAAGGGCATCAACTAAATACTTTTAAGTAGACCTAATAGATTACTAATCTTTGATGATTGAATCCAATTCTGTATGATCAATAGAAGGCAATGATTTGGTAAAACATCGAGTTAAATAAAGCAAATAACAAAATCCAATTACTAACCAAATTAAACCTACCGTCATCGCTGTCGTTTCAAGACTGGTCCATAGCCATAACGAAAGTGATACGCCAATTGCTGGCATTAATCCATATTTTAAAAGCATTGGTACTGTTTTTTCCGTACCACTTAGGTAGCTTTTGATTACGCATAGGTTAACGAAGGTAAAGGCTACTAAGGCGCCAAAACTGATCATTGAAACGACTAAACTTAAATCAAGTACCAAAGAGAGTAGTGAAAAACAGGAAACAAAAATAATTGATAAATAAGGTGTTCGAAAACGAGGATGAATTTTATAGAAGATCTGTTTTGGTAACACACCTTCACGCCCCATTGCATAAAAGATTCGTGACACACTAGTTTGTGCGGTCATTGTAGAGGCAAATACACCTGTCAAATAAGCGGTTTGGAAGAAATTATACATAAAATCATTACCGTATTTGCCAAGTATACTGGTTAGATGACTTATGCTATCAACTTTACGCATTACATCTAAACTGGCAGTATCTTTATTATCAACAAAATCTGTCCATTGTGGGTAAGCTAAATGTGCACAATATGAGACAACTAAAAATATACAACCAGCAATCAATACGGTGCCGATAATTGCTCTTGGTAAGGTTTTTTTCGCATCATTGGATTCTTCTGCTAGTGTTGCTATAGCATCAAAACCTAAGAAGGCAAGACATAATATGGCAGCTCCAGAAAATAAACCACTAAAATCATCGGTTGTGACGGATATTGGTTTTAACATTGTTTCAGGTGTCAAATGAACATTTGTCAATGTCAAAATAATAAACAATACGATGAATAATGCTTGAAAGAAATTCAAAGTAATATTGGCCCAATTAATTAACTTGATTCCAAGGTAATTTAATACACTTACACCTACAATTGATGCCAATACATATACATAAGCTGGAATACTATCATATAGTTCATGTAGATAGATCCCTAAAACCAAGTAATTTAATATTGGTAAAAATAGGTAATCAAGAATTTGTGCCCAACCAACTAAGAAACCTGCTTTTCCACCAAAAGTTCGTTGTACATAGGTATAAGCCGAACCAGCAATAGGTAGTTTATTTGCCATTCGGCAATAACTTAATGCTGTGAAAAAGATCATGGCAAGGGTGATGATATAGGCTACAGGTAAGTGTCCATTACTGACAACGGTAACTTCCCCATAAGTGGTAAAGATCCCTAAAGGAACCATATAAGCTAAACCAAATGCAATCAATGCAGGTGTGGTTAAAACTCGTTTCATTTTTATTGCGGACATGATTTAATTTGCTCCTCTGTCCCAAAAAACAATAAAAAACTACTAAGTATAGTTTTGCCTTTTTACCCGCTTAAAGCGGCAGGGAATTCTCCCACATTATTATAATTATGCAAGCTAATTTTTAGTAAAGATCATAAGTCCGCGTAATTTGTGAGCTTTTTTTGATAAAAAAAATAAGTCAGCTTGTTAATTGTGTTCAATAAATACTAAAGTTGAATAATTTAATTGGCTATTTGATGGCTTTATTGTTGTTTGAAAAATGTATTTTCCAATCGATTGTTGCATAGGTTTGATGTTGATTAGTTATAAAAAAACACCCTGACAATGGCAGGGTGTTATATTTTTTAAAACAATAGGTTAGTTCAATTATGCTTGTTGGTAAACTGTTTTGCCGCCTACAATTGTGGTTAATACTTTGACGTTTTGTATATCTGTTGCCGGAATGGTAAATGGATTACGATCTAAAATAATTACATCAGCAAACTTACCTTTCTCAATAGATCCGATATAGTCTTCTTGTTTTAAAACATAAGCAGCACCGATGGTCGCACAGCGTAGTACTTCAAGTGCTGTTAAATTGCGATCACTGTTTAAACGTGGATGTTCAGCATCAATCTGTCTAGTCATAGCTATTTGGAAATCATACCATTCATTAAGCGGATCAATTGGCCAATCACTACCAAAAGCACAAGTTACCCCAGCATCAATATATTGACCGTGTGCTTCTAAACCATTATAACGTTCAGCACCAAATAATGTTTTATACTGTTCAATCATTGCAGAACTACAGCCGGCCCACTGGAATGAAAAAACAACATTTGCATTTAATTGTTTATAACGGTCAAATTGATGCATCGCACTAAGTTCATTATGAGCTGTGCTTGGTCTAATATCTGCATTGGGTAGTGCTTTACGCATTTTTTCAATCGCATTAAGCACCACTTCAATGGCTCCTTCGCCAACGGTGTGCATGTGTGGATGAAAGCCTGCCCGTGATGATTCTAAAAT
Organism: Gilliamella sp. LMG 34362; assembly: GCF_984569125.1. Classification (NCBI taxonomy): domain Bacteria; kingdom Pseudomonadati; phylum Pseudomonadota; class Gammaproteobacteria; order Orbales; family Orbaceae; genus Gilliamella; species Gilliamella sp. LMG 34362. Next base: position 1,674,194 of record NZ_OZ474902.1, on the reverse strand, counting down.
TAATGCATCAAGCATTTCTATCGAATAATAGAGGTCACCATAGCGATCTTTTTCATTTTCTAATTGATAAGGTTGTAATAAACGAGCTGTCATTAATGGAGCTTGCATTACACCATCGACAAATAATTTGGTATGAGATACTTTAATTCCTGGTTTTGGTTGCCAGTTTTTGTCATTATAATGCTCAGCAAATTGTTTAACGCGATCAATAACTGCTGGAATATCTTCTATACTACCAACATCATCAGGTGGTAATTCTCGGGCTCCAAATAATCGGATCGACAGTTGGTCTTGTTGTTGTAATTTTAGAAATGCATCAGCTTGGGTTTCTGTTATCCGCGCATCCATTACCGCTGTTACACCTTGCTTATTTAATTCTTCTTGTGATAATTTAGCAATGTTTACTGCTTGTTCGTCGGTAAGTTTGGAAATACTGTCAAATGCACGCATTGCAGGGGCATCTTCTAATATACCGTTTAAATCACCATCCTGAGTACGCCCAATTTTGCCATCAGATGGTTCAGGTGTATTACGATCAAGGCCAAATTTTTCTAATGCAATGCTGTTGGCAACTAGCGTATGACAGTCATTTGAAAATAGAATGATAGGACGCTGAGTATTAAGTTTATCTAAATCGAATCGAGTAATATCTGTACCAATTGGTAAAACTTCTTGGCGCAACCAGCCTCGAACTTGTAACCAACTACTACTATTGTGAACGGAATCATTGTCTAAATATTGTTGAATAATGGCTAAAGTATCATCTACAGTTAAACTCTGGTAATTTAGATTACATGAGGATAATTGCATGCCGCCCCAAAAGGTATGTAAATGGGCATCAATAATCCCTGGCATCATAGTTTTACCTTGTAGGTCATAGATTATCGTGGAATTATCAACATATTGACTGTTATTTATCTCTTGCGTGCAGCCGGTTGCAATAATATAGCCATTTTGAATTGCAATCGCTTCACAAACCGTATCGTGTTGGTCAGCAGTATAGATGTAACCATTAATATAAATAACATCGGCTTTTGCCATTATTTTTGATTCCTTAAAAAAGATCTGAAATTAAGGGTGAACGATAGCAGATTTATAAAAAATTTGTCAAATGCAATAATTTTCTTTATTGTGTGTCAAGATTATGTTACAACTAACATATTTAGTTACAGCGTCACAAGGTGAACCGATGAAATATCAGCAGTTAGAAAACCTTGAATGCGGTTGGAAGTGGCACTATTTAGTAAAAAGGCATTTGGAAGGGGAGCTTATCACTCGTTATATTGAAAAGAGTGCTGCTCAACAAGCCGTAAATGAATTATTGTTATTGGAACACAGACCGACTGCGGTTATTGATTGGATTAAGCAGCATCTAAATCCAGATTTAGATAATCGTATGAAGCAAACCATTCGAGCACGACGAAAACGACATTTTAATGCCGAACAGCAAAATACACGTAAAAAGTCTATTGATTTGGAATTTCTAGTCTGGCAACGATTGGCTAATTTAGCTAAGCGCCGAGGATGTACGCTGTCACAAACAATTACACAACTAATTGAAGATGCAGAGCAAAAAGAGCAATATGCTAGTAAAGTATCGACAATTAAAGATGATTTACTGTCATTACTTGATGTCAATATAGACGGTAAATAACTTAAACTACAGGATAAATAGGTTTAATTATGGGAAAATCCCTTGTTATTGTGGAATCACCAGCCAAAGCAAAAACGATTAATAAATATCTTGGCAAAGATTTCGTAGTTAAATCAAGTGTCGGACATATTCGCGATCTTCCAGTGAGTGGTAGTAGTCAACGCACTGAAAAAACAAGTAAAGATAAAGCCGAGAAAAAAGTTAAACGATCGGAAAGACAAGTGTTAGTCGATCGTATGAGCGTTGATCCTTACAATGGCTGGCAAGCGCATTATGAAATTTTACCTGGCAAAGAACGAGTGGTTGCCGAACTTAAAAAGTTAGCCAAAGATGCCGATATGATTTATCTCGCAACCGACTTGGATAGAGAAGGGGAAGCTATCGCTTGGCATCTAAAAGACGTTATTGGTGGTGATGATAATAAGTATCGTCGAGTCGTATTTAACGAGATAACCAAAACGGCGATTAAAAATGCTTTTAACCATCCAGCCATGTTGGATATGGATCGGGTTAACGCTCAACAAGCAAGACGATTTATGGATCGTGTGGTTGGCTTTATGCTATCACCACTACTTTGGAAAAAAGTCGCTCGTGGCTTATCAGCAGGTCGTGTTCAATCAGTTGCGGTACGCTTAGTGGTTGAACGTGAGCGAGAAATTCATGCATTTATTCCTGAAGAGTATTGGGATCTTTATGCTGATTTAAAAACTGCTCATCAAGAACAATTAACAATGCAAGTAACGCATTATAAAAATGATGCGTTTGAACCTAAAGATCGTGTTGCTATTGATATTGCTTTGGATGAATTAAATAAAAGCCAATATCAAGTCACTAATATTGAAGAAAAACCGACTAAAAGTAATCCAACAGCGCCGTTTATTACTTCAACTTTGCAACAAGCGGCAAGTACCCGTTTAGGTTTTGGTGTTAAAAAGACGATGATGTTAGCACAACGCCTATATGAAGCTGGTTATATTACTTATATGCGTACCGACTCTACTAATTTGAGTCAGGATGCGTTAACCATGGTTCGGGACTACATTGGACAAAACTTCGGTGAGAAGTATTTGCCTAAATCAGCTAACGTTTATAGCAGTAAGAAAAATTCGCAAGAGGCGCATGAGGCAATTCGTCCATCAGACGTGAATATTCTAGCGGATAGTCTTGGCGATGTTGAGGCTGATGCAGCTAAATTATATCAATTAATTTGGCGTCAATTTGTGGCTTGCCAAATGACATCAGCCGAATACAACTCAACAACTATTACAGTTAAAGCGGGTGATTTTACCTTAAAAGCTAAAGGTCGAACCTTGCGTTTCGATGGTTGGACAAAAGTGCAACCACAATTAACTAAAAATAATGAAGATAAGATGTTGTCAGCAGTATCTATGCAAGATATGTTGGAATTAATAGGCTTAGATCCTAATCAACACTTTACTAAGCCTCCAGCTCGTTACAACGAAGCTTCATTAGTTAAGGAACTTGAAAAACGAGAGATTGGTCGTCCTTCTACTTATGCAACGATTATATCAACTATTCAAGATCGTGGTTATGTACGATTAGATAATCGTCGTTTTTATGCGGAAAAAATTGGCGAAATTGTCACAGATCGTTTAAGTGAAAATTTCAATGACTTAATGAGTTACGATTTTACTGCTCGCATGGAGCATGCACTTGATGAAATTGCCAATAAAAAGCAAGAATGGCGTGAAGTTTTAGATCAATTTTTTGATGATTTCAGCCAACACTTAACCATTGCAGAACAAGATCCTGATCGTGGAGGTATGCAACTTAATCCACTAGTTTTAACACCAGAAATTAAATGCCCTAATTGTGGTCGTGAAATGGGCATTAAAACTGCTGGTACCGGTGTATTTTTAGCGTGTTCTGGTTATGCGTTACCTCCTAAAGAGCGTTGTAAGCAAACAATTAATTTAATTCCCGAATATGAAACCTTGAATATTTTGGAAGAGGCAGAGACAGCCGAAACTGACGCGTTGAGAGCACTTAAACGTTGTCCTAAATGTCATACGGCTATGGACAGTTATTTGCTCGATAATGAACGTAAATTACATATTTGTGGTAATAATCCAATCTGTGATGGTTCATTGGTTGAAAAAGGCACATTTAAGGTAAAAAGCTATGAAGGTCCAATTATTGAATGTGAAAAATGTGGATCAGAAATGCATCTTAAATCAGGCCGTTTTGGACTTTACATGGGATGTACCAATCAAGATTGTAAAAACACTCGTAAGATCTTAAAAAATGGTGATGTAGCGCCACCTAAAGAAGATCCTGTTGATCTGCCTGAGTTAAAATGTACTAAGTCAGATGCACATTTTGTATTACGAGATGGTGCTTCAGGTATCTTTTTAGCTGCACATAATTTTCCAAAATCAAGAGAAACTCGTGCACCACTAATTGAAGAACTACAACGTTTTAAAGATCGTCTACCCGAAAAATTTATTTATTTAACGCAAGCGCCGAGTCAAGATCCAGAAGGTAATCCAGCTATTGTGCGATTTAGTCGTAAAAGTAAACAGCAGTACGTTACTTCCGAAGTCAATGGCAAATCGACTGGCTGGGTAATGCAATACGTTGATGGTAAATGGGTTAATAGTAAAAAATAGGTAAGAACACCTGATGATTTATGTAAAATCGCTCAGGTTAAGGAATCGTTTTAGTATAAAAAGCTGTTTTTTGTTTGTGCTAAAGTGTGAAAGGAATTACCTTACGATTTCCCTCTTTTTGACTTTTTATATAGTTTTAAAAAGGGGGAAAGGTATACAGTTAAAGGAGCCTTTGTCATGAAGTTGCAACAACTGCGTTATATTGTTGAAGTCGTCAATAACGATCTTAATGTGTCACTTACCTCTGAAAAACTGTATACTTCTCAGCCAGGGATCAGTAAACAGATCAAATTGTTGGAAGATGAACTTAATGTGCAAATTTTTACTCGTGTCGGTAAACATCTTTCCGAAGTTACCCCCGTTGGTGAGAAGATTATTGCGTTAGCTAGAGAGATTTTAACTAAATCGCAAGATATTAAAATTATTGCTAAAGAATTTAGTCAGCCTAATCAAGGCTCATTAACCATTACTACAACTTATACTCAAGCTCGTTATACTTTACCAATTGTTATTCAGCAATTCATGCAACAGTATCCAAGTATAACACTCCATATGGAGCAAGGATCATCTCCGCAATGTCTTTTACAAGCGCAAACAGGCCAAGCTGATTTTGCTATCATAACTGATTTATCTGAACTTAGCGATGATATGATTGCCATACCTTGTTATCATTGGAACCAAGCTGTGATTGTAATGAAAGATCATCCATTAGCTAAAAGTAGTTTAATTACTATCGATGAATTGTCTAAATATCCTTTAGTCAGTTATGATTTTTCTAATGATGGGTCTGATTTGAATCAAGCTTTTATCAAAGCTAATCAAATTCCTAATATTGTTTTTAGTACTACTGATGCGGAACTGATCAAAACTTATGTTAAGTTAGGGGTTGGCGTTGGCATTGTCGCTAAAATGGCGGTTAATGAAAGCTCTGATAGTGATTTTGTGGTACTTAATGCTGGACACATATTTCCATATAGTACCACTTATATTGCCTTTGCTCGTTCGCTATTTTTACGCAATTATATGTATGATTTTATTAATCAGTTTTCGGCACATTTAAATAGGCAAACAGTTGATAGACTTATCTTATGTGAAAATAATGTAGCAGTACAGGCTATGTTTAATGGGATTAAATTACCTGTTAGGTAGTAGGAAAATCTTTTGCTTATAAATTTTAAAGACCAAGCACAACAGATTGTGCTTGGTGACTAATGTTATTTATGTCTAGCTTTTAAAATAGCAATGACATTTTGCATTGAGAGATTTTGATCTTGTAGTAAGACCAATAAGTGATAAATTAAATCGGCTGATTCATTTTTTAACTCTTCTTTGTCGTGTACTGTAGCTGCAAGTGCAGTTTCAACACCTTCTTCTCCCACTTTTTGGGCAATACGCTTCGTACCATCATGGTAGAGTTTTGCTGTATAAGATGATTTAGGGTCAGCATTTTTACGAGCACCAAGTAATTGTTCTAAATCGTATAAAAATCCCCATTCAGTTTGGTTATTGTTAAAACAGCTATTTGTTCCTGTGTGACAAGTAGGACCAATTGGATTAACTAAAATAAGTAGGGTATCATTATCACAATCGGTCGAGATACTTACCACATTTAAAAAATTACCTGATGTTTCACCTTTGGTCCATAAGCGTTGTTTGGTACGAGAGTAGAAGGTTACTTTGCCACTAGTTTGTGTCTGAGTTAATGCTTCTTGATTCATATAGCCAAGCATAAGCACTTCACCAGAAACATAGTGTTGTATGATAACCGGCATTAAATTATCAACTTTTTGCCAATCAAGTTGTTTAGTGTCTATTTGTATTTGGGAATGTTGAGTTAACATAATCGGATTTCTACTCCATGTTGAGCTAAATATTGTTTAAGTTCGCCAATATTAATTATTTGTTTGTGAAAGACGGAAGCGGCTAATGCACCATCAACATTGGCTTCTTGAAAAGCTTGCAAAAAGTGCTCCATAGTTCCAGCGCCACCAGATGCAATCAGAGGTACATGACAAACTTCTCGAATTGTTTTTAGTTGTTTTAGATCATAACCATTACGGACACCATCTTGATTCATCATGTTTAGCACTATTTCACCTGCCCCTCGTTTTTGTACTTCTTGCACCCAATCAAGTGTATTCCATTTGGTTGCCACAGTGCGCTTTTCATCGCCGGTAAATTGATAAACATGATAACTATCGGAATCTTTATCATACCAAGTATCAATCCCTACCACGATACATTGTACTCCATAACAATCAGCTAACTCAGTAATTAAACTCGGATTAGCTAACGCAGGAGAGTTGATTGAAATTTTATCAGCACCAAAAGTTAAAATTTGTCCTGCATCTTCAACCGTTTTTATACCGCCAGCGACACAAAAGGGGATATCTATTACTTCAGCGACTTTTGCCACCCAACTTTTGTCAACTACTCGACCGTCGGATGAGGCTGTAATATCATAGAATACCAATTCGTCGGCCCCTTCTTCGGCATAGCGTTTGGCTAATGGTACAATATCACCAATGATTTCATGATTACGAAATTGTACACCTTTTACAACTTGTCCATCACGGACATCTAAACAAGGTATTATCCTTTTTGCCAACATGAAATCGCCTCCTGAACTGTAAATTTACTTTCTAATAATGCTCTACCAACAATAACGCCGGCAACACCACTATCTTTTAATGCTTTAACATCATCTATTTGACCAATACCACCAGAAGCTTGAAACGCAATTTGTGGATATTTTTGGCTGATCTCTTGATAGAGTTTTACATTAGAGCCACTTAGCGTTCCATCTTTAGAAATATCTGTACATAGTACATGTTTCAAGCCATAGGGTAGATAATCATCAATAACTTGTTCCAATGTCTGTTTAGAATCCTCTTGCCAACCATGGATAGCGACGTTTTTGTTACCTTGTTGGTCAATACGAACATCTAAGGCTAATACCAACGATTCAGGGCCATAAGTATCAAACCATTTTTTTACTAAATCAGGTTGTTTAATAGCTGTTGAACCAATAACTACTCGAGTTGCACCTGCGGATAATAATGCTTTAACATCTTCTTCTGTCCGAATTCCACCACCAATTTGTACTGGAACTTGTACACCATTAATCAGGGATTTTATCAATGAGATTTGTCGAGCTTTCGGATCTTTAGCTCCAGTTAAATCAACCAGATGTAATAGTTTCGCACCTTGCTTTTGATAATCTTGTAGACGAGCTAAGGGATCATTACCATAATCTCGTTTTTGATCATAATCACCTTGATGTAACCGCACAACAGTACCATCAATTAAATCAAGCGCGGGAATAATAATAGGATAAACTGCCATAGTTACATCTCCAAAAAGTTTTTGAGCAATTTTGCACCGGCTAAGCCAGAACGCTCTGGATGAAATTGCACACCGTAAAAGTTGTCTTTTTGTACGGCAGCAGTAAAGCTTTCGCCGTAATTGGTTTCTGCGATAGTTGATGAGCATAATGGTAAGGCGTATCCATGTACAAAGTAAAAGTAAGCACCATCAGGAATATCTCTAAATAGATGATGTCCGGCTTTGGGATTGACTTGATTCCAGCCCATATGTGGTAGTGGTAATCCACAATCAGGAATTTGTACTACTTTTTCGTGAATAATACCTAAGGTATCGACATGACCTTCATTACTATAATCAGCTAAAAGTTGCATACCGAGGCAGATACCTAATACTGGTTGAGTACAGACTTTGATAAGCTCAATTAAATTACGTTCTTCTAATTTTTGCATTGCAGCAGAAGCTGAACCGACACCTGGTAAAAACAGTTTGTCTGATTCGAGTACTGTATCAGGATCAAGGCTGATAATTGGATTATAGCCTAATCTCTGTATTGCATATTTGACTGAGGAAAGATTAGCACAGCCAGTATCTAGAATGACAATTTTCATCTATAACACTCCTTTCGAGCTAGGTAATCTATCACTTTCAATTTTAATCGCCTGTTTGAGTGTTCTGGCAAAAGCTTTAAATAAGCTTTCGATACGATGGTGGTCATTATCACCGGTTGTTTCAATGTGCAAGGTAATTGCCATAGTATAACTTAGAGAATAGAAGAAATGTTCAACCATTTGTGTACTCATATCGCCAACTTTCGGATCACTGAATTGTGCTGAAAACTTGAGGTAAGGCCGACCTGAAATATCCATTGCACATTTTGCTAAACACTCATCCATTGGAATAACTGATGCATAACGAGTGATACCTCGTTTATCGCCAAGTGCTTTTTTTAGTGCTTCGCCTAAGGCAAGACCTGTATCTTCAATAGTGTGGTGATCATCAATATGTAAATCGCCTTCTACTTGAATGTTTAATTTGATACCGCCATGCGTGGCGATTTGGTCAAGCATATGATCAAAAAAACCAATGCCAGTATTAATTTGACTGCCACCTTGTCTATCTAACCAAACTTCAACTAAAATTTTGGTTTCTTTGGTATTTCGTTCGACTTTGGCATAACGATCTGCAGTGGTTAAACGTTGGGCTATTTCATTCCAATTAAGTGATTCTGGATTATAGTGTAATCCTTTTATTTGCATATTTTCAGCAAATTGCATATCTGTGACCCTGTCACCGATAACGTAACTATTTTGTTTATCTAACTTACCACTGGTTAAATAAGGTAGAACTAAAGTGATTTTCGGCTTACGACATTCACAATTATCTTGAGGAAAATGAGGGCAGATCAGTACATCTTCAAAGTTAACACCTTGTGATTCGAATATTTGCATCATTAAATTATGCGGTCCATCAAAATCAGCTTGCGGATAACTACTGGTTCCTAATCCATCTTGATTGGTAACCATAACCAATTTGTAACCAGCAGCTTGTAGTTTTAGTAGTGCTGGGATCACATTAGGTTCAAATGCAAGTTTTTCAAAACTATCAACTTGATAATCAATAGGGGGTTCAACTATTAATGTTCCATCACGGTCGATAAATAAATATTTTTGTAACATACTTGCTCCTATTATATCGCTTTGAGTGCTGTTATTACTGCTTCACATTCTGCTTGTGTACCAATCGAAATTCGAATAAAACCATCTTGGCCTATTGATTTGCTTTGATCACGCAAAATAATGCCTTCATTCCATAATTTGCTAAATACCTCTTTATTGCTTTGGAATTTAACACATAAATAATTAGCTTCGCTAGGATAAACTTTTTCAACGATTTCTAAAGCCGAAAGTTGATTCGCTAATTTCTCTTTTTGATTATTGAGATTGATAACATGTAACTTCATGGTATTTATACCATCTTTACTTAATGCTTGGGTTGCTATATCAGCAACCGGTGTTGCTAAAGGATAAGGTGCAATGACTTTCTGTAAAGCATCTATTACTGGTTTATTTGCTAAAGTAAAGCCGCAACGTAGTCCTGCTAGTGCAAAAGCCTTCGATAAAGTTCGTAAAATAACTAAGTGAGGATAATTTGCAAGCCAGCTCACAACTGTTGAATTTGGAGAAAACTCAATATAAGCTTCATCAATAATCACTAAAGCGCGATTTTCAGCTAGTTTAAGTAAAGTTTTAATATCATCTTGGTCTATCAAATTACCAGTTGGATTATTAGGTGAACATACATAGATCAATTTAACATTGTCTAGATTTTGTTTAATTCCGTCTAAATCGAGTTGCCAATTAGATTTAGTTGGTACGGTTTTGGTTTTTATACCTAGTGTTTCGGCACTGACTTGATACATACCATAAGTTGGAGGGCAGTAAAGCACTGTATCGGTTTCAGGTTCACAAAAAGCTCGCATTAATAATTCTATTGCTTCATCGGCCCCCCGACTAACAATCACTTGCTCTGGAGTGACACCCGCATATTGCGCATAACGATTAATCACTTGTTCGGGTTGTGCTTCAGGATAGCGGTTTAAGTTTTGCTCAGTTAACTGAAAATTGGGTGCAACAGGGTATTCATTGGCATTTAGCCATACATCACCATTACCACCTATACGCCTAGCTGATTGATAAGGAGTCAACTTTTGTACGTTCTTTCTGACTAATTGATTAATGTCCATTTTATTCACCTATTTTTCAGAATCTGAGTTAAGTTTAGCTAAACGAATAGTTACGGCATTTTTATGGGCGGTAAGTTGCTCTGCTTGAGCCATTAGCTCAACAGCATTACCGATTGCTTGCAAACCTTCAGCAGTCAATTTTTGTACTGTCATACGTTTTTGAAAATCAGCTAAACCAAGGCTCGAATAAGTAGCTGTATAACCATAAGTAGGTAAAACATGATTAGTACCCGATGCATAATCACCTGCTGATTCAGGTGACCAATCACCTAAAAATATCGAGCCAGCGCTATTAATTTTATCAACTAATTCATCAGCATTTTGCGTTTGAATAATTAAATGTTCCGGTCCATAGCGATTACTAATATTCACACATTCTTCTAAATCTTTAGTAACAATAAGTCGGCTTTCTTGTAAAGCTTTTTCTGCGATCTCTTGGCGTGACAGTTGTGCTAGTTGTTTATCTACTTCAATTGAAACAGCTTGAGCAATTTTTTCATCGGGTGTTAGTAGTACTACTTGAGAGTCTGGACCATGTTCAGCTTGAGAAAGTAGATCAGCGGCAATAAATGCTGGATTAGCAAAACTGTCAGCAATCACCAATACTTCTGAAGGTCCAGCTGGCATATCTATAGCTGCACCATCTAGCCTTTGACTAACTTGACGCTTCGCTTCGGTCACATAGGCATTACCTGGGCCAAATATTTTATCAACTTTTGGTACTGATGCAGTACCTAATGCCATTGCAGCAATTGCTTGTGCACCACCTAGCTGATAAATCTCGCTCACTCCACATAGTTCTGCTGCATATAAAATTTCATCGGCAATAGGTGGTGGTGAACATAAAATTACTTTACGGCAACCAGCAATTTTAGCTGGTATTGCTAGCATCAATACGGTAGATAATAAAGGTGCCGAACCTCCTGGTATATACAGTCCTACCGAATCAATTGGTCTGGTTACTGACTGACATTTGATGCCCGGCATCGTTTCCACAGTTATAGTTTGTCTAACTTGTGCTTGGTGGAATTTTTCGATGTTACTTACAGCTAATTGCATCGCTTGTTTTAATTCTGGTTTAACACGGCTTGTCGCAGTTTTTATTTCATCTTCTGTTAATTTGATTTGCTTAATTTGTACTTTATCAAATTTATTACTTAATTCTTTTAGGGCTTCATCGCCATTTTGTTTTACTTGAATCAAAATATCTTTAACCGCTTGGCTAATAGTATCAGAAGCAGCTATAGCAGGACGAGTTAGTAATTCTGCTTGTTTTTCTTTAGAACATTGTTGCCAATATGATAGTTTCATTTAATTACTCCATCATTTTTTCAATTGGTAATACAAGGATTGAGCTTGCGCCTAAATCTTTCAATTTTTCCATGGTTTCCCAGAATAATGATTCAGTACTCACCATATGTAGTGCTACCCGATTTTGTTCACCTGTTAATGGTAAAATGGTTGGGTTTTCTGCACCAGGTAATAATGATACAACTTGATCTAAAACGGCTGTTGGAGCGTGTAACATAATGTATTTGGATTCACGAGCTTGAATTACCCCTTGAATACGCGTCATCACTTTGTCGATTAATGCTTGTTTTGTTGGTGACATTTCACCTTCTCGTTGAATTAAACAAGCTTTCGATTTATAAATAACTTCAATTTCTTGTAGACCATTAGCTTCAAGTGTGGCCCCACTAGATACTAAATCACAAATTACATCTGCAAGGCCTGCTCGTGGTGCAACTTCAACAGAACCATTAAGTAAACAGGTTTTAAAATTGACATTGTATTGTGAAAGGTAACGGCGGAGCAGGTGAGGATAAGTGGTTGCAATGCGTAAATTATTTAAACATTCTGGTCCGCTGTAAACAAAATCACGAGGAGCTGCAATTGATAAGCGACAGCCACCAAAATCTAGGCGACGCAAGGTTTTATATTGTGGATTTTCACCTTCGGCTCTTCTATCAAGAACTTCTTCTTCTAACACATTCTCACCGACAATACCAATATCGACAACACCATCAATCACTAGTCCTGGAATATCGTCATCGCGAACTCGTAAAATATCGATTGGCATATTTTCGGCAAAAGCAATTAAGCGTTGTTCTTGCAAATTGATTTTTACGCCACATTGAGCCAATAATTTTTTCGACTCATCGCTTAAACGTCCCGATTTTTGCATTGCTATACGTAAACGTGAATTATCCAACATATTATTCTCCAACTTGTTTAAATAAATTTATAAACCACAAATAAAAAACCCTCGGAAGACTGATCTTCCGAGGGTTCTCTAAATGCTTTTGCGATATCACCGGAAGACCTTTTGTCTTCCAGCACCAATCGCCCGAAGACTATTCAGGAATGATGGTGATGATGATGTTTAGTAACGAAAACACAAAAACAATTCATAAAAAATAAAACCTTTAAATTTAACTGTTGTACAACATATAACACAAATGACTAACTCGCAACTTATTTTTGTCGATTTATTAAAAAAATATAAAAAATTGAAATTTTTTAATTATCTATCTTATTTATTTTTGTCATGTTTAAATAACAGAAATAGATTAAATTATAAAATTTGTTTTAATTGATGGCTGACCTTATATCGGCCAAAGTTCGAGATTTTTGTTAAGAAAGCATCTAATGCATCATTTTCAAAACAGCTAACAATCATATAACAACCGTCACCAGTAATCTTATAAAACTCAGAAATTTCATTAACAGATTTTACTAATTTTTCAAAAGATTCAAATTGATTTGAGTTCATGTAAATAGTGATAAATTGTAATTGATGTTTTGGTTCTTTGATTGTGAACTGTTCTATAATATGATTATTTAGCAACTCTTGTACACGTTGCCCCACAGCTTGACTTGATAAGAATACCTTCTCGCCGATCTCGCGCCAGGATTGACGACTATTTTGTCTTAATTGATTTAAGATAGCGTGGTCTTTTTTATCCATATTTCCAATTTGAAAGCAAACCGAGATTTATTACTTCAATTTGCTATGTCATTTAGAGGTTGATTATTTCGAAATAATAACACAAAACATTACAAAGGAGAGCAAAATGACTCAAGCATTGATGATTATTGATGTACAAAATGATTATTTTCCCAATAGAAAATACCCATTAAACAATACCGAACAGACATTGCAATGTACCTTAAAGCTACAAAATTATTTCCGCCAAAAGCAATTACCGATTATTTATATCCAGCACGTTAACCAAGATGCTAATGCTGTTTTCTTTGTTAAAAATAGTTATGGTTGTCAGTTACATCCTAAATTACTTCCTATTCAAGAATATAATGAATTTGTGATTGAAAAGGCTTATCCGAATAGTTTTTATCAAACACAATTACAGCAGAAGTTAAAGCAAGCAGAAATAACCCAGCTGGTCATTTGTGGCATGATGAGTCATATGTGTGTTGATTCTACAACTCGTTGTGCATATGAACTCAATTACCAACCAATTTTAATTCATGATGCTTGTACTACCCGTGATCTTGAATTTAACGGTAATATTATTTCATCGTCAGATGTTCATAATAGCTTTATGTCGGCATTGATGCGATTTGCAACAGTAATGAATATTGAATCATTCATTGAAACAAATTAATAAGTTAAAATACTTTTTCTTAATTTTTGAGGATTAATAAAAAATCCTCATTTTTTGACATAAATATTTATCCGTGATAATCCTAACTGAAAGGAATTTTGTTATAGCTAGTTTTATAAATTGGATTTTATATGGCTCATCCTGTTAATCATATTAATAGTTATATTTTTTTGGGTTTTTCATGCTACCAATTTTTTATGGTATTTATACATTTTCGTTAATATTTGTATTTGTACGGATACATTGGATTATCATGGCCCATACTAGATGCAAATGATTTAAATGAAGCAAATTTATTTGAATTTAATGATTGGCTAGAAGCAATAAAAACTTATCGGCACCCCCTATAGAAACAATAAACCATTATTAATATTTGATTAAATCATCGATGTTTTAATATTTATTAATTAATAGGATTTAAATATTTATGCTATTTACCCAAGTCGCAAATTATTACCACTTAGAACTCGATGTTTGATTGACTTTTTAATTATTGAATTAAAAAATTTACAATGGTGAAAATTGATAAATAAAATATTTACTTAATATATGTAAGTGGATATTATTGTTTAAGTTTTATATCGTCAATTACTATAAAATACACAAAATTTGATTTAATTTAGAATAGTTGTCATAAGGAATATGAAATGGGTATATTTTCTCGTTTTTTTGGTAAAAAAACAGAATCAAAACAGATGGATAATTCGATTGTCCCAAATCCTGATATTGAAAATGCCGTTAGCTTAAGTATCGTATTTAGCGGTGCGCTTAACATTAATAACGACGAATTATTAGCAAAACTTAAATCGATTAATCCGACCATAAAAGATATTCGATATGAAACGCCGTTCGGACAACTTGAAGAAGGTATGTGTATTTTAGTAAGTTGGGGTAAACATGTTATTAGAATATTTGGTCTCAATGCGCCTTATCCTAAAGCTGTATTAGAAGCATGTGTTACTCCTGCTAGTTATAGTCAAGAAATAAAACAACAAGTTTATGAAAGTGATAGTCATTTATTATTATATTATGTTGGCTATGAACAAGATGTATTAGAGCAGTACTTAGCTTTAACTCGTTTAGTAGCATGCTTTGAACAATTTAATGCGTTAGCAGTAATTAATGAAGATGCTCATACTTCATTACCAGTTAATTTTATTAATTCACTAGCTTCGGAAAAAGATGGTTTATCCACTTTAGGGGAATGTTTACCTTTATTGTTTTGTGGTTTTGTTAAATATGAGATAGAAAATATTAAAGGGATTTGGATGCGTACTTATGGTGCTAATAAATTTGGTTTACCTAATTTTGCTGCATTAGCCAATAGTTATGAAGAAAGTGAATATTATTTTGATATGTTTAGTAACATTTTAAATTATTTGCGACAAAGTCAAGCAATAATGAATCCTGGCGATACCATTGAAATGGGGGATAATCGTATGATGTCATTACGAGCGCCTCAAGATGATGAGTATTTCTTAAAAGATCAGGGTGATCTTTTAGTAATTGAAATTAATAACTAATTTTATATTATTCGAGTTTTAGGAAAGGTAATAAATATTTGGCTTTACCTTTCCTAAATACTTAGCATCTTATTGTTGAATCGTTTGTGGATATTTTTTACCAGCTAAAACACTAAATCGCCCAGTTCCTAATAATGCCAAACTAAAAGCGGTTAATGACATAAAAGCTGGATACTCCCAACCACCACCAGGATTGGTAAATGACCAACCATTAGTCCAATGTACAATGGTTATTATTGCTAGTTGAAAAAAAGCAATTAGCGCTACTGCACGGGTTAAAATACCGAGTAACAATAGTGCGCCACCACCAATTTCAAAAACGATAACGATATAAGAAAAAAAGCTAGGAAAGCCAAGAGTATGAAAATACTCGGCGGTACCTTCAGGGGTTAGAACAAGTAGTTTGGTAAAACCATGGGCTAAAAACATCATACCTAAAGCAATTCGTAATACAAATGCAGCTACATCAGTTTGATATTCTTTCATTTTGGTTTCCTATATTAAGTTAGCAAAATAACAATAATGAAACTCATAAAGATTTCTTAAAAACGTTATTACTCTTTTAAAACATAGGATACTGCAATTAAGATTGTCTCACAGTTAACAATCAATAGTAAAGTAATAGACAATTATCATCAATTTTTATAACTGAAAATTAAGATGATATAAGTATAATTTGCTTATGTTTGTGAATAGAAAAAATAGCAGTGCGACGAGTCGTCGCACCGTTATTGCTTACTTATTGTTGGTGTCGAATAGACTTAAATCTTTCTGTTGTCTGAGTTAATGCTGTTTCTGTAGGCAAACGTTCCATTGAACTTGCGCCGTAAAAACCATTACAATCAGGACAATTTTGTAAAATATATTCTGCATCTTCAGGGGATGAAATAGGTCCACCATGGCAAAGTATAATAATATCTGGACGAATTGCTTTAGCTACTTTAGCCCATTGATTGATTAAAGGTACACAATCCGCAAGTTTTAATGCGGTTTGGGCGCCAATACTACCACCGGTGGTTAAGCCCATATGTGGAACTAAAATATCCGCTCCAGCTTTGGTCATATCAATAGCATCTTGCTCACTAAATACATATGGTGTAGTTAACAGATCTTTTTCATGTGCTTTGCGAATCATCTCAACTTCTAACGCATAGCCCATACCTGTTTCTTCAAGATTAGCTCTAAAATTACCATCAATTAAACCGACAGTAGGGAAGTTTTGTACGCCAGCAAAACCGGTAGCTTTAATTTGATCTAAAAACTGATCAAATTGGCAGAAAGGATCGGTGCCATTTACACCAGCTAAAACAGGAGTATGTTTTACAACCGGTAATACTTCTTTTGCCATATCCATAACAATTTCATTGGCATTACCATAAGCTAATAAGCCAGCTAGCGATCCGCGACCCGCCATACGATAACGACCAGAATTGTAAATTACAATCAGATCAATACCACCAGCTTCTTCGCATTTCGCCGATAATCCTGTACCAGCTCCTCCACCGATGATAGGTTGACCTTTAGCAATCATATCATGGAATTTTTTTAATAATTGAGCACGTTTACTACTCATAATTTTCTCCATTACTTTATTTAATTATATTTTTAAATTCGTTAATAACTAAATTACAAAATTCTGGTGAATTAATATGATGCGAGGTTTTTATTAACCGTCGTTTTTCAGTTTGAATAAAGACTTTTTCAAACTCATCTATGAAAGCTTGATCCGCTTGCGGTGACCAAAAATCCCCATTTTCAATATCAAGTGCAGAAAAACCACTTTCAGGAATAATAAAAACGACTTCACCTTGACATTTATTTAGTTTAGTAGCGATCCAATTTGCCATGATTTTATTCTCTTCTGGCGTGGTTCGCATTAAAGTAACTTGTGGATTATGAGGATAAAACAGACGATCTCGATATTTTTCTGGAATAGTATCTGGGCTACCGAAATTAACCATATCAAGGGCACCACATGATCCAATATATGGAACTTGACTTCTTGCAATGGCTTCAAATCGATCTTCATCACAAGCAAGTACTCCATCAAATAGATGATCACAAACTTCAGTGGTCGTAATATCAAGTACACCTTTTAATAAATGGCTATCAGCTAATTTTTCCATTGCCTTACCGCCACTACCCGTTGCATGAAAAACTAAGCAATCGTATTTATCATTTAATTTTGCTGAAAGTGATTGAACACACGGGGTAGTAACACCGAACATGGTTAATCCAATTGCTGGCTTATCTTCAACTTGTTCTTGCGTTTTAAATAACACTGAACCTGCGATAGAATTAGCTGCATTGGCGAGTACTTTTCTTGAGATAACATTTACGCCAGCAATATCTGTAACGGAATAGAGCATGGCAATATCACTTGCACCGATATATCCTGATATATCACCTGAAGCCATAGTTGAAACCATCAACTTTGGTACGCCAATAGGCAGTGCTTGCATAGCTGGAGTGATTAATGCGGTACCACCCGAACCACCTAAACCGAGTATAGCGTCAACATCATTTTGCGCTATTAAAAATTGTTTAAATGCATTAGCCATTGCAACGATAGCCTTTCCTCTATCGGTGACAAAAACAGCTTTTTCACCCTCGGGATGATATTTAGCAACAGTGCTAGCACTAATATCAGCAATGTGATTAAAAGAATGTGGTTGCTTAGTGGAGATATCAACGATTTTACTTTCAACATTTCTTTTACTAAGTAAATGTTTGACGTAAACAATCTCTTCTCCTTTTGTGTCTAGTGTCGCGACCAAGTAAACCATATTATGCGATGCCATTTATTTCTCCTTAACAGATAAAATAGAACTCGATACTTCTTACTCAACTATCAGCGATTACTACTTTGACGATTATAAGCTAAAAATGAGACATTAGTCTCATTTTTTTTAAATTTTTTTAAAAATTTTTTTAATATTATAGTTATGTTAAAAAAAGTTGTATAATTTACAAAAGTTTACTAATTGGCAATAAATAAAAATATGAATATAGATAGCTTAATGATTTCTAAGAAATATTCTGGAGCCAAAAAAAGAACTTACGATCGTCTTATCGAAACTGCGATTGAGGCTTTAGAGCAGGGTAAAGAGATATCTATCACTGAATTATCAGATAGAACAGGTATTTCTAGAGCTACTGCTTATCGCTATTTTCCGACTAAAACCGATTTAATATCAGCGGCTGTTGAACAATCACTTAGCCCAATATTTTTATGGCAATCAGATAAAGAAAATGTCGAAGATCGGATAAATGATTTTTTAGCTTTTGCTTTGCCACAAATGTTAAAACATGAGGGAACATTACGCGCAGCTTTAAGCCTCTCTTTAAAACAATGGGCAGATGAACGGTCACAATTAACTGAAAAGACTAAAAAACTTGTGCGAGGTAATCGTAAGGAAATTCTTACCAATTTATTACAGCCACTCAAAGCACAATTATCTGACGATCTTTTTGATAAAGTTATCTACTCAATTTCAATCATATATGGTTCTGAAATATTCATGGTGTTAAAAGATATTTGGAACTTTGACAGTGAGCAAGTGATAGATCTTTCACAATGGATTGTTAAAGCTATCATTAATCAAGCTAAACAAGAAGTGCAAGATGAATCGATTACTGAATCTTGATTGTTCTAAGTTCGGTTAAAAATTTTTAATTACATTTTAGCAATAGTTTTAACCAAAATTATAACTTATATTTAAAATACAGTAAGTTAGAATACGCTAGTTTAATTTATGCATTAAGTATAAATAAGTCTAATAAAGAGTAATCTTAAATTCCCTCTTTTCGATAACAATATTTAACCTATTATCAATTTTAATCTTAATTAGAATAATAAATACAGTGTCTTATTAGGTAAGTTTAAAAATATTTTTAATAGCAGCATTCAATTGATTAGAAACTTTAAAGTCTTGTAGCGCAATTTACCATTATTTTCTTAAATAAAAACCAATATTAGTTTGCCAACCTTTTGATGGTTTTAATGTTATTCGTTTGTTAAAAAAGTGATTAAAAACTTAATCCAACATTTAATAAATTTTTTAAAAGTTCGCTTATTCTTTCACAGTAGTAAACAATTTAGCTTATCAGGTGATTTAACATTAATGATCGGATAATAAATAAAAAAGACACTGCTAGATTAGATAGTGTCTTTTTATGATAATTGAAGTTAGTAAAGAAAATAATTAAATTGTATGCCAAATACTTTTATATTTGAAAGGTTAATTTTCAAATTAGTGGTATTGAACAGATTGCTGACTTTGCTCATCGTGAACTAAGAATAAACAAGTATCGCTGGTTAAAACGGCTTGTTCTATACGTTGTTTATCTTGCTCATTAAGATCGTTAATACAAGCAACCACATAACTACAGGTTTTACTTTGTAATGCCTTTTCAATAGTCGAGACTAAATTATTATTAGTTAGGTTAGCTAAATGTACGACTTTTTGTTTATCAAGCCCAGCAATATTCAGCCATGAACGTTTTAACATTGGACGATCTGATAGCCATAATTGCCATTTCTTTTCTTTATTGAACGAACGTAATAAAGGTCTCTGCTGTTGCAACACTTGTTGAAAAGGTGTTTCAAAATTGATAGCCATAAGTTGTGGTGATGAATGTTCAATAAGCATAATAATCTCTACACTGTTTATTTACACAGTGTATATTAATACAGTATTTTGAGGTTGTAAATACCGTTTTGCTCATTTTTTATATTATTATAGTGTAATATATCTTCATGAACGAAAATATTGATAGGTCAAAATCCCTAAAAACGTCATTAATACTGAACCTGCAACATGAATAGCGATGGTAGTTAATCCCCAACCAATACGTCCTTCTTGAAGAAAATTGACAATCTCAGCTGAAAAGGTGGAGAAAGTCGATAATCCACCACAAAAACCAGTAATTATTAACAATCTCCATTCAGAAGATAGGGTAGAGTGATTAAAAAAGGCAATGGCGAAACCAATAATATAACCAGCAATTAAATTAGCAACTAATGTCCCTAACGGAATAGTAAAAGCAATCACATTTAACTTTAACGATAAAAACCAGCGTAATAAACCACCAGCAACTGAACCGACCGAAATTGCTAAAATAAGTTTTAACATAAATGGTAAACCTTTAAATCATTAATTAACCATGATCATATCAGTAGACTAATAAAATGGGTATCTTTTTGCTGAGTAAATTATTTCATTTATTAGCTAGGCTAACCAAAATCATTTGATTGTAATCATTATTATTTTTTATTGGTTTGCGTTAAAATAGCTGATAATAATGATGAATTATAAAGGTTAAAATAATGTTTACAGGAATCGTTCAAGGTGTTGGTCAAATTATTGATATCATCGATCAAGATAAATTACGTACTTATAAGGTAAAATTACCAGCAAAATTAACACCGAATATCGAAATTGGTGCATCCATTGCTAACGACGGATGTTGTTTAACTGTGACCGATTTTAAAGATGATTGGGTTACTTTTGATATTATGCAAGAAACGTTAGCCTTAACAACTCTCGGTAGTAAAAAGTTAAATGATTTGGTAAATATTGAACGAAGTGCAAAATATGGTGATGAAATTGGTGGTCATGTAATGTCAGGTCATGTATCTTGCCGAGCCACCATTATTGACATCCAAAAAACAGCAACTAACTGTCAAATGACGTTAGCCATGCCAGAAAAATTTATGAAATATGTTTTATATAAAGGTTTTATTGGTATAGATGGTGCAAGTTTAACGGTAGGAGAAGTAAAAGATAATCAATTTAATATCCATCTAATTCCTGAAACATTAGCGATTACCTCTCTAGATAGTAAAAAAATTGGTGATGAAGTAAATATTGAAATTGACTCACAAACTCAAGCTATCGTTGATACGGTGGAAAGGGTATTAGCAACGAAAAAATAAAGTTAAGCTAATTTGTACCTAAATTGGCTGATAGTGTACTGATTGTTAGTTAATAATGGTTTATTGTTAAACATTCATACGTTAATAAAAAAGGAAACAACATGTTTATAGTAAAACACTTTAAACCATTATTATTAAGCATGGCGATGCTTGCACCTTTTAATTGTTTAGCCGATCAATTAAAATTAATCATTCCAGAATTAGCTAAAGATGGATTTACTAGTAAATTTATTTCCAATCAATTTGGTTGTACTGGCGATAACATCTCACCGCAAATTGAATGGCAGAATGTTCCAACTAATGCTAAAAGTTTAGTATTGACCATGTATGATCCTGATGCACCGACGGGATCCGGTTGGTGGCATTGGCAGGTGGTAAATATTCCTGTGCAAAGCCAACTTATTACTGAATCAGCTGGTAATCAACCTAAATTATTACCTAAAGGTAGTCAATTAATTCGCAATGACTATGGTACGATTAATTATGGTGGTCCATGCCCACCGGAAAACAGCAATCACCGTTATCAGTTTACACTTTATGCTCTTGATATTGACCATATTGATGTGACTGATCAAACAACACCCGCGATGATAGGATTTATTGCAAATGCACATCAAATAGCCAAAACAAGTATCACTTATCATTACACTCGTTAGGCAATAATTAATAGGTTAGACTAAATTGGATTTTAAATTAATCGGGCAGATTATTCATATTACTCAACATGGTAACCATAAGTTAAAATATATTGAAAACAGTCAGCCGTTACTGGTATATGTTATTAGTGGTGAAAAATTAGTTGAGTGGAATGGTGAAACACTTAGTGTTAAAGCAGGGCAGATTATTGCTATTCCTGCGAATACCATTTTGAATATGACTAATTTGTCGATTAATAATACACCTTACCAAGCAATATGTTTTAGTTGGTATGATGAATTACTAAATCAATTTGCATCTTCTAATAAACAAATTATTCCTAAACCCCTTAAAAAGATTAAAGTCGAAACTGATTTAAGAGATAATTTTATTAATCGTTTATCACAAATAGAATCTGAATTGATAAATAGCTCAGTGAACGATTCTAGGATGAATTTGATGTTAGTTAAACATCTATTTTTAGAATTATTAATCAGGTTATCCTCAATAGGCATTGTTTTTAAAGCCAATAATAACACTAGCATCAGTTACCAGATAAGACAAATGATTAGCCAACAATCTGATAAAAAATGGAAACTAAGAGTTATCGCTGATCAATTTGCAATGAGCGAATCAACTTTAAGGCGTTATTTAGCTCGAGAAGGGCAAAATTTATCACAAATTATTTTAGATGTACGTTTAAATTATGGGTTGGTCTTATTACAAACTACCCAAAAATCAATATTAACTATTGCTCAATCAGTTGGTTATGATAGTGGTTCTCGCTTTACCCATTATTTTAAAAAACGCTTTGGCATTTCGCCTAAGATGTTACGTTCTGAATAAGTTTCTATCTCAATATCCACCAATTATTGGTTATCTACATTAAAACAAATACCCCATCTTAAGCTTGATATTCAGTCAATCTCATTATTTTACATTGATTAAGATCACATTCTATTCCAGATTAATCTGGAAAAAAATGTAATCGTCTTATTTATTTAACTAACTATACTTTAAATCATCAAGTTATGAATGTATTGCAACAACAATTAGAAAAAGGAGTTGAGTAATGGAACGACAAATCAAATTACTTAAACTACTTTTTAGCCAATCGGAATTTAAACCGGCTGCTTTTTTTAGTTCAAAATTATCAATTTCAACTAAAACTGTATATTACGATATTGAAAAACTAAATGAACAGTTAATAACGGTACCGAATACGGATATTCGAATCGAAAAGTCTCCCCGTAAAGGGCTAATGCTAGTAGGTGAAAAAACGGATGTTGAGCCGATTATTAGCTATTTAGAACAAAAAAATAGTCATAGCTATTTCAATCAAAAATCACGACGCTTAAGTCCTGAATACCGTCGATTAGATATCGTAAAACGCTGTTTGCTTAAAAGCGAATCAGTATCATTGGAACAATTATCTGATGATTATTTAGTCAGTAAAACATCGTTACACAAAGATATTGAATTTATTAATCGGGCTCTTGAGCAAGAAAATATTCTATTAAATGTCACTCATAAAGGAATTTGTATTGACGGTAATGAAAATCAAATTCAACGAGCGATTAAACATTTCTTATCTTTGTATATTCATAAACAAGATGATTATTATCTCAATCAATTGATGAAATCATTTATTGGTGATAACTCTTTTGAACAGATAACTCAGTTATTATTTGAACGTTTTGAATCAGTAGTCGTACAATCTTCAGAGCATTATTTATCTTCATTACTGATATCCATCACCATTCAGCTAAAAAGATTGTGTTTAGGTTATTCAATTCCGGAAGAGAGTGATTTCTTATTTAATCATATCCGATATATGCAATCTTATTTGATTGCCTCGGAACTGGCTAAAACGTTAGAGTTAACTTTTACTGTGACGTTTTCGACCAATGATATTAAATACCTAAGTAAATTGTTTTTTGCTCATCGCATTATTGATGAAAATGTCATTGTTGATGATAGTTTTTATGAGCAAATTATTCGTAGAATTATCAAAAAAATAGGCGATATTGAAAGTGTCGATCTCTCTGGTGATGGAAAATTATTTCACTCATTATTGTCGCATTTCCCACCGATGATTACTCGGTTGCAAAAGCAAATTCGTATTATTAATCCAATATTAGATGAAATAAAACAGGAATATTCGAAATTATTTAGTGTGTTATGGTATGCGCTTTCAGACTTAGAACGTAAATTTGATATTCATTTAAATGATCATGAAATTTCATTTTTGTTGATTCATTTCCAAATAGCCTTAGATAAAGCCGCTGATGCCAATAACATCGTTATTATTTGTCAATATGGATGTTCATCATCAAATTTAATCTTAAATAAAGTCCGCAAATTTTTGCCATCTAAAGATAATATTGAAGTGTATTCTGTGGCTAAACTGAATTCGACTAAGCTTAGTAATGTCGACTTGATCATCACCACTCTGGATATCAAAAATATTAATAAACCGATGGTCAAAATATCATCTTTGTTGAACAAACAAGACTATCAAAATATTATCCAAGCTTACGCTAACTATGTCTTGAATAAACAATCCGATTTTTCAGACAAAGGTAATTATTACCCATCTACCGCCAAATTTGTCAATGCGGATTTAATTGAATTAAATGTTGATATTCAACATAAAAGTGAATGTCTTAATTTGCTGATAAGTAAGTTAGAAGATAAAGGCTTAGTGACTAAAAACTATCGTGACTCAGTTTTATATCGAGAAGAAATCGGCGACACTTCAATCGAAAACGGTATTGCTTTACCGCATGGTTCGCCAATGTTTGTTATTAAATCGAGTATCTCAATTATGACCCTCAAACGACCAATAAAATGGGGCATGATTGATGTCAGTATTATTATTATGGTTAGTCTTTCCGAAGACAATATCAATAGCATTAATGACGTTTTTACCGAAATTTATGAAATTGTTTCAAATAAACAAGCAATTTCATCCTTAAAAAATCTCACAAATTTTAAACAACTTAAACAATTTTTGGATAATCAAAGAGGAATCAAGAATGTACTTTGATCAACATTTATGCCTATTTAACATTGAGGCAAAAACCAAAGAAGAGATCTTAACCACAATGGCACAAATGTTATTGTCACATGGCATTGTTAAACAAGATTATTTAACAGGTATTTTAGAAAGAGAACAGCAATACCCTACAGGTTTATTAGTTAATTCGATTGGTTTTGCAATTCCCCACACCGATTCCTCAAAAGTGAATCAATCACAAATTTGTTTTGCATCACTAAAAAATCCGGTGATTTTTTCTGGTATGACCGATGATAAAGAGCAAATACCAGTCAAATTTATTTTCATGTTAGCAATGAAAGAGCCACATGAACAAGTTGAGAATTTACAAAATTTAATCGGCTTATTTCAAAATGAGGAGCAAATAAAATTATTAGAACAATGTCAATCAACTAACGAATTTATCTCTATTTTAAATAGCGCTGGTGTTAAATAGGATGGATTATTTTTATTAAGGAGTTACAAATGGATAGTGTCATTAATATTTTTCAATGGCTAATAAATTTAGGTGGGGTCGTTTTTTTACCTATCATCATTTTTATTATTGCCTTGTTTTTTAGAGTTAGCTTTTCCAAAGCGATGATGTCAGGTATTACCGTCGGTATTGGTATTGTCGGTCTTGGTTTAGTTATTGGTTTATTATCAGATACGTTAGGTGTTGCGATTCAAAAAATGGGTGAGCAATATGGAACGTCATTAAGCATCATGGATATTGGTTGTGGAGTAGGCGGCCCGTTAGCATTCTCAACCACATTGGGATTATTACTCATTCCTGCTTCATTAATTATTAACTTTTTATTTATTTCACTAGGTTGGACTAGAACGTTAAATGTTGATATTTGGAACTTCTGGTTTGCAATTTTCCTCGGCTTAGTGGCTTATTCAGTAACAGGTGAATATTGGGTTGGTATTATTGGTTGTATCACTGCAGTAATGTTGCAATGGTTTTTAGCTGATCTTTTACAAAAACCAATTAGTTCATTCTTTGGATATCCGGGTATTGCCGTTACTCACCTTATGGCATTATCAGGGGCAATTGTTGCAATTCCATTAAATTGGATATTTGACCGTATTCCAGGACTAAACAAATTAAATGCTGATTCAGAAACATTAACCAAACGATTTGGGATTTTCGGTGATACAGTGGTAATTGGTTTAATCATCGGTATTGTTGTTGGCATCTTAGCTAATTATGATGTTCCTCAAATTGGTAAATTAGCAATTTCAACAGCTGCAATCATGAAAATTATGCCGAAAATGGTGGCAATGTTTATGGAAGGCTTACTTCCAGTAGCTGATGCTGCTCGTGAATTTACCAGTAAAAAACTCAATGGCAAACAAGTTAACATCGGTATGGATGCTGCGTTAACTGTTGGTCATCCTGCGGTAATGGCAACTGCGTTAATTATGGTACCAGTTTCATTATTATTAGCCTTAATTTTACCGGGTAATAAAGTGCTACCTTTTGGTGATTTAGCTTTCTATGCCTTTGGCATCTGTTTAATGGTACCGTTTTTCAAAGGGAATATTATTCGTTCAATTTTAGGTGGCACCATCTATTTGGTCGTCTGCTTATATATGGCAACATGGCTTGCACCAGTTATTACTGATGTATTCCATTTGGCTAATTACGATGTAGGTACTGCTGGTATTGTTACTGTCATTTTATGTGGATTATGGCCAGTAACCTTATTCGTACTGTTGTTATCTCAGCTTGGTTTTATTGGTCTAATCGGTTTAGCGCTAGTTATTCTTTGCTTGCTTATCTATATCAACAAAATCAAAAAAATTGAAATGTATTAAAAGGAAATAATCATATGAAGAATTTACTTATCATGTGTGGTGCAGGGCATGCAACTTCGACTATCGCAGTAAGCAAAGTGAATAAATGGCTTAGTGATGAAAAATTAACAGATCAGGTAAAAATTTATCAATCTAAGATTGCTGATGAACTTAATAAGATTGACTCTTATGATGTGGTTGTAAGCACAACTATTGTACCGGATTCAATTAAAGCAAAAGTAATTAATGGATTACCACTACTTACTGGTGTTGGATTAAATGAATTTTTTGCTGAATTGAAAAAGCGTTTAGCTATTTAATTTAAATTCAACTTTAAGTTTTGATAATGATCGCCTCATTTATTTTGTGAAGCTTAGCTACAAAGTAGATGGGGCTATAATAAGGAATAAACTATTATGAATATTATTCATCATGCCATTGAAATCAACACGGTTGCAGGTAGGCATTCATACCACGATATTACTGAGCAATTAAAACAGTTTGTAAAGCAATCCAATATCCAAAATGGTCAATTAACGATAGCTACTAGCCATACAACATGTTCACTTTTTTTTGAAGAATGTATGCACGATACTAATTTTTTTGGTGATGAATTTCTGCAAGTTGATATCAACAATACATTAGAAAAAATTGCTCCACGGATGACCAGCGAAAATCAATATAACTCACCGGGTCCAAAGCATGTTGAATTTGGTTTAAGCCTCAGTGACCCTAATTATCCAGCTGAAAAATGGGTTATGTTAAATACAGATGCTCATATCAAATCATCACTGTTTGGTCATTTTTCAATTGTATTAATTATTAAAGATGGCCAGCCGTTATTAGGGCAGTTAGGACGAATTTATTTTGTCGATTGGGATGCACTACGTGAAAGAAAACGTAATGTGAATTTTATGCTGATGGGTCGTTAATAAAAGGAGATAATTATGATACTGTCTCCATCACTATTTAATTCTGATCTTTATCAGATCAAAGAAACTCTAGAAAATCTACAAACTTTAGGTATTCGCCAACTACATATTGATGTAATGGATAATCATTATGTACCCAATCTAGGCTTTAATGCTAGTTTTGTTAAAAATCTAAAAGCGCATACTGATTTTATTTTAGATTGCCATCTAATGGTTGAAAAACCTGAATTAGCCATAGTTGATTTTATTGATGCTAAAGCTGATATTATTACCTTTCATTATGAAGCAACGGCGCATCATTCATATATTATTAATAAAATTAAAAATAGTAATATTAAAGTCGGTATAGCTATAAACCCTTGTACACCAGTTGAAAATCTGAAGCTCTTATTACCTCAGGTCGATCAGGTTTTAGTCATGACGGTCAATCCTGGCCAAAAAAATGAAAGTTTTTTACCTTTTACGTTACCAAAAATAGAACAATTGAAAAGTATAAAACAAATCGGTAATTATCATTACGATATTCAGGTTGATGGCAATATTAGCGATCAAAACATATCTTCATGTGTTACGGCTGGCGCAAACAGTATCGTATCGGGGGGATTTATCTTTAAAAATAATCCGCTTGAAAGCAACATAGAAAGATTAAAAGCGGCAATCAAATAGGGAAATAATAATGGATACCAAAGATGTATTATCAAAAATATTAACTGAAATATCAGCACAAGTAAGCTCCATCAATGAGGAACAACTTAGCCAATTTAAAAATGCCATTATTGCAGCAAAACACATCTTTCTTGCTGGGACCGGTCGCTCTGGGTTAATGATTGGGGCATTTGCTAATCGATTAATGCATTTGGGCTTGAATGTTAGCTTGATAACTGAAATTAGTAAACCAAAAGCAAATGTCGGTGATTTATTAATTTTAGGATCGAGTTCCGGTGAAACCAAAAGCTTAATTGCTTATGCTAATCAAGCAAAAGCACTTGGCGTTAAAATAATACTATTTACTACCAATGGTAACTCTAGCTTAGCTAAGTTAGCGGATAATATTGTGGCAATTCCAATAAAAGTGCTTGAACTAAATCAACCGATGGGCAGTACGTTTGAACAACTATCATTACTCACTTATGACAGCATTGTTTACAGTCTAATGACAGAATTGCAACAGACGCCAGAATTAATGAAAAACCGTCATGCTAATATCGAATAGAATGCAAACTAAACTTACACCCTTGAGATAAAATTCTACTTATTACAGTAGTTCCAATCTTAAATGAGAACGATAAATATTTCATTATTAAATGTGAGCCAAAAAATTTTGAGGAAAGCACTTTTTTGAAGCAAAAAATTTGAGGAGAGGGGCTTTTTAGGTTATGAAATTCTTAATTATATAACAAAACACCGTTAATTTATCTTATCGATTTAATTAACGGTGCTGATTTATTGGTCTATAGCTATAAATGTAAACTATCGATTATACTTAATTAGCTGCTTTTAAATAATGAGCAATTTGTGCAATATCATTTGGAGTTGTTTGACAGCAGCCACCAATCAATTTGGCCCCTAACTTGATCCAAACTGGCAATTGATTATCAAAGCTACAATTATGTTGATGATCTTTGTGCCATAGTTTAGTGGTTGGATCATATTGCTCACCTGAATTAGGATAAACAATTAAAGGTTTCGCCGTGAGTGTTTGTAATTCGGTTAATGCTAGAGAGACCTTTTCTAAGGCAATACAATTAATACCGATACTGACTACCTGATCAATCTGATTTAGATAATCAATCACTTCGACAAGTGGAGTTCCATCACTAAGGTGATTGGCATCTTTTAACGTTAACGAAAACCATGCTGTCATTGTTGGATATTGTTGTAGCAATTTAGCTAACGCTTTTATTTCAACAAATTTGGGTAGGGTTTCACAAGCTAAAATATCAACTTTTGCTTCAATGAGTGCTTGCATTCTGGCCTGATGAAAATCAATAAACTCATTTTCACTAAGTTGATAATTACCAGTATATTCTGAACCGTCTGCCAAATAGGCTCCGTAGGGCCCTACCGAACCAGCGATAACTAATAACTTATCTGACTTAATTTGATCTAGATATTGCTGCTTGGCTTGTTGAGCTAGTGCTACACTTTGTTTTATCAAATTTATTGATTCGGCAAGTGATATCCCTTTTTGGGCAAAACCTAATGGTGTCGCTTGATAGCTAGCGGTAATAGCACAATCCGCCCCTGCATTAAAATAGTCATAATGAACTTGTCTAATAAGATTGGGTTGTTCAATTAATACTTTAGCTGACCATAAGCTATCATTAAGATCACAACCACGGCGCTGTAGCTCACTTGCTAAAGCACCGTCAATAATTACGTAGTTATTTTGGTTTAATAACTGCGATAGAGGATTTTCTTTTGACATTATCGATTTACTCGTTGTTGATAAGCTCGGGTAACATGATAGGCGATATAGCAAACCACTACAAATGGAATACCACAATAAAGGGCAATCCGTTGTTCAGGATCGAAAGCCAGTCCAATACAAGCAATTAAACATAATATAAACCCTAAAATTGGCACTAATGGATAAAGTGGGGCTTTATATTTTAGTGATTGTATTTCAGATGTTGAGAGTTGTTTTCTAAAAAAGTAATGTGAAGCACAAATACTTAACCAAACAGCAACAACGGCAAATCCTGAAATTGCCGTTAAGCCTACAAATACAGTATCGGGAGCAATAACACTGGAGAACAAAGCTAATAATCCTCCAATCATACTAACGGCAATAGCAGTAGTTGGAATACCTTTTGGATTTAATTTACCAAAGCATTTTGGCAATGTACCTTGATTAGATAGCGACCACAACATGCGACCAGATGCATATAATCCAGAGTTAGCTGCGGATAAAATAGCAGTTAAAATGACAAAATTCATAATGTCAGCAGCATAAGGAATACCGATACTTTCAAATACTTCAACAAATGGACTTTTAATAACGCCAGCTTGTTTCATTGGTAATAGGGCTGCTAACACAAAAATAGTACCAACAAAAAAGATAATCAATCGTAGAATAGTCGTTTTGATGGCTAGTGGAATGGTTTTTTCCGGTTGATGGGTTTCGCCAGCGGCTATACCGATAAGTTCTGTTCCTGAAAATGCGAAATTCACTGATACCATGGTCATTACAATCGGAATAATACCATTAGGAAACCAGCCATGTTCGGTAATATTGTGCAAAAATGGGGCAGGTAGGTTATTTTTCATTGGAATAAACCCAAAGATAGCGGCACTACCAGCGATGATAAATACAATAATGGTAATCACTTTAATAATGGAAAACCAAAATTCACTTTCGGCAAAAAATTGTGCGGTAATAATATTTAATAAGAAAATCACTACACAGAAAACTAAGCACCAAATCCAAACTGATACTTGTGGGAACCAATATTGCATACATAAACCAGCTGCAGTAAAACTTGAGCCTAATGCCACAGTCCAGGTTAACCAATAGAGCCAAGCAACAGTATAGCCGGTTGCAGGACTAATAAATTTTGATGCATAAGTATGAAATGCGCCAGTTTCAGGCATCGCAACGGCCAGTTCTCCCAAGCAAAGCATAACTAAATAGACAACAATTGCACCAATTAAATAAGCAATAATAGCACCAATAGCGCCAGCAGTAGCGATGATATACCCAGTATTAAAAAATAATCCAGTTCCAATAACACCTCCTAGTGATAACATGATTAAGTGGCGTGTCTTCATTGATCGTTTAAATTGATTTTCAGGCACAGCAGAAGAGTTTTTGTTCATATAAGTTTTGACTCATTAAATTGTGTTTTAAATGGTATTCCGCCTGATGATAGGCGGAATTTTTTAGATTAGAAGTTTAAATTGTTTAGAAATTCTTGTTTGCTAATTTTATTGCCATTGATAGTCACTTGATCGTTTGATTTTAAGTAATCAAGTTCGCTAAATATACCAGAGGTATTACCTTTTTTAAAGGTGACTAATGGCGATCTGCTCAGTGCCATTTGTGTCATTAATTGTAAATTATTGCTTGCTCTTTGTAGCTGATTATCGGTTATTTGTTCTGACTCAGGAGCTTCTATTTGTGACATAAATCTCGCTATTACAGCAAATGGTGCTTCAAGATTTATTGAAAGTTGGTTAATTTTGTCAATGTCTCTATCATAAATTGTCATTTGGTTAAGGTTAGCAATATCAACTAATGCACTAAAATTGAAATCACCAGAAGCATTGTGCCAATGAAATTTTTTAATGTCTATTTTAGTATTGGTGATGTTTGAGTTATTAGCTGAATCTAATAACCAAGATATTTGCTCAAAATTGTCAAAAAATGATTTATCTAACCCTTGAACATTAAGTTCAAAAGTACCATTTCCCATTTGTTGCTTGCCGTAATTAAAAGCATCAATTGCAATATCCATATTACCTTCAAGGCCAGTTGTTTTATTGGTGAATTTATAGTCCATTGCAAAATTTTTAAGCGCAATTGTTGGTTTATCGGTATTAGCCTTTAAATTAACAAATAAATCATCAACACTATTTTGTGCTTCGAAGAAATAATTTTTATAATCAATTTTATTATCAACTTTTAAATTTTTTAGTTTAATCTCATCACCATCGTGTCTTTTATAATTTAAATTATCAATAACCAATGAAAAAGAAGGTGTTTCAAATCCTAGGTTACCAGACACACTATAATCAATTTGGCCTAGTTCGAGTTTACCTTCAAGAAATTGATAATTAGGATCTTGATCACTCAAAACAATCGGTTGTGTTGTCAGGTTAATGGTTAGATTATCAGAATAAGATAAATTGATATGCCCTTTTGCAAATGGTTTGTTACCAGCAAGTTTCCATAAAATTGGGTTAGATTTTTCTGTACCTTGATACTCAAGCCAAGCCATTTGTGGCGAAAAAGTGCCTTGTTTTAAGGCGGCTAGCGGGAATGGTCCATGATGGATGATAACATCTTCATCATATAGCGTGATAGTCGAGGATGCACTTGCAGATTCAGCGATAATTTTTATATGTGTTTTAGTTGAAAAAATACCCTTTTCATCATTGGAATGGGTGATTTGAACTTCAACATCATTTTGTAAACTATTAACTTGTTTTGTTAGATCTTTTAATGTGTTATCTAATTCAGCTTCAATTACATTGCCTGTATGCCAAGCTATACCAACATAACCAAGGCCTAATATTGTAATAACGCCAATAGCCAGTGTACTTTTCTTCATGTTTACTCTCTCAATTTTTTTACTTTTAATTATTTTTTAATATAACTTACTTTCATGATTTTCGATTAAAAAATGATGTATCGCCTTTTGTTGATTATTCAAAAAGATCTAAAACCTCACTTTTGTTATAAATTTGACCATTAATATTAGCCTCGTTACTGTCTTTAAGTATATCAATATCGATAAATAAACCTTGTTCTTCACCTTTGCTAAATTTAAATATCGCAGAATCATCGAACATATATACCAAGTTTTTTTGGACCGTTTTTTTCGATTCGTTAAACTGTTGCTCACTGAGCTCACTATGGTGAGGATCATTATATTGGGCATAGCTGTAGGCAATTACATTAAGGGGGGCATTAACATGCAATGAAAGATTATTAATGCTATCTAAAGGATTATTTTGACTATAAATATCATCAAGCTTTGCGACATCAAGTGATCCTTTAATATTGACATCGCCATTAACATTACGCCAGTTTAAATTTTTAAGCTCAAATTTACTGTTAATGGGTTGATCATAGTGAGTTTCTTCATCGATAAATTCTTCGCCAAATATTTTTTTATCTAAACCTTGATAATCAATATCTATTTCTGCTTTACCTAAATTTTGTTGTCCATATAAGATTGAATCAACACTGCTAATAAATGAGCCATTAAGAACTCGAGTATCACTTAAATCAGTTTTTTGTTTGATAGATAGTTTGTTTAATATGATGAAGGGGCGTTCATCATCTGACTCAGGAATTAGGGTAAATTTATCAAGATTAGCATTTAAGGTAATATTTTGATTGATGGAATCAATAGTTCCACTTGCCTTTAAATTCTCGATTGAAAAGGTGTCATTATCAGTTTCGGCATAGTCATAATCATCTAGATAATAAAGATAAATATCTCTTAAATTTGTTTTTAAAGAATCTAAATGCAAATTATAACCAATCATAGTTGACTGTTTTTCGCCATCAAGATCAATGTGAAGCTTATCTAACGTAAGATAGTAAACGGTTTTTTGAGTATGAAATTTATCTAAATCTAGTGTTATCGAAGGGATAGCTGAGTCCATATTACTAATAAATGTAAAACTACCTTTGCCTAATTGGTATTCAAATTTAACATTATCTTCAATTTCTCTATAATGACTGATTTCCTTGCTAAAAAGCTTTACAATCATATTTTCACTATAATCCAAACTAATATAGCCGGTAATAAAGGGTTGATTATCACTAGTCTTCCATGCGGAAGGATTGGATTCTTTGCTAGTTTCAAATTCCACCCAAGCCATTTGTGGTGAAAAAATACCTTGCTTTAAAGCGGCAAGTGGGAAAGGGCCATGATGAATAGTGAAATCCTTATCAGCTAGTGTAAATACCTCAGCAAAACTACCATCTTTAGAGGATAAGGTCATATTAATATGGGTTTTGGTTGAAAATAGCTGTTTTTTATCATTAGAATGGCTGATGTTAATTTTAAATATATTTTGGCTATTATTAAATTGCTCAGTAGCTAGTGTTAACGATTTATCTAAATCATTTTCAATCACGTTACCAGTATGCCAGGCAATACCAACATAACTTAAACCTAATACAGCAATAACGCCTAAAGCCAGTGTCTTCTTTTTCATTTTTACTCTTTATATTCTGTTATATTTTTTAGCTAGTTTTCTTGATGCTCGGCAAAATCCGCTAATAAATTTTTAATATAATCAATACGATCTACTCGCTGTAAATCAGATTTAAGCAATTTTAATCGATTTGTACCTTCTAGGCGATAATTTTTTGGCGATTTTTGAATCGTTTCGATTAAATAATCTATTGAAATTTTGTTGTTAGAACCAAATTCTATAAAGCCGCCTTTTTCACCATATTCAATTTTTGTAATGCCCAATTTACTTGCTTGATAGCGGATTTTAGTTGTTTTTAATAAAAATAGCACCGGATCGGGTAATTGACCAAAACGATCGCGCATTTCAACTTGTATATCGGTGAGTTCATCTAGGTTTTCAATACTAGCAATTCGTTTATATAGTGATAATCGGGTATTAACGTCTGGGATAAAATCATCCGGAATTAGGGTTGGTAATCGTAATTCAACTTCAGTTTGTTGATTATTAAGTAGTGATTCGAGGGTAGGCTCTTTCCCCTCTTTAAGCGATTTAACCGCATCATCAAGTAATTCAATGTAAAGATTAAAACCTATTGTTTCAATTTGACCACTTTGATCACTACCGAGTAATTCACCGGCACCTCGTATTTCAAGATCATGGGTGGCTAAAGCAAACCCAGCACCTAAATCTTCTAAAGTAGCAATAGCATCAAGGCGTTTTTTAGCATCTTTAGTTAATAATTTTGGATGTGGCGTCAATAAATAAGCGTAAGCTTGGTGATATGAACGCCCAACTCGACCTCGTAATTGATGTAACTGAGCAAGACCAAATTTATCAGCACGATCGATAATAATGGTATTGGCATTGGGAATGTCAATTCCAGTTTCGACAATAGTGGTACACACTAATAAATTGAATCGTTGGTGATGAAAATCATTCATAACTCGCTCAAGATCACGTTCATGCATCTGACCATGACCTATAGCAACACGTGCTTCAGGCACGAGTTCAGATAGTTTTTCGGCCACTTTTTCAATATCCGAGACATCATTGTGTAGATAATAAATCTGACCTCCACGCAAAATTTCTCGTAGAATTGCTTCACGAATGACTAAATCATCAGATTCTCGAACAAAGGTCTTTATAGCTAATCGACGCGCAGGCGGTGTGGCAATAATTGATAAATCACGCATACCACTCATTGCCATATTTAGGGTACGTGGAATAGGGGTGGCGGTCAAAGTGAGTATATCGATATTGGCTCGCATTGCTTTGATTCGTTCTTTTTGACGAACACCAAAGCGATGTTCTTCATCAACAATTAATAAGCCTAAATCTTTCCATTTTACATCTTCTTGTAATAATTTATGGGTACCGATGACGATATCGATTTTACCTTCAGCAAGTTCTTGAATAATGGCTTGCTGTTGTTTAGCGGTTTTGAATCGAGACAAACTTTCGATACGGATTGGCCAATTGGCAAATCTATCACAAAAACTTTCATAATGTTGCTGGGCCAGTAATGTAGTCGGTACTAATACGGCGGTCTGCTTATGATTGATCACAGCTAAGAATGCGGCACGAATAGCCACTTCAGTTTTACCAAAACCAACATCACCACAGACTAATCGATCCATTGCGTAAGGTGAGCACATATCGCCAATAACCGCACCAATGGCATTTTGTTGGTCGTCGGTTTCTTGATACGGGAAAGCTTGGCAAAACAGCTCATATTGTTCACGATCTTGTTTAAATTCAAAACCGGGTTTACTTTCTCGTTCAGCATAAATATCAAGTAATTCAGCGGCAACATCACGTACTTTTTCGGCTGCCTTTTGTCTTGCCTTACTCCAGGCATCAGTGCCTAACTTGTTTAGTGGGGCATTATCTTCATCACCGCCAGAATAACGGCTAATTAAATTTAGTGATGAAACAGGAACATAGAGCTTAGTATCATTTGCATAGAGCAGTATAAGGTATTCGGCAGTGATACCACCAGTTTCTAATGTCGTTAAACCCGCATAACGACCAACACCATGCTCTAAATGTACCACTGGTTTACCGGGTGTTAATTCGGCTAAGCTACGAATTAAACTATCGGTATTGATTGCCTGTTTGCTCTCTTTTTTTCGACGAATAACCCGACGACCTAATAGTTCGTTTTCAGTGATAAAGGCGAAATTTTGTTGCTGATCGATAAAACCTTGTTCACTAGCACCTATCATTAAAAAGTAGCGATTTTCGGCATTGGCTAATTGATCAAGTTGTGAGATGGA
Organism: Gilliamella sp. LMG 34362; assembly: GCF_984569125.1. Taxonomy (NCBI): domain Bacteria; kingdom Pseudomonadati; phylum Pseudomonadota; class Gammaproteobacteria; order Orbales; family Orbaceae; genus Gilliamella; species Gilliamella sp. LMG 34362. The sequence continues at coordinate 1,637,193 of NZ_OZ474902.1, read as the reverse complement.
TGTCGGATGTATTCGCATTCGACCTAAGATTTCTTGCAATGCATCTTTACGGCCTTCCGATTCAACAGAAAAGATAATTTTACCTTGGAAATCTTGAGTAAATTGCTCAAAATGTAAATAAGGTTGTTTTTGCTGAATTTGGATCGCAATCTCTGGCAATAAACTAAATGGTAAATTAATGTTTTTGTTTGAATCAATAATTTCAGAATGTGATACTGTAATTCGAGGGTATTGTTTAAAATGGGCAAAGATTTCATCGGTTTTTGACCAAATTACCGCTGGCGTTAACAATGGTCGCATCGGATCGACTTTGCGACTTTCATAACGTTGCGTAATATCTTGCCAATATTTATTAGCAAATTGTTCAATATTTGCTGTGTTAATGATCAACGTATTGGATAAAAAGTAAGAAAATAATGGAGTAAGTGGCTCGTTAAAAAATAGTGCCTGCCAATATTCGATACCTGTAGGTAAAATATTTTTACTGACTTGTTGATAGATACTTTCAGGATCAAGTCTTACTTCAAATTGCTCTCGCCATTGACTACGAAATAATTCGATGGATGTTTTATCAAATGGAAACTCATGGGCTGGAAGAAGTTGAATTTCATTAATTTCATCGAGTGTTCTCTGACTTTCAACATCAAAAGTGCGAATACTATCAATTTCGTCATCAAAAAAGTCGATACGATATGGCTTCTCACTACCCATCGGGTAGATATCAAATAGCGCACCGCGAGTAGCATATTCACCATGCTCCATAACTTGACTGACTGAACGATAACCGGCATTTTCAAGTTGTAATCGCAGACTTTCACGACTTATGGCTAAGCCTTTCTTCATCATAAATACATGCCCACCTAAGTAGTTTTGTGGACACACTTTTTGCATAAGAGTATTAATTGGTAGGATTAAGGCACCCTTAGTTAAATGGCCTAGCTGATAAAGACAAGATAGTCGCTCGGAAACAATATCTTGATGCGGCGAAAAACTATCATAAGGTAGTGTTTCCCAATCGGGAAAAAAAATCGATGGGAAAGTTGAAAATTGTTTCAACTCTTCATGAAGACGAGTTGTTTGTTGCATGTCATCTGTAACAATCACCACTAAACCATCGTGCGCAGCAATAGCCTGTGCACAAAATTGGGATAAGGAAGAACCAACAAGTTGACCGACTTGTTTTACTTCACCTGATTTTTTAGGAATGATGTTAGAAATATTGTATGTTTTTGACATGTTAGAGTAATAGATAATTGCGACAAAGTTAGCCTAAGATTATAACGTAATTATATGGTTGTTTTCTATAACTGTTTAATCCTGTATGATAAGCAGTTAAAATTTAACTGGTTAAACTTAATTGAAAACTTTAGGTACTTTATAACTATTATGTCAAAAATATTTCGTCCATTAGTATTTTATATAGGTTTACGCTATGTATACGGGCAAAAAACCGATGGGTTTGGTCGCTTTGTTTCTTGGCTATCTATGATTGGCATCATGCTCGGTTCTATCGGTTTGATTGTGGTTTTGTCGGTAATGAATGGATTGGAAGATCAGATGCAAAACAGTATCTTAAAGTTTTTCCCCCAAGCGCAAATTACTACAAAAACCGGAAGAATCAATACAACTGTTATTGATTCTAAACAATTTGAAAATATCCATGGCGTTGAACGAATTACGCCAGTAATTACCAGTGATGTGGTATTACAAAGTCAGCAAAGTATTACGGTTAGTACCTTAATGGGTATCACCGCAGAGGATCATGATCCAATAGAAAATTATGTTTATACAGGTTCAATCGATTCATTACAAGCGGGTAGCTATAATGTGATACTGGGACAGACATTGGCTAATCAACTTGGTGTTTTGGTTGGTGACAAAATTCGCTTAATGGTCACCGATGCTAGCCAGATAACGCCAGTTGGACGCATTCCTTCACAACGTTTATTTACTATAAGTGGTTTATTTTCGGTCAATCATGATATTAACCAAGCGTTAATCTATATCAATCAATCTGATGCCAAAAATTTATTACGGTATCCAGCGAATAATATTAGTGGCTGGCGATTATTTTTAACACATCCACTGGAAATCGCATCAGTAACTAACCGTTCGTTACCCGATGATTTAGTTTTTACTGATTGGCGAGCTAAACGTGGTGAATTGTTTCAAGCAATCAAGATGGAAAAAAATGTAATGGGCTTATTAATTAGTTTGATTGTGATTGTGGCGGCTTTTAACATTATTACTTCATTAAGTTTGTTGGTTATGGAAAAACAAGGGGAAGTCGCGATTTTAAAAACGCAAGGCTTGTCACGTTTTAAAATTATGCTGATTTTTATTATTCAAGGTGCGAGTTCTGGTGTCATTGGTACCTTACTCGGTAGTGCCATAGGGCTGTTACTTGCTTCCTATCTCAATGAATTGATGTCAGTGCTTGGATTATCCTTTGCTGGTATTGAATTACCTAGTTTGGTTGAGCCTTCACAGATAGTATTTATTATTTTCGGATTACTTATGTTATCACTAATTTCCACACTTTATCCTGCGTATCGTGCAGCCAATATTCAACCAGCGGAGGCTTTACGTTATGAATAATTTACAGCCACTTCTTTCAGCTAAAAATCTTTATAAAACCTATAAAGAAGGCAAAATGGTTACTGAAGTACTAAAAAATGTTTCATTTGATATTTATCCGCAATCATTACTCGCTATTATTGGTAGCTCAGGATCAGGAAAAAGTACTTTATTGCATCTATTAGGTGGATTAGACAAACCAACTTCAGGTGAAATTATATTTAAATCACAACAGCTTAATCGGTTATCAGAACAAGAAAAAGCACATTTACGTAATCAAGAAATTGGTTTCGTATATCAGTTTCATCATCTTCTTCCTGACTTTACCGCATTGGAAAATGTGGCGATGCCGTTATTAATTGCGGGTACTTCACCAAATGAGGCTAAAAAACGGGCTATGGCAATGTTAGAGTCGGTGAATTTAGTTAAACGAGCTAATCACCGCCCAGCAGAGTTATCTGGTGGTGAACGTCAACGAGTGGCAATAGGCAGGGCTTTAATTAATAATCCTGCTTTAGTGATGGCCGATGAACCTACTGGTAACTTAGATAAATCGACCGCTGACGCCATTTTTGATCTGTTAATTAAACTTAATCGAGAACATGGCACGGCATTTTTAGTTGTTACCCATGATTTAGTTTTAGCGAATAAACTTGATCAACAATTGATTATGAGTGATGGCCAGTTGTCTACCAGTAATTCTGTGAAATAAAGCTGAACGGATAATTAAATATGAATTTATCATTAATTACAGCCATTAAATTTCGTAAAGGTCGCCGTAAAAGTGGCATGGTTTCGTTGATATCAATTATTTCAACCTTGAGCATTGCTATTGGTATTGCTGCATTGATTATTGGTTTAAGCGCTATGAATGGTTTTGAACGAGAACTCAACGATCGGGTGTTATCAGTAGTACCACATGGTCAAATTTATTCACAATATGGCAACTTAGATAATTGGCAGCATGTTCAAACCGAGTTACAAGAGAACAAAAATATCTTATCGGTGACGCCTTATGTTAGTTTTACCGGATTGATTGAAAATGGTAGTAAGCTTGGTGCTGTTGAAGTACAAGGATTTGATCCAGAACTAGAACAGAAAATCAGTTCATTACCCAACTATGTCCTTAATAATAGATGGCAAGATTTTAAGGCTGACAGCCAGCAAATCATTCTAGGAGCAGGATTAGCTAAATCATTAGCGGTTAATGAAGGGCAGTGGGTTACCTTACTTATTCCTGTATCAAACAATCCTGAGCAACTTAAGCCCCCTCGGCGTGTTCGTTTGCAAGTACACGGTATTTTAGATCTAAGTGGTACGTTAAGTAACAATGTTGCTTTATTGCCATTAGCTGATTCACAACAGTTACTTGCTATTGGTGACAGTGTCACGGGGTTGATGATTAATGTTGATAATGTCTATCAAGCTAGTGCTATTATTGGTCATGCAACATTAAATCTTGAAGAAGATCTTAGTTTTAATAGTTGGGAACATACCTTTGGCTTCATGTATCGTGATATTCAAATGATTAGACAAATTATGTATTTAGCGATGATTGTGGTTATTGGTGTGGCTTGCTTCAATATTGTGTCGACGTTGGTTATTGCGGTAAAAGATAAACAACGTGATATTGCTATCCTTAAAACACTTGGGGCGACTAATCGCTTAATAAAACGTATTTTTATTTGGTATGGTGTACTTTCAGGATTAATCGGTAGTGTGATTGGTGTATTGCTTGGATCTATATTGGCATGGCAGCTTTCTAATATTATGGCAGCGGTTGAATCAATGATGGGACATAAGTTTTTAAACAGTAATATCTATTTTGTTGATTTTTTACCATCAGAAATTCATCTTTTGGATGTCATCATGGTATTTATTACGGCCATGCTGCTAAGTTTGATTGCCAGTTATTATCCAGCGCAAAGAGCTTGTAAAATCGATCCGGCTCGCGTGCTAAGTAGCTATTAATGATAATGAAACATAAACAAGGCGCAATATCAGATTTGCGCCTTATTTTTAATAATATTGATAGCCACTTATCAATTGATAATGCTGATAGCCCCAATATAAAAGTAAAGATGACATTATTAATATCGTGATAATTAATAGTGTGCAGATCTGTTTTTGATAGCGGAATTTTTCTAAACAAACACTAATTAGTCCGCCTAAAATAAGGCCAGTGATAGCTCCACCAATATGTGCCATATTATCAATAGAAGGTAGCAATCCTAACCCAAAGGTCAGTAATAAACTGACTACGATTGATTTGATTGGCATCTCTTGTAAGTCAGTACGATTAATTAAACAATACGCAAGTAATGCCGTAATAATTCCTAAAATTGCACCTGATGCGCCACAACTAATGACATTATGATTAATAGTGGCAACATCACTGGCTAAACTACCAAATAATCCTGATAATAGATAAATGCCAATAAAGGCTAATGGTGGTAGCAAGCGTTCTAGAATAGTGCCAATACTCCACAATGCTAACATATTCATGGCAAGATGGGTTAAGCTAACATGCATAAAAATATTAGTAAATAAGCGCCAATATTGACCTGAAAAAGTTAACTGAGCAACATCAGCACCCCAATCAATCAAGAATCTATTTTGACTAAATGTTGAGAATCCCCGATCATCGAGTAGTCGAGAAATAAAAAAACAAGCTATATTAATCAGTATTAAAATACTGGTAATTTTTGCTTGATTATAGATCGATTGAACATTTTTTAAGATAGACATATGCTAAAGTTTCCGTTGAAAACGCACATTAAATTGGATGATTAGTTTAATCAAATCGTTTACCTAAAATAACCAAATCACGTTTAATACCATCAAGTTCAGCAATTTTGGGGAGTAATGCCCATTGTTGATAATGCATTTTTTCGAATAGCTTAATGCTTGGAATATTATGGCCAAAAACATAGCTCAATATAGCGTCAATACCCACTTGTTTGGCAAATGACTCAATTTCTCGAACAGCAGTTTGACCAATTTTTTTGCCTCTAAAATCTTGATGAATATATAGGCTTATCTCAACTGTTTTATCATAAGCTGGACGACCATAAAAAGATGACAAACTGACCCAACCACAAGGTTGATTTTGATATTTGATTAACCAAAGTGGACGTTTTTGCGGATTATGCTGTTCAAACCATGCAATTCGGCTTTCAACCGACACCGGCTGCAAATCGGCCGTTACCTGACGACTGGCAATAGTCGAATTATAAACCTCCACGATAAAAGGTAAATCATCTAAAGTCGCATTAACATAAGTGATCATAGGAATAAAAGAGTTATGGTTAATTGTGCTTCATTGTAATGGCTTTGCTATTAGCAAGCAATATTTGTTAAAATAGATCGAAATATGAAAAATTACAAATTTGTAGCAATAACTTAATCAAAAAAGATTTTCCGTAATGTTTTTATTATTGCTTAATTTTTTCTTAACAAATGTTTACATAAAAAATTATTGCATATCATTAATTTTATATTAATATTCCTTGCACATCTTTAATGATTTTAGTTTGATGTTTATTTAAACTAATAAACATGAAGTTAGATATTTATCTAATTGTTTTAATTGAAAATTAAGCGTAAATTACAGCAGGGACTAGCGAAAATATGTTAAAATGTGGTCTTAATCGGGCATCGGGCATCGGGCATCGGGCATCGGGCATCGGGCATCGGGCATCGGGCATCGGGCATCGGGCATCGGGCATCGGGTTTATTATTAACACAGAAATGTTTTTATATCCATTCAATAAAAAGTGTATCAAATTGTTTACAAAAATCACTTCAACAACATATATCGTTAAATAATTTATTATTCTATTCTTTTAAGCAATTTTTTGTACCAAAGTGGCTTCTTATTTTCTTATATCTATCTATGGTGCCTAATTCTTATGGTTTAAGTAGTTTTACAGTCAATGTTATTCAAGGAAATAGCCCTAAGGTTGTTAATTTAAAAACAGCCTCAGATAAGCTTGGTTTCACGGTAAATGGTGTATTTTATAGTGAATCAACAGGTAATATAAAAGAAGGTGAAATTAAAGAGTTTGACGGTAATTTAGATCTAAATCAATTTATTGTAAAACAATATAATTATCAAACGTTAGACAATAAAATTAATTATCAAGATTTAGACGGTGATGCTATCGATCCAACGCAGCCCTTTTTAATGACGGCAACTGTGTGGCAATGGTTTGATGCTAATGATAATAAAATAACTGCCAAAGATAAAACTGAGTTAACAGACTGTGGAGAAGATTACTCATTTCCATTAAGGTTAGAGATAAGTAATCAAGTGCAAGCACTTTCACAATATGGTCAGCCAAGAAAAAGTGATTTTGTCACAATAAAAAAAGTATACAAAATCTCATTAACATCGAAGCTTTGTTATGTAAAACCTTATGCGATAGAAAGAAATCCTAGAAATCAATGGTTAAGCTTTGGTAGTAATAATAGATTTATCAGATGGAATGATCCTAATTATACATCCAGAACAGCTGCTGGTGGCGGTTATAATTCAGATTATGTGCCAAATTTAGGGTTTAAAATCAATCCTACTGAATCAGGAGGTAAAAAATTTCCTACAACCGGATTTGAGGGTGCTAAATTTCAGTTGATTTTTACTCGTCCAGTAAGTGATTATACATTTACTATTACAAATAACCCTGGAGAACAAGTAGTCGTCGATGAAAAAGGCTATGTTACTTTAAATGGTAAACCTAGTGGATATGTAACTGTTCGAGCTACATTAAAACAAGATTCAAATGTCAAACATGACTATACTTTTAATCCTACTAGTGTATGGGTAAATCCAGTTAAAGGTTTTTTTGATTGGTGGAAGCCTGCAATCCAAATATGTGGTGAGGATCAATTATTATCATACAAAGAACTAACTAATGCTCCTCAATATAATATGAATGATACTCAAAATACTGCTAATGGTTATACACGAGCAATTGGTGAGGGTCTTTTTCCTGAATGGGGATATACAGTTCGTACATCTTATCCTGACTCTGGTTGGGAGAAAGCCAATGATAGATATTGGACGAAAGATCGTTATTATGGTAGCAATTATGGTAATCATGTTGATGTTAATGCAGGAACAGGGCTAATTGGTGTTGATGCGGAAAGATCGAATGCACCTGGTTATCTTGTTTGCAGATAATTACTGATTGTTATATTAGATTTTTTATGAGCATTATAAGTTTATAATTATAAGATAAATCGTTAGAACTCAAGTTTGAAAAAGAAAGTCGCCCAGTCACCGGCGTGATGACGCGATTAGCGTTATCACGCCGAAAAAAACAGAATAAAAAATGAACATTAAAATTAATGACAAATTAGAAATTAGTCAAAGACAAGGTTTTTTAAGCCTAATTGATGAAGGTTCTTTTTTACGAATTTATAATCAATCGGCTTTTATTGTTACGCAAATATTGCAACATAATTTTAAAATATCAGCATATACAATTGGAAAATTCCAACAATATCATTTTGTTTATTGTGCTTTTCCAAAACGGAATTTGCATTTTCATTTTGAAAATATTCGCAAAACTGCTTGGGGTTATGAATTAGCTGGTGAATATGACTTAGCTGATTATGATAATTGGTTTAGGCAGTTTTTTGCTCAAACTAACAATAATCTAAATAAAAATATTACTGATCAACAATCTGATTCACATTTAACTTCTGAACATTTATTTTCAAATGAGCGAAGCGTAGAAATTGAAGGTAAGCCTATATACCTAAATCCTAAACAAATCATGTTTTTAAGAAATTGGCAACGTGGATATAATAACAATATTGTTATAGAAAACTTTATTGAAAGTTTGCAACGCAAATTACGATAAATACCAATTTATTAAAAAATGAAAATTTTGAGGAAAGGGGGTTTTTGCAATCCTAATGAAGCCATTCTATACTTTAACCGCGTTTAAAATAATTTATTATCGCCTGATTAACTGCGGTGATTTTTAAATCTTTACGCCAAATCAGATAAATATTTATTTTTAATCTTTTATCTTGATTTGAGATCAATTTTTTATAGGTAACTCCTTCAACTTTAGCTTGTGCCATTGATTGTGGTAGAAGCATCATTGCTTTACCTAATGCAACCTCTAGCAGCATAGATAAATTATCTGCAAGTTCGGCTCGACGAGATAGTGGATGGGCGAGTTTATTGAATACTTGTTCACATTGATCGTAAAAAAAAGGATTTACTTGTTGTTTAAACCAAAACAATGGTAAATCAGTGACATCATCAAGATTTACTTTGTTTTGTTGACAACATGGATGACTTGCCGGTAATACTAATGTTACTGGTTCTTGATAAATGAGTAATGAGTTTTCACTAAAATCTCTAGTTGGGTAATCGGAGACAATTGCAAAATCAATATTGCCTTTTTGTAGTTCAATAAGTAGCTCTTTCGAAGTATAGTTATGTTTATATATTTTAGTCTCATCTCTAAATTCTGATAAAAATAATTTAAAGAAAGGAATATAATCAAAAGATAAGGTTTTTGTTGTCCCTACCGTGACCTTTTCAAGAATACTTGTCTTAGTTGCTTTAGTGATAGAGCAAAGATCATTTAATAATTGTGTTACTTTTGATTTTAATATTTCCCCTTCTTTGGTTAATACAACGTTGTGTGAGTTTCGCAAAAATAATGTGCTTTGTAACTTGTCTTCTAAATTTCTAATTTGAGTTGAAAGAGGGGGTTGACTAATGCCCAGTTTTTCAGCTGCACCAGTAAAACTGAGTTCTTCACAAACAGCAATAAAATATTGTAATTGTTTAATCGTTGGTAATCTTTTGCTATAGATGTCCATAAATTTTACTATCCCTAATAAACTATTTCGCTGAGTTGTAAGCGTTTGTGTCATTTATCTATCTAAATTAGATTATTATTATTATGAATGAGAACTTTGTTTTTTGCATTTGTTTATATGATTTTTTCTGCGATACGAATTTCGTATAACAAAATATGTATTTCTATATTGCTGTATTGTTAGATAACCTCTCTCAAGTTTAATCAATTAGCAATTGGTATTTTGTTCATGGAATCCATCTCTACAGAAGAGCCAATACAGACAAAACCGCGTTTAGTGCTGTCAGCATTATTAATCGTGCTGTTAGTCGGATCGGTTTATATAAGTCAACTTATCTTTCAAGAGATCTCTCAAACTTATGATATCGATATTTTAGCCGCCAGAAATGTATTCAGCTTATCGTGTTTTTTTTATGCTATCTCGTTTTTTATTTATGGCCCTTTATCGGATAAAGTTTCAACCAAGTTGTTAGTTTTGGTTGGCAGTATTGGAACTGTTTGTTGCCTAGAGTTATCTATGATTGTAGATAGTTTCAATTTATATTTGGTGGTTATGTCATTGATCGGATTTTTTGCCGCAGCGGTTCCGGCAGCATTGTTTGCTTATACAGCTAAAAACACGCCTAATCATAAGTTACCGCAAGCAATGGGTATTATGATTTCAGCTTCAATTATAGGTATTATTTTTAGTCGAAGTTTGGTTGCTATGTTAACTGATTTTTGGTCTTGGCAAGTTGCCTTTGCCATATATGCCGGTTTGATAACGATCGCATGTCTTTTTGTTCCTTTCGCGATAAAACAATCAAGCCATCAATCTTCAACCACCAGTGTAATTGGTACATATTTGACGGCAATTAAAATATTATTTGATAAAACAGTGATAATATTTCTATCTGTTGGTTTTCTACTTTTCTTTGTTTATTTAGGATTATCTTCACTACTCACTTTTTATCTAAAAAGTGCACCTTTTTCTTTATCTGCAACAGTTTTGGGATGGCTTAATTTTGCTGGGCTTAGTGCGATTATTGGAACCATAATTACGAGTAAATTATTACGGGTTATAAATGAACGCTATCTTTTAATCATTTATTTGTTAGCTGTATGTGTAACGGTTGTGACTATTGGTTATAGCTCAAGGTTATATGTTATTGGGTTAGGGATTTTTAGTTTGTTTTTGTTTGTATTTGGTATTCAACCATTAGTTATTGCCATGCTTAATAAAAATGTACCCATTAATTCACGCGGAGCTATTTCATCCTTATATTTACTTTCTTGTTTGGCAGGAGGCAGTATTGGTACCTATTTATTAGGTATCGTTTATCAAAATATGGCTTGGAATGGCGTGATAGCTATTTGTGTCTTATTGACAATTGTTAATCTAGTTTTAGCGTTAGTTGGTATTCAACTTATCAAAAGTAATCATAGAAAATAAAATTGTAGGTATTAATTATTAAGGAGACTCATCATGAAAAAAAGATTGTTACAATTTTCACTATTTATATTTTGTTGTTTTTATGGAGCATTCTGTATGGCTGATTTAACTAAAATTTCTTCAAGCTTTAGTGCACCAACAGGCATTGCGTTTGATAGTAAGGGATTAATGTATGTAACCAATTGGTCAGGTAACTCAGTTACGAGAGTCAAATCAAATGGTGAAACAGAGACTTTTTATTCAGGTATATCTTCACCAGCTGGTATCGTTATTGATGCAGAAGATAATGTTTATGTTTCATCATATGGCGATGATTATATTGTAAAAATTGATAGTAATGGTAAATCAGAAAAAATATCTGATGGTTATCATACTCCTACTGGTATCGCTTTTTCTAATCAAGGCCAATTACTCATTACTAATCGTTCAACTGGTGAGATAGTTTCTCTTGATCTTAAAACTAAGAAAAAAAGCATTATTGCTCGTGGATTGACCACACCAGTTGGTGTAACTCAATTAGCTGATAACAGTTTAGTTGTTTCACAATACAGTGGTCGTTTAACCATGATCAGCCCAAATGGCACTAAAACTGAGCTAGGTTCGGATTTCAATCGCCCAGGTGTTGGTATTGTTACAGTTGCACCAAATGTTGCCGCCGTTATTGATAATGGTGCTGGAATGGTTCGACAAATTGATGTAAAAACTAAAAAAGTATCGACCTTAGTTGGCAATTTATCTGGAGCAGTAGCGTTAGCTTATCATAATGGTAGCTATTATATTGGTACTTGGGGTGACGGTACTGTATATGAATTGAAAGATAAATAAAATTATCTTCAATATTTTAATAAGTTTTACAAAGATATTAGCTAACAATAAATATTAATAGGAGAATTAACTACATAAAATTATAAGGGAATTCCTATATGTGATAGAAAAGTGAAAGAGGTAATTTACAACTAATCGTGATGTTCTATAATAATTCTGTTTATCATTAAAAGAAATCGTATTAGGAATATCAATGAAACAACGAGTAAAAGAACCTTATTATGCTTTCAATCCTAAAGAGGCGCATTTTTTGTTTGAGCGTACAATTAGATTTGAATCACGAGCAGAGCTTTTGGCAAAAATTTCCCGAATAATACATCGTATGTATTTTCCTAAAAAGGCAATAATCACTTTTTTTGCTGTGATTATTGCCTTTATCCTCGCCATTATAGTAACTTACTTAATTAATTTATTTTCGCCTTCTTTGGCCAACAAAATTGGAAAGTATTTGGCTTTAATTCCATTAATTGACATAGGAATTTTAGTCTATCTTGTAAATCATTATTTCAATATATATTTAGAAATACGTTCTGTTAAGAAGCTTTATAAAAAAAATGTTGAATGGCCTGTTGAATGTTATTGTGCTTATTTCCAAGAAGGTATCTACATAAAATCGATCGATATGGAAGGTATTTTTTATTGGGACGATTTTATGGCTATGGGTTGTAGCAAGGATGCACTTGTTTTCCATTTTTGTCCGGCAAGAACCCCAAGTGGAAAATTTTTCAAGCAATATTATCCTCGATTAGATAATGTTTATATTTTTATTGATGGTGATGAACAAGTTAGGTCGTTAATAGCTGCTGTAAATGAACATTATAAAGGTTTAGTAGCGTTTAAATAATCAAAGCGAAAATTTAACTCTCTTTTAGCAAGTTTTTGACCAGTAATATTGAGTTTTACTGGTCAAAAATAGTTGAATTTTACAAGAAAACGACCAAAAAAATAATTCCAGCTCTTTGTGTCATATTCATCCATTTTGAATCTATCTTTATATTGGTAGGGAACACGATGCAATATCTAATAGGTCACTAAAATCAAGCGGTTTATCCCTATGTGTATAGGGAACACCTGATTCAAAGTGCATTTGCCTCTTACGGGCCCGGTTTATCCCTATGTGTATAGGGAACACTATTAATCGTCGCTGGAGCTAAAGGCTCTTTGCGGTTTATCCCTATGTGTATAGGGAACACCTTACGGTTGCGTGCTCACTAACTATTAATCGCGGTTTATCCCTATGTGTATAGGGAACACAGGGTTAGTCATGTTTAATGGTTTAGAGATCGAGGTTTATCCCTATGTGTATAGGGAACACTGGGTCAATATCGACAAATTTAAAACGGTTTTCGGTTTATCCCTATGTGTATAGGGAACACTCTAATTATAACCATTTGTTTTATAATTAAAATACTCAGTCTACAATTTCTACCAATTTTTTTGTTATATTTAACTGTGTGTTTATACAGATATTTTAAGTCTTGATAATCACTCTACCGCGAGTAATATCGCTAATATTTTTTTTGAGTATAGCTAGATTATCTAGTGTGATAGCAATACTGACAGTTACGCCTTCAGCATCAAAATCTTGTTGTTCAATGAGCGCATCCAGTTCTTTTAAACGGTTTTCGATAATTGGCCATTCATTGTAATAGCAGTGAAATTGCAAAGAAATTCTAGTGATAAGTTCAATTAATTCTGCTTGTTGTAAACAATGACTAGCCGAACCACCGTAAGCCCGAATGAGTCCACCTGTACCTAATTTGATACCACCAAAATAGCGGGTAACTACCACTACCACCTGATCACAATCTTGACCTTCGATGGCAGATAAAATAGGGCGGCCTGCGGTACTGGTTGGTTCACCATCATCATTAAAGCGATATTGTTGACCAATTTTCCATGCCCAACAATTATGTGTTGCATTTGGATCACTGACGCTGTCGATAAACTCGGCTGCCTGTTGAGCATTAATAATTGGAGCCGCATTGACAATAAAGCGGCTTTTTTTTATCTCTTCGGTTAATTGGCTAGGATTTGTTAATGTATAAGACATACTAATTCTGGTAAAATCGTTTTATTGCAACTCATAATACTCAGCAGAATTGAAATGTCTATCAATTTAGCACAATTAAAACATTCACAACAACAACTAGCCGAACAGGTGAGGCTGGTTGATGAATTTAATCCTGCAATCAAATTAATTGCTGGTACAGATGTTGGTTTTGAGCAAGATGGAACAGTAACTAGAGCTGCGATAGTGACATTGACTTTCCCTGATTTTGATGTGGTTGAGTATCATATTGCTCGATTAGCGACAAGTTTTCCCTATATTCCGGGATATCTATCTTTTCGAGAATACCCAGCATTGTTAAATGCATGGCAACAGCTTAAACATAAACCAGATTTACTATTAGTTGATGGTCAGGGGATAGCGCATCCAAGACGTTTAGGAATTGCTAGTCATCTTGGTTTATTGTTAGATATGCCAACTATAGGTGTCGCAAAAAGCAAATTATGTGGGCAATATCAAGAGCAAGCAAAACAAGCGGGTAATGTAACCCCTTTACTAGATAAACATGAGCAAATTGGTTGGGTATTGCAGAGTAAAAATAATTGTAATCCGTTATTTATTTCAGCAGGACACAAAATTAGTCAAACTAGTGCATTACATTGGGTAAAACAGTGTTTACGAGGTTATCGATTGCCTGAACCAACTCGCTGGGCTGACGCAATTGCATCGAATAAACCATTATTTAGAAAATTTAAGCATGGCAAATAATCAATTACCATTAAAACAAGGTGGATTTACCTTTAGACGTTTTTTTATTGCTCACGACAAAAGTCCAATGAAGGTGACAACTGACAGTTGTTTATTAGGTGCATGGGTACCAATTAAAGGTGATGTACAACATGTTTTAGATATCGGTACTGGATGTGGCGTAATTGCCTTAATGTTGGCTCAACGTTTAGAACATCAGGCATGTCAAATTGATGCGATTGATATCGATATGCAAGCTATATTGCAATGTCGAGAGAATAGCTTAAATGCAGGCTTTAAAAATATTAAGCCATTAAATATCGATGTGAATCAATTTAGGACTACTGAGCGAAGATGTTATGATTTAATTGTCACTAATCCTCCTTATTTTCAGTCTGCTGTAGAGTGTCGTAGTACAGAACGGCAATTAGCCCGTTATACAGAAAGTCTTAACTATCAGCAACTTATTGATGTAGTAAAACGATTATTAAATCCGCAAGGGTTGTTTGGTTTAGTTTTACCTTATCATCTTACTGAACAATTTAAACAATTAACTGCGTTAAACCAGTTATATTTATGTCATGAACTGCAAGTTAAATATACAGCAAATAAAGACTATTCGTTAGTACTGATGGCATTTTCATTTAATCAGCATGCTAGTGTTGAACGCCAATCACTGTGTATGCGAGATGAACAAGGGCGTTATTCCCAACAATTTAGACAACTGTTGGCCGACTTTTATCTATTTCGTAAATAACGCCTTAATTATTGATTAATGAGGAATGATATAAAAATAAACAATGGCTATAATGGCAAGTACCACTATAGCTATGGCATAAATTTTATCATGTAAATAGCTAAACGCTGATAGTTGTCTTTGCTTTCTGGCATAAAGATAAAACAGTAGCCCAACACTATATAAGATCATTGATAGTAGTAAATATGATACGCCACCAGCATAGATCAACCAAAATCCATATAGCGAGCCAAATGCACCAATGAAAATGAGATATTTTCTAGGTTGATGTATTGCTAATTTAAACATAAACAGTGCTGAAAGTAGATAGGGGATAAGCACCATAGATGTTGATAATTGAATCAGCGTGTTATAACCAGATTCATAAAAATGAGCAAGTATAATTAACAAGCTAATTAAGCTGGTTGTTAACCATAAAGCATTAGCTGGTGTGCTGTTTTTATTAAGTTTACCAAAGCATCTAGGAACAGTATGTTGTTTACCTTGACCGGCTAAAAATAACATTTCTGCAGCTAACATTAACCATGATAATAATCCACCACTTACTGAAACTATCAAACCAATATTAATAAATGTGGCGCCCCAACTACCAACGACATGTTCAATGACTAGTGCCATTGACGGATTTTTCATTTGTGCGAGTTCATGTTGTGGCACAATGCCTAATGAAAGAACGGAAACACAAACTAATAAAAGACTAGTAATGGCAAAACCAAAAAAGGTGGCTCGACTTATACTGATTATATTTTTCGCTCGTGCAGCATAGACAGTAGCACTTTCAATCCCCAAATAAACCCATACAGTATAAAGCATAGTATATTTTACCTGATCAATGATTGAACCTAATTGTGGTGTTCCCCAAAAATCAGTGTTAAAAGTTGAAATTTTAAAGGCTAAGATAACACAAACGATAAATAAACCGATAGGTACAATTTTAGCTAGCGTTACTAGGCAATTAAGTAAAAATGCTTGGTAAATTCCGTTAATGACAAAAAAGTGCATAATCCATAAAAGGATAAGTCCGGCAATAACGGCAGGAATTGTCGTACCATTACCAAAAAATGCAAAACAATCAAAAGAGCCTAATGCACTAAATAAGATAACTAAATAGCTAGTACAAGACATCCAAGCTGATATCCAATAACCCCACGCGGCATTAAAACCGATATAATCCCCAAATCCTTCACGAACATAACCATATAAACCTTCATTAATTTTATAAAACCGAATAGAAAGATATTGAAATATTCGTGTCAACATAAACATGCCGAATAATGTCACGGCCCATGCGATAAGTATTGCTCCGGCACCGGCGCCTTCGGCCATATTTTGTGGTAGGCTAAAAATACCACTACCGACAATACTTCCCACCACCAGTAATGTGAGAGGAAGTATGCCAAGCTTTTTTCTTACTGGTGTATTCATATTGTTTTCTTATTTAGTTGGTTTAATTTTTGTGGTTTTTTAAATTAAAATCGCAATGACATACAGCTTACTCCACCATCGATTTTGCGATATTCTGAAGTATCAACTTCAATGACCTGATAACCGAGTGCTTCAATTTTTGCTTTAGTAATAGGATAACCAGCTGGCATTATCACTCGTTCATTGACCCATATACAGTTAGCGGCATAACTTTCTTGTACAGGGATCTCAATGATATTGAGATGTTGAAATTCTGGCTTAGTAATAAATTCACCTGCAGCTAATAAGTTATTGTGTTCCAAATAGGCAAGTCCCGTTTTTAAGTGTAATACTTTTTCTAAAGTGACGACCGAACCAGTTAAACCGTATTTTTCCAATATTGCAATCATTTGGTTTGCACCTTCTTGATTGGTTCGAGCGGAAAGACCAATGTAAAAGTGATTTTCAACCATCATGATGTCACCCGCTTCTACGGTGCCAGGCGCCTTAATATATTCAACTTTATTTGGATAAAAACGACTAACTGCTTCCGTGATTAACTCTATTTCAGCTCGACGAGATTCCGCGCCTGGTCTAGTAATGATTACGCAATGAGGTGTACAAAGGGCAACATCTTCAACAAAAACTGAATCAGGAAATTGTTCGCTAGCTGGTAGGATGGTGATATCGACATCACATTGTTGTAATGCTCGAATGTAGCTGTTATGTTGATCGAGCGCTTTTTGATAGTCAGGTTTGCCTAGATTAGCTGACGTTAAGCCATTAATTAATGATTTCGCCGGTGTTCTAGCAATGATATGACTAAATTTTTTCATCTTATAAATTCCTTGTAATAATTATGCAGTAATTTTGAATAATAATTCATTAAAAAAACAAAATCAAGCTTTTTGATTAGCTTATAGGTTTGTAATATGCATTTTTATGCTATTTTGTTGATCAGAAATATTGAGAGGAATTTATAAATGGTGAGCAACAACAATTAATTGTTTATATTTAAAATAAGCATCGCTAATATGAGATTAGAAGTAGGGCGAATTATCGCCCGATAATATAAAGATTATTCACCAGCAAAATCGACTAACGTATAGCAGTTGATTCCCATAGCGGTTAATTTGGTTTTACCCTGTAAATCAGGTAAATTGATGACAAAAGCGGCATCTTCAGCGATCCCTCCCGCTTTTTGAATTAATTTAGCGGTTGCTGCAACGGTCCCTCCTGTTGCTAGTAGATCGTCAATAATCAATACTCGCTCATTAGGTTTTATGGCATCACAATGCATTTCTAAAGTATCGGTACCATATTCGAGTTGATATTCTTCTCTATAAACGTGACGCGGTAACTTATTCGGTTTTCTAACAGGCACAAAACCAACACCTAAGGCTAAAGCAAGAGGGGCGGCAAAAATAAAACCACGCGCTTCGGTGCCAACAACTTTATCAATTTTTTTATCTTTATAATGCTCAATTAAAAGATCGATTGATGTTCTGAAGGCGATTGGGTCTTCTAATAAACTGGTAATATCCCGAAATAAAATCCCTTGTTTAGGATAATTAGGTATAGTAATAATACTATTTCTGATAAGTTCAAGTTTTGATTGAGTCATATTAAATGTTCTCTAACTATTCTCTTTAAGAGCAAATAATATTTTATTATATACCTATGCGGTTTTGACTGGCAATAAACAAACAGTTAACACACCGTAAAATCTAGAGATTGGTTAGTTTAAGTACGAATAGACATATTTTTAAACGATAATTTTATCTCGGTTATGATTTTACTTTTTACAAATTTTTACAATTAAATACATTAATTAGACAGTTTATTTGGCAATTGGTGAATAATTGAATAAACTTTATACAGGAAGGGAAACACTATGAAATTTATTAAAATATTTGCCATGTTGGGGCTTTCTATTTGTAGCTTATTAAGCTATGCAGAACAAAACAGTGGGGTGAAACAAATTCAAGTTCGTTCAGAATTGTCTTCACCAGTTATAATGGAAGGCCATCCAGAAAAAAATTACTTAAAAGTCTCATTATCAGGCCAAAAAATTGATACCAATAAACGCGTTCCTATTAATTTAGCTATTGTTATTGATAAATCAGGTTCAATGGGTGGGGAGCGCATCGAAAAAGCGAGAGAAGCAGCTATTTTTGCGGTTAATTTATTGAACGAAGAAGATACGCTATCTATTGTTGCTTATGATAATGAAGCAAAAGTGATTGTGCCTGCAACCAAAGTAAAAAATAAACAAAAAATTATACAATTAATTAATAAAAATGTTTTTGCCGGTGGAGGAACAGCTTTATTTGCTGGCTTAAGTAAAGGTATTAAGCAAGTTGAAAATCAACTGACAAAAGATAAAGTTAATCGTATTATTTTGCTATCTGATGGTCAGGCTAATGTTGGTCCAAGCTCAGTAAATGAGCTATCTGAATTGGCTATTATTGCCGCGAAAAAGAATATTGCTATTACCACTATGGGGATAGGTTCTGATTATAATGAATTATTAATGTCATCGATCGCAAGTTATAGTGATGGAAATCATGTGTTTGTAAATAATTCTGCCGATCTCGAAAATGTGTTTGTTCACGAATTTACTGATGTAATGTCAACTATTGCTCAAGACGTTGTGATTACTATTCAATTGAAAGATGGTGTTAAACCTGTGCGTTTACTTGGTCGAGATGGCGTGATCAAAGAGAATCAAGTCACGGTTAAAATGAATCAATTGTTTTCCAACCAAGAAAAGTATGTATTGTTAGAAGTGATACCTGATGAAGGTAAAGTGGGTCAAAATAAAACTTTAGCTCAAGTTGATTTGAAGTATGATAATTTATTGGTAAATAAGATTGAACATCAAACGCAATCGGTTAACATTGCGTATACCAATAATCAAAAATTGGTCGAGGATTCAATAATCCAAGATGTCTTAGCAGAGTCAGAAATTCAAAAAGTGACAATTGCGAATGAAAAAGCATTAGAGCTCTATGATCAAGGTATGCAAGAGCAAGCAGAAATGATGCTTATAGAAAATAGCAGTAGACTTGCATCATTTTCAGACATAATCGTATCACCTTCGTCAAAAGCGAGATTAGATGGCCAAATTGAGAAAAATAATATTATGGCTGATGCCGTTAAAAATCAGAATAGAAATGTTTCTCGTAAAATAATAACTCAACAACAGTTTGAGTCAAAAAGTAATGTAATTAAAAAATAGTTATGAAGAAATTAACAACGATTTTATCTTTATTGATATTAATGACATTTATAAGTTATTTAGGTTGGCGAAGCGTTGAACATGAGGTTTTATTAAGAGAAAATAATGAAACCTTACTCGCTAAAAGTCATATGAATAATATCAAATTATCGATTGAATCGTTGTTGAATCAACGTCTATCTTATCTTAATAGTTTGGCATTACAAATTGATAATGACTATGGTAAAGCTGAGGATTTATTAGAAACGGAAACGGATTTTAAGAATATTTTTATCATCAACAAAAATAGGATTTTATTTTTAAGTGATTCTGATGATTCTCAATGGCACAATCTGGTTGAATCAATTGCATTAGATAATTCTGTTTTGATCAATCAACAAGATTATTCAGAACAATCTCAACCAAGCTCTGGTTGGTATCAAATATATAACCACTTAATTTATTGGACAATTCAATCGGATAATATTATTGGTTTTGAATTTTCCAATATAAAGTTTTCATTTGATGTTATTAGTTTATTAGATACATATGATTCTGATGATAATTTTAAATTATCCGATGGCGATAAACAGATATATAGTAATGGTGAAAAATTCGATAATGAAATTTCTCTAAGGCTTAATTATCCCCTACAAAATTGGCATTTAACCTATTATTATTCTTCACCAAACTTAGTTAATTTATATTTATTAGGTTCAGGCGTTATTGGATTATTTTTTATCGTTTTGCTTGGGTTTATTGGTTACGGTTATCGAGAATATACCCGAACACTACGTTTAGCAAAACAACAAGTAAGTTTTGTTGGGCAGGTTTCGCATGAATTTAAAACGCCTTTAACCAATATCTCTCTTTATTCAGAAATGTTATCTGAATGTTTAGAAGATGAGCCGGACCCTGTTCCTGATTATCTGCATATAATTAGTGCAGAAAGTAAACGACTTACGCGATTGGTGCAAAATGTTTTAACTTTTAATAAGCCAAGTCGTTTAAATATAAAACAAGTAAATTTAACCATACTAATTAAACAGATATATCAAACTTTTAAACCTATTTTAGAGGCTAAATCATTACAACTGAACATCACTACTCTTGAAAATGATTGTATAGTTGATACTGATGAAGATAGTGTCATGCAAATTCTCAATAACTTTTTGAGCAATGCCGAGAAATATGCTTTTAATGGTAAGCGAATTGATTTATCTTTGACCAGAAAAGGAAAACTGGTCACAATTACTGTTCGTGATTATGGAGATGGTATTGCCAGCCATCTATTAAAACAGATTTTTGAACCATTTTATCGAGTCAATTCATCGATAACTGAAGGCGTTTCGGGTACAGGAATCGGTTTGACGATTGCCAAGCAGTTAGCTAGTCAGATCCACGGAGAGATTAAAGTTATGAATCATAATCCGGGAATGGCATTTTCACTGATATTAATGGAGTAGTATAATGAAAATTTTAATTGCTGAAGACGATAAGCACATTCTTAATGGCATGTCAGATTTGTTAGAAAAAGAGGGCTACATTATTATTAAAGCTGTTAATGGTAAAGTTGCGCTGGAACTATTCAATCAATATCAACCCGATTTTATTATTTTAGACATTATGATGCCCGAGCTTGATGGCTATTCTGTTTGCCGTGCAATTCGTAAATTAAATGAAGATGTGCCAATTTTATTTTTATCCGCTAAGGATGAAGAAATCGATCGGGTTATTGGTTTAGAACTAGGTGCTGATGATTATATGAATAAACCTTTTGGTATTCATGAGCTTAGAGCAAGAATTAAGGCTATTGCTAAACGTTATTTAAAATCTAAACATCTAACTCTTTCTAAAGAAGATTATTTTCAATTTGGCGATTTAAATGTATATCCTACCGAATTGTACGCTAAAAGAAATGATCAGATAATTGAATTAACTTTACGAGAAATTAAGATTTTAGAATGTTTATATCAATATAAAAATCAAGTTGTTACTCGAGATATGCTTTTTGATTATGTGTGGGGATATGATTTTCTACCTAATAGTCGAACTCTTGATCAACATATTTCAAAATTAAGAAAACAAATAGAAATTAACCCATCCATACCCACTTTAATAAAAACGGTACATGGAATTGGTTATAGACATTAAATTAGCTATAAAATTCTATTGAGCTGAGTTTTTTAGTATTTTAAGTCATCATCTCAAAAAGAGATGACGTTATATTGAGCAATTAATTTAGGTTAGGTGAGACATGACATAAGGTATCACAGCAATTTTTTTCTATAGCTTTTGTAATATTATTGATTGACTGATAATTATTATTTTCAATAATTATCGATGGTTACGATTTTTATTTTCATGTTCAATTAACCATTTTTTTCTTTCTAATCCACCGCCATAACCAACTAGTTCTCCATTCGATCCTATTACTCGATGACAAGGGACAATAATCGCCACTCTATTATAACCATTGGCATTGGCGACAGCTCGAATTGCTTGTGGATTATTAATTCTTTGTGCTTGCTGTTTATAAGTGGTTAATTCTCCATAGGGAATGTGTTTTAAGCAATCCCAAACGGTTTGTTGAAATAGGGTGCCTGGTGTATGTAAGGCAACGGTAAAGTTTGTTCTTGTCCCTGCAAAATATTCGGCAATTTCAACCTTAGCTTGTTTGATATGTTCATTTTCGCCAAAAATAATCTTCATTTTAAGGAGGCTTTGTAGTTGTTCAAATTCTGTTTCTAACATTCTTCTATCTACAAACTCTAATAAACAAATTCCTTGATTTGTTGCACAAATAAACATAGGACCTAAAGGGGAGGTTAATCTATCGATTAAAATAACGTCTTGCTGTTGGTTTGCTGAAGGTGACTTTTTCATGATTTTTTTATAAGTATAACCAAAACCACTTAAGGAATTGTAACCAGTATCAAAGGCAGTATTAATAACATTTTTTCCTGATTTTAATTCTTGAAAAGCACTGTTAATTCGATACATTCGTTGATAAGCATGAAAAGTAATTCCGTAATGTTTTTTAAACCAACGGCGAAGAGTTTCAGGACTTAGTTTATTTTGTCTGAGCTGATAATCAGTGATCTTTTGTTTAGGATTATTATTAATTAATGCTAGGGCTTTAATTATTTCATCTGGTGCTTGATTAGCATTTTCGGTTGGTTTGCATATTTTGCAAGGTCGATAACCGGCATCAAGCGCTGATTTGAATGAATCGAAAAATTCGACATTAGCAAATTTTGGTTTTCTTGCTCGGCAAGTTGCAATACAAAATACCGAAGTGGTTTTGACTCCGACATAAAAGATCCCAATATAGCTATGATCTCTTTCAAGTAAAGCTCGGTAATAAGTCTCTTTTTGATTAGGGTTAGTTATTAGCATTTTATTCTATCTTGTCTAAATTTCGGTAATTTATGAACTAAGCTTATTAAAAATGCTATTCGTTGCGCAACCGAAAAATTGACAACTATTTTTATTCACTTTCTTCGTAAATTTTTTAGCTGTTTAATAAAAATAAATTGCTAAAATGACCATTATCAATCTAATATTGATACATCACTTGTTATCACTCAAGATTTTTATTATTTAATAGTCATTCCTTCGTTCATTGTTGTTAATATTTTTTGTAAATACTTAATATTTAAATCTGTTTTTATGACCAATTTTAGTACTAATTGCTTCTATTGCCTTAGGCATTTATTATTTTGGAGAGTACTATGCTTAGTTATCTTGATTTCCTTATTATTGCTTTAAAGTTGTTGGTTGTATTTATCTGTATTCTGTTATTTTTAAAAATAACCGGCAAAACTTCACTGTCACAAATGTCGAGCATTGATTTTATTGGAAATATGATTTTAGGTGGCATTGCTGGCGGGATTATCTATAACCCCAAATTAACCATATATGATTTTATTGTCGTTTTGTTGATGTGGACGGCAATTATGTATAGCTCTAATTATTTAAAAAAACGCAGTCAAAATGCTAAGGCATTTATTGTCGGTAATCCAATTATATTGATGGATCAAGGTAAATTAAAATTGGACGCTTTCACCTCAATTAATTTAGATCTAGCTAGTTTTGCTGTATTGCTTAGAATGAAAAATGTTTTTACTATTCATGATGTTGAAAAAGCAATTTTGGAACCGAATGGGCAATTATCTATTGTAAAAAAAGGTGACAAAGATATATCGGTTATTGTATTAGAAAATGAACAACCAGTAGATGATGTTTTAAAACAAATTGGTAAAGATGAAAAATGGTTAACATCAAACTTAGCAAAACAAGGTTATAAAAGTTTCCAAGGGCTTTATTGTGTGGAATATTATGATCATCGACTTTTTGTAATACCTAATGATGCAGTAAAATGAGTTTATGTTTTTATAACTAACCACTGACCATATAAATTTAAATTATTTATATGGTCAATGATTATTGCTTTAAGAAAATTATTTAATTAGCGTAAAGTGGTGATATGTTTAATGATTTAGCAATAAAGCTTTTTACGGAGTTGGATTTAAGTTCGCTCTGTATTGATAACGCATGTTGCTTTGACTCACAACGTGTAAATACACAAGCGCCGGTGCCAGTTAATCTGGTTGGCGCATATCGCGATAACTGCTGAATATGGTTATCAATTTCAGGGTAACGCTGACGCACTACGGTTTCACAATCATTACTAAAATCATCAACAGAAATGGACATCAGTTGTTCAATACTACGCTTAGGTGTATTTCGTGGTAAATTCGGATCATTAAACACCGTAACCGTTGAAATTTCTATATTAGGGTTGCTGACTAAATACCAATATTGAGGTATATCAACTTGTTGCAACTGATCACCAATACCTTCTGCAAAAGCAGCATGACCATAAATAAAAATAGGTACATCGGCACCGATTGTGCTACCTATTTCCATCAAGGTAGTTTGCGACAGATGTAAACCCCATAATTGATTTAACGCAACCAACACTGTCGCGGCATTTGACGAAGCGCCACCAAGTCCACCGCCCATGGGGATCATTTTATCTATGGCAATATCTGCACCAAGCTTATTAGTGTTTACATAAGATTTTAAACGCTTAGCGGCTATAATAATTAGATTTTTATCTGCTGGGATATTATCAAATTGCGTTAATAGATTAATTTGCCCATCATCACGAGTCGTAATAGTCAATTTGTCGCAAATATCAATAAATTGAAACAAAGTTTGTAAATCATGATAATTGTCTGGGCGTCGTCCAGTTATATATAAAAAAAGATTTAATTTAGCTGGTGATAACCATTGAGTCATAATCATTATCTGTTATCTTAATATCCAATTACTAATTTTTAAACGAATTAACTCATCATCATGAGAGAGTTCAATAATAGCAGGTAAATCAATTTTTTTATTTTTATAGGTATAAGTAGCATAGCTGCTAATCTTTAATGACCATTTATTGTTATTTTGCATAAATGAGGTGGAAGATAATCTGCCTGAGCTGTCAATTTTATCAGCTTGGCTATCATCAGAAAAACCTTTCAACCAATTATGTAACGAATTGAGTGGGATATTAATATTGGATATTTTCTTCATTAATAGTTCCACATTAACATCATGGTAGCGAACGTCGTTGTTATCAATTAATTCGGCGTAATTAGGTTCAGCTTTTAAGGTTAAAATATTTGTGCCAATTGGCGTAGTTAATTTAACGTCATAATAATTTTCAGATTGCTGTGTAATAATAAAACGGCCATAACTTTTAGTTTTCGTTCCTATATGAGCAATACTACCATTAACTTGAAATGAATTAATTTGTGCAAGAACTTGTTTATGGTTTTGCCATTGCTGTTCTACAGATACATTAGTTTGATATTTTGTTGTTTGGCATGCACTAAGTATAAACGGCAGAATGAATATGAACACATATTTGATTTTAGACATAAATTAACTCTTTAGTTGTGTATGGTCAAAAGTAAGGCGTATTATAGCTGATAATTGGCTGAATAAGAAAAAGTAACTGAAATTAACCTTTATTATTTTTTTTAGGTATAATGAGTTCTTAATAAAAACTTTACAAACTATTACAAAAGAATCAATGCAATGTCTATTACTGTATTAGGTGTCAATCATAAAACAGCACCCGTTTCTTTAAGAGAAAAACTGGCCTTTTCTAATGAGGTTATTGATAAAGCATTATATAGTTTATATCAGCATCCTTTAATTGCTGGCTGTGTCATCCTATCAACCTGTAATCGAACCGAAATTTACTTAAGTTATGATCATGAAAGTGATTTTCTGCGGGTAAGACAATCGGTTGAAAATTGGTTAACACAATATCATAGTTTAGATTTAGCTTTATTTAAATCATCTCTTTACTGTTATGATGGTCGGCAAGCAGTTGAACATCTTATGTCGGTAGCTTGTGGCATCGATTCATTAATTATTGGTGAACCGCAAATTTTAGGTCAAGTTAAACAAGCATATAGTTTTTCACAACAAAACAATTGTTTATCAGCAGAATTGGAAAAACTTTTTCAATCCATTTTTCATGTAGCTAAAATTGTTCGTACTGAAACGAATATTGGCGCCAATACTGCATCGGTTGCTTATGCAGCCTGCCTAGTGGCTCGTGATGTTTTTACTGATACGTCTGCATTAAGTGTGATGTTAGTCGGAGCTGGTGAAACAATCGAACTAATTTCACGTTATCTCAAACCTCATGGTTTTAAACATGTCATTGTTGCCAATCGAACTCGAGACAAAGCATTAAAATTAGCTTCATTTATTGAGGCTGAAATTATTTCATTACCAGATATAGCTAATCGGCTGAAAGATGTTGATATTGTTATTAGCTCAACTGCTAGCCCATTACCTATCATTGGCAAGGGGATGGTAGAGCGCACTATGCATGATCGAAATAATAAAAAGATGTTATTTATTGATTTAGCTGTACCTCGAGATGTTGAGTCAGAAATTAGCCAATTGGAAGATGTGCATCTATTTACTGTCGATGATCTACAACAAACGGTACAAAATAATCTTGAGCAACGAGTAATAGCAGCCAATGAAGCCAAGTACATAATTCAAGAACAAGCAGAGCAATATATTGATTGGTTAAAAACACGCCATGCAGTAGAGTATGTTAAACAGTACCGTAATAATGCTCAAACTATCAAACGTCAATTAGAATTAAAAGCATTAAATGCGATTAAACAAGGCGCCAATATTGATGATGTTATTTTTGAATTTTCACATAAATTAACCAATAAATTAATCCATGCACCAACTCAAATACTGCTGGATGCTGCAACGCATGACTGTGATGATTGTTTTAAAGTCTTAAGTAAGGGATTAGGCCTAGAAGATAATTAATCTTTGATGGGATCTACAAAGGATGATGTAGTTATTGGACCAAATTGAATTTTTTGACATACCAAGCCCTTGCCAAAGAGTATGTCAAATGGATAGGCAAGGGTATTGTATAAAATGCTATCGTTCTCGAGACGAAAGATTTAATTGGCTAAATTATTCTAATTATCAAAAACAAGAAGTTTTGCGATTATGTAGACAAAGGGCCATAAGACGTTATTATCAATTCTTGCAGCAGCAACGACAACAAAATAATCAAATTACTTTTTCACAAATCGATTTTAATTTTTGATATTTAAACATCCATTTCCTATAACTTGTAATCCTGCTCAACTCGGAGTAGCATTTTTAAATATATTATTATGGTTTTGTATTAATTACCTTCGCTAATTAATGGGGATAGAAAATATGAAAATGTGTATTGCATGTGGTATGCCCATGACGGCTATTGCTGATTATCCTCTGCATGATATGTCAAAAAACTACTGTAAACATTGTGCTCATAGCGATGGAACAATGAAATCATTTGACGAAAAATGGCACGAGGTAACTCTTAAGTATGCTAATAATCATAATATTGATTATTGTGTTGCCAAAGAGACCGCTTATACAATTTTAAAAAAATTACCAGCCTGGAAACGTAGATGGTAGTAGAATTTTTAGGCAACTAACCGCATTTAGAATAATATCTGTTGCAGATATTGCAAAGCTTAGTATAATTGCCAACGTTTACTTTTTTACACTTCTAATGCCAGTGTGGCGAAATTGGTAGACGCAGCGGATTCAAAATCCGCCGCCCTTAAAAGCGTGTCGGTTCGAGTCCGACCACTGGCACCAACAAAATCAATTAGTTAATTCTCATTCTTTTGTAAGTCTAATATCAAAAAATTTTGAATGACGGTAAAATGGTTAGTGATTTTTCTTTTGAAAATTTTTAACCAACCTTAAATTCATCAATCATATTTAATTTCTCATATCAATATTCATTTAATAAATCTATCAATA
The DNA here is from genome assembly GCF_984569125.1 of Gilliamella sp. LMG 34362. Taxonomy (NCBI): domain Bacteria; kingdom Pseudomonadati; phylum Pseudomonadota; class Gammaproteobacteria; order Orbales; family Orbaceae; genus Gilliamella; species Gilliamella sp. LMG 34362. The sequence continues at coordinate 1,609,002 of NZ_OZ474902.1, read as the reverse complement.
GTTAGCAGATAACGATCATTATAATTGAAGATGCTAACCGGTTAGTTAATGATCTCAGTAAAAAGGGGGGATTGATTGGAAAAGTGGCTATTTGGGTGAGGGTACTTTCGAAATAGTAAATCAAACAGGATTATGAAGTGCAATGATATGGGATCAAGGTAATAAGGTTGGTCACTAGGAGAGTTGTTAAAGGAACAGATAAAGTTAGTAATGTTTTAATTCATTATCCTTGAAAAGGCACTAGTTATAAAATGACTCAATAAGAATTTAAAAAGGTATATAATGAGAGCGCAGTTTATATTTTAATCCATGTTAATGATAGTTTTATTCCAACAGGGACAGATCTATATCAGTTTAAGAAATGGCACCCTGAATACTAGAAAAATAGAGCGAATGAATTTAAAAAATAGGTATATTATGAGTACATAACTCGCAAAAGATTTCGGTATTTTTTTTAAAGAAACAATTTTAGAGGCAAAAGAAAATTGGTAATTTTTTTTGATCCTATTATGGGCGCTCTAACGCAGACTCTGCTTAAGCAAAATTGGTTAACAATGATCGAGTATAAGAATGGACCTGATGTAAACATTCTAACCAAACTAAATAATAAAACTCTATCAATTTGATGAATTAATAAATTCTATTGTCCCAAGAGATGGTAAAGATGGTAATAAATAGTGAATTTAGTAAACAGTTATTATTAGAAAGGGAAAGATTTGAAAATCCTCCAGATCATACTGTTAAAGCTACAGGGGTTGGTATAGCTAGGTTTATTATTCGTTGTAATAATAATGCTGATGAAGTGTTAAACTTAGCTAAACGAGTGTTAGTGATAGTAAACTATAATTCAGAGTTAGTTTGGCCTTCTTTTGAATTATGGAAAAAAATATTACCTGATATATTTATTAATCATTGTGCTAAAGAATTAACTGAAGAAGAAGTAAAAAATCAACAAATATATTGGGATAGCTTAAGTTATGAGCAAAAAATAGAAGAAGCTAAAAAAGATGAAGCATGGACTTTATCTAATTGGTTAGCATGGCTAGAGCCTGATTGTAGAGAGTGGTTTTGGTGGAATGCTCATAAATTTGATGGTGAAATTGAAAATACACATTTTTTAATCGAGGTTACAGCATTAGATGATCCTTTTTCATCAGGTGCATTGAAATGGTTATTTAGAGCTTGTGGTGCAATTGATGTCGTATGTACAGATGATCTTTAGTTTATGCATCTGTCATCTAGTTCTGCGAGACTAGTCGCAGAACTGAACTAACTATTTATCCACTCAGTGATCTAGTTCACAAATTGAACAATTAACTCGTCTTTTTAAGTGGTAATGGTGAATGGTCTGTGTTGGATCAGAATTTACCCAACTAGAGGGTTTTAAAGATAATCAGTGAAGAGTAACATCCTTTGTTATAGTTATCTTTTTTACACATAATTCCCAAAGACTATGACCACTTCATTCATATTCTAATATCAATAAGACGGTATAGACTCCTCAATTGTTTTTACAAATAAACCTCAATAAACTAAATCAAAATAACCATAATCTAAAAAATATAATCACCAATTAGAACTGTTACTAGTAATGACAGTTTTTCACCGACCAGTAGCCAACCAACCGTTTATGACCATAACGATGAAGCCTCGAATATTACGCACTCGGCAATCAGTGACGGTGAGTTAATCATTCGTGACCAAGATAAGCAAACACAAGATATTAATGAACTCAGTCATGATACCGAAAATGCCCATAGTAAGCTCAAACCTATCTTTAATAAAGAGAATGAACAGACCAAACAAAACATTGTCACTAGCTTACAAGAGTTAGCGTCACAGGTTAAAGAGCTTGAGCGCACCATTCATAAAGATGCCGGTAAAGACTCAAAAGATGGTAAAATGGGCAATGACTTTAGTAAAGGCGTTGACTCAGCCGTAGCAATTATTACCAGCATTATCACTGGCGATATTGCTGGTGGCCTTGCTGGCGCCAGTGCACCATGGTTAGCGGAGCAGATAAAACTGCATACAGGCGATAATGAAGCTGCAAGGTTAATTGCGCATTCCATACTCGGCGCAGTGGTTGCGGAACTACAAGGTAATTCAGGACTTGCCGGCGGAGCCGGTGCAGTAATAGGTGAAGTTGCAGCAGATATCATCCGTAAACAACTGTATGGAAAAGAAGTCAAAGATTTAACCGAAGAGGAAAAAGAAACCATCAGTGCACTATCTCAACTAGCCTCCGGCCTTGCGGTAGCTGCCGGAGGTGGTAATATTGGCGATGCTAGTGCAGCAATTAGTAGCAGTAAAAATGCAGTTGAGAATAATGGTTTGGCCAAACCTATACTCAAAGGATTAGAAAAAGGCTAGGAGTTTTGCATGAAAAATGCAACCTGTCGAAATGGTCTTGCACAATTAGGTGTTAACTTTGGCCTAACAAATGACCAAATTCAAGAGGCCATGGATGCAGGTAAGAGTAGAGATCCGGAAAAAATTAAGGAACTTTCACCGGAACAAGTAGCTTGGTTAGATGCACAAATTCTAGCAAAAAAAGGATTAGCACCTATCATGTTTGGTAATGAAACATGGGGGGACAAGATTTATAATGAATCATCAAATAATGAATTAAACAACTCAGAAGCTACTTCGGTAGGTGGCGCGCCAATATTACCGCCCGATGATGACAATAATAAGAAGAATGAAAATAATCAGAAACAAAGGCAACAAGAAAGATTTGATGAACTAAAAGATGTTTTTGATAAGGATAATCCTAAAACTGATTTAAAAATTGATGGACAAACCATCCAACAAGGACCAGGAGGTAATCGTTATACAACAAGAATTTATGAAAGCCAAAATTTAACAGATAGACAAATATATAACTATACTGAAGAACTAGCAGGGCAACCCTTAAATAAAGTTCAAGATGGTATTTATAACACAAGATTACAAGATGGTACGAATATTACATTAAGGAATGTCTCCCATTCTGATACTGGAGCTCGTTGGATTATTGAAATTAGAAATAGCCCAAATTTAGCAAGATTATATAGTGGTCTAAAAAATAAAGTAGAAATTAAATTTAGGTAAATAACATGAATAAACTTAAGCAAGAAGAATACGAGGAAATCGTTAAATATGCAGCGTTTCAATCTTTTACTGGATTGTGGGCATATATAGCACCAAATATGATTCCATCATTAAATTTTTCAGGAGATCAATTACCTTTTCAAACAAGAAAAGAATTATTTTTTTATTTTGTACAAAGATTATTGAATGAAGGACATCTTAAATTGGCAAAAAATGGGCATTTGTTGACCGGTACAATTGATGAGCAGCTAAAAATATTTCATGATGCGTTTCCTAACAATGAGGATGAAATGTTCGATCCTCAACACTTAATGGATGATTATTGGTTTTATGATAAATCTTGCCCTGCTGAAGCAGTATGGGTTCGAAATGATGGAACATTAGAATGGACCTAATATAAGCTTTTCTTGCTAAGCTCAACAACAAAATTTCATATCTATTAAGGAATAAACTTAACAAATTAAATTATCACCGGCGGCCTCGCTGGCGCCAGCGCACCATGGCTAGCTAAACAGATAAAGATACAAGCCGGTGATAATGAAACCGCGAGGTTAGTTGCTCATGCAATACTTGGCGCAGTAGTCGCTGAGCTACAAGGCAACTCAGGACTTGCCGGTGGAGCTGGTGCTGTGGTCGGAGAAATAGCAGCAGATATCATCCGCAAACAACTGTATGGCAAAGAAGTCAAAGATTTAACCGAAGAGGAAAAAGAAACCATCAGCGCACTATCTCAACTAGCCTCCGGCCTTGCGGTAGCTGCCGGCGGTGGTAATATTGGCGATGCTAGTGCAGCAATTAGTAGCAGTAAAAATGCAGTTGAGAATAATTATTTAAAACAGGAAACGATGTTATCTCTTGATAAAGAAATGGCTGAATGTAAATCTAAAGGAGGAAACTGTGATGAGATTGTTCAAAAGTACATTGATATAAGTAATGAAAATAGTATGGAATTACAAAAGCAATGTTCAGATGGCGGAATTCTTTGTGTTACCATTGAAGAATTTGTACAATCTTTACTCGGTTTTTCACAAGCTTCTTCCGATCGATTTATTTTTGGTGAAATTATGAAAGATGAGCATGCCAAAGCATTAGCTCAGATTTTAAACGGGGCTGATTTGAAGTTTTTATCTCAAAAAATATCAACAACTGATAGGGTCTTAGCTATTGTAACCGATCCTTATTCTTGGCCATTTTTAATTTATGGGTCAAAGAATATAATAGTAAATTTAGTGAATAAACCTAAAGGAACGATAGGAATTGCAACTATAGTAGGTGGTACAAATGCCGGTATCCAATATGCATTTGATGGAAATGTGAAGTTATCAGATGTAATAGGTGCTGGATTTACAGCTATGATTACAAAAGGAAAGGGTTACAATGCAACCATAAATTGGAATACTGTAAACGGCTATTATACGGCAAAAATAAACGGAGATGATCCATTAACGGGGGCAATAATAAGTAGAACAGGAAGCGGGGTTGGTTATTGGTTTGGAAATAAAATAAAAAGTCCACTTGATAAAATATTCAATAAAGTATCCAAAAAATATGAAATGCAACCAACAGGTATTTGGACTATAACTAAACCTATTCCTCCAAGTAATGTACCATCTGCGATGGGAAATCTTGGCGATTCAATTATTTCTGGATCTACTTCTAAATGGCTTGAAAAAAAATCGGAAAGTAAGATAAAAGGTAAATAAAATGATTAAAGATTTAATTGTATTAATTAAATTATTTCTATTAATTGGATATGCTTGTTTCGGGACCGGATTTTTAATTGGAGGATTTTTCGAATTATTAATATATATACGTGATGGCGAAACAGATTTTGTTTTATTGTTTAGATGCTTAAAAGGGGCAACTATTGGGACTATTATTGCAAGTTTGATATATTGGTTTACTGAATACTTGTGGAATAAATATAAAAATAAAAATACATTTTGAAAAAATTGCGATCTGCATTTAATTATTCGAGGAAAGACGCGCATCAAATGTGCGTCTTTCCATTTATCTTTACAAATACACTTCAATAAACCAACTCAAAATAACCATAATCTAAAAAATATAATCACCAATTAGAACTGTTACTAGTAATGACAGTTTTTCACCGACCAGTGGCCAACCAACCATTTACGACCACAACGATGAAGCCTCGAATATTACCCACTCGGCAATCAGTGACGGTGAGTTAATCATTCGTGACCAAGATAAGCAAACACAAGATATTAATGAACTTAGTCGTGATACCGAAAATGCCCATAGCAAACTCAAACCTATCTTTAATAAAGAGAATGAACAGACCAAACAAAACATTGTCACTAGCTTACAAGAGTTAGCGTCACAGGTTAAAGAGCTTGAGCGCACCATTCATAAAGATGCCGGTAAAGACTCAAAAGATGGTAAAATGGGCAATGACTTTAGTAAAGGCGTTGACTCAGCCGTAGCAATTATTACCAGCATTATCACTGGCGATATTGCTGGTGGCCTTGCTGGCGCCAGTGCACCATGGTTAGCGGAGCAGATAAAACTGCATACAGGCGATAATGAAGCTGCAAGGTTAATTGCGCATTCCATACTCGGCGCAGTGGTTGCGGAACTACAAGGTAACTCAGGACTTGCCGGTGGAGCTGGTGCTGTGGTCGGAGAAATAGCAGCAGATATCATCCGCAAACAACTGTATGGCAAAGAAGTCAAAGATTTAACCGAAGAGGAAAAAGAAACCATCAGTGCACTATCTCAACTAGCCTCCGGCCTTGCGGTAGCTGCCGGAGGTGGTAATATTGGTGATGCTAGTGCAGCTATTAGTAGCAGTAAAAATGCGGTTGAGAATAATGGTTTGGCCAAACCTATACTCAAAGGATTAGAAAAAGGCTACGAGTTTTGCATGAAAAATGCAACCTGTCGAAATGGTCTTGCACAATTAGGTGTTAACTTTGGCCTAACAAATGACCAAATTCAAGAGGCCATGGATGCAGGTAGGAGTAGAGATCCGGAAAAAATTAAGGAACTTTCACCGGAACAAGTAGCTTGGTTAGATGCACAAATTCTAGCAAAAAAAGGATTAGCACCTATCATGTTTGGTAATGAAACATGGGGGGACAAGATTTATAATGAATCATCAAATAATGAATTAAACAACTCAGAAGCTACTTCGGTAGGTGGCGCGCCAATATTACCGCCCGATGATGACAATAATAAGAAGAATGAAAATAATCAGAAACAAAGGCAACAAGAAAGATTTGATGAACTAAAAGATGTTTTTGATAAGGATAATCCTAAAACTGATTTAAAAATTGATGGACAATCAATTAGACAAAATGGGGGTAATCGTTATACAACAAGAATTTACGATAGCCAAAATTTGACTGATAAACAAATACAAAATTATGCAGAAGAATTGGCTGGTCAACCATTAACAAAAAGAGCCGACGGTATTTATACTGCTCGATTACAAGATGGAACAAACATTACATTAAGAAATGTATCAAACTCAGCGGACAAAACTGGGGCACGTTGGACTGTTGATATAAGAGGAAATCCTCAAATGATGAGACTTGAGAATGGTCTTAAAAATATAGAATTGAAATTTAGGTAATATAAATATGCTAACATCACAAGAGTATAATCGTATAAAGACTTATTCTGAATTTGGATCTTTCTATTTATTATGGGGGCAATGTTTTCCTGCTTCTAGTGAAGTCAGTAACTATTCATATGAAGAAAATAAAAAAATTTTTTTTGAAGTATTAAGTAAGTTGTTAAAAGATGGTTATTTAAAGCTACATAAAAAAGGGGTTTTGTTAAAAGGATCTATTGATAAGCAAATACAAAAATTTTATATGGCCTTCCCTAATACTGAAGAAGATATGGAGGATGGGCTTTGGTTTTATTTTGATGATTGTCCTGCTGAGCCCGCTTGGTTAAAAAAAGATGGGACAATAGAGTTTTGTTAATTTAACTAATAAAAAAATTTTTTATTCAATTCTGCAATAGAAATTACAGAAATAAATTAATTATTTATTAACTTTATTATTTAACTTAAACGTCAAACTGAAAAGGAAATAAAAAGTGCTTTTGAAAATTCAAAACCACATCCTGAAAATAACGAAATGTGGATAGGAACGTCTTCAAGTGGAATAGAAATGGAAGGTTTCTATAAAATACCAAATGGTACTGGCGCAACAGCGTGGCCGATTTATAATAAAGGTAAATAATGTATGAAAAATAGAAAAATATATTTTTATTGGAGAGATTTTTATGAAAATTTCCGTCCATCAGGAAGATTGCCTGAGGAAAATATTCGATATACACCTAAACAAGGTTACGGTGTATGTGAGATTGCATGTTTTCTATCAGATGAAATCCGATACTCAGTTAACTCAGTCAATATCTGGATTAATAATCTAACCGATTTAGCAAATAGTCGATCACCGGAAGGCAAGTTTGCTGTTGGTAATGCTCATTGGGTATTGATTACCGGCGATTACGTTTTTATTGGTAATGAATATGTTGAAGAGCAACAGGTGATCCTTACTAGAGAACAGCTTTTATATGTTCTGGAACAATATAAAGCCTTTTTAGAAGGGAACTACGAAGATCCTAATAATCCACCCGCTCCGATAGATGTAGAGTTTATTGCCGAAGGGCAAGAGGCGGTTGATCTCTATAATAGTTTAGAAGGAAGTCATCAAGTTTTCTATCTTGAATAACGAGGATGAGTAGACCAAATAAAACATTGTTATTAGCTTAAAAGAGTTAGGAGAGCAGGTAAAAGAGCTCGAACGGACTATTCATAAAGATGCCGATAAAGACTCGCAAGATGGCAAAATGGGCAATGACTTTAGTAAAGGCGTTGACTCAGCCGTATCAATTATTACCGGCATTATCACTGGCGATATAACCGGAGGCTTAGCTGGCGCTAGTGCACCATGGTTAGCGGAGCAGATAAAACTGCACACCGGGCACCTAGACACGGATGGTGAATGGGTCACTGATAACCTTGCCGGTAACTTAATCTCTCATGCAATACTTGGTGCGGTAGTGGCTGAACTGCAAGGGAATTCAGCTGTAGCCGGTGGTGCTGGAGCGGTAGCTGGTGAACTAGCAAGTAAAGCGATTATTGGTATACTTTACGGTGATAAAAAAATAAGTGAGTTGAGCGAAGATGAAAAGCAAACTGTTAGTGCTTTATCTCAATTAGCGACAGGTCTTGCTACTGCCGCTACAGGAGGTAATTTTGGTGATGCCAGTGCAGCTATTAGTAGTAGTAAAAATGCGGTTGAGAATAACTTGTTGAATAAAGATCCATATTGGACAGAACAAGAGAAAAAAGAAGCTTCAGAAAGGATAAAACAAGGATTTATCAATAATCATTGTGGTGGAGTTGATGATGCAGCTTGTACTCAGAAAAGACAAGAACTAGTTATTGAGAATTTGAAAACGATAGGTGGTTTAATTGTTGATTTTACGCCAGTGGTTGGGGATGTTAAAGCTTATGCAGAAGCTGAAGATAGTATTGATTATGCCATTGCAACAGTTGGATTAATACCTGGTTTAGGTGATGCTGTTGGTAAGGTATTAAAAGAAGCAAAAGCCGCATTAAAATTAGGCGATACAAAAAAAGCCAGTGAGTTGGTTCAAGAAGCTCAGAATAAAGTAAAAGCTCTTGATGTTGGTGCTCAACGAGAGTTAAAAGCTAAAGAACAAGTTGGTGATATGTTGGAGCATGATCATATTCCATCATTCGCTGCATTAAAAAAAGCTGAAGAAAAAAAATTAGGACGTGAGTTAACAGTAAAAGAAGAGCGAGCATTATACAAAGAGTCTATTGCTGTTGAAGTTCCTAAAGATGTGCATCAAGCGGGACCAACATATGGTGGTAAAAATACAGCAGAACAGATCGAAAAAGATGCAGCCGATCTATGTGGTGCTATTTGTCGGGATACCGATGCGTTGCGTAAAAATATGATAGAAAGAGGATATGATCCAAAACAAGTTGAAGATGCAATAAATAAAATTATAGAGAGAAATCGACAAATGGGAGTAATTAAATAAAATGGTCAAGTGGCAAAAACTTATCAATGCCTTAGGGAAACCTGAAAATTCAGAAGAATTCTTTATTTTGAAAGAATCTATTGGCGAAAAACCAAAATTATCTGAAACGCCCATTGAATACAATGACCCAAATAGCACTAAGTATTATGAGTTTTTTAAAAATGGAATATTAATTAATTTCCGACATAATAAGCTGACACAAATTCACTTATATTTAATAAATGACGATGATTATTTGCAATATCATGATGAATTACCTTCAGGAATAAATCCATCATATGATAAAAATAGAATAACTAACTTATTAGGGCTCCCGGTTAACGACGGGGGAGGTTATCCTGATAAGTTATTAGGCTATATCAATAAGTGGATTGCATATTATATAGATGATAGTTATTCATTACGATTTGAATTTAATCAAAAAGATAGGCTTTCAGCTGTAACATTGACAACACTACCTATCTAATTAAATCATTTTAAATATTGCGACAAATGTCGCAATATTTACCTAATCATTTATCAACAATGCGATCTCCTTCGCAAGTTGTACAATTAACTTACCTTTTTTAGTGCTAATGGTGATGAATTGTCCTGTGGTGAATCTAAGTTTATTTATCCAGTTGCATTTTATGGTGAATTGTGGAGAGGAGAAATCATAAAACATGAAGTATGTTTTATTAATTTGAGCTAAAAAATTTTAAAATATCTATATAGAAAGATTCTCTATCAAATGTTCACCTTTTCCATCATAAAATTCAAATATCAATAAGACGGTATAGACTCCTCAATTATTTTTACAAAAAAATCTCAATAAACTAAATCAAAATAACCATTATCTAGAAATATAATCATCAATTAGAACTGTTACTAATAATGACTGTTTTTTAACTGACTAGGGTGCAACCAATTTTTTATGACCATAACAATGAAGCAAGAATAATAAATAGAAATTTATAACAAAACAGGTAAAACTTCTTATACAAATCAATTATTATCTTATAAAGTACCGTAACAACAAGTACTTTGCTTATTGATAGTAGGGTGGTATCGAAAAGAAAATAGTTATGTAAACTCGAACTTGACGAACAGAAAAATAAACTAAATTGGGATGGTCCAATATAAGTACAATATATTTAATAGAATGTTGAATTTTCATTAAAAATGATAAGGTAAAGAAATGATGTCAATAAAAATTGGTTTTACAGGTGGCATCCGCATAGTTGAATTAGTTACAGACAGCGATATTTGATGCATATTTTAAAGCATTTTATGAGAGTATTGAATGTGCTATAAGAAATTATGAATGGTTCAAATCAGATCCCGATTATAAATATTAATCAGTAATGGTAACAATTTCTACCATTCCTTATTGTATGAGCTACAGTAAGATCCCTTTATCTGTTTTCGATAATTTACAATCGGACGAGAAACCAATTTGGTGGACTGGCAAAATTCCTAAAACCACAACGTAGTTACTTTTATTTTACCTCTCATCCCTCTTTTCCTCAAAATTTTAAGGAAAGTAGTTGATGTTTTACATCATAATTTATGATGGCATATATTTAAATGCTATAACAATATAACTATTTATTATTATTCAAATAATTCTTTATTACTATAATCAAGTACATCCTGATGATAATTAACAATATCTCTAATTAAATAGAGACTTACACAAGGATGGAAAATTATGCGCTCTTTCCTGTCTTTTTATAAAAACATTTTTGCCGTGATTATTGGCGTTGTTTTTCTTTTTATACCCCCTTTAGCGGTAGCAAAAATTGATAATGATTCAAATGTGCTAAGAATTGGCATTGATTTGACCTATGCGCCTTTTGCTTATCTGGAAAATAATCAAGCTGAAGGTTTTGACCCTGATTTTATGCGTTTGTTAGCACAAAAGTCTCATAAGATAGCTGAGTTTAATGATACTCGAATTGAAAATATTATTATTGGACTGGAATCAGGCCATTATGATGTTGTAGCTAGTGCTTTATATGTTAATGGTACACGAGCTAAACAAGTTGATTTTATTCCTTATTTACAGACTGGTGGTGTGCTATTAGTTCGACAAGATGATAAATTTAATCCACAAACCTTAGAAGATTTATGTGGTAAGAGTGTATCGTCTATGAAAGGGGCGGCATGGATTGAAACAATGAATCAGATCAGTGAGACATATTGTAAATCTCACCATCTTCAGGCCATTATGGTCAAAGAGTACCCAAGTGCTCCAGAAGCTTCTCAAGCGCTCCTTTCACATGGTGTTGATGTGCAATATGAAGATGCTGCGGTGGCAAATATGGTGATCAAACAACTAAATAACAGTTTGAAAATCACTAGCAAAAATATGATAAATCCTGTTCTGATTGGTTTGGCTGTGCGCAAGAATGATACGGAATTCAAGCAATATTTGCTCGATCTTATTAAATCGGTACGACAATCGGGCGAATACGATCTATTGTTAAAAAAATATAATTTAGCTTATCCCAATCAAACATTACTACAAGATAACATCGATTTTATTGCTACCGATTTGGCAGGCAATTTAAAACAAATTCAGAATGTTGAACAGAAAGGCTTTAATTGGAGTTATTTTTTTAATGAGTTGATTAATCCTAATTTTGCAAAAGCTAGTTGTACTGTTATTTCTTTAAGTGGTTTGGCGTGGCTAAGTGCTTTAGTTTTTGGACTATTATTAGCTTTGGGTAATCGCTCAAAGCGCTTAGTATTGGTAAAAATAACCGCATTTTATATCTGGTTATTCAGAAGTTTACCATTATTAGTTTTGTTAATTTATATCTATAGTTTACCTAGATTTTGGCAAGCAAGTAGTGTTGTATTATCTAATCCTTTTTGGGCAGGGTTGATTGCATTAATTCTCAGTGAAAGTGCCTATATGGCTGAAATTCATCGTGGGGCGTTACAAGCAATTTCCAAAGATCAAATTGATGCAGGTAGAGCCTTAGGTATAAGGTACTGGTCAATTCAAGCTAAAATCGTTTTCCCTCAAGCACTGAGAATAGCCTTACCACCACTAACAAATCAATTTGTTACCATTATAAAATTAACATCGTTAGTATCGGTTATTTCATTAACTGAAATTTTATTAGTTGGTCAACAGCTTTATACCCGTAACTTTTTAGTTATTGAAACGCTAACTATTGTTGCGATTTATTATGTGGCTATAGTGACTATAGTAACTTGGCTAATCAAGCGTTTTGAAGTCTCTTTGGATGTTACAAAACGTTCCAACATTGCGACAATTGAAGCAAATGAATTTAAGTCAATTTCTCATAAAGAGAATAATCTTTTATCAACAAGTAAACCAAGTAAGTATGTGTTAGAGTTGCAACATTTGTCTAAAAATTATGGTAATACAAAAGTTCTAAAAGACATTAATTTAGATGTCAATTGGGGGGATGTTATATCGATTATAGGTCCATCAGGTTCAGGCAAAACAACCCTTATTCGAACCATTAATGGTTTATCCGACTTAGATGAAGGAACGATTAAATTTGAAGGAATTCCCTTTATTAATGGCGGACAAATACATGATAAACAATTCTATAATCGAATTGTGCATTTAGGAATGGTATTTCAAAATTATAACTTATTTCCCCATAAGACTGTTTTAGATAATCTACTTTTAGCGCCTGAATATCATGGCAAAGATTTAGCGATAACGAAACAATTAGCTTTAGCTTTATTAGATAAAGTAGGGATGTTAGATCATGCCTATAAATATCCGCATCAGTTATCTGGTGGACAGCAGCAAAGGGTAGCAATTGCTAGGGCTTTGGTTATGGAGCCAAGTATTATGTTGTTTGATGAACCTACATCAGCCCTCGATCCTGAACTGGTTAATGAGGTTTTACAAGTTATTGCAAAACTGGCAACAGAAGGGATGACTATGTTAATTGTTACTCATGAAATGTCTTTTGCATTTAAAGTTTCCAATCGTATCCTCTTTATGGAAGAAGGACAGATTATTCATGATGATTTGCCTAATGTTTTAAAAAATAGTGATGATAAACGTTTACAACAATTTCTTAATCAGAATGAACGTTGATAATAAAAATTTAAACTTAAAAAATAATAGTTAGAATGATTGAGGTATAAGTGATGCAAGAATTTCCCGAAATAGGTATTTTACATCGTCGTAAAATTGAAGCAGAAATAATAAAACCTATATATGAAATATTAACACGCGATTATGGTAAAGAGGTCGCTAAGGCGGTTATTGGCGAAGCGGTTGCCCAAGCAGCAGTTGAATCTGGAAAAGAGTTTGCTGCAAAGGAGCCCAATGGTACTAGCGTTGAAAGTTTTGTAGCCTTACAACATCTGTGGGAACAAGATGATGCTTTAATAATTACTGTCGTTGAAAACAGTCATGAGCGATATGACTATAATGTCCATCGATGTCGATACGCAGAAATGTATCAGCAAATGGGATTAGCTGAAATTGGTTTTTTATTATCCTGTAATCGCGATAGTAAATTTATCGAAGGCTATGCTCCGCAAGTTAAATTAGATCGTCCTCATACTATTATGATGGGTGATGGTATTTGTGATTTTCGTTACTGCCTAAGGGGCAAAAATAATGAGTAGTTTACAACCCAAAATTAATATTACACGCCTTGAAAAATTGCTTGATGATTTTGCTCAAATAGGCAAGACTAAAAATGGCGGTGTGACACGTTTAACATTAACGAGTTTAGATAAACAAGCCCGTGATTTACTTATTCAAATTAGTCAATCTGCTGGTTTTAAAGTTCAAGTCGATGCGATAGGTAATATTTTTATACGTCGAGAAGGCCTTAAAGATTTACCAGTAGTGATGACCGGTTCACATGGTGATAGTCAACCAAAGGGTGGCCGGTATGATGGGATCTATGGCGTATTAGCTGGTTTAGAAGTTTTACTAACGTTAAATGATTATAATATTCAAACTAATCACCCTATAGAATTAGTGATGTGGACTAATGAAGAAGGTTCACGTTTTGCGCCAGCCATGATGGGATCAGCTGTTTTTACTGGCAAGCTGGATCTTGAGCAAGCTTATGCGATAAAAGATCAAGATGGTATTACGGTTAAACAAGCATTAGAAGATATTGGTTATTTGGGTAATGCTAAAATAGCCAATCAATCAATTAAAGCCATTATTGAGGCTCATATTGAACAAGGTCCTATACTTGAACAACAAAATCAAACAATTGGTATTGTTAAAGGTGCGTTTGCCCAGCGTTGGTATGAAGTCACATTGACGGGTTTAGCTGCCCATGCAGGAACAACGCCAGTCAATATGCGCCAAGATGCGGTGGTGGGATTATCTGAATCTGTGACTGCTTTAAACCGACTGGCATTACATCCAGACAGCAAAGATATTAGGTTAACCGTGGGTATGATAACTGTCAGCCCAAATTCTCGTAATGTAGTTGCGGATCATTGTTTTTTTACTATAGATCTACGACATTATGATTCTGAATTATTGGCAAACTTTGAAACGCTTATCTATGCTCAATTATCTGAAATTGCTGAGAAATTAAATTTAAAACTGGAAATAAAAAAAGTGCTTAGCATGCCATCTATCCATTTTGATCTAAACTGCATAACGTCAGTTAGAAAGGCGGCAATAAAAAATAATTATTCGGCAATTGAAATGGTTTCTGGTGCAGGTCATGATGCTTGTCATTTGAGTAGCATTGCGCCGACTTCAATGATATTTATTCCTTGTATCAAAGGGATAAGTCATAATGAAGCTGAATCGATAACTACTTCCTGGTGCAAAGCCGGAGCAGATGTTTTATTGGATACTTTATTAGAATTATCGCAATAAACGATATTATTTTCCTCTAATAAAGACATAATTTGATTATTTAAATTAAATCCATTGTTTACAAGATTAAAGGATTAAAAATGAAAAAAATAATTTATTTTGTTTTGGCTATTTTCATTATTGGATGTGCTCCTAAAGATTCTGTTCGTATGGTTCCCCCCAAAGAGTATGATAGATACAACACAGGTATAAAAATCAAATATTGTGTGTTTAATACAGATAAAAATCAATGTAACGAATATATAGGTAAAAATGCTCTCTATATTTTTGTTGGCAAAAAAAATGATTATAGGCAATATTATACATATTTTAATGACATACTTTTAACTTATCCTAAAATTGAAGCTGCCCAAATTGACGATGCAATAAAAGAACTTGTCAATTTTTTAAAATGGGCAAATTTACCTGCACAAGAGCGTTCTTTAAAACAAAAAGAATATGAAGATAATATAAAATTAGGCGTATTAGGTAGAAAATATTTAATAAATAATAATATTCCTTATATATCTCAGACCCTTATTGATAACGGTATTTTTGGCTTATTTAAGTCTGAAAGACGTTATTTAGTCGATGAAGTTACAACTAAAAAAATATTAGTTCAATTACTAATTTGGAAAAAATTTATTCAAAAAACGAATATTTCCTTAGATAATAAAAAATAATCTCAATTAATTATTTTAAGTGAATAAATGAATTAATATATTTTCATAAGGTCGTATACTCGACCTTATAAGAAGTAATAAAGTTTTCGTACTTCGATATTCAGTATTTCAATGCTTTTAATATCAGTTTAAATACAATTGAACTTTTCTCGCATTTACGTTCGAATGACTAATCTAACAAAGATATAATCCATTACAATTAGATTAGTTTTTCCATTTTCAGTCAAACAATTGATAAAAAACTAGAAATGTTTGTGCAATGTTAGATGTTTCTTTCACTTTTTATTTATAAAAATTTTTTTAAGATCCCTTAATTTAATTAATTGTTTTTTTAAATCAATCAACCAAGTAATAGGAGTAAATAATGGCTAAAAATGTTAAGAACAGAAAACTAACTATCTTTATTTCAACGCTATATTGCTCTTTGATTTTTTCTTCATCGTTATTTGCTTTCCAAAAAGGTTCAACTGAGGATTTTCTAGGCCATGAAGTAGGGATTACTTATCACACTGCCGAGCAAGCGGTGAGTAGTAAAGAGTATTTACCTGTTTATCCAGAAGAAGGGACACCTGAATTTGAAGCAGATAAAATAGCTTATTTACATGGTTATAACCTTAAAGGTACAGAGCGTTGGCAACAAGCGATACAGGATGCTGATTTGCATATTGCGAATGTGGCTAAAATATTTTCTCAATCGCTCGGTATCACAATTTCGCCAGAGACTACGCCTACTTTATATAAAATGTTTGGCGATCTATTAGTCGATTCAGCAGACAATGCGACTAAAACTGCCAAAGAATTTTACATGAGAAAACGTCCATTTGTCTATTTTGGTAATCATTCTTGTCAACCGATTGAGGAAGAGGATCGATTACGTCAAAATGGATCTTTCCCATCAGGTCATACAGCTTATGGTTGGACATTAGCATTAGTTTTAGCTCAAATTGCTCCTTCACATGCCGAAACAATAATAAAACGTGGTTATGAGTTTGGTCAAAGTAGAGTGATTTGCGGTGCTCATTGGCAGACAGATGTTAACGCTGGTCGTATAGTCGGTGCTGTAGAATACTCAAAATTACAAACTATTGCAAAATTTCAAGAAGACCTTCGCAAAGCTAGCGAAGAAATTAATCAACAATATAGTTTATTAAAATAAGTAGTCTATCTCCCCTGAGTGAATAAAGAATCTAGTTTATAATAGGCTTAGGGGAGCACTATTATGAATTTTTAAAGTTATCTAACTCTATATTTTTCAATAAAATAATGGAACTATATATTTATACTAGTTAAGATAATCATTCTAGCTATATTTGATTTGCAATTAGTATTTAAAATGAAAAAAATAAATTTATTATTATCTGTATTTGGTTTTTTATTGCCCTTGACTGTCATGGCAGTAGAAGTTAATGATGTAACTGGAATGACACCAGTTCAAGTTGCTACAGTTGTGCAACCAGAATCTACTCAACAAGTTGTTGATATAGTTAAAAAGGCTAGCGGGCCAATTAGTATTGCTGGTGGTAAATATAGTATGGGAGGACAAACCGCAATTCAGGGTGCCGTACAAATAGATACTCGCAAATTAAATCACGTTATTGATTTTAAACCTGAACAAAAGTTGCTAACTATCGAGACCGGTGCCACATGGCATCAAGTCCAAGCGCTTATAGACCCTTATGATTTATCTGTAAAAATAATGCAAAGTTATGCTAATTTTAGTATTGGTGGATCATTAAGTGTTAATGTTCATGGCCGTTATATAGGTGAAGGACCTATAATTCTTTCGGTAAAACAATTTAAAATTGTGTTAGCTGATGGCAAAGTAGTAATAGCTAGTCCTGAGCAAAATCAAGATATATTCTATGGTGCTATTGGGGGTTATGGTGGCTTAGGTATAATCACCGAAGTGACTTTACAACTTGCAGATAATGTTAAAGTCAAACGTTTTAGTAAAGCTATGCCAATTACCAACTATTATCAATATTTTACCCAACATATTCGTTCTGATAAAAAATCGATATTCCATAATGCGATAATTTATCCACCAGATTATAAAAGAGTGAGATCCGTTACTTATAAACAGACTGAAGAACCATTAACGATTTTGCAACGATTAAGATCTGATGATAAAAAATCGCATAATCTGGAAAAGCCAATCAAAATTGTATCTTCCTCGACTACTGGTAAAAATTTACGTAAATTATTTGATGATTTTTATTACATAAAAAAACCAGTAATGTGGCCTAATTATGAGGCTAGTTATGATGTCTCGTATTTACAACCGATAGCGACTAAAAATAAAAGCTTTGTTTTGCAAGAATATTTTATACCGGTTGAACAATTTGATCACTTTTATCCAAAATTAGTCACTATTTTGAAAAAATATAAAGTTAATGTTATTAATATTTCTATTCGTCATGCCAACCAAGATAGTGGTTCATTACTGGCTTGGGCAAAATCGGAAGTATTTGCTTTTGTGGTCTATTATCAGCAAGACACTGATGAATTGAGCAAACAACATGTTGGTAATTGGACAAGGGAATTAATAGATGCTGTTTTGGAAAATCAAGGAAGTTACTATCTACCTTATCAATTACATGCGACAACAGAACAATTTCAAAGAGCATATCCACAGGCTGAGCAATTTTTTAAACTTAAAGCTCGTTTAGATCCACACAATAAATTCAGTAATATGTTATTGAAACGCTACCATATTCAAACCGTTCAATAACATAGTGCCAGCAAGATAATTAGTTATTTTTTGTTAAATAACTAATTATTTAAGCTGATATTAGATAATATCAATAAAGTTCAATACATTGTTTAACATTAGAAAAGATTTTATTTTTAAACTTATGTGAGCTTCATTTTAATGTACTATATAACGAGTATTAGACATAAAAATTGTTTGTAGATTTAAATATTAATTTTTCATGTCATTTTTTATCAACCATTTGAAACTAAACTAGTTTTTTAATGCTTCTAATACTAGTCTAAATACATTTGAATGCCCCTTACGACTTGGATAATAAATATAAAAAGGTTCATATGTAATTGAATATTCAGGTAATAATTCTATAAGTTGTCCTGATGCTAATTCATTTTTTACATCTGGATAACCAATCCAACTAATACCTAAGCCATCAAGAGTAGCTTGTTTTCTTAAATGATTATTGATTGTGAAGTGAGAAATAGGGTGATATTGAATAATATTGCCTTTATCGGAAAACTCCCATATCGATTCCATTCCATATTGGGTTGAAACTTTTTTGCCAATTAATAAATGTTGATCTAAATCATTTATCTGTTTTGGTTTTGTTCTCTGACGCAAATAATCAGGACTAGCCACTAAAGCCATTCGCAAAGGTTCTGATATTTTTACTGCTACCATCTCTTTTGCCAAATCATTTCCGATTCGGCAGCCCATATCGAAACCTTGTTTGACAATATCAACTAAGTTATTGTCACATTGAATTTCAATTTTAATTTGTGGATAGCGTAGTGAAAATTGGCTTAATTTAGGGTATATAAAATTTTCAATAGCAATATTCGATGCATTAATTCTAATGGTACCCGATGGAGTATCAAGGTAATCACCAAGAGCAGCAACTTCTTCATTAATTTGTCGATATAAAGGGGATATTTGTTTATAAAGTTGTTCTCCTGCCTCTGTCAATGATAGGCTTCGAGTCGTGCGATTAAATAGTCGTAAACTCAGACGTGTTTCTAAGTTTCGCATGCTATGACTTAGTGCTGAGGACGAAACACCTAAAGATTTAGCTGCACCAACAAAGCTTTTTGCTTTAGCTATAGTAATAAAATAGTTTAGTTCATTATAGTTATACATCGGATATAAATAGAAAATTAATGAATTTAATTCATGATACTATAAATGAATAATACGTTTATCTCAATAAAAGTTAACGATAAAATAATCATAATTAAAATTGAATTTTTAACAATTTATTAAATTATTCAATCTATTATTAACTAGTAAGGTAAAAAGTATGGATTATATAAAATTAGGTAATTCTGATATTGAAGTCTCACGATTTTGTTTAGGATGTATGAGTTTTGGCGATCCTGCTAGTAAAATGCATGATTGGACACTTAATCCAGAACAAAGCGAAACAATTATTAAACATGCCTTAGATCTAGGAATTAATTTTATTGATACAGCAAATACATACTCTAGTGGTACCAGCGAAGAATATGTAGGAAGAGCGATTAAACGAAATATAGCTCGAGACAAAGTAATTCTGGCTACTAAAGTCTATTTTAATGAAGGGCATTTATCTAAAACAGCAATTGAACGAGAAATTGATGGATCCCTGAGACGATTAGGTACTGATTATGTTGATTTATATATTATCCATCGTTTTGATTACAGTACACCAATTGAGGAAACCATGGCTGCGTTACATCATTTAGTTCAGAGTGGTAAAGTACGAGCATTAGGTGCTTCTGCGATGTATGGTTATCAATTTTATAATATGCAATTAGCCGCTAAAAAAAATGGTTGGACGCCGTTTGTTTCGATGCAGAATCACTATAATTTATTATATCGTGAAGATGAAAGAGAATTAATTCCTATCTGTAAGCAATTCAATGTTTCATTAACCCCTTATAGCCCTTTAGCTGCAGGTAGACTATCCCGGTTAGAATGGCAGACCAATACACTACGTAGTAAAACTGATAAAACGGCTGTTGCTAAATACGATAGTACCCAACAAATCGACATGAATATAGTGAAAAGAGTTAATGAAATTGCGCAAAAATACACTGTAACCATGACTCAAATTGCTCTTGCATGGCAATTTGCCAAAGGCGTTGCTTCACCAATCATTGGGGCAACCAAAACGCAATATTTGGATGATTCGGTAGGGGCATTAAAGGTTTCATTAACTAAAGAAGATATTGCTTATCTTGAAGAACTTTACTTGCCTCATCGTATTGTCGGCGCGCTTTAATTGGTTGCAATGCACAAGATTAAATTTACTGACAAATATTATTGGGATATTTGTCAGTAACTGTTACTAAATTTTTCCTAAATTTAAATATTTTTGCATCTCCTCTTTCGGTACCATTCCGCCGCCAGTTGCCCATACTAAATGAGTTGCATTTTGTAGTTGCTGATGGGTAAATTGCATACGTTCTAAATATTTCGAATTGTTAGTTACAATGACGGGACCTTGCATACCAGCTAAAGCAGAAGGTTCAAGTTGCATGTTTTCGGTTTTATCCAGTAATACTAACAAATCATACATATCCTGATCAGACAGGGTGTAATATCCATCTAAGAGACGTTGCATCGCTCGTCCAACAAATCCAGAAGGCCGACCCACAGCCAAACCATCTGCGGCAGTAATATTATCAATGCCGATCTCTTGTACCGAAATTTTGTCATGTAAACCAGTATAAACCCCTAGTAACATACACGGTGAATGGGTCGGTTCAGCAAAAATACAATGTACATTATCACCGAATGCCATTTTTAAACCAAAAGCAACACCGCCAGGGCCACCACCTACACCACATGGTAAATAGACAAAAAGAGGATGATCTTTATCAACTTTAATTCCCAACTCATTGAATTGTTGTTTCGTGCGTTCACCTGCGACTGAATAGCCTAAAAATAGGGTAGTAGAATTTTCATCGTCGATGAAGAAACATTTTGGATCAGATTCTGCTGCTTTACGGCCTTGTTCAACGGCAACACCATAGTCTTGTTCATATTCAATAACATTAACACCATGATCTCGTAATTTCTTTTTTTTCCATTCTCGGGCATCTGCCGACATATGTACGCTAACTTGAAACCCGAGTTTAGCGCTCATTATGCCAATTGATAAACCAAGGTTACCTGTTGAACCTACCGCAATACGATATTGACTAAAAAACTGTTTAAACTTATCGGAATAGAATTTGCTGTAATCATCATGTTCTGATAATAATCCATTTTCAATAGCTAGTTTTTCAGCATAAGTTAAGACTTCATAAATACCGCCGCGAGCTTTAATTGAGCCAGAAATAGGTAAATGACTATCTTTTTTCAAATAAAGTTGACCGGCGATAGCAACATTATATCTGGCTTCAAGGGCCTGTTTCATATTAGTAATTTCAACTAATTGTGATTCAATAATACCCTTGGTTGTTGCTGTTTCAGGGAAAGCTAATGCTAAATAAGGTGCAAAACGTATTAAACGATCACTCGCTTTTTTTATATCGGTTTGATCAAGCCCAACGTAAGGAAGACCTATTGCTAAAGTAGTTATATTAGGATTAAACCAGCTGCATGGTTGAAGCTGAATTAATTTTTCTACTAATGGTTTATCGGTAATAAGTGTTTTTATCTCTATTTGATTCATATTCGCTCCTTGAAAGATATCTAGATAAAATTAGATAATAAAAAAGTACCCATTAATGCCACTAATGAAGCAATGAATGTTGCGGTGGTGTAGTATTTTAAAATTTCGCTCATAGTTGCACCACAATATTGCTTAACAAGCCAAAATAATGAATCAGTAACAATGGTGCAACCAATAGCACCCGAACCTATAGCTAATGTAATGATTTCCGGACTGATATCAGGATAAAGAACTAGCATCGGTGATACGATTGCAGTGGCGCCCATCATTGCTACCGTGGCTGAACCTACTGCCGCATGCAAAATTATTGCTACTAACCAAGCTAATAAAATTGGATGCATATCTAGATGGGATAAAATACTTGCTAAACTATCACTCAAGCCACTCGCTTTTAACATTCCGTTAAATGCACCACCAGCGGCGATAATTAACAAAATATTGCCAATTGTTGAAAAACAATCTTCAGTTTTATTGAGTAGGTCAGCCATTTTCATGTTATGTCTTAAACCTAGCATATAATAGGCAGCAAATGCAGCAATAAACATAGCAGTAATAGGATTGCCGATAAATTCTAAAACTGTATGAATTGACGTGTTTTTATCCATGTTTAACTCAGCAGTTGTTTTAATCAGCATGAGAAAAATGGGTAATAACACTGTAAACAATGTTGCACTTAATGAAGGTAATTCTTCTGCAGTTCTTACTTTTAAATTGGAAAATTGTTCCGGTACAGCTTTAAATGGAATTCTATCTTTGATTATTCTTAAAAAAATAGGGCCTCCAGCTAATGATGCGATTATTCCAATAATTAATCCATATAAAATAACACTGCCGATATCAGCGCCTAAAGCATTAGTCACATACAGTGCAGCGGGATGAGGAGGAACAATACAATGAACAGCCATTAATGCAGTACATAATGGAATCGCTAACATTAATAATGAAGTTTTGGTTTTTTTAGCAATTGAAAAGGCTAATGGTATCAAGAGTACAACGCCGACCTCAACAAATAACGTTATACCGCAAATCATACCAATCAATACTATAATAACATCTGGTGATAACCAGCGGCATTTTTGTAAGGTAATACCGATGCGTTCAGCTGCACCTGATATTTCCATCATTTTTCCTAGAATGGTACCTAAACCAATTACTGCAGCTAAAAAGCCAAGTGTACCACCAATACCATCTTCGATTGAGGAAATCATTGCTAATGGCTTCATTCCCATTAATGCACCTACGTAAAAACTGGATAATAATAAGGCTAAAAATGGATGAAGTTTAAATTTGATAATACTTATTACGATTAATAAAATACTCGTTATTAAAACACCTAAAACCCAAATCGGTGAATCCATAATGTTTTCCTAGTTCAATGAAAGTGAAAATGAGCGCGTATTAGATTTTACGGGAAGATATCTGACAAATGATTATAAATCATTTTCACATGAGTAATAATCGGTTGAATAAGTTTTAGGCTATAAAAAAGTAGTAGTCATTAATTTAATTAATTGTATTTGAGTTGTCATTTTTAGTTAAATATTAAAAAATAGGTAAGGAAAGATGTACAATGTTTGATGATGATCGTTTTATTACCACTAACCGATTGGTATCTGGATATCAATTGGCTAAATTCCACACTTTTGAAGCTGCTGCACGTTATTGTTCTTTTATGCGCGCAGCAGAAGAGTTATGTATTACCCCAAGTGCCGTTAGCCATCAAATTAATAAACTTGAAGAAGAATTAAACTTTAAGCTATTTAACCGGTTTCATCGCCGGATTGAGTTGACCCCTAATGGTGAAAATTTATTCAATATTTTAAAAAAGTCATTGGCGATATTAAATAGAGAAATTTTTGAAATAAAAAGTCAGGAATTAAGCGGGCAGTTGACTATTTATTCGCGTCCTTCCTTTGCGCAAGGCTGGCTTGTTCCAAGAATATCTGAATTTAACAAAAAACATCCTTATATTACCTTAAATATATTAACAGGTAATGAAATAATCAATTTTGATCGTCATCGTATCGATTTAGCCATTTACTTTGATGATTTAGAGTATAACGACTTGGATGTTTATCATTTAATAAATGAAACAATTGTACCAGTGTGTAGCCCTGAATATGCGGAAAATAATCAAATTACTGAAGATATTGAAAACCTTAAAAATTGCTTAATAATACATGATAATCAAGCTTGGGGATATGACACCAACTTCGACGAATGGCAATCTTGGGGTAAGCACTTTAATCTAGATCTTGATTTCAAAGATTTGCCGACGATGTTATTTGATCGATCCGATTTAGCTATCATCGCAGCTATTAATCATTCTGGTATTGCCATGGGAAGAAAACATATAATTAATAAATATATTGCTTCAGGCGAGTTAATCACACCATTTCCAAATATGACTTTAACATGCAAACAGCGTTACTATGTAGTATCTGCCACTAGACACCGCAATCCAAAAGTGAAGGCTTTTGTTAGATGGTTAAAAGAAAATCTGGCTGAGCAGCCGGTTGAAAATGTTATCTAAAAATTAGTGAAAAATAAAGAGTAATTTTATATATCTATTATGAATATAGATATAATTTTTTCGTATTATCCCAATAGTTAATCACTATCTATAATGTTATCTCTAAATAATAGAATTAGTTGTTCAATTAGATTAACTTACTGATTGAAATAGGGAGTGATAATGAAAAAATATATTTACTTAATTCTGCTGTTGGGTTTGACTCTGATTGGCTGTGACAATAAGTCAGAATCAGCCAAAGAAAGTCAGCAAGACAAAAAAGAGATCATTGTTGGTTTACCGCCAAGTATGCATAACATCATGATGGAGAAAATCGTTAAGCCAGCTTTAGAACAAAAGGGTTATAAAGTTAAATTGGTAAATTTCAGCTCTCTTAGAGACTCAAATACCGCTTTAGTTGAAGGAAGTATTGATCTTAATGCAGCACAACATCAAGCTTATCTTGATGTATATAATAAAGAAACTAAAAGCGATCTTGTTTCTTTAGTCCATATTCCTTCGATTTCTGCTGCGTTATTTTCTCAATTGCATCATTCGGTTGATGAAATAGCAAATGACCAAACAATTGTTATTCCTAATGATCCTTCAAATAAAGCAAGGTCACTATTATTTTTGCAAAGCTTAAATTGGATTACTTTAAAACCTGAGAGTAAATCAGGGACATTAGATTTAAATGACATTGCTGACAATAGATATAATTTGAAATTTAAATCGATATTATCGGAATTAATTCCTCGAACTCTTGGTGAAGTTGATTATGCGATAATGCCGGGTGGTGTCGCATGGTTAAGTAAAGTTCCAGCTGATAATGTTTTAGTACAAGAAAAGTTAACACCTAATCTAGAATTAATGGTGGTTGTAAAAAAAGAAAATTTGAACAGTAAATGGGCTCAAGAGATAAAACAACTTTACCAATCAGATGCACTTAAAAAATTCATTAGTGAAGATTCTGATGCGAAAGGTCGTTTTATCTGGCCACAACAATAAGCAAACAATTATCTATAAACTATTCTAGTAATAAATTAGGATAGTTTATGTTGTTGTACATAACATTGCATATTTATAAATAATTAAAATAAATTTATTGTGTAGGTTGTTATAGCATCAAAGGTTTGATTTGATTTTAGTATTTCTTAATAAAGAGTTTTAGATTTTGATGATTTACTCTAAAATTCGTTGTGTTAATATTTACGCACTTCGATGTGAAAATTATATAAAAAAGTAGTTAAATGTGATGAAAAAAATAAAATATTCTTTTATATTAGCTTGTAGCATAACGCTTTGTAGCTGCTTTAATGGTCCAACCTCACAAGTTCGTTTAATTGATAATCCTACTGCCAATGAAATTAAGTTAGTTATTGATGGTAAAGATGTTGTCATTCCAGCTAATTCAAATATCAAGTATACTTTTGAATATGGTAAACATAATCTAGCTTATAATAATGAGTCAATTGACTTTGTTGTAAAACCTGTAAAATTCAATGGTCGAGGCTTTATTAATCCAACCCAAAGCAACTATATGTTACACACTTTTATCTATGCAACTGACAACACCAGTGATGAAACGTATGACAAATTATTTGAGAAATCACTTAATAAAGTTGATGTTATCTTAGATGGTGAGCAAGTAGAGATTGATCTTCCTGTGAAAGTGGTTAACGATTTCTTTATTGAAGATCGAGATAATAGATGGGATTACTCTATTGATGAAAATATTCCTGACGAAATTACTGAAAATCTTAATAAAAATCAATCTTATCAATCTCGTAAAATTAAAATGTATCGTGAAAGCGAATATTTAAAGTTTTTACAAGAAGATTGGTTAGAAGAGGAAGATGAGGTTAGTTTTCCTAATAAACCTAAAAAATTGTCTGAAATTAATCAGTATCTATTTCCGAAACTTGATTTAGAAAGCATAACATGTAATGAAGGTAAAAAATATTTACAGGACACATTAGATAAGTGGCAACAACTTTTTAATTTAACAGGAAGTGATTTTGCAAGTAAGTATGAAGGATTAGGGGGATATGATGGTATGCATGCCTTACTTGATTCTAAAAAACTTTGTCCTAACGAAAAAGATCCTGAACAAACTTATTCCAAAGCTATTAGGCCGTTAAACGACGCTTTAACTAAAGGTCGTGATATATACTTTTTTGTAATCAAATAAATCTGAAAATATTTTAAAGATCAAATTATAAAAAATAAAAGGCACTAAATCTTATAATTAGGTTTAGTACCTTTTGATTTTTCTGTTAACAACATTATTTTTTTTATGTTAAAATTTGTACTCTTATAATATAAATAAAACAAATGGATGTTATGAAAAGTTTAAAGTATTCTTTTATATTAGCTTGCAGTATAACACTTTGTAGCTGCTTTAATGGTCCAACTTCACAAGTTCGTTTAATTGATAATCCTACTGCCAATGAAATTAAGTTAGTTATTGATGGTAAAGATGTTGTCATTCCTGCTAACTCAAAAATTAAGTATACTTTTGAATATGGTAAACATAATTTAGCTTATAATAATGAGTCGATTGAGTTTTTTGTAAAGCCTGTAAAATTTGATGGTCGAGGCTTTATTAATCCAACCCAAAGCAATTATATGTTACACACTTTTATTTATGCAACTGACAACACCAGTGATGAAACATACGACAAATTATATGAGAAATCGCTTAATAAAGTTGAAGTGATCTTGAATGGTGAACAAGTAGAGGTTGAACTTCCGGTAAAAGTAGTTAATGATTTCTTTATTGAAGATCGAGATAATAGATGGGATTACTCTATTGATGAAAATATTCCCGACGAAATTACTGAAAATATTAATAAAAATCAATCTTATCAATCTCGTAAAATTAAAATGTATCGTGAAAGCGAATATTTGAAGTTTTTAAAAGAAGATGGTATAGAAGATGAAATTAGTTTTCCTAATAAACCTAAAAAATTGTCTGAAATTAATCAGTATCTATTTCCGAAACTTGATTTAGAAAGCATAACATGTGATGAAGGTAAAAAATATTTACAGGACACATTAGATAAATGGCAACAACTTTTCACTTTAACGGGTAGTGACGTTGCAAGTAAGTATGAAGGATTTGGGGGATATGATGGTATGCATGCCTTACTTGGTTCTAAAAAACTTTGTCCTAACGAAAAAGATCCTGAACAAACTTATTCCAAAGCTATTAGGCCGTTAGACGACGCTTTAACTAAAGGACGTGATATATACTTTTTTGTAATCAAATAAATCTGAAAATATTTTAAAGATCAAATCATAAAAAATAAAAGGCACTAAATCTTATAATTAGGTTTAGTGCCTTTTGATTTTTCTGTTAACAACATCATTTTTTATGTTAAGATTTGTACTCTTGTAATATAAACTATATAAATGGATGTTATGAAAAGATTTAAATATTCTCTGCTTTTGGTATGTAGCCTTTCTTTGGTGGGTTGCTTTGAATCAAGCACTACAGGAAAATCTGTAAAACGTTTGATTGATAATCCAACAGACAAGGAGATAAAAGTAGCAATTGATGGTAATGAGTTAGCTATTCCCGCTAAATCAAGCGTTAAATATGAATTTGAATATGGTAAACATCAGTTGACTTATAATGGCCAATCATTAAACTTTTTAGCTAAACCTTCAACATTTAATAACACTGGATTTATCAATCCAACTCAATCCAATTATTATATGTATCGAACATATTATACGAATAGTCAAGAAAATTACGAAAGTAGAATTAAAGATCATCTTAAAACGTTCGAAGTGACTATCAATGGTGAACCTCATGAGATAGAACTTCCTATTAAAATTATTAATGATGTATTTATTGAAAGAAATGACGATAGATATGAGAATGCATGGGATTATGGCATAAATGATAAGTTGCCAGATGAAATAAGAAGTAACGGTATTACTAAAAAGGATAAATTGTTTCGTGAAGCTGATTTTATTGATTATCTAGCTGAATCTGAAGAAGATCTTAAGACAATACAATTTCCAAACCAACCAAAGAAATATGCTGATTTAACTAAATATATTGTTCCCAATATTAATTTAGATAAAATTAAATGTGATGAGGGGCGAGAATTTGTAAAACAACATTTAGCTGATTGGAATAACCTTTTCACCTTAAAAGGAGATGATTTGACTAAATTATATAATCAAATAAAATCCGATGAAACTTTCAGAACAAAACACGATATCATGAGAAGATGTGTTGGAGATATAGATCCAGAACACACATATATGTATGCTACTAGAGAAATTGAATCAGCATTAGAGGATAGTGATGAATTAAATCTTATTATTATTGAATGATTATTTAATTATTGATTGATAATATATTATATGTGGCACCTAATTGAACAATTAGGTGCTTTTTTCTTGGTAAGTAAAAAATATTATTTAGATAAATATTTTCAGGATTGACAGCAGTTAATTAGCACAATTTGTAAATGATTTTATTGATATAACTCACATAAATTACAAAAAAACTTTTGGTTAAAGTTAAATCGATATAGTATTAATGTGATATTAATAATAGAAAGGAATATCTTATGAATAAAACTAAGTTGAAAATTGTCGCATTGATTAGTGGAATTATTCTTAGTACCTCTAGCGCTTTTGCCTCACTTGATGATGCTAAACAACTAAAAATCATTAGTTATAACGTCTATAATGGTATGAAGTTAGATGAGAGTGAAGGGAAACAGAAATATATTGATTGGGCCAAAGCACAAGATGCCGATATTATTGCTTGGCAAGAAATGAATTTTTTTACTCGTGAAAAACTTGAAAAATTTGCAGCTAGTTATGGTCATAAATATGCGGTTCTTTTAAAAGAATCACCAGAAGATGCTGCTTTTTTCCCTGTAGCTATTACTTCAAAGTATCCAATAGTTAATGTTAATAAAGTAGTTGATAATTTGTGGCATGGGGCACTCTATGCAGACATTGGAAATTATCATTTTGTAATTACGCATATGAATCCATTTTGGACGGCTAAACGAATTGATGAGATTAATTTAATTATCGATTCAATCAAATATAGTCGTGATCCTAAAGGGAAATGGATAATTGCCGGAGATTTGAACTCGTTTTCACCAGCAGATAAATCTGACTATGATAAAAGTACCCTTTTAGAGGATATTAAAGAAAAGCAAAAGAAAAGACCAATTTTAGAAAATTTGGTTGATGGTAAACTAAGTTATACTGTACAACAAAATCTTCTGGATGCTGGTTTTATTGATGCATTAAAAATTAAGCATAAAGAATTTGTTGCAACTGCACCAACTAAAGTATTTTATGATCAAGCATCAGTTCCATTACGCTATGATTATATCTATGTTTCACCACCACTTAAAAATAATGTCATTGATGTTGAAGTAATAAAAGATGATTTTACGGACAAATATTCCGATCATTATCCTGTTCAAATGATCATAAAAAATAATTAATATTTATCGAACTTAATTTATATAAAAGATATTGATAGATTAAACGGGCAAAAGCCCGTTTTTTTATTGTGTTTATCTATTTTAAAAGACTAGAAAAATAACCATTACTTTTAATCCAACGTAATTAAAAAATCACTTTCTTGCAACAAATACTGCCCGCATTGGCGCAGGATAACCTTCTACTGTTTTGGATAAATCGTTCGGATCTAAAAATTCCGCTAATGAATCTGATTCCATCCATTCTGTTTTGCGTTGTTCATCCAAACTGGTTTTGGATATATCAACCATTTTTATATCTTTAAAACCACATTTATGTAACCAATTTATCATGGTTGGTACTGATGGAATAAAATAGACATTTCGCATTTGAGCATAACGTTCACCAGGCATTAATGCTTGATGTTCGGTTCCCTCAATAACCAATGTTTCGAGTACTAATTCGCCACCATCAACTAATTGATCTTTCAATTGATAAAGATGATCAAGCGGTGAGCGACGATGATATAATACTCCCATTGAAAAAACCGTATCAAATGCGTTTAATTTTGGTAATTCCTCAATTCCTAATGGAAGTAAGTGAGCTCGCTGATCATTGCCTAATAGTTTTCTTATTGCTTCAAATTGGCAAAGGTAAAGAGCCATTGGGTCAATACCAACAGCAAGTTTGGCTCCCGCACCAATCATTCGCCATAAATGATAACCACTATTACAACCAACATCGAGAACTGTTTTACCTTCTAAATTATCGATATGATTAATCAATCTTTGCCATTTCCAATCGGAACGCCATTCAGTATCAATATCAACGCCATAAATATGAAAAGGGCCTTTACGCCATGGCATCATGGTTTTTAATAATTGTGTGATACGTTGCTGTTCGCCAGAAGATAATGGTTGCGCTGTTTTTACAGTTACACTATGTAATAGATCAACTTGAAAAGGAGTAATTGCAGGCAAGTGCTTTATACTATTTATCCATTGACTAAAACGGTTATCTAAATTTTGTTTTTGCCAATTAGACAATTGCGCAGGTAAAACTTCAAGCCAATTTTTAAGCTTATTTTTTGCGATAATTTGGTAAAAATCACCAAAATCAATCATTCTTTTTTCCTTTATAGTCAAATTAAATCTAGAGGTTATTTGATAGCAATAATCGAGCCAAAATTAAAACATTGAAACCAAGTATCAACATGCTCAAACCCTGCTGTTATCAGACGTTGTTTATGGGTCGCAACGGTGTCTGTAAGCATGACATTTTCTAGCATATTACGTTTTTGGCTTATTTCCAGTTCACTATAGCCATTGGCTCTTTTAAAATCATGATGCATATTAAATAATAATTCATCGACAGTTACATCACTAAAACTAAACTTTTCCGATAAGACTAATATGCCATTTGGTCGCAAAGCTTGATAAATATTATTTAAAACCCGTTGTCGATTTTCGGGAGTTAAAAATTGCAAGGTAAAATTAAGAACTACCATTGATGCATTTTGCATATTTACATTACAAATATCTTCACAGATAACATCGACAGGCGTATTTGATTTATAAGCATCAATATGTTTTTTGCATCGCTCTACCATAGGTAATGAGTTATCAATAGCGATAATGTGACAATTTTCGTGTTTGATATTACGGCGAATGGCGAGAGTGGCAGCGCCTAACGAGCAGCCTAAATCATAAATAATGGAGTTAGGTTGTACAAATCGGTCAGCTAACATACCAATCATTGATATTATATTCGAATAACCGGGTACCGATCGTTGCACCATATCAGGGAAAACTTCGGCAACTTTTTCGTCAAAAGTCCAATCACCTAATTTGTCGATCGGAGTTGCAAATAGCTGGTCTTTTTTGGTATCCATAAAAGTTATTGGTACTATAGAATCTAATTCTGTTATCATACCATTTTTTGCGTCCAATTGTTCGAGTAATTATGACTTTTGTTGATTTTATAGCCATTTTTGCAACGATTATTATCACTATTTCGGTCACATTTTTATTAGGAAAACGCTGGCAGTTTTGGTTTAACCTTCAGTTAAGCGGTTATGGTCGAATTATTTATTGGCTGACTATTGGTTTGGCCGGTGGATCGTTAATTCTTGCTAGAGTATTAAATGATATTTTAACCTCGGGATTACATCTGTTTCTGCTAACGATTTCTGGTTTGATGATCTGTAGTGTTTTTATAACACTCATTTTTGAAATTGTTTATCGGTTTTGTAAAAAGCAAATTAAGCCCAATCTTTGGCATAAAATCAGTTTTATTATTGCGGTTGTGGCTTTGTTTTGTTTTGGTCATGAAATGGCGATAAATCCTAAAATAGTTGATTATCAGGTTGTAATTAATAAATCAGCCAACGTTGATCGTCTAAGAATTGTGCAACTTTCTGACATTCATATTAATGAGCATACCTCTGCAAGTATGATTCAAAACATGATTGACAAGGTAAATAACTTAAAGGCTGATTTTATTGTGATAACTGGCGATACATTAGATAAACGATTAAAACCTTTCCTCGAAAATGGATTTATTGAACAGTTCCAACAATTAAAGTCGAAATACGGCAATTATATTATTTTTGGTAATCATGAATATTTAGGTACCCATGATAATAATAATCGTGAAGAAGATATCATTAATGCATTCAAACAGGCGCATTTAAAAGTATTGAAAGATGATATTGTTTATCTTGATGAGGTTGGCATTACGTTGATAGGGCGTGATGACTTTTCATCATATAAGTACGATGTTAAGCGCGCCTCATTATCCGATTTAATTATGTTTTCTGATACTGATAGACCAATAATTTTACTAGATCACCAACCACGAGATATTAAAGATGTAGCAGAACAACAAGTAGATTTAATGTTATCTGGACATACTCATGGTGGTCAAATCTTTCCTATCAATATATTGGTGGCGATGATGTACAAAAATGCCAATGGTATTTATCACGATACAGATCATCATTTCACCAGTATAGTCAATAGCGGTTACGGATTTGGTGGCCCACCAATTCGATTAATGACTCGCTCTGAAATCGTTGTAATCGATGTATCTTTTGTCAACAAAACTACCATTCAATAGATTATCTTAAATAGGAAGCGTACTTTGAATTATCAATTTATTATTAGTAATGATGAATTATCCAATTATTGTCAAAAGATCAAGAATAGTAGTGCTATAGCATTGGATACTGAATTTGTACGAACTAGGACTTTTTATCCTCA
The DNA here is from genome assembly GCF_984569125.1 of Gilliamella sp. LMG 34362. Taxonomy (NCBI): domain Bacteria; kingdom Pseudomonadati; phylum Pseudomonadota; class Gammaproteobacteria; order Orbales; family Orbaceae; genus Gilliamella; species Gilliamella sp. LMG 34362. The sequence continues at coordinate 1,575,745 of NZ_OZ474902.1, read as the reverse complement.
TTTAGGGCTGTTACAGGTTTTTGATGGTAAACATGCCGCCTTAATTGATCCGCGTAATATTAACGATTGGCAGGAATTATTAGTGATTTTAACCAATCCTAAAATTGAAAAATATTTTCATTCCTGCAGCGAAGATATTGAAGTGTTTCTACATACATTTAATTGTGTTCCTTCTCCAGTAATTGATAGCCAAATTTTAGCTTCTTTTTTGGATAATCCAATTAGTAGTGGTTATGCAAGTTTAGTTAATAAATATCTTGGCGTTGAGTTAGATAAAAGCGAAACACGAACTGATTGGTTAAAACGCCCTTTGACAGAAAAACAGTGTGATTATGCTATTAATGATGTTTTATATCTGTTTCCATTAATGAATAGTTTAAAATCTCAGCTTATATCGATTGATTATTTAGCGGCTGCTTATCAAGAGTGTCAAAATGCAATTGCACGTAAATGTGAAACATTTGATCCTCAAAAGGCTTACTTAAATATTAAAAATAGCTGGCAATTGAAAGGGGATAGTTTAGGGCAATTAGCTAAACTTGCTTGCTGGCGTTATCAATTTGCCAAAACTCACGATATAGCGTTGAATTTTGTGGTACATGAAGAGATTTTATGGAAAATAGCTCGTTATCAACCAACTTCTTTAGCTGAACTGGATAAATTGGGTATGAAAGGTAAAGATATCCGTTCATATGGCCAAACAATTTTGGATATATTGCTTCAACCTATACCTATTATTCCGGCAATTCAACGTATTAATAGTTATCCAAATTATAAAAATATTGCTGATTCATTGAAACAAATCGCTGAAACAATAGCATCAAAAACAGGACTTAACAGCGAATTAATACTTTCAAGACGATTAATCAATCAGTATGTAAAATGGCAAAATGATAGGAAAGGTGAGATTCCTGAAATTCTGTCAGGATGGCGTAAACCATTATTTGAACAATATGACCTACCTAATTGATTAAGTCATAATGTAAGAATGACAAAATTTTAGTTAAAAGGTGTCAAATTCGATTGACACCAATTTTTATTTTAAGCTAGTTCACTTAGCATCGATTCAACAATTTTTGATGATTGGGCAGCAGCAAGTTTTAAAAATGATTGAAAATCAACTGCCGATTCATTATCACCATTATCCGAAATTGCTCTCACCACCACAAAAGGTACTTTAAATAACCAACAAACATGGCCAATAGCGGCGGCTTCCATTTCAACAGCGATAGCATTAGGAAAAGTTTCTTTAATCCGTTCTAAATTGTTTTTACCATTTATAAAGGCATCACCACTGCCAATTGAGCCATCAACAGCGTTGACCCCATGTTTCTTTATACATTGCTTAGCTAATGATTGATAATTAATATCAGCAGCAAACGAAACAGGACAACCTGACATTTGACCTGGTTTATATCCAAAGGCGGTTAAATCAACATCATGATAAAATACATCTTTTGATACAATAATATCTCCGATATTCAGTTCCGTTGATAGACCACCCGCTGAACCGGTATTAATAACTGCATCAACTTGATAATTATTTAATAATAATGTTGTTCCTGAGGCTGCAGCAACTTTACCTATGCCTGATTGTAATAATACAATTTCACAATTGGCTATTTTACCAATATGAAAATCACATCCTAAATGACGCTCTAATTGATAATTGGTAATTTTACTCTTTAGTATGGCTACTTCTTCTTCCATAGCAGCGATAATAGCAATTTTCATATGGTCCTCTTGGCTTATTAACCGTATATTTATTTTAAATGTGCTATCATAATTGCTGTAAGTTAACTTGACAATAAATGAATATAACGGAGATAAAATTTGCGTACAATTTTTATAACAGGTTGTTCAAGCGGTATAGGATTGATTTCAGCTATCGCATTGAAAAAACGAGGTTATCGTGTCATTGCATCATGTCGCAAAATAGCAGACCAACAAAAATTAATTGAGCAAGGTTTTGAAACCGTTTTGTTAGACTTAGACGATGCCAATTCAATTAATCAAGCTGCACAACAAGTATTAACCTTGTGTGAGGGTAAATTATATGCATTATTTAACAATGCTGGATTTGGCGTTTACGGCCGTTTAAACACTATTAGTCGATCACAATTAGAATCACAGTTTTCTACTAACTTTTTTGGTGTTCATCAATTGACTCAATTACTATTACCGGCAATGATTGAACAAAATGAAGGTAGAATAATTCAAACTAGCTCGATTGTTGGAATAGTCGCAACACCAGGAAGAGGCGCATATTCTGCCAGCAAATATGCTTTAGAAGCATGGTCTGATGTACTGCGTTTAGAGTTAGCTAACACCAATATTAAAGTTTGTTTAATCGAACCTGGTCCATTGAAAACCTATTTTTCAAATAATGTAAATCAGACCGAAAAAGAAAAAATAGTAAAAAATCCACCTATTGCCAAACGCTTTACGTTAGCTCCTGAAGCGATATTACCCTATCTGTATCACGCATTAGAGCATAATAAACCAAAAATACGTTACAGGGTAACAAAAGTAACTAAACTGGCGGCAATAGCTAAACGTTTGCTTCCAGATAGATTAATGGATAAAATTTTACAAAATAAATAAACAGTTAAACATATTTATAGGATAGATTATGTCAAATCAATTTATTTTTGATGTTAATGAACAGAATATTCAAGAAATTATCGAAAAATCAACCAGTAATCCAGTGTTGTTCTATTTTTGGTCACCAAGAAGTCCTAATTATCAAGAAATGACAAATACGTTAACCAAATTAGCAACACAACATCACGGACAATTCATTCTTGCTAGCGTAAATTGTGATGAACAACAAATGTTAGCAGCTCAATTTGGGCTTAGAGCAATTCCAACCGTTTATATGTTTCAAAATGGTCAACCTGTTGATGGTTTTCAGGGGCCACAAAATGAAGAAACTATTAAAACTTTTTTAGATAAAATTTTACCCAATGAAGATGAACTGAAGCTTATTGAAGCACAACAATTATTTAATGAAGGCCAATATGCGCAAGCATTACCTTTATTAAAACAAACTTGGACTGTACTTAAAGATCATTTAGGCAAACCAAGATCAGATATTGCGTTAATGTTAGCGAAAAGCCAAATAGAACAAAAACAACTAGCTGAAGCAAAGGAGGTTTTGACAACTATTCCATTGCAAGATCAGGATACAGCATACCACGGTTTACAAGCCGAAATTGAGTTACTCGAACAAGCAGCGAATTCACCTGAATTACAGCAATTACAAGCTGAATTAGCTAAACAGCCAGATAATGTTGAGTTAATGATTCAACTTTCATCGCAATTAATGCAGGTTGGCCGGCACGAAGAAGCCTTAGAACTGTTGTTCAAACCTTTAACAAAAGATCTGAATGCTGGCGAAGGGCAGGTGAAGAAAACTTTACTAGATCTATTAGCAGCTTTAGGAACGAATAACGCACTTGCTAGTAGCTATCGCCGTAAGCTTTATACGTTATTATATTAAAATTGCTAAAACCAAAGCTTGAAGGATTTTGGACGCTTTTTTATGAGCTACTGGATATTAGGGACGAATATCACAACCTAGAAATATATGTCGCAGTAAAGTTAATGAATTCAAAAATCGCGGGAAATTGAATTCTAGATAGTTAGGTTAAGCTATATAAAATGAAGAGATTCAACAATTGAGCATTGTTGAATCTTTTTTGTTTAGTGTTCGATAACGCGAGGAAAGTTTTCATTACTGCGAAGGGTTAGAACTTCAACACCATTATCTGTAACTAAAATCGTGTGTTCATATTGGGCTGACAATCCATGATCTTTGGTTTTAACTGTCCAACCATCTTTCATGGTACGAGTACGCCAATCCCCAGTATTTACCATCGGTTCAATAGTAAAGGTCATACCTGGTTTTAAAATCACACCACCATCGTCAGCATCATAATGTAAAACTTGTGGTTCATCATGATATACTTCACCTATACCATGACCACAATATTCACGAACAGAAGAAAATCCAAATTTATCAACATATTTTTGAATTGCTTTACCGATTTCTTTTAATCTGATCCCTGGTTTAATTATTTTAATGGCTTCGTATAAACTCTCTTGTGTGACTTGACATAGTTTTTCTCCGGCAACAGTTGGTTTTCCTGCAATGTACATTTTTGATGTATCCCCATGAAAACCATCTTTAATTACCGTCACATCAATATTAAGAATATCACCATCTTTTAACTTTTTATCAAAACTTGGAATACCATGACATACTACATCGTTAATTGAAATGCAGCTGGTATGCTGAAAACCATGATAACCAATGTTGGCAGGAATAGCCTTTTGCACATTAACAATGTGTTCATAACAGATCTTATCTAGCTCACCAGTGCTAATACCTGGTTTGACATAAGGTTCAATCATTTCTAAAACTTCTGCTGCTAATTTGCCAGCGATTCGCATTTTTTCGATTTCAGCGGGGGTTTTTAACTTAATAGACATTAATGAGTTCCTATAATTTGCATGGCAATATCCTATCATATACCGCTATTTCGTCAAATCATAGCTATTGATAAATCAAGTATAACGATTAAATTTAAGATTTTTGTTAAAAAATTTTGAGGAAAGGGGTTTTTGGACATAAAAAAAGAAAACTAATACAGCTTAAAACCATTTAATTATATAATAATGCATTATAAAAAAAGGTTTTCATAAAATGCAATGTAGCTATTATCAAGAAAATAAATGTTTGTCTTGTCATAAAATAAATCAACCATATAAGTCTCAACTAAATGAAAAGCAAAACCAATTAATTGAAACTTTAGCAAAGTTTAATCCTAAAGAAGTTAAAGATCCTTCTGCTAGCCCTGAATTAGGTTTTCGTAATAAAGCTAAAATGGCGGTGCTAGGCACGGTTGAAAAACCCATATTGGGTATTCAAAATGATAACCAAATTATTGATCTGTGTGATTGCCCGCTTTATAGCGTAAATATGCAAAGTATCCTAAAAATGGTTCGCACCTATATCCGTAAACAAGGATTGGTCCCTTATAATATTAATAAGCGGAAAGGGGAGTTAAAATTTGTCATTATTACCGAAAGTGTTATCGATGATAAAAGCCACTTTATGCTACGGTTTGTATTAAAATCACATAAATTTGTCGAGAAGATAAGCAATAGTTTGCACAATTTAATCAATAAGATAAATAATCTACAAGTCGTATCGATTAATATTCAACCTAATCATGCCGCCATATTAGAGGGTAACGAAGAGTTAATTTTAACGGATAATCCTTTTCTAGAATTTAGGTTAAATCACATACCACTTTATATAAAATCAAAAAGCTTCTTTCAAACAAATAGCTATATTGCTGAAAAATTATATAAAACGGCTAGTGATTGGCTGGCGAATTTAGATGTAAACTCTATATGGGATCTCTTTTGTGGTGTAGGTGGATTTGGTTTGCATTGTGTTCGTCATGCTAATAACGATAATATTCAATTAACAGGAATTGAAATTAGTTCTGATGCTATTGAATGTGCATCAAAATCTGCTAAACAGCTAGGTTATGACAAACTTAATTTTGAATCCTTAGATGCCACTAAATATGCAACCCATCAAAAGCAGACGCCTGATTTAGTTTTACTTAATCCACCAAGACGAGGGGCAGGTAGAGTACTGGTCGAATACTTGGAAAATATACAACCCAACTATATTTTGTATTCAAGTTGTAATTTGTCATCATTAGCACAAGATCTACAATTATTGACTAATTACCAAATGACCAAAGTGCAATTATTTGATATGTTCCCTCATACATCTCATATGGAAGTGCTAGTTTTGTTAGAAAAAATCAGATAAATCATTACTAATATAGGCTAGTTTTTATAATAAATATTAATAAATCTAGCCTAACCAATTTTGTGAATTCTTTTGTTCTTACCTTTTATTTTCATCATATAAAGATTTCTTATCCTGATTCTATTCAATTTTTATAATTACAGCAATAACATTAAATGATAATCATTAGCAAATGTTAATAATTATTATTAACATTGATCATGTTTATAATTTTTGCTAGATTAATGGGCCAAAAATGATAATTATCAAATATTGGGGCATTGGTTAAAGCAGTTCATTAATCTAATTTTGTGGTGAAAAATGAAAATAAATAAGATATTTCTAATGATGTTGGCGGCTTCAATACCTTTCCCTGTATTTGCTGATAATGATGATATAGAAACAATTACGGTTACGGCGAGCAGACAAAAGAAAGCTAAATTGGCTATCCCTGAAACGGTTGATGTTGTGACTAAGAAAAATATAGATGATCATCAAATGTCAACGATGGAAGATTTAGTTAGATATATGCCAGGTATATCGGTAAATCGACAAACTTCTGGTACCGATCCTTTTGGGAATCTCGGTGGAATTAGAATACGTGGCATGTCGGGTAACCGTGTTCAGTTACAAGTAGATGGCTCAAGGGTTATTGAAAGTATACAAGACGGAAACAGAAATTTTATTGATTTATCAAATATCAAAACCGTGGAAGTTATTCGTGGACCAGGATCAGTTTTATGGGGAGCCGATGCAGTTGGTGGTGTTGTGGCATTTAAAACATTAGATCCTAGTGATTTACTTAAAGGCAGATCATATGCAGTTAGAGTTAATGGTGGTTATGATAGTTTGAATAAACAAAATACTAAAACCGGTATGTTAGCTGTTGAACTAATGTCTAATTTAGAAGGTTTATTAAGTTTTAGTCGTCGAGATTATCAAGAGGCGAGATTAAGCAAAGCTAAAGCGAATGGTGGTATTTGGGGATGTCCGCGTGGAGAAGATGCCATACGATGTAATAAATTAAACCCTTTAGATGCGAAAGCAGAAAATATGCTCACTAAACTTGTTTATCATAATGATAATCGGGAAACAAAATTAACATATGAAAATTTTCGATCTAACTCGTTTGTAAAACAGCTATATGATTACGGTTTGCAATCTAATGGATCTTTCAATGGTGATTATCGAAGAACGCAAATACAAACTCGTAAAAGGTTTGCCATCGATGATAGTTGGATGCCATCATTAGGGTTTGTGGATCAAATTAAAACCATGCTCTCTTATTCTCCTCAAGAACGTTATTTAAAATCACATCGTCAGCAAAAAGATAAAAAACAAAATCCGATTTATACCTATACAACTAATGATTATAAAGAAAAATTCTGGCAATTGGATTTACAATTGAACTCAAACTTTGACTTTTTAAACAGTAATCATGATTTAGTTTATGGTTTTCAGGGCGATATTACCCGCAGTTACTATCGTAATGCAAGTACAAAAAATGGTATAAAAAGCATTGGTGGAGGGTTTAATTTTGCTAATTCTAAAACACAAAGAGCTGATATCTATTTTCAAGATGAATTTCATTTGATTAGTGAACGATTTAAAATTAAGCCAGGTGTCCGCTATGCAACTTACAAAATCAAACCCAATCCAGATAGCCATTATGCGGTAATCGAAGGAAAAGAACCTCGTGAGGTTACATCACATCGTTTTATTCCTCAATTAGGTGCTTTGTTTAACATTAACGATCAATACTCAGTTTATGCTCGTTATGCTGAAGGTTTTAAAATGCCAACAGCTCAACAGTTATATACTTCTTTGCCATCATTTAGCATGAATCTAATCCCTAATCCTAAATTGAAGCCAGAAAAAGTAAAATCATATGAAACAGGGTTAAGAGGCGATTTTTCTAAAGGCTGGTTTAGTGTAGGCTTTTTTAAAGCTGATTATAGTGATTATATAAAGAATTTTATTCGTGTTGGACCAAAAGATTATACCTATAAAAATTTATCCAAAGTTAATCTTTGGGGTATTGAATCATCGGCTGAATGGCAATTTTATCCAAATTGGACATTAAATGCGTCGACTTCGTATCAATATGGTAAAAAACAAGAATCACCTGAACAGAAAAAATCTTATTTTAATGATGCCATGCCATTACAAGGTAATCTAGGTCTAAAATGGCATCTTCCTGATTTCAATTTTGATACTGAAGTATTAGCTACATTTTCTAAAGCGGTTTCACATGTATCCAAAGATAGCTCGTCTTCAGATGAAGTATTTAAGCCAAGTGGTTATGCCATTTATAATGCTTATTTAAATTGGCATCCAAGCAAGAATATTACTATTAGGGGTTCAGTATTAAATATCTTCGATCGTCGTTATTTTAAATGGCCTATGTTTAGTAGTTATTATAAAAATCCGCAAACTAATGTAAAAGTGACGAATCCTATCGAGTTACAAACAGCGCCAGGAAGAACATTTGCCATAAGTGCGGTTATAAATTTCTAATAATTAAGGATGATTACTACTATCAAAATTTTAATAACGATATTGATGGTAGTAAATAGAAAAAATATTTAGTTTCGAGAATATAAGTTTTGCAAACATTAAAAAATATCATATTGCTTATGAAGCTCTGTTTCAAATCCAAGCAAGGAAAGTTAGGTTTTGGTTATGCTTTTATTATTATAAGTTTAAATATTATTCTAATCAGAATCAGTCTAGAAATGATTAATTGGAATAAAAACTTTTATAACGCATTAGAAAAGTACGATATGCAAGCGGTAATAACGCAATTATTAGTTTTTATCATGTTAACTTTTTTTGGTGCAATTACCTATTTGATCATCGAGTATTTAAGAAAAACATTGGTTATAACTTGGCGTAAAGTTTTAAATGACACGATAATAAATCATTGGCTCAATCATAAAGCCTATTGGTTTATAAATAATAATCAAGCAAACATAGACAATCCAGATCAGCGTATTTCTGAAGATTGCCTTTTATTTATCGAAAGATTAACTAACGAAGGATTTTCATTTATTACACAATTTATAGGTCTTTTTTCATATTTTATGCTTTTATGGCAAATAACCGATAATTTTGTTTTAGAATTTAGCCTATTCAATATTGATATAAGCATTTCACATTATCTAATTTGGTTAGCCCCTATTTATGTCATTTTAACTTCATATGTTGCCCACAAGTTGGGAAGCCCATTAAAAAATTTACTCATTCAGCAACAACATTTAGAAGCAAATTACCGTTTTGTTTTAACTCGATTTAGAGAAGCGAAAGAATCTATTGCATTATTAGAGGGAGAACAGGTTGAACAACAACAATTTGATCAACATTTTGATAGCATTGTAAAAAATTGGTATAAACTGATTAAACGACAATTTATTTTAGGTTGTTTTACACGTCCTTACTATTTAACAGTGTTAAGTATTCCGACCTTTTTTTCTCTACCAATCTATTTAATCGGTAAAGTTAGTTTGGGATCATTGATGCAAATTAGTAAATCATTTAGTAATGTAGTGACTAATTTATCTTGGTTTATTTTCAATTATAATAAACTGGCCGAACTGATTGCCTGTAGTTATCGTTTAAGCCAATTTATTCAACAGTCTGAAAAAGTCTCTTACCAGTTTAAACAACTTAATCAAGTTGAAAATGGAGATGAATGTTTATTATTGGAAAATTTAATCATAAACAAACCTGATGGAAAGATTTTACTAAAATTACCTGATCTCCATATTAACAAAGGGGAGTCAGTTGTTTTATCTGGTGCATCGGGTATAGGTAAATCAACACTTTTTAAAATAATATCTGGTCTTTATCCATATTATGATGGAGTGGTCAAGGTTCCTAAATTTAAGAAACTTTTTTTATCACAAAATGCTTACTTTCCTATGGGAGGATTGGCTCATGCAGTAAGTTATCCAGAACCATTGTTTGAGAAGGATCTTACTGTTATTAAACAACTACTATTAGATGTGGGTTTTTCTTCTGAAAATATTGATAAAAATTTACTTAATGATAATTTAAATACACTTTCTGGTGGCGAAAAACAACGTTTAGTTATTGCGAGAATTTTAATGCATAAACCGGATTGGATTTTTATGGATGAAACCACCAATGCTTTAGATAAAGTAGCCGAAAAGCAATTGCTAAAATTGTTACAGACTAACTTACCAACAAGTAGTTTTATTATAATTTCTCATAGTGATATATCGAACTACTTTAATAAGTGTTATCAATTAAATTTATCGTGATTTTAAAAACAGATTATTTAACAAAATATTAAAACAAATCAAGGAGTAATTATGGCTGAGTCCAAAAATGATGTTGTGCAAAAAACAATAGATGATTTACATGTAACAATGCAAACTATCATACTTTCAACAATCACCGAAACAGGAGAGGTTGATACTAGCTATTCACCTTATTTCTTTGACGGTAATGACTATTACATCTTAATTTCAGACTTAGCACCACATAGTAAAAATATCAAAGCTAATTCAAACATATCTTTTTTAATTATTGATGATGAATCTAATACTAAGAATATTTATGCTCGTAGAAGATTGTCTTTCCATGCTTCGGCAACTATTGTTGAAAGAGGATCTGAACAATTTGATTCTGTTGTCGATCTGCTAGCTAAAAAAGTGAGCAAAATGGTTTATATGTTAGCTGAAATGAATGATTTTAATTTATTTAAATTAACCCCAAAAGAGGGTAGATTAGTAGTTGGTTTTGGTAAAACCTATATTATCGATCCACAAAATAAAACGGTAATAACAGTAGATGAAGATTATGTCGCTAAGCAAAAACAACAATCTACTAATTAATATCATTATCTAAGCATTATCTATATTATTGCCATTACTTATTAACTCAGTAATGGCTTTTTTCATCACTCCACTTTTTGCTTAAATGTTTTAAATAATAGTTTTTTTATTTTCGATTGAGGATTCATATTCTTAAAATAGCTTCACTCAATCAAGAAAACTGCCTATCTAAAGCAGTAAACTATGTTAAAATTGAGCCAACATAAACTGAATTTAGGATAGTTAATATTATGGTTCCTGATGTTTCGAAAGCTCTCAGTTGGTTAGAAAAACATTATACTATTTTACAAGGCATTCAGAGAGGCCTTGAACGTGAGACATTACGAATTTTACCTGATGGTTCGCTGTCAAAAACGCCGTTTCCTGAAAAAATTGGTGCTGCATTAACTCATCCATGGATCACGACTGACTTTGCAGAATCTTTATTAGAGTTTATTACTCCAGTTAATACCAATATCGATTATATGTTAACTTTTTTACGAGATTTACACCGTTATGCCAGTGTAAATATTGGTGATGAGTTAATGTGGCCACTGAGCATGCCTTGTTTTGTTGCCAAAGAAGATGACATTATCTTAGCTCAATATGGAAAATCTAATGAAGGACGTTTTAAAACGGTTTATCGTGAAGGTTTAAAAAATCGTTATGGTGCCATGATGCAAACTATTTCAGGGGTTCATTATAACTTTTCATTACCCATGGCATTTTGGCAAGCAAGAGATGGTGTTAAAAACAGTGAAGAGGGTAAGGCTGTTATTTCGGAAGGTTATTTCACTCTAATTCGCAATTACTACCGTTTTGGTTGGGTTATCCCTTATCTATTTGGTGCATCGCCATCAATGTGCTCGTCATTTATTCAAGATCCAGAAAAAGCAAAAGCTTTCATCGAACAAACTAATGGTAACTGCTATTTACCTTATGCTACATCATTACGATTGAGTGATATTGGTTATACTAATAATGCCCAGAAACAATTAGGGATCACCTTTAATCATCTAGATACTTATGTTGAAGGTTTAAAGCGGGCTACCAAGACAAAATCAGCCGAATTTGGCAAATTAGGCATTAAGGTTGATGGCCATTATCGACAGTTGAATGATAACGTATTACAAATTGAGAATGAATTTTATGCACCAATTCGACCGAAACGAGTTCCAAGATCTGGGGAATCACCATCCGATGCTTTACTACGTGGTGGCATAGAATATATAGAAGTTCGAGCACTTGATGTTAATCCATTTTCACCAATTGGTATTACCGAGGAACAAATTCGATTTATCGACCTATTTTTAATTTGGTGTGCTTTAGCGCCTGCTCCTGAAATGAGTAGTGCAGAGCTAGAATGTGCAAAATTAAATTGGAATAGAGTGATTATTGAAGGCCGTAAACCAGGATTAGAAATTGGATTAGGCTGTGATAGCTATCGACAACCGTTAGCTAAAGTAGGGCACGAACTTTTCAAAGATTTACTTCGAGTCGCCGATGTACTTGATCATCAAGACGACAAACAACAATATCGAAAAGTTTGTGAACGGCTTGATCTTATGTTTGATCAACCGGAATTGACACTATCGGCGAGAACTTTAGCCGCTATTAGTGATTTGGGAACAGCCAAATTTGGTTTAGCTTTAGCTACTCAATATAAAAAACAACTTAGCTCAGAACCCTTATCAGTTCTAACTGAAGATGATTTTAATCAGCAACGAATGTTATCGATTGAAAAACAACAGAAAATAGAACAAAATGACACTATGTCCTTTGATGAATTTTTAAAAGAAAAATTGAACAGCTAAAATGTTTAAACATCGCGATTATACATTACGATATCAAGGAAAATGTGATGTTGAATTAATATTACCAAACCATAAAATTATGCATAATGAACCGTTAATTGGCCAACAACCTTTTTCGGTTTTGGTTTGGAATATTTTTAAACAGAAGAGGGCGGATTGTATTAATATCCTCGAGCAATATGCTCATCAAACCAAGTTGATATTATTACAGGAAGCTCAAACCACCTCACAATTATTAAATTTTATTGCTGAAAATAATAAAATTGCTGATCATGTACCAGCCTATAGTTTAAACGATATTTATGCTGGAGTTATGACAATAACTGACACAACACCAACACAAATTTTATCCTTTAGAGAAAGAGAACCATTCATTCGAGTACCAAAATCAGCATTAATTACTCTTTATCCAATAAAAAATTCAACGCAACAACTTTTAGTTGCTAATATTCATGCTATTAATTTTAGTCTAGGGGTGAAAGTTTACCGCCAACAAATTTATATGTTATTAAATTATATCGAACAACATCATGGGCCAGTAATTTTGGCGGGCGACTTTAATGCCTGGAGTCGGCAACGATTAAGCCTACTTTATCATTTAATTCGTTCAATAAATCTTAAACCAGTTAATTTCTCTAATGATATAAGAAAAACATTTTTAGGTAGGCCACTTGATTTTGTATTTTATCGAGGATTGAAGCTTAATGCGGCTAATATAGTCAATACAGCCGCATCAGATCATAATCCATTATTTGTGAAATTTAAATTGGATTAGAATTGACCAAATTGATCGTTAAGATATCACCTTCTTTAACACGCATATTTTTTAATTTATTCCATTGCAAAAGATCGGTGATTTTAACTCGGTAATTTTGAGCGATAGTATAAAGGTTATCACCCGCTTTAACTTGATAAGTAATCTGTTTTTTGCCACCATTCAACATTGATTTGGTATCTTTCGCATTGGTACCTGTATATTGAATAGTAGTAGATTTTATTTCAAACGGCATATTGTTATGTGGAACATCTTCTAAAAGTTCAGTCACTTGATTAACAACTAAATTTTCAGATTTTAACTTTTTAAATAATTTATCTGCATGAGAATAAGGTACTAATAGATGGAAAGGGCCATTTACTGTTTGTTGTACATAACCTGCATTGTATGTCATTAAATCGTTAAGTGATAATTCTGAATATTGCGCTATTTTAGCTAATGATACGTTTTTAGACATATCGATTCTAACTAATGAATTTTCATAATTACAATCAGGTAATTTAATACCATATCGTTTATTATTTTTAACAATATCAATGATAGCTAATATTTTTGGCACATAATGCATTGTTTCTGCCGGTAAATCTAACGACCAATAATCAGTTGATAAACCTTTAGCTTTATTTTTATCAATAGCTCTTTGAATTCTACCTTCACCAGCATTATATGCAGCTAATGTTAACAGCCAATCGCCATTAAATCGATTATTAAGGTTTTGTAACAAAGAAATTGCTGAACCAGTTGATGCAATTAGATCTCGACGGCCATCAAAACTACTACTACGTTTTAAACCATATTCTTTAGCAGTGATAGGTACAAATTGCCATAAACCAGCAGCTTGAGCAGGAGATGTGGCTAAAGGATCGTAAGCACTTTCTATTAATGGGATTAAAGCTAGTTCGACCGGTAATTTATTTTTTCGTAACTGATTAATGATGTAATACACATAAGGCTCAGATCGTAACGCAATATTTTCAAATCCTTTTGGATTACGTAATAAACGTTCGCGTTCGGCAACAACTCGGCTATTATTAGGTACATTAACGTTAATTTGCGTTAACATATAACGCCAAGGATTTTGCGTAACTGAAGCGTAATTAACACCACCACTTTTAACGCTAGAATTAACTATTGATTTAGTATTATATTTTTTTGAGCCAGCGTTGTATCGTGAACCATGATTCTGACACCCGACTAAAAAAGCACATAACACTGTAAATATTAATAATTTTTTCATTAGATTATAAGTTAGGACATTAATTTAAGCTGATTATTATACCTAAAAAATGTCCTTTTGGCTCCTAAAAAAAGCAAACAACTCTAACTCATTGTTACAATTAAATTTATTTTGTAAGTTTTTTTCCTCACAACGTAAAAATAAGTTGATCTGTTTTTCTTTGGTTAAAATAGAAGGCAAAGTAATTTTCTTTCTGCAGGTAAAATCATAATACTCACGGATAACTTGATCCCCAGGAACCAGCATTTGAGTAAAATCTAAATTAGTTAAGGTATATTCATGTCCTGCACAAATAAGGGTATCATCAGGTAACTGCTTTAATTTATTCAGTGAACTTAGCATTTGCTTATGATCACCTTCAAAAATTCTTCCACAACCAGCGGAAAACAATGTATCACCACAAAATAAATATGGCTGACAATAATAAGCTAAATGTCCTAATGTATGTCCCGGTACTGAAATAACCTCATATCGAAAATCAGCAATCAATAATTCATTGATGTTTTCGAGATGGTTAATCTGCAAATTAATTTCACTTGGCCCAAAAGCTTCAATATCGGGATAAGCTGCTTTTAGCTCAGTTACCCCACCAGTGTGATCGATATGGTGATGAGTGAGTAAAATTGCAAGGGGTGCTAAGTGATATTTTTTTAGATAACTTAGCACTGGAGCAGCTTCACCAGGATCTATAATAACTACCTGTTTATTAGCATTTTCAAGTAACCAAATATAATTATCTTTTAGAGCAGGGATAATATGTAGCTGATACATTGTTATTATACCTTTATTTTATCGGATTAATCAGTTAATGATGCTTCAAAAATAGTATCGTGTAAGGTAGGTGATTCAGCTTGCGTTTTAGCGATAACATCACAGCGTTCGTTCTCAATATGACCTGCATGGCCTTTTACCCAAATCCATTCGATCGTATGTAGCTTAGCTAATTCATCTAAACGTTGCCATAAATCAACGTTTTTCACTGGTTGTTTTTTAGCGGTTCTCCAGCCGTTTTTTTTCCAACCATGAATCCAATTTGAAATACCATTGCGTAAATATTGGCTGTCAGAATAAAGCTTAATTTGACAGGGTTCTTTCAGTAATGCTAACGCAACAATGGCAGCAAGTAACTCCATACGATTATTAGTGGTGTTGAAATAACCTTGAGCTAGTACTTTTTCATTTTGTTTGTATTTTAAAATCGCTGCATATCCACCAGGTCCTGGATTACCCAAACAAGATCCATCAGTGAATATTTCAATACTTTTTTGCATATGTGGCCTAATTTATAAACTTTTATCGTGATTATTTTTCGAGAAATTTTGGCTTAATATAAATATTAATAAACCATTATTAATGTTGTATCAATCATTGACTAAAACAGTGTAGGTATCAACATCAGAGCGTTTTGGTGTTAGACTATACCACTAATTTGTTAAATTCCCAATTATAGATAAAGAAGAGTATATTGTGATAACACATTCAACCCGCCAAATTGTATTAGATACAGAAACTACAGGTATGAATCAAGACGGTAATAATCATTATGAAGGTCATAAGATTATTGAGATTGGTGCAGTTGAGGTATTAAATCGACGATTAACAGGAAATCATTTCCATGTTTACATCAATCCAGAACGTTTAATTGATGAAGAAGCCTTTAAAGTTCATGGTATCAGTGATGGATTTGTTAAAGACAAACCGATTTTTAAAAATATTGCACATGATTTTATTAAGTTTATAGATGGTGCTGAATTAGTTATTCATAACGCCTCGTTTGACGTTGGTTTTATGGACTATGAGTTTCGTCTTTGTGGGTTAGACTATAAAACAGCTGATCACTGTATTATTACCGATACATTAGCTATGGCTCGCCGTCTTTTCCCTGGTAAACGTAATAATTTGGATGCATTGTGCGAGCGTTATCAAATTGATAATTCACATCGTACCTTACATGGAGCCTTACTGGATGCTGAAATACTTGCTGAAGTTTATTTAGCAATGACCGGAGGACAAACCACTTTGGCATTTAGTTCGGACGATAATTTATCTGCATCAATGACGAATAATGCCGTGAAAAAAATTGAACGTAGTGGGATACCGCTAACAGTAATTAAAGCTAACGAAGCAGAATTAGCTGCGCATGATTCAATTTTAGAAAAAATTGATAAAAAAAGTGGTGGAGCCCTTTGGAAAGTGCATTAATGATTGTTTTCTATTCAATTGAACATAATTTTTAAAATTTATATTGACGAAAATAATAATAATCTTTAATATCACGCCTACTTTAATCTTCTGCATTAAAGAGTCTAAAAAGCGGAGCGGTAGTTCAGTTGGTTAGAATACCTGCCTGTCACGCAGGGGGTCGCGGGTTCGAGCCCCGTCCGTTCCGCCAATTCTTAAAAGTTTTACTCACTTTGAGTATAATTCAAAAACACTCATTCTATATAAAACTCATAACATTTCTGAATTAATTTTAACTATACTTCAATACTATTTTTGTATCCTTTTTTTGTTCCAATTTTAAATATATGAGATATCACGTCAAGAAACTAACTTAGCCGTAATCTTTTGATTTAAATTTTCTATAGCTACTTATATCTAGTCTTTCTCTAAAGAATATGGTTAGAGCTTAATAGTTCTGTCATTTGATATTTAGTGGTAACTTTCTCTATATATTTATGTTATCTTCAATAATTATTTACACAAATTAAAATTATTTGAATTGATTTAAATATGTTAAAGAAATCGCTATTTATTTTTTTAGGAGGGCTTTCCTTTGTATTAGGAACAGTGGGGATTTTTATTCCTATTTTACCTACTGTACCTTTTTATTTGCTTACTGCATATCTATGGTTAAACAGTTCTGATCGCCTGTACAACTATTTTACCCAAACTCATTATTATCAAACCTATGTGCAGAAAATGCTTATTGAGAAAAAAGTATCAAAAAAAGGATTGATAAAAATGTTAACCATGGTTTTCATCATTTTATTTATTCCATTTATTTTATTTGATTCTTTGCATGTCAGAATTATTTTAGCAATAGTCTTCTTTGCACATGTTATTTTTGGTGGGTATTATTTTCTCAAGAAGAGATAATATAGTTGTTGGTAGGAATAAAATTACAGGGCAAATAAGTTACCCTGTAACAATTACTTAGTAATATAGTGAGATAACTGATAACTATTTAAGACTTTTTTTAATCTCAATAGCTAATAATGGGTTCCACATTGCACCTGTAGCACTCATTACCGCATCAGCGCCATTTTGAATAAACTGATGATAATGTTCACTATTGCTGACACCACCAACGCCAATAATGGCAAAATTTAAATCCAGTTGTTGACGATATTTTGCCAAACGACTCACCATATCAAGTCCAGCCCAACGAATTGCATCACCACATATGCCACCTTCTTTGCGGTTTTCGCCTAGTGCCGGATGTCCACTTGCATCTACCGGTTTCGCCGAAAGGGTATTAATAGTACTCAATCCATCAATAATTTTTCCGACACGAGTTAATAGAGATATAATGCGTTCATCATCAGGAAAATAGGCTAATTTTAAAATAAGAGGGCGATCTGGTACCGCATTCTTAATTTCATTCACAATTCGTTCTACTTTATCGACATCAAAACACAGTAGTTTACTTGCTCCTTCGTTTGGACAACTCAAATTAGCTTCTAATATAGGCGCATTAGTTTCTCTCACTAATTTAGCCGCTAAAGCATAATCTTTTTCTATCTCACCATTACCTTGGGTACCTTGGAAACTACCTATTACACATTGTCCAGCACCGGCCGCATTTACCGCATCAGCCATATCAGGTTGCCAAATATCCGGTGCAAATGATGGCACACCAAAGGAATTAGTAATTGATAAAGGTTGATCGTAGTTTCTATCAGCCAAAACAGTATCTAGGTTAGGTGATAACTTACCTTTAGGATGAACAGATAAAACATTCGGTAATGGATGACATTTGTGAAACTTGGTTCTAACCGTTTTATAAACACATAAGTCAAATCCATAAGCAAAAGCAGCTTTGATATAATTAGCATTTAGTAACGGACCTGCAGGTTGACCAAATGGAAGATTAACATCGACATTTAAAAATTTTGTTGGTTTAGTTGCGACCTGTTCAGCCTTATCTAATTCAGCAAAAAGTCCAAAAGGGCCTTGAGCATAATTATCTTCGTAACTTATGCTTGGATTATAAAAAGGGATCAAAGGTTTCATGCTATCTCCTGTCTATGGCTATTTTTGATGTGATTTTGGTTTAAAATTTGATATAAATTCGAAAAGTTAAAGTTGCAGACATAAAAAATCCTCCATAAAGGAGGATCAATATTCAAAAGAAAAAGACAATTCAATTTTATTTTTGCTATTGGTCTGTGTGTTTGAACCACAATCATAATCAAATTCTCTTTTCTAAAATTGCTAAGCATTCTAGCCGAATATAAATAAAGTTCAAGTGGTATATGAATAAAAATATATAAGTAAATGAAATGGTTACAATGTTTTTTTTTAGACTGTTAGGCTTGAAATCGTTTTATAAGTCAACAAATACCGCAAAAAATGAACAGTCATTATTTGAGATTTGACAATTTTTGCCATTAACTCTCTAAAAATATTTGATATTTTCCTGTCGAAAAAATGATATTTTTTGACTAATGAAACTTATGTAAGTGGAGAAGAGTAATTTGAAATGGTATTATGCTCGCCAAAATTTTAATTTGAATATTAATGATTAGGTATTAAAAATGAAAAAAGATATTTTCAAGTCAGTAACTTTACCCAATGGAGTGGCATTAAAAAATCGCATTATGATGGCGCCTATGACCACTTGTTCAGGGTTTTATGAAGGATCAGTTACCAATGATTTAATCGAATATTATCGAGCAAGAGCCGGAGAAATAGGCACAATTATTGTTGAATGTGGCTTTGTTGACAATAAAGGATTAGCCTTTCCTGGTGCAATCGGTCTAGATAGCGATGATAAAATTGAAGGTCTTGCTAAAATAGCTCAAGCTATTAAAGAAAAAGGTTCAAAAGCAGTTATTCAAGTTTATCATGGCGGTAGAATGGTTGAACCAAAACTTATTGGCGGTCAAACGCCTGTTGGTCCAAGTGCTATTGCCGCCCCAAGGCCAGGAGCTGCTACACCGATAGAATTAACTGCCGATGAAGTTGATCAAATGATTGATAAGTTTGGTCAAGCAGTACGTCGAGCCATTCAAGCTGGTTTTGATGGCGTGGAAATTCATGGTGCTAATACTTATTTGATTCAACAATTTTATTCACCAAATTCAAATCAACGAAATGATAAATGGGGTGGCAGTCGCGATAATCGAGCTCGATTTCCACTAGCGGTTTTAGATATCACCTATAATATGGTCAAACAGTATGCAAATTCAGACTTTATTGTTGGTTACCGTTTCTCACCAGAAGAAATAGAAGAGCCAGGAATTCGTTTTGATGATTCAATGTATTTACTTGAAAAGCTTGCGGAGAAAGGCTTAGATTATATTCACTTTTCAATGGGGGCTATTTTAAGACCTTCGATAGTTGATACTCAAGATCCAACACCATTAATTAATAAATATATAGCAATGCGTTCAGAAACTTTAGCTAAAATTCCAGTTGTTGGGGTGGGTAACGTTGTTAATGAAAGCGATGTTAGAACTGCATTAGATAATGGATTTGACTTTGTTGCTGTTGGCCGAGCGTGTATTGCTTATCCAGATTGGACTGCTCGCATCATGAAAGGTGAAAAATTAGAACTATTCATCAATAGTGATAAACGAGAAGAACTTAATATTCCCGAACCTTTGTGGCATTTTTCTCTTGTCGAAAGTTTAATTCGTGATGTGAATTTAAATGTTAAAAAGTTTAAACCTGGTAATTATCAAGAAAAAGTTAATGATGAGTCTTATGAATTTGTGATTAATGTTGAGCTTGGTAAAGATTTTATCAAAGATATGCAATTAGTTAATGCCAATAATTTTGATAATGAGGTATTAAATAATTTTTCAGAAATTAAGCATCGCATTATTGAGTCAAATAGTCCTCATGTAGATGCGATTTCTGGTGCTACATCACAAAGTGAAGCCTTCAAAAAAGCAGTTACTAAGGCGATGGCTCAATCAAACAAAGAAGCGATTATTGCTGAAGGTGGTGATCCAAATGCCAAAGCCTATGATGTTGTTGTTGTCGGTAGTGGTGGTGCCGGTCTTGCTGCAGCGATTCAAGCCCATGACCTTGGTGCTAATGTTGTTGTGATTGAAAAAATGTCAGTTATTGGCGGTAATACCAATAAAGCTTCAGCAGGTATGAATGCTGCGGAAACCAAATTCCAAAAACTTAAAGGTATTGTCGATAGTAAAGATCTGTTTTATCAAGAAACCATGATTGGTGGTAAAAACAAAAATAATCCAGAACTATTACGCTATTTTGTTGAGAATGCGCCTGATGCTATTGATTGGTTAGATAATAATGGCATTGAACTCAGCGGTATTACAACTACTGGTGGTATGAGTATTGATCGTACTCATCGTCCTGCAAGTGGTGCTGCAGTCGGCGGTTTTTTAATTAGTGGTTTAGTTAAAAATATTAACCGACGTGGCATTGAAGTAATGCTTGATTGTAATGTTACTGAAATTATTACTGAAAATCATAAAGTTGTTGGTGTTAAAGTGACTGAAGAAGATGGTTCAATACAAACCATAAAAGCTAAAGCAGTTATAATTGCTACCGGTGGTTTTAGTGCCAATCATGAAATGGTTGAAAAATATCGTCCAGATCTTAAAGGATTTGTCACCACCAATCACAAAGGAGCAACTGGCTCTGGTATTATGATTTTAGAAAAATTAGGTGCCGGAACAGTGGATATGAAAGAAATTCAAATTCATCCGACTGTTGAGCAGACTACATCTTACTTAATTTCTGAATCAATTCGTGGTGGTGGTGCGATTTTAGTATCACAAAAAGGTGAACGTTTTGTTAATGAATTAAATACACGTGATAAAGTTTCTGCCGAAATCATTAAGTTGCCTGAACATTATTCGTATATTTTATTTGATCAACAAATTCGCGATGAAAATAAATCTGTTGAGGAATATGTATCGCAAGATCTAACTGTACAAGCTGATTCAATTAATGAGTTAGCACAAAAACTGTCAATTGATGCGAATACCTTACATAAAACCATTGAACGATATAATCATTTTGTTAATAACAAACAAGATGAAGATTTTGGCCGAACTACTGGTTTACGTCATCCAATTGATAAAGCACCTTTTTATGCGATCAAAATTGCTCCAGGTATTCATCATACTATGGGTGGGGTAACGATTAATACTGAAACCCAAGTTCTTGATACCGAGAAAAATGTCATCAGTGGGGTATTTGCGGCTGGTGAAGTTGTTGGTGGAGTACATGGCGCCAATCGTATCGGTGGTAACGCCGTAGCTGATATTATCATTTTTGGTATGCAAGCAGGTAAACAAGCTACAGATTATATTCATCAATAACTGAATAGCAATTTTTGAATGCATCATTCACGCTATGAATATACTCAAGCTATGATGGGAACAACGGTATCATTAATGCTTTTTGAGCCTAATGAAACCGTTGTGCAACATGTTTTTAATACCATTAATCAGCTTGAAAATAAATTAACGGTTAATAGACCCGTATCGGAAGTTATGTCAATCAACAATGCGGCAGGAAAGCATCCGATAAGAGTTAGTCATGCCGTTTATTCGCTTATTGAGCAAGCTTGGAAAGTCAGTTTAATGCCAGATAGTTGCTTTAATGTTGCTATTGGCCCCTTAGTTAAACTTTGGAAGATTGGTTTTTCTGGACATCAGGTCCCCGATCCCGAGCAAATTGTTGAAAAAAGATCTTTGATTGATCCTAATGATATTGAATTAGATCCTAATTCTTGTTCGGTATTTTTAAAAAAAGTAGGCATGGAGATTGATTTAGGCGCAATAGCCAAAGGTTATATTGCCGATGTGATTAAACTAGTTTTGCAACAGCACCAAGTTTATCAGGCAATAATAAACTTAGGTGGTAATGTGCTAACTATAGGCGACTCACCCATTGATGCTGAAGGTTATTGGCATATAGGGTTAAAAAAACCCTTTTCCTCAGTCGAAAATGAGTTAGTAGGTCTTATTAAAGTAAAAAATAAATCTGTTGTTACATCGGGAATTTACGAACGTTACTTTATTGAAAATCAACATGTTTATCATCACATTCTGGATTCTAAAACGGGTTATCCCTTAGATAATGAGTTAGAAAGTATTACTGTTATTTCGGATACATCCCTTGAAGGTGATATTTATTCAACAATCTTATATGGATTTGGTATTGAAAAGACTAAACAATTATTGAAAAATCAGCAAAATTTATCTGCTATATTTTTATTGAAGGATAAAACAATAAAGATAGTCAATCCTGATAATTTTGCTTTTGAACTGCTCAATAGAGAATATGAAGTAATCTAAATATTGCGAATAAAATAAAGATTTTACAAATTATATCATTTCATTATCAATTTGATTAAATTGATATTTAATTTAAAAGGAAATATTATGAGTACAGTAAAAAAACCGCCAGTTAAATGGCTTCCTCTTATTATTATTGCAGGGATATCGGCAATATTGTGGCTTTTTATATCTCCACCAGAAGGTATTAGTTTAGAAGGTTGGCGAACAAGTATTATATTTGTGGCAACCATCGCTTGTATCGTGGCAGAAATCATGCCTATAGGTGCAATTGGATTATTAGCTATTACGGTATTTGCTGTTCTAAGACCATCAGGAGCGACAACTGCTGCCGAATCAGTCAAAATATCATTAAGTGAATTAAACAGTAGTTTAATTTGGTTGATTGTTATCGCGTTTATGATAGCTCGAGGGTTTATTAAAACTGGTTTAAGTAAACGTATGGCTTATTTTTTAGTAAAAATTTTAGGTAAAAACACCTTAGGTTTAGCCTATGGATTATCAGTAACCGATGTTGCTTTAGCACCTGCGATTCCTAGTACTACGGCTCGAGCTGGTGGTGTAATTTATCCAATTGCTGAAGCATTAGCAATCAACTTTAATTCAAATCCTAAAGATGAATCAAGAAATCGTATTGGTACTTTTTTAATGCTAACCATCAGCCACGTTAACGACATTACTTCGGCAATGTTTTTAACAGCTTTTACTGGTAATTTATTAGCGGCAAAATTAGTGACTTCATCACTTGGCATTACTTTGGGTTGGGGACAATGGTTTATTGCTGCAATTGTTCCTTGTTTAGTGTCATTTGTTGTTATTCCTTTAGTTATTTATTTCTTAACTAATCCAGAATTGAAAAAAACACCTGAAGCACCAAAATTAGCTGCTGAAGAACTTAAGAAAATGGGTTCAATTACCTTAAAAGAAATCATTATGGGTTCTACAGTCGTTTTATTATTAGCACTTTGGATTTTTGGTAAAAATATTGGTATCGATTCAACTACAACTGCATTTATTGGTTTAACTATTTTAATTTTAACTGGTGTATTAAGTTGGGATGATATTAAAGGTGAAAAAGCTGCTTGGGATACATTAATCTGGTTTGCTGCTTTATTAATGATGGCAGGTCAAGTCAACAAACTTGGTGTCACTAAATGGTTAGGCGATACCATTGGCTCTGCAGTGAAAGGGCATTTAGGGGATAGTAGTTGGATTTTTGTTATCATTATTTTATGCGTTGCTTATGTTTATTTACACTATTTCTTTGCCAGTGGTAATGCACATATTGCAGCTCTGTTCCCCGTGTTCTTATCCGTTGCTATTGCCTTAGGGGTACCGCAATTAATTGCTATTTTTGCTTTAGTCATTTGTACCAATTACTTTGGTTCTCTAACCCAATTTGCTAATGCTCGAAATCCATTATTATTTGCTGAAGGCTTCGTACCTGTAAAAACTTGGTGGAAAGTAGGCTTTATTTGTAGTGTAGTTAATCTAATTATTGTTTTCACCATTGGTATTTTATGGTGGAAAATTATTGGATTAGGTTAAAACCTCTATAATCTACTTTTATCGACAAATAAAAACCGCCATTTTTAGGCGGTTTTTTATTGTAATCAATTGGTAAATCTCAAAAAGTTTCAATTGATAATTTCCAATTATTAACCGCTTTCCAATATTTTTGCTCTTGTTCCAAATCTAATAGAATCAACCTATTATTTTCAACAAACAGCTTATCTATTGCTAGTGTCACTTTGGTGAACTTTTCTTGCGACAAAATTAACTTGAAAGCATCAAGATCTAGATCGTTACTGCGTTGATTATTTATGAGTATTGATAATCTGAGAATTTGTAACATTGCTATAATATGTTTAAATTCAAACAAACTAAAATAAGGAAACTCTTCTATATTAATCGATTTTCGATGGTAACGAACCAACGTTGATAACAATAATTGTTGTTCTTCATTAAATCCAGGTAAATTACTATTCTTTAGAATATAACTAGAATGTTTATGGATAGAAGAAAAGTTAATTTTTAAACCTACCTCATGCAATTGCGCAGCCCAATATAAAATGGATTCAACACTTTGAGGTATGATCATGGATGATTGTGCTTTCCATTGAGAAAAAAAGTATTTTGCCGTTTTTACAATTTGTTTAGCATGGCGCTCATCAATATTATAGTGTTGCGATAGCGATTCAGCTGTTGTTTGTCTGATATCTCGATAGTTCGGCCCATCAATAAGTTCGTAAAGAACACCTTCACGTAAAGCACTCGGACTAAATTGTAATTCTTTTAAACCTAATGCATTAAAGACGCCACTGAAGATGGCTAGCCCACTGACAAAAACATTTTTTCTTTCCTCGGATAGAGATGGGAAATCAATTTCATGAAAATCATTAAATTCTAATACATAACTGATTAAATCATCCAAACGTTTAGGGGTGATAATTCCGTCACTAACGCCAATATCGAGTAAAATTTTATAAATGCTTTTAATGGTACCGGAGGTACCGAAAGCAGCACTAATATTATGTTTTTTTATTAAGTTAATTAAATTTTCAATTTGTTGTTCTGCAGCTAGTTTTGCTTGTTGAAATGAATGGTAATCGATTTTCTTTTGTGGAAAGAATTGTTTAGTATAAGTGACACACCCCATTGGTCTGCTAGCTACTAGTATTGGTTTTAAATCATTACCTTTACCAATAGCAATTTCAGTAGAGCCACCACCAATATCAACCACGAATTTGCTATCATTTTCATTGGTTGACTCTGCAGTCATTGTACCTAGATAAATAAGTCTAGCTTCCTCTTGACCAGAAATGATTTCAATAGGGTAAGGTAATATTTTAGCTGCTTCGTTTAAAAATTTAAGTCTATTTTTCGCAATTCGTAAAGTATAAGTAGCGACAATTCTTACATTTTCTGTTGGAAATCCATTTAATCGTTCAGCAAATAAAGCTAAACATTCAATACCGCGATTAATACTTGATTCACTTAATTCGTTATATTCATTTAACCCAGTAGCAAGATGAATATTCTTTTTATGTTTATATATGATTTGTCTAGCCCCATCGATATTGCGAGCGATGATCATATGAAAACTATTAGAGCCTAAATCGACGACAGCATATTCATTAAATTTATTCACGTTAAAATCCTTATACCGATGATTCCATGTGTTTTAAATAGTCATAAATGGCATGTTGTGCTCTTATTTTTTTCTTATTGCCTCGTTGTACATAATTATTCATATTATCTTTATCGATGATTCTTGCTTTGACATTATCATTGCATTGCAAGTTAAAGATATCATGTATAGTAGATTTTAATACTGGATCAAAAATTTTAACGCCAACTTCAATTCGATTATCTAAGTTACGAGGCATCCAGTCTGCTGATGAAATATAAGTGTCTTTTTTACCATCGTTTTCAAAAATATATACGCGAGCGTGCTCTAAATATTGATCGACAATACTAGTTACATAGATGTTTTCGCTTAAATTAGGAATTTGAGGAACTAACACACAAGTCCCCCTAACAATCATTCTAATATTTACACCTGCACAGGAAGCTCGATAAAGTTGGTCAATCATCTCTTTATCAGTGATCGCATTCAATTTTAAATAAATACCAGAAGGTTTTCCTGCTTTGGCATTATTAATTTCACGTTCAATAAACTCATAAAAACGTTGGCGAGTATTTTGTGGAGATACCAGTAAGTGATTAAACGAAACAGGTTTAAATGGATTTTCAATGAAATTAAATACTTTAATAACTTCATCGGTAATGGCTGGATCAGAAGTTAATAGAGAAAAATCAGTATAGACTCGTGCTGTTTTTTCATTAAAGTTACCTGAGCCAATATGTGCATAGCGAACAATTCTATCTTCTTCTCGTCGATCAATTAAAAATAATTTAGCATGGATCTTGAGTTTTGGTTGTGAATAGATAACTTTAATACCACTACGA
This sequence comes from Gilliamella sp. LMG 34362, assembly GCF_984569125.1. Lineage (NCBI taxonomy): Bacteria > Pseudomonadati > Pseudomonadota > Gammaproteobacteria > Orbales > Orbaceae > Gilliamella > Gilliamella sp. LMG 34362. Next base: position 1,548,766 of record NZ_OZ474902.1, on the reverse strand, counting down.
ATTAATCTTTTAGCCCATTTTATATTTGCTTCTTCATCAAAGCGAGCCTGAAGTTCAACCACTACTGTAACTTTTTTACCATTATTGGCGGCATTAATTGCTGCGTGTATAAATCGTGAATCTTTCGCAACCCGATAAATATTCATGCGAATATGGGTCACAGCTGGATCGAAAGAGGCTTGACGCATGATCTCAAGTACATGACCAAATGAATAATAAGGATAGTAGAGCAATACATCTCGATCCTTAATTGTCGCAAAAGCATTCCTAAATTTTTTAAATCGATTATAAGCAAGACTAGGTAAACGTTTATTAAGTAAATTTTTAACGCCTAAATCAGGAAAATTAGCTAAATCTTTAAAATTAGGATAACGTCCGCCAGGCATTGCATCTTGTTCTGTTAATCTTAATTTATTAATCAATAATTCAAATAATGCTTTAGGCATATCTTTTTGATAGGTAAAGCGTACTGGTTGTGCGGTTAAACGTTGTTTCAAACCTTGTGACATTAATTCTAGTAAACTATCCAGTTCACTATTTAATTCATATTCCGCATCACGATTAATGTTGATTGAATAAGCATTTAATTCAACAGCATCAAAAAAGACTTTGAAAATATCGTCTAAACAGTAACGTAAAATATTATCTAAAAAGATAATTGATTTGTTTTTGGTTGAGAATTCCGATGGTAATAATACAAAACGAGGAGCATTGTCGGTAGGTAGCTCCAATAAGGCATAACTAATATTGTCTTTACAAATAATTTCCACCGCCAAATAAGCATGATCATCTTTGAGAAATTGGATCAATTCGGTATGACTATCAAGAAGAATAGGGGTGATATATTGTCTTAAATTTTGTTTATAGTAATTTTTTATCCAATTTTCTTGATAACTGGTAAGTTGCCTTTCATTTATTAGAAAAATCTGGTTTCTGGCCATTTCTAATAAGAGTTCGTTATAGAGCTGATCAAATTGTAACTCAAGTTGAATAACCTTTTGGTTAACTTGTCTTAATAAATGTTTCGCATTGGAGGTAGATTGAGATTGTTCTTGCTCAATAAGAACATATTTTTTTAAGTTTGCAAATTGAACTTTATAAAATTCATCTAGATTACTGGAGTAAATACCTAAAAAACGGATTCGTTCTATAAGAGGATTACTTTCGTCAGCGGCCTCTTGTAGTACACGTTGATTAAAGGATAACCAACTGAGTTCTTTGGGTAAATATACTTTTTCTATAATCATGTCTTATTTGGTCCATTCCACAAATTGAATATCTAACAGCATAACGGAAGTTAAAAAAAAAGCTAGCATATCGCTAGCTTTTTATCATTCATTTAAACAAATTTAAAATGATTAGATGCGGTGTACCGAAGTTGTATTAGTAGTACCACTTGGAACCAATGCACCTGATACCATAACAATAGTATCGCCTTGTTTTGCGTTACAAACTTTAACCGCCATTTCTTTACCTAAACGGTAGAAATCATCAGTTGAATTAATCGCATCAATTAAAATTGGTTCAACACCTTTAGATAATGCTAATTGATTAACTGTTTTTTGACTTGAAGATAGCGCTAAAATACGAGCTGTCGGGAAGTAATGACGAAGTTCACGAGCAGATTTACCACTACGAGTAGCAACAACAATTAATGGCACATTTAAACGTTCAGCAATTTCAACTGCACCACAACATACTGCAGCAGTAATACGTAATGTTTCTTCTTTGGTTGTTAATTCAAGTTTAGCTGGAATAGTACCATCAGTACGTTTACAGATAGTAGCCATCACATTTACTGCTTCAAATGGATATTTACCTTTAGCACTTTCACCTGATAACATAACTGCGTCAGTTCCATCAATGATTGCATTAGCAACGTCACCAGCTTCAGCACGAGTAGGACGAGGGTTTTTAATCATTGAGTCTAACATTTGTGTTGCAGTAATAACTGGTTTTGACGCTTTATTACATTTTTTGATCATCATTTTTTGAGCAAAAATAACTTCTTCAACAGCGATTTCCACACCTAAGTCACCACGAGCAACCATGATACCGTCAGAAGCTTCTAAAATTTCATCAAAATTATCTAAACCTTCTTGGTTTTCAATTTTAGAAATAATTTTGATTTCTTCACCACCGTGAGCTTTAAGATGAGCACGGATATCTTCAACGTCAGAACGTTTACGAATAAAAGATGCAGCAATAAAGTCAACGCCTTGCTCACAACCAAAAATTAAATCATTTTTATCTTTTTCAGCAAGTGCCGGTAATTTAATAGAAACACCTGGTAAGTTAATACCTTTATTTTCACCTAAATCACCATTATTTAATACTTTACAAACAACTTCATTACCGTTAATTTCGACAACGTCCATAGCGATTAAACCATCATCAACTAATACACGATTGCCTGGTTTAAGATCTTGAGCAAAACCTTTATAAGTAACCGCAACACGTTCTGAATTACCAACTACGGTTTCATCGGTAGTAAAAGTAAAAGTTTGACCAGCAACAAGTGATACATCATTACCGCCTTCTAACTTAATAGTACGGATTTCTGGACCTTTAGTATCCAACATAATTGCCGCTTTTAAGCCTGTTTCTTGCATTACTTCACGTAAATTTTTGATTCGATTACCGTGTTCTTCATAATCACCATGAGAGAAGTTTAAACGCATTACATTCATGCCTGCATTTAATAATTTGGTTAACATCTCTTTTGATTCTGATTTTGGTCCTATAGTACAAACAATTTTTGTCTTTTTCATAATATTATCACTACTTGTTAAGGTTAATGTTTAAATTTCATATAAACTGGGTATATGTCTAAATGCAAAATATTCTTATTGGATTGAAAGGGATATAAGAAGGATCGAGTAACTGAAAAATAGTTACTTAATTTTATTTCAGTATCTGAAAAATTGACTATTTTCATTAAAATATAGACCCTCAAAAAACTGGCTTCATTATAGACTTAACTCTATTTTAAATAAAGTTTTTTTATCATCAAATCTGTTTTAAGTTTATACAATTAGTAAAGATAACAGATTGGATAATAACAATAGATTTTATAAAAATTTTGAGGAAAGGGGTTTTTTAGTTACATATAATCTTTTAATTGAAAGATAAGTGTGTCTTGGTTATTTTTTAGCACTAATTTAGTGTCAATTAATTGAATATTTGCCCCATCAATAATCAGTTTTTTAATCACATTATCGAGTAAATCTAATTGTTTGTTCTGACATTTAATGTTGGTCATATTGATTATCTGGCCTTTGATCATATTATTTTCAAGTTTGATTTGAGCTGAAAATTCACTACACATTTTTCCAATCATAATCATATTTTCGCCAAATTCTAAATCAGCTTTTTTGAAAACAGGCAAGCTCAAACCATTATTTTCCATCAGGACATAATGATGATGCATAAGATCCTGTTCTGTGATGCTATTAGACGAAGTGCACCCACTTAAGTTAAATATTACCGAAACTGATAATAGTAATAGTGATTTCTTCATTTAATCTCCTATAAATAAAGAATATTTGCTATAATTTATAATAATTATAATTGTAAATAATATACTCAACGCCTTATGGTATCTCAACAACAATTAAACAAATTGTCGTCAATGACTTTCTTAGATCAACTAAAAATAAGAAAGCTTATTAATAAAAAACAAAATGTTGCTGAAATCGAATCAGCAATAAATTTAGCTGTCGAACATTATAATGTTCGATTACAATCTTTACCTAATCATATTGATTTTCCTAGTAATTTACCGGTAGTTGAAAAAAAACAGGCTATTTATGAAGCAATTAAACATCATCAAGTAGTCATCATTGCTGGCGAAACAGGCTCAGGTAAAACCACACAAATTCCCAAAATATGTCTAGAATTAGGACTAGGTGTAAAAGGCTATATTGGTCATACTCAACCGAGAAGATTAGCCGCTCGTTCGGTAGCTAACCGTATTGCTGAAGAATTAAAGACGGAAATAGGGCAATTAGTCGGCTACAAAGTTAGATTTTCAGATCATGTAAGTGATAGTACATTGGTTAAATTGATGACTGATGGAATTTTATTAGCAGAAATTCAACAAGATAAGCTATTACTGCAATATGATACTATCATTATTGATGAGGCCCATGAACGTAGTTTAAATATAGATTTCATTTTAGGATATTTAAAACAACTATTACCTAAGCGTCCTGATTTAAAAGTTATTATTACTTCGGCAACAATAGATGTTGAACGTTTCTCTAATCATTTCAATCATGCTCCGATAATTGAAGTATCTGGCAGAACCTATCCGGTTGAAGTTAGGTATCGGCCAGTGATTTTTAGTGAGGATTCTGAAAGTGATAAAAACAATGATTTTCAACCGATCATTAATGCTATTGATGAGCTTTCATTGGAAAGTGCTGGTGATATACTCATTTTTCTAACGGGAGAACGTGAAATACGAGATCTTGCTGATACATTAAGAAAATTAGAATTGAAACATACTGAAATTCTACCTTTATACGCAAGACTATCGGCATCAGAACAAAATCGCATTTTCCAACCGCATAATGGGCGACGGATTGTATTAGCAACTAATGTTGCTGAAACGTCGTTAACTGTTCCAGGCATTAAATATGTTATTGACCCCGGTTTAGCCAGAATTAGTCGTTATAGCTATCGTACTAAAGTACAACGATTACCAATTGAACCAATTTCTCAAGCATCGGCAAATCAAAGAAAAGGGCGTTGTGGTAGAACATCGGACGGTATTTGTATTCGGCTTTATGATGAACAAGATTTTTTATCAAGACCTGAATTTACAGAACCAGAAATATTACGAACAAATTTAGCTTCAGTTATATTACAAATGACATCATTAGGATTAGGTGATATTGCTGCTTTTCCGTTTGTGGAATCACCTGATTCTAGGTATATTCGTGATGGTATACGACTATTAGAAGAACTTGGAGCTATTTATACTAAACATCATCATTATCACTTAACTGATATAGGTCGAATTTTATCTCAGTTGCCTATAGATCCTCGATTAGCGAGAATGTTAGTTGAAGCAAGGCAATTAGGTTGTATAAAAGAAGTGATGATTATTACAGCAGCATTATCAATACAAGATCCTAGAGAACGTCCATTTGATAAACAGCAAGCTTCTGATGAAAAACATCGACGATTTGCCGATAAAGAATCAGACTTTATCTCTTTTATTAATTTATGGAATTATATTGCCAGTCAACAAGCAGAATTATCGGGTAATCAATTTAGACGCTTATGTCAAAAAGAATACCTCAATTATCTGCGTATTCGTGAATGGCAAGATGTTTATACGCAAATTAGGCAAACAGTTAAACAACTAGCATTTCCGATCAATAGCCAATTACCGGATTATCGTTCATTACACATTGCACTATTAAGTGGTTTATTATCGCATGCTGGGATGAAAGAAATCGAAAAACATGAATATATTGGTGCCCGTAATATCAAATTTGCTATTTTCCCTAATTCAGCGATTTTTAAAAATCAACCAAAATGGTGTATAGCTAGTGAATTAGTTGAAACCAGCCGATTGTGGGGCAGAACTGCAGCCAAAATTGAAGCTGAATGGATCGAACCAATAGCTAAACATTTAGTTAAATACAGTTACAGTGAACCGAGATGGTCTAAAAAACAAGGCACAACCATTGCAAACGAAAAAGTCACTTTATACGGATTACCAATTGTTGCTAGTCGTACGGTTAATTACAGTAAAATTGATCCAATATTAAGTCGCTCTTTATTTATACGCCATGCGTTAGTGGAAGGTGATTGGCAAACTAACCACAGTTTTTATAAGCAAAATCAAAAATTAATCAATGAAGTTGAAGAGCTTGAGCATAAGTCTCGACGTCAAGATATTCTGATTGATGATGATGACCTATATAATTTTTATGATGAACGAATAGATAAATCAGTGATTTCTGCAAAGCATTTTGATACATGGTGGAAAACTAAACAAAAAATTGATCCAGAATTTCTCAATGTCGAAAAAAATATGTTGATCAAAAAGTCTGCACAACCGGTAAAAGTGAATGATTATCCAGATTTTTGGTATCAAGACAACTTAAAGCTACCTTTGAGTTATCAGTTTGATCTTGGTAATGCTCGTGACGGTGTCACAATTACTATTCCACTCAACATCCTTAATCAGATAAAAAATAGTGGTTTTGATTGGCAAGTTCCTGGTTTTCGCTATGATTTAATCATTTCATTAATCAAATCATTACCTAAATCATTACGTAAAAGTTTGGTACCTGCACCAAATTATGCTGAAGCTTTTTTGAATAGAGCCAATTCAACAGCATCGCCGTTACTTGAAACGTTACAAAATGAATTTAGAAAAATGACAGGTACTAGGATTGAGCCTTCAGATTGGCAACTTGATCAAGTACCTAGTTACTTAAAGATGAATTTCAGTATTGTTGATCATAATAGTGAAATAGCTTTCGGTAAAGATTTAGTTAAGATTCAAGAACAACTTAAAACAGAAGTTCAACAAGCGTTATCATCTTTAACCCAGAAAAAATCGGTTAAAATAGAAAAGAACAACATTATTGATTGGGATTTTGGTTCTTTACCAACAATCTATGAAGAAAAACAAAACAATTACATAATTAAAGCTTATCCAGCGATTATTGATAATCAACATTCAGTTAGTATCAAACTTGTTGATTCGTTGGAAGAACAAAAGCGATTAAGTAAATTAGGTATTCGTCGATTATTAATCCTCAATATTCCATCACCAATAAAATATTTACATGAAAAACTGCCAAACAAATCTAAGTTAGGCTTATATTTTAATTCATTTGGCACAGTACTTAATCTTATTGATGATTGTATTGCTTGTGGCGTTGATCATTTAATAGAAAAAAACAACCAACTTATTGATAATCAACAACAATATCAACTACTTCTAACTTATACGAAAAGCCATATCAATGAAACTGTTGTTGATATTGCTAAACAAGTAGAATCAATATTAACGTTACACTTTAATATTAATAAAAAATTAAAAGGTCGAGTAGATCTATCCCTTGCTTTTGCTTTATCTGATATAAAACAGCAAGTCAGCGAATTAGTCTATAAAGGGTTTGTTGCACAAACCGGTTATGACAAGCTTCCTGATATTTATCGCTATTTATCTGCGATTGAAAAACGTTTAGAAAAGCTTGGTTCGAATATGGCTAAAGATAGACAAGCAATGAATATAATAGAAGAAGTTAAGAATGAATATCAAACTTGGCTAAATAGTTTGCCCGAAAATCAAAAATCATTAAGTAAAGTGACTAACATTAAATGGATGATTGAAGAACTAAGAGTTAATCTTTTTGCCCAACAATTAGGAACGCCATACCCAATTTCTGCAAAACGCATAAGACAACAAATAGAGACTGTATCGACAGAGTTATAATTTTAGAATCTATAATCTGATAAGTTATGATAATAAAAAGAAGGGCGCTTAGGCGCCCATTTTTTATTATCGATAAAGATCAATAAATACCGTAATATTTGGACCTTTAGTATCATGTGCTACACGAGCAATATGGTAATATTTTGCGCCAGCCTCAATCGCACGTTTACCTGCTTGATAAGAAATTTCTTGATCAGTGACATAATAGCCTCTAAATTTCAATGTATCAAATGCAACCATTTTAGCTGCTGTAGCATCATTAAGTTCTTGAATTTTTCTTCCATCCGGTAATGTTACAGTGTAACGAGTTACTCTTTGAGGTTCTGTAACAACAGAAGTCGTTGTTTCAGTACTTGATGATGTTGCAACTTTAGCTACAGTAGCAGTTGTTGTAGTGGTAGCCGTTTTATCGATAACTTTATTATTAAACTTATCGGCATAATATTTTTCATTGAACGCTGAAGGAGAATAATACCCTGGTTTTTCAACCTGCATTGCAGCATCACCACCTTTAGCTAAAGCTAATTGCCCCGCTTCAGAATCATAAGGAATAGCATCTTCTGGTTGTAATTTACGTTCTGGTGCATCTTTTTTGAATATATAAGCTGCAATTTGTAAATTACTACCTATTTCTGAACGTGAATCAATATAAAATCCATAAGCCCCTTGAGCTGATGCTTCTTTAGCAATTGCTTGATTAATATCATAATCGGTTGGAAAATAACCACGAATACGGACAATATTAAATGGTTCTAAACGAATTGCTTTTGATTTTGGATACTCATAAACACCTTCAAACTTACGTAAACTTTCCGCTTTTTCAACAGCTTTAGGAGCGTCTGATTTATACAATTTAGCATAAACAATTCGTAAAGTATCATTAGAAGGACTAATATTGGTAGTAGTAATATAGAAAGAAGCCGCACCTTCATTATCAGCAGCTTTTGACATAGCCATAACGTAATCGCTATCAGTATAAAAAGCACCTCGAATAGTAATGCTTTTGTAAGATTGCATGCTATTAGCTTGTTCTTCAGTTAATTGTTGTGCAGCAAATGAAGAACAGGGAATAAGAGCAATAGTCGCAGCGATAAATGTTTTCTTTAAACTTGTCATATAAAAACCTTACAGTAAATTTTAATTAATTTAGCACAGATAAATTTAGTTACATATTTCTATTAAAGCTTCTAACTTATTAATATATATGAACTTTCCTTTGGCTGTTAAAATATTTTGTTCTTGTAATTTTGTTAAATTTCGGCTGACTGTTTCAATCGTTAATCCTAAGTAATTGGCTATATCAGCACGACTCATTGCTAGTTTAATATTTAAAGAGGTATGTCCTCTTTGCTGATATCTAAGATAAAGAGAATAGATAAAAGTAGCAAGACGTTCTTCAGATTTTTTTTGCGAATAACATAGAATTAATTTTTGATAATTATAAATATCTGTGCTTAATAACTTAAATATCAAATCACGAACATCTTTGTTACTATCAATTAATGACATTAATTCATCATAGTAAAGTTCACAAAGCAAGGTATTACCTAATGTTTGAATATTACTATTATAGACTTTAGTCGAAATAGAGTCTAAACCAACGATATCTCCAGGTAAATAAAATCCATTAATTTGTTCAGTATTTTCTGGAGTAGTGACAAACGTCTTTAATGCGCCAGAATGAACAATATAAAACTTCTTAAATGGAGTTTTTGATTTAACAACGATTTCATCTTTTAAATATGATTTTTTCCGTTCTAAAACATCACTTAGTGAATTATTAAGTAACATTGGGATACACAATCCACCAATGCTACATAATTCACAAGGAACGGAATAACTATTGCTGCGCAATGTTTTATAAATAGTATGCATATAAACCTAAATAGAACCGTTAAAGATTTTGATTGTTAAGATTACCATATTTTATGATAAAACAAAAACTAACTATATAGTTTATATTCTATTATTCAATAAATAGAAAGGGAATAGAAAATTATTATTAAATAATTAAATTACCATTTTTTGGTAAATTATTTTGATTTTTAATTTACTAAAAATCAAAATAAGTCGAGTAGGATAGAGAGATTATAGAAGATATATTTCATCTTATATTATTTAACATAATATACATTATGCGCACCAATACAGATTTATAAGAGGGGTGCTAAATCATGATGCAAATTTAAATAACAAAAGGTTTTCATCGTTATCATAAAATGATGTTGGTTCTTGATACCATGCTGGACGTTGTTTATTAAAATCAATATCAATAACTCTAAACATCGGAATTACATTATTTTTCTGTTGTTGCAGATTTTGTAATTGCAACTTACTTAAACCAATAGATTCAATTACTTGTTGAGCAATCAATTCATTAGATAGTATTTTATTCCTGCTCGGTTAAAAAAATCCAATATTTAAATTCTTTAAATTTCATTTACGATTATCGAACTTTATTTATAAAATTCAGGTTTCATTGAACATCCGAAATCAAAATCTAATGTTATATTGAATTGCTATCGCTTTTGATATATTTTTAATTGCATCATGATTTTTCGATGAACTATTATTAATTATAAAAAAGTTTTCTTATATAGAGTTTAAGAGCTATAAATTGAAAATAAGATCATCAAGAGGAAAAAATATACTCAATTCATATAATGATTATAGATCATACGTGTATAATCTTTTAAAAATTTCAGAATTCAATTGAAAGAGAAAAACAGTGTTTTACATTATTAATGCACATTTTTCGATTTTTAACCGACGTTGTTTGCTGAAGCTATAAAAAATATGATGTAAACTTAATAGATTATTTTATCAATAAAACCTTTAGAATAAAGCTCAGCTTTTACTGAATCAATTAACCTTGAATAAACCAAATTACTGAATAAGTTATCAGTCTGTAATAATAAAAGTAATTCAGTCCTTTCTTCTTTAAGTTTATTCATGATGTTTATAACATCATCTGAAATTTTTCTGCTTCCACTTTCCCAATATTGCCATGCTCGCTTTGAGCATTTACCGATATATGTTGCGGCATCAGCAACATCAAGAAAAAATAAACGCCTAAGCGCTTTCAATTCGATATTAGTCATATAAACTGTTAGCTAATGAAAAGGGTCTATATCATAATTTTTGTCATAAAACTATTGAATAAAATCCATAATATTTATCACAATAAGAATTGATTCAAGTCAAATATTGCTTATTCTATAATGCCTTAATAAATATAAGCTTCTAAACAATTATTAATAAAACATCATTAGTTGAGTGCTACTATAATGATTTTTGTTATTAATAATAAATAAATTATTATTTTGGGAGTTATTAGAGGAGTAATATAATCGCCCTTTTCTTTTGAGGTAATTTTATTATAAATCAGATATTTAAAGTTATAATAATGTATATTATGTTAAATATAGTTCATTATTACGAACTCAATTCTTCTTTTAAAAAGAACTGAGTTATTCAGTAAATTTCGATTCTTTGACTGTAATTATTTATTGGTCAATAAAATCAATTCACTTCCTGGTAATGGCATTTTTAAAATATGATTTTTGATTTTACCCCAAACTTGCATTTCACAGGCTTTACAATTAAATTTCAGTATTAATTCTTCATTATTATTTTGTACTAATTTCATTGGTGTTACTTTTGTTTTCACACCTTGAATACCTTTAGCTTGTTTAGGACATAAATTAAACGCAAATCTCAAACAATGTTTTGTAATCATTAATGGCGCATCATCTTTAACTTCATGTGCTTCAAAAGCACTTTCAATTAGTTTAACGCCATGCTGAGTATAAAATTCTCTAGCCTTATGATTATAAATATTTGCTAAGAAGCTTAAATGCTCTTCTGGATAAATTGGCGAAGGTTCCGTTTGTGGTTTACGTAACTTTCTTTGGTAATGAGTTAGCCGTTCCAATGTTAATTTATCAATAATATCTCGTCGTAATTGATTTAATTGGCTACTTGGAATAAAAAATATCTCGGTCAAATTAACCTCTAAATCAGTAAGGTAATATATCGTTTGACCAAGTTTTGATAAGCTATCTTTTATATTTTTGAGAGCTTTATCAGATTGTTCAGCTAATTCAAACTCACCTTTTAAAGCAATTTTTACACTACAGCCCTCTTCACTCGTTGCTATCAATTGAACAACATTTGATTGATTTATCAATTCAAATGCTACACCAATTCGACGATTACTCGATTCTTTTAATAAAACTTGTTGCCAATTATGATCTAGGTTACGGTTAATTTGATAAGGTAATTTTAAGGAATGAAATACCTTAGGTAATTCATTAGGAAACACTCGATAATGATTATTAGCAATTTTTTCAACTTTATCAGCCCTGAATCCTACGATTTCACGTTTTACCAAAACGTTTAATCCATCACCATTAGTTAAAACTTTTTCAGATTTAATATCAATTGCTTGGTTAGTAACTTTCGTCATCTCACCGATAGGTAAGCCAATAAATTTAGGTGAATCAAAAGCGCCAATATTGGATTGTCTACCCCGAACAAAATAATCAGTAGCACCTCGATGAAATGTTTTATTTGGGTCTGGAGTGAATGAGTGTTGAGTTCTACCACTTGATGCACTTACAAAATCATCCGATTTTTCTAAAATTTCATCTAGTTTTTTACGGTAAAAAGCAGTTATATTTTTTACATAACTTAAATCTTTATAACGTCCTTCTATTTTAAATGACCTAACTCCAGCTTGTATCAATTCGATTAAGTTTTCGGATTGATTATTATCTTTCATTGATAAAAGATGTTTTTCATAAGCAATAACACGACCTTGATCATCCTTTAATGTAAATGGTAAACGGCATGCTTGCGAACAATCACCTCGATTTGCACTTCTGCCCGTTTGAGCATGAGAAATATAACATTGACCTGAAAATGCAACACATAAAGCACCATGAATAAAAAATTCTATATTGGCATCTATTTGTTGATAAATATTCGCTATTTCAGTTAAGTTTAATTCTCGAGCTAAAACTATTTGTGAAAAACCAACATCAGAAAGAAATTTAGCTTTTTCTGGGGTTCGAATATCCATTTGCGTGCTAGCATGTAAATCTATCGGCGGAATATCCATGGCTAATATGCCCATATCTTGAACAATTAAGGCATCAACTCCCGCATCATATAATTGCCAGATCAATTGCTGAGCCATCTCAAGTTCATTATCGTGCAAAATAGTATTTAATGTGACAAAAACTTTGGCATAAAAACGATGCGCAAACTCAACTAATTCGGCTATATCACTGACTGAATTACCGGCATTATGACGGGCACCGAAATGCGGGCCTCCAATATAAACTGCATCAGCTCCATGTAAGATTGCTTGTTTGGCAATGTCTATGTTTTTCGCAGGACTAAGTAATTCAAGTTTATTATTGTTGGTTTGCAGGTACATATTAAATCTCTAGGAATATTATCGATTGATAAAATAAATGGCAAATATTATTACTATTTGCCATTAAAGTTTCATTTGTTTATTAAACCAATATTTAAAGTTTAATTAACCAATAATTGATTGGTTTTTTAAAGCTTCAATTCGTTTTTCTAAAGGTGGATGTGATAAGAATAGTTGCGAAAGTCTGGCTTTCTTCTCACCATTAATGCAAAAAGCTAAAATTGACGCTTCTTCATTTGGTTCATGGCTTACTTTTAGTTTTTCTAATGCGGCAATCATTTTTGCAGAACCTACCAATTTTGCAGAACCTGCATCGGCATGAAATTCGCGGTAACGCGAGAACCACATGGCAACCATACTTGCTAAGATTCCAAAGATAGTTTCGAATATCATTGCTATTACATAATAGGCTATATCTGCTAATGCTTCACTACGATCTTCAATCACTTTAGCAAACATTGACGCTATAATCCGTGAAATAAAGATAACAAAGGTATTTAATACACCTTGTAGTAGTGCCATGGTCACCATATCACCATTTGCTACGTGACTCATTTCATGACCAATTACCGCTTCTGCTTCATCTTGAGTCATTGCTGATAATAATCCAGTACTTACCGCAACTAAAGAACGGTTTTTGGTCGCCCCTGTTGCAAAAGCATTAATATCATCTGCTTCATAAATAGCTACCGCCGGCATCTTTAATTTAAGTTGATCTGATTGGCGACGCACTACATCAAGTAACCACTGTTCTTGATCATTACGAGGCTCTTTGATCACTTCACCGCCAACAGAACGTAATGCCGTTCGTTTAGATAAAAGAAGAGAAATAAATGAACCACCAAAACCAAAAATAGCGGCAAAAATAAGTAATCCTAAGGTACTATGGGCGTTAACCCCTAAAATACTCAGAATTATACCAAATACAAACATAACCGCTAAGTTAGTTAGAAGAAATAATCCAACTCGCATCATATACAAATTCCTTATTACTATACTTAATATAAATAATTTTATTTAAAAAACTAAATAAAATTTGATATATTTTCGCAAAAATGCTGTTTTACTACAACCTGTTTTAATTTCCAAATTTATTATTTTATTATTTTATTATTTAAATTAATTATGATTATTGAAACTTCTAATTTTTTAAAATTTATTAGGATGAATCGCAAAGTATTCTATTTGGATTAACTCATTGTAATAATTTAAATCAGTCTTAATTGATGAAAAATAACTTTTTATTCTTTACAGCTCTTGAAAACTATTAGGATGATATAGGTTTGTAGTGTAATCATAATTCAAACATTGTTATATTTTAATTAGAGGAAAAATGAAACAAACTATATGAAATGCTTCATTTTCAATGATTATAGTCATTTGCATTTTTATAGAAATTTATGGCTTGAATTTGCATTACAAAAAAGCCAGATTTGATTTTTTTGTATGGAAATATACATTGTTCAATGTTTTAACGAAAAATCAATATTATTGAAAAAAATTAATTAATATTAAATTTATCTTATTATTTGTTGACAACCTATCTATTAATAAATAGGTTGTCACTTTTAAAATTTATCTTTTATCTGCGAATTCAACAATCTTATCTAAATTTGCTATTTCGTTATTAACAGACATAGTTAATGCTTCAATATAATCAGATAAAACTGATGGCGTCATTAACTGATAATTATTATTAAATAGCTTATTCAATAAATTAATAACCTTTTGATAGTTTTTTTGTGCAAGAGCCAATTTTACTCTTTGTATATTACACTCCATATCATTAGGTGTATGTTTTTCAAAATCCTCTAATAATTTATTCATTTTTTCAAATTTTTCAATTTCAAGGAATATATCAGCTAAAATTAATTGTGGTTTGTATTTTCTCAGAAAATATTTACAATTATTAGCAGTTATAAAAGGATTAAGCAGAGTAACAGCTTCGTCCCATTTTTGTTGTGTCATATATACAAGTGCATTTAATACATCTATTTCTTTTTGCTCAAAAACATGTTTATTTAAAAAATCAGTTTTAATTTTAATTGCACATGATGAATTATGTGTAACATAACAGCAAATTAACAAATAGAAGAAATCTATTGCTTTTTTATCTGTTACTCTTTTCCAGTATTGAAAAGCGTCACTCCATTTTTCTTGAGTCATTAAAAGGAATGCCTTAGTTTTAGCATCTTTAATGTCTTCAATTTTAACTTTAACATTATCAAAAAATAAGGATGGTGTAAATTTTCTATAACTTGCTTCAGCTAACATTTGTTGCGCAACAACTCCCCATTCATTTTGCATCTTCAACAATATATTTGAACAGGTTATAATTTCTTCCCAATTTGCAGACATTTTTAACGCTTCAACATAAACATTTAAGGCAGAAATAGGACTTATCATAAAATTATTGTTAAATGTTTTTTTAAAATAATTTAGCACATTAGAATAATCTTTTTTCAATAAAGATAACTTAATTTTCTGCAATTCAAATTCAAAGTTGTTGGTTTTATGTTTTTCAAAATTAACTAATTGTGTTTGACATTTATCAGGTTCATTATTTTTTCTATATACGTCTGCCAGAATTAACTCAGGAAAAAACTTTTTCAGAAAATGTTCATTCACATTACTTTTAAGTAAAATATTCAATTGCTCTATAGAATTATTCCAATTTTTCTCGGCTGCTGATATTAATGCATTAATCAATAATGACATTTTTTGATCATAATCTGAGCATTGCGAAAACTCATTTTGAATTTTAACAATATAATCATTATTATTGGTTATGTGCTGACAACAAACTAACTGGAAAAAAAGTTTTGTACTTGAATTTTCATTTACTCTATTCCAACTATCATAAGCTTTCTCCCATTGTTCTAATCCCATATAAACAAATGCTTTGACTTTATCATTTTTAATATTTTTAATATCAGTTGGAAATATTGAGGGATTTCGTTGATAATAACTTGCCTCAGCCAAAATAAGGTTGGCTATATCTTCTTGTGTTTTATCAATAGATAATAATCTTTTTGCGCGGTTTATTGCTATAGGCCAGTTTAGTTCCTCATACGATCTTAGTAGGAAATCAGCTAATATTGTAAAATCTACTTCTTCTGAAGTTTCATTAGGTTTATCTAAATCTTTAATTGCTTCGAAAGTCCTTTCACAACATTTACCATCCCGGTAAGGATAAACATTTTTTATTCTCGAAAAATATGGTTCTTTAATAGCAAAATTATTTTTAACAATATCTTTCAAAGCTTTATTCAAATCTTTTTCTGTTGTAACAACAGGACCAAAAGCGTGTTGTCTATAGTCAAAATAACCTTTTGAAAAGGTGTGTTTTCCTAAAAAAAATTCATCCTCATCAAATTGATAATAAAGGACCTGTTTTTCTAGATAGGCCATTTCGAATGCTACTGATGAATAGTCAGTTATTAAGAGTGTTGCTTTCAAAAATAGTTCTTGAATACTATAGCTTTTAGAATGCCATTGATCAATATATGAAGGTATTTCAAACTCATCTATATAGGGTTCTATATTTTTATGTAGCGCAAAAATAATTTTCACACCACTATTTGTTATTTTTTTTAACTCTTTACTATGTAAAAAACTTTTCCAATGGGTAGCATAATCAGTTAACATAAAGTCAGGGTTTCTATCACGCTCGGAACGATCAGTTTTTGCTTTAGGTAAGAGTGAGTCACGCCATGTAGGCATTATTAAAATTGTTTTTTGATTTGATTCAAATTTGTTTTTTTGTTGCAATAAAACATCATGCCTAGGGAAACCTGTTAATTTTACTTCTTTACTTGTTAAATAATATTTATCATCAAATGCAATTGAATTAAACTCCGGTTTAGTACTTGTTACCATAATACTAATATTTTTTTTGGTATTAATCCAATTTGATAAATCGTCTTTGGTTACCCCATGTTGTAAGAACACAAATTGTTGTTTTAACATTGAACCATCAGGAAAATAATCATTAATATATTTATCAATATGACTACTAATTACTTTCGATGCAGTTTTTAATAATCTTTTATGTTCAAATGACCCAAAATTTAATAAGTTAAAATTGTCTTTTTTCAGACGATTCCAATCATGAGATTTATTTGATAATACAAAATATATATCTTGCTCAGGATGTTCTGTTCTAATATATCTATACAAATGCTCAGCATTATCATCAGCGACAGAGTCTCTATCCATAAGGATCCAATGATCTCTTTTATTTTTTTGAATAAACTTAGATAAATATTGCTTCATTTTTTCATGATTAACCCCGTTATAAAAAAAGGTATCTTTGATATAAATTTTTGAGTGTCTGCCATTAGATTTAATTTCTAATAAATTAAATTTATCAGGTAATGGAACCCATAATTTATACGTTGTTACAAAATATTTATCTCCAAAAGTGTGTTTTTTCTTTGTTTGATATTTGGGAATTGTATCTTTATTATCAAATAATATAGTAATATTGCTATCATTATAACTATGATATGAAATTAGTATCTCTTTTTTAATATGGTCATATTTTTCAATATATGCAATCTGATTTATATCTGTTATACCTTTAAAAGCTCCTAATAACCCTACTTTAAACAAAAACCATATTCCAGCTAATTCAAAACTCATAATTATTTCTTTATCTATATAAGATAAAATCTTTTCAGCATTTTCATAAAATTTTATTTTTTCTTCAGCATTTAAAATATTCAATGGGTTAGGATTGTTTAACAAACGTTTACAAATCCAAGCGAAATCATATAAAGCCTGTCTTTGAATGAAATCTGGTATTTGTTGCATTTTTTCTTTGTAAAATTTCAAAACAAATATTGGACCTCGTTCTAAAGCATCTAAAAATTTTCGTTTATCGTTCCAAGATGTATCTAAAGTTGAGGAGTTATCTTCTCTTTTTCTATAATAATATTTAGCGGCTGGTAAAAAAGCCACTTTTAACGATTTAATATAATATATGTATTCGGATGCAAAACGAGCATCTTCAAATGAAGGTCTCAGTCTTGTATCAAAGAATAGATCATTCTCAAGGATTATATTTGTAGAAAATACTCCTGAATTAACCGACATTACGATATTTTTACCAAAATCAAAATTTGATACATAATTGATTCCATTAGCAAAACGATATTTTAACGGATGAGTATCACTATATTGATTCAAATTTTCATTATAAAAAATAAAATTACAACTGATTAAACCAATATCTTTTTCATTTTTATCAATTATTTTTGCAACTTCTTCAAAATAATTTAAACTAATAAAATCATCAGGATCAATGAAACTTACCCATTTGGTTTTAACATAATCCATACCATAATTACGTGCAGATGCTTGTCCACCATTTTCTTTATGAATATAAGTAATATTATTTGGATATTTTTTTAACCATTTTTTGATAATTTGTTCGGAATTATCTTGAGAATCATCGTCAACTAGAATTAAATGTATATGCTCACTAAATCCAATGGTTTGATTGACTAAGGTTTTAAAATAATCATCTAAATATCTTTCAACACCATAAACAGCTGATACTACAGAAAACTTTTGTTTGGTCTTGTATTTTATTGATGGAGAATGCTTTAATATTACATTTCTTCGTTTTTCATACATATCGGAAAAAAAGAGTTTAGGATTTCTTTTTAATTTATTCCATTTTTTTCTTATTGACATAATGTGTTAAAACCTATAAATCATGAAATTATTAGATTAAAGAAAATTTTAATCTATTGTTATTTAATTATCGATAAAATCCATCAAGAAACTTTAATAAGTTATCCCTGTAGTTTATCCCGTTAATATTTTCTGATGAAAAATCATTTGCACAAAAAGAGTGAGGTAATGACTTAAATTTGTTATTGAGAAAAGTATAATGCGTTTTAGCTGAAGCTGAACGAATATTAAAATAGTAACAAATATCACGTGATAATTTGGATTTACCATCTAGATATATCATCCAAGGAACTAGAAAAGTTGCCAGGTTAAGATCATTTTCATTTCTAAACCGATTAGAAAGGAACTTCTCAATTTCATTTGAAAACAATGACCATGCTAACTCAAAATATGTTTTTTTTAATGGCACGTAAGTATGAGCTAAAGTTTTATTTATTTTTTTGTTATACTTTCTAAATAGTAATAACCTACAATTTAAACTAGCAGATAAAGTTGGTGTATTTATTCCTTTTTGAATCATTTGCTCCAGATTCTTTCTATTTAAAAATAGAGATGACAAATTATTACCACTCAGAAAATGTGTTTTAGGTAGATATCTAGCTACAAAAACATCATCATTAAAATAAATAAAATTTTCAGATAGTCCTGGAATATTATGTAAATGAGCTTCAATTACATGAGAATTAAATGTCGGAAGATATTTACTATTTATTATTTGTTTGTGATCAATTATTTTAACTTTATTAGATAACGGAAATTCTGGGATTTGATTATCTGTAACTAAAAATATTGAATTTACCCAAGGTATGTGAGATTCAATGCTTTTTATTACATAATATAATTCACCATGATTTTCAAACCTTGAACTATCAATGGATAAACGATTAAGCTCAATTTTATTATGAGCTTTATAATATTCTAGTTTTTTTACCCAATTTGGATCATTATTATTAACCCAAGTAATAACTACATCAATAGTTTCTGAAGATTGATTTTCATAAATGTTATATAACCTAAAATCATCCGTAATCAATATATTTTCATGGATAACATTGTGACCTTGCTCATCAAATGATAAAGGATATTTTTTTATAAAATAGTCCCTAAAAAATATACCTGGATTTCTTATAAACTTATTGAATTTACTCATACTATCAAATTAACATTTACTCATAATACAAAACTTATTTTAATTTTTTACTTACTTTCTCAAAATAAACAGAGTGTTTAACACAATATAACTTTAAAATAATTTCTGAATCTTGATAAACTGACTCTTTCAAATTTTCAATTTTTAGATCACTGTAATATTCCAATTCGTTAAAGGTTGACTTCACCCCTAGTTTATAAATACCATCAGGAATATCATCAATTAATAAACCTTCATTTTTAAATGTAAACATTCCAGCTTTATCATAACTAATATAATCTCCATTAAATAATTTCCGACTAATATTTGGATCTGAAAATTTTGCTAACTGTTTTTGATAATATGAATTCTCTTGACTAAATAATAAGAAGTTTTTTATACAAGGAGTATAATCAGGGCAAGGGATGCCAATAATAGCAGCGATACCTGTTAAATAGAGTTTATTATTTTTTAAGAAGATGTTATACAATTCAACATAATGATGACATTTTTTTTCATCAATAGAATCTCTTATAGGTGAGAGTTTATAGATATTATGAAATACTCCTTGACCTACATATATTGGCTTATTTTTAATTGTCTTATTCCAATAACGCTTTTGCGCTTTTATTTGACTAGCATGTGTTCTAATCCAGGGCTCAGTTAACATGATATTTTGCCGTTCCCAAGCAATATCTTTTTTAGTGGTCCTAGCAGGAGTTCCAACAATTACACAGTTGTTTGGATATTTTCCTTTTACAACGCTGGCAAAACCAATTACAGAACCTTCACCTATTTGACTCCCAGATAAAACGACAGAATTAAAAGCAAACCATACATGCTCACCTATAATAATATCTTTTGATTTATTTACTCGATCTCCTGAATTAACATCATAAATTGCATGAGCATCATCCGAACGAATTTGATTACCTGTTGCGAACATGCAGTCATCTCCAACTACAATTTTCGTTTTTTCTGCTGATGTTATATATATTTTATTAGTACAAGTTACATTATCGCCAATGTTAATATTACAACAATAACCAGCTCTTATTTGTCCTGACAAGTTTCCATTTTCACCAATTATAATAACTGCATTATGTGATGGAAAATCAAAATTAAGATTACGAATTTTACTTGTATCTGCAATGATTAATTTATTGTTTCCGCCAACAAAATTCACTGTAACATTATGTAAATTTTTAGGCGCGAAAACCAAATTTCCATTATTGTCTGAATAATTTCCAGTTATATTTGTCACTCTCGTTTTCCCTATAATATTTTTTAGATTAATTAATGTTTAATCGAAAATCACGATAATACACAGATCCCTTTATTTGAGATTTAGAGCATAGATAACTACGATATCTTTCAAATAATTCAACATCAGGCTTTTCCCCTTCTTTCCAAAAACGGTCTAGTCCCTTTTGAAAAGTTAATCCTTTAATATCATAATGAGCATTACCTAATGCTACTACTGGTAACCCATGAATAAGAGCAGAAAGCCCGCAAGTACTATTTACAGTAACTAATCCTTTCGCTTTTCTTAATAATATTGGCATAGGAACACCATGTATATATATCACTCTTTCAGTAACACCATAACGATGGGCTAACTTTTTAATCAAATGACTATAATTGTTAAAACCTTCATCCATTGGATGATGTTTAATTAATAGATAGCTTTTATCATCAGCAAATAATGAAAATGAGCGAATTACTCTAAAAATATATGATTTCATAGAATGGTAATTACTATGAACTTGAATTTGAAAATCTTGATTACACTGTAATGGGAAAATATAAAATGGTTTATATTCATTATTAATTATATTCTTTATGAATTTAGGCTGAATTAACTTGGCTTTGATTTTTCTTATCAAAGCTAAGCTCCATTTTGAAGCATAAAAAAATAATGAAGTTTTTCTATGATGTATATAGTTAGAATATTTGTTTCTTTTTAAAAACATAAATAAATAATAGACAATACTATAATAAATCATCGAATAATAATGAGATTTTTCTTTATTTTCATCAATTGGTATGATTTCAACATTCTGATAAAAATCGTGATTCTTAGGAATTAGAGAAAAACCATTAACCCCATCCTTTTCAAAAGTAATGTAATGAGGTCTTAAATAACCTTCCTCAAAAACCCAAAATGACAAATCGGTTCTAGAATCAACTAGTGTTTTGGCAATTTTATGGTAAATCCTACAATCGCCAAAAACAACAATAGCATCAATATGATTTTTTAAAATATAGGACTCAAGAAACTGACGGAATAAACTAACGTTATCATTGAAAGAAACACTGTTACGAGGATAAAATTTTTCATCACCCCCATTAAAATTGATTTTGTGGACATTACAACCTGATTCTTCTAACCATATAGCAACATTCCTAAAAAATGGACCTATTGGGCCTTGTAAAAGTAATATATTTTTTCTAGGGTTTACTAGTTCGTAAAAATAGTGATTCATTGACTTATTAACATTAAAAATTACTAATAAAACTAATGGTTTCTATTTATATAGAAGAATTTTAAAAGTAGTTAATGTTTTCCTTTATATTTTTTAACAAAATTCCCTTTTCTAAGCAATGCTTAATTGAATCTAGAACTTTGAATAAATGAGTTAATTTGTTGACTTATAAAACTGTGTAAAACTAGCATTAACAAAATTATTTTTGTATATAATATGCTAATTCTTTTTATGTATGTATTACGTAAAATGATATCGGATTATGATAATTGATTATTAATTTATTGTAAACATCATCAATGTATATAGTTAGAGTTTTGTTATGTATTTTTTAACAAAATTAAATGGTATTTGAGCTAATATAAATTATTATATCTTAAATTTTTGTATTTTTAATTTATATATTAGTAAAGCAATTTGTTTTAATTTATTAACTTGTTTTTTCAGCCAATTCTGTTTAATTAAACGTTTATTTATTATTTTTTTAGTATTTAAATAATTTATTAATATTTCTGGTTCTGTAAATTCAAATGAATCGGGATGGATATAAACCGCATACTCATACATAACGATATAAATTAACTCATCAAGTGTTAACTTTCTAACTCTTCTGGAAACAGGATATTTATCAATAGTTAGTCCCCAGCTTGAATAAAATGGTTGACCGTAACATATCACTTTTTTACCACGAATTAGTGCTTCAAAGCCAGCTAAAGACGTCATTGTATGAATTTCATCTATTTGTTCTATACAATCAATGATATCTACAAATTCGATAATTTTATCAACATACTTATTAATTTCAGTCGAATCTACCATACCTTTTCTATTGCCACTTAATACATCGGGATGTGGTTTATAAATTATATAGTCATTTGGGTTATTTTTTCTTACTATTTTTATTAGATCTATGTTGGTTTTGATAATAGGTGAACCGTACAGTATAGATGCATCATCTTCTACTTGACCAGGAATCAATATGACTTTTTTATCATTATCAGGTCTAATTTTCATATTTTGACCAACATTATATTTACCTAATCTAGTTTTAATAAGTAAATATCTAATGTTCTGTCCCTTTTGTATTTGTGCTTTAGTTAATTGTTTGTTAGCTAATAAAAACTCTAATTCACTAATATTATTAGAATTAAAATAAATACCCAATTCATCAATCACTAATGAATATGGCATATTAAGATTTGAGCCCAAACCTAAAGATCTTACAAAACCATCTTCCATTCTTATAGGATTCAAATCATTAATAAAAGAAAGCAATTTTTTTTTGCCTTGCCCCCATATTAATAATTTTTGATTTTGAATTTTCAATTTTTGATTTCTATCATTAACAATCTTAATAAATTGATTTATAGAATGATAACTAAGTTTTATTGAAGGTAACTGCAAATATGGTAGTAATACCCTTTTTTTCCAAAAAGAAAAACCAATTAGATTTATGGTTCCTCGCAGTTTATTATTAAGAAATTTTATTTTATTTAAATAATTAATAACATCAAATATTGTTCCTTGTTTACCTGTATATGGATTTATATAATTACAATATAATACATAAGCTGCAGTAAATAATTCTAGTATATTGGCATGAGTCCTTCTATCATTTCTTTTCAAATCGTTTATTTTTTCATTACGATCATCAGTCACTCCCCAACCTGCATACCAAGGTAATCCGAATGTTATAACTGGTTTACCTATTAAAAGAGCTTCAAATCCCATGTGAGATGTGACTACATATACTTTATCGACTTTTTTGAGTAATGAAATTGAATTAACATCTTCATTAAACAAAATTACGTTTGGTATAGATATGTTTGTTAAATAACCTTTTTTGTGCTTATTAATAACGTCTGTATGGGTTTTTACATATATGGTAGAATCAGGATTCTCTTTAATCGCGGTTTCAAGCATTATCGAAAAAGTTTCTTTGTTAGCGCCACCTAATTGAACTGCCATATCCCCTAGCGTTTGATCTACAACTAGTACCTTTTCATTTTTTTCTTTACTTAATTCATTAAATCCACAGAAATTAGCAGCATGATTATATTTTGTTAACTCAAAATTTTTAATTAATTCCATTGCTAGAACTGCATCTTTATTATGCTTTTTTAATAGAATTTTATTTTTAATTAAATTCTCAAGCTTTGAAGGTGTTCTTGAATCGTAATAGATACCAATTTCATCAGCAATAAGTGACAGAGGAGGATATCCATCTAAACCAAGACCAATTGAACGCAAAAAACCATCTTCAAGGGAAATAAATATTAAGGAATTTTTTTCAGCATAAGATCTAGCTTTAATAGTTGTTGGCCTATATCCCCAACCAGCTATAGCATCTGCTTTTATATTCTTATTTTTATAAAAGAATGTTAAGAGAGGAAAGAACTGATGGATATTTTTTATAGATAAAATTTTTTTTGAAAAGACAATCGTTTTCTTCATTCTAAACACAACGCAATAAAATAAATATTAAATAATTTTCTGTTGATTTTTGTGATATTGCAACGCTTTTTCAACAGTGTCAAATTGATACAAGCTACCTGCCTCCAATACCATTGCTTTATCACAATAATTTTTAATTGCATTCATGTTATGTGAAACTAATATGATTGCTCTATCTTTTTTATTTTCAAACAACTCTCTTTTACATTTTTCAGTAAATCTAGAATCTCCAACGGCAATAACTTCATCAATTAAATAACAATCAAATTCTATTGATAACGATAATGCAAAAGCCAATCGGGCTTTCATTCCTGAAGAATATTTTTTCACAGGTTCATATAAATAATCGCCTAATTCAGCAAAATCCTCAACATACTTTTGGGTCTTTTCTATAGAGACGCCATAGATTCGACAAATAAATTTTAAGTTATCCATTCCTGTTAAACTACCTTGAAATCCACCTGAAAAAGCCAATGGCCAGGAAATAGACATATTTCTTATTATTGAACCGGATGTAGGTTTTTCTATTTCACTGATAATTCTGATTAGGGTAGATTTACCAGCTCCGTTGCGACCTAAAATACCTATTTTATCTCCTTTTTTAAGAGAAAAAGATATATTTTTCAATACTTTTTTATAACCTTTCCTAGTATGATATTCTTTGCTGACATTATCAATAATTATCATTAATTATTCTCTAGTATGTATGACTCATTATTTTTCACCATGGTCAATCCCATAAAAAATAAAATAATATTACATAAAATTAGGTAGTTAACATCATAATGAGTAGTTACAGATGAACCAAAGTAACCATGCCGAAACATTTCGGTACCATGTATGGGAGGTATAAATAGTAATAGTTTTTGTATGTTTTGTGGAAAAGTATCAACCCAAAAAAATGCACCTGATATAGGCATAAACAAAAAACTTAAAGGTACCCACATTTTACTAAAAACTTCATATTTAGTTGATAATACAAAAATAATTAATCCCAAACCAACTGAAAACCAGCACATCAAACCCCAAGCACATAACATATTAAACGAATCATATGGAATAGCAATTAATCCAAGAAAAATAAAAATTAATATGACAAATACTTGAGCTGCAGTCGCGCCCATCATTTCTAGCAATATGCGCGCAAAAACTAAATCTAAAATTCTAATATTACGATGATATAGTAAAGCTAAATTTGCACTAACAGCTTTTGTTGCTCTTGATGTAGCGTTTCGCCACATCATTACCATTGGGTAGCCTGTTAATACAAATGCAATAATGTTTAAATTTGATAAAGAGTTTATTCTAAAAAAAAACCACATCATGCTTATCAGCAAAGTAAAGGACATCGGTTCAAAAAACAACCAAAGAAAACCTATATTATTACGACCATAACGTGTAATAATTTCTCTTAAAATTAAGGCTTTCAATATTCTAATTTGTATTCTAAACGAATACATGAATGAATTTTTAGATAAATTAGTCATTAATCTTTATGCTCTCTTATACCTGCGAAAAGTAAGTTAAGTATGCCATAGATTAATAAAGTAATTATAAAAGTTGAAATAATATTGTAAATTCTTGAAGGTTTAAAAGAGGCATCTGATAAACTTGGTTGCTCAATCCGCTCTAGATAAAGTTGCTTTTTAGTTATTTCTACTTGAGCATTTCGTAATGATAAAGTGGCAGCTTCAAATTGCTGTTTAGCTACTGTATTATTGATTAATATTTGTTGGTATTCAGCTAAATTAGCGTCAGTATTCTTGTTCTTTTGGAATTCAGCTAATGCTTGAGCTTCTTTTTTCATTTGTAGCTCAGCATTTTTTAATTCAGCTAATGATGCAGTAATAAGATCCTGTTTAGCTCTTAAATTTATTTGATTTACAAAACCTTCAGCTTGTTTTAATAATTGCTCGTTAATTGCAAATGCGTCTCTTGCATCAAAAGCATTTACACTTATTGTCGCAATACCAGTAGCGCTATCAAAATTGACACTTATCATGTCATTCATATATCTATAAAAATATTCCTTTTTATTATAAAAATCGAGATTAAATCCATTAAAACGAGATATTACATCTCCTTTTTGGGTATACCAATTTTGTATTGGTAAAAATTTTTCAATAGATGATAGTGCATCTCTAGATTTAATATAAGACAAAATAACGTAAGAATCATCATTTGAACGTGATACACCGACTTTCGAAAAAAAACTACCTAAGCCACCCAAGGACGATTGGGTATCAGAAGAACGTATGATATACGTAGCTTCTGAAGTATAAATATTTTCGGCAACAAAACCAAAATAAACTATTGCTAACAAAGTAGGTAAAGTCACTATTAATTGTAACATCCAGTTTATTTTCATTTTAACTATTGCACTCATAATGTATCTCAGAAAATATTAATCAAAAAATTAGTCACTAACTTGGTTTACTTGATTAATAACCCCTACACTTGGAGTGAAAATTGCATATAAGAACTTTTGGAGTTCAATAATTGGAGCTGATGCAACATAAACAATATCATCATTTTGAATTTGAAAGTTTTTCATTATAAAAAAAGAATTAGGATTTGTTAGATCTATTTGATAAACCGTTGGAAAAGATTTTTCTTCATTATCATCTTTATGCCTAAAAACGAATACACCTCGAGCATCAGATTGGTTATCACGTAAACCACCAATACGAGCTAAAGCTTGAGATAAATTGATTCCATTTGCTTCAAATCGAACTTCTTTAGTTGCGCCCGTAGCACCCATTGAAATAAAAGAACTAGGTTTATTTATTAATGTAATTACATCATTATTTTGAAGTTTTATATTAAATTTTGGATTAGATAAAACTAAACTTAATGGAATCTTGTTAACTTTATTATTTCTAGTAATTTGAATTAAAGTATCTTTAATATCATACATATTACTGCCTAACATCGTAACAGCATCAAGTAGTTGTTCTTGTTTAGCAGTTAATGGCATTTTACCACTGAACTGATCTCCAATGATTATAACATTTGATGATTTTTTCTCTACAACCGTAACTATTACTTGAGGTCTATTTGCTATACCTGATAGTTTATCTGTTATTTCTTTTTTTATTTGTATTGGATTTTTATTGACAACTGTTATCTCACCAATAAATGGTAAAGAAATAAGACCTTTAGAGTCAACAATAACTGAAGGTAACTCAGTAAATCCTGTTTTAGGCGCATTGGTATCGCTGGAGCTATTAAATAGTATTGCAGGAGGTGTTTCAATAATTGAAATTTTTAAAGTATCACCTTTTCCTATATTATCAGCTTTGAAATTTATATTATTTGTTTCAAATATTATTTTGGCAGGGTTAGTATTACTATTTTTTATTGATTCATCGGAAGTGTTTAAGTTGACTATTCTTACACTATTATAAACTTTATCAAATTCAGTATTTTGCTGTTCTATTTTCTTTATAGATGAAAAACTGGGTCCAGCATGAGGTAATATTGAACAACCGTTTAAAAGCATTACTAATGTTATTGGTAAAAGAGATGGTAATTTCAAAGTGAATTTTCCTTTTCATCAATTTTTTTATATTATAGTTCTTTTTTCAGAGAACTATAAAGTTATTTAATTATTTTTTATAGTAATTCTATGTTTGATCAATAAAGTTTGACAAACTTCTATACGAAAATTCTGGAGGAGACCCTATCAGCCACATCCCACACACATATTTTTTACTTTGGCTGCTTCCTTCCGGACCTGACCTGATGAGCAAAAAAATGTTGCAAGAGGACCCATAGAGCCTCCATTGAGGAGGTGTATTATGCTTGATTCAGCAATTAATTACAATAATTTTTTACAAAAAAGTAAACAACCTTTTTGCGTTGTAATAACAACAAAAAGGCTATTACTTACAAAAACAAATTTTAAAAATTTAATTATAAAGTTAAATTTTTCTCAATTCGTTCTCTAAATTTAATACCTGGTCTAAATGTGACAACTCGTCGAGCTGAGATATCAACACTCTCACCTGTTTTAGGATTACGACCTGGGCGTGAATTTTTATCACGAACAGCAAAATTGCCGAATCCAGAAAGTTTAACAGGTTCACCTTTTTCTAAAGCAACGCGAATCTCTTCAAAAAAGAGTTCAACAAGGACTTTAGCTTCTTGACGATCAATATCAAATTTATCGGCAAGACGATCTGCAATATCAGCTTTAGTTAATGTCATAATTATCATTCTCTTAATAAGGCATTGAAACGATTCTGTAAAGCAATAACACAATTGCTTACAATGTTTGTTATATCTTCTTCTTCCAGTGTACGTGATTTGTCTTGTAAAATCAAACTGATAGCAAGACTTTTTTGATCTTTATCAATTTTATCACCTTGATAAACATCAAACAAGTTAACTTTTACTAGTTGCTCACCACCAGCACGCTTACACTCAGAGATAATATCCGCTGCTGGAATTGTATTTGATACGACGACAGCTATATCACGTTTATTTGATGGATATTTAGATAGCTCTTGAGCAACAGGCACTTTTTTATCATTAATTTTAGCTAAATTTATTTCAAAAACAAGCGTTTTACTGTTTAAAGATAATTTTTTTTCAATTTCAGGGTGTAAAACACCAAAATTGCCGATAACTTCGCCATTAAAAAGAATTGCTGCACTTTGTCCTGGATGTAATGCATCAAGTTCCGAACGTTGATATTCAATATCATCAGAACAACCTAAAAGAATAAATAACTGCTCTAAATCACCTTTTACATCATAAAAATCGACATTTTGTTTAGGTAATGTCCAATGCTCTTTATATAAATTTCCTGTAATAACGCCGGATAACATTAATTCTTGGCGAACACCAAATTCAGAGCTTTCATCAGGTATAAATCGTAATCCAGTTTCGAATAATCGCATACGAGATTGTTGGCGATTTTGGTTATATAAAACTGCTTCTAATAAACCAGACCATAATGACAAACGCATAACCGACATTTCACTCGAAATTGGGTTCGGTAATGTAATCTGTGGTTGTTGTGGATGTAATGTTTGCTGAATTTTAGGATCAACAAAACTATAAGTAACGGCCTCTTGATAACCTTTGTCCACTAGTAGATTTTTTACTCTAGATAAAGAAATTTTATTTTCAGGTTTTGGCTTCATCACAGATTCAATTTTCATATTCACATTAGGAATATTGTTATAACCATAAATCCGTGCAACCTCTTCAACTAGATCTTCTTCGAGTTGTAAATCAAATCGCCAGCTAGGTGATTTAACCTTCCAACTATCATCATTATAAATAACTTCACAACCTAATCTTACAAGAATATCGGTAATCTTTTGAGTTTCAATATGATAACCAATAATGCGATCAATTCTGTTTCGACGTAATTCAATTGTTGCTTGAACTGGAAGCTCATTCTCATTCACAACTTCAGTAATAGGTCCTACTTCACCGCCACAGATTTCAACAATCAATTGAGTTGCTCTTTCGATTGCAGCTGATTGTAAATAAGGATCAACACCTCTTTCATAACGATGAGAAGCTTCAGTATGTAAACCATATTCACGTGCTTTACCCGTTATCACTAATGGAGAAAAGAACGCTGATTCAAGGAAAATATCTTTCGTTGATGCAGTTACACCTGATTTTTCACCGCCCATAATACCGGCGATTGCTAATGCTTTTTGCTGATCAGCTATGACTAATGTTTTTTCATCAAGCTTAACCTCATTACCATTAAGTAAGACAAGCTTTTCATCTTTATTGGCATAACGCACAACAATGCCTTTGTCAATCTCAGCTAAGTCAAAAGCGTGCATTGGATGACCGAGTTCTAATAAAACGTAGTTAGTAACATCAACAATGGCATCAACAGAACGAATACCACCTCTACGTAACTTTTCTTTCATCCATAGCGGAGTTAAAGCATCAACTTTAACATTTTTGATAATACGACCTAAATAACGAGGGGTTGCTTTAGCTGCATCAACCTGAATAGGTAAAGTATCATTAATTGTATGAGTGATATTTTCAACTTTTAGTTCTTTCATTGGGATATTGTTTACAGCAGAAATATCTCTCGCGACACCAATGATACCAAAACAATCGGCACGATTTGGTGTAACGCTAATATCAATCATTACATCATCTAAATTTAAATATTGTCTTATATCTTGTCCTAAAGGGGCATCCTCTGGTAATTCAATAATTCCATTATGATCATCAGAAATGCCTAACTCAGAATAAGAACACAACATCCCTTCCGATGGTTCACCACGAAGTTTTGCTGCTTTGATTTTAAAATCACCAGGTAATACAGCACCAATTGTGGCACAAGCTACAGTTAAACCTTGACGGCAATTAGGTGCACCACAAACAATATCCAATAATTCAGGTTTACCAATATCTACTTTGGTCACTCGTAATTTGTCAGCATTTGGATGTTGTTTACATTCAACAACTTTACCCACCACAACACCGGTAAAATCACCAGCAACTTTTTCAATTTCATCTACTTCTAAACCAGCCATAGTTAACTGATCTGATAATTTATCGCTACTTATTTCTGGATTGATCCATTCACGTAGCCAACTTTCACTAAATTTCATGTTTTGATCTCCAGAACTAATTAAATTGCTTTAAAAAACGTAAATCATTTTCAAAGAAAGAACGTAAATCTGTGACACCGTAACGTAACATGGTTAATCTTTCGATTCCCATTCCAAATGCAAAACCACAATACTCTTCAGGATCAATACCTACGTTACGTAACACATTAGGATGAACCATGCCACAGCCTAACACTTCTAACCATTTACCATTTTTAGCTTTAATATCAACTTCTGCTGAAGGTTCAGTAAATGGAAAATATGCAGGTCTAAATCTTATTTCCATATTATCTTCAAAGAAACAGTGAAGAAAATCATGTAATAAACCTTTTAAATGCGTAAAACTAATATCTTTATCTACCAACAACCCTTCCATTTGATGGAACATCGGAGTATGGGTTTGATCATAATCGTTTCGGTAGGTTCTGCCTGGAGCAATAATTCGAATTGGTGGTTTTTGATTTTCCATAGTTCGAATTTGAACTGTTGAAGTTTGGGTACGTAATAACCGTTTTGCATCAAACCAGAATGTATCATGATCAGCACGAGCAGGATGATGTGCAGGAATATTTAAAGCATCGAAGTTATGATAATCATCTTCTATTTCGGGTCCTGTTTCAACAGCAAAACCTAATTGCCCAAAAAACTCAACCAAACGGTTAATAGTTTTAGTTACTGGATGCAATCCACCTAATTCAAGTGATTTACCAGGAAGAGTAATATCAATGGTTTCATTGGCTAATTTTGCATTAAGAGTCTGACGCTCTAAAAAGTTACGTTTTTGGTTTAATAACTCAACAACTTCTTGCTTTGCATCATTAATTTTCTGACCTACGGCTGGCCGTTGATCAGCTGGAACATCACGTAAAGACGCCATTTGCATGGTAAAATAGCCCTTTTTACCAAAATACTCCACTCGAATCTGTTCGATAGTATTAATATCATTAGCACTTTCAATAGCGGATTTGGCATTGCTTACCAGTTCAACTAATTGAGACATACAGTTCTCCTGCTTATTGTTTATTACATAAAAAAAGCCTCTCCTGAGGCTTTTATAATTATTTTTCGTTTCTCATTTGCCTCACAAACGAATAAGCTTATCGAAGCTAAAAAAGAAACGAAAAACAACTAAATTCATAATCAATCAACTCTTAAATATCGTTAAAACGATAAAAGCCGAGATAACTCGGCTCTTATAAAGCTATTAAAGTGCAGCTTTTGCTTTTTCAACTAATGCAGCGAATGCATTTTTATCGAATACTGCGATATCTGCAAGGATCTTACGATCGATTTCAATTGAAGCTTTCTTTAAACCATTGATAAAACGGCTGTAAGATAAACCACATTGACGAGCAGCAGCATTGATACGAACAATCCATAATTGACGGAATTGACGTTTACGTTGACGACGGTCACGATACGCATATTGTCCAGCTTTAATTACTGCTTGGAAAGCAACACGATATACGCGTGAACGAGCACCATAATACCCTTTTGCTTGTTTTAAAATTTTCTTGTGACGTGCACGAGCAATAACACCACGTTTAACACGAGCCATAAACTATATCCTCTAAATAATTAATCAATAAATTAAGCGTATGGAACACACGCCACTACTAAACCTAAATCGCCTTTTGACACAGTAGTCAAACCACGTAAATGACGTTTACGTTTAGTTGATTTTTTAGTTAGGATATGGCTCTTGTTAGCTTGCTTATGCTTAAAGCCACCAGATGCTGTTTTTTTAAAGCGCTTTGCTGCGCCTTTTACAGTTTTAATTTTAGGCATTTTATAAATTTCCACTTCGCATTGTTAATAAAAATAAAATAATGGTGTAATTATTAGTAAACTAAAAATTAGCTTGTTAAACCATTACTTCTTCTTCGGCGCTAGCACCATAATCATTTGACGACCTTCAATCTTAGTTGGATAAGATTCAATGATAGCCAAATCAGCTAAGTCTTCTTTAATGCGATCAAGCATTTCAGTACCTAACTGTTGGTGAGCCATTTCACGTCCACGAAAACGCAACGTAACTTTAGCTTTATCGCCATCTTCAAGAAAGCGTATCAGGCTGCGGAGTTTTACCTGATAGTCGCCTTCGTCTGTACCAGGTCGGAACTTAATTTCCTTAACCTGAACAACCTTTTGCTTCTTCTTCTGTTCTTTTGTTGCTTTACTCTTTTCATAGAGGAACTTGCCATAATCCATAATTCGACAAACAGGTGGCTCTGCATTAGGACTTATTTCAACTAAATCTAATGTTGCTTCCTCAGCTTGTTTTAAAGCTTCGTCTAAGCTAACAATGCCGAGCTGTTCACCATCGACGCCGGTTAACCTCACCTCGCGAGCGGTAATTTCATCGTTGATTTTGTGCGCGCGTGTTGACTGAATTCGTTTACTGACTTTAATATCTCATTCCTCCAAATTAATTTATCATTAATTCATTTGTTCTAATGAACGACTATGAATTTCATTAAGCAATAATTCTATAACATGTTTCACTTCAAAGCTACCAAGATCTTTACCTTGACGAGTTCGAACTGAAATTGTTCCTGATTCCATCTCTTTGTCTCCACAGACAAACATATAAGGAACGCGTTTTAGAGTATGCTCACGAATTTTAAACCCTATTTTCTCATTTCTCAAGTCCGCTTTTGCTCTAATGCCAACTTTTTGTAGTTGCTCGGTTAATTGTTTGGCATAATCGGCTTGATTATCAGTGATATTAATAACCGCTACTTGTAATGGTGCTAACCAAGTTGGGAAGAATCCAGCACAATCTTCGGTCAATATGCCCATGAATCGTTCCATTGAACCAAGTATAGCTCGGTGAATCATAACAGGAACATGGCGTTCATTATCCTCACCAACATAAGTTGCATCTAATCGTTCTGGTAACATAAAGTCAAGTTGAACTGTACCACATTGCCATGCTCGACCTAAGCAATCATGTAAAGTAAATTCAATTTTTGGACCATAGAATGCCCCTTCGCCAGGTAAATATTCAAATTCAATGCCATTTTCTTGCAAACATTCAGCTAAATCTTTTTCTGCTAAATCCCAAGTTTCATCTTTACCAATACGTTTTTCTGGACGAGTCGATAATTTAACCGTGATATCTTTAAAGCCAAACGTACTATAAGTATCATAGACCATTTTGATACAGCTATTTACTTCACTTCGAATTTGCCCTTCGGTACAAAAGATATGCGCATCATCTTGAGTAAAACCACGCACACGCATTAATCCGTGCAAAGAACCTGAAGGTTCATTTCGATGACAACTACCAAATTCCGCCATACGTAATGGAAGATCACGATAAGATTTAAGACCTTGATTAAAAATTTGCACATGGCCAGGACAGTTCATTGGCTTAATACAATATTCTCGGTTTTCTGATGAAGTAACAAACATTAATTCTTTATAGTTACCCCAATGCCCTGTTTTCTCCCAAAGTACACGGTCCATCATAAATGGACCTTTCACTTCTTGATAATCATATTCTTTCAGTTTGGTACGAACAAAAACTTCCAATTCACGGAAAATAATCCAACCATCATTATGCCAAAATACCATACCTGGTGCTTCTTCTTGCATATGATAAAGATCAAGTTGTTTACCAATTTTACGATGATCGCGTTTTGCCGCTTCTTCTAGAAATTGTAAATAACTGTCGAGTTGTTTTTTATCTGCCCATGCAGTTCCATAGATGCGTTGTAACATTTTGTTATCACTATTACCACGCCAATAAGCGCCAGCAACTTTTTGTAATTTAAAATGGTGACAAAAACGCATATTAGGAACATGAGGCCCACGACACATATCAATATATTCTTCATGA
Organism: Gilliamella sp. LMG 34362; assembly: GCF_984569125.1. Taxonomy (NCBI): domain Bacteria; kingdom Pseudomonadati; phylum Pseudomonadota; class Gammaproteobacteria; order Orbales; family Orbaceae; genus Gilliamella; species Gilliamella sp. LMG 34362. The sequence goes on along the minus strand of NZ_OZ474902.1, from coordinate 1,513,643 downwards.
TGATAAAGTGCTGGTGTAGAATCTTTAGGAATGTTTTCATCTAAAATAGCAATTTTATAAGGTTCGTGACGTTCCCAAAACACTTCTCTTGCACGTTCCCAACTCACTACTTCTTTTTTAACTTCATAATCTTTTTTAGCCAATTCATGCATTCGTTTTTCTAAAGCATCAAGATCTTCCTGAGTTAAAGAGTGATCTAAATCGACATCATAATAAAAGCCATTATCAATAGTAGGCCCGATAGCCATCTGAGTATTAGGCCATAATTGTTTGATGGCATGTCCTAATAAATGAGCACAAGAATGACGGATAATTTCAAGTCCATCTTCATCTTTGGCGGTAATAATAGCTAACGTTGCGTCATGCTCGATAACATCACACGCATCTTTACGTTCACCATTAACACGGCCTGCGATACAGGCTTTAGCAAGTCCTGCACCAATACTTTGTGCTACTTCTAATACAGTAACTGGTTTATCAAATTGACGTTGACTTCCATCAGGAAGAGTAATAATTGGCATAATAAATCCTTATAACAGTGGTGCGCCACACGAAAGCGCACATGCGTACATAAATAAATAGACGGAGTATACTATCACTTATCATAAGGATTTTAAATAGGCTTGAACTTGATTTAAAAATAGATTTATCTCTAGCGATTAAACTCATCCTGTTTTAGTAACCACTAAAAACAAACAGTACCCTATTTTTAATTATTAATAGCTTTTTTAGTGGTTATTTTTGATTAGGAATTAATAAAACAATGGTGTAATCAAATATGACAAGAATAGTTATGACCTAGCTATTATTCATTAATTAAAAAGCTAGGCCTGAAAAGAAATTATAATTCGGCTATATATGCTTGCGGTAAAATAGGCATAGGTCCGCTTTGAGTACAAACATATGCTGCAATATGATTTGCTTTACTATTAATTTCCTGTAATTGTTTACCTTTTAAATATAACACGCTACTTATTGCCATAAATGAATCACCAGCACCAACAGTATCAATTGGGGTGATTTTTTCAGCAGGACAATGATTCTGTTCATTTTGGGTAATAAGATGACTACCTTCACTACCACAGGTATAAATTAATAATTCAAGTTGATAATGTTGATTTAGATAATTGAAAAGCGCTTGTGGATCTGCCTTTATCTTTAATAAATCAGCAACAATTGGTAATTCTTCATCATTTAACTTCAAAATATTGGCATGTTCAATACAAAGAAGTAAAGTTGCGTGGTTATAATGATTTTGACGTAAATTAATATCAACAATAATTTTGCTTTTTTGAGACCTGTGGTTAATAATCTTTTGCAATAATTCATGATTATGTATATTACGTTGAATTAAACTGCCGAAATAGATTGCATCTAAATCATCTTGCTGGATAAGTTCTAATAGTTGATTTGTTAATTGAATATCATCCCAAGCTACAGGATTAACAATATCATAAGTGGGTTTACCAGCTGAATCTAATTTAACTAATACCGTTCCAGTTGGATAATTTGCAGATATTTGAATTTGTTGTGGGATTTGCAGTTTTTCAATCTGTTCACGTAATTCTCTACCATTGTCGTCATCGCCAATTGCAGAAACTAATATTGCATTTGCTCCAGCTGATTTAGCATGATAACAAAAGTTGGCGGCAGCTCCGCCAATCTTTTTCCCATTAGGTAAACAATCCCATAAAAATTCACCTATTGCAACAATCTTTATGTCATTCATCTTCGATTAACCCTTGTTTGACATCAATATTTTTTTCCATACTATCGGCTTGCTTCTGCCAATCATCAAATTGACCATATGCAGTATAAATCGTTGAACCGGTAGGTAATTCTGGATACTCATTTTCACCATTAGTACCCCAATTAACCCAACCTGAATCTTTACGTTGAACAATTTGATAACGTCCGACAATATTACTCGTATACCAAACCATAGCATAACCTGATTCGGGATTTATTTCAGCCGTTTTATTTGCAGCAAGTGGAAAAATCGTTTGTTCTGGGACACTATTAACATCCACATCTTTAGCAAATAATACTTCTTTGTTTCGAGAGCTATTATGCACAACATGATGAGCTTTACGCAGAATGGTTTTGACATGTGATTTTATTTCTTCATCACTTAAAATGCCTTCTTTAACACAAAATAGTCTCCAGAAAAAATCCCAAGAAACTGCATTAATATTATCACCAATAGACTCTCGATAAAGTCTTGCATTCAGAGGAAGTTGATCTAGTGGTTGCGATAAAATTCGATTAACTTCATCAGCTAGAATATTGGCATAAAGATCGCCTTGTCGATAATAAGTACCACCATAACTAGCAAAACGTGAAAATACCACATTATTTTGACCACTTTCATACTCATCACCAACGGTGATCTTATTTATGACCGGCATACCATCAACAGAAGTTTCAAAATCATCAACATAATAAGTACGTCTAAACCATGGTGATTGATAGAAAAATTCCCACACAATTGAGAATGATTTATCATGCAAAGCTGGATCTAAGCCATTGGGAATTTTTCCATTGAAACGATATCGACAATAGATTGGCCCTTCGACCTCTGTTTGGCACTCTACGATGGTATGCTCCGGTGGATTAATTAAACCATTAGCAGGAGTAAAAAAGGGGCCATAAAAACCACCTATAGCATTAGAGCAATCCTTAATCAAATTCCGGCCTTCAGCTTTAGCAGAAAAGTAACGAATACCCCATTTCCCATATGATGTTCCGTCAGCAGTACCACGACATAATTCTAAAATATAATGCCCTGTATCAAGTCGTTTTACACCATCATTTAAAGTTGGCGCTAGTTGTTTTATGCCACTTACATTGCTTATTGACGTTTTTTCATCAAGAAACAAAGTATAATTTTCAACTAACTGATCTAAATTGGTTACTATAAAGGCGATTGAGCAAACAGAGATTAATGTATTAGTATCATCATAAACGATATCAAACAATTGATGTGGTATAACTTTTCCTTGCTCATTAACTAGTTTTAATTTAGACGGATCTATTGGCTGTTCTTTGAAAAAAAGACGCGCGATTACCGGTTCATTATATCGAGTAATACCATCTGGGTTATTTAACATCAAAGTACATTTTTTCATTCTATTATCCTATTAATTAAATTGGTTATTATTCATATATTAAAAAACAAATTAGCCTAAATTAGTTTGCTTTCTTGCGTTTTAGCATATCGACATAGACGGCTAAAAAGATGATTACGCCTTTTGCAACTAATTGCCAAAATGAATTAACACCTAATAAATTCAAACCATTATTAATAATGCCGATAACAATCACGCCTAAAATAGTGCCACTAATGCGACCTATTCCACCTGACATCGAAATACCTCCAAGCACACAAGCAGCTATGGCATCCATTTCATAACCTTGTGCAACTGATGGTTGTCCTGAATACATTCTTGCTGCAAGCACTATTCCTGCGAAAGCAGCTAAAAAACCAGCAATGGTATATACAATGATTTCAACACGTTTAATGGCTATACCTGATAACCTTGCAGCCTCACGGTTACCTCCGAGAGCATAAATATAGGTACCTAAACGAGTTCGATTAACAACTACCAACATAACAACAATAAATACCAACATATAGATAACTGGATATGGAATCATGCCTAAGTAACCAGTACCTATGCTGGTAAAACTCTCATCAAAAATACGAATTGATTGGCCGCCACTATAAATATAACCTACGCCACGGGCGATCATCATCATAGCTAATGTAACGATGAATGGTGGGATACCGGTATAAGCAATAGCAACACCATTTGCCGCACCGCATAAAGTACCGATAAACAAACCTAACAGAATAGCTGGAACAATGCCCATTTCACCAATTGAAATAAATCCAACTGTGAGTGTACCCGCCATAGCGACTATCGATCCAACAGATAAATCAATTCCTCCCAATATGATAATTAATGTCATACCTAAGGCTAAACACATATTAGTGGATACTTGTCTTAACACTGAGAGCATATTTTCTTGGGAAAGAAATACCGGACTGGCAAAACTTAAAATGATACTAATTAATAGAAGCGCAATTAAAATCCCTATATTATTAGTAATAAAATTTTTGAAACTTCTAATAATGATATTATTGGTTATTGTAGTATGATGATAGCTCATATCATCTGATTGTTTCATAGATTGGCTAGCCATTTTAAGCTCTCCCTGTTGCTAATTTCATAATTTTTTCCTGTGTTAATTCTGATTGCGATAATTCACCTTGAATTTGTCCATTCGCAACAACACAAACACGATCACACATATTGATAATTTCTGGTAATTCTGAGGAAATCATAATAATAGCCATGCCGCTTGCGCAAAGTTCATCAATAATTTGATAAATTTCGGCTTTAGCACCAATATCAATTCCTCGAGTAGGCTCGTCTAAAATGATGATTTTCGGTTTAGTTGCTAACCACTTAGCTATTACAACTTTTTGTTGATTTCCACCACTAAGCTGACCAACAATTTTGTCAGCATTTGGCGTTTTTATATTGAGCTTATTAATATAGTATTGAATGATATCTTTTTGTTTTTGTTGATTAACTAAACAACCATGCATAAATTGTTTCAATACTGTTAATGTTAAATTGAACGCAATACTATTACCTAAAATAAGACCTTGTTTTTTCCTATCTTCTGGAACTAAGGCTATTCCTATATCAATAGCATCTTGTGGCGATTTGAGCTTAACAAGCTGATTGTCAAAATAAATTTCACCACTATCATATTGGTCTGCTCCAAAAACTGCTTGCATGATTTCGCTCCTACCAGCCCCCATAAGACCGGCAAAACCTAAAATCTCTCCTTTCTTTAAATGAAAATTAACGTTATTAAATACTCCTTTTTTCGAAAGATTTTTTACTTCTAATAAACGTTCTCCATTTTCTTGATAATGACGTTGATAATAATTATTTAAGTTACGCCCAACCATCAATTTGACTAATTCATCAATATTGGTTTGTTTAGTATTGACGGTATCTATATAACTACCATCTCTAATTACAGTTATTCTGTCAGTGATAGTAAATAACTCATCCATGCGATGAGAAATATAAATAATACTAACGTTATGTTCGGTTAGTTTTTTAATCATAATAAAAAGCTGTTCAACTTCTTTATCAGTTAAAGAAGATGTTGGCTCATCCATGATCAAGATTCGAACGTTAAATGAAATAGCTTTGACGATTTCGATAAGTTGTTGTTGTGCAATGGTTAACTCATGTACGGGCCGTAACACATCGATCGTTAACCCCATACTTTCCATCATTATTTTGGCTTTGGCGATCATTTGACGATGATCTTTAAAGCCTAAGCGTGTTCTCGGTTCACGACCTAAGAAAATATTTTCATATACACTAATATAAGGAACTAAGACAATTTCCTGATGAATAACATTAATTCCTCTTGCTTGAGCATCTTTAATACCATTAATTATCTCAGTCTTACCATTAATCTTAATTTCACCGGCATCTGGTTTATAGATGCCGCCGATAATTTTGATTAAGGTTGATTTGCCAGCACCATTTTCACCCAATAATCCATGAACTTCACATTGTTTAAGATTAAAGTGCATATCTTTTAACGCATGGACACCAGCAAATTTTTTTTCTATATGAGATAGTTGTAATGCAACTTGTTCCATATAAATATCACCTTATTGATTTCAATAGATATAACTTGATTAAAGTCAATGATTACTGCCAGACTTTTACTCCATATTGATCAATCATTTCTTTGGTAATTGGAAAAGTTGGCACTAATATTTCTTTAGCAACGCTTTCTCCAGCTAGAACCTGTTTACCGACTTTATAGGTTTCTTTAGCTAATTGAATTGGAGCTTGAGCTACAGTTAACGTTATATCGCCATCGCTAAATGCTTTTTTACCATCAGGTGAACCATCAACAGTATAGACCTTAACATTTTTAAGTTTATTTGATGCTTTCAAAGCAACAACAACACCTAAAGCAGAGGGATCATTTACGGCGAAAAATGCTTGTAAATCAGGATGAGCTTGAATAATATCTTCGGCAATTGGCATGGTGACTTCTAAAGCACATTTACCATTTTGTTGAGAAACTACTTCAAACTTACTTCTGTTTTCACCTAATCCGGCATAAAAACCATCAGCTCTTAGAACACTAGCACGATTAAAAGGACAATCAATAACAGCAATTTTGGCGCCATTAGGATAATCTTTAGCCATTTGTTCGCCATTAATTTTACCGGCTAAGAAATTATCTGAAGCCACAGTGCTAACCACTAAATCATCATCACTAATAGGATTATCAATCACTACCACTGGAATCTGTTTTTGTTTTGCTGCCAATAATCCTTGGCGAATACCTTCTGAATCAACAGCGATTAAGTAAATAATGTCAACTTTTTGATTAATGACATCTTCCATCATTGAAATTTGTTTAGCTTGATCATATTGAGGATCGACAAGAATGTATTGATCACCATTTTGTTTGGCAATTTCAGAAAATGTATCGGATATTGCAGTAAAAAATGAATTGTTTAAAGTTGAAGTAATAAAAGCAAATTTAATAGGCTTTTTTTCATCAGCATTTACAAGTTGAAAGAAACTTGTAAAGATAATAAATGTAATTGTTAAAAACGATGTTATGAATTTTTTCATAAACCCACCTCAGATAATCAAATGATTTGTAATAATAATTTCCTTAAAAACTAAAACCCAAAAATATTTTGTAATATATTTTGAGTAAATTCAGTCTAATTATCTGCACCAAACTTAACAATATTAATCTATTTCTTTTTATTATTTATGATATCAAAGTCACTTTTTTTGAAAACTTGTAAAATTTAATTTATCAAGTTTGATGGTTATGTCATACTAGGAATATTCAATTAATGTTCTATAGGTAATATGATGGCAAATAAATGTGAGCAGATTTATCAGGAAATATTATTGCAGATCAAAAGTGGAATTTTAGATTGTAATAGTGCCCTTCCCTCTTCATCTAATTTAAGCACAATATATAAGACTTCCCGACCAACAATAAGTAAAGTATTTTCAAGATTAAAAACGGAAGGTTACATTGAAGGTAAACAAGGTGGTAAGTTTTATGTTAGACAACCTAAAGATCAACAAGTAAGCAAATATATTTTTGGAATATTAGCTCCTCGTTTAGAACAAGATGAAAGTAGAATGATTCTTGATAGTTTATATTCTGAGATAGCAAGTTTAGCCAATAATTATCAGTTTTCTCTTTTATGGGCTGGGATGCTGACCAAAAGTCAGGATATACAATCTATTTTAAATGACGTAGAAAGAGTCATCATAAATTATACAAAAAATAATATTAACGGAATATTTTTCACGCCTTTAGAGTTTCACCCTTACGCAAATATCATTAATAAAAGAATAATGGATTATCTGACACTCTACAATATTCCTTGTATATTGTTAGAGAGAGACTATTGTGTTTTCCCTTCTCGAGGTAAAGCTGACTTAGTCAGTATTGATAATATTGCTGCAGGTTACGTTGTCACAAATCATTTCATTGAACAGAAAAATACTCGAATAGCATTTGTATCAAAAAGTGATTCAGCTAATACTGTTGCTTTAAGAACAATTGGTTATAAACAAGCATTATATGATGCAGGAATTACAAAAATTAACGATTGGATAATTCAAGTGCCACAAATTGATGAAAAAGTAATTAATCAATTGGCAAAATTGAACATTAAACATGTAGTTTGTGGTAATGACTTTACGGCAATGCAATTAATCTCATTGAATCAAAGAATAAATCCAAAACAAAAATTATTTACCATTAGCTTTGATGATGCTGATTATGCCGGTCATCTATCTACCCCACTGTCTACTTATAAACAACCGTTAGCAAGTATAGCTTTGACTGCAGTAGAAACTTTAATCCAAAGGATAAATAATTCAACCTTACCAATTCGTACTATATACGTAAATGGCGAATTAGTTATCCGTGCATCAAGTGGAGCATAATAAAGGACTCAATAATCAATCGATAAAATACAGCCTACAAAATTATTATATATTTATATAATATTCAAATATATAATAATATATATAATTACTGAACATAATTAGAAAAGGAAATCTTAATGAATAAATTTTATAACATATATAATGTATTAGTGATTGGCTTAATCAGTTTATTTTTAAGTGGATGTCAACAGGCAATCAATACAAATAATACTTTAAATAATACTTCAAATGATAGAGGTATTGGAACGCAATGGGGCGATGGGGTCGAATCTCATGTTCGAGAAGTTAAATTAGCACGTATTAATAACACACCAATAGACGTTGCAGTAATTCATTATTCTAAGAAAGCATTTGTGCATGGAAAAAAAGTTCAAGAACTTATGCTTAATGGCGATGTTGGTATGTCAATAATTGATGATAACAATAATAAATGGTCGCTTTTTAAACAGGATGATGAAATCAATATGTCTGGTGAAGCGGGCAAAAATTATCAACTTTATTATGTCAATTATTCAAGAAATACTTATGAAATTGTAGCAACTGTTGATGGACTAGATGTTATCAACGGAAAAGCAGGTTCATTGAACAATAATGGTTATATTTTAAGACCGTATAGTACGCTATCAATTAAAGGATTTCGAAAAAATGAGCGTGAAGTTGCCTCATTTACATTTTCGCAAGCATCTAAAGCTTATGCGAATCATACCGATGAAGGTTCAGCGAACAATATTGGGGTGATTGGTACAGCAATTTTCCAATTGGAAAATAGTAATCAATATAAGAAATCACCGAATTCTAACGCTTTTCCTGCCGATAGTTATAATAGCAAATATGCTAAACCACCAAGATACTAAGTTTAATCGAATAAATTAAAGTTAATAAACTATTCCACCAATAATCATTGGTGGAATAGTGAAATAAAAAAAGCTAAATTTTCAAGAATAATTCTCTACTCTTAAAAGGTTTTGAACCTACATAAGGTTTTAAAGCCATTCGAGTAAAACGTTTAGCAGCTTTAAGTGTATCAATAGTTAGAAACTCTCTTTTACCCAAAGCTAAGACTTGTTCGCCAGTGAAACTGGTACTATTTTGTAGCAAACTACTAATAAAACCTTTTTCTGATTGATATTGATAATACATGGTTTCAACAATATCATCGCCCGTTGCACTGCAATGAAAAAAGTCAACGTGATAGCCTAAATTCTCAAGTAATGCCAATTCAAATGCACGCAACACATTTTCAGCCGGCACTTGTTGTGCCAATTGTTGTAGGCTTATCAAATAATCATCAAATAGCGTGTTAGTTTCGGTTTCAGCCAATAAGACTCTATGTAAAAGCTCATTTAAATAAAAAGCGCTGTATAGAAAAACTGATACAAGTGGTAATGTCAGAGATATTGCTTCAACCTGACGTAAATTCTTAATTTCCCCTTGACCTGAATACTGAACAATCAATGGTGTAAAAGGTTGTAAAATTCCCTTCAATACTGATTTTTTACGTCTAGCCCCTTTAGCTAGGATAGTTACTTTTCCTACATTCTCAACAAATAAGTCAACTACTAAGCTACTTTCGCTATAGGTACGAGTATGAAGAACAAATGCTCTTTGCCAGTTTTCCATCAATAATTTCCGTCAATTAAAATGCTTGTTTTTTTATTCAAAAAACGAGAATGATTAAAAATTGTGTGATTTAGGCAATTTTAATCTGAAATTTTGTTAAAAATCCGATATAATCAATAGTTAATTATAGGATAATAACAAAAGAGTAACTATGGAACTATTTTCAACAATATTACTTCTGGTCTTAATTGTATCACTTTCTGGTGTTGTTATAAAAATGTTGCCGATCCAAATTCCTTTGCCGTTAATGCAAATACTATTGGGTTGTCTCTTAGCTGCTTTGGGTGTGTATTTGAAATTCGATCCAGAACTCTTTCTCGTATTATTCATACCTCCCTTACTATTTGCTGATGGTCGAAAAACTTCGGTGAAAGATTTTGTCTACAATTTTAGAGAAATTGTCGGACTAGCGCTGGTGTTAGTCGTAATTTCTATTATTGCATTAGGATATCTGCTTTATTGGATGCTTCCAAATGTTGAATTACCAGCAGCTTTAGCATTAGCAGCAGTACTATCTCCTACTGACGCCGTTGCTCTTAGTGGAATTGTTGGTAAAGGAAGAATTGAAAAAGAAAAAATGGAAATCATTGAAGGAGAAGCATTAATGAACGATGCTTCTGGCCTTGTTTCATTAAAATTTGCCATCGCAATAGCAGCAGGCGCTTTGCAATTTAACCTATTACAAATCAGTATTTCTTTTTTCGTTGTTGCAATTGGTGGACTTGCGGTTGGGGTTTTATTTACTTGGTTATATGCACGTATCTTACGTAAAATAAACCAATTAACTCATAATGATCCCGCTATTCAAATTGTATTACTATTCTTACTACCATTTGCGGCTTATATCATAGCAGAAGAATGTCATTGTTCTGGAATTTTAGCTGCTGTTAGTGCTGGTATGACAGTAAACCAATCAGGCATGATGCGCAATGCACCATTAACTGCTCGCCTACAATCTGATAGCACATGGTCAATGTTAACCTTCGTATTTAATGGTTTTGTATTCCTTTTATTAGGTATTCAATTACCGAGTATCTTATCAACTACCTTTACTGAAAATCAGACCGATGCTTCAATTGAACTATGGCAATTATGTTTGATTGTTTTATTTGTTTTTGTAGTCTTAATGGGTACTCGATTCGCATGGTTATGGGCAATGAAACATATGCCAACAATGCCTTTCGGCACAAAACGCCCATTAGCATTCAGAGCCTATACCAATCGTGATCTTTGGATTTCCACCTTTGCTGGTGTTCGTGGGGCAATTACTTTAGCAGGTGTATTATCAATTCCAATGACTATCGGAGGTCGTTACCAATTAGTATTTATTGCTGCCGGGATTATATTAGTATCATTAATTTCAGCTGTAATCATATTACCTATCCTATTACGTGGTAGTGTTATTTTGGACAATTCTGAACAAGATAATGAGATTTTAACAGTTAAAGGACAAATGGCAGAAGAAGCTATCGTTAGCCTAGAAAAAATGCAAACCAGTCTTTTACAAGAAACCTCAGAAGAAGGTTTAGATCAAGAGATTATTCATGAAGTCGGATCGCGGGTAATTGGTTCATTAAGACGTAGAACAGGACTTAAAGATTTAGAACAAAAAGCACTTGAGGCTGAAAACCTAGAAAGACGTATGCGTTTGGTGGCGATTGGAGCTGAACGTACAGCATTACTTCAAATGAAAATTCGCAATGAAGTAAGTGAAGAAACATATGAACATCTGAACACTGATTTAGATATTTATGAGAAGATGATTTCTGGAGATGCATAAATGATTGGCAATAAACACCAATTACTTGGCAAAATTCATTCTCAATTTGTCGATAAAGCACCACAAGTGTTAGGTTTAACTTTACGCTGTATACCTTTCGATTTGAAAAAACGAACGATTGAACAATTGTTGCAATTACAGTTCAAAAATTCGCTTGATGATGGTGATCTCGACTTTTTAGAAAATCGTTGGCTTAAAATACAAGTAACAGATCTGCAATTAGTTTGGTTTGTGAGTTTAATTGATAACAAACTAGTTGTGAGTCGTGAAGAAATTCCTGATGTTAGTTTCATTGGTAATGCTAACGATTTGATTATGATTGCGACTAGAAGACAAGATCCTGACACACTATTTTTCCAACGTCGACTAATTGTTGAAGGTGATACAGAATTAGGTCTTTATGTAAAAAACCTAATGGATTCAATTGAAATAGAAGCTATGCCAAAGTTTTTGAGAATAACACTGGAAAAATTAGCAGATATTATTGAAAGTGCACCTAAAAACTGAATCACACTAAAAAGGGAATAATAAATTCCCTTTTTTATTAACTGATATTATTTAGATATTAATTATTTTGAGTAAATAGTAATCATTTTTTTATTGAAAAATTAGTATTGATTAAATTAATATGCATATTAACGATGGATCAATACTTCGTTAATTATTATCTACCTGCCCCATCTCTTACCGTTAAAACAATGTTAGCTTTGCATAAGTATAATGGAGAGAACCAATTATGAATAATATAACAAAAACACTATTATTTTTTATTTCCTTTATCATTGTTCCGCCAGGATTTTGTACTGATTTTTACAATAGAAATGAAGGTGATTATATTATTAAAAACTTTCGATTTAATGATGGTAATACGGTCAAAAATTTAAAAATTCATTATGTCACACTTGGAAATCCTAAGGGCAAACCAGTTTTAATTTTACATGGTACAACTGGTGATGGTAATTCTATGCTTAATGATAGTTTCGGGCATGCATTATTTGATAAAGGAAAACCGTTAGACGCTGAAAAATATTTTATTATATTACCTGATGCAATTGGTACGGGAAAATCATCAAAACCTTCTGATGAACTAAAAGGAAATTTTCCTCATTATGATTATGGTGACATGGTTAATGCTCAATACCAACTATTGAAAAATGGATTAGGCATAAATCACCTTGAACTTATTATTGGTAACTCAATGGGAGGCATGAACACCTGGTTATGGATAACTAAATATCCTGACTATATGACAGCTGCAATTCCAATGGCAGCAACCCCTGCTCCAATGTCTAGTCGAAATTGGATTATGAGAAAAATGCTTATCAATTCAATTAAAGAAGATCCTGATTGGAACAATGGTTTTTATACTAAACAACCAGAAAAATTTCAAACTGTTTATCATTATTATGACATAGCAACTAATGGTGGCGATATTGCTTGGCAAAATAAAGCCTATAATACGGCAAAAACAGAAGAAATATTATCAGACAAGTTAAAAGAACGTGTTAGCATGGATGCTAATGACTTTTTATATCAATGGGATGCGGCAAGAAACTTTGATCCAACTCAAGATTTAACTAAGATAAAAGCTTTTATTTTAGTCATTAATTCAGAAGATGATGAAAGAAATCCTCCAAATACAGGAGTAATGCATAAAGCGTTAAAAGATATTGTAGCAGCAAAATATTATCTAATTCCTGCCAGTAACAAAACAAGTGGTCATAGTACAACGATGAATGCAAACTTTTGGATTGAGGAATTAAAAATATTTTTAAAAGAAATTGAAACCTATTACTAAATTAAAACAACGATTAAAGGTGAATATTATATCCCTATATTCACTTTTAATATTCTGATTAGTAATGCAAAGATAATATAACTCTTCAAAAACAAACATAATAAAGTAACAATATAAATTTCATCACGTTTTAACTATATCAAATATAGTCTTATTGAAAGATCAAACAATACCTTTTGCTATAGATAATTTAAAATAAAATATAAAGTGATTTTATTCAAGTTACAGTTATCAGACATAATGTCGAATAAAAGCATATAGCGATTTATTAGCTAATAATGACCTTAAAACATCAATAGTAATCAAGACATTTTATCTTTTTTTTCTATATTTCTTAAGTTTATACACTTCGACTTTAGGAGCCATCGCTTTTTTAATTGCTCTAGCTTCCTCTAATTTTATTCGCTCAAGTTCATTACGCTTTTCTTTCTCTTCTGCTAATAATTTATCTTTAGCTTCTTTACACTCTTGAATTACCGATATTGCTGATAGAAAAAATATACCAAGAAAGAAAATGATAAAAATACTTAAAAAAATATTATCTAACGGTGTTTCGTTGCCCGTTCCTCTACTAGAATGGAAAGTATGAAAAGAATAGGTACGAACCCGAGGAACATATGTTCTATAATGAGCAGCACCATAAGCATTTTGTATAACTGTAATAAAAAAGACCAAAACTAAGATAATTTTTGTTTTCATTATTTACACTGTTCACTAATAAACTTGTTGTCATTACCCTGAATTTTTTCTATTTGTCGATTTCTATCACATTCCCATTGTTTAGGTGGATACATCTCATTCCACGCTATCATCAACTTATTATCAGAATCAGATAAATTTATATTGTATTTATTCTGCATGTAGAAATATGTTCGTGCTATTACGCCTCGAATTTGTTGTCTAGGTTGAAAAACTCGTGCTTTAAAATCAACTGCAGATTGACATTGGCCATATTGACTAAATTCTTTAGTAAATTGTGAATATCTATAATTAGATCGGTCACCATTCACCTCACCAATAGCTGGTTGTAAATTATGCAAATCACCTTCCATTGCATTAAATATACTATCCTGCTTACACCCTTTACGCCCCCCTTCTTGCCAACATTGCAAATGACGACCAAAATTTTCAGCAGGCATAACATGCTCCCATTCGATACGAGATGCTCTTTGTTCATTTTTTCTTGGTTTATAACCACATTGACTAAAATCTATAGAACCTTTTTTACCGTCAAATGAAAAGTTACATCCGCAATAAAATGTTGTTTGCTCAGGGTTTTCTTTATAGATTTTAACTAAATGAGTTTTGGCGGTGTTAAAATTTTGCTTACTAATTGCAACTATTGAAGATTCAACTTCAGCAGAAGTTGAAGTTGAAGTTGAAGTTGAAGTTGAAGTTGAAGCAGATTTTGGTTGCGATTTACCAGAAACAGGATAAGAATCAATCCTACATGTTTTGTTGGCTGATATACATGAGTTACCACAAGGTATACCCTTTTTACAGTTTTTAGCATAACAATTTGCGGTCAAAACGAAACAAATAGCTAAAGCTAGACTAATTTTTTTTGCGAAATCCATTTCAAAATACCAATGTTAAAATAATAAATTATTTACATTCCATGTAAGCTAGCTCAAAAGCATAATCATCAACAAGATGGCTGATAACATCACACTATTTTTTAGATAACGACTTAAGAAGAATTACAGTGAAATAGTTATTTTAATTCTGCTACTACTGCTACTAATAGTAAGCTTGATAGCTTACTATATAGCCAAAAGGTTGTTTTTTATAAATTTAATTTAATTATAACAATAATTTAACTAAAAAATCAAGATAGTTTAATTGGTTTTAATTAGAGCTGAAATAAATCTACATAGTAGCGAAAATTGTAGTATAAAAATAAAAGATTTAAATTAAGTATCGATAAAATAGCGGTGATCAAACAAACTGCTATTGATATTAATATGTCAGGAGCCGACCAAGTCGGTAGAAGCGAATAATTTCTTTAAAGACAATAAAAAACCTTATAAAAGGCTTTCCTGATAATTCAATATCGAACGTTGTTCTTGCTGTCGTCCTTAGCTTTTAGTTTTCATACAATTTTTATATAAAATAATGATAAATCTATTTTTTGATATGTGTTATTTTTATATTAAATCCATCTTCAGCTAAATCAACAAGATTAACATCATTTCCTTTATAGTGCTCAATCATAAACGGTCTTAAACGTATAAATATATCATAAAAACTTCTATCAACATGTGCTTCTATAGCTGAATCAAAATAAGTATGTATTAATTCCTTATCATCATCTTCTTCGAAATAAAAACCAAAGTAGTGAGCTATACCTTTATTTCGCTTATCAATATCTGAAGTTTGTTCATTTTTTTCAATAAGATCAGGAACAAACTCGATACTGACAACATCATCTGATACTTTAATCTCGGTAAAAATAAAATGAAATAATTTTATATTTCCATCAATCACTACATCATCTCGAAGATAAACTAATAACATAATTATTCATCCAAATTAACTGTTCTTACGATTCTAAACTCTTTGTTCAATACAAATACAAATAAAATAAATTTAGATGATTAGTTAATAACAACAAATATTATATAAAATAAGATAAAAAGCACATTAGCTATTTATTAACCTATCAATCTTTCGATTAGTAATCATTAAAACATTATATTTGTGACAGGGTAACAAATTAATTGTTCTAATAAATTTATCACAAAACCTTTGTTTTGAATATTATTATAAATAAAGTTAATTAAAATAAATTTTTATAGTTCACAGTAAAGTCAGTTTAAAGATTAACTATTGGAATTTATCTATTCTTACATCATTGTAATGTTCATAAATAAGATTAGCTAAATAATGATATAATCAATTGAAATTAAAATGAAAACTTAAGAGCAAAATAACGGAATGAAAAACGATCAAATACAGCCTACTTTTTACTTCCATGATTACGAAACTTTTGGTATCAACCCCGCTTTAGATCGTCCAGCACAATTTGCCGGTATTCGAACAGATAGTGATTTTAATATTATTGAAAAACCATTAGTCATTTATAGCCAAATTGCGCAAGATTATTTACCCAATCCTGAAGCTGTACTTATTACCGGTATCACACCACAAAAAGCAAATCAAAATGGGTTATGTGAAGCTGAATTCAGCAAACTAATTCATCAAGAATTTAGTCGACCGAATACTTGCATCTTAGGTTATAACAACATTCGTTTTGATGATGAAGTGACTCGCAATATTTTATATCGTAATTTTTATGATCCTTACTCTTATAGTTGGCGTAATGGTAATTCACGGTGGGATCTGCTTGATGTCGTTAGAGCATGTTATGCATTAAGACCCGAAGGTATTAACTGGCCAACTAATGATGCTGGTTTACCGAGTTTTCGTTTAGAAGATTTAACTAAAGCAAATAATATAGCCCACGAGCATGCCCATGATGCAATGTCAGATGTTTATGCAACTATAGCTATGGCAAAACTTATCAAACAAGCCCAACCAAAGTTATTCAATTATTTCTATACATTACGTAACAAAAACAGAGTTGCCGAGCTTATTGACGTTGTAAATATGACACCTATTGTTCATGTATCTGGAATGTTAGGTAGCCATAGAGGCAATATGTCATTAGTCTGCCCTATTGCATGGCATCCAACGCAAAATAATGCAGTTATAGTCTGTGATCTAACTGGAGATATTGATTCAATTATTGATTTACCAGTCGAGACTATTCAGGAAAAACTTTACACCAAAACAACTGATCTTGAGTTAGACGAACAACGTATTCCATTAAAACTGATTCATATAAATAAATGTCCAATTATTGCGCCATTAAGCACATTATTAGTTGATAACGCAAAGCGTTTTAATTTAGATAAACAACAATGTTTAATTAATCAACAAAAACTACTACAAAACCAAAATAAATTACAGGATAAAATGCGTGAGCTATTTAGTATCAATAATGATTATCCAGTTAACAGTGATGTTGATGCACAAATTTATAGTGGATTTTTAAATGGTCAAGATCTATTACGTTGTGAAACTATAAGAACCACGCCAGTTCATTTATTAGAAACTTTATCAATCACTTTCGATGATCCACGATTAACCACATTATTCTTTCGCTACAAAGCGAGAAATTATCCGCAAGCATTAACCGAACAAGAACAACGCATTTGGCAAGATCACTGTCGAGATAAACTCAATACCATTGAGATACAAAATTATTTACAATCACTTGAACAACTAACCGAAATTTATATACAGAAACCGGAAAAGCTCACTTTATTAAAGCAACTTTACCAATATTGTCATTATTTAGTTGGATAATTGAATTACAGGGGCGTATTATATGTTTCTGATTTTAGTTCTCCGCCCTTTCTAAACGACGGACATACCGTCAATATTTAATTTTAAGACAATTAGTATATAAACTATGAAACATTTTTTAGCCAAACATGCAACAATTAAGCATCGACTTTATTCTTTATATTACACACTATTTAGTTATGGTCGGGGCTTAATTATTTTAACCCTCTGTTTATGGGCTGGTAATATTGTTTCGGCAATCTTACCAATCATGATCCCTGGTAGTATTATTGGTCTATTAATCTTGTTTTTTTTATTAGCATTTCAACTTATACCAACGTGTTGGATCAAAAACAGTTGCAATCTTTTTATGCGCTATATGACTGTGCTATTTATTCCTGCTGCAATGGGGATCATGGATAATTATTCACTACTTTTAGCTAATTGGGTACCGATTATTTTCGCCAGTGTTGGCGGTTCAATTATTGTCTTATTTTTAACCGGATATCTTACAGAGCATTTGCATAAACCAGCGGTAAAATCGTCTGATAATAAGGGGAAACAATCATGATATGGATGTTACCATTAACTATTTTAGTTTTTCTTATGATTCGTAAAATTTCCTTTAAAATCAAAAATCCACTATTTAATCCATTAGTGATTTCGGTTATTGTTTTAATTCCTATTTTACTAATTACACAGACTAGTTATATTGAATATGTAAAAAACGTAAAAATTATTAATGACTTACTCCCTTATTCAGTTGTTGCTTTGGCTTACCCTTTGTATGAATTAATACCACAAATAAAAGCCCGTTGGAAATCCATCATGATAATAACCTTTACCGCTTCAATTGCTTCTATGGTGACAGGTGTTTGTATTGCATTTTGGTTAGGAGGTAGTAATGAAATTGCCGCCTCGGTACTGCCTAAATCAGTTACCACTGCCATAGCGGTAACTATCGCAGAAAATCAAGGTGGTGTTCCATCTATTGCCGCATTATGTGTAATACTTGTTGGAACTTTAGGAGGAATTTTTGCTCATCAATTGCTAAATTGGGCTAAAATCAAAACAGCCTCTGCCAGAGGTTTATCAATCGGTGCTGTATCACACGCTGTTGGTACAGCTCGCTGTATTGAAGTAGATTATAATGAAGGAGCTTATAGCTCTTTATCACTGGTACTATGTGGTATTATGACTTCATTGACAGCACCATTTTTATTTCCAATAATGGTATTTATTTTAAATTGGTTTTAGCATGATATTAAAAAAGTTAATAACTTATTTAATCACCTTCCTATTGTTTTTAATAACGGTAACACTCAGTCTCGACTTTTGGATAAGCTATAAAACGGCCCCCTACATTTATCATGATGAAAATAAACTTCCCTATCGAACAATTGGTGTAGTATTAGGTACATCTAAATATGTAAAAGGTGGTGGTATAAACGGCTTTTATCGCAATCGCATCGATGGCGCTATTGATCTATATTGGCAAGGAAAAGTCGATTATTTATTAGTCAGTGGTGATAATGCGCATTTAAATTATAATGAACCAATCACAATGCAAAAAGATTTGATTAAAGCTGGTATTCCTAGAGAATCAATTGTATTAGATTATGCTGGTTTTAGAACCTTCGATTCAGTTGTTCGGGCTAATAAAGTTTTTAATGCTGATGATTTTACTATAATTACGCAAGAGTTCCATTGTGAACGAGCTATTTTTATTGCTCTTGCGCAAGATATTCAAGCACAGTGTTTTGCCGTTCCTGCCCCAAAGAGTATGAAGTTAGTTCGTATCCGCGAGATGTTCGCTCGTGTTAGTGCTTTTATTGATTTGTATATAATGAATAAAAAACCTAAATATCTTGGACCTATTATCCCTATCATAAGTAATAATGATTAAATTTACTTAAAACCTATAAAAATTTTGAGGAAAGGGGTTTTTAAGTGATTAATTGATGCGAATTGGTTAAGCTATTACTGAATGTCGCCTTTTCCTACCATAATATATCAGCCTAGTAGATATTTTTAATTATAACTCATTGATTGAATATGAAACTAAGCAGTAAAAATTTAAAACTAATATTTTTTGGCTAACAATCTATCAATAAAACGATTGTCTAATAATTTAGATTGCATTTTTATGCAAAAAAAAGTAATATTTAGTCAATTAAAATTTAAATAATTTATCTAATACTAATGAATATTGAATTAAGCCATATTAACTGTTTTTATGGTACTCATCAGGCATTGAATGACGTCTCGTTATGTTACCCTTTGGGTGAAACAATCGTTTTACTTGGTCAAAGTGGTGCAGGCAAAAGTTCTTTGTTGAAAGTATTTAATTTACTTGAAATTCCCACATCAGGTGAAATGACGATTGCCGATTCACATTTCGATTTTTCGCAAAAGATAAGTGAATCCACTATTCGGACATTACGCAAAAATGTTGGCATGGTTTTTCAAAATTACAATCTATGGCCACATTTAACTGTTTTGGAAAATTTAATTGAAGCACCATGCCAAGTATTAAAATTATCGAAAAAAGAAGCTAGTGATAAAGCAATGTCAATTTTAGCTCGTCTACAAATTGATGAAATGGCGCATCGATACCCTCTCCATCTTTCTGGTGGTCAACAGCAACGTGTTGCTATTGCCAGAGCATTAATGATGGAACCGAAAATTTTATTATTTGATGAACCAACAGCGGCATTAGATCCAGCAATTACATCACAAATTGCTGAGATTATTAATGAACTGTCACAAACCGGAATTACACAAATTATTGTTACTCATGAAGTCGATTTTGCGCGTAAAGTTGCTTCACAAGTGATTTACATGGAACAAGGTAAGATTATTGAGCAGGGACAACTTGAGTGTTTTGCTCATCCAAAAACCGAAGAGTTTAAAGCTTATCTATCACACTAACATTAATTAAAACCAGATTGGGTGGAAATATGAAAAAAACATTACTAGCGATTTTATTTGCTGGATCTGCTTTTGCAGCTCAAGCAGCAGAAACATTAACTATTGGTACCGAAGCAACTTATGCGCCATTCGAATTTACTAACGATAAAAATGAAATTGTTGGTTTCGATATCGATGTTATGAATAAACTTTGTGAAGAAATGAAAGTATCTTGCAAAATTGTTAACCAATCATTCGATGGTTTAATTCCTAGCCTTAAAACTCGACGAATTGATGCAGCAATTGCAGGTATTGATGTTACTCCAGAGCGTCAAAAACAAGTTGCATTTACTAAAATCTACTACGACGACAGCTCAATCCAATTCATTACTTTAAAAGACTCTTTAACCAGTCTTGATCAATTGAAAGGTAAAAAAGTTGGCATCCAGAAAGGTACAACTTATTCAAAATACTTAAATGAAAAGTACCCTGATGTTAAAGCAGTCAGTTATGACAGCTATCAATTTGCGTTTCTAGATTTAAAAGCAAAACGTATTGATGCCATTGTCTCAAGCTCATTTGTTGCTGGAGAATGGTTAGGTAAAGATGCTGACATTGTTGCTTTAGGTGACAAAATTACCGATCATGAATTTTTTGGTGAAGGCTTAGGTATCGCTTTACGTCAAGGAAATGATCAATTACTTGAACAATTCAACCAAGCAATTGATAAATTAAAAGCAAATGGTGAATTAGATATTATCTATAAAAAATGGTTTAGTAAATAATATTATTTACTAAAATCTGTATTTTGAGATCTCGCCGCATACTCTGCGGCGAGTTTATTTTTTAAATTAATTACGGTTTTTTTATGTCAGACTTTTTTGCACACGGTATCGACTGGTTACTCTCTTCTATGGATGGGTATATTTTGCCGCTAACTAAAGCAACCACAATAACGTTATCACTAGCTTTTGTATCGTTAATTGTCGGTATGTTTTTTGCGTTCATTTTTACTATTTTAGAATCAGTTCCTTTCAAACCTGTTGCATGGTTAATGTCACTATTTAATTTAACTATTCGAGCTTTACCTGAATTATTAATTGTGGTGGCAATCTATACAGGTTTACCGCTGTTATTGATGGCATTAGATGATGGTTTTACCATTCCACTTGGTTTTACATCATTTACCGTAAAAATGAATATTGAAAATACTCAGCCAGATCCATTTTTATGCGGTGTTTTTGCTTTATCCTTACTTTATGCTGTTTATGCATCTCAAACTTTACGTGGAGCATTTAAAGCGATTCCAAGTGGACAAAAACAAGCAGCTCAAGTATTAGGCCTTAGTAAATCTCGTACTTTTTTCCGTATAATAATGCCGCAAATGTGGCGCCATGCATTACCTGGTTTGAGTAATCAATGGTTAATTTTATTAAAAGATACCGCCCTTGTATCTGCGATAGCGATTGATGATTTAATGATGCAAACCAAAACAATTGTTGCAAGAACCAACCAACCTTTCTTATGGTATTTTATTGCTATGCTTGTTTATTTAGTGATATCAGTTTTAAGTCAACGAGTTATTTCTCGTATTGAAAAACGTTCTACCAAATTTGAACAACCGTCATCAGCTAATAGTCAGTAAGGTCATTTTATGTCTGATAATTTTATTTACTATCTAAAAATCATTCTTCAAGGTCTACCTGATACTTTAAGCTTAAGTATTGCAGGCATATTATCAGCTGGTTTTTTAGCTATCGTTTTTTCTTGTCTTTTATCTTTAAATTCGAAGTTTTTAACTAAAACGATACGTGGTTATATTGTTATTTTTACTGGTTCACCTTTATTGGTACAACTTTTTTTAATCTATTATGGACCTTCACAATTTGGCGAAATTTTAAGTAAAGTACCGGCTTTTTATGAATTTATTTCATCGCCATGGTTTTGCGCTTATTTAGCTTTAACGCTTAATAGTGCAGCTTACACTACTCAAATTTTCTATGGTGCTTTAAAAGCTGTTCCACAAGGACAATGGCAAGCATGTAGTGCATTAGGCATGAATAAAAGACAAACACTTAAAATTGTAATGCCATATGCATTAAAACGAGCACTGTCTACTTACTCTAATGAAGTTGTCTTCGTGGTTAAAGGAACTGCACTAGCATCAATGATTCCTGTTATGGATCTTATGGGATATAGTAATACACTAAATGGTGAATACTATGACTTCTCAATTTTTGTTGTTGCAGGGCTTATCTACCTCTTGATAAATGGTATTTTAAGCACCATTATGAGGATAATAGAGAAAAAAGCCCTCACCTTTGAAAACTAATATGAGCCAATTTGATTCTGTATCTTTCTTAAAAACTGTCCCACATAAACCAGGTATCTATCAAATGTTTAATGATAAAGATACCATCATTTATGTGGGAAAAGCGAAAGACCTCAATAATCGTTTAAAAAGTTACTTTAATAGTAGTAAAAAAACCATCAAAACCGATCGATTGGTGAGTCATATTCATCGCGTAGAATTTACCATCACCAATACCGAAACAGAAGCACTTTTACTTGAACAGACTTATATCAAAAAATATCAACCACGATATAATGTTTTACTTAAAGATGACAAAAGCTATCCGTTTATTAAATTAAGTAAAGAACGCCATCCACAATTATCTTTATACCGCGGAGCAGTTAATCGTAAAAAAGATGAGTTTTTTGGCCCTTACCCTAGTGGCTATGCAGTTAAACAAATTCTTGCATTATTACAAAAAACCTTTCCGATAAGGCAATGTCTTAATAGTACTTATCGTAATCGAACACGTCCTTGTTTGCAGTACCAAATTAAACGTTGTTTAGGCCCTTGTGTACCGGGTTTAGTCAGCGATGAAGATTACAATGAACAAGTGAATTATGTTAGATTATTTTTATCTGGACAGTCAGATGAAATCTTAAAAAAAATCACTGCTGATATGTTGAAAGCTAGTAGTGAGCTTAATTTTGAAAAAGCAGCAGCGCTACGTGATCAGTTACAAGCAATCAAACACATTAATGAAAAACAAGCTATCTACAATAATAATGATAATTTAGATGTAATTGGTTTTCATTATGAACTCGGCCTAGCTTGTATTTATGTACTTTTTATCCGTAATGGACAAACATTTGGCCATCGTTCTTATTTTCCTAAAGTTCCCTCTAACACTGAACTTGAAGAAGTTATTGAGACATTTTTAGGACAATTTTATCTACAAGGTAATCAAAACAGGAATATTCCAAAGAAAATTCTTCTGAATTTTTCGTTGTCAGATAAACAAGCGATGGAAGAAACTTTATCCATCGTCGCCGAACATCAAGTTAAATTAGTTGATGAACCAAAAGGTGATAATCTTAAATTATTAAATATTGCAACAGTTAACGCTCAAACGGAAGTTAAAAATAAACTATTAGAAAACTCAACCATTAAACAAAGATATGATGCTTTAAAAGCCTTTTTAGGTATTGAGAAAATCAATAGAATGGAATGTTTTGATATCAGCCATTTTATGGGCAAAAACACTATCGCTTCTTGTGTTGTGTTTGATGATAAAGGACCGGTTAAATCTGAATTCCGTCGCTATAATATTAGCGGTATCACCCCAGGTGATGACTATGCAGCAATGGAACAGGTATTAACTCGCCGTTATAGTAAAAAAGATCTCCCTGAAGATAAAATCCCTGATATTATCTTTATTGATGGTGGAAAAGGACAACTTAATCAAGCTTTACAAGTATTTGAGAAGTTACAAGTAAACTGGGATAAACATCATCCTATTTTAATCGGGGTGGCTAAAGGTGCTGAGCGTAAAGAAGGTTTAGAAACACTCTTCTTTGAAGCCCATGGTAAAGGTTATTATTTAGATGATCATTCCCCTGCTCTATTATTAATTCAACAAATCCGTAACGCATCACATGACCATGCGATTGTAGGTCAGCGTAAAAAAGGTGTTAAACAATTAACTGATAGTGCATTAGAACATATAGAAGGCGTTGGCGGAAAAAGACGCCAAGCATTATTAAAACATTTTGGCGGACTTAGAGAGCTAAAAAATGCTAGTATAGATGAAATAGCCCAAGTACAAGGCATATCCAAATCGCTAGCTGAAAAAATTTATCTAAATTTACAGCAATAACACATTGAAAAATTAACATTTTTCAGGCAACATAATCAGTAAGAAAACACTGTTTTTTTAATTATCACTAACCAATTGATTAATAAGACAAAATGAGCTAATGTCACATGAAAATCAACTTACCTACATTTTTAACATTATTTCGAGTAATACTTATTCCTTTTTTTGTGTTGGCATTTTATCTATTTCCTCATGAATGGTCTGGCTTTTTTTCATCATTAATATTCTTAATAGCTGCAGTAACAGATGTTTTTGATGGTTACCTCGCTCGTCGATTAGGCCAAACTACTAAATTTGGTGCCTTTTTAGATCCTGTTGCCGATAAAATTATGGTCACTATCGCTTTAGTTTTAATAACCCAATATTATCAAACATGGTGGATTTCTATTCCAGCAATCATCATCGTCTCTCGAGAGATCATCATTTCAGCATTAAGAGAGTGGATGGCTGAAATTGGTAAACGAAATAATGTTGCCGTCTCATCAATTGGTAAAATAAAAACTATTGCTCAAATGACTGCATTAACATGGTTACTTTGGAGACCTTGCGATCTAGTTATTTATGCCGGACTTGCAGCCTTGTTTATTGCTACAGTATTAACCCTATTATCGATGATGCAATATTTATGGATTGCTCAAGTCGATTTATTAGATAACGATTAACATAATAAATTTGATGTGTAATGTCTAAATATTCAAATTGAAAAAATAGCATTGCACTTTAGTTAAAAATGAAAAAATAGAGTAATTTAACCTCGAATCAGTCAAACATTGAGCAATCAAACGATTAATTTAAAATTTTTATTGACTGAAATGATAAGATAGGTAAAATGCACAGCATCCAAAGCGTAGTTACCCTTCGGTACTAAGTTTTGAGCCCGGGTGGTGAAATCGGTAGACACAAGGGATTTAAAATCCCTCGGCCTTTTTGGCCGTGCGAGTTCAAGTCTCGCCCCGGGCACCATTTAAAACACTTCTCATGCGGGAATAGCTCAGTTGGTAGAGCGCAACCTTGCCAAGGTTGAGGTCGCGAGTTCGAACCTCGTTTCCCGCTCCAATTTAAATTCAATCGATAATCATAGCAAACTATTATCTACAATAAACTATATGTTTTCACTTAGTAGTATAAAATCATATAGAGCCACAAAAAAATACAGTTATATCTATTGCTTTATAGACATTGTATTTATAAATATCTTTATACTATGAAAGCATACAATGTCCACCTAGATAATAAATAACATACTGCAATTAACCTTTATAATTAAAGTGTCAGATGGATATATTTAAGATGTTAAATTTGATAATTAACATTTTCATCTTTAATGTATTGCTCTATATATTGTTTAAATATTTTTACTCTATTAGGGATATAGCATCTATCTCTAACCATCACATAAACTGGACGAGGGATACCAACCCACTCGGTTAAAATTGGAATTAACTCTCCATTCTGAATCTCATCATGAACAAATTGCTCAGAAACAAAACAAATACCTAAATCCTGCTTAGAAGCATTTATCATCAACTGTGTTTTATGTAATCAAAGAACCACATTAGTATTTATTCTTATAATTCACTGTTTTCAAGAATTATTTTGCCCATATACAGCGTTTTACAGATGTGACTATAACCTTAGCATACATGAAGTATATAATTTTTGAATAATGGTAGACCATGCCGAAAATTATAGATTAATTCATCTTAACTATATTGGCTTAGTTGTTGTTATTCAGAGCTCTTTCGGCCAATGTCCTGTGGTTTGATATAACCATTTTAAAACTCGTTTGGCATAGGAACGATCATTAAGATATGAAAATAGTGTATAAAATAGTAACAGGAGTAAAGGAATAATTTGTGCTCCGGATATTATCCATAAAAAACCATTCATTATAAAATCAAACTCTTTAATTGGATATATAATTATCTGTAATAATAAAAATGCAATTGGGGCAAAAATAGTATAAAAATACCAATTACGTAATAACGTTTTCGCTTTTTGTTTACTTATCCAAATACAATGAGGAATTAAATAGCTTGAACCATCGGTATGATTAATAATCCCATGTATTTTATTATTTTCAAATATTAAACTGAGTTTATCTCCTGATGCAATAAACGTCGGATGGCAAAAAGAATAAACAACCGGTATATGATCATTATCTAAAGCAAGTTCATCGAAAAATAGTCTAACACCGCTAAAATCAAATAATATTTTCCTTCGTTCCGATCGATAAATTAATTGTCTATCTATATTAGTTGCAATTCCTTCATATACAGGTAAGTCTGTTGATGAACAATTAACGGTTTTACGATGTTCTAAAAACGAGGTTTTCATAAAACTAAGATCGCCTTTTTTTAATTTATGATATCGCTGACGTAAAAAAAATTGTTTAGGTAAAACCAAATTTATTAAACGAAATAGCGTTGAACAAATACACCATATCAAAATTAGAAACAACCCAGTGGCTAAAAATAGTGTTATAAATTGAAGATCCAGCCAAAATCCTATCAAGATCAAAAATGGTAAAATTAATGTAGAAGGATGAGGGAAAGCACAATGTAATTTATTACGAATAGCCAAGTCTCCTTTCCATGAAACTAACCAGTGGAGCCAAAAAGTGCCATCATTAAGTGCGTGAGAAGCAATATGGATAACATCGCCTTCATTTAATTTATCTAAGACACTTACATCGATAAATTGGTTTTTATAAAAAAAATAAACTCCCTCATTGGTAATAATACGATAACAATCAGTATGTCCATAGGGAATGTAGTCATATCGATAAAATTTATTAGTAATAAATTGGCAATTATCTTTCATTTTGTGTTCTTAGTCTTTTAGAACGCAATCCACTTATTCGTTGGTATATCAATGTATCAGCATTGTTTAAATTGTGGCATTACATAATTTCATAGTAAATATTATTTGCTATTTTAACCTTTTATTTCAAATTTAACAGGTCAGTAATGATATAAATACGAATAGTATTCAATACATATTAATTCAACACTATCTTTTCTAAAAAATGGATTTAATTATCTTATTCAAGTTTATTTTACAATTTCTTTGTAATTCTGTAGTAAAAACTAATCTTTCCAAATCTCTTTTGCTATACGAAACGCAGCCCATGCTTTAGGCCAACCAACGTAAAATGCTACATGAGTTAAAATTTCTGCTATTTTTTGCTTAGTGATACCGTTATTTTTTTGCAATCTGCAAATGAAATTGTAAAGAACTATCTAAGATACTACTGGCAAGTAATGCCGTAACTGTGACTAAACTTCTATCTCTTGCTGAGAGCTCTTTTTCTCTAGACCAAACTTCGCCAAATAATATAACATCATTAAGCTCAGCAAACTTAGGAACGAATTCGCCTAGTACATCTCTTCCCGCTGTTACTTTGTTCTTAATTTTTTCTTTTATTTTGTATTATGAAAAAATCAAATTAAAAAATCTAACAAATTTGGAGATTTCAATAAGATATTGTTCTCTTTTAATCATAATGAATAATTATCTTAATGAAGAAATAACTGAGGAAAACAATTATTATCAATAAATCTTTTCAGTTAATTACAGTTTGTTCATTTTCTCTCTTCGGTCTTTAATCGCCTAATTTCGTATTCTGCCTAACTATCAATATCTAATTTCTTGAAAAAATTATGGATTAATTAAGTTATATTCTCGCTATCCATAGTTAGGATTTTCATCTTTTTATTAACACAAAAATATTAAAACATTATCTTCAATTATAAGTAAATTGAAAATAACGGGTAGCCATATTCCACTCTCTATAAAAATAGACTAATAGAACACTAGAACTCAAACTAACTTATTCCCCAACCAATTTCATTGCAAATTAATTAGCAAAATTATCCACTATCCGCCATTTATAGTGAATACAAATCACTTACTTTACAATATTACCTAATACGAATTAGTTAAATAATATTCTTAATATCGTTAAATATTTAAAGAGTATCAAATATATTTTCCCTTAAAAATTAATTTATTAATTAAAAAAAAATTAAATTTAAAAGAATTTAGAACTGATTCGGTTATTTTTGCCCAATATGGGGAGTCCTTTGCTAGCAAAACATTTACATTATAAATGATAATCATTCTTAATTAAATATGTTAATGATGCTACTAGCTAGTACATTTAATAATCATTTATTAATTTACCAAAAGTATTCCCTATTGATTATGTAGGTTATGGTTGAATTTAGGAAAATAATATGAGATACAAATTAGTTTTTACCAATAAAATAACTAATAAAGCATTAGTTTGTTCTAACAAAAGCATTATTGGTTCACCGTGGTTAATGGCCGGTATTTTATGTTTATCGTTTAACGCAATGGCAGATACAGTTGAAGAAAAAGACGATAGCAATCAAGTAGAACAATTAATAGTTACTGCTAGGCATGTAAAAGAGTCAGCCAAGGATATTCCATTTACGGTCAATATTGTTGACGACAAAAAACTGGTTGACCGGCGGGAGACCACTTTAGAAAAAGCTTTAAATGATACTGTCGGTGTACAAGTAATTAGTAATATGGGGGCAGCGAAATCTATTCGAATGCGTGGTGTCGGTTCTGTATTACCTATGAGTGGCGATGACAGCTCGGTTAGTATTAACGTGGATGGGATGCCACAGTCAAAAAGTAATACGACCTTAAATTTACTTGATGTTCAGCGTGTCGAAGTATTAAAAGGCCCGCAAGGGACATTATTTGGCCGAAATAGCGAGGCTGGTGCTATCAACGTTATTTCGAAAAAACCAACTCGCTATTTTGAATCAGCTTTTAGAACCGAATTCGGACAAAATAATCAAATATTAACCGAAGGCGTCATCAGTGGCCCTTTATCCGATCAATTAAGTGCTCGATTTGCTGTCCGTTATGATGAAGCAGATAGCATTCTAGAAAATGTTAATGACCATAAACCGGTGAGTATTCTTAGAAATAAAATCGCTAGAGGCACATTATTATGGGAAGCTTCAGAACTCACTTCTATCTCATTTATTACCGAAATAGAAGAGGCTATGGGTATGGACGATATGTATATGATGCGCCCATATGGACATCACCCTAAGATTGACATTCCAAATAGCAGTGACAAGAATGACAAAAATATTTATCGTTTCAATTTAAAAGTGGAACATGAGTTGGATAATAGCTTATTGAGTTCTATTACCGGTTATTCGTATAGCAAAAGTGACAGAAGATCACCAATTTATGAAGGTAGGTTATACCACCATTTGAGCGGTATGTCACCACCATCTAATTGGTCTTATTTAACCAAAGAAGATCTTTTCACTCAAGAATTTAGAATTTCATCTAAACCTGAAGCACCAATATTTTGGGTAGCAGGTATAAATTACTATACCAATGATCGTCATAGAAATACTTATGATGTTATGGATGTGTTTTATCCAAGTAATGCATTGAATGCTAACATTAGAAGACAGTTCGAAACAGATAATGTCGGAGTGTTTGGTGAAGTCACCTACCCTGTTACCGAAAAACTCAAATTAACAGCCGGTCTTCGTCAATCTTACGAAAAGAAGAATTATCATGCAAAATGGCTAGCTAACTCAATTTATGCTGAAAATAATAAAGATAAACCAACCTTGGCTTTTGATAAGCAAAAAATAACCGATAACTTTACTACTGGCCGATTAGGTTTGAATTTTTTACTTAATGATTATGCTACCCTGTATGGACTTTACTCAAGAGGATATAAAACAGGTGGTTTCAATGATGAAGGTACGGATTTTGCTACTATTGGTCGTTCAGATCAAGCCTATAAATCAGCGTATGTAAACGCTTATGAAATAGGGTTAAAAGCTGAAAATAATACGGTAGGATTAAACACGGCATTCTTTTATAACGATACTAAACGTGAACATCTAATGGCTTATAATCCAGCGACGTTTGTTTCTGTGGTTGAAAATTATGATATCCGAAGTTATGGTGTAGAGCTAGATGGTTTTTGGAAAGCACCAGGAAATTTAGACTTTTCAGGCGGCATAGGTTACACCAATGCTAAAATAGTCGGTACGCCTAACAAAAGTTTAGCTCATGTAAAAAAACATAACGAAGTGCCGGATACATCTCATTGGAATGCTAACTTAACCATTCTACACTCTATACCACTAAATTTAGCTTCAGGAATATCATTAGAAACGCAAATAACTGAGCGTTATATTGGTTCTCGCCAAGCTGATGTGCAAAATAAATTTGGCTTAAAAGCTTATAACAAACTTGATGCTCGAATTGCTGTCAAAACAGAAAATGCTGAGTTTTATGTGTGGGGTGACAATCTACTAAATAAATCCTACGATTTATGGGGATATCATATTCCAGCACTGTCTCATGATGGCCCTGATGCAACAATTGGTTCGCCAGGTAGAGGCCGAACTTTAGGAGTTGGTTTTATTTATAACTATTAACAATACTTAATTTTAAAGGGATACACTTTAAATCAGTTAAATAATAGCTTAACCATGCCGTCATTATTCGAGAATCTTAGACGAATACTGGCGGCGTATCTCTTTAGGTAATACTCCAAACTGTTTTCTAAATGCTGAACTAAAATGACTAATATTGCTATAACCCATCATAATTGCCGTTTCTGTAACACTATATTCGGCTAATAACTGTTTAGCTTTATGCATCCTTTCTGCCAAAAAATAAGCATAAATACTTTTACCAAAAATCTGCTTGAAACCTTTTTTTAACTTACTCTGATTGAGACCTGTTTGTTTAGCTAAACAATTGATAGTAGGAGGACAGGTTAAATCACTTATTAAACAATTACGAGCATGGTTAAGTTGTTGATATTCCCATTGCGTAAATTCATGTTTAGTAGATTGTTGTTCAAAAGACTTAAAATACCAATTTAAGTACTTTAAAACATGGGCATATAACAATAGACGGTTGGTGATTTTACAATCAGTGTTTTGCATTAAATAAAATAGTTGTCGAGCACAAGATAATACATTTTTGTTTTGCTGTTTCTGATAATGCTGCAAAAAGAAATTGATCTTTTCATCTAAACAAGAAAATTGAAAATCCATATCACCAATTAAAACATCCAATAATTTTGGCATTATCATAACCTCAATATTGCAAAAATCCTTGGAATGTTGTAAATGAAAAATCTCACCATCAGCGAAACCAAAGGTTAAATCGCCTTCTTTACTTACAAATTTCTTATCTTTAATCTGTACACTCAATTTACCTTGTAACTGGCAATTAAAGCATAAGCAATTTTCACTACTCGAAAACGTTTTACTAACATCCACAGCATTTAGATCTGCAGCACTGTTAATGCATATAGCTAAGCCTGGTTGTAACTCAATATATGATAGACCTTTACCGCTATAATTTAGATTTTTATTGGTTAATTGATTATCAAAACACATACATCCTCCAAACAATGCAAACGATAACAAATATCATTTGCATTTACAACATAATAAAGCTACTATTCTTAAGTTGTAATGCTTAGGAGTATAGAATATGTAATAAGATAATTATTATATATTCATATAGAAATTTTCATGGATAATAAAACCATTCCTTATTATAAGCAGAAAAGTTATTTTTTATTTATTATTGCGCAACTCTATATCATACAAGGTATTCCCGTTGGATTAGCTTTTGACGCCTACCCTATCTTATTACGTGATTCAGGTGTTTCGTTAGCCGTGATAGCAATGATTCCACTAGCGGGTTTGCCTTGGGTTATCAAATTTATATGGGCTCCGTTAGTCGAAAATCACTGGATAAATAAAATAGGTTATCGAAAAAGTTGGTTACTACCAATGCAATGTCTATTAGCAATTTTGATAACCATTATTGCTTTCACCCCTTTCACATCAGAAACCACTACTTATCTTCTACTAGTTATTATTTTATCCTGTATCGTTTCTGCAACACTCGATATTGCAACTGACGGACTGGCAGCAGATTTATCGCAAAACAACACTATTAGCCAAATAAATAGTATTCAAGTAATGGGCAATATTACTGGTATGCTTATTGGCGGAGCAGGAGTAACCGTTTGTTATGATTATTTAGGAAAAACCTATAGTATTTTACTGTTAGTTGTAATTATTTTTGTATCGATTATACAACTCACTATATGGACAGAGCCTAATTTAGGCTACAATTCGCGATCCAATTCCCGAGCAAGAATCCACAATTTTTTTAAACGAAAAAATGCTTACCATATGCTATTTCTTGCGATCATGATACCTTTTGCTGGTTCGGTAATTTTAACCACAACTAAATTTATTTTACTGGATCATGGGTTCTCTGTGAGTGATGTTGGTATTTATACAGGTATTGGTGGTTATTTAACCATGCTTTTAGGTTGTGCCATTGCAGCCTATTTATTAAAAACTAAACAACCTTATCAAACACTAAAAATTGGTTTTGCTCTACTCTTTTTTCTAATTCTGTTTTGGTGTTTACTTTACAATATGCCTGACTATATTAATCCTATTACGACTACCATTATGATGACTATTTTAGGTATTGGTATTGGAACGATTAATGTTAGTATTTACACCATTACAATGATTTTTGCCAAACAAGGAAAGCAAACTGCTACAGATTATGCTATTTTTCAAAGTAGCTTATTATTCTCTGAAATAATCGGTTCCTCAATTTCAATGACAATCGCTGAATACTTTAATTATCTCATTGCCTTTTTATTGGCGCTAATAAGTATAATTGTTATTAACTTAATGATTAGAAATAAATAATAAGTTGTAATTTTTCGACATTTTTGTATAGCCCTTTTGAGTATAACAATAAGTTTTAGTCTATTAATAAATAACTTTAAATTATTGTTTGATTAATGATAAAAATGTATTACAACTTACGCAACTAATTTTTACACCAAAATAATTAATCTATTGATTTAATTATAATATTAGTTAAATGACGATATCAATCATATAAAGTTTTGAATCGTATTAAACATTATTTTTTATACTAAAGTATCTCGTTAATGAAAATGGTCGCTTCACCAATAATGTTGGAAATAAATACGTTAGCGATCTTTTCGGTTTATCAAATAACTCTAATGTCCAACCACCTTCGATCAGAAAATCAAAAGAAATCCTATTTTCTGAAAGAATCACTAAATCACTGAAAAAATCTGTATAATACATTTGATATATTTTCGCTTTATCAATTATTCGATTTTGTTGTAAATCTAATAAATAAATAGCTAAAATTTCTTCAAATGGACAATCAAAAGTAACAAATAACAAAATATAATTGTCATTTACTAGTAGAGCCGCCTCTAAGCAAGTTCCATCAACATGAATCTTACTTTCATGGCCATCAATGATGATTGTATTGTTATGAATTTGTATATTGGTTAATTTTTTAATCACAACGCATTCACTTTTATTAGCTTCTAACTAATGTTAGCTCACCATTTATACAAAATAAAGCAGATAATAAAGCTAAATATATATTTAATCTTTCAATTTAGTAATAATATAAGTGAAATAATCTGCTTTATATTATTTTTATGTATGCATCATTATAATCAACAAATTCATTATACTGATATTAATAAAGATTATTTCTGATTTAGTAACGTGCAAGATATCTCAACTTTAAATTTTATTTGCACAAGTATTTAATCATCTGTTTTTGTATAGTTCATTAACACATAATTTTTAAAGAGGTAAATAAAATTGGCTAAAGGAAATACTTCACTGTTAAAAAGACGATTAGATATTGCCGAAATAGTTAGAAAGCAAGGTGAAGTGAAAGTTGATGAATTATCTGAATTATTAAATGTATCTGGTGTCACTATACGACAAGATTTAAATTATTTAGAACAACAAGGTTATCTTAAACGATCCTTTGGTGGAGCCATATATTTACAACCTAAAGATAGTTTTGATAAATCTCATCAAGAATCAAACAATGAAGCCAAAAACGCTTACTCTGATATTAGTTTGATTATGCGATGTTTATCATTCATCAATGATGGCGATACGCTATGTTTGTTAAATGGTAAAATAACTAGAAAACTCATACCATATTTATATAATAAAAAAAATCTCACTCTGATCGTTAATGATTTAAGCTTTGCTATGTTAGCAAAAGATTATATTCAGGGTGAAATCGTGTTAATTGGTGGAGTATTTAATCAAAAATATACTAATTTTGATAAAAATGATGTGCAAACTCTATTAGCAAAATATGAATTATCTACCGTTATATTTGAAATAGAGGCAATCAATACCGATGATGAAATTGCCATATCGAATAGTCAATTGATGGAAGGTTATCAATTATTATTAAACAACGCTAATTGTCGCATCGCGCTTCTACCCAGTCGAATTGAAGAAAATGATACTTTTGGATTTGCTTCACTTCAGCAAATTGATGTTATCATTCTTTCTAACTCAACAATGGCAGAATATCATCAGCAGATAACTAATTGTTCATTTAAACAATCTAGTGTTAATAAAGATAGCGTTATTTATCAAAACTCAATGAAAAAATAAAATTAATTCACAATTTATGTTTATAAATATTTACCAAATAAATAGTTAGAATAAAACTATACTATTGATTTTTCTATAATTAACAACACTTTGAATAGTATAATATCAACTATTATTTAACTAGATTTTTTATTTAATATTGTAAGCTAATTCTAGTTAAGATTTGCCTTAAAATTAGTGACAACGTCACACAAATAAGCAAAAATTTAAATCGCTATTTTCAATATTATTGATTTCTGAAGGCATAAAACAATATATAAAAAATTATTGAAAATTTTAAATAATGTAATGTTTTTTATTGCAAATTTAATAAAAAAAGCCCCTAATTAGGGGCTTAATCATAATTGAAATCAACTATTTTTGTAGGAATTTTTCAATCTGCTCTAATGTTGACGTACCTTGCATTGGTCCTTGTTTTGTCACCGCCAACGCACCGCAAGCATTGGCATAAGTTAAGGCTTTTTTGGCTGTAAAACCTTTATGAATTAAGGCGACATATGCACCACCAAAACAATCCCCTGCACCAGTCGGATCTATTTCGGTAACTAAATGAGGTTGCACATCAAAAGATTCACTTGCCGAATAATAACTCGCGCCCTTATTACCTTTTTTTATAACAATAGAAGATATACCATTATTTAAAAAATAATCGATCGCTTGCTTCTCATTATCCGTATCGGCTAACAGTGTGACTTCACTTTCACTTGGTAAGTAAATATCGGTTTGCTGTAATATTGCTAACAGCGCCTCTTTAACGCCTGGCAGATTTAACATTTCCTTACGGATATTAGGATCAAAGGAAATGATACCTTTATTTTGTTTAACTATTGCTATAGCTTTCTTAGCGGTATCAAGAATTTGTTTAGAAAACAGCGAAGATCCCATTATATGTAGATGATCGCAATCTTCTAAAATCTTTTGGCTAACCATGTCTTCATTAATCAGAGCACAAGCAGCATTTTTTATATTAAAAATAAAATCCCGACTACCATCCTCATGATAAGTTACAAATGCGCTTCCCGTAGTTTGGTCATCCATAACTTTAATATGAGAGATATCAACACCATCATCAGCCAGTTTTTTTATATTTAACTCACCAAAGCCATCATTACCAACACAACTTATCATCGCTGCTGGTTCATCTAATTTCGCCACTTGATCGATAAAAATTGCTGGAGCACCACTGGCAAATGGGCCCTTCCATAGTCCATCATGTGTAAATAATTGCCCTTTTTGGTTAGCCATAATTTCGACAACAATTTCACCTAGTGTAAATATTTTTTTCATATTAATTCAACTCCATTTAAACTCTGTTTTTCTTATTACGAACATCAATATATACAGCTAATAGAATGACTAATCCTTTAACAACTAGTTGATAAAAATAAGGAATGTTCATCAAGTTCATGCCGTTATTAATAACACCGATGATTAGAGCGCCTATCATTGTTCCAATAATTGTGCCGTGACCACCATTTAAGCTTGTTCCGCCTAAAACTGCTGAAGCAATAGCATCTAATTCATAACCTTGCGCAGTACTTGGTTGACCTGAATAAAGTCTTGATGCTAACAATAATCCACTGATCCCTGCCATTAACGCAGTTATCATGAAAACTTGTATTTTTAATTTTTTAACATTAATTCCAGAATAAACAGCGGCTTCTTTGTTGCCACCAGTGATATAAATTTTTCGACCAAATGTCGTTTTAGATAAGATGAAATGATTGACTAATAACAATATTAATAGCACCCATATTGGATTAGGAATTGAAAAAATATCACCATTACCTAATTCAAGAAATACATCATCCATAATCATTTCAGGTTTACCATCTGTAATGATATAAGCAATCCCACGGAAAATCCCCATAGTTGCTACAGTCACAATAAACGATGGAATACCAGCAAGTGCCGTTAAACTACCATTGATAAAACCAACCGCAATTGAAAGTAACAAAGCTATAACTATGGCAAGATAAAATGGTAATCCCCAAAGTAAAGCAAGTGCCGCTAATGTACCTGTTAACGCTATAGTTGAACCGACGGATAAATCGATATCACCAAGCAGCAATACATATGTCATACCAAATGCCGTAATCGCAATAATTGATACTTGCAAGACAATATTCATAATGTTGGTACTAGTTAAAAAGTTACTATTCATAAATGAAAACAGAATGAATAAAGCAATTAGCCCGATAACAATTCCACCATATTGACGGAATACTTTAAAAAAAGATTCTTTAAAATTACTATTATTCATCGAGGTATTTTCTTTAGTATTCATGCACATGCTCCTGTTGCTATATTCATTACTTCTGGTTGAGTTAACCCTTCAGTATTAAATTCCTTTACAATTTTCTTATTACGCATAACAAATAAACGATCACTAATAGACATCACCTCGGGTAGTTCTGATGAGATCATAATGATTGCAGTACCTTTTGATGATAGTTCTCTTATTAATTTATAAATTTCCAATTTGGCACCGATATCAATTCCCCGAGTGGGTTCGTCTAAAATCAAAATTTTAGGTGGCTTCACTAACCATTTGGCAATAACGATTTTTTGTTGGTTACCACCACTTAAACTACCGGTTACTTGGAATGGATTATTGGTTTTGATAGCCATCTTCTTTATATATTTAGTCGAATTTAATAATTCTTTTCTATTATTGATGATAAATGATGGCTCATATTGAAAGGCAATATGATTAATATTTGAATGAACATCATGCATCAAAACCAAGCCTTCTTCTTTACGATTTTCGGTAACAAAAGCAAGGCCATGTTCAATGGCTTGAGTTGGTGAATTAATATTGACTTTTTTACCTGAAATAAAAATTTCACCTTGGTATTTAGTTACCCCAAACAATGCTTTCATCACTTCTGACCGACCAGCACCAACTAAACCAAAAAAACCAACTACTTCACCAGAATGCACCTTAAAGCTAATATTCTTGAATTCTCTAAAATGATCTAAGTTTCTAACTTCTAATAAAGGCGGATCTTCCTGAATTTGGTGTGGTAATTTTGGTGGATAAATATTTTGTACTTCACGGCCAACCATTTCAGCAATCAGCTGATCTATGGTGGTTTCGTTTTTTTGGTGGGTGGCAATATACTCGCCATCACGCATAACTGAAATATCATCAGAGATACGCATGATCTCATCCATTCGATGCGAAATATATATAATTGCAACATCTTTTTGTTTAAGTTTTTCTATTATATTGAAGAGTAGTTCTGCTTCATTATCACTTAATGACGAAGTTGGTTCATCCATAATTAATACTTTCGCGTCATAACTAAGTGCTTTTGCAATTTCAACCAATTGCCGTTGCGCCATAGACATGGTTCCAACAATTTGTGTTGGATTTAATTTGATTCCATACTCCGCAAATAATGCATTACAATTTTTAATCATTTGATTATCAGAAATAATGCCATATTTATTTGGTTCATTATTGGCATAAATATTCTGAGCAATCGTTAGGTTATTACTTAAACTCAATTCTTGGAAAACTATAGCAATCCCTATCTTTCTTGATTCTGTTGGATTCTTTATAGTGATAACATTGCCTTGATAGGTAATTGTTCCACTACTTGGCGGATAAATACCGGCTAGGATTTTCATTAATGTAGATTTTCCTGCGCCATTTTCGCCCAATAGCGTATGAACTCTACCTTGGTAGATGTCTAAACTAACATTTTTCAAAGCTTGAATCGGACCAAAATTTTTGGCAATAGAATCCACAGATAATATGATATTATTCATTAGTTGATTCCTTGTGGAAGGGATAGATATTACCCTATCCCTTATTGTGAATTATTTTTTTCCTGTATATACGCCAGGAGTGACTGGGATTACTTCATCGACTTTTTTACCATTTAAGTAGTCAATTGCAGTAGCTACAGCGATTTCACCTAACTTATTTGGATATTGTTGGATTACAGCTACGAATGTTTTTTCTTTATCTACAGCTTTTCTTGCTTCATCCATGCCATCAAAACCAATGATTTTTATATCATTATTTTTAACAGATTTCGCCGCGATAACCGCTGATAATGCAGCATCATCACCAAAACCAAAAATTCCATTTAAGTCTGGGTATGCTTGTAACATATTTTGTGCAACAACAAGAGCTTCTGCACGGGTAATTCCGGTTTGAATAGACACTATTTTCACGTCTGGAGTTTTAGACAATCCTTCTTTAAATCCATCAACACGATCAACAACTGATTGCACCATAGGATAATCAATAACACCAACCGTTCCTTTACCGTTTAATAATTGCCCCATTAACTCACCGGCAGTAACACCACCAGCATAATTGTTGGTCGCAATATGACTAACGACTTTGACGCCAACGGCAGGAACATCAACAGTAATAACTGGAATATTCGCCTTTTCAGCTTTCATAATCGCAGCTTGTACACCTTTTGAATCAACTGGTGATAAAATAATTAAATCCACTTTTTTAATAATAAAATCTTCAATGTCTGAAATTTGTTTATTAAGATCTTGGCTAGCGATAGATAGTGATAAATCAACATTTTCCTGTTGAGCTTTTTGTTTTATAGCATCTGCTAATGAGATATAAAAAGGATGTTGTTGGGTTAATAATGAAACACCTATATGATATTGCTTAGCATGTGCGCCGAAAGTGAAAAAAAATAGAAAACACACAAAAAAGAGTTTAGATATTTTTTTCATAGAAAGAGCTCCTTAATTTTAAGCATGATAATTAACCTTATAGGAAAGAAAGAATAAATCATCCAATCTTTTATTCTTTATCATCATGCAACTATCAAAATACAATACAAAGAAAAATATTTTTAAAAAGATTTGAACCATAATTTTTCTCTATTTACTGCAATATTCGTAACTTTACGCTACGTATTATTAGTATAGTTTTTGAAACAAATTTTATTGTGACGAAGCTCTCAAATTTTCAAAATAAAAGCAAAAATATAAAAATATATTTTCATTTTAAAAGTTAATCGTTATTTATAGAAGATTTAAAAGTAAGCTAGCAACATCAATATTGACTACGACAAACTCAATTCGAAACAGACAAATTAACCTAGTTAGACCGATTTAATCGTCAAATCTTAGTTTATTTAAATAAAAAAATAATAAGTAAAACTACTTTCATTTTTAATGATAAATAATGTTATGATTAATTTGTAAAAATGAAAGATAAAAAATAAGGATGTTTACATGGAAATAAACAAGACGCAATTTGATATTAAAATTCATCTTCCCAGAATGCAGCAAATTGTATTTACCGATCTTAATCAACAACTACATGACATATTAAATATTTATCAATACTGTATAGATGACAATGCCCATTGGTACCCAGATCGAAGTACAGCCAAAGGTAAGCCCAAAGCTTTAATTTATAGTCCTGAAGGATTTACCGAATATGGATTAAAAAAACTATCGCGTGCTTGTAAACAAATCGACACAAGAGGCAGTGTTTTATTTTTTTTTGCCGATAGTCAAAAATTATCTAATTGTAATCTGATGTCCTATTCCGGATACAAAGCTATCGAAGGTTTTCAGGCGGGTGAATCTTCCGTTGGTTTCTATTTTAATTTACCTGAAAGTAAACAAATTATTGATAAAATGGCATCGTTTATAACTGGATTAGCGCAAAAATTTAGCCATAACTTTATTACTATGAATAGTAGAGAAATTCCTAGTTCAATTTATATCTTTCCTCCACGCATAAACTTATCTTTAATGGCTTACATACCTAGTCCACTACAACATAAGGATTATCCAGAAGTTTATCAATTAATACCAATTATAAAAGAGAATACCCATGTTGGTACTGTCATTGTTTTATTCGATCATTTTCCTAATAGACAAAATATTAATGATATTAAAACTATGTATAGTGTGGAATTGAAATTGCGAGAAGCAGATCTTTTACCAATGAAACACGATTTATAATCTATGACATTAATATAAAAATTTGAGAATTAAAATGGTTAAAATTATAAACAATAAATCTACTTTGTTAGATGCAACTAAAATTCTAGTTAATACTGCGGCAATTATTGCTGTAATAAAATATGATCCTGATCTCAACCCTTCACGCAGTGATATTGAAGCGATGAAAGCGATCGAAGACGGACAGAAAACAATTAATAGCAACTCAAGATTAACGGTAGAACAAAAAGCTAAAATAACTCAAGACTTTGCTGAAAAATTAGCCGAAGAAATACTTTTAAACAGAACAATTTATCATGTTGATGAAAATAGTTATATCAATGAATTAATTACCAATATGCAACGTGAACATATTTCATTACCTAATGAAAAATCAGCGCAATTATTTCAGCGATTATTAGCTGCTTATCATTATTTAGTCGATTTAAAATTTACTGAAATTAAAATCATTGAAACTTATTTATACGCCTATGCTTCTGATCCATCTTTTAAAGATAACCCTATTATTAAAGCGTGGATTGAAAAAACGGATCAATCAGCCCAACAACAATTTCAAGATATGATTTATGTAGCTCG
This sequence comes from Gilliamella sp. LMG 34362, assembly GCF_984569125.1. Taxonomy (NCBI): domain Bacteria; kingdom Pseudomonadati; phylum Pseudomonadota; class Gammaproteobacteria; order Orbales; family Orbaceae; genus Gilliamella; species Gilliamella sp. LMG 34362. The sequence continues at coordinate 1,471,884 of NZ_OZ474902.1, read as the reverse complement.
TAAATTCAATTTTATTAAAAATTATCTTAACCAATAATAAAATATATAAAACAAAGCCCTTCTTTATAAGGGCTTTTATGAGTCTTGAATAAAAAACAATTAATCAATATCGCAAAAAACGATATCTTAATTATCAGAATCGATAAGAAAAACTGGCTTTAAAGTTACGTGCCATACCATAAGTATTTTCACCAAGATAGAGTCTATAATCCTTGTTAAATAAATTATCTACAGATAGTTTAACTTCTGCTTTTGGTAAAAAGGTTGGTTGCCAACTAGCAAATAAGTTATGTAATGAATACCCTGATGAAGGTCCTAATGAATAAGCACCAAGATCAGGTAAACCATCATGATTTCTATCTTCATGCCCGGTTCGATCCTGTTTTCTGACAAATTGAGCATTCCATCCGGCTCTTATATTCCATTCTGGTATTTTAAATCCGGCAGTTAACGTGGCTGTACGAGGAGCAATAGTCGCTACATAGGTTTTGTTATGCATCCAAGGTGCTTGAGGTGCGGTATCTCGTTCCCCTTTCTGTATAGAATATGTCGCACTTGAAAACCAATATTTACTATCATAATATGCTTCAAGTTCAAAGCCTTTCACAATTAATTTACCCGGAAGATTTCGATAATTAGATTGGCCTAAAGGACATGATTTATTGGGCCCACAAATCGATCCATTAAAGCCACGAGTAACAAATATTTCATTAGTGACACGTTGCCTAAATAGCGTACTACGAACCTGTATTTTATCGTTTTCCAATATTAAATTATTAAAATCTAAAATATTACCAATTCGAATTGATAAATCGCGTTCTTTATCTAAATTACGGCTCGTCGCAGTAATCTTACCACTTCCACCATTTTTAGGCGTAAATTGCACTTCATAAGTTTGATCTATGGTTGGCGCTTGCCATGCGTAACTGATGTCACCAAAAAAGCCAATATTATTGGTTGCTTGCCAATAAGTACCAAATCGTGGCGTCCAACCACTATATGTCACCGGAGAATAATCATGTCCAAAACGTGGATCAGGATCATTATAAGCAGAGGCATAATTTTTTGTGCCATGATTTCTTACATAATCATATCGTAGGCTAGGCGTTAAAACAAAATTGCTAACAGAAATTTCATCTTGTACATAAAAACTATAAGTTTGCTGTTTACCCGATGGCATATATGCTGGTTGAAAATAACCATGATGATAGTTTGGTTTTTTTTCATAATTCTTATAATACATTAATGTATCACGATCATGTAAATGAGCTTGTGTGCCAATCTTTAATGCGTTCTTCACATCACCAATATTAATTAAACTTACATTTTCCAATTCAATCGTTTTATCAGTATAACTGACCCAACTTTCATTACCCATGGTTCCTAACGAAGAAACTGGATTATATTTAGCTGGGCGCTTATCATGTTGTTTAGTTTTAGAGTATGTAGTATGTAGTGTTAAATCAATGAGCGGATTATAAGTTGGTTGGTAATTCCATTTAAATTGGGCTGAATCATCTGTTTGGTATCTTTTTACCAATTTCCTTAACCATGCAGCTTTATAACCATATTTTTTTATCTGTGCTGCTGTAGGAGGAGTCATTTTTTCGACATATTTTGCCGCCCACGGTTGCCAAGAATCACGTTTAGAGTGAATACCTGATAACGTAAAAGTGTGTTCTTCATTAGGTCTAATATTCAACTTACCCATGTAGCTATCCATATCATCCTCAGAAAAAACAAACCTTGATCCATCTGGCCGTTTAAAATTACCGCTATTTCGCTTGGTATAGTAAACTAAACCATCAAAAAAATTATTCTTAGTACGACCATAGACAGCGCCTGTTTCCATATTTTGATGATTATTGGAATGAAAACTATATTTAAGCAATCCTCCCACATATTTATCTGGGTCAAGTAAATCAATGGCATCTTTAGTTTCCATTTTAACCACACCACCAAATCCACCATTACCAAATTTGACATCATGTGGACCTTTATTAACTTCAACTTGTTTCAATAATTCTGGTTCCACAAAAACCGAACCTTGTTGATATTTTTGGAAACCTTTTTGAGCACCGTCAACAATTATTTTGACATCTTCAACTTTACCAAATCCCCAAATATTTAATGTTTGTCCTCCCGGCCTTACCGAACCAGCAGAACTTACACCAGGTAAGGTATTAAGTAATTCGGCGACATTATCTGCTTGCTTTTGTTCAATTAAACCAGAAGAAAGTGTAGAACGACCAGCAATCACACTATTGATTTTTTTTAATTCATCCTGCGATGACGAACGAGCAATAACTGTCATGACATCATCAATATCTTCATTAACTGTTTTGCTTTTATTATTTTTTTGTTGTTCTGTTATATTGTTAGACAATTTATTCTCTTCAGGCTGTGGTGCAGCTTGAAGAGAAAAACTCATAAAGAGCATTATGGTACTCACCTTCTTATAATTCATATTTCATTCCTTCATAAAATGCATTTTTAAATTAAATTAACCACACAAATAATAATGATAATGATTATCATTACCATGTGGGAGGGATGGCAAGTATATTGGGTTTAACAAAAAATAAACAGCAAAATATAAAATTTATTTAATTTCCAATATTATTTTTAATAAAAAAAGCCATCATGATAGATGGCTTTATTTTTCGTTAAATAAAAGGAATGATTAATATCGATTAACTGATCCAAATAATTTCATTCGTTCTGTTATTTTTTCTGCTACCGGACTTAATCCATGATTAATCACTTTACGAGGGTCATTAATGTCATGATCTTTTTGTTCAGCAAATAATTTTCCAACAGCAACACACCACGTATACATATTTTCAGTATTAACATTAATTTTTGCTGTCCCTAAAGAAATCGCATGTAACATATCTTCATCACAAATTCCTGTTCCACCATGAAGCACTAATGGTATTTTTATTAAATTAGAAATATGCTGCATTTCATTAAATCCTAATTTAGCTTTTCCTTTATATAGACCGTGAGTAGAGCCCAATGCTGCAGCTAAACAATCAACATTAGTTTCTTTTACCATGGTTAAACATTGATGTGGATCTGCATAGATTACTTGAGAATTAACTATTCCATCTTCACTTCCTGCAATAGTTCCTAATTCAGCTTCTACCGAAACCCCTCTTTTGTGCGCATAATCTACTATACGTTTGGTAATTTCGAGATTTTCTGCAAATGGTAAATGCGAACCATCAAACATTACTGAACTGAATCCTGCATTAATTGCGGCAAAACAAGATTCATAACTTTGGCCATGATCCAAATGTAAAGCAATCGGTACATCAATATCTAAATAATCCATTGCATTTTTGACAATAGCATGGATAGTGTTAAAGCCCAACATATGCTTAATTGTACCGCCTGATACACCAAGAATTGCTGGCGATCGATTCTCTTTTGCTGTTTTTAAAACTGTAGCTACCCATTCCAAATTATTGATATTAAATTGTCCTACAGCATAATGTTCATGATAAGCATTATTTAGCATATCTTTCATTGAAACTAACATAATCTACCTCTTAATCCTTTATTTATTAATTAGTTATTTAAAATATTTAGTCAAATTTCTTTCAAATCTACGTTGTGCTTTATTGACTTCAGATAAATTAGGCATTGCTTTACGAACACCTTTACGTTCAATCGAAATTGCTGCGGTTAAACTTGCAAATGAAATAATCTCTTCAATGTTCCAACCATAACTTACCCCATAGGAAAATGCCCCATGAAATATGTCTCCAGCACCTGTCGTATCAATTGATTGACAAAGAAAGCTTGGGCTAACTTTAACTTTTTTATCTTCCATATAAGCACATCCCTTTTCGCCTAATGTTATAAAAGCCGAACCTCTAGCTATTGATGTTAGTTTTTTCAATGCACTCTCTAATGACTTTTTATTTGTAAATTCATCTAAATGGGCATAAGCAAGTGCAAAATTTTCACTTGCAACTAGATAATCCGTATATTTGGCTAAATAGAGATTACTATCTCGTAACGATCCAGCATCCATGACAACTTTGACATTAGGTAATTGTTTAATGACATATTCACTTAATTCTGGTTCATGACCATCGATGAGAATAACTAAATCACGCTTATTTTCTTGTAAATATCGAATAAACTGATTCAATTTATTTTTTTCGGTAGTCGTTATTGATGGTGGAGTATTTAATTTTCGCGTAATAATAGTTCGCGAGCCATTTTCTTTATTGACGGTAATAGCAGCAAGTGGCGTAATCATCTCATCTGAAAAAATAATTTGGTCAGTTTTCACGCCAATTTGTTTAAATTCAGAGACAATTTTGTTACCGTATATATCATCATGCAAATGTCCTAAGTGGTAAATATCTTCTCCCCATAGCCCCAATAAATAAGCCGCATTTGCACACGGGCCACCACCGCTTTCAATAAAATCATAAGCAAATGATTTACTGTTCTCTTTTGGATAACTAGTTGTAAAATAGAACTGATCATAACAAGCTAGTCCAATTGTCAGTATTGCCATAATTAATCCTTAATTATTCATTTAACTATAAAAATTGTTTTTACTAAGATTCATTAATTGCAAATAATGAGTAACTCATGGTTGAGAATAAAATTACTCGACCATGAAGTCGCAAATTATGATTGGTCTATATTTCTTGAATCACCAACAACTTTGATAGATTTAAAGAAGAATGGCACACAAAGAACAATGATTAAAATTAAACAGATAAAATAGATAGCAGTTTGACCGAAAATATTAAATAGTTTACCAATGATGATCCCCCAAACTGCAAAATCAAAATCAGCAAAAGTTGAGTTTTGGAAACCTAAATCGCCTAATGTAGGTAATAATAATGCTGGCAAGAACGCTAATAATATTCCACCAATAAAAGATGCGATAATACAACCTCGTTTGCCACCTAATTTATCCGCAAATACACCTGAGGTACCGCCACAGAAGAAATGAGGCACCATACCTGGAATAATTAATGCCATCCCCATTCCACCTAAAATAAACATACCAATTAATCCACCGATAAATGAACAAATAAAACCAACGACAACAGCGGTAGGACTAAAGGTAAAAAATACAGCACAATCGACTGCCGGTATTGAATTAGGAATAAGTTTTTGACTTATACCTTGGAAGGCTGGAACAAGATCACCTAGAATTAATCTAACACCGTTATAAACAATAGCCACACCAACCGCAAATTGTAAACCACTCAGAATGGAAAAGATGATTGGGCTTTGTTCGGTAATAGTAGCCATATATTCACTTCCGGCAACTAAGCTACAAAAAATATATATGATTACCATTACGATACCAGTTGTTACAGTTGTATCTCGTAAAAATCCCCATTTTTCAGATATTTCGGTATCGGCAAAGGAATTATTTTTATCCCCGACTCTTTTAGCAATAAACGCAGATAAATAATAACCAATCGAACCAAAATGCCCCATGGCAATCCCGCCATCATCTGTCACTTGCTTTGTGTAATTTTGACCAATTGCAGGTGAAATCGCTGACCATGAACCTAATAAAAAACCACCAATAATAATGAGTTCCCAACCATCAAATTTAGCCGCGCGTAGAACAGCTGAAAATAAACAGGCAAGAAAGAATGAATGATGACCAGTTAAAAATATATATTTATATTTAGTAAACCGAGCAATAATTAAATTTATAATAAAGCCCAGCAACAAAATACTCATGGTTTCAACACCTAAAACTTTTTGTGCTACCGATACTATTGCTTCATTATTAGGAATAACACCACGAATACCAAATCCAGCTTCAATAATGCTACCCAATGGATTTAAGTTGCTAATAATTACACCAGCACCAGCACTTAACATTAAGTAACCTAAAATTGGTTTTAAAGTTCCTGTCAAAAGTTTATTTAATGGAGAACGCAAACAAACTAATCCTACAAAAGCAATAATTCCCATTAAAAAAGCTGGTTGACTAAAAATCTCCGTTAAAAATGAAAGTAACAATTGCATAAGAATATCTCCTTTGAAAAAACATCAAATTTCAGCTAATTGCTGTAATTTTTCACTAATGTCTTCCTCAATTTGCTTTTTATTGACATAACTACGAATAATGACAACTTTTGATTGATCAGAAAATTGTTTAGCTAAATCTTTAATGGTCACATATAGATCTGCTTTTTCACCTTCGGCATTAGCAAAATCTATTGACGCCACATCAGCCTTGATATTCAAAGTAGCACAGATATTCTTTACGTGATTAGCCGCCATTAATGAACTACCAATACCATTTCCACATACTGTCCGAATTTTTAACATTGCTAATCTCCTTTTTTCGATTTTTGCCTAACATTGAGTTTTTACTAAAAAAGTAAAATATAAATTTCTTACAAATTTCTTATTTATTAAGCTATTTGCTGATTTTTATATTAAATAATGAAAACTTACCGATTCGTGATACATATCACACTGTTTGATACGGCGAGTGATTCAAGTCACAAAATAATCATAAAAACGAAGCTAAAATAAGTTGCTGAAAGGACAATATAAAAAATTAACATCATGATTATTTTAAATAAATTAAAAATTCATTTAAACTAATAGAAAAGTGATAAATTGAATTATTCAATGTTAAAACGCTTATTTTTGTGATCCAGTTCAAAAAAGACACCATCAAAAGCACAAAAAAACAGCGATTTTTATATAAAATACAAATAGCTGGATCGTAAATAGAAATGACAAATAAATTTTTACTTAATATTTGAAGTTAAAAAAATTAAAAAGAACGAAAAAAGCGCCATTAAGGCGCTTATAAGTTATCGAATCAATCATTAAAACATCGTATTATTATTTTCTGCCTGCTCTGGTACATTTTGGATCACATCCCAATGTTCCACTATTTTTCCATCTTTAACTCGGAATATATCAACTACCGCTTTACCAAGATCATCATTATTGATTTTAGAATGGACATGTAACCATACAATATCGCCTTCTACTGATGAACGAATTATAGTATTACTTGATTGTGGATTTTGTTTAAAGAAGCCTTCGAAATACGTAATCGCAGGAGCCCTACCATTAGCGACATAGGGATTATGTTGTTTATAATCTTCAGCCAACGTTTTAGTTGCCTCAGCCACTTGATGCTTATTAAAGAAGTTATTATAAAAATTGATAACCAGTGTACGATTTTCTTCCTCTTGAACGAGATTTCTTTGCTTTAGATCTTTTGCAACGGCAATACCAGTAAAACTCAACAAACAAATACCAATAACAAAGCTTTTTTTAATTATATTCATACCAACTCCAATTTCTATTTTAATTTAGATAAACTCTATCTATAATGTGTTATTAGTCTATAATGTAGACTGCTTGAATGGTAACAATAAAAACCAAATAAAACAATAAGTAACATAAACATGACCAGGTCAGCTCAATGTGACTTAATCTGTTTAGGGAAACTAGATAACGAAAATTATGACAATGACTAAAACGACAAGAAGTGAACTATTTGAATTTGACCATCCATGTCCTATTCGTGATGTTCTCGATAGAATTGGCGATCAATGGAGTCTGTTAATTCTAAAATCATTAGAACATAATGCTATGCGATTCAATTCTTTACATAGAGAAATTGGCGATATATCACGACAAATGCTGTCACGAACATTAAAAAGACTAGAAAAAGATGGTTATATCACTCGAACCGTTTATGCACAAGTCCCAGCTCGTGTAGAGTACGCTCTAGCTGAACTTGGTATATCATTTCTTAAACCAATGAATACATTAATACAGTGGGCCGATGAAAATCATCAAGCGATTTGTCGAGCGAGAAAACGACAAAATTAGTAATTATTTGAATAGTTATTTTTGAAAGGATAAAAAAGCTAACCAAATATATTGGTTAGCTAATGATTTAATTACTGACAAACAAAGTTTTCAGGATTATTAGTATCCCCTTTACCTTGATAAATCGTTTTTTGTGGATATTGGCATAAAGGACGTTGTAGAGTGACCTGACCATTTTCAATTTTTTGGGCAATTAATCTGTTTGGCGCTTGTTTTTTCTCAACCCAATTAACGAGCGACTCAAAACCATTAATTTTATCTGGGCCATCGCCTCCATTACAATGGTCAACACCAGGAGCGAGGTAGAATTTTGCAAAATCATCTACTGAATCTTTACCGCCCATAATCTTCAATACATTATTATAATATTGAATTGTTCCTTTTGGTGCGATCAGGCGATCATTCAAGCCATGCCAAATAATCATTTTACCACCCAATTTTTTAAATTGACTCAAATCGGCATTATCAGTTCCCATTATTGGACGGAATAACTCTACTGATTCATTAAAATAGTTATCAAAACCGCTGTAACCTAAGGTTTTCCAGTCAAAATTAGGATCTTGTTTAATCCAATACTTTAAATAATCCTCTGGAATAGGAAAAGGTCCTTTATTACTAGCTAAAACATCAAGTGGTGCAGTCGGTTCAATGCTAAACCATAAAGATTTGCCATTTTGATCTGTTGGTCCTTGCCAAATTTTTCTTAATGTGCGAACTTCGTCCTTATCAAGTCCTGCTTTATATAGCAATTCATCACTGATATCTACTGCTGCTGGATCACTAACTAGACCATCTTTAATACCATCTTTTTCATCAGTCAGTTCAATAATCGCTTTTCTAACTTTTTCCAGTTTATCACTATCGATCGGTTTACCTAGCTCTTGTTGCATAACAATTTGAGGCCATATTTCTGCTGGTATAAATTTATCCCAATGGATCGCTGGTGCTGCAATATACAAACCATCATAATCCGCCGGATACCTTTGTGCTTCCATTAGCCCTTGTCTTCCACCCGTTGAACAACCATTCCAATATGCATAATTAGCAGCTTGACCATAATATGACACTATGATTTGTTTGGTTTTTACTGTCATCTCGTGTACACTGCGATAAGCAAAATCAGTTACCGAATCGGCCTGTAATTTGCCATCTTTAAAGACAAATTTGCCTTCAACTAAATTACCGGTATGTCCAGTATCTGTAGCAGCTGCAACATAACCATTTTTAGCAGCTACGGCTAATTTATCAAATGGTATAAATCCTGCATATCCACCGCCACCTATTGCTTGTAATCGTTGATTCCAATTAGTCGGCAACCAAACTTCGACATTAATAGCCGGTTCTATGGATAATTCGACGCGACAAATCTGCGGTAAATCAACAATTTCTTTAGCTTTAGCGCCTCTTAAAGTATCAGCTAATTTAGAACTTGGTGAAAAACGATCGGCAATTAATTCGCTACTTACTACTTTAGCATTCTCTAATTTCAAATTTGCCAATGCGTGACAACGCTCTTCGACATTAGCTTTCGTGGAAGTCGCATAAGCAGAAGATGCTAAACAACTTAACACCGATAAAAACAATAAACTGTATTTCATCATATCCTCATTCCTATCCTCAAAAAATATAATTTATAAAACTAGTTATCATTAATATTAGTCATTAGCCGTATAAATAACAACATTAATCATGATTATTTCTATCAGTGAATATCTCTTATCGATAGTAATTTAATACCTAAGATTATTTATAGAGATTAACTTAAATTAAAACAATAATTAAACAAAATTATCCGCCGTTATAGAACCGACGGATTTATTTTTTCAGTCTTTTCTCTGCTGAAACTTTTCACCGTAAAAGACCAATTGGCTGTTGCCTCTCAATATAGAATAGTGAAATTGTTGACGGATATTTTTTTGCTGCTGGGTTTGTTCAGCTGCATATTCAACTAATTTATGTGCCAATAACAATTTAGCTAACCGTTTATTTGCATGTTGACTACGTTCGGTTTGTACTTTAACACTAATTCCTGTTGCTAAATGTGTTGCTCGTACCGCTGATTCAGTTTTATTCACATGTTGACCACCTGCTCCAGATGATTTCATAGTGGTAAATTCAATGGTATTGTCATTTAACTCCATCGGGTTTGCTAAACAAGTTACGCCCAAAAACCAATTTTTTCGCTTATGGTTTGGGCGATAAGGACTTTGACAGATCCATTGTATTGTCCCTAACCAACGTTGAATTAATTGTTCACATTCAACACCTTCGATCGATAGTAATACTGATCGAAAAGTATTGGGTTTATCACCCAATACGCTTTCGATAATTTCAGTGGTTAGTGACTGTTGCTCAGCCTCTTTTAAAAATTGCGTTACTGCTTTAGCAACTGCTAAAGTACACTCATCGGGTCCTCTAGCAGAAGAGAAAAACAACAAAGCCATCAGTGACCTCCCTGTGTTTTATAGTTCAATATTGGTGTCAATTGTGCAATGACAGTAACAATATTAGCTTGCTGCATTGATTCAATTACACTATCAATTGATTTATAAGCTTGCGGCGCTTCTTCAAAAATAAGGCTACTATCTTCACAAATAACACGACTACCTAGTTTAGTCCGTTTGAGTTCTTGCATTGAATAGCGATTATCCAACTTACCTTTACAGTCAGCTCGACGCCATTTACGCCCAGCACCATGTGCTAATGACATAAGTAGATCATCTCGTTGAATCGGTTTGACAAGATAGCTGTAATCACCTCGTGAACCAGGCACAATCACCAGTTCATCCATTGCCGACGATGCACCTTTTCGATGTAACCAATAGCTCTGTTTATCTATGGTGACTTTTTGTAAAAAATTGTGACAAACATTAAGTACTTCATGGCCTTGAGTATTCAAATTGGTCATTAATCTTTCCGCCACAACTTGACGATTTAATCTTGCAAAAGCAACTGCATTATCATGTTTTTCAAGATAACTTAATGCATCATCACTATCATCTGCTAAGCCTTGATAACCAAAGCGTGATAATTGATTTTGCAAAATAGCATGTCCTAAACCTCTTGAGCCACTATGCACTAATAAAAAAAGTTTTTTGGCATTAAGTTGGTATTGATTAAATAATGTTGCATCAAAAATCTTACTGACTTTTTGAATTTCAGCAAAATGATTACCGCCACCAATAGTACCTAAATTATATTTGTGACGAGTATCAGGCAAATCAATATTCCCTATTTGCTTTTCTAACTTATCAATACTCAATTTGGCAAGGTTAATGTCAGTTTGCCAAAATCCCATGCCACAGCCGATATCACTACCAATTAATGCCGGATAAATTATTTCACGACTTAAATATGCTGCGCCTATTGGATAGCCTTTGCCGGGATGAAGATCGGGCATCCCCATTACTTTAACCATATTAGGTAAATTAGCTGTTGTCAGTAATTGTTGTATTGCTAAACCTTCGATCCAGGTATTTTTAGATGCTATTAACCACGTTTTATCTGATAGCACCTGTATAGAATTGTCCATATATCAATCCATTTAAATAAATATTATTGTTATTTTTTTCAATACTGTTTAAAGACAAATTTTTAAATGAACCCATCAAATAAAACGCATACGCAACTTAACATTAATTGTTAAGAAATGTTTAATTTTATCCAGTGACAATACGATCACTCTCAATACGATTTATCAATAATTGGTTTTACTTGAACGATATCAAGTTATCTTTAAACAATGGGTATAAATTAATTGGCAGGCAAAGATCAGCTAAGTGAATTGAAGTAAGAATAGAAAAAGTTACTTAATTATTGGCGGATCAACCTGCAAAGGTTTGTTAAACAAATCATAATAAAAATCTCCTTTGCTATTTATAATGGCGCGTATGCTAATTAAATTTTAGTCAGTTGTAAAGTAACAAATTATCTTTTTTTAATCATCTATTTTTATTTTTTTACACTCGTTTTTATTGAATTAAGTATTTTATACTGTATATTTATACATATAATTATTTTTAATACGAATCATCTGGCACTATTCGTTTTTATTAATTTTTCGGAGTCTTTTCTTGAATAAATATTGTGTTGTCCTTGGGCAAGCTAATAGTTCGCTCACTGCTTATTTACCTTTAGTTGATACACCAGTAAGAGCTGGATTTCCATCTCCTGCTGATGATTATTTAGAAACAAAACTAGATCTAACAAGTCATTTAGTGAAGCATCCTAGTGCAACTTACTATATTAAAGCAATTGGTGACTCAATGATTGATTATGGCATTTATAGTGGTGATCTCCTTGTTGTCGACCGATCTTTACAACCAAAAGTAGATGATATTGTTGTTGCTGCTGTGGATGGTGAATTAACCTGTAAATGTTTAAGTTTTATCAATGGCGAACATCATTTATTGTCTGGCAATAAACTTTACCCTCCAATTTCATTAGTTGGCAAAGACGTACATATTTGGGGAGTGGTAATACATACCATTCATTCCCTACGTAAACGGGGACACTCATGATTGGCTTAATTGATTGTAATAATTTTTACGCATCTTGTGAACGGGTATTTAATCCCAAATTAGAAGGAAAACCAATTGGTATTCTTTCAAATAATGATGGTTGTGTAATAGCTCGCTCTAATGAACTCAAACCGTTAGTCGCGATGGGCATGCCGGCCTATCAAATCCCCTCCCATATTCAAAAAAAAATTACCTTATTAAGCTCTAATTATGAACTTTATGGTGATATGAGTCAGCGAGTATTTGATACCGTTCGCCATTATACTGCGGATATCGAGCTCTATTCGATCGATGAGGCTTTCATTCATCTAAACGGGTTTAGTCATGTTTTAAGTCATTGTCAAAATTTAAAAGCAATAGTAAAACGAGATACGGGTATCCCTGTCAGTATCGGGATTGCTACAACTCGCACGCTAGCAAAATTAGCTAATCATATCGCCAAAAAACACCCTATCCATCAAGGTGTTTATTGTTTTCCGACGGATCAGGAAGAAAAAATAACTATCTTAAAGCAATTCTCAGTTGCAGATATATGGGGGGTTGGTTGGCGAATTACGCAAAGATTAAAAGAACTAGGTATTCATACCGCTTGGGATTTACATCAAGCAAATTTAAAACAAATTAGACAGTCATTTTCTGTTGTCCTTGAGCGTACCATACTTGAGTTACGTGGTATGAATTGTATTGAATTAGATGATCTGCATACAGCTAAAAAAAATATTATGACATCACGTAGTTTTGGTCATTTAACCAATGACCTATTTGATATACAAGAAGCAATTCGTGTGCATGCAAGCCGTGGCGCAGAAAAATTGAGAAAGCAAAAATCAGTTGCTAATGCCGTACTGGTATTTTTAAAAACTAATCGATTTCGACCTGAATTAGTAGAATATAATCCGTCAATTGTGGTGCCATTGCTATCGGCGAGCGATGATTCAAGATTAATTATTCATGCGGCTCAAAAAGGGTTACAATCCATTTATAAACCAGGTTTTTTATTTATGAAATCAGGTGTGATGTTACTTGATCTAAAAACTAAAGATAATTATTGCCAATCGGATTTATTTACAGCTGAAACATCAGCAACTGAAAAACACAAAAGTGAACAATTAATGAAAACCATGGATTACATTAATCAGAAAATGGGAAAAAACACTATTCATTTAGGCGGTATCAGACAAACTGCAGCATGGCAAATCAAGCGAGAGCGACTTAGCCAACGGTATACGACTCGTTGGGACGAGTTACCTTTTGTAAAATAGATAACGGATTAACCGCTAAGATAATAATTTAATCAATTGATTGAATTGAATTACCTTGTTCATTGCGAACATGCACATCAATATCCCATTTTTTTCTATATCTATCATCCTTCGATTTTTCACAAGAAATAGAAATAACATATCGAAAAGGAATTTTACCGCCATGAACTTCTGCTTTCTTCCAACCAGCTTTCAATGGTACAAGACAACGAGGTAAATAATCTTTTCCATTTACTTCGACAATATGTAAATTAGTATGATGCGCTTTATTATAAGCGGTAATAAATTCAGTTGCCTTGTTATTGATATCTAAAAATTCAGTTCTTGAATCATAGACGGGAATAGCTTCAGTTGTATTACTATCAACATTATCTGAAGACTCGGCCATTGCAAAAGGAACAGTAATAACAGTTAAAATTGCAATAATATATTTTTGTAAATGAATCTTTTTCATAAAAAAACTTCAATAATTTAAATTGTTAAGTAAAAAATAAAGTTAATTTTTGCACATTATTATTAATAAAATTAAGAGCCCATATTAACAATTGAACTACGAAAACGTTTAAGCGCAATAAGGAAAAACACACTACCGATTCCTAATAGCCACGCATACGAGGTCCAAACCACACTTAAACCAGCCCCTCGATATAAAATTGCCTGCCCTAATTCGACAAAATGGGTTGTTGGTGCAAATAACATAATATTTTGCACCACTTCCGGCATACTTTCTCTTGGCGTGCTACCACCTGAAAGCATCTGTAACGGTAGAAGAATCAAAATAAATAGCATCGCAAATTGTGCGGTTGATTTAGCCACCGTCGCCATAAAGATACCGAGTGACGTTGTCACGAATAAATGCAAAGCAGCACCAATCAAAAATAAAGTAATCGAGCCCTCAATTGGCACATTTAACCAACCATGAACAACGACTAACAGTGCCCCCCACGTTGAAACAAGCACCACCAGCCCCATAGACCAAACTTTAGAAATCATGATTTGAAATGGTGTCACAGGCATTGACAGCAAGTGATCGATAGTACCATGCTCACGCTCTTTCATTAATGCCGCACCGGTTAAAATAATCGACAATGTGGTAACAATATTGATAATCTCCATGACGGAGCCAAACCAGGAACGAGTTAAATTAGGATTAAATGCCGCATGAACCTCAATATTAACCGGCAAACTGGTTGGTTTATCAATTTGATTAAAGTATTTAGTTATTTCGCTGGTAACAATTTGCGTAATATAACCATTACCTACAAAAGCCTGTCCCATTCGGGTTGCATCAATATTCAGCTGAATTTCTGGATTTTGGTTATTTAACACATCGCGTTGAAAATTAGGTGGTATATTTAATGCAAAAGTATAACTATCGGTATCCATTCCACGATCAACTTCATCCATTGAATTTAATTTAACTGGCTTATTAAACATTGGTGGATAAAGCGCTGCGATAATTTGCCTTGATAAAGGCGAATCGTCTTCATCAACCACCGCAATTGAAGCATGATGAAGTGAATCTGAAGTTGCGGTGGCTGCGGTATAAATATCCAGCGTAAAGCAGTAGGCGATTAACAATAACATGATTGGATCACGAATCAATCCCCATAACTCTTTAATACCTAAGCGATAAATATTAATAAAACTTTGCATAATATCTATCCTTCTTGTTTCTTGAGGAGGAATATACTTGCACCAAGTATAATCGGAATAGTGATAAGTAAAGTAAATATCGAGTTATGTAAATCAAAAAATCCTAATGCCTTATTGAAAACACCCCGAGCAATAATAAGCATATGGGTAGTTGGATAGACTTCACCAATATATCTCCCACTCCCTTCTAATGATGCTACTGGATTGAGTAACCCCGAAAATTGTATCGCCGGTAACATAGTACCAACACATGTCAAAAATATAACCGCAATTTGACTACGTGTTACGGTTGAGGCAAGTAAGCCAAAGCCTGTCGCAATAATACAATAAGCCAATCCAGCTAAACATAAAGTTAGCAAACTTCCTTTTATCGGTACACCAAATATCGTAACCGCCATAAGTAGCAGTAATAAGAAGCTAAGCATCGAAATAACAATATAAGGAACTTGTTTACCTAATAAAAACTCAGTTCGAGTAACAGGCGTTACATATAAGTTAATTATTGATCCCATCTCTTTTTCACGCACTACGGATAATGCCGCTAACATTGACGGAATCATTAAGAGTAAAATAGGAATGACCGCAGGCACCATCGCTTGCAAACTTTTAATATCTGGATTATAACGATAACGGGTCTCAATATTTGCCAATGAGCTAGATGCGGTACCGGTGGTGGTTTTTATTTTGTCACTTAACCACGCAAGGTGCATACCTTGTACATATCCTTTAATCGTGTCGGCACGTAATGGCATAGCCCCATCAATCCAGATACCGATATTAACTGGATCACCGCGTTGAATATCATGGCCAAAATTAGGTGGCATTTCAATAGCCAACGCTATCTCATTACTTCTCATCCTATGATCCATATCATCATAATCAGTAATTGGCGGTTTCTCGATAAAATAACGCTTAGAGCCAGATAAATTAGTAATATAGTTTTGACTGGTAATCGTTTGATCACGATCTAATACTGCAAAATTTAAGTCCTCAACATCCATCGTGATACCATAACCCATTACCAACATTAATATCGCTGAACCTAACAGTGCCAATAAAGCGCGCAATGGATCTCGAGATAACTCAAGTGTTTCACGCCATAGACAACCAATCAAACGAGTTAGACTAAATCCTTGTAGATGATGCGCATTGATTTTAACTTGCTCATTATCATTAGCTACAGCTTTAGGCATTTCACTAACTTTTTCATCATTACTCGTATCATCAGCACCTGCATCAACTAAATATCGAATAAAGGCCTCTTCAAGGGTTTTCGCATCTTTAGAATGAATGATATTATCTGGCGTATCACTGGCTAAAACTTTACCAGCATGCATTAACGAAATCCTATCACAACGTGCCGCTTCATTCATAAAATGAGTAGTGATAAATACGGTAACTTTATCTTTTCGGGAAAGCTCAATAATTAAACGCCAAAAGTCATCACGAGCAATCGGATCGACACCAGAAGTAGGTTCATCCAGAATAAGTATTTCAGGGTTGTGAACCACAGCGACCGATAAAGAAAGTCTTTGCTTAACGCCTAACGGTAGACTATCTGGCAAACTTTTTAATTCATTTTCCAGACCAAAACGCTTAACTAACTCCTCGACTCTTGCTGGTATTTTACTTTCTTCAATACCAAACAGACGAGCATGTAACACGAGGTTTTGTTCAACCGTCAATTCACTATAAAGTGAGAATGCCTGCGACATATAACCTAAATGGCGTCTTACATTAATATCACTGGCATCAACCGGTTTACCAAATAACCACGCTTCACCTGACGAAATTGGTAATAGACCAGTTAACATCTTCATGGTGGTTGATTTACCGCAACCATTTGAGCCTAAAAAGCCAAAAATCTCACCTTGTTTTATGGAAAAATTAACATGATCAACCGCAATAAAATCGCCAAATTGCTTAGTTAATCCTTTTGCTTCGATTGCTACTTTTAAATCTTGATTTAGATCTAATGGTGGGATTTCAACGGCTTGATAACCTTCTCTAGCATCTTCAGGCATTAATTGAATAAAAGCATCATCTAAATTATCTTTTGCTGTTTTGGCTAACAACGCTTGTGGTGTACCTGTTTCGAGGATCTTACCACCATACATTGCCACTAACCAATCAAAGTTTTGTGCCTCATCCATATACGCGGTAGCAACAATGACACTCATTTGTGGTCGTTGCTCACGGATTTTATTAATGAGTTGCCAAAATTGTGCACGAGAAAGCGGATCAACGCCGGTTGTTGGTTCATCAAGAATCAGTAAATCGGGGTCATGAATTAAAGCCGAACATAAACTTACCTTTTGTTTCATCCCACCAGAAAGACGACCTGCAGGCCGAGATAAAAAAGGATATAAACCGGTACTTTTGGTTAACTCATCGATACGTCGCCGTCTTTCGGCTGCATCATTACCAAATAAACGGGCAAAAAATTGTAAATTTTCTTCGACTGACAGTGTTGGATAAAGATTTTTACCTAATCCTTGTGGCATATAAGCAATACGGGTACATACGTTTTGACGATGGGTTTTATCTTTCATATCCCCATCTAATACGTAAACTAATCCCTCTTGGATGACATGCGCGCCAGCTATCAAAGACAATAGACTCGATTTACCCACCCCATCGGGACCAATCAATCCCACCATGCATCTTGGTGGGATGGCAATACTGACATCATTGAGTGCACAAGTTTTTTTATAATGTAATGTTACATTGCTGACATTAACAACTGCATCTTCAATGGTTTTACCTTCTGCAAGTAACGTCAAATCCTTTTTATCCGATTCTGACATATGCTATCTCCAATTATTTTGTTTGGCATTTTGCAACATCAGATAAACCAGCAGGCCATTCCGTATTAGGATCAAGTCTAACCCATGCAACGCCTGGAAGACCGGTTTTAACATGAGTGATATAACACCTTAACAATTCTGGGCTTAATTGTGCTTTAACTCTAAACATCAATTTTTGACGTTCATCTTTGGTTTCAACAGTTTTAGGCGTGAATTGTGCAACACTAGATACAAATGAAATTTTGGCTGAAATAGCTTTACCAGGTAAAGCATCCAACACTAATCTTACTTCATCACCAATTCCTACTTTTCCAGCAATCATTTCAGGTAAAAAGAAAGTCAAATAAACATCTGACAGATTGACTAGATTTAATACTTTTCCGCCTGAAGGTAAAACTTCACCAGGTTGGGCTATACGATATTGAATACGTCCATCAACAGGAGCAGTTAAGGTACTATCATTAATATCAGCTTGAATTTTATTGATATTCGCTAACGCTACATTTATCGCTGATTTAGCACTTTCTACACCTGCTTGAGCAGCTTCAATTGCGGCATCGGCAGCGGTAACTTGTGATTTAGCTGAATCTAATGCCGCTTTGGCACTATTTACCTTAGCTGTATCATCATCAAATTGTTGTACTGAAATCGCTCCTTTTTGATAAAGCGCTGTCGTACGTTGTAAATGTTTTTTAGCTATATCTAAGTCACTTTCTCTTTGCGTAACACCCGCTAAAGCTGCAACTTTATCACTCATTTTTAAAGCTACTTGTGCTTTTGATGTCGCTTCATTACTCATAGCTTGTCGATGTTGAGCTTGAGCTTCATTTAATTGCGCTTGTAACGTATCAGTTTGCATAATAACTAGCGGTTGACCTGCAGCGACAAAATCACCTTCTTCAACATTAATCTTTTCAATTCTACCGGCTAGCTTAGTAGAGATGTTGATTTCAGTAGCTTCAATACGTCCGTTGCCACTAGTAAAATCGGCACCATAGCCATCAGGTTTAAATTGCTGCCACAAAATAAAACCAATAACAACAACCACAACTGCAATAACAATCCATTTTTTGTTTATTTGTTTCATGAATAACACCTTATTCTAAAGTGACAAATCTATAATAAACCTTAACGAAAAATTTAATCGTTAGAAGCGATTTATTTTCAATATGATCATCATAGCAAATGTATTTTATAAATAATATCAACTCTCAAAACAAACGCAGTAAAAGCTAAAAAAGGTCATTTATAATTTTAAATATAGATCACAATAAACGTAGATGATGATTTATAAAGACAAGCAAAAAAATGAATATCTAATTAATTTAATTGAAAATATTTTAATATCTTATTGATTCAGTCAATGGAATAAGGTTAATAAAAAAACTAAACTCCAAATCAATATAAAATTAATTTGGAGTTATCTTATAAATGTTAAACTATTATTTTGAAAAAGATCATAAATCCGGTCTAAATCGTCTTAATTCTTTTAATGGAATATCACCTTGAACTGTGCATTGAATCATGACTTTGCCACTAAACCTATCATATTCAAGAAACAATAAATTTTCAGCGGTGCCTCTTACTGGAGAGTCATTGGTTAATACATGTTTATTCTCAGACCAAACTCCATTTTTATAAAATAACGCATTGGCAACATCAAGCGTGCCATCAGCCGATATCTGCCAATCAACCCATGGTAACGCACTTTTAATCTCTTCAAAGGTATTATCGGTGTTAAATCCCCAATAATAGTACTTTAGATGATCATCGTTAATATATTGAGACTGATCAAAACTTTCGATTTTTAAACCATTAAAGATAATCGGTGGATCAAATGTAAGTCTATTTTTTTGGGGATGATTAATAGATTTAGTGGCAAATTTGCTATAACCATTTGGTAAATTTACGATTGGAAAATAATTACGATATTTTTTTTGATTTAAATCCGAAAAAAAAGTCTTATCACATTGGGTAAAGCTTTTTAATAAATGACTAAAATCATCATCAAATGATGGATTTTGTGCATTTGCGAAAAATGGCATGAGTAAACCAATAAACCATAATGATTTAATCTTCACTGTCTATTTCCTTATTAGTGATTGATAATAAATTTTTACTTTGAGTAGCTTTAAAATAAGTTATTATAACAATAATGACAAATAATATTTAGCCTATCTTTAACTATAATAGTAGCGAAATATTCAATGATTAAACAATTAGTTGCTAATCAATAACCGTCTAACAAAATAGCAACAAACTATTGCTAGCAGTGCTGTAAGGAAATATAGTAATTAAATATATTTTTCCCAGCTGACTTATTTAATAAAGGTGATTTTATGGCTCTTCCTTCTTTTTTGACAATTTATAATGAATTAATATCCACGCCAACTATCAGTAATGTAACCAATGAAAAATTAGATTATTCCAATAAGCCACTAATTGACAAATTAGCGCAATGGTTTGCTGATTTAGGTTTTACAATTGACATTCAACCTGTACCAAATACTCGTAATAAATTTAATATGTTAGCCACCTATTCCAATAGTGACAATAAAACTCAAGGCGGCCTATTATTGAGTGGTCATAGTGATACTGTGCCATTTGATGATGGGCAATGGACAAAAGATCCATTCAAGTTAACCGAAGAAAATAATAAGCTCTATGGGCTAGGCACGGCAGATATGAAAGGATTTTTTGCATTTATATTAGATGCATTACGTGATATCGATCTTAAAACATTAACTAAACCAATTTATGTATTAGCAACCGCAGACGAAGAGACATCAATGGCTGGCGCTTCATTTTTTGCCCAACAAACGCAACTACAACCAGACTGCACGATTATCGGCGAACCTACCTCATTAATTCCTATTCGTGCTCATAAAGGATTTATATCTAATTCAATTAGAGTTATTGGTAAGTCAGGCCATTCAAGTGATCCAGACAAAGGTATTAATGCTATCGAAATCATGCATTTAGTGATTGAGAGATTACTTATTTTGAAACAAAAATTCAAAGAACAATATCACAATGATGGCTTTAGCGTACCTTATCCAACCATGAATCTTGGCGTTATTCATGGTGGTGATGCAGCTAATCGTATCTGTGGCTGTTGTGAATTGATTATTGATATTCGGGTATTACCAGATAACGATATTGACTCACTTTATAGTGCCCTTTGTGAAGCATTACAACCCGTTATGGACCAATATCCTAATCGAGTTTCCATCGAATATGAGGTATCACCAATACCGGGCTATGAATGTAAAAAAGATCATCCAGCATTAAATCATATCGAAAAACTGGTTGGTCACACCGCGCAAACTGTTAACTACAGTACTGAAGCGCCATATTTAAATCAAATCTCCCCAACCATTGTATTAGGGCCAGGCTCAATTGAGCAAGCTCATCAACCAGATGAATTTATCTCTATGGATTTCTTAAAACCGACCAAATTAACCATTGAAAATTTAATTAAAGATTTTTGCTTATAAATCAATATATTCGCCGGCAAAGTCGGCGAATCAGTTTAAGGCTATTAGAGTAAATAGCTCATTATTTTTATATTAAGATGGTATAGACTCCCCAATATTTTTTACAAAAACTTACTTTTTCATCCTACATTTATCACTTAATAAAATTTATTTATAAAGTTATCTAACCACTACAATCATCAATAAAATTTTTCTGTAAATAGTGATACTAAATGATATTAATGAATCATTTTCATCTTAAGGCGGTATACACTTCTCAATATTTTTTACAAAAATTAGCTTCTAAATTAATCCAAGCTATCATCTTTATGTATATTTCCCCATTGGCAAAGCATATCTAATACAGGCACTAGTGTTTTACCCCGTTCTAATAGTCCATATTCAACTTTTGGTGGAATTTGCGGGTGTTCTTTTCTAAAAATTAATTTATCTCTCTCCATTTCTTTTAAAGTATTACTCAATGTTTTAAAGGAAATTTCTTTAATGCTACGTTTTAGTTCATTAAAGCGCATAGATGGTTGATTTTCATTTAACCAATAAAGAATAATAATCTTATATTTTCCTCTGATCATCGAGAGCGTGTAATTAAATCCACTATTCTCGAAATTATCTTCTGCACAATGATGCTTTTCCATATTTACACTCTCCTTAAAGATAGTACATAACAACAATTACCGTACTTCAAAAATAATTGTATCAATATTACTATGACAAGATGATTTATCACAACAAAAAGGAATATTGAGAATGAAACGAACTTTAGTGATTGTAGCCCATCCAAATTTATCATCATCAAGTGTTAATCGATGCTGGCTTAATAAATTAAATCAATACTATGAACAACTAACCATACATGATATATATTCATGCTATCCAACCCAACAAATAGACGTTAAATTTGAACAAAATTTAATTGAAAACCATCAGAATTTAGTCATTCAGTTCCCAATATATTGGTTTAATTGTCCACCACTGTTAAAACAATGGTTTGACGACGTTTTTACTTATGGTTGGGCTTTCGGTTCTTTAGGCGATAAATTAAATAACAAAAAAGTGGCTTTAGCGGTTTCAGCTGGTATTAAGAAAACAGATTATTCCTGCACAGGACAATATCAATATACGCTTGAGGAAATATTAAAACCTTTCGAATTAACAATGAATTACATTCATGCTGATTATCAGCCTATGTTTGCACTTTATGGCGCAAACAATGAACCAGATTACCCAGATAAAATTACTTTGAATGAGGTAAATAAAAGTGCAGATGATTATGTTAATTGGATGAAAAAATTAGGAATATTAATCTAAATGACATAATTATTATCAAAATCACAAATAAAATAATTTTATTAAGGCCGTTTAATAACCAAATTAGTCCTAAGGAATTAAGTTCAGATAAGCAAAAATAAGATGGTATAGACTTCTCAATATTTTTTACAAATATGGTCATCTCGATATAGTAAAAATATATAAGAAAAGTCATGTTTTAATTATTGTTATAGTTTTAATTTTGATTAGTTTGATTAGTAATAGCCGACAATGTCGGCGTAATTGATTAAACTTGAAAAGAGGCAAAATCAGTGGCAATTTCAGTATTAGCAAAGACGCTCCTTGCTTCATTAACCAGTTTTTGATTATCTTGTATACTATATCTAGGGCTAATATGCGTTATGATTAACCTTTTAGCCTTAGCTTGCTTAGCAATGTTGGCGGCATGTATTGTCGTTGAGTGCCCACGTTCAATGGCTTTTGCCTCAAAAGCTTGCTCCTGAGTGGCCTCATGCACTAATAAATCGACGTTTTCGGCTAAATCAATGGATGCTTGACAAGGAATGGTATCACCCAATATAGCTACTTTTTTGCCTCGTTTAATATCGCCTTGATAATCCTTACCATCAATCGTTCTACCATCATCTAAAGTAACAGTTAACCCTTCTTTTAAAACGGCGTAGTGTACACCAGGATTAATATTATCTTGCTGCAATTTGTCAATATCTAAGCTTGGAGGCAAATCCTTTTCAACAATACGATAACCAAAACAAGGGACTCGATGTTGCAATAATTTAGCTTCAACGCGAAATTTATTATCTTCAAATACTAAGCTATCTTGTTCAAGTTCAATAATATTTAAAGGGTAAGTAAGCCATGAAGAACTAATTTCAATCACTGTTTGAATAAATTGTTTAATACCTTTAGGTCCAACTAACGTTAATGCCGATTGCTTTTGCATTAATGAACGAGTGGTTAACACACCAGGTAAACCAAATAGATGATCACCATGCAAATGAGTCAAAAATATCATCTCCAATTTAGCTAAACTAAAATTGGCCTTTTGCATTTGCATCTGCGTTGCTTCACCACTATCAAACAGCCATAATCGCCCTCGTTCTTGTCGAAGATCAAGCATAACACTACTTACATTACGTTCTGCGGTTGGTGAACCGGCACTTGTCCCTAAAAAAGTTAATTTCATATCAAGATCAAATTGTCATTTAAAATTTTATTATATACTGAGAATAACTATTGATAATTTTATTTTGCTATAAGAAATAGAAAAATTATTATAATAGTAACTATAATAATTAATTCATTTATAACAGAACGTTAAAACCAAAATGGTTATATCACACAAATCAGTACAATAATTTAAATAAAGATTTAATCTTGTACTTTATTTAAGATAAAGATCTAGTTGTTTTGCTCGTTGAAAATTTAGTTCAGCAAGGCAAGAAAATTTCATCATATCTAGCGCATTATCAATTGCTCCACCACCTAACGAACGTGCAAAATCACACTGCAGAGTGCGATATTTAATAAATTCTTGGTTAGATTTTTCCAATCTAGTTTTAGCAATTACGATGTATTCTTTATCTTCCCACCAATTATCAAGTTTATTGAAAAATTTCTTTTGCGATTTATCTAACTCAGCTTGACTAATATAAAAAATTTTTTCTAAACATTCAGTCAGGGCTGCTTCTGAAGGCTCACGACCACAGTAGATGCGCAATTCGTACTGATTTAAATCAGCATATTTTGAATTAGCAAAAACCACTAGTGGCATAAAAATAATAAATATAGTCATTAATTTCATTATTTTCATAAAATTTTAAAATCCTTTTGATCACTTAAAATAAATCTAACCAATTGATTTTTAATACATATTATACGTTTTTACGTTCAATAGTCTGTTCACCCCAAAAGAGCTTATCAGCTTTAGTTTTAGCGAAAGCGCGTTGTAACACTTCATCGCTACCTTCTTCCCAAATTTGTTCTGCTAATTTTTCATCATCATTAGCTAGTTCAAAAATAGCCTCGGCAATTTCAATAGAAGTTTCACGAATATTTGCCCAAGATCGAATATCATGTATTTCTTTTTTGGTACTATTCATATTTATTCTCCTTATTTGCTAAGATTACAGGTAAAATATACCCAATTCGCACAAAACACAATAGGTAACACTTTTTATGCTAACTATCATCTCTCCAGCCAAAACCCTTGACTATCAAAGTCCATTAATCACTACAACCCATACCCTACCTGACTGTTTAGAGGCAACAAAACAACTTATTGCTGTTTGTAAAAAGCTAACTAGCGATGATTTAGCTAAATTAATGTCTATCAGCCCCAAACTTGCGGCAGTTAATTATGAAAGATTCCAGAATTGGCATCCTGATTTTAATTTACAAAATGCCAGACAAGCGATCCTAGCGTTTAAAGGCGATGTATACGAAGGTCTACATGTTGAAGATTTTACTGCTAGTGACTTGCAATTTGCGCAATCGCATTTACGTATTCTGTCTGGATTATATGGTTTATTAAAACCACTTGATTTAATTCAACCTTACCGTTTAGAAATGGGTATCCGGTTAAAAAATGGTGACAAGACTAATCTTTACCAATTTTGGGGAGAAAGCTTAACCGATAAACTCAACGAAGAGTTAGCAAAATCATCTCAACCAACCTTAATTAACTTAGCCTCTAATGAATATTTTAAAGCGATTCAAGTTAAACACCTAAATGGCAAAATTATTCAACCGATATTTTTAGATAAAAGCAAAGATGATTATAAAGTGATCAGCTTTTACGCTAAAAAAGCGCGCGGATTAATGAGCCGATTTATTATAAAAAATAACATTAATAATTGTAATGATATTAAAAGTTTTAATTTAGATGGCTACCAATTTGATTCTCATCGCTCAACTGAATTAGAATGGTACTTCACCAGAAAACATGCATAGAAAGATATATTAAGATGGAATTTTTAATCACATTATGGCAGCAGTTTTTAACGACCTTACCTTTATTTATCTTAATTTTGTTAGGTTATATTGCTGTAAAAATGGGCCGTTGGCAAAAAACGGTAACCGATAGTGTCACTAAATTCACTTTTTATATTGCTTTCCCAATTATGCTCTTTCAAATTATGAGCCACTTTTCTGAACATTCAGAAATCGATATTAATCTTTTATTAGTATTTTTTGGTGGCTCATTTATTGTTTTTGCCTTGAGTTGCTTTATTGCGGTTAAATTTTTTAAACTTAATGGTTCTGAAAGTACCATGTTTGCTATGGGTGGAATTTACACAAATACGGTATTTGTTGGTATTCCAATTATTAATATGTTATTGGGTGAAAAAGCGATTCCTATAGTCGCCATTATCGTAATATTTAATGCTTTAATTTTATGGACTTTAGCAACAGTATCCATTGAATTTGTGCAAATGGGTAAACTATCAAGCAAAGGGTTTATCAAAGCCTTTAAAAATGTATCAAAAAATCCAATCATCATCGGCATATTTGTCGGTATAGCCGTTAATTACTCTGGTATACCTTTACCTATATTTATCGAAAAATCGACCCAAATGGTCAGTGACATGACCGCACCGCTATCATTAATCGTATTAGGTATGGGGCTGGCTGAATATAAAATTCGTAATGATTTACATATCACTATAGTAATCTGTATTATCAAACTATTTGTTTTACCAATTGCGACTTATATTTTAGGTAAATTGTTAGGATTACCTCTTTTAGAGCTACAAGTTATTGTATTATTAAGTTCCGTATCAATAGCCATAAATTGCTATATGATGGCAAGACAGTTTGAGGTTTTACAAGGACCTATCGCATCTAGCTTATTGATATCAACGGCATTGTCATCGATAACAACACCGTTAATTCTATCAATAATGTTACAGTTACCTTTTGCTTAAGATTAACTTATTTCACCGCAAAATTTTTGAATTTGTAGTGTAAAATCAAAGCAAAAACAATAACTGCACTACCAACAGTGAATCGCCCCCAATCTATTGATTGGTGCCAAATAACAACATTAACTAAAATACCAGCCGGAATAACCAAATTATTCATAATCGCCAATGTACCAGAATCGACTTTAGTCGCACCTAAATTCCATAAAAAATAACATAATCCCGAAGCCACAACACCTAACCAAATAATAATCCCCCACTGTAATTGAGTGGTTGGCAGTTTGTCAGCATTACCAAATAATAACCAACCAATAGTTGCTACAACTATTGCGCCAAAATAGACCCAAGCAAAAGCTTGATGTTGCGGTAATGGATAGAGTTCCATAATACGTTTATAGCCGACTTGCCCTAAAGCAAAGACGATATTGGCCCCCTGAATTAATAAAAAGCCAATGATAAAATCACGACTGATGTGATCATAACGGATAATTGCCGCACCAATTACCGCTATAATGGCCGTTAATAAATAATTAAGTCTTAGTCGATGCCCTTGCAGTAAATCATAGATGATGGTGACATAAATTGGCGTTGAAATGGTAAATAATAGAACCTCTGGCACCGAAATATATTGAAATGAGTTGTAATAAAAGAAGTACATAATTCCTAATTGGCATGCACCTACTCCCATCAAAAGCAACATCTGCTTTACAGAGACATTTTTAAAACGTAAAAAAGGAATAAAGGTAATAAAAGCCAGCAAAACGCGCATGACTACCGCAAACCAAGTATCAACTTGACCACTTAAATAAACCGCAATAAAACTAAATGAAAACGACCAAACAATGGTGACAAAAATAAGGTAATACATAGCAAATTTGTACCGAAAATAAAAAGTCAGGCATGGTAACAATTCATATATCGGTTGTAAACCTTTTGATGTGCTAATTGATTACAACCATGACAATAATTACTTCTTACTCCAATTATTCATTGATTGTTTTTTCAATATAGATATATTTATTTTCATCCGTTATTGGAATATCGTCAGGATTCCACATATAATTTCTAGCAATCTTAAATAAAAACTTATTATTTTTTCTATAAATTGAAATAAAATATTTTGGATTGATATAAATTTCATCAAAATTTTCAGCATTATCGATATTCAATTCTGGTAACTCTTTATTATCTGTAGCATTATCTTGTAATAATTGTTTAGCTTGGTCAAACGAATAGATACCGGCTCTGCCATAATCAAGGTAGAAATGATTAACCAATTTAGTTTTATCAAAGATTAAAACATAGTAACCAACTGAACCACGTTCAGACTCGCCCTCAATAAGAAACACGTTAAATAAATTATTTGCAGAACTTTTGTACAAATATCCATTAAATGAAGTACTGTCAATGAAACTACCGAGTGGTATAGAAAAATCAAATTTTTTATTTGATTTTAAAAAAAGTAAATTACAATTAAATTCTTCTATATCTTCGAACCAATCACATTTAATTCGATTATCATCAAATACCCACAACTCTCCCTCTGTTGATTGTATTGGAATTTCCTGATCGTAATACTGCCAAGATGTTAAATCTTTGAAATTTGTTGCTTTACAACAACTAATCCAGCTTAGATAAAAAAACATTATCGATAACCAAAAATATTTCATATATTGTCCCTATTATTCGAAATCCTTTTTATTCATATTGATATCATACAAGGCTTGATTTATGAGCGATAACAAATCAAGCCTTTTATTGCAATTCCGCCAATTCTACAATTAAAACGTATTAATGATACTATTATTCTAATTGAAACAACAAGATAGGATTTTATTATAATTTACCAATGTTTAAGTTTTGATTAGAAAATGATAGCAGCATTTTTGTTTTTATCGATGGCTTGCTCATTTACTATGACAAATATAGTTACCCAATTAAATAATAATCGAATAATGATTACTTCGACGCTGAAATACAACAGCGAGCATCAATTGATATGATATGAATTACTCTATAAAACATAAAGTTAATTGCATATTTTCAATTAAATTTAGATTAAGTATTAACAATACTTATGACTTAATTTTTAAATATTTTTGCTAATAAAATCAAAAAATCTTATTGTGATGATGATTTCTAAGTTATAGAAGTATATTGGGAATATTTTCAATATTCTTTGAGTTGGAGATACAGCTATTGTTATCTCTCACTTTCACTGCTTAAGACTAATATAATATTTTCTAAACCACTTTTTCTCATTAAAGTTTTTATATATTGCTTTTAACAAAATTTTTGTTTGTTAAAAAATAACAAACATGAAAATCAATAGTAAATTCATAGAGATAAAACTGAATTATTCAAAAAGTGTTAAATATGCCATAATATAAAGAAATTTATTTTAATGGTGTTATATGTATTTTTGTTATATATAACTGCCTCCTTTTGTCAATTCGAGAGTAATTATCAGTGTTAACAACAAGCAATATCACAATGCAATTCGGCAGTAAGCCTCTATTTGAAAATATTTCTGTCAAATTTGGTAATGGTAATCGTTATGGATTAATTGGTGCTAATGGGAGTGGTAAATCCACCTTTATGAAAATTATTGGTGGCGATTTAGTGCCAACTTCAGGCAATGTATCGCTTGATCCACATGAAAGATTGGGTAAATTACGCCAAGATCAATTTGCTTTCGAGGAGTTTACTGTTCTCGATACCGTAATTATGGGACATACAGAATTATGGCAAATCAAGCAAGAACGTGATCGCATTTATTCGTTAGCAGAAATGAGTGAGGAAGACGGTTTTAAAGTCGCTGATTTAGAGACCCAATATGCCGAAATGGATGGTTATAGTGCGGAGGCGAGAGCTGGTGAATTATTGCTTGGAGTTGGTATTCCTATCGAACAACATTATGGTCTAATGAGCGAAATTGCTCCAGGTTGGAAACTACGGGTATTATTAGCCCAAGCGCTATTTTCAAATCCAGATATTTTATTACTCGACGAACCAACCAATAACTTAGATATTGATACTATCCGTTGGTTAGAAGATACCTTAAATGAACGTGAAAGCACAATGATCATCATATCCCATGATCGCCATTTTCTTAACATGGTCTGTACCCATATGGCCGATATGGATTATGGTGAACTTCGTATTTATCCTGGCAATTATGATGATTATATGACTGCCGCTACTCAAGCAAGAGAACGTTTATTAGCTGATAATGCGAAAAAGAAAGCACAAATAAGTGAATTACAATCCTTCGTCAGTCGCTTTAGTGCTAATGCCGCTAAATCAAAACAAGCAACATCTCGAGCTAGACAAATTGAAAAAATAAAACTGGAAGAAGTCAAGGCATCCAGCCGACAAAACCCATTTATTCGCTTTGAGCAAGATAAAAAACTATTTCGTAATGCACTAGTGGTAGAAAACCTCACTAAAGGTTTCGACAATGGTCCTTTATTTAAAAATCTTAATCTCATGGTCGAAGTTGGCGAAAAAGTAGCAATTTTAGGGACTAACGGTATCGGTAAAACTACCCTACTTAAAACCTTGATGAATGAATTAACACCAGAACAAGGTGATATTAAATGGTCAGAAAATGCCAATATTGGTTATTATGCGCAAGATCATGAATATGAGTTTGAACAGGACTTAACGGTATTTGAATGGATGAGTCAATGGAAACAACCTAATGATGATGAACAAGCGGTACGTAGTATTTTAGGTCGATTATTGTTCTCCCAAGATGATATTAAAAAGCAAGTTAAAGTTCTATCTGGTGGTGAAAAAGGCCGTATGCTGTTTGGCAAATTGATGATGCAACGACCAAATATCATTGTCATGGATGAACCGACTAATCACCTTGATATGGAATCGATCGAATCATTAAATATGGCATTAGAGCTTTATCAAGGAACGTTATTTTTTGTATCGCATGATCGCGAATTTGTCAGCTCACTGGCTAGCCGTATTATTGAAATCACGCCAGAAAAAGTGATTGATTATACAGGTAATTATGAAGATTACTTGCGAAGTCAAGGCATCGAATAAAGCTGCATAAAAATCAATAAAAATAGCCACATAAGTGGCTATTTTTTTATTGGCTGGTTATAAAGAATTAAAAATCTAATTCATCCCACCAAATATCGATTAAAGCGCTGGTTTTAACATTTTTTAAACCATGACTCTCAAGCCATTTAGTGACATTGTCACGATCTTCTTCAGTACAGTTACCTAATTTCTGGGTACAAATAATCCCCTTCCAAGTCAAATAACCACTTCCTTCGTAAGCCAAACCATTAGCTTGTATTGCTTCAACGATAAATTGATCGACAACGTTATCGATGGTTTCTTCATTAGTACCTTCGTCAAATGACCAGCTTACAGTAAAACCTAACTCTTTAAATTCTTCAATATGTAATTTTTTTCTTAAACGACGACTGCGATTAACCTTAGCCATAATAATATCCTTCTGCTTTAAATAATTTAGTTAGTTTTAGAATATGTATGATGGCTTGATTGCTTCATACTATTCTGATGATTTTTAGAAGTTCGAGATTTATCAGCACTTCTTCTTTTTGTTGGAGCTCGTTTTGCTGGCGCTTTTTTGGCTGGCTCCGCTTTAATTTTAGGATCGACTTCAAATCCTTGAGTAAAAATTTCTGGAATCGGCTTTCTAAGCAATTTCTCAATTGATTTTAATTGAGGAAGTTCATCAATACAAACTAGCGATATAGCTTGACCTTGATTTTGCGCTCGCCCTGTTCGACCAATTCGATGAACATAATCTTCTGCTACTTGTGGCAGCTCATAATTAATAACATAAGGTAATAACTCAATATCCAATCCTCTGGCGGCAATATCTGTAGCGACTAATGCTCGTATTTGTCCCGACTTAAAATCAGCTAACGCTTTCGTTCTGGCGCCCTGACTCTTATTACCATGAATTGCTGATGCTTTAATGCCATCTTTGGTTAACTGTTCCGCTAGATGGTTAGCGCCATACTTGGTTCGAGTAAAAATTAACACCTGTTGCCATTGATTTTTGCCAATTAAATAAGAGAGCAATTCACGCTTACGACGCTTATCCACTCGATGCACATATTGCGTAATTTGCTCAGATGCACTATTGGTTTTCGCCACAGCAATCGATTCAGGCGAATTTAAGATGGTATTCGCTAATCCTTTTATCTCGTCAGAAAAGGTGGCAGAAAAAAGTAAATTTTGGCGTTTTTTCGGTAATTTAGCGATCACACGTCGGATATCATGGATAAAGCCCATATCTAACATACGATCAGCCTCATCCAGAACTAAAACTTTTACCGGCGAAAGATCGACAGCATTTTGCTGCACTAAATCTAATAATCGTCCTGGTGTGGCAATTAAAATATCCACCCCACCGCGAAGTTTCATCATTTGTGGATTGATACTAACACCACCAAATACCACTAATGAACGAATAGATAAATATCGACTATAATCACGAATATTTTCACCGATTTGCGCTGCTAGCTCACGTGTTGGCGCTAAAATTAATGCATATAAAGGACGTTTACCTTTTTTCGGTTCTGAGTTAGGTGAATTTTTTAATTGCATTTGATGCAATTTTTGCAATATGGGTAAACCAAAACCAGCAGTTTTACCGGTACCGGTTTGGGCACTAGCCATTAAATCTTTACCTGACAGTATTACGGGAATAGCTTGTTGTTGGATAGGAGTGGGATCGGTATAGTGTTGCTCTTCAATAGCTTTTAATATCTTGGCATCTAAGCCAAGAGAGTCAAATGACATGTAATGATTCCTAAATAATCGAAAAAAATAAATAAGCAACAACATTATAAAGCAATTTAATAATAATTGTCTGATTATTTTATCTTTTCATTGCTAGTTATGTAATATATGTTACTATTTTAGGGAATAACCTTATAAAGTATAGAGTTATTAATCGCTTAAAATATGTTCATAATATATTGCTCATTTTTTAGGTAGATTGGAAAAATGATATTGATTATCATTATCATTTATTGTATTGTTGCAAACCCAAAACATAATTATTTCATGGAATAGATATGTCTTTTAACTTCCCTCATTTAAAAAAATTATTTATCTTCTTAATGTTAAGTTGCTTTAGTTTAAATTGTTTAGCCAAAGATGATATTACTTTCGCAAACTTTCGTGATATTCGTGATTTAAATCCACATTTATATTCAGGTGAAATGTGGGCGCAAAATATGTTGTATGAATCATTAGTTCACTATAATGAAGATGGCACTTTTTCTCCATGGTTGGCAGAAAGCTGGACTATTACTAACGAAGGTAAAACTTACACCTTTAAATTAAGAAAAGACGTCACATTTAGTGATGGAGCAAAATTTGATGCGCACAGTGCCAAACTGAATTGGGATGCCGTGTTATCCAACAAAGTTCGTCATACTTGGTTAGAAATGGTGCGTTTAATAACCGAAGTCAAAGCAGTCGATGATTATACTCTTGAGGTTAATCTTTCTGAGCCTTACTACCCTTTCATGATTGAAATTGCCGTCACTCGCCCTATGCGATTTATTTCCCCAAATTCTATGATTGATGGTGAAACTAAAAATGGCGTGAAATCTTATATTGGTACCGGCCCATATGTTTTAGGTGATCATAAGAAAGATCAGTATGCAGTGTTTAATGCCAATCCAACTTATTGGGGGGCTAAGCCGTTATTGAAAAAAGTGACTATGAAAGTAATCGCAGATAATCAAAGTCGGCTAATGGCCCTTGAAAAAGGTGAAATAGATCTGATTTATGGTAAAAATATGGTTGATGCGGATTCATTTGAGCGTTTTTCTAGCATGGATAAGTTTCAAACCTTAATGTCTAAACCGGTTTCCAGTCGAATTGTTTTAATGAATACGACAAGAAGCCAATTGAGTGATGTTAATGTCCGCCAAGCTATCGAACATATTATCAATAAGAAAGATATCTCAGAAGGTATTTTTAATAATAGCGAAGCACCAGCGGATACATTGATGGCAACCAATATTCCTTATGCCAACATTGGTTTAAAACCTTATGTCTACGATACAAAATTAGCTGAAACACTACTTGATAAAGCTGGTTGGCTAAAAGTTAAAGGTGAAGATTATCGCCAAAAAGAGGGTAAACCGTTTGAGATCACTCTTTATTATGATAGTAATACTGCCTCTCAAAAAACCATTGCACAATATATGCAAGACGAATTTGAGCAAGTGGGATTAAAGCTTAATATCCATGGTGAAGAAGAGCAAGGTTATCGTGATCGCCAAAAAGCGGGTGATTTTGATATGGTATTCGATATTTCATGGGGAACACCATATGATCCGCAATCATTTTTATCGGGAATGAAATTACCGGTTTATGGTGATTATATGGCGCAACAAGGCTTGAAAGAAAAGCCACAAATTGATGCGAGTATTAGTAAAGCATTAATTTCAACTGCTGAAAAAGAGCGGCAAGATCTATTCCGTTATGTACTAGAAACGCTGCACAATCAGGCCGTTTATATCCCATTAACTTATGAACGTAATCGTGCTATTGCAGTTAAATCATTAAAAGGAATTGAATTCGCTCCTTCTCAATTTGATATTCCATTTGAGAAAATGCATTTTTAATAAACTAATATTATTGACGAATAATGTTAAATTATATTATTAAACGTTTAACCATGATGATACCGATATTATTCGGTATCTCTTTTATCGCTTTTTTTCTTATTAATTTAGCCCCCTCCGATCCTGCTGAAGTTGCATTACGCTTAAACGAAATCATGCCAACACCAGATGCTATTGAAAGTATGCGTCAAGAATTGGGATTGAATAAACCTTTTTTAGAACGCTATTTTATTTGGCTATATGATGTTTTACATCTTGATTTTGGTCGTTCATTTATTCATCGAGATAGACTAGTTTGGGATGAGATGATCCGCAGTTTAATTCCGACATTAATTTTAGCAATGTCGGCATTTGCATTTACACTTATCATCAGTTTAATTTTAGGTGTTTTATGTGCCATCTTTGCCAATTCAGTATTCGATCATATTGTTCGTATTATTATCTTTCTAGGTACTGCAATGCCTAGTTATTGGTTAGGTTTGCTATTTATTTGGCTGTTTGCCAATTATTTAGATTTACTGCCAACCAACGGTTACGGAACATGGCAAAATCTCATTTTACCTACCTTAACCTTATCGTTTGTCTATATCTCAACTTATATTCGTTTTATCCGTAATAACATGTTGGAAAATATGCATAATTATTCGGTATTTTATGCTCGTAGCCGTGGTTTAAAAGAAACAACGATAATTGTTAAACATGTGTTAGTTAATTCTCTACATACTACTATCACGGCTTTAGGTATGACTATTCCGCAATTAATAGCTGGATCTTTTGTTGTCGAATATATCTTTTCGTGGCCGGGACTTGGTCGTTTATGTATAGCAGCTATCATGAACCGTGATTATCCGGTCATTCAAGCTTATATTCTTATCATGGCTATTCTATTTGTAGTTTGTAATTTTATTGTTGATATCATTCATCAATGGTTAGATCCACGATTACGAGATAATGGTGGTACCGTATGAATATAACTAAACAACTAATTAACAATAAAACAGCTTTAATCTGTTTAATCATCATCACCACAATCGTTATATTAGGTATTTTAGCACCTTATATCGCACCGTATGATCCTAATAAAGTTCGTATAGTGCGTAAATATGCCACCATGTCTAGTCAACATTGGCTTGGTTGTGATCATCTTGGTCGCGATATTTTATCGCGTTTGCTTTATGGTATCCGTTCTACCCTATTTTTATCCTTACTTACCATGATCATCACTATCGTAGTTGGTAGTCTGATCGGCCTTATCTCAGGTTATCAACGAGGCAAACTTGATGAATGCATCATGCGCCTTTGTGACATTATGCTGTCGTTTCCTAGTCAAGTAATGATTTTAGCGATTGTTGGTGTGTTAGGCGTAGGTATTGAAAACGTCATTATAGCCAATATTGTGGTTAAATGGGCATGGTATAGCCGCATGATTCGTAGTTCAGTCATCAAATATAGCCGAAAAAATTATATTCTTTTTTCACGGGCTATTGGCGCACCACATTCGTTTATTATTTGCCGTCATTTATTACCTAATGTTATGTCAGAGCTAGTGGTATTAGCAACCTTAGATACAGGTTGGGTAATCTTAAATATCTCAGCACTATCCTTTATTGGATTAGGTGTTCAAGCACCTACTGCCGAGTGGGGGTTAATGTTAAGCGAAGCGAAAAATGTCATGACCCAACATCCGATGCAGATGGTCTTTCCTGGCATCGCAATTTTAATTGTCGTTGCAGCATTTAATATGTTAGGTGATTGTTTAAGAGATATTTTAGATCCAAAGGACAAAAAGCATGAGTAGCTCGCTATTAGAAGTGAATAAACTTACGGTTACCCTCGACAATGGTAACAAGCTATTAGATGATGTCTCATTTAAAATTAATCGTCATTCATGTTTAGGTATCGTTGGTGAAAGTGGCAGTGGCAAAAGTTTAACATGTAAAGCCATTATCGGATTATTAGAGCCCTATTTTAATGTGTCAGGTCAAATATTATTTAAGTCACACCAAGCTAAACTAACCTTAGCTAATAATGGCGATCTATTACAACAGAATAAACAGACCTTAAAGCAGATACGTGGTAAGGTAATTTCGATAATACTACAACATCCTATGAGTGCCTTCGATCCGTTATATTGTATTGGCAAGCAAGTGGTTGAAACACTACAAGCGCATCAAGTTATTAGCAAAAAGCAAGCCATGACAAAAGCGTTAGAAATGATTGAAAATATTGGCCTTAATAATCCACAAGAGATCTATAGAAAATATCCTCATCAATTAAGTGGTGGCATGTTACAGAGAATAATGATTGGTTTGGCATTGATGCTTGAACCTGAACTCATCATTGCTGATGAACCTACTACAGCACTCGATTCAATTAGCCAATTTCATATTTTAAAAATGTTTACCGAGATAAAACAGAACTTGAAAACAACCGTGATTTTTATTTCTCATGATTTAGGTGTGATTCATCATATTGCTGATGATATCATTGTGATGAATAAAGGAAAGATTGTGGAATCGGGTAGTCGTGAACAAATTTTTTACCATCCTCAACATGACTATACTCGTTACTTGATAGACACACGTAAACAGTTATTGAATAAGTTCAATGCTATTATTGGTTTCAATAATCCAAATTTGATTACGGAGACAACTTAATGCCACCGTTATTACACGTTGAAAATGTAAAAAAGTCTTTTTTACAGCCGAATCAGAATCTATTTAGCCGAACAAAAAATACCGTTATCAATGGCGTTTCATTCGAGCTAAAACAAGGTGAATGTCTTGGCATTATTGGCGAAAGTGGTAGTGGCAAAAGTACCTTAGGTAAACTGATTTTAGGTTTAGAAAAACCTGATAGTGGTAATATCTATTTTAATGGCCAAGATATAGCTAAACGGGCGTGGAAAAAGTCAACAATGCGTAAAGCTATCAGTGCGGTATTTCAAGATTATAATGCCTCGGTCAATCCGTATTTTACTGCATCCCAAATCATTGCTGAACCAATTGATATCTATGAAAAACTAGCCAAAGATGACCGTAAGCTGCGTATTAATGCTTTATTAGAACAAGTCGGTTTAGATAGCTCTTTTTATCATCGTTTTGCTCACCAAATGAGTGGTGGTCAATTACAGCGTGTTTGCATTGCCAGAGCAATTGCCTGCTCTCCGCAATTTATCTTATTTGATGAAGCTGTGAGTTCATTAGATATCTCAGTACAAACCCAAATATTGTCACTACTTGCCGATTTACAAAAGCAACTCAATCTTACCAGTATTTTTATCACCCATGACCTAACCACCATTACTTATCTTTGTAACAAAGTGGCATTTTTTTATAAAGGTGAGATCATTGAATATATTGATAGTATAGATAAACTTAATCAAGTCAAAAACCCTTACTCTATCCAACTTCTCGAATCAGTTTTAGGTTTTTAAAAAATGGCAAACTCATCAACATCAAATCAAAAATATCAGTTTAGCGATTATCTTAAGTTGGTGATCCCCTTTGTACTGTCTACTATTACCACTCCCCTACTTGGCGTCGTTGATACCGCTTTAGTTGGTCATTTACCTAATCCAGCTTTTATTGCTGGCATTGCCATAGGAACAGTAATATTCAATACCATTTACTGGTTATTTG
This sequence comes from Gilliamella sp. LMG 34362, assembly GCF_984569125.1. NCBI lineage: Bacteria > Pseudomonadati > Pseudomonadota > Gammaproteobacteria > Orbales > Orbaceae > Gilliamella > Gilliamella sp. LMG 34362. Next base: position 1,433,782 of record NZ_OZ474902.1, on the reverse strand, counting down.
GTTTTTTAAGAGTCAGTACCACAGGTTTCGCAGCCCAAGCCTTGGATAACATATTGTTACTAAAATCTTCGCTTATTCGGCCCCTGTTTATTGCGATTTTTTTAGGTTTGGTATTTATTATTTTTCAAAAGTTCATTTTTTCTGCTTCAATGCAGATCATCAAGCCTAATCAAGAAGTTCAACACTATGCTGATAGCTATTTTTCCGTGTTAATTTGGGGGGCACCTTTTGTACTTATCAATTATGTATTAGTTGGTTGGTTAATGGGTATCTCTAAAGTAAAAGCAGTATTATTTTTACAAGTTTTCATCAATGTACTTAATATTATAATGGCGATGCTTTTTGTCTGGTGGTTTCATTGGGACATCAAAGGAGTCGCATTCGCAACGTTAATCGCCCAAATAAGTTGCTCTTTAATCGGGATTTTGTTCATCTATCGATATCTACCGAAAACACATCAAAAAACCGACTTAAAAGCAATTTTGTCATGGCAATCATTAAAAGGAGTCATTTTAGTCAATACCAATCTAATGATAAGGACTATCTGTTTATTAATCGTCACCAATCATTTTATTTCGATTGGTTCAACATTTGATACCGAAGTATTGGCCGCTAATGCCGTCTTATTCCAGATCCATTATATGATGGCATATCTGTTTGATGGTTTTGCTAATGCATCAAGTGTATTTAGTGGCCGCGCGAAGGGCAATAAAAATATGGGTCTCTATAACCAAACTCTACGTTGGTCATTGCAAGCCTGTTTTATTTGCCCAATTATAATAATTGCTATTTGGTTGGCGTTTGACACCTCAATTATCAAGCTACTTACTAATCAAACGGAAATTATAAATCTTACTCTGCAATATCAATCATGGTTAATTATATTCCCTATCGTTGCCGCGGGTGGATTGATCTATTATGGTGTTTTTTCAGGTATTAGTTACACTTCATCAATCCGTGATTCAATGTTATTAGCGTTATTGCTTTGGTTGATAGCACAATATTTTGCAGTACCAATTTGGGGAAATCATGGATTATGGCTGGCCTACAGTTTATTTAGTTTTGGCCGAACAATATTTTTAATTATTTGGATTAAAAAATCGCGCAGCTATATTACTGCTTAATGGCGAATTATCACAGATTTTCAATTAAATAATTCACCTACTAGCGAGGGTTTTAGCGCAAATTTGAAACTATCTTTTTCAATTAAACAAGCGTAAAATTTACCTTCATTATTCTAATTATAGTCAATATTGTGCCTAGTTATTCTGCCATCAAAAAAAGAATTCAACTTTATCATAAAATACGTAGTTTTCAGGATAAAGCCCCACTAATCGTACTAATAGTTGCCGGCGTTATCGGCACAATCACTGGTATTGTTGGCGTATTATTTCAGTATGCGGTGAATTGGGTAATCTCACTGCGTAAAACATTATTATTTAATCTGGTCGACAATCTAGTAATTAATTATCTATTAATCTTTGCTATCACTGGGACAATGGGTGGGTTAGCTTACTATTTGGTCAAACGTTTTGCACCAGAATCTGGCGGTTCAGGTATACCAGAAATTGAAGGTGCATTACTTGATTTACGTCCAGTTCGTTGGCGATCTGTCTTACCGGTTAAATTTATTGGTGGCATCGGTGCTTTGGGCTCTGGTATGGTGTTAGGTCGTGAAGGCCCTACGGTTCAACTCGGTGGTAATATTGGTGCAATGGTTTCCGATCTGCTTAAAGTTAAAAATAAAGCTTATCGACATACTTTTTTAGCAACGGGAGCCGCCGCAGGGATTACTGCAGCTTTTAACGCGCCGTTAGCTGGAATACTGTTTATTATAGAAGAGATGCGCCCACAATTTCGCTATAATTTGACCTCAATAAAAGCTATTTTTGTTGGTGTTATTATGGCCAGCATTATGTATCAATTTTTATATAATCAGGAATCTGTCTTTCATATCGGTCACTTTAATGCCGTTCCTATTGAATCTTTATGGTTATATCTCTTATTAGGGACTTTTTTTGGTGCTATGGGTGTTTTATCAAATAAATGTATATTAACCTTACAAGAGCGATTCAAACAGTTTTATCTATTGCATAAAGTTTATTTCGTTATCACTGGATTTTGCCTAGCGGGATTATTTGGTGTGGTAAGTTTTATCATTCCAGAAATAACTGGTAGCGGTTTTGATTTTATTCCTAATGCAGTTGCAGGTAATTATGCAATTAATAGTTTGATAATGATTTTATGCTTGCGCTTTATCACTACCGTTTTATGCTTTAGTTCCGGCGCTCCAGGTGGCATTTTTGCCCCAACTTTAGCCCTAGGGACAACGGTTGGGATCGCTTTTGGTGTGATAGCACAACAAATTTACCCCAATTATCATATTGAACTTGGTGCTTGCGCTATCATTGGAATGGGAGGATTATTTGCAGCAACCGTACGTGCGCCCCTCACAGGGATTGTCTTGGTAATGGAAATGTCAGATAATTATCAGCTTATTTTACCGATGATTATTACTTGCTTAGGTGCAACACTCATAGCCCAAGCGCTAGGAGGAATGCCACTATATACGTCTATTTTGGAAAAAATCTTATTAAGAAACAAACTTCAATCAGATAACACTACTCAGCTAACGACTAGTAATTCTTGATAAATCACAGCATAAGCAAACTCGCTGTTGAGGATGGTTGAAAAATAAGAACAAGATTTGAGTTAAGCCATTAACTTAGTAATGAATCAAAATTAATATCTCAATGTTTCGATTCATTACTAAAATTCGCTTAATTAAGAATAGTCTTATAGTTACCTATTCTAACTCACAGATTTCTTTGATTGATAAAGTGGTAGGAATATTACGCTCATCAGTGAATTGAAAACGGAAAATAAAACGAATGTCATAAGTTTTTAGAACATTCACAACATCAGATTTATCACAAAATTGACTATTAAGCCCTAATCTAACATTTTCCATAAAATCATCTAAAGGTGTGTTTTGGCTATCTGAAGGCATGTTATATTCAAAAACCACATTATTAAGGTTCGCGGTAATATTGGTGACTTCATAACCGGCCTCTACTTGAATAGGAAACTTACCTTTTTCTCCTAACAATGAACGTTTTGCGCTATCTGCTAACGCTTTAGTAACCTTTACTCCAGTAGTTTTATCAGCTTCAGCTGCATTTGCGGTCGTAAACATAAAAAGGCTTGAAAGCAACACGGCCAAATTAACAACTTTTTTCATCATTTTTCCTTACTTTATCCCTTATAACTCTATTTCCAATCAAATCTATTGATAAATAATTAGATTTTTATAGTTATCATAAATATTTTAATTCATTTAATAGTCTAAATAATAGTGAATAATAAAATTATCTGCTATCTTACACAATATTTCTGATAAAAAAAGCCAACTTAACAATTTATTGTAAGAATTTATATTAAACTACACAAATATTGACCATTTCAACTTTAACTATTTTTATCATTGAATCTAATTGATGTTCATAAATTTTGCCTGAATTTAATAATCTTTCAACCAAAATAAGCAATGAATTTTAATTAGATTTGGGTATTATTAAGCTTTAATTCGGAGATACCCAAATATATAGGTTATACAGGATAAGTTGAATTTTTTTGGCAAAATCTATCTACTAAATTCATCTGTAATAGTAAACATAATTGCAAATAAAATCGCAGAAAATCAAGTGCCTTACCTTTTCATGGTAAGACACTTTATAGGTTATTGTGGAGTTAATGACATGATAACTGTTTCAAAAGGCTCAAGCGTTAACATTGCTGTTTTCGAAATAGTTGTTGGTTTTTTTGCATGTAACTTACTAGCATAATCAATTTTAATTTGAAAACGGTCAGTTGCATTAGTTGGTAATTCTAAATCATTTTGCAAATCTAGATAATAAACTTGCTGTCTATCGGAAGGATTACGTAAAGTGATGATTGCTTTATCTTTACTCCAACCAGCCCAACCATATACACCTAATTTTGTCGGGTCTTTACCTATCCAATGGCTATCAAATAAAACATCTTTATTAGTTCTTGCCCATTTTGCGGCTGTAGCCAGCGTATCCCAATTTTGGGGCGTTAATAATTCAGGTGTAATATACATTTCTTGCAATTGAGTACCTGTTGCAAAGTAACTCCAGACCTGATCAGAAAAATCTGTTTCACTTTCTTGATCAAGATTTTTCGCTTGTTTTGCATAGACAATACCATGCAACATTAAGGAGTTAAGTGGGAATAACGGACCTTTTAAAACTATAGAACGATAAGTTTCAGCATCACGATAAGTTAACCACTGTTGCACTTTGCTACCAGGCCCATAGTAGTTAACATCATCCCCACCTCGCCATATTGAATCGGCATAGAATAACCATGAAGGCGTTGCTTGAGTACCGGTGGTTAAATTGATGTAGAGATTTGGATTAGCACTGCGCATATCTTCAATTAAATGGATAGCAGCATCAAAATCACTAGTGAATTGACTACCAGCAATAACCTTATCAGCATTACCCGTTCCATCAAGTTTAAACATGGTTATGTTTTGGTTATTAATCAATTCGAGGATTCGTTTATGGAAGTTAGTATAATAATTTGGGCCTGATAAGGCTAATTTACCATCCATAGTTTCATAACCAAATTCAGGCGCGTTAGCAACACGTTTATCACGTGGTTTATTATAACCGCCCCATGGTGATAACCAAATACCGAGTGCCGTTTGATATTTATCAGAAGCTGTTTTCAAATTATTAAATTCATTAGGGAAATTCGCACTAAATCCCCAGTTTCCTTTTAGATTATCCCAACCATCGTCAAATAAATATCCATCCAATTTTACCTGACGTTTTTTTACCAACTCCTCACCATATTGATCAATTCTTAATAAAGCCTCTTTTTCGGTATAAGGATTAAAGAATCCTATATCAAGCCATGAATTATAGTGTAAATATGGATTATATGGACGTTGACGAACACTATCAATAAACTGATTAATGTTACGTCTTAACTGTCCTTTTTCATAAGTACCAATATAAGTTTTATAACTTAAAGTGTGTTCAGCTTGCAGTGGAATAGCTTGTGGGATTTTTTGTGATACACCGCCTTCATAAGCAACTGTATTGGTTAGTGGATTTTCTGGAATGATAAAAAAAGTATCACTAATAATCGGTGAACTTACTACTGAACCATACACAAATGGTGCCTGTGAATGGAATGGCATTAATGAAACTGATGACATTAAAAGTGCTTTATTTTTAGGCGTGATTCTTAATTCATAACTCGCAAAATGTTTATCATCATTTAGATTAACAACAGTTTCAATCGACATATCATGACCAGTGTAATTTAATGTCATGCCTGTATCTTGTTGTTGCACTTTATCCAGTGAAAAATCTTTATCGGTTAACTTATCTCCGGATGCTAAAACAATTTCAAACAACGTTTCAATTTTCACCGAATCATTAGTAACTGGATTGATAATATTTAGTGCTGTAATACTATTTTGACTGTCATCCTTAGCTAATTTAACTTGTGCATTTTTTCCTGATAACTGATAATCTTTGGCCCAAGCTGCACCTGTTGGTAAACACAATGCTGATAATATGCCTAACACAACCAATTTTTTCATGTTTTTTTTCATTATTACCTCCTAAAGGATAAACAATTTTATTTCCATAAGTACATATTGGACTTAGTATAGGCATCAAATAGTAATGAAATTGTGATCTTCTTGGCAGTTTATTAGAATTGCAAAATTGCCAAAAAATGACTAAATTTACTTTGTAGTGAAAGAGATATATTTGATTGAAATTGATTACAACTAATTTTTTATTACCATAAATCAAGTCGTTTCTTAATTAGCTATAGGTAATAATGAAAGGTAGGTTTAGCAAAGGACGAGACATTGCTTTTATTTTTCAACGTGATAAAGATCACAATTTTAAAATAAAGTTATTAGCAAAAAACAAAAACTCAAAAGTAAAATTTAATGATGATGACAAATAATCAAAAAGGTAACACTAAGTGTTACCTTTCAAAGTTACAACATAGAACGAGTGCTATTTTTTAGTATGATGAGGATCTTTTACTGAATCACCTTGACCACTCACCACATACCAACCATTCTTACTATGTGGTTTTTTATTATGATCAGGACAAGGGGGTAACGATTTTTTACTTTGGTTTGAATATACATAGCCACAATCAGCACATTTATAAGTGCCAGCTGAAACATCACTACCGTATGCAGCAAATTTTTGTACCATTATAAGCTCCTCCAGTAAAATGTTATAAATAATAAGCCGATTTGCTTATTACAATAATATATAAACGCTGATTAAACCAAAAATCAAGTCAAGATTGAATAAATCTCTCAATATCTTCGCTAAAAAAGCTTTAAAATATAAAAAAATTTAGATTTTTAAGTTTAAATACTCGATAAAATAAGCAACGTAATTCTGTCTTATCTCAAATTGATAATAATGGCATATTGAAAGAAATTAACAAATAACAAATGAGAAAAGGTACTCAATCATTTTAAAATAACTGGCAAATACTTAATAAAATTCAACTAATTTTTTAAAAGACTTTTTTTAAAAATATTCTATTTTACGGATAAGAGTTATTGACTTGTTTAACAGATAAATAACAATATAAACATCTTAATATTTTAATCAATACTAAAATAATGTAACCGAAAAAACAACCGAGTACAGGAATGAACATCGCAATGATGAATCCTATATCATCGTAACCATTACTAACATACTCAAAATAAAAATATAAAATACCAAACCAACAAAAAGAAAAAACTAATCCACAAAATAATCCTAAAAAAGAAGTTAATACATGTGTCTGAGGGATAATAAATAATTTTATTAATTGTATTAGGAAAAAAACAATTTCAGAGATTATTATTATACAAAATATTATAAAAAGGATATGTGGAGCTGCATCACTAATGTAGAATTCGCTTCTTAATGAAAAAATATTAAAAGTAACTATAAATGTCAAATAAGCAACCCAAAAAAGACAGATCCATAATTTATCTTTAGATAAATATTTAATAATTTTTGGCATAATTAATCCTTAAAAAACTTAAGTTAACTTCACTATTAACCTAAAAAATCCCATCCAATTAGATATGGTTACACTCTGATAAAATTAATATTTAACTGCTTAATAATCAGTTATTCATTCTACTTTAGATGGTTAAATAATTCTCTTAAGCAATATCTAAAAATGACAGTTAATCAAAAAAATTTCATTTAGATCTTTCAACAAATAAAACACAATATAAAAAATATAACATTCTGATAAGTATTAAAACAATATAACTCATAAAACAGCCAATCGCAGGCAAAAACGCCCAACCAAGAAATCCAAAACCATTCCATCCCCAACTATGAAATCGGACGAAACAAATATATAAAATAAATAGCCAAATAAAAGAAAATGCTAGCCCTAAAATTAATCCTAAATAAGAGGTTAACAAATGTGTACTATTAGCAACAAATAGTTTTATCAACATTGAAAGAAAGAAAATAATTTCAACTACAACCGCTATAGCAAATAAAATATCAACAGTTGGCTTACCTATTTTGCTAATAAACGAATGAGGATTTTCTAAAACAACATAATAAGTTATGTCCATACTAAAGTAGAATATGAAAAAGAGACCGATCAATACAGAATCTTTAAATAAATATTTCATAATGCTTAACACCTCTAATCCTTGAAAATATCATTAAACCTCCCTATTAATCGGTTGGAGAATTGTTTAATAATAATTTTTTTAGGGATTTAGATTAGTTTAATATTATTAAAAAAGCAAATTAGGTATGGTGAAATTGATATCTATATTTTAAAAAATTATTATCACTGATAATGTGTAAAAAAATTGCTTTTCGCACCTTTTTAATTGTTTTTGTTTGGGATTGAGCTGCAAGTATCTATCTTGCAGCCCTTTGAATTATAATAAATCATGATAACTAATAAGTATGAAAATATTGCTGAATTAATTCAGGATCTTTAGTTTTAGTTAATGCTGTCATGAGTAAAATTCGAGCTTTTTCAGTATTAAGTGAATCTGAAACTAATCCTGGTAATGTTTTGTTTACAGGAACTATCCCACTCCCCGTTCGAGATGAACGTACAACAACAATACCCGCATTTTCTGCTTTTTTTATGCCTCTATCACTTCTAACAGAAGTAGAGCCAGCTCCAGAACCAGCATAAACAATACCATCTACATGGTTTTCGATAGCAGCATCGAACAAATACTCTGGATCATCCTGATAACCATATAAAATAATCACTTTAGGTAACGCTTTAACACCGCTAAGATCAAAAATAGAATTTGATGTATGAAGTTTGTCAATTTTGGTTTCAAAGTGTGGTTTTGCAGCTATAAAAACACCTAAATATCCCTGTTCTGCGGCTTTAAAGGTATCTGTGGTTGTGCCATTAGTCTTTGTTATAAATCGGGCTGAGCCTATTCTATCGTTAAGTACAACCATGACACCTCGCCCTTTAGCTTCTGAAGTAGATGCCAATGTCACAGCTTCTAATAGATTCATTGGTCCATCGGCACTGATAGCGGTCGCGGGACGCATGGCTGCGGTCAAGACAACGGGTTTATCACTTTTTACCGTTAAATGAAGAAAATAGGCTGTTTCTTCAAGTGTATCTGTACCATGGGTAATTACAACGCCATCAACATCATCTTTTGCTAATAGTTCATTCACACGGTTTGATAGTTTTAAAATAATATTACTGGTCATATCATTACTGCCGATATTAGCAACTTGCTCACCATCAATTTGAGCGATATTTTTTAATTCAGGAACCGCATCAATTAATGTTTGCACGCCCAATTCACCAGCTTTATAACTAACGGTATCGGTATTGCTTGCAGCCGAACCGGCAATTGTTCCCCCAGTTGCCAAAATAACAACATGGGGAAGTTTTGTCTCACCAAAACAGAATGTACTCATTAAGAATAGAGTGGTGAAAAGTATTATTTTATATTTCATCTTTTTTCCTTATAGATAGTTAATAAATATCCTTTTATTTAAAATGCAAGATCTAGACCAATTTAAATAAAATTAAACTGCCACTCTCTATATCTCAATGAATTAATTAACTTATTAAAAGATAGAGTAAAATTAATTAATAAAGTTTATTATCTATTATCAAAATGAACGCACCCAAATGGTGCAATTTGCTCTTAATGATTCAACCTTGATCCTCAAATTTGAGCAAATATAGATAGCTAATTCGTTTTATATTGTGAATTTACCATTATTAATAATGATTAGGAATAAAAATACAACCTAATACCGTTCTTTTTAATCATTGGGCAACTTTATTAATTAATAATAAACAGTGATAAAACATTTGGTAGATTTTACTACTGGACTTGAACCTGTTACTGCTCGATTATGGATTCTTAAATATAATTTTTAATACAGTAAATGACCATTTAAAGGTTTAAGAGTGAATATATTCACATTAAATTCTATGAAATCATTTTCAACCATCGCTTTATTGTCACTATTAAACGAAGAAATCGAATTATCCTCAATATTTTACACTGAGCATTCTAATAAAATAAGATGTATGATTTTCAACTTACATGAGTAATATAAATATTATAATTTTGACTGTGTTTTTGGTGAAAATCTATCTTTTTGGGCAACCTCATCCTATCATTTTAGTAAAACTAATTTGTATTACCAATTCATCTATTATTGATGAACCAATTTACAAATCACCAGTTTACTTATCAATTGATAATATTAACATTAGACACTTCATGATCAACCAATTATCGCTTATTTTTCTTCATTTTCACAGTAAAATCAAAATCCTAATAAAAATTCATATAGATAAAGTTTGTTCTATTAGACTTTATTATACTAATCAAAACTCCTCTTAAATTTATTATCAATAAATCAGTTGAAATTAAAAGTTATTATACCTTTTCAAAAACACTTAGAACCGATTATTAAATTAATTAAATTAAATTTTTGTGATCTCAGTCACCAAATTTGGTTTTTATATTTGTGAACTACAACTTTATTATTTAACTTATTATACCAATTGTTTGTTTTTGTATATTTATCTAAATTAGAGGGAATTATGTTTTTTACAGAAAGGAAATTAAAACAACGCGTTGAAGAACTATTGCGGTTTGAATTACATGATATTCAAACAATACAAAGTTTTGATTTTTGTTATGACCGTAAAGGAGTTAATGGTGCCCCGCCCCCTAATGAAAATGCCGATTGGCAAAATATTGAGCAAGGATTTGAGTGGAAAGAAAAGGATATCTATGTTTGGTTAAGGTTAAGCCATACTTTCCCTAAAACCGATCCGAATCGTTCCACTCATATAGGTCTTTTTAATTTTTCATTATCTTTTCTACGTGATGAATATGAAGCGTTACTCTATGTTAATGGTAAACCATGGCATGGTTTAGATAAAAACCATAATGTTATTTCATTTCCGGACGACTTTTCTGGTAAAACAATTAGATTTGATATTCGTATATGGTCAGGCGTACTTGAAGGTAAAGTTAGACAACATTTTGATGAGTTTCATGTTGGTAACAGTATAAAACAAGTTGCCTTCGGTTTAAGAGATAAAGCCACTCATGATTTGTACGTGACTTCTACCGCTATATTACAAACATTAGATGTTATCTCTAACAATGATTTTTATTATTCGAGATTACTTAATCTATTAGATAGCTCTTTTCTACTCATTAATTGGCAAAACCCATCTAGTAAAGAATTTTACCAATCAATCAGTAATGCATCTAGGTATTTAGAAGAAAATTACAGCAAAGATGCGGTGAAATCGCCAGTTGTGATTAATTGTGTAGGCCATACTCATATCGATCTCGCCTTTTTATGGCAAATAAAACATACCAGAGAAAAATGTGCGCGCTCGTTTTCGACTGTTTTGAAGTTAATGAAACAATTTCCAAAATATAATTTTTTCCAGTCTCAACCACAACTCTATGAATATGTTAAAAATGATTATCCTGAAATTTATGATCAAATAAAACAACGTGTCAAAGATGGGCGCTGGCAAGTTGATGGTGCTATGTGGGTTGAAGCTGATTGTAATATACCCTCTGGTGAATCATTTGTCAGACAAATTATGTATGGCAAAAATTTCATGGAAACCGAGTTTGGCATAACGCCTGAATGCTTATGGTTACCAGATGTATTTGGATATTCTTGGGCATTACCACAAATTTTAAAAAAATCAGGCATTAAATATTTCATGACAACAAAAATTAGTTGGAATGAATTTAATCAACTGCCACACGATACTTTTAAATGGCGAGGCATTGATGGCAGTGATATTTTAGCGCATTTTGTTACAACACCTGAAGAAGGACATCCACGATATACCTATAATGGCATTGTTAATGCTAAATCTGTTCAGGGGTTATGGGATAACTATAAAGATAAAGGTTTAACAAAAACAATGTTGCTACCATTTGGTTATGGTGATGGTGGTGGTGGGCCAAATGAGCAGATGCTTGAATTATTAGAACGATTCGAAAAAATGCCAGTATTACCTAATATTCAATTTGGTACTGTTAAGCAATTCTTTCATGAACTAGAGGATAATATCAATCATAGCAATGATTGGTTCCATACTTGGGATGGCGAATTATACTTTGAAACTCATCGCGGAACATACACCAGCCAAGCGCAAATTAAAAAAGCGAATCGATTAGCCGAATTAGATATTCGTTTCATCGAATGGTTATCGGCGACTAACTCAATCTTAAATAATGACTGGTCTGTTTATGAAAAAAATAAACTAGATTATTGTTGGAAACTCATTCTTAGAAATCAATTTCATGACATTATTCCTGGTTCATCTATACATGAAGTCTATCAAGATGCCAAACTTGAATTTCAGGATTTAAATAATAGACATAACGAAATTCTTAGACCTCTGTTAAAAAATATTACAGATAGTGATGTTAATAGCAAAATTATCATCAATAGCTCTAACTTTATGAGAAAAAATGACGTTGTTTATTTTGATACTTATGCAGAAAATCTCACTATAAAAGATGATTCCAATCAATATTTCACTATACAAAAATCAAAACAAAATGATGGTTATTTTGTTGAAATACCATCAATAGCGCCACTAAGTTGTATAAATGTAAGTTATGAAAATAACGTTACATCTGAAAGTAATAAGGCAAAAGATGCTTTTATCTATAATGATGATGAAATAGATACACCTTTTTATCTCATTAAGTGGAATAAATTTGGCCACCTTACCCGTATTTTTGATAAAAAGAATAACCGAGAGGTATTGTCAGGTTGTGGCAATGTATTGACTGTATATGAAGATAAACCAATGAAATATGATGCTTGGGATATTGAAATATTTCATATTCAGAAAAAATCACCTGTTGTACAGTTACAATCTGTCGAACTGACTGAATTAGGGCCATTAATTTGTGAAATCACATTTAAATGGATTTTTAATAACAGTTCAATTTGCCAGAAAATGCGAGTCTATAGTAATAATCCAAAAATTGATTTTATAACTGATATTGATTGGCATGACTGCAATCAACTACTTAAAACAGTATTTCCAGTCGATATTAGAGCAGTTGAAGCAACGTACGACATTCAATTTGGTAATGTTAAACGCTCAACTACTTGGAATACTAGTTGGGATTATGCAAAATTTGAAAGTGTAGCACATCAATGGGCCGATTTATCCGAATACGGTTATGGCGTCAGCCTATTAAATAATTGCAAATATGGTCATGCTATTAGAGACAATATAATGCAATTAACCCTCATCAAATCAGCTATAAGCCCTGATTTACAAGCTGACCAAGGACAACATCAATTTACATATTCTTTATTTCCTCATACGAAGAATTGGCAAGAAGGTCATGTTGCCCAAGAAGCTTGGTTCTTAAATGAACCGCTAAGAATTTATGATGGCAAATTAAAATCATTTATTAAGCCATCTAATCTATCAATTCTTACATTAGATAATCATTTAGTTCAGGTTGATGCTTTGAAAAAAGCAGAATCAGGTGATTGGTTAATTCTCAGAATTCATGATTTCTCCGGTGGAACACAAAATGTCAATATCAGCTCTCACTACAAAATCAACTGGTGGAGAGAGTGTGATTTGATGGAGAACTTTATTGATCAAAACATAAATAAAGGAAATTTAAAAATAAAATTAAGTCCTTTTGAAATTAAAACTTATGCAATTTCAATAAATTAATTGCTTAATTCTATTATGAGGTTTGGAAAATGAAAAATAAAAAAATAATCACTATTCCTAAAGCTATAGGTTTTGGAATGATTGACATCATTGGAGGGGGAGCATTCACCATTATAGGTGCATGGTTGTTATACTTTTTTACTACTTTTGTTGGATTGAGCCCAATTGAAGCGGCATCAATTGTGGCAATTGCTCGAATATTAGACGCCATATTATGCCTTTTCATGGGGAGTTTCACCGATCACTTTTATAAAAATAAATTAGGTAAAAAATTTGGACGCAGAAGATTCTTCTTAATAATTGGCGCACCATTAATGCTTTCCTATGCATTATTATGGATTAATGGCATGGGCTACTTATATTATCTAGCTATCTATTTAACTTTTGAGGTGGTTGTAGCCATGGTAATGATTCCTTGGGAAACTTTACCATCTGAAATGACCAGTGATTATGCAGGAAGAACCAAACTATCTACTTGTCGAATGTTTATTTCTGCAGTAGGTACTTTTATGGCAACATTTGTACCAGGCAGATTAATTGCAATCTATGGTGAAAATGATCCAAATGCTTATTTATTTAATGGTATATTTTTTGCTGTCTTATTCATGATTTGCGTGATTATATCCTACTTTTCAACTTGGGAAAGACCACTAACTCCGGAGATGTTAAAAGAATTAGAAAAATCTAAAGCTGAGAAAAAAGTAAATCCAGTTACCTTTGTTTTTGGTCTGTTTAAAGAATATTTCTCTACACTGAAAGTTAGAGCCTTCAGAAAACATTTAGCTATCTATTTATTATCTTTTACTGGTAAAGATATTTATAACACTGTATTTGTATTTTTCTGTGTATATTGTTTAACGCTTGATGCTTCTGTAGCTGGAAGCCTTTTATCTTTAAGTATCATTGGATTACCAGTTACATTAGTAGCAGGATTCGCATTCGTTAAATATGGGCCGAAAAAACTACTTGTTGGTGCTTATTCGACTATGCTTTTATGTTTAGCTGCGACCTATTTAGTTTTTGTATTTAATCCATCATCAAAAATAGCCATACTGTTTGTTATTGGTACTGTATATCAAATAGGCCGATGCCTGATGGAGTTCACACCATGGAATATTTTCCCATTCATTCCAGATATTGATGAAATGATCACTAAAAAAAGAAGAGAAGGCTTATTTGCTGCTGTTATGACATTCTCTAGAAAAACGACAGTCGCCCTATCAACTCTTTGTGTTGGATTAATATTAGAATTTGGTGGTTTTGTTCAAAAACAAGCAGATCAAACTCCTGAAGCAATAACCACAATTGCATTAATTCTATTTTTAGGAACTGGATTACTTGTTTTCTTAGCTATGTTAGTGACACTCACCTTTAATCTAGATAAAGAAAAACATGGATTATTAGTTAATGCAATTGATGTCTTACAATCAAATGGCGATGTAAATGAGTTATCTGAAGAAACTAAATTCGTAGTAGAAGACTTAACAGGCTATCCGTGTGAAAAATTATTTGAGAAAAAATAAACCCTATTTATACGTTGTAATTACGAATAAAATGACTATAAATAGTCCTAACATAAATTAGTAACCGTAAAAATTAGATACTAGATGAAATTCAGCTAGTATCTAATACCTAATATTCTTAATATATTCTATATTAAAACCATTATGAATAGCTAGTGACCAAAGACTAACTATTATCATAATTTACTGTTCTTTAATCGATAAACATATATTTTTAATAACAACTCAAAAAAACTATATAAGCTCAAAATCAAATTTTCTTCAAAAAATTTTAAAACTCAGATAATAAGAGTATTTTAGTTAACAATAAAAAAACATAAAAGTATCATTCCCCAAAAAACACAAAGCACAGCAAAAACTAAGAGACAACACAATAATTTAAAGAAGAAATTTATTTACCCAAATGTCTATACCCCGTTACTCACATTCAATTAATACAACAGGAAGATTTTTCATGCATGTGGAATTAAACATTTAGTTGGATTGGATTAGGTTAATTAACATTAACAACATTTACTTGTTCTTTTGGTATAAAGAGTATTTCAGTTCTTATATTACAATCTAAACTTAATGCTACAATATTCCCTGCATATACCTTTAAAATTCCATATTTATGTCCCTCATATTCAATCGAATTCAGTTCATTTCTTTTTGCAGAATCTATTTCTGCACATTTTCCACCAAATTCAAATGCAAAAGAAAATAAAATAATAGGTAATAAAATTGTAGATATATTAAGACTCCATCGAGTGAATCTTGCTTTTTTATAGAGAAACATAATGAATAATGACAAATTAAAAAAAACTAACAATACTTTAATTAATAAAGGTTTCATTAAATTATTTATATTAGGATCTAGATACAAACCTAATATAAAGCTATTTACTAAAACTAAAATGATTAAATAGTGACGTAGTTTTCCATTAATCAAAAATATAGTAATACTTATAATATAATAAAAGATAAAAAGTAAAAATCCGCCCAAAAACACAAAATTAAGTAAATCTACAGAAATAAAATATACACTAAATCCAATCTTTTTAGCATAACCTAATTCAAATCCATAACAGATAAAATACGCAACTGAAGTTATTATAAAAATAACTATAGTATCATTAATTTTTATATTTTCCATTTACCTTCCTATAATATTAGGGCATTAAATATTATCTCATAATTTTCTTATATTTATATATATCAAAGATTTCAAGTATTTTTAATCTATACTAACAATTACAGTTAATAAAAAGTCATCATATTCACTTTTAAAAGATTTATTTTCAGTCATTGCTCCTTGCATTTTTATATTTCGAATTAAAAATAACTAGATTTTATATATTCTAATTTGTTTTTAAAACAAATAGAAAATCAAAAGCGAAGCAATTGTTGTTAAACTACAATAATTAGATCTATAATTCAAAAATTATATTTATATAGCAGATAAAAATAGTGAAATATAAATTATTAACAGGAACTTTCTTTGTACCCATTATCGCCCTATCGGTAGTAACTCAGTTATATATACTTATTCCCGTTTATTCTGATTTAGTACTTTTCATAAAAGGGGCAACTTTAAATAACATTGGCTTACTGACATCTTTATTCGCTATTTTTTATGCAATTGGATTTATTATCTGGGGTGGCTTATCCGATCGAATAGGAAAAGAACGTACTTTATCCATAGGGTTATTGCTATTAGCAACAATTAGTTTCATTATGCCGTTTATTACTAACTATTATTGGTTACTTATTTGTCGAACACTCCAAGGATTTTGTGCTGCATCGTATCCGCCTGTGGCAATTGCTTGGATTACGTTAAATCTATCGGAACCATCGAAGTCTAAGGCTGTATCAATTATTAGTTGTGCTTTTCTGTTAGCTGGTATTATTGGGCAGTGGTTTGGCTCTTTGATGATCACAAATGCTCTTTATCCAGCTATGTGGATTTTAATGAGCATCTATATTTTTGGTTCGCTGTTATTTTTCTATCATACTCCTAAAAAAACTCACCAAGAAAATTCTAGTAATATGAAAGCTTCACTATTTTCAATATTCAAGCAATTACCGCGAGTTTTATTTAGTAAAAAACTATTTCCGATTTATTTATGTGCTTTAATTGTTTTATTAAGTTTTGTCACACTTTATTCTATTTTACCGAGTAATAATATTGCAGAATACATCCCGACACTAAGAAAGATTGGCATTGTTGCGATGCTATTTAGCCTTACCGCAAGTTATCTATTTAGATATATTAAGCCAGTTTATGTCCTTACTTTAAGTCTATTTTTAATGACAAGTTCTCTTCTTATACATTATCTTTATTTAAATGAACAGTTAAATAATATTTATTTACTTTTCATTAGTCATTTCATATTTATCGTTGCACTTGCTTACGCAGTCCCATCGATGATTACCAGTGTAGCCACTCAATCAGCAATTGAGGACAGAGGCATTGCAACATCTCTGTATACTTGTATTCTCTTCATTGGTGCAAGTTTGGGCTCATTTTTGCCTATTATTTTTAAGTCTAACACCCTAATTCTATTCATCTCAATTTGTATCTTTATTGCTTTAGTACAACTTATATTACTTAATAAAAAATGATTGATAGTAAATGTTAGATTTAATGTAATAAAAGACTTCTTAGGAGGTTATGGTCAGATAAAAATATTATATTTTTTAAGCAAGATCTCGAATGAGATTTAATAAAAACTGGCCGTCAGACACAGAATTGTTTACATATCAGTTGGTTAAGTAAATTAAAATAGCAAAAATTTCTCCTTAAAATAAGAAATAAATTTAAAAACAATTAATATCAATTCAAAAGATAATAATCCTACTGGACTTGAACCAGTGACCAATCGATTATGAGTTCTTTAAAGCTGTATTTAAAATCAATAACTTACAATTAAATCAAGCGGTTAGAAATACATATATAGACATATTTTACTATATAAAAATATTCTCAACCGCCATTTTACCGCCAATTATTTTAATCAACAAATTCAGGTTCTTTTATAAGAAAAGCTTTATTAGGGAAAAATAATGAATATATACCTATATTTTTATTTGTAATTTCTAATTCTTCATTATTAATTTTAAAATGAAGCGTTGCATAAATAAGTTTTTTTCCGGATATATAATTAAAAACTTCTGCATCAAAATTACTTTTTAATGGTGATTTATTTCCAGCTAATAGCATGATGTTATTTTGCATACAAATTAGCTTTATATCTACTATTAAGTTTTCTGATTGTTCTTGATGATTACAGAAATCAAGAAACGCCGAACTATTAATTACACCTGTAACCTGATGATCTTTTACTCTTAACTCAACATTTATCGTAACATCAGACTCATTTTTTAAAATTATCCTAGGGATAATATCGATATAACCTTCACTACTATTAGTCCACTTTCCTGAAAATTGTGCTGAACTACCAAACCATACCCAAAAATCCTTATATTTTGATAATAATGTATCAATTGATGAAATAATATTAGCTGTATTCGTAATAATTGTAATAAAAAAAATAATGATGACAACAGGATTTGTTATCACTCTATTCAACCAACTTTTATTATTGCTTGTAGTTTGTACTTTTTTGATCTTTCTATTCTTTTTCTTTCTAGCCATATTTTTTAAATTAGTTTAGATTCAACGGATTCAATCTTACTGCATCTTCAAAGTGATCTGGGGCAAAGTGGGCGTAGCGCATGGTCATTTTGATGTCGGTGTGGCCTAATATTTTTTGTAGGACTAATATGTTGCCACCATTCATCATAAAGTGGCTGGCAAAGGTGTGGCGTAATACATGGGTTAGTTGGCGATCAGGTAGTTCGATGCCAGTTCTATCTAATGCAGATCGGAAAGCCGAGTAGCAACCAGTAAAAAGCTGGCCATGTTTATTGGGAATTTGTTTAAATAGTTCTTCACTGATAGGAATGGTGCGGTTCCGTTTACCTTTAGTATTGATGTAGGTGATTTTTCCATCTTTGACTTGTGCACTTTTTAAGCTTTCAGCTTCGCTCCATCTGGCACCGGTTGCTAAACAAATTTTAACAATAATGGTTAAATCGGACGCACTACTCTGCTGACAAGAGTTGAGTAAAGCTTGAATTTGTTCTTTGGATAAATAAGCCATCTCTTGTTCGTCGGTTTTAAATGAACGAACCAGTTCCAAAGGATTTTTATGTTGCCACTCCCCTAACCGAATTAATTCGTTAAACATCGCCTTAAAATAGGTTAGTTCAAGGTTCATTGTCCTAGGAGCAACAGTTTTAATGCGATCGGTTCGATATATCTCACCATCAATTCGTTTTTGGCGATAACTGGTAAATTGTTTGGCAGTGAAGTTTGTTGCTAATGGGTTATCCATACATTCACTGGCAAATAGCATGGCTTTTAAGCGAGTTTGCCCATCTTTAAGGGTTTGGCCATGCAACGAATACCAGCTTTGGATTAATTCTGATAAACGGCGTTTATCTATTTTTTCATTGATCCATGGTTTTTGGTTAGCTTGTTCTTCAAGATAATTTTCATATGCCAGTGCTTCTCCTTTGGTGGCAAAGTTTTTTCGTATTCGACGGCCACCAGGGAGATATTTTTCAAATAACCATTTCCCATTAGGTTGTTTTCTTACTGACATACGTGCAATTAATCCTATACTAACCTAAATCAACTGTGCTTTTAATTCGCTAAACTCTTGTTCGGTAATAGCGCCTTTATCTTTTAGAGTAGCTAATCGCTCAAGTTTGACTAAAGTTTCATCGGAAATAACCGTCTCTTTAGATTGTTCTGCTGGGTTAAATTGCCCTTCACCAGTTGCTAACCATTGTAATGATGCGCCTGTTTCATCCATACATTTAACAACCAGATCGGAAGGGAAGAGATCGCGTCGATAGCGGATTGATAAACTCGCTGCAGAAGTACCTAAATAGTTACTGTACTCTACTTTGGATTTAAACCCATAAGCCTCAATGATTCTGTCCAATACTTTGGCACCACCAGAATTAAAATTAATACTCATTTTAAATTAAGCCTAAGTTAATTAAAAAATAAAAATATGATTGACATTAAGCTAAGCTTAATGTTAAATTATATTTAACTTAAATACACATATAAATACACATAATTACACATAAGCATATTTATGTTAGGAATAATGCACCATGATGACAACAATTTCAATCACTATTTCTGCGCCTTATGTCACTGTTGATGAATTTGCTCGAGTTTCGGGCATGAATCCACGTACCGTTAAAAAGTATGTGCACGAAGGATTGCTGCCGACAAGAAAGAAAAAAATCACCGGTAAGCATGACCGTTCGACAACGTTAATTAATATGACCGCCCTGACGCTTGAAGGCGCCAAAGCGTTTAATCCTGAACTAAATTTGAAGGAACAATAATATGAGTCAGGCTATCTATTTAAGTCAAAAATCGACGACGCAACCTTTAGTCATTTTTATTCAAACGAATAAACATAATCCAAATGGTTGGATCGAAAAAAGTAATGGTAAAACCGTTAAATTATGGCCAGTTAAACATCGTTAACCCGAACTTAAATCAGTTAATAACACCGTTGCCTTTTTCGTAAGAAATGGCTCTTTTTTGATTCAAACACAGTCATGGTAGGAAGAGCGATGAATAATATTGAACGAGCTCGTCAACTTGAACATATAAGACATTTATATCAATTGATACATGGATATCGCAGCTTAGTACGTAGCAATTTTAATCGGCTAAAGCCTGGACAAAAAAGACTGTTATTAGCAGCAGCAGGCATAACACCATTAAACACAAGATTGCCATATTCAGAACGTAATCTGAACTTTGATCAGCTTAACGATAATGAAGTAGATAATTTACAGATAGGACTTCGCCGGTTGCAAGCAATCGTTGATGTTTTTGCCCACTGTGAATCACAAGATTTTACCAAACAATAATGAATAACAAGATGAGGAAAAGCATATGAACTCAAACAGCATTACCCAATCGAAATTTCAAGATATATCGGGACAAATTAAACAAGAAACCGAACAACGACTTTGTGATCTATATATTAATCGCTTAATGCAAATAGGTGGTCATATTTTAGATCAGGATTTAACCGCTAATGAAGTAAATGAACTGCTTAATCAAGAAGCTGAAAAACTTCGCCATCAAAGTTATGAGACAAATGCCTAATGCGAGATATTGTAGACCAAGCAAATGATTTGGCTCAACTTGAACTGGATAATCTATTGGCTAATCGGCAAACCTTTGCCGGTCAATCAGCAAAGGATTGTCTGGAATGTGGAGAGCCAATCCCAGAAAAACGTCGACAATTGTTAAAAGGTTGTCAACTTTGTGTCGATTGTCAAAGTCTAAAAGAGCTATTTGCCAAACGATAATTACTACCGAGAATTTATGATCAGCCAACCATTCTCCTTGCCTGTTATTCCAGCTAAAAATAAACATTCTTTATTATTAGCTTTGCGTGATTACTATGAAAATATAGGGCAATATTCACCGAATAAAAAAATAGTAAGAACGCCAATAGCCCAGTTTGATTGTGGTAAAAAAATGCCACAATCTATCAGCTATAGTGAAATCAAATTGTGGCAAGTTGACCAAGAAGATCATCCCTTCCGTGCACAATATTTTGCTGATTTACCTAATTTTTTAGCTGGCTATTTTGCTGATAAATATATTAATCTTTTTCAAGCTGAAGGACGAAAAGCTGCCAACAGCTTTTTACGGCAAACCTTAGGTGGCAATATTCAGGTACGATTATCGCAAGTCAAAGCCCGTTATCAAGTTGCTTGTCCTAGCGCTTTAGCGATTAATTTTGCTGATGAATTTGCTAAATTAGCCACTGTAAGTGCCAAAAAGTTAGCTAAATTAAGTGTTGAAATAGCCAATTATCTCAATAAACACATCCAAACCTGCCTTGCGGATCAGGACTTTTGCTTGACCGCTAATCATATTGAAAATAACAGTTTGGAGCAAAAACTCTATCGTACTGTTTTAAAAGAATTAAACGGTATTAATATTACTCCACCCTATTTTAATGATTTCAAAAATCACAAATTAACCAATGATAATTGTGTTAAAGCATTGGCGAAAATAACTAATTATGAATGGTGGCAACGCAAATTAAAAACTCGTCGAGATTTCGAACATGAACATTTAGCCATTGCGGTCGGTCAAGTACAAAAAAAGGCATCGCCATATGCAAGTCGTAGCTGTCAAATGGAATGGCAAGAGCAAAAACGTCGCAATCAAAAATATTTGGAGAAAATGGCGATAGAAAATCCAGAAACAGGTGAACAAATACCGTTGGATTTACAAGTTTATAAATCCATAGCTAACCCCGCAATAAGGCGTGTAGAGCTTATGACTCGTATGCGTGGCTTTGAAGATTTAGCAGATCAGCTAGGTTATCAAGGCGCTTTTATCACCTTGACTGCACCAGCAAAATATCACAGTGCGCATGCGAAAGGCGGTTTTGTTGAAAACTGGCAAGGCAATACTCCACGAGAAACACAGGCCTATCTATGCAAAGTTTGGTCACGAATTCGAGCTAAATTAAATCGGGAAAATATTCAATTTTTTGGTTTTCGAGTTGCCGAACCTCACCATGACGGTACCCCTCACTGGCATATTTTAATCTTTATGCGCCCAGAAGATATCCAAAAAGCTTTTTATAGTATGTGGATATATGCCATGGATGAAGATGGTGATGAAAAAGGAGCCGCCATCAATCGCTTTGAATTTAAAGATATTGATAAGAAAAAAGGATCGGCAACCGGTTATATCGCCAAATATATTGCCAAAAACATTGACGGATATGCGCTCGAAAATGAAATAGATACCCAAACTGGCGAAAACTTAAAAGCGTCATCGAAAGCGATCACCGCTTGGGCTAGTCGCTGGAAGATTCGCCAATTTCAACAATTAGGTGGCGCCCCAGTCAGTGTATGGCGTGAGTTGCGTCGTTTGAAAAGTAAAAAAGTAACCGATGCTATTATCGATCCGGTGTTAGCTTCAGCCGATATTGGTGATTGGGCGGCTTATACCGCTCATCAAGGCGGCCCCTTAGTCAAACGTAAAGATATTAAAGTCCGCCTTGCTTATGAGGATAAAATTAATCAATACGAAGAGATCATCAAAAAAATAAAAGGAGTTTATGCGCCAATCCATGGACTGGCATCTTTTATATGTACTAGATTAATTAAATGGAAGTTAGTAGCTAAAAGTAACCACAATATCGTAAAAACTAGAGATGTATCATTATTGCGGGCGGAACGCACGCCTTGGAGTTCTGTCAATAACTGTACTCACATTAATAATTCTGAACAGCAACGACAAATCATTAAACAACAACTGAAAATTATCGGTTTACCGGATAATGATTTAAATGTGAACCGCCTCTATTTAAGGCAAAGTATCAAACTCAATCCTCATCAGCATCTTAAATTATCTGACACGTTAAATGGGCTTCATTTAATAATTACTGACCACTGTACAGGTGCGAAAAAAAGGCCGCCTAAAAAATCATATCATGATTACTTTTAACTGAAGAAAAAAAGCCATAATTTGTGGTTTGAACCAGGTGAAAAGCATAAAAATTAAGCAAAAAAAATAATAAATATCAATGTACTAAATATTAGTGTCTAGTTGGCCCAAAGTTTTTAAAAAATATACTTGATCGAAAAGCTAATTATTATATACTGTATATAAATACAGTGTTGAAGGGTAAATAAAAATGAACGAATTGGAAAAAATGAAAACAATTGAACGCGCTGAATTACTTTCACGAATCATTACTGAATATATTCATTTACGTGAAAATGATAAAGACATAATACTGTTTTGGTTTCGAGATTTACTCGAGCCACTAAAAGAACAACTGGCCGCTAAGCAAACTGATAATTCAAATAATTCATAAACACGTCAGGATAGTTGAAAATAGTTCATACCCACTTAACAACCATCATCAACTATCCTTCTTTTCTGCCATCTCATTTCATAGCAGTTTCCAAAATTTTGAGGAACGGGGTTTTTTAAAGCCTAATCGTTCCAGTTAATCCCATATTTACTAATAATTATCTTCAAAATCATATTAGTCATGATTATCTTTATTAATTAAACCTTAATGGCAAAGTTTTTAATTAATCTGTTAAACCTGGCAAATAGCTATTTATTTAAGCTAAAAATAAAGGATTTTAATTGTAAAATTATCCATTACAAACCCCCCATTAAAACAAACATATAATTCATTAATTAATAACAATTTTTAATGGTAGCTTTTCAATCAATTTGTCCTTATAAATTAGGTTGAAATTACAAAAAACTGTATAATTAAACAGTATTAAGTGGCCACTTAATTTGTTTCATATAGCCTATCAAGATTGAAAGAGACATATAAAAAAGATAATCAATTTATTATTTTTATAATGTAGGTCTGAAAACTTACTTAGCGGCCATTTAAATATTGAGAGTCAATAATGCTGATTAACGATCCTGAAAATTTAGGTTGGCAGGTGGTTATTTATTTGTTCATCATCATTTCGTTTGCATCATTAGCAAGTTACTTTTATAAAACATTAAACGGCAACAAATCAGCTATTAACACATTAATTGCTCAAATAGTTATTTCTATTTTTGTGGCAATCTTGATCTTTTTAACTGTTAGCTATTTTGATTTGTCATTTGTACTTGCTGTACATGATTGCTTACCTAGCAGATTGCTCAGGAACAACCTTAATTAAAACTCTGGATGAAAGATTCGTAATATAGATCAAAGGAGATGAAGAGTCATGAGATTAACAGAACACTTCAGATTAGAAGAATTTACTCGCTCAACAACAGCTACTCGGCTAAAAATAGATAATCATGTGCCAGATGAATTAATGGCCAATATTCAGCTAACGGCAAATCAACTAGAATTTGTTAGAAAAGCTTTGGCACATCCAATAATCATCACATCTGGATATCGCTGCCCTACTCTAAATAGTAAAGTTGGAGGCTCGCAAACTAGCGCACATACCAAAGGTTTAGCCGTTGATTTCCACAGTGCCTATGGCAATCCCAAACAAATTTGTCAACGTTTAATCACGGCTGGCATCGAATTTGACAAAATCATTCAAGAATATAATCAATGGGTTCACATTGAATTTAGTCATAGCAACCAACGCAGACGTGTTATTACTGCGGTAAAACAAAACGGCAAAACAATTTATTTACCCGGATTAGTATGAACAAAACCAACTTCACTATTGCTTTCACATTTCTATTACTCATTTTTATCATTACTGATTTATTGCATGCAAAACAATCGGCAAAAAATGAAGTCAATCAATTAACGCAAAAGTTAGGCCAGTTGCAACAAACAATTATCAGGAATAATCAGATTATCGCTGATAACGAAAAAAATAAACAATCTTTGGAACAGCAATCGCTACAAAATCAGGAGCAGATCAATGGTCAACTCAAAGAGAATTATTGCGCTAACCAGCTGGTGCCTATGCCCATTTCTGGTAGCTTGTACAACCGAGCGAAAAATCTTCGTCAATCAACCAATACCCGCGCATCTACTCATTAGTTGTCAGCCAAATTTACCCCCGCAACCAATGACCTTTGGGGATAGTCTAAAATACAACGAACATTTATTGCATGTCATCGAAAAATGCAATGCTGATAAACAAGCGATCTGGGAGATTAATCAGTAAAATTTTATTTATAACAAAATTGATGGGAGTAGATTTACATCATATTTGCAATTTATTGGTCGACATTTTGGGAGTGGTAAATACAAAATTTAATCTTTATTACTTGTTCTACCTTTGAGATATGCTGCAATCAATCCAGCAATATTAAAACCAACAGCTGATGCTCCGAATATTTCATAACCACAAAAAGTAGCGACAACACCTGTTGTAATAATAAGGAAACTCAAAATAAATGCCATCCATTGAGCACGTTTATCACTTTTTATTGCGCCATCAATAGATTTATTATCAATACTATGTCGATGATTCTGTTCTTTTTCGAAATGTTGAAAGATTATCTTTGAAAATGAAGGATCGATTTCATCATATTTTTTTAATATATCAGGATGAGGAAGTGGACCTTTATAAGATTCAATTTTATGGATAACGGTTTGTTGTATTAAAGGACTTTCAAATAGTTGATCTAATATCTCGGGATTTTTTTGATAGCTTTTTCCATCTCCAGAACAACATCTGAAGATGGCACTTTATTAGTAGGAACATTTTCGTTTTTTTTCTGACTCGTAAAGCTCTAAAGCTCTCCTTAAATCTGCCGCTACTTTATTTATATCTGTCTGTGTAGCATTATTATAATCAGATTTATCAACCGAAGTATAAGAGCGATAATCTGTTTTAGGATTTAAATTCATTATACCTCCCGCTGAACGAGAAAAATTTCTGCAAGCAAAAGCCATGAATATATATCCAAATATAAATATATAAAAACACACTAACAATTTTTCGTGTACACGATAACTAGACTATAATTACCTAATGGTAAATAGTAAAGACCTAAAGGTCATATAATAAGGTTAGTCATTTTCTAATCATTATCAGATGTTTTGTATTAATTTTATAACTACTTGAGTTAATAGCTTATTGTATCGAATCTATTATAGATCATATTGTATTTCAATTTGTCACAATTTTAGTTAATTGCCTAAAAATCAGTTAACAACGACCATAATATCAAATAACTATTTATAACGAGTGACCCTCACACCTCGGCGGTGCAATGGTTTAAGCGATTCGACACCTTTGTTTTCCGCCGAGCCCTATTTATTGAAACACCATCAATGTTGCTGTTAAAAATAAATCCAAATCAACTATGGAGTAATTAAAGAATGATTGTTTATACCATGCAAAATGAAACTATTGATGCATTAGCTTATCGAGTTTTTGGTAAAACAGCCGGAATTGTCGAAATAATTTATCAAAACAACCCAAAACTTTGTGAATTACCAGCAATATTACCTATGGGTATTGAAGTCAACGTACCTGAATCAGTACCTGAAAAAGATTCTAATTCTATTAATTTATGGGACTAATTTAATGACAGAGCCCACCAGTCTAACTTTTACCGCAGTTATTAGCGCTTTTTCACTATCAATGATTTATCCTAACATTGAAAATGGCATTATTTTAGGCGCACTTTGTGGTTCGATTTTACTTGTGATTAGTGAACAATACATTTCTGTTTTGCGCCGCATCGTCCTATTTTTTATCTCATTTGCTATGGGATTACTGTTAGCAGAAATGACGCTGTATTTACTCATCCCTATTTTCCCAGCCAATATTCAAACTAAGATGCCACTAGGTTTAGGTGCATTAGTTGCATCGGCTATTAGTGTCAAATTGTTATTATGGCTAATTAAAAAATTCGATGATCCAACAGATTTATTCAATAACTTTAGAGGCAAAAAATCATGATAATGACGCTCAATGCTATTTTTTGTTTAATGATTGCGGTGAGATTATTTACCTTCGATCGCAACCATTGTCGCTACAAAGTTAAATACAGTTGGTTAGCATGGTTGATGATAGTTTCAAGTGCTGCTGTTTGCTTATTTTCATTTTTCAATCTACCACATCGCGCTTATCTAGCCCAAGTTGTAATGAACATCACATTATTACTCTGTTTATTAAAAAGCAAAGGCAACATAGCTATCTTTTGCCGTTCAGTAAATTCGACTAACAACAGTAATTGACAATAATGGCGACAAAATAAATGCAGTTAGTTGAAAATCACCATTTAAGCATATGAATAGCTAAGTTTAATATTCAGGTCAATACATTTGGATCGAGGATTGATAATTAACCGTTATTTTATTTCAACTTCAGCTCTATTTCATTGCATTGATAATCACTGTTTTACTGCCATCAAGATTATTTATAAAGATTAAAGGATCCGTATGAAAAAAATTAACCAATTAAAACACTATTTGTTTGAGAAGAATCTGTTAAATGCTAATTTAACGGTGGAAAATCAATTTATCATCAAAGATGGCATTGTTGAGCCTTTCTCAGTGGACAATTCAGGATTTCAATACCATTTCACGTTAACGTTAAATCTACCAGGTTATTACTACCCTTTTAATGATTTAACCGCCAACATAGTTAGTTGGATGCAGAACAATCAACCAGATGCATTGATTAGCGCCCATAATCGCCAACAAGCAATTAAGTTTCATGTTAACAATATCACTGACAACCAATGTGATTTAACCATTGAATTAAGATTATCGGAACGAATCAAACCAACGCAAAAAAAAGAAAAAACAGAATTTAACGCATTAACCGACCAAATAATATTACAGGAACCATTAGAAAAATATGGCTATTAATAACTGTTGCTTTGTATAGCCAATAAAATACTAATCCTAACATTAATGTTTTAAATATATTAGCTAAAAGTTGATTTTAGGGGCTTAAAAAACCCCTTTCCTCAAATTTTTTAATGTCAAAAAAGTGCTCTCCTCAAAATTTTAACTAAAAAATTTATCGGTCAAAAAGCATTAATTAATAATTGCAGATTATGGCAATTGTTATAATCTTCAGCTTGAGTAATCAACTAGAGCAAAATTCGGATAAACCGACTGCTTCCTAACAATAATAAACAAATTAATACCAGGTTAAAATGTATATTGAGGCATTGATTATTATCTGATTTTAAATGGATTAGAGGCAATTTAGCTAATAATTTGTATTAGTCGAAAACCCGTTCTTCGAACATGCAACTTTAAATTAGCTATAATAGAACAATAAAAAACCCGCCGAAGCGGGCTCTAATCAATTTATTTTTGCTATTAAATTTAATGCACTACTTTAATACAGTTTTCTTCAATCTTTTGTCTTGAATTATCTTTTGTTTGCTCTTCCTCTGAAAGACTTTTATAAACTTTCTCTATAATCAACGTATGTTTATATTCTTTATCAGAAATGTATTCAAATTTACTAGATATATAAGATCTGGAAAATTCCGATATGTTTAGATTTTTTACGTCTTGAATCGAAAGATTTGATGAGACAGAATACCAATCACCCTTAGTAAGATCATTACCCCTCCCTCTCATTAATAACCCGTCATAAATTTTGTATGTAATTAAAGCTTTTTCGCTTTTGATCTCTCCAAAATCCTGAAAAGTTCCATTTTTCCATTTTGCTTTTTGGTCGTTTTGCGTACACTCCCAATCCCCTAAAAGCATTTCTTCAGTGACCTTTTTCTCGCCACAGCCAAACAACGCAAAGCAAGCCAATCCTAATAACATAACTCTTTTCATACCATCTCCTTCAATTTTTCGGGTAAATGGTATGTTATTTAAGGATTATAGGCAATAAAAAAACCGCCTCAAGGGCGGTTGGTGTGAATTTAATAACTCTAGTCGGCAATTAATATCCGTGTATATAAAAGGTAGTAGGTTCAAGGATAAATTTAGATGTAAATGATACTAAAATATATTATTTTAGTTATCTATCATTGAGATTAGCTATTATAAGGTAAGCAAATAATCTAAGGTTAATTTTTCGTCGAATCCCATATTGATAACTGATGTATTTGCTATATTAGGTTTAGATTTAATATGTTCCACTATCTCGATTAACCATGATTTATTTGTGGTCATAAGCTTTGTAATTCCCCAAATTGCACAAATAATACTAGCTAATTTAGTATGATTAATTTTTTTCTGAATTTGAATATAATCTTCAATATCCGATAAATTAATTGTCTTGATTGATCCAATTGGAAAATAGCTGTTTAGTTTACAATCCCATAATCTAGAATGATGTGCACATTTATTTCTGACTATATTTAGACAATGTAAAATCGTTTTCAAATCTTTAGTTCTTTCAATCTTTAATTTTTCACTAATTATTTTTTTACAATTCCTGTTTAAGACTTCATAAAATTTTGACAGCATACCAAAATCCCAAACTTCAACGCTAACCCAAATTGGAACTTGTTCATAATTTTTTTTATTCCATTGAATGAATTTATCTTTGCTATCTTCTATTTTTTTATCTAGCTTTTTTGTCCATTTTTCATAATCTTCTTTATGTTTAGCAATATTGATAAATTCAGGCATCAGATGTGCTTTTGGATTTAAACTACCTATTTCATAGGCAATTATCGCCTTTAAATATATCTCTATCCTCTCGATTCCATACAAAATCAGATTTCTTAATTTAGTATCAAACAGGTAGAAATCACAAATAGATTCAAATGAAGTATTTATTTCAAATTGATCTACTTTCCTACCATCAATTTCTTTTTTTGCGGGAAACCAATAACCAGATAATCGGTAATAACCGATATGAGATAATTTTTTTATGGCAAATTCTTGATTATGAATCAATAAACCTCTATCTAAAAGAAGCTGCAATTGCTGTTGATAGGTTAAGTGTGGTTTGCAAGGTAAAAGAGATTTAGACATTATACTATATTTTAAAGAAAGACCCTGACGTGAAAATATCCGATATTAAACCGAAATAAAAACAGAGGAACAGGGCACTGTTAAGGCTAAGTATAATTGTTTTTTATAATATGTCTACTAATGTTTATTAACGTTTATTGCTTTTTATTTGTATGCAATTAAGCATTTTCTAACGAAATACCACATGTAGTTATCTTCTTATAAATCACTCATACATATAGTGTTTGTAGAAAAATTAATAGCCTGTTTAATTGATTGTTTTTTGCTCTTTTCTAATAAGCATTTTTTAAAGTTCATTTATTAATTAAAGAAAATATAATTATGGTTTTCTAAACTACCTACACGGCAGTGAACAAAATTGATAATTGATATAGCTGAATCGCACATTTCTAAACTACCTACACGGCAGTGAACCGCCAGTATTTGTGCCAATAGCGTACTAATACTTTCTAAACTACCTACACGGCAGTGAACAAAATATTATTAGGCGAGCAGTTAAAACGGATTTTCTAAACTACCTACACGGCAGTGAACAGTTTTTCACATCGTGACAGATTATTACAGATTTTCTAAACTACCTACACGGCAGTGAACTTTCCCTCCTATTGATATTGCCTGACCCCCAATTTCTAAACTACCTACACGGCAGTGAACTATTGGCGTTGTAGCGTGCGTGGGAAGCTATATTTCTAAACTACCTACACGGCAGTGAACTACATTATCTGACCCATCTATTACCACAACGTTTTCTAAACTACCTACACGGCAGTGAACCTATATATGCATCAATCGCCTTTTCGTTTTCATTTCTAAACTACCTACACGGCAGTGAACCCGATCTCATTGAGCTTTGGCATGGCGCACATTTTCTAAACTACCTACACGGCAGTGAACCCCTTTTTTGTATGGTTTTGGTTGGCTGTGAATTTCTAAACTACCTACACGGCAGTGAACTAGGAACCGATATACTATAAATGTTGTTGGCAAAAAGACAAAGTCTATTTTTAACAATAAAAACCCTTTTTTTGAGCCATTTTATAACATATTGATTTTTAGATATTTTATTTTTAGTCCGAAAAAAGGGTTAACTCGATTGTTAATTATTAAGTTATGCCAAATAAACCATAAGTACAATATAACTCATTGAAAATTTGTAACCCCAACCACTACAACTACGCTTACTTTATTTTTAATTGATAAAATTTCATTATAGTCGTTATGAAAAATTATCATCCCGCCGACTTAGTCGACATTCTACGAAAAATTGAAAACCTGATCCGCCCTGGTGTTATTTATCAAACCAATGGCGATCAGGTTAAAGTCCGTACCGGTGATTTAATTACTACCTGGTTACCTTGGTTTACTCATCGTGCTGGTAAAAGTCGCACATGGTGGCGGCCATCGGTTGGTGAACAAGTATTTATTTTAAGTCCTAATGGTAACCTTTCGTTAGGTTGCGTATTACCTAGCATATATTGTGATGCTAATCCTGCCCCATCTAAATCTGAGGATGGATATTTTGTAACCTTTCCCGATGGAGCATCATTTGAATATGAACCAGAAACCAGCCAATTAACTATCAAGGGAATCAAAACGGCTGTGATTGAAGCAAGTGAACAAATCACCGCTAAAGCTGGCAGTAAAATTCAACTTGATACACCATTGGTTGAATGTAGTGATCATATAACATTCAAATCATTTAGTGCTAGCGGTGGTGGCGCCAAAGGTAGTACAGGAACCTTAACAGGTAACGTCATTCATAAACAAGGTCAATTATCATCGAACGGCATTATATTAGACTCTCACACCCATATTGGCGTTAAAGCTGGTGGTGATTCAACAGGAAAACCGCAATGAGTTACATAGGAATGAATAGCAAAACAGGGCGAACAATTAACGATATGGATCATATCAACCAATCGATTAAAGATATTCTTACAACACCGATTGGTTCGAGAATTGAGCGTCGTAGTTATGGTTCGTTACTGTTTTTACTTTTAGATAATCCAAATACAGAAGCAACAAAATTACGAGTGATTTCGGCAACGGTATTGGCGCTTGCTCAATGGGAACCCAGAATAAAACTTGATGCTGTCGATGTATTTCCTGATAAAGAAAAATTAACCTTACAAATAACCGGTTCCCGAATAGACAAACCAAACCAAACATTTACTAGCGAAATCGAGGTAGCAACATGGCCACATTAACAGATCTTTCAAAATTACCTTCCCCAGATGTGATTGAATCTTTAGATTTTGAGGAGATCTTTAATCGTCGCAAAGCTAAATTCCTATCACTTTATAACGAGCAAGATCAGCTTGAAGTTGCTAAAACATTACAATTTGAAAGTGAGCCAATCGTTAAGCTATTGCAAGAAAGTAGCTATTATGAACTACTTTTACGGCAACGAATAAACGAAGCGTCACAAGCACTTATGATTGCTCACGCCAAAGATCAGGATTTAGATAATTTAGGGGCAAACTTTAATGTTTATCGTTTAACCATTCAAGCTGAAGATAATAGTGTCGTGCCTGCCATTAAAGAAATCAAAGAAGCTGATAGTGACTTTCGAGTGCGAATTCAATCGGCATTTGAAGGATTATCAGTTGCAGGCCCTCGAGCCGCTTATGAATTTTTTGCACGAAGTGCCGATGGTCGAGTATTAGATGCCGCAGCAGAAAGTCCTTCACCTGCATGTGTTACATTAGCGATATTAGCTCGCGACAATAATGGTATAGCTTCTGATGAATTAATTGACATTGTTAAAAAAGCGGTTAATCAAGATGACCGTCGTCCGATTGCCGATAGGGTAACAGTTAAATCGGTAGAATTAATTAACTATCAAATCAAAGCTAAACTTTACTTATATCCAGGACCAGAATCAGAGCCGATAAAAAAAACAGCCATGGATAATTTAAAAGCTTATATTAGCGAAAAGCATCGAATTGGCCGAAGAATCAGTCGCAGTGCAATCATTTCTGCATTACATGCGGTTGGTGTACAACGTGTTGAACTTCAAGAGCCAGCACAAGATATTATCATCAGCCGAGAACAAGCTAGTTACTGTTCAGACTATCAGATTGAGGTAGCAGGTTATGGCGAATAAAACGCTACTCCCCCCTACTGCAACCAAACTGGAAAAAAATCTTTCACAAGCGATGGCGTGTGAGCCACCAATGCCACTACGTTCACTTTGGGATCCACAAACTTGTCCATATGAATTACTCCCTTACTTAGCATGGCAATATAGTGTCGATCGTTGGGATGAAAAATGGTCAGAGCAGATTAAACGCAAAGTTATCGCCGAAGCATTTGAGATCCATAAACTGAAAGGTACCAAAGACGCAATTCGCCGGGCCGTAGAACCATTTGGTTATTTAATTAAAATTATCGAATGGTGGCAAAACAATCAAACACCAGGCTCGTTTGCCCTGGAAATTGGCGTATTAGATACCGGCATAACCGAAGAATCCTATAACGAACTTAGTCGTATAATTGATGATGTAAAACCAGTATCACGTCAATTATCAAATTTGGCGATTCAATTAGTCTCTAAAGGATCATTAACCATTGGCGCCAGTAGTTATGATGGTAATACTTTAGACATCTATCCTTATATTGCTGAAACAGTCACAACACAATCTGAAGGCCATTTAGGCGCAACTATTCATTTAATCGATACTATGAGCATAACACCATGAATCAAACTTACTATACAATTATAACTAAACAAGGAGCGGCATTGTTAGCCAATGCTACTGCACTGGGCGTGCCACTTAAAATAACTCAAATGGCAGTTGGAGATGGCAACGGTAAAATACCAAAACCTGATGCAAACCAAACCAAATTAGTGCACGAAGTTAGACGTGCAGCTATCAACACACTATTTGTCGATAAAGAAAACCCCAATCAAATTATTGTCGAACAAGTTATACCCGAATCTGATGGCGGCTGGTTTATTCATGAAATTGGCTTATTTGATGAAAAGGGTAATTTAATCGCCGTAGGTAACTGCCCTGCTACCTATAAGCCTAAATTAGTGGAAGGCAGTGGCCGCACACAAGTGATTAGAATGGTCATTATTGTCGACAATACCCAATCAATTCAACTAAAAATCGATCCGGCAGTGGTATTGGCTACCCGAGAATATGTTGATAATTTAATTACCGCAAAAATGACAGCTCATGAAAAGTCAACTAATCATCCAAATGCCTCTACAAAATCAAAAGGCTTTGTACAATTAAATTCAGCCATTGACTCTAATCTCGAAAATCAAGCAGCAACGCCATTAGCTGTCAAAAAAGCCTATGATGTAGCAAATGGCGCAGTAAAACGTTCTGGTGATAATATGACTGGTCCCTTAAACATAAAAGGCCAACCAGTATTAACTAAACGTTCCTACGGAATTGGCGTATCACATGTTCTTGGTGATGAATCCATAGATGAAACGAAAAATCAATATAGTGGTTTTTTATTTAGTCAAGAACAATCACAGGGAACCACCCCATTTGATTTCTGTCATGTAATACGTTCTTATGTTTTGGACTCATTTAGTGACATAGCAATTGATACTAAAAGCAAACGAGTTAAGTTTAGATCTGTTATTACCGATAAACAAAATCCTTATTTTACGGGTGATTATAACTGGAGTGAATTTATAACTTCTAATAATATTTCCAACTATATCCCTGTTGGGATGCCTCAACCATGGCCTAAAATGACACCGCCATCAGGATGGTTTGAGTGTAATGGTTCAACATTTGATAAAAACAAATTTCCAAAATTAGCTGACACTTACCCATTGGGAAAATTACCCGATTTAAGAGGCGTATTTATTAGAGGACTGGATAGCGGTTCTGGATTAGATCCTAATAGAGGTATTTTAAGTTATCAAGGCGATGCAATTAGAAATATATCAGGACGTATAAATACTCTTGTTACCGGTGAACTAAATCCTGTTGGTTTTGGAGTATTTTCGACAACTGGCACTCTAATAGGTGCATACGCTCGCTCATCAAATGCTGGCGGTTCACATCAAACTATTAATTTTGACACATCCCGTGTTGTCCCTGTTGCAAATGAAAATCGACCTCACAACGTCGCATTTATGTATATCGTTAAAGCAGAATAATAAAGGAAAGACAAATAATGAAATATGAATTACAACCACAATCAGCAGTATTAGATAATAACGGCTTAACTATTTCAGCAGGCTGGACTGTTGTTTATAATGTTGACGCTAAAGGTGAATTTTTACAAGCCACTTATCAATATTTACCAATCGGCGTTGGTTTACCGGCTAATGCT
Organism: Gilliamella sp. LMG 34362; assembly: GCF_984569125.1. Taxonomy (NCBI): domain Bacteria; kingdom Pseudomonadati; phylum Pseudomonadota; class Gammaproteobacteria; order Orbales; family Orbaceae; genus Gilliamella; species Gilliamella sp. LMG 34362. The sequence continues at coordinate 1,398,177 of NZ_OZ474902.1, read as the reverse complement.
TATCTAGACGCACCGAAAAGCGTTAAAGATAATCAAGCCATTATTCACAATGGCCAACAATGGACCTACCCTAAAGATTTGCGTGGCACGATAATTTACTCAACCGAAACGGGTGTGGAAACGACCATGCAAGAAGTGGGTGAAATCCCCGAAGGCTATACAACATCAAAACCAACCAGTGAATTTGATAGCTGGGATGGTAAAAAATGGCAATTAGATGTCAGCAAGCAGCATCAATATGAAGTCAATCAAGCTTCAGCTAAGAAAAATCAGTTTATTGCTGATGCAACAGCGCAAATCAGTTATTTACAAGATGCGGTCGAATCAGAAATTGCCAGTGAACAAGAAACACAATTACTCGCTAAATGGAAAAAATATCGTGTGCTAGTTAATCGCATTGATATCGAACAAGCGCCAAATATTGATTGGCCTAGCCAACCCAAATAGCATTAATTAATCAACAAAAACCTTAGTATTTTCACTAAGGTTTTTTATTCATATTTTATAGCCCTTATTGGTTATCATCGTAGCTACTTGTAATAAATTTTATTACAAATCCATTCATTAACTAACTTTTTTAGATTATGTCACTATCTTTATTAAGCATTTTATGAAATGTAAATTCAATGCATTTTATAAAGTATTCATAAACTAGACATTTAAAACAAACTTAATCAGCTCATTCGATCGCCTTATTGGCGATTCGAATTTTTATTTATAGGAATGAAAATATGAGTCAAAAATTTTATACGTTAATTACCCAACAAGGGGCGGTATTACTAGCGAATGCTACAGCTTTAGGTACTCCCCTCAAATTAAGTAAGATGGCTGTTGGTGATGCAAATGGTAAGGCGACAACACCCAATGCTAGCCAAACAAAACTAATTCACAAAGTGTATCAAGCACCACTAAATTCATTAACCATTGATGAAAAAAATCCTAATCAAATTATTGCTGAGTTGGTCATTCCTGAAAATCAGGGCGGTTGGTTTATTAATGAAATTGGTTTATATGATGAAAATGATACCTTAGTCGCTGTTGGTAATTGCCCTGCCACCTATAAACCTCAACTATCAGAAGGCAGTGGTCGAACACAAATTATACGAATGATTATTGTAGTTGATAATATTAATGCTGTGGCGCTTAAAATCGACCCATCAGTGGTATTAGCGACTCGTCAATATGTGGATGATTTGATTACTTCTAAAATGAAAGCTCATGAAAAATCAACTAATCACCCAAATGCCACCACTAAATCAAAAGGATTTGTACAATTAAATTCAGCTATTGATTCTAATCTCGAAAACCAAGCTGCAACGCCACTCGCAGTTAAAAAAGTCAATGATCGGGTAAATATAATTACAGATAAATTCGTACCAGTTTCTAACGAGACTCGCGTCTATTCGGCAGATAAACGCTTTTACACGTTGATCAGAAATGACGGCGTGATGGGTATGTATAGTAACGTAAAAAAAGGGTTTGCATGGCAGGTAAATCATGATGGTTGGATGGATGGTTATATGTCAGCGGATAGAGTCGGTGGATTAGATAAATTTGTTAGAGACAGAGCCTTACCAGTCGGTATTCCTCAGCCATGGCCTAAGATTCAACTACCTACTGGTTGGCTTGAATGTAATGGTTCAACATTTGATAAAAGCAAATTTCCAAAATTAGCTGTAGCATACCCAACGGGAATATTACCAGATTTACGTGGTGAATTTATTCGAGGATGGGATAATGGGCGAGGTATTGATAATACTCGAAATTTATTAAGTACTCAATGCGGCTCATTAGCAATTGCTGATACAGATCCAAAAGGAATTGATCTTTGTGGTTTACGCTATATAGACTCTTCTAATCCAAACAAAACTGAAGGAATTGGTTGTGACAAAGTTCCTGTGAATGACTATCCGGACAATGTTTATGCTGTATGGAGAGATGTTTCTGCAAATAGTCAATTAAAAAACTATTCATCTCTATTTGGAGTTGTCCGCCCCCGCAATATCGCATTTATGTATATCGTTAAAGCAGAATAAATAGGAGAAAAAATAATGAAATATGAATTACAACCACAATCAGCAGTATTAGATAATAACAGCTTAACAATTTCACCAGGCTGGGCTGTTGTTTATAATGTTGATACTAAAGGTGAATTTTTACAAGCCACCTATCAATATTTACCAATCGGCGTTGGTTTACCCGCTAATGCTTATTTAGACGCACCAAAAAGCGTTAAAGATAATCAAGCCATTATTCACAATGGCCAACAATGGACCTACCCTAAAGATTTACGTGGCACGATAATTTACTCAACCGAAACGGGTGCGGAAACGACCATGCAAGAAGTGGGTGAAATCCCTGATGGCTATACAACATCAAAACCAACCAGTGAATTTGATAGCTGGGATGGTAAAAAATGGCAATTAGATGTCAGCAAGCAGCATCAATATGAAGTCAATCAAGCTTCAGTTAAGAAAAATCAGCTTATTACTGATGCAACAGCACAAATTAGTTATTTACAAGATGCGGTTGATGCTGAGATTGCCAGTGAGCAAGAAACACAATTACTTGCCGAATGGAAAAAATATCGTGTGCTAGTTAATCGCATTGATATCGAACAAGCGCCAAATATTGATTGGCCAAATAATCCAAATAACTAATTTTTGTATCAATTACTGTCATTTACTTATTCGATTTAGCATAGTAAATGACAGTTTCTTTGCCTGTTATATTCATTCTATCTGATAAACATTTTTACTATAAATTGTAACAATTTCCACTACAAATCCAATCACTAACTCCTTTGTTTTAAATATGTAAATATTGATAAGTACATTAACTTTACGATATGTAAACCACAACGGAGAACTTATGGCTAACGACTATCATCACGGCGTCCGAGTCATCGAAATCAATGAAGGTTCACGCTCTATCAGAACAGTATCAACTGCTGTTATTGGTATTGTTTGTACTGGCGATGATGCCGATGCGACGCATTTTCCACTTAACACCCCAGTTTTGATTACCAATGTCAATACTGCTATCGGTAAAGCTGGCTCAACAGGAACACTCAAACCAACACTAGAAGCAATTGCAGATCAGTGTTCACCGGTTATTGTTGCTGTTCGTGTTGAAACAGGTGCAACTGTTGCAGAAACAGAAGCAAATATTATTGGTACCACGACTGAAGACGGCAAATATACTGGTATGAAAGCACTACTTTCAGCACAAACGCAATTGAAAGTAAAACCACGTATTTTAGGTGTACCTGGTTATGACTCATTACCAGTTTCTACTGCGCTAGTTTCATTAGCACAAAAATTACGTGCCTTTTGTTATGTTTCTGCTTATGGCGCTAAAACCAAAGAGCAAGCAGTACTTTATCGCGATAAATTAGGAGCTCGAGAAGCGATGGTAATTTGGCCTGATTTTGTCGGCTTTGATACCACACAAAAACAAAATGTTACTTTAGCTGCAACGGCTAGAGCGTTAGGTCTACGTGCCCAAATCGACCAAAAAGTTGGCTGGCATAAAACATTATCAAATGTTCCTGTCAATGGCGTCACAGGCATTTCTAACGATGTATTTTGGGATTTGCAAGAAGAAAGCTCAGATTCAAATTACTTAAACGAACACGATGTAACAACTTTAATTTGCAATCAAGGCTATCGCTTCTGGGGCTCTCGTACCTGTTCTGCTGATACATTATTTGCGTTTGAAAACTACACTCGTACTGCACAAGTATTAGCTGACACTATCGCTGAAGCTCAATTCCAATTAGTTGATGCTCCAATGCATGCTTCTTTAATTAAAGATTTAATTGAATCAATCAATAATAAATTCCGTGAATTAAAATCTAACGGCTACATTATTGATGGTAAAGCATGGTTTGATCCTGAAGCTAATACAGCAGACATTCTAAAAGCAGGCAAATTATATATCGATTATGATTATACCCCTGTCCCGCCACTTGAAAATCTTATGTTACGCCAACGCATTACCGATAAATATTTGGTTGAGCTGGCTAATTCAGTCGCCACTAACTAAGGAGAACAATTAAATGGCTCTACCTAAAAAACTCAAATACTTTAACGTCTATGTCAACGGGACATCTTTTGCTGGTGAAGTCGAATCATTCACACCACCAAAACTAACCCGAAAATTTGAAAACTATCGTGGTGCAGGTATGCCTGGTAGTGTACCAATCGACATGGGATATGAAGATGATGCATTAAATGTTGAATGGACAATCGGTGGGTTAGCTCATGAAGTGCTAAAACAGCATGGCGGCTTACTCAATGGCGTTACATTACGTTTTGCTGGTGCTTACCAAAAAGATGATAGTGAAGATTTTATTAAAGTCGAAATCATCGTTAACGGACGTCATAAAGAACAAGACCGTGGTGAACTAAAACAAGGTGAAAGCAACTCGACCAAAATCACTACGCAATGTACTTACTATAAAGAGATCATCAACAACGAAGAGATTACAGAAATCGACCTTATCAACATGATCGACAAAGTAAACGGCGAAGATCGTTTATCCAAAGCACGCAGTGCCATTGGACTATAACAATTAATTTAAAATTAACCATTTAAATAAAAAAGCCCGCAAGGGCTTCTTACGAGGGAAAACAAATGACTATCAGCAAAAAAATTACGTTAAAAACTGGACTAAAATCAGGTAAAACAACCATAAACGAAATTACTGTCCGCAAACCTTTAACTGGTGATTTACGTGGCGTTAAATTAATCGAATTTATTGATTTAGATATCGACTCATTAGCAAAAGTATTACCACGCATTACTACTCCATCAATTGCTGAACATGAAGTATTTAATTTAGATTTAATTGACTTATCAGAAATCACTAAAGAGGTAATCAATTTTTTGTCCCAGAACTCGAACGATGCCAACAAGGAATCCCCAACCGAGTAGAGGAGGCAATGGCAGATATTGCGCTAATCTTTCACTGGCAACCGTCTGCCATGGATGAATTAAACTTATCTGAACTTATGGAATGGCGAGAGCATGCTCGCGTCAGAAACGGTACCAATAATCCTGAATAATCATTACCAAAATTATCCAAAATAAAAGGTACCGTTTGACTATATTGATTTTTAAATAATTTAAATAATCGAATCAGTACTTAATTAATGCGCTCAACATAAACATCATTAATCAAAATCAGAAAATAAAAGTTTATTAATTATGGCCAAAAATTTTAACAAAAAATCAAAAAAAAATAATAGATACAAGGGAAATAATACAAACAAGCCTCAGTATAAAACCAAGTCTTCTGAAACAAGTCAGGAAAAAAATATTAATGAACAGGTTAATGCAAAAATTGCTGACAAAAATTCCGATGATGAAGAAAAAAGAATCTCGAAAAGTGAAAAACTAAAAGAGTTTGGCACAAATCTTGGTAAACCAATATTAAGTTCGGTTGGCTCCTTTATTGAACTTGAACAAGCTATGAATAAAGTCGCTAGACAAGTTAAAGGGCTATATGACCTACAAGGAAAACCGACTAAACTATTTGACAGCATGAAAGAACAAATTCAATCACTAAGTCAACAAATACCAACTGCCAAAGGAGCATTAGATATTGCTGAACAGGTAGAATCCAATGCCAAATTAGGGCTAACTAAACAAAGCGATCCTATAAGCGAACAACATAAACAACTGCTAAACTTTACCAAAATCTCGGCAATTTCAGCCAATACATTTGGCTTACCGGCAAAAGAATTAGCCACAGATATGAGTGAAATTGCCAAATTATTTAATATTCCAATAGAAAATATTGAAAACTTATCCGACACCATTAATTACCTAAGTGATAACACCGATGCTAATGCAGCAGATATCATAAGTTCACTAAAAAGTATGGATGATATTGCTGATAAACTCGATTTCAAACAAGTTATGGCATTAAATTCAGCATTTTTAAACATGAATATAAAACCAGATGGTGCGATTGCCGCCACCAATGCTATCGTCAACAGTTTATCAAAAGCGACAACGCAATCGGAGCAATTCCAACAAACATTACAATCACTTGGATTTGATGCCACACAAATAGAAAAAAATATGTCAATCGATGCCATTGACACAATACAAAAAGTACTAACAACCATTAAACAACAGAATACAACCCAACAAACAGAAATCCTTAGTCAGTTATTTGGTAGCGAACAGGCGCAAAACACCGGCAAACTTACCAATAATTTGCCTTTACTCACCCAACAACAATCAGTAATTAATAACCCCAATGCCATGGGTTCTTTACAAATAAAAGCCGATATTGACAGTAAAAGTTTTGCGTCACAATTTGAAATATTAAAAGCCACACTAACTAATATCTCAAGTTCTATGGGTGGGTCCATGCAAGGACCAATAGTTAGTGCAATGCCATGGTTAACAGATCTCATGGCAAATACTCAGCAATGGGTAAATAACCACCCTACTTTTGTTGCTACCTTTATGGAAATTATTTCAATCACCTCCATGGCAAGTACCGCATTAGGTGCATTAGGAGAAATTCCAATTAAAACCTTAACCAGTGCATTTCAAGGTTTAGGCACCGTTATCACGACAGTTGGTCGAGCATTTTTACTTAACCCTATCGGCCTTGTCGTTATGGCTATTGCCGCGGCAGCACTAGTAATTCGAAAATTCTGGGAGCCAATCAGCGCATTCTTCACTGGTTTCTGGCAAGGACTCACCAATGAAATACAGCCAGTTATTGATGCTTTCTCATTCTTAGGTCCGATATTTACCGCTATAGGTGATGCAATAGGCGGCGTAATCAACTGGTTTAGTGAATTATTATCACCAATGAAATTAACAGATGAACAGTTTGAAAGTTGTAAATCGACCGGAGCATCTTTTGGTTCAGTTGTTGGTAGCATTCTAATGGCACCAATAAAACTATTTGAAAGTCTTGCAAAAATAGTCGGTGACACATGGGATCTTATCATGACACTACCTGACAAAATGGCTGAAATACCAAACAAAATAAAAGAACTTTTCACGGGTGAAAATGGACTACTAACCATGTTTGCTAAATTCGGTAGTGATATCATCGACGGACTTATAAATGGAATCAAAAATGCCTGGAACAGTTTAAAAGATAGCATATCAGATGTCGCTAGTAATATATGCGGTTGGTTCAAATCAAAACTAGGAATTAATTCACCATCGAAAATCTTTAAAGAATTTGGTGTTAACACTATTGAAGGCTATCAAATTGGGATTGATGGAACGCAAGATTTAGCTTTAGATTCAATGAGTAAATTTGCTGACAAAGTGACGACTACTGCGCCACAAATGCCATTTAATGGCATGAATAATAGCACAAATTCTATCGCCAATCCAGGTATGGGTAATATTCAAGGAGGAACCTCACAATATTATATTACCATTAATGCAGCACCAGGCATGAATGAACAAGAGTTAGTCAAAGTTATCACTCAAGAACTTGATCGTCGAGAACAACAACAATTATTTCAAATTAGAAGCAGTTTAAGGGATATCTACTAAAATGATGATGTGTTATGGCTTTTTTGTTTTCTGCTTAAAAACATTACCTTACAAAAATATGAGAATAAACAAAAGTTGGAACTGGGCAAGTAATAATAGAGTCAACAAACGCTCAGCATTACAGTTTACCGGACCTAATAACGAAACAATAAGTTTATCTGGTTCAGTATACAGCGAAATAACCCATGGCAGAGTCAGCCTTGAAGTCTTAGAACGCATGGCATATTTATCCATACCAATGCCACTAATTGAAGGTGACGGTGTTCCGCTTGGCTTTTTTGTATTAAATAGTGTTGAGAAAACCTATACCGAACTAAATCGTCATGGCTCACCACTAAAAATCGATTTCACGATAAACCTGACTAAAGTCGATATTCCTGACTTCTTTGGTGAAGGCGCAATCAAAGATATTATTGATATTATTATATAGGTATAACATGGCAAGTCCATTTTACAAAATTATCTTATTAGATGATAACAAGAAACAAGACATTACCAAAAAATTTGACAATCGTCTTATCTCAATGACTTATGTCGACAATAATGGCTTTCAAGCAGATACAATTAGCATAGTCATTGATGATTCCGATCAGAAAGTTAATTTACCCACTCGAGGTGCTAAATTGGAAATTACCCTTGGTTGGAAAGCTGATAACAAAAAAACCACGCTGGACGATCAAGAAGCGGTGATCTTTGATGCAAATATAAAAAATGTATTCACCATCAAGCAAGTTACCCATTCTGGTACACCAGATGTCATTACTATACAAGGAGATAGTGCTAATGAATTAGATAAAATCAACAATGAAGTTCTCGAAAAATCTTATCACGATCTCACCTTAGGCGATATAATCGCAATTATTGCTAAACGCAGAAATTTAAGTTATCGCTGTGATAAACTGTTAGGTTCCAAATATATCTCACATATTGACCAAACAAAAGAAACAGATAGTTCTTTTCTTACTCGCTTAGTTAATGATTATGGCGGAGGCGTAACGGTTAAAAATGATATCTTAATAGCATTTAATAAAGGCCAAGGGATAACTGTAAATGGCAAAAAAATCCCCCTAGCTAAAATCAAAAGACAGTCAGGAAATTCACACAGCTACACCATCATCGATAGTCAATATCAAGGTGTAAAAGCCTATTGGTATAGTTATAGACATCCCACCAAAAAACCGTACAAAATTATTTATAAACAACAGATTGAAAAAAGTAAAACTCACGTAGAGGGTGTTGATAAGAAAAAAGCCGAAAAAGAAGAAATGAAAGGTAAAATCAAAGAACTTAGATATGTTTATGCAAATGAAAAAAGTGCAATAGAAGCGGCTAAAAGTGAATTGAAAAAAATTGAACAAGGAATAGCACAATTTAAACTTAAACTAGCACTAGGTCGTCCCGATTTATTTACTGAAATGCCTGTTGAAGTGGATGGATTTAAACCAGAAATAAATTCAACCAAATGGACCATTGCTAAATGTTCACATTCATTAAATAAAAGTGGTGGATTCACAACTGAAGTAGAATTAGAGATTAAACCAGAGGAAGAAAGTTATGAAAATATATATAATTAAAGCCTTAAAAAAGTAATGAAATAATCTTAGCAAAATTAATCTATAGTTTGATGCCTATCAAATGATGACTCCCACAAAGAGTCATCACTCAATTAAAAAAACAACTTAAATTAATAATTAACCAAGTTATGGTTCAGCTAAACTTTACCGCCATTAAATAAAAACCCCAGTAAAATTGTATAAAAACAAAAATACAAAAAAACTAGACTTAAACTTAAATTAATGTAAAATTAATCTAAGCTTAATAAAAAGAGGTTTGTCACATGAAATGTCCACATTGCCGAAACAAAACATTTATACGATCTAGTGAAGAAATTAGTAACTTAACTCGCAAACAGTATTATCAATGCTCCAACATATATTGTGGGCATACATTTACTGCAATGCAATCAATATCTGAAACAATTGTACCAAGCGCAATTCCAGATCCAAAAGTCAACATTCCTATTTCGCCATATAGCCGACACGCCAAAAAAGCCTAAAACATCACCAGGTTGCATCTCATAGCAATCTGGCCCATCCTATTCCTAGCACTGCCTCTACTAACTACTAACTACTAACTACTAACTACTAACTACTAACTACTAACTACTAACTACTAACTACTAACTACTAACTACTAACTACTAACTACTAACTACTAACTACTAACTAGCAAGATTAAACCGTAAAATAAGCATAATATCAACCGCCATTTTATCGCCACAGCATAAAATAACTCGACAAACTAAACATTATAAAAGTAGGTAAACAATTGAATTTAAACAAATTTGATGGTGGCCCCTACTGGACTTGAACCAGTGACCAATCGATTATGAGTCGACTGCTCTGACCAACTGAGCTAAGGGGCCATGTTTTGATGTACTACTGACTTAGTAGGGTTGCGATTATAATAGAGTTAAAATTAATTTGCTACAATTAATTAATTAAATAGGTTGATTTGGTTAATTATTAAGCTGACATTTGTCATAATAGCATCATTTATAATAAGCGATATTTTTTAATCAATTATCCTGATACAATGTTTTATATTATCATTACTCATGTTCGTTTATTGGTTGAGGAAATATTATGTCTATCAAAAAAACTCTTTTTATTAGTGCTGCGCTGTCAATGACTTTATTTTTAAATGGTTGTAGTAATTCAGATTATCAAGCTACCTCGGCTGGTCGCCAAGTTCAATTTATTGATACTAAACCAGCAGAGACCTGTCAATTTATTGGTAAAGCTGAAGGTCGTCGCAGTACTTTCTTTTCTGGCTTAAAAACGCATAGTGAATTAATCCGTGATGCAGCAACTGATTTAATGAATAAGGCTGCAGCTATGGGTGGTAACGTAATTTATAATGCACAAGATGCATCTTTACAATATGTTTCTGATATTGCACCAACAGATGCTGTTATGGTTGGTGAAGTTTTCAGCTGTAAATAGCTAATCAGCAAATAAAAAAAGGGATATATTGATATCCCTTTTTAGTAAAATTTACCAAAATAATTAGCCATTTTGCTTTTCAAACTGTTGCATAAATTCAATAAGGTATTTGACACCTTCAATTTCCATTGCATTGTAAATTGATGCGCGCATTCCGCCTGCAATTCGGTGACCTTTAATGCCAATAATATTCGCTTGAGTAGCCTCACTAACAAACTTTTTATCGAGTTCTTCATTTGGCGATAAAAAGGTTACATTCATAATGGAACGATTGTTTACCGCTACAGTATTGCGGTAAAAATCAGACTGATCAATAAATTGATAAAGTAATTGTGCTTTTGCTTGATTTCGTTGTTGCATCGCACTTAAGCCACCTAAACTCTTAATCCATTTGAAGACTAAACCTGACATATACCAAGCAAAAGTTGGTGGAGTATTAAACATTGAATCATGATCTAATAATATTTTGTAATCAAGTACCGAAGGTAAGACTTTTTGCGCATAACCAATCAGATCTTCACGAACAATGACAATAGTAATTCCTGATGGGCCGATATTTTTCTGTGCACCGGCATAAATAATACCGTAACGCTTAACATCGATAGGTTGTGATAAAATACAAGAAGATAAATCTGCTACGACAGTTTTATCGGCAAAGTCAGGTTGTTCAAATATTTCAACGCCATCAATGGTTTCATTGGGACAATAATGAACATAAGCACTGTTATCGCTTAATTGCCATTCAGACATTGGTTTGATCGAGGTTATTCCTGCATTTTTGATAACGACATTTTTCTCAATTACATTACAATATTTTGCCGCTTCTTTCGCTGCACACTGACTCCAATAGCCACTATTGATGTAATCAGCGTGAGTATTATTAGCTAAAATATTTAATGGTACAGCAGCAAACTGAGCTCTAGCTCCACCTTGGCAAAATAAGATTTTATAATTTTCTGGTACATTTAAAAGATCACGAAGGTCATTAGTTGCTTCAATCGCACATGCATCAAATTCTTTACCTCGATGACTTAGTTCCATCACCGATGCACCGGTGTTTTGCCAATTTAATAATTCAGCTTGTACTTGCTTTAAAACATCCGCCGGTAGTTTGGCTGGGCCTGCACTAAAATTATAACTTTTACTCATTGCGATTCACTTTCATCCATCAAAAAATAGAAAATCTATTTTTACACTCTATGAACCAATATACAATCAGATTTTTAGCAAAAAATTTTGAGGAACGGGGTTTTTGAAGCATAAAAATACCGACAATAGTCGGCATTTGTCGCAAAGAAAATGAAATTTAGAGAGCTAGTTGCTGTTTAGCGTTTTCGATGGCGAATTTTACTTGTTGCGGTGATACGCCACCTTTTGCAGATCGTTTCGCTAAGCAAGATTCTAAAGATAATATAGAATAAACATCATCCTCAATGACTTGGCTGTATTGTTTTAATTCATCTATAGTTAGCTCTTCTAATGCTTTTTGTTTCGCAATCGCTCCTACTACCGCCTCACCAACAATATGGTGCGCTTGTCTAAATGGAATGCCTTTAGCCACAAGATAATCAGCAAGTTCTGTCGCATTAGAATAACCTTGTTTGGCAGCACTTTGACAATTTTGGTAATTGATTTTTATATCTTCAAGTACTAATACCGCCATATCTAAACACGCTTGCCAACTGTCAAGTGCATCAAATAAGTGCTCTTTATCTTCTTGTAGATCTTTATTATATGCCAGAGGTAATCCTTTAAATGTGACTAATGCTCCTGTTAATGCGCCAACCACTCGCCCTGCTTTACCGCGAATTAATTCCAATGCATCTGGATTTTTTTTCTGCGGCATTAATGAAGATCCTGAAGTAACGCGGTCAGATAATTCAACGAAGTCCGCTTCACCACTATTAAAAATAATTAAATCTTCAGCAAAACGTGATAAATGCACCATACCGATTGATGCATTATTGAGTAGTTCAAGCACATGATCCCTATCAGACACCGTATCCAAGCTATTATTGGTTGCAGTTGCGAAACCTAACCAGTTGGCTAACATATCACGATCCATAGGATAAGCTGTACCGGCTAAAGCACCACAGCCTAAAGGACTAACATCCAAGCGTTTTAGAGTATCTTGTAAACGACTTTCATCACGCGTTAACATTTCATAATACGCTAAACACCAATGCGCAAAAGTTATTGGTTGAGCACGTTGTAAGTGAGTATAACCAGGCATAACCGCATCTTGATGTTGTTCTGCAGTTAACACCAGTGTTTTACGTAATTGATTGATAGCAGAGATAAGATGAGCAATTTCATCTTTACACCATAATTTTAGATCGGTAGTTGACTGATCATTACGACTGCGACCTGTATGAAGTTTTTTACCTAAATCACCGACTTTTTCTATTAGTTTTTGTTCTACCCAACTATGAATATCTTCAGCGTCACTTTGTAAGATCTGCTGCGGATCTTGTCGTACCGAACTCAATAATTCATTTAACGCTTGTTCTAACTGTTGTTGTTCATCATGAGATAAAACGTTCACAGTGACCAATGCTTTCGACCATGCAATTGATCCAATGATATCTTGCTCTGCAAGCCGATAGTCAAAGCGCAGAGAATCATTAAAGTGTTTAAATCTTTGATCTGCTGCCTGGCTAAAACGCCCACCCCATAACGCCATAATCACCTCAAATGTTTTATTTCAAATCAATCTTAAACGATTAAAAATTTATCGTTTTTTTAATAATTTTAATGATAAGTTTATCTATAACTAACGATACTACCGAAAAATATATACAGACCTAAGTCTGTATATATTAGGTTTTATATCTAGCTAAAAAGTCTTAAAAATTACTTTTTAGTTTTAGTATTACTTTTTGATTTTGTGGTTTCTTTCGCTGCCGATTTAGCTTTTTTAGTCGGCTGATTTTTCTTACCTTCATTTAAAGCACGGATGCGTGAAGATAGAGAGAATAGACGAATAAAGCCACCGGCATGACTGTGATCGTAAACCTCATCTTCACCAAACGTTGCAAACTCTTCGCTATATAAGCTATTTGGTGATTTCTTCTGTACTGCGGTTGCATTACCTTTATAAAGTTTAACTACAACTTCACCAGTCATATCTTCTGCTAACACTTCTGCAGCGGCTTGAAGAGAACGACGATATGGTGCAAACCAGCGACCATCATAAACAACATAAGCCATTTCTAAACCAAGTTGTTCACGCCATTTGAAGCTATCACGATCTAAGATCAGTTGTTCTAAACCACGTAACGCAGTCATCATGATAGTTCCGCCAGGGGTTTCGTAACAACCACGCGATTTGATGCCGACTAAACGGTTTTCAATAATATCTACTCGACCTACACCATGTTTTGAACCAATTTTATTCAGCGTGGCTACACAGTTATATGGTGATAATATTTTTCCATTAACGGCAACAACTTCGCCTTTTTCAATACCAATAGTGACAAATTCTGCTTCATCTGGTGCATCTTCTGGTGATACAGTCCATGCCCAACAATCAGCATTGGCTTGATTCCAAGTGCTTTCTAACACTCCACCTTCGGTTGAAATATGCCATGCGTTTTCATCACGGCTGTAAATTTTTTCAACTGTTGCTGTAGTAGGAATTTTTCTCACTTTTAGATAGTCAATTAACGCTTCACGTGAACGTAAATCCCATTCACGCCATGGTGCAATAACTTTTAGTTGTGGTGCTAAAGCGGTATAAGTTGTTTCAAAACGGACTTGGTCATTACCTTTACCGGTCGCACCATGACAAAGGGTATCAGCACCAACTTCTAATGCATATTCAACTTGAGCTTTAGCGATGATTGGGCGAGCCATTGAAGTACCAAGATAATACGTTCCTTCATATAATGCGCCAGTTTTTAAAACAGGGTAAACATAGTCTTTAACAAACTCTTCGCGTAAATCAACAACTTTACATGCTACTGCGCCAGATGCTTTGGCCTTTTTTTCCACATCTTTTAGTTCTTTAGGATCTTGTCCAACGTTGGCGACTAAAGCATAAACTTCACAATCGCCATAATTCTCTTTTAACCAAGGAATAATAGCTGATGTATCTAAGCCACCCGAATAGGCTAAAACTACTTTTTTTGTTGCACTTTTTTTCATGTTATACCCTTTCATAATTTACTGACGAAAAAAATAAATGTTTTAAACACTAAGCCAAGTATATCTAACAATAAATATACTTGTTTAATATACTGACTGATTTATGTTTAAGCAATAATTCTTGTACCCGTTATACCTGATTTTCCATTAAATAATTCAATGAGTTTATCTGATTCTTTCCAGCTTGCGATATCTATTGGTCGGCCTAATGTTTTAGCCGCTTCAAAAGCAGAATTCACTTTTACGATCATTCCATCGGTAATAGTTCCTTGAGCAATTAGATGATCTGCCTCAGCTTGCGTTAACGATTCGATTAATTGTTTGTTTTCATCTAAAACACCAGATACATCAGATAGTAAAATTAAATCTGCATCTAAAGTTTTTGCCAAGGCAACAGCTGCGTGATCGGCATTGACATTCATCATCTTGCCTTCATCGGTAATCCCAATTGAACTAACAATAGGTAAATAACCATTAGTAAGGAGTAAATTGATTAAGGCAGGATCGCCTTGTTCGGCTTCACCTACATAACCTAACTCTTCAGAAATTTGCTTAACTTTAACGCTATCACCATCGGCTAAGCAGAGTCCAATACTGGCTATTTGTAATTTTTTAGCTTCTGACAAAATTGTGGTATTCGCACTACCGGCAAGGCTACCAACAATCACATCTATTTGATCTGCCGGTGTAACGCGTAAACCATTACGTCGAACGACCGGTAAGGAGAGTCGATCCATTAATGAATCAACCACACTACCACCACCATGAACAATAATTAAAGGACGTTTAAAATTTTTTTTGTATTC
This sequence comes from Gilliamella sp. LMG 34362, assembly GCF_984569125.1. Classification (NCBI taxonomy): domain Bacteria; kingdom Pseudomonadati; phylum Pseudomonadota; class Gammaproteobacteria; order Orbales; family Orbaceae; genus Gilliamella; species Gilliamella sp. LMG 34362. The sequence continues at coordinate 1,382,678 of NZ_OZ474902.1, read as the reverse complement.
GCTAATAACAATAAATAATTTACTTAATGCATCTTTATTATCGAGTAATACACCGCCAAACTTAATAATCAATGGTTTCATTTTTATTTCCTATTCACTCTAATAAATGTTCACTGATATAAACTTGTCATCATTAACAAATTATTATCTATCTTTATAATAAGGCTGTTGTTTCATCAAAACCAAATCGAATATTCATACATTGAACTGCTTGCGCAGCTGCACCTTTTAATAAATTGTCTTCCACAGAGATTAAAATCAGATGTTGGCCTTTAAGCACAAAACCAATATCACAATAAGGTAAGCCAATTACCGATTTTAGGGCTGGCCATTGTTTTTGGTAAACTCTTACTAATGGCTTATCATCATAATATTTATTTAATGCGGTAAGAATATCTTCCTCACTCACCCCTTCTTTCACCTGACAGGTGATAGTGGCATGGATACCATCTTTAAAACAACCTAAATGAGGAGTAAAAATAACTTCCTGCCCTAAATGTGTCGCAATTTCAGGTTGATGACGATGAGTAAATATGCCATAAGCATGTAAGCTAACCTCACAAAATAGATTATTTGTGGAAGGTTTACGGCCTGCACCACTAACGCCACTCACAGCATTGATGACAGGCCATTGCCTTTTGTCTAGTAAATCTTCTTCAATTAACGGTTTTAGTGGTAGTTGCGATGCGGTTGGATAACAACCTGGTACAGCGATTAATTGCGCATTTTTTATCGCATCAAAATTCCATTCAGCTAAACCATAAACAGCTTTATCTAACCACTGTTGATGTTGATGTTCAAAACCATAAAATTGGGTATAAAACGAGGGAGAATTGACTCGAAAAGCACCCGATAAATCAAATACTGTACAACCATTTTCAAGAAAAAATGGTGCGATATCGTGACTAACAGAATGTTCAGTAGCTAAAAATACAATATCAATATCTTTAACAAGAGAAGAATAATCAGCCGTAGCAATTAAAGGTAAATCAACAACACCTTTCAATTGCGGGTATAAAAATCTATCAGAAATAAGTTTTCCTGCATCAAGGCTATTTTCTGATACCGTTAAAGCGACTAATTCAATATTTGGATGTTTTGTTAAATAGTAAGCTAATTTTGCACCTGCATAACCACTCGCCCCAACAATTATTGCTTTTAACATATCTTTCCTTATCTATCATTCAGATTTTTATGCAGTATAGTAGGCGATTTAAAGCAACAAAACAAGAGAAAATTGAATTTTTATTCACTTTTTGTGAATTTATTTTCAAAAAAGACAATTACTGCCACGATTTTAAACTTTAGCAGTGAGGTGAAAATGTCCTCCTCCTACACATTAGATCTGTAGGAGGAGGATTAATGATTATTTTAGATAGCTGGCAGATTTTAAGATTGCTATGAGTAGTTCCCAATAACGATAAACACTTTGAATATTAACTTTTTCATCAGGTGAATGAGGTGAAACAATTGTCGGGCCAATGGATATCATATCCATATCCGGATAAGACTGTTTAAATAGACCACATTCTAATCCAGCATGGATCACCATAATTTTTGCTTGTTTAGAGAAAATCTCTTGATATTTATCTTTAGCTAATTGTAAAAGACTAGAATTTAAATTAGGCTCCCAGCCCGAATAGCCACCACTAATTTCGTAATTGGCATTCACTAATTGGCTTAACGAGATTAATGTTGCAACGACTGCATCTTTCGCACTATCAACTTGAGAACGGATTAAGAAATTAACGTTCAGTTGATTATCGCTAATACTTACAATCCCCAGATTTAAAGATGTTTCAACAACACCATGAATTTGGCTACTCATACTCACCATACCATTTGGCGCAACATTTAATAAATTGACAATTTTACTTTGCTGTTCAACGGCGATGACTCGTTTAATATGATCACTATTAACCTCTTTTAAGGTTAATTCTATATTGGGTTCTACCTGTCCAAACTCATTTTGTAAAATAGATTTATATTGGTTAACAATCTGTTCTAGTTTTGGTAAATCTTGTTTATTTAAGGTTAATTCAGCAAATGCTTCTCGAGGTATTGCATTACGTAAAGAACCACCTCTTATGTCTGCTAATCGATATGAGATATCTTGTCCATATTCCGCTAAAAATCTTGCCAGTAATTTTATTGCATTACCGCGGCCAAGATGAATATCACAACCAGAATGACCACCTTTCAAACCTTTTAGCGAGAGTTGAATATAGCAATCATGTGTTTCTGGCATTACCGCATATGTGATGGCAAAACTGGTCGTAAAATCAACACCTCCAGCACAGCCAGTAAAAATTTCGCCTTCATCTTCTGAATCAGTATTGATCAAATAATGACTTTTCAACCAATTTGGTTGTAGACCGAAAGCGCCATGCATCCCCGTCTCTTCCGAAGTAGTAACTAATACTTCAAGAGGGCCATGTTCAACAGAAGGATCAATTAATACCGCCAAGGCTGATGCCAAACCTACTCCATTATCTGCACCTAATGTGGTTCCTTTAGCTTTGACCCAATCACCATCAACATAAGCTTGAATTGGATCAACAAGAAAATCATGCTGAGTACCTTCATTTTTTTGCGGAACCATATCCATATGAGCTTGCAAAGCAATTGATGGACAATCTTCCATACCTTTAGATGCAGCTTTACGCAGTAAAACATTACCGGCTTTATCTAGCTGACAGTCAATATGATGAGTGGTTGCAAAATCGACTATATATTTAGTTATCATTTGTTCATGATGTGAAGGATGGGGAATTTTACAAATATCATTAAAAATCTGCCAAACAAATTTTGGATTTAAGGTCGATAGCATATTTTATCCTCAATATTAGGTGGGTAACGAATTAATAAGTGGTTTTTTTTATCTAACCACTCTATAATAAGGTGCAATTTTACATCTATTTTTAGCCCATTAATATTAATTTATTAAATTCGTATATTCGATTAAAATTGCAGGTTACACATGTCAATAGAACAAACTTTAACAGAAGAAGAAATCAAAGCAAAAAAACAGCATAAAGCAGAACTTATCGCTGAGAAGAAAAAATTCAATGTCACTTGGGAAATGTTACAAGCTTATGGTCGTCAGCTTTCTGAGAGATTATTACCCGCCAATCAATGGAAAGGCATCATCGCTGTTAGTCGTGGTGGCTTAGTACCAGCAGCTATTCTAGCTCGTGAACTTAGTATTCGTTATGTCGATACAGTTTGTATTTCTAGCTATGATCATGATCATCAACGTGAAAAATTAATTTTAAAACAAGCAAACGGTGATGGCGAAGGCTTTATTGTTGTTGACGATTTAGTTGACACTGGTAGCACTGCACATACCATTCGTGAAATGTATCCTAAGGCTCACTTCGTCACTATTTTTGCTAAACCAGCTGGTAAACCATTAGTTGATGATTATGTTGTTGACATCGCACAAGATACATGGATTGAACAACCATGGGATACTGGTGTCATGTTTGTTAAACCAATCTGTGATAATAAATAATGATTCAATATAATTAGGTTGCTATGGTTATGACGGAAAACCTTTCTGAAAAGATATTCAAACCACAATATGACTACCCTGAAACATCGTCGCTAATCAATCGTCTTGATAGCAGCAATGGCAGCAGTATTAGTCCTCTTGATGGTGAAATTGATTCAAAATGGTATCGAATCATTAACCCTCTTTTATGGTATTGGCGCGGTCTTCCTAAGTTAGAAATCGAAGCGGTTTTATCAAGAATCGCTATTTCAACTAAGCGCCATACTAATGATAAATGGTTGGATTCAGTTATTGGTTATCAATCTGGCAACTGGATATATGAGTTTTTAAATCAAGCTGCAATGTGGCAAGCTAAAGCTGATAATGTTGCTCAATCTAATTTAACTGAAGAATCGAAAAATAGTTTATATCAGGATTATCTCATTGCCAGCGAATACGCCAGTATTGCCAGTTATCCTCATTTTAAGAATGATGAGCTAGCGATGTATGCTCAAACCTGTGCCTATCAATCGTATATGAAGGCACTTGAATATTCACCTTATTCAACCAAGCAGTTAGAGTTTAAAGTTGAAAATCGGGTTATTAAATCCATTTTGCATTTACCAAACAATAGTAATAGTGGAGTTTGTCCTGTTGTTTTAGTCTGCAATGGTTTAGGTAATTTACAAATTGATTATTATCGTTACTTTAGTGAATATCTTGCTCCACAAGGTTTTGCTATGTTAACTGTCGATTTACCAACCGTTGGATATAGTCGTAATTTTGTATTGAGCCAAAATAGTAGCCAAATTCATCAAGCAGTGATCGAACAACTATCATCGGTTCCATGGGTAGATAGCAATCGAGTAATTGTTGCTGGGTTCCGCTTTGGTTCACATATTGCAACACGGCTTGCTTATCTAATGCCTAATAAAATTAAAGGGTTATTTAATTTTACTCCATTTGTACACCAACTCTTTGTTGATAAGGCATTACAACAAAATCTACCTAATAGCTATAAAGATATGCTAGCCAGTCGTTTAGGTTTAACTTCTGTATCAAATCAAAAATTAGCAGCCGAATTGAATTATTTTTCTCTTAAGAATCAAGGATTATTAACCCATTCTTGCCCTATACCAGTTATGAATATTATCTTTGAAGATGATAAATTAAGTAATTTGAGTGAAGCGAAATTAATTCAATCAGCAAAACAAAGCAAAATTGTCACAATCCCCAAAACACCATTGCAAAAAGGTTTACAAAACGCCTTTGCTCAATCAGTTAAATGGATGGAGTCTATTTTGTAATAGCTAATTTAAATAAGAGTATTGTTATGAATAATAAAAAACAACAAACTGTCGTTGTTAAACTCGGTACCAGTGTTTTAACTGGAGGAACTAAACAGTTAGACCGTGCGAGAATAGTAGAACTGATTCGACAATGTTCTTATTTACATCAAACTGGTCATAAAATTATTATCGTGACTTCGGGTGCTATTGCTGCTGGTCGAGAATACCTCAACTATCCTAACCTACCCAATACTGTTGCCACAAAACAATTACTTGCTTCAGTCGGTCAAAGTAAATTAATTCAACTTTGGGAACAGCTGTTTTCGATATATAAAATTTATATTGGACAAATGCTATTAACTCGCGCAGATCTAGAAGATCGTGAACGCTTTTTAAATGCTCAAGATGTATTAAAAGCGATGCTAGAGAATAATATTGTCCCAGTGATTAATGAAAATGATGCTGTCGCTACTGCTGAAATTAAAGTTGGTGATAACGATAATTTATCAGCACTTGCCGCAATTTTAGCTGAAGCAGATAAATTGATATTACTTACCGATATCGAAGGTTTATATACCGCCGATCCAAGAAGCGATAGCAATGCACAATTGATAAAAGAAGTGACTCAGATTAATGATGATCTGCGCAGTATCGCAGGTGATAGTGTTTCAGGTTTAGGGACCGGTGGCATGAGTACCAAAATTCAAGCTGCCGAAGTAGCCGGGAGTGCTGGCATAGAAGTAATTATAGCTGCAGGAAATAAAGCCAATGTGATTGTTGATGCAGTCAATAATCAATCGGTTGGTACCCGTTTTTTACCGCAAAAAACCCCATTAGAACATCGTAAACATTGGCTATATGGCGCACCAAACGTAGGCAAAGTGATACTTGATGATGGTGCGATTAATGCTATTTTAAATAATGGTAGTTCGTTATTACCAAAAGGCATTATCGCAGTCGAAAAAGATTTTTCACGTGGTGAAGTCATTAATATTTGTGATAAATCTGGTAAACAAATAGCTCGAGGAGTCAGCCGTTATAATAGTGATGCATTACGACAAATAGCTGGACATCATTCACAAGAAATTAGCCAAATAATTGGCTATGAATATGGTCCTGTTGCCGTACACCGAGATGATATGCTGATTAAATAATAGATTTAGAATAGAGACATTCGGCCTAATCGTTACAAAAACTTACTCTATAGCGTTGTGTTCAGTATAATCTTTTATTAATAGTAATAATGCCTACAATCAGGCTTTTGACTATGCAAAAGCCAACATCAGATAAGGTCATTATTGGCATGTTTATATTTTTCATAATACAAAATGATTTATAATAAAACTAGACAAGTTTTTATTACATTAAAAATAGCTTTTAGAAAAATCGAGCAAACTGCTCCTTTAGAAAATAAAATCGATACAATAGTAAATCAAATGGGTTTAGAGGAATTATTTTAGTAAAATTAGAAATGCATAGTTAAATTACAAAAATATATTGATGATTTAATATATAACATAGCGTTCTGGATAGATTACCTATCTTATCGATAAATAAAAAAACAGATGAATAAGATAAAAGGCTTATAAAATTGAGTATTGAAGTTAATAGCTATCACGAAAAATGGCAAAAAGATGAGCAGGATTTAGTCTTTTATAGACGTAAATATATTGAACCCCTTATAATAATTTTACTTACCTGCTTTATAGCATTCTTTATATTCTCTCACATAATCGAAATCCCTTTTCAACTCGGTCTCATTTTATTATTAATGATTGTTTTTTTGTTACTGCAATGGGCTGAAAAATATATCATTTTGGGTAAAACATTTATTAGTATTAGGAATAGTCAGTTTACCGTTGCGGATCTTATCCTATTTACCCTGTTTTTTATTGTTTATGTCTTTTTAAAAAGAAAAGATAAAAATAAAATGACCTGTATCCTATTTAAGAATATTATTAATATCTCAGAAAAAAATCCTAATACCATGATAATAAAATATAAGGCAAACGATATTATTGAGGATTATGTTATCGACCTAAATATGATGTTGGAGTCAGAAAAGCAGTTATATTTAGAAAAAATGCAATCTATTAAAAAACTCTGTGGACAAAATCAATAAAGGTTAAGCAATGATAAACGAAATGGGTAAAGCAGCCAAACTTGCTTCATATCAATTAGCACAATGCACAACAAAAATTAAAAATCAGGCTTTATCTCATATCGCCGATTTATTAGAACTAAATGCTAATAAGATTCTTGATGCTAATCAGAAAGATATGGCTATGGCAAAAGAACAAGGATTGACTGAGGCAATACTCGATCGTCTGTTATTAACTTCCGAACGATTATCATCTATTGCTAATGATGTTAGAAATGTTGTTTCTTTAACCGATCCAATTGGCCAAGTTATTGATGGTTCGACATTAGCAAGCGGATTAAAGTTACAACGTCACAGAGTTCCATTAGGTGTGATTGGCGTTATCTATGAAGCTCGTCCAAATGTGACTATTGATATTGCGGCTCTCTGCTTAAAAACCGGCAATGCAGCGATACTACGTGGTGGTAAAGAGACGGTTAATACCAATGCCGCTATTATAGCTATCATTCAGCAAGCTTTAAAACAAGTCGGTCTACCTGAAACAGCAATTCAATCTATCGATAATCCTGATCGCAAATATGTCACTGAATTACTTAAACTTGATAAATATGTTGATATGATTATTCCTCGAGGTGGCGCAGCATTACACAAACTTTGTCGAGAACATTCAACCATACCTGTTATTACTGGTGGTATTGGTGTTTGCCATATTTTTGTCGATGAAAGTGCTGATTTTGATAAAGCGCTATCAATAATACTTAATGCAAAAACTCAGCGACCAAGTACCTGTAATACTGTTGAAACATTACTTGTTCATACTGAAATTGCCAATACTTTTTTACCAAAACTTAGTCAAATCATGGCCGATAATCAGGTGATATTGTATGCTGATCCCGATGCTTATAAAATTTTGAATGCTGGAGTGGCAAATGTTTTTGCCGTTGAGGATGATGAACTAAGACAAGAGTGGCTTTCCAAAGATCTGAATATTGTTATTGTTGATTCATTGGAATTGGCGGTGGAACATATTCGCGAATATGGTAGTGGTCATTCAGAAGCCATTTTAACGCGTAGCCTTGTAAATGCAGAACAATTCGTTAAGTTAGTCGATGCTGCTGCAGTTTATGTTAATGCATCAACCCGATTCACCGATGGTGCACAATTCGGTTTAGGTGCTGAAGTTGCAGTTAGTACGCAAAAATTACATGCCAGAGGACCAATGGGCCTTGAAGCGTTAACGACGTATAAATGGATTGGTTATGGCGAAGATTTAATTCGTCAGTAATGATAATAACTAACTGTTCATAAACCTGAACAGTTAGTTATATAGTTATATAGTTATATAGTTATATAGTTATATAAGTTAAATAGATTAATCAAAATTACGCATTAAAAGCGCATAATTTAAATCAATATCTTCGGCGATTGGAATATAAACAATGTGACCATCACCAAGTCCTGCCGGAACCGGTTGACCTTTTTTATTTTCCATTCGTTCAATAATAAAGGTCGTATTACCTTTAGGGGTCATCATTTCAACACTATCCCCTACTGAAAATTTATTTTTGACAATAATTTCAGCTAAGCCATTTAGACGTTGACCACTAAACTCACCAACAAATTGTTGTCTATCAGATACAGAATGACTATGCACATAGTTTTGCATATCTTCATGTTTATGGCGACGTAAAAAGCCTTCGGTATATCCTCGATGAGCTAAAGAATCAAGTTCCGCCAATAAGCGTGGATCAAATGGTTTACCTTCACTGGCGGCATCAATAGCTTGACGATAGACTTGCGCAGTTCGAGCACAGTAATAAAACGATTTGGTTCGACCTTCAATTTTTAATGAATGTACGCCAATCTTTGTCAGATCTTCGACTAATTCAACTGCTCTTAAATCTTTTGAATTCATGATATAAGTACCATGTTCATCTTCAAAAGCTTGCATATATTCGCCAGGACGACCAGATTCTTCTAACATAAAGACCTGATTGGTTATTGTACCAACACCTAATGTTGGTTCAACTTGTTGTACAGGAATCGGCTCGCATTTATGGACTATTTGCCCTACTTCGTCCTCTTTGCCCTCAGATACTTTATATTCCCAACGACAAGCATTAGTACAAGTACCTTGATTTGAGTCACGTTTATTAATATAACCAGATAATAAGCAGCGTCCTGAATAGGCCATACATAGCGCACCATGAATAAAAACCTCAAGTTCCATTTCTGGTACTTTTTCACGGATCTCTTTAATTTCATCCAGAGATAATTCTCGAGATAGCACCACCCGAGTTAATCCCATTTTGTGCCAAAATTTTACCGTTGCCCAGTTAACCGCATTTGATTGTACGGATAAATGAATTTCCATTTCCGGAAAATGTTCACGAACCAACATGATTAAACCAGGATCAGACATGATAAACGCATCGGGTTTCATGTTAACAATTGGTTCTAAATCACGAATAAAGGTTTTTAATTTTGAATTATGAGGGGCAATATTAACTACCACATAAAACTTTTTACCTTGAGCATGGGCTTCGTTGATACCAATAGCGAGATTTTCGTGATTAAATTCATTATTGCGCACTCGCAAACTGTAGCGTGGTTGCCCGGCATAAACTGCATCAGCACCATAAGCAAATGCGTAACGCATATTTTTAAGAGAACCAGCTGGTGAAAGTAATTCTGGTTTTGGATATAACATTGTCATTAAAAAATGCCTCTGATTTCAAGTCAGTATTACCTTATAAGGTAATAGGTTAAGCAAAATAGGATGGGCATTTTACGCTTTAGCTATCAGATTGGCAAATTTATTGTAACCATAATAAGGAACAACAATATCTCAATTATAAATAAGGAATAATAATCTGTTGAATAAGGCGTTATTTCGTAAGTTTAAATAAAACTTGTGAAATATTTCTTTTTTAAAGATCCGATGAAAACATAAACAAAATTATACAGACAAATCCGCTAAATTTGTGATTAATATCACATAAAACTATTATAACGCCCAATATTTTTTAGCTTTTATTGCTCACATTTGTGCAAAACCACATAGCCTAGCAAACAAATTCAATAATAAAATTAGAACAATATTTTTTGATAGTCATAAAAAGCAATGAGGAAAATTTAAATGACTGAATTCATAAGTTGGTATGGAGCGATAATAGGACTTTTTCTTGCTATTTTTTTAATTCTACGCGGAATAAATCCAGTTTATTCGTTATTTTTTGGTGCGATAATAGGTGCATTTATTGGAGGTGCAAATCTAGTACAAACTATTTCGATTTTAACTACCGGTACACAAAGTATAATGGGAACCGTAATCAGAGTATTAGCCGCAGGGATTTTAGCTGGCGTGATGATGGAATCAGGCGCAGCTGAAACAATCGCACAAGCTGTTGTAAAAAAATTAGGTGAAAAAAAGGCATTACTCGCTTTAGCACTAGCCACCGGTATTATTACTGCATCAGGCGTATTTATTCCGGTTGCTGTATTAATTGTTGCGCCAATTGCTTTATCTGTTGGTAATAAAATGGGGATTTCTCGATTAGCATTATTATTAGCGCTTTCTGGTGGTGGTAAAGCTGGCAATATTATTTCCCCTAACCCTAATACTATTGCGGTTGCAAATGGGTTCAATTTAAGTCTAAGTGATGTAATGATAGCTGGTTTTATCCCTGCACTATTTGGTTTAATTGCAACTGTTGTAATTGCTTCATTAATCAAAAATAAAGGCGATAAAGTAACTATTGAAGAAGTCGTTGCTTTGCAAAAAAATGATGCAGAACAAAAAAATAACAATCCTTCTCTCAGTAAAGCAATCGTTGCACCTGTAACTGCTATTTTGCTATTAATGATCAACCCTATAGGTAATATTTTTCATATTGAAGCATTAGCTAATTTAAAGATAGATGCGCTATATGTACTTCCCGTTGCAGGAATCATCGGTATGTTAGCAATGGGGCAACATCGTAACATTGCTATGTATACTAAATCCGGGATTGAAAAAATGACACCAACCGTACTCATCCTTGTCGGTGCAGGGGCTATTGCTGGTTTAATTGGTTCATCAAACTTAGCTACTCAAGTTATCAATATTATTGATTATATGGGCATCTCAGGTTATTACTTATCACCAATTTCCGGTGTATTAATGGCAGCGGCCACCGCGTCAACCTCTACTGGCGTTATTTTAGCAACTGGGACTTTTGGTTCAACCATTACAGACATAGGAATACCGGCTATTAGTGCAGCTGTAATGATGCATACAGGTGCAACTGTTATTGATTCATTACCACAAGGGAACTACTTCCATGTCACTGGTGGTAGTATGAATATGACAATTAAACAACGTATGAAATTGATCCCATATGAAGCTATGGTTGGTGGCACTATGACACTCGTTGCCACAATTTTCTATCAATTTATTATGTAATATTAAGAGTAATTTTTATGAAACAAAAAACATTTGTACTTGCTCCTGACTCGTTTAAGGAAAGCTTAACCGCAAAAGAGGTATGTCAGGCAATCGAATCTGGATTAAAAAAAGTTTTTCCTGATGCTAAATATATTCATGTACCGATGGCTGATGGTGGTGAAGGCACAACACAATCATTAGTCGACGCAACTAATGGAACATTACATACATGTGAAGTCACAGGTCCTCTTGGTAACAAAGTCACTGCCTATTATGGCATTCTAGGTGATAACACTACTGCGGTCATTGAAATGGCCTCAGCAAGCGGTATCCATCTTGTACCCAAAGAACAACGAAATCCATTGATTACCACAACATTTGGTACGGGCGAGTTAATCCTTGCCAGCTTAAAACATGGTATTAAAAAAATCATTTTAGGTATTGGTGGTAGCGCCACAAATGATGGTGGCGCAGGAATGGCACAAGCCTTAGGAGTGAAGTTTTATGATAAAAATAATCAGATAATTGCTAAAGGAGGCGGCGCATTAGAGCATTTAGCTAGAATTGATATATCTGAAGTCAATCCTCAATTAGATAAAGTTGAATTTATCGTTGCTAGTGACGTCACTAACCCTCTATGTGGAGAAAAAGGAGCTTCAAGAGTATTTGGGCCTCAAAAAGGGGCTACATCTGAAATGATTAAACAATTGGATGATAACTTACAGCATTATGCATCCATTATAAAATCTCAGCTAAATAAAGATGTCGCAACTATTCCAGGTGCTGGTGCCGCTGGTGGATTAGGTGCCGGATTAATGGCGTTTACCAATAGTAAAATGGAAAAAGGCATCGATATTGTTATCAAGTATAGTAATTTAGAAAATCAATTAATCGGCGCAGATTTTTGTTTTACTGGTGAAGGTGGGATTGATTTTCAAACCAAATTCGGTAAAACACCTTATGGTGTTGCCCAAACGGCCCAAAAACACAATATTCCAGTTATTGCATTAGCCGGAATGATTGGCGAAAACATCGAGGAACTTTATCCAGAAGGTATTAACGCCATTTTCGGTATTATCCCTTCGATATCTAAAATTGAGGATCTATTGGCTGATGGGTTTAAAAATATTGAACGAACCAGTGAAAATATTGGTCGCTTAATTAATATAGCTCAAATTTAACATTTCTAGACAACTAAAAATATGGGGAAATAAAAGATTATTCTTTATTCCCCAATCATGAAATCTTACGAATAAAGTATAAGCTCTGTAGTTTGCTATAATTAAAAAATTTTAACAGGTTTCAAAAAAATCATAGTAATAAAATTATTATCAATGCGATATAAATTATTACTTGATTATAATAAAAAGGTTTATTGCTATGAAAGTTCAAAGTATCTCTCCAATACTTGCTCAATCGATTGTTGATAAAACCATGCGCATTATCAATTGTAATGTCAATATAATGAATAATCGGGGAGAAATTATCGGTAGTGGTGATTTAGAACGAATTGGCGAATTACATGAAGGTGCTGTATTAGCCATATCACAAGGCAGAGTAGTGACAATTGACAGTCCAACTGCAAAAAAACTTAAAGGAGTTAAACCGGGTGTTAATTTTCCATTAAAACTTAAAGAAGAAATTGTTGGTGTGATTGGAGTAACGGGTGAACCAACTAAAATTATCCAATTTGCTGAATTAGTGAGTATGACGGCTGAGATGATGATGGAACAAGCATTATTACTCAATCAACTCTCTCAAGATAATCGTTTAAAAGAAGAGTTTATATTATCGATAATTCAATCAGACAAAACTGTCTCCAATATAACTGAATGGAGTCGAAAATTAAACATTGATTTATCTTTATCCTATGTAACTGTCATTATTGAAATCGAAAGTGGCCAACTTGGAATTCAAACTGCAATGAGTGAATTACAACAAATTCAAAATGAACTCGAAACATTAACAAAACTAGTAGCGATAAAATCACTAACCGAAATTGTTATATTACTTCCTGCTTTAAATAAATTTAATCGATGGGATTTAACAGAACATAAAACAAAATTAGAAAAGTTAGTTAGTCAGGCAAAACTGCTCAGTCAATTTAAAATAAAAATATCTTTAGGAAATTATTTTCATCAAGGTAACGATACCATAGCAAGATCTTATCAAACAGCCAAAACCGCCTTAGAAATCGGCAAAAAAAGATTTCCACATTGTCGTAATTATTATTATCAAGATCTCATATTACCTGTTTTATTAGATGGTTTAAATAAAGATTGGCAAGCTGAAGAGTTACTTTCACCGTTAAATAAATTAAAAGCGTCTGATTCAAACGGCTTATTACAAAATACTCTCGAAACTTGGTTTATCCATAACTTACAGAACAATAATACGGCAAAAGCCCTCTTCATACATCGCAATACATTAGAATATCGATTAAACAATATAACCAAACTAACTGGATTAGATTTGTCAAAATTTGACGATCGAGTACTGCTTTATATTGCATTACAACTCGATAAATAACCTTATATACCACTCCCAAAAAATCACTTCGATTGATCATCAGAACTAATCAATGGGAGATATTCTTGCCAACGATATTCCCTTATCGGCATTGGATTAGCATTGTCAAAATATAAAACTAATGCAGGTTTGATACCGTTCCAATTATCGACAAACTCATAGCGAACCAGATAGCCTTGTGAGATCAGTTTTTTGACTTTGGCGTGATAATTAAAATAAGCCATATTTTATCTTATCCTGTTTTTTGATAAACACTATAAATGGACATAATTCAATAAATAACAATACTAAATGATGAGTTATTATTTGATTGTTTAATTAAATAACGATTTAATAAATAACACTAAAAATTGAAAACATTTTTACAATTACAAAAAATGCCTGAACTACAAATGGATTTTAATGATGATATTCAGATTTAAGGTTACTAAAGAATGGTTATTTTGATTCATCTTTTAACATCTCTAAACAGTCTTTACTATCTATAGTAAAAGAAAATAAATGTTTACCATTTTCTTTTTTATACATGTATTTAAAAATCTCCCCTTTAGATATTGCTTTTTTTGTACTTTCTTCAGTGCAAAGAAGGTTTCTTACAGTTAAAAAAAGTTTATTTTTAACGAAATCCATTTCTGAATCTTTAATATTAACATTAAAAATTGTCATTTTATAAACTATTGTATTTTTATATGCGGTAGTTGAATCTAAAATGGTGAACTGATCTAATTGATATGGGGTATTTTTATTTATTTCTTTTGACATGGTAAATAACAGTTTTTCAATATTTTTATCAAATAGGCCAAATTGATTCATAAAAAAGAAAACTGCTACTGCAGCAATAATAAATGATAACCAATATCGAAGTTTTTCTACCGTCATAATAATACTCAATTCGCTATAATTATCATTAACTATATCATATAAAAAATAATTTTCTCTATTGATTTGGTACTTTATTCGAGGAAGTATTGTGGGTAACTTATTGTTTTTTATGGAGGCGCGTCCCGGAGTCGAACCGAGGTAGACGGATTTGCAATCCGCAGCATGGCCACTCTGCCAACGCGCCGATGAGGTCTATCTGAATAGGTGGCAAATATTAGCATTGGCTTACCTTATCGTCAAGTTTTAATAGGTTATAAATACAGCAGTCGCATAGAATATTTAAAATGTCCTAATTATCGGACATAAATAAAAACAATAATCTTAATTTACATAGCTTTTTTACCCTTAAAATCAAAAAAATTTTAAGGAACAGGCTTTTCAAATGTAAAATCAGACACAATATCAAGAAGAAATCTTATTTTTGATAAAAAACAAAAATTTGACCTAACTCACAACTTTTAAATTTAAATAGATAAAGTAATAGATTATTTTCAATTAAAATGCATTTATTGCTTGAAAATTAACTCTTTTAGTATAAAAATAGCTCTGCATTTAATAATATTTATTTTTAAGGAAAGGAAATGTTTAAAAAACTATTAGCAGTATCATTATTAAGTTTTGCGTTAATTGGTTGTGGTGATGATGCAGCTAAAATTGATTTTACCACACAAGATACTTTTACTAGTTCTGTTAAAAAAGCTAGTGAAAAATTAAGTGATGCAGATAAAATTGCTTTCGCGCGTGCTATTGTTAAAGCAACAGCTGCAGCGGCAACTAATCCAGACAATGCTGGTGATGAAGCGAAAGTAAAAGAAGATCTCAAAAACAAACTTAATGGTAAAACAGCTAAAGAAATTATTAGCGAATTTGATAAATAATCTTATCTAATTAGTTCTAAAGCCCGCATTAGCGGGTTTTTTTATAAATAAACTTAACCTCATTGAGTAAATTTTTCTTAAAATAGTTATCGAGATAAAGAAAAATTACCATTATTTTAATTTAATTACTTTTGATAATGGCAATTTAATTTGTATATAATTTAGACTTTAAATATTAATTTTTTTTAATTTCCTGACTAAATTTTATATACTTGCAGAAATATAACAGTACATTTGAGGTGTCTAGTGATTGAGTTAAAGCTTAGAGAAGTAAAAAAGGACTTATCAACTAAAGAACTTAAAGTTGCTTATTTTATTATTGAAAATACCCAAGCGCTCAAGAATATGAGTATTCAAACGTTAGCAAAACTCAATCACGTAAGCACCACAACTATATTACGTCTATGTAATAAATTAGGATATAAAGGATTCAGTGATTTTAAGGTCGACCTTATTGGCTCAATCCCTAAAAAACTTAATAATGAAATATTACAAGATGATATCAATTTGAATGATTCTCTTGCTGATGTTAATAGTAAAGTCCAAGCGATGGAAAAGTCGTCAATCGATGAAACTCACTCCATTGTTAATATTCATGCACTCAATAATGCAATTGATTTAATTATTAATTGTCAAAAAATAGTTATATTTGGTGTAGGCAGTAGTGGTTTAGTTGGTAAAGAACTTGAATATCAACTAATTAAAATAAAGAAAGATGTCAATTGTCACTTCGATGCTCACGTTACACGTAGTCTTATCAGTACATTAGATAAGAATGATCTTGTCATTATTATTTCACATTCAGGAGAAACACCTGATTGTGTTGAATTACTAAAACTAGCCGATCAATCTTTGGTTCCATCTATTGCTATTACCAAAATGGGACAAAGCCAAATTTCATCCTTAGCTACCTTTGTTTTACATACTACTTCTATGGAGCATGCTTCAAGGTTAATACCGATACGCTCTAAAATATCACAAATATCTGTTGTAAATATGCTCTTAACTAACTTATTTATTCGTCAATATGACGAACGATTACTATTACAAACTCAAAACAGAGAAAAGCGTAAATATCCGGCAAAAACAACAAAATAATCTCCAAAAATAAAATACTAGTCATGAGAACAAACTTGTTGGTTACCTCTTCCCTCTTTCTTTGCATAAATTTGATCTTGTTCACAAAATTATAAAAATTTCTTAAAAAATAGATGACTATTTGCCTTTGTAGATGTAATTTTATTACTAAATAAATAACAATATTTAGTAATAAAATTACATAATAAGGAAATTTTTATGCCACATCCTTTACCCATCATTTTAGCTAGTCATGGTCCATTTGCTCAAGGCGCTTTAGAGTGTGCTCAAATGCTTATGGGCGAACAAGACAATGTTCATGTTATATCAGTTTTAATTGATAGTAATATCGATAATTTACGTCAGGAAATGCAAAGTAGTTATAAAAAACTTAATCAAGGCAATGGCGTAATTATATTGGTAGATATTATGGGAGGAACGCCCTGTAATCTAGCCGCTGAACTGCTCATATCGCATGATGATGTATTGCTATTTTGTGGTTTTAATATTCCAGTATTACTTGAAGTTTTAAATAATCGTGAAGGAACATTAAATGATGCCAAATTAGCTATTGAGGAAACTTTTCCTGAAAGCTGTAAAGATGTTCGGCAGATTCTAAATGTTCAACAAGAACAATCTAATGAGTTGTAAGGAGAAGACCAATGCCAATAAATGTAGCAAGAATTGATGACCGTTTGATTCATGGACAAGTTATTACTACTTGGGTAAAAAACTATGACATAGAACAAGTATTAGTTATTAATGACAAAGTCGCTGGTGATAAAGTTCAGCAATCGGTACTCACTATGTCGGCACCCCCTGGACTAAAAGTTTTAGTGTTTGGAGTACAACAATTTATCGAAATTTTAAAAAAGACCCCGATCAAAAAAAGAACCATGTTACTTTTCACAAATAGTATTGATGTTAATGCGTTAGTTGAAGGTGGATTATCGCTGGAAAAAGTGAATGTGGGTGGTATGCGAATGCAAGATGGTCGACATCAATTATCAAGAGCGGTTTCAGTAACACCAGAAGAGGAACAAGCATTCAAAAACCTTATTGCTAAAAATATTCCAGTTGAGGTACAGATGGTTCCTAAAGATCCAATAGTCGATCTGCAATCACTACTTAACTAAATAATGTTTGAAAGTATTTATTTATAATTTGGAGGTTAACATATGTTAACGCAAGCTATTCTTGTCGCCATTTGGGCGGGAATTTGTTCATTGGATGATGTTGGTCCGCAGATGTTACGTCGCCCATTATTAACAGGTACCGTTGCAGGTATTATTATGGGTGATATGGTTCAAGGGTTAGCAATTAGCGCCACGCTAGAGTTAATGTGGATGGGTATTGGTAACGTAGGTGCATATTCCGCACCAGACATTGTTGCCGGTGCCATTATCGGGGTTTCACTAGGTATTACTACTGGCGGAGGTATTGCTACCGGTATTGCATTAGGCGTACCTGTATCATTGTTATGCCAACAATTGCTTATTATATGGCGCTCATTTGCCTGTTTTTTAAATCCTTGGGCAGAACGTTCTGTTTTAAATGGTGATTATAAAGCGCTGGCTAAAGTTCACTTTTTCTCAACACCACTTTGGTTTTTAATTCGAGCTGTTCCATGTTTTATTGCAATTTATTTTGGTAGTGATTTAGTTAAAACTATTTTAGATGCGATTCCAAAAAGTATCATTGATGGTATGGGCGTTGCTTCCAAATTAATTCCAGCAGTAGGTATTTGTATTTTATTACTGATGTTACTCAAAGGCAGAATGTGGTTCTTTTTCCTATTAGGTTTCATGCTAACAACCTATTTAAAATTACCAATTATTCCAGTGACATTTATTGCTCTAGCTTTCGCAGTCTTATATGACATGGCATCAACTAATGGCAGAACCAGTAATAATAATGAATCATCCGATAACCAAACATCAATGAATAGCAACACTGAAGAGGAATATGATCTATGAGTACTCTACATAAAATTACTAAAAAAGATCTAAATCGTATCTTTTGGAACCTACAAACCATGTCATTTTCATATAACTATGAAAAAATGCAAATGATAGGATTTGCCCATTGTATGGCCCCAGTATTAGATCGCCTTTATAAGGATGCTGATAAAGAAACGCGTATCCGTGCAATGAAGCGTCATTTAGAATTTTTTAATACTCAAATTAATGCTGGTGCGTTAATTTTAGGGGTTACCGCTGCAATGGAAGAGAAAACCAGTGAAGAAGAAAAAGATGCGGTAGTCTCTGTTAAAGCTGGTTTAATGGGCCCTTTTGCAGGTTTAGGTGATAGTTTACTTAAATTCACTTGGATGCCAATTTGCGGCAGTATTGGCGCTGCTTTCGCGTTGCAAGGCAATATCATTGGTCCTATATTAATGTTTTTAATTTATAACCTTGTTAATGTATTAAGCAAATATTTCTTTATTCATTATGGCTATAACAAGGGTGTAGATTTAATTGAGCAATCAAAAAATTCAAATATTATTCAAAGAATAAGTAACTTGGCTAATGTTGTTGGTGTCATGGTCTTAGGCTCGCTCATTGCATCAACGGTCAACGTTGCTACCCCCCTAACAATTAGTGTTGGCGAACAATCGATTAAAGTCCAAGAAATGTTCGATAAAGTCATGCCAAATTTTTTAACCTTACTTTTTGCATTAGCCACATTCTTCATCGTTAGGAAGTTTCAAGGAAAATACACAGTTAGCTTAATACTGGCGGTAATGGTGATTGGGGTAATATTTTCAATGTTTGGTATTTTAAAGTAAGGAATAAATATGGTAGTTAAAATTAAAACAGCTTCATTAAACCGCAATAAGCAAGGTCAATTAACTGTCTCATTTGAAAACAATTCAGATCATCGTGTAGATTTATACTGGACTGAAGAAGCAAATGTTAATACAACAAATAAAACATTAATCAGTGAAGATATAAAATCGCCGTTTAGTTTTGAAGATCCTTTACAAGCAAAACGTCGTATTTATCTGATTTTACAAATTGGTAATGATTTCTCATATTTAGTTGCTGAACGAACTTTACCAATTACAGGTCTAAATAATTTCCGTGATTTTGGTGGTTATATTGGTGCAAATGGGAAACGGGTAAAATGGGGATTATTATACCGTTCTAATCATCTTCATGGTTTAAAACCAGATGCGCAACAATATATTAAAACATTAAACATTCAAACGATTATAGATTATCGTTGTGAAAATGAAATTAAAACTAGTCCAAATTCTTCAATTGGTGAAAAGCAAACCTTTAATTTTGATGCTTCAGCACAAACAGCAGAACTTGCAGCCCAATTTGCAGCCGATCCCAGCAATGAAGATCGAGCTTTAATTGAGAGTGTGTTGAGAGATATTCCGAAAGAATTAGTCAATGGCGAAGGCATCCAAGTTCTTGAGCAATATCGTAACTTTGTATTGAGTGAAAAGTCGAAAAATGCTTATCGACAAATGCTAAGAGTAGTATTAGATGGCAACAATAGTCCAAGTATTCAACACTGTCGTGGAGGTAAAGATAGGACTGGCTATGGCGTATTACTTATCCAGATAATGTTAGGTGTATCTGAATCAGATATTATTTATGACTATATGCTTACTCACGATAACCGTTTAGAACGTAATAAAATAAAAATGGAAGCTTATCGACAAATAACCGATAATGAGGATGTTTTAGGATATTTGCTAAGTCTAATTGATACTCGTGAAAGTTTCGTATTAGAAATACTTAATACGATGAAAAAAGTTGCTGGAACACCAAGCAATTATATTAAACAAGAACTTGGTTTCACCGATCAAGATTTTGAAAAAATGCAGGCTATTTATCTAGAATCTTAACTTAATAACCTCTATCAAAAAGCGTAATTATTCCATTACGCTTTTTTTAAATCTATTCTCTTATTTGCTTTGTCAGAGGCAATTTTTCAATAATAAACGAACTGAACCGTGACTAATTAAACGTGATTTTATTATAAACCTTCCAGCATTAATTATTTAGTTGTCCGGATAACTATATATCCAAGTGATATCAGAATAATTGGCAAAAGCGCTCGGAAATAGATAATGACCACGCAATAAAGGGAAATTAGCATATTTCCATTCTGGGTTAAAATCAGATTTATATTTGATAATAACGTCATACAATAACGTAGTACAATATAAATGGTCTTCCTCACGAGAAGCCAGTTTAAACACCTCTCCTTGTTTAGTTAACAGCTCGGCAATAATTTGTGACTTTTGCTCGTCTGTTAAAAAGTTTGGCCGCGCTATGGCATATTTCTCAGCTAATTCTGGAGCAGTAAAGTCAGCCAAACTTGAAATAATAACTTGATTTGGAATATTTTCATCATCAGTAGTCGTGGCATGAATAACTTTTATTTCCGGTTCAATCGCGACAACCATGCCTATATGAGAAAATATACCGCCATCAAGTTTTTTTACAATAAGACTATCTGTCTGAACACCACTACGAAAAATCCAATCCCCAACATTAATTAATGAACTCTTTTCTTTATAGGAATTATCGGAATTTGCTGATTCTTGAGCATAAACTGGATTTTTTATAAAAAGAAAAAGAATAAAAATATAATAGGAAAATTTCATAAAGTTTGAATTTTTTCATTATTAATTTAAAAAGTTCAAAGATGAGACTCGTCTTTTTAAATTATCAAATAATTATAAGAGCTATTCCATATTAATTAACCATTTACCATCAACTTTTATTAATGAAAAATCTGACTTATTATCAGTTCCATTTTTAAAGATAATGGTTGTTTTGATATTAGCTCTAGTGTGATCATTATTATATTCGGTGTTAGATAATTCTACTCGATCAATACCACCATTTTCTTTTGTAGTAGCAACTGCTTTGTCGATAGCAATTTTCAATTTACTTTTTATTAAATCGTTAACATCTACACCTTTGGTTTTTAATTCATTAGGAATATATACAGCACCAGGAATATGGAAATAAGGAACATATAAAGCATCAAAAGTACCTTCAA
Source organism: Gilliamella sp. LMG 34362 (assembly GCF_984569125.1). Lineage (NCBI taxonomy): Bacteria > Pseudomonadati > Pseudomonadota > Gammaproteobacteria > Orbales > Orbaceae > Gilliamella > Gilliamella sp. LMG 34362. The sequence continues at coordinate 1,360,975 of NZ_OZ474902.1, read as the reverse complement.
TATCGCCACTATAAGCATCTTTAATAAATTTCTCAGCTACCACTTCAGGCGTATTGTCATCTGAAAAACAGGCGGTAAGCATTAAAGCTAACAAAAATACACTTAAAAATTTAACTAACAATTTCATATTGTATTTCCCTATTTGATATTGTATTCAATATGTTCCTATATTTATTTAACTACAAAAAAGTAAAATAACCTTTATTTTCCTGTATATTTAAACAACCAAAATTGTGATGTTAAAAACTAAAAACCGACTTCAATAAACCAATTACCATCAACTTTGGTTAATTTAAGGTCTTCATTTTTATTAGCATTATCTTTGAAGATTACATTTATTCCAATGATAGCACGGCTTTTATCATCATTTAGATATTTAGTTGGTTGATATTCAACTTTATCAATGCCGCCATGTTCCTCAGCATAAGCTTTAGCTCTTTTTGCTCCGTCTTGCAATTTACCGGTAATCATTGTGCTAGCACCTGAAGATTTGTCTTCCTCTGGAATATAAATCATTTTTATTACAGCATCTGCATCGCCACTATAAATAGCTGATACATATTTTTCTGCGACTTTTTCTGGTGAGCTTTCACCTGATGAACACGCAATAGCGAATAAAGTTAAAAAGAAGATACTTACATACTGAGTTAATCGTTTCATTGTTTTTCCTAAATAATTTACTAAATTTAATTATTATTAATGCCTGAAAATGTTAACAATACTTTGAAAACATGAAGATAAGTGCTTTGCAAATCTTGTTAACGATTTAGATATGCGGTTTAAGGTTATAGTAACTCAGTTGATAATGCAATAAAATTTGTTTTGCAAATAAAAAAATTAAATACCACTAATAAATTGAAATTAATTATCAATAAAGCCATTAACTTTATCTAAATTTTTTTAATATTGTTAACCACTCTTCACTTAAATTTGCATGGATAGTTAATGGTTCATGGGTGACGGGATGCATCATTTTGATAGTGCTAGCATGTAACATAAGACGTTTAACACCGAAATAATAACCAAAAGCACGATTTTGATGGAGATCTCCATGTTTACTATCACCAATAATTGGATGGAAAATATGTTTTAAATGGCGACGTAATTGATGTTTTCGACCGGTCTGCGGTTTTAACTCAACAAAACTGTACCTAGCTGTTGAATATTTGCCTACTGCGATAGGTAATTCTATTTTACTAAGGCCTTTATAAAAGGTTATTGCTTCTTGTGCTGGCTTATCTTTGCTGGCAAATTTATCAGCAATTTTATCTAACTCTTCAGCTAATGGATAGTCAATAGTATCTTCACCATCAACATAACCTCGTACAATAGCATGATAAGTTTTTTCAATCTGTTTTTCAGCAAACTGTTGTGATAATAAACGAGCGATATCGCTAGATAGCGCAAAAATTAATACTCCAGAGGTTGGTCGATCTAAACGATGAATAGGATAAACATGTTGCCCTATTTGATCTCGTAATGTTTGCATTACAAACACTGTTTCATTTTTATCAAGCCAGCTACGATGTACCAACCACCCTTCTGGCTTGTTTATTGCTATTAAATCATTGTCCTGATAAAGAACCTCAAAAACCATGCTTAATTAACCTATTTGACTATAAAAATAATTTTTCAAGTTCATTAGCAATACTAGGGCTATTGTTATCGCCAATCGTATAACTAGCTTTGGCTTTAACTTCATCATCGGCATTACCCATAGCAATACCTAGTCCTGCAATAGCAAACATACTAATATCATTATAACTATCACCAAAAGCAACGATTTCACTTAGTTTAATATTTTCATGTTCAGCCCAATGTTTTAATCCATTGCCTTTTGTATTACCTTTAACTGCAATATCGGCACGATTCGACCATGACCATTCACAAGAAAACTCTTCAAGTGCATCAACTGCATCTGAAAATTGTTTTAAGGCAGATAAATTATGGCTACTGGTAGCAAATTTGAAAATCATATTGGCCTGTTCAATGACTTGTTCAAAATTATCAACTTTTTTAACTTCTGGTTGTAAAAATTCTGGTAATGAGTTCAACCATCCAAAGAATCCTTCTAAATGATCATCAAGAATTTCATAATTCATAACTTGATCTGTGTAAATCATGGTATGAATACCAAACTGATTGACTAAGTTCAATAAAGTTTTTGCTTGCTGTTTAGTCATCGGTTTTGCAGCAAAATTTTGTTGTTGTTTGAAATCATATAAGTAAGATCCATTACAACAAATTGCCGGTGTTGATAATTTGAGTTGATAATAATAAGGATGTATTACCGTATGATGACGACCAGAGACTAAAATAACTTTAATGCCTTTATCCATAATTTTTTGGATCATCTCTACTGTTTCAGGAAGGATTAAACGATTACTCGCCAGTAAAGTACCATCCATATCAAAAGCAACTGCTTTATATTTCATAACATCTCTCTTTCTAATTTTTGCTGAAATCCACGAATATTTACTAAATAATCTATTTATCTATTGCGATTAACCATAAAATAACCCTAAAAGTCTATCTTTTGTCGACCAACAAATGAATGCGATAAGGTAGTTCCGTCCACCATTTCAAGTTCACCACCTACAGGAACGCCATGGGCAATACGAGTCGCAACGATATTAAACTCATTACACATATGAGCAATGTAATTAGCTGTTGCATCACCTTCAACTGTTGGATTGGTTGCTAAAATAACCTCATGAATTGATTCTGACGCTAATCGGTTTTTTAGTAAATCAAGACCAATATCGCTTGGTCCAATGCCATCTAGTGGCGATAAATGGCCAAGTAAAACAAAGTAACGACCACTATACTGCCCAGTTTGCTCAATGGCAAAAATATCTGCTGGAGATTCAACCACACAGAGCTGATCACTACTTTGACGGCGAACATTAGCACAAATAGTGCAGATCTCTTGCTCAGTAAAAGTTCTACATGCTTTACAATGGCCAATGTTATTCATTGCCTCATTTAACTCATGAGCTAAATGAAGTCCTGCTTGACGGTTTCGTTGTAATAGATGATAAGCCATTCGTTGTGCTGATTTTGGACCAACACCAGGTAAACAGCGCAGTGCACTAATAAGTGATTCGAGTAAAGGACTGATTTGCATGAATTATTTTGTTACCATATAGTTATAATAATTAATCAATAATACCTTGTTTCAATTATGTATAAAACAAGAAATATTCTATTATTTCAATTCCAAATTAATTAAACTTTAAGAAATCTAACGTGAAATTACTTGTTTTATACTTTTTAAATTTTCATCATTAATAATGATTAGCTGTTAAAAATAAATATCCCATTAAGCTATTTTTTGTTATGCCTAGTATAGCTTTTTGGCTCTTCACCTTTAAATAGTCGCATAATATTACTACTATGACGAATAATGATTAAGCAAGAGAGCATTGTCACAGGTAACGTCAATTCGGGCTTGAAAAACCAGACAAATAAAGGCGCAAAAAGAAAGCCGGCAATTGCAGCCACTGATGAATAGCCAGTAATAATTAACGCCAAAAACCACGTTAAGAGAAAACAACCAGTAAAATCAAGTCCAATAGGCGCCATCATGCCTAAAGCAGTCGCAACGCCTTTACCACCACGAAAATCAAAGAAGCAAGGGAAAATATGACCAAGACAAGCTGAAATACCAATTATGCCTAAAAAGAAAGGTGATATCCCTAGTCGATAAGCAATATAAACAGGAATCGCTCCTTTTAACATATCAAATATTAATACGATAACGGCAGGTAAACGGCCATTAATTCTTAATACATTGGTTGCGCCCGGATTATGAGAGCCATGCAAGGAAGGATCATGTAACTTCATCACATGGCAAATAATCATAGCGCCAGACAGTGAACCACAGAGATAAGCAATGATGATCATTAATATAATTTGTAATGTCAAAATAACTCTCCTATGGTTACCGTAGTTTTAGTCCAGATTATTTATCTTTTTGTCGTTGCAATAATGGTTTTAAATATTGACCTGTATAGGATTTTTTCGATTTAGCAACATCTTCAGGGGTACCTTCAGCAATGATCTCACCACCACCACTTCCTCCTTCAGGACCTAGATCGACAATCCAATCAGCAGTTTTGACAACATCTAAATTATGTTCAATCACGACTATAGTATTGCCTTTATCTCTTAAAGAATGTAATTGAGCGAGCAATTGTTTTACATCGGCAAAATGTAAACCTGTAGTTGGCTCATCAAGTATGTAAAGTGTGCTACCAGTATCTCGCTTAGATAATTCTTTTGCAAGTTTTACCCGTTGTGCTTCACCACCAGATAAAGTAGTTGCTGATTGACCAATGGTAATGTAAGCAAGACCAACATCAATTAAAGTCTGTAATTTACGTGAAATCATAGGTACTGCATCAAAGAACTCACGCCCTTCTTCAACCGTCATATTTAGGATTTCATTAATCGATTTACCTTTATATTTAATCTCTAATGTTTCTCGATTATATCTTGCACCATGGCACTGATCACAAGGTACATAAATATCCGGTAAAAAATGCATTTCGACTTTTATTAGACCATCACCTTGACAAGCTTCACAGCGTCCACCTTTGACATTAAAACTAAACCTTCCTGGATTATAACCTCGTGCTCTAGCTTCTGGCACACCAGCATAAAGTTCCCGAATTGACGTAAAAAATCCAGTATATGTAGCAGGGTTTGAACGTGGTGTTCGACCTATAGGACTCTGATCAATTGCGATGACTTTATCAAAATAATTTAATCCTTTGATTGCTTCATAAGGTGCAATGTCACTTTTTTCTGCACCATTAAGTTCATTTTGGGCTAAAGGATACAAAGTGTCATTAATCAAAGTTGATTTACCGGAACCAGATACACCAGTAATACACGTAAATAAGCCAACTGGGATATTCAAGGTAACATTTTTAAGATTATTTCCCGTCGCACCAATAAGTGATAACATTTTTTTCTTATCGATTTTGGTTCGCTCAGCAGGAATTTCAATTTTTTCCTCACCAGAAAGGTATTTACCCGTTAATGAATTTTTACATTCCATTATCTGTTTTGGCGTACCTTGTGCAACAACCTCACCACCATGAACACCTGCACCAGGACCAATATCAATAACATAATCAGCAGCCATAATCGCTTCTTCATCATGTTCAACGACAATAACGGTATTACCTAAATCACGTAAGTGAGTCAATGTGTCAATCAAGCGACTATTATCACGTTGATGTAAACCAATCGACGGTTCATCAAGAACATACATCACACCAACTAATCCGGCACCAATTTGGCTAGCCAGTCGAATACGTTGCGCTTCACCACCCGATAAGGTTTCAGCAGAACGAGATAAAGTTAAATAATTTAAACCGACATTAATCAAAAATTGCAGCCGATCATTTATTTCTTTTAAAATCTTTTCAGCTATTTGCGCCCGTTGTCCGGTCAATGTTAACTTATCAAAAAAGTCCTTCGCTTGTTGGGTACTTAAATTACTAATAGTTGGTAAATTAGTATCGTTAATAAATACATGTCGAGCTGTTTTACATAACCTTGAACCTTCACAACATGGGCAAGGTCGATGGCTAATATATTTAGCTAACTCTTCACGAATTGTTTGCGAATCGGTTTCTTTATAGCGACGAGAAAGATTATTGATAATACCTTCAAAAGCATGTTTACGCTTCACAACGTCACCACGATCATTAGTGTAAACAAACTGTATTTCGTCTCCACCAGAACCATTTAATAAAATATCTTTCACTTTTGCAGATAATTTTTGATATGGTTGATCGATATCAAATTTATAGTGTTCAGCTAACGATTTTAACATCTGAAAGTAATAAAAATTACGTCTATCCCAACCTTTAATCGCGCCTGCAGCTAAAGAAACTTCTGGCATTTGTACAATTCGATTGGGATCAAAATATTGTTGTACCCCCAACCCATCACATTCAGGGCAAGCACCAGCTGGATTGTTAAATGAAAACAATCTTGGTTCAAGTTCCGAAATACTATAGCCACATATTGGGCAAGCAAAATTGGCTGAGAATAGATGTTCTTCAGCTTTTGGATCATCCAAATTCGCGACTTTAACAATACCATTGGTAATTGAAAGTACTGTTTCAATTGACTCAGCTAAACGTAGTTTCAAATCATCACGAATACGAAAACGATCGACAACCACTTCAATAGTATGTTTTTTCTGTAGCTCAAGTGTCGGAGGATCGGAGAGATCATAAACATCACCATCAACCCGAACTCGAATATAACCGCTAGCAGCAAGTTGTTCGAATAATTTCACAAACTCACCCTTACGCTCAGTAACCACTGGCGCAAGTAACATATAACGATTTTCTGCAGGTAATGCCATAATACTGTCAACCATTTGCGAAACTGTTTGCGCAGCTAATGGTAAATTATGATTTGGACAACGTGGCTCACCAATTCGAGCAAATAACAGACGTAAATAATCATAAATTTCGGTGATTGTACCGACCGTTGATCGCGGATTATGTGATGTTGATTTTTGCTCAATCGAAATAGCTGGCGACAAACCTTCAATATGATCAACATCAGGTTTTTCCATTAGTGATAAAAATTGACGAGCATAAGCTGATAACGACTCAACATATCGTCTTTGTCCTTCAGCATATAAGGTATCAAACGCTAGTGATGATTTACCAGACCCAGACAGACCAGTAATTACAACCAATTTATCTCTTGGAATAACTACATTGATATTTTTTAAGTTGTGTGTTCTTGCACCACGAATATCGATATCTTTAATTGACATAGATCTCTTCTTATATGTGTGTTTAGATAAATAGACAAAAGATTAACTGTATATTATACCAGTATGGAATGATTAAATATACAACTATATAGCTCAATAGGGTCGGTTAGTAAAATTTCAATAATATAAACCAAATTTGTTCATTAAATAATAAAAATAAAGCACTTTTTAATCATTCAAAAACCCCGTTCCTCAAAATTTTTCTTAATAGATTAGAACTAAAAATTATATTTCTATAACTTAAAATTATTTGTTTAACAAATATAACCATTTTACAATAAACAAGTAATTGTGTTTTATAGTGTGAGGAATAGTTTTGAATAACGATGTATTACAAGCTTTAAATTTATTAAAATCAAAAAAATGGATTGATTTGACCCATGCATTTGATCACAATTCACCACATTTTTTTATGTTTAATCCAGCCGAAATCAAAACGCTATTTGATCATAATGATGGTTTTTTAGCACAAAACTTTAGTTTTGCTGGACAATATGGCACTCACTTAGATGCGCCTATTCATTTTGTGCCTAACACTCGCTATTTGCATGAATTACAATTACAAGAACTGGTATTACCGTTAATTGTTATCGATCAATCGCAACGAGCACAACAAGATCCTAATTTCTCTTTTTCAGTAGCAGACGTATTAAGCTTTGAACAGCAGCATGGACAAATTGAATCGGGTAGCTTTGTTGCATTACGAACTGATTGGAGTAAAAAATGGCCATCACAAACGGCAATGGAAAATAAAGATGCCGATGGCAATAACCAAATTCCGGGATGGGGACTTGATGCACTGAAATTTTTATTTGAAGAACGAAAAATTAAAGCTATTGGTCATGAAACTTTTGATACTGATTCAGCCAAAGCATTTAGGGAAAATAATGCTTTAAAAGGCGAATACTATGTTTTAGAGCAAGATACTTATCAAGTTGAATTAATGACCAATTTAGATCAATTGCCAGCTAAAGGAGCAGTTATCTTTAATATTGTAGCCAAACCTAATAATGCATCAGGTTTTCCGGTTCGTTCTTTTGCTATATTACCTTAATTTATTCATCATGCCCTACTATCTATTTTGGTTAGATATTAAGGGCTAATATTTCGGTAAATATTGATTTGCAATAAAAAACGGTCATTAAGACCGTTTTATTTATTAATTCTCAATTAATTTTGGTGTAGCGTCCAAAGGTATTATAGCACCACGATACTGAATCACAGTTCCTGCCACTAGATGACCTTGGCTGGCTGATTGTGAAGGAGTTTTACCACTTAAACGAGCAGCTAAATAACCAGCACTAAATGAATCACCAGCAGCTGTAGTATCGATAACATCTTCTTTAGCAATTTTATTAGCTGGAACTTCAAAACGACCTTCTAAAGAATCAATGATGCAACTATCACTACCACGTTTTATCACTATTTCCGAAACACCAAAGTTTTTAGTACGCTCAATAACTTTTTCATAAGGTAATTTACCCCATAATAAATCTTCATCATCTAAAGTTAAAAAGGCAATATCAGTGTATGACAAAATATCTGAATAAACGCTACGAGCTAAATCAAAGCTACTCCACAAACGAGGACGGAAGTTATTATCAAAAATAACCTTACCACCATTCGCCTTAACTTGTTTTAATAACGCTAATAATTTAACGATACTTTCTGCATCTAAAATTGCGATACTAATACCACTTAAATATACATAATCACATTTAGCAATTTGTTCGGTAATTTTGGTTGTTTCGGCTGTTTTTAACCAAAATTTAGCTGCTGCATCATTACGCCAATAATAAAAAGAACGTTCACCATGCTCGTCAGTAACAATGGAGTAAAGCCCTGGCATTTTATCAGCCATTCTTTGAACTAGATCAGTTGAGATATGCTCTTTTTGCCAACTATCAAGCATTTCTTGACTAAAAGGATCGGTTCCTAAGCCTGTCACATAGTGAATCGAAAAATCTTTATTGGTCAACAAACGCGATAAATAAACCGATGTATTAAGAGTGTCACCACCAAAATTACGGGTTGTTGAATCTTGTTTTATTGAAAGCTCAATCATACATTCGCCAATAACAGCGATATTTGTAGTCATAGTGTTACCTAAAATCCTTATTCTATCTATAAATAATTCAATGCAATTTTTACCACAACTTTACGAACCGTAGCAATCTTATTATCAACAGCACAAAGTGGTTTATGAACTTCATTGGGTAAAAAAACAATAAAATCGTCAGGCTGTAATACTAACATAGTTTCTTCGTTAGGCGTTTTGATAAAAGCAATATCATTTTCTGCTATTTTATCATCTAAAACTTGAGTGTGTGGAGGCAAAGTACAAATAGCCATACCTTCCTGCCCTTCTAAAACAATTTGTACATCAATATACTTTTTATGATATTCAGGATTAGCGTCATGAATATATCTTAATGAATTATCTGACACCATAAAAAACATATTGTCACCATCGATATCATAACGACCAGCTGGTGTATTGCTATTAACATTGTCCTTTACGTATTCAATCGATTGTTTAATTTTGGCCGGCAAGTATGGAACTAAATCCAAATGATTAACATTACCTAAAATCATACTCAATGCTCCTTCACTTATAAATTGATGCAATAACTATTCACTATACTCTTCTACATACAACTATATGGAAGAATAAAATCTTTAGGCAAGAGTATATACTCAAGCAATAATTTTTTATAGTTCATTTATTAAAAATTAGGAAAAACAATCTATTATCGAAATCACGTAAATATTAAAAAACCGCAATTATGCGGTTTTAAAAAAGAAAATTTATAAGAATATATTTAGATCAAATTATTTCTCTTTGGCAATTTTATCCAATGCCAATGGTAAAAATTTATCTAATTGTTTTTCTACTTTGATATAAGTAGATAATGGTAATTTGTATGGGTCAGAAAGATCTTCATTTTTACCTGTGGCAAATTCAGATAATGTAAATACTTTATCTTTCGATTCTGGGAATTTATCCAAAATTTTATCTTTATGTTTTTGCGTCATTGTCAGTAAATATTCTGATTTATCGATATCCTCTTTCACTAATTGCGTTGCTTTATGTGAAGATATATCAATATTTCTATCTTTTAATACCTTAACTGTACCTTCTTCTGGTGTTAATTCACTTGGATCAACATTAACACCCCGTGATCGAACCTCAATATTGAGATTATGTTTGTCAACATAATCCTTAGCCAATGCTTCGGCCATAGGGCTACGGCCTGTGTTACCTGTACAAACAAAAGTAACAACATGATCGAATGCATAGCAAGAAACACTAAACAATGCCAATAAACCAACTAAATATTTTTTTAAATTAAACATGTTTTACCTTAATAATTAACTAAAAATTCGATTTTATAATAACAAAAATAACATAAAATTCTAATTTAGCTTTATTTCAATGTTTAGGTCTATAACATCCTATTTATTTCATTATTTAGATCATATTTAATCTGCAAAAATAAACAAGAATAACCACTGTCTAGCGATATAATAGGATTATTAAAAGAAAACTATTCATAATTTTTATCAATAACGTTGTAATTAAAATGATAAACAATAACCCTACTCTGCGGAGGATTAGCTTCTCCAATATCTTTTAATTTTAGGTAATATCCCATTTTAATTTTAGCATTTGACGATTGAAAGCCTATTTAAACAATCTTAATTTTACTTATTTTCATTATTTTCCTTTAACAAAGTTATTAAATGACTACGACTTTGCTGTAAAAGTTGGATTTGTTCATCTAGTTTTAACAAAGTTTCATTCAACCTCATTTTGAACTCTTTACAAGGCGAAAACTTTTTATTTTGATGTTGCCAACAAGGAAGGATCTTACGTATAACTTTTAATGTTAATCCGGCACTACTTAATTTATGAATGAGTTTAACTCGGTCAATGTCCTCTATTTCAAACTGACGATAACCTGAAACTGTGCGTTTTGGTGAAAGAAGTCCTTCTTCTTCATAATATCTAAGCATTCTAACACTGATCTGACTTAATTTTGATAATTCACCAATTTTCATATCACTTCCTATTGACTCTAACAGCTCTGTCATACTTTACCATATGGTTTTATTTATTAAAGGAGATATTAAATGATCAAATTAATTACGTTAGTTAAACGCAAAAAGACATTAAGTTATCAAGAATTTGATAACTATTGGCATAACCATCATGCAAATTTGGTTAATTCACAAAAAGAAGCGCTAGGAATTCTTCATTACGTCCAAAGTGTTCCATTACAGGATAAAAAACCGGGAAATGCTATGCGCAATAGCAGAGGTGCACCTATTTTTGATTTTGATGGAATGGCTGAAATTTACTGGCAAAGTAAAGAAAAAATGTTAAGTATCAGAACTTCACCTGAAGCCAAAAGAGCCATCCAATTATTATTAGATGATGAAAATCAATTTGTCGATCACTCACAATCGCTAATCTGGTATGCAACAGAGCGAATAATCATCTAAATATAAAATCAATTATTATTGTTAGCTGTACGTTTAGTTTAATAATTTTTTAAAATCTTACAATAAAAAAGCCATTCGATATGGAATGGCTTTTAGATATTAATTGAAGATAACAACTGAGAAAGTGCTACTCCCACTCAATAGTCGCTGGCGGTTTGCCGCTGATATCATAGACTACTCGTGATATGCCATTAACTTCGTTAATGATACGGTTTGATACTCTTCCTAAAAAGTCGTAAGGAAGATGCGCCCAATGGGCGGTCATAAAGTCGATGGTTTCTACGGCTCGTAGCGAGACAACCCAATCATAGCGACGACCATCGCCCATAACACCAACTGAACGTACCGGTAGGAATACGGTAAATGCTTGACTAACTTTGTGGTATAGTTCAGCTTTGTAAAGTTCTTCGATAAAGATAGCATCCGCTTGTCTTAATAAATCACAGTACTCTTTTTTCACTTCACCTAATACGCGTACACCTAAACCTGGTCCAGGGAATGGATGACGATACAGCATATCGTATGGTAAACCGAGTTCTAAACCAACTTTACGCACTTCATCTTTGAATAATTCACGTAATGGTTCAACTAAGCCCATTTTCATATCTTCTGGTAAACCACCAACATTATGGTGAGATTTGATAACATGCGCTTTACCTGTGTCAGCGGCGGCTGATTCAATAACATCGGGATAAATAGTCCCTTGAGCAAGCCATTTTACATCTTTAAGTTTTGCTGCTTCTTCATCAAAAACTGCAACAAATTCACGACCAATGATTTTACGTTTTGCTTCAGGATCTGCTTCACCTTTTAATGCCGCCATAAAGCGATCTTCAGCATTAACCGCGATAATATTTAAACCAAATTTATCACCAAACATGTCCATTACTTGTTGTGCTTCATTTAAACGTAATAAACCATGATCAACAAAAACACAGGTTAATTGATCGCCAATTGCTTGATGTAATAATAGTGCAGTAACCGAAGAATCAACACCACCAGATAGACCTAATAATACTTTATCTTGGCCAACTTTCTCTTTAATACGTGCCACTGCATCAGTAATAATTGAAGAAGGTGTCCACAATTTTTCACAATGACAAATATCGATAACAAAGCGTTGTAATAATTCAAATCCTTTAACGGTATGAGTAACTTCAGGATGAAACTGTACACCATAAAATTGTTTTTCATCATTTGCCATGATTGCAAATGGACAGGTTTCTGTTTGACCGATTAAATTAAATGTGTCTGGTAATGAGGTTACTTTATCACCATGGCTCATCCAAACATCAAGCTGATTAATACCTTGATCATTAATGCTATCTAAAATTCCGTCTGTTAATTTTGATTTTGCAACAATATCTACTTTAGCATAACCAAATTCACGTTGATTAGATGCAGTAACGCCTCCGCCCTTACCTAACTGGATCGCCATTGTTTGCATACCATAGCAAATACCTAATACCGGCACTCCTGCATTAAATACATATTCAGGTGCACGAGGGCTATTTTGCTCGGTAGTACTTTCGGGACCACCCGATAAAATGATACCTTTAGGATTAAATTGTTTAATTTTTTCTTCCGAAACATCCCATGGCCAAAGTTCACAATAAACACCGATTTCACGAACTCGTCGAGCAATTAATTGAGTTACTTGTGAGCCAAAATCCAAAATTAATATACGCTGCTGGTGGATGTCTTTATTCATCAATCTTAATTCCTAAAATATGGGCTAATATAAAAATTGGTGGCTATTGTATCATCTAATTATTAAGCTTAAATAGCGTATAAACATTTTTTTTGTATATTCATACTATGACATAAAGATTTATAATCTTATTTTGTACATAAATATATTGATCAAGATGAGAAAATAGCCGTTTGCAAAGTGAGGTATAAATTATTTAGCGTATTAAGAAAATTCATAGCGTCTTAACTTCAATAAAGGTCATTAAAAATCGAACTATATCGCAAAACTCAATGTTGTTACTTTAAAATTCGTTATTATTAATGCAAAAATAACTCGAATTTATCTATAGATAATAGTTTAAACAGATAGTAAATTCACATTTATATAATTTATATCACATAAATATAAACCCTAAAGAGCTAAAAACCAGTCCGAAAAGTACTATGTCATGTGTAAAATTGCAATCAAAAAACTGTATTTAAAAATGAGATAAGTGATGGGAGAGATATAAATGAGAGGCTATAAATAACCTCTCATAAATTGCAATATAAATACTAACTATTTAGCAGCATTTTGTTCTTGTGCTGATTGAATAGCTGTTAATGCGATTGTATAAACAATATCATCGACTAATGCACCACGTGATAAGTCGTTCACAGGTTTACGCATACCTTGTAACATAGGACCAATTGAGACAAGATCCGCTGAACGTTGTACCGCTTTGTAAGTGGTGTTACCAGTATTTAAATCAGGGAAGATAAATACGGTTGCTTTACCCGCTACTTGTGAATTTGGTGCTTTAGATTTTGCCACGTCAGGCATAACGGCAGCATCATATTGTAATGGACCATCGATCATTAGATCAGGGCGTTTTTCTTGTGCTATACGTGTTGCTTCTTTTACTTTCTCAACATCGGCACCTTGACCAGAACTACCGGTTGAGTAAGAGATCATTGCAACGCGTGGTTCAATACCAAAGGCAATTGCAGTATCAGCAGATTGGATAGCAATTTCCGCAAGCTCTTGCGCATTTGGATCTGGATTGATTGCACAGTCACCATAAATATAAACTTGATCAGGCATTAACATAAAGAACACTGATGATACAAGTGAGCTTCCTGGTGCAGTTTTGATTAATTGTAATGGTGGGCGAATTGTATTAGCCGTAGTGTGTACCGCACCTGAAACTAAACCATCAACTTCATTTGCTTCAAGCATCATTGTACCAAGTACTACATTATCCGCTAATTGCTCACGAGCAATGACTTCAGTCATACCTTTGTTTTTACGCAATTCGACTAAACGTGGTACATATTTTTCACGAATACTATCTGGATCAACAATTTCAACACCAGCGCCTAATGTAACACCTTGCGATGCAGCCACTTTACGAACTTCATCTGGATTACCAATCAGCACACATTTTGCAATGTTACGTTCGGCACAAATTGCAGCAGCTTTGATGGTTCTTGGTTCGTCACCTTCTGGTAATACCACCACTTTTTTCGCATTACGAGCAAGTTCAGTTAATTGATAGCGGAATGCTGGTGGAGATAAACGTCGAGTAGAACTTACAACTTCATTTAATGATTTAATCCAATTTGCATCAATATGGTCAGCAACAAAGTTTTGAGTATTATCCATACGCTCTTTGTCATCAACTGGAATTTCTAAATTAAATTGTTGTAAATTAATTGAAGTTTGGAATGTATTGGTTTTAACCGTAAATACTGGTAAACCAGTATCAAATGCTGGTTGACATAACTTATACACTTTTTCATCAATATCGTAACCACCAGTTAGTAATACCCCACCAATGGCAACACCATTCATCGCGGCTAAACTAATAGTAACCAATACATCAGCGCGGTCGGCTGAAGTCACTAAAAGCGCATTAGGTTGGAGGTGATTGATGATATTTTGAACACTTCGAGAACAGAAAGAGATATGTTTAATTCGACGATTTTTAATTGCACCTTCATTAATAATTTTTGCGTCAAAATGTTTAGCAATATCGATTGCTCGACAAGCACTCAAATCAATATTCCAAGGAATACAGCCAAGAACTGGTAACGGACTATGTTCGCTTAAATCCTTAATAGTAATTTTTTTATTATCAAATTTTGGCGTATGATAAATTTCGGCTACATCTGGACGAGCAAGGTTTTGCTCTTCAACTGGAGCATTGACTTTATTAACAATGACACCAATAATCTTATCATTTTTAATGCCACCAAAATTAGAACGGGCAATCTCAATACGATCTTTTAACTGTTCAGGATTATCTTTACCCATATTTACAACAAAAATAATTTCAGCGCCAAGTGTTTTAGCAATGTTATTATTTAATTCATTAGCAAATGGATAATCAGTTGTTGGTACAATACCTTCAACTAAAACAACATCAGCACCTTTGGTATTTTCAGCATACAGAGCGACAATTTCTTCCATTAATACATCTTGTTGATTTAAACCTAATAGGTTCTCAACATGACTCATTTTTAACGGTTTTAAAGTAGGAATGGATGTGTTTGTGCTAACTAAAGTAGTTGTATTATCAGGGGCATCGCCACCTGCTCTTGGTTGCGCAACAGGTTTAAATACATTTAAATTAATACCTTGACGCTCCATCGCTCGAATAACACCTAGACTTACACCTGTTAAACCAACATTGGTACCTGTTGGAATCAGCATAATGGTACGAGACATAATTTGTTTCCTCTTAATTCTTTATTAAATCCAAAAAACAAACCGCCTTATAGGCGGTTTTAAAAACTTTTAAGCTGTTAAACGTGCAGCATCTTGGGCAATGACGAGTTCTTCATTGGTTGGAATTACCATCGCGATTACTGAACCATCTTTAGTAATTGTACCGCCTTTACCAAAACGAGCCGCTAAGTTGCGTTCTTGATCAAGTTCAATACCAAGTAAGCTTAATTTTTGTAAAGCCATACGACGAACTTCTTCAGAATTTTCACCGATACCACCAGTAAATACGATTGCATCTAAACGACCGTCTAATAACATTGCATAACCACCAATGTATTTTACTAAACGATGAACAAAAACATCTAAGGCATTTTTTGCATTTTCATCTTTATCGTAATTATCGGTTACATAACGACAATCACTGCTAACACCCGTTAAACCTAGTAAACCAGATTTTTTATTTAATAAGTTGTTAATATCAGCAACAGACATTTTTAAGTTGTCATGTAAGAAGAACATAATAGCAGGATCAATATCACCACTACGTGTACCCATAACTAGACCTTCAAGTGGCGTTAACCCCATTGAAGTTTCAACACATTTACCATTTTTAACCGCAGTAATAGAGGCACCATTACCTAAGTGACAAGTGATCACATTAGTTTCTTCAACTGGTTTATTTAATAATTTAGCTGCTTCACGGCTAACATAATAATGGCTTGTACCATGAGCACCATAACGACGAATACCATGTTTAGTATATAATTCATTTGGGATTGCATACAAATATGCTTCTTTAGGCATTGTAGTATGGAATGCGGTATCAAATACAGCGACGTTTTTATCTTTTAAATGAGGAAAAGCGGCATAAGCTTCACGGATACCAATTAAATGTGCAGGATTATGTAAAGGTGCGAAAGCCGCTGCTTCTTCAATTCCTTTTAATACTGAATCATCAATTACAACTGATTGGGTATATTTCTCACCGCCATGAACAATACGGTGTCCAATTGATTTAATACTATCCAATAATTCTGGTTTTTGTGGAAAAATACTGTTAACAATAAAACGGATTGCTTCGCTATGCGCTGCACCAGCACCTAAAGAAGCTTCTTTCTTTTCACCATCTAATTTCCATTTAATACGAGCATCAGGAAGGTGAAAACATTCAGCTAAGCCAGATAAAAATTCATCACCATTTTCAGGGTTTATGATTGCAAATTTTAAAGATGAACTTCCACAATTCAGAACAAGAGCGTTATTACTTGATGACATAGTAATTCCTATAAATTGAATAAAAAGATATATACCAATCAAAATTGGTAACTCTACACATGATTAAATAATCAATGTGATATACAAGGCGACTTCTGATATCTTGGTTTTTAAGATAAAATAAAGAGAGCCCCCAATTTGAATGACACTATTTTAAGACATTAAAATGTGAATGTCGAGGAATCCAAATCAGATGAATTTAGTTAAAAAATTTAAGGCAGGTCAAACATATATGGAGCTTTGCCCCAAAGATAAGGCGCTTTCATATTCATTTCCGGAATTAAAAATTATTAACCACATAAAAACCGCAAAAAAAATATTACCACCAATCATTATTGGCTTAATTGTTTGGCAATATTATCTGCCAGCACAATTAGCAGTAACTATTGTTACTATTCTATTTGCTTTAAGCTTACCTATTCAAGGAATATTATGGTTAGGCTATCGATCTCAATCGCCACTACCATTATATTTGGTTGATGGTTATAACCGAATTAAATCACAACTAATTGAAAAAAAAATAATCAGTCCAAACCGAAATCCTAATGAAAAATTAACGTTTGAAGCACTAATGAAATTGATGAATCTATCTAAGATTCATCTAGGTAACTATTTTGGACAAGATGATGATACATCTAACCAACCATGAAAATATATCTATGCAGAATTTTTTGGAAAAATTAAAAGATCAGATAAATCAACTTGAGCAACAGATCAACCTATCTGATCAACCCACTTATCAAGAACACTATTTTGATGAACATCTGTTTAATAGCAGTAAGATTGAGGTCGATTTTCAATTTTATATCGATAAGATAAAGCTTACTTATCATTCTCTCTGTGATGCAGCTTTAACCGAAAAACTAAGTCAAATTGAATTTTTATCAGAAAAACTTATTGACCAAATTACTGCACTAAGTCGTGAGCTTGCTACTGTACATTTACGCAAGCAACCAACAAGTTATGTAATTCAAGAAACCGTTGCAGAAAAACATTCCAGACATTTAGATTATCTGCGACGATTGCAAGAGATGAAATATGAATTAGAACTATCGCCTGAGGCTATTGATTATACAAAAATAGCAGCATTAGATAATCGGATATATCGTTGTGAACAAGCGATAAAAAAGATTGAGTTAGATATGGAAAATGAGGTCTTCGATTAAAGTCGAATTATTTTATCAATGCAAATTTGAGATATTAACAGTGACCTTTACTGCATGTTGGTGGCATATTGATTATTTATCTAAACCATGATTGTTAAATGATACACTTTAGCCTATCTAAAGCTAAATAATGCTCGTTTATAACAAATATAACAATATATACAAACTAAAACTTTTTAAATTAAAATTATGAATACATCATTTTGGTAAAAATTTAAACATGATAGCTATTATTTTTCTATTTTAATAAAAATAAAAATCTATTTATTAAACAAATAATTCCCTAACAGATAAAATAACCGCTATTAATTGATAATTTAAAGAAAAGTGAGTACCTAACACTATCAGCAATAGTTTCATCCTCCAATCAAACATACAGAGTAAGGAATAAACATAATTGATTATCAATACGAGGATTTAATTGAATTAGAATCTAGATGGAACTAATTAAATAGTCATTAGAATGACTAAGGTGAGTAGCTAAGTATGATCCAATTATAAAATAATTTTTTGAGTTATTTCCCTAATTTGCGAATAATATGCTGATACATCTCTGGCTTTGAAATCTTTACCGTAATTACTAATTGTAAAGAAATCATGTTCAACAAAATGAGTAAATAATAAAAAAAGTGTATGTTCGAAAATAACGAATAGACCTTTAATCACATCATTATAGTTATCAGTTTTACCAAATTCACCATACGCTTTTGCCAAACTATGACAAATATTTAACAATATTGAAAATTTTTCTTTATCAAAATAAAAATTTTCATGCAGTTGATATAAAAATGTCTGACTATCTTTCGCTTGAAATTCATTCAAAATATATTTCTCAAGCTTTATCCGTTTATCCATATTGTTTTTCTTACCGACATAAAATGATAAAAATTATCAAAAATTTAATTTTATTTTCCGACATTTAAATTATCTAAATTTATAATACATAATATTTATAACTAACTGCATCATATATTATTTCACATTCCAAATCGTTTATTATATTCATTTGAATATTCAGTATCGACTATGAGTTTGCAATAGCATTTATATAATTTAAATAACTATGAATTAGTAATAATATATCTTTATGAGCTAAATCAACAAGATATAAATCTACAATTCGCTTATTATCAATAATATACCATTGCCTATTTGTCGGTATTTGACATGGAAAATTATTGTTCTGTAAATAGAATTATTTGATAGCTTCGATTATTATACACTTCAATTTGTTGCAAAACTCATAGATGATAGTTTAATTACGTTTGCTTACAATGCGGTCAAATAAGGTTAGTGACCATATTAAATTTACCTGATTAAAATCACGTTTTAATAAAATATAAATTTTACTTAACTTTTTATTTAATATAGGTTTGAATAGGAGCGTGGTTCAATATTGCGCTTGCCGAGTTTGTCTACCTTTTCTAAAATTAGATCATAGCAATAGGAAATATCATCGTTTTGTTTTAAATGTACGCCTTCTAAACAAACCCTATATATCCCTTTAGGAATATTAGAATTATGCCAACCAGTATATTCTTCCCATTGCCAAAAAACTGCCATATCGGTAATATATAAACTACCTGTTACATTAAGAAAAAAATATTTATCGCTGAATACTACATTTCGATTGTCATTAATAGGAATTTCATTTAAAAACAACCTAATTGTATACCCACCATCATCAATACCCATAATAGGTAACGCAATACCCTGATCTAAAACAGAATCTCCTTTATCGGTTGTTGTAAATTGTTGAAGAATATTTTCTCCATCATTTATTTTTCCATTAAAAGGACCCAATATTCCCGGATAATCAAAAATAACAATGCCATTGAAATCAACATCAACATCTATAGTTTTAATCACACTAATAGATTTTATACATAAATTACTCATATTGTTCTAATTCGTTTTCTATTGGCGTTTTTAATTGCAAAGGAGAAATGATAATACTCTCTTTTTTCTTTACCGGAAAAACGACGATATCAATTTTATCTTTTGCTAACCCATTTATCCATTTATCTAAAAATAATATAAATCGATTTTTTTAGCAAAATAGTCATATTTATGAGTTACATTGTATTCATTAACAAATTCTTTTTCTGGCCAAAAAGGGACTATTCTTCTACCATTTTCATCAGATAATAATAACCAGCCATTATCTCCATAACTGCCCCAAATTAATTCAAAATCTACTACTTTTCTAATTAAGTATTCAAGTCTTTTATGCGAATCGAGTGATTGTACATTTAATAATTTTAGATTATTCATATTCTCTGCCCTAATAGAAATTCAGCCACCTCTGATTTTGTTGGATCAAGATGCATTCTTGTTTTTAGTACTGTTTGTCTCGCAATGAGTATGGACATACTATTAACATTTTACCCATCTTATATAATTCTTTAGATATGAACATTTAATTTGACCGGCGCTGATAAATGAAATCAAAGCAAAAAGTTTTACTTGTGTCAAAAAAAGCCTGAATAATGAAATTCAGGCTTATATGGCAGATTATTACAAAGTTTATTACTATCTTTATATTTATCTCAAAATTTAAATATTCCTATATACTTAAGACCATTATAATTTTCTTTATAAGGTTTTTTAAGTACCGCTTCACTTGCTTTATACCAAACTAAAGCATTTGCTTTGGTTATGCCCATTTTATAACATTGATCTATAATTTTCTGTCTACAATCTATTCCTGGTGAAATTAATTTATCAATCAGTTCTCCAACATCAATCTCTTTTTTCAATGGTTCAGGATATCCGATAAAATCTTCATCATACCAATTAGTGCCTATATCTTTACAAAAACCACAAATCTTATACTCAGGGCTATCTAATTCCTCAGTAGTATAATCCAGTTCAAAATATTCCTCATATTTTTCAACTGGCATAAAATTTGACCCTATCCATAAATATTGATCCGATGATAGATCTTTATTAAATTGAGATTGGTATTTAGTCTCAGCACTAAATTCACCTATATACTTAAGTCCGTTATAATTTTCTTTATAGGGTTTCTTGACCTCTAGATTTAACATTGGATCATTATTTATATACCAAAATACAGAATTAGCCGTTGTGATACCTAATTTGATACATTGTTCATAAATTTTTTTCTTTTCACTTTCATTTACTTCTATTATATCAATAATCGAATTGATATCTTGAGGTGCAGAAAACCTGTCAGGCATAATAAGCTGCTCTGACATATACACAAGTTCCCCTATATCAGCACAGAATAAGCATGATGGTGTAACAAAATCCATTGGTAGTTCCTCAGGCTCTTCAAAATATTGTTGATATTTTTCACTTGAAGAAAAATTATTACCTATCCATAACAGAATAGTCACTTTATCTACATCAATTTTACTCATAATAATCCTTTCTTAATTAGCATTTAGGTTTATAACTATTTTAGTCGAATCCTAAATACTTTTAAATTGATTAACTTCGCATAGTTTCGATATATCATATTGAAAAATATTAATTTACCATTCAACTACAGATGGTTTTCTGTGGAATAATATGCTATTAATGAGATATATCGAAAGATCGCGTACTTTCAGTAATATATTATTGGAATTCTAAAAAAGCATCGTTTTCATAATAAAAAATAAATGCTTCAAATAATTCATCTAATGACGGAACACCTAATTGTTGTTTTGCGTTTGCTACAATTTCCTCGATCGTCCCTCCATCTAAAACTTCAATCCAACCATCATTTTTAACTTGTTCTGGTAAATATTCGTCAGAATCAGGAGGAAAATCCCTAGCATCTAAAGTAAAAACTCCTTTTGTAGACAATGTCCAGTTGTTTTTATTTGGAGGTAAACAAAAAAACTCTGTATTATTTTCTGGAGAAGATAAAACATCGCCAATGGAAATAAGATCCATAAACCACCTCGTTAAATATTTTCAATAATTACTGACCTGAAACTTGATACAGCTATCAGATCGACCAGTTACATATTTACCAATTAAAATTCCATGGCCCACCTAAATTTTCGTCCATTGGGGCACATACTGATACAAATTAAATTCGCCAGCTAACCAAATCTGGGCCAGCAGAATAAAGCGCTCTATATCTGGATCATAATAACTGAAATTATTGTAGTGGAGTTAGATTTTTATCTAATTATTGGCCTTAACCCTTTAAATCTTATTGGATTAAGATATGTGAGGTTTCCTGTATTGGTTTATACCATAATTGGGAAGAGCATTCCCTGAGAATTTCATCAGCCTCATCAGTCAACTCCTCGGCATGCCGTTCGGGTTGGTTATGCCAGCTCCCGTCACAAAAACAGTAAATGAGGCATGGCCACATATTATTTACAATACTCCAGCTCGCTGAGGTGGGAATTGATACTTGGATAATTGTTATGGTAAAGATTTCTGAGGGATGTCTGATCCTGCTTGCAGACAGTAACAATATTAAAGAAATTTTGTATTCAAGAAAGAGAAATCATTCCTACTTTTCCATCCGGTGATAAACAAATAACTATTCCTTTTCCTTCCAGTCGAACTACATCACAAATTTTATTTACATTCCAATTTTTTATTTTAGCTAGCTCTAGCCAATTATTAAGTTTCCAGCTATTTATTCTACCAAGAATTACCATCTTTTTTCTAAAACCATGCATGTCAATATCTATACTTATTACAGTGTTATTTACAGATAAAATATTGACATTGCCATATAGATGACTAAAAATTTTCGATTTTCTGTTCAGTCTTGCTACAGGTAATTCTGGTTTTCCCATCGTTTCATAAATAAGAGAATCAGATGATCCGACATGCAATTTTTTGATGTGTAGACTGTTAATAATATCCATTAACTCTATTTGAAATATGGGTTTCCATTCTTCATTCATTATGAGTAACCTATCTTAGAATTATAGCTTTATACATTACAGTCAATCTCAATATTACCCAAAGATTTGTAGCTTATGATATCTGCATTAAAATCTATCATTTAGATGATCCTTTTTAATAAAATTATCCCTTTTTACCTTACAAGCCCTTCTCTTTTAAATTTCGCTGTCAATTCACGTCCTTTTTCAGAAAGTTCTAATTTTTTTAAACACACCTGAATTATTTTTTTCGAAGACATAAAAAAGTATTTAGAATCGTTCATCAAAAAATCTATATAATCATCAGAATAAGGAACATTAGGATCAAAACCTTCGATTTCGGTTTTAATAATTTTTGTTAAAAATTCATCAAAGGAATTAGCGACAAGTTTTAAATCTAGATTCTGCTCTAAATAACCATTTCTGACTGTCATATCAAAATAGAGATCATTAACTTCATGATCCCAATGATTGACTTTGCCATTTGGATACAAACAAAGCAAATCTCCATAATTTAAAGATGCTATAGCAATGGACCGATTAGGGATTCTATTTAAATACATCCTGTTATTGGCTATTACATCTTCTCGATTTAGTTTTTTTGAGAATCCAAACATTACATCAAGCGAAAGTGATTCACCTTGACAGTCAATAGAATAATCAAACATATCCTCATCAAAAGCAATGACATTATACTTCTTTAAAAATTTAATATAGGAGTTATGAGAGTCTGTTATAATTTTTAATTTAGAGATAAGCTTATCAATACTTCTTGGCACTGCATATTTTGAAGCAAACATT
The DNA here is from genome assembly GCF_984569125.1 of Gilliamella sp. LMG 34362. Classification (NCBI taxonomy): domain Bacteria; kingdom Pseudomonadati; phylum Pseudomonadota; class Gammaproteobacteria; order Orbales; family Orbaceae; genus Gilliamella; species Gilliamella sp. LMG 34362. The sequence continues at coordinate 1,337,152 of NZ_OZ474902.1, read as the reverse complement.
CGATTTCCTTTAATACCATTCATAATTAAGAACTAATTTACTAGCAACTTAATAGTTCTTGTTTAATAGTTTTGCTTCATTAAAAGTTACCAATCTATCAGATAATTATGAATTTTTATACTATGATGATATCTAATTAACTTAACTTAAATTATTTACTATTTTATGATCACATTTTTAGTTATCAATGATAATTAAACCTTTTCTTATATCAAAAACGAATATTGTTATAATTATTAATTAGTTTTATCTTTTATAGTTATATTTATAATGATATTAATATTAACAAAGTGATACTATTTATCATTAGGCAATAAAAAAGGATTCAAACATGAGTAAAATATTTGATGATAATTCACAGACCATTGGCCATACACCTTTAGTTCGCTTAAAACATTTCGGACAAGGAAATATATTAGCCAAGGTAGAATCTCGTAATCCTAGTTTCAGTATCAAGTGTCGCATTGCATCAAATATGATTTGGGATGCTGAGAAACGTGGTTTATTAAACCCTGATGTTGAACTTATCGAGCCAACCAGTGGTAATACTGGTATCGCACTTGCCGCGGTTGCAGCTGCTCGTGGATATAAATTAACCTTAACCATGCCTGAAAGCATGAGCATTGAACGCCGTAAACTTTTAAAAGCTTTAGGTGCTAATCTCGTGCTAACCGACGCAGCTAAAGGAATGAAAGGCGCAATCGAAAAAGCGGAAGAGATTGTTGCTAGTAATCCTAAACACAATATTATGCTTCAACAATTCAGTAATGCCGCTAATCCAGAAATTCATGAAAAAACTACTGGGCCAGAAATCTGGCTTGATACTGACGGACAAGTCGATATTTTTGTTGCTGGGGTCGGTACCGGTGGGACTTTTACTGGTGTAACTAAATACATTAAAAAAACTCAAGGTAAAAACATCACTGCAGTAGCAGTTGAGCCAAGTACTTCACCTGTTATTAGCCAAGCACTTGCTGGTGAGCCAATCAAACCAGGACCACATAAAATACAAGGTATTGGTGCAGGATTCATTCCTGATAATTTAGATTTAAGTTTGATTGATTTGGTCGAAAAAGTAAGCAATGAAGATGCTATCGATACTGCGCGGCTATTAATGGAAAAAGAAGGTATTTTAGCAGGAATTTCTTCAGGTGCCGCCGTATTTGCCGCTGACCGCTTAGCTCGTTTACCTGAAAATGCCGATAAAACTATTGTGGTGATACTACCATCATCAGGCGAACGTTATCTTAGTACAGATCTATTTAGTGGGATTTTCACCGAGAAAGAACTCGGTTAATTCAGTTAGATTATTCAATAGAAACAAAACACCGCTGTTAAGCGGTGTTCTATTAAATAATAAAGAGTTAAGCTATTATCTTATTCAATCAAATTTAAACGTCTTGAATAATACCAAAATGTCGATAAGCATGAGGCGTGGCAATTCGTCCTCTCGGTGTTCTTTGGATATAACCTTGTTGAATCAAAAATGGTTCTAACACATCTTCAATGGTTTCACGTTCTTCACCTATTGCAGCTGCAATATTATCTAATCCTACCGGCCCACCCATAAATTTTTCGATAATAGCCAGAAGTAACTTACGATCCATATAATCAAAGCCTTCATTATCTACATCTAACATATCTAATGCCTGAGTGGCAATTCGTTCATCAATAACGCCTTTAGATTTGACATCAGCATAATCCCTAACCCGCCGTAATAAACGGTTAGCAATCCGTGGCGTACCTCGCGAACGTTTGGCAATTAAGTAAGCACCTTCTTTAGAAAGATCCATACCTAAAAATTTTGCACTACGGCTAACAATATATTCCAAATCTTCTACACGATAAAACTCAAGTCGCTGCACAATACCAAAGCGATCACGTAATGGCGATGTTAATGAGCCAGCTCGAGTCGTTGCGCCAATAAGGGTAAAAGGTGGCAGATCAATTTTAATTGAACGTGCTGCAGGCCCTTCACCAATCATAATATCAAGTTGATAATCTTCCATTGCTGGATATAAGATTTCTTCAACAACTGGCGATAATCGATGAATTTCATCAATAAATAACACATCATTAGGTTCTAAATTGGTTAGCATAGCAGCTAAATCACCCGCTTTTTCCAACACTGGGCCTGATGTGGTACGTAAATTAACATTCATTTCATTAGCAACAATATTTGCCAATGTCGTTTTACCTAGACCTGGAGGGCCAAATATTAAAACATGATCAAGTGCGTCACTACGCTGTTTAGCAGCTTGAATAAAAATTTTCATCTGCTCACGAACTTGAGGTTGGCCAATATACTCATCCAAATACTTAGGACGAATGGCTCGATCTAAAGACTCTTCTTCTTTTTGTGCCTGTGGAGCAATTAAACGATCCGCTTCAATCATTATCAATACCTACTTTACAATACTGACTTTAATGCTTCACGTATTAGCATTTCACAATCCATTTCTGGTCTAATGACTTTACTAATAATACGACTGGCTTCTTGTGGTTTATAACCCAAAGCAATAAGTGCTGAAACAGCTTCACTTTCAATTTGGTTGGATGACTTTTTAATATCACCAATATCAATAGCTGGGTTAACATTTGATAGTTCTTCACCAAAGCGTTTAACACGATCTTTCATTTCAACAATTAATCGTTCAGCAGTTTTAGTCCCTACACCCGGTAATTTGACCAATGTTTTAATTTCACCTTGTTCAACAGCATTAATAAATTGTGCAGCTGACATTCCAGATAAAATCGCCAGCGCTAATTTTGGGCCAACGCCATTAACTTTAATTAATTCACGAAACAACTCTCGTTCTTGTTCATGATTAAAACCATAAAGCACTTGAGCATCTTCTCGAACAGCAAAATGCGTTAACACAATCACTTCTTTGCCATTGTCGGGTAACGCATAAAAACAGGTCATTGGCATAAAAACTTCATAGCCAACACCACCAACTTCAATTAATACTTTGGGTGGTTGTTTTTCAATAATGATTCCACGTAAACGACCTATCACAATATATCCTTAATAAGTTAATGTTGATTACATAAGTTTGATTAAAATAACCCTAAATTAAATAATATTTAAGATTCTAGATTAATCAAATTGATATGATCAACATTGAAAGTGAATTGAATGTAATTGTCAGTTAGTTTACCTGATAGGAAAAAATTAATAAAGAAAAACTGTATAAATAGACAGGAGATAAAAAGAAATTTTGCCGACCATGTCGGCAAAATGGATAAGACGATATCGGATTAGTTTTTCAACTTAAAATGGCATTTTAAAGCCTGGTGGTAATTGCATGCCGCCAGTTACTTGAGCCATTCTTTCTTTTTGCGCTTCTTCTAAACGACGAGTTGCATCATTGTAAGCAGCCGCAATCAAATCTTCTAGCATTTCTTTATCATCTTCAGTTAATAAAGATGGATCAATTTCCACACGTTTACAACTGTGTGCACCATTTACAGTCACTTTAACGATACCTGCACCAGACTCACCGGTAACTTCTAATTTAGCAATTTCTTCCTGAGCTTGCTGCATTTTGGCTTGCATCTGTTGGGCTTGCTTCATCAAATTACCCAAGCCACCTTTTCCACCTGAAAACATAATTATTCCTCGTTAATAATATTTAGCCCGTAATTATACAGGACGAATACTCGCTTCATCAATCTTCGCATCAAAATATTGACAAATCATTTCGACTTTAGCGTCTTGATTAATAGTCTGTTTAGCTTGTTCAAGCTTTTGTTGATATAAATCTTCACGCATTTCTAACGGCGTTTTATTTTCTTGATTATCATCAATAACAATTTTTAAGTTTAATGGTTTTTGACGATATGCTGATAAAGCAGATTCAAGTTTTGTGCAATTTGCCGGTGATTTTATCAAGTGTTTCACTGACGAACGCATATGCAAAACAATATTATTGTCATCAATTTGTTCAAAATAAGAGTTAATTGCGATTTGTTTAATTAATGGCGCAAGTTCTAATTGTTCAATTTCAGCACACCACGCGTCTTTTTCAGCCATTTCAACAATTAGTTTTTTAGTCATTTCTGGCGTTTTATCAACTTTTAAAGAATCGCATAATGTTTTTGCATCGAGTGCCGGTTCATTTTTCGTTTCAACTAAGCCACAAGCTTGCCATTGATAATTCTCAGCAGTTATCTCTTCTTGTTTTGCTTCCTCATCATTTTTTTCAATATTATTGCCTAACTTGTTGGCAAGCTGCTGAGCGTCACCCCGTTTACTGTTAATTAAAGAATTTGATGGTTGATGGTGATCAACCAATTCAGGCTTTTTTGGCTTTTGTTCCTCTTTAATTAACTGCATTCTCATCTCTAAAATATTTTTAGTGATTGATGATGCATCATCTGGAAGTGATATTTCTGGTTGTGATACAGTATTTTCATCACTAGTAACTGGTCTTACTATTGTATTGTCATTCAATTGCTGATTTTCAATAGCTGATTTAACAGTTTGCTTAATAGGCATTGCATCATTTGCGTTTTGTGATGAAAGTGTCACAGCCTGAGCTGGTTGTGTTTTAATCGGCGATTCAGCTTTTTTTGTCGGTATAGTAGCTGTTGCAGCTGGTGGCTTAATCGCATCGACATTTTTAGGCATAAATGCTAAAGCGCGTAAAAAACTCATTTCAACACCCATTTTTTTATCTGGTGCAAAAGCAAGTTCTTTCCGACCCATTAATAAAATTTGATAAAACAGTTGCACATCATTAGGCGCCATATATTGAGCTAAGAAGCGTAACTGTTCTTCATTATCTATATAATCACCCAATGCTGTCGGCACAACTTGTAATAAGGCAATTTGATGTAACAAAGCAATAGATTCAGCTAATAAATTATCCCAATCCGCACCTTGCAAAGCAGCAGCTTCAATCTGTTGCATCAAAGTATTACCATCACTTTGATAAAGAGCATTAATTAATGAAAAGGGAATTGCTTTATCTAGAGTGCCAAGCATAGAGGCTGCTGACGCAGCATCGATTTTACCATTACCAAGCGCTATTGCTTGGTCGGTTAAACTTAATGCATCCCGCATACTACCATTTGCTGCTTTAGCTAACAGCTGTATTGCTCGCGGTTCACTTTCAATTTGTTCTAATTGCAAAATATGTTTTAGTTGCTCAGAAATTAATGATGTATCAAGCACATTTAAATGCAGATGCAAACAGCGAGATAAAATAGTGATAGGTAATTTTTGCGGATCAGTTGTTGCTAATAAAAACTTAACGTGTTCTGGTGGCTCTTCCAATGTTTTTAATAAAGCATTGAAGCTACTACGAGAGAGCATATGTACTTCATCGATTAAGTAAACTTTAAAACGCCCTTTGCTTGGCAAATATTGAATATTATCTAAAATTTCCCGAGTATCTTCGACTTTAGTACGTGATGCAGCATCAATTTCGAGCAAATCAACAAATCGACCCTGTTCAATCTCACGACAATTATCACAAACACCACAAGGGGTTGCCGTTATACCACTTTCACAATTCAAACCTTTGGCTAATAATCGAGCAATCGAAGTTTTACCTACACCTCGAGTACCAGAGAACAGATAAGCGTGATGTACTCGACCAAGAGAAAGAGCATTAGATAAAATTTTTAAAACATGCTGTTGCCCTACTACTTCAGAAAATGATTTTGGTCGCCACTTACGTGCTAAGACTTGATAACTCATAATCACCGTTACTTATTACTAATAAATTTTGCTAATCATACCATAAAGTGTCAATGTAGTCTTTAAGATGCCGATAACCGATTCGATATTAGGTGAGATTTTTAAGCAATAAAATACCCTTTGCACAAATTTTGAAATTATTAGGCTGTTTTGAAGGATTAATTATTGAAAAATGATTTATCAACCTTCAAACAGTCAATCGAAGGTTGATAAGTAAAGGAAATAATCAATTGATGATTAATCATGAATGGTTAATCTTGATTTAAAAAAGCCCATGCATATTGTGCGTAAAATTCTGCACCTAATGCCATGCCATCTTCGTCGACATTAAAACAGCCATGGTGATGTGGCCATTGAGTATCTTTTTCAGGATTACCTGATCCGACTAGAGCAAATGCACCAGGAATGTTTTGCGTATAATAACTAAAATCTTCACCGCCGGTAGTTGGTGCTTCAAAATACAATGCATCTTCGCCAAATGATTCAACAATGACTTTTTGTGCTAATAGAGCGCTTTCTTTATCGTTAATAACTGGTAAAGTACCATAGATATATTCAACTTCAGCTGTCGCTCTATACATGGCTGCAACTTGGTTAGCATAACGTCTAATTGCAGCTTCAATTTTCTCACGCACTGCAACATTAAAGCATCTCACCGTTCCTTCTAAAACCGCATTTTCAGCAATTACGTTAAAGCGCGTACCCACATCCATTCGACCTATAGTAACAACCGCAGGATCGAGAGGCGATATTTCACGAGAAACAATTGATTGAACATTCATAACAAATGCAGATGCAACCATAACCGCATCCACTGTGTCATGAGGCATTGAACCATGACCTCCACGCCCTTTAAATCTAACTGTTAATAGATCTGCTGAAGCAAAGCTTGAACCAACAACACAAGATACTTTACCTACCGGCATTTGTGACCATATATGCATACCAAAAGCGCTATCAACACCTTCAAGTACACCTTGTTCGATCATCCCTTTTGCCCCTTGAGCAATTTCTTCAGCCGGCTGAAATACTAACCGTACATTACCGTTTAACTGTTCTCGGATAGAATATAACGTTTTAGCAGCCGTTAGCAACATAGCTGTATGAGTATCATGTCCACAAGCATGCATTTTGCCATCAATAGTGGATTGATAATCAATATTGGTACTTAATTCCTTAACCGGTAAAGCATCAATATCTGCCCTAAGTAAGATTGTTTTACCTGGTTTACCGCCTTGAATATCAGCAATAATTCCAGTCGGCTTAGTGCGTCGATAAGTAATACCAATTTTATCAAGTTCTTCAGCAATTCTATCGGTGGTTCTAAATTCTTCCCACGGTAGTTCTGGATGACGATGTAAATCACGACGAAACGCGATCATGTCGTTAATATTCTGTTTTATTGAATCTTTAATAGTTTGATTAATCATGTTACTACCTTTTATATATTTCATATGTATTCATTTAATAGTGCACATATTTGCACAAATCTACAAGTTGAATCTGATAATTAAATTTCCAACTATTTTATTGGTGTTAACGGGCCAACAATCATATTAACCATGATGCCAGCTAATACAACTGATACCATCGTTACTGAAATAAATCCGCCAATTAACATTGGTGGTAACATATGGCTGGTTAATACCTCTTTTTCTTTTGGATCTTTGGTTAAGTTATTAATGACCTCGTTAGTGATAATATAATCGGCCGGAAATCCATATAATGCAGTTAAGGCGATCGAAAAAGCCATTTCTTTACTTACTTTTAAAACTTTACCGACAATAACCGAGAAAATAAACATCCCAATAACGGCAGAAAGAATAAAAATAATTAAAGGTGTGATAAGCCTAATTAACATATCAGGCGTTGCTCGACTCAAAGTATCAAAAATAAATAACATCAATCCCATTACTGCCAGCCCGAAACCACCGGCTTTCTTTAAAGGATGACGCTCTAAAAAACCTAAAGAAGCAGCAACAACACCAAATAATAAACATAAGACAAATGGACTAATACTGACGACTGGTTTTAATACTTCCGACACTGAATAAGCTAAAAAACCGACTATTGCAATACGCAAAAAGATAAAGTACGAAGAATTATAACTCGCTGGAATTTTAGCAAACAGACTAGGCATTGGATTTTCATCAGTAGTTGCAGTTTGCTTATCCATAGTAGTAACATCTTTTTCAACTACCCAAGTCCCTTCATGATATTTTTTCAATACACGGCGGCCTTCTTTTTTCAGCATAATTGATGTTAATGGATAACCAATAAAACCTTGCATTACATAAATTATAATTGCAAATACAGCCAAATCTGGCAATCCAGCTTCGGTTGCCCCTTTAGCCATAATAATAGCTGAAACAATACCACCGACTAATGGTGGAATAGCGACAATAATAGTATTGAGATCAAAAAATAGATATCCAACAATAATAGCAATAACAATAATACCCACAATTCCTGAAAGCGATATAAGTATTGTCTTCCATTGTAGTATCAACTCATTTATTGATAACAAAGTTCCCATGTTCACAATCAATAAATACATAAACATAACAGCGACTACATTTGGAATACCTGCTCGAGCAACAATATCAGTTGGAAAAAATGTCCAATAACCTAATAAAAACAGTACCGCGCAAATAAAAACTGAAGGTACCCAAGCTTTAGTTCGTGTTGAAACAACATCACCTAGATATAAAATAATAAGCAATAAAACTAATGCCAACATCTGTGGCATATCATTCATAGTGGGCATAAAAACTCCATTTTTAATAAATTAAATTATAAAAATTAATTAAAATGATATAAAAATGGCTATTATAGATAATATTTTAAACATTGTTATATGTTTTTTATCATAAAATCATTAATTTCGTCTAAGAAAAGATTACCATATTTTTCTAATTTGATTTTACCAACACCAGTAACATTAATAAGTTGTTTCTTACTTTCAGGTTTGATTTGCACCATCTCAAGCAAGGTTGCATCACTGAATACAACATAAGGGGCAATATCCTCCATATCAGCAATTTCTTTGCGTAACCGCTTAAGATTATTGAATAATATTCGTTCTTCATAAGATAATATCGTGGTTAAATTAATCGCTCGAGCATAACGATTTAAGCGACTTTTCTTCACAATTTCTAAACGTGGTTTTGCTAAAGATAAAGCGACTTGACCTTTAAGAATCGCACGTGCTTGTTCGGTCAATTGTAACGTAGTAAAGGTGGAAATATTTTGACTCACATATCCCAAATAAATTAATTGTCTAATTACACTAAGCCAATAATCAGAAGAATGCGCTTTTCCTATTCCATAAACCGATAATTTATCATGACCATTTTCTTTAATTTGTGAGCGAGAAGAACCACGTAACACATCGACAACATATTGAGCACCATAACGTTGCTCAACTCGGTATATGCAAGAAAGTATTTTTTGTGCATCAATTAATCCATCATAATGCTCGGGTGGATAAAGACAGATATCACAGTTGTTGCAAGGTTCGGTTCTATTCTCACCAAAATAGTTAAGTAATACGGTACGCCGACAAGTCATACTTTGGGCGAATGACTCCATGGATTGAATCTTATGTAACTCAACTTGTTTATGTTTATTCTCTGGTTTATCAGCAATTTGGCGATGATACCAGTTTAGATCTTTACTATTAAATAATAAAAGAGCCTCTGCCGGAACGCCATCACGCCCTGCTCGACCAGTTTCTTGATAATATGCCTCAATCGTTCTAGGGCAATCAGCATGCACCACAAAACGGACATTGGGTTTATTAATTCCCATCCCGAAAGCGACAGTAGCAACAATAATTTGCACATTATCTTTCAAAAAACTTTCTTGTGCTTGTTGACGCTCAGCAGTGGTTAAACCAGCATGATAAGCAACGACAGAGAATCCTCTCGCAGCCAGTCTGGTTGTCATATCCTCAACTTTGGAACGACTAGAACAGTAGACAATACCACTATTCCCTTTTTGGGTTTCAATAAAAGAGACAACTTGCTCAGTAAGATTAAATTTTTCAACTACCGTATAACGTATATTTGGCCGATCAAAACTACGCACCACCACTAACGGATCGATTAAGTTAAGCTGATTAATCACATCTGCTTGAGTCAATTTATCGGCGGTTGCTGTTAACGCGATAATTGGAACTTCGGGAAAACGCAATGATAAATGGTTTAATTGACGATAGTCAGGCCTAAAGTCATGCCCCCATTGTGAAATGCAATGCGCCTCATCAATAGCGATTAATGATGGTGGATGAGCAGTAATTAATGAATAAAAGGACGATACTGCCAATCGTTCAGGTGAAATATATAATAATTTAATTGTGTGATTTAAATACTGTTCAATAATGTTTTGTTGCTCTTCTGGAGATTGAGTCGCATTTAAAAAAGCCGCCGAAATTCCATTAACGATTAATTGATCAACTTGATCCTTCATTAACGAAATAAGTGGCGAAATAACCAACGCAGTACCAGGCAATACTACTGCCGGAATCTGATAACAAAGCGATTTACCGCCACCTGTTGGAATAATGGTTAAAGTATCTCGTCCGGCAATAACTGATTCGATAATATCTCTTTGCTGATTTCTAAACGATTTGTACCCAAAAACATTATGTAAAACGTCCTCAATCTGATCTTTAAATGACATACTAACCTAAACCAGTAATACCTTATCTATTTTCAAGGAGTATAACGAATTTGAAATTAACAAACCACCGTGAATTTACATTTATTTACAATTCATAAAAAATTGTACTATCCCTAAACGATTATCATCGGGAAATAAAATTGGTAAAAATCGGATTTTGTATATTATTTGATTAATAACATTGACTGTTTTTCCAACAAACAAACTCAAAAGATTAAAAAAACAGCTATTTTTGATTTTTTTACTTGAAACAAAACAGTTTGCCAGCTAATATTTGCGTGTTTCAAATGTACGCCCGTAGCTCAGTTGGTTAGAGCATCACCTTGACATGGTGGGGGTCAGTGGTTCGAGTCCACCCGGGCGTACCAATTCAAAGCCTTATCCTACAAGAATTACAACAAATTTAAATCGCCTTTAAAAAAACCGCTGGGGTAAAACCTCTACCAATAACTTTGTATTTTTAATATTAAAATTTCTAAATTTTCGATCCGCTTGCCAATATTTAATGTCACAAATTCACATAAAAACATTTTTTATTTATGATAAATAAACCCAATTGTACAAAAATTTGTATTTAAAACGTTAAACATTAAATTCCCACAAAATTTTGTTTTATTTTCTTAATTAGTCAACTGATGTAAATTAGCTTAATGATTCTGAATATAGTGTAATAGTTAAATGAAATACGTATAAATACCACAATGTTTTTTGTTTTCTAGTTTGTGTGCATTTAGTTTGGCGATAACGAATCAAATATAGATAAAATGGAATTGATAAACAAAATGAACTAAACCCTACAGCTTCTAAATTAATAACATTTACTGATAGCAAAAAAACCAAAATTACCTACTAGTTGATTTAACATTGCTATTTTTACTACCAGTTATTAAATTATTTACGCGATAAATTGCATAAAGCGAAACACAATAGTTGTGCAAATATAGACAAATTAAATGCTGCCATATATTAAATTATAGGAAAAGCATTAGCTAAATTTGCTTAAATGATAATAACAATATTGCAACATTCAAAAAAAACAGTTTAATGATAAAAAAAGGTGCGCAAAAAACCCCTTTCCTCACTTTTTTATTAATTAAATTCTACTAATCCAAACCCTATTCCAATTTAGCTTTCGTCAATAATTTCTACTTCTTGGGGGAATTGGGGCGTCCGTCCATAATAGGTATAAGACTTATTTGGTTTTATTCTTTTTTTGAATTCAGGACTTTGTGGATCATCAAACAACAATGGATCTCTTTTACGATTCATTTCTCTAAAAGCATAGTCTTCATTAGCATGCATATGTCGCCATGAATTTCGATAACCTAAAGTTGCATAGATTCGATTGTTTATAAATGAAGAACGCATACCAAATAAAATAAAGCAGATAACAACAAAAGAAGCATAAATAACCAAAAATAACAGAGTAATAAAAATAAAATCACTATGATCATCAAAAATAGCTATTATCATAAAAACAATATAAGGAAATATCAGTAGGCAACAAATCAATAGACAACCCTTAAATAATTCTAAGGTTGATGAACAATTCCCTTTAGGAAAAAACAAAGCATGGTATTTGGGCATTCGCACAGCATAAACAAAATACTTATTTTTTTCGGTCTGTTCGACAACCATTTCAACATAGTCGCCATTCTTAAAAATAATATCTTCTAATTTTCCTTCAACTTTAATATTACCAACATAACAATAAAAGTATGTACCTTTAATAAGTTTTCTTTGTAGAGTTTTAGAAGGTATGAAAATAACAACCATGTCTCTTATAATTGTATAAAATAATAAAAAAATGGCCCTAATAAGCCCACCGTATTCATCAATAAATGCTTTTGTAAGATCGCCTGAGTGCTGTTCAACTTTAGTTTTAGTCTTTTCGAATACCGTTAAATAATTAACTCTACCTTTTAATAAACAATAATATTTAGCCATTAACTTCCCTAAATCCATCTAGTTAATTGTTCCATACTCCATACAGTGTATGATTATTTATATGAGTTATATTACTATATTATTTGCTATCTTATCACTTAAAGCGAAATAAAATAATTTTATAAATTATACAATTAGGTAGTTTATTGAGGAAGAAAAGAGATAAGTAAGTTAATACAACTTTGACCCCAGTAGGAATCGAACCTACAACTAGCCCTTAGGAGGGGCTTGTTATATCCATTTAACTATGAGGTCATCAAGGCTATTTATTCTAATAAATTTATCAAGGCAATATCAATCAAATAATGAAAAATTTTCTATTTCAAGCAAACATGATACAATCGCTGCATCCAACACTTTATCATTTGTATTCGGTAGCATTATGAGAAAAAAAATTATAGGTATGATGTTCTCGGTTTTAGCGTTGACAGGTTGTGCGACCTATCAGGCTGAAACAAATAGTTATAGTGACCCATTATCGGGTTTTAATAAAACAATGTTTAATGTTAACTACTATGCGCTTGATCCTTATATTTTGCGCCCAGCTGCCGTAGCGTGGAAAGATTATGTTCCAACACCAGTACGTAAAGGAGTAGTTAATTTTTCTTCTAACCTTTCTGAACCTGCATCGATGGTAAATAGTGCTTTACAAGGTGAAGGACATGAAGCAGGTAAACATTTAGCAAGGTTCTTTATTAACACTGTTTTTGGTGTTGCCGGTTTATTTGATGTTGCAAGTGTGGCAGACCCTCAATTGCAAAAAGGTTCTAAACGTGGTTTTGGTGACACATTAGGCCATTACGATGTCCCTTATGGCCCTTATGTTGTATTACCTTTCTATGGTTCAGCAACACTTCGTCAAGAAGGTGGTAATCTGGTTGATACTTTATATCCACCACTTGTTTGGATAGATTGGCAATGGGCACTGGTTCGCGGTGTATTTGATGGCATTGAAGCTCGAGCTGTGGCCATTGAGTATGAAGATTTAATTAAAAATAGTGATGATCCATACAACTTTATGCGTAATGCTTACTTCCAGCGCAATGATTTTAATGCTTCTGGCGGTAAAGTTGATGAACAAAAAGAACAACAACGTCAACAAAGCATTAATGGCATTCTTGATGAAATTGATGCCCAATAAATAGTAAGATTTATTAATAATTAACGCCGATTTATTCGGCGTTTTTTATTTGCCTTGCATTTCGGGTAAATGGTGCCAGAACCGTCTAGGCATATTTTGCCTTTGTAATCTTGGATTAATTCGTTCTTTTATGGTTAAGGCCTGACAATAACGATTCCACATGGTTTGAAACAATTTTTCATCATCAGTTAGATAATCTTGGTTAATTTGCTTATTAACGATCAGAGGATCGTTATCGTTTAACCAGATTTGCTCAATCTTATCTAAATCATAAAAATAACCATATTGGCGTTTTTCATCATAAATTGCCCATTTTTGATCAGCATAACGATCTTTAAAAAATCGTGTGGTTAACGGTAAAGCGTTATATATAGGCTCTATAACCGCAAAGTAAATTTTGTCATTATTATCACAACTGTTTGCTGGATTTTGGATACTATTGAAGCGAACAAATTGCTGAATATGATGTTTTTCTTTATTTACCTTTTTAGCTATATCATAAACAGCTAACACATCCGCATCAGCAAAATCAGTTTCAATCGAATTGGTTGACTTGAATACTTTACAAATATAGCGAAAGATAATTAAATCACTTTCAGGTAATTCTGATAGCCAAGTAAACAAGAGTTGATTTAGCGCAATCTGTGATAATTTTTTTTGCAGTGCAGTATAAACACGCTCATATTTACTGTTGCGATACTCAACTTGATGAAAATCAGTAACCAAAAGTGGCACATCTTCTCCCTCAGCTAATAAACATTCAGGCATTTTTTTTAGTTTAAATGCATCAAACACCGCACACATTAGTCCTTCGAAAGACTTATCATAATAGAACGCCAGCATAAATTACCATCCCATAACTAGTTGCTGTGGAAGGGCTTGTTGTTTTACTTCAAGACGAGGCAAATCTTGTAAACTAAGACGGATATATTCGGCGGATGAATCAAGTACTTTAAATGTATTCATTTCATGGCAAATAATAAAAAACTGCGCTCGTTTTAGCACCACACCAATACGTTTGAGCGCCTCTTTATTTAGTTTTCGATGTCGCCTTGCCATAACAATTAATTTTGCTGATTTAACGCCAATTCCTGGCACCCGTAGAATTTTTTGATAACTATCCCGATTGATATCAACCGGAAAAAATTGTGGATTACGAATCGCCCAAGATAATTTGGGATCGACAGTCAAATCAAGATCTGGATGTTCATCATTTACAATTTCATCGACACTAAAATCATAAAAACGAAGTAACCAATCGGCCTGATATAAACGATTTTCTCGCACTCTTGGTACTTCTTGCAAAACAGGTAATCGCTTATCATAACTATTCACAGGAATAAATCCCGAATAATAAACCCGTTTCATACTTGGTCGCTTATATAGTTTGGCGGTGAGCTGTAAGATTTGATTATCAGTTTCATCTGTCGCGCCAATAATCACCTGAGTACTTTGCCCAGCAGGGACAAATTTGGGTGTTGATTTAATTTTTTTACGATCTTCAATATTTTCTAGCAAATTTTGCTGAATATGTCGCATTGGTTGATAAATGGTTTGATGATCTTTATCTGGTGCCAATAATTTTAAATTACGCTCGGTAGGGATCTCTAAATTGACACTCATTCGATCAACGAGTAAACCTGCTTCACGAATTAATTCATTACTTGCACCTGGAATCGCCTTCATATGAATATAACCATTAAAGTTATATTCTTGCCGTAATATTTTGACCACCCGAATCATTTTTTCCATCGTGTGATCAGCACTACGTACAATACCCGAGCTTAAAAACAGCCCTTCAATATAATTGCGACGATAAAATTCAATCGTCAGTTCCGCTAACTCTTTTGGTGTAAATCCTGCACGAGGAATATCATTACTCTGGCGATTGATACAATAAGCACAGTCAAACATGCAATAATTCGTTAACATGATTTTCAACAGTGAAACACAGCGACCATCAGCAGTAAATGAATGGCAAATACCACAGCGAGAAGCACTACCAATACCTTTATTTTTATTACTGCGTGAAGTACCACTAGAGGCACATGAAATGTCATATTTTGCAGATTCGGCTAAAATCTCAAGCTTTGAGATCATTTTTTCTTGAATCATAATTATCACCAATAACTGTATATATTTACAGTATTATAATTATTTTATTGCCGTTAGCAAGTTAATAATCAGATCGAATTTAAAAATTTTTGTTCAATAAACTTGCGATTAAGACTGATTTAATCAAAATTTCATTAATAGAATGTAAATATATTCATATTGATTGATTTATTGACCGGTTATCCCAATTTTATTTATTAACTTAACAAATAAAATCAATCTGGGGGTATTGTTCAGCTTACAAGTGTACGCTATAATCAGACCAATTTTTCATATGAAGCCAGTTAACTTAGGAGTAGAGCATTAGATGAAACGTGTAGTAATTACAGGATTAGGTATTCTTTCAAGCATTGGGAATAATACCAAAGAAGTTTTAGAATCGTTAAGAGTAGGCCGAAGTGGTATTACTTTTTCGCAAGAAATGAAAGATAGCGGAATGCGTAGTCATGTTTGTGGTAATGTCAAATTAGATACAACTGGATTAATCGATCGAAAAGTCGTCCGTTTTATGAACGATGCTTCTATTTATGGATATCTTGCGCTACAACAAGCAATCGAAGATGCAAAATTAACCCCAGAGCAAGTATCTAATCCACGCACAGGTCTTATCGCTGGTTATGGTGGCTCAACCAAAACTCAATATAATGTTGTTGCCGGCATGAAAGAAAAAGGTTTAAGAGGTGTTGGGCCTTATGCAGTAACAAAATCTATGTCATCGGCAATTTCTGCATGTTTAGCGACACCATTTAAAATTAAAGGAGTTAGCTACTCAATGACTTCAGCTTGTGCAACATCAGTACACTGTATTGGCCATGCAGCTGAACTTATTCAACTTGGTAAACAAGATATCGTGTTTGCTGGTGGTGGTGAAGAACTATGTTGGGAAATGTCATGCGAATTTGATGCTATGGGTGCATTATCAACTAAATATAACGACACACCAGAAAAAGCATCACGTGCTTATGATAAAAACCGTGATGGTTTTGTAATCGCAGGCGGTGCCGGAATGGTAGTAGTTGAAGAACTTGAGCATGCTCTTGCCCGTGGTGCACATATCTATGGTGAACTCGTTGGTTATGGGGCAACATCTGATGGTTATGACATGGTTGCGCCATCTGGTGAAGGGGCAATGCGTTGTATGCAGCTTGCTATTCAAGATCTTGATGGACCAGTTGATTATATCAATACTCATGGTACCTCAACTCCAGTTGGTGATGTCAAAGAATTATGGGCAATCAAACAAGTATTTGGTGATAACATCCCTGCTATCTCTTCAACTAAATCCATGACTGGTCACTCATTAAGTGCTACCGGAGCACAAGAATTGATTTATTCATTACTTATGCTTGAACACGGCTTTATTACACCAAGTATCAATATTGACGAACTTGCAGATGAAGCAGTAGGCATGAACATTATTACCGAGCCAACTGAACGTGAATTAACCACAGTAATGTCTAATAGTTTTGGTTTCGGCGGTACTAATGCGTCAATTGTCATGAAAAAATACCAAGCATAATTGTAAAATTATCTAACCAATAATAAAAAACCGTTCCTAACTAGAACGGTTTTTCTATTTGACAACGCTATAACTAATTTGGATTTTTAGCTTTTTAAAAAATTTTTCCTAATCTTTTTAGAAATAATTAATATTTTAATCTAGCTATACGGCAGTGAACAAGATTGTAAAGTATCTTGAATTTCTTCAATCTTTCTAAACTACCTATACGGCAGTGAACTTAATCTATGAACGAACATTGATAGAGGATGATTTCT
Organism: Gilliamella sp. LMG 34362; assembly: GCF_984569125.1. Lineage (NCBI taxonomy): Bacteria > Pseudomonadati > Pseudomonadota > Gammaproteobacteria > Orbales > Orbaceae > Gilliamella > Gilliamella sp. LMG 34362. The sequence continues at coordinate 1,319,783 of NZ_OZ474902.1, read as the reverse complement.
AAACTGCCTATACGGCAGTGAACCGTTTGCCCTCTTTGCGAGGGCTTTTTTACAATTTCTAAACTGCCTATACGGCAGTGAACTAGAATCCCATATACTATAAATGTTGTTGGCAAAAAGGCAAAGTCTATTTTTGCCAGTAAAAACCCTTTTTTTAGGCTATTTCTTAACATATTGATTTTTTAGAGATTTTATTTTAAGTAAAAAAAGGGTTAATAAAGGGGGGTCTTTAGATTTCAAAAAACCCGTTCCTCAAATTTTTTATAATCGACCTTTATTATTTACTCTATGGTCAATCATTTCTTCATAATGAAATATATTATTAAATTAATTTACCTAGAAATCTCAATTAATTAATCGTATGCTTTTTTAGAATAATTGAATACTTTGCTCTTTTATCCAATAAGCAAAAAACAACTATCTTTTTGAATAAAAAATCTTTATAAAATATCGACTAAATATTAAAGAAAACAACAAATTCATCCCAGAAAAACTGTACAAAAAGTAAGAAGAATAAAATTGGATTTTATTTTTCAAATTCAGATGTGTAGGCATATAAAGCATTAATATTATAAAAACAACAATAGTGCTTATCAAAGCACTTAAAAAAATTGTTCCAAGAAGAGTTAATATTAATTTTTTAAATTTAACTTGTGAATCAAATTCTCCAAAACAATTTATAAGAATTATATTGAAAAGCTTATATAAAATTCCCCATCCTAAAAAGGTTAACAATACAAATAGTAGCATTACGGTAATACTTGAATCAAATAATTCGTTGATTGCATAAACATTTAGCAAAATAGTTTTAAGTGAAATATAAGACAAGAAAAAGCTATATATTTGAATGTGAATTCTTTTTATTACTATAGAATTAAACTCGATTACTGAAGAATAAAAAGGTATTATTTTAAATAATATAATTAAAATAATTAATATTGATATTATATCAAACCATTCTAAAAATCTAAGACATAAGGGAATATAATCATGATCGAAAAAACGAAAAATTATATTGCTTAAAATATAGTGTTCTAATATATAAAAAACATATCTAATTAAGGTATAAACGGTAATTAATAAACATATTCTTACCAAATTTTTTGACAAGTCATATATACGATATTTTTGAAAAAAATACAAAGCAATCATATAAACTAACAAATAATAAGTTAAACTTCCCAATGTTATATGATAGACAAAAATATTATCATATCTATAACGTATAGTAATGTTGGCAAAATCGAAAAAATTAATCATTGGAACTATCAACCAAATGAAATAACAAGCAAAAGTAAAAAATAAAGGCAGTTTAAAGTAAGACTGATTTTGATTATCCATTATATCCCTATATTATATCCTAATTATGATCTGACAAAATCATAACTACGTTTAACAATAGTTGCAAAGAACCATTTAAAAAAATTTCAATTAGTTAAATACTAGGTATTATATTGGTTTTTTATCTTTTTTATGCAATATATTAATAAAAAACCAATACTCTAATAACTGTTAAAATACATCAAAAACTAACAGTGACTATAACTTGCGTTTATTATATTTTAGGATTAACACAATTAACACTTAAGGTGTAACACAAGCAGCACGAATTTTCCACAAAATAGATTGAAGTATATCGATATCTCCTTCAGGATCATATAAAAGTGGTCTTCCTTCATCCTTAGGTCGCGCAGTATTTGTTGCTACATTATTCGTCCAATAATCATATTCGTTCCAGTCTGTACTTCTATAAGATTGGCAACTAGCGTCACTACCATCCTCACTCATAGGCATACATCCCCATTCATTGGCAATTCCACCAATCCATTTTCCATTCTCCTGATAACTTAATTGTCGACGAGCATACATTCTATACTCATTAATATTGGTAAAATCATTCACATCTGGCAATCGATAACCACTACCTAAACTTTTACAATAATCCCTTGCCTTAGATTGATAACTTAACATTTCTTCATTTTCATCAGATGATGGAAATCCATGTTCCTTATTAAAAAAAATCTCAGGATTAGCAATAAACCAACGCATTAATTTAAATTCGTAAATTAGCGTACTTTTATTACTATCAGCATATAATCTGAAAGTCATAGGTCTAAAACTCTTATCCGCTGAATTATAGCGTGGACCAACTAATGTTACTTTTATAGCTGGTTCAGCCAATCCATATGGACTGGGTCCATGCTCACCATGCTCCCATTCAGTGGTTTTACTTACACTTAATGATAAACTAACATTTCCCCCCTCTATAGATTGTATAGTACTGCCATTGGCAGCTAATACCGCTTCAGGTGTTATACCGCCAAATAGTAAATAAAAATACAATCCATGTGACCCGGTCGTTGGAAAGTTATTTTTAGTTATTGAAGTTTCACCTTGATAATTACCACTATTGGTTGCTCGTAATACCTTAATACCTTTACTTGGATACCCTCGATAAACACCATAATCATGGTCACTCTCGATTTGTGCGGCATCCCATAAAATGCCATCTATCTCATAATCACGACCAGCTAAACTAGCGTTATCAGGATACAAATTTGGCTGGGCATAACACACTTTTGGATCTAATTTTGGCGTTAAATAATAACTATGTGAACCACCTTTAAAACGATTAGTATTAGGCTCACCATAAGGTGTAGTTAACTCACTATCACTAGCGCTAATGGTTATTTTATGTACCCCATCACATAAATCTGGAATGGTATCAGGATGACTTTTCACCTTCGATGTAATATCTATAAATGCGTTTTTAGCATTAATATCTGCTACGGCAGGATTACGGGCTTCCCATTTTATCTTAATGTCACCTGTTGCGGTTGCGGTAATAAGGTCACTATCATCAAATCCATCACCATCATCATCAGCAAAATAATTATACGGTGTAGCAAGTAAATCAGTCATATTTATGACAGGAAACTGATTATTGCCTGATATAGGTAATGGAACAATCGTTTGTACACTGGCATAAGTATTGTTCTTATCAGGTAACTCGATCGGATTGGATATACTTGATACATCATTTTGCGGGGTTATCACAGTACCATTAGGTAATTTAATTGCCAGTAGCTCTTCTGTACTCGTTATTTTACTAACACCATCATCTAGCGTTAAATATGGTGCACTACCTTTTATACTTTCTGTGGTAAATGAACTTAACGCGTATACAGGGCTAAATATAGTTGAAAAAGCCATAGAACATAAACACATCTTTTTCAAGAATTTCACTATTGTTTGGCAAAATGAGGATGAATATTTAAGTAGTGTTTTATTAAACGTTGAATTTCGCTTTATTGGCTGATTAATGAATAATTGCTGTATTGAAGGGCCGTGACTCAATATATTTTTTTTACTGGTCAATGTTGTATTAACAATTAATTTAGAAATAGCGCCTAAATAAGGGTATCTCAACATGCTCTTAATCCTTTAATTTATAATTTTTATCTAAAAATATGCAATCCTTGCAGAAAAAAGTATAGATATATTAGGTAATTATAGCAAATTCAGATTGGTAAATAATTGTTAAGACTTTTGTCATACCTACAAGGTAGTGAACGCTGTACAGTTGCCATTTTGACGTCTTTAGCATTTCTAAACTACCTACACGGTAGTGAACCCCATGGCGTGCCCTCAATTCGTCGACTTGTTTTTCTAAACTACCTACACGGTAGTGAACAAAAACCTCCAATTGTTCCTCCTGAGAGTAACTTTCTAAACTACCTACACGGTAGTGAACATACCCCAACAGACACAGCTGTCTCGCCTGCTCTTTCTAAACTACCTACACGGTAGTGAACTGTTGAACTTTGACGAGACCACATATTCTCAGTTTCTAAACTACCTACACGGTAGTGAACATCTGGCGCCAACAGAACCTCTTGCAACCATTTTTCTAAACTACCTACACGGTAGTGAACACCACGTTAAATTGTGTGTTGTCGCCCGCTGTTTTCTAAACTACCTACACGGTAGTGAACAGTCATCTCGATTTTGATATTCTGTTAACTCATTTCTAAACTACCTACACGGTAGTGAACTAGAACACAACATACTATAAATGCAGTTGGCAAAAAGACAAAGCGTAATTTTACTATTAAAAACCCTTTTTTTGAGTAACTTCTTAATGTTTTGATTTTTAATTATTTTATTTTAAGTCAAAAAAAAGGGTTAGAAATGGGTACAAATTTAAGTTTCAAAAAACCCCTTTCCTCAACTTTTTTGTTCTTTTAATTTCGGACGTTTTGTTGTTTGGTAGCTAGTTCTATATGGCGTTTACGTCCGAGTAAAGAGGGTTTGCGCGAACCCTCTTTACCAACTCTCGCGGCGACTACGCAAATGGTCACTGCGTGACTGCCTTCCGCCTTCGTTCGCTCTCAACGCACCGGCTGTGATTTGTTCCTGACAAAACACAGCCTTGCCAAACAACCCTGTTTGCCATGCTAACCTCACTCAGTTGTCAGCACATTGCTCATGTCGCTAAATGAAGCACTCCAATCTGATTTTCTAGAAATAAACTTTTATATTTAGAGCTAACTTATTTTAGTTTTAAAGCCAATTTCAGTGAAATTGTGGCTAGATTTAGGCTTTTAAAAACCCTCTCCTCAACTTTTTTGTTTTTTTAGTTTCGGACGTTTTGTTGTTTGGTGATTAGTTCTATACGGTGATTACGTTCGAGTAAAGAGGGTTTGTGCGAACCCTCTTTACCAACTCTCGCAGCGACTACGCAAATGGTCACTGCGTGACTGCCTTCCGCCTTCGTTCGCTGTTAACGCACCGGCTGTGATTTGTTCCTGACAAAACACAGCCTTGCCAAACATCCCTGTTTGCCATGCTAACCTCACTCAGTTGTCAGCACATTGCTAATGTCGCTTAGATGAAGTATTCCAGTCTGATTTGCTAGAAATAAACTTTTACATTTAGAGCGAACTGATTTTAGTTTTAAAGCCAATTTCAGTGAAATTGTGGCTAGATTTAGGCTTTAAAAAACCCTCTCCTCAACTTTTTTGTTTTTTTAGTTTCGGACGTTTGCTGTTTTGCGGTTGTTTCTATACGGCGATTACGTCCGAGTAAAGAGGGTTTGTGCGAACCTTCTTTACCAACTCCCGCGGCGACCACGCAAGTGGTCACTGCATGACTGCCTTCCGTCTTCGTTCGCTTTTAACGCACCGGCTGTGATTTGTTCCTGACAAAACACAGCCTTGCCAAACATCCCTGTTTGCCATGCTAACCTCTCTCAGTTGTCAGCACATTGCTCATGTCGCGAAATGAAATACTCCAATCTGATTTGCCAGAAATAAACTTTTATATTTAGAGCGAACTGATTTTAGTTTTAAAGCCAATTTCAGTGAAATTGTGGCTAGATTTAGGCTTTAAAAAACCCCGTTCCTCAACTTTTTTGTTATTTTAGTTTCGGACGTTTTGTTGTTTAGTGATTAGTTCTATATGGTGATTACGCCCGAGTAAAGAGCATTTGAGCGAACTCTCTTTACCAACTCTCGCGGCGACTACGCAAATGGTCACTGCGTGACTGCCTTCCGCCATCGTTCGCTCTTAACTCACCGGCTGTGATTTGTTCCTGACAAAACACAGCCTTGCCAAACATCCCTGTTTGCCATGCTAACCTCTCTCAGTTGTCAGCACATTGCTCATGTCGCGAAATGAAATACTCCAATCTGATTTGCCAGAAATAAACTTTTATATTTAGAGCGAACTGATTTTAGTTTTAAAGCCAATTTCAGTGAAATTGTGGCTAGATTTAGGCTTTAAAAAACCCCGTTCCTCAACTTTTTTGTTATTTTAGTTTCGGACGTTTTGTTGTTTAGTGATTAGTTCTATATGGTGATTACGCCCGAGTAAAGAGCATTTGAGCGAACTCTCTTTACCAACTCTCGCGGCGACTACGCAAATGGTCACTGCGTGACTGCCTTCCGCCATCGTTCGCTCTTAACTCACCGGCTGTGATTTGTTCCTGACAAAACACAGCCTTGCCAAACATCCCTGTTTGCCATGCTAACCTCTCTCAGTTGTCAGCACATTGCTCATGTCGCTAAATGAAGCACTCCAATCTGATTTTCTAGAAATAAACTTTTATATTTAGAGCGAACTGATTTTAGTTTTAAAGCCAATTTCAGTGAAATTGTGGCTAGATTTAGGCTTTAAAAAACCCCGTTCCTCAACTTTTTTTAGAATAAACTATTTTCTCAATGTAAAAAAATACTCAAACTTAGTTTGAGTATTTTTATGATTTGTTAGATCAAAAATCTATTTCTATGCTTAAATATTCATTTTTTTGATGAAAAAAGTCAAAATTGCCGAGCTAATTAGCGCTATTACCATAAATATAAAAGCATGATTATAACCACCGTTAGCGTTATCGATTAAGAATCCAATAATAAATGGAGATAATACCCCTGCAACTTGACCTCCAAAATTAACAATGCTTGAAGCTTTACCCATAATCACCGGAGGGATCATATGCATTAACATTCCCCAGAAGATCGCAAAAGCAATAAACATAAATAGTGCTGATAGACATTGGAAAATAATAGCCGCTTGCAGATTATCAACTTGGAACATAAAGAAGAGAAATATGCCAGATATAAAAGCAGTTAAGCCATAAACATATTTTAATTTATGTTCAAATTTATCAGCAAAATATCCACCTACTAATGTGCCTAATGCACCAAATAGGAAAGGAATTGCCGCCAAAATCCCTGTTTTTGAAAGGGATAATCCTCTTGCTTCGAGTAAATAACTTGGTAACCAAGTTGTGAAGCCCCAAAATGTGATATCAAACAAAAACCAGATAAGCGATAACTTCCATAGTATGGGCATCTTCAATACGTTTATTAACGAATATGAGCTGTTATCTACTACTGAATTATTGTTATCTTGGCTATTGCTAACTTCCAACTCTTGCAATTCATTAGCATCAAGCAAACTATTTTCTGTCGGATTGTTGCGGATAAATTTATAAATAAATAATCCTAATATGAATCCAGGAATACTTAATATAATAAATACATCACGCCAACCCAACCATTCAATTATAGCCACAGCAACAATAACTGAAATTGCTGGCCCTAAAGTATTAACTGATGATTGAATTGCTGTTGCTCTGCCTCGTTCTTTAGCAGGAAAATAAGTTGCAATTGTTTTCCAAGATGATGCAGGGAAACATCCTTCACCGGCACCAAATAAAAATCGAGTCAATAACATCAGAGGTAATACATAAATTAATCCAGTAAACAGAGTAAATATTGACCACCATACAATAGCAAAAGCCATCACTTTACGAGGACCAAATTTATCTGATAAATATCCCCCTGGAATTTGAAATAACGCATAACCAACAAAGAAAGCACTGATAATCGAACCTTGTACTGTTTTGTCGATACCGAGATCTTGACCTATAAAGGGTAGCGATACATTCATTACCATTCGGTCAAGAAATGAGAGTAACCAACCTGACCATAAAAGTAATAGTATTGTATATCGTCCTTTCCATTTTTTTTGTTTATATCCAGAGTTAGGAATTTTATTGTGTAACTGATTCATTAAATTTCCTTTTGTTTAAATAGTGTTATCTTGATTAACTTGAAACAAAAGTTAATATTTGTAGCAATAGTAATCTATTGTTGATTTTTATCATTTAATCAATAGATTACTATTTATTAATTTAAATCAAACGCTCAATATCCAATGGATATAATTTATTTCACTTAAGTGAATTTTTTATAATTATCAAATATCTACTACTTATTTATTGTAGACATTCCAAGCGGCTTCTAGACCAGCTCCTTGGGTTGTTTTAAAGCCAACACGATTTAATACTGCTTCAAACGCAGTAAGGGTTTGCATTACACAAGATTTTCTTGCATTGTATCCCATAGTACCGATACGCCATACATTACCTTTAAGTGGACCAAAAGAGGCGCCAATTTCAATACCAAAATCATTGAGCATTAAATTGCGAACTTCAAGATCATTAATATGATCAGGTCGTACAACACCAACAACATTATTCATCTTATGAGATAAATCACCAAATAAGTTCAGACCCATTGCTTGTAAACCAGCAACCATCGCTGCACCATTGATACGGTGACGCTCAATAACATTATCTAAACCTTCTTGTAACACGATTCGAGCACATTCTCGTGCAGCATAAAGCATTGATGTGGCTTCGGTGTGATGATTAATACGCTCAGATCCCCAGTAACGAATAATCATATCGATATCGAAATAGTTAGAATAGATCATCTCATCATTGCCACTGGTGTCATTATCAGATCTTATACCTAATTCAACACATTTACGTGCTTGGATAATTTCGACCATTTTCGGACTTAATGTGAGAGGAGCAACACCTGGAGGCCCACTTAAACATTTTTGTAAACTGACTGAAACACCATCAAGTTGCCATTTATCAACTTCAAGCGGGTTACCAACAATTGAAGCTGTAGCATCAACATAAGATAATACGCCATGTCGACGGCAAATTTCACCAATATTATCTAATGGTTGTAACAATGTTGTTGAAGTATCACCCTGAACACAAAGCAATAATTTTGGTTTAACTTTTTTAATCGCATCTTCGATAACATTAGGATCAAAAACTTCACCCCATGGCACTTCAATAGTATGAACATCAGCACGACAACGATGAGCAATTTCACATAGTAATAAGCCAAAGCGACCAAACACGGGTATTAAGACTTTATCACCAGGTTTAATCGTTGATACTAATACTGCTTCAATACCAGCCCTTGCTGTTCCATCGATAACAAAAGTTTGTTCATTTTTGGTTTTGAAAATATCCCGATAAAGTGACATGGTTTGATTCATATAATCAGTCATAATCGGGTCAAATTGACCAATTAAAGGGGCAGCCATCGCTCTAGTTACACGAGGATCTGCATTAATTGGACCGGGACCCATTAATAGCCGTGAAGGCGGATTAATTTGATCATATTTATTTAGATCTAACATTATTTTTTCCTTTATTAATATCGAGTTAATTAGTTAATGATCACACTAATTGGTAATTCATCTTCTTTTATCTATATTTTTTAAAAAATTATTGGCAATGGGATGATGAAATCTAAATAGATTTACAATTTCATTCATCACTTTACCCATATGCGTTTTTTTCCATGCTAAGGACAATGGCGATGGTTTACGTTCATTAATAACTCGGCAAGCAATCAATTCACCTGAATCCAAATAAGATTGACAGATTGATTTTGGCAAGAAACCGATCCCGAGTCCCCTTAAGTGGCAAGCCAACTTGGTTGAAATATTGGGAACAATAATCTCTGATTGACTCGGTAATAACCATGCCACTCGTTTATTCATATGAACAGATGTATCTTCAACATTAATTGCTGGGTATTTGCGTAATGTTTCATTCGATAACGCCCCCTCAATTTGAGAAATAGGATGATGTTTTGCCGCAACGAATACCCAACTAACTTCACCAAGCGGAAGTATATTTATCATAGTATCAAGCGATTCAGAACCTGTTGCTCCGATGGCTAAATGGCATTCACCATGCAATAACGAGTCCCATACCCCCATATACACTTGTCGATTCACATTAAAATGGGTAAAAGGAAATTTTTCTTTCAGAAAAGCCAATAAATCGGCAACAGCTTCAACATCATACAATAAATTATTGATAGTAATGTTAATTTTACGTTCAACACCATCACGGATTTGTTGAAGCTCATCGGGCATAGTCGATAACCAAAGCAACCATTGGCTACACTGTTCATAAAGGTGTTGCCCTGCTAATGTAAGTGTCACGGTTCGAGTGGTTCGTTCAAAAAGTTGGGTATTGAGATCGGCTTCCAATGATTTAATGCGATAACTAATTGCGGCAGGTGTTTTGTAAAGTAGTTTTGCGGCTTTTGAAAAGCTATTACTTTCTACTACTTTGATAAAGGTTCGCATGGTTTCTGTATCTAACATGATTTAATCCCTTAAAACAAAACGATCAATACCTAACCATATACCAAGTAAAAGATCTGATCCAGAGGTGTGGCCATAATTCATTAAGTTTTTTATCGATGAATGATGATAGTGACCTTTTACAAATGAGTTAATGACTTGTAATACCAGTAACGAAAATTTGCTTTGTAATGCATAATTTAAGAAGGCAACACTAACTGTTGTAGTTAATAAATCTAATGATAACTTTGCAAAGGCTGTTTTAAATCGTTGCATTCGATCTACAAAACAAGGATCACTTGAGGTGACAGCTAAAATACCAACAATAATGTCATCAAAGCTTGGTGTTAAACCGGGACCTAAACCAATAAATGGCGAGATATCATCAACATTGCCTTCCATTAAATTCATCATAATATTGCATAACTGATTTAATTGCTGTGGATAATGACCATTTACATTATTGCTTAATTGGCCAAATAATCCCGTAGGATTGTGAATTTGCTTTAACTGATTAGCAACTTGCAATTTACTCATGTTATTTAGTGAATACTTTTTTGAATTAAGTTGGCAAATATGTGTATCAAAGGAAATGAGAAACGTGCCGATTTGTAAATCACCTGTCGACAATTGATAAAGCGATATCTTATTATTATCCAATAATAGCGACATAAGGAAATCAAAATCAGACGATTTAAACACGACACCCATTGGTGATAAACCACTGTTAAAGCGATGTAATGTGATTAATTGCCGATTTGCTGTGATTAAATTAATGGTATGTTGATAACAGCTAAATAGCGATAATTCGCCCTCTTTTATTGGAATATCGGCACTAATTAATAATGGTTTGATGATATGCGATGATTGAGCTATAAATAGACCACGCTGTTGACAATAATCAACAACATTTGTACTTAACTGAGATCGGTTAATCGGTTTATTTAAGCATTCATCATCTGCATATATCAATTTCATAATCTACACTTCTAATTTTTCAGCTAATGCTTCGAGTGCTTTTTCAAAACATGCTAATGGAGCTCTTACCGTTCCTGCACCAATTTGGCCCACACCTGCTTGTTTATGAGCTATACCAGTATTAATTAATGGTGTAATACCGGTTTCGACCACTAAGCGAAGATCTAAACCTAAACAACAGCCTTGGAAATTCCAAGTTGGAATTTGGAATAGCATATTATGTTCTAAATAAATTTCACTCATCTCTTCTGATACTTCATAAGCAACATCTGTGCCTCCTGCACCAACAAAACGAGTTACGCCTGGTGCGGCAACCATGGCGGCGCCACCAATACCAAAGGTTTCAGTGATAGCACTATCACCAATATCTGGGTTAGCATCTTGTTGGGAATACCCAGTAAAGAAAAGACCTTGAGGGGTATTAACGGGTGCAGTAAACCACTGATCACCAAGTCCACTGACTTTAATTCCAAACTCTTTGCCATTACGAGTCATTGCAGTAACAATGGTACCTTCTTTGATTTGCGCTGCACTATCCATAATGGACTTACAAAATGCCATAGCAACATTTAAAAAGAACTGATCTGTCACACTTAAAAAGCTGAAGATTTTTTCCATTTCTGCTTTACTACGGTCAAGTAAAATTAATTTTGGTGAAAGCGTTCGTAACAACAATGCTGAAGCAGCAATATTACGTTGATGGAATTCATCACCCATGGTTATGGCTTGCGCCATAAGAGCCGTTAAATCGATACCATTATCAAATAGTTTTAATGCTTCATTTAATGCTGGCCCTAATGACTCTTTCATCCAACGATGACGGTCTAAAACTTCTTGTCCATAAGCACCAAAACGCATTACTTTACCAATGCCCTCATTTAAATTGCAGTAAGCTCGATTACCATGAGTAACATTTTCAACAACAATCATTGGCATATTGGCTGAGGTTATCCCCCCCATTGGACCAACGGCATTGACTGAGTGACATGGAATAAATTCTACTTGTCCAGATTCTAACAGATGCAAAGCTTGCTTTTCATCTTGTGCCCAACCTTCAAACAAGCATGCACCAATACAGGCACCTTGCATTGGTCCAGTCATATCATGCCAAACAATTGGAGGACCAGCATGTAATAATTTTTTACCTTGCGCCAATGTTGGTACGGCTTCTTTAGCAGCAATAACACCGACCCAATGTGGTCTAGCCGCTTTAATTCGTTCAATAATTTTTTGGTTTGCTTCATTTATTGCGGTACTTAACATATCAAAACCTCTTAATTTAATTTTTGCAAAATAGCCGCTAATCTTTTATTGCCGCCGGCTATTGGCGCCCATTGATAATGCACAACAGGAATATTCGATACCTGAAGATCTTCAGCAAAACCTCTTAAACCAGCATTAATAACACTAATATGACTTAATAAAGGATAAGGTTTAACTAAATTGGCAGATTTATTTGTTGTAATGAGTTTTTTAGCTAGCAAGATAGCTTCGGGTAAATTATTCATCACAACAATATTTGCTGATTTTAATGCTTCAATTTGCTTACTACGGCACTGAGGATCTTGTTCAGAACCAGTCACAGTTGCGATAGCAATTAATGGATGATTATCATCACGTTTAGCGCAAGCTTTTTGATAACCAGAAATCACTGATTCGGCAGGATCAGCATTTGCACCATAACCGATTACTAAATCAATAAGTAATACACCAACATCAGGTTTATTGCCGAGTTGAGCGATTTCATCTTCGCGGATTGAAGGATCGATCATCGGATGAGGTTTACCTACTGTATAGAAATCATCACCTAAATCGATAATTTTATGTCCATTTTGCTCTAACATAACCCCTTTATCATGATGATGACTTGTTGTTAGATTCAGTTCCTCTGCCAACAGCATTGCTGCTTCTGAGGCTAACGTTCCGCCAGTATACAATCCTGTAATAGTTTTGTTAGCTAAATTAGGTAAATTACTTGCTATTGCTTCGACTGGGCTTAATAAACAGGCTAATCGAGCAGCTTCATCTAATGTTCTGGCAAAATAGATATTATCATCTTTAGGTTTATCAATTTTAGAGCCCAAAAATAGTGCTACTACAGGTTTATCAATTAACTTCATAGCCGAAATAACTTTTTCCCTGACACTTTCCGCAGGCGGTTTCGAGATAAAGGTAATAACTTGAGTTTCGGAATCAGCCGCTAACATTTTTAAGGCAGTGAGTGCACTAATTCCTCCAACTTCTAGGGATAAATCACGTCCTCCAAGACCAATAGCTTGGGTAATTCCCTGATTTAATAAAGCGATTTGCGAAACCACCTCTTGAATACCGGTGCCAGATGCACCGATTACCCCAATGTTTCCTTTTGGAATAACATTGGAAAACGCCAATGGAGCACCAGCAATAAATGCAGTCCCACAATCTGGCCCCATGACAATTAAATCTTTTTCAGCTGCTTTTGTTTTTAAACGGATTTCATCTTCAATTGATACATTATCAGAAAAGATCATAACGTTTTTATTATCATCTAAAGCACGATCGGCTAACTCGGCAGCATATTCACCCGCTATCGAGATTAAAACCAAATTGGCATCAGCTAATTTTTTTGTCGCACTGGCTAGGCGTCTTGCTTTGAGCAGCTTTGCGCCACCTTGCTGAGCTTGAGCTATATTTTTTAAGGCATCTTCAAGTTGTTGACTGATTAACTCGACAACATCGGCAGAATCGTCGTTAGTTTTAATCGCCACACAAATATCATTTGGTGTAGCATCATTAAAATGATCACTCCAAAAACCAGTTGCGGTTAATAAAGACTTATTGGCAGGAGTACCCATCATGACAGATACTTCATCAACCTCATCAAGATTACTGAGTTTTTTGGATATCAACATCAAACTAACGGAATCTTGAAAGCTTCCCTTTTTTATAAAAGATTGAATCATGAAAACAGGCCTCTCAAATATGATAAATGCTGTTAATTTTGAACCTCATTAAGCTCATTATAAAAATTTAACAATGAGATTGTATTTATATATTACGGAAAAAATCAGTAATAAGCAGTTTATACATCACAAAACAATTACAATAACAAAAATATAATATTATTTAAAATCAGTATTATAAAAGATTATTAAAAAATTTTTTATAATAGTAACTAATTAATTTAATTAAATTTCACAAACATAAAAAAGCTAGTTTGATCACATTATTATTTGCTATTAATAGTATGGTAAACAAATATAAAAAAACGTTTAAAATGCTCCTGAGTATCGAAACAATACGATATGTGTAGTTAATATTAATCATGATTGATGTTAATAATGGATGGCGAGTTTTAAAAAATAGGTAAATATTAATGAATATTTTATATGATGATGTTGCTGATGCAGTTAAATGGATATCCAGTTTTGGTAGTTTAGAACAAGGTGGCACAACACGATTACTTTATACTACCGAGTGGCTGGCGGCCCAAAATGCGCTTAAAGAAAAACTTACGCAAATCGGCATGGATACCTATTTTGATGATGTAGGGAACTTATATGGCCGATTTGAAGGTAGCAAATACAAAGAACAGGTGATTATGTCTGGCTCCCATGTTGATACGGTCGTAAATGGCGGAAAACTTGACGGACAATTAGGCATTATTGCAGCTATGCTTGCCATGAAATATTTAAAAGAAAACTATGGCCAACCATTACGCAGTTTAGAACTTATCTCAATGGCCGAAGAAGAAGGTAGCCGTTTTCCTTATGTCTTTTGGGGAAGTAAAAACGTCTTTGCCATAGCGAACAATGACGATGTAGCCACAATTCAAGATAATAATGGAATCAAGTTTGTTGATGCTATGAGCAGCTGTGGTTTTAAATTTAACAGCCAAAAAGCACGAACTGATATCAAAGCCTTTTTAGAACTTCATATCGAACAAGGTGGTGTGCTTGAAAGAGAACAAAAAAGCATTGGTGTTGTTACCAGCATCGTAGGCCAACGCCGTTATAATGTTCGCCTAGTTGGTGAAGCCAATCATGCAGGCACCACACCAATGAGTTACCGTAAAGATGCTATCTATGCCTTTAGCCGAATTTGCCACGAATCTATCAATAAAGCGATCAAGATAGGCGATCCATTAGTATTAACCTTTGGTCATGTTGATCCTAAACCCAATGTAGTTAATGTGGTGCCTGGTGAAGTGATGTTTACGATAGACTGTCGTCATACTGATCAAGCTGAACTTAAAAAATTCACTGAAGAATTGGAAGCCGATATGCTCGGTATCGCTAAACAACTCGGTCTTGAGATCGAAATAAATCGTTGGATGGATGAAGTGCCAATCCCAATGGATGATCAATTAATCAAAATGTTGAAAGATATCTGTCAACAAGAAAACCTTAGCTATCGTGTTATGCACAGCGGTGCTGGTCACGACTCACAGATTTTTGCACCACGAGTACCTACCGCCATGTTATTTGTTCCAAGTATCAAAGGTATAAGCCACAATCCAGCAGAAGATACTAAAACTGAAGACTTAGTCGAAGGCATAAAAGCATTAACCTATGCGCTTTACCAATTGGCTTATCAGGAATAATAAGGAAGTAAAATGACAACAATAGAAACAAAAGGTGGCATTCAGTACTGGCATAAAATCGTTGCTTTATTATTCCTTGGTTGGTTAGTAATGTGGATATATCGCCCTGTTTTAGCGGCGCTTTTTCCGGAAATTCAACAAACTGTAGGTCCACAATCAAATACTGAACTAGGTTTAATTGCTAGTTGTTACTTTTTTTCTTATACCCTGATGCAAATCCCAGCAGGGATCTTAGTCGATAAATATGGTAAAAAAGCCGTGGTTATACCAGGCTTTATTTTGTTCACTATTGCAGCGGTAATAATTGGTAATGCTCATTCGATGATGATGATTTATATCGGCAGCTTACTTGCTGGTTTAGGTTGTGGTTCTTATTATGGTTCTGCATGGTCACTATCAGCAGAAAATATTCCTGCTGAACATCGTAGCTTTGCCTCGGCAATTATCAATACTGGTGCAGCATTAGGTATGGGGATTTGTTTACTATCCACCAGCTTTTTAGTTAAATCATTAGATATGCCATGGCAATATATGCTCTTCATTATTGCAGCATTAACTCTCGCTTTAATAGCTGGATTTGCCATAATCATTAAAGAGCCATCGATTAAAACAGTTATAGCACGCAACAAACAGCAAAAACATAAAACCGTAACCGAAACGACAACAAAACAAAAACACAGCTTTTTTACAAGCCCAATGGTTGCTTGTTATATCATGTACTTTGCCACTTGTTATGGCTATTACATGGTAGTAAGTTGGTTACCCAACTTTCTTGAAACTGAACGGGGTTTTTCCGGCGGTAGTGTTGGTTCAGCATCCTCATTGGTTGCCTTTGCTGCTATTCCTGGTGCATTAGTTATCAGCAAAATTTCTGATAAATTTAGATCTAAACGACTGATGTTTATTATCGTATTAGAGCTGCTTTCAGCGTTAACACTGTTAATGGCAGTCCAATCAGCTACCATCACATTGTTGCTAATCGGCTTAATCTTATATGGATTGTTTGGCAAATTTGTAGTTGAACCGATTTTAATTTCTCACGTTGCTGACATTGCCCCAAAAAACAGTTATGGCACTGCATTTGGTGTATTTAACTTTTTTGGTATGAGTTCATCCGTTATTGCACCACCGTTGACAGGCTTACTAGCGGATATAACCGGTACCAAAATTACTGGTTTTTACGTTGCTATAGCAATACTAATCATTGCAACGGCGTTATTCTTTTTAATTAATTTGCGTAAACATATAACTTACTGATTGCGCAAAATGTCGACTATTTATCGATCTATAGCCCGAGTAAATGGTCGACCAATTAAAAATTAGTACACCAAGTTATGCTTTTAGGTTCACGCTCGTTGCACCTAAAAACCATAGCAGACCGAACATTATATGTTCCAAGGAGATCATTATGGGATATATCAATAATAATACCGGTTACCCAAAAGACCTATTAGCATCACGCGCAGTTATCAAACGTCAAAACTTCGCTTTAATTCCTCCAGATGGTTTAGTTAAAAATATTATTCCTGGTTTTGAAAATTGTGACATAACTATCTTAGCTACCCCTAAATTAGGCGCTTCGTTTGTTGATTATCTGGTTACCATGTATCAAGGTGGTCATAACTTACAAGGATTTGGTGATGATGGTATTGAGGTATTTGCTTATGTGATTGAAGGTGAAGTCAAGGTTAAAGCAAATGAACAATCATATGATCTCCATGCTGGCGGATATATCTATTGCCCTGCTGGCGTTAAACTTTACTTACAAAATTTAGTTTCTTCATCACGCTTATTTTTATATAAGCGTCGCTACAATCCTATTTTAGGTTACCAAACACGAGTTATTGTCAATCATGTTGAGCAATTAGAACGTGTTAATTATGAAAATATGAATAACGTATTTATTCAAGACCTACTGCCTAAAGAGCTCGGTTTTGATATGAACTTTCACATTCTCACCTTTTTACCCGGTGCCAGCCATGGCTATATTGAGACTCATGTACAAGAGCATGGCGCCTACCTACTCAACGGTGAAGGAATGTACCTACTTGATAATCAATGGATTCCAGTAAAAAAGGATGATTATATCTTTATGGGTGCTTATGCATTGCAAGCTTGTTATGCGGTAGGCCAACAACCTTTGAGTTATATCTATTCCAAAGATTGTCATCGCGATGTAAATATCTAAACAATAAACTATATTAGCTAAATATCTCAAAGGACAGCATATGGAACTGATAGTTATTGCACTAGGTGGTAATGCAATTTCAAAACGAAACGAATTACTTTCTATTGATAACCAATATCAAAATATCAACAGCACCACCAAATTTATTGCAAAATTAGCCAATAAATATCGACTGGTAATTGTCCATGGCAATGGCCCCCAAGTAGGACTACTTGCCTTACAAAATGCCAGTTATCCAAGCGTGCCAGCCTATCCTCTCGATGTCCTAGTTGCACAAACCCAAGGCATGTTAGGTTATATGATACAACGCAGCTTACAACAATATGAAAATATCAACCAAGTCGCCTGCGTATTAACCCAAGTTGAGGTCGACAATAACGATCCGTCATTTAAAGATCCAACCAAATATATTGGTCCTGTATATAAACCAGAAGAACAACAGAATCTACAAAATCAATATGGTTGGCAATTCAAGCAAGATGGTAAATATGTTCGTCGAGTTGTGGCATCGCCAAAACCGAAAAAAATAATCGAGCTTGATACTATTAAAGAATTGCTAAGCCAGAATACTATCGTTATCTGTAACGGTGGTGGTGGTATACCTGTAATAAAAGATAATACTGGTTATAAAGGTGTTGAAGCTGTCATTGACAAAGATCATAGTGCCGCACAGCTCGCTATTGAATTAAAAGCTGACCATCTAATGATATTAACCGATACAGATGCAGTGTATGAAAATTGGGGTACGCCACAACAAAAAGCTTTAGGGAAAGTCGATACCAAACGTTTACAACCAATGGCTATTGATGATGGCGCCATGGGACCAAAAATAAAATCAGTGATTGAATTTGTTGAGCAAACAGGTAACACCGCTTATATCGGTAACTTAACTGATATTGAATCGCTATTAGCAAAAACCAAAGGTACCATTATCAGCCAATAGCACCTATAAAACTCAGCAGTAACGGATAGATACATTGGACAGGAGTTTAATATGAGATTAGACAGACAAACACTACATAACTTGATTGCCAAAAAGTTACATAAAGCTGGATTAACTCAAGAGCATGCCGATATCGCCGCAGATACACTGGCATTTGCCGATGCCAGAGGTATTCACTCACACGGTGCCGTACGAGTTGAATATTACGCTGAACGGATTGCCAAAGGTGGCATGACTCCTTATCCTAATGTCACCTATAAGGAGACAGGCCCATCGTCAGCAATCTTAGATTTTGATAATGGTTGTGGATTAGTTGCTGCAAAGGTCGGTATGGATAAAGCGATAGCAATGGCGAAGAAAAATGGTGTTGCAGTAGTAGGGATTCGTCGAATGTCACACAGTGGTTCACTGTGCTATTTTACCGAGATGGCTGCCAAACAAAACTTAGTCGCCATATCCATGTGCCAATCTGATCCAATGGCTGTCCCATATGGCGGCGCTGAAGAATTTTTTGGTACCAATCCTATTGCATTTGCTGCTCCCACCAATGACGAGCGAATTGTCTCATTCGATATGGCAACCACTGTTCAAGCTTGGGGAAAAGTATTATATGCTAGATCCAAAGGTGCCCAAATTCCAGCTACATGGGCGGTTGATGAATTAGGTGAGCCAACTACTGATCCTTATAAAGTAAATGCTCTATTACCGATTGCCGGTGCTAAAGGTTATGGATTAATGATGATGGTTGATGTACTTTCTGGCATATTGCTTGGCTTACCATTTGGTAAAAATGTTTCATCCATGTATGCTGATTTATCCAAAGGGCGTGACCTTGGCCATCTGCATATTGTTATCAATCCTGAATATTTTATTGGCCTTGATATATTTAAACAAAGTATGTCTGCTATGCTTGACCAACTAAAACAAACTAAACCAGCCAAAGGTAATAGTGAAGTCTTCTTCCCGGGAGAACGAAGCAGAAAACGTGAAGCCGATTATCAAAAAAATGGTATAGAAATTGTCGATGATATTTATAACTATTTAATTAGCGATGATATTCACTATAATCGATATGATCATAAAAATAAATTTGCGGAATAGTATCGAGGTTTAAAAACCCCTCTCCTCAAATTTTTTATTCGGTGAGTTTCGGACGTTTTGTTGTTTGGTGGCTATTTCTAAATGGCAATTACGTCCGAGTAAAGAGGGTTTACGCAACTATTCTTTACCAACTCTCGCAGCGACCACGCAAGTGGTCACGATGTGACTGCTTTCCGCCTGCATTCGCTATTAACGCACCGGGGGTGATTTGTTCCTGACAAAACACAGCCTTGCCAAACATCCTTGTTTGCCATGCTAACCTCTCTCAGTTGTCAGCACTTTGCTAATATCTCTTAAATAAAACTCACCAAACTTACTTTGCAAGCAATAAACTATTATTATTCGAACTAGCTAATTTGTTGATCACTTTAAGAGTTAATTGGCTAGATTTTGGCTTTAAAACCCCGCTCCTCAAATTTTTTTATTCGCTGAGTTTCGGACGTTTTGTTGTTTGGTAGCTAGTTCTATACGGCGATTACGTCCGAGCAAAGCGGGTTGGCGCAACCCGCTTTACCATCTCCCGCGGCGACCTCGCAAGTGGTCACGATGTGACTGCCTTCCGCCTTCGTTCGCTCTTAACGCTCCTTGCCAAACATCCCTGTTTGCCATGCTAACCTCTCTCAGTTGTCAGCACATTGCTAAGGTCGCTAAATAAAACACACCAAACTGATTGGCAAACAATAAACTTTTATGTTTAGTGTGAGCTGATTTTATAACTAAATGATCCTGACACTAATTATCAGCAATAGTTAAAAAAGATAATTAGATTGTAAAAACATCATAAATAGTTATTAGTAAAAATGTGTTTTATAAGTAATTGAGATAGTTTTTGATCTTTAATCTAAGCAGTTAACTAAACTTGCATATTTCTGCTTTCTAGTTTAATTTAACAACACAAATTTTTTTATATTTCGAGACTAAACATGACAATATCATTTAAAGAGCAGCAACAACGAATCAATTTTGTTAAACAATTTTTTGCCGAGCAATTAGCAAATAATCTATCATTAATTGAAGTTCAAGCACCAATATTGAGTCAAATTGGTGATGGCGTTCAAGATAATTTGTCAGGTACCGAAAAAGCCGTTCAAGTTAATATTAAAAGTATTCCTAATGCACAATTCGAAGTTGTTCATTCACTAGCTAAATGGAAACGTAAAACGTTAAGTCAGCACAATTTTCCTGTTGGTGAAGGCATTTATACGAATATGAAGGCTCTGCGCCCAGATGAAGATAAACTTTCGCCTATTCACTCTGTTTATGTTGATCAATGGGATTGGGAAAAAGTGATTCGTCCCGAAGATCGCAATTTAGCTTATTTAAAACAAACGGTTGAAAAAATTTATAGTGCAATTAAAGCGACTGAAAAAGCAGTCTCTGAAAAATATCATCTATCACGTTTTTTACCCGAAACAATTACCTTTATGGATAGTGAACAACTGTTAAAACGTTATCCAAATTTATCACCGAAAGAGCGTGAAAATGCAAT
The DNA here is from genome assembly GCF_984569125.1 of Gilliamella sp. LMG 34362. NCBI lineage: Bacteria > Pseudomonadati > Pseudomonadota > Gammaproteobacteria > Orbales > Orbaceae > Gilliamella > Gilliamella sp. LMG 34362. The sequence continues at coordinate 1,298,533 of NZ_OZ474902.1, read as the reverse complement.
TACCAAAGAGTTAGGCGCCGTATTTTTAATTGGTATTGGTGGTGAATTATCAAATAACGAAAAACATGATGTACGTGCTCCTGATTATGATGATTGGAGTAGTGATAATGAAATGGGTTCAAAAGGCTTAAATGGTGACATTTTAGTTTGGAATCCTGTTTTAAATAGTGGTTTTGAAATCTCGTCTATGGGAATCCGTGTCGATCCAGAAACCTTAAAACGACAATTAAAACTGACGAATAATGAAGATCGCCTCCAATATGCGTGGCATAAAGCATTAGCTAATGGTGATTTTTTACAAACAATTGGTGGTGGAATTGGCCAATCACGATTAACCATGTTACTTTTACAGCAACAACATATTGGCCAAGTACAAGCAAGCGTTTGGGACGATGCCACCAAACGAGATTATTCAAAACTACTTTAGTTTAAACATTGTTTAAATTCAGCATACTTTACCCAGAGTGGTAAAGTATGTTTGTTATTTAAAAACTTTTATCTAATCCCATTTGCCAGAAACCAGTTTCAAGTTTAGTTGCTTGCCTGAATAATTTTGTTAAATGTTCAATGCGACTAGCATCTAAATTTACTAAGCGCTGATCAATCCACGCAATTTCATTTTGCATTGTTTGTTGGAATTCCTTACTTGCATACATGTTAACCCAACTGTTATATCTATTGTTGTTAGCATCATACCAATGTTGTTTGGTTAGCCAATCAGCAATCATACCGTAACCAATTAAACAAGGCACTAATACAATATGCAAATCTAATATATCCCCATGTAATCCGACATCCAATACATAACCCGTATATTCACTATTTGCTTTGGCTTCAGTTAATAGGTTAAGTTCGTTCTCAGTTATTTGCCACTTTTTACAATATTCAATATGTAAGTCTAGTTCAACTTCAACAATTGCTTTCAAGCTATTTAAAGATTGTTTGATTTCAATCAGATCATGACTTTTATACACTGCTAATCCCCATGCTCGGGAAAAATTGATAAGGAAAAGATAATCTTGTTTTAAGTAGTGTTGAAAGCAGGCAATATCTAATGTACCTTTACCTAATTGTTGAATAAACTCATGTTGAATATAGTTATCCCAATCACTTTGGCATGATTGAATAAGTGAATAAAATGATGACATGATGACTCCTTTTTATAAAAATTAGTAATTAAGGAGTACAACAGACTTGCAGAAAAGCGTGTTTTATACTCCCTTCGTCGGTACTAACCGAATCAGGTTCAACGGGTATAATCTCAGCCTAAGGCACCCCGGATAAATACAGATGAATAATAGCTCAGAAAATAACTAACAATTTTTGTAAAAATAATAGTTTATTAACCGTTACTATTTATTCAAATGTTCTTCATTAACTAACCGATAGATCTTCTATAACTGTAGCTAATAATCAGTAATTATTCTGTCTTCGAGTCAATTTGCTGATTATCTTCTGAAGATGGCGCTACTATTTCTTGTTGAGAAGATTTCTCTAATTCAGCTTTTTCGGCTTGCTGATTAGAATTTGAAGGTTCTTGTTGTTTTGCTTCAGTTGTTACTGAATTATCTTGTGAACGAACATATACTATCTTTTGTTGACCTCGGTCACACGATCCGACAATTTTACCAGCAACGCCTTGCTCAGCTTGTTCTGATGGAACTAAATTTAATTGAAAACTGTTTTCATCAACACCATTGTTTTTGATTTTCTCAGCGATACTGGCACTAATTTCTTCACAATTAGAGGCAGCGGCAACCATTGGAAGACCTAACAATAAAACGACGACTAACTTTTTCATACCCTTTCCTATAAATTATAAATAATAAGTCTTGTTGCATTGTAAAACGATTGATAAAACTGTCCATATCGTTATAAGCAATATGATAAATAAATTTTATCAGTTTATTAATGAAGTTAGCGCAAGATTTTAATCGATTAATCTTGCTTATGCTGGCTTTCAAGTACTTTCAATTTATCTAAAACCCAACAGCGAATATCGGCTAGTTCAGTTTCAGACAATCGATTAACAAAATCTCTTTTTTCATGAAGTTGTTTACGATCTTCATCAGTCAAAACAACCCCTTTTAAATTTAATAATACTTCTTTACGGTACATAGAATAGATAAAATCTTTTATCAAATCGTCAGAAAGATTAATGTTAGTCATTTTGATTTCCTTATTTTATATCTTTAACGCTCATACGATTAAGTCGACATCTAAATTAATAACATCACCACTCAATATAAAAGAGTATTAAAAAATAAACTCTGTTTAATAAACAGCCGGATCTCCAATATAATCGAATCGCAAATAGATGACAATGATTGAATCAAATAACACAAACAAAACTTTTTCATTTATTCAAAACTAACTTGTGAATTATTCACTTAATTATTTGATAAGTATTTAACAAACCTGTTGATAACTCTATAACAAATTGATATTTATGAATTTAATTTCAAGGTTAAAATTTAATCTGCAATATAAAAACCTATTTTTGAAAATAAATACTCTATATTTGTCAACAGAAATCATCTAATAATTTGATAAAATTTTGATAAAAAAATACAGCATAAGGTTTAAATTATGCTGTATTGAAATAATACAAAGAAGTATAACAATATATTTACAATGCCGTAAAAAACGCAATTAAACCAAACAAAACACCAGGGGAATTAGCTATAGCAATCGGCCAATCTTTTTTAGGTTGTAATAATCCATAACAAACCCATAATGAACAGTTAATTGCTGCTGCTAATGGTTGAGTTGGATTGGTTTTAAAACCATGAAGATTGTCGATAATTTGTGGGATATATGACACATACATGCCTAATGATGCAATCGTTGCAACGACGCCTAAATAATGGAAAGCTTTAGGGGAAAGATTCAAGATCAACCTACCTGCTTAAATGTGAATGGAGAAATTAATCTATCATAGATAATCAGCGAATTAAACCTTGTGCTACCTAGCTTTTAGACAATTTTATGTAAATAAAATGATAAAAAATAACTGGCAAAATTAGTAATATTTTGAAAATAAAAAATAAAAAATTTACTTTGATTTGCCAAATTGCTTTGCTGAATTTTTTTGCTTTTATATTACCGTTAAGCTTAAGAAGCAATGTACAAAAACTGATTACGACATTAGCAGTATTAACAACTGAGTAAGGTTAGCATGACAAACATGGATGTTTGACAAGGCTGTGTTTTGTCAGGAATAAATAACAGTACAGCAGGAAATTTGCGCCTAAAACAGGGAAATGACGATAAATAGTCACTTATCTAGAGGTATTTAGGTCTAAATATAAACCCAAATGCCTCAAAAAAGCGCGGTTAGGAATTTAGTCTAAGTAAAGCTTTACCGTACAAAGGCCACAATAAAAATCAAAGTGTTTTATACATATGGTAATTTATCAGTACCTGATTTTTTCTGTATATTTTATTAGCTCGCTTTATTATAAAACCCCATTTTTGGAAAATTGGCATGGCCACTTTTGATGCATCTACACTTAATTGTGAAAAATTTTTCTGGTGGGCCAAATCAAGCACATGGTTATAGAGTTTTCTAGCTACGCCTCGTTTTTGAAAGTCAGGATGCACGTAAAAACAGTCTATGTAACCATCATCTTTAAGTTCAATAAATCCCGCAAGGCGTGAGCCAAAGATAGCTATCCAAGGCTGAGTGTTATCTAAACGTTTTAGCCACATCTGATAATCTGGTGGTGTTGGGCACCATGCTTCTTGCTCTGCTTTGCTATAAATATCGGTATCAATAGCATGAATAGTCGAATGAAACAAATCGCATATTTCAATGGCATAGAGTGAAGAGTATGCTTTTATTTCAATTTTAGATGTAGAATTATCCAATGTGTTTCCTATTTTCATTATGATTTACTTCAACAACTTCATTATCGCCAACATTGACAAGACTGGCTGTAGTTGGTAAAGAGGGTTTGCGCAAACCCTCTTTGCTCGGACGTAATCGCCATACAGAACTAGTCATAAAATAATAAAACGTCCGCAACTAAAACAACTAAGGTGGTTAATTAGTTATAAAAGACGAGTTTGTTTGGTCTCTTTGCCAAGCAATAATATTGCTAAAATAGCAACCAGAATTGATAAACTAAATAGCGCAAATATCATGCTTACACCAACTTGGTTAGCCATTAAGAATCCAACCATTAATGGACCTAATATGCCACCAATTCGACCAATAGATGCAGCCATACCAGCACCGGTAGCACGAATATTGGTGCTATATTGTTCGGGTGTATAAGCATACATTGCTCCCCATGCTCCTAAATTGAAAAATGATAATAATGCTCCACTGATAAGCAATTGGTTAATTGAGTCAGCAATACCAAATAAATAAGCACTGATTAAAGTACCCAATAAATATGCTATTAATACCCATTTACGCCCTACTCGTTCAATCAACCACGCAACTGTGAAATAGCCAGGTAATTGGGCTAAGGTCATCATGAGAATATAACCAAAGCTTTTTACCATATCAAAGCCTTTAAGCATCATTACGCTTGGTAACCATAAGAACATGCCATAGTATGAAAATACTACACAAAACCATACTATCCATAACATTATCGTTTGACGTCGGAATGAGTTTGATAATAGTGATTGTATTTTTTTGATAACTGGCTCTGTTTGAGCATGGCTATTTTGATGTTGATACGATTGTGAGTCCGGTAAATTAAAGCGTAAGTAAAGCGCGTAAAAAGCTGGTATTGCACATAATATCATTGCGCCACGCCAACCAACTGCAGGCAGAGGAATTAGAAAATAAGCAATTAGCGCAGCTAAAATCCAACCTACAGCCCAAAAGCTTTCAAGTAATACCACAATGCGCCCGCGTACTTCAGGCTCAACACTTTCACTAACTAGCGTCGATGCAACAGGTAATTCACCACCTAGCCCCATACCAATGAAGAATCGTAAAACGAATAAACTACCTAATCCCCAAGCAAAAGCACTTAAGCCACTGGCAATACTAAACATTAATAAAGTGAATAGAAAAGCTGATTTGCGACCTTTTTTATCAGCATAAATACCAAATAAAAAGGCACCAACAGCCATACCAATTGAATTAACACTGCCAATCCAACCAAGTTGTGATGGTGTTAATCCCCAATCTTGCTTTAAAGCAGCTAATATAAAAGATAATAATCCAACATCCATTGCATCAAAAAGCCAGCCAGTGCCGGCAATAAGCAATAATTTATTGGTAGATAATAATGCGGTTTTAGAACTTTCCATAATCAATAATTTAACGCAGATTTTAGTATGTGTGATCAAAGCAAATTTTTTTCAAAATGTCCATAACTTAATCGGATAGAACCCACATTATCGCCAAAGTCAGTACCTTGCGAAACAATAATATGTTTTGACAACAATTGATTTAATATTGTCAGTTCTTGTGCAGCATTATTAACTGGTAAATGAGCATATAAATGAAAACCTCCGGTTGGGACTCGGTAAATAACATCGCCATTAAAATAATCATCAAGCCAATCCATCAATTGATTAGCTTTATTCTGCAATTGTTGGCGGAGCCATTTTTGATGTGTTTGATAATGGTGACTTAAATATTCCTCAGCTAATAGTTGCGGTAAAATACTTAAGCCAGAGTCAATATGATGCCGGATATTGGCTAATTTTTCGATAATTTCACTTGGTGCTATCATCCAACCAATACGTATATTACGGCCGATATATTTGGATAAAGATCCTAAATAGACCACTTGATTACTTACATCAAATTTTTTAATCGGTAAAATATTGGTCTTTTCATCAAAAGCTAATCCACTATAGGCATCATCTTCAACAATACCAATACATTGTTTTCGACAAAATGCCAGTACCTGCTTCTTGCGCTGATTACTCATCACACAACCAATTGGATTTTGAAAGATAGGATTTAGAAATAACCATTTTATTTGTCGCTCTAAGGTAACTTTTTGTAAACTCTCTAAAGTAATACCCTCTTCATCACATTCAATACCGTATAAACGCAATCCTGCAGCTTGAAATAATGGTAATGAATAAAAATATGATGGTGATTCAATACCTATCGCATCGCCAGGTTTTAATAATCCTTGGGTAATCAAAAAAAGAGATTGTTGAGTGCCTGAGGTAATAAGAATTTGTTCGGTATCAACCACCATAGCAAATTGTTTCTTCATATAATGCGCAATTTGCTGCTTAAGCGAAGGAAGCCCTAATTGCAACATGTCGCTTTTCTTTTCGTAAGCAACCATTTCATGGGAAGTAATATTTGGTAATATTAATTTTGGGATCATATTAGTGGGCAAGTCACCATTAGCTAAATCACAAATATGATCCATTTGATGCCGAACCTGTGTCACTTTTTGGTGATATACATTTTGACGATGATGATAAAAATTGGCTGGCAATCGCCAATTAATAGTCGAATAAGCTTGCAGCCCCCACTTTTGTTCATTAACAAAAGTCCCACAGCCCTGCTTTCGCACTAATATACCTCGTTCAGTCAAAATATCTAGCGCATGCACAATAGTTGAACGGTTAACTTGTAGATCTTTGGCTAAATTACGCTCAGATGGTAATCGTTCACCGGCTATTAATACTCCTTGTTCGATATAGTTCTCAATCAATTGCGTGACTTTTTTAAATAATGCGCCATTAAAAAGGCTCAATTTTTGTTTATTCCACATCTTTTATTTTTTAAGTTTTCTAGAACTTATTACCTTAAAAGCAAAATTGGATGGGTTAATTATAGTCCAATTGGCTGTTTATTGCAGTGATTTAATTTTGAATAATAGTCCTGACATTAGACAACTAACATTAATTAATCAGGAGTAGCAATGAAACAACATACCGGTACACAAACTGTAAAACGTGGAATGGCACAAATGCAAAAAGGCGGCGTGATAATGGATGTCGTCAATGCCGAACAAGCAAAAATCGCTGAACAAGCTGGTGCCGTAGCTGTTATGGCTTTAGAACGTGTTCCTTCCGATATTCGTGCTGCTGGTGGCGTCGCAAGAATGGCCGATCCGACCATTGTTGAAGAAGTAATGAAAGCAGTAACGATTCCTGTTATGGCTAAAGCAAGAATTGGCCATATTGTTGAAGCACGTATTTTAGAATCAATGGGTGTGGATTATATTGATGAAAGCGAAGTGCTGACTCCAGCTGATGAACAATATCACTTATTGAAAGATGAATTCACTGTGCCTTTTGTCTGTGGCTGTCGAGATTTGGGAGAAGCATTACGCCGAATTGGTGAAGGTGCATCTATGTTACGAACCAAAGGTGAGCCAGGAACAGGCAACATTGTTGAAGCAGTTAGACACATGCGTCGTGTCAATGAACAAATTCGTTTAGTCGTTGGCAAATCTAAGGATGAACTTATGACATTTGCTAAAGAAATTGGCGCACCATATGAATTAGTATTACAAATTAAACAACTTGGTAAATTACCTGTCGTTAACTTTGCTGCCGGTGGTGTAGCCACGCCAGCTGATGCTGCATTAATGATGCAACTTGGTGCTGATGGTGTATTTGTCGGTTCAGGTATTTTTAAATCACAAAATCCAGAAAAATTTGCCAAAGCGATTGTTCAAGCAACAACTTATTTTGATGATTATCCAAGATTAGCTGAATTATCCAAAGGATTGGGTGAAGCAATGAAAGGGATCGAAATCAGTAAATTAACTGAATCAGAAAGAATGCAAGATCGAGGCTGGTAATGACAACAATTGCCAACGTAAAAGCTAATAAAATCATTGGGGTGCTTAATTTACAAGGTGCCGTAACCGAACATTTAAACATGCTTGCTAGCATTGATTTTGTGAGTCCTATTGCAGTTAAAAAAAACGAACAATTGCTTCAACTTGATGGCTTAATTATTCCGGGAGGAGAATCAACAGCAATAAGTCGTTTAATTAGACAAAATGATTTATTTGAACCAATCCAAGCGTTTGCTAAACAAGGTAAAGGTATTTTTGGCACCTGCGCTGGATTAGTACTTTGTGGCACTGAAACGAGTCATAATGAGGTTGAACAACTGGGACTAATAGATATTATTGTTGAAAGAAATGGCTTTGGGCGGCAAATAAATAGCTTCGAAACACTGTTAGATATTGCACCTATCGGTCAGCAAATTCCAGCGGTATTTATTCGTGCCCCCTATATTGCCAAAGCAGGTAAACAAGTAAAACAACTCGCTTTTGTTGATAATCATTGTGTAATGGCGGAGCAAGATAATATTTTGGTATGTTCATTCCACCCAGAACTAACTACTGATAACCGCATAATGCGCTATTTTGTTGAAAAATGTTAATGCTTAAAATATAGTCCATTTTTAAACTATAAAAATGGCAAATTTTAGTAATATTTGATTATTGGCACTAATTATTAGTGCCATTTTTTTGTCTTAAAAACCCCGTTCCTCAAATTTTTTATTCGGTGAATTTCGGACGTTTTGTTGTTTGGTAGCTAGTTCTATATGGCGATTACGTCCGAGTAAAGAGGGTTTGCGCGAACCCTCTTTACCAACTCTCGCGGCGACCACGCAAGTGGTCACGATGTGACTGCCTTCCACCTTCGTTCGCTGTTAACGCACCGGCTGTGATTTCTTCCTGACAAAACACAGCCTTGCCAAACATCCCTGTTTGCCATGCTAACCTCTCTCAGTTGTCAGCACATTGCTCATGTCGCGAAATGAAATACTCCAATCTGATTTGCTAGAAATAAACTTTTATATTCAGAGCTAACTGATTTTAGTTTTATAACCAATGTCAGTGAAATTGTGGCTAGATTTAGGCTTTAAAAACCCCGTTCCTCAAATTTTTGTGCTTTTGTTGAATTATGCTGATCATTTAGCTATCTATAGCTTATTTTAAATTTGCATGTAAAATGCGGTAATAATACGACTATAAATAATACAAGGAAATTAATCATGATGACAGGTAACTGCTTATGTGGCGAAATTGTCTATCAACTAAATAGTGATATCAAAGCGATTGTTTTTTGTCACTGTTCACGTTGTCGCAAACAAACCGGTTCAGCGTTTAATTCTGCCACACTCATTAACAAGGAAGATTTAACTTTTATCAAAGGGGAAGAAAATATAAAAGTTTTTTCTAACTTAGGTGTCAACCGTCATTTTTGTGGTAATTGTGGTTCACATCTATTTTCTAGTCGAGATAATGACGATAGTACTTACCGATTACGTATTGGGTTGATTAATGAACCAATTAATGCTGAAAAGCGTATACACATTTATACTGGTTCAAAAGCCAATTGGGATACTATTTGTGATGGTGATGCTGAATATGAGGAAAATATCCCATCCAAGTTGTGATAACTCATTTTTGATTTAAGTTATTAGTGGGTTTTAGTTTGTGATTAGATAATGATTATGCTAAAACCTAACATACCATTTATCAAATTAATGATTTTTCAGATCTTCGTCTCGTTGCCAATAGCTTTTGTGCGCAAAACCAATTAGATTATTGGTCATCTTAATTTCTTGCAATCGTAGTGACCAAATCGGTGCTTTCATAACTCTTGCAAAAGGAAAGGCGGAATAATAAAGCTTATAAGCATTGCTAGCTTCATTATCAATGAGTTGTTCAGCTATAGCGCTAAATTGAATACCTTGAATTTTAGTTATCGATTTTGGATTAATACTTATAGTACCAGCAACATTTGGATTCTGTAGCATTGCTTGTGCATGCTTAGTTTTCAATTCCGATAAGAAATATAAACACCAATTCTCTTTGTCAAATACATAGAAGACATTACATGCCCATGGCTGGCTTTTAGCTAATATCACACATAAATTTAATACATGTTGTTGCTGGATAAATTGCGCTATTTTAAACTCGTTTGTCTTCATGATATTACTGCTTATTCAGGCTTTTGATTAAGATTCCTATCTTCACCCCAGCGAGGTAAACAAGGTACATCAATATCAAACAGATCGAGCGCTCTAGCAACACTATGAGTAATAATATCATCAACACTTTCAATGTGTTGATATAGGGCAGGAACAGGTGGAAAAATAATCCCCCCCATTAAAGTCACCGCCTCCATGTTTTTAATATGACCTAAATGTAATGGCGCTTCTCGCGTCATTAACACTAATCGACGACGCTCTTTCAATACCACATCTGCTGCTCGAGTAAGTAAATTATCTGACAAACTATTCGCTATAGCTGAAAGTGTTCGCATTGAACATGGTGCAATTAACATTCCCATTGTTTTAAATGAGCCACTCGCTATCGCTGCACCAATATTATCGATCGCATATACAACATCAGCTAACCCTTGCAATTGCGTTAATTGTGATTTCGAATGCTCATAATGACCGGTAATTTTTGCCGCTTTTGAGATCACTAAATGTGTCTGAATATCCATTGGTTTTAATAGTTCTAAAGCTTTGATACCATAAGCAAAGCCTGAAGCACCACTTATTCCAATTACTATCCTTTTCGCAGCCATATTTATTCCTGTTATTTAATTGAATCCGAAAATTTGTTGATTAGTGTAGCTTAGAATAACATATTATAGATAATAATATTTTGAATCGGCAGGATGATTAAAACTTTCTTTGAACAGGAAAAGATACCGCCAACAAAATTGTTAGCGGTATTTGCGAATGACTTATTCTTTTGCCATAGGTTCTTCAACTACTTTGGTCTGTTTGTTTCCTTGAATAGCCTTTATTTTAGCATCATAGTTTGCCACTTCTTCTTTATTTGACAATAGGCTATAAGTTAAAATAAATTCTGTACTTTTGCCCGCACCCAATTGAGGCACACGTTTTTGCTCACGCTCAATTGTAACTGGATAAGCAAAACTTGTTCCTGGTTCAATACCAGTCACATAACCTTGTTTAAGCGTATCAGTATTTTTCCATAATGTCAGTACAGGTAATTGTTGAGTATTAAAAGCAATTCCAACCCCTTTATCACTTGCATTATTCGTCAACATAACTTGAGTCTGATTATTTGCATCTGAATAAGGGAAAATGTTATAAACCATTTCATCAAAGCCTTTGGTTGGCCCTTGATAAGTTTGCCAATTTTTCAAACCAGTTGCTGCATATTCATTGAAAGGTGAAATTTCTTTAACTGGTGCAACAAATTTAGCCCCTTGTTCTAAAATTGGCGTACCGAAATTACTGTGATAAATAATTTGATAATCACGATCATAATCACTTAAATTAGTCAGGATATCATGTACGGTAAATTCTTTGCTGCCAGGAACATGTCGGATAGCAACCCAAGTTTCAAAATTGCTCTTCTTAAAAGTATTTTCTTTGATTAATCCCCTTATAGTAATCGTAAAAGGAGCTTGATCTTCAACCTCAACAAATAATTTTGACACAGGAGTATTTTGTGCACGACCATGAAGTGTATACATCATACCATCAGCTTGCACAGCATGCCCTGTCCATTCGAAACCACAACGAACCATCATTTCGTTAAAGCCATCTAGCCAACCTGCACCACCACGACTTTCTAAATTCATATATTTAGGATTAACAATCTCTTTAACTGGAGAGTCCCAACCTAAGCGAATCCCATTACCTTCAACGTTTACGATACCTAAACCACGAGTTGGGCTTAAATTAATTGTTAAGCCTTCACTCTTAATCGTTAATAGTTCAGATCCCTCTTGCTTACCACCTTTGAGAATTACATTTTCAATAGTAAAAGAAGGTGCATCTGGACTAATATTTTTGTTTGATATTTGCCAATCACCTTTTTGAATTACTCTATCTCCATCGGTAATTACATAATCTTTTGCACTGGCGGAAGATGAAACTAAACCTAGTAAAATAGCTAATGATGTATTTTTAATTTTCATGAGATTAATTCCTTATAATAATTTAATATTTTTGCACATCAAAATATGAGCATTATTTTCTGATGGTAGAATATTTATCCAAATGCACAAGTAAATTTAATGATTTGGTCTTACCTGTCCAGCTTTCCAGTGTTTTCGACAAACTGAATGATACTCGCTATCACCAAGATGTATCGAATTTCCAAATTTCACTATTTGTCCATTTTCTCCCTCTAAAAGGATCATGGTGGCTTTTTTACCACACCAGCAAACCGTTTTAAGTTCTCTATAATTATCAGCAATTTCTAATAGGGTTTTCGAACCTTCAAATAAATGCCCCATGTAATCTGTTTTTAAACCAAAAAACATCATAGGAACACCGTATTCATCACAAACATCAGATAATTTCCAGATGGTATTAGATGATAAGAACTGACTTTCATCAATTAAAATACAAGCGTAATTATTTTGTTTGATGTGCTCAATTATGCCATCCACTGTACTATCGTCAAGTTGTAATGCTTTTTTACGTAAGCCAAGCCGAGATACAATTTCAACAGCGGAATCTCGAGTATCAACCGAAGATTTAAGCAATAATGTTTGCATATTATTACTTAAGTAGTTATGGTCGATTTGGAGTAATTCGGTAGATTTTCCAGCGTTCATTACGCCATAAATATAATAAATTTTCGACAAAATTAGCGTCTCAAAAAGTTAAATATTTATTCCCTGTGTTAGGAAATAAAAGGTAAGTTATACAACTTACCCTTTAGATTAATTAATACTATTTTGCTTTACCTTGGTTCGCTACCGCTGCTTGTTTAGCGGCGATTTCATCAGCATTACCTAAGTAGTAGTGTTTAACAACTTTCATGTTGTCATCAAATTCATAAACTAGTGGCACACCAGTTGGGATATTTAGATCGATAATATCATCATCACTGATGTTATCTAAATGCTTAACTAGCGCACGAAGTGAGTTACCGTGAGCAGCAATAATTACACGTTCACCTTTAGCAACACGTGGAGCAATAGTTGATTCCCAATAAGGAAGAACACGTTTAATCGTTAAAGCTAAACTTTCAGTTAAAGGTAATTCAGATTCTGGTAATTTGCTATAACGTGAGTCATGCCCAGGGAAACGCTCATCAGATTTTTCAAGTGCTGGAGGAGTAATCGCAAAACCACGACGCCATAATTTAACTTGCTCATCACCATATTTAGCAGCAGTTTCAGCTTTATTTAGACCTTGTAGTGCACCATAATGGCGTTCATTTAATTTCCAGCTTTTTTCAACCGGTAACCATGCTTGATCAACTGCATCTAAAACGTGCCATAATGTGTGAATTGCACGTTTTAAAACAGAAGTATAAGCATAATCAAATTCGAAACCTTCTTGTTTTAATAATTGACCCGCTTCTGCTGCTTCTTTGTTACCTTTGTCAGATAAATCAACATCAGTCCAACCACAAAAACGGTTTTCTTGATTCCAAACGCTTTCTCCGTGACGAATAAGAACTAATTTTTTTACTGCCATGAATATAACTCCTTAAGTTACGTAAAATAAAATGGTTAAATCAAATTGGTTTGCAATAAAACACCTGATTAATTGGTCATAAGCCTCTATATTAATATAAAATACCGATTATTTTGTCGGTAAGTATTTTAACGGATCGACTGATTGTGCTTTATAACGAATTTCAAAATGTAATCTTACTGATGAAGTTCCTGTAGCCCCCATGGTAGCAATTTGTTCACCAGCACGAACATTTTGTTGTTCTTTAACTAAAATGGTTTGGTTATGTGCATACGCTGTTAAATAGTCATCGTTATGTTTTATAATAATTAAATTACCATAACCTGGTAATGCATTACCTGAATAAACCACTCGGCCATTAGCCGCAGCAACGACTTTAGCACCTAAATTACCTGAGATATCAATTCCTTTGCTAGCATTAGAAAATTTTTCAATAATTTTACCTTGTGCAGGCCATTGCCATACAATATTAGCTACGTTAGATGTAGTTGGTAGTTTAGTTGGCACTGCAGTATCAACTGGTTCAGTTACCGTTTCCGTAGTTTGAATCGTATTGGTTGGTTTATTTTTACCAGAAGTTGTAGTTGTAGTTGTTGTAACTGTCGTTACAACCGGTTTAGTTTTAGTCGTGGTATTGGTTACTGAACCGTTATTGTTATTATTTGTTGTGACAACAGGCATAGTAGAGGTGGTTTTTTTAGTTTCAACCACTGTTGTACCACCACTAACATCCAATACTTGCCCCACATTTACAGCAAATGGTTCTTTAATGTTATTTTTGGCTGCCAATGCTCTATAATCATTACCTGTTACCCAAGCGATATAAAAAAGTGTATCACCTCGTTTAACTGTATAAGTATCACCTTGATAACCACCTTTAGGTATATCATTGTAGTCACGATTATAAACAATACGTTCATTGGAGGTAACAACACTTTGGCTATCTCTAGTGCTATTGTTATTGGCTGTAACTGGCGAGCGAGATGTTGTTGGTGTTGATGATGAATAAATTTGTGACGAAGAACGAGTCCCAGTAGAAATATTCGCCGGTGGTTTTGAATATACCGACGAAGTAGAACAACTGGAAGAGTCAGAAATATCTTCAATTTGAGCTGGATTAGTTTGTGTACATGCGGCGATCATCAAACTTAAACAACTTAATGTGAGAATTTTTTTCACAATAACACCTTTCATTAATTTATATTATATTATTTTGTTATGCACATTTTAACTTTTTTACAACAAAAAGCTATTATATTAATTACTTGTAAAGTAAATCAATAAAATCACTGGCAAAAATGTACAATTCTTGATTTAAAAGTTATTAATACATCTCATTTGATGGCTAATTGTTCACAGAATATATAAATAATTTCCGCATTCTAAATAAACTACTAACTATAGAACGAAAAAATATCATCAGTACAAAAAAGCACTCAAGCCATATTTTTATCCAATAGTTATTAAAACTAATTTCACGGTAATGAGTATATACAATAAAACAAGGTTTGGTATAGTATATTTAATGCCTTACCATAAAATTTACAGTGATCAAAATAGAATGACTTTATATATTGTTGCAACACCCATCGGTAATTTAGATGATATTACACTAAGAGCCATTAATACACTTAAAAGTGTTGATCTTATTGCGGCTGAAGACACTAGACATAGTGGACTACTATTACAACACCTAGGTATTAAAGCTAAACTTTTTGCTTTACACGATCACAATGAACAAGAAAAAGCACAAGTTTTGATCGAAAAACTAAAATCAGGTTTATCAATTGCATTAATTTCAGATGCAGGCACACCGCTAATTAATGATCCTGGTTATCACCTAGTGAAAGCCTGTCGAGAAAATAATATTAATGTGGTACCAATTCCGGGCGCTTGTGCGGCTATTGCCGCATTATCGGTTGCTGGATTACCTTCTGACAAATTCAGTTATGAAGGTTTTTTACCGGCAAAAACCAAAGCTCGTCAAGATTATCTAACTACTTTATGCGAAGAGAGTCGAACAATGATTTTTTATGAATCAACTCATCGACTGTTAGAAACCCTAAATGATATGCAAACAATTTGGGGGTGCGATAAACATATTGTTTTAGCAAAAGAACTCACTAAAACATGGGAAACGATTGTCAACTATCCAGTAAATGAGTTAATTGACTGGTTACAAGAAGATAGTAATCGCCAAAAAGGCGAATTTGTTCTAATTGTTGAAGGACATAGCAAAACTGATAATGCTATTGATGCCAAAGTCATGACTACCTTAAAGTTATTAGTTAAAGAGTTACCATTGAAAAAAGCAGCGGCAATTACCGCAGAGATGTATGGGCTGAAGAAAAATCAATTATATCAGATCGGTTTATCACTGGAAAATTAATCAAAAAGGTAATTAATAGTTAATTATGATGATAGGAACAACAATTTTTAGTTCCTAAACTTAATACCCTAGTTTTGCTCAATATTTTATATCAGTATCAACATTAGCATAATTAGCCTAATTTAGTATATAATTGCTGCCTATTTTTAAGATTTTTATAATACAAGGTAATAAACAGTATGGGATTTAAATGTGGAATTGTCGGACTACCTAATGTAGGTAAATCAACGCTTTTTAATGCACTAACCAAAGCAGGAATCGAAGCTGCTAACTTTCCGTTTTGTACGATTGAACCGAATACAGGTGTAGTGCCAATGCCAGATCCGCGTTTAGATCAACTTGCGGAAATTGTTAAACCACAGCGAACCTTACCTACTACAATGGAATTTGTTGATATTGCTGGATTAGTTAAAGGTGCATCGAAAGGTGAAGGCCTCGGTAATCAATTTTTAGCCAATATTCGTGAAACAGAAGCGATTGGCCACGTTGTTCGTTGTTTCGAAAATGAAAATATCGTTCATGTTGCAGGTAAAATCGATCCGGCTGAAGATATTGAAATCATTAATACTGAACTTGCGTTAGCTGATCTTGAGGCTTGCGAAAGAGCCATTACCCGTTTACAAAAACGTGCTAAAGGTGGTGATAAAGACGCAAAGTACGAACTTGAAATCTTAGATAAATGTTTACCTCATCTTGAACAAGGCAAAAAACTATTATTACTCGATTTTAGTAAAGAAGAATTAGATGCAATTAAATATTTAAGCTTTTTAACCCTAAAACCAACAATGTATATTGCTAATGTTAATGAAGATGGTTTTGAAAACAACCCATATTTAGAAAAAGTCAAAGCTATTGCGGAGCAAGAAAAAGCCGTCGTTGTACCTGTCTGTGCTGCTATTGAAGCTGAATTAGCTGAACTTGATGACGCTGATCGCGATGAATTTATGCAAGACCTTGGTTTAACTGAACCTGGCTTAAATAGAGTAATTCGCGCAGGTTATAGTTTACTTAATCTGCAAACTTACTTTACTGCTGGTGTTAAAGAAGTTCGGGCATGGACAATTTCTGTTGGAGATACTGCGCCACAAGCTGCCGGTAAAATTCATACCGATTTTGAAAAAGGCTTTATTCGAGCACAAACCATTGCTTTTGATGACTTCATTAAATATGGTGGTGAACAAGGCGCTAAAGAAGCAGGCAAAATGCGCTCTGAAGGGAAAGATTATATCGTACAAGATGGTGATATTATGAATTTCTTATTTAATGTTTAATCTTTGTTGATGCCGTATATTGCGGCATCATTATCATATATTTATATAACTCAATAGATTATCTGCTATCAATTAACTACTTGTCTAACACCACGGAAAATCGATTATAAGGAGCTTCATATATGTTATTAACCTTTGAACAAGCCAAAAAAAATATACTTGAAGCAACATATAATCATAAACCGTTAATGGAAAAAGTTGCATTATTTGATGCCTTAGATCGAATCACTGCTGAACCGGTTATTTCGCCAATTAATGTACCTAGCTTTAATAATTCGGCGATGGATGGCTATGCTGTAAGATTATCTGATATCAATCAATCAAGGTTATTACCGTTAGCAGGAGTAATTTACGCAGGTGACGATATTTCATCACTAAATTGGCCTAAAGGTAGTTGCTTACGAATTATGACTGGTGCACCAGTTCCTAACGAAGCTAGTGCAGTTGTAATGCAAGAAGAGACAGAACAAACTGAATCAGGAATTAAATTTTTACATGAGATAAAACCAGCTAGTAATATTCGTTATATAGGTGAAGATGCTAAACAAGGTGCGGTTATTGTCGAAAAAGGTACTCGATTAACTATTCCGACCTTATCTAGTTTAGCAACACTTGGTATTGCTGAGTTAACAGTATATCGAAGGTTAAAAGTTGCAATATTTTCCACCGGTAATGAATTAACTGAGATTGGCAGCCCATTAGCAAATAATAGTGCAATTTATGATAGTAACCGATTTACCCTCAAATTATTATTAAATAAATTAAATTGTGAAATTATTGATTTAGGGATTATTGTCGATGATCCGAGCAAAATTATGCAAACACTCGAAACCGCATCTAAACAAGCTGATTTAGTGATTAGTAGTGGCGGTGTTTCAGTCGGGGATGCTGATTATACTAAAATGGCACTAGAGGAACTGGGTAAAGTTAACTTCTGGAAAATTGCCATAAAACCAGGAAAACCGTTTGCCTTTGGCAATATAGGTAATGCGTTATTTTGCGGATTGCCGGGTAATCCTGTTTCAACTCTCGTCACTTTTTATCAATTGGTTCAGCCATTAATTTTAGCGCTTGCTGGACAAAATTTAACAGAAGTTGCGTTATCACTTAAAGCAAAAACAGCAACAAATCTGAAAAAAAGTATCGGTAGATTGGATTTTCAACGAGGTGTATTGCAAATTTCAGCTAATGGCGAGTTAGAGGTTGTCTCAACTGGTCAACAAGGCTCCCATCTCACGCAATCGTTTAATCATGCTAATTGCTTTATCTTACTTGAAAAAGATAGAGGCAATGTAACCAAAGGTGAGATAGTAACTGTTGAGCTGTTTAATACACTATTAAAATAGTGCAACTAATATCGCTCCAGCAGCTATCATGGCAACGCCTATAGCCGAAAGGAATGAAATTTTTTCGCCAAATATGATGGCTGCAAAAATAACCGCAAAAACGACACTAAGTTTATCAATGGGGGCGACTTGCGATACTTTCCCTTCTTTTATTGCCATAAAGTAAAATAACCACGATAACGCCCCAGCAACGCCACTCAATGCAATAATAAGCAGTGCTTTTTTATCATTAAAAAAAGTATTAATTAAATTCAGTTTTCCCTGTACAACAACAACACCAACTAAAAATACTGCCATCACTATAGATCTAATTGCTGTCGCAGTATTAGCATCAAGATGTTGTAAACCAATTTTACCGAGAATTGCTACGCAAGCCGCAGTAATCGCCGATAATAATGCATAAATAAGCCAAGCACTCATTAAATTAATACCTATCAATTTGGAATAAATATTGTTGATTATTAGAATTTCTTTGACATTGCTCTGATTTATTCATTACACCACGGCAATCTTCGAGAACGCCATGAGCTTTTGACCAATGATATTGTTTACCTTCATCATTTTTGCCACCGCAAGCAGTTAAACCTAAACTAAGCGTTAAACAAGTCAATGCAATAATTACTGATTTCATCATATTTCCCTCTCAGATATCAAAATGTAGTTTAAATTATTATTGCTAATTATTTTAGTTCATTATTGCGCTGATTGATAGCTAAGCTATCACCTATTTTTAATATATAAAAAGCTCTATCTTTTTTTAATGAATTTAATAATGTTGGTGGTTCATCTAATGGCTCATCAGCCAATTCAAAAGCCCCCCAGTGGATCGCAATGGCTGATTGGCAATTTAATTCATCATAAAGTTGTACAGCTTGTTGTGGTTCTATATGCTGCGATTGCATAAACCAACGTGGTGCATAAGCACCAATTGGTATCAAAGCAAGGTCTATTTGCTTAAATCTATCAGCTATTTTCTTTAAGCTTGCGCAATAACCTGTATCCCCCATAAAGTAGACCGTTTTAGTTGATAATGGTTTATCAATACTTGTCTGCATAACCCATCCACACCATAATGCTTTATTTACATCAAATACACCTCGATTACTCCAATGTTTTGCTGGCGTAGCAGTAAACGTAATTCCATTAACATTGGTCGATTGCCACCAATCTAACTCAATAACTTGCTTGGCCCCCCATTTTAATAGTTTTCTTTTAAGTCCCAAAGGCACCAGAATAGTAAGTTGTGGAAACTGAGTTATAAGTAGGCGGATACTATTAAAATCAAGATGATCATAATGACTATGAGATATTACCACCACATTAATTGACGGTAATTTATCAATGGTAATTGCTGGTTTTGTTCGTCGTTTCGGCCCAATAAATTGAACAGGCGAAACTCGATTAGAAAAAACTGGGTCGGTTAATATCCATTGTTCATTAAGCTTTATCAAGGTAGTAGAATGTCCGATCCACCAAACTCTATCACCGCTTAAGCTAATATCAATTGAGCTAACCCAATTTTGGATGAATGCTTGATATCCGCCTTTCGGCGGTAACACTTTACGCTGCAGTCGCCAACGCAAAGCATCAGTTAATTTAATTGAAAAAGGTTCAGTATTATCAAAACCTTTCTTTTTATGATGTGACTGATCACATATTATTTTGTTCGCTTTACTCATTAAGGGATATCTAGTTGTAGTTATTTAGCGCTGCGTTCTATTAATACCGCAACGTTACCAGCATTAGCAATGGCATCAGGTTTTGACACTTTTATTTTCAACCATTGTACCGAGAATTGCTCAATGACTAACATTGCGACACGTTCAGCTACAGTTTCAATCAACTCAAATTTATTTCTTTCAATAAACGACGTTATTGATTGCGACACAACAAAATAGTCTAAACAAAACTTCACATCATCACTTTGCCCAGCAGGTTGATTATCCCATGCCATTTCAAGATCAAGAACTAACTTTTGTTTAATCGTTTTTTCCCAATCATAAACACCAATTGTGGTATAAGCCGTTAGTGATTCAATGAATACTCTATCTTTAATTGTTAAGGTCATATTCTATTCCAAATATAGATATTGTTTAAAATAGAGATTACCGAATCTTAATAAATTACGCTATAATTTATTTTAAATAACAGTAAATAATAGTTTATATGACGCGAATTTTTCAGCCTTACACAATCAATCAAAATAGTTTGATCACTTTGGATGATAATGCTTTTAATCACCTTATTCGAGTATTAAGAATGAAAACGGGGGAATCAATTACTCTTTTTGATGGTTCCAACCAAATTACGCCTGCCGTAATACATGAAGTTAATAAAAAAACGGTTATTGTTAAAACAGCAAACAGTATGTTAGATAATCGAGAATCACCATTGAACATTCATTTAGGACAAGTGATTTCTCGGGGTGATAAAATGGAGTTTACTATTCAAAAATCGGTAGAATTAGGTGTTAATACCATTACTCCCCTACTTTCAGAACGTTGTGGCGTCAAACTCGATCAAGAAAGACTCGAAAAGAAAGTTCAGCAATGGCAAAAAATTGTTATTTCGGCTTGTGAACAATGTGGACGAAATATCATCCCAAGCATCAATCCAGTAATGAAATTAGAAAATTGGTGTGCAAATTTAACCGATAGTTTAAAACTTAACTTACACCCTAAAGCCGAACAAGGAATAAATCAATTACCGAATGATAACAAAAATATTAGTTTATTAATTGGGCCGGAAGGCGGTCTATCTAATGAAGAAATTAGCATGACTCATCAATATCAATTTACTGATATTTTGCTTGGACCGAGAGTATTACGTACTGAAACAGCGGCGTTAACTGCAATAACAGCCCTTCAAGTTCGTTTAGGTGATTTAGGTTAGTCGCAAGAAATAAATAAGTTAACAAATGATTGCTTTGCTTATTAATCGGTAACGGGTATGATAGTTGAAAACTTGATTATTATTGCTAATACCTCTTTCTACCTTGATTTTATATAAATTATTAAATAGGTAGAGCAGCATGCAAATCATCAACACCGAATTCAGTAAAATCAAATATAATCAGTAAGGAGTTACCATGATCAAACTTGGTATTGTTATGGACCCCATTAGCCATATCAAATTAAAAAAAGATACTAGTTTTGCGATGCTACTTGAAGCACAAAAACGCGGCTATCAACTTTATTATATGGAAATGAATGATCTGTTTTTACGCAATGGAGAAGCTAGTGCAACAACACGTACAGTAACAGTTCATAACAATAGTGAGCATTGGTTTGATTTTGGAGACGAACAGACTATAGCATTAAGTGAACTTGATGTAATATTAATGCGCAAAGATCCGCCTTTTGATACTGAATTTATCTATGCAACCTATATATTAGAGCGTGCAGAAGAGAAAGGAGTATTGGTAGTAAACAAACCCCAAAGTCTGCGTGATTGTAACGAAAAATTATTTACGTCTTGGTTTGCTAATTTTACACCTGAAACCCTAGTTACTCGCCAGACATCACAAATTAAGGCTTTTCATCAACAATATCATGATATCATTTTAAAACCACTAGATGGCATGGGTGGTTCGTCAATTTTTAGAGTAAAACAAGATGATCCCAATGTTTCGGTGATTATTGAAACGCTTACTGAACATAATACCCGTTATTGCATGGCGCAAACATTTATTCCTGCAATCAAAGATGGAGATAAACGGGTTTTAGTTGTCGACGGTGTACCCGTGCCTTACTGCTTAGCAAGAATCCCACAGAAAGGGGAAACACGAGGAAACTTAGCAGCTGGTGGACATGGTGAAGTCAGACCATTAAGTGATAGTGATTCGCAAATCGCTAACAGTATCGGCCCAGTTTTAAAACAAAAAGGACTACTATTTGTGGGACTTGATATTATTGGTGACAAACTAACCGAAATTAACGTTACTAGCCCGACTTGTGTTCGAGAAATTGAAGCTGCTAACCCAGATTTATCAATCACTGGTTTATTAATGGATGCTATTGAATCAAGATTAAATATAAAGAGTTAAAAATGATTAGAGAATATCAAACAAAAGATTTAGATGCCATAATGACAATTTGGCTTCAAGGTAATGAACAAGCACATAATTTTATCGATCCTGAGTTTTTTAAACAAAACTTTGAATTAGTGAAGATGTTGATCCCAATGTCAACCATATATGTTCAAGACATCAACGGCGTTATTGTTGGTTTTATTGGCCTAACTGAAAATTATATCTCAGGTTTATATGTTGAAAAAAATTCTCGTCACCAAGGTACGGGGTCAGCATTAGTTGAAAAGGCCAAACAACGTCATAACGAATTAATGGTACATGTTTACAAACAAAATAGTGATGCAATTAACTTTTATTTATCACAAAATTTTGAAATTGTTGGTGAATCAATTAATGAAGAAACCAATCATCCTGAAATATTAATGCGCTGTAATGTTGAACATAAAGTCAAAATAGGTAAATGTGCATTATAAATTTAACGACAATGTGAGCATATGAATTTAAAAAATCATTTTATTATAGCCATGCCTACTGTTAATGACTCAATTTTTAGTCGTTCAGTAATATATATTTGTGAACATAATCGTGATGGTGCAATGGGGATTATTATTAATAAACCCATTGTTGATCTCAACGTAGAAACGGTATTATCCCGTTTAGAAATAACCGCATCAAAAAGTTGTGCTGAACTTGAACACCCCGTGTTTTGTGGCGGCCCGCTTGCAGAAGAGCAAGGATTTATTCTCCATACTCCTCATCAAGGGTTTGCTTCAAGTATAAAAATTTCTGATGATATCATGATTACCACATCTCTTGATGCATTAAAGTCTATTGGCTCACCAGAACAACCAAAAGATCTTTTCTTAGCATTAGGTTATTCAAGTTGGCAATCATTACAACTTGAAAGTGAAGTAGCAAAAAATGATTGGTTAGTTACCGATGTAGATCCTGCAATTATCTTCGAGGTAGCTATTGAAGATCGTTGGCAGAAAGCAGCTGAATCATTGGGCATCAATATTAAAATGATTTCACCTCAAATGGGTAACGCATAAATTATGGCTACCATCATTGCATTTGATTTTGGTACAGCGAGCATCGGCGCAGCTATCGGTCAAGATATAACCAAGACTGCGAATCCACTTTGTTCATTCAAAGCTCGAGATGGCATCCCTAATTGGCAGGCAATAGAGAAAGTACTTAATGAATGGAAACCTGATTATTTAGTGGTAGGATTGCCACTAAATATGGATGGCACAGAGCAACCGTTAACCGCAAGAGCACGCAAATTTGCTAACCGTCTGCATGGAATGTTTGGCTATCAAGTTCATTTACAAGATGAACGATTATCAACCGTTGAAGCAAAATCACATATCTTTGCTTCACGTGGCTACCGAGCCCTTGAAAAAGGCCATGTTGATGCGACTTCGGCAATTATTATTTTAGAAAGTTGGTTCGAAAATAGCGAATCTTGATAATCAAGAAATTATTTTAACAATAATTAGTCGCCAATAAATTTCATCCTTGCTAAAATAACAAGCAATTTTTTCTATTGAAAGGACTGCTCCCCGTGTCAAATAATAAATCTCTTAGCTATAAAGATGCTGGTGTCGATATCGATGCTGGCAATGAATTGGTTGATCGTATTAAATCTGTCGTAAAAGAGACCAAACGTCCTGAAGTTATGGGTGGACTTGGTGGTTTTGGTGCATTATGTGCAATTCCGGAAAAATATAAACAACCTATTTTAGTTTCAGGTACTGATGGTGTTGGCACTAAATTACGCCTTGCAATGGATTTAAATCGCCATGAATCAATTGGTATTGATTTGGTTGCTATGTGCGTTAATGATTTGATTGTTCAAGGAGCTGAGCCTTTATTTTTCCTCGACTATTATGCTACAGGTAAATTAAATGTCGATGTTGCCGCAACAGTTGTTACGGGTATTGCGGAAGGTTGTAAACAATCTGGGTGTGCATTGGTTGGCGGTGAAACTGCAGAAATGCCTGGTATGTATCATGGCGATGATTATGACTTAGCGGGCTTTTGTGTCGGTGTAGTTGAAAAATCAGAAATGATTGATGGTAGTAAAGTTCAAGATGGCGATGCACTAATTGCCCTTGCATCAAGTGGTGCGCATTCAAATGGTTATTCATTAGTACGTAAAATTATCGAAGTTAGTGGTGTTAATCCAGCAACAGAACAATTAGACGGAAAACCATTAGCAGATCACTTACTTGCGCCAACTAAGATTTATGTAAAATCAGTACTTGATTTGATTTCAAAAATCGATGTTCATGCTATTGCACACATTACTGGCGGTGGTTTTTGGGAAAACATTCCACGAGTTTTACCTGATAACACTCAAGCTGTTATTGATGAATCTAGTTGGCAATGGCCGGCCATCTTTAATTGGTTACAACAAGCAGGTAATGTAAGCCGTCATGAAATGTACCGTACTTTCAATTGTGGAGTAGGTTTAATCATCGCTTTACCAAAACAGTTAGCCGAACAAGCAATTAATCTACTTAATCAGCATGGTGAAAAAGCTTGGTTACTTGGCGAAATAAAACACTCTTCATCAACTGAACGCGTTGTTATTCGGTAATATATACAATATCAATTTTTGTCTAGTAATTGTAACTAATCAGCTAATATTACTGGACAAAAATTATCGATATAAAAATCTTCAAAAAAATTCCTTGTAGTATCAACCTAATATTTACATTTTATGTTTTTCAATACCAAAACCCTTCCTTATTTATTTTTACTAAAAACGTATAGTTAGCCAAAAATTTAACTTAAAAATAACTAAAAGCTATCTTAGTTTCTGGTACAATAAGCAAAATTATTATAACTAAGTAATGTCATAATACTCTAAGATACAAGGTTTTTTAATGATCATATCAGATGCTAATAGTGCGGTGTCATCTGTCGCATATCGTGCAAACGAAGTCATTGCTATTTATCCAATAACGCCAAGTTCATCTATGGCTGAACAAGCCAGCACGTGGGCGGAGTTCAACAAACCCAATGTTTTTGGTGATACGCCGAAAGTCGTTGAAATGCAATCCGAAGCAGGAGCAATATCAACCGTACATGGCGCATTAATGACTGGGGCATTAGCAACATCATTTACTTCATCGCAAGGTCTGTTATTAATGATTCCTTCGCTATATAAAATAGCTGGGGAATTAACACCATTTGTATTACATGTTGCTGCCCGTACTGTTGCAACTCATGCTTTGTCTATTTTTGGTGATCATTCTGATGTTATGTCTGTCAGGCAAACTGGTTTTGCCATGTTGTGTTCTAGCTCGGTACAAGAAGCACAAGATTTAGCCTTAATCTCGCAAATTGCAACACTCAATAGTAGAGTACCATTTATTCATTTTTTTGATGGTTTTAGAACTTCACACGAGGTAAATAAAATTTATCCAATCAGTGATGAACAGATTCGTAATTTGCTTCCCCATCAAGCTATTGATGCTTTTCGCCACCGCGCCTTAACGCCTGATAACCCAGTCATTCGTGGAACATCAGCTAATCCTGATACCTATTTCCAGTGCCGTGAAGCAGTTAATCCATATTATGAGAATACCTTCAATCATGTTGCAGATGCTATGCAAGCCTTTGAAAAAGAGACAGGTAGGAAGTATCAACCTTTCGAATACTATGGCGCAAAAGATGCTGAACGTATCATTGTCATTATGGGCTCCGGCGTCAGCACCACGAAGGAAGTTGTCGATCATCTGATTAAAAATGACGAAAAAGTTGGCGTCGTTATCGTAAGATTATTCCGACCATTTTCAGCAACTCATCTACTTGACGTTATTCCGCAAACTGTGAAAAAAATCGCAGTGCTAGATCGTACCAAAGAACCAGGTGCACAAGCTGAACCTCTTTATCTAGATGTAATGACAGCCTTTGCTGAGAGTTTTTCACGTGGCGAACGAAACCATTTACCGCAAATTATTGGTGGTCGTTATGGTTTATCATCGAAAGAGTTCGATCCTCGCTGTGTATTAGCTATTTTTAATGAACTAACAACAGAGAAACCTAAACCTCGCTTTACCGTTGGGATTTATGACGATATAACCGGCTTGTCACTACCATTACCAGAAAAATCCATCCCACAAAAATCAGCACTTGAAGCACTATTTTATGGTTTAGGCAGTGATGGTACGGTTTCAGCGACCAAAAATAATATCAAAATCATTGGTGATAGTTCGCCATTTTATGTACAAGGTTATTTTGTTTACGATTCGAAAAAAGCAGGTGGTTTAACTACTTCTCATCTTCGAGTTAACCTTGAACCAATAGATTCACCATATTTGATAACCAGTGCCCATTTTATCGGTTGTCATCAAGATCAGTTTATCGACAAATATCAAATAGTTGAAAGATTAAAAGATGATGGTATTTTCTTACTAAATACACCTTATAGTAAGGATGAAGTTTGGCATAGATTACCTAAAGAAGTGCAAATTCAATTAATTAAGAAAAAAGCACATTTTTATATTATTAATGCAGCTAAAATTGCTCGAGAATGTAATTTAGGTGCAAGAATTAATACGGTCATGCAAGCTGCATTCTTCCATTTATCAGAAATATTTAAAAATGACTTTAGCATTTCACAGCTAAAAGAAGTTATTGCCAAAAGTTACAGCAGTAAAGGACAAGATATTGTTGAAAATAACTGGAAAGCACTCGATTTAGCCATTGCATCTCTTGAGCAAATTCCATTAAGTTGCGTGGATGAAAGTAGTTCATCACGTCCGCCAGTTGTGCCAAGCAACGCCCCTGATTTTGTTAAAATGGTCACTGCAACTATGTTAGCTGGCTTAGGTGATAGTTTACCTGTTTCAGCCTTTCCACCCGATGGAACATGGCCAGTTGGCACCACCAAATGGGAAAAACGTAATATTGCTGAAGAAATACCAATCTGGCAACCTGAACTTTGTACTCAATGTAACCATTGTGCAGTTGCTTGTCCGCATGCAGCCATTCGAGCAAAAGTTGTTGAACCAGAAGATATGATCAATGCACCAGAATCACTAAGCTCACTTGAAGTAAAAGCTCGAGATATGAAAGGTCAACGTTATGTTTTACAAGTTGCGCCTGAAGATTGTACCGGATGTAATTTATGTGTTGAAGTTTGTCCTTCACGTGACCGTAATAACTTTGATGTTAAAGCCATTAACATGCGTTCACGAATTGACAATTTAGAAACTCAGCGTGCTAACTATAATTATTTCACCGACCTTCCTGATCGGGAAATCAAAACGCTAGAACGAATTGATGTACGTACATCACAACTATTAACACCTTTATTTGAATATTCTGGTGCTTGTGCCGGTTGTGGTGAAACACCATACATCAAACTACTAACCCAATTATATGGTGATCATCTCGCTATTGCTAATGCAACGGGTTGCTCGTCAATTTATGGTGGTAATTTACCATCTTCACCATATACAACCGATCGCAATGGCCGTGGACCGGCTTGGGCAAATTCACTATTTGAAGATAATGCCGAATTTGCACTTGGTTATCGTATTACTTATGATCAACATAAAAAACGAGCATTACGTTTGCTTGAACATGTTGCCGGTGAGATTTCGCCAGAGATTGTTATTAATTTACAATCACCAGATTTATCAATTGATGAAAAACGAACTCAAGTTAATTTATTACGTCAACAATTAGCGCATTTAACTTCAGCTGAAGCTAAGGAGTTAATGCAAGATGCTAATTATCTGATTGATAAATCAGTATGGGCTATTGGTGGTGATGGTTGGGCTTATGATATTGGCTTCGGTGGACTCGATCATGTAATGAGTTTAACCGAAAACGTTAACATCTTAGTGCTCGATACCCAATGCTACTCGAATACAGGAGGACAGCAATCTAAAGCAACACCGATGGGAGCTGTATCCAAATTTGCAGATTTAGGTAAACATAAAGCTCGTAAAGATCTTGGGGTCAGTGTAATGATGTATGGCCACGTTTATGTCGCTCAAGTTGCTTTAGGTTCGCAATTGAACCAAACACTTAAAGCATTACAAGAAGCCGAAGCTTATGATGGCCCTTCTCTGGTTATTGCTTATAGCCCTTGTGAAGAACATGGTTACGACTTATCTAAATCTCATGAACAGATGAAAGATTTAGTTAAATCTGGTTTCTGGCCGCTATATCGTTATGATCCACGCCGCATGCAAGAAGGAAAACCAGGTTTAGTGTTAGACTCTAAAGCACCAAACAGTCAATCATTAACGGATATTTTACTTAAAGAGCAACGTTTCCGTCGTTTAGAAACACTTGAACCAGTTATTGCCAATACTTTACATGAGCAATCAACTAAAATGGTAAATTCTAAATATAAATTCTTGCAAATGCTGGCAACCTATTCTGATATTGAAACACCAGCAGATAGTTAATAACAAAGTAACTATCTGGCAAAAATAGTCTTAGTTATGAGGTCTTAAGATCATTGTTCGTATATTCATTAATAGTAGCAATGATCTTAAACATTGACATAATGCAGTGCAAATCCGAACTAAATTAGTGCGCTTTTCAATCTAGCTAATTAGTATTCAAACATCATAAATTCACCAATCTTTAATTTTATCAATTTGATATCAGTTATTTCTATTTGTTTATTAAATTGGTATGAATCTTGCTGTATTTTATATTTGTAAAAGCGGACTGAACGTGAGGTGAATTATGGTAACAAATTTAAACATTAGTCGTAGAACATTATTGGGTTTTTCTACTGCAGCTATTGCTGGGTTATCTGTAAATCAATTATTATCTAAAGCCTATGCTAGCGAGTTACAAAAAACGATTTCATTCTCACTTCCGGTAATGGATACAGCTGTTACACCTAGTCTAGATAATCCAGTTAGACTCAACTTTAATGAAAATGCCATAGGTATGTCGGGAACAGCCAAACAAGCAGCTATAGATGCAGTTCCGAAAGCTAATCGATATGCTAAAGCTGAAATACTGCTATTGAGTAAAAGATTAGCACAGTATCATAATGTTAGCGAGGAACATATTTTATTAACAGCAGGATCATCTGAGGGTATTCGTAGTGCCATTGCTGCTCATATAAATCCTAACACTCAACTAGTTATTCCAGAATTGACTTATGGTGATGGGGAGCATTTCGCTAAAACTTTTAATTTGAAAATAACTAAAGTTCCTTCATTAAAAGATTGGCAAATTGATATTAACGGTTTGCGCAAAGCGGTTGAAAATCATCAAGGATTTTCGATTGTTTATCTAGTAAATCCGAACAATCCTACATCTACGGTAATTGGTTACAAAGAAGTTGAATCGTGGATAACAAGTAAGCCTAAAAATACATTATTTATTATTGATGAAGCTTATGCCGAGTTTGTCAATGATCCGGTATTCCGTTCTGTTGATAGTTTAATTTTTCAAGGTTATAGCAATATTATTTTACTGAAAACTTTTTCAAAAATTCATGCTATGGCAGGTTTGCGAGTCGGTTATGTTGTCAGTTCGCCAGATAATATCAAAAATATTGGTCAGTATGTAGCAGGTGAAAAACTGAATTACTGTGGAGTTTGTGCAGCTCTTGCATCAATCGATGATAATCAATTTTTGACCTACTCAAAGAAAGCAACTGATGTATCACGTAATATTATGGAAAAAGTATTGTCAGAATTAGGATTACACTATCTTAAATCAGAAACAAACTTTATCTTTCATAAGAGCCCTATTGAGTTGGGACAATATCGTGAATTAATGAAGAAAAATTTTATATTAATAGGACGTGATTTTAATCCAGCTACCAACTGGTGCCGAATATCATTGGGAACACCTGGCGAAATGTTGTATGTTGCCAATGTGTTATATGGTTTAAGAGAAAAATCACTGATATAAAATTGGAAAAACTAAGGAAAGGAAACAAAGACTCACTGAATATATTTCATATCAGTGAGTCAAAATTTTATTTAACTTTAGTATCAATTACCCGACGAGTCATCCAATAATGTTTTTTCCAGTAATCTTCTTTTAAATTAGAGAAAATAACACCTTTTGATGTCGAAGCATGTAGGAATTTACCATCAGCATAATAGATGCCAACATGCAAACCACTTCGACTACGGCCAGTTTTAAAAAATACTAAATCACCAGCTTTAGGGGTGGTAACTTTATAACCTAATTTAGCTTGTTCAGCAGCACTTCGTGGTAACGTTTTTGCCAATCTATTTTTGTAGAAATTCATGACTAAAGCAGAACAATCACTACCGGCTAAAGTCGTCCCACCATAACGATATGGGGTTTTTTTCCATTTTTTATAATGTTGATCGATTTTTGCCAAAATAACTGGATCTGATTTATTTACAGCTACTTGCCCCTGACTACTACTACAACCAAACAATACAAACAGAGAAAAAATAAGTGAAACCACTAAACATCGTTTTTTAACACTGCTGCAATTGTTGCGCAACTTGATTAATAACCGACTGTCTTTTTTTATCATTTCTTTTTGATCCTTTATTTAAAGTCGACCACTGCGAATAACGTCTCGCTACCTTTAGACTTTTAGGTAACACACCTTTTTGCCACTCGTTTTTATCTAATCTAGATAACCTAATCGGGCTGGTGTTCGCGTGGCTGCGATAATTTAGACTCTCTTTTAGTTGAACTAATCGTAAAGAAAGAAAACAAATAATCACATCATCAACACTTAATTTACTATATCCAGAAAACTGATAGCGCATTCTAGATCCATAATGCTTTGCAGTTTGCATCAAACTACCCACCGCAGCGCCAATTAACGCAGCTGAACCAAAGGATAATCCACCGGTAGCTAAATCAATACTAGCTCCGATAGTTGCGCCAGACACAAATCCTTTGGTCAAATGCATACCCATCAATTTCAACGCATCTAAGTTAAACAAATCAGCATTATATCTACCTTTAATTAAAGGTAGATTCTCTTCACTCTCTTGAGTTGAATCAAATTGATATAGTTGCAATAAATCGTTAATTACTTTTTGTTCACGTAACCTGACTTTATTTTGCATATCAGTTACAGCTTGATTATCATCCGATTTTGCCATTTTATAAAAAGCAGTCACATCAACCAATGCTTCGGCAATAAGCTTATTTGCTGTATGATTACGCGATTCACGAATCCTCGTAATATTATCTAACCAATTATCCAATATTTTTTTAGCTGGTTCAATTAATAAAGCTAAACTTTTGTATAATTTTTCCTCACCATCTATGGGTGGAAACATAGCATTGAACCCAATGATAGCATGGATCCCCATTCTTGAAAGCAATCTTTTCCATTCCTTTTCGTTTTGTTTTTTAGTTGAAGTGAAGTTAAGGACAGCAAGAATGGGTTTATCACTATTCGCTAAGATGGCTAATTCATCGTGATATTTAGGTAGCACAGGCTCTCTCACATCGATGACATAAATAGCTGCATCACAATTTAACACTTGTCTAATGACTTTTGCTTCTTGATTAAAAAGGTTTTCAGCCTCTGGACTTTGTAAAAAATTCGTTAATTTATCGATACCATCAAGCTTAGTATTTGCTGGTAAAAGTTGTGTTATATAATCATAAAGCGCCAAACTATCTTCAAAACCAGGAGTATCATAAAAAGTGATGTCAGTATCATTAGCCAACGGCAACTTAATCGACTCGACGTGTCTTGTGGTGCCTGGTTTATCTGAAACATCACCAAAATGACTATTGTACGATAATGCTCGTAAAAGCGAAGTTTTACCAAAATTTGCATGGCCAACTATCGCTAATTTCAATGAAGTTATCATATTAATTATCCTGCTCTAACCAATTAGGATTAGCTAATGGTAAAGATAACGATTGCCAATTATGAAATTGCTTTCCTTGATTAATAAACCATATCCGAGATTGCTGTGATTTATTAATTAACTGTTGAATAAAGTTCAATAATCCTCGATCAGGTGCTCGATCAGTATCAATGGCAATTAATAATTTTTTCGCCGGTATTAGTTGCAAATGATCTAATATAGCAATCCGTTGTTCACGGGTATTGAGAAATCCATAGAACGGAACAATAGTTGCCGGTTTCCAACTGTCAACGATGTCCACTGCAACCAAATAGATACCATGTCCTTCTTCAATTTGCGAAATCGGCAATTGCCATCTAATTTCACCTAATTTATCTTCATCTTCTACATTAGTGACTAATGGCTGCAATTGTCGTGCTAGTATTTGATAATCTGGATCATCTAAATTTAATTTAATTTTACGACTACTTAGCATCCAGATGACACCACAAGAAATCATTAGAAATAAACGGACAATTAAGCCATAAAAAATAAAAACGCCAATCAGCCATATCGCCCATGAAGAACGAATATCACCAGCACTTAATGCATGTTCACTAAGTTTAATCACTTCATCTTTTGGAATAGAAAATCCAAACCAAGAAGGTAAATAACCTAAATAATGAGTCAATTGGATAATTGAATCCGCACTTAATAAAGTTGTTTTCCATTCAAAACTATAATGTTGTGTAGAAAAAAGTACTAACAAAACGATTAAAGCGCTAGTCAAAATAACTGTCCAAAACAGATTAAGAACAAAACCTAATAACCAACGAATTCGATAACCAACTAATGAAACAAAAGCGGGAACAAGTTGTTGCACGGTCTTTTTTTGGTAAAGTTTTTCTGCTATCCATAACCAACAGTGAATTAATAGGCTACCACCAAACCGAGAAAAAAATAACAATGAGCAAAGCCAGATAATTAGCGTAATAAAATGAACACCCAATAAACTGAATAACGCCCAATATAAATTGATTGGATTTTGACTTAATGCGCCAAATGTCAACGAGCTACCGATAAAAAGCGAAAAAAACAATAATAGCAAAAATGAGAGCTTAATTGAGCGCAACATGACTTTTTGTGCCAAATATAAACCATTTTGTTTAGATAATAAGGTAGCTCGCATAACAATACGATTAACCAAAGATGTTGGCATAGCTTTAACTTGCCGATTAATATCTTGATCAGCAAAGCGTCCAGATTGTGACTCAATTAAATGAATAGTTTCAGTAAGCCATAAAGATTTTAGCTTTTCACGCATTTTAATTTAATTTTCACATATTGGTTCGTCATAAAAGAAACGCGACATAAGTCGCGTTTAAAATCGATTAAATCGCTTACTGGGTAATTTCACCAATTTTATTTAAAAGAGTTTGAATCCGTTGCTGCCAAATTTGTTGGTCTTGTTTTAATTTTTCATTTTCATCACGTAATGCTTTCATTTCATCAGAACTATCATTAATTAATTGTTCAAGTTCTTGATTGCCTTGTTTTAATCTAGCGATCTCTTGTTGCAATGTATTAATGGTGTTGACAGTGTTTTGAATTCTAGTTTCTAATTGATTCAATATTTCTAATGACATATTTTTCCTCAAGCTCAATTTATTTGGTGTATAATAAGTAGTATTATAACCAATTCATTCTGAAATCAACACCTTTTTAAATTTTAAGTTGGAGAAAAATATGCGAAAACCTCTCGTTATGGGTAACTGGAAACTCAATGGTAGTATCGGTATGGCAAAAGACTTAGTCACAGGATTAAGAAATGAGCTATCAACAGATGCCAACTGTGGCATTGCAATTGCACCGCCTAGCGTTTATTTAGATTTTGTAGCACACCAATTAGGTGGCTCAAACATTCTTTTAGGTGCTCAAGATGTCGGTATTCATCTTTCTGGTGCTTATACTGGTGAAGTATCAGCAACTATGTTAAAAGAAATCGGCGTAACTCACGTTATTATTGGACATTCTGAACGTCGTACTTATCACAAAGAATCTGATGAATTTATTGCGCAAAAATTTGGTGTATTAAAAGAAGCAGGTTTAGTACCAGTACTTTGTATTGGTGAAACTGAAGCTGAGAACGAAGCTGGCCAAACTCAAGCAGTATGTGCTCGTCAAATCGATGCTGTCATTAATGCATTAGGTGTACAAGCATTTAACGGTGCGGTAATTGCTTATGAACCAGTTTGGGCAATCGGTACAGGAAAATCTGCAACTCCTGCTCAAGCACAAGCTGTTCACAAATTTATCCGTGATCATATTGCTAAACAAGATGCAGCTGTAGCTGAACAAGTAATCATTCAATATGGTGGTTCAGTTAATGATAAAAATGCAGCTGAACTATTTACACAACCAGATATTGATGGTGCTTTGGTTGGTGGTGCTTCATTAAAAGTTGATGCATTTGCAGCAATCGTTAAAGCAGCAGAACAAGCTAAGAAATAAAACGTAAGACGCCTATCTTAGGCGTCTTTTTCTACTCAGTAATACAATTGTAACTTATTTTTTAACCTTCTTTTCGTATCTAGATGGCCAAATTTGCTCAACAGGTACTTGTAAATATTCAGAGATAATACGTTCATATTTAGGACAATGTCGATATAATGCATTACGTAAAGTATCAGCCTGTAAACCACTTGAACGTGAAAGAGCTCTTAAATTTCCACCTCGAATTTTAATCTCACCTACTACTCTTGATGGTGTCCAGTCTTGATCTTGTTCTCTCATTATGAGATCCTCTATTGGTTAAATTTTTTGCTATTGTAAAGATTATCGGTATTACGCGACTAAAGCGATAACAAGTTACCAACAAAGAATAACATATAAAAAAACGAATTAAAATAATAAAAACAAAAAAATATCTAGAAATGGAATAAAAAACAATGGAAAATAAAGTAAAAAAACAGTCAGATCAAGAAAAAACACGAGCACTAACCAGTACGGGAGTAATAAACTTTAAAAATCGATTAACTATTGTTTTAGAAGGTCTCTCAGGAAACGCTTTTGCAAAAAAAGTAGGAATGTCTGAAGCAGTAATACGAGATTATTTATGTGGTAAAACCTATCCATCGCTAAATAGATTGGCAACAATAGCTCAGAAATGCGATGTACCAATCGAGTGGCTTGTGACAGGAAAGGGAGAATGTCGTTTACTTCCAGAAAGCCAAGGTAAAGGTTCTATTGATATTCCATTTCATCATCTCAATGAAACAAATAGTGCATTTTCAGTTTTGGAAACAATTCCATTTGATATCACCTTAATCAAACATCATGGTTGTGAAGTTGATAATCTAGTCGCTGTTTGGGCTAAGGGTGATAGTATGGAACCAACTATATCAAATCATGATATCCTTATTATCAATAAAGCTTATGCTAAACCTATTGATGGTTTTCTTTATGCGGTACAGTATGATGAGCATATAAGTATCAAGCGTATTCAAAATCAAGGTGCTAACTTAGTTTTAATTTCAGATAACCCTAAATATCCAGCTATGGTGGTTGACAGAAAAGAACAGGACGATTTTAAAATAATCGGTCATGTAGTCTATTTACTAAAAGATCTTAATTAATATCACCATGATAAAGCTATTTCTAATTTTAACTCCATTGATATTATCAATGGAGTTTTAAACTATAATTATTTTTTTCTGCGAATAAACATCAGCAGACAACTATTAATCAAAATTTGTTAATCTAATCCATATCCCTCTTTTGCATAGCCTTATACATTTCATCATAATTATGCTAAAATTATCACAAAATTTTTGCCCATTGATTTAGTTATTATGCCAAATATAAACACTCGAAAAAAAGTCGTTGTCGGCATGTCTGGCGGCGTAGACTCTTCCGTTTCTGCTTATTTATTACAACAACAAGGTTACGATGTTGTTGGTTTATTTATGAAAAATTGGGAAGAAGATGACACTGAAGAATATTGTTCAGCGGCGATCGATTTAGCCGATGCGCAAGCAGTTTGTGATAAATTAAACATCAAATTACACACAATCAATTTTGCTGCCGAATACTGGGATAACGTATTTGAACATTTTTTATCCGAATATAAAGCGGGTAGAACGCCTAATCCTGATATCCTGTGCAATAAAGAGATCAAATTTAAAGCTTTTCTTGAATATGCAGCCGAAGATCTTGGCGCTGATTATATCGCGACTGGTCATTATGTTCGCAAGCGAGAAAATGGAAATAAAGTCGAATTACTGCGCGGTATAGATAACAATAAAGACCAAAGTTATTTTTTATATACGCTTAGTGAAGATCAAATTAGACAAAGTTTATTTCCTGTTGGTGAACTGGAAAAACCACAAGTACGAAAAATCGCCGAAAAGCTGGGCTTAGCAACCGCAGCAAAAAAAGACTCAACAGGGATCTGTTTTATTGGTGAACGAAAATTCAGTGACTTTTTAGCTCGATATTTACCCGCACAATCAGGTGTGATTCGTACTGTAGACGGTGAAGTTATTGGTCAACATCAAGGTCTAATGTATCACACATTAGGACAACGCAAAGGACTTGGTATAGGTGGCCTAAAACAAGCCGATGATACGCCATGGTATGTTGTTGACAAAGACATAAAAAATAATGAATTAATTGTAGCCCAAGGTCATGATCATCCTGCTTTGTTTTCGGATGGATTAATTGCTCAACAACTACACTGGGTTGATCGTAAAGTTGTGACAAAACCTTTCCAATGCACAGTAAAAACTCGTTATCGTCAACAAGATATTGTTTGTAGTGTCACACCATTAGAACAAGATAAAATTCAAGTAATGTTTGAACAACCTGTTGCAGCAGTAACACCAGGGCAATCAGCGGTATTCTATCAAGATGAAGTCTGCCTTGGTGGCGGTATTATTGAGGAACGAATTGTAAGCAGTAAGGAGCATTAAAGTGAATAGTAAATACCATCATATTGCAATAGCCCTTGCCGGCGTAACACAAAGTGCGTCACTTATTCCCCAACTTGCTAATACAGGGGTTTGTAACAATACGCTTTATCAAGTAGCAATTAAAAGCATATTTAATACATCGCCAAAAACCACTGATGATGTTTATGATGGTATTATCAATATTAAAACTGGTCTTGAAACACTTATCTCACTACTATCATCCAATCAAAAGCAACAAGTTGAAATCATCCGTTATTTGTTTGGTGCATTAAGTGTCACTAGCAAACTTTTAAAAAATAATGATGCACTAGGTAAAATAGATCAACGTTTACAACGGATATCTGGACTTTATTCAGATATGAATCAGGAGACAATTGGTAATCATGTTGATGATCTCTCTTATTCATTAGCGGGAATCTATTCGGATATTATCAGTCCTCTATCAACCAAAATCAAAGTAGTAGGTAAAGCTGAGTATTTACAAAATTCATTAGTGCAAGCCAAAGTTAGAGCTTCACTACTAGGTTGTGTTCGTTCCGCCATTTTATGGTACCAAGTTGGTGGTAGTCGCTGGCAAATTTTGCTGGGTCGTAAACGAATATGTAATGCAGCACAAGAATTATTAAAAGATATTAATCAACAAAGTTATTAAATTTAAAAAAATAGCAACGGAGTAAAACCGATGGAATTATCTGCTCTTACCGCCCTATCACCAATTGATGGTCGTTATGGTGACAAAACAACAGAATTACGCACCATTTTTAGTGAATATGGTTTGTTAAAATATCGTGTGCAAGTTGAAGTTCGATGGCTACAAAAACTCGCTAAACAAGCAGATATTCTTGAAGTACCAACGCTAAGTGAGCAAGCTACTAAGCACCTTAATGAAATTGTTGAGAACTTTAATGAACAAGATGCAATACGCATCAAAACAATCGAAAAGACAACAAATCATGATGTTAAAGCTGTTGAGTATTTCTTAAAAGAAAAAGTTAACACTAACGAAGAACTGCAAGCTATTAATGAATTTATCCACTTTGCCTGTACATCAGAAGATATCAACAATCTATCTTATGCTTTAATGTTAAAAACAGCCAGAGACACAGTTCTTATCCCTTACTGGAACAAATTAATTACTATCATCACTACGCAAGCTAAGACTTATCGTGACTTACCATTATTATCAAGAACACACGGACAACCAGCTACGCCTTCTACCATCGGTAAAGAATTTGCCAATGTTGCTTATCGATTAAAAAGACAGTTAAAACAATTAGAGTCAATTGAAATCCTAGGTAAAATTAATGGTGCTACAGGTAATTATAATGCGCATATGGTTGCTTACCCACAAATCAATTGGCATAAATTTAGTGAGGAATTTGTAACTTCATTAGGATTACAGTGGAATCCATATACAACCCAGATTGAACCACATGATTATATTGCTGAATATTTTGATTGTATTGCCCGTTTTAATACAATTATGATCGATTTTGATCGTGATGTTTGGGGGTATATCGCTCTAAATCATTTTAAACAGAAAACCGTTGCAGGTGAAATTGGTTCTTCAACTATGCCACATAAAGTTAACCCAATTGATTTTGAGAATTCAGAAGGCAATTTGGGCCTTGCTAATGCAATCATGAGTCATCTTGGTAGTAAATTACCTATTTCTCGTTGGCAACGAGATTTAACCGATTCAACAGTATTACGTAATCTCGGAGTAGGTATTGGTTATGCGATTATTGCTTATCAGTCAACTCTCAAAGGCCTAAATAAACTTGAATTAAATCAAGAACATCTACTTGATGAACTTAATCAAAATTGGGAAGTATTAGCTGAACCTATTCAAACCGTGATGCGTCGTTATGGTATCGAAAAACCATACGAAAAATTAAAAGAATTAACGCGAGGTAAACGTGTTGATGCACAAGGAATGCAACAATTTATCGATTCGTTAGCGTTACCTGAACATGAAAAAGCTCGTTTAAAACAGCTAACCCCAGCAAATTACATTGGTTTTGCCATTAATTTTGTTGATGAATTATAAATGACATAATGAGTGTCGCAGCCTAAATCTCAAACATAATGAGTTTTAGGCTAATCAATTTATGTTGAATGACTTATAACAACAAAAATATTTAAAATTCGGTAGATAGGGAGCATCATTGAAAATCCGCATCGCAACAAGAAAAAGTCCCTTAGCCCTTTGGCAAGCTAACTTTGTTAAACAACAATTAATGACTATCCACCAAAATTTAACCGTTGAACTAATCCCAATGGTAACTAAGGGTGATGTACTATTGGATAGTCCGCTATCGAAAATCGGTGGTAAAGGGTTATTTGTCAAACAATTAGAACAAGCCATAATAGATAATAAAGCTGATATTGCCGTTCATTCTATTAAAGACATTCCAGCTCAATTTCCTACAGGATTAACACTTGCTACAATCTGTCAACGAGATGATGTTCGTGATGCATTTATATCAAATCAATATCAATGTTTAGATGATTTACCTAATGGCGCTATCATTGGCACCTCAAGTTTAAGACGTCAATGTCAATTACGGGCTAAATATCCACATCTCATAATCAAGGATTTACGTGGTAATGTTGGTTCGCGCTTATCAAAATTGGATAATCAAGAATATGATGGCATAATTCTAGCTGCGGTTGGTTTAAAACGACTAGGATTACAGGAACGAATCAAGCAATACATTGATACTGACTTAATTTTACCCGCGGTAGGCCAAGGTGCAGTTGGTATCGAAACTCGAATCAATGATGAAACAATCTTGCAATTACTTGCGCCACTTGATGATAAACATAGCCGAATTTGTATTCAAGCCGAAAGAGCAATGAATCAGGCATTGCAAGGTGGCTGTCAAGTGCCTATTGCCTGTCAAAGTCTTTTAAATAACAATTTATTAACCTTAAATGGTTTAGTTGGCAGTCTAGATGGTTCAACAATTATTAAAGTTAGTATAACAGGAGCTGCCAAAGAAGCCGAGAGCTTAGGTGAAAAATTGGCTGCAAAATTATTAGCTAAAGGCGCTGATAAAATATTAGCGGAACTAATTAACTAATGATTTATATTACTCGCCCTTCCCCCGAAGGGGATAATTTAACCCGATTATTAAATCAAGCCAATGTATCAGCAATACATCTACCTTTTTTTAATATCTTAGCTGGTCAAGATCTGAGGCATTTACAGCAACAATTGGATAATCTCAATCTAGGTGATATGGTTATTATTGTTTCACCACAAGTTACTTATATGATTGAACAACATCTGC
Organism: Gilliamella sp. LMG 34362; assembly: GCF_984569125.1. Classification (NCBI taxonomy): domain Bacteria; kingdom Pseudomonadati; phylum Pseudomonadota; class Gammaproteobacteria; order Orbales; family Orbaceae; genus Gilliamella; species Gilliamella sp. LMG 34362. The sequence goes on along the minus strand of NZ_OZ474902.1, from coordinate 1,258,038 downwards.
CCGATCTCAGGTTACCTAATCACCTTCGTTATTTTGCTATTGGCAAAAAATCTGCCGAATTATTTAGTCAGCAAAATAACGTTCATGTTGATTACCCTAATGAAGAAAATAGTGCCGGATTATTATCATTATTAAATCAACAAGCAATAAGTGGTCATAATGCATTAATTCTTTGTGGGGATAATGGTGGTCAACAATTATCTCAGCAGTTAAAATTGCAAACAGTTAATGTGAAAACAATTGCATGCTATACTCGTCAAACTATTACTTATAAACCAAACATATTAGCCGAAAATATTGCCCAACAAATCATATTAATTACAAGTGTTGATCACCTATTACAACTAGATATTTACTGCCAAAATAAACATAAGAATGAAGCGCAACTAATCGTAACCAGTGAGAGAATTTTTACAAAAGCTAAACAGTTAAATTGGCAAAAAGTTTTAAAAATTGTTAGTGCAAATAATCAATTTTTATTTAAAACAATGATAACTCTATGTCATAATGCCAAAAATATTTAAAAAATCTAAATGAGGTTAATTTATGCCAGCAAAATATTATGGTGCCAATGCAACACTTTCAAACATCAGCACCACTTCATTTAGTCAACCGCCTATACCTAATGCAAACAAAGAAGCGAAAAAGACGATGAACGTAGATAAAAAAGAACCAATCAAAAAAACTTCTAGTCCAAAAATCGAACAACCAACCAATTCATCGGTTAATAGCAGTAAATCCCATACACCTGTATCAAAACTGTCGGTACTTGCCATAGCATTAACAGTTTGTCTAAGTGGATTTGTTTATTTCCAAGGATATAAACAAATTGAAAATCAAAAGCGAAAGATTGCCACCTTACAAACAGAAGTTGCAAACTTAAAGCAAAATACTAAAGCTAGCATAATTAATGATTTGCAAAGTAATATTAATGATGCCGTCAATCAACAAAACCAACAGTTTACATCTTTATCACAACGTGTTGATCGCCAATTAAATGAAAACCAAAAGATTCAACAACAATTAACCATACAAATTAACGATACAACTAAGTTAAACGAACAAAACTTAAATACTATTAATGAACGTTTATCAGCCCTATCCACACTTGATAATAATATTTGGTTAATCTCACAGGCTAACTATTTAGTCCATCTTGCTGGTAGAAAAATTTGGAATGACCAAGATTATACCAGTGCTCGTCTATTATTAAAAAGTGCTGATGAAAGTTTGGCCAAAACCAATGATCCAAGTCTATTAGCCGCAAGACAAGCCATTAGCAAAGATATTAATGCCTTATCACAAATCAGTTTTATTGATGAGGATGGAATTATTATTAAGCTATTAGGTTTATCTGAATCATTAACAGACCTACCTTTAGTCGGTAATTATAAAGAAGCTGCGCAGGCAGTTAAGCAAAATGAAATTAAAACCGCAGATGAGGTTTCAACAAGTAATAAACCGTCATCGAACTTAGCTGAAAATGATAATGTTAGCTCATCAATAGATGATTGGTCAGATAATTTACTTGTCAATGCCGAAAAATTTATGGACAAATTTATCAAAATTGAAAAACTTGACGCAAAAGATAACCATTTTGCCACTTGTTTAGATAAGGCTGGTAATGATGAAAAGCAAATTGTTAGATGTCAAATTTTAAAAACACCTTTAAGTTTAGAACAGACTCTGTATCTTCGTGAAAATATTCGTTTCCGGTTATTAATTGCGGCACAGGCAGTACCAAGACATCAAGAACTCATATATCAACGTGCTTTACATGATGCTTCGACTTGGATTAATGCTTATTTCGATGGTAATGCATCAGCAGTTAAATTGTTCTTAAATGATCTTGATAGTTTACAAAAACAATCGATTAGTAATCAAAATATCCCCGATAAACTCGACAGCATTATTGAGCTTGAAAAATTAATGCAAACCCGAGTCAAATCAGCATTAGGTAAATAGGAGAATAATAATGTTAAAAATACTCATTATTTTCTTAGTATTAGTCGGTGGATTTTTCCTTGGCCCTATTTTTGAAGGCCATCAAGGGTCAGCGGTATTTGAAGTTGCTAAATATAGAATAAGTATGTCTTTTAACTCATTTGTCATATTACAATTGTTAGGATTACTTGTCCTGTATTTAGTTTATGAAATATGTAAAAAAATCTTCAACTCAAAAACTGCTCTAGGTGAATGGTTAAGATTAAAATCACCGAAAAAATCGGTTAAACGTGTTGAACAAGCGCAATTTTACCTTTTACAAGGTGATTATCAACAAGCCGCTAAACTATTTATGAAAAGTGCCAAAGGTGCAAAAAGCTCAACTTTATCTTATTTACTTGCAGCTCAAGCACAAATTGATGCAGACCAATTAATCGCCGCCAATCAATCTTTAGTCGAGGCGGCAAAATGTTGCCAACCAAAAGAGTTATTTGCTTTTCAACTGGTACAAATTCGTCTACAACTCAAAAATCATGAATATAGTGCAGCTAAAATCACAATTGAAAAATTATTAAACGAAAAACCGCGTAATGTTGAAATATTGAGATTGGCAGATCAACTCTATTATGAAACGGAAGATTATCAATCGGTTATTGATTTACTACCAATCATGTATAAAACTAAAGCTTATCCAGACTCTCAACTTGATCAATTTAGACAAGCAGCCTATATTGGCCGTATCAAACAATTATCAACCAATAGTGATCCACTTGCTCTAATAAAATGGTGGAAACAACAACCAAAAGTTATCGTCAATAACTTAGCTAATCAGAAAGCAATGGCCAATTATTTAAATCAATTAGGCCAAACAGCCGAAGCGGAAAAGCTGACTAAAAGCATTATAAGATTAGAACAAAAAGAAAGAACCTAAAAAAAATTAAATAGTAAAACAGGGCAATAGCCCTGTTTTTGTTGGAATAAGAAAATCAACTTAGATAATAAAATAGCGAATTAATGCCATACTACTCATTCCAACAATAACGACCATCATTAGGTTACGAGTCAAAACAGCAATACCAATAGTTGGCACTGCAGCTAAGCAATATTCAACATTAAAACTAGGAAATTCGCCTTGTTTAACTATAAAAAGATTTTCAACAAATAGTGCCGTTAAAATACAAATAGGTACATAGGATAAAAAACGAATGACTACTTCAGGCAATTGCAATTTTCTGACTAATAAGAAAGGGATAACCCGAGGTAACCAAGTCACCAAACCACTACCCAAAATGATTAATATACTATAAATACTCATGCTTTACGCTCCACAATAATCCCCATAAAGCAACCGGCAAAAGTACTAAATAATATCGCCATTTCTGATGAGACAAAACGTAATAAAAAGATCAATATCACACTGACCGTCAACATTGCTATAACACGATTTAGAACTGTTTTAGATTTATCACCTGTTAACTGTAAATAAAGTAAACCAATAAACATCGCCACTAATGCATAATCTAATCCAAATTGTGCTGGATTGGGTAACCATTCACCAATCAATGCCCCAACTAAGCATGATAATATCCACGCAGAATAAGCGGTTATATTTAGTCCATGCATCCAGGCTGGATTTACGGGTTGTTTATTAGCAATAGCATTCATGGCTACTGCAAAACTTTCATCAGTTAATAGACTGCCAATACCAATATTATTCAATAATGAGAAACGACGAAATGCCGGTGCGGTAGCCATACTCATCAAAAAATGCCGTGAATTAACTAAAAACACCGTAAAAATAATCGCTGTTATTGGTGTTGCTACCATCATTAAACCGGTGATGATAAATTGTGATGCACCAGCATAAATAATAATTGCCATGAGAGTCACTTCTAATACCGATAAGTTAGATGCTTTACCCACAACACCTGCGGCAATACCTATTCCAATATAACCCAATAAAGTTGGAATACACGCTTGTACACCATCTTTAAATGTTAAAGACATTTTCCTTTCCTTAATGAAATAAATTGCTATCTAATATATTTAGTAATTGTAATAATATTGATTCAATTTCTATACTACATTATTCGTTATATAATTGATTGCTAATAATAAAATCTAGATGTAACAATAAGCCACATACAATAAGCAAATTTTGTTATAATAGCGCCTATCGGCTCTTTGTGACAATAAAAATCACTCATTATCTTATTAAAAAACGGTAATATTATTTATGTATACGGGTACTTTATTCATTATCTCGGCACCAAGTGGTGCTGGTAAATCAAGTCTTATTCGTGCCTATTTAGCACAAGAAAATCACCATCCAGCAAAAGTTTCTATTTCTCATACGACAAGAAAACCAAGACCTGGAGAACAACAAGGTGAACATTACTATTTTGTTGATAATCAAAAATTTGAATCATTAATTAAGCAGAATGCTTTCGTGGAATATGCGCATGTATTCGATCACTATTATGGAACATCTAAAGCCGAAATTGAGCAATCTTTAATGCAAGGTATTAATGTTTTTTTAGATATCGACTGGCAAGGGGCGAAACAAGTTAGGCAGCAAATGCCCGAATCAAAAAGTATTTTTATCTTACCACCATCATTGAAAGAACTTGAAAATCGACTCATCAAACGAGGTCAAGACGATGCTCAAGTGATCAGCAAAAGAATGCATAAAGCTCAATCTGAAATTTCACATTACAATGAATATGATTATGTGATTATCAATGATGATTTTGATGAATCACTAAGGTCATTAAATGCCATTATGACTAGTGCTAGTCTTGAACAAAGCAAACAAGCTATAGCACATCAACAGCTATTAGCCGCTCTATTAGCTGCGAAATATTAACTCAATTTAACGAACCAATATCGCCGATAATTCGGCGATAGTTAAAATTAGCATAACTGAATTAATTGCCTAATGCTTTAGTCGCTTGGCTATTTTGAATTAACTCTATTTTATAACCATCGGGATCTTCAACAAAAGCAATAATCGTTTTTCCCCCTTTCACTGGACCAGCTTCACGAGTAACTCGACCGCCAGCTTGACGAACATCCTCACACATTTTAGCGACATTATCTACACCAATAGCAATATGACCGAAAGCTGTACCGTGATCATATTTTTCTGTTCCCCAATTATAAGTTAATTCAATTACTGAACTGGTTGATTCATCACCATAACCGACAAAAGCGAGTGAATATTGATATTCCGGATTTTCACTGGTTCTTAGCAGTGTCATTCCCATAACTCGAGTATAGAAATCAATTGAACGTTTTAAATCTCCGACTCGGATCATTGTATGTAATACACGCATTGCTATATAGTTCCTTATTACTATTAAAACATTTAGTTTGAGTTTAGCGATTTGTGATTAGACAGGCAAATTTTTATGTCGACTAAATAATCAATTAGCTGATGGGGATTAAATAGCTAATAAGATAATTAAAATTAAAAGAAGCTTTCACTTATAATAACTATAAGCGAAAGCAAATTCAGATAAAACTAGCCAGATTTAAATGATAAATTTGAAATAAATAAGATATTATTTACCACTATATCTTGGAGCTGCATTGATACGTTGACCATTAGTAATTAATTTAACATTTTGTCCAGCATAAAACTGTTTAGCATCACCTTTTTGTACGATAACAAAATTAGAACCATTTTCAGGTTTAATTTCTAATTCAACTGCATCAGCTTGACTAGATTTGTTTTCAATCGCATCACCTAATATTGCACCACCAATAGCGCCCGTTGCTGTAGCTAAAATTCTACCGGTACCATCACCAATCGTATTACCTAAAACACCACCAATTACAGCCCCACCTACAGTACCAGCTAAATTACCATTATTTTTACCATCAGAATTCGCTTGAATCTTAACTGCTCTTACCGATACAACTGTACCATAACTTACTTGTTGGACTTGTTTTGCTTGGTCGGCTGTATAAACATCGCCAGAGTAAATATCACTATTACTACATCCAGATAAAATAGCTGCTAGAATAGTTAATGTGACGATTTTTTTCATAATTTATTCCTCATATAATTTGAGTATACTTTTTTATACCATGTTTAGCATAATATTCTTTTTGAAAAACAACAATATCATTTTCATTTTTTTATCATTAGATAATATAATTTTTGGTTAACTTGAGTTATACTCAGCTCAATTGTTAATCTACCATACAACAAGTACATGAAACGGTTATTTTTTCCTTTACTATTATCAGTTATGATAACGGCCTGTCATGATGAAAATCAACAACCGACGACAAAAAACGAAACCGTCTCTCATCAATCTAAACTAGATTGTTTACAAGACAAACCAACTAAAAGTTTAAATTTTGACGCCATTCCCGTTGATGGTTGTCCGGTAAAATAATTTAATAGGCAAAGTAACAGAATGAAAACTATCGAAATCGACGAAGAACTTTATCAATTTATTGCAGGTCAAACTAAACATATTGGTGAAGATGCATCAAGTATTTTGCGACGTTTATTAAACTTTAATCAACCTCTATTAGCTAAAGCTGATCCTATATTAGCCAAAGAAAATCACTACCCTATTTTTAATGATCTACTTACTAGCGATACATTTAAAAATGAAAAATCGATCATTAGCCGTTTTTTATTACTACTTGGTGCCCTCTATAACTATAACCCGGCACTATTTTCAATTGCTGCAACATCACTACATGGTAGTAAACGACAATACTTAGCTAAAGATAAACAATCTTTAGAAACCTCAGGAAAAAACACTAAACCAAGAGAAATTGTTGGTACCCCATATTGGGTAATTAGTAATACAAATACAGCTAGAAAACTTCATATTATTGAATCAATTATGAGTGACATGGGTATCTCAGAAAGCATGATTAATCAAGTTATCCATGCTTTTTTACCGTAAACTATATAATAATTCACTAACATAATGATTATAAAAGTGAATATTAAAATAAAGTTATGAAAGAGGAGTAAAAAATGGCTAAGTCAAGCCGTGCAGGATTATTAGCTCAACCATCTGACCTAATTAATATCCAAGAATTACAAAATAACTATTATCAAATTCAACCAGATGTTGATAATGTTAGCCAATTAGTTATTTTTGGGACATCAGGTCATCGTGGTAGCTCAAATAAAGCAACCTTCAATGAAGTACACATATTAGCAATTGCCCAAGCAGTAGCCGAATATCGCAAAGCAAACAATATTACTGGACCATGTTTTATTGGTCAAGATACCCATGCTTTATCTGAACTTGCTTTAAAATCAGTGCTTGAAGTCTTTGTGGCGAATGAACAAACTGTAGTTATAGCGCAAAATTGGGGCTATACTCCCACACCAGTGATCTCTCATGCAATATTGACTTATAATCAGGATAAACAATCTCAATTAGCTGATGGCATAGTTATTACGCCATCACATAATCCACCTGAAGATGGCGGTATTAAATATAATCCGACTAATGGTGGTCCAGCTGATACTGATATAACAAAACAAATCGAAAATCGTGCTAATGAATTATTAAAAAATAACCTTAGTGGTGTTAAACGTGTTAGCTTAGAGAAAGCAATAAAATCAGACTACGTTCATACTAAAGAATATGAAACTGATTATGTTAACGATCTTGAAAATATTTTAGATCTGTCATTAATTAAAGCATCATCGCTAAAAATTGGTGTTGATCCACTTGGCGGTGCATGTATTACTTATTGGCCCCGCATTGCTGAAAAATACGGCATAAACCTTGAAATCGTCAACAATAAAATTGACCCAACATTTAGCTTTATGCACCTTGATCATGATGAAGTGATCCGTATGGATTGTTCAAGTCGCTGGGCAATGGCCGGTTTATTAAACCTCAAAGATAAATTTGATTTAGCTTTTGGTAACGATACTGATGCTGACCGTCACGGTATTGTTACACCAAAAGGGTTAATGAATCCGAATGCTTACCTTTCAACTTGCGTAAACTATTTATTTCAAAATCGTCCACAGTGGCATCAAAATATCGCTATTGGTAAAACGCTGGTCACTAGCTCAATGATCGATCGTGTTGCTAATAGCTTAAACAAAAAATACCTTGAATATCCAGTTGGCTTTAAATGGTATGCTGATGGACTTTATCATGGTAAACTCGGTTTTGCCGGTGAAGAAAGTGCAGGTGGTTCATTCTTAAGAACTAATGGCAAAGTTTGGGCAACGGATAAAGATGGCATCATTTTATGCTTATTAGCGGCGGAAATGACGGCTAAAACAGGCAAAAATCCACAGGAGCAATACCAAGAACTTGAAGCTAAATTTGGTGTTTCTTATTATGGTCGAATTCAAGCACCTGCATCATTTACTGAAAAACAAAAATTAGCCAAACTCGATGCCAGCCAATTAACCACAGATAAATTAGCTGGTGAGGAAATTACTCAATGCTTAACCACTGCTCCGGCGAATAATGCGCCAATTGGTGGTTTAAAAGTGATCACGCAAAATGGTTGGTTTGCTGCTCGTCCTTCTGGTACAGAAGATGCTTATAAGATTTATGCAGAAAGTTTTATCGGTAATGAGCATCTATTAACTCTTCAACAAGAAGCACAGCAAATAGTCGCTAAAGCAATTCAATAAACTAAACTTAGGTAGGTTAATCAAAATTAACCTACTTTTTATTTATAATCGTAATTAACACTTAAGGTGTAACACAAGCAGCACGAATTTCAAATGCATATATACGAAGTACCCGAGTTTTTCCTTCAACCTGATATAAAAATGGTTTTCCTTCATTTTCAGGTAGCTCAGTATTTGTTGCTACATTATTCGTCCAATAATTATATGCATTCCAATCTGTTTCTGTATAAGTTTGGCAATACACATTTTGACCCAGCTTACCAACTTCAGATAAGCAACCCCATTCATTCGCAATTCCACCAATCCACTTTCCATTCTCCTGATAACTTAATTGTCGACGAGCATTCGTATCATATCTATTAATATAACCGCCAATCCAACCATCGTCAGGATTGGTATTGGAAAAATCATTCACATCTGGCAATCGATAACCACTACCTAAACTTTTACAATAATCCCTTGCCTTAGATTGATAACTTAAAGCATCATCATTTGAACCAATAGGTGGTTCAAATGGACTTTCATTATTAAAAACAATCTCAGGATTAGCAATAAACCAACGCATTAATTTAAATTCATAAATTAGCGTACTTTTATTACTATCTGCATATAATCTAAATGTCATAGGTCTAAAACTCTTATCCGTAGAATTAAAACGTGGGCCGATTAAGGTTATTTTTATAGCTGGTTGAGCCAATCCATATGGATCCGGTCCATGACCACTATGATCCTCCCATTCAGTGGTTTTACTCACACTTAATGATAAACTGACATTACCCCCCTCTATAGATTGTACAGTACTGCCATTGGCAGCTAATACCGCTTCAGGTGTTATACCGCCAAATAGTAAATAAAAATATAATCCATGTGACCCGGTCGTTGGAAAGTTATTTTTAGTTATTGAAGTTTCACCTTGATAATTACCACTATTGGTTGCTCGCAATACCTTAATACCTTTACTTGGATACCCTCGATAATCACCATAATCACTGCCATCGTCAACTTGTGCGGCATCCCATAAAATGCCATCTACCTCATAATCACGACCGCCTAAACTAGCGTTATCAGGATACAAATTTGGCTGGGCATAACACACTTTTGGATCTAATTTTGGTGTTAAATAATAACTATGTGAACCACCTTTAAAACGATTAGTATTAGGCTCACCATAAGGTGTAGTTAACTCACTATCACTAGCGCTAATGGTTATTTTATGTACCCCATCACATAAATCTACAATGGTATCAGGATGACTTTTCACCTTCGATGTAATATCTATAAATGCGTTTTTAGCATTAATATCTGCTACGGCAGGATTACGGGCTTCCCATTTTATCTTAATGTCACCTGTCGCGGTTGCGGTAATAAGGTCACTATCATCAAATCCATCACCATCATCATCTGCAAAATAATTATACGGTGTAGCAAGTAAATCAGTCATATTTATGACAGGAAACTGGTTATTGCCTGATATAGGTAATGGAACAATCGTTTGTACACTGGCATAAGTATTTTTTTTATCAGGTAACTCGATGGGATTGGATATACTTGATACATCATTTTGCGGGGTTATCACAGTACCATTAGGTAATTTAATTGCTAGTAACTCTTCTGTACTCGTTATTTTACTAACACCATCATCTAGCGTTAAATATGGTGCACTACCTTTTATACTTTCTGTGGTAAATGAACTTAACGCGTATACAGGGCTAAATATAGTTGAAAAAGCCATAGAACATAAACAAATCTTTTTCAAGAATTTCACTATTGTTTGGCCAAATGAGGATGAATATTTGAGTAGTGTTTTATTAAACGTTGAATTTCGCTTTATTGGCTGATTAATGAATAATTGCTGTATTGAAGGGCCGTGACTCGATATATTTTCTTTATTGGTCAATGTTGCATTAACAATTAAATTAGAAATAGCGCCTAAATAAGGGTATCTCAACATGCTCTTAATCCTTTAATTTATAATTTTTATCTAAAAATATGCAATCCTTGCAGAAAAAAGTATAGATATATTAGGTAATTATAGCAAATTCAGATTGGTAAATAATTGTTAAGACTTTTGTCATACCTACAAGGTAGTGAACGTTGGGTTGAATTTTGTACTGGAGTTGTTTATTTTCTAAACTACCTACACGGTAGTGAACTAGAACACAACATACTATAAATGCAGTTGGCAAAAAGACAAAGCGTAATTTTACTATTAAAAACCCTTTTTTTGAGTAACTTTTTAATATTTTGATTTTTAATCATTTTATTTTAAGTCAAAAAAAAGGGTTAGAAATGGATACAAATTTAAGTTTCAAAAAACCCCGTTCCTCAACTTTTTTAGTTCTTTTAGTTTCGGACGTTTTGTTGTTTGGTAGCTAGTTCTATATGGCGTTTACGTCCGAGTAAAGAGGGTTTGCGCGAACCCTCTTTACCAACTCTCGCGGCGACTACGCAAATGGTCACTACGTGACTGCCTTCCGCCTTCGTTCGCTCTCAACGCACCGGCTGTGATTTGTTCCTGACAAAACACAGCCTTGCCAAACATCCCTGTTTGCCATGCTAACCTCTCTCAGTTGTCAGCACATTGCTCATGTCGCTAAATGAAGCACTCCAATCTGATTTTCTAGAAATAAACTTTTATATTTAGAGCGAACTGATTTTAGTTTTAAAGCCAATTTCGGTGAATTGTGGCTAGATTTAGGCTTTTAAAAACCCTCTCCTCAACTTTTTTAGTTCTTTTAGTTTCGGACGTTTTGTTGTTTGGTAGCTAGTTATATATGCCGATTACGTCCGAGCAAAGAGGGTTTGCGCGAACCCTCTTTACCAACTCTCGCGGCGACCACCAAGTGGTCACTGCGTGACTGCCTTCCGTCTTCGTTCGCTTTTAACGCACCGGCTGTATTTGTTCCTGACAAAACACAGCCTTGCCAAACATCCCTGTTTGCCATGCTAACCTCTCTCAGTTGTCAGTAGGTTGTTGATGTCGCTAAACGATGATAAAAACAATACCGCATTATCTTTATTTAATAACAACAATTATTGCCCCAACTATATAAATAATTATTATTACTTAATTTTATTGATTAAGTTAAATTAAAATAGGAAAGATGATGAAAAACTTAAAAGTGATAGGACTTATATTAATAGCTGGATTAGGTTTGACAGGATGTGAAGAAAAGAATCAAGAGTATTATTTAAAACATATTGATTCTGCTAAAGAGAAATTAGAAGAATGCCGTAATGATTTAAATAAAGCTTTTAGACAAAATGCTGAGAAATTATTCGAAAAAATAAAAAATGATACTGAATGTCAAGCTGCAGAGAATGCTATCAAAGAAGATCGAATCCTACAAGATAAATTAGAACAAGAACGTAAAGCAGCTGAGGAAAAACTAGCTTTAGAAACAGAAATGACAGCAATTAGAAACCAAATAGCGGACAAATCATGGCAAAAGTTAATCAATGAATATCTGAAAGTTGAAGGGTGTAATGTATTATTCTCCGCACCGTCTCCTAAATGTAAAGCTTGGGAAATTGTTTATAATGAGAAAGTTGATGAGGGTAAAAAAGAATTAAAACAACTTTCATTCGAAGCTATTAAAGAGCAAATGATGTCTCTATGTAAATTAGAGCAACGTCGAGGTTCAAATTGTGCCGTTGCTCAATCGGCTTTAGAAGAAAACGCCACTGAAGATCTGGCTAACGCCGATATTAAAACAATTGAATCCCAAAAACCACTTTATTGTGCTGAAGATATCTACTCTTTAAAGGCCTGTAGAAAAAGTTGGGAAAAAGCTTTTGATAGAGAAAACGCAAAACATATAAAATTCTTTACCAATAATGATGATGAATTTATTAAAACATTTAACTCATGTGCTGATAAAATCGCAGACATTGAAGCACAAAATTTAAAATGGAACGAAAAAAATAATTTAGAACGTAAAATAACAGGAACCTATCCTTGCTATCAAGCAAAGGAAGCTTATATTAAAAGAGGAATGGGTTATTCTGTCAATTTTGAAAAGAAAATTGCAAAATAATTAAAATTAGATGCACATTTTAAGATGTAGTGCTTGTCAGTAAAACTCATGATAAGTTAATCTGATTACAAGACCGAGACAACTAACAACTCGGTCTTGTTTATAAGTTGAAAATAAAACTTGCCACACCGAATAGTTAAAATAAAGCTCTCTGATATATAAACAATTTACTGTCTTGATTTCAGTATCATTCCTATTGAGATATGGGTTATTAGATGTATTTTGATAAGATTCAATATTTTCTTTTAAACTATAAGCCATCTATGTCATCATAAAAAACAATAAATCAAAGCTTAAAAATACTTCACCCAAAATTGCAGATAAACGCATTCTGTTTTTTACTGCGTAGCATTAGTCTATTATTTAACAAATGATATTTCATTTTATAATATCATAGCTTTGTTATTTCTTACGCTTCTTGTCAATGTAAATAACATCTATTTTGAGTTAACGGATTTGATCAAGCATTGGTATCAATAATCCATAACATAGTTTAATAAAATGTTATTTTCTACAAGCTATAAACGCAAAATCATTACCTGCGAAATCACCCGGCGTACGAGGAGAAGGCAATAGTCCACCATCATGTAGGTAAATAATGAAGTATTGTGTATCAGAATTAGGATCTTTAGTAAAATAAGTCGTTTCATCCCACTCCCATTTAGAATTTGGATAAGTACGACGATTTATATATCCCCATTCAGGATAAAGTCCTTGATTAATAGCACGAGTAGAAAAATTCCATTTTCCATGACGTTGCCAATTAGGACCAACATTAACTACAGGTGAGTTAGAATAATCTTTGCGAGATGGGAATCCATCAATTCCACCACAAAATCGGTTAAATGCAGTACGCCAATCATAACTACCCACATTTTGAGGTTCTATCCAAACAGAAGTTGGATTAAATTTATAATCAAAATGTTTGTTAGGAGATGATTTTAATGTAGCTCGAATAACAATATCACCATTACCTTCTGGTGGTTTAGCTTTTAAAAGAACATTACCTGTTTGATCAACTGTTGCCACATTACCAGGATTAACTGCTACATTATAAGTATAACTATCTTGAGAATAATTCATTATTAATTGAAATTCTGCACCCGGGAAGCCTGTAGTTGGAAAGGGTTTATCTGAAACAATTGGTCTGGCTCTAAATCCTTTATCAACAATAAAATCTTCATTATAACCTCCTCCACTTTCGGGATCTGGTTTTATTGGGCCTGTATTCCATGGGTACATAGTCCCTTGAGCATCACTACCACGCCATTGATTTAAAGGTAAAACTTTAGTTGAATTTGGTTTCAGATAACATACATCACCTGTAGGTGCAATTTTATATATTTTAGTTATCTCTACTGACTCACTTTCATTTGGGTTACCATATTCAGAATAGGTTTTTACTGAAGTTTTTAATGTCAATGACAAAGGCATTGCATAATTGCTTCCACAACCTATGATATTACCTATATCACTATCAGGAATTTTTTCACCATTATTATCAAACCAATTGTAAACCGTTTGTTCAACGATAAATGGCTTATTATTACGAATATTATCACCATCAGAATCATCATAATTAGATGAATTATCTAAATCATTTTCAGTATAGTTCTTAATAATAAAATCACTAAATTTTGTTAAACCATCAAATTCGTTAATATCCGTATCGTTTAAATTATGAGAGCTTGAACTATAAAAAACACCATTTAAGATAAAACCATGTTTGTTTGAAGCAGCTTCTATATTAACAATTTTTGGTTTACTACCAATAATGGTATTTACGGTATTAGCTAAGATTGCTTGGCTTTTTTGACTAATGGTTAAAAAACATAACATTAACAAAAGTAAACAGTTTAGTTTATTACTAAAATTAACCAAATTTAAATAATTACTTAGGCAGGTTTCAAATTTAAATTTATTATACATCGTGACTACCATGTCAATTAACCTGATGTTTGATATAATTTTTTACTCATAAAAGGATAAATACCAATCTGATTTCGTATTAGGAATCGTCAGCAAGTATAGTGAGAGAAGAAAATCTATGCAATAAATTTTAATATTTAACTATTAACTTTCATTAATATTATTAAATTAAGCATTTAAAATAAAGCTTTGGATTTTTACAAAAACTTGTCTAAACTTTTTGGATAACAAATGATACAAATAAAAAAGGGATTGTATTCAATCCCTTTTAAATCATACTTATTAGCCAGCTCGATAGTTAGGTGGCTCTTTGGTGATAAGAACATCATGAACATGACTTTCTTTCATACCCGCACCAGTTATACGATAAAACTTCGATTTTGTGCGAAGTTCATCGATAGTTCCACAGCCAGTTAATCCCATACATGAACGTAAACCACCCATTTGTTGGTGGATAATTTCTTTTAACAAGCCTTTATATGCGATTCGACCTTCAATACCTTCTGGTACTAACTTATCAGCAGCATTGTCAGATTGGAAATAACGATCAGATGACCCTTTTGCCATTGCCCCTAACGATCCCATACCACGATAAGATTTATAAGCACGACCTTGGAATAATTCAATCTCGCCGGGTGCTTCTTCTGTACCGGCAAACATCGAACCAACCATAACACAAGATGCACCAGCAGCAATTGCTTTAGCGATATCACCTGAAAAACGAATACCTCCATCAGCAATAACAGGAATATTATGTTGTTTAGCTACCTCAACAGCATCCATAATCGCACTAATTTGTGGTACCCCTACCCCAGTAACAATACGTGTAGTACAAATTGAACCTGGTCCAATACCGACTTTGACTGCGCTTACTCCGGCATCAATAAGAGCTTTAGCGCCTTCACCGGTTGCCACATTACCACCAACAATTTGCAAGTTTGGATAAGCTTGTCTTGTTTGGCGAATACGTTCAAGTACACCTTCTGAATGGCCATGTGATGAATCGATAAGTAACACATCAACACCAGCTTCTACCAATGCAGCAATACGTTCTTCATTACCTGCTCCTGCGCCAACAGCAGCGCCCACTCGTAAACGACCTTTTTCATCTTTACAAGCATTTGGTTTTTGCTCGGCTTTATTGTAGTCTTTGACTGTTATCATGCCTTTTAAGTGAAAACGATCATCAACAACTAATACTTTTTCAACACGGTGTTCATGCATTTTTTTCAAAACACTTTCCCGAGATTCTCCTTCTTTAACAGTAACTAAGCGTTCTTTAGGCGTCATTACTGCTGTAACAGATAGTGACAAATCAGTAGCAAATCGAACATCACGAGCAGTAATAATGCCAACTAATTCTTGCGATTCTGTTATAACAGGGAAACCAGCAAAACCATATTCTTTGGCTAGTTCAATCACTTCTTTAATCGTTGCTGTAGGTAATACTGATACGGGATCTTGTACAATTCCGCTTTCATGTTTTTTTACCCGTTTGACATGTTCAGCCTGAACTTCAATTGGCATATTTTTATGAATAAAACCAATACCACCTTCTTGAGCAAGTGCAATAGCAAGTTCGGCTTCGGTAACGGTATCCATTGCCGCAGATAACATTGGAATATTTAATTGGATGGTTTGCGTCAGTTGAGTTGTAATATCAGCAGTATTAGGTAAAACAGTTGAATGGGCTGGAACTAATAAAACATCATCGAACGTGAGGGCTTCTTTAACTATACGAGACATGACAATATTCACCATTGAGTTGAATTGTTGATAAAATATTGCCGATGTATTCTACTCACTTTCAATATAAAAGACCAGTAAAATTTTATATTTATATTTCAGCAGATAAGTATAGCGCAAACTAATCTCTGTTACTTCCCATCGATTTTTTGTGCCATTAAGATGTAATTGACATCAACATTTTTACCTAAGCGAAATTGATTACTAAGCAAATGATACTCCATACCAATTATTCCTTTTACAATCAAATTAGCTTGTTCAACCCAAGTCATTAATTCAGAAGGACGAATAAAACGATTAAAATCATGAGTACCTTTCGGTACTAAGCGTGCAATATATTCCGCACCATAAATCAACATTAATTTTGCTTTATGATTGCGGTTAATAGTCGATAAATAGAGTTGTCCATTAGGCTTAAGCAATTTTGCACAAGCATGAATAATTGAAAACGGATCGGGAACATGTTCTAACATTTCCATACAAGTAATAACATCATAGTGCGCAGGGAATTGTTCAGCATGCTGCTCTACTGTTTGATTCTGGTAGTTTATTTCTAAACTATTTTGCTCGGCATGTAATTTTGCCACTGCTAATGACTCTTCAGCAAGATCAATTGCAGTTACATTAGCCGCGAGTTTTGCAAGACTCTCTGACAAAATCCCACCACCACAGCCAACATCTAATACATGTTTTCCATTTAGATCACCAGACAATTGTTTTATATAATCTACTCGTAATGGATTAATAATATGTAATGGTTTGCATTGGCCGTTGGGATCCCACCATTGCGAAGCAAGTTTAGCAAACTTATCTATTTCGTTCAAATCGATGTTTTGTGTCATAACTATTCTTTTTAGAGAAGTAAATATTCTATGTAATATATGCGATGGGCTGATGATTAGCAATATCAAAGATTTCATGCTCCCTTTTTCTCAATTTTTTGTCATATTGAATTGTTTTAGCTCACTAACGTTTAGAGGTTTAAATAATTTCTGAGGGGATTTTAGTACAAAGGATATTTTGAATAAGGGGTTACACACACTAATTTTTACCATCGACAGCGAAACTAGTTAGTCATTACATGAATAGTTCATTCACGTTAAGTATTTATACATTATCTATTATATGTATTAGAACAATACATAGCCTTGTCAAAAAGGCATATTTGACATGATTTTTAATCTCTTTCGTCAAAATAATGTAACGACTAAAAAATTTAAATCTACCTAGACGGCAGTGAACTAGAACATTATACACAATAAACTTTGTTCAGAAAAAGAATAATAACCAATTATAACTAAAAACTCTTTTTTCACACCTATTTATAATTATTTGATTTTAAATCAATTATAAGCATCGGCAAAAAAGGGTTAATTAACTAGTGATTCTAACTTATCAACTGTACATCACAAACATCAATCTCACTACGAACGAAATTTAATGATAACCCCACATTAATTTGAATTTTATTCAGCGCTGTTGAAAAATTATAGTGAAGATGCGGACTATTTTTTTCTAAAAACATGGCTAACGTATCATTATACAAATCAAATACTCGGTAATAATATTCCTGTATAGTTTCCAAGTAAGTACATTCACGATTCAAATTATCTAAATTAACAGCTCTGAAATCTCTACTATGCACACCACCTAATCATTAAATAGCCTCGTCAAACTTAGATGCAGGCAAATCTTGATAGCGTGGTACTTTGAATTGCTGATAGAGTTTAGAATAGATGGCTTGGTGATGTTCACCTGTGCGGTATGAACGCACATTGACCGCTTGTTTGATCGCTTGTTTTTGTTCGATTGAAATAATATTAGGATACTGGCTTGCTATTTTCGGCATAAAGTGGTTATAGAGAACGTCAAAACACTCTAACTGGTATTGTTATAATTTTTGCCTAATTTCTGGTTTTACTCGATTAGTATCAATGTTAAATAGCCAGCCATTTAACATTGAAATTGGTAAGCATACATATTCTTGTAAACCTTGTTTTGAAGGTGTGGTCATCATGACCATAACTGTTATCAATACTTGATGTTGCTTGATTCTTTTAAGTTATGCAACCCAATCTAGACCTATATTTTCAAATACAGGCTTCATTGCAATATAAGGTTTGTTTTCGTGATTGAGTACGACTAAAGATGGATTGTGAAACTGAATTGTTTCTAATTGTGTGCTAGACATTTCTACATCCTCTTTGATTTTATTATTAACCCTATTTTGAGTAGGACTATCAGGAGCTCAAAACTGCAAAGAGACAGCGGACTTATTTCCCGAGGGTGTTTTATTAGTCGCACTCCCGATCATAAAATCTGGATATAAAAAAGCCGCATTTCTATCGGGCGCGGTTTCCGCTCTTTGAAGGTGTTTTGAGCACCTTTTTAGAATATATATTAAATCATTATATCAAGCCAACAGTAAATTGGTGCCAAGAGGTTCGAAAGCCTATTTTTATAATTGAGTCTAAATTTTACAAACGATTTTCTAAAGGAACGCTTGGATCACTTTCTTCTATTGTTTTTGGTATTTCTATATCAACTTTAGGTAAAGAGCTTAAACCATATTTGACAGTAAGATATTTTTGTTGCAACGCAGCTAATGATTGTTCTTTAGTAGCTATAGTCACTAACTTCATAGATAAAATCAGTCCGCCGCTATATTTTGAAGCTTCATTTTTTTCAATTTCAATTTCTTGCTTCATTGATTGTATTTCGCTTTGTAAATGCTCAGCGAGTTCAGGGTTTGGATTTGTAACCAACGTTTCGACTTTAACCCCTGCACCAGACTCAATGGCATTTATCCTTTGCTCAACTAAATTTTTGTTTGTCTTTAAGACTTCAAGTCTCGCAGCAATTAACGATTTTATTAGTCCGCCACTATATTGCTCATAATTTTCTGTAGTCGCTTTTATATCATCGTTTGTTTGTTTTAACTCCACATTCAATGCTGCCACTTTAGCTTTATCTTCTTCTGATAATTGTTTATTGCATCCGCTTATAAATAAAAGCAATAAAAAAATAAAAATTATATGTTTTAACATTTCACCACCAACTATAATCCGTTTTTAATTTTATTTTCATTCTCAATTTTTTTATTTGCTTGATATTTTTCAAATAGTTCTGATTCATAGGTAATGTTTAAATTACCTTTACCTCTTTCTCTCCCCTCTAATTGTAAAGTTATATGATCTTCAAAGATTGAGGCATAACAACCACATCCATCATACCTTAAGCACTGATAAAATTCATCACTGTCTTTGTAAATCTTTAACCCAGTAATTTCAAAAGAATTTTTAGGTTTGCCAAATTTATTTGTTAATGCTTCTTTATATTTAAAATATTCTTTTTTACCTTTAGTACCATATACATCTGATTTTATTTCTTGATTCATACTAATTTTTATCGCACCTAAATCTTTATGAACTAACACAAAATATTCAGTAAATCCAGGCAATGTCATTGGTGGGGATTTTAAAGAGTAAACTGATATGTTTTTATCATCTGTTGGTGTTTGCAATACGGCGCCAGCTTGAGACTCCAATTCTTCTGCTGTCATGCCCCATTTTAACCCAAGTGGTGCATCTGGATGTTGTGTTTCAGCTAAAACAGATGAGCATATAAAAAACGAAGCTGCAATAAAAATTAATTTCTTCATACCATTCTCCTTAATTTTTGGTAATGGTATGTTGTTTAACGATTAATAGCAATAAAAAAACGTCTTGTTGGCGGTTTGTTAAAATTTTAAATCTACACGGCAGTGAACGGACGATAAAAGTCCTGCTGTTTTTGAGTTTTTTTCTAAACTACCTACACGGCAGTGAACAGAGCCAGATATACTATAAATGTTGTTGGCAAAAAGGCAAAGTCTATTTTTACTAATAAAAACCCTTTTTTGGAGCCATTTTTCAACATATTGATTTTTAAATCATTTTATTTTAAGTAAAAAAAAGGGTTGCAATAGTCTAAATGTAATCGCCAAAAACGTCACTCCTCAACTTTTTATTGCTCGTTTTTTAATCTGACCACTTCAAAACACGATTAAACTTAAGGTTAACGATTTAATTTTTTATTGGTTATCGTCATAAATGATAATGTTTTCTTGTTTATAAATTTATTTCATGGCATGATTTAGCATTTTATTTATCTAATAAAAAAATAGTTAGGCTTTTGCTAAAACTAAAATTATATATTTAATCAAAACTCTAGGGAAAATAGATTCATGAGTACAGGTACTATGAAGAAAAGTCATTCACAGTGGAGCTCTCGCATGGGATTTATGCTTGCAGCTGCCGGTTCTGCTGTGGGTTTAGGTAATATATGGAAATTTCCATATATGGCTGGTGAAATGGGTGGTTCAGCATTTGTTCTGACCTATTTACTATTTATGTTTGTCATTGGCTTGCCAATTTTAGTTTTAGAATGGTTAATCGGCCGTCGCGGACAAAAAAACCCAATCCATACCATGGAAGATGTTGCCGCATCAGAAGGACGCTCAAAATTATGGCGCTGGGTTGGTATTATTGGAGTACTTGGCTCGTTTTTAATTCTTTCTTTTTATAGTGTAATTGGTGGCTGGGCGACTGATTACATCTTTTTAGCTATCAATGGCACCTTCAATGGTGTTGATGGTGCTGCTACTGGGCAAATTTTTAGCGGTTTCCTTAGCGATGTCGGTAGCCTTTTAACTTGGCATACCGTGTTTATGGCTGCGAATACTATTATTGTGGCTATGGGCGTTGGTGGTGGTTTAGAGCGTGCTTGTAAAGTGATGATGCCTGGTTTAGGGCTACTGCTTTTAATTCTAGTTGGTTATGCAGCTATTGTTAGTGGCCCATCATTTGGCGTAGCGTTTAACTTTTTATTCACCCCTAATTGGTCAGCATTGAGTGGTACCGCTATTTTAGCTGCTTTAGGCCATGCGTTTTTCAGCTTATCATTAGGTATGGGGATTATGATGGCTTATGGTTCATATCTTGGTAAAGATGTGAATTTACTATCTACTGCCCGCACCGTGGTTATTTTAGACGTTATTGTGGCCATGCTATCTGGTATGGCAATCTTTCCGTTAGTATTTGCTAATGGTTTAGAAGCTGGAGCGGGTCCAGGTCTTATTTTTGTTACCTTACCAATTGCCTTTGGTAATATGGCTGCTGGCTCAATTTTAGGTTGTTTATTCTTTATCTTCCTAACTTTTGCTGCCTTAACTTCATCAATTTCATTACTTGAACCAACTGTAGAGCTTTTAGAAGAGAAAACGCCTATGGGTCGTAAAACTGCGACAGTGGTTAGTAGTGTATTAATTTGGGCATTAGGTATTGCTTGTATTTTATCCTTTAATGAATGGTCAGATGTCACGTTATTTGGTAAAAATATTTTCGATTTACTCGACTATCTAACGAGTAAGATTATGTTACCTGTGACTGGCTTAGGAACTGTAATCTTCGGTGCTTGGATGATGAACCAAAAAATCATTCGTAAAGAATTGAACTTAGGCAATTTCTGGTTTGGTGTATGGTCAATCTTGACTCGCGTCATCATTCCTGTGGCCGTAGTAGTTATTTTAGTTTGTGGATTCTTACCAGAAACTCGATAACTAACTGGTTAGTAAATTTAAAAGCCTTGATTAATATCAGGGCTTTTTTATTGCCCAAATAACTAAAAAATCAGCAATTAATTAGTTATCTTAATACTCTCTCTTGAAATTGTCTTTTTTATTCCCATATAACGATACAACAATTAATCAAATCATTATGTCAATGTTAATCAATTAATATTAACGAGATAACATCTTATTCATCGCACTAGTAAGATGAACATTTTGTGGTTAATATTAATTGAATTTGCAAATATAGCTGAGGTATTAGTCAATGAGTAAGCAAGGAACTGAAACACGTGGATTTCAATCCGAAGTTAAACAAATTCTTCATTTAATGATTCACTCTTTATATTCTAATAAAGAGATTTTTTTAAGAGAATTAATTTCAAATGCTTCAGATGCAGCTGATAAGCTTCGTTTTAAAGCACTTGAAAATCCTGATTTATACGCTGGTGATGCCGAGCTTGGGGTTCGTATTTCAACCAACAAAGAAGCTGGCACCTTAACCATTGCCGATAATGGTATTGGTATGACTCGTGATGAAGTCATTGAGAATTTAGGAACAATTGCTAAATCAGGCACCAAAGCATTTTTAGAATCAATTGGTAGTGATCAAGCTAAAGATAGCCAACTTATTGGCCAATTTGGTGTCGGTTTTTACTCAGCATTTATTGTTGCTGATAATGTTACCGTGACAACTCGTGCGGCAACAGCCAAAGCAGATGAAGCAGTGATGTGGCAATCTGCTGGTGAAGGTGAATACACCATTTCTGATACTAACAAAGAAACACGTGGTACAGAAATCGTCTTACATTTAAAAGATGATGAAAAAGAGTTTTTAGATGATTGGCGCTTACGTTCAATTATTAGCAAATATTCAGATCACATCTCATTACCAGTTGAAGTACAAACTACTGATGAAGAAAGTAAAGAAGTTAAATGGGAAAAAGTTAATAAGGCGCAAGCACTTTGGACGCGTAGCAAATCAGAAGTAACTGATGAAGAATATAAAGAGTTCTATAAACATATTTCACACGATTTTGCCGATCCGCTAAGCTGGAGCCACAACCGTGTCGAAGGTAAACAAGAATATACTAGCTTGCTCTATATTCCATCTAAAGCGCCATGGGATATGTGGAATCGTGACAATAAACACGGTTTAAAATTGTATGTGCAACGTGTTTTTATTATGGATGATGCAGAACAATTTATGCCAAACTACTTACGCTTTGTAAAAGGTTTAATTGATTCTAATGATTTACCATTAAATGTTTCGCGCGAAATCCTGCAAGATAACAAAGTAACCCAGAATTTACGCAATGCATGTACTAAACGTGTTTTACAAATGCTTGATAAACTTGCTAAAGATGACAAAGAACAATATCAACAATTCTGGAGTGAATTTGGTCTCGTTTTAAAAGAAGGGACTGGTGAAGATTTTAGCAATCGTGAGTCTATTGCTAAGTTATTACGCTTTACTACCACTAACAGTGATAGCGAAGTACAGAGCGTATCATTAGATGATTACATCAGCCGTATGCAAGAAGGTCAAGAGAAGATCTACTTTATTACTGCCGATAGTTATGGCGCAGCCAAAAATAGTCCTCACCTTGAATTATTCCGTAAAAAAGGTATTGAGGTATTATTACTTTCTGATCGTATTGACGAATGGATGATGAGCAATTTAACTGAATTTGCTGGTAAACAATTCCAATCTATCAGTAAATCTGACGAATCAATCGAAAAGTTAGCCGATCAAAATAGCGATGAACAAAAACAAGTTGAAAAAGAACTTGAGCCATTTATTGAACGAGTGAAAAAAGTTTTAGCAGACAAAGTTAAAGAGGTTAAATTAACCCATCGTTTAACTGATACACCGGCAATTGTAACAACAGCTGCTGACGAAATGTCTACCCAAATGGCTAAATTATTTGCTGCAGCAGGACAAAAAGCACCAGAGATTAAATACACATTTGAGATTAATCCTGATCATCAATTAGTTAAACGCATCGCTAATACTCAAGACGAAACAACATTTAGTGATTGGGTTGAGTTATTGTTAGATCAAGCACTTCTTGCTGAAAAAGGATCATTGAGTGATCCGAGTAAATTTATTCAAACCATGAATAAATTACTTGCTCAATAATTAATTAACTATTTTGAATATTCAACCCGACAAGGCTTGCCTGTCGGGTTTATTGCTATTTTTTACCGCAAAAAATCAACAATTTTTAAGCCAAATTTTGATACTTATCACACTTTTTCATTTTATCACTTTCTATTTTTGTTAAGCTAGACATAATAACTTAACCTTTAATTTAGACTGTAACAGATGAAAGTTCATAAAATATTAAATAATAATGTTGTCGTAACGTTAGATGCAAAGGGAAATGAATTAATTGTTACTGGACGTGGGGTAGGATTCAAAAAAAAGGAAGGAGATGAAATTGACCCCAAACTTATTGAAAAGCAGTTTTCATTGAATAATCAAGAAATACTGCCAAAGTTTGCTGAGTTGCTTTCGGAAATACCTATCGAAATTCATACAACTTCAGATATTATAATCAATTATGCAAAAAAACAGTTAGGTGGCAAATTACAAGATAGTATCTATATTTCATTAACCGATCATATCTATTTTGCTATTGAAAGACATAAGCAGGGATTTGATATTCCGAATAACTTCATTTGGGAAATAAAAAAATTCTATCCAAATGAATATCAAATTGGTTTGCATGCTTTATCGGTGATTAAACAGCGCTTAGGTGTAGAACTGCACGAAGACGAAGCTGGTTTTATTACCTTCCATATAATCAATGCACAACTAAATGATACCATGCCGAATATCGTTAATATGACGAAGATCATGCGTGAAATTTTGAATATTGTTAAATACCATTTTAAATTTGAATATGATGAAAATAGCCTTTCCTATCAACGATTCGTCACGCACTTAAAGTTTTTTGCGCATCGTATCTTAAGTCAAGGCAAACAAGCTCAACAAGACACATCATTGTATGAAATTATTCGGCAAAAATATGAACAAGCCTATTTGTGTACTAAACAGATAGACTTACATTTAATCCAACAATATCAGCATCCATTATCCGATGATGAAAGTTTGTATTTGACTATTCATATTGAACGACTAAGAGCCGAGCTAAAAAATAATAGTGTGATCGAAATCACAAAATAATTAACTATTAGCAACAATATTATTAAATTTATGTTAATTTAATTAACACTGAAATTTTGGATTGTTATTGCATCAACTATTTTTTGATGCAAGCAAAACCTAAACTCCCAATGGAATGGGAGTTTAGGTTTTTTTTTGCGCTTAAATAAGGATAAGCTATGAAAAACAAACAACTTGCCGAAGTAATTATTGAGCATGTAGGTGGTAAAGATAATATTATCAGTCTAGTGCATTGTGCAACTAGACTTAGATTTGCGTTGAAAGATGAATCAAAAGCAAATGCTGAATTTTTAAAAAAACAAGCCGGTATCATTACAGTTGTACAAAGTGGTGGACAGTTCCAAGTCGTAATCGGTAACAGTGTTGCAGATGTATTTAATGTCATCATGCAATTAACCAATCTCAATGAAAAACCAACCAACGATGCGCCACCGGCTACCCCTAAAGGTATTGTATCAAAACTGATTGATTTAGTTTCTAGTATCTTTATCCCTGCACTAGTCGTACTTGTTGCTGGTGGTATTTTTAAAGGAATAGTAGCAATATTGCAAGTCATGGAACTTGTTCAAGCTGACTCACCAACCCTTAACTTCTTAAATGCGATTGCTGACGCCCCATTCTATTATTTACCAATCATTCTAGGATTTTCAGCGGTTAAAAAATTCGGTGGTAATCCTTATGTAGGTATGGCATTAGGTGGTGCATTGGTTCATCCTAGTGTGGTTGGCATGTTAGGTAATAGGTTTGAATTACAGACAGAATTTTTTAGCATTCCTATTAAATTAATCCCTTATCCTTCATCGGTTTTCCCAATAATCTTAGCTGCATGGTTCTATTCATTATTAGAACGCAACCTAAACAAAATCATGCATGACTCATTCAAAAAGTTTATTGCTCCGTTATTTGGTTTGATAATTACCGTACCACTAACCTTTGCTGTTATTGGTCCAGTTGTGTCATTCTTAAGTGATACAGTTGCTAGTGGTATCATCTATGTTTATCAACTTAACTCTGTCATTGCTTCTATGATTTTAGCTGCTCTTTGGCAAGTGATGGTGGTGTTTGGTATCCATTGGGGATTAGTACCATTTGCGATGAATAATATCTCGGTTTATCAAGAAGATTTTATGATTCCAATCTTATTCCCTGCGGTATTCGCTCAAGTTGGCGCAGTATTAGCGGTTATGTTACGCAGCAAAGATCCACAAGTTAAAACATTAGCAAGTTCATCGGTATTATCTGGAATTTTTGGGGTAACCGAACCAGCCATTTATGGCATTAACTTACCATTAAAACGTCCATTTATTATCGGCTGTATTTCGGCAATGATTGGTGGAGGTATTGTTGGTTATTATCATTCGGTCATCTATTCATTCAGCTTTATTAGTATCTTCTCATTTTTACAATTAATTCCACCTACAGGCATTAATGAAAAATTTTATGCGGTAGTATTTGGTTCACTTATTTCATTTGCAGTAGCCACATTAGTCACTTATCTATTTGGTATTCCAAAAGATAAAAAACAAAATAATGAAAATGAAATAGAAAATTCTGATTCAAACAACAATAAAACTGATAGTGATGAACTAGTAAAAACAATCACTATTGCCAGCCCATTAACTGGTCAACTTATTGACTTAAAGGAAGTTAATGATGTTACTTTTGCGAGCGGTTTAATGGGTAAAGGTGCTGCAATTATTCCAACTATTGGCGAAGCTGTCGCACCAGAAGATGGTGAAGTAGTGTCACTATTTAGAACGAAACATGCTATCGGTTTCCAAACTAAATTAGGTGCAGAAATACTTATCCACATTGGTATTGATACAGTGAAGTTAGATGGCCAACATTTTGAAGCTCATGTAGAAAGTGGTCAAAAAGTGAAAAAAGGTGATCGACTAGTAAGCTTTGATATTGAAGCAATAAAACAAGCCGGTTTTGAAGTAACTACACCAATCATAATCACTAACAGTGATGACTATATCGATGTGCAGTGCATATTTAATCAAGATAATATTCAACATGGTGACGCACTATTAGCGTTAAGTGCAAACAAGGAGTAAAACATGGCTAATACTTTTCCTAATGATTTTTTATGGGGCGGCGCAATTGCCGCTAACCAAGTCGAAGGTGCTTATAATGAAGATGGTAAAGGTCTTTCAACATCAGACTGTACTCCTAATGGTCTATTTGGCGATATAGTTGATCGTAATAATGTCCAAATTAACAGTATCAAAGATCGGGCTATCGACTTTTATCATCGCTATCCAGAAGATGTAGCCCTGTTTGCGGAAATGGGATTTACTTGTTTAAGAACATCTATCGCATGGACACGTATTTTTCCTAATGGTGATGAAGAACAACCAAATGAAAAAGGTTTAGCATTTTACGATAAACTGTTTGATGAAATGTTAAAACACAACATTACGCCTTTAGTCACCTTATCACACTACGAAATGCCCTATTACCTCGTTACTCAATATGGTGGTTGGGGAAACCGTAAAGTGATTGAGTTTTTTACTCGCTATGCCAAAACTGTATTTGAACGCTATAAAGATAAAGTGAAATATTGGTTAACATTTAATGAAATTAATATGTCACTACATGAACCATTCACCGGTGTCGGTTTAGCTAGAAATAGCAGTAAAGCAGAAATCTATCAAGCTATCCACCACCAATTAGTAGCCAGTGGACGGGCTGTTAAACTTTGTCATCAAATTATACCTGATGCAAAAATTGGTAATATGTTACTTGGCGCTATCGCTTACCCTCTTAGTCCAAAACCAGAAGATGTTTGGGCAACGCATTTAGAAAATCATGGTTGGTTGTTCTTTGGTGATGTGCAAGCACGTGGCTATTACCCAACGTATATGAATCGTTATTTTAAAGAAAACAATATTGAATTAACGATTACCGATCAAGACCGTGAAGATTTAAAAGAAACTATCGATTTTATCTCGTTTAGTTATTACATGAGTTGTTGTGGAACAGCTGACGACTCACTTCGTCAAAAAGGTAACATTCTTGATATGGTACCTAATCCACATCTCAAAGCGTCTGAATGGGGCTGGCAGATCGACCCAATCGGTATCCGTTACTTATTAAACTTGCTTTATGAGCGTTTCCAAAAACCACTATTTATTGTTGAAAATGGTTTAGGCGCTAAAGACAAACTCGAAGCTGATGGCACCATTAATGACGACTATCGTATTAATTATATGAACGATCATTTAGTGCAAATTCGTGAAGCGATTAATGATGGTGTTGAAGTGATGGGATATACCAGTTGGGGACCAATTGACCTAATTAGTGCATCTAAAGCAGAAGTGACCAAACGATATGGTTTTATCTATGTGGATTTAAATCAAGACGGTTCTGGTACCCTACAACGTTATAAGAAGAAAAGCTTTTATTGGTATCAATCAGTCATTTCATCGAAAGGTGCTAATTTAAAATAATGATGATTCCGGTAGGTCTTCATTTTCCCTACCGGTAATTTCACTCATCATAATAATGGCTATGCCATATGAGGCTAAAGATGAAAAATAAAAAAATTAAAGCAGTATTCGTTACTAGTGCACTGTTATTAACAACGCTAGCTACTGGTTGTAGCAATCAAGCAAATAATGCAACAAACAATAATAGTGATGATGCCATTAATATTTATTTTGCTCGACACGGTAAAACTTTATTTAATACCTATGATCTTGTACAAGGTTGGGCTGATTCACCATTGACTGACAAAGGTATTGAAGTTGCACGTTATTTAGGTGAAGGTTTTAAAAAGCAACACATTCAATTTGATGCTTATTACACCAGTGATGCTGGACGTCAACGTGAAACAATGCAAGTTTTGTTACAACAAAAAGGTGTTAAAGATTACCAGATCCAAGAATTAAAAGGTTTACGAGAAGTCTTTTATGGCGGATTTGAAGGTGGAAGCAATGCTAAAATGGTATCTGCATCCATGAAATCTCTTGGTTTTAAATCTGTTGATAGCTTTTATAAAAGTTATGTGCAAGGACAAATTCCCGTGGCAACTCTAACTGATGCCATCGCTAAAAGTGATCCTAAACAGCAAGCGGAGAACTTTGACCAGGTTAAAGAGCGAACCCAAAATGCGCTGTATAGCATTGTAAAAACAGCCCAAGATAAACATCAAAAAAATATTTTGGCTATTTCATCTGGTATGTCAATGCAAGCTATGATTTCTGATTTAACCGATAACCCAAATAAAAACAAACCATTGTCAAATGCTACCGTGGTTAAAATTGTGTATCAAAATGGTAAATATAGTGTAGTTGAAATTGGCAATATGGAGTATGTCAATCAAGGTAAATTATCACTAAATAAATAAACGACTGGAGGCAAACAAATAACTATAATCCGAATAAAATTAGATAATTAGTAATTAAATTAGCAAAATAGGATTGTTACTGCCTAGGCAGGCAAAACCTAAATATCAGCTCAACCGATAGGTTTTTGGGCGGTATTTAGGTTTTTTTTTGGAAAAATAAAGATAGGATATAACAATGAAAATAAAGTACCTTTCGCTTGCGCTACTTAATATTATGTGTTTTTCAGCTATTGCGGCTGAATCAAATTCGCTGAATACTGATAACAGTTTTTTCAAAGATAGCAAATTTGAATTTTCCACACGTAATCATTGGAAGTATTTAAAAGAAAATGCATCGCAACCCAAAGAAGTTCATAGTGCGTGGGGACAAGCATTAACATTTAACTATAAATCAGGTTATTGGTTAGATATCTTGGGATTCGATGTTACTTATGACAATGTCATCAAACTTGGAGCCAGTGATTACTTTGCTACTCGTAACTTACTTTATAACGATGGCAAAAAAGCGGATAAACACAATGCTCATGGTTTTAACAAATTTACGCAACGTTATGCTAAAGTCAAACTTGGTAATAAAGAGATTAATTTTAATGGTAAAGCAGGTTGGCATAGTTTAAAAGACATGGGGGTAATTAGTTCATCGCAACATTTAACCCGTAACAGTTATCTCGGGTATAGTGGAACACTTAAATACTCTAATTTAGCGTTATCGCTAGCTTATATAGATAGTACTTTACCTCGTGAATCGGCTAAAAAAGTGCATTTTTATAGTTTAGATAGAAAACACGTAATTGATAATATCAAAACTGCTGAAATCGCCTATAAAGATGAAGTAATTAAACTTGATTACTCTTATGGTGTTGCCAAAGATTATATCAATCGTCATGCAATTGAGTTTTCATATAAACCAATAGAAAAACTGACCTTTGGTTCACAAATCTATGGCAGTACCGCACTTAAAAATCATGACAAAATGAAAGCCAATGTGCGTGATTTTGATGATTCAGCGTGGCATTATGCAGCCGATGTTGAATGGAAAGAAGCAGACTGGAGTGCCAAATTCGGTATCGCTTATACCGATGCCAATCGAAAAGGCGCTATCGGTTATTATGGTCGTCACATAGGTAAAAATAACCGTGGCCGTTATAATGGTATGGCAGCTGCAGGTGCGGACTATATGCGTGATGGCGAAGTTGTATTATCCAGCGTATTAGGTTATGACTTCTTTAAAGATAATACCACTGGTTTATATCTAAACTATGGTGAATTTAACTATAAACATGAAACCCTAAAAAATGGTGAAATTAACGTGTTTAACATCTGGAAACCAACCAGTGGAACATTTAAAAATCTATCTATTTTGTCAAAATTTGGTTATGGTTGGTCTTATAAAACCATGAGTAGCAAAGACATTACCCCTAAATTGAGAGACGGCCATGCACAACGTTCACCAACATTATCAGCTGAAACCGTTATTGATTATCGATTTAACTTGTTATAAAAGGACGAAACTATGAAAAAACTTATTAAACTTATTGGATTAACGGCAATTCTTACTGCATCAATAGCACAAACTGTTGCTGCTGATGTGAATATCTATTTTACTCGTCATGGTAAAACTATGTTTAATAACGTGCATCGTGCACAAGGATGGTCAGACACGCCTCTTACTAAACCAGGCATTGAAGTTGCCGAGCAACTTGGCCGAGGTTTAAAAGATGTTGATTTTATTTCGGTATATTCAAGTGACTCTGGTCGTGCCAGACAAACAGCAAGAATCGTACTTGAATCTAAAGGTGAAACTAAATTAAGCATTAATGAAATGGAAGGTCTGCGTGAAACTTGCTTTGGTGATTTTGAAGGTGATCTTGATCCAAACATGTGGAACCCAGCTGCACAGCATCTAGGTTATGAATCAGACAAAGCCCTAATGGCTGATTTAGCTAAAGGTAAAGTTACCCTTAAAAAAATGATGGATGCGATCAAAGCTGTTGAGAAATCAGGTCAAGCTGAAGACTACAATGCCGTTAAAACTCGTATGCAAGCCTCATTAAAGGCTATTGCTAAATCTGCTCAAGAACAAGGTGGTGGTAATGTATTGGTGGTCTCTCACGGTATGGCTATTATGGCAATGGTTGAAGAGATGTTAGATAAACCTATCACGAGTGGACTTGGTAACGCTAGCGTAACTAAAATCCGTTATACCGATGATGGTAAATTTATCGTTGAATCCTTAGGTGATATGAGCTATGTAGAAAAAGGCAAAGCTAGCAAATAATCTTTATAAAAAGACTCACTTACGTGAGTCTTTTTTTATTATTGTTGAATCATATTCTATTCACTCGACCATGCTTAATCACTTTGTTTGCGGTATTAATACATAAAAATAATAAGCTAGTTTATTCGAATTCATTATTCACGACTGTCTTACAATATCTTATTAATCAATATATTAATAAAAAAGTTTTAATAAATTTTTTATTTTAAATTATTCATTGCAGATAATATAAAAAAAGAAAAAATTTTTATAACTACTGAATTGAACAATCTAGAATAAACAACTATTTTTACTACTTAAATTACATTAACTGGTTATAATAAAATATCGCTTAATCGGTAATATCAGGATTTTTCATGTTTTATATTTGTCATTATTCGTCACCAATGGGATTGATAACTTTAGCTAGCCAGAACAATAAATTAGTTGGCGCCTGGATTGAAGGGCAAAAATATTTTGGTCAAATTGTTAATGCGACCAAACAAGAAAAATCTAATTTGACAATATTTAATCAAACTAAAAAATGGTTAGATGACTATTTTCTTGAAAAAAAACCATCTATAAAGCAATTATCACTTGCTCCTCAGGGTAGCGCATTTAGGCATATGGTATGGGATATATTAACCCAAATTCCTTACGGCGAAGTCATTACCTATGGTTATATCGCAAAACAAGTGGCATTGAAATGTAATAAGCCGCATATGTCCAGTCAAGCCATTGGAGGAGCGGTTGGTCACAATCCTTTATCAATTATTATTCCTTGCCATCGGGTTATTGGAGCCAATGGTAACTTAACTGGTTATGCTGGTGGAATTGACAAAAAAATTTGGCTTTTGCAACATGAACAAGTTGATATACAAAATTTTTTCATCCCTAAAAAAGGCACAGCGATTTAACAAAAGTTTACTTGTTAACTTTTTATTGCATTAAAAAAGCGTTTTTCGTAATTTTTTTAAAGATTTTAATGTTCACTTTTTGAGCAAAAAATTACGCCAGTCGCTAAGCGCGACTGGATGCAATTTTTTGGGACAGTTTTTCGATAAAGCTTAAGTCAATTGATAACGGATATTTCCCTTTTTTCCAATCTTTCAAATAATTATATTCTCTTTCGCTTAGCATTAGATGCCAAGCATCCTGTGAATGCTTGCCGGCTAATGCTAATCGGGCTTTATCCTTTCTATTTGAGAGGTGGCTTGAATTAGGTTCTGTAATATTAGGGAGCGCTGACATCATTCTTAATTGCTCTATTGCAGTAAATTGCAATTTCTGCCATTCAATAACTTGTGTTAAATCAATCTGCCAATTTCCTCTTAATTGATAACCATAAGATTGAACAATAAGTTGGTCTGAGAAAAGTCCAATTAACTTTGGTATTGATATTCCAGCTTTTAATACTTTTTTATTATTCAATTTTTTATATTGTTGACAATAAACTTTCAAATCTAAATTTAATTTCGTAGCGGCTAAATAGAGTGATACTCCATAAACTTGTGCAAACATCCGTTCTCGAAAAAAATAGATACAATCAGACTGCTGACTTAATTTAAGTTTTTCTTCTATATTCATTAAATATAATTCATTTTAAATTAAAAATCCTAACCGTATCAATTTTGAAATTAACACAATTAGGTTTACAAAAAAGTACTTTATGTTTGTATATTTTTGTTCAATACCTTACTTACCAATCATTATGGTGTTATACAAGCAGTTAAATACATATGTTCAAAATCAGCTCGAGTGCCAACAATACCCTGTCGAGAATCGACTACATATAATGTTTTAGCATCACCTCTAAAGATATTACTTGACCAATAAATCGAAGTACCAAAATAAGGATCATTATAATCGTCCCAATCACTACTCTTATAGTAAAAATTAGTAGTATTACCCCATTCAGCAAATAGACCTCCCATCCATGTACCACGATCATTCTTATAACTAATCATTCTTCGATATTCTGGGCCAACACCAGGTATACCATAAGTCCAACCTATATAAATATTATTCTCATTGTATTCACGATTAGAATTAGTTAATTCCAATACATTAGGTATCCGATATCCACCATTTAAGCTGTTACATTTATTTTTTGAGTTAGCATAACTGCCAGAAGGCCCTATAAAGGCAATATACCATCGCTGTAACGTAAAGGTATAAAAAACATTTGTCTTACTATAATCCGCATAAAGTCTAAATGTAGAAGGTTGAAATTGACCGCCATTAGTTGAGGCTGATGGGCCTTTTAAAGTTACTCGCAAAAAGCCTTGATGGTCACTTAAAGCTAAACTTACACCACTACCTGATATTTGAGAAACACTTTCGCCATTAATTTTAATTAGTTCTTTTGCTGATAAACCAGCTATTTTTAAATCAAAAAATAAATTATTTGATCCAGTAGTAGGAAAATTCTTATAAACATTATCAGGATCATAAAAGATAAAACCTTTGCCCTTTTTCCACTCACCATTTATATCATTTTCATATTCTACATTAGGTTTTGCATAACAAAATTTGGCGGTAGACATGACTTTTGGATAAATATAGTAGCTATGTTGAATAGCAGAAAATGATCTTGTTTTAGGAATCCCATAAGTAGTAGAAATAGTGCCTTGTGTTGCTGATACTGTTAATTTATATGGTGCCAAGCAACCATCTAGTAATGTATCAACTTGATTCTTCACTAAATTAGTTATATCGTTTCCCTCATCATCCTGCCATGTCACTTTTAAATTTCCGGTCACTGTCGGTGATTTATCGCTACCATCACCATCCATATCCCACCAATAATTTGAACCAACAACAATATCACTCAAAGGTTTTGTAGGATAATTTATATTGTCAACCGGAAAAGGAACAAAAGTTTGAATGTCGGCAAACTTTGTATTATTAGTATTAAGTCTAATAGGTTGTGTTGCACTTGATGTGTCAGTTAATGGGCTTATTTTTTCACCATTGGGTAAAGCAATTGATAATAAAGGTGAAAGATCCGATTGTGTTTTGTATTCATCAAAAGTTATATATGGTGCGCTACCATGAATAACATTGACAGTTGACGCAGATAATGCACTTACATTGTGAGTTATAATTGAGAAAACAAAAAAAACTAAAAAGGGCTTTTTTTTATCAAAAAAACGTTTTTGATTTAATAAATTATGGCTGGCTGGCTGGCTGGCTGGCTGGCTGGCTGGCTGGCTGGCTGGCTGGCTGGCTGGCTGGCTGGCTGGCTGGCTGGCTGGCTGGCTGGCTGGCCCCTAAACAACTGTATTTTAACATTTTTTCAATCCTTTGTCACGACATCCGGCTATTTTAATTGAATAAAAATATAATTTATTGTTGGTAAAAAGTATAATTAAATTGAGTGATTTTGGCAATTCCTGCCTGTCTAAAAATTGTAAAGATAAGTAAGTAAAATCAGGTCACTACTGTTATCAGTTGATCTTGATATCTTTCGGTCGTTCACAAAGATCATGATTATTTAATCATCATCCCAACAATCTTAAAATTCAATAAAATCATGGTAACAAGCAGCCTCGTTATGCAAATATCTTTATTAAAATAAATTAATAACTCAATCTTCAATCTTTTATAATGGTGTTTTGAGATTTTTGATAAAGGCTAAATCAACTTCAACAAGATAGCTAATTGATTAACAACTACTAAAATAAAATTAAAACTAAAACACTGCATATTTTATCCTAATGTTGTATATTTTTTAGTCGATAGCTCCGACGCCTGCCTTTCGCGCGTCTTCAAACGCGCTCGGCTGGCTTTTGCCGTTACTTTCGCTACGCTCTCTTCACGGCAACGTCGCTGATATCACTGTTCATAAATATGGATTACTTAGGACTCCCTGTGATACAAATAATTGAATACGTCCCGATTGCAGAAACACCAAGTACACCTTTATAAACTGTCTCTGCCGATGATTGTACTTTATTTTCCACGTTCCATAAACCAATATATTCGCCCCATTCACCAAATAGTGTATTTAATGATACCTTTTCTCCTTCAAAAAATTGCCCCTTGGATCTATATTTTGATAAGTGGCGTGGATCTGGTGTAATATAAATGTCAGGCTCTTTCGGAAGTTTGCGGCAGTTTTCCATCGAGGGAGATGATATTATTCTGTTGCCATTGTTTACTATAGATCCTACGCCATGTCTAATAAACCATTTATTGATTCTAAACTGGTAAAGTACTTTACTGTGATTTCTATCTGCATAGAGAACAAATGTTGACCATGTAAATTTCTTATCCACCGTTGTTATAACCGTTACCGGCTTCCCATTTACAACTATAAGCTTTTCCTGAACTTTAGGGCCATTTAATGTTATTTTTACTACAAATTTTCTCTCCGGTGATAAAGTTAGATATACGCCTTCCCCCTTTACTGCATTAACATTTGTGCCATTAACTGCAATCACCTCTTCTGAACTAATATCACTTAAATATAAATAATAACTCAATCCATCACCACCTGTTGTAGGAAAATTTTTATTTATATCTGATGTAACATCAAATGAGTGTCCTCCATTTAAGCCTTGTGTTCTTAACGCCCTAGCTTGAGATGCGGGTAATATGTAATAAGTATGGCTTGCTCCCTGAAAATTGCTTATATCACTTGATTGTGGAAGTCCATAACGCGTTGATAAACGTCCACTTGTAGACGAAATGGTAACTTTATAGGGCGAATCGGTAGTTGACAAAGATGCATCTTGATTATTTTTAACCCAATTAGTTATATCGTTATTATTAACGTCACTCCACTTCACATTTAAGGTGCCCGATGAACTAATTCCTATATCTCCATCAATATCATTAAAATAATTATTGCTTGCGATAACGCTACTTAAACTAATACTAGGATAATTATTAAACGGTATAATTGTTTGGATATCCTTTACTTTAGTAATCGACTCAGGTAACGCTATCGGATTGTTGCTGCTTGAACGGTCTTGATAAGGCTCATAAACCGTACCATTTGATAATCTAAGCCAAAGCAGTGGCTCTGCAGTAGAAGCGCGATTTATTCCATCAAAAGAGAGATACGGGCCATTTCCATGAATTGCATTGGCCGTACTGGCATTTAATGCATATGCCGAATTAATTGAAAGGATTAATAAACTAGATATAGCTAATATGGTTAAAAATGTTGGTTTTAAACACAAAAAGTTAAGACTTAACTGTAAGTTAAGTGAATAAGTTTTAGCGGTAATGATTTCTTTAACGGAAATAAAGAATCGTTGACTTGCAATTGGATGATTTATGCAAGCTTGACTTAATAATCCCTTTAATAACCCTAATTTATGGCTGGCTGGCTGGCTGGCTGGCTGGCTGGCTGGCTGGCTGGCTGGCTGGCTGGCTGGCTGGCTGGCTGGCTGGCTGGCTGGCTGGCTGGCTGGCTGGCTGGCTGGCTGGCTGGCTGGCTGGCTGGCCTCTAAACAACTGTATTTTAACATTTTTTCAATCCTTTGTCACGAAATCCGATTGTTTCATTTCAATAAAAATTTAATTTTTTGACTGTTTAAGTATAAGTAAATTGCGTAATTTCCGCAATTGCTAGCTTTTTAAAAATTGTAAAGATTAGTAAGGAAAATCAGGGCATTACTGTTATTAATTGATCTTGATATTTTTCGGGCCATTCATAAAGATCATTATTATTTAATGATGATCTTATAAAATCTTAAAATTCAATAAAATCATGGTAACAAGCAGCCTCGTTATGCAAATATTTTTATTAAAATAGATTAATAACTCAATCTTCAATCTTCAATCTTTAATCTTTAATCTTTAATCTTTAATCTTTAATAATGGTGTTTTGAGATTTTTGATAAAGGCTAAATCAACTTCAACAAGATAGCTAATTGATTAACAACTACTTAAATAATTAATTTGTTGACCTACTAAAATAAAATTAAAACTAAAACACTGCATATTTTATCCTAATGTTGTATATTTTTTAGTCGATAGCTCCGACGCCTGCCTTTCGCGCGTCTTCAAACGCGCTCGGCTGGATTTTGCCGTTACTTTCGCTACGCTCTCTTCACGGCAACGTCGCTGATAGACCCTAAATAAATCCTTATGATAATCGCACTCTAACTCTGCACAAAATGACGTTAATAACCCATTTGGCTGGCGCTTAATCAACTTATTGTAATAGGAATCCACAATTTGCTATCCAATCATTAACATACTTTTGGTTGTAAAAATCTTACTTTTAATTTATGGCCTATAATGCAGTTACAATAAAGCTACCCTCATTGTAAACGTGTAAAAATACAATTTATTTATTATTACAATATTTCCTTATATTGAGATTGTAAGACTAATATTTTACTAATAGCTATTTAAAATCTCACATATAAATCCCAATACATTGGATAATATTTTAATTTAATTGTTAAACTTCTTATTATTAAGGTGAAACACAAGCTAAATAAGAAAATGTAGGGTCTGTGTTGCCAACACCACCTGAATACATACTAACCGACGGAATTCGTATATATTTACCATCATTTTTCGATATTGGTTCTGCAATCCCATAAGCTTCATGTAACCAATCACTATCAGGATAATTACGAGTGTGCGAGAAACTATTGTTATATAAAGATCCCCACTCATTGATTATTCCTCTGACCCATTCACCATCTTTACGGTAACTTAACTGACGAAGAGCATTATTGTTTGTTGGAGGTATAGCATGCCATTTTTCTTTAAAAACATCATAGGTCAAATCATACATTCCCGTTAACCGATAACCTTTACCTAATCGACGACACTCTTCTTCAGCTTTCGCTTGAGTGGTCGATAAATCTCCATCTATAAGAATATTTTGATAGACAATATCGGTAGGAATATACCAACGCATCAATTTAAATTCATAAAGTATTTTACTTTTTCCACTATCGGCATATAACCTAAATGTAGAAGGACTAAAACTCTTATCATTAGACGTTGCTCGAGGACCATTTAAGGTTATTTTTAATGCTTTTTGTGGTACACCATATAATGGGGCTTGATAAGGGTACATTATTGCATTATTAAATAGAAAAGAGCTATCATGCTCCCATAGAGTTATACCTGTACTTAAGCTTAATCTGACATTGCCACCTTCTACAGCGCTTATGCTACTGCCATTGGCCGCGATCACCGCTTCTGGACTTATTCCTGCCAATAACAAATAAAAATATAATCCATTAGACCCTGTACTTGGAAAATTATTTTTATAAATCGAACTTTCACCATCATAATTACCACTATTACGTGCGCCATTAATCTTAAATCCTTTACTTGGATAACCTCTATAATTCCAAGAAATAATGGCCGAATCCCAGCCAGATCCATCAAAAAACATACCCACTCCAGTAGTGCCATCATCATATAATGGGCTAGGTTGAGCATAACAGACATGAGGTTCAACTTTAGGATTTATATAATAATTATGGCTACCGCCCATAAAACTACTTTTATTTGGCTCTCCATATAGGGTATTTAATTCAACGTTACTTGCTGTTAAGGTTAATTTATATGGACTATCACATTCAATAAATTTACTATAGGCATTGTTTTTAACTGTGTCGGTAACATCAATACCATTAATATTTTCCCATTTAACGCCTATATCACCACTCGCTGTTGCGATAACTTCACCGGTTACATCATCATAACCATCGCCATCATCATCACCAAAATAGTTATACGGTGCTTTCAGTAAATCAATAATATTTACTCTAGGATAACTACTATTACCTGCTGCCGGTAACGGAACGATAGTTTGGATACTCGCATAAGTATCGTCTTGACTCGGTAACTCGATTGGAGTTACTAGACTGGATTCATCATTTGAAGCATTGATGACTGTTCCATCGGATAAAGTTATACCCAACAAACTTTCCGTACTATCTGCTTTTGTCATACCTCCATCATTGGTAAGATAAGGAGCACTACCATTAATTACATTAACCGTACTGGTATTTAATGCATATGTCGAATTAATTGAAAGGGTTAATAAACTATTTATAACCAATACATTTATTAGCATCGGTTTTAAACAAAAAAAAGGGTTTATAAAATTGACTCTAAAAAACAAGAGGTTAACAGTAAATAAATCTTTAAAAGAAAAAAATGAATGTTGATGCTGAGGCAAATATATTGCTAACATTGCAGCAATTAATCGGTTAAATAATCCCAATTTATGGTTAGTTACTAAACAACTACTTGATAACATATATCAATCCTTTGTAAAAGTATTGTGTTTTTATTGCGAAAAATCAATTTTATAAGAAAAGTGTAAATAATATCATTAACCATATCAAATTTTGTAATATTAAATTTTGTCAAATAATGTAAAGAAAAGTTGAACTAAAACGCTTTGATTTTATGTTACAAATTTGAAAAAATTTTTAGCTGACTTTTATAAATACTAAAATATTGTTAATTTTAGTTACTGTCGCGAAAAAAATTTTTATCATACTTAATTAATAAGTTAATATTAAACTACAAAAAATACTTTTTTAGTCTTTTAATACAGGACAAATCGATGCTAATTCTGAAAATTAACCATTTAGTCGCTAATAAGATTATTGATTGAGAAATAAAGTTCAGGTGGAAACTTGAGCAAAATATAGTTAACAAACCTTATTTGGCAATTACTCGCTTAATTGTTCTGTGACCACCTTGTAGCACAAATCATACGTAATCTTTCGCCTGAAAAACTACCTCGTATAACGCCCTCTTGAATAACCTCACCACCAGAAGTCATCACTCGATCCGTAATTTGCCAACTACCAACATGTTGTCCCCATTCAGAATATAGTCGACCTAATTCTCTAAATGTTTGTGATGTCGTTGGTCGATTTAAATAAAAATTACTAAATAGTCTAGGCGATGGCAAGTTATAGCCTTCATAATTACAATACTTAGGAGGTGTAGGATTATGAGTTTTTTTGGTTTCAAAACGATTTGTATTAATAAACCAAGTACCTATTCTAAATTTATACAGAACTGTTTTACGTTCTTTATCAGCATAAAGTACAAAACTTGAAATACCAAATTTCTTATCCACTTTACCCGAACCAATTATCGCCACACCTTTTTTTGTTGACCTTCCTCCACCAATTATTTTAGGTCCATTTAGTCTTATCCCTACTTCATTAATTGAATCTCTCCACAAAGATAAATTTACACCTTCGCCTGATTCGGGATATATAGTACTACCATTGATAGCTATCACTTCTTCTGGGCTGATTTTATCAAGCACTAATGTATAATTAAGTCCATCACCTCCAGTAGTTGGAAAATTATTCCATTGATTACGATTTACAGGATATTCCCATGAATCAGAGCGTGTCTTTATGGCTCGCCCATTAGCTTCAGGGGAAAAATAATAAGTATGACTAGCCCCCTGAAAATTGCTTATATCACTTGATTGTGGAAGTCCATAACGCGTTGATAAACGTCCACTTGTAGACGAAATGGTAAGTTTATAGGGTGCGTTAACAATTGATAAATATGCCTCCCGATTATTTTTAACCCAATTAGTGATGTCATTATTATTAACATCTCGCCACGTAACATTTAAGGTTCCAGATGAACTAATTCCGCTATCGCCATCAATATCATTAAAATAATTATTAGTGGCTATAATGTTACTTAAGCTAATACTAGGATAATTATTAAATGGTACAATAGTTTGGATATCCTTCACTTTCGCAACTGACTCAGGTAGCTTTATTGGATTGTTGTAATTTGAACGATCTTGATATGGCTGATAAACCAAACCGTTTGATAATCTAAGCCAAAGCAGTGGTTCGGTATTTAAGGCTCGATTTCTACCATCAAACGATAAATACGGAGCATTGCCAGTAATCACATTTACTGTTTTTACAGTTAAACACTCGGCATTTGAAAAAAGAAATAGCAACATAACCCCCAAAAGCCATGTTTTAAAAGCAAAATAAGGTTTGTAATTGTCATAACTATTAACAAAATTATTAGATCTTATTTTTAATAATTCCGATGTTATAGAATTTAATGATGTACAACACGCTATAGTGAAGATAGGATATCTTTGATGATAAAATCGCAAAAACATGACTCCTTTTGATGAAACATTCCAATTTAGTAGAAACCAATTACAATCAAAATTGATAAAAATTTGATTACTATTCTTTAAAATTACATAGTTAATTTCTATGTGCTGCAGATCAATTTTTAGAAGGTAGTAGTAAAAATATTAAATGCAAGACTATCAGTGGTTACTTTTAACTAGACAAATCCTACAACTTTATTATCAGGTCGCTTAGCGTTATTAATTGAGCAATCATACCCAACATACTTATAAATATTGTTTATAAAACAATCACTTTAACGACTTGTTTTTTATGGATAAAAATTTAGTAATAAATAAATCTAAAAATAAATGTTGATAAAGAGGTGTTGATAACGTTTGATTGCTTAATTATGTAATTTTAGCTGTCTTGCCTATAAACAACTACGTCTAGCATCTTCAAACACCCGCTTATCCATTTGTTTTATTTAAATAGAAATATCTAAATTTGATAAAATCATAATTAAAGTATTTAACTATATCAAACTTTATAAT
Source organism: Gilliamella sp. LMG 34362 (assembly GCF_984569125.1). Lineage (NCBI taxonomy): Bacteria > Pseudomonadati > Pseudomonadota > Gammaproteobacteria > Orbales > Orbaceae > Gilliamella > Gilliamella sp. LMG 34362. The sequence continues at coordinate 1,215,706 of NZ_OZ474902.1, read as the reverse complement.
GTTAAATTTTGTCAAGTTATGTAAAGTAAAGTTAACAATTGTTGGTTTATTAATGGAGGTCTGAGTAAAAATTTTTGCTAATTTAGAAAAAACAAATATATGGCAAATTTTAACCACTGATTCGCAAAAACTTTTCATTAAAATGGATTAATAATACAATGTTCAATCTTTAATAATGTCATTTTTAGACTTTTAATAAAGGCTAAATCAACTTCAGCAGGCTCGCTATCCGGTTGCCAAATACTTGATTAATTGATTTGTTGATGATGTAAGGTAAGATTAAAACACTGCATATCTTGTTCTAACATTGTATGTTTTTTTATTGTGAAAATCTTACTTTTAATTCATGCCTATAATGTTGTAACAATAAAACTACCCTCATTATAAACGCGTAAAAAAATAAACCTCCTTTATATAACAATATCCCCTTATATTAAGATTGTAAGATTAATGTTTTAAGAGTATCTATTTAAAATCTCACATATAAATCTCAATACAATGGATAATATTTTAATTTAATTGTTAAACTTCTTATAGCTGTTAAGGAGAAACACAAGCTATATAATAAGGTGTTAAGCTACCGAGGGACTCAGCCTCCCCACCTTCCACCAATACATTCCATGAAGGTACTTTACGCTTCTCTTTCCAAGATTTAACTTCCTTAATTACTGTAGTGGCAATCAAATAATTAGAATGTAACCAATCACTATCAGGATAATTGCGACACCTCGAACGACTATTGTTATATAAACATCCCCACTCATTAATTATTCCACTGACCCATTCGCCATCTTTACGGTAACTTAACTGACGAAGAGCAGAGCCTACTATAGGACCAAAAGTTGCTTTCATCTCCCAATAGACATCATAGGTCAAATCATACATTTCGGTTAACCGATAACCTTTACCTAAACGACGACACTCTTCTTGACCTTTTGCTTGATACATCGGTACATTTTCTTCAGTAATAACATTTTGATAGACTATATCGGTAGGAATATACCAACGCATCAACTTAAATTCATAAAGTATTTTACTTTTTCCACTATCGGCATACAGCCTAAATGTCGAAGGACTAAAACTCTTATCATTAGACGTTGCACGAGGACCATTTAAGGTTATCTTTAATCCTTTTTGTGGGACACCATATAATGGGGATAGATAAGGGAACATTGTTGAAAAATCATCCAGCACACCGCTTCGATGATCCCAGAGAGTTATTCCCGTACTTAAGCTTAAGCTGACATTGCCACCTTCTACAGCACTTATGTTACTGCCATTGGCTGTAATCACTGCTTCTGGACTTATTCCTGCCAATAACAAATAAAAATATAATCCATTAGACCCTGTACTTGGAAAATTATTTTTATAAACCGAACTTTTACCATCATAATTACCACTATTACGTGCGCCATTAATCTTAAATCCTTTACTTGGATAACCTCTATAATCCCAGTCAATCGTACTCGAATCCCAGCCAGGCCCATCAAGCAAATCCATATTACCTGCGTATAATTGAGAACCATCATCAAATAATGGACTTGGTTGGGCATAACAGACATGGGGTTCGACTTTAGGATTTATATAATAACTATGGCTACCGCCCATAAAACTACTTTTGTTCGGCGCACCATATAGGGTATTTAATTCTCCATTACTTGCGGTTATGGTTAATTTATAAGGACTATCACATTCAATAAACTTACTATGGGCATTGTTTTTAACTGTATCGGTCACATCAATACCATTAATGTTTTCCCATTTAACACCTATATCACCACTCGCTGTTGCGATAACTTCACCGGTTACATCATCGTAACCATCGCCATCATCATCACCAAAATAGTTATATGGAGCGGTGAGTAAATCGGTCATTTTCACTTTAGGGTAATTACTATTACCTGACTGTGGTAACGGAACGATAGTTTGAATACTCGCATAAGTATCGCCTTGATTAGGTAACTCGATTGGAGTTACTAAACTGGATTCATCATTTGAAGGATTAATTACTGTACCATCAGATAAAGTGATCCCCAATAAACTTTCCGTACTATCCGCTTTAGTTATGCCTCCGTCATAAGTAAGATATGGTGCTCCTCCATGAATTGCATTAGCTGTAGTTATATTTAAAGCATATGTGAAATTAACGGGAATGGTTAATAAACTATTTATGACCAATACACTTATTAGCATCGGTTTTAAACAAAAAAATGGGTTTATCAAATTGACTCCAAAAGACAAGAATTTAACAGTAAATAAAACTTTAAAAGAAAAAAATGAATGTTGATGCTGAGATAAATATATTCCTAACACTTGAAAAATTAATCAGTTAAATAATCTTCATTTATGGTTAATTACAGAACAACTAGCCAGTAAGACACATCAATTTATTTAAAATTAAAGTATTGTTTTATATTAAAAAATAAATAATTTTTTGATAAAAGTATAGTTTAAACCGTTAGTTATATCAAATTTTGTAATGTTAAATTTTGTCAAGATATGTAAAGTAAAATTAACAATTGTTGGTTTATTGATGAAAGTCTGAGTAAAAGTTTTTGCTAATTTATAAAAAAATATATATGGCAAGTTTTAACCACTGATTCGCATAGATTTTTTATTATAACTAATCAATTACTGTTATAAATTTACATAATCATATAGTTACAATGGTAGTCTACAATAAACTATTTATTATTTATTAACTTAGTCAGTTAAATTTAGATAGAAAATTTAAAATAAGCCAGAATTAAATAGAGTCATAAATATTGGCATTATTAACGTTAATAAAAAACCTTGAACGATTGCTGGTGGTACAATACTAACCCCTGCTCCTTTTTGTAGCATAGGTAAGGTAAAATCCATTGAGGTTGCACCACATAAACCTAGTGCTGTAAGTTTATATCGTTTGATTAAGGTAGGAATTAAGATAATGGCACATAATTCTCGTAGAATGTCATTTAAGAAAGTAGCACTACCAATGATTGGACCATGAGCTTCGGTCATTAATATTCCCGATAAGGAATACCAACCAAATCCTGATGACATTGCCAACCCTACTCGCACTGGTTGTGCCAATATGAAGGCGGCAATAATACCACCTAAAAAGGTACTTAGAATGACAATAATGGTATTAGCAATACCCACTTTATTCAATAAAATCTGTTTTAACGAAATATTATTACTACGCAACTGAATACCAATAAGTAATAGTAAAAATACTAAAACCACTTTGGTAATATCTTCACTATATTGCCAAATAAACAGTGGAAAAAGTCCTGCAACAAATCCTGCTATCAATGCAATACAGACCCGCAAAGATTCCAAGATCATTTTAAATCGTGATTGATAAGTTGCATTACTATGTGAAGTACGCCATGGTAAAAAAAGATCAACAATAGCTAAAAAAATAAAATTACCGCCAAAAGTACAGATAAAAATAATACCAGTATAAAATAAGATAATTTTTAAATTTGCAGCGAGATTATCTAAATGAGCTAGTTCGGTTCCCATTATAAATAATATAAAATAGACCATCCAACTTAAGATCTGATTAATCTTGGTTATCCACTTTTGCTCTTTGAATTTAATCAAATAACCTAAACATAACGGTACTAAAGCAATAAGAATACCAAAATACATATTTCATTCCTTAATTATCATTTTTATATTAAAAGTATCAGATAGATTTGGGTCTTGTTTAAGATCGCTTGCAATATAATGCAAGCGATAGATTAAAAGATTATGTTAATGATGCTAATTGTGTTTCAATATTGTTCTTGAGCTCATCTAATAATGCATAACGATTGCGATACTCAGAACGCTTTTTACTGGCAACCTCTTCCAGTGATTTGCGGTTAATCTGGTTTGGCAATATAAATAACGATCTTGAATCTTGCTTACCATCAATAGTTAACCAAAAATCATCATAATCCGATAAGATCCTTTCTTGTCGGCTATTATAACGCCAGTTGTTGTAGACATGAGTTTTATTGCCCACCGCAATAATTTGTTCAAGTTGAAAATAACCAGCAATAATTAACGCAGCCTCAACTGCAATACGTTTAGGAAAAAGCCCATAGCACTGTTTTGTTGCCTGTTGTACTCGGGTTCGAGCTTCATGATGCCCTGTTCCTTGTAAGCCGGAAATAAAAAGTGTCGACTTTTGTTGATATTGCGCGATAGTAAAAGTTAACGTCGCTAAGTCAATGCCATCATTGTCATAAAAATAGAGGCTGAGTTCCCCTTCCCGAGCATATTTATTACGTGCTTGAATCGCAATTTTTATATTGGCGTCATTTTTTGCCCTAATACTGGCTAATTCAAAGGGAATATCTAAGTTATAGAAGGCTTTTGTCATGCTATCAGGACGATTAGCTAAAAAATCATAATGATAAGCTAATGCCTCGTACCGTTCTTGTTGGCTCAAACATGAAGCTAAATAAGGTCGTTGTAGTTTACAAGGTAAATTAGTTTGGCATGATAAATAGTAACCAAGTAACTTGTATTGTCTTAATTTGTCTAATAGTTTAAGCGTAATAGGACTTAAAAATAGAGTTCGAAAAAAAAATTTATAACGATAAGTCGGTTTAAGCCATAATTCGTTAAGTGGTAATTTACCTGAACAAAGCCAGTTAAAAAGTTGCCATTTACTTTTAGGCTGGGACATATTCGTAATATTATTCATAAGCAGAAAAAGTATTCGTATTGGTTAATATAAAAGAGTTATATGTGGTTAAATTATAAATTATCAATTAGATATTTATGATTATTTTCAAATTTAAGGCACCATTTCAACGTAAGTGCCTAAGAGTACAACACAACCCAAAGCAACGCAACCCTTATGGTGTTATGTCATCGCTTAAGCAATAAAAAACGGTGAACTAAGTCACCGTTTTATTAAATAACATCGTTTATAAAAACGAATTATTGACCTTTAACTTCCTTTAAACCGTTAAATGGTGCTTTTGAACCTAAAGCTTCTTCAATACGGATTAATTGGTTGTATTTAGCAACACGGTCAGAACGGCTCATTGAACCAGTTTTGATTTGACCAGCAGCTAAACCAACAGCTAAATCAGCAATAGTTGAATCTTCAGTTTCACCTGAACGGTGAGAGATAACCGCAGTATAACCCGCATCTTTGGCCATTTTAACAGCTGCGATAGATTCAGTTAAAGTACCAATTTGGTTAACTTTAACTAGGATTGAGTTAGCGATACCTTTCTCGATACCTTGTTTGAAGATTTTAGTGTTAGTTACAAATAGATCATCACCAACTAATTGAATTTTGTCACCTAATGCTTTAGTTTGGTATGCCCAACCTTCCCAATCGCTTTCGTCTAAACCATCTTCGATAGATACGATTGGATATTGTTCAGTTAAACCTTCTAGATAGTGAGTAAATTCTTGAGCAGTGAACTCTTTATTACCTTCACCTTTTAATACGTATTTACCTGTTTCTTTGTTATAGAATTCAGAAGCTGCACAGTCCATCGCTAAAGTAATGTCTTTACCTAATACATAACCAGCTTTTTCAACTGCTTCTTTGATGCAAGCTAATGCTTCAGCATTTGAACCTAAGTTAGGAGCAAAACCACCTTCATCACCAACAGCAGTGTTCATACCTTTATCATGAAGAACTTTTGCTAAGTTGTGGAATACTTCAGAACCCATACGGATTGCTTCACGAACAGTTTTAGCACCAACTGGTTGAATCATAAATTCTTGTAAGTCGATGTTATTATCAGCGTGTTCACCACCATTGATGATGTTCATCATTGGTAATGGCATAGAGTATTGACCTGGAGTACCATTAAGATCAGCGATATGTTGATAAAGTGGTACGCCTTTAGCTGCAGCTGCAGCTTTAGCTGTAGCTAAAGATACAGCTAGAATTGAGTTAGCACCTAAGTTTGATTTGAAATCAGTACCGTCTAAGTCAAGCATGACTTGGTCGATAGCTGCTTGATCTAACGCATCTTTACCAACAACTGCTTTAGCAATTGGGCCATTTACGTTTTCAACAGCTTTAAGTACGCCTTTACCTAAAAAGCGAGATTTGTCACCATCACGAAGTTCTAATGCTTCACGTGAACCTGTTGATGCTCCTGATGGAACGATTGCAAGACCAACGAAACCACCTTCTAAATGAACTTCAGCTTCAACAGTTGGGTTACCACGAGAGTCGATGACTTCACGACCATGTACTTTAACGATTTTTGCCATGTTATTTTCCTCTATATGACAGATATGTAACTATAATGTAAATATAAACTATTTTTGCTGCTGATCTTGATGATCTTTGGCAGCTTTAATAAAACTACTAAATAATGGATGTCCATCACGTGGTGTTGAAGTGAATTCCGGATGGAATTGACACGCAACAAACCATGGATGATCAGGAATTTCAATGATTTCTACTAGTTTTTTATCAGTTGATAATCCTGTTACTTTTAATCCAGCTTTAACCACTTCTGGTAATAAATTGTTGTTAACTTCATAACGATGGCGATGACGTTCGGTAATCGATTCTTTTTTGTACATACCTGCAACTAATGAATTAGGCTCTAAATGACAAATTTGTGAACCTAAACGCATAGTACCACCTAGATCACTATCTTCACTGCGCTGAACCACTTTTCCTGATTCATCGCTCCATTCAGTAATTAATGCGATTACTGGGTTTGCGCAATCTTTAACAAACTCTGTTGAATTAGCATCTTTGATGCCGGCAACATTACGAGCATATTCAATTAATGCTACTTGTAAACCAAGACAAATACCTAAGTAAGGGATCTTGTTTTCACGAGCATAACGTGCAGCCATAATTTTACCTTCAACTCCACGATAGCCAAAGCCACCAGGAATTAATATTGCATCTAAATCTTGTAATAATTCAGTGCCTCGTGATTCAAGATCTTCTGAATCAATATAACGAATATGTACAGTTAAACGATTCTTTAAACCACCATGTTTTAATGCTTCATTAACTGATTTATAAGCATCAGGTAACGCAATATATTTACCAACCATACCAATGGTCACTTCACCAACTGGGTTGGCTTCTTCATAAATCACTTGTTCCCATTCAGATAGATCCGCTTCTTTACATTCAAGATGGAAGCGATTGCAAACAAAAGTATCTAAATTTTGTGATTTTAATAATGCAGGGATCTTATAAATAGAATCAACATCTTTAAGTGAAATCACCGCACGCTCAGGCACATTACAAAATAGCGCAATTTTAGCTCTTTCATTGGCTGGAATAATGCGATCTGAACGACAAATTAAGACATCCGGTTGAATACCAATTGATAATAACTCTTTCACTGAGTGTTGCGTTGGTTTAGTTTTAACTTCACCAGATGATGCAAGATAAGGAACTAAAGTTAAATGCATAAACAAAGTATGTTCACGACCAACATCTACCGCTAATTGACGAATAGCTTCCAAAAATGGTAATGATTCAATATCACCAACAGTACCACCAACTTCAACGATAGCGACATCGTAACCTTTTGCACCATCAATAACACGATCTTTAATCGCATTAGTAATATGAGGGATAACTTGAACTGTTGCGCCTAAATAATCACCACGACGTTCTTTTCGCAAAACATCAGAATAAATACGTCCAGTGGTAAAATTGTTTTTTCGGCTCATTTTGGTGCGAATAAAACGCTCATAATGCCCCAAATCAAGATCGGTTTCGGCACCGTCTTCAGTCACAAAAACTTCACCATGTTGAATTGGACTCATTGTTCCCGGATCGACATTGATGTAGGGATCAAGTTTTAGCATGGTGACTTTTAAATTGCGGGCTTCTAAAATTGCAGCTAAAGATGCTGCGGCAATGCCTTTACCTAAAGAAGAAACGACACCGCCTGTTACAAAAATATAATTCGTGACCATTAATACCAGACCATTATTAATTTAGTTGAACAATATAACATAAGTTTAAACCATAAAAACTAATGCAATATATGATGAATCAGACGGGAAAATAGTATAACAGAATATGGCTTAGCTCACAATTGAATAATTATGTTTAATCGATAAGTTACTCTCTTCGCCTACTAATTTGGTATCTATTATTTCAGTAACCTATCTAATATTAATCCCCAACCATTGAATGGTTTTTTAAAATTTTATCACTATAATTAGAAATAATTTTTTCAAGTCGTAATTGATTGGCAGCTTTTTTCCAAATAAACAAAGTACAATTAATTAAGGTGATTAAGATAACAAATAGAAACACAAAATTGTTGATCAAAATCGGTGATAAAAATGAAAACAACTGATTTTTATCAATACTATAGATAGGATCTGTTGAAATAGTTAGTTTTGAAACTGTTCCATTATGGTAACTCACATTAGTGACTACACCTGTAATTTTTAAGTTAGCATTATTTCCCATTAAAATACCATTATAATAATCAAGTTGTTCTTTGAAAATTTCATTATTATATTTGTAATTATAATTTTTATCATAGAGTGGGATCAATTTAGTAAATTGTAAACTAAGGTTATTTTCATCATTTTGCAGCATTGCTACTTTTTCTTTAGCATCAAAGATAAAATGTTTAAGAATATTTTTTCGATATTGAGCAATTAGTTGGACAATATTTTGCGCCGAGTTTAAATTTACTATTTTTTGAATGTTGTAATGCGATTTCGCATAAGCCACCACGTCAGACCAATTGTTTAAATCAACACCACTTATCTCTGACAGTAAATTGGCTAGACTGTTTTTAATTTGGTCACAAGGTTCAAGGTTTAGATGTTTACAACTGTCATCAAAGGTTGGAATAGCTGTCTCAATATTATAGATTTTTATCAATTCAACTATATTTTTGTTTTTCGTGTATTGTTTGTATTTTGGATTATTCCTATATTTGGAGTCATTCTCTAAACGCTGATTTAAATATTTGTTGGCTAACGCAGTCATTACAATAACTTCTGAATCTTTTGTCATTCTTAAAATATTGCTATCATAAATCGCTTGTGTTGATTGAGGCCATGAAGAAAAAAGATTAAGTTTTGTACTGCCTATTGGATTGGTATTAACAAATATTTTATTACATTGAGAATGATCTTCATTTTCATTTTGAATATCACACGAGACACTTGATAAATCGAGATTAACCCGATCCATAAATTGAATGGCTATTTTCTTTAAGTTAGTTTTATCATCAATGTTCCAAATAGTGGCTTGTGAGGTTAATTGCTGATAGCTAAAATCAAATTTTTCACCGGCATTGGTAAAATAGTAAATTAATACAACCAATATTAATCCTGTAATAGCCAATTTAACATTATGCTTGATAAATTTTGGTGCACCATAATTTTCCACTTCTTCACTTATTGATAAATAGCCGCCATAACTGAGTAATTTTCGAGAATTAATGTCAACCTCCATATCAATTGGAGTTTCACTTTTATTTGATATGAACATTCTCCAGTGTTCGGGAGTGTTAACATAAAAGTATGATTCAATACCCAATTTTTGCGCTTTGATATGGTTGACATATTCAGTAGGTATTTCTCGTTTTATATGCGATACTATCATAGCTAATATAAAGCATATGATTGAGAAAAATGCCAACAATAGCGATTGAAAATGCTCTAAAACCAATAACCCCATCACACCTAATACAAACAAAAAAATCATTAATTTTCCGGAGTTACTTTGGTCTTCCATTGCAATTTCAAATTGATTTTTTTCTCTTTTGTTAACAATCTCAAAAGGCGGTGTCTTTTCTGATTCTTCTGTTAGAAGTTGGGTAATGGTTTCATTTGACTTTTCAGCGCTACTCAAACCAATAGGTTTCAAATTGCCGGTCTGCCAATAATCTTCAATTTGCCCCTCTTTTCGACCAGATAGATTTAGACCTGCTTCCAATAACTCACAAGTGTTTATTTTAACGACAATGGCATAACTTTTAGTAAACACAACTTCAGCGGTATTGATATAGTCAGACTTATTTTTAGGTAGTTCGCTATCAAAACTATCACGAAGACCTAAAATACGGTAAGACATATTGTAAGGAAAGAATAACCGTATATAACCCATCTTGTAATAGTAATTATTATTTTGTTTATCTGGATAATCTTTTTCAATATACGCTTTAATTCTCATGACATCATAATTGATTAATGAACTTTGCCATTGATAAGGAGGAGGAATATGATCTTCATTATCAAGATAAGGTTGAAGAAGAAGAATTTCTTCTTCAGTTAACTGTCGAATAGCATTTTCACGAATAAAAGGATCAATTTCGGCTTGCTTTTTTTGGGAAAGTTTATCTAGTTCTTTTTGGGTCAAGATACCTATGCGTAGCACCAAGAAAGCAAGAGCTGGAATAACGATAAAACAGATAATATTTGCTAACATACTCTTGATATCTTCTTAATTTAAGACCTTTTAATAAAGATTAATACCTAAATTAACCTATCTTGATAATATTTAATAATTTCTTTAGAACGATTTCGATTAATTCTCGTTTTCTGAACTAGTTTTACAGCATTAATCGTAGCAATTAAAGTCATCATGACAAACATAATAACATTAATAATAATCAATAAATTTGATGATAACTGTTGATTTTCGTCCAAATTATAATGATGATTTGCGTTCACTTTCAGACCAGAAATACTCTGTGTTTCAAGATTATGTCTATCAGAATTTTCAACCTTGTGATAAAGAATATCACTAACCGAACCAACGATATTAATATTCGCAGGGATATTATTGTTTAAAATAGCAAAATAATAATTAATATAACCATTTTCATCGAATCTCATCGATTTACTCATTACTAATGGAGCCATGTCAACATAGCTTTGATTGGTTAATGTAATTTTTACACCGTTGTCAGATTGATATTTAGAAATGACATTCACCAATTCACTTTGAAGTTCTGATTTAAATGGTTCAAGCGCCTGTTTGAGGCTATGCATTCTGCGGGTTTCGACTATTTCACTAAAATCAGGATTTTTTGTAGACTCAGTCAATAAATCATCCCATGTAATATTTGCCTTGCTCCTACTGGTATCAAACAAATGAGTCAGATTGTATTTGACATTGTCACATTCTTTAACCGGTAAAATCTTACAAACCTTATCAATATCAATTACCATTTGACCAATACTTTCTATTTTAGAAAATGAATTTTTAACATAACGTCCATCATTTGAACTGCGGTTAAGCATATCAACATATAGGCTTTGTACATTTTGAAAACGCAACATTTCTGTATCGACCACGTCATCAACAAATTTTGTATCAAAAATATGTTTTAATGAACCTTCGATGGCCATGACATTATTTTCCTTCAAAGCCATTGGTTCATTATTGATAAAGAAGTTATGACATTGATAGTCTTCGTTTAAATCATTGACATCACATGACGTATTATTGATGGTGATATTCACCATGTCACCCGGCTTGATATCACTATTTTTTAAAGTGGTGAAATCTTTAATTTGCAGATTTTCAGATTGTTGACTGTAATATTGATAAGCAAAATAACCATTATTAACTGGATCAGTATAATAATAGAGAATAGCAGATAGAATTCCGCCAATCACGAATAAAATCTTATTTCTTGAAACTAGCTTTGGTGGTCCAAATTGCTCTACTTCATTATTAATGGATAAAGTCTGACCATAGCGAAGTAATTTTTTATTATCATTACTGATAACCATTTCAGTCGCGAGATCTGAAGTCTCAGGAATAAAATTTAACCAATACTTGGGATATTCTAAAACCATGAGATTTCCTACCTCTATGGAACAAGTGTTAGGATCTTTATCATAAATTTTTGCTTTAACGACGGATACTTGCTGTGGGTTTAAATAATCTTTAGGTTTATACCAAGCAAAAAAGGCAGCTGCGCCGAGACAAATTAATATTAAAATAGATATCTGATCATTTTCTCCCAACCATGAGCGTATCAAGAGAACCGTAGCTAAAATTAAGCAAAGCGATGTCAACCAACCAAGGCTATGTTTACGACGTATAGCAGCTTCAAATTGAGTTTCTTCTCGTTGATAGAGGAGTTTATAGTAATTTTTTGATGCTTCTAAATAAGCCTGATTATTATCTAGATTTTTACTATCATTATAAATGCTGAGTGATTCAACATCAGAAGAATTAATACCATCTTGACGATGGGTAGTATTGTGTTCTTCAAAGAATTCATTGTCAAAAATCTTTTCTTTAGATTTAGTTTGCTTTACATCTCTAAATAAATATTCCTCATTTGGATCATAATTTTCAAATGCTGTTTTGATATCATAATCATTTACTTTAATAACGATCCCATAATGTTTGGTAAATACAACTTCAAAAATATTTGATCCATCAATATACATATCCATATTATATGGAAAGAATATTTCAATATTATCGACATCATAATAATAGGCGATTTCTTCTGTGTTGCTATAAAGACTTTTACGAGTACAAGTACCAAGTAAATACGATACTTTGTTATCAATCAAGGATGATTGAAAATTATAAGGATAAACTGCTAATTTACTAGTTAGAAAGGGTTGTAACAGTTCTAGTTCTTCATCGGTTAAATCTCTTATTCGTTCACGTTGTCTTATATGATCATTTAAAACGTTCTTATTGATACTACGATCACTTTTATAAAGAAACCAACTAATTAATCCAAAAATTAAAATACCTATTTTAAAAACTAAATACAAATCCATTGTTATTCCACAAGCTGAAATTATTGATTATTTTTATAACAAAAAATGAAAATTTAATCCTGTCGTTATTAATGTCTAGCCATAGTAATGTACTACTCTATCCGAATAATATTTGGTGATTAGTTTAATACGATGTTGATTAAATATAATTTTATAAAGTAGTGTGGTCCCATTAATTAATGCTACTGCTGCCATAATAATGAACATAATAATATCAATAATAACTGGCGACGTTAATGAAAATAGTTTTTCTGAATCAACCTTATAATAATCTTTAACATTAAGCTTAAGTTGTGAAATGCTACCATCTTCGCGATAGCTAATATCGCCTACTAGTCCAATCAAATTAATTGCATCATTTGCATTAGCTTCATTAGTTAAAATTTTATAGTAATAATCTAATGATAATTTCAAATCTTCCTTAGAAGATGCATTTTCAATACTATCTGATTGAGCTATTTGAATATAACTATTTTCTATTAATACAATTTCAACTCCTAAGCCATTAAATTGATAATTATAAACAACATTTTTCAATTCATATAAAATATCTTTTTTAATCTTATCAATATAAGGGATAAATTCTTTAATTTTTGATATTTCTATTGATTTTGAAAAATTTGGATTAAGTTCAGCTTCAGTAACTAATTTAGTCCATTCTGTTTCATCATAATTTCCTTTATTAGTATATAATTGAATTAATTTATATTTAACCGTTTCACATTCAATTTCAAGGATGTTACAAATTTTATCAATATCAATAACCATCTGTCCCATATTTTTCAAACTTAAATAAGATTCACCTTTATAAACTAGCATTCGGAGCGTATTTGGATCTATCACTGCATCAATGAATTTTTCATCAAATACTTTGTTTATAGTATTAAACAAAAGCATAAATTGATTATCCTCATTTCCCAGTGGCTTATCCTTGATAGCCAAGTGATGACATTTAGTGTCAATATTTTTATTTCTCTCTTTAATATCACATGAAGTACCGTTGATAGAGATGTTAATAAGATCCCCTCGCTTAATATCACTATTATTTAAGCTGGTTAAATCATTGATTTGCCAATTTTGTAATTGATGGCTGTAATATCGATAAGCTAAAAAACTATTGTTAATTGGATTAGAAAAAATATAGAAGACGATTGCCAATATTAACCCTAGAAAAAATAAAGCGTTATTGCGAAAAACAAATTTTGGTGGTCCGAATTGTTGTACTTCCCGATGAATTGATAAAATATTCCCACAACGCAGTAATGTATTAATATTACCTCTGATGTCCATTTCGGTGGTTGTTTTTGATACTTCAGGTAGAAAACGTGACCAATACTTTGGATAACCTATATTCGTTTTATGATCGACAATTAAGGTGTGAGATTTAGAATTTTTATTGAAAGTATTAACCTTAATGGTTTTCACTTGTTGTGGTTTTGATTTTAGCTTAGATTTATGCAAAGCAAAAAATACAGCTACAACAAAACATATTATAATTTTGATCAGAGTAGATAATATTTGATCATTTTCAGCTAACCATTCACGAATAAAAAGAATAGTTGCAAATAATAAACAAAATGAAGTTAATATGCCATAGTTGCTTAGATTGCGAGATTTTAATTCCAATGGTGTTTCTTCACGTGTAGACAAAGTTTTATAATCAACTTTTACGTCATTATTTACTGAAGCGAAATCAGCATTCTTAGGAGCTGTCTCTGATTTTGGAACATTAGTCGTTTTTATTCTATTAGGATCATAATTGTCAAAAGCAAACTGAATACCACAATTGTTGACATTAACTACATATGCATATGTGTTCGTAAAAACAACTTCAACAACATTATATTTTGAAAGATACATATCTAAATCATACGGAAAGAAAAGATTGATATTATTAATTTCATAGTAATAACGATTTTTGTTGTCTTCGGTGATTACCATATTACGAATACAAGCACCTTTTATTATCGATACTTTGCAATCAATTAACGGTTGGAGTTTATAAGGTCGAACAGATATTTTATGGCTTGTAAAAGGTTCTAATAGTTTTAATTCTTCATTAGTTAAATCTCTATATGACTCACGTTTTGCAATAAAATCTTTTATTTTTTTCTTATTTTTTTTAAGATTTTTGCGATCACGTCTTACAGCAAAGTAACCAAAAATGAAAATGAGTATAAATGCAAACACAATTACACCGGAGAAGATATTAAATATCATCACGATCCAAAATAATGCATCCAACATTCTTTATTTCCCTATAATATCGCGAATGTTAAAAAATCGACAACTATATCATTTGTTTGATATTTATCCAATATTTTTTCAAAATTTATTTAATATTATTATATATTTAAAAAAAGGCGCTTAATGCGCCTTTTATTTTATTTAGAAGATCATTTATTTAACCGTTTTTTCGCTGCGAGATAAACCAATGATCCCTGAACGAACAATTTCAACTATATTGCAGGTTTCACGAATTGAAGCTAAGAATGACTCTAATTTTTCACTAGTACCTGATAATTGGACAATATAATGAGTTGCTGTCACATCAACAATCGAACCTCTAAAGATATCAGCACAACGTTTAACTTCATCACGTGCATCAGAATTTTTAGCTACAACTTTAACTAGCATGATTTCTCGTTCAACGTGTGGACCTTCAGTGAGATCATTAACACGATAAACATTAACTAATTTATGTAGTTGCTTTTGGATCTGTTCGAGCACATGTTCATCACCAGATGTTTGAATTGTCATTCGACTCATTGTTGGATCTTCAGTTTGTGCTGTAGTAATGGATTCAATATTAAACCCACGCTGTGAAAATAAACCAATAATTCGTGACAATGCACCTGGTTCATTTTCAGTTAAAATTGATAATATATAACGCATTAGGTTCTCTCCGTTTTACTAAGCCACATCTCATTCATTGCACCACCGCGAATTTGCATTGGATAAACATGTTCTGTCGCATCAGTCATGACATCAATAAAAACTAAACGATCTTTTATCGAAAGCGCTTTTTTCAGTTTAGGTTCCAGATCTTCTCGTTTATTAATCACCATACCAACATGACCATAAGCTTCGGCAATTTTGGCAAAATCAGGTAATGATTCCATATAAGATGATGAATGACGGCCAGCATATATCATATCTTGCCATTGTTTAACCATGCCTAAAAAACGGTTGTTAAGATTTAAAACGATAACAGGTAAACCATATTGCAAAGCAGTTGAAAGCTCTTGAATATTCATCTGAATACTACCATCACCGGTTACGCAAACTACATGTTTTTTAGGAAATGCTAATTTAACTCCCAATGCAGCAGGTAAACCAAAGCCCATAGTGCCAAGACCGCCAGAAGTAATAAAGTGACGAGGTTTATCAAATGGGTAGTAAAGTGCAGTAAACATTTGATGTTGTCCGACATCGGTTGCAATATAAGCATCACCTTTAGTTAATTTATATAAAACCTCAATGGCTTCTTGTGGCTTAATACTTTCACCTTCATGACTATAAGCAAGGCATTTACGAGCTCGCCAATGTTCAATCTGTTTCCACCAATCAACTAATGCATCTAGATCACGTTGAACACTAAGATCTTTAAGTTGTGTTAACATTGTTTCAACAACTTGTTTTGCATCACCAACCACTGGAATAGTTGCCGATACGGTTTTCGATATAGACGTTGGATCAATATCAATATGAATAATTTTGGCTTTTGGACAATATTTTTCAATATTGTTGGTCGTTCTATCGTCAAAACGAGCACCAATAGCAAAAATAACATCAGCATTATGCATTGCCATATTGGCTTCATAGACACCATGCATACCAATCATGCCTAAATATTTTTTATCGGTTCCGGGAAAAGCACTAATGCCCATTAATGTTGAAGTCACCGGTAGATTGAGTTTATCAGCTAGTGATTTAACCACATTACTAGCGTCAGCACTAATTACCCCACCACCAATATATAACACAGGTTTTTTAGCTGCTAATAAAGTAGTTAAGGCTTTTTTAATTTGCCCTTTATGCCCTTGTGTCGTTGGATTATAAGATCGCATTGTCACTGATTTTGGATAATTATAATTATATTTGTTAGCTGGATTAACAATATCCTTCGGCAAATCAATAACAACTGGTCCAGGGCGCCCAGTAGAGGCAATATAAAACGCTTTTTTGATTGTTTCTGGAATATCTTTACTATCTTTAATTAAAAAACTATGTTTGACAATTGGGCGCGAAATTCCAACCATATCACACTCTTGGAAGGCATCATTACCAATTAAATTACTCGCTACTTGGCCAGATAAAATTACCATTGGCACGGAATCCATATAGGCCGTTGCGATACCTGTAATAGTATTAGTTGCCCCTGGACCTGAAGTAACAAGTACCACACCAACATCACCAGTTGCTCTGGCATAACCATCAGCCATATGTACTGCAGCTTGCTCGTGACGAACTAAAATATGTTCAATACCACCTAAGGTATGAATTGCATCATAGATATCCAAAACACTACCACCTGGATAACCAAATATCTGCTTAACTCCCTGATCAATCAGTGACTGAATGACCATTTCTGCGCCTGACAGTTTTGCCATGGTTGTTGCCTCCATTTATAACTAATTTGTCATTTTTAATTTATTTTGCATGAACTAATACAGAAAATCAATAAAGTCAATAATATGTGCGGTATACTTATTATTTTTGGATACTAGGCCTCATTTTTGAAAGAAATAACTTGTAAATATTCTATTAATCGATTTTAATTGGATTAATGTCAATTTTTAATTGATGATAAATGATATCCTTATGATTATTAAGAGTTATTTATTATTATTTTTTGTTTGTTTTTTTATGCATGACTTATGCTAGTCATTTTGTACTAGAGTCCTTTATATTAAAAAGGTGTTTTTAATGAACAATTCTTATTGTAAACCAACTTCCCTATCTGATTGGCAATTAGTCAAAGTATCAGGTACTGACAATCGTACATTTTTACAAGGACAAGTGACTGCTGATATTAATCATCTTAATGAACATACAGCATTATTTGCAGCACATTGTGATGCAAAAGGACGGATGTGGAGTAATTTAATATTATTTCAACGAGGAGCAGATATTTTTTATATTGTGCGTAAGACGGTTGCTGAAAAACAAATTGCTGCTCTAAAAAAATATGCCGTTTTTTCAAAAGTGACAATTGAACCCGTTGTAGATCTTAATCTAATTGGCTTAGAAAATAATGCCATTGAACAATCAATTATTGCGGAGCTTGGTGACAATAGTTGCATTACCAAAGATGATATAACTTATATCAAAATCCCATTACCTGAAATGCGGCTGATAAAAGTCTCGAATGAACCATTACCAACCGACTCACAAACTGCAGATCATTGGTTAAAACTTGATTTAGAAGCTGGTTATGCGATTATTGATGAACCAAATATTGAAAGTCTTTTACCACAAGCTTGTAACTTACAGCATTATAATGCTATCAGTTTTGATAAAGGCTGTTATTGTGGACAAGAGATGGTAGCTAGAGCACAATTTCGAGGCGCAAATAATCGTGGACTTTATCTGTTAGTTGGAAAAAGCAAGGCTTTGCCAATAATTGGTGACAAACTTGAATATGAACTTGACGGTAATTGGCGAGAAGGTGGCCAAGTATTAGCTGCATTAAAACTTGACGAAGATGATGAAATCTATGTACAAGTAGTGTTAGCCAATGGCATTGATATTGAAACAAACTTCCGTGTTAAGGGCCAATCAGATAGTCTGTTAAATTTCTAATGGTTCTGAACCAATAATATTAATTAAGCTGGAATAAATCTATTCCAGCTGATTGAAATTCACTGTCCTAATTCTTGCTGAACAATTTCGATAAAATAGTGCGCACCGGTTGTTAGAATTTCATCATTAAAATTATATGAAGGATTATGAACATTTGTGCCTTCACCTGCACCAATTTTAATATAAGATCCAGGTATTTTTTGCAACATGAAGGCAAAATCTTCTGATCCCATTGTTGGCGGTGAATCCACAATAATCTTATCATCACCGACAATTTTTTGTGCAGCTTTAATGGCAATATCAGCTTGTTTAGCATGATTAATGGTTGCTGGATAACGTCGCTGATAATCAATCTCCGCTTTGGTATTGAAGGTTAAAGCAATACCTGTCGAAATATGTTTAATTCGCTCTTCTGCTAAATCTTGATCTGCAGCACTTAATGCTCTAACTGTACCACGAATTACTGCGTGTTGTGGCAGTACATTCCAAGTATCGCCGCTGTGAATCTGTGTCACACTGATAACCAATGAATCAATCGGATTGAGATTACGACTAACAATCGTCTGTAAACTATTCACAATTGTGGTGGCAGTTAAAATCGTTTCTTTGCCTAAATGTGGTGCGGCAGCATGAGCACCCACCCCTGTTATTTTGATTTCAAAAACATCATAAGATGCCATCACAGCACCATGATTAATTAAAAAATGGTTTAATGCTAGATTAGGTTGATTATGCATACCATAAACAGCTTCAATAGGAAATTTATTAAATAAACCATTTTCAACCATAACTCTGCCACCACCTTCGTTTTCTTCAGCAGGCTGGAAAATAACCACAACTGTACCAGAAAAATCTCGATGGATGCTTAAGTATTTTGCTACACCTAATAAAGTTGCCGTATGGCCATCATGACCGCAGGCATGCATTTTGCCTGGAATAGTTGAACAGTAATCAATATCATTTTCTTCAATAATATCTAATGCATCTATATCGGCACGTAATGCAATAGTTCGACCTTCATTATTACCATGAATAATGCCTACTACTCCTGTTGGCGCAAAATCTGTATATAGTTCAGTAATACCAAATGATTTTAATTTTTCGATAATAAACTCGGTAGTTTGTTTTTCTTCAAAAGCAGTTTCTGGATGAGCATGAATATAATGACGCCATTCAGTCATTTCATCTTTTAATGCGTTAATTCTATTAGCAATAATATTCGTCATTGATCATTCCTTAATTAATCACTTAACTACAAATCTGAAAGAGTTAATTGCACTATAACGTTTATTGAAAGTGAATATAAATAACCATTTTTACTAACCTTATCGTTTTTAGTTATAAGTAAAGTTTGACAACAAAATCACAAACCAATAAGAAAATAACTATTTAAAATCATTTAAGATAGAAACAAAAAAAATTGTTCAATTTAAGTAGAGAATAAAATACCCTGAGATTAATAAAAAGGGACCAAAAGCGATTAATTCATCACTTTTTTTAAATAGATATTTTGAGAAAGCGTAATAGATGATAGCCAGCGTCGATGCGATGATTAACATTAATGGTAATAACTGATAAGGCAACCACGCACCTAAAGCAGCAATTAACTTTATATCACCACCACCTAATCCTCGTTTACTTGTAATACAAAAAAAGATGATTGCCGGTAATTTAAGCATTAAATAACCAAACAAAATACCTACTAGAGCATCGTTGATATTAAGTGAAGATAGATTAAAGTAAGCTATTATCAATCCACTCCACATTAATGGTTGAGTTAAAAAATCTGGCAATAATAAGTAGTTAATATCAATTAGTGCTAACAACAAAAAAATAACGACAAGTAACATAAGTAAAGCACATCTAAAATTTAGCCCCTTATCCAAATAAATCAGCAAAAATAATATTGCTATAGTTAGTTCAAAAATAGCATAGCTATTGGTTATTTTATGGTAACAATAATAACAACGTCTTTTTAACATCAACCATGACAATACAGGAATTAGCTGCCAAGCACTAAGTTTGTGATGACAATTCGGGCATGAGGAGCGAGGAATAGTAATAGCGAACAGATATTCATATACAGACTGCATAGGTGAATAACGATAATAAGCAACTCGCAAAAAACTACCAATAGCAAGTCCGACGAAAAAAAAGAGTATAGCCATTAACTGATCACGTCCGCCATTTGGAATATCGGCAAATATATCGCAATAATCAAACTGCCGATTATTGTAGCTAAAATTAGCATTAATGAAGGTTCAAATGCTTTGACTAGATTGTCAGTTAAGGTTTGGTTTTGTTGTTGATAGTAAAGAGTAATATTATCCAACATAATATCTAATGAACCAGACTCTTCACCGGCATGAACTAGTTGCACACAAAGCTTCGGTAAAGCGGGATAGCTAGCTAACATTTGACTAAAGCTATTCCCCTGTTCAATCCCCGTCATAATTTGCTTGATGATATTACGGTAATAAAAATTACTTATAGTTTTAGACGAGGCGGTTAATCCTGTCAAAAGTGGGATACCTGCTTGCTGAGTTATTGCTAATGTATGAAAAATTTGCATTAGACATTGAGATTGGATTATTGGACCAATTAAAGGAAGCTTAAGTTTATACTTATCCATAATAAGCCGATAACGTACTATAACAACATAATAAAAAAACAAATAACATAACGTAATAGCTAATAGTATAAATAATCCCTCTTGTTTAATATTATTAGCTACATCAATCACTAGTTGTGTAAAATAAGGTAACTCGGCATCAAAACTTTGATAAATATCGGCAAATTTTGGTAGTACAATAAATATCATAACCATAATCACTAGTACCGATACAAATAATAAAAACAATGGATAACGCAGCGCTTTCTTAATCTGATCTTGTATTGATAATGATCTTTCAAGATGACAGGTTAATTGTTCAAAACTCTGTTCTAATCTTCCCGTCAATTCACCAATGGCAATAATTTCACAATAAAGTTCCGAAAATACTGAATGGTGCTGTTTTAAAGCAATCGATAGTGATTCACCTTTGGTTATTTGTTGAGTAATATCAGTTAACAGATATTGCCATTGTACTTTAGGTTGCTCATCAATCAGTAATCGTAAGCTCTCAACAATTGATAATCCTGCTTTTAACATTGTGGCTAACTGTTTAGTTATAATGAGCAGTTCGCTAAGTTTAAAACTTTTTGAGGTAATTAAGTTACCGGAACCAATTTTAATCGCAAGTTGGCCTTGTAATAACAATTTTCTTCGCACATCTTGCTTAGATATGGCAATAATCTTATTTTGATGAAAGTTAATATCATACCAATAATAGAGTCGCTTCATGCATTATCTCCAAACTATCACTCAATTATTACCTAAAACACGATTTAATTCCGCCAGTGTAGTAATGCCTTGTCGAACAAGCTTATTACCTACTTGCCTAAGTGTTACCATATTTTTTGAAACAATCGGTTGGTTGGTTAAAATCTGCTGTTGTACTTGTGGTGTGATAATTAACAGTTCATATAAGCCTATCCGCCCTAAATAACCACCCACACATTTTTCACAGCCCATGGCGATAAAATGTGGTGAAGGTTCGTTATTTATCAATGTAAGCTCACTAGCTACCACTTTACAATATTGGCACAATTTACGAACTAATCGTTGAGCAATGACTAGTTTTAAACTGGATGATAACAGGTAATTTTTAATACCCATTTGATTTAAACGGATGATAGCCTCAATACTAGAATTAGTGTGTAGGGTTGATAACACTAAATGCCCAGTTTGCGCTGCTTGAATTGCAATCTCAGCTGTTTCAGGATCACGAATTTCACCAATCATCATCACATCAGGATCTTGACGCAAAAAGGCTCGTAATATCACAGAAAAACTTAAACCAGCCTTAAGATTAACTGCAGTTTGATTAATACCATCTAATGGAATTTCGATCGGATCTTCAACACTACAAATATTACATTTAGGTTTATTTAACCGTTTTAAAGCACTATATAACGTCATAGTTTTGCCACTGCCTGTCGGCCCTGTTACCAAAATCAAGCCTTGCGGATAATCCAATATTTGCTTGAAGGTTAATAGATCTTCCCCTGTTAATCCTAAATCATCGATACTCAGTTCGGAGTCATGATTATCCATAACTCGTAATACAATCTTTTCACCATTGAGGACAGGCAAAGTAGCTATACGCATTGCATAATTATTGATCACTAGTTGACCATCTTGCGGAAGCCGTTGTTGAGCAATATTTAAATTGGCCATAATCTTTAGTCTAGCTGCAATCTGTTTAGCTAACATTAACGACGGTGTTAGCATATTTTGCAAAACGCCATCAATTCTCATGCGAATTCGATAATAATGTTGATAAGGCTCAAAATGAATATCAGATGCCCGCTTATCCAATGCTGAAAGCAATAATTTGTCGAGGCTTTCGACGAGATTCTCTTCTTGCATAGCGGTTATCCTATTAGCAATATTAATCACAATTAAAATTTAAAAATATCTTCACAAGCTGTAGTTAAAGTTGGATCTGGTGGATTGGTTTGACATGTTCTTGACCAATCTAAATTACCTAATTTAGCATTTAAAATAGGTGTTAAAGTTACTGTTAAACTTGATAAAGCGCTTTTACCTACTAAAGTTATCACCCCATTAGAGACATTAATTGACGTCACATAATTGGTCGTTCTCGTCGTTGGTACACCGTTATTACCACTGCTACATTTGCTTAAAGCGCCTTGCTCTATAGTGCAAATTTCAATTGCTGTTTTATATGCAGTCATTGATTGCAGCATATCGGTTAAGGCTGCTTTTTTTATATAACCTTGATAAGCAGGTAAACCGATAGCAGTTAAAATTGCTATCACGACAATAGCGATCATTAATTCAAATAGAGTAAATCCAGATTGGCATTGCATAATAGCCTCACAAATCAAATAATTGTTTGATAGTGTGACTTTATAGCTAATTCAAAAAATGAAATAATATACAGAGAGAATTTTAGAACTTGAAATACAAAATGATCACCACAATCATCATGGTGGTAATCAAAATTGTGAAACAGATCGAAATATAGAGCAAATCTAAATGTATCGGAGCTATTATGCCTTTAAAAATAGTTGATGGTTGGATTAAAAATATTAAGCAAATAAAATCGCCTTATTATAATGACCGTCCAGAAGATCAACCCATCTCATTACTGGTTATTCATAATATTAGCCTACCACCTAAGCAATATGGCGGTCCTTATGTTGAACAACTCTTTACAGGTAAATTAGACCCAAACGCGCACCCCTATTTTGCTGAAATTTATCAATTACAGGTATCAAGCCATTTGTTTATAAGACGTGATGGTGAAATTATTCAATTTGTCCCTTTTGATAAACGGGCCTGGCATGCAGGCAAATCTATTTTTGCAGGCAAGGAAAATTGTAATGATTTCTCAATTGGTATTGAAATGGAAGGTTGCGATACTGAAAACTTTACCGAAATACAATATCAACAACTAGCCATAGTAACCAAATTACTACAACAAACCTATCCAATTAAACATATTACTGGCCATAGTGATATTGCCCCAACAAGGAAAACAGATCCAGGACCTTATTTTGATTGGCAGTATTATCGATCACTAATTAATCATCATAAACAAATAGATTTAATGACTACTCAATTAAGATTGATTAGAGATGAATTACAAAGATTGACACTTTGGCAACCTTCGCCACCAGTAGCAGAGGCGTTCTTGAGTGAACAACCATTTGCGCTTGATACCATGCAACCTTATGAATGGTTACAGTGGATATTTATCCCTCGAATGCAAGCGTTGATTGATGCTAATGCTGAATTACCAAAATTTGCCCTTCATCCTTATTTTGAAGAAGCATTTAAACAGCAAGAAATAGATGTTAATGACTTATTAGCATTGATAAAACAACTTGATGAATTATCAACTAACCAAAGAGTGAGTGATTGAGGGTATTTTAGTTAAAAAAACAGCCACAAAAATGTGGCTGTAGTATAAAATAAATTAATTATTATTCATAAGTCGGCGATATTCATTCACTGCTTGTTGATGATTACTATAGGTGCTACTGAACGTATGCCCACCGGTTCCATTAGCAACAAAAAACAGATATTTGGTTTTTGCCGGATGAGCTGCCGCTTCAAGCGATGCCAAACTAGGCATAGCAATCGGTGTCGGTGGCAAGCCTTCAATTACATAGGTATTATAAGGATTATTAGTATCAGTCAAATCAATACGCCTAATCGTTCCTGTATAATTCTCACCCAAACCGTAAATAATGGTTGGATCCGTTTGTAACTTCATATTAGCTTTTAAGCGGTTAACAAAAACAGAGGCAACGTTTGCTCGTTCTGAACTGATTCCAGTCTCTTTTTCAATAATTGAAGCAATAATCAACAATTCATAAGGGGATTTATAAGGTAGATCACTATCACGATTGTCCCATACTTTTTGTAGATTCGTCTTCATAGTTAAATATGCACGTTTCAAAATATTGATATCAAGACTATCAGCTGTATATTGATAAGTATCAGGTGATAACCAACCTTCTAATGGGCCATCAATGCCTAACAACTTGGCAATTTCATCATGAGACTTACCCGTTAATGTTTGCTGAATATAAGGCGTGTTACTAAGCACATTTAACCAATCTTTTGCTCGCTTTCCTTCAACAAATTGCACATAAAAACTACTTTCTTTACCAGAGACAAGTAATTTTAAAAACTCTTCAACTGTCATATGAGGATGCAATTGATAAGTACCAGCTTTAATAGAGCTTAACGAAGGATCGAGTTTATATAAATACGGGAGCAAGTAAGCTTGTTGCATCAAATTACTACTCTTTACTTGCTCAACTAATTGATGTAATGAGGTTCCTTTTTTTAATACAAACATTTGATTATCCGTAGTGATATTCATATGTTGTTGAGAAAACTGCTGTAAAAAATAGTAACCAATACCTAGTGAACCACCACCAATTAAAACTAACGCCAGAAATGTGTATATAAATAATTTTTTAATCATAACTTAATCTTTATAACGAATTTTTGCGCGTGCAGTTAAGCGCGTTAATAACTCATAAGCACTAATTCCTGTGTGCTTGGCAATTTGTTCAATAGGTAACTCTTTGCCCCAAAAAATAACTTCATCTCCCGGTTTGTCTTGGCTATTTTGACCTAAATCTACCACAATCATATCCATTGAAACACGACCAACAATAGGTAAAATTCGCCCGTTAACACTTACCAGTGTATTTGCTGGAATACCTCGAGGATACCCATCACCATATCCCATTGCCACAACCCCTAAAATGGTATCACTTTTACTAGTCCAAGTTTGTCCATAACCAACTGATTGCCCTTTCAGATGTTTACGAACCGTGATTAATTCCGATTTAAGTGTCATAGCTGGTTCAAGATCTATCACTTGCTCAGTAAAAGGTGAAACTCCATATAAAGCAATACCAAGTCGAATCATATTACGATGAGAATTAGGCCAGGCGAGTATACCACCTGATGCAGCTATTGATTGCTGG
Source organism: Gilliamella sp. LMG 34362 (assembly GCF_984569125.1). NCBI lineage: Bacteria > Pseudomonadati > Pseudomonadota > Gammaproteobacteria > Orbales > Orbaceae > Gilliamella > Gilliamella sp. LMG 34362. Next base: position 1,189,603 of record NZ_OZ474902.1, on the reverse strand, counting down.
CTACCCACTAAATTCGCATCAAGAGAATGAATAAACTCATCAAACAGGGTCATTTGTTTATTGGTTTGTGTTGAACTTAATTCATCAGCACTACTAAAATGGCTAATTATATTGATTGGTTGACGAATAACATTACAGTTGGCTAATCGATTAAATTCTGCCACAGCCTCATCAAGATGAAAACCTAAGCGGTGCATACCTGTATCGATTTTGAACCAAGCTGTGATTTCATTTGCAAACGGAATGGTATTTAATGCATCAATTTGCCAACTAGAATGAATGACTGGTTGTAGATTGAAATCCAGTAAATCATTAATATCATCGTGAGGAAAAAAGCCTTCTAACAGTACAATGGAACTGCGAATACCGGATTGACGTAACGCAATCGCTTCAGAAATACGTGCAACGCCAAAACAGTCAACCCTATCCTCAACTAACTTAGCTACACCTTCCATACCGTGACCATAAGCATTTGCTTTAACCACAGCCATTAATGTGCTATCGGGAGATTTTTCCCTAAAAAATTCAATATTATGTAGAATCGATTTACAATTCACTTCTACAACAGCAATAGACATTTTATATAACCTAACATATAAATGAAGCTTCTATTGTAAAATTTGTTACCAATAATCACAATTAAAAAATCGGTAATTTACAAGATTTTGTTTGAATAAATTAAATGATAATAAAAAATTGATTTCGTGATAATAATAAGTAATATATTGTTAAATATTGATAATTTTCAACAAAAAAGTCTTTATTCCACAAATTTTGATAAAAGTTATAAACTAATTTTTTTGTAATTGTTGTTTGATACTTTCTATAAAATTTTCCATGATAATAGGCAAACAATTCCCTCTTTGCCATTTGTGTAAAAATTTCAATTGTTGTTGGGTTAGTTGAATATTATAAAATATAGGGCTTGCCAAACTATCATTCATCGCGCTAGTTAACTGTCGTGGTAATATTTTTTCTTGTTTTTTTAAAGAATTTGCATCGTGATTAACATTTTTCTTGTTAATATTTTTTATATATTTTGAATCTGAATCTAAACTTAATATCTGCTCAAACCAATCTTGATAATTAGATAATTCAAAATTTCCCTTTAATTCATAACCCCATTCTGTTTTAACTGCACACGGTAATCGTTGCTTTATTTGCATTTTAGGAAACGCACAAAAAACTATCAGTTGATTATTAAGCTTTTTAACCATATTGCTCATAACTTTTAATTCTTGATGATAATATTGACTTAAAATATACGCTGATTGATTATAAGCTCTAAAAAAAATACCTTCTTCAATTAAACTTAAATAATTATGTCGTTGGGATATACTTAATTTTTCTTCTATAAACATGTCTGTTTTTTACTCAAATTTTTCGGCGGTGTATCGCTATGCGCTACTTCGCCGGTACTAAAAATTACTGTTCGCGGGCGCTTTGCGCTTGCGAACAGAATTCATAAAACATTTTATTTTTAATAAATAAACTTATTTTATATGTTTATTAATGGTTAATATTTCAAACATAACATTTTTCAATTTATATTTTTATTACCAATATTTATCACCATACTTTGATGCTTCAAATAAAAAACTATTTAACACAACCTATCATATTAGAACTTTTACCAATTACTTAAATCATAATTCCATTCATATTCTTGTATTATCTCAATATCCAATTTCATCAAATTAATAAACTCTAAGATCTTTCAGCAAATCAACCTTTACAAATAACATAATGTGCATTTGTATCAACTCCAACTCCTACGTCGCCAAGATATAAACCTATTCTAAAATGAGCTGAGTTATCTCCAGAAAGAGCCCCCCAATATTCTGAAGTCCAATATAATTGATCTGCCCAATTTGATTGAGGATAATTTTTTGGGCTTATTGGTCCCCATTCACCTAATATTGTTCCATCAATGGCTCGAGTAAATGCATTATATTCGTATAACCAATTTTGTGGAGCTTGATTTCTAGGAGAATTGGTAAATTCTTTTCGAGTTAGTAATCTACAATAGTTAGACGCATTGGTCCAATTATATGACCAATTATAAGGTATAACCCAATTACTTCTTGGATCAAAACTATAGTCAAGTTTAATTGAAGTATTTTTCTTATATGTTGCTCTAACCGTAACTTTTCCCAATGGTTTATCTTTTAATGTAATAAAACCCATTCCATCAATTGAAACATTATTTCCAGGATTAGCCACTATACTATAACTATAATCACGCTGCGCTCCGCTCATAAGTAACTGAAATTTTGCACCGGGAAATCCACTAGTTGGAAATAATTTTCCAGTTAAAGTGTTAGTGACCTTATATCCATAATCAGGTACATAATCACTAGTATATCCTCCACCATTTCTTACATGAGGTTTAGAATCTTTTTTTATATTCCACCAATTCTTATTGCTATCAAAACTAAAATCATTATCTTGGTTATTGGTTAACCATTGCATTTCTGGTGATATAATAGTTGAGTTAGGTTTGGCATAACAAATTTGCGGTTTTGCAGCAATTTGGTATACTTTCTTTATTGTCACGAAATCACTTTCTCGTGGTATTCCATATTGTGAAATGGCTTGTGCTTGATTGCTTATCTCTAATCTTAACGGCATTGGATAACCACTTCCACAACCAATTATCTTATTTTTATCTTTATCGGGTATTTTAACCCCATTCGCATCAAACCATTGCCAATAAGTTGTTGTCATCAAAAACGGTTGAATAGGATCGATATTATCTCCATCTACATCTTGATAATTCTTTTGATTGTCTAATGACTGATAACTAAATAGCTTTACAACAAAATGATTAAAGGTTAAATTGCCATCAAACTCTTTTATTTCGCCTTCTCTTATATTGCCTGTTGATTCACTATAAAATACACCATTTACTGTAAAACCATGTTTATCTGCAGCTATTTTAGCATTAACCAATTCGGGAGCATTACCTCGGATAATATTAGTTGTATGTGCCGACAAAGCATATGCTTGACTAAGGGGTAGTGAGATAAAATACATTGAAAAAATAAGCAAACACCTAGCGATTTGCGATTGTAAACTGATTAAATTTGAAGAAAAATAATTAGTTAAATTTAGAAATAGTCGAGGATAGATAAGACTTAATAAGTGTAATTTTTCTACTAAGCTAAGTAGAAAATTATGGCTGGCTGGCTGGCTGGCTGGCTGGCTGGCTGGCTGGCTGGCTGGCTGGCTGGCTGGCTGGCTGGCTGGCTGGCTGGCTGGCCTCTAAACAACTGTATTTTAACATATTTTCAATCCTTTGTAATATATCTTTTTGTTTTATTTAAAAAACAAAATAATAACTTTAAAATTATAAAGAAGTTCCCTTAATTTGGCAAACACTGTCTAAGTACATTTTGTTAAGATATGTAAGTTGAAAATGGCAATACTACATCTAGTCGATTAAAGAAAAAGCTTTAAATTAAATGAAAACATCTTCAAAAAGATAGAAAATTGGCAATTATTCGTCCATAAAAACCCCTTTCCTCAACTTTTTTGATTAAAAAGTTAACCGTTTTTAAATTAAACTCTCGCGTCTCTTGTTTGCTGTCTTTTGTGATTAACTGTTATAATCGATTTTTACTATTTCTTATTTGGGAATAAAGCTATGTATATTATTTATGGCATTAAAAATTGTAATACCATGAAAAAAGCATTTACTTGGCTTGATGAGCATCAAATTAATTATCAATTTCATAATTATAAAACTGATGGTTTATCAGCAGAACTATTAAACGATTTATTAAAATTAGTTGATTGGCAAAGTTTACTAAATACTCGAGGTACAACTTGGCGTAAACTGGATGAAGCACTGCGCGATCAAATTGATAATCAAGATGCTGCAATTAAAATTATGTTAGCCAACCCATCAATTTTAAAACGACCATTGCTTATTGATGGTAAACAAGCATTATTAGGCTTTTCTGAAGAAAGCTATTCACAATTTGTTAAACCTCAACAATAAAATAGAGATCACCATGACTGAACCCGTTATTGCCCTAACCAAAGCATTGATTGCTGAAAAATCAATAAGCCCTGATGACAAAAATTGCCAACAGATAATTATCGATCGTTTAAAACCACTCGGTTTTGTTATTGAAGAAGTCAATATCGGCAATACCAAAAACCTCTGGGCCTATCATGGTGACTCAACAGGAAAAACCTTGATGTTTGCCGGTCATACTGATGTTGTACCGGCTGGAGATGAAAGTAAATGGAACTGCCCTCCTTTTGAGCCAACTATTGATAAAAATGGCATATTGTATGGTCGTGGAGCTGCAGATATGAAAAGTGGTGTAGCTGCTATGGTTTGTGCTGCTGAATCATTTGTCAAAAAATACCCTGAACATGCTGGACGAGTCGCTTTCTTAATTACTTCAGACGAAGAAGCTGATGCCAGCGATGGTACGGTTAAAGTAGTTGATTTATTGATAAAACGCCAAGAACATATTGACTATTGTATTGTAGGTGAACCATCAAGTGATAGTGTGTTCGGCGATCAAATTAAAAATGGTCGACGAGGCTCTTTAACGGCAAATTTAGTCGTGCATGGTATTCAAGGCCATGTTGCTTATCCTCACCTTGCAGATAATCCTGTACATAAATTTGCACCAGCACTAAATGAGTTAGTCGCAACAATATGGGATAATGGTAATCAATATTTTCCTCAAACCACTATGCAAGTGGCTAACATTAATGGTGGAACTGGTGCTGAAAATGTCGTACCTGGTGAGTTATCCGTTCAATTCAACTTCCGTTATAGTTGTGAATTGACCGATGAAATGATTAAATCTAAAGTCGATGCTATTTTACAAAAACACAACTTAAATTATACCTTAAATTGGCGATTGTCTGGACAACCATTCTTAACTCCTCAAGGTGAACTGACCGACGCTACAGCTAGTGCCATCAAAGCATTTACACAGATTGATACCAAACTATCAACCAGTGGCGGCACATCTGACGGCCGTTTTATTGCTAAATTGGGATGTCAAGTCATTGAATTTGGAGTAATTAACAAAACCATTCATAAAGTAAATGAAAATGTTAATTGCCAAGATATCATTACATTACAAGCTATTTATATCGATATTTTAGAAAAATTGTTACTTGCTTAAATATTTGCTCAGTTAATTGATATTTGTGTGTTGTGTGAACCTGAATGACAATACACACATATTAGCTAAATAGTAGCAAACCTATAATGCTAAGGAGATAGTAATGGAGTGGCTTAAAGATTACTGGTGGCTAATTATTATCGTGTTGATTGGAATTTTTATTAATACCATTAAAGCGCTAAATAAACTGAGTTATAAGGACTATTTAGAAAAAAAGAAAGGGATAAAACCTATCCCTTATAGTGATAATGAAGATGACGACTGGCCATCTCAACCTAAGCAAAACTAATTTATTTATTGCCGAAAATCATGACCTTGACTAGCAAAGAGAGCTTGGTGACGATAACGATCTACCCACATTGCTGTCGCACCACAAACCGCAATGGGCATAATAATTAAATTTAATAATGGCACCATGGTAAAGAAACTAATTAAAATGCCAAATAACAAATTATCCCCTCGATGTTGTTTTAATAATTGCCGCATATGCACAAAAGATACCTTATGATTATCAAATGCATAATCAGCATATTGAATATTGATCTGCCACGCGGTAAATAAAAACCAAACTATTGGGGTAACTGATTGGCCTATGACCGGAATAAAATAACTCAGTAAAATCGGAATCGCCCACAACAAATAATTAGCTAACTTTTGTAGTTCCCGTTTTAAAATTCGAGGCAGATCTTTAATCAAACTGATCCATGAAGTATCTGGTGCCGGAATTCCAGTTAATTGTGCTTCAACCTGCTCAGCCAGCAAGCCATTGAAAGGGGCAGCAATAATATTAGTGATAGTACTAAAAAAATAACAAAATAAGATCACCAAGGTTAAAATCACAATAAAACTGATAATATAACCTAACCAATGTAGCCAACTAGGTAAAAATGATAAACCCCAGTCCACCATGCCGGTAATTGAGACAAAGAACCAGTAAAAAAGTGCCGACATAATAATGATATTAGCAAGTAACGGTAAGAAAACAAACTTTTTTAGGCCAGAGCTAAATGCTAATGTCCATCCTTCAAGAAAATATTCAATACCGCTTTTCGGTTTTCGATTTTGGTTAGGATTCGAATATTGATGATGCGATGGTTGTTCTAACATAGGTGTTGTCAAAATTTATTCCTTTTACTTTAATTTGGCGACATTTTAAACGTAGATTAAATTAGACAGCAATACACTTTACGCTTTTTAGTATTAAATTATTTTGTTTACATACAGTCAGGTTGGTTATTTGTGAACCAAGATTTGACTTCATGTTTAATTGACTTAATTAATTGATTACGGCCGGTTAATTGATATTGTTTTATTAATTCTGATTCACTAGTCTTTTGTTGCACTAATGCTTTAAGTAGTGGCATTGGTGTTTTACTATGGTTAACATTTGTATAAGCCAAACGACACAATGAAGCATAACAAGCTTCAAATGGTCGATGATAATCACAAAATCCTTGTAAAACTTGATAATCATCTAAAGATAAGTTTTGTTGATCATTGATTGTTAACAATTGATTAAACGGCAAATCGATAATATTCGCAAGCCAATAGGCATTACGTTGTAAACACTGTACTAAACGTTGTGTTAGCAGATGACCTTGCTGAGTAATTGGCTTTATTGCCATCATAGAATAACTACCAGAATTCGCTTGTTTATGGCTAGCAATGTGTACCAATACAAATCCACAAGCAAGCCAAAACCGATAATTTGCTTCACTATAAGCAAAACTAACCGAAATAAAATCATTATTATTTATGGATGCATGTTGATAAATATGTTGTACTAAATATTTAGCTATCTTTTGACGTCGATAAGGTTCAATAACCGCAATACGGTTAATTCTAACCGACTTAAGTTTAGCTGCCAGTTTATCACCAGCATGAGCTACCAGTGATTGTGCAACCAAATTACCTTTAGGTCGGCGAGTACCTCTCCATACTTCATCAATTAGCTTATTTGGCAAATTTCCTTCATTAATTGTTACTGCTGCTGCAATAAGTTGTTCGGTATGATTGACTTGCCACACCGATAAATTTTCTGCATCAAATAACCTTCTTAAATCAACCAATGTTGTTTGATAATGCGCCATTTTCAATAAATAAAAAATTGATTTTAGCGCATCAATATCTTGCCTTTCAGTGATAGAATAGCTAATTGTATGTTCATCAATTTCCGATTTTATATCGCTAGTTGATACGCCATTGAGTAACAATTTATCAGTTAACCGTTCTAAATCATCGTTATCTTGCCAACGGATTGGTTTATCTAAATAAAATTGCCTAGTGGATTGTGTTTTTAATAACTTTAGTAAAAAACCTTGCCCAGTACCTTCATAACCTTCTACTGTGGTGGTCAGTAAAATTTTGCTTTGTTTAGACAATGCTAATTGCAATATTTTTTCTAGCATTGGTAATGGTATCATGGCAGCTTCATCAATAATTAACCAGTCAGGAAATTGATGTTCATTCATGACCATTAATTGATCAGGTGCGTAGAATGATATATCAGCCTCAGCAAACTGGAAAAAAGTAACTAATGCATTTTTATTAGGTGCTGTTACCCAACATCTCCGATGATGAGTAAACAGCCCTGCCAATGCTGATTTACCTCGGCCTCGTTTTGCTATTAATATATTTAGTAAACTATCACTTTGCAATAATTGTGTTAGCACTATTTGCTGTTGAGTTACATCGCCATCTTGATTTTCCAAGGATTGGATAATTGGCATATCAACATGTGCAAATTCCAGCAATGTTTGCTGTAAATGACGAATAAAATTAGGTACCATAATTGGCGTGGTTGATTCATTCCAACGTAAACTATCTTGATCAAGCCAATTAGAATAACTTTCAGGTAGAAGTAAAATAAGGACACTATTTTTAATTAAGGTACCAGTTAACATAGCAAAAGCATCAAGATTAAAACCGTCAGTGGCATCAAAAATAGCATGCTTAAACTCTTGTCCAAGTAAAGATTTAGCTTGATTTGGATTAATATAATGGTGAATAACATTTGGTACATCAGTCTGCGTAGTGACCGTTACCCAATCACCAGGAAACTGATTAATTATAGCGTTAATTTGATTAAATAATTGGGTACGACAACCTTGTAACACCCATAGTTTTCTGGTGCTAGTAGGATTAATCATCAATTAACTTTTTCCAATTAATAGTGACAATATACCAGCTGCAATTAATGGTCCAACTGGCACACCTTTGAAAAAAGCAACCCCAATCAAGGTACCAATAATTAAACCATTAACAATAGTAGGATGAGCGCCAATTAATGATATCCCTCGAGTACCTAACCATGACACTAAAATACCAACTAAAATGGCTAAAATTGATTGCCAAGAGGTAAATGATTTTAAAATTTCGTTGATTTTTAATGAACCATCAGCCAAAGGAACCATCATTGCTGCAGTTAAGATAACAATACCAATGGTTAAGCCATATTGATTTAAGAACGGAAAATAGCTTGCTAGTGGTGTTAATTTAAATAACAACAGCAACAATACCGCAAAGGTCACTGTGTTATTATGCGTAACATAACACAGTGCAGCTAAACCTAATAAAAGAAAAAAAGAGATATCAAATTGGGCAAACATTAAAGTGGAACACCAATACGTTTGGCAACCTCTTCATAAGCCTCAATGACACCGCCAAGTCCTTGACGGAAGCGATCTTTATCCATTTTTTTCAAGGTTTCTTTTTCCCATAAGCGACAACCATCTGGAGAGAACTCATCACCTAAAGTAATTTCACCCTTGAATAAACCAAACTCTAACTTGTAATCAACCAGAATCAAGCCGGCTTTATCGAACAAGTCGGTTAAAACAGCGTTGATTTTAAAGCTAAGTTCCTTCATGGTAGCTAACTGTTCGTCAGTTGCCCAGCCAAATGATTTACAGTGTGACTCATTAACCATTGGGTCATGTAGTGCATCATTTTTTAAGAATAGTTCAAATGTTGGTGGATTAAGGATTTTGCCCTCTTCAACCCCTAAACGCTTAACTAATGAACCAGCTGCACGGTTACGCACCACACATTCAACTGGAACCATATCAAGTTTTTTAACCAGTACTTCATTGTCTGATATTAGGGCTTCAACCTGAGTTGGTATACCTGCTTCACGTAACTTTGTCATAATAAAATAGTTAAATTTATTATTTACCATCCCTTTACGATCTAACTGCTCAATGCGCAGTCCATCAAAGGCCGACGTATCATTACGGAATTCAAGAATCAATAGATCAGGGTTGTCAGTGGTGTAAACAGTTTTTGCTTTACCACGATAAAGCTCAGCCAACTTCTTCATGTTTATAACCTTATATCAAATTGCCAATAAATAATTAAGGAGCTATTCGCCCCTTAATTTCAAATCAAGTATCGTTACCTTATTGTATAATCTTTCATTATAGTATCAATAAAGGTAACCAAAAGTTACTCCACTATTGGGTTAAAATAGCCTTTGTACCGTTTTAACTCGTGTAGATGATAGATTCTCGGAACGTTAAATTAGCGATCATTTCTGATGCCATCGCGAATATCATCTTTAAGGTCTTCTTTCAGCGCTTTATTTGGATCTGATTCTTTATCATCTTTTTTATCTTCATCTGTTTTTTCTTTAACCGGTACAGTTCGTAGCGACTCAGGGGCGACATCATCCATTATTTGATTAAATAATCCAACAGCATAACGCTGAACTTCGATCGGTTGTGACATAAGATCTTCATTACCGCGCGTTAATGTATGTAACACAATAGTAATTGTTTCTGTTTCACCTAATATTTGACGTTTAAAAATATATGATACATCGACCGGTTGTTGTTCGTCCCCTCGAGCAATAACAGCATTACCTGTTTTAATGGTATTATTGTCACTTGCAACGATTGAAATATTTTGCTTAGCCAATGTGTTTGGGATACTGTTCCAAACACCACTACTAATCGGTGCGTTAAATGTTACTGTAGCATTATTATAAATAGCAAATGCTTCATCAACTGTTGTAATCGGCACCGTTGGTGGACGAATGTCAAGATGTTTACCTAATGCACCTTCAATATCACTATTATCAATATAGAAGTCACCGGCTTCAATTGGTACAGAAACCCCTTCTGGAATAACTAACGCTTTTAAGGATGGTGAATTAAGGTAGTCTTCATTACCATCAATCTCTCGTTTATAATTTTGATCACTACTACAGCCAACAAGAAATATAGAAGCAAATGCAGATATAATAGCTATTCTTTTAAAGGCATTGCTTTTTAATACAGTTTTATTCAACATAAATTCCTGCTTATAAATTAAGGGTTATAGTCAATATTACAGTAAATTAGCATCTTTTAATGCTTGCTCAACTACCGGAATGGCTGAATCACTTAATGGTACTAATGGTAAACGAATTGTTCCATTTGCCATTAAACCTAATCTGGTGCAAGCCCATTTTGCTGGAGTTGGATTAGGTTCAATGAATAAATTTGTATGTAATGCCATTAAAGTATCATTTAAAGCTCGAGCCTGTTGAATTTGATTATTAATTGCCAACTCATAAACCGTCGCTACTTGTTTAGCTGCCACATTAGCAGTAACTGAAATAACACCATTACCCCCTAAAATAATGAAGTCTAAGAAAGTTGCATCATCGCCACTTAATAACTTAAATTCATCACCAACCAATTTACGAGTTTTGTATACACGTGAAAGATCGCCTGTTGCATCCTTCAACGCCACAATATTTTTAATTTCCGCTAATCGACCTACAGTTTCCGGCTTAATATCACTACAGGTTCGACCTGGTACATTATAAAGAATTTGTGGTAATTCGGTATTTTCTGCGATAGCTTTGAAATGTTGGTATAGGCCTTCTTGGGTTGGTTTATTATAATAAGGAGCTACTGTTAAACAGCCTACCACACCAATATTTTCAACTTGACGAGTTAATTCGATCGCTTCTTTAGTAGCATTTGAACCAGTTCCAGCAATAATATCAATACGCCCATCAGAATAATCAATTGTGCGTTTAATAACATCAATATGTTCATGATGATTGAGTGTAGCTGATTCGCCAGTAGTTCCTACTGATACAATAGCAGATGTGCCATTTTCAATATGATATTCGACCAATTTTTTTAAGCTTACATGGTCGACATTTCCTTTCGTATCCATTGGAGTAACAAGTGCGACCAGACTTCCTGTAAACATAAAGCGACCTCTCATATTTTTTGTTTGTCAAAACAACTTAAAGATTAAAAAAACTGCGAATAAGTATGCGATATTTCTTATTTAAATTCAACATTTGTTATGCAGGATTATCAATATCGACAAAAATAATTTCTAAGTCATAGTGATTAGATAACCATTCACCTAATTTTTTGATACCACAACGCTCAGTTGCATGATGACCAGCGGCATAAAAATTAATACCATATTCACGAGCGATATGAATAGTACGTTCCGATACTTCACCGGTAAAAAAGGCATCAATGCCTTGTTGAGCTGCCGATTCAATAAAATCTTGACCACCACCACTACACCATGCCACTCGATTAATTACAGTTGGCGCATTATCACCACAAAACAGCACTGAACGTTGACCATTATGTAATTTTTGTTCAAGTTTTTGTTTAAACTCTAGCGCTGTAAGTGGATTGTTTAAAGTGCCTGTGAATAATAGATCGGTTATGTCTTCACGCATATCAACTGTAATATCCAACATTTGCCCTAGCAATACATTATTACCTAAAACAGGATGACCATCTAATGGCAGATGATAACTATATAAATTAATATCATGTTTGAGTAAGGTTTTCATTCGATGATATTTAATCCCAGTAATAGTTTGTGGTTCATTCTTCCAAAAATAACCATGATGAACCAACACAGCATCAGCATTAAGTTCCACTGCTTTATCTAACAATAATTGACAAGCTGTAACTCCTGTCACAATTTTTTTAACTTCCGATCGTCCTTGAACCTGTAATCCATTTGGTGCATAGTCACGATATCTTGTCACTTGCAATTCATTATTGATGATTTGTTGAAGTTCAAATTGATGCAAAATAACCTCACTTTTTAAATTTAACCCGCTCTATGTATGAAAAACGCAGATAGAATCAAACAATTTGAATTAATTAAACTTTTTTCACACAAAAAACTAACTAACGACTTTCTAATTATAGTCGCTTTCTCAAAATATCTCACGTATATTATCGAAAAATAGATTTCGATTTAACTACTGAAATTTATATTATACAGACATTGATATAAAGGATTTATGAAACAATGAAAACTCTCGGTGAATTTATTATTGAAAAGCAATCGGAATTCCCTCATGCCACTGGGGAATTAACTGCACTTATTTCGGCGATTAAATTAGGTGCTAAGGTTATTAATCGAGATATTAACAAAGCAGGATTAATAGATATTTTAGGCGAAAATGGTTCAGCGAATATTCAAGGTGAAAAACAGATGAAACTTGATGTTTTTGCTAATGAAACGTTAAAAAATGCACTTGAAGCAAGAGGAGTCGTAGCCGGTATAGCATCGGAAGAAGAAAATAATTTGGTTATTTTTGGTAAAGACCGCGCAACGGAAGGAAAATATGTCGTATTAATGGATCCGCTTGATGGTTCATCAAATATTGATGTAAACGTATCAGTCGGGACAATTTTTTCAATTTATCATAGAATTACCAAAATAGGATCCCCTATTTCAGAACAAGATTTTTTGCAACCTGGTTATAAACAAGTAGCTGCTGGTTATATTATTTACGGCTCATCGACTATGTTAGTTTATACTACAGGTTGTGGTGTACATGCTTTTACTTATGACCCTTCATTGGGCGTTTTTTGCTTATCCCATGAAAATGTCCGTTTCCCAAAACAAGCAACTACTTATTCGATTAATGAAGGTTACTATTCTAAATTTCCTACCGGAGTCAAAAAATATATCAAGTATTGCCAAGAAGATGATGATAAAACACATCGCCCTTACACTTCACGTTATATCGGTTCATTAGTATCTGATTTTCATCGAAACTTATTAAAAGGTGGTATTTATATCTATCCTAATACAGCTCAGTATCCTAAAGGTAAAATCCGTTTGTTATATGAAGCAAATCCAATGGCATTTTTAGCAGAACAAGCTGGAGGAAAAGCAACTAACGGATACCAACGAATTTTAGATATAGAACCAGAGCAATTACATCAACGCACACCTTTTTTTGTAGGTATGAAATCAATGGTGGATGACGCCGATCGTTTTATGGCCGAATATAAAGATTGATATATAGATGAATGATAAATTAATTTATTATTCATCATATTATTTAATTCATTTAGCTAACATTTTGAAATTTATGGTTAAATTTTTATAGGTTTAATTATTTCAGTTACTCGTGATTATTATTTATGAAACAATAGTTTTAAAAAACTTGAACTTTACTCGATTTCATAAAAAATTAATATTTTTAACATGATGATTAATTATGATTTAAAGCTAAAAAATCTTACCAGCTAAGTTGCAACATATTTAATGGATATAAACTCAAAAAAGTTCATTAATATCTAGCAATTATTATCCATTACTTAACCTACTAAACGAGGCATTTTATTAGCCCATAAATAAAAAATAACATAAGCAATCTAGGCAAAACTTTCTTCCAAAGACGTATTAAGTTTCTTATGATTCAATGTTTAATCTAAGTAAACAGTTAAAAATTACGGTTAATCTAGTCGAAATAAGCAAAAACTGGCATAATAGCCAACAATTTTTGCCAAAATAAGATAATGCATTGTGCCAAACGCTAAATTATGTGAACGCTTTCGTGGTTTCTATCCTGTTGTAATTGATATTGAAACATCAGGGTTTGATCCTAATCAAAATGCAATTTTAGAAATTGCAGCTATTACATTGAAAATGGATGATGAGGGCTTTTTAGCACCAGATGAAACGCTACAATTCAATGTAAAACCATTTGAAAATGCAATTTTGGAGCCGACAGCTTTAGCATTTAATGGTATTGATCCTGATAATCCGTTACGTGATGCAGTTGATGAAAAAATCGCATTAGAAGCGATATTTAAACTTGTGAGGAATGGTATTAAGGCCAATGACTGTACCCGAGCAGTTATTGTGGCTCATAATGCTCATTTCGACCATAGTTTTTTAATGGCTGCATCTGAACGTGCAGGCATCAAGCGCAATCCTTTTCATCCTTTTGCTACCTTTGACACTGCTTCGCTTAGTGGATTAGTGTTTGGTCAGACCGTCCTGGCTAAAGCGTGTGAAGCAGCTGAAATGCCATTCGATCATAAACAAGCCCATAGTGCCTTATATGATACCGAAAAAACAGCCATTTTATTTTGTGAAATTGTTAATCGCTTTAAACGACTTGGTGGTTGGCCATTACCACATAATGATCAACAAGCGAAAGAAGCAATTGAGCAGCAATTAGATTGAAAAAAACGAAGTCAAAACTATAAATAAAAAAGAGAGTCACAAACTCTCTTTTTTACATCCTGCTTTTTTTACATACTAAATATTAAGATTTATGTTTTTCGGCAGTTTGTTTGATCAAAGTCTGTAATTCACCAGTTTGAAACATTTCTAACATAATGTCACAACCACCCACTAATTCACCTTCAACCCAAAGTTGCGGAAAGGTTGGCCAGTTAGCATATTTTGGTAATTCAGCTCGAACATCGGGATTTTGTAAAATATCCACATAGGCAAAAGGTACACCACATTGTGATAATACTTGTACCGCTTGTGCCGAAAATCCACAACTTGGCAATTTTGGTGATCCTTTCATATAAAGAATAATCGGATTTTCAGCGATTTGCTTTTTAATCTTATCAAGTGTGGTTAATTCAGTTGTCATTGGGTTAATTCCTTAATATGTCCATAACAATAAAGTTGCTATTTTAACGTAGAAAAAGTTCAAGTTATACAGATTTATTTGTTTACTTAAAGAGAAAAATATAAATCGAATAACATTCTTTTAAGTTATTAAGCCACTCTAAATTATTTGGATTGTGTATTTTAATTACTTATGTCAACAAAACGATTATGCTTATGAAGTATTTTGACATAAATTTTTATTAATAAACATTCATATTAATAAATTAACCTCATTTATACTATATTTATTATCTTGCTCAAAAGTAAGACTAAGATGCAATACAGTCTCCCTTCCGATTGTGGTAATCTCTAAAATAACCATGTATATGCTCATCAAGTGCATTTACATTAAACAAATATTATTCAAAATAACCATAGAAGATAGACTATTTTTCCATCATCTATTTTTTTATGGCGAAACGCAAACTGCTCGGTTATCTCCGCTATAATGTCCATAGTAAAAAACTCGGCCATATGCAGAATTGGTTACTAAGGGACGTCCATTATACCTTGAGCTTCTATTCTCCATATTATTGGCTGTTAAATACCAATAACTATCCCAATCACTTTCTGAATAACCATGGCAAGCACCAATAAAGCTATCAATTACGTTACTTCCGTTCACCAAACAGCCCCATTCATTAAAGATTCCCCCCATCCAACGATCTCCATCTTGATAGCTTAATTGACGCTTATAAGAACGATAGTAAGACTCTAAACCACCATCTGAAATTCCTCCAGTCCAACCTTCCGCTCTATCATTGGCAGTGGTTAATTCGTTCACTTCAGGTAAATGATAATTACCTAAACTACGACAATAATTTTTTGCTTGCTCCTGATATGATAATATTACAGAGTTATCTCTTATTCTTTCGTTGCCATACGTTACTCCTGGTTGGACAATATACCAACGCATTAACTTAAACTCATATAATAAATTACGTTTACTTCTATCTGCATACAATCTAAATGTTACAGGTCTAAAACTTTTATCAGCTGAATTATAACGTGGTCCAACAAGTTGAACCTTCAAAGCGGGCTCTACCACACCATAAGGCCTTGTTGACGCTGGTCCTCTAAAAGTATGCTCCCATTTTTCAGTCGTGCCAGCACTCAGTAATAAACTAACATTTCCCCCTTCTACCGCACTTACCGTTCTACCATTAACCGCTAACGCTTCTTCTGGAGTAATACCTGAAAGTACCATATAAAAATACAATCCATGAGAACCTGTACTCGGGAAATTATTTCGCATCATTGAATCTTGACCTTGATAATCACCATCGTTATTTAACTTCATTACCTGATAACCTCTAGCGGCTCGAGGACCATTAAGTGGCCCTACTACCTCCCATAAATCACCAAACTCAAAGACAGCTGATGACGCTGATAGAGCGTCAGGGACTAAATTAGGTTGTACATTACATACTGATGCTGCGGAAGCACTAGGTTGGAAATAATAAGTATGACTATCACTACTAATAAAACTAGCTTTAGGTTCACCATAGGTTGTATTTAATTCATTATCACTGACACTGATTGTTAATCGATATGGTCCATGGCAAGCATTAATCACAGAATCTGGATCACTACGAACTGCTTCAGTAATATTGGTATAAGAATTAAAAGAATTCTCTCTCTCAACTGTTCTATTTCGAACAGCCCAAACAACACTAATTTCACCTGTTGCGGTTACTGTAATATCACCATTGCTATCATCAAAACCATCGCCATCATCATCATAAAAGTAATTAAAAGGTGGCCTTGCTAAATCATTAAAATCTATTTTGGGATAATAAACGTTTCCTTGCGAAGGTAGAGGAACATGGGTTTTAATATTAGAGTAACGCTCATCTAAATTTGGTAAAATTATTGGATTGGTGGAGCTTGAAGTATCTTGAGTCGGCTTAATTACCGTTCCATCTGATAAGGTTATGCTTAATAGATCTTCGGCTCCTTCAACTTTTGTTTGTCCTCCATCTATGCTTAAATAAGGAGCGGAGCCATGAATAACACTATTAGTAACAACCGACAAAGCCTGACTAGATAAAGGAAATGAAAAAATAATTACAGGCGTTAAAGTCACAAAAGACTTCATCTGAAAAAACAGGCTTGATAAATCCCTTAAAAAAGAAATGAAAGATAAACTACAACGAAATGATAAACTTTGCCTGCAATAACTATAAGAATTAAAATTATAGGTTAGGCATGTTTGGTGTTTGGTGTTTGGTGTTGTAAATTATAATGCATTTCGACAATCCTGTCAATTAAATTTATGATTAATTTAATTTTTATCTAAATTTATTCGTTTAAATAACTAATAAATGATCAATAATCCCACCTAAAATTATAGAGATAAAAAAAAACCATACAACACTTTTTTGTTGTTTAATATGTTAATATTTTGTAAATATTATTAATAAGTTACACTAAAAAAAACATTCGATACTATAACCTTCTTTTCCTTAATTTTTTCACTTAAAAAATTGCTTTTCTCAAAAATATTAAAAGATCTAATATTTTCCCTCTATTTAGTTATAAGAAAAAAATATAACTATATATAAATATATTATTTAACAGCTAAATTAAGTTTTTATATTATAATCACTTGCTTCATAATTTTAATAAATAAAAAAACAATGCATAAATTAGCCAATCGACTCGATCACTTTTCTGATTCAGTTATCCGTCGGATGACTCGGATCGCTAATCAATATCAAGCAATCAATTTATCTCAAGGGTTTCCTGATTTTGACCCACCTAAACCTTTAATTGATGCATTAAAACAAGCTGCGGATGATGGTCCTCATCAATATGAAATTACGTGGGGTTCAGCTGAATTTCGACGTTTGTTAGCTAAAAAACAACAAAAATTAATGAATATTGATATCAATCCAGATGAAAATGTGCTGGTAACATGTGGTAGTACCGAAGCAATGATGTGTGCGGTAATGACGGTCTGTAATCCGAAAGATAAAGTTATTATCTTTTCACCTTTTTACGAAAACTACGGGGCAGACGCGATTCTATCCGATGCTACCCCAATTTATGTACCGCTAATTCCACCAACATTCGAATTTGATAAGCAACAACTTCGACAAGCTTTTGAACAAGGAGCTAAAGCTTTAATTTTATGTAATCCTAGCAATCCTTGTGGCAAGGTATTTACCAAAGCAGAACTTGACTATATTAGCCAACTAGCTATTGAGTTTGATGCTTACATTATTACCGATGAAGTTTATGAGCATATGGTTTATGCACCGCATCAACATCTCTATTTGGCTAGTTTTCCTAATATGAAAGAGCGAACAATTTGCTGTAGCTCACTATCGAAAACCTATTCGATAACAGGTTGGCGACTTGGCTATATTATTGCTGATAAGAAAATTATTGATGGTTGTAAGATGATTCATGATTTTCTTACCGTTGGTGCTGCAGCACCATTACAAAAAGCTGCTTGTGCTGGATTAGCTTTAGGTGAAGATTATTACCAACAATTAACCCAAATCTATACTGATAAACGTCATTTATTTTTAAGTGGCTTAGATGACATAGGACTTACATACTATGAACCTCAAGGTGCTTATTATGTCTTAGTTGATATTTCAGAGATTAATCCTTTCAATACTGATTTTGAATTTTGTGAATGGTTAATCAGAGAGGTGGGTGTAGCTGCCGTACCAGGCTCCGCCTTTTTTAAGCACCCTGAATATCGCTATATTCGCTTCCATTTTGCAAAACAAGAACCAACGCTAATTGCAGCTTTAGAAAGATTATCCAAACTCAAGGAAAAATTATCATGTTTAAAAAACTAATTGTGGCTAGTTTAGCTATTTTATCGTCTTTAATTGTCTTAACTGGTTGTGACAATGCTAAAAAAGAAAATCAAATTACGGTAGGTGTTGCCGCTGGGCCATATGGTGATATGTTTAAACAAGCTATTGCACCAGGTCTTGAAAAGAAAGGTTATCAAGTAGAAATTCGTGAATTTAGCGATTATGTTCAACCAAACTTAGCACTAGCCAATAAAGAAATTGATGTTAATTTGTTTCAACATTTAACTTACCTTAATAACTTTAAACAAGCACGCAATTTAGATATCACTGCTGTTGGCTTTGTACCAACTGCTGGCGCTGGAATTTATTCAAATAAAATTACTGATTTTTCACAATTAAAACAGGGTGATCAAGTCACGATAGCTAACGACGTAACTAATGAAGCTCGGGCATTACGCATTTTAGAAGCCGCTGGATTAATTAAGCTCGATCCAAATGTAGATAAAAATAATCTCACCCCTAACAACGTAATCGAAAATCGTTATGGATTAAATATTGTACCAATTGAAGCACCACAAACACCACGTTCTTTAGATAGCGCTGTATTATCAGTAGTTAATGGCAATTATGCGATTGGTGCAGGGTTAGATCTTTCAAAAGCGCTTTATCAAGAAGTATTAGATAAAGATCTCAAAAATGTTATTGCGATTCGCAGTGAATCTAAAGATAAATTAGGCAAAGACATTATCGACGTACTTAAATCACCAGAATTTGCTCAAGTGATTAATGATAAAAATGGTATTTTCTATACCTTCCAAAAACCAGATTATCAGTTATTTTAATTATGCAAACTAGCCCATTAATTCAGGTAAAAGATGTTTCGGTACGATTCGAAGCAAATCAGCAAGTGATTGAAGCCGTAAAAAAGGTCTCATTTGATGTTAATCAAGGCGAGATCTTCGGTATTATAGGATCGAGCGGCGCAGGCAAAAGTACATTAGTAAGAACGCTTAATCGGCTTGCAGATCCCTCTTCCGGACAAATCATTATCAATGGTGTTGACATAAAAACCTTGCGCGGTCGTCAACTGCAAGCATTTCGTTTTCAAGTTGGGATGATTTTTCAAAACTTTAATTTGGCGTCATCGAAAACTGTCTATGAAAATATTGCATTTGTGCTTAAAGCTGCCGGAAAAAAAGGAGATGCAGTAAAAAATAGAGTCACCGAATTACTTAATTTAGTTGGGTTAAGCGATAAGGCTAATGCCTACCCTGCCGAACTCAGTGGTGGGCAAAAACAACGAGTTGGCATTGCTAGAGCGCTTGCCAATGATGCTAAAATTCTATTATGTGACGAAGCGACGAGTGCATTAGATCCAACTACCACTAGCGCAATACTTGATTTATTAAAAGAGCTCAATCAAAAATTTGCATTGACCATAGTACTAATTACCCATGAAATTGATGTGGTTAAAAAGATCTGTCATCGAATTGCGGTAATGTCACAAGGCGAAATAGTGGAAATGAACACTACATTTAACCTTTTTTCCGGACCTAAACAGCCCTTCACGCAAAAATTTCTCAATATTGATGAAAACACTCATTTACCAGATATCATCAAACAAAATGCCAAAGGTAAATTAGTACGTTTACGTTATATTAACGAAAATACTACCCAACCAATACTATATCAATCAGCAATTGAAACTCAGGTGGCATTCAATATTTTGCATGGTTTTATAGAGTATTTTGATAATCAAGCGTTAGGGAATTTGGTGATCGAAATTATTGGGGAACCAGATAATATTCAAAATTTGATAACAAAATTAGCACAGCAAGAAGTTATTATTGAGGAAATAAATTAATGATAAAGCTCACCATTGCCGAAATGGCGCAAATGTTATGGCAAGCAGCTTACGAAACATTTATCATGGTAAGTTGGTCATTGTTAGCCGGTTTGGTATTCGGCACACTCATAGGTTTATTGCTGTTTTTAATGTCAAATCAGTTCTTCTTCAAAAACAGAATTATTAATAGTATCGCTAATTTTATCATCAATGCCACTCGTTCAATTCCTTTTTTGATTTTAATGGTTACTGTACTACCTTTGGGTGCGTTACTAGTCGGTACGACTGTAGGCCCCAAAGCGGTAATTTTCCCTCTTTCACTTGCAGCTATCGCATTTTATGCTAGGTTAGCTGAAAATGCATTTAGTCAAATAGATAAAGGGGTGATAGAAGCAGCGGTAGCTAGTGGTGCATCGCATATCCGCATTATATTCGGTATTTTATTTCCAGAAGCGATGGCACAATTGATTCGACACGCAACGGTTACCACCATTTCGCTTATTAGTTTTAGCTCTATGGCTGGGGTTGTTGGCGGTGGTGGTATTGGTGATTTAGCCATTCGTTATGGGTATCAACGCTATGTAACCGAAATCCTCATTTTATGTATTATTATTCTTATTTTTATTGTGATGGTGATTCAATACCTTGGTGACAAGTTAGCCAACCACTTCGATAAAAGTTATAAATAGTCGGAAATTCAGCATGAACAAACTCACAGACATTATTACAGATCCTAAACGTATCATTGCAAAAAATGCGATCCCACCATCACATTTAACTGATGGTTTAAAATTAAAATATGGCTATGCCGATATATTAGTCTACCCCAAAACCACAGTAGAAGTAGCTGCGATTGTTAAATACGCTAATACCAATAATCTTAATATTACCACTCGTGGTGCTGGTACTAACTTAGTCGGCTCGACTATTCCTAATGGCGGTATTATTCTTGATTTATCCTTAATGAATCATATTGTGGAACTGGACAAGCAAACATTCACCGTTACCGTACAATCAGGTATTTTACTGCAAGACCTACAACAGTTTGTTGAAAAACATGACCTTTTTTATCCGCCTGATCCGGGCGCTAAAAATGCCACCATTGGCGGAAATATTAGTACTAATGCTGGTGGTATGCGGGCGGTAAAATATGGTGTGACTCGAGATTATGTGCAAGCAATTGAAGTTGTAATGGCTGATGGTAGTGTGTTAAATATTGGTAGTAAAAATGTTAAAGACAACACTGGACTAGCTTTAAAACATCTCTTTATTGGCAGTGAAGGTACCTTAGGTATCATCACGCAATGTACTTTAAAACTGATAGCCAAACCAAAAGTATCACAAACATTTATTGTTGGTTTTAATACTATTGAACAAGCCATTAGTAGTATTACCACCGTGCTACATACCCTTACGCCGACTGCATTGGAGTTTGTTGAACGTAAAGTCGCACAATGGGGCGAACGGTACTCTGGTTTTAAATTCCCGCTACCAAATAGCCAAGCTTATCTAATTATTATGCTTGATGGTTCCGATCTACAAACCATTGAACAACAACGCAAACTGCTATTAACTAATTTAGGCGATTGTGACTATTTTGTTGCCGAAAATAATAATCAAACTAATCAAATCTGGACGATTCGAGGTTCGTTAGTACGTGCAGTTGAAGCAATAACAGAACAAGATCCAATCGATATAGTGGTACCAATAAATCGCATTAGCGATTTCATTAATTTCACCAAACAACTAGAAACACAAACCCACATGCGTATGTTAGCCTTTGGTCATGCTGGCGATGGTAACATTCATCTATGCATTTTACGTGATAGTCGTGATGACAAACAATGGCAATCTGATCTGGAAAATGTTCACCAAGCGCTTTATCAAAAATGTCTTGAATTGGGAGGATTGCCTTCTGCAGAACATGGCATCGGAACGGCGAAAGTAAGTTATTACAATGCTGCAATTCCTGAAGCAAATCGCCACTTAATGCGTACAATTAAACAACAGTTTGATCCTAAAAATTTACTGAATAATCAGGTTTATATGACTGTAGTTTAAGTTTACTAATATTAATATTCTGACAATTTATATTAGATGTAATGATCTAAAGCAGAGTTAAAACGCTTTATAACCGTTTTAATTATTTCATAGACAAATTTGAGAACAGGTTTTTTTTAAATTCTAAAAATCCCTTTTAATTAATGATTAAAAAGACTAAGTAACTATTCACTAATAAGTTACTTATCTTTTATATAAAAATTTGATATCTAACCTAATGTCTGTTGCTGACAGAAATTTTTATATAATCATTAAAAACACATCTACTTCTTATCAGTTAGGTAATTATCTATCCAATACGTTGACAAAAGTTAATTCTTTTTGTTCGTTGAACTGAGTGGAACTTATTAGTCTACACTATGTTTTAATCATAAAAATAATTAGAAATAATTCTATTTGATTGAATCCTTAAGAGGATAAATTTGTTGCCAGTTTTTTCACTGGCAACAGTGGTGAGTAATTACTGATGGAAAGTAGCTTTACGGGCTAACACAAGCTGCCCGATACTGATAGTCATAAGAATCATAAACCATAGGTTCGCCTACATTCATAGGATTAATTAATGGTTTTGCTTCATCCTCAGAGTCAGTAACATCTTTAGCTAAATTGTCAGTCCAATATGCATATGAATCCCAATCACTACCAGAATAACCACTGCAACGGTACTGATCACTACCTGCAGCATTCCAATCATTAACTAAACATCCCCATTCATTATTTATACCACCTACCCAGTTACCAGCCGAAAGGTAGCTTAACTGACGACGATACGCTTTAGAACCTCTACCAGCAATACCGCTATTCCAGCCATAGCGATATCGATTAGCATTAGTAAAATCGCTAATATTTGCCAAACGATAATTAGCACCTAAACTTGAACAATAAGCACGAGCTTTTGCTTGATAAGACTGCGCATCGCTCTTTGACCATTTTCTCGCATCACCTTCACCATAAGTAACTTTAGGTTGCGGAATATACCAACGCATTATTTTAAATTCATATAATGTGTGTGTCTCAGCACTATCGGTATAGAGTTTAAAAGTAGCGGGATTAAACGTTTTAGTGTTAGAACCACTATGTGGTCCAGATAATGTAACCTTTAATGCTGGCTCACTATTCCAATAAGGGATGGGAGCAGGTAATCTGTCATCATGCCTCCATTTTGGTGTAGATTCAACAGATAGTGATAACTTCACCCTACCACCTTCTTTAGCGATTATCGTACTACCATTGGCGGCTAACATCTCTTCTGGTGTTGCTCCTTTAAGTAGTAAATAAAAATATAAGCCATTTGAGCCAGTACTTGGAAAGTTATTATTGTAGACTGAATTTTCGCCTTCATATTCACCACTAGTATGCGCATTTCTTACTTTAAAACCTTTACTTGGAAAACCTCTATATTCATTATCTGAAAGCTTGGCTGAATCCCAAAGAGGGCCATCATAATCTACATTGATTATATTGTTGCCATAAGAAGCGTTATCATAAAGTAAATTCGGCTGAGCATAACAGACTGTTGGCAACATTTTAGCACTTATATAGTAAGTATGACTTTTTTGAGTAAAAATATTGTTATTAGGTTCACCGTATTCAGTTTTTAATTCACCATTACTAGTACTTATCGTTAAGCGATATGGACTATCACATAAACTAATCATTTCTCTAGGATTATTTTTTACTGTTGAAGTAATGTCAATATAGGCATTTTGAGCATTAATATCGGGCACTTTCGGATTCCTAGCCTCCCATTTCAAACTGATATTACCGCTAGCTGTTGCAGTAACATTACCATTTTCATCAAAACCATCACCATCATCATCAGCATAAAAGTTAAACGGCGAGCCCAGTAAATCAGAAATTTTCACTTGCGGATAATTAGGATTTCCTTGTTCAGTGAATGGAATAATGGTTCTAATCCTTGTAAAAGACTGTTTTGAATGAGGTAAATATATTGGATTAGTTATACTTGAAACATCATCACTAGGAGTGATAACTTTGCCATTAGAAAGAGTAATGCTTAATAAAGAATCACTATTATCAGCTTTAATGCTGCCATTACCTAAAGTTAAATAAGGTTGAGAACCTTGTATACTTTCAGCTGTAGTGACATTCAAAGCATAAACAGAATTAACCGTGATAATTATGAAAAAAAAACTGATTTTTTGTATCTTGTTAATTAGCCTTACTACTATAGTAGGATTGAAAGTTAACAAAAAAAGCTGCATATAACGTCCAGATAATAATTTATCTTTAGCAAAATTGCATGGTAGTAAATATTTAAATACTGAAAATATAAAACGATTTTCAATTACAAATTTAGAATAAATTCCCAACAATAATATTGAAAATAATTTCAAGTTATGACTGTTTTTTAAATAATTGTATTTAAACATACTCCGAATCCCATTTATTCACACTTCATTGTTTTATTGTTATAAAATTACTTTTCTGACAAAAATATAATCAAAACAAATTTAGTTATCTGTTTTGCTTTATATTTAATTTGGTAATACATGCATAAATTAATTTATGCTTACTAATTTTGAAGAACGACTGTTATTGATTTTTATCTATAGTGATACAAACTTTATCGTACAAAGGTTGATCGAAAACACACTTGTACTATTCAATTGAGAGAACTACAGTTTTGAAAATTAAATGTCTGCAATTCAATGAATTATCTATATTAATATTGCTATGGGGGGAAGTGGTTCACTTTAAGAATAAAAACAATTTTCAATTAAATAATTTGAATATATTTTGCGATTAATTTTATAAATAATTTCAAGTAATATTTAACTTCCAACTGACTGCAGCTTGACTAACATCCAGGTAAATTAAACCCATCCCATTGTTTTATATTGAATAATAAACTATTTTTTGACTAAATCAGTATAATAAAAATAGCACATTTTATCAAATAGTAATTAGAGTTAATTTGTCAAGATATGTAAATTAGAGTTCCGACTATAATACTTTTGCTCTATTTAAAATGACCGAAATTGCTAACATACATTTGTCCATTTTTGTAGATATTAGGAACCTTATCATTAACAACTTTTTGCTAAAAACAGTCATTACATGACTTTTAAAAATATTTTGTGTTATGTAGTGACTATTAAGTTGATAAAAGTAATAATAATGCAATGGATGTAAAATAAACTGACTGCTTATTATAATAGATACTAAAACTAAGAATTTTGATAATTGAAAAATTCTTTTCTTAAATTTTGCTAACTCGTAAAAAGCAATCAGTTTGAATGATTATTAATATGAAAAATATATTGTTTTTAATTTGTCTTTGTCTTTCGTTCTCAGGTAAATGTGCAATTTATGCATTTACTGACAATAGTTCTAATAAAGATATTACTTTATATTTCAATAGTAGCATTACTTCGTTACATTTCTTAATTGATAAGCGTAATCCTGACCAACTTTGGCAGTCTTTGGTACTAGATCAAAGTTCATTTAATGTAGATAACAAAAGTGTCGTTTTTTATAATACAAACTCTTCAAATACTAATAATAACCAACTCTCTTATATTAAATTAGATAATATTAAATTTGATCAAACTGATGACTATGGCGGTGACTATATAATTTTAAATCATGAGTTAACTGGAGTTTGGTTTGATGAACATCAACAACGCTTAAAGCCAATCAAATTGCAAAGAGATTTTTTCATCAATGAAGAAGATATTAGCAGCGAATTTAATAATATTGAATTATTACAATACGATAGTTTAGAAAATATCTACTTTACCGCTGTATTACGAAAACAAAAAAATGAAAAGATTAAGTTATATGGAATTAATATTTATGAGCAAGCATCCAACAAATTATTACAAAAAATCGAAAATTTGAATTATAGCTACAATTCAATTTATAGCATTCATCTACAAGATATTAATTTTGATGGCGTTGCAGATTTAGCAATTGAACGTTACAAATTTAATGCTAGACGAGGTTCCAATTATGATTATTATATCAACCATCATAATAAATTTATCGCAACTCATCTTTGGGGCAGTGATATAATCTTTAATCCAAAAGATAGATCGGCTGAAGGCAGTAAAGACTGTTATGATTTTGATGATCAAAATCACAGAGTCTTAACCAAAATAACTGCGATTTACGATTATCATAATTATCGATATGTTAATAAAAGCAATAGCTGCCATTATTATAATTTCGATAGTAAGCAAAATCGTCAATGCACTGATTTAGAATATAATAATTGTTTACTTAATCGTAATAATATTTATACTGAAAATCCTAGTGTAATAGGTGAAGATAATATTCTTTATAATGATAAAGTATGGTACAAAGGTAAATTAATACCTGGTTATATATACGACTAAGTACGATCTTTGATATTAAATTATAGAAAAATAAGAAGTCCACCTAAAGTCTAGGTCTTCTTTGTTAAATTAAGTTATTTTCAATTTTATATTTAATCACAAAGATTACATAATTTAGTTTTGATAAACTAAAAACCCCTTTCCTCAATTTTTTATCTAATTAAATGAGTTTGATTTTTTCATAAATAGGAATACTAATGCTATAAATAAAAAAGCCTGAAAATTAATTTTCAGGCTTTTTGGCTTTATTAATATTGTTGTAATTTCGACAACCAATCAATAAGTAGCTTTACTGTTTGGCAACAATATTACCATCATCCAAATCTAGATGAATCGTTTTACCCGGAACTAATTTGCCAGATAGAATCTGTTGTGCTAATGGATTTTCAATCTCTTGTTGTATTGCACGTTTTAATGGTCTTGCACCATAAATTGGGTCAAAACCAACTTTAGCTAATTGTTCCAGTGCGGCATCAGAGATATCCATTTCATATCCACGCTCATCAAGACGTTTTTCAACATGAGCTAATTGAATTTTCGCAATTGCTTTGATGTTTTCTTGTCCTAATGGATGGAATACCACAGTTTCATCAATACGATTGATAAACTCCGGTCTAAAGTGTTTAGTTACCACAGTCATGACTAACGCTTTCATCTCATCATAACTCAGTTCAACTTGACCTTGAATCAAATCAGAACCTAAGTTAGATGTCATGATGATTACTGTATTACGAAAATCGACAGTACGACCTTGTCCATCAGTTAATCGTCCATCATCTAATACTTGTAATAAGATGTTAAAAACATCTGGATGTGCTTTCTCGACTTCGTCGAGTAAGATAACAGAGTATGGTCGTCGTCTCACTGCTTCAGTTAGATAGCCTCCTTCTTCATAACCAACATAACCAGGAGGTGCACCGATTAATCGAGCTACAGAATGTTTTTCCATAAACTCAGACATGTCGATACGTACCATAGCATCTTCACTGTCAAACATAAAGTTAGCCAATGCTTTGCAAAGTTCTGTTTTACCAACACCTGTCGGTCCTAAGAATAAGAAGGAACCAATCGGTTTATTCGGATCAGAAAGCCCTGCTCGACTACGACGAATAGCATTGGCCACAGCAACAACCGCCTCATTTTGACCAATAACACGTTTATGTAGGGCGTCTTCCATATGTAACAGTTTTTCTTTTTCACTCTCTAGCATTCTCGATACAGGAATACCTGTTGCTTTCGATAAAACTTCAGCAATTTCGTTATCGGTGACTTTGTTACGCAATAACTTCATAGTTTTACCTTCTAGCTGTGTGGCTGCTGCTAGTTTCTTCTCTAATTCTGGGATTTTGCCATACTGTAGTTCGGACATCTTGTTTAAGTCGCCCATTCGGCGAGCCTGTTCTATTTCAGTACGTGCTTTTTCCAACTCGGCCTTGATATTTTGAGTACCCGAAAGCGCAGCCTTCTCTGATTTCCACTCTTCTTCAAGTGATGCATAAGCCTTTTCTTTTTCAGCAAGTTCATCATTTAACATCTCAAGTCGTTTTTTACTTGCATCATCAGACTCTTTCTTGAGTGCTTGTTGTTCAAGTTTGAGCTGAATAATACGTCGTTCAAGCCGATCCAATGACTCTGGTTTTGAGTCCATTTGCATACGGATACTTGATGCTGCTTCATCGATTAAGTCGATCGCTTTATCTGGTAACATACGATCAGAGATATAACGATGCGATAAAGTTGCAGCTGCAACAATTGCCGGATCGGTAATTTGCACATGATGATGCAGTTCATAACGTTCTTTTAAACCACGCAATATTGCGATGGTATCTTCAACTGACGGTTCTGCTACATATACTTTTTGGAAACGACGTTCTAATGCCGGATCTTTTTCGATATATTGACGATATTCATCAAGTGTGGTGGCACCAACACAGTGTAACTCACCTCGAGCTAATGCCGGTTTTAACATATTACCAGCATCCATTGCTCCATCACTTTTACCAGCACCGACCATAGTATGTATTTCATCAATAAAGAGAATAATACTACCTTCGGCTTTGGCGATATCTTTAAGTACCGCTTTTAAGCGTTCTTCAAATTCACCACGATATTTAGCACCGGCAATTAATGCCCCCATATCTAATGATAATACTCGTTTGTTACGTAAACCTTCTGGCACTTCACGATTAACAATACGTTGTGCTAAACCTTCTACGATAGCTGTTTTACCAACTCCTGGCTCACCAATTAATACTGGATTGTTTTTAGTTCGACGTTGCAATACTTGAATGGTTCGGCGAATCTCTTCATCACGACCAATGACTGGATCAAGCTTGCCTTGTTCGGCTCTTTCGGTTAAATCAATGGTATATTTTTTCAATGCACCACGTTGATCTTCAGCATTAGGATCGTTCACGTTATCACTCCCTCTTACTTGGTTAACTGCTTGGCTAAATTTGTCTTTGCTGACACCTGCTCTTTTTAAAATATCGGTTAAATTACCTTTTTCATCTAATGCAGCTAGTATGAATAATTCAGATGAAATATAGCTATCGCCATTTTTTTGCGCTAATTTGTCACATAGATTCAAAATTCTTACTAATTCTTGTGATGGAATAACTTCACCACCAATGCCTTGAACTTGGGGTAAACGTTCAATTGCTTGATTTAATTCTTGTTGTAATGTCGCAATATTTGCACCTGAAGCCACCAGTAATGGATTAATCCCACTGCCTTCTTGATTAAGCATGGCAGATAATACATGAATGGGCTCTATATATTGATTGTCTTTACCTAATGCGATTGATTGCGCATCAGCTAAAGCTTGTTGAAATTTGTTAGTGAGTTTATCTAACCTCATATTATTTATCTCCTAAGCAATAAATTTGGTTTAAATGTGTAACACATCTAATCCATTTGCATAATCACTAAATGAGTGTGGAAGAATAAATTTCAAGAGCTGATTAACAATATTTTTGACGAATTTTTGCAATAAAATCGATTATATTTTACTCGCGTCTTTATAAAAGATAAAGTAGTTTGAAAAACCGGCACTTAAACAAAAATGTTTAGTAAATTTGGATGACACTCAAGCTTTTATCCTTTATATTAGCCGCTTTATTTTGTTAGGTTAGCTAACCGTGGTTCGTAATCCATCCCACGAAAAAAAACTAGGAAAGAAATATGTTTAAAATTGCTAAAGAGTTCCAGTTTGATGCTTGTCATATGTTAGATGGGCACAATGGAAAATGTCATAACCTACATGGCCATACCTACCGTTTGTTAGTCGAGATCAGCAATGAACTTATTACCAGCGGTTCAAGTGCTGATATGGTAATGGATTATGCTGACATAAAATCAGTTGTAAAACAGCAAATTATCGACCAACTCGACCATGCTTATCTTTATAATCAAAATAATACTAATGAAAGGAAAATAGCTGAGCTTTTGCAGCAAATGCAACGTAAAATTTTTGCATTTCCTTGTCGCACTACTGCAGAAGGAATGAGTAAATTTATTTTTGACCACTTATCACAATTTCTACCAGTGTCGATGATTAAGCTTTGGGAAACCCCTACTTCTTACTGTGAGTATCATCGGAGCGAAAAATGATCGAATATCGTATTGTTGAAATCTTCGAATCTTTACAAGGCGAAGGTTATAACACGGGTATGCCAGCTATTTTTATTCGTTTTGCTGGCTGTAATTTAAATTGTAGTTGGTGTGATACTAATTTCCGCAAATTTCAACGTTTTACGTTAGAGCAAATAGTTGCAAAAGTTAAGCAATATAAAAGTAGCAATATTATCATTACCGGTGGTGAGCCCACAATGGTTAAAGAGTTATCTTCATTATTAACGCATTTAAAACAAGCTGGCTATTATATCGCTATTGAGAGTAATGGACTAGGTAAAGTAGATCCGCTGATTGATTATATTGCACTGAGTCCTAAATTTTGTTATCACCATCGTTATCAAAAAATTTTGCAACCAACAGCTAGTGAAATAAGAATTGTCGCAGAGAAACAGACGGGATTTATCGATTTTTGTTACTATATTGAGCAGCATATTCAAGCTAAGCGTTACTATTTGTCACCTTGCGAAGTCAATGGTGAGATGAATATGTTTGATACCATTGAGTTGTTAGGTAAGATTAATCATAAACGTATTGATAATAAATGGATGTTAAGCCTACAAACACATAAATTTGCCAATATTGAGTAATCTTTTACGATTAACAACTAAACATAAAAAATCAATCTTATCCATAAGTTAGGCTTTAATCTTTAATAAGATAGCGTTATTATTGACCAATATTTTTTTATTGATGATGGTGATGTTTTATCGTATTTTCGTCGGTTTATTATTCATATATGTTTATTCAGCGCATGGCAATGCTTAGGTTGAGTTTCATCATATTGATTGGGAAATGAGTTAACCAGCATATCAATTTTACCACTCTTCATTAGTCATTACGAAGAAGATAATGAATAGATATCTTAGTTAAATTTACAACAAGAGGCATGATAATTGTCACCGCTGGTTTAATTTTTCTCAAACCAGATCATTGTTGCCATTCTTCCGGTCTTGTTTTCTCGACGATATGAATAAAACAGATCTCGCTCAGTATAGGTACAATAGTTACCACCATAAATTTGCTTAATTCCGATTGAGTTTAATCGCTGTTTGGCAATCATATAAAGATCTGCTAAATATTTTTGTTGTTTGGCATCAATTAGTTTAAATGCATGATGCGCATTTGCATCGTAAGCTTCAAACTGCTTTTTCACTTCACCACCTACTTCAAATTTTGTAGCGCCAATTGCTGGACCAAGCCAAACGATGATATCACTAGCCTTACAATAAAATTTCTTTGCCGTTTCTTCTAAAATACCATGACAAAGCCCACGCCAACCAGCATGAGCGGCGGCGACCTCATTGCCTTCAATTGAACAAAATAGTACAGGCATACAATCAGCCGTTAAGACAACACTAACTTGATTAACTTGCCGAGTATATGATCCATCAGCTTCAAATCGCTCACTACTACCAATTAATCCAGTTGCCGGCTGTAATTGAATTTCTGAAATATCAAGTACGGTTGTGCTATGGGTTTGATTTAGCCAATAAGGTTCACTAGGAATTTTTTCAGCATTAATTATAAGACGACGATTTTCGACGATATCATTCAAATCATCACCAGTACGGCTACCTAAATTTAGGCTATCAAACGGCGTAGAACTCACACCACCGATGCGAGTTGTAGTAAAAGCACGAATATTTGTCGGTGCTGGCCAATAGGGATATATTGATTTAATCATAACTATTACCAATCAAGTTCATCTTTATGAAGTTCTGTATCTAATTGTAACTCTTGTATTAATTTTTGCATATCCTCAGGTATTGGTGCATGCCATTCCATTAGTTCGCCAGTAATTGGATGATATAAACGTAACATAGTGGCATGTAAGGCTTGGCGATCAAAATCTCGCAGAGTTTGGATAAATGATTCGCTAGCGCCTTTCGGTGGCCGTGGTCGACCACCATAAAGGGGATCACCGACCAATGGATGCGCAATATGTGCCATATGTACACGAATTTGATGGGTACGCCCCGTTTCCAGTCTTAAACGTAATCGAGTATGTAGACGATATTTTTCCATTACTCGATAATGGGTTACTGCAGGCTTTCCAGTTGGAAAAACCGCCATATGGGTCCGTTTAGTTGGATGGCGAGTAATTGGTTGATCTACGGTTCCACCAGCAGTGATGATCCCCATAGCAACCGCTTCATACTCTCGAGTTATCTCACGAAGTTGTAATGATTCAACTAAATGAGTTTGTGCTTCAATGGTTTTAGCAACAACCATTAAACCTGTTGTATCTTTATCTAGACGGTGAACAATACCTGCTCTTGGCACCCTTGAGATATCTGGATAGTGATAAAGTAGTGCGTTCAATACAGTACCATTTGGATTCCCTGCTCCAGGATGAACAACTAGATCTCGTGGTTTATTGATAACCAAAATATGATCATCTTCATAAACAATATTAAGTTTTATATCTTCTGGTTGATGATAGGTTTCTTCTTCAATTTCAACTTCGATGGATATTTTTTCACCACCAAGTACTTTATCTTTGGGTTTATTTACAATATTATTGTTCACTAATACTTTATTATTTATAATCCATTCTTTAATTCTTGACCTAGAATAATCAGGAAAAAGCTCGGACAACGCCTGATCCAATCGCATTCCAAGCTGAGTTTGTTCGATTTCAGATGATAGTTTTAACTTGTGCATGTGTAATTTATCTATTTTAAGCTGTTATGTTTTAGAGTATTATATACCAATCATCGCCTTTAATGTTTAATTATATTTTGGATTGAAAACTGAATGAAATTGCGTCTACAAACTTTGTTAGCTATCGCTTTAAGTAGCATGCTAATTGGCTGTACAAGTACAAAGCATGATGTTGAAAATGTGCCAGAGATTGAGCTCCACAATAAAGCTAAAACAGAGCTTGAGAGTGGAAATATCAAATCCAGTATTAGCGTTTTAGAGGCTATCGATAAAAATTATCCATTTGGACCTTATTCACAACAAGTTCAATTAGATTTAATTTATGCCTACTATAAAACAGCGGATTATCCACTAGCCATTGCATCAATTGACCGCTTTTTGAAATTGAACCCAACGCACCCAAATATCGATTGGGTAATTTACATGCGCGGAATTTCTAATATGGCGCAAAATGACAATACAATTCAGGGGTGGTTTAATGTCGATCGTTCAGATCGTGATCCTGAGTTTGCCATGGCTGCATTTAAAGATTTTACTTATTTGGTAACTGGTTTTCCAAATAGTAGTTATGCCGCTGACGCCAAAAAGCGTTTAATATTTTTGAAAAACCGTATCGCACGTCATGAGTTAAAAGTATCACAATATTACACTAAACGTGGAGCCTATGTTGCTGTGATTAATCGGGTTACCCAAATGTTAGCCTTATTCCCTGATACCGATTCAACTAAGAGCGCATTGTTATTGATGCGTAATGCATACAATGAATTAGGTTTAGTTGATGAAAGCCAAAAAGTTGATCAACTTATTCAGGCCAATTTGGAAAACATACCAAAAGAAGAACAAAAATCATTCTTCTCTAAATTTACCAGTGTCTTCAATGGTGGCTAATTTATTTACTAAGCGGGCCTAGCCCGCTTTTTTATGCTTTTTACTAGTGCACAATATCCAAATTACATCTTTTAATTCCTAATAAATCAATCTTACAATTCACATAACGTTTGTAAAACACCTCAATAACCAATACAATTAGCAAATTATTTTTATTAGCAATAATAGATAGGACATTAATTCGTCATGCAAGAACAATATCGCCCAGATGAAATTGAAGCCAAAGTACAAAAACATTGGCAAGAAGACAAAACATTCCACGTTACTGAAGATCCATCTAAA
The DNA here is from genome assembly GCF_984569125.1 of Gilliamella sp. LMG 34362. Taxonomy (NCBI): domain Bacteria; kingdom Pseudomonadati; phylum Pseudomonadota; class Gammaproteobacteria; order Orbales; family Orbaceae; genus Gilliamella; species Gilliamella sp. LMG 34362. Next base: position 1,155,030 of record NZ_OZ474902.1, on the reverse strand, counting down.
GAGAAGTATTACTGTCTGTCGATGCTTCCATACCCTTCAGGTCGTTTACATCTTGGCCATGTCCGAAATTATACTATCGGTGACACTATTTCACGCTATCAACGTTTGAATGGTAAGAATGTATTACAACCAATCGGTTGGGATGCATTTGGTTTACCAGCCGAAGGCGCAGCAGTTAAAAATAATACAGCTCCAGCCAAATGGACTTATGAAAATATTGCTTACATGAAGAAGCAATTACAGCTACTTGGTTTTGGTTATGATTGGGATCGTGAAGTAACAACTTGCCGTCCTGAGTATTACAAATGGGAACAATGGTTTTTTACCAAACTATTTGAAAAAGGTTTAGTTTATAAAAAAACTTCAGCTGTTAACTGGTGTCCAAACGACCAGACTGTATTGGCTAACGAACAAGTGGTTGAGGGGTGTTGTTGGCGTTGTAATACACCGGTTGAGCGTAAAGAAATTCCACAATGGTTTATCAAAATCACTGAATATGCAGATGAGTTATTGAATGATTTAGATACCCTTGAAAGCTGGCCAGAACAAGTCAAAACAATGCAACGAAACTGGATTGGTCGTTCTGAAGGAGTAGAGTTTGATTTCGCCGTTGAAAACTATAGCGATAAGTTACGTGTTTATACTACTCGCCCTGATACCTTAATGGGTGTAAGTTTTGTTTCGGTAGCTGCGGAACATCCACTTGCTCAATTAGCTGCACAAAATAATCCCAAAATTGCTGACTTTATTGCTGAATGCAAAACAACTAAAACCGCTGAGGCCGACATGGCAACAATGGAAAAGAAAGGTATGGCAACAGGATTTTTTGCTATCCATCCATTAACCGGTGCAAAAGTTCCGGTTTGGATTGCTAACTTTGTATTAATTGAATACGGCACAGGGGCGGTGATGGCGGTGCCTGGTCACGATGAACGTGATTATGAGTTTGCATCAAAATATAATCTACCAATTAAACCTGTTATTTTAACACAAGATGATCAAGTACCTGATCTATCACAGCAAGCTTATACTGAACATGGTAAATTATTTAATTCTGGTGAGTTTGACGGTCTTAATTTTGAACAAGCCTTTAATGCTATTGCAGATAAACTTATTGCATTAGGTATTGGTAATCGTAAAGTAAATTATCGTTTACGTGATTGGGGAGTCTCTCGTCAACGTTATTGGGGTGCACCAATTCCTATGGTGACACTTGAAGATGGCACTACAATCCCGACACCAGAAGATCAACTGCCAGTCATTTTACCAGAAAATGTTGAAATGAATGGTATTACTAGTCCGATTAAAGCAGATCCAAATTGGGCAAAAACGATGGTTAATGGTCAACCGGCACTGCGTGAAACCGATACTTTTGATACCTTTATGGAATCGTCTTGGTATTATGCACGCTACACCTGCCCTCATTATGACAAAGGTATGTTAGATGAAAATGCGGCAAATTATTGGTTGCCTGTTGATCAATATGTTGGTGGCATTGAACATGCAATCATGCATTTACTCTATTTTAGATTCTTCCATAAATTAATGCGTGATTTTGGTTTAGTAAAATCAGACGAACCAGCCAAACGCTTGTTATGCCAAGGTATGGTTTTAGCTGATGCGTTCTATTACACCAGCCCTACCAATGAACGTATTTGGGTTTCACCAACTGAAGTCACTATTGAACGTGATGACAAAGGTCGTATTGCTAAAGCCACAGATAATAAAGGTAATGAACTTGTTCATGCTGGTATGACTAAGATGTCTAAATCAAAAAATAATGGTATCGATCCACAAGAGATGGTTGAAAAATATGGTGCAGATACCGTTAGATTATTTATGATGTTTGCCTCTCCAGCCGATATGACGCTTGAATGGCAAGAATCTGGTGTGGAAGGTGCGAATCGATTTATTAAACGTGTATGGCGTTTAGTATATGAACATGCTCAACTAGGTAAAACAACAGCTCTTGATCTATCTAAATTAACTGCCGATCAAAAAGCTTTACGTCGTGAACTACATAAAACGATTGCTAAAGTCAGTGATGATATTGGTCGCCGTCAAACCTTTAATACGGCAATTGCAGCAGTAATGGAATTTATGAATCGCTTACAAAAAGCGCCACAAGATACCGATCAAGACCGTGCATTGATGGATGAATCATTAAATGCAGTTGTCAGATTACTTTATCCTATGATGCCTCACGCTTGTTTCGTTATGTGGCAAGCATTAGGTCATAGTGAAACCATTGATAATGCATCTTGGCCTACTGCTGATGAATCGGCAATGGTTGAGGATGAAAAATTAATTGTTGTACAAATCAATGGTAAAGTACGTGGTAAATTTACCGTTCCGGCAGATGCCGAACAAGATTTTGTAGTAAAACAAGCTAAACAAGAGCCAAACATTCAAAAATATTTAACTGATACGACAATTCGTAAGGTTATTTATGTGCCAGGCAAATTATTGAATCTAGTTGTTGGTTAATAATGTTAGATAACTAAGAGATAGGTGATGATACCAATGAAAAAATATTTAGCTTTGATGTTATTGACAATATCGTTGTCTGGATGCGGTTTTCATTTGCAATATGAACCAGAGGTTCCTACTCGCTTTAAGACACTGTCCTATGAAAGTGGTGATCCATACGGTCGATTGTCAAGGGAAGTTAAAGAGTTACTACGCGATAATAAAGTTACATTAGTTAATGGCAATAATAAAGCTAAATATCCGTCATTGCGCATAGTCAGAAATTCATTGGATAAAAACACTATATCTATCTATCAAGATGGTAAAGCAGCAGAATATCAGTTAGTATTGACAGTTCAAGCGCAAGTAGTCATTGCAGGTGAACAAATTCATCCAATTAACGTTCGTATATTCCGTACCTTCTTTGATAATCCAGCAGCAGCATTAGCTAAGACAGTAGAACAAAATTTGATTGAGGATGAAATGTATAAGCAAGCAGCTAAAGAGATCATTCGTAAATTGAAATCAGTTGATGCAGCAAACTAACAACTAGTTATGATTAAAATTAGTGCTGAAAAAATAACCCAGCAATTAGGATCGCCTTATTATTTGATTTTAGGTAGCGATCCTTATCTGCAACATTATGCACAAACTGAATTACGTAATGCTTTTAAACAAGCTCAATATGACGAACAACTTTCTTTCACAATCAATAGCCAAACAGACTGGTCGGCAATGTATGATAGTTGCCAAGCAATGAATCTATTTTCAAGCAAAACTTTACTCTGTATAGATATTGGTGAAGGTGTGTTAAATGTTTCAGTGGCAGCAAAATTAAACACATTATGTGAAATGTTAACCCCTGAGATTGGCTTGATAGTTAGTCTAGTGAAGATTACTAAGACCCAAGAAAATGCATTATGGTACAAAGCTTTATCTGACAAGTTAGTGGTAGTGAATTGTTCAACACCTGAAGCAGCACAATTACCACAATGGATCAAAAGCTATTTACAACAAATGCAAATAGCTATTGAATCTCCAGCGATCGAGTTACTTAGTTATTACTATGAAGGTAATTTGTTGGCATTAACGCAAATTATTGAGCAATTAAATTTACTCTATCCAAATCAAACTATTTCTTATGAACAAGTTGAGTTAAATATTAATGATTCAGCGATATTTACGCCTTTTCATTGGATTGATGCAATGCTTTCCAATAAAGCAAAACGTGCAACACATGTTTTACAACAGCTTAAAATGAATGATTTTGAGCCGTTAATATTGATGCGGATTATTCAACGTGAATTGATTTTGTTGATCAATTTAAAATTAGCTTTAAGCGAGAAATCACCTCGGCAAATTTTTGATGAATATAGAGTCTGGCAAAATAGGAGAACCATGTATAGCGCTTATTTGAATCGTTTTGATATCAAATCGTTATTTGCTCTACTGGCGACATTAACCGATATTGAAATTAGCCTAAAACATAATAATGATTTACCTATTTGGGATGCACTGCTAAGTTTAACTATGCAGTTTATGGGGTTAAATAAGTGTTAACAGCGTTATTTGGTGGAACCTTTGATCCAATCCATTATGGGCATTTACGCCCAGCTTTAGCCTTAGCCAAAGAGTTGGGATTAACTAAAATTAATCTATTACCTAACCGTATTCCGCCTCATAAACCACAACCAGAGGCCAATACAGAGCAACGTTTAGCTATGTTGCAGTTGGCTATAGCGGATTATTCTCTATTTTCAGTTGATACTCGAGAATTAGAACCAAAGCTAATTAATCAGCCCTCTTTTACCATTGATACTCTCAAATCATGGCGTCAACAAAATGGTACTCAGCAAAGTTTAGCTTTTATAATGGGACAAGATTCTTTGCTTAGTTTACCAACATGGAAAGAGTGGCAAAAATTACTCGATTATTGTCATTTGCTAATATGTAAACGGCCAGGTTATGCTCAAACACCCTGTGATAGCAAGCTACAACAATGGATTAATCAACACCTAACTCAAGATAGTCAAACATTACATCAATGTCCTAATGGCTATATTTACTTTGCTAATACACCACTTGAAGCAATTTCAGCAACAGAAATCCGGCAAAATATTAATAATCAACAAAGCTGTGAAAAGTTATTATCGCCTAAAGTTTGGCAATATATACATGAAAATAGGCTCTATAATGCAAAGAAATGTTAGAAATGACTTTACATCTGAGAGTTTTTTCGGCATTATTTCGCCGCTATATTTAGATAATTTGAATATAGTTGTTCTATGTTTATACTCAAATCAATCACTTTGTCTAGATCCAAAAATATTTTGGTAATTTAGTTGAGTTTGATTAATTCGCTTTTCTAGTTAATCGTAAAGAAAATGAGAATGATATTTATTAATTTGAGTGTATTTAATTTGTATTTAATATTAAGAGGCCCCAATGGCAAAAGAAGATAACATTGAAATGCAAGGTACTATTCTTGATACTCTTCCAAACACGATGTTTCGTGTTGAACTTGAAAACGGTCATGTTGTTACTGCACACATTTCTGGAAAGATGAGAAAGAACTATATTCGAATTCTAACTGGCGATAAAGTAACGGTAGAAATGACACCTTACGATCTTTCAAAAGCACGTATCATATTCCGTAGTCGTTAATATCGTTATCACGCTTGTTGTTTTACATTATTAACTAATGAGTTGATTAGTTATTTTCTCTTTTTTAATACAATTCCGTCGACTAAAGTCGACGGATGTACAAGTCATAATTTAGGTTACTTCCTAATTAATCCATTTGAGAAAAATCCATTTGCTCATACTTTATCCATTTCGTCTTTTTAACGATTTTATAACCGAAGTAAATCGAAAGAAATAATGGAATACCGATGTAAGTCGCAATTACACCGTTCCAATCAATGGTTTCTTGTAAAAATGCTTCATAATTTTGCCCTAATGTTATCGTCAAACAAAGTATAAAGGCAAAAATAGGACCAAATGGGAAACAACTCGAACGATATGGTAATTTATTTAGATCACGGCCTTGTGTTATGTAGCCTTTTCTAAAACGATAATGGCTAATAGCAATACCAAGCCAAGCAATAAATCCTGTCATACCTGACATATTAAGTAGCCATAAATAAACTTCCTGATCTTTGTATAGTGAGGTCAAGAAGCAAAGCATAGCAACCAATGTTGTCGCAAATAATGCCATATCAGGTACACCTGATGAAGATAATCGTCCAAAGATCTTTGGTGCTTTACCTTCTTTAGCTAAAGCATATAGCATTCGAGTTGAAGCATATAAGCCTGAGTTACCAGCAGAAAGTACTGAAGTTAAAATAACCGCATTCATAATAGCTGCTGCCGATAATAATCCAGCATGCTGAAAAACTAAAGTAAATGGACTAACACTGATATCAGTTTCATCATTACGTAGTAAGTTAGGATCAGTATATGGAATGATTAAACTAATAACTAAAATTGCAAAAATATAAAATAATAGTATTCGCCAAAAGACTTGTTTCATTGCTTTTGGAATGTTTTTTTCTGGATCTCTTGATTCTCCTGCAGCGATACCAATTAGTTCAGTACCTTGGAATGAGAAACCAACGACCATCGCAACACCAATCATTGAAGCAAAACCTCCAACAAATGGAGCATCACCAACTTGCCAGTTTTGCCAACCAGCAGTTTCAGCGCCTTTTAAAATACCAATAATCATTAATAAACCAACTACTATAAATAAAATCACAGTGACGACTTTAATTAATGAAAACCAAAATTCTGCTTCACCAAACCCTTTCACAGAAACATAGTTTAAGCAAAAGATAATACTTAGGAATAACAGGCTCCATAACCAACTATAAGCCCCAGCATCGAACCAATAGGAGATCACCAATTGAGCTGCAACTAAGTCAACAGCAACCGTTATTGCCCAGTTATACCAATAGTTCCAGCCAATAGCGAAACCAAATGCTTCATCTACATAGCGTGCCCCATAGGTCGCAAAAGTGCCAGAAACCGGAAGATAAGCAGCAAGCTCCCCCAAACTAGTCATTAAAAAGTAGACCATTATGCCGATAATGGCATAAGAAAGCAGTGCACCACCAGGACCAGCTTGTGCAACAGTAGCGCCTGAAGCGACAAATAACCCAGTTCCGATGGAGCCACCAATGGCTATCATCGCTAAATGACGGGCTTTTAAATCACGCTTTAATTTATCATTCATATTAATTTTCTTCTTGTTAAACAGATTCTAAATATATTTAGTTACTACCTTATGCTTAATATCTAGGTTAGTAACTGATTTAAAATAATTTATTACGATATTTATCATTAGCTGATAAATTGTGATGAAGTGTATCAAAAAAAATTATATGCGAGATAAATAATTCTAATAATCCGTCTGATATGTTAAATATTAGCAATACTTAGCTGCTAGTTAACTGTTCTAATTGAGTTAAATAATCCATCGCTTGATCACGATTTGTTCCACACATTTCAAAACAAGGTTTTAAACGACCGCAGACTAGAGGTCTATTAGTATTACCAAATAATTTACACTGAAAATTCTCGTCTAAATGAAAACAGGCAATTCCGGCTGGTTTTCCATTCGGCATACTAGGTATAGCAGATGAAATTGATGGCGCAATACAACATGCACCACAGTTTTTACGGCATTTGAATGAATCAGTCATTAGTTTAGAGGAATTTGTCGTTGTTTTATAAAATTTATTGGTGACAATAGCAAGTTAAGGGTAAAATAGCGAGCTAAATTTTTAACTCTATTAAACATGAAGAAAGTATTATGGCTAAAGCAAATGAAATAAAACGTGGTGATGCAGTCACCTACAATGGCAAATTATTATTAGTGAAAGAGATTGATGTTCAAAGTCCTAGTGCGCGTGGAGCAAGCACCCTTTATAAAATGCGTTTTACCGATGTGAAATCTGGTGGCAAAGTTGAGGAACGTTTTAAAGGAGATGATATTTTAGATACTATCGAACTATTTCGACGTCCGGTAAGCTTTTCTTATATTGATGGTGACGAATATGTATTTATGGATAATGAAGACTATACGCCATTTATTTTTAAGAAAGATCAAATTGAAGAAGAACTACTATTTATTCCTGATGGTGGAATGGATGGTATTCAGGTGTTAATGGCTGAAAGTGAAGTTGTTGCTTTAGAACTGCCACAAACAGTTGAACTAGAAATTATTGAAACTTCACCAAGTATCAAAGGTGCTTCAGCAAGTGCACGAACAAAGCCTGCAACACTATCAACCGGTCTTGTCATTCAAGTACCAGAATATATTGATAACCACGAAAGAGTTAAAATTCATATCGCAGAACGCCGATATATGAGTCGAGCGGAATAATCTATTAAATCGTGATGAATACATATAACCAAAATAAATTACATAAACGATTGCGACGTCTTACTGGTGAAGCTATCGCTGACTTTAACATGATCGAGGAAGGCGATCGTATAATGGTCTGCTTATCAGGCGGTAAAGACAGCTATACATTGCTGGATATTCTTATTAATTTAAAAATCAGCGCACCAGTACAATTTGAATTAGTCGCAGTTAATTTAGATCAAAAACAACCTGGTTTTCCTGAGCATGTCTTACCTGAATATCTTGAGTCGTTAGGTATTGAATATAAAATTGTCCAAGAAAATACTTATGGAATTGTCAAAGAAAAAATTCCAGAAGGTAAAACAACCTGTTCTCTCTGTTCTAGACTTCGACGTGGTATTTTATATCGTACTGCAACTGAACTTGGTGCAACAAAAATAGCTCTAGGACATCACCGAGATGACATTTTAGAAACACTATTTTTAAACATGTTTTATGGAGGCAAACTTAAAGCCATGCCACCTAAATTGATGAATGATTCAGGTGAACACATTATTATTCGACCTCTTGCATATTGTAAAGAAAAAGACATTGCAAAATATGCTGAAATAAAACAATTTCCTATCATTCCATGTAATCTTTGTGGCTCACAACCTAATTTGCAACGGCAAGTAATCAAAGAAATGCTAAATGATTGGGATAAAAAATTTCCTGGTCGTATCGAAACCATGTTTCGCGCTACACAAAATATTACTCTTTCTCATTTATGCGATACCAATCTTTACGATTTTAAAGGGATTAAGAAAGGTGATATTGATATCAATGGTGGCGATTTAGCCTTTGACCGTGAAGAATTACCCCCTACAGTCGGATTTGATGCGTCAGAACTCGACGAACAGGATCTAATTCTATGGAAAGAGGCTAACTAAAATTACCCTCCAGCATCTAAACTCTTTTATTATCGGCGATAAACAATATCGTCGATAATTATTTAATATTAAAACAATAACCTATTTTATAGAAACTTTGATCCTGCTCACGAATTAACAAAAAAAAATACCATTTTTGTTGTGGTTATTATGACATTAAAATAAAATTGAAACGTTCCAATTTTTGCTAACATAATGCTAAAACTAGCATAAAAACAATCTAATTATAGATAGGAGAACAATGTGAAACTACAGTTTTTGGGTACTGCCGCCTCTGAAGGTATCCCAAATCCTTTTTGTAAATGTGAAATTTGTGAAAAATCTCGCCAACAAAAAGGTAAAAATATAAGAACTCGAAGTTCGATTCTTATTGATGATATTATGCAAATTGATTTTGCCCCTGAATATAGCTATCAAGTAATGAGAGAAAACATTGACGTTACTAAAATAAAGGACTTATTGTTTACTCATACTCACCCTGACCATTTTAATGTTGGCGATCTGTTTAGTCGTATGGTGGACTATGGATTTAATATCGACCATCCGCTGTATATTTATGGCAATGATATTGCAATAAATGGTTGCTTAAATGTTTTACCTGGATATAGTCCTGAGCGTTTTGTATTTAATTTAGTGGTTCCATTTCAAACTGTTGTGACATCAGCTGGTTATACCGTTACTGCATTGTTGGCTAATCATGCTAAATGGGAATTTTGTTTTATTTATTTAATCGAGAAAGATGGTAAAACCTTACTCCACGGACATGATTCGGGTTATTTTCCTGAGCTAACTTGGCAATGGTTGAAAAATAGCGGTAAAAAAATTGATATGGCAATTTTCGAGTGTACTTACGGCTATAAACAAAATGATAAAACCAATAATCACATGAGTATTGAAACTGTTATTGCAGCTCAAAAACGCATGTTAGAAGAAGGTATTTTTGATTCCAATACTCAACTTATCACTTCTCATCACTCCCATAGTAGTGGCTTCATGCATGATGAATTAGTTGAAATATTTAAACCTTATAATATTCAAGTAGCCTATGATGGCTTAACGAAGATGATTTAATACGGAGCAATATATGTTTAAAATACCACGTTTACTGGTAATGATGTTTTTACAATATTTTGTGCAAGGCGCATGGAATATGGTTATCGGTGCAGTACTTGCTGCTTATGGATTAAAAGAAATTGTTGGTTCTACTTATTCAGTTTTAGGAATTGCAACCATCATTTCGCCACTTTTTATTGGTATGATTGCCGATAGATTCATCGCATCTCAAAAAGTGATGGGGATATTACACATTCTTAATGCCGGTGTTTTATTTATCATTCCTAACTTTGTTGAAAGTGGCAATATTGTCGGCTTTTTAATAATGATATTTATTGTTGGTTTATTATTCTATCCAACAACAGCTTTAGCAAATAGCGTAAGCTTTAGGCATATAGATGGTGTGCGTTGGTTCCCAATTATTCGTGTATTTGGTACTATCGGCTTTATGATAGTAGGATTAATTCTTGGTTACACTGGTTTTTCAAGTTCTATCAATTCATTTTTACTTGCTTCTGGTGCTTCTGTGGTTTACGGCATTTATTGTTTTACTTTACCAAATACGCCACCAACCAGTCGAAATAAAAAATTCTCAATTCGAGATGCTATGTGTTTAGATGCCTTATCTCTTTTTAAAGATAAATATTTCACTATATTCATGCTTTCTACCTTTATCTTAATGATAACTAAAACTGCATATAGTGCTTATTTACCCGTTTATTTGCCTGTATTAGGATTAGAACCAGCATCAATGATGCAAATTGCTATTGCTACAGAAGTGCTATTTATGTTCCTTTTATCTTTCCTATTAGGTCGCTTTGGGTTTAAAAAGATCATCTTATTCGGTGCAATTTGTTGGATAATTCGTAGTATGATGCTATCGTTAGCCGCAACGTCAGACGGTAATATGTTCTTCTATATTATTGGCACTTTATTGTTACAAGGTATTTGTTGGGATTTCTTCTTTACCGCTGGCGATATTTATGTTGATAAAAAAGCTGGCCCAGAAATCAAAGCTCAGGCTCAAGGCTTACGTTTTATTGTTTCTAATGGCTTTGGTGTATTTATGGCGGCATCGGTATGTGGATTTATCAATAATCGTGTTGTTACTGAAAAAACATTACCTAATGCTGGACCTCAATGGCAAGAGTTTTGGATCTATCCAGCTGTAGTTGCAGCAATTGTTGCGGTAGGTTTCTGGTACTTCTTTAGAGACAAAGATGTCATCATGACACCTAAAAAAGTAGAATCAGAATAATCCATTCACAGTTAACGATAAAAAGTTACGTAAACTATGGCTAATAATTATTTATTAGCCATAGTTTTTTCTATCTCAACATTAATCAACTCTATGATTTGCATTGAACTATATTGATTAGTTATCCACTGTGTTAAATATTTGCCAATAATGTTTTCAATCAATCTTAAATTAATCGCATTACCAGTCATACTATTTTCCCGAATACCATTAGTGTATTGTTGTTGTACCACAGGTAACCATGGATAACTCTTAATAATTCTATGATTTTGAAAAATAGATTTTTGTGCCGTGGCGCCACCAAGTAATGCTATTTGTTCACTGATTTCATTAGAATAAAGCCAATCAAAAAAGATTTTAACTTGTTTATCTTTTTGACTATATTTCGACATACCAAGTGATCCACCACCAAATAAAGATTTTCGACCAGGTACTTTTGCATATCCAACTAAAGGTAAAATATTACGATGATTGATATAACTAAATAAATTCATATAAACAATTAACATTGCAAGTTGGCCTTGTTCAAATAAATTTACTGATTCTTGCCACCAAGGTGATTGTATATTTCTTGCTACCTTTATAAATGATTGCAACTGATTTAAAGTATTAAGAGCAATAGTCTTGTTTAAGCCTAATTTATTGCCATTAATTAATTTACCACCTTGAGCATAATAACGAACTAAAAACTCTGATGCAATGAGTTCATAATTGCCTAAAGTAATGCAACTGCCAAATTCTACTTGTGATTCAGGATTGTGTTGTCGACTAAAAAATTGTGCAATTTGATCAAATTCAGTAAAATTTTTAGGAACATTTAGTTGTTGTCGATACCTTTCAAAATAAGCTCGTTTACTTAATGGGTCATTAAATAAATCTTTACGATAAAAAAGCATCTGTACACTTGGGTCAAAAGGAATCGCATAAGCAATATTATTTACATAACTAAAGCGTTCGATGAGTTCTAGTGGGTATTTTGCCAATAAATGATCGAAGTCGATTGCTAATTTTGATAAAGGTTTAAATACTGACGGTGCAAACCAAGGTAATCCAGCCATATCTATTCGAATAATATCGATCTCTTGATGCTGATTAAGTTGATTCAAAATATGATATATTTCGTCGAAGGGCTTAATAATTAAATTAACATTAATACCATACATTTTCTTAAAATGAGGGAGTAATTTTTTGACCGCTTGTGTTGATGGACTTGGTAAGATTAGAAAATTAATGGTTTCATTATGTTTAGTTTTATTTGCTGAATTTGAATCAGGTAATAATGAAAAGCCTTTATTATCGATATTGGTTACAGTTTCTCCCTCTACCAATTTCATAATTTGTTCACTTAATATGCCATAGTTCATATGGTATTGATAGATATTGTCTTCATAATAAAAACTATTGTTCGTTAAAGTATAAATTGGTGGGCAGTCTTGTTGACTACCAAAATAATTCGCATTACGGACGAAATGAGCCCGCTCCATATCCATGGTAATAATGGCATCATACTTTGTCTGCTCATCGGCAAAAAAACTAAATGCTAAATTATAAGTACCGTTAGATGGCTTGGAAGCTATATTATTCAATAGGACTGAATAATTATGTTTTTTAAACTGGCTTTGTAAACCTTTTTTAAAGGATTGAGAATGAGTATGATGTTCTGAATTACTAAATAATCCAATTCGATGATACGATTCGTTGATCAACTCATTAGCAATGTCTTGCCCAGCTTTCTCATAATCTAGTGAAATAAATTGTAATGCAGATAAAGGCTTTCTATAAACAAAAATTATTTTCTCTTTTGGCAACTTAATTTTTTGATAATATTCACTAGCGTCAGATAATGAGCTAACAACTATAACAGCATAATCTCGTTTAACAGCCACCTTTTGAATTAATTGTAACTCAAGATCTTTTGAATCATAGGTTAGATAAAGTGACAACTCATAACCAAGCCGATTAGCTTGATTAAACAAACCATCATATAAATTACTATATTGTTCAGACGTAATATTGGGTAGTATCACCGAAATAGATTTAGTTGTACCTTCTTTTAAATTTTTAGCAGATAGATTAATTTGATAACCTAACCGTTGAATGGCTTGTTCAACCAATTTAATTTTTTTTACACTAACATTACCTCGATCATTAAGTACGTTTGAAACAGTTCCATGAGATACGCCGGCAAGTTTTGCAATATCTTTGATTGTCGCCATTAAGTTATAGACTCCATTAAATTTATTCAGCAATCAAATCGAAATTATTGATCAATAATAAAAATATTTTAGTGATTGGCTAAATACTATTTAAGCCAATTTAACCAACTTTGATTCACAATCTGTTTTTCTAATTTGAAGTATGAATCATCAACTGTACTCGGTAAAAGTTGTAATGATAATTGATGGATTTCATTGCGCATATCAATATAAGCTTTAGTTAACTGTTCAGCTTCTTGGCTATCCATGATTTGATAATTTGCCGCTAATTCTAAAATCCTTACGTTATCACTCCATGTTGTCATTTTAGGATATTGATGAGCATAGTTAAGTACCAGATATTGGGATAAGAATTCAATATCACCAATGCCACCTTCATCAATTTTCAAATTAAATCGATGTTGCTCAGTTGTACCTAAATGGGTCCGCATCTTTTCGCGCATCTCTCTAACTTCGGTTTTTAATACCTTTTCTTCACGAGGTTTACATAAAACATCATGCCTAATTTGGTTGAAGCGTTTAATCAGTTCTATCTCACCATATACAGCTCTAGCTCGGACTAATGCTTGGTGTTCCCATGTCCAAGCTTCATGCATTTGATAGTCATAAAAAGCATTTAAACTACAAGCTAATAAACCTGCATCACCTTGTGGACGTAAACGAACATCAACTTCATAAAGAATTCCAAAGCTGGTGCGAACATTGAAGAGATGAATGATCCTTTGTACTAATCGTAAATAAAATTGGCGACTATCAATTTGTTTATCACCATTAGTCATGCTATCTACAGGGCAATCATGAAGGAATACCAGATCTAAATCTGAACCATAACCCAATTCCCAACCACCTAATTTGCCATAAGCGATAATAACCAATCCTTTTTGATTGTCAGTTAAATGAGTAGGTTTACCATAACGTGCGACCATTTGATTCCATGCTATTTGTACAACAAAATCAATTAGTGATTCTGCAACATAGGTCAAATGATCGCTTACCTTCATAGTATTTAATACCTGTTCAACATCGGCAGCTGCTATATGCAATAATTGCATTTGCTTAAATTGTCTCAGTGCTTCAAGTTGTTGTTCTTCATCATCAACCTCAATACGAAGTAAGTATTGATACAGTTCACTCTTATATTCATTTGGTGAAACAGTTTGATAAAGGGAGTTAATATCTATTAGTTCATCTAACAAAATTGGATAATGAGCTAGTTGCTCACTAATCATTGGCGAGGCACTACATAAACGAATTAACTGCTTCAATGCTGTTGGATATTCAAGGAGTAATTCTAAATAAGTTGTTCGGCTAACAATATTAACTAATAAATGTAAGATTCGTGATAATAGTACTAATGTGTTTTTATCAGTACAAACCAACTCCAATAATCGTGGCATCAATTGGTCAAGTATTTCACGACCTCGTACTCCAATTGTCCGTTTACCAATATCATCACGAAACTGACAAATCATTTGATATAATTTTTCAGCATCATCATGTGAGTAAGAAGTCAGTACTGATGTAACATCACTTAATTGCAAATCTGGCACCCAAAGATCATCAAATTGTTCATTGTATTGCTTAGAATTAGATACTGATTCAGATGTATCTTCACCGATAAGTTGATTAAATACTTGTCGATTAAATTGCATTCTTTTAGCAAGATCAAATTCAAATTCATACCAATCATTAAAGTTCATACTAGTGGCAATACGAATTCGATCCAGCTCATCGTCTGGCAATGCTTGTGTTTGCTCGTCATGTATAGCTTGAAGTAAATTCTCACAACGACGTAAAAACAAATAATTTTCTCGCAAAGTGTCTACTTCATTCACGCTAAGTAACGATTCTTGTTCTATTACTTGTAAGGCGGTTAATAAAGAGCGAGTTTGTAGGCCCACGACGCGCCCACCACGTATAAGTTGAAAAACTTGTACAATAAATTCAATTTCACGAATACCACCAGCACCAAGTTTGATATTGTTAGTCAAGCCGCGACGCCGAACTTCACGCTCTATCATACTTTTCATATTTCGTAATGACTGCAATACACTGAAATCAATATAACGGCGGTAAACAAATGGTTTTAACATTTGGTAAAGCTCTTTGGTGTAGGGATCTTGCTGATCACCAAGTATTTTTGCTTTTACCATAGCATAACGTTCCCAGTCTCTTCCCTGCTCTTGATAATAATCTTCCATAGCAGAAAAACTTAAAACCAACGGACCGCCATCACCAAGCGGACGTAAACGCATATCAACGCGGTAGACAAAACCATCTTCAGTAATTTGGTCTAGTGTTTTAATTAATCGTTGCCCTAAACGAGTAAAAAACACAGCATTATCTAATTCTCGTCTCCCACCTTGAGTTTGTCCATGTTCAGGGTAGGTAAAGATAAGATCAATATCTGATGAAAAATTCAGTTCACCACCACCTAATTTTCCCATGCCTAAAATAAGTAAAGGTTGTGCTTGCCCTTGTAAATTACATGGAGTTCCCCATTCTTTACAACTAAGCTCATAAAGCCAATCACGTGCGGTGATAATAATCACTTCAGCTAGCTGCGTAAGTTGTAATAAAATTTGCTCATCATTACTTGTTTGGGTTAATTGTGACCATTCAAGCCTTACCAGAATATAGCGCCTAAATAATCTTAATACCTTCATTAGCGCTAATTCATCAAATACTGATGCTAGTCTTTCATTTAACCATTGTTGATAGAAACATCTTTCATCAGCTTGAGGGGGATGAATAATAATATCTGTCAGCCACTCGGGAAATCGATAAAAAGCATCAATCAGAAAATCACTTTGTAGCAAAATATTAAGGTTATCAAGTACTTCTTTTGAATCACATTGTGACAATTGAGATATAATCTTTTCTTTTTGCTGAGCAATTAATGGTGAAACTAACGAGCTTGGCTGGGACATAATAAGCACTCACTTAAAATATTTATATATTGATAAAATCACCTATTTAAATATTATAAATGACTTTTTACATACCGATATCTTTTTATTGAACTATATTGTAAAAAATCATATCAATTGTTTTTATGCAATGAGTTAATTAGTTAATAAGCATGGTTAATATGAATAGGGTACAATCAATTTAGAGTAATAATATTTATTCTAAAAAAATAATTTAACCAATTAATTAAAATAAAAAAAGTGACTGTATTTGCAAGTCACTTTATATTAGTAAATAATTTTTGTGTTAACAAATAAACAACAATTCATTATGAGAAGCTATATCGGTACCCCATGTTAACTTGTTTTTGATCAAATTTATTGCCCAGAGAATAAACCACATCAGCATAAATATTATGATGATTATTAAATTGCATATTAACACCAATCCCGTTATCCCACCAATTGCCAGCAAAATCATATTTTTCTTTTGCTGTATGGTTAAATACATAAGATGTTTGGCCAGCAAACTCTTTCACATAGCCTGTTTTTAGATATACATCAATAATGTTATTATCTTGTGAAAAGTTGTTACCTAAGATAATGCTTGCTCGACTATGTAATGAATTGTAACTGTTTAATTCGGTTCTTAAACCATTAGTTGCTTTAATTACCGTGCTACCCTGACGGGAATAGGTTAGTTGTGTTTGTGGTTCAATATACCAACCTTGATTTGAATTCAATGCTGGAGAAAGGTAGAATCGTTGCCCAACTTCTATTCCTATTGAAACACCATTAGTATTGCCATCACCTTTTACTAAATATCCACCTCCAGTAGTTGTATTAAATTTATTCTTCATTATCATATACTTGGCTAAAGCATCGATATACAATCCAG
Organism: Gilliamella sp. LMG 34362; assembly: GCF_984569125.1. Lineage (NCBI taxonomy): Bacteria > Pseudomonadati > Pseudomonadota > Gammaproteobacteria > Orbales > Orbaceae > Gilliamella > Gilliamella sp. LMG 34362. The sequence continues at coordinate 1,137,930 of NZ_OZ474902.1, read as the reverse complement.
ATTGATCTAGAATGGTACCATAGATTGCTGCATAATAGCCTGTTGTGTTTCCATCACCTACATGATGATCGATATTTCCTCGACTGTAACCGCCCATAAATCCATAATATACATCCTGTCTGTTATCTTCTATTCTTCGATCTATACCGAGCTGTAAACCATAATAATTCATAGCAAAATCAGACAAACGATTATCATTAAACGAGCTTAATTTGCCACTATAAATATGCCCCCAAGCATCTCCAGCAACTGTTTCATTTCTGCGAAGTTTTCCCATTCGTTGATGTAAAGTTTGCGTTTCTATGTAACTGAGCAAATAATTTGAATTAAGAATATTAGCTGCATTTTGAGCAGTATTTGTTAAATGAGGCTTACTTGGTTTTATAGGATTAGCTGATTCCGAATTTGTTGCTGACAATACCCAATCTTCTGAGCCATTATTACGTTCGTTAGTAACTTTAGTTAATTTATTAAATTGATACGGACCAATATCAATTGATGGGGAAATTAAGTTAAACTTAGCGCCACCACCTTCAGTTTCAACTAAAGTCATTTTTTCATTACCATTAACCATTGCGGAACCAGTATAATCATCTTTAATTGAAATATTATGCTCCCCTGTCGCTTGCAAAGATCCGGTAATTTTAATTAAATCATTAGCAAAATTATTGCCTAATGATGTCCGTAATTCAAATAATCCATTGCCAGATAATGAGTTTGCGGTTAAAAGCATGCTGTTTGAACCGTTAAGATTGTTGATCCTACTTGGTGTTTCATAATCGTAACCAAAACTAATTTTAGCATTATTATTTAATATTAAAGAATCAATATATGAACTATCTGTCATTCGCCATTGGCTTTGACTACCTGTCATTGTAACATTGATATTACCTTTTTCTTCAGGAGTTTCATTGAGCGCATTATTGATCGCTGTCAATAAAAGCGAACCATCAGTTAAATCAAGATCTATTTGCCCTTTATCTTTAGCATAAATATCCCCTTTTATATACGATTTTCCTTGAACAGTTACTTGTCCTGTATTCGCATATATGGCTTTATGGCTGTTATGATTAACCGAGACAATGTTATTAGTATTTGTACCACTATTGATAGATATTTTACCGGCACTTTGTTCCATTTCAATCGCGTTTCCATTGGCGGTTATTACATCTAATCCATTATTAAAATTAATAACACTGTCAGCATTTGGATTTGCTCCAACTTGTTCTTGTGCTGAAACTCCAACGGAGTTAGCCCCAGTCATATTAATCGTTACTTTATCATTAAAGTTTAAATTTATACCAATCGCATTAGGATTATTATTGAGTAGAGATAAAATACCATAACTACTATCTCCTATGGACTGAATAATTACTTCACCATCAAAGTTCCCATCAGTCTTAATTGTGTTTGAACCATTGTAGGCTCGAATTCCAATAAAACTATGATTTGCTACACCGGTACCATCTATTATTACTTTTTTTGCAAAATTACCTTTACCACCACTGGCTAAATAAATTCCAGTACCATCTTGAACATTTAAGCGAATATCACTTAAAACATCAACTTTTCCACCAGAATGAGCATGGATATTAAATGCGCTATTATAGTTACCCGTTCCATTAGTTTGGATAACAAACTCATCTAATCCACTATCAATAGTTATTTTTTTACCAGCAACTTGCGACTTAATAGCTGATATTTTATTTTTTGCCAAATTGATATGTGGTAGTGAACTATCTGTTAAATTCTGAATAACAATATCATCAGTTGTAACTGCAATACCTTTTTCAGTGTATTCCCCAATATTATTAGCATCAATGATGGTTAAGGCATTTGAAAAATTAGAGGTGATTAGACAAGTCCCGAATGTTAATTTGACCAATAGGTTAATTTTATTTGAATTACTATTAAGCACAAAACCTCCATATTTATTATAATTTCTATTCATTAGATTATTAAACTCAATGTGCACAATAAAAAACTAATTAATTGTTATACTTGAATTTTAAGATAATGATAAAATAACAAAAATAGATCATGAATGTCTATGCTAATTGCTTGATTATATGAGTGAATAGCGTTTTTTTGTACTAAAACGAAAAAAATGGCGAATCTTAATGAAATATAACCTAAATTTTGGTTATTTATCATCAGATTGATATAGGTTTACTTTGAGAGGGAAAAAGTCAAACAAATTTATTCTATTATAGAATCTTAATTTTCCTTTTTTGAATCAAAAAAAAGTTTTGCCATAGTTCTAACCATTAGGCTACTTACAATAAATAACATCACTATTATTACCCAACAACAGGTAATCAATGTTGGAGTATTAGGTAAACTATAATATATTTGTAAAAGTTCAAACATTCGGATACAAATAAAAATAATAAATACAAGCAATATACAGTTTAAGATAAAGGTACTTAGTGAACTAATAATTAGCCTTGTTAGGTTTAAACTTTCTGTTACCCCTTTAAAGCATCTTCTTAACAAAAAATAACCCAGCAAATTAGTAATTAATAAAAATATAATCAAAATACCTAATTCTATAATAATGCTATATGAACTGTAATCAATATATCTATCAAGCACAAAAAATGAAATAAATAAAGTGATAAAGTAACAATTATAAAGTGAAATAAATACGCCAAGATGTAACTTTTGACTTTCAATTTGCGTTAATCCACTATCATTATGTATATATTTGTAATTAAGAAATTTAACACTAAAAAAAGTTAAAATTGTTATGAAAAGATAACTCATCACTACTTTTGTACAGTTAAATATGTCAATTATAGAAATAAAATATATATCTATACCTGCATATTGCTGATCAATAAACATCCACTTATTAATATAAGTCCGATAAAACCATCTTCCTACTATTTCACTCAAGACAATTAATATGGCTATAATGAAAGTATTAATAATATTTTTTCGATTGATTATATTAATAGAATATTTATTCAATAAAACGATGGCAACAATAAAAAGTATAATTGAATTCGGTAACTGTAAATAGAAGTTAACTGAAAGTCGTTGAATAATTCCTTTACTTATCTGAAAAAATGTCAAATCAGATGCAGTAAAATAATTATTAATTACAATGAAATAGGCTGTAAACAAAACAATATTTACAAGCCAATAAAATAAAACAAATAATAAAGGTAATTTGAATAACGTTTTTTTCATTTTTATAACTATTTTTTATCCGCTTTATTTATTTCAGTAATTAACATGAGTTTTACTTTTGTATTGATTTCACTATAAGCAAAATTTTCGACCGAGTCGATATATGGAATGGCTGTTTGCCAATGATGAAATTCAGGTCCTATTGACAAGTTTTGGCTAATTAGCATTTCATTTATTTGAGTTACTAGCTGTTGATAATAGGTTAAATCATTATTTTCTAACGCATATTCTTCATGCTGTTGCCAAAAATCTAACACGCTTGATAAATCATTTAGCTTTGTCACAGAAATCATAGTTGGCGTAAAAGATAAGTTGTTTAATAAACGATAACCACGAGAAGCTTTACTTTGCGAAAATAAATGTAAATGGAATCGGCTTAATTCAATAGCAAAATTAATTAAATCCAATTTATTACCCTGTTTTATTTCGAGCTCAATCTCTTGAATAGGTATCAATTTTCCGTTTGAGGTAATTTGGCCTTGATCTAATGCCACTTCTATTTCACTATTCGCAAATGAAATTAACCAAGTTTGACGTTTAAAGTTAGTAGTAAACAGAGGGATTATTTCTTGTTGTAACAGTTTTATATCACAATTAGCGGGTAATGCTCCTTTTGGTAACACACTCAAATCAAGTTTATCATCAGGAAGCGATTCATTAAACTCAATTCGTTCGTGTAATCCTCCGACAGATTTCCCTTTTGATTTTAATGTCATTTCAAAATGCTTACCGTTAGCATCTTCGCTTATTCTAACTCGTAAACCACAACCATTGTGACGTAGAAAATAATCTTCGCTATCATAATAAGTATTAATCAAATTTAATTGATTAACTAGTGTTCTTGATCCTTGCGAAGAAAATTCTGCTTCATCACAACATACCCATTGATTTAAATAAAGTTGCAGCTCTGCTATATCAGCTTGATTAATCTGAAACTTTAATTCAATTTCATTACTCATTCGTCTGTTTTTTATCAGTTATTTTGTTATATGATATACTGATTATTTTCAGAAATATAGCCAATCATTAATTAATAGACAATGTCTGTTTTTGTAGGCTATAAAGCTTAGTAAATAAGCCATTTTTAGCCATTAATTGCTGATAATTGCCTTGTTCTACAATTGAACCTTGATCTAAGACAATAATATTATCAGCACCAACGATAGTTTTTAAGCGATGAGCAATAACAATGACAGTTCTATCTTTTACTAGATTAGCAATGGCTTCTTGAATATAAACTTCATTTTCAGGATCCAAAGAAGCGGTAGCTTCATCAAGCAAAATAATAGGTGCATTTTTTAATAATGCTCTCGCAATTGAGATACGTTGCCGTTCACCGCCAGAAAGTTTACTACCGTTTTCACCAATTAATGTATTCCAACCATCTGGTAATCGAGCTACTAGCTCATCACATCTAGCGATTTTAGCCACATGTTTTACCTCTTCATCAGTAGCATTATGCCTACCAATTCGAATATTATTCATAATAGTATCATCAAACAATACCACCTTCTGAAAAACAAAAGCCATTGAATGCATTAATGTTTCCGGATCTATTTGCTTAATATCTTGATTATCTATAGTGATTTTTCCTGAATTTACATCCCAGAAACGAGCAATCAACTGTAATAAGGTACTTTTACCACTACCAGATGGCCCAACTAGTGCTGTCATTTTTCCTTCAGGTATAGCGCAACTTACATTATTAATAACACTTGTCTGATTATAGGAAAAATTAATCTGATCAATATTGATATTATAATTAGTAAAAGTCACATCATCTCTACCTTCCATAATAGGTTCATTTTGCAGACTCTTCATTCTATCGATTGAAACCAGCATATAGAACAGTTCAGGTAATAATGTTAAAACTGAAATTAATGGACTATAAATTCGCGAACTAATAATCACAAAAGCAATAAAAGTAATTGGATCCAAACTTCCAGAAACCATTAAGGTTACCCCGAGTAAAACAACAATACCTAAACCCACTTGTAATGTCATAGTAGACAAAGTAACAATAATTCCACCTATTCCTTCAAACTTAATCGATGCCCACATCATATTTTTCAGTGCTTTATCTAAACGTTTGAATTTTTTACCACTTAATCCAAAACCTTTTATGATTTTTATACCATCAAGATATTCTTGAACCTCATCGGAAACAGCTAATTTCGCTTGAACATGTTTTTCCCCCAATTTTTGTTCGAGTCTTTTACCAGCAACAACAATAATAATAGCTATGGGCAAAGTACAAAAAATTGCTGCAGCCATCCGCCAATCATAGAATGCTAATAAACAACAAGTTATTAGACTACTAACAGAATATCCTATTAATTGCGGTATAACATGGCTAAGCATATTTTCAATAACCGCACAATCGCCCATAATGTTTGCGGTAAGTTCAGAAAGATCTTTTCGATTAAAAAAGCTCAGAGGTAATTTGCGAAGTTTTTCAGCGACCGCAATTCGAGTATTGGCAGCTTGACTAAAAGCATTAGTGTAAGTCTTTTTATATTCTCTTTTATAACATACTAAAAACAAAATCGCAGATAACACACCGAAGCCTGCCATTATCCAAAGATAATAAACATTCACTGGTATTTGGTTAGTTAAAGGCTCAATTAACAACATAATTACCTGTAATAAAATTATGAAAGGCAACATTAATGTTAAATTGGACAATGTACAAGCAATAATCGCTTGATTAAGATTTTTACTTTCTATATCGGACAACATCAATATTTTTTTAAACATGTGCTACCTCATCATTATGACAAGAGTGATCTGAATGACAATTATTAGCAGAATTTGGTTGATCCATTTGCCAATCTAATGTTTGCTTGTAATATTGCCACATTTTGTAATAGGTATTTTGTTTATAAATAAGTTGCTGGAGGGTTCCTTTTTCAACAATACTTCCTTTATCTAATACCACAATTTGATCGGCATCTTTTATTGTTGATAGACGATGGGCAATCATAATAACGGTTTTACCTTCCATTAATACTTTTAAGGCAAGTTGAATTTTGTATTCATTTTCAGGATCAGCAAAAGATGTAGCTTCATCAAGAATCAGTATAGGTGAGTTTTTTAGTAATGCTCGAGCAATTGCTAATCGTTGCATTTCTCCGCCAGACAGATGCAATCCTTTAGAGCCTATTACAGACTGATAGCCATCTGGTAATTTTTCAATAAAATCATAACACTGAGCAGCTTTAGATGCAGCAATAACTTCGTCTAGATCGGCATCTGGTTTGCCTATTTTAATATTATCTAAAATTGTTTGTTTAAAAAGAAAAACATCTTGAAACACAAAACTAACTAATGACAATAAATATTCACTACTCATTTGTTTGATATCTACACCACCAATGGTTATTGCTCCTTCCTCAGGATCAAAAAAGCGCGGAATAAGTAGTGAAATGGTACTTTTGCCACTACCAGAAAGCCCAACTAATGCGGTGGTTGTTCCCTGTTTGGCAGTAAAAGAGATATGATTGAGGGCATTACTCTCTAAAGAATCATTATCTTTATTCTCATTATAAGAGAATGTAACATCATTAAAACAAATATCATAATTATCAACTTCTAGGCCTGATTCCGGTTCAGCCAATGATTTTATATTGAGAACATTATCCATATTTTCAACACTTTTAACTGCTCTTTGAAAACTTTGTGATACATATAAAAGTTTGAAAAAAGGTGCCGGCAAAGCCAGTGAGAAAATTAAATAGAAAATAGATGACAAAATAAAATTGGCATAATTTTCTGTTGTACCTAATAATAAAATCATTACGGGAATAATAAAAAGATAGATATTATTTAATATGAGCAAAAACAGTGCCATATGATATTTAAAACAATCTATAAACTTAAGACAATATTGTTGATAAGCTTTGATAGATTCATAAAAGCGTTTAAAAGAAAAGAAAGTTTGATTAAAAGCTTTAACCACTGTTATACCACGAATATATTCAACTGAAGCATTACTCATATCAATTAATCGGGTTTGAAACTCTTGCATATTGTTTTTAATTTCTTTACGACGATAACCACTTTTTAAAACAATATAAGCTAAGATGATTGGTACCAATGTTGCCAAGCCTAAACGCCAATCGAAAATGGCTAAAATAATAAAAATAATAATTGGAGTAGCAAATGAACCGATCATATCAGGCAATTGGTGTGCAATAAAAATCTCTATTTTTTCAATATCATCATCAACAATTTTTCGTAATTCGCCACTTGAATGATTAGTATAAAATCCGAGAGGTAAACATGATAAATATCTAATAAAATTGTACTTTAAATGATAAAGCGTTTTAAATGCAGCAATATGCGAAAGACAAAGTGCAACAAAATTTAAAAATATTGAAGATGCCGCAGAAATAAAAGCTAACCAACCATAATTGATAATAAGTTCATTATTTAATGTAGTGTTGTTGGCTAAACTGATAATTATTTCATAAACAATGTAATATACTGAAATAAAAGGAACAAAAGCAGTAGCAACACTTAAGATTGAAAGTAAACAAGATAAAATTATTAGTACTTTATATCGAAAAGCAAGTTGCCAAAGGCGAGAAGTAGGATTGTTATTACACGTTTTCATAAAACAAACACTCCATTATGGTAATAATAATCATTATCAATTATAAAATTTAAAATAACAATTATTTTTGCCCCTACTTTGATTTATATTGGCTATTACTATTATAGATATTACAGACAAAAAAGGACCATCCTATTTATGACCATAATATTAAGATTATAAATAAGATAGTAAAATTTTTGATTATTCAAATAATTATTTGACAACTCGGAAAGGATTAGCTGGTTTTGGTTTAATATTTTCTACAGGTTGGTTCACTCCTTCTCTAAGAGCTTTATAATGTGGCTCATCCTCAAATCCCATACCAACACCATTTTCACGAGCATAAATAGCTTCAATAGCCGCCATTGGTACAACAATATGTTGAGGAGCACCAGAAAACCTAGCATTAAATTCGATTTGTTCATTATTAGCTAAATACTGCCCGACCGATTGCGGGGCAATATTAAGTACTATTTGATTATCTTTTATAAACTCTTGCGGTACTAATACACCATATACAGAAGTATCAACCACAATATACGGAGTTAATTCATTATCTAAGATCCAGTCATAAAAAGCCCTGAAGATATAAGGGCGACGAGGAGTCATGTTATCAATTTCCATAACGGCTACCTTGTTTAATTGCTAATCTGTCGTTAGATAAAAAATAAACTATTACGCTCTAATTTTCTTTTCATCTTCAGTTAAAGAGCTTATAAAAGCTGGTCGTTCAAAAATTCGAGCCATATAAGCAAGATAATTTTTCTCGGCAACTTTTGGCAACTCAATACCAATCATAGGTAAACGCCAAAGCAAAGGAGCAAAATAACAATCACATAATGTAAAATCATCACTCATAAAGTAATCTTTTTCTTTAAACATTATGGAGATTGATACTAAATCATCAAGTAAATTTTTACGAGCTTGTTTAGCTGCTTCACTATCCGGATTAGCTAAAATTGTTTCGTAAGCGCTATACCATTCTTTCTTAATGCGATACATGGTTAATCGAGAATTCGCTCTTACAATTGGGTAAACAGGCATTAGCGGTGGATGAGGAAAACGTTCATCCAAATATTCTAATGCAATATGAGGTTCATATAAGGTAAGGTCACGATCAATTAGTGTTGGAATTGAACCGTAGGGATTTAAATCCAATAATTCTTGAGGTAGATTATCTGCTGTAACAAACTCGATTTCAGCTGTTACCCCTTTTTCTGCCAACACAAAACGAATCTGATGGCCATAAATATCTGTTGTATCACAAAATAATGTCATTACAGAACGTTTATTAACAGCAACAACCATGGTCACTCCAAATATGCAAAAAGTTAAAATAAGTTTATATTAATAACTATTCTAACAAATTGGATAACAAATTTGTTAAAAAAAATGAATTTTCTTTTTGTTTTTTTCTCAGATTTGTACTTTTTTCATCTTATAAACAGATTATATTTTTTGAGGAGAATAAAAGATTTATAATATATTATATTGAATAATAATAAGTTATTTTTGATTTGGGTGATTATTATCTATAATTTATATCGTAATAAATAAAACTGAAAAAAAACCCAGCTTGTGCTGGGTTTTGAAACAAATTTGTAACGTAGCAATTAACGTTTACTGAATTGTGGACGACGACGAGCTTTGCGTAGACCCACTTTTTTACGTTCAACTTGACGTGCATCACGAGTAACAAAGCCCGCTTGACGTAATGAAGAGCGTAAAGTTTCATCATATTCCATTAATGCACGAGTAATACCGTGACGAATCGCACCAGCTTGACCTGAAATACCACCACCTTTAACTGTGATGTAAAGATCAAGTTTGTCAGTCATTTCAACTAACTCAAGTGGTTGCATAACAACCATACGAGCTGTATCACGACCGAAATATTGCTCTAATGAACGTTTATTAATAACGATATTTCCACTACCTGGTTTGATAAACACTCGAGCAGCGGAACTTTTGCGGCGACCTGTACCGTAATATTGATTATCAGCCATCTTCTATCCCCTTAAATATCTAATACTTGCGGTTGTTGTGCCGCATGATTGTGCTCACTACCAGCATAAACTTTTAGTTTACGGTACATTGCACGACCAAGAGGACCTTTCGGTAACATGCCTTTTACAGCAATTTCGATGACTTGTTCAGGATGACGTTCAATCATTTCTTTAAAAGTCGCTTCTTTAAGTCCACCGATGTAACCAGTATGACGATAATAGATCTTATCAGTGCGTTTTTTGCCTGTTACAGCAACTTTTTCTGCATTGATAACGATAATATAGTCACCTGTATCAACATGTGGTGTATATTCTGCTTTGTGTTTACCACGCAAACGGCTTGCGATTTCAGTAGCTAAACGACCTAACGTTTTACCTGCTGCATCAACAACATACCAGTCGCGTTTAACTGTTTCTGGTTTAGCTGAAAAAGTACTCATTCGTATTTATCCAAATTTTAATTAATCTCACGTTAATAAATCATTTGATTTATTTACACTTTTTGATTGCTACTATTAACTAACTAACCCCTTCGAGTTGCTATACTAATTTTGACAATCGAAAACAGCGTTGGGAAGAACACTGTTGTAACGTGGGTGGCAATATTATACAGAAATATTATAAAAGCGCTAGAACTTATAACAAAAAAACATAGCGATAAAAAACACTAACTGCTACACTTTCAGTTAACCTTTAATTACACGATATCAATTGATGAAAAATTTAATTCAACTTACCGAAAAAGATTATATAAGCAAAGGATTACATAGAAAATGCTATCATCATCCAGATGATCAGAATAAATGTATCAAAATAAATTATAATGATGGCGCCGAAGAAGAAACAAACCGTGAAATTGCTTATTATAAACATCTTATAAAACGCAAAATATCGTGGGATGTTTTGGCAAATTATTATGGCCCAGTAACAACAAATTTTGGACAAGGACATGTTTTTGAATTAATTCGGGACTATGATGGGAAAATTGCTACACCGTTAGAAAAATATCTCTATGACGAACAATTAACTCAACAATATTATAGTGCGTTAGTTGTATCACTTAAAGCACTAAAAACAGCGTTATTAAAAGATCGAATTATTACCATGACAATCAAAAGTAAAAATATTTTATTTCAGCATTTGTCATCTGAAAAAAATCGCTTAATCATTATTGATAATATAGGTAATTCGACCTTTATTCCGATTGCTAATTATGTCGGATTTTTTGCCAAAGCAAAAATAGAACGCACTTGGCAACGTTTTTTATCATCACTTATAAAAGAAAATCAACATAACAGTTTAATAACTAAGTTAATTGATGAAGTGAATCATTAAGTCTAACTTCGGCAATGGTACCTGTTTGACGGTCCTGCCGATTTCTTAATGTAAATTGCCCATGATGCAATTTAGTGATGCGATTAACAATACTTAGGCCAAGCCCTATTCCATTATGTTTACGATCCATTCGGAAAAAGGCTTGCGTTAAATTTTCAGTCTTTGATTCATCAATACCACAGCCCTCATCTTTAACCGCAATAATAATATCTTGAATGTCTTGATAAAAACATATCGTAATTTTACTTTTATTTGGACTATATCGATAACTGTTTTCAACCAGATTGCGAATCAGTAAACGAATCAGAGTTGCATCGCCACTAAAAGTAATCTTATTAGTAATTTGCCATTCAATCGTTTGTTGTTTTTGTTCTGTTAGTTCGGTTAATTCATCAAAAAGTGGTATTTGAATATCATCATAAAAATTAATTTTTTGATACTGACCTAACGTAAATTTTTGACTAGCCCTAGCGAGCATCAAAAGTTGCTCTACCGTATTGACTAAACGATCTATACGTTCAATTAGTTCACGACAATCGATTTTATTTTTCGCTTCAAGTAATTCTAAATGCAGACGAATACCTGCCAATGGTGTTCGCATTTCATGTGCAACATCAGCAGTAAAAAGACGTTCTTGTGAAAGAGTATTATTGAGTCTTTCAAATAAATTATTTAATACCTGTGTAATCGATTTGATTTCGCGCATATTACTAATTGGTTTTATCGGCTTAAGATTATCGGCTGTTCTTTGACTCAGATCTTTTTCAAGAATCTCTAAAGGTTTAGTAATCCATTTAATAGCTTTATACGCTAAAAATAATGTCACAGTCATCATTGAAAAGGCAGAACAAAACAGAGCAAAAATGGCCTCTAACTCCTCGTGCTCAACTACTTCGTCAATTTTATTTTTACTTAATGTTAAATTAACTAGAACATCAATTTGCTCTTTACTTTCATGCCATAACCAAAATACCGTAATAATTTGGCAAATTAACATAATAGCGCCTAAAGTAAAAAAAAGATTCCAGCGAATACTATGACGTATCTTGGTCAAGGATTTTTCAATCATAAGTTTATCATTCACTAAATTTAGAATAATAGCTAATTATCAATATTGAGTTGATAACCATATCCACGTACAGTTTTGATTAAATGTTTACCTAATTTATTTCGTAGCGCATGAATATAAACTTCAAGCACATTTGAACTAGGATCACTTTGCCAATCATATAAATCATTTTGCAATAAATTACGATGTACTTTTTCTCCAGCTTTTAACATTAATCTAGACAATAAAATAAACTCTTTAGGTGTTAATATAACTTCTTGTTCATTTAATGTCGCTGTTTGTCTTTTAATATCAATGCTAATCGGGCCATAATTAATAATATTATCAGCTGTTCCTTGATTTCGACGAATCAATGCCCTCACTCTTGCTAGTAATTCAGTTAAAGCAAAAGGCTTAATTAAATAATCATCAGCACCAAGATCTAAACCTTCTACTCTATCTTCAATAGTATCGCGGGCAGTTAAAATAAGGACAGGAATATCAATTTGTTTTTTACGCCAACGAGTGAGTAATTCTAAACCATCACAATCTGGCAATCCCAAATCAAGAATAATTAAACTGAATTGCGAAAACTCTATATGTTCTTCCGCTTGCTTACCATTAGATGCCACTTCACAAACATAACCATCAGATGTTATACCATCGTATAACCCTTTTTGTAATAAACTATCGTCTTCGACTATAAGTATTTTCATTATAGTTCAACCTTAATTAGATTTGAAAAATACCCTAGCTAGCATAGTTAACTAGTATATGCCTAACCTTAAACAACTTAAATTTTTATTCATTTATAAATTTTGTAATATAGAAACCAAAATTTTTTAATTAGAAAAACTGATATAAAACTTAATAACATACCAACTAAAATATCTAGTGGCCAATGAATCCCTAAGTAGATACGGCTCCAGCAAACAAGCAAAGCAACTACAGTAGATAAATATGCAAACGATTTAAATTGCTTTTTATAATTTAAATAAATAGAAAAGCAGATAGTCCAAATAAAAACAGCATGCTGACTTGGTAACGAACTCGTTTTATCATGGGTTAAAAAATTAGTACCAACATTAAGTACAAATGGCCGTGGCGAATAAAATAGATGCCTTATAATAAAAGTAACAGTTAGCACTAATGCTAAACTTATTAAAATTTTTATCACCAATGTTCTATATAGTGGTTTGTATATACAGCATATTCCTAATAAGCCAATAGGTAGTAATATTAAGTAATTAGCACAAAATACAGCAAAAAGAATAAACAACTTCGAAGCATGTTCTTGCGCATTGATTAATAAAAAAAGATGAGAGTTCATATTAAGTAACATATCAAAACCAATACTGACAATATTTACTTATAATTTAGCAAACGAAGCTTAAAAGAACCTTAATAACCTTTTTGAGTTTTTTAGAGATGTTTTGCTCAATAATATTGAAATAAACAATCTAGCTATTTTTTGCGAGAAAATAAATGATATTTAGGTAATACTGATACTGTAAAATCAAGTGTGGCACAAATAATAAAATAAACCACAATAACAAACAAAAAAATCTCTGTAGGATAAACCATACTGCGATTATTAATTTGGGTAGCAATAAAGGTAAACTCTGCAACACCAACGATATAAGCTAAAGAGGTATCTTTAATTAATGATACCCACTGATTAACAAAGGAAGGTAACATCATTTTTAATGCTTGTGGCAAGATAATAAAAATAATGACTTGGCTTTTTGTAAAACCCAATGAAAAAGCTGCTTGCCATTGTTCTTTGCCAATAGCTACCATTCCTGCATGAACAGAATGACCAATGTATGCACCACCAATTAATGATAAAGCAAAAATCACAGTAGTGATAGCTGGCACATCAATATTTAATAAAACTGGCAATAAAAAATAAGTCCAAAATATGAGCATAATAACGGGAATCGCTCTTAAAAAACCTAATACAATAACTAAAAGTTTACGTAAAAATCCGTCACAAACCGTTAAACCGACACCCGCGAAAACACCCAAAATGGTCGAAAAAACAATAGCAGCAAAACTCATTAACAATGTTAATACTATGCCACCAGGGAAATTTCCAAAAATAAGATAATCGAGATTATGCCAAATAATTTCAAAACCCTTAAAATCCATAACGTATTAGACCTTTCCAATTTGTAAATATTTTGATTGATAAATATTGCCTAGGGTACCCACAATAACAATAGCGAAAATATATAAAAAAGTTGCTACTGCAAAATCCTGAAATGTTTTTAACGATTCGGTTTCTACTTGACGAGAAACATAAGATAGTTCTAACACACCTATTGCCATGGTTAGTGATGAGTTTTTGATAATATTCATATATTGACCGATCAAAGGAGGAAAAGCGATACGAAAACTTTGCGGTAAAATAATAAATCGCATACTCTGCCAACGAGTGAGACCTAACGCTAATGAGGCTTGTTCTTGTCCACTACTCACCCCCATAATTCCGGCCCGGAATTCTTCAGCAATAAAAGCACTGGAATAACATGTTAAACCAATTAAACCAATAATAAATTCAAAAGATGGCATTCTTAGAGTGAACAAAAACAGTTGAATTTCTGGTTCATCAAATAACCATAATTTCAACTCAATCGGTAACAAATTACCAATACCAAAATACCAGAAAAAAAGTTGTGGTAATAATGGCGAATAACGAAAAATGGCGTTATATCCAATAACAACGCCTTTGATGATTTTAATATGACTTTGCTGAGCAATAACTAACAAAAATCCTAATGTAGTAGAAAATATAATTGTTAAAAAAGAGATAGCCATAGTGACTAAAAAACCATCCCATAACCACCAAAAATAACGTGGCTCTAGTAATTGCTCATACATATAATTTATTGACCTTTACCTATTTTGAAATCGCCACGAGGCATCGCAGAATTTGTATCTGGACCAAACCAACGGTTATAAATAGTCAATGCTTCACCATCATTTTCAAGTTTTAATAATATTTGATTAACTTTTTCTTTTAACCGAGTTTCCCCTTTTGGAATACCAACAGCTTGATATTCTTCAGTAATACTAAATGGTGAAATTTCAAAAACAGCACGTTGTTCTTCTGGGACATTTGCGAGTAAACCAATTAACTTAGCATCATCTTGAGTAATAGCTTGTACCACTCCATTACGTAATGCTGCAAAAGCAAAAGGGGTATCATCGTATGAAATCACTTTAGCTGTTGGAAACTTTTCACGAAGAGTAATTTCCATTACGGTACCTTTATCAGCTCCTATACGAAGTTTCTTAAGATCATCAGCTGTTTTTAACAATCCTTTTTTAGCCACAAACTTCTGACCTGTGGCAAAATAAGGCAAACTAAAATCAACTGTTTTAGCTCGCTCATCAGTAACCGTAAAGTTGGCAACGATCAAATCCGCTTTTTGCGAGGTAAGTAATGGAATACGATTAGCTGGATTAGTTGGAACAAGTTCCACTTTTACATTTAATGCTTTAGCTATTTCATTAGCATAATCAACATCTAGCCCTGTTATTTTATTGGTTTTTTCATCAATAAATCCAAACGGAGGATTGCTATCAAATACAGCAATTTTGATCTCGCCCCGTTTTTCAATATCGTCTAAACGATCTGCATAAGCAGAGTTCACGCCTAATAGTGTGCTAATCAAAGCTACAGCTGTTAATGATTTAGTTAGAAATTTCATGACAACATCCTTAATAAGATAGGTATTTACATAAAAAGTCTAACAATAAATAGTCTTTACGATAAATAACAAATATTTACATAGATATAACTATTAGTTATATGTTTAGAGTTAAATTATATTAAAAATAATAAAAACGCCCAAAATTGGCATTTTTATTATTTCAATATTGAATTTTAAAAAATCATTTTTCTTTTAACTTATTTATACTTGTAACGATATCTTTTTTAGTCCCGAATGCCCCCGCTTTTGTTACAATTTTAATATTACCATAACGTTCGTGAATTAATGTTGACATCACAATTCCGGAGGATATTTCTTGCTTAATACAACATCCTGCTGCTTGAATTTTATTAACAATATTAACGGCAGTATCACCACCGGTTAAAAACAATCCAGAAATAGAGACATTTTTTAATACAATATCTACAATAGATCCTAAACATTCTTTAACTTTAGTTATTGCATCATGAAAAAGAATACCATTTTTTTCTGAAAATGCTAAAGTCTTATCATAATCAGATTTATTCTTACAGGTTGTTAATATTACATCCTTTTTTTGAGACAATTTTAAGCAAATTTCTTCAGCATATTTATTATATGTTTCATTGTTAAATATATCAGCAGGTTCAATTTTTACAATATTAATTCCTTCTGACTCTGCATAATTTATTTGTTCAATTGATACTTGACTAATACTTGCAACAACACCTAGAACAGGATCTGTGGGATATAATGAGTTGAAAAGGCCTTCAGCTAATCCAGCGCTTCCAACATATAGAATTTTTTTATTAAGCTTCAATAGAATTTTTGATAAATCTGATATCTGTTTATCTGATACTATATCTATAACATGTAAATATTCATCAGAAATATTGAAACAATTATTATCTAACTCAGATACCTCATGATATCTGATTGATTCTTTAAATGCTTGATTAAGAATTTCTGCTAAATTATCAGTTTTAATAGGACTTAAAGGATCTTTTGTCAATTCAGTATTCATTAATGGTTCATCATTTAAATACTGTTTTCCATTTTTAGTAATGCGATTCATTTTGGGAAATGCGGGAGCAAACACAATTAAATCAGGGTGATAAACATCTGCAATAGCTTTGATCTCATGAGCTATATTCCCTCTTAAAGTTGAATCTACTTTTTTATAAATAATATCAAAATAACTTAATGAACAAACTTCTGAAACCATTTTAAATACTTTATAATATGAATCGTTAGCATTAAGGTTTCTTGATTCAGTATCAAGCACTATTGAACTTGAATGAAATGATGGAGACAATAATACATCTACATTTATCCCTCTTTTTTTCATCTGTATTCCTGTATCATTTGCCCCTGTAAAATCATCTGCAACAATCAAATATCGGGTTGTCATCATATTTACTCCTATTTAGCTTTTATTTCTAGTTTTGCTTTTTTCTTATTTTCTAACTTATTTAAAAAGCTAACTAAGATTGGACATAAAACTGCAGTAACAATAACAGCAGCAGCTACCTGTGCAGTTGCCTGAGGCATTATTTCAGCGAAAGTAGGATCAACAGCTGCTACAGCTGCTGGAGTAGCAACTGCATTTCCTGCGGTTGCACCTACAGCAGCCCCTACTTGCGGAAATTTAAAACGAAATAGTTTAAAAGCAAAATATCCTGCAAAACCTGTAATAAAAACACAGCTAATACCTAGTAAAATACCTGACATACCAGCATTAATAAGTTGATTGAAATTGAGAGCAGCACCTAAAGGAAAAGCAAAAAGAGGAATCAAAATACTTGTACCTGGAGCTAAAAATTTCCGAATATTATCATCTAAATTTCCAAGAATTAATCCCAGTAAAATAGGAATTAAGGCTGCTAATAAGACGGTAAATGAAATTTGAGCTAGACCTGTTGCTCCAAAAGCCAACATAGTAAAAAAAGGACCATCAGATAACGCTATGACTGATACAGCCCCTACATCAGTTGAATCTCCATACTCTCCAGCAAGTGCTGCATACAACCCACCATTTTTATTAGTTAATGAAGCAATTATTGCTAAAGGTGTAATTCCTAACACACCATATATACCCCAAAAATAATTTACGATGATACCTAAAATTGCACCAATTAAAATTTTAACTAATAATAAAATAACTCCTTTTAGAACAGGTAAACCTGCTTGTTTTATCTGTATTTGTGCACCATTACATAATAAAAACGCAGCTAATAAAGCTGGAGCTCCTGTTTTTAATAATGCTTCAGTGAATCCTCCAATTGAAAAAACTTGTGGAGCAAAAGTATTAGTAATAGCTCCAAGAACCAACGGAACAACCATCAATCCACCTGGTATTCTTTTTACCGTATTTAAAATATTCATAATAATTCCTTTGAAATAGTAATTTGTATTTCTTTATAAATCACCCAACATGATTCAAATAAATCATTTTGATTCATTTGAATCACATATTATCAACAAAAAAGATTAAAAATAGTTTAAATGATCAATTATATGATTTAGATCACATAAATAGGATTAATGATTAATTTCAATCAAATTATATGGATTTTTTAAATTAAAAAATATATAGTTCAGAAAGATTAATATTTAATTTTACAATTTCTTATAAGGAGATAAATTGTGTCAAAAATCGTAGCGATAACTATGGGAGATCCAGCTGGAATTGGCCCAGAAATTATTATCAAAGCATTACAATCAGATATTTTAAAAAACATAAAATCTGTGGTAATTGGTTCGGCTGATTTATTAAAAAAACAATTAAAAATGGGATTATTTAGCGATGTTAATTTTAATGTTATTAATAGCGTGAACGAGGCTGATTTCTCAAAAAATGTGATTAATATAATTGATATAAAATTGGAAGATATCGATTCATTACAACCTGGAAAAATTCAACCACAAGCTGGTGATCTAGCTTATCGATGTGTAAAAAAAGCAACTGAATTAGCACTTGCAGGCGAAGTTACAGCTATTGCAACAGCACCGCTAAACAAAGAGGCACTACACTCAGCAGGACACATGTATCCAGGACATACTGAGTTGTTAGCGAAGCTCACTAATAGTAAAGATGTCGCTATGGTACTTTATACTGATTCACTAAAAGTGATTCATGTTACCACTCACGTTTCATTAAGAAACTTTTTGGATAAATTAAGTAGTGATAGAATTGAAAAAGTTATTAAAATTGCTGATGATTTTCTTAAAAAAGTAGGAATTTCTGCGCCAAAAATTGCTGTAGCTGGCGTTAACCCTCACGCAGGAGAACATGGGCTGTTTGGTGATGAAGAAATAAAATTTGTTACACCAGCTATTGAAAAAATGCAACTTTGTGGCATTGATGCCATTGGTCCATGTGCACCCGATACAGTATTTTTACAAGCCCATCAAGGTAAATTTGATATGGTTGTTGCAATGTACCACGATCAAGGTCATATTCCCCTTAAATTATTAGGTTTTTATGATGGGGTAAATATCGCAGCCGGACTACCATTTATTAGAACATCAGCCGATCATGGCACAGCATTTGATATTGCATGGCAAGGTATTGCAAAAGCCGATAGTATGATAGAATCAATCCGATTAGCGGAACTGTTATCTTAGTTAACAATATTAATAAACTTAGAAAAATAGAAAGGGGAATTTTCAGTGGGAAAATACAATCGACTCGATCAAATCATGGATTATCTTAAGATTCATAACTTAGTCACAGTCGAAGAGTTAGTTATAGCTACTGAAGCCTCTCCTGCTACTATTCGCCGAGATTTAATTAAATTAGATCAACAAGGCGTAATCAGTCGGACACATGGCGGTGTTACTTTAAATCGTTTTATTCCTAGCCAACCAACTACATCTGAAAAAATTCATAAAAATTTTAGTGAAAAACAGCTTATTGCAGATGTTGCAGCCGATCTTATTAAAGCTGGCGACTCAATAGCGCTTGATGCAGGGACAACAACTTTGGAAATAGCTAAAAGAATTACCCAAATGCCTATCAGAGTCATTACATCAGATTTGCATATTGCACTTTTTTTATCTGAGTTTAAACAGATTGAAGTAACCATCATTGGCGGTAAAATTGATGATAGTAGCCAATCATGCATTGGTGAACATGGACGTTCATTACTTCTACAAATTAATCCCGATATTGCATTTGTAAGTTGTAATTCCTGGAGTTTAAGTAAAGGGGTAACCGCACCAACAGAAGACAAAGCATTAATTAAAGCAGGATTTGCTCAAAAGGCTGATAAAGTAGTGCTTGTTGCGGATAGCAGTAAATACAATTCTTATTCTTTATTTACTTCCATACCACTTAATCGTTTTACCGATATTATTACCGATAACCATTTAGATATCGAAACAGTACAACATCTTCAAAGCCAACCATTTAAGTTACATATTGCCAGTTAATATAAGTCACAGATAAATTTGAAAAATCATAAAATTTATTTATCTGTGATATTTGCCTTATTCAGCAATTATCCAACTATTTCACTATCTACAAAAAAGTAGGCAATCTCTCTTTCCGCTGATGAAATAGAGTCTGAACCATGTACGGCATTTTCAGTAGTGTTATCGGCAAAATCAGCTCTCAACGTTCCTTGTTCGGCTTTACTTAAATCCGTAACACCCATCAATTGGCGATATTGGTTAATAGCATCTTCACCTTCCAGCACTTGCACAACTATTGGCCCTGAAATCATAAAATTAACTAATTTATCAAAAAAAAGTTTATCTTGATGTTCAGCATAAAAGCCTTCAGCTTGAGACTTTGTCAACTTGATCATTTTCATAGCAATGATTTTGAGTTTTGCTTTTGATATTCGAGTTTCAATCTCACCTATAACTTGTTTTTTAACAGCATTGGGTTTAATGATTGATAAAGTGCGTTGTATAGCCATGCGAGAATTCCTTTATTAATCTGATATAAAAGTTAATCGAACAATTTGACCGCTTTCATCTAATAATAATAAACGATGTTTCCCTTTTTTGGTCACTGTTAAAGCTATTTTTTCATTATTTTGAGAATTAGCCACTAATTCGCCATCTAAAAACCACCATTTCTCTCCATAACCACCTTCCGGAGTGAGATCAACAGTCACTTGATTAATGCCCGGCAATGCTCTAATTAATTGTTTATCACGTAGCCCAACAATATTAAGTGAAGTAAAAATATCTTTACCCATTATAGGACACGTTTTATCGATAGGCGGTAATATCGATTGTCTTCGTTCTTTAGTTAATAGCCAGTTTTCTAACGAAACAGGCCATAATGCTACCTGTTTTTTTTGCGCGCCTAAACAATCAGCTGCGACACGTTCCCCTCGCGCATTAACCCAAATATTTATCCAACCAGAACGGTAAATATTGTTTTTCAATTCGCTATAAGTACTTAATGTTGGTGGTACCATTTTATCCAATATCCATGCTGTTTTTTGTCGATGACAATTCGCATCTGATTCAGGAAGGGGTTGTCCTAATGGCCAACAAATTTTCATAGAAGAGACTGATTCTGGTTTTTTATTAGAAGTAATAAATCGATTTAAACGATTTTCTCTATTTAAAAGTATCGAATTAACTTGTTGCAAAATTGGCATTGCAGATATTGAACCATATTGTCCAGCAACAGGTGTACCGTCCGGTCGCCCAACCCAAACACCAATTAAGTATCTTGAATTAACTCCAACCGCCCAAGCATCCCGATAGCCATAACTGGTACCCGTTTTATAAGCTAACAGATTACTATTTATTAGCATTTGCCTTGTTATCCAAGCACTACCATCAGAAATAAGTGGTTTATTTATTAATGGTTCCTTTTTAGTGAAACGTAACGGACTCACCTCACCATGCCTAGCAAATGCACTATAAGCACTAACAAGATTATCCATTCTTAATGAAGCGCCGCCTAATATATAAGAAATGTTCGGTTCATTAGCTATAGAAGATAAAGGCAAACCAATACCTGCCAGTTTGGCGCTGAAGCGCTTTGGACCATATAATTCGATTAATTGAACTGCGGGTAAGTTCAGTGATTTACTTAGTGCCTCTGATGCACTAACTGGACCATAAAAACCTTCATCGAAATTAGTGGGTCGATAATCTGAGGTAATACGAGGAACATCTTGCAGTAAAGATTCAGAATGAATCATACCATCATCAATAGCAAAAGCATAAATAAACGGTTTTAATGTAGAACCCGGAGAACGTAATGCCCTAATCATATCAATCTGGCCAAAACGTTCTTTATCATTAAAATCAGCCGAACCTACATAGCCTTTTACAGTCATATCAGTATGATCAACAACTAAAATAGCCAATGATGATTTAGGTGGTAATTGATTTTTACGATTAACAGCTAAATCTTCTAAATTATATTGGAGAGACACATCAATGGTTGAATGAATAATATCCTCATTAGGATATTGTTGTTTTAAGCGATAAGCTAATAATGGAGCCAACTGAGGGGCCTTTCGTGGATAAACCCAAACCTCATCACGGCGTACTTGTTCAATCAAGTCATTTGACCACACTTGATATTCAGCTAATCTATCTAGAACTTTGTCACGAGCTTGCTTAGCTCTTTCAGGAAACCTATCTGGTCGTAACCTACTAGGCGCTTGCGGTAACACAGCTAATAAAACTGCCTCACTACGGGTTAATGCTTTGGGCTGTTTACCAAAATAAGACCAGCTTGCAGCACCTATACCTTCAATTGTGCCACCATAAGGTGCGTGATTAATATATAAAGTGAGTATTTCTTTTTTGCTATAATGCAATTCTAGTTGAAAAGTGCGAAAGATCTGTTTTAACTTGCCAAACAATGTTCGATCATGAGGATATAATAACCGAGCCACTTGCATTGAAATGGTACTACCTCCAGACACAATTCTATCATTAGATATATTTTGCCAAGCAGCACGCAGTAAAGAAATGGGATTAATACCGATATGATCGTAAAAATAACGATCCTCATAATTTAATAAAACGTCAAGATAATAATCTGGGACTTCATCAAGGCTCACCGAATAACGCCAAATACCATTTTTATCGGCAAATCGCCATAATGGAGTTTCATCGTCGGCAACGACAGTTTGCGTAGTTTTATTTTGTGAAACAGATAATGGAAAAAGATAATCAGCAACAAAAAAGCCACCAACAAATAAAACTAGTAATACCAACAAAAATTTAAATAGTTTACAAAAGAACTTTTTCATTATCGTTATTATATTACCCAGCTAAATTTATTCGAAAATAAAAAATTCCGCCAACTATATTGGCGGAATAATCATTTTTATAAAATGTTACAGTGAAATTACTTATCACCTTCTTCACTATTATCTTTTTTGCTAGGACTAGATATTTTCATCAAATCAAGTGATTGTCCTATAGCAAATCGCTCTGGTCGATACATTGACTCAACATAAGGATAAGGAATCATGTAATCACCAGTAGTCACTGCTCTTACTAAATAAGCAACGCGTTTACGATATTTATTTTCATTGATATAGGTATTGATATTCACCGCAGCAACATATCTATCATCTCTAAATTCCTGATATTTAATCTCATTAATATCATCACTTTTTAATAAATCAGCAACCCATGGAATTGTTGATAAATGTACACTGCTATTGGTAAGATTTTGATTTTCAAGCTCCAAACCTGCAGGTAAGAAATCAACAATCAAAGCATCATGAACAGCTTTTTTGGCTGTTACATCCAAAACGACAACCATCATGGAACCTACTTCTATATCCGATGGTATTATTTCTTTACCATGTAAATCATAATAGGTTCGATTAATAGTTAAGAAACCATCTTGCGATGTTGGTGCAGGAGGCGTTTTTGCATAACCTGTAACTGAAAATTTAATATAAAGTGGCTGATCATGAGCGGAGTTATTAATAGACAATCCTTGTGCTAATCCCTCAAAATCATAGGAATGTGAAACAATTGAATCAACATCATCAATTTTGCCATTTATTGACACTTTGAATTTATTACCATTTTTATGTTGATCTAATGTCCAACCAGCAATAAATAACGCATTTAATTCCTGAGTTGAGAAATAACGTTGATCATTTAATAATTCTGACAAACTATATAGATAACTTGCCTGATTATTCTTAGCCATATTATTTTCTATCAATAAAGAAAGAATTAATGACTGATCACGAACTGTACTACCATAATTGCCTAACCACCTATCATTATATGCATATGGAGTAGTAAAAACTAACGGCAGTAATTTGTCATAGGTCGACTGATAACCATTCAATTTTGCTGTTACCGCTAAATGAGCTAATGGTAACGGTGAATAGATAAATGATGTATCACTGCTCATTATTTTATCGGTTAAATAATTAATTTCATTACGCATTGCAGCAGTGATTTTCTCTTGTTTAGAAAGTATCATCAAAGCATAAGCTTTAATAGATAATTTATTAAACTCAAGCACGTTTAAATCACCGTAATAACTAAGATTATTAAATGCAGAGGCATCATAAATATATTGACCAATACGCGTCATTGCAGCATCAAGCGCTTTATCATTAACCTGATATCCACGTTCTTTAGCTTGCAATAAAAAGTCTGTCGCATAGACTGTTAGCCAATGTTCTTCTTCACTATAGTTACTCCATAAACCAAAGCTTCCATTACTACGTTGCATTGATAAGATGCGTGAAATACCTGTTTGAACTTTTTCTCGACGCTTTTCATCAGAATCAGTTTTAATGCCTAACTGCGCCAGTTGATCACTGTTAGCATATAAAGATGGGAATAACCCACTCGTAGTTTGTTCTAAACAGCCATACGGGTAAGCAAATAAACTTTTGATATATTGTGCAATATTTAAAGGAGGTTGATTAGAGACCACTAACTGCCCTTCAACAGTATTTTCGATTAAACCAGTTAAAGCTTGGTCTGATAATTGCCAACTTTCATTTGCATCTAATGCTGCGACATAAGATCTTGAAGTTGCGGCATATGCGGGTCTTATGCCAATTGTCCAAGAACGACTTATATTGAAATCAGAATTATCTTCAAGCAAAATGCCTTTTACATCTATCTTTATTGTTCCTTTACCATAACCATAGTCGGCAGCAACAGGAATCTTAATAATATCTTTCTGTTTACTATCTAGTTTTACAGCAACCGATTTTGTTTCATTTTGATGAAGCAAACCACTAGTTGATACCTCAACTTGCATGTTTTGCGTACTACCAGTCAAATTATGCAAATCTAACGCTAAAATCGCCTGATCACCACCAGATAAGAATCGAGGTGTTGTTAATTCAGCAATAACAGGAGCAGCAACTTTCATCGTTTTTTCAGCTCTACCAAAACGATTGTTATCCCAAGCTTGCGCCATTATTCGTAGTTCACCATTAAAATCAGGCAATGGTAAGTTAATGATCCCTTCGCCTTCATCATTTAACTGAATAGTTTCAAGTTGTTGTGCTACAATTAGGACTTCATTTGATGGTTTTTTACCACCAGCACCCATCGCATCACCACCAAAGCTCATACTAACATTACGCCCTGAAGCTTCAATCAATTTACCATAAACATCGTAAATATTGACATCATAGCGTTTACGCCCTAAAAATCCTGTATAAGGATCAGGAGTAACAAAATCAGTAATGTTTAATACACCGGAATCAACTGCAGAAACTAAAACAGTGACTTTTTTACCCTGTTGGATAAATTGTTTATCCATTTTGATTTTT
Organism: Gilliamella sp. LMG 34362; assembly: GCF_984569125.1. Taxonomy (NCBI): domain Bacteria; kingdom Pseudomonadati; phylum Pseudomonadota; class Gammaproteobacteria; order Orbales; family Orbaceae; genus Gilliamella; species Gilliamella sp. LMG 34362. Next base: position 1,112,296 of record NZ_OZ474902.1, on the reverse strand, counting down.
ATCGGTACAGTAGTTTCAGGTTCAACTTGTACTGGAGCATTAATTGCAACATTTAATTGTCGGTCTGCTGTATCAATTGGTAAATATAATAATCCAATCGCTCGTTTAACTGTTTGTACAGTAGCATCTGTCGATGGACGAATTATCATGGTGCTAATATAGATATCATGTCGTCCCCAATTTTCAATTGGTATATCAACATCTAAACCATTTTCATCAATAGTGATTGATTTTTTCCAAATGGTACCTTCATTGCTTTCTAAAGAGATATAACCGGAGCCAGCAACTGGTGCTTGCACATTCACTCTAGCTATATCGCCAACTTTATAAGATGGTTTATCAATAGTTAACTTAACTTGATCTGGCCGTACAGATTTTGTGCCACGAGTATTATCTTCCCAATCATAACCAGCCCAAAAACGGAAACTTGTCATAACGTTAGTTTGAGGATCAACAACTTCAACTCGATAAGAGCCATAATCTGTTGGTTGAAAACTTATTTTGGTTGTACTATTTGCATCAATAGATAGTTGATTTTCTGAAACCACATATTCACTAGAATTATAGTTTAATCGCCAACCATCCTCATCTGACCAAGTCCAATAATAACTACGACGTTCGCGAATCAACCGAGCTTTTAATGAATTTGTAGCTAACTTTTCACCTTCAAGATTGACATAAGCAATTTCAAATTCGGCATTATGGTCAATGTCAACGGTAGGTCGATCATAATATTGATCCTTATTCCAATCATAATATGGTGAATCTTCAAATAATGCTCGAATTGCAGGTAATTTATCTGCCGGCCATATGGTTTGTGTCGCATAACGTGTAACCGGTCGACCTCCTGAATCAAGTAGACTTGCTTGTAAAACCAATTTAGCAGGAGACTGTAATCCAGACCAATTATCTTTGCTAACCTCAATTTGAGTTAAACCATCATCATCCAACTCAACTTCAAGAGGATCAAGCTCACGATATAGGCTTTCGTCTGTCACTTTTCCAATTTTGAAGTCAGCTAGGCCAGTAACTGAATCAACGCTCTTTAAATAGAGATTAGCTTCTAAACTGTTACCTGTTGCTGGTTCACCATATAAATACCAACCTTTAACATTAAAGTTAATATCTTCGTCATTAAGAATCGCACTGTTTGCTGAGCTTTTGATTTCCATTGCCATACGCTCAGGCAAAAACTCTTCAACTTTAAAGTTCCAAAAGCGATAATTATCATCGCCTAAATTAAAACGAATTGACCACTTACCAGTTGCTGCATCATCAGGAATATCAAAAGTTTGCTGATATAAACCATTTAAATCAGCATTACTTTTTAATTGGTAATTCTTAATCACTCGACCATCAGGAGAAATAATATCAGCAATGATTGGTTGATCCGGTAATGATTGCCCATCAGCATTACGTAATAATGCATTAAAATAGACAGTTTCTTCTGGACGATAAAGATCACGAGGTCCAAAAACAAACAATTGTTTTTGATAAAAAGGACTGCCTGACAAATTGAAATCAGTCAGATTAAGCGCATTACTATCAATATTTACAAATGAAGTTTGCAGGCCATCACTGGCTGTTAATACCGAATAGTCATAATCTTTATCTAGGTTAAATTCAGCATAACCATTCTGATCGGTCACTACTGAAATTGTATGGCAGTTTTTATTATTTTCATTTTTACGGCACATTAATGACAAGTTAATATTTGCTAATGGTTTACCATTATCTAAACCATGAGCCATTACGACTAGCTTAGCATTTTTATAACGATGAACTGACACACCAATATTACTAATTGAAAATAAAGTTGCTGGATTCGATTCGTTATAAATACCTGCCTCATTCATCACAGCAATATAAACACCTTCTTGATTAACTTCAGATATATTAGAAAGGTTTACTAAAATGGTTTCTTGCGCATTAGGTTTTGGATGAAGATCAAACCTTGATGAGTAAACTAAATCAGCATATCTAGTAAACTCTTTTTTGTTCCAAATTGAGAGTAAATCAATAAAACCAAAATAAGAAACAAATTCAGGTAATTTTTCTGGTTTAATTTTAAAAAAGTTAATATCAATTTTATTTACATTCAATGTTGTGACAGGTAATCCGCTCATAGATTTACTTGGTAGTAATATACCCGAACTTGCAAAACCTACTGTAGGTTGGCGGTCTTGAGTAGTAATTTCTTTTTGATAAACAGATTCTAAATGGCTATCGTTGATGGCTGATAATAATTTATCAATGGTTAAAACCAGTTGCCGATCTGGTTGAAGATAACGATGTCTTAGCTCTAAACCATTATCCGATAACTCCCATGCACCATCAACATTACCTGTTTTTCTATCAACTAATCTGAGTAAATTAGAAAAATTCAATTTAGGATTTAGTGGTACAGAAAAAGTCACCACTAAAGTACTTGAACCATCGAGAATAACCTCTGAGCTATCAATGACAGTTAATTGTTTACCTTTATACTTTTCAATTAACTCTGGCGTTGGATTAAAGGCATTATGAGATTGAGATACAGCTTCACTTTCAGTTAAAGTTTCTGTTGCAACAGCATCGGTTTTGTTGTCAATGACATCTGTTGTAAACTCAGTTTTATCAACTTTCTGCGACTCTACAGTTTTATCTTCTTGATTATCACAAGCACATAGCATAAAAAATAAACTTAACACCGCTAAGTGTTTACTCAATCTCATTATTTCACCTAATCCCTTACTGTTACAATGAATGTATTGGTTGTTTTTTTAGCTATATTATGCACTTTCAGGCAAGGTTTGGCAAAACTTCTTTAATCAAATTTTTAAATTTTTTTATAATTAAATTATGAATTTTGTTGAAATTTTGAGGAACGGCATTTTTTAAGAGATAAAAATTGGCAGTTGGAATTTATTATATTGCCAATAAACCTTAACTGCCGGATAAATAATGAACCATAGGTAAACTTAAAGTCAAGTTACTAGGATTTGATAACTAATTTGTTTAAGATAAAATTTAAAATAATTCCGTATAATGGTAAAAAGAATAAACCACAGATGATTATTTTAAAGCTATAATCAATAGTGGCAATTTCACCCCAATGCGCTGCCATAAATTCGTCATTAGTTTTATAAAAAGCTATAGCAAAAAAGACAATAGTATCAATACCATTCCCTAATATTGCCGAAGCAGAAGGTGCCACCCACCATGCTCTGTTTTTTCTTAAATAATTAAATACGGTAATATCCATTAACTGCCCAACTAAATAAGCGGCAAAGCTAGCTAACGCAATCCGGAAAACAAAGCTATTAAATTCAGATAAAGCAGCCAATCCCATCCAATGAGTATCAAAAAATAACACTGAAACCCCGTAAGAAAGTAGCAAAGCAGGTATCATTACTACAAAAATTATTTTTCTGGCTAGACTAGCGCCAAAGACCCGAATAGTTAAATCCGTAGAAAGAAAGATAAATGGGAAAGTAAAAGCGCCCCAGGTAGTATGAAAACCAAAAATATCAAATGGGATTTGTACTAGATAATTGCTTGAAGCAATAACTAAAATATGAAAGAACGAAAGCCATCCGAGTGCTTTCATTTGTTCTACATGAGTAAATGGTTTGGTTTGTTCTGAATTAGCGTTCAGATACATAAGTTTTTCCTTTTTTAATGGGATAAGTGAATCCAGTGTTACAATTAATTTGAATAACTAAGGTAATCGGTTAAACCTTTATCTCGAAGAATACAGCTAGGACATTTACCACAACCACCATCAACGCCATAATAACATGTATGGGTATATTTTCGGACATAATCCAAATAACCAAGCTTATCGGCCATTTCCCACGTTTGAGCTTTAGTAAGATACATCAATGGTGTAATGAGATTAAAGTTATAGTCCATAGCCAAATTCATCGATACATTCATTGATTTAATAAAGATATCTCGACAATCAGGATAGCCACTAAAATCAGTTTCACAAACTCCGATAATAATATCGCAAATATCTTGTTGTTTGGCATAACATCCAGCTAGAAGTAAAAACAGCATATTACGGCCATCAACAAATGTATTAGGATAATCAGCTTCCTTAGTGGCAGTAATTTCTTGAGAGTCATCAATTAAAGCATTATTGGTTGTCTGTTTAATCACCGACGTATCAATAACAGTTTGTTTGACACCAAGATCTTCAGCAATCCATTTAGCTTTTTCCAGTTCAATTGCATGACGTTGGCCATATTGAAAACTAATGGTTTCGACATTTCCACGACCATAATCAGCAATAGCTTGCAATAAACATGTGGTAGAATCTTGTCCACCAGAAAAGATAACAAGTGCTTTACGATTTTGCATTTTTAACTATTCCTGTAAAAAGATTAACGATTATCGATTTTTTCAGGATAAAGGTCATGATTAGCTAAGCGATTCACGGCTATTTGTTGCCAATCAGTACCTGATTTACCATAATTAGCATAAGGATCAATAGATATTCCACCTCGGGGAGTAAATTTACCCCACACTTCTATATATTTTGGATCCATCAATTTAATCAGATCTTTCATGATGATATTAATACAATCTTCATGATAATCACCATGATTGCGGAAGCTGAATAAGTAAAGCTTGAGTGATTTACTTTCTACCATTTTAATATTTGGCACGTACGAAATATAAATAGTAGCAAAATCAGGTTGCCCAGTTATTGGACAAAGACTGGTAAATTCGGGACAATTAAATTTTACAAAATAATCGTTGTCTGGATGTTTATTATCGAATGTTTCTAAGATTTCTGGACAATAGTCAGTAGGATAGCGAACGGATTGATCGCCTAGTAGTGTTATATTACTCATTTTTTTCCTTAGTTTTTTAGCGTGGGAGGTTCACGAACCACGTAATCAGGCGCACACCATACTCTTTTTAAATAAAAAAGTCCAGTTTAAGCAAAGTTGAGTGTATTAATAAAAAGCACCATTAATACTAGATCAATGGTGCTTATTTAGTTATAACTTAGTAAAAAAATGTGAGAAAAGCACTTTTTAAGCCGAATATAACTTATTTGCTGGTCAATTGTTTGTAATAATCAGCAAGCTTCTCTTTAGCATCAGCTAATTCTTTTTCGGCATCATTTAATTTCGCTTTTAATGCATCGATTGTATCTTGATGGGCATTAACCTTGTCTTTTGCATACTCTTTAGTTTTTTCAGCTAATTCTTTGGTTTTATCTGTAACATCTTTAGTTTTTTCAACTATTAATCTTTTATATTTTTGTTCTAAAGTTTCATCAGTACAATTGGTATTAACTTCTTGCAACGCTTTTTCAAGACCAGTCACTTCATTACTATTATTTGCTTTTTTAGCTTGTTCAATTTTTGTTTCAATTGCTTGCTTTTTAGCATCGCAATTTAATCCTTGGTTTTCGTCATTACTTGATGCATAACTATTTACCGAAAATGCAGTAACTAAAGTGATAATGCTTAACTTACTTAATAACCTTATTGCTGATTTCATATTGACTCCCCTTAAGTTTATTTTCTTAATTGAACACAATCAACTTTATGATCTTTACCTTTGGTTAAAATTAAACTTGCTCGTTCCCGTGTTGGTAGGATATTTTCAATCAAATTTAATTCATTTATATCTCGCCAAAGGCGGTTAGCAATATTCACGGCTTCTTCCTCTGGAAGCTTTGAATAATGGTTAAAGTAAGAGTTAGGATCGCTAAATGCCCCAGCTCTAAATTTTAAAAAACGATTAACATACCAATCGTGTAATAGCGGTAATTGTGCGTCTACATAGATCGAAAAATCGACATAATCAGAAACAAATACACGATTATTAGCTTGAGTATAGTTTATGCTGCCTTGTAAAACATTTAATCCTTCAAGAATTAAAATATCAGGACTATCAACAATAATATGTTCATCTTCAACAATATCGTAGACTAAATGAGAATAAACGGGCGCCTTAACTTCTGCTTGTCCTGACTTTACATCAGCAACAAAATTAAGTAATTTCTTGATATCATAGGATTGTGGAAATCCCTTTTTATTCATGATACCACGTTCTTCAAGATAACGATTAGGATATAAAAAACCATCAGTTGTCACCAATGCAACTTTCCGATGTTCTGGCCAACGAGTCAACAATGCTTGTAGGACACGGGCGGTAGTGCTTTTACCAACAGCTACACTACCTGCGATACCAATAATATAAGGTATTTTTTGGCTTTTACCTAAAAATTTTGATAACACTGCCTGACGGCTAAAACTGTTGCTTATATAATAATTGAGTAATCGAGATAAAGGCAAGTAAATTTCACTTACCTCATCCATGGATAAATCTTCATTAATACCTTGTAATGAAGTCAATTCTTCTGGCGTTAAAGTCATTGGTACCGCATTACGCAAGCTCGCCCATTCTTGTCGGGTAAATTGCATGTAAGGGCTCAAATGATTTGTCATATTTTATTCTCTATTGCTCGCTGATATAAATAATTTGGCTCAGATTATACTAAATCTATTTTTTTACAATCATAAATTGGTATTATCTCATGCTCATAGCTATATTGATGACTTACTGGTAAAATACATTTAGTGAGTTAATAATCAGATATTAAATTGAGATTGTATGTTAAAAAATAAATCAAAACAAAAACCTAAAAAAACCCGCCAAGAGATTAATGAAGAATCTCGTGAGTTAAAGCGCAAACGTAAGCATAAAGGTTTACCTAGTGGTTCACGTTTCAATGGTCAAGATAACAATCAAAGTAACAAAACAACTAAAGCAATAAAAGATCCTCGTATTGGCAGTAAAAAACCAATTTCATTGGTAGTAGATGATAATTCATCTATTAGAAAGGTAGATAAAATTAATCAGTCCAAAATAACTAAAGCTAAATTAACACCACAACAAGAATTAGAACAACTTGAAAATGATACTAAATTGGATCAATTACTAGATTTGGTTGAACAAGGCAAAATCTTAACTGACGAACAACAGACTTATCTTGATAATAAACTAAATCGTATAGACAAACTTATGCAACTATTAGGTTATGAAGATGAAGATTTCGAAGATGAACAAGAAGAAATAAAAGAAGATATCGTCAGTCTATTGAAACGTAATTAATTTAGTTTTAATTAAATATGTGTTAAAAACATCAATAATCTTATATACAAAATAATCACGATAAAGAGTCGTATACCATGCCACTATTGATTATGCTATGTTTATATTTAGGATTATCTATTTGCACTTTATTATATTTAAAAAAAACAAATTACATTAAATTAAAAACACAAATAAGAGCAAAACAACGTAATACAGCAAAACGTTATGGAAATGACAATGTCAAACGCAGGACTAAATAAAAATGTGATTCAACCCCTATTATGGGATCAAGCGTTAATTGAAAAATATAATTATTCAGGTCCAAGATATACCTCTTATCCAACAGCACTTGAATTTAACGAACAGTTTACTGAACAAGATTTCATTTTAGCGACCAACCTTTATCCTGAACGACCATTATCGCTGTATGTACATATTCCGTTTTGCCATAAACTTTGTTATTTTTGTGGTTGTAACAAACTGATTACACGACAAACCCATAAAGTCACTAAATATCTTGATGTATTAGATATCGAGATTGCTAAACAGTCCGAATTATTTAAAAACCGGACTGTGACACAAATGCATTGGGGAGGAGGAACTCCTACTTTTTTAACTGATGCTGAAATTAGCCGCTTGCTCTCTTCAATAAAAAAACACTTTAACTTTGCTCAAAATGCCGAACTATCCATTGAAATAGATCCAAGAGAAATAAGTCCACAAACGATTGATCATCTAGCTAATGTTGGCTTTAATCGGTTAAGTATGGGGATCCAAGATTTCAATCATGAAATTCAAAATTTAATTAATCGTGAGCAAGATGAAAACTTGATCCGTTCACTAATTATCCAAGCAAGAAAAAATAACTTTCGTTCTATTAGTCTAGATTTAATTTATGGATTACCTAAGCAAACTGTTGAAAGTTTCACGGAAACATTAAATAAAGTAATTGATATTTCGCCAGATAGATTAAGTGTTTTTAATTACGCACATTTACCTAGCCGATTTGCTGCACAACGTAAGATCAAAGATAATGATTTACCTAATGCAAGTCAAAAATTGAAAATCTTACAAACCAGTATTGAAAAATTGACTCTCGCTGGTTACCAATTTATAGGTATGGATCATTTTGCAAAACCAACTGATGAGTTAGCTATCGCACAACAACAGAATAAGTTACATCGCAACTTTCAAGGTTATACCACTAAAGGAGATGCTGACTTACTTGGCCTCGGTGTATCAGCAATAAGTATGTTGGGAGACAGCTATGCCCAAAACCAAAAAGACTTAAAAAGTTATCAAAATCAAGTTGAACAAAAAGGACATGGTTTATGGAAAGGATTTACCTTAAATCGTGATGATAAAATACGTCGAGATGTTATTAAACAACTTATCTGCCATTTCCAGCTTGATAAAAAGCAGATTGAACAATATTACCATATCCAATTTGATGACTATTTTGCTGAAGATTTAAAACTGCTTGCACCACTAGAACAAGATGGATTGGTTGTCGTTAATCAAGATAGCATCAACGTTCAATCTAAAGGCCAGCTGCTAATTCGTAATATTTGCATGTGCTTTGATATTTATATGCGTCGATTGGTGCGACAACAACAGTTTTCACGCGTGATTTAATTGAATAAATTCACGCATGACTATTTATAATGATACTGGTTTAAGTGTTAATGACTGGCTAAATAAACCTTAAATTTAGTCGTTTGGGCAATAATTTCAACACTTTTAAATGTTTCATCCAAGATCGATTGATATGGCAAAAATGAATTTGCCACAATACAAAGATAGCCATTTAGTTTTAAGTGTTTTTTTGCTTCCTTAATCAACTTATTAACTGCAGTGTAACTTGTTTCTTTGCCATCGTGAAAAGGTGGATTAGAGATGATTAAATGATATTTATCGCTTATATCTGAAAACACATCACTAGCAATAACACTTGCCACAATGTTATTAGCAGCTAAAGTCGCTTTACTTGATTCTAATGCAGCACTACTTACATCAGTTAATGTTAAGCTTATATCTTGATTTAATTTACCTATTACTGTTGATAATATGCCCGAGCCACAACCAACATCAAGAATATTTCCTTTGATAATATCACTATGATCCATAAGTGCATTTAATAACAGCTCACTTCCTGCATCTAAGGCTTTTTGGCTGAAGACGCCTGGTAAGCTTTTAATTTCGATATCCTGTTTTTCAATCGTTAAGTGATAACTCAACCACCAGTCTTTTACTTCAAAAGCCAAACGACTATCAGCTCGAAAATGATATAAACCACATCGTCTTGCACTATCTATTTTTTGGATAGAACCAAAGTCACTTAACAGCCCTTCCACACTTTTTACCCCTGAACGATTTTCACCAATGATAAAAATATCACTATCTTTAGGCATATTGTTCAATAAATATGATAACTGAAATTGTGCTTCACTCTTGGTTTTAGGCCAATAATAAATGAGGGTATTTATATCAGTATAAAAAGATGTATCAGGATAGAGCGAAAATATAGCGCTATTGGCTCGTTTACTATTTTTAAAGCTTAAAAAAGTATGATATTGGGAACAATGAATCTTAACTATATTGGCTGAAATAACCGCAGGATAATTATCTTGAATATCACCAGCAATAAGGATATTTTTATCATCAAAAAATGACTGATGACGTTCAAGTACTTGGCTAGCTGGAGTAAAAACAGATGTTGCCATAATGCCTCAATGAAAAAACTTTATAAATTGAAGCGAAGATTATACAATTAACTTCCTTTAATCCCTAATAAAACCGTAATCTGACAATGACACAAACTGATTGGTATCTTAAACAGTGTAATATTACTCAATATGTTTTACGCAATTCAACCGTTTTTCAGGGTGAACTTGCGACTCATATAGACGATAAAATTTGTTTAATTGTTGTTGCTAAACAAAAACCAACACAAAAAATATATTACGATATTTTAAAAGCCATCCGTTTAACAGAAGAACAAGTGTTATTTCTTACCCCTTCGCAATTAATTATTTCGGCGGATGAAGTAAAAATAGTGACATGGTTTATAGATGTGCTTAGCAATGAACCATGGCAAAATAGTTTAACCATTAATACCTGTGATTTAGATTCGCTAGCTAAAGATCCACACCAAAAACGTAAACTTTGGCAGCAGTTATGTGAATATGAAAACAATTTCCATCCTGAATGAACATGATTTAACGGAAGCATATGAGTTAGAACTCATATGCCACCCTATCCCTTGGTCCAAAGAAACTTTTTTTTCAAATCAAGGGGAACGTTATATCAATCTTAAAATAACTGTTGGTAATAAGCTAGTCGGCTTTTGTATTTGCCAACAAGTTGCCGACGAAGCAACTTTATTTAATATTGCTATACATCCTGCATACAGACAACAGGGATTAGCTAAAGCATTATTAAATCATTTAATTAATAACTTAATAGCCATTAGCTCACCGCAGGCTATTTCAACTTTATGGTTGGAAGTTAGAAAATCTAACACGCCAGCAATTGAGTTATATCATTCAATTGGCTTTAACCAAATAACAGTGAGAAAAAATTATTATCCAACAGTTGATGGTCATCAAGAAGATGCAATTATTATGGCTTATACATTAACGCTATAAATTAATTTAATGGGAATAATCATGCAAAAAAAAACAGCACTACTATTTGTCAATGGTGAACCACCAAAAGATATTCCCAGTAATATAAAAGATTATACTTATATTGCCTGTACTGATGGAGCCTATCATAGCTATTTATTTACATCAGCCATTGAACCTGATTTTATTATCGGTGATTTAGATAGCATAGACTCAACTAGGGCAATTCCGTCAAAAACACAAATTATTCATACGCCAGATCAATCTAAACCTGATTTTGAAAAAGCATTATTATTTTTGAATAGTAAAGGTGTTACATCATTTACAATATATGGTGCATCAGGAGGAGCCAGTGATCATTTCTTAGGTAACTTATCTATAGCAATGCAATACTATCATCAGTTCAAAATGATGTTTTATGACAATTATTGCCATTTTTTCTTCGCTGATCATCATCAGATTATCCACCACGTGAAAAATCATATTGTTTCGTTAATGCCATTGTCTACAGTAACTAATTTGACTATAACAGGCTTTGAATATCCTTTAACTGACCAAAAATTAGTTCTTGGTGGCCACATTAGTTTGCGTAACAAAGCTATCGATGATAAAGTAGAAATCTCTTTTAAAAACGGTGATTTACTAATTTTTATCCAAAACGATTTCAATTAGATTGACATAAATATTTACATTACTTTACAATACTATTACAAACAATTAGCGTGATTTTGGTGAAAGGAACCGCTCTATGATAATAAAAAAACTTACTGTGCTTGCTTGTTCTTCTCTCGTTTCTTGCATGGCTTTTGCGCAGAACGATAGTGTAAGCATTACAGATAAGATAGTAGATAGTTTTCTCGCTTGTGATAACCAATTTTTTAAGCAATTGGCTGAAAATAAAAAATTATTCAGCGAATATGTTGATTTAACCACAACAGATAATGTTACTTATATTCCTGTAGAATCAATTTATCAACAAAACAAAGATAAAGTTAATTTCAAAAAACCTCTTAAATACCACGGATTAACAATAACTGGGTATCAAAACATCTATATTCCAACCAATTTATCTGGACAATATTACTATTGGGGCTTTATTTTTGATAATAGCCAAGAAGAAATTACTAATACACTTAATAATTTAAAATGGTTAAAATATAATAACGCTGTTTATATTGCCAATGCCAAAATCTATGATCGCAATGCAAAATCACCGGTATGGCAAGATAATCCCTACTCAATTGATGGTGTTGTACCAAAACTTGGTACCATTGAAAAATCACTTTATCTAGAAGCCTTTACTGATAATCAAAACCGTGTGCTTTGTTCCATCCAAGGTGATATAAAGAAAGACATTCTTTATAAAGATCGTCCAGATATGAAACCACTTGACGACAAAATGGATAAAGAGCGCCAAGAAAAGATCAAAGCTTATAAATTGAAAAAACAACAAGAAAAAGAACAAAAAGAAGCTCAAGAAAAGCAATCTCAACCCCAACAAGATAAACCAGTTGAAAATAGCTCAAAAGAGGGAGATAAAATTTAAATGAAAAAATTATGTTTATTTTTAATGCTCTTTTCTTTTACAGCTATCACTCATGCAGAAGAAAAGAAACCACTTACTCAAGATGAATTAGCAGCTCAAGCTAAAGAAGTAGAAGTAATGCTAAGTAATCCTAAAATAGGTGAACAATTTACGCCTCTATCTAAAACTGATGAGGATAACACCATTGGTTATGCCTATCTTGATAAAAAATCCATAAAATTACATCCTTATAACGATAAAATTCGAATTTTTAAGGAAGTTACCAATTACATTCCAGCATTAGTTCAAGATATTGATAATGTAAAAACACCATATCACACAGTAGTTGTTAATCATTATGCTAATTGTGATAAAAAAGAAATTGCTAAAGGTAAAATTGAACTTATCGAGAACTATTTTGCCGAAGGTAAACTAGTAAATACTATTGATATTCCAAATCGTTGGACGAGAGCAGATAAAGGCGATGAAAAGCATAAATTACTCGTTATTGCCTGTTCATTACCATTAAACAATTAATTCGATTTTCATTCGTTTTTACTCTTGCCACCTAGCGGTGGCGGAGTATTTTTTTTTATGTTAATATCAATTTATTAACTGTATAATTTTAATTACATCAAAATGAATATCACGCAATTCCATGCCTTAACCGATCAACTTTTTTACCAAATCGAATTATATCTAGATAAATACGCTGACGAACACGATATAGACTTAGATTATGAAACTAATGGCAACGTTATTACCATTAGTTTTCCAAACAATAGTAAAATTATTGTTAATACTCAAGAACCACTTTTTCAAGTTTGGTTAGCAACACAAAAACAAGGTTATCATTTTGATTTAATTAATGAACAATGGATATGTAATCGAACTGATCAACCATTTGAAGAGATATTTGCTTCGTCAGTGCAAGAGCAATCTGAGCAATAATTATAATGATCAAAAAAGGATACTGAGTTAAAAGTTAGTATCCTTTGATTGTTTAGTATTTTATTATTTACATTAAGGTAAGATTTGCCAGTTTCACAACTAGCCATTTAACCCCTTCGTTAACAAAAGCAATTTGCACTCGTCTATGTTCACCTTCGCCATCTAAATTAACAATGGTACCTTCACCAAAACGATTATGCTTAACTTTCCTACCTAATGTGTATCCATCACTTTCTTTTTTCTTCTTAATATATGACTTTTTACGATCTTGATAGAATTGCTCATCTTTAGTGAAAGTATCATCATCATTATTATTAAATGATGTTAAATTAGCTCGGTAACTGATTTCTTGTAAATTATCAACTGGTAATTCTGCTAAAAAACGTGATGGCAAATTACGCTCTTCACGCCCATAAAGTCGCCTTAGTTCAGACAAAGAGAGCGTTAAAAACTTACGTGCCCGGGTAATTCCGACATAAGCTAAGCGTCTTTCTTCTTCCATTTTGTCTCGTTCTTGAGAGGAACGTTGTGCCGGAAAAATACCCTCTTCCAATCCAACAATAAAAACATTGTCAAATTCTAATCCTTTTGCTGAATGTAAAGTCATTAATTGCACCGAATCTTGTTGATTTACTACGTCACGGCTTTCAAGAGAGGTAAATGCTAAAAATGATTCTAAAACAGTTAAGGTTTTGCCTGTTTCATTGTCCTGAATTACATTATCTTGGTTAACTCTAAAAAATTGCTCTGCAGATGAAACAAGCTCCTCTAGATTATCCAATCGTGCTTGTCCTTTGATGCCTGGTTCTTGTTCATACATTTGCAATACGCCAGATAATTTAATAATTGCATCTAGTTGTTTATAAAATGGTAATTCATTAACTTCGACATGAATAGATTCCATTAATTCTAAAAAACGACTAATACCTGAACGTTGCCTTTCAGTTAAAGCATTTTTTTGGATCAGCATTAAACATGCATTCCATAACGAAATATTATTTTGCTTAGCACATAATCTAACTTTGTCTAAAGTGACATTACCTATTCCACGAGTTGGAGTATTTACCGTAGTTTCAAATGCCATATCATTATCATGGTCATGCAATAATCGGAGATAGGCTAAAGCTAATTTAACCTCTTGCCTTTCATAGAATCTTATCGAACCATAAATTTGGTAAGGTACGCCAGCTTGTAATAAAGTATCTTCAAAAATACGTGATTGCACATTATTACGATATAAAATGGCACAGCTAGCATAATTATGACCATCGTCATGATATTTTTTTATTTGTCCTACAACAAACCTTGCTTCATCAATATCGTTGAAACCGACATATAGTGAAATTTTTTCTCCGTCACCACTGTCGGTCCATAAATTTTTACCTAACCGATTTTGGTTGTTAGCAATCAATTTATTTGCAGTATCTAAAATAATGCCTGTCGATCGATAGTTTTGCTCTAGGCGAATAATTTCAGTTTCTGGATAATCATTGATAAACATTTGTAAATTATCAGCATTAGCTCCACGCCAACTATAAATTGACTGATCATCATCACCAACAATCATTACATTCGCGGTGTCTCCAGCTAATTTTTTCACCAGCCAATATTGGATTTTATTAGTATCTTGAAATTCATCTATTAATATATTTGAAAAACGATGGCGACAATAATTTAAAACATTTTCATTACTACAAAGCAACTCATATGCTCTCAAAATTAATTCTGAGAAATCAACATACCCAACTCTGTCGCAAATTGCTTGATAATCACGATAAATTGTTTGCCACATTACTTGTTTCGGATCTTCTGGTTTTAGATTATCTGCCCTAAAACCTTTTTCTTTTTGTGTAGAAATAAAATTAGCACACTCTTTTGGTGACCATTGCTTTTCATCAATTTTCAGTTCACGAAAAATTCGTTTAATAAGACGAATCTGATCTTCACTATCAATAAGTTGAAAATTTTCGGGTAATTTAGCTTGTTGAGAAAACATACGCAATAAACGGTGGGTTAAACCATGAAAAGTTCCTACCCACATACCATTTAGGTATCCTTCACCGACTAAAGTTTGTATTCGATCTTGCATTTCAGCAGCCGCTTTATTGGTAAAGGTGACTGCAAAAATAGAGTTAGGAGAATAATTTTTTTCAACACACAACCAAGCAATTCTATGAACTAATACACGTGTTTTACCACTTCCCGCACCAGCAAGAACAATAGTATATTGACTATCAGTTGTAACAGCATTTTTTTGTTCTGTGTTTAAGTCGGTTAATAACGACTGTTTATTTTCCATTATGTGTTAACCCATCGCAATTATAGCAACCATCAATTAGTATTAATGTTGTAAATGTTTTTAAATTTTTCATTATATTTATAATTATTATAAGTAGGGGTATAAAAGAATAAAGACAGGTATTAAATGCAAAATACATTTAACTTCACTGTCTTTTTATACATGTATGAACTGAATTATAACAGATTATCTAATTCTGGCAATTGCGTTATTTCAATATGCGGTAAACATCTAGCATCGGAGAGATGATAAATATCCTGTCCAAAAATATTAATCCAACAAGCTAAAAAACCATTATTAATCGCACCATTGACATCAGTCTCCAAATTATCACCAACGTGCAGAATATAATTATTAGGAATAGCCAATTTTTGCGCGGCTAAAGCAAAAATTTCGGGAAATGGTTTTGAACGACCGTCAGGACCACCTCTTAGCGAAAATTGAAAATAATCGCCTAAACCTATTCTATTTATATCAACATTACCATTAGTAATTACCCCTAATGGATACTTATTGGCTAATTTAGTTAATAACATATGCGTTGATTTAGGAACAACCATTTTATGACGCCAAAAATTAAAACAATCAATAGCTTCATCAATAATCTTGCTATATTGAGATGAAGGGATATTGGTTTTATTTAATAACGATTTAATTGTCTCAACTCGCCAATCAATAACATCATGATATATTTCTGGATTTATAGCGAGCACCAATTTTTTTTCTTGATAGTACAAATCCAAAGTCAAATAATGTAATGGCTCATATTGTTGTAAATTTTTTATCACTTCCTCTTCAGCTTTATCTACAATCATACTATTGTCATATAAAGTGTCGTCGAGATCGAATGTGATTGCTTTAATGCAGTTAATTGAACGATAAAAATGCATTATTTTCTTCCTCTTTTAGCTCTCGGATGAGCCGAATCATAAACTTCTGATAAATGTGAAAAATCTAAATGGGTATAAACTTGAGTAGTAGATAAATCGGCATGACCTAATAATTCTTGTACTGCCCGTAAATCACCGCTCGATTCAAGCATATGAGTAGCAAATGAATGACGCAGTTTATGTGGATGAATATGTGAACTTAATCCTTGTTTTATTCCCCATTGTGCAAAGCGTTTTTCAACATTTCGTGGTGAAATTCGCTTACCCAGTTTAGAGATAAAAACAGCATCATCTTGCGGTTTTAAATCATTTCGCATAGTTAACCATTGCTCAATCCATCTAATTGACTCTCGGCCTAAAGGCAATTTCCGCTCTTTATTACCCTTTCCTGTTACCCGGACTTCACCTTCAGTTAAATTCAATTCCCGACAATTGAGACTTACTAATTCAGAAAGGCGTAATCCTGAACCATACATCACCTCCAACATTGCCCTATCACGTACAGAAAGCGGATCACTATACTCAATATCAAGCAGCTGATTGATCTCATCGATATCAATATTTTTTGGAAGATGTTGACCCAATTTAGGGTTTAATACACCACGGGCTGGATTGGCTGAGATCAGATCGTTTTTAACCATCCAATCAAAAAAACTGCGTAATGCAGATAATCTTAATGATAAACTACGAGCTTGTAAGCCGGTTTGTCGACTGCGACTAATAAGTAACCTCACAGCAGATGAATCAATGTCCTGCCATTTAGTAATATCTAAGCCGTCAGTTAAATCAATAAGCGCATAAAGTTGACGACGATAGTTAATTTGAGTATTAAGACTAAGTTGTTTTTCAGATTTTAAATAATTTAAAAAATGATCTACAGGCTCGGTTAAAAAAGAAGAAAGATTAGAATTCATTTTAACCATCATATTTCCTTACTTTTTGCGCATGATCCATTTTTCAACAAGAATTGGCAATATTTCACCGATTTTTTCTAACAATAAGGTACCTTGTCCTGTCTGATAATGCTGTGGATCTGCACTCGTAAACATTAACAAACCAAGATCGCCAAATTGCCCTAACAATGATAAAGCCACAGAGCCAACGTAACCATGTTTGGGTAATAGAAAATCTAATTCAGTTGTATTTAATGAACCTAAATAAAATTGGCTATACTGTAAATGTCTTACCCGAATAAAATCAAACTGCGATGAATTTAAAGCTAAGTAATGATAGTTGGATGGTGCACTAAGTAACCATTTGTCATCAAATAAATATAAATAGGCACCATTAAGTCCTAAATCTTTAGCCCAAACTTTTAAAGAATCTAATAATTCGTTTATATCTTTTGCTTTAATTAATTGAAACTGCAATTTTATTAGCTGATTAAAAAGCAATTCATTAGCACTTGCGTGCTCCATCAGCATCGTGATTTCTGACTCAAGTTGACTGATTTTATTACGTTGCCTTGCCATATGCCATTCAGGTAGTGATATCATACCTCTCACTGGGTGTGGTACGCGCATACGCTCAATATGAGTCGCATTTCGAATAAAAAAATCTGGGTTATCAATAATATATTGGCTAACCATTTCATCATTTAATTTAACAAATGATTTTTTTCGTTGCGACGGTTTTGACTTCAATGTTTGTGTTTTTTTTACGACCATAATTTATTTCATTGTCTTTATGTAATCTATTAATAAAATTCATAAAGTCTAGCGTAATTAAATTGCAATATAACCATCATACACATGCGTAGCTGGTCCTGTCATATAAAGCGGCGACTGATTACCTTTCCAATCTATTATTAATTTTCCTCCGGGTAGATTAACATTCACCCGCTGGTTTAATAATCCTTGATTAATACCAACAGCAACTGCGGCACAAGCTCCGGTTCCACAAGCTTGAGTTTCACCAACGCCTCTCTCATAAACACGTAAATTAATATTATCTCTATCAATAATATGCATAAAACCAATATTCGCTTTTTCAGGAAAGCGTTCATGTTGCTCTAATAACGGACCTAAAGTTAATACTTTAGCGGTTAACACATCTTCAACTTGAATTACACAATGCGGGTTCCCCATAGAAGCGACACCACATAAAACTGTTTGTTCTTGTGCTCGAATAATATAAGTTTTTTCTTCTTTAATGGCTTTGAAAGGAATTTTATTAGGCTCAAAAATTGGTGTTCCCATATTAACCCGAACGGTTTCATCATCATTTACCGTCAAAACAATATTACCTTTCATAGTACTGACTTTTAATACTCTTTTTTTAGTCAATCCTTTCAATCGTACAAAACGAGCAAAGCAACGAGCACCGTTACCACATTGCTCAACCTCTGAACCATCAGCATTAAATATACGGTAATGAAAATCACTTTCAGGAGAATAAGGTGGCTCAACAATAAGTAACTGATCAAACCCTATTCCTGTATATCGATCTGACATACGTTTGATCATTTCACTTGAAAGATGAACATTTTGCGTTACTGCATCAATAACCATAAAATCATTACCCAGTCCATGCATTTTTGAAAAGTTCATCTCTAGTTACCTTTTATTGTAAATCGTCAGTATTTATTACTTTTTCATCATATTGTTTGATTAGATGTATTAATCAAGCAAAAATTAGAAAACATATGTATCAACTTCATAATGAATTATAATACTAATTCACCACGCCATAAATCATCAAAAGTTTCACGCTCTCGAATCAATTTATGCTGATTACTATCTTCAAGCATGACTTCGGCCGGTCGAGGATGACTATTATAATTAGACGCCATACTAAAGCCATAAGCACCTGCACTACAAATAACTAACAGATCATCTTGTTCAACTGAAAGTTCACGTTGATAAGCTAATACATCACTAGATTCGCAAATTGGCCCTACAACATTATAAATCTTTTTGGTATTTGAATCTGTTGATTCTTTAACAGGTAGGACTTGCATCCACGCTTGATAAAGCGCTGGTCGAATCAGATCATTCATTCCGGCATCAACAATCGCAAAATGATTGCCATCTTGATGCTTAGTATATTCAACTTTAGTAATTAATAATCCAGCATTGGCAACGATTGATCTACCTGGTTCGAAAACAATTTCAAGTTCAGGATAATTTTTTAACTTTTCAATTAGTTTTGATACCAGTAATGTCGCTGATGGTGGCTGTTCATCATCATAACAAACACCTAAACCTCCGCCTAAATCAATATGCTTAAGATGAATATTTTCTGCTGCTAGTTGGTCAACTAATGCCAATATACGATCAGCTGCATCAAGAAAAGGCGACAGCTCAGTTAATTGAGAGCCAATATGACAATCAATACCGACTATTTTAATATTATTTAATGATGCTGCTTTACGATAAGTATCTAAAGCTAATTGATAACTTATACCAAATTTGTTTTCACGTAATCCTGTTGAAATATACGGATGTGTTTTTGCATCTACATCCGGATTAATCCGTAAAGAAATGTTCGCTGTTTTCCCTAATTGATGAGCAATATCATTGATACGATATAATTCAGGTTCTGATTCAACATTAAAACATTTAATTCCTACTTCAAGTGCACGTCTAATCTCAACAACAGATTTTGCAACTCCTGAAAATACAATTTTTTTAGGATCAGCACCAGCTTTTAATGCTCTCTCTAATTCACCTTGTGAAACAATATCAAAACCAGCACCAAGTTTAGCTAATAAGTTTAAAACAGATAAATTGCTATTCGCTTTTGCTGCATAACAAATCAAATGCTTCTTATTTTTTAAAGAATCTTGATAAGAAAGAAATTGCTTAGTTATGTGATCAGCAGAATAAACATATAAAGGAGTACCATATTGATTAGCTAAATCGCAAATAGAAACGTTATCCGCCAATAAATAGCCATTTTGGTAATGTAAAAAATCCATCATATTATTCCTTTAAGCTAATTTATTTGTATCATTAGATTCAATAATTGCATTTGACTGATCTGCTGGATGATAAAGAGGTCCTTTTAAACCACAACCTAATAAGGTGAAAATAACTAAAAAAAGAGAAAAGAGTTTTAGAGCGGATTTCATAAAATATTCGCAATTTAATCAGATTTATAATGCAGACTATATTACACGATAGCCATATTCGTGCAAAGATCAAATCTTTAAGTTTTCTAAGCATGATACAAAAAAAATTTGCATAATTTTATGCTATTGATAATAAAAAGTTATATAAAAATTTAATATAAATTACAACACTTACATCATAGTATCGCTAAAATTTAGTTCAATTAATCATAATTATTTTATTATTGATAATCAGAGAGTCTAAAAATAAAATTATAATTGCAATTAATAAATTTAAAGCTGCCATAATTGGATTAATTATATATCTTCAAATGATATATAAAGAATATCAATGCTCCATTTCTAAAATTCATGAAACATAGAACATTGATAATTTATGATTAGATAAAAATTAACTAAACAGGACAAATTCGGCATTTTCAGCTATGGTTTTGAGCCGTTTTTGAGCTGTTATAATGTTTTCTCTCCATTTATGATCTTTTGCCCACATTTCAATAACAAGCGGAGCAGTATAATTTATCTGTTTTAGTATTTTAAATATAGCAAGAAAATCAACCTCCCCCTCACCAATAGTTAAATCTCTAAACTGACCAGAATAATTAGCTTTAACCTTATAAGTATCTTTTAGATGTATTTGAACAATGTGCTCTCGACTTAACATAAGCTCTGTACAGACATCATAATTCCAACCAGAAATGTTCCCTACATCTGGGTAAGCCATAAAATAAGGAGAATTGACTTCTTTTTTTAGAATTTCAAACTTACAGAGTGAATTGAGATAACTAGTATCCATGATTTCAACGGCAAGCATTATCCCCATTTTTTCAGCCTGTTTCGCTGACCACTGCATTCCCGCAATAAATCGCTGGTGAGTCTGTAAATTGGCTGGTTCATAATAAACATCATATCCAGCTAATTGAATTACCCTTATTCCTAGTTTATAGGCGAGCATCAGTGCTTTATTCATAATAACTTTGGCTTGCTGACGTACGCTTTTATCGGCAGATCCAAATGGAAATTTACGATGAGCACTTAAACACATAGAATGCAATGGTAGTCCATATTGTTCACATAATCGCTTTAATCGATAAATTTCATCATCTGACCAATCAAGTCTTGCTCTTCGCTGTTCTGATTCATCAATTGATATCTCGATAAAATTAAATCCTAATGTTTTCGCTTCGTGCAGTTTTTCTTGCCAAGTAAGTTCATTAGGTAATGCCTTTTCATAAATACCAATATAATTAGATTGATTGGTCGGATTGATTGCATATTTTGCCATAATAAAACCTAATAATATTTATTTGAACATCAAATATGCAGTCATTTTACTGACTGCATCGCATCTATTACCAATATTTAGCAATTTGCTCTCTTAAAGCTTGAGCAGTTTGCTTACCATTTTCACTAGCAAGAGCTCGACCAGCAATAAAGGCTTTGGTTTTAATTCCTGCAAATAGGTGAATATCTTCAGGAATAATTCCGCCCGTTATGGAAAGTTCAAGACCTAAATCTGACAATTGTCGCATTTTAACCAAATCATCCTTTCCCCAGCCAATACCAGCTAATTCAGCATCACGAGAACGGTGATAAATAGCCTGTTTAATACCTAATTTTCGCCACGCTTTGGCATCATCAAAAGTCCAATGTCCATATAGTTCAATTTGAATTTCACCTTTGAAATCATCTGCCACTTTTTTACATGCTTCAATAGTGGCAATATGTGCTGCTGCTGATACAGTTAACCAATTAGCACCTGCATTAAAAGCCATTTTTGCTAAAATAGCTCCGCCATCAGTGGTTTTCAAATCACACACTAAGATATGATTAGGATACAGTTGCCTTAAACATCTAACACTTTCCATTCCACCACCAAAAGCAAGAATAGTTCCTACTTCTATGATATCTACAAATCCTGATACGTTTTTAGCAACATCAAGAGCTGATTTTAAGTCTGTTTGATCTAAAGCAATTTGTAATTTTGGTAAAGTCATTTTATTTCCTTAATTTATTTTATTTTGGCCATAATAAGCATTAGCACCGTGTTTACGGAAATAGTGCTTATCGGATAATGTTTGTTGAATTTTAACTGTTTGGTTAAGTTGTCGAGTTGAAATGGCCATCATTGCCACTTCTTCAAGAACTACCGCGTTATGAACAGCATTCGAAGCATTTTTACCCCAACAAAAAGGCGCATGACCTGAAACAATCACACCAGGCATAGCACTAGGATCAATAGCTTTACGCCTAAATTCTTCAATAATGACTAAACCGGTATTTTTTTCATAATCTGTAGCAATTTCACTATCAGTTAGTCGACGAGTACAAGGTACATCACCATAAAAATAATCAGCATGTGTAGTGCCTAGTGCTGGTATATCCAATTCAGCTTGCGCCCAAACGGTTGCATATCGCGAATGAGTATGGACAATCCCACCAATATTTGGGAATGCTTTATAAAGTTCAATATGTGTAGCTGTATCACTAGAAGGGTTTAAATGACCCTCTATTATTTCACCCGTTAATGACACAATGACAATATCATCAATAGCCATATCACTATACTCAACACCAGAGGGTTTAATAGCTATCACCCCATTTTTACGATCAATTTCTGAAACATTACCCCAGGTAAAAGTGACAAGATGATATTTGGGTAATAATAAGTTAGCTTGTAATACTCGGTCTTTTAAAGCTAGAAACATATTTAACCTCCATTCAATGCCTGATCGATGACAGCATAGACATCTTCTTTCGTGTTACAGCATCTTAATTTATCTAAATCAATACCTGTTTCACTATTTTCATCCTCTACGATTTTTATCACTTCCATCAAACCTTCCATATGCTGATCAGATGTACTGCCAGCAAGCGTGACAAGTACATCAACAGGTGCAACTTCACCGTCAAAATATATTGGATTTTTCAAGGTAACTAACGCAAAAGCAGTGCGATTTACACCATCTTCAGGTCTGGCATGTGGCATAGCGAGATTTGGAGCAATAATAATGTAAGGTCCCATTGTGTTAACACAATGAATGATTGCTTCATGGTAAGATGATTCAATTGCATTAGAAGCAATAAGCATATCAGTACCTAACTTCACCGCCTCTTGCCAATTATTAGCGTCTGCTTTTAGTAAAATAGAGTTATTTTCAATTAATGATTCTTTGAAAGCCATGTTAGCCTCCTTTTTAGTATATTTTGTCTATTTAGCATTAACTTTATTGATAATCTCGATGAGTTCATCGCCAAATGTTTGTGGATTTAACATATTTTGTACACCTAATGCATGTTGTCCTTCATTAACTTCAATTTCATGAATTAAATGCTTTGAAGCAACAATAATGTCAACGTTAGGCAATCGTGATTTGTAATCCGTAACTGCACATGAATCCATAATATTTGGAATACCTTTTTTATCTAGATAGTTAGCTATTTTCATTTTCATCATCATTGACGAGCCTTGACCACTACCACAGACAGCAAGAATACGTATCGGTTGACCTTCACTGATTGCTACTTCATCCATTTTTTCAACAACAGCTTCATTAATATCTTGGCTAACATCGTTGTCTTCTAGTCGATTTTTTTGTAATGCTTCTTCTGCTCGTAATCTTTTTGCAGCAAAAAACATATACACCAGTGCTAGTCCGATTAGTAAATAAATGAATAAATGAGAGAAAGATAAGCCTTGTAAAATTGGAGGAAATAAAATTGCCCAATCAGCCATTCCCATCCATGAATCAATTGGTGTGCCATGTTGAGCAAAAATATTAATTACCCACGCCGAACCCAATACTTCTATCATTCCCATCACAAAACAGATTTTCATTACTGCTTTCCATCCACCAAAATGGTTAGCGAATACCCCTATTGTTGCATTTGAAAAAAACATCGGGATAAATCCAGGAATAATCATGATTGGAGATTTAAAAATCAGTAATAGTGCAATAGCTAAAAATTGACCTAATGCGCCCCATATAAAACCGAATACCATTGCATTAGGAGAAAATGCATAAATAGCAGCACAATCGATAGCAAGAACCGCATTCGGAATTAATTTTTCAGAAATGCCTTTAAATGCTTCGGATAACTCTGCTACAAACATTCTTACACCACCAACAATAACCTGAATTGCGACAGCAAATTTAAGTCCTGTTTCAAAAATATAAATAGTCCAATGGGTTGATCCAGCCATTGTTTGTAAGTTATCTAAGCCAAATGAAAGTAAAATAATTCCGAAAAATATCGTCATAACTATTGTAGTTGCAGCAATACTATCGTGAAAAATATGTAACCATTTAGGTAGTTTTAAATTATCAACAGAATCATTTTTGTCCCCTAATTTTGGCGCTAACTTAACCGCTATCCATGAACCAAACTGTTGTTGATGGCCTATTGAAAAACCTGCTCCTCCAGTGACTGCTTCGGTAGGTTTAAACATCATATTCGAGAATATCCCCCAATATAACGCAGTGATAATTGATGAATAGATAATGGTTTCCCACATGCTATAGCCAAATAAGAAATAAAATAGTGTAATTAAACCAACTTGTTGAAACATAATATGGCCAGTTAACATAATCGTTCTAATACCAGTTAAACGACGAAAAATAACAAGTAGGATATTAATAGCTAATGCCAGTAAAACAGCATAGCCAACCCATGAATAGTGTTCACCCATGCCATTTTCCACCGCAACCATAGAAGCATATGTATCAATGATTGATCCTGTAATACCATGATATTCTGAAAGTTTGGCAATAACAGGTTTAAAAGTTGAAACTAAAACACCTGAACCAACTTGTAATAACATAAAACCAACAATGGTTTTAATCGTACCTTTTAAAATAGTCGTGATATCTTTACGTAAAAGGCAATAACCTAACATGGTGACCAACCCTAATAATAAAGGTGCCTTTGTCATAACCTGACTATAAAAAATATAAAATATGTTATAAATTACTTCCATATGTCCCTCTCATTGGTTATCGACATTTCTAACGTTAACGTTATTGTTTAGGTATCTATAACCTTCAAATGTCTTTTATATAATTACCTATCGCAAAACTCATAGATGGAACTTCAACCTATTTAATATTATTCAGTTCGCTGAATAACACTTGTTATATTCCACAATCAAAAATAATCATTCAATGATTGTTTATGATTATTTTGATATTGATCACTTTTCTAAACTTATTGACTTAGCAATTGTGACATTCATCACATTATCTTCAAAAAACAGAAGCAAAACCTAAAAATATAACTATTATTATCAATATATTGAACTTATGATTATTAATATTGATATTTAAATAATTGACAAAATACAAAATGATAACTAACATCATTTTCAATCAAATTTAATCATATTAAATTAATAAGAGGGAACAATGAACGAAATATCACGCCACAACGAAATAGTGGCAATGGTTAATGAAAAAGGGATGGTAAGAGTTACTGAATTGGTTTCTTATTTTGCAATATCACCAGCGACAGCCCGTCGAGATATTACAAAACTCGATCAGGACGGAAAAGTAAAAAAAGTTCGTAATGGCATTATGCGAATAGAAGTACAAAAACCAATTTGGGCACCGATAGGAAATAATAATACCGATCATTATCATGAAAAAGCACGTATTGCCATAAGAGCGGCAAAATTGTGTGGAAGTGATGAAAATATAGTTATTAATTGTGGTTCAACAGCATTTTTATTAGGTCGTGAATTATGTGGTAAAAATGTTTCGATCATTACCAACTACTTTCCTTTAGCTTGTTACTTGATTGAACATGATCACGAAAACGTCATCATTATGGGAGGATTATATAACAAAACACAAAACATTATTCTCAATCCTATAGCAAATATAACTGATTCTTATGCAGGAAAATGGATGTTTACAAGTGGTAAAACATTAACACCCAATGGGCTGTATAAGAATGAAATACTAGGAGCAGTGGCTGAACAACAAATACTTGAAAAAATTGAAAAATTAGTAGTCGTTGTTGATAGTTCTAAAATAAATACTAAAGCTAATTCTGGTATGCTTTTTTGCCCAGTAACTAAAATTGATATTTTAATTACTGGTAAACAAGCAAATAAGGAAGTAATTGAAAAGATAAAGGAACAAGGTACTGAAGTGATTTTAGTTTAAAAACGCAAATATAGAAGGAATAAAGTATGAGTAAAGTGAACGAAATTACCAGAGAATCATGGATTTTAAATACATTTCCTGAATGGGGAACATGGCTTAATGAAGAAATAGAAACGACCGAGGTTAAACCAAATACATTTACCATGTGGTGGCTTGCTTGTACTGGAATTTGGTTAAAATCTGCAGGTAATACAAATATTTCTGTCGATTTTTGGTGTGGTACAGGTAAAAAAACTCACGCAAATCCATTCATGAATAAACAACATCAAATGATGCGAATGGGAGGAGTAAGAGAATTACAACCTAATTTAAGGACTAGCCCATTTGTCCTCGATCCTTTTGCAATAAAAGAGATTGATGCAGTTATGGCAACCCATGACCATGCCGATCATATTGATGTTAATGTTGCCGCGGCAGTCATTCAAAATTGTTCACCGAAAGTAAAATTCATCGGCCCTAAAGCCTGTGTTGAGCTATGGAAAAGCTGGGGAGTTCCAGAGGATCGTTGTATTGTTGCTAAGGTAGGAGAAACCATTGAAGTTGGTGATATCACAATTCGCGTATTAGACTCTTTTGATAGAACGTCATTAGTAACCTTACCTATAGGTGTATCATCCACTGACAAATCAATATTAGATAGTATGGATGATCGCGCTGTAAATTACCTATTCGAGACTTCTGGTGGTTCACTTTATCATTCTGGGGATTCACACTATTCTAATTATTATGCGAAACATGGTAATGATCACAAAATTGATGTTGCACTGCTATCTTATGGAGAAAACCCTAGGGGGGTGACGGATAAAATGACATCTTCTGACATTTTACGAGCAGCAGAATCATTAAAAACGGAAGTCGTAATACCTTTCCATCATGATATTTGGGCAAATTTCCAAAGTGACCCTCGTGAAATAGAAGTACTTTGGCGAATGAAAAAAGATCGTCTTGAATATGAATTTACACCGTTCTTTTGGCAAGTTGGTGGGAAATATACATATCCAACTGATAAGCATAAAATGAACTATCAACATTATCGCGGATTCAGAGATATTTTTACAGATGAACCTGAGCTGCCATACCGTTCATTTTTATAATTAAAAAGCTAACTAATGTGGACTAGAACAACTTTCTATGTCCACTTTTTTATTGTTTTTTTCTATTTTGTTATATCCTAGTAAGAAAAGAGATTTCAACAAAAACAATAATTACTAATATTCTAAACTATAAGCAATTTATCAATAAGAACAAGATTAAGCATTGATATATTTTTGCCGTTCCGGAAGCCAACAATTAACAAGTTGTTTAGCGCACTCTGGAGACTCGCTTAAGATAAGATATGATGCTTTTTGCACCTCGCTAATTAAATGCTGATCACGGATTAAATCAACGATCTTAAAATTCGCTTCCCCCATTTGCCTAGTCCCTAAAATTTCACCACTACCTCTAATTTCAAGATCTTTTTGGGCAATCACAAAACCATCATTGCTTTCACGCATTACTTTCATGCGAGCCTGAGCAATTCTACTTAATGGAGCTTGATACATTAACACACAATGTGAAATTGCACTGCCTCGTCCTACTCTACCTCGTAATTGATGTAGTTGAGCAAGTCCTAAACGTTCAGCATTTTCAATGATCATTAAGCTCGCATTGGGCACATCGACCCCAACTTCAATAACCGTTGTCGCAACTAAAAGTTGAACCTCTCCCGCTTTGAAAGCCTGCATAACAGATTGCTTTTCATCAGATTTCATTTTGCCATGGACAAGTGCTATATTTAAGTGTGGTAACCTTTCTTTCAATTCCTCAACTAACATTTCAGCCGCTTGAGCATCCAGAGTTTCTGATTCTTCTACTAAAGTACAAACCCAATAAACCTGACGATGACTTAAACAAGCTTGATTAACCTTGTCGATAATTTCTTCTCGACGGGAATTAGGAATAACAACAGTGGTAACAGGGGTTCGTCCTGGAGGTAATTCATCAATTATTGAGACATCCAAATCTGCATAAACTGTCATTGCCAACGTTCTTGGTATTGGTGTTGCTGTCATGATTAATTGATGTGGATGTATGGCATTTTTAATACCCTTTTCCCACAAACTTAACCGTTGATTCACGCCAAATCGATGTTGTTCATCAATAATAACCAGCCCCAAATTGGAAAATTCAACTTTATCAACAAACACCGCATGGGTACCAACTAACATCGTTATTTCACCTTGCTTTAAAGCCTCATATCGCTGCTGTTTATTTTTAGCTGTTAATCGACCAGATAGCCAATCTACAGTAATACCTAATGGTTCAAACCATTGTTTAAAATTATTAAAATGTTGCTCTGCCAATATTTCGGTTGGCGCCATTAAAACAACTTGATGACCATTCTCTATCGCATTTAAGGCTGCCATAGCTGCCACTAAAGTTTTACCTGAGCCTACATCTCCTTGCACTAGTCGCATCATTGGAATATGTTTTGTCATATCTTGGTAGATATCTTGTACAACTCTTTGTTGAGCATGCGTTGGATTAAATGGTAATGAAGCTAGAAAAGGCAGAATCAATCGCTGATTACTGTGCATTGAATAAGCACGTTGCTTTTGATTATCTCTTTTAATCATTAACATGCTTAAATGATAGGCAAGTAACTCTTCAAATACAAAACGTTTTATAGCTGGGTGTTCACCGACTAATAACTGATCAATATCAGTCGTAATAGAAGGATTATGAATGATATTTAATGCATCTAAAATAGGTAAATAATTTTGACTTAATGAATCAGGTAATATTTCATTTGGTAAATTGTTTTTCAGTAAAATTAATGCCGATTTTATCATTTTACGGATTACATTTTGTGTCAATCCATATGTAGAAGGATAAATAGGTGTAAATCGCTCTTCATTTAAATCGCTTAGCGAAGCTTGTTCAGCTTTATTCGCTTTGATCTTAAATTGCGGATGAATAATTTCTAAATTAGTTTTACCGCTTTTTATTTCACCATATGCACTTATCCATTTTCCTACTATCATCGACGCTTTCATACCTGCATTAAAATGCATAAAACGTAAAATAGCGATTCCAGAATCATCTTGAATATAACATAACAGCATTTGACGACGCTTAAAAATAATCTCTGTTTTAATTATGCAACCTTCAATAGTGGTATATTCGCCAACTGTAGCATCACCGATAGCGCAAGAAGAACTTCGATCTTCATAACGGAGAGGAAAATGTAATAGCAGATCTTGAATGGTTTTAATGCCTAGTGCATGGAATTTACTTTCTAAACTAGCACCAATACCAGCTAATTTGATTAGTGGTATATGGTTTAGTAAACGATCAGACATGATAATTAATTAATATTACGCATCACACTCACTACATCTTGTTGTAGTGATAACTTTCTAATTAAATCATTTAATTGTTGTGAGTTTTTAACTTCAAGCTGCAAAATAATTGTATAAATTTGCCTATCTTTTTCTTCGGTATTCAACCACTGAATGTGAGCTTTTTCGTCATTAATAATCGAAAGAATATGACCTAAAGTGCCTTGACTGTTAATAATATCTATCCAAATCTCAGCAACAAATAGTTGTTCGATATTTGGTGCCCACTTAAGTGCAATATATTTTTCTGGGTTATTTTGATAACCACTAATATTGCGACATGATTCATGATGAACGGTTAAACCTTTTTCAGGGCTAACATGGCCAACAATCGGATCATTAGGAATAGGATGACAACATTTTGAAAAGGTCACTAAAACGCCTTCACTACCGGTAATAACTAGGGTTTTATTGGTATCAGATTGATTAGATAAAAGCGCTTTATGTTCTAAACCTTTAACAATAAAATGGGACATGATGTTACCAAGACCAATTTCGGCTAATACATCATCGAAGCATGTTAACTTGGTTAACTCAACAATACGATCTTTCTGTTTGAGTGTTAACGATTCAATACCACCTGATTTAATTAACGCTAAATTAAGTAGACGACGCCCTAACTCAATTGCATCTTCTCTTTTTAACGTTTTTAGTGCTTGGCGAATACGAGATCGTGCTTTAGCACTAACGACAAAATTTAGCCAGCTAGCATTAGGACGACTTTCTGGCGAAGTTATAATTTCGACAGTTTGGCCATTACTTAAAGGTTGAGAAAGCGGATAAGGTTTACGATCAACTAACGCACCAATACATTGGAAACCAATATCAGAATGCACTGCATAAGCTAAATCAACTGCTGTTGAGCCTTCAGGTAATTGGACGATACGACCTTTTGGAGTAAAAACATAAATCTCTTTTGGAAAAAGGTCTGATTTAACATTTTCAATAAATTCAAATGAATTACCAACACTTTGCTGAAGTTCTAGCAAACTTTGCATCCAGCGTTGGGCTTTAATCTGAGTGGTGGTATTGTTTAACTCATCATTTTCATTATAAATCCAATGCGCAGCAACGCCCATTTCCGCCATTTGTTCCATGTCTTCAGTTCGTATTTGAACCTCTACCGGGGTACCATGCGGACCAATTAATGATGAATGCAATGATTGGTAACCATTAGCTTTAGGAATAGCAATATAATCTTTAAAACGATTCAGACGTGGCTTATATAAATTATGCACTAAACCAAGTGCACGATAACAAGCATCAACATCTTCCACTACAATTCGGAAAATATAAATATCCATAATTGAATGAAAATGTTGTTCACGCAGTTGCATCTTCTGATAAATCGCATAGATATTCTTTTCAAGCGCTTCTACTTGAGCATCAATACCTGCATCTGCTAGACGACCTCGTATTTCAGTGAGAATTTGCTGAATCAGTTCTTTTCTGGTTCCTCGAGCAATTTTAACCACTTTTTTAAGAACCTTAGCTCGATTAGGATGCATAGCAGTAAAACCAAGTATTTCAAGCTCAGTTTTAATATGATGAATGCCTAAACGATGAGCCAATGGCGCATAAATCTCTAAAGTTTCTTTAGCAATACGGCGACGTTTATCTGGTCTTAAAGCACCAAGAGTACGCATGTTATGCGTTCTATCAGCTAATTTAATTAAAATTACTCGCACATCTTCGGTCATGGCTAAAACCATTTTCCGAAAATTTTCAGCTTGAGCTTCTTGTCGATTTCTAAATTTTAACTTATCAAGTTTTGAAACCCCTTCCACTAAAACTGCAACATGCTTACCAAATTTCTGCGTAATATCTTGGAAGGTTACCGGTGTATCTTCGATAGTATCATGCAAAAGTGCAGCGATGATGGTTTCATAATCTAGCCGCATATCAGCTAAAATGGCTGCAACAGCAACTGGATGGGTTACATATGGTTCACCGCTACATCGGAATTGCCCTTCATGTGCTTGCTTAGCAAAGAGATATGCAGCTTGGATCAATTCAACTTGCTTGACAGGAAGATAAGATGCAACTACCTCTTTTAAGCTTTCAAAATATTGCATGGGCAATTCTCAGCAATGTTTATTCGTATGAAGGAGTATTTTCTAAAAGTACCGTTTCATGAAGGGCTGTACGCACTTCTGATTCTTCATCTTGACGAGCTTGGAATTCAGCAGTATCAAGAATTTGTTTATTGACAAGTCCATCTTCAATTTCGCGTAAAGCAACCACAGTTTCTTTATCGTTTTCTTCTGGAATTAGTGGCGATTTATTTTCGACTTGTAATTGACGAGCACGTCTTGCGGCAACTAAAACGAGATCAAAGCGATTACCAATTTTTTCTACTGCATCTTGGACAGTTACACGAGCCATTTTTACCTCTAATATTTTAACTTATATGCTTCAATTGAAAGATCCGCTATTCTACTTAATTTTGTAGCGAATTGTCCATAACTAATATTACTATGTTATGCAAAATTCACTATTTTAGATAAATTAAAATAATAAATATCTATTCCATTACCTCTAGCCAAACATTAGCACCTATTATAGGCATATCTAAAAGGTAACGTCGTAAGCCATCCAACGCAATTGCTGCCAAAACTTGTTGCTGCGTTCTTTTGCTTTGACTTCGACCAATATACTTTAAGTTGAAATGCAATACTTTTTTTAATGTTGCAATAATTAAAGTAAATTGACTATTCTTTTCTTGAAAATTGATAATACCGATCGCAATATTAGCACCATGTTCTTTTAATAATTTTGTGAAATAACTGCTCGGATCATCCAATAATAAAGGTACAATCTCTGATTTTATGACAGGCGCATCAGCTTCGAGCAATTGATAACTAATAATCCCCGCTGATTGCTGTTCAATAATAACGACAGATTGATTTTTATCGTGCAATAATTTTGATACCACATGAGCCAATCCTGACTCATCTGATTCATTTAATACACCTTCATAAAGCAAATTAGCATTAACAATCGATTTAATTTGTTGCCATAGCTTATCCATTTCATTTTTTTGGCTTTCAGGACCCGTTAATTTTAATTCAATAATAGGCATTGCAGCACGATAACCTATCGTGATATTTTCTGGAATCTCGAGTATAGCGTCAATTTCTTGTGCTAAATCGCTTTCAGTTCGGCCCATTGTTGTTAATCGATAACAAAGTTGGCTCTCAGTCAGTGGATAGTTGAACTTGATCTCGGGGAGAATCTCATTTTGAATCATTTGTTTAAATTCAGAAGGTACACCAGGAGTAAAGAATAATAGACAATTATTCAGCTTCATTTTAAAACCGCATGCGGTACCAATAGGATTATCAATTAACGTCGCACTTTGAGGTAACATGGCTTGTTTAATATTACTTGCAGGCATCGCCCTACCACGATTAAGAAAATAACGCTCAAGTGACTTAAGCCATTCTTCGTGTAAAACTAACGATTCATTATTAGCCAGTGCGGCTGCTTGAGCACTAAGATCATCACTAGTCGGCCCTAATCCACCATTGACAATTAAAATGTCATTTTGCAAACTACGCTCTTGCAAAGTATCAATCAGCGTTGATAAATTATCCCCTACTGTATGACGAGAAGTAATGATAATACCTTCTTGAAACAGAAAATCAGATAACCATGCAGCATTAGTATCAATAATTTGACCATATAAAACTTCATCACCGGTACTAAGCATTTCAATTTTAATACGATCTTTGATGTTAGCCATAATTACCCTTAGTTAATTAAAAATGATTATTCAATGTTTAGTTAATAACTTCTTCATCCTCTTTACTATCCATATGCTCCTTACTTTGCACTAATCGCACAGCAAAATAGAGGTCATAAGCAAATTCGATATAATCACTATCTAATTTAAGATTCATCTGTTTAAACCAATTTTTTAATGTTTTGCGTCGACCAGCCAAAATTAGCACAACATTTCTAACTTTTAATGAATTTACCAATTCATCAATACCCGTCAACACACTAACATCTTTATAAGTAAAACAAGGTATCGCATCGACAATGACATAATTGATCGGATCAGCAGAATCATCAATATAATTGATGATTCTACGCTTAAAATAGGCAATATTAAAATAAGTAAGTGGCGAATTAAATCGATAAATCATAGTATTACTCAATGGTTTGACATCTGAACCAATTGAATGAATTCGACCACCATCATCAACACCTAATAGTTGATCATTCGGTCTAAAAACACGACGTAAAAATAAAAATAATCCTAATAAAACCGCCAGCGCCATCCCCGGAATAATACCAATAACTAAAACTGAAATAAGTGTAGTTAAACTTAAATAGAATGCATCGCGATCAAATTTAAAAAACCGAATAATGGTTTGAAAATTAATAAGTGACAACGAAGAATAGATGAGAATCACGCCTAATACGCAGGTAGGAATGTATTGTAATGGAGATAAAAAGAACAACACTACAAAACCAATTAAAACAGCTGCTATGATTGACACTAATTGGGTTTTACCGCCATTAGCATCATTAACAGCTGTTCGAGATGAAGTACCACTAACAACAAATCCTTGGGATAACCCAGCAACTATGTTGGCCATACCCAATGCTTTAAATTCCACATCGGCATTGGTTTCATAATTATTTTTAGAAGCAAAACTACGTACCGTTATCATCATACTAACAAAACAGATAACGGCAATATTAAGAGAAGGAACGACTAGATTTCGCATTAAGCCTTTATCAAAATCTAACCATGATTCTGCTGGAATGAAATCACTGGTCACGCTACCAATAATCCGAACGTTATATTGTTCAAAATTAAACAGCCATGAAAAAAAAGTCATAATAATGACCGCAAACAGTGGTGCCGGATAACGTGGTTTAAATTTTTTTAAAGCAACCAATATTACTAAAGTAAAAAATGATACTAACGCAGTTAATATATGAATTTGTGATATCTTTAAAGGAAAATAAACAATCCGCTCAATCAAATAAGAGTAGTCATACTGAAATCCCAATGTTTTGGCGAGCTGATCAACCATAATCGTAATTGATATACCATTTAAAAGACCAATTAAAATCGGTTGGCTTAATAAATCAGCTAAAGCCCCTAGGTGAAGTTTACCGGCAATTAGACACCAAATACCAATCATAATGGTTAATAATACAACTAATTGCCAACGTAAAACGGGATCATTAGCAGCTAAAGGGAAAACTACAGCGGCTACAACTGCACAAGTTGCTGTATCTGGCCCAACGATTAATTGTTTAGAAGAACCAAATAGTGCATACACAATCAGTGGCAAGATGGTCGAATATAAGCCAGCAATTGCTCCCACGCCAGTCAGTTCAGCATATGCTATTGAAACTGGTAACGAAACCGCAGCTACTGACAATCCAGCTTTAATATCAAAATTGAGATATTCTCGCTTATAATGCAATAAACTCATCAGCCCAGGCATCCAAAAAATGATTTTTTGGAATAATGCACTATTAGTAAACTTTCCCATGTTTAATTACTTTCCTGCTATACTCATTTTCTCAATCAATATTGAACCACATTGTATATTACTTCTTGTTTCAATATCATTACCTATCGCTACAATATTCTGATATATTTCTTTAAGATTACCGGCAACGGTAATTTCATTAATTGGATATTGGATTTTACCATTTTCAACCCAAAAACCTGTAGCTCCACGCGAATAATCACCGGTCACATTGTTAACACCTTGTCCCATTAATGACGTAATAACAACGCCTTTATCTAGTTTTCTTAACATTGCAGTGAAATCAGCATCAGTTTGGCTTGGTGAGACTAACCAATTATGTATACCACCTGCATGTCCAGTAGATTTCAAACCCAGTTTTTTGGCTGAATAATTACTTAATAAATAAGTTTGCAAAATACCTTGTTCAATAATATTGCGCTTAACAGTTCTCGTCCCTTCACTGTCAAATGGTGAAGAACCTACTCCTCTTAAAATATATGGGTCTTCCAAAATTGTCAGCCAAGCGGGAAAAATTGCTTTTCCTACACTATCCAACAAAAAAGAAGACTTTCGGTAAATCGAACCACCACTAATTGCAGCAACTAAATGCCTTATTAAACCCACGGCTACTTCAGAACAAAAAAGGACAGGTACTTGCATGGTTGGAATTTGTTTAGCACCTAAATGGGCAACAGCTTTCTCAGCAGCTTGTTTTCCTACCCAAACAGGTGATTGCAGCTCATTAATCTCCCGAGACGAAGTATAGGCATAATTACGCTCCATTTGCCCATTTTGCTCAGCAATCACCGAGCAAGAAAGTGAATGCGAACTGGCACAGTAGCCTTGTAACATTCCTAAACTATTACCATAGACATAAACACCATAACGGCTATTAAAATAACCACCATCACAACTTATTAATGAAGACTCAGTAAGCGCTGTTAGTTCCGTCTGTTTAGCTTGTTCTATTGCATTATCAACATTTAAATCACTTGGATGAAAAAGATCTAAATCGGGAATATCAAATGCCATTAACTCTCGATCGCCCAAACCAGAACATGGGTCAGGTGAAGTATATTGCATAATATTGATAGCCATATCCACTGTTTGGCTGATCGCCTGTGGTGACAAGTCACTAGTAGATGCGCTACCCTTACGTTGATTTTGATAAACGGTTATACCTAATGCACCATCACTATTAAATTCAACATTTTCAGTATCACCTTCTCTAGTACTGACACTAATACCAGTAGATTGATTAATCGACACCTCTACTGAATCGACCCGAGCTTGTGCTTGTTTGATAGCATCGGCAACAATAGCGGATAGATGTTGTTGTTGGCTTATCGCATCTTTTTTAATTTGTTCAATACTCATTTTATTATTTTCTACAATTCTGCTAGTGATACGTTATAATATGCCAGAATTTAATTTTAGTTAACAAAAGAAATAGCATGAATAACAATCAAGAGCCAAATCTAGAACCCGACTTCAATATAAATCAAGAAGATGATGAAATTATTTACGTTAGTAAAAGTGAAATCAAAAGAGATGCCGAGGTGCTTAAAAAATTAGGTGTCGAACTTGTCAATTTAAGCAAAAATGAAATAAGTAAAATCCCACTTGATGAAGACTTATTATATTCTATTGAATTAGCTAAAAAAATAAAAAAAGAAGGCTATCGTCGACAAATTCAATACATAGGTAAATTACTTAGAAATCGTGATATTGAACCGATTACACAGGCATTGGATAAACTCAAAAATCGCCATAATCAGCAAGTTGCCATGTTTCACCGATTAGAGAAACTACGTGATGAATTGATCGAAACTGGCGATGCTGAATCAATTATGGAGTTATTTCCTACCGCAGATAGACAGCAATTACGCACACTTGCGCGTTCAGCTAAAAAAGAGCTAGCTGCAAATAAACCACCAAAAACAGCCAGACAAATTTTTCAATATTTAAAAGAATTGTGCGAAACAGAGTAAGTTTTTATAATGTTCGCTTTATATTTATGATTAAATACTACTAACTAATAAAAGATAGAGGATACAAAAATGGGACTATTAAACGTACCAGCCGGTAAAGAATTACCAGATGACATCTATGTTGTGATTGAAATCCCAGCGAATGCTGACCCGATTAAATATGAGGTCGATAAAGATACAGGCGCAGTATTTGTTGATAGATTTATGGCAACTGCAATGTTTTATCCATGTAATTACGGTTATATTAATCACACTTTATCACTTGATGGAGATCCAGTTGACGTATTAGTTCCAACTCCATACCCATTACAACCAGGTTCTGTAATTCGTTGTCGTCCAGTTGGTGTTTTGAAAATGACTGATGAAGCAGGTTCTGATGCTAAATTAGTTGCAGTACCGCATACTAAACTATCAAAAGAATATGACCATATTAAAGATGTAGACGATTTACCTGAATTATTAAAATCACAAATCAAACACTTCTTTGAACAATACAAAGCACTAGAAAAAGGTAAATGGGTAAAAGTTGATGGTTGGGATAATGCTGAAGCCGCTCGTAAAGAAATAATTGAATCTTTTGAAAGAGCCAAACAGAAGTAATCCTACCTAAATTATTCAAAAAAGTAATCATTTCTACTGAGTCATAAGAAAAATTTTTTATGATTCAGTTTTTAAACTTTTTTTTACTTTCGAAATAACTTCAATAACTTAGCACCACTACAATTTGTCATTTATCAAATTACACTATTTAATATAAAAATTTTATATAAAACCGCGCACTAAGATGAAAAAATTGTCATTAACATCTTGCTTTCGATTTTAAATTGTGAGGTAATAGTAACGGGCTAACAACAAGAAGCATTTTTATGAAAACGATTAACTTTCTAATTTAGTTCCAGACTAGTTAGATTAGTTTATGAGTGGGTATATTAATGTTTAGTTAATGCCTAAACTGCCGATAAGGCAAATTATTAATTATTGTTAGGATGTCTAGTAAATGAATAAAAAAACAGGCCAAGTAAAATGGTTCAACGAAAGTAAAGGTTTCGGTTTTATCACTCCAGCCGATGGCAGCAAAGATGTATTCGTACATTTTTCTGCAATCTCTGGTGATGGCTTTAAAACCTTAGCTGAAGGACAACAAGTCGAATTTGCTATCCAAGATAGCCCTCGTGGACCAGCAGCGGCTGAAGTAGTTGTTATCTAATTAAACTTTAATTAAATAATAAAAACAAAACGCCTATTTCTCGAAATAGGCGTTTTTTTATTAAGGCAGAATATAATTTCCCTTTCTAGAATTAAAAAAAGCGACACAAGGTCGCTTTTTTGCAATTACAACTACTTCTAATTATTTAGCAACAACTGCAATTAAGTCTAATACTTTGTTTGAGTAACCAACTTCGTTATCATACCAAGAAACTAATTTAACAAAGTTGTCACTTAATTGGATGCCAGCTTTAGCATCAAATACAGAAGTACAAACTTCACCTAAGAAATCTGTAGACACAACGTCATCTTCAGTATAACCAAGAACACCTTTCATTGGACCTTCTGCTGCAGCTTTGATAGCTTTACAGATGTCTTCGTATTTAGCTGGTTTTTCTAAACGTGCAGTTAAGTCAACAACAGAAACGTCAGGAGTTGGAACACGGAAAGCCATACCAGTTAATTTACCATTTAATTCAGGGATAACTTTACCTACAGCTTTAGCTGCACCAGTTGATGATGGGATGATGTTTTGAGCAGCACCACGACCACCACGCCAATCTTTGTGAGATGGACCGTCAACTGTTTTTTGAGTTGCTGTAGTTGCGTGAACAGTAGTCATTAACGCTTCAACGATACCGAAGTTATCATTAACTACTTTAGCTAAAGGCGCTAAACAGTTAGTAGTACAAGAAGCATTAGAAACGATATCTTGACCTGCATATTCTTTATCATTAACACCCATAACAAACATTGGAGTATTGTCTTTAGATGGGCCAGTTAAAACAACTTTTTTAGCACCAGCTTGGATGTGTTTACGAGCCGTTTCATCAGTTAAGAATAAACCAGTTGCTTCAGCTACAACATCAACACCTACTTCATTCCATTTTAAGTTCGCAGGATCTCTTTCAGCAGTAACGCGGATTGTTTTACCGTTAACGATTAATTTACCGTCTTTAACTTCAACAGTACCGTCAAAACGACCGTGAGTTGAATCATATTTAAGCATATAAGCCATATAATCAACGTCTAATAAATCATTGATAGCAACGATTTCGATGTCAGAGCGTTTTTGAGCAGCACGGAAAACAATACGACCGATACGGCCAAAACCATTAATACCTACTTTGATTGTCATAACAATTACCTTCTTTTTGTTTTAAATGATAAAAATAACTTGCAGTAAACTACCAAATTTTGGGGGCTTATTCAAGACCATTACACATAATTAGGCACGAATTAATCAAATAGTTTTTAACCATAAAAGAAATTACAAACAATATTAAATAAAATCAAATAATTAATGTAATAAAAAATTTTGCTCTCAGCATAAAAATAACCACTGCATTAAGTAAAAATAATTCGTTATAATAAGTTGGATTATAAGAATGATACCGCTTCAAATTCAGTAACAATTTCATAGCGAAGATTTTATCGACCATAAACCTAATATATATTATTCTAGCAATAATTTATGCTAGCTTAGCTTAGTTACAAAATTTTACTATCATAAGCCATTTGGCTGTCTGACTATGAGATTCTGCGATAGAAGTTGAAATTGCAATAGATTTGATAAATTGAATTTTAAACATTAAAGAAATAACACTATGACTGATAACCAAGATTTTACCGACCACACACCAATGATGCGCCAGTATCTAAAGTTGAAAGCTGAAAATCCTGATATTTTGCTATTTTATCGTATGGGGGATTTTTATGAGATGTTTTATGAAGATGCTAAACGTGGTTCACAGCTCTTGGATATTTCACTAACCAAACGAGGCTCATCTAATGGTCAACCTATTCCGATGGCAGGAGTACCTTACCATGCGGTTGAAAGTTATTTAGCCAAACTCATTTCACTTGGTGAATCAGTCGCAATTTGCGAACAAATTGGTGATCCAGCAACAAGTAAAGGACCGGTTGAACGTAAAATTGTCCGTATTGTTACTCCCGGTACTGTAAGTGATGAATTATTGTTAGAAGATCGCAAAGACAATTTGCTTGCTTGTATTTGGCAACAAAAAGAGCACTTTGGTTATGCAACTTTAGACATGAGTTCTGGCCGTTTCTTTGTATTTGAATGTGATAATCCCGAAGCAATACAAGCAGAATTACAACGGACCGCCCCTGTCGAATTACTCTATCCAGAAAATTTCGAATCGATGTCTTTGATTGAACATCGCCATGGTTTAAGACGAAGACCAATATGGGATTTCGATCTTGAAACGGCAAAACAACAACTTAATTTACAATTTGGTACTAATGATTTAGTTGGTTACGGAGTTGAGAATTGTCATTATGCATTATGTGCAGCAGGTTGCTTATTGCAATATGTCAAAGATACCCAACGCACAGCTATGCCTCATATTCGATCAATAATTAAAGAATCGCCTGTTGATTTTGTAGTCTTAGATGCAGCTACCAGAAAAAACTTAGAAATTACTGAAAATTTATCGGGTGGCACTGAACATACCGTTGCCGACATTTTAGATAAAACACAAACCGCTATGGGTAGTCGAATGCTCAAAAGATGGTTGCATTCACCAATACGCAATCTATCTATCTTACACAATCGGCAACAAGCAATAAGTGAATTACAAAATAATATTATCGATTTACAACCGTTATTAAAACAAATCGGTGATCTTGAACGAATTTTGGCAAGATTAGCATTAAGAAGTGCACGTCCGCGTGATTTTGCTCGATTACGTGATGCCTACAACCTTTTACCACAACTTCAGCAATCATTGTCAGAATTTAAGGCACCTGCACTCATTGCATTGAGTGCTAAAATCAATCAATTTGATCAAATAGCCGATCTATTAAATCGAGCAATTATTGAATCACCACCAGTAATTATTCGTGATGGAGGTGTCATTGCTAGCGGTTATAATCAAGAGCTGGACGAACTGCGTGATTTAGCAGATGGTGCAACCAACTATTTAGAACAGCTCGAAATTCGCGAGCGTGAAACTTTAGGCATTGATACATTGAAAGTTGGTTTTAATGCGGTTCATGGTTATTACATCCAAATTAGCCGTGGGCAAAGTCATTTAGCACCAATCCATTATACGCGAAGACAAACACTAAAAAATGTCGAACGCTATATTATTCCTGAGTTAAAAGAGTACGAAGATAAAGTTTTAACATCTAAAGGGCGAGCTTTAGCTCTAGAAAAACAACTTTATGAACAACTATTCGATCAACTGATGCCATCATTAGCTGATATGCAAATCAGTGCTGATGCAATTGCGGAACTTGATGTACTAACCAACCTTGCTGAAAGAGCCTTGACGCTTAATTATTATTGTCCAACCTTAACCAATCAAGCAGGTATTGAAATCAAAGATGGCCGACACATTGTAATAGAACAGGTATTACAAAAGCCATTTATTGCCAACTCATTATCATTATCACCAAATAGAAGAATGCTAATTATAACTGGTCCAAACATGGGTGGTAAAAGTACCTATATGCGTCAAGCTGCATTAATCATTCTACTTGCTTATATTGGTAGTTTCGTTCCTGCCTCTAAAGCAATCATTGGTCCTGTTGATCGTATTTTTACACGGATTGGTGCTTCCGATGACTTAGCTTCGGGACGTTCAACCTTTATGGTGGAAATGACTGAAACCGCTAATATTATGCATAATGCGACACCAAATAGTTTAGTTTTAATGGACGAAATTGGGCGTGGAACGTCAACTTATGATGGTCTGTCACTAGCATGGGCATGTGCTGAAAATTTGGCTAACCAAATCAAAGCGATGACTCTATTTGCTACCCACTATTTTGAACTAACTCAATTGCCAGAACAGATGCAAGGTGTTTATAACATCCATTTTGATGCAATAGAACATGATAATACTGTCGCCTTTATTCATGAAGTCTCAGAAGGTGCTGCAAGCAAGAGTTTCGGTATAGCGGTAGCAGGACTTGCAGGAGTACCTAAAACCATCTTAAAACGCGCCAAACAAAAACTAAAAGAGCTAGAAGTCATTTCTAAACAATCAGCTAATAGCTATGTTGAAAGCTCACAACTTACCTTTATTGGCGATGCAGAACCATCAGAAGTCGAACTAGCCCTACAACAGATCGATCCTGATGCACTAACACCAAAACAAGCGTTAGAAACCATTTACCAATTAAAAAAATTACTTTAACTAATCAACAATGATAGTAAATTAATCAAAAACCGCCATTAAATTAATAGTGGCGGTGATAATTTTAGAATTTTGGTTTGAATTATTTCCAAAATTTCTTCTTGGAGGTTTTACCAATACCTGGATTGAAACTATTAGTTGGATCTAACTCATGGTAAAAGTTTTTCAAATCTGAATTAGCATGATACAAATGGCCAACATTATGTTCAGCTGGATATTGCGCTCCACGCTGATCAAGTATCACCAACATCTCCTCTTCCACTTTAGCACAGTCAGTACCTTTTTTTGCCAAATAGTCTTGATGGAACACTGAACAGAAAAAATGACCATAATATAACTTATGAATAAAATGCTGACTAATACTTTCAGGCAAGGTTTCGAACCAATCTTTATCATTACGTCGCAAAGCGATATCTAACGCGACTAAATCCTCAACCGTTTTAGTATGCACATTACGATAAACTGTCGCCGCACCAGCAACGGCAAAACGGTGCAACATTGCGGCTTCTGCCTCTTTATCATTACAACGAAAATAACTGCCATTACGTTTTTCCGTTGAACTGGTAGCAAAATAGTCCTGCAAAAATGCCTCAGCTTCAGCTATGCCTCCATCAGACATTTTTAAAATCAAATGATGTTCATAACGATCACGATAATCACGCATCGATTTTGGCAAATGATTTGGCCACAATTTACAAACAGTCACGGCAAATTTATCGGAAAAACTGCCCGAAATGAAGGGAATTTTACTCATTATTCGATCAACAAAATTCTTCAAAGCATACATGCGAGGTATGTTATCGGTGCCCAATTTTTGGATCGCTAAAAATAGATGTTTACCATATACTGCAGCTATATCAAACGCATCTCGATGAATATACTCACCAGATACTGGTAAATTTTTAAATTGTCCTAAAATATGACGACGAATATCATCCAGTTCATTGGTATTATTCGTGCCAATATAAAACACTGCAGTATTTTCTTCTAATGGAAACGTATCTAATCGCACCGCAAATACCATTAACCGCCCTGCACTACCTGACGCTTCGTAGTGAC
The DNA here is from genome assembly GCF_984569125.1 of Gilliamella sp. LMG 34362. Lineage (NCBI taxonomy): Bacteria > Pseudomonadati > Pseudomonadota > Gammaproteobacteria > Orbales > Orbaceae > Gilliamella > Gilliamella sp. LMG 34362. Next base: position 1,068,365 of record NZ_OZ474902.1, on the reverse strand, counting down.
GAGCTGGATCTGCATTATATCGAGCCGGCGTATCAGCATCGATTTGTCGCACATGATCACAATAATGGTGATCATGCCCTAAACCTGCGTTCGGGTTAACATCTTTATCGGTATAAACACGATTTTGTAGATTTTGTAAAATATCTTCAGGCGTATCGCCTAACTCAATACCTAAATGATTAACCAAATGTAACTGCCCTTGCTCGTCCAATTGAGCAAATACTGCCATTTGAGTATAAGCTGGCCCCCGTTGAATTAACGCACCACCCGAATTATTACAAACGCCACCTAATACTGAAGCACCAATACAAGACGAGCCAATCACTGAATGTGGTCCACGATGATATTTTTTTAGTTCTTTTTCTAAATGAAATAACGTACTACCCGGCAAACAGACAACCTGATCGCCATTTTCAATTACTTGAATACCATCTAATCGACGGGTACTTACAATAACTATCGGTCTATCATAATCATTACCATCTGGCGTTGAACCACCTGTTAAACCAGTGTTAGCTGATTGAGTTATTACAATAACATCAGCTTCAACACAAGCTTTTAAAACTTGCCACTGCTCTAATAGTGTGCTAGGTATAACCACCGCTAATGCATCCCCTAGGCCAAAACGCGCACCTTGGCGATAAGGTAAAGTACGACTTGGATCAGTTAAGGTATATTTATCGCCAACAATACTTTTTAACTTTTCAACAAGGCCTGATGTACTATTATTCACTGTCATTTTGGTTCCCTTATTTAAATTAGAATTAGACAAATATTCAACTCTTCCTGATCATATTATAACCAATTAAATTTATTGAAAAGAGCACATTACACTTTACAGAGAGAAAGAACAAAACTGACACAAAAAGCTAAAAGGAATAAAAATAAAAGATAATTATTAGTGTATAGAGGTGGTATAAAGAATGAAGATTAAAGTTTTATTGAACAATGCATACATTTTTGAGTTTTAAAAATAGCGTTCCTCAACTTTTTTTGCTAAAAAATTCTTTTAGTCGATAAAAATACTTTCCTAAAAAAGCAAATATACGGTGTTGGTTACTATTCTTTTTTAGTTTTTTAAATTCTTGAACTGATTTTATTAATGGTACATCTGTTTTGAATATTTTTTTCGGTTTCTTTGGCTTTCTAATATTTTTATTTTGTATTCGATTTTCAATAACGCCAACAATACTAATCATAATAACAAATAATATGATTAAAAATTCAGAAAAAACAAAGAAAAATACCTGTTCACTATTGCCCCTAATAGTATAAAATCTTGTTGATACTACAGCTGCATAGCTATCTGTGATAGTCAGCAAAAATAGCATGAGAAATAAAAAAACACTTTTCAAATTTAACATTCCTTTGTCACTATATTCTTAAGTGATGACTGAAAATAAGCATACAACAAAGTATAAAATTTGCATATAAATTAGATAATTTTAGATTGTATTTCATTAGAAAAATCATTTAATTTTTCCAATTATATTATATAGGTTATGCAGATAATTTAAACATTGTTGTATTATAGATTTCATAACTTCATAATTAAAAAATATAGTTTAATCGCTTCAATATCTCGTTCGTTTCGTATCGGTGCTTTAATGACCTTATATATCGGTGGACAAGTAGGATTTAAACTCCGAATAATTGAAGAAACACCTGAAGAAGAAAAAATTGAATCGACATTATCGTTATTAGACGGTCAATAACGAATTACTTCAATGTATCAAATAACTCTTCGCAAACAAATTGTTGAAACAAGCACACCTAAAAGTAAAAAGTTAAACGCAGATTTATATTGATAGAAAAAAGCCTTAGATTCTAATATAGATAGAGAAGAAGCAATTATAAATATTGCTGAGGATAAAAATTTGAAAAGAACAAGAAGATTAACTCAGATTTAATTCTTTGTACATTAACTATTTAATATATTAAAATTTAAAATAAATATTTAATGGTTCGGAATATAATAACTAAATTTTATATTAATATGATGAAAAAACTTTATTTATTGATTATTTTCTTTTTTCTATTTTATTGTAGTAAGTCTGCAATTGCCGAACAAAAAGCTATTGATTTAAATCCTATTAAAGAAACATCAGTAGTGACAGAAAAAAATACTCAATCTCAATATATTTCTTATGAAATGGTGAAAAATTTATCCTTAGATGATGCACTAGAAAAATTTCCTTCCTATGAAAAAGAAACATATATTTTAGGAACTGATGAAGGTCCAATAACAGAATTTAGGATAAGGCTGCTAAATATTTTCAAACCAGACGAAATTGAGCAGCAGGAAATTAAAATAACCGAAATAACTTGGCAAATTAATGCTGAAGAAAATTTAACAGTTTGGTATCATCTACAAAAAGATCAATGGTTACCTATAGATCATTATATTTGGCATAAAGATTCTCTGTTTTAATCTGTTAAAAAATAGTTTGCCACCAATGACGACCACTATCTACAATTTAATAAGAGATCCATTTTATTAGTAAATGGATCTTAACGCTAAATTATAGAATCAAAAATCAAGTATAAAAAATACTAGAACAACGTAGTTTATCTTATAATCCGAAATGCTTTACAAAGCGGATAGAACACGCCATCACGTTCAATTTCATCTTAATAAAATTCAATTATTCATTTTCAATCACGAGTTTGTAATCTTTTGCAATAATATCAAAAATATAATCATAAGTTTGTAATACATAGTGTTTATGATCTTCGCTTATCTTAGAGGATATGCTGCCGTTTTTTAACTCTTGAATTAAACTAGAATTACAAACTAAATCAAAAGATGAATCTAATTTTTTTTCATTTATATAAAGATCTAATTCGCAACACTGATAATAAATAACATCAGAAAAAGAAAAAATATATGGAATAAAATGTTTGTCAGAATTTATATCCGTTAATGAGGAGCTAAATTCACCTTTAAAAATACAACAATATTCTGCACCAAATATCTGTCTAAATTCATCCAAATAAATAGCATCTCTGCCATAAATAATACCTATCTCTTTGGTCTTAATAGCTCTATATTCCATAATATTAAATCATCCAGTTTTTAATTTTTTATATTAACTTAATATTAACAAGCACAAAAGTGCAAAAGTCAGTAGATAAATTTTGCACTAACAGAACTCATTAGCTGTAGCCGATTGCATTATAGAAAATATAAAATTGTACATTTATAGGATTAAAGCATTTTATTCCTGCAAATTCCTAATCAACCAGAATAATTAAGTAAATACAAAAATTTTGCATATCTTTATATTTTTTGGGAATAAAACTTTCTAATCCAATTTTGGATGCTGATCAACCAGTTCTTGTCTTTTATTTTGTAGTTCTTCGATCTGTTGATCAATATCTTCTACTTCATCTTCAATAGAATCAAAATGTTCAGATAAGAGAGCTTTGGCTTCATAGCGATTAGCCGCAGTTGGAGTCGTACCGTGCAATGGTTTTTTAGCTGTTTCGTGCATTGCAAGACCAGTAATAACACCAATAAAACCTATCATCATTAAGTAATAAGCTGGCATAAATAAATTGCCGGTTGATTCAACTAACCATGCCACTAGTGTTGGTGTTAACCCAGCAACAATAATCGCAATATTAAAAATACTGGCGATGGCACTATAGCGAATATTAGTTGGAAACATTGCCGGCAATATTGAAGTGATAATTCCAGTAAAACAGTTTATGAATAACGCTAAAATAAATACGCCTAAAAAGACGAGTGGAATATGTTGGCTATTGATTAACACAAATGCAGGATAAGATAAAAGGAGTAAGCCAATACTACCAATCAATATAAAGGGTTTGCGACCTATTTTGTCACTTAATAAGCCAATTATGGGTTGAATAATTAACATCCCAACCATAATAGCGATAATAATTAGCAAGCCGTGCTCAGTATCATAATTTAGGTTATGTGCTAAATAGCTTGGCATATAAGTTAATAATAAGTAAAAAGACACATTAGTCACAATGATCAATCCAGCACAAATTAAGATATGTCGCCAATATTGGCTAATAATTTGTTTTAGCGCAGTAGTTGATGATGTTTCAGCTATGTCAGCTGATTGCCTAGCCTCAAGGTGCTGTTGAAAAGTTGGGGTTTCTTCTGAGATATGATGCAATATAAAGCTAATTATACCTAAAGGTAAAGCGATTAAAAATGGGATACGCCAGCCCCAACTGTACAAAGCCGACTGACTAAGTAGCATAGACAAAAATACTACTAGACCTGCCCCTAAAATAAATCCAACCATTGAACCAAAATCAAGCCAGCCACCAATAAAACCTCGTTTACGATCTGGTGAATATTCAGCAACAACCGTTGCCGAACCTGAATATTCGCCACCTATTGAGAAACCTTGCGCTAATTTAACAATTAATAACAGAACTGGTGAGGTAACACCAATAGTTTCATAAGTGGGAATAAGCCCAATACCAAACGTACTTAATGACATTATCACTAAACTAATCGATAACACTTTTTGACGGCCAATATTATCACCAATTAAACCAAAAATAATGCCACCTAATGGGCGAATGAAAAAGGGAATCGAAAAAGTCGATAATGCAGCAATAATTTGCACACTAGGAGATACATGAGGAAAAAATATCTGTCCGATAATATAAGCCAAAAAACTGTAAACCCCAAAATCATACCATTCAATAGCATTACTAAAAGCCGATGCCCAAGTCGCTTTTTTTAATTGATTATCATCAATAATGGGAATATCAGTAATGTCTAACGGTTTATTATTCGTTTTATTCACTTTTGCCATAAAATACCGCCTTTTAAATTAATCAATATCAAGATTTAAATCCAAATAATTAACTTTAATTAGCTACTATGCCAAACAGCAGTAGTTATCATTACCCGACTTGACTTACTTTTTGTTGAAAGTGTACGATTCTTATTAATAGAAGACCATATCACAATGATTGATACAGTAAAAAAGATAAAATCGTAAAGTTGTAAAAATGTATAATAAGTAACACTGACAAATAATTAGCGTTATCTAAGTGACTAGATAAAGAATTAAGATAAAACTTTAATCACATATAATTGCAAATTTAGTTTTGTTTATACGAATAATACTCCAAAGAGTATAACCAAAATTATATACCTAAAATCAGCAAAAATAACGCTCTTATCATACTATTTTATCATTTACTTTTTTAATCAAGTAATGGATGTCTATTGCTAGTAACCTTATCTATAATCCTTTAAAATAATATAACTTAAACTGATGAGGTATTCCCTATGCGTTGGAGAAACCAAAGAGAGAGTGATAACATTGAAGATCGCCGCTCACAATCAGGAAGTGATATTGGAACAAGGATTCCAATTGGTGGTAAAGGTAAAATTATTTTATTTATTGTCGTGTTAGTTGCTGGTTATTACGGCGTTGATTTAACTGGCTTACTGAATAGCAATCTGATTGATTTAGACGATACCACATCCATATCATCAACATTGCCTGTTGATAATAGTTCTATAAATAATAATGCAACTAAATTTACCTCAATTATCTTGGCCAGTACTGAAGATTATTGGAGTCAAGAGTTTCAACAATTAGGTAAAACCTATATTGCACCTAAATTAGTACTTTATAATGGTGCAACTCGAACTGCTTGTGGCACAGGTCAAGCAATGACGGGGCCATTTTATTGTAATCTCGATCAAACGGTTTACCTTGATCTATCATTTTATCAAGAGATGAAACAACGCCTTGGAGGCGGTGGTGATTTTGCTCAAGGCTACGTGATTGCTCACGAAGTAGGACATCATGTACAAAACTTACTTGGGATTTTTGCTAAGGTTGAACAATTAAGGCAAAATCAATCTAACGAGACCAATAACCAGTTATCAGTCAAACTTGAATTACAAGCCGATTGTTATGCTGGATTATGGGGAAATGCCATGCAAAAACAGAATATTTTAGAAATGGGTGATATCGAACAAGCCCTAAATACCGTACAAGCAATTGGCGATGATCGCTTACAACAGCAAAATAATGGTTATATAATTCCTGATAGTTTTACTCATGGTTCATCAAAACAACGTTATAGTTGGTTTAAACGTGGTTTTGATAGTGGAGCAATTGATCAGTGCAATACATTTATTCAATAAGGAAATTAAAAAGGAAATAAGTATGTCGAAAAAATTAGTCAACCGAGTTTTATTAGTTAATGATGATGGAATTGATGCACCTGGGATCCGAATTTTAAAAAGTATTGCTGAAAATATCGCCAACGAAGTTTGGATAGTTGCACCAGTTGTCGATCAAAGTGGTGTTTCTTGTTCAGTTAGTTTGAAATCACCATTTCGCGTACAAAAACGTAACCAAACAGAATATGCAGTTTATGGCACACCGGCTGACTGTTCGTTATTTGCCATCAAATCATTAATGGCAGCACAATTACCAGATTTGGTTCTATCTGGGATTAACAATGGTTCAAACTTAGGCTTTGAAACTGTATTATCTGGAACCGTTGGCGCAGCAATGATGGCTATGACACTCGGTGTGCCAGCAATAGCATTGAGTCAAGTGAGTAGTGAGGACAATATACCAACAGATTGGCATTGCTCAACTCATCTTGCTGAGTCAGTAATAAGGCAATTGCTATCCCTAACGACACCAAAGAATACTTGTTTTAATATTAATTTTCCTAATTGCCGAGCAGAGCAAATAAAAGGAATTAAAATCACCAAGCAAGGGACTGCTGATGTTAGCAAATTTGTAGTTGCTGAAACACAAGATCCTGAAGGTCATGAATATTTTTGGTTTAGAGCACAACGCAATCAAAATGTGCTTGATGATGATAAGGAGCTTGATGCAGCCAATAATGGCTATATCGCGATTACGCCATTACATTATGAACGTACTGATTACGACTTTTATCAACAAATAAAAGCTACATTTAACGTTTAACTTTTTGTTTTATGGAATTATTGCGTCTTCCTTGATTAGCTAAATAATCAGGAAGACGTAAAATATAAGTATAAAGCTTTTGAAATTATTTCTTAACCAATGCACAAAAGACAAAAGAAATAGTAACCATCACTAAGCCAATCCAATAAATTATTTCATGACCATATGCTTGTGATGCAAAACCTTGAATAATCCCAGCCAAAATAACACTACAAATAATGCCATTATTAAATAAAGTTGAAGCAACCCCCATTCGAGTTGGTAACAAATCTTGGAAATAGATAATACCAATATTGGCAACGATGCCAATAAATAATGCGTTAAAAATCTGCAATACATATAACATGGTTGGGTCAGTGAATAAAATCATACCAACATAAAATAAAATTCCGCAAATGATAGCGATAAAAAATAGATTGCGCTTACCTAATGCTGGTACCATATACCCTGCAATTATCATTACTGGAATCTCAATCCCTGCAGCCAGCCCCATTAACGCACCAGGTAATGAATCAGAAAGATGCAATACCTTTTCAACATAAATTGGCATATCGATAATATACATCATATTAGCAGTCCACATAAAAATAGTAGAAAGTAGCAAACACATCACATTACGATTAGTAAAAATTGATTGATTAGCGGTAGCTAACTGACCAGGACTAAGTGAGCTGATTGACTTCTTTTCTACTGGTGGTAAAAAAACTGCTACTACAAACATGGATATGATAAACATCGACATCGCACATAAATACATTGAGGTAAAACCATAATGGATAGCTAAACCAAATGATAATGGCGGACCAATAACCCATGCCAAAGATAATTGCGCTCTAATCAATGAATTAAATGCAACGGCATTACGGCCACTTTTTTCAGCATATTCTCGCGCCATAGCAAAAACTTGTGGCATGGCAGCCGAAGCTAACGCTGCAAAAAATACGCCTAATGTAATTAATACATAATAGTTACGTGAATAAGCAAAAATCAGACTATTTGCTAATCCCATCAAGCAACAAAAAATAACAATCTTACGTCTGTCACCTTTGTTGTCTGAATATTTGGCTAACAAATAACTACCGATAATACTAGCTAATGCATTAATTGAGAAAAAGATACCTACCAAACGAGGATCAGCACCCACTTCAAATGATAAGAAACGACTTAATGTGGGTGATTGCAATGCACCAGCCACACCAATAATAAATGTAGTCACTAAAAAAGCGCCAAAAATTACGCCCGATTTTCGAAGAGATGAAGAAGTCATAATAGGAACTTAACAATTTGATAATGTGCGATAATTATATCCCTAAAAGGGGTGTGAATATAGGCTTAAGTTTGATCAGTAGCTAATTATTCAAGCAATAGTTAATATTAATAATAAAATAAATTTGTGCTAATGATTTTTTCACCACTAAATAAACCATCCTAGTTTGAAACCAAAACCTAATTACACCGTTATCCTTTCAATCGATTTTCTCCAATTCATTAATTAACCAAATTTCTATGGCATTTCTATAATATTATTAGGTGATAACTTAATTCAGCAATAAATTAGCTATCTTAAGTTAAACCTTGCTTGGGTAATTGCCAAGTTAATAAAAAAAGCAAATTGCTCGTAAGTAAGATGAAATTTATTAACTAAATCAAATTGCAAAATTAAACGATCAATGCCATTAAGTTTGCCATCAAACGCAGAGAAAACAATTGTTATTGCACTGCCATTAGCTTTTTATATCATTGGATCTTCGCCAAACTAAATAACCACTTGAGCAAAGTCGCCAGCAAATTTAAATCCTCATGACTTAGGTTTAGATTTCTTTTCTACTATAGAATGACTTTTTCTTTGATGATTAAATAATTGTAGTAATAAAGGATAACAAACGAGTTTTTTGAGAAAAGTTCCTAATTTTAATTAGAAAAATAGAAAAAATTTAATATTTTTAATCTTTCAAAATCCCCGTTCCTCAAAATTTTTTAAACATTATTTCTATAAAAAATTTGAGACAAAGAAATTTCGGTATCTTAATCATCATTGAATAAATAGGTAAGCGACATGGTTTAGTAAAACTAAAATAATATATAAACTGGGTAAATTACAGAAAATATATTATTAATTGAATTATTTTTTATTATTCAATTAATCTAGTATTTACTAAACCATGTATGAAACCAATAGATTGATAGTAATCTCTTTATCAACAATAAGTTAGCAAATTTTTACTTTAATCGAATTGATTTAAATCAATTTTATTGACAGATCCTGAATAAATTCATAAACAATTTCAACAGAAAATATCTCGACAACAACAAAAATTCATGATTATTCCAATCTTTGGTTAGAGAACATCCATGTTAATTAACAAAAATACCTTTTTTTGTACTGGTTAGTATAAATAATTTATTTTTTTTTACAATTTTAGTTTTAAAAAAATTGTTAAGATATGTAAATAAATTTCAAAATTACTATTCCATTTTCTTTATTATGTTTTACAAATTTAGTTAAAAAAGATTTCTTTTTGTTTTTTTGAGTGTACAATCAAAATCATCCACAAAAAGAGGTAACGTTATGTTATATAATAACAAATCCACCAAAACTCACCATAATAATCACGACCATTGTCATGGAGATTGTCATAATATTGCTCATAATCATACACATAATTCCCAACATACTCATGAAACAAATCATGAACAGGCTATAGGACATTGTTGTGATGGGCATGATCATAATTCATCACAACAGTGTGAAATTGAAGATCCTCCCGAAGATCCTGAACGGAGCAGTCAAGATGTTAAGCTTACCTGGAAAATTCAGGGTATGGATTGCGCACATTGCGCAAGTAAAATCGAAAACGGTGTAAAAATACTACCTAATATAAATCAAACCAAAATTATTTTTTCTACTGAAAAGTTAATTGTTTTTGTTCCTAAGCATGATGATGCAGTAATAAAGATGATTGAAGACAAAGTCACGGAATTGGGATATACCCCAATTTTTGAATCAACCCCTAACCATGTTCATCACCACGAGCATTCACATAATTTTGATAAAAAAGCATTTATTCCGTTAGGTATTTTAGGCATATTAATTGTTATTAGTTATCTTATTTTGTTGATGAACCATACAGTTGGAGAGTATGCGTTTATAGTGACAGCTGTTATTGGGATAATCCCAATTTTGAAACAGGCTATGGTGTTAACCCGTAGTGGTACACCGTTTGCTATTGAGTCTTTAATGAGCATTTCGGCGATTGGTGCGCTGTTTATTGGTGCCGCCGAAGAAGCCACCATGGTCATCTTTTTATTTATGATAGGTGAAATGCTTGAAGGCTTCGCCACTAGTAAGGCCAAAAAAGGAATTTCGTCACTGGCAGAATTAATGCCTGATGAAACAGTGGTTATCATTGATGGTAAAAGAAAAACCGTTGCCAGTCATACATTAAAACCTGATGATATAATCGAAATTTCCTCTGGTGGACGATTACCTGCTGATGTTGTTTTGATTAGTGAACAAGCCAGTATTGATGAGAGCGCTTTAACTGGTGAATCAATTCCAGTTAATTACTTAAGTGGTGACAAAATTTTAGCTGGCTCGTTAGTGGTAGATAATACCATTCAACTTAAGGTAGTTTCGGAATCAGGACAAAATGCGGTCGATCGCATTTTGCAATTAATTGAAGATGCAGAGGATCGTAAAGCGCCAATTGAGCGGTTTATTGATAAATTTAGTCGTTATTATACTCCAGGCATTACACTATTTGCTTTATTAGTGGTAATAATTCCACCATTATTGATGGGTGCAGACTGGTATACATGGATCTATCGAGGATTAACATTATTATTAATTGGTTGTCCTTGTGCATTAGTCATCTCCACACCAGCAGTTATTACTTCTGCCTTATCTAGCGCGGCTAAATATGGGGTATTGATAAAAGGTGGTGCCGCACTTGAACATATTGGTTCAATCAAAATGCTGGCATTCGATAAGACGGGTACCTTAACCGAAGGTAAACCACAAGTAACAGATGTAATTAACCATCAATGTTCCATAGAACAGTTATTATCTATTGTTGCGGCTATTGAAAGCGGATCACATCATCCGCTTGCGAAAGCTTTAATTGATTATGTGAGGCAAAAACAGATCCCTTTTTACGAAGCAAATAATCGTAAGGCAATTGCTGGCGTTGGCATTCAGGGAGAGCTTGATCAACAAACTTATTTTGTCGTGTCACCAAATAAGATTGAAACAGTAGCAAACGCACTAAGTATTGAAGATCTGCAAACGATCAATCAACTTGAAGATAATGGTAAGACTGTAGTAGTCGTCACAACTGACCAACGATTATTGGGAATTATTGCTTTACAAGATGTACTACGAAATGATGCTTTGCCAGCTATCGGTGAACTTAAACGACTTGGTTTACAAACCTTAATGTTAACCGGTGATAATCAACGAGCAGCAAAAGCAATTGCAGGTCAATTGGGCATCGATTATCGTGCAGAGTTACTGCCAACTGATAAGTTAGCAAAAATTGAGGAGATTGGACGCAATACTTCAATTGCGATGATTGGTGATGGAATTAATGATTCCCCGGCAATGAAAGCTGCAACTGTCGGAATAGCTATGGGCAGTGGTACTGATGTTGCACTTGAAACTGCTGATGCAGCACTGACTAAAAACAGTTTATTAAGTTTGCCAATATTAATACGCCTAGCCCGTTTTGCTAATCGTAATATTAAACAAAATATCACTATTGCATTAGGTATTAAGCTGATATTTTTAATCACCAGCTTATTTGGCGTAACTGGACTTTGGTTAGCTGTGTTAGCCGATTCGGGTACCACCGCGATTGTTACCGCTAATGCCTTGAGATTATTAAGAGTTAAAAAATAACAAACAATTAAATGGTGCCCCATTACAATTAAATGGGGCTATTTTATACAGTGCTAGTCATCACTTCTTAATGAAATTTCCCCACCAATAAAAGTATTAGTTTTACCATTTTGTTCTAAGATTAATGCACCTTGTTCATTTATTCCTTTAGCAACACCTCGAATGACATTATCACCAATTAATAGTTTAACTGGACGATCAACAAAATTGTCGAGTCGTAGCCAATCATCAAGAAATGGTGCTAAACCATGTTGTTCAAAGTCAGTAAGTTTTGATGTTAAGTTCTTGACCACTTTGGCCACTAATAAATTGCGGTCAACTTTACCTAAGTTAGCCCATTTCTGATTAACAATATTAGGATCGGGATTAGTCATCATTAAATTGACACCAATACCAATAACAACATGAGCACAGTCACCTGTTTTACCAGCAAGTTCAACTAATATACCCGCAAGTTTTTGATCATCTAGATACAAATCATTAGGCCATTTAACTTTGATATCTTGACCAGAAATTGCCCTTAACGTATCAGCCATTACAATACCAACCACTAAACTCAGTCCCATAGCAGCAGCAATGCCCTGATCGAGTCGCCAATACATCGAAAAATAAAGATTACTGCCAAATGGTGCGAACCATTGACGCCCTCGCCTGCCTCGGGCTTTGGATTGAAACTCGGCAACACAACTGTCACCCGTTGTTAATCTTTCTATATTATTTAATAAATATTGGTTAGTCGAATCAATGATAGGCAACACTTCGACGTGACTATCTGCGCCATAATAGTTATCGATTTTAGTTTTATCGAGTAAGTCTATAGGTGATGCTAAGCAGTAACCTTTACCTTGTACAGAAGATAAGGTAATCCCCCACTCTCTTAGTACTTTGATATATTTGTTGATACCCGCACGAGTAATACCAAATAGATTAGCTAACTCTTCACCAGAATGAAACTCTCCATCAGCTAATATATTAATCAGCTTCAATGGATTTTGGTTACTGCGCATTAAATCCCTCACTTTTTGACTAACAATAAAACAACAAAATATAGTGAAATTATAGCAAAACTGATGAATAAATAAGTATTGCTTAACTTATCCATTATAAAGGCTATAACCGCTGGTGCAACTAAACTACCAAGAGTATTAGTTAATAACATCGCTTGATTCATTGATACAATTTCTTGTTTGCGTACACACGAACAAGCCCACGCCATAGATATTGGATAAATGGTATAAATGGTTGAACCTAATAAAATAATGGCTAATACGCCACAAACATTAAATATCAGCAAGCTACAAGCAAACATCATTAAGATTGATTCGACCAGTAGCACTATACGCCTTCCAAACTTGTCAGCACACCAGTTGGCAGGCATTTGGGCAATCACACCAGAAAGGATCAGCAATACCATCCAATTTGCTACTTGATTATCAGTATAACCTAAGTGAGAGTAGTAAGCAGGCATTAGTGAATAAAGTGATCCAATTAACATACCAGCAATAGCACAACCAATTAAACCAACTCGAGAAGGTTTGTATAATATCATTGGCATAATATTAAAACTGCTTTTTTTCTTTTTCGGCAATTTATAGTGGGTTAGCAATATAAATAAGATGGCTAATCCCATTAGTACGGTAATCACTAAACCAAAATAGAGTACGTCTTGCGGAAAATATTGTAGCAATGCTTGTCCTAATACAGTACCTAAGTAATAGGTAGTCAAATATACAGCAAGCATTTTCCCTCGTGTGCGTACTGTACCTGTGACTAAAATACAACTTTCGATCACAACCCATGTGACAGCACAGGCAATACCAATAAAAAATCGCCATATTGCCCAACTGTAAAAATCCATAGAGAAACTTAAACCAATTGTCGCAATCGCAAAAATGATGCAACTGTAGGTATAAGTAAATCTGGCGTTAAATCGGCTAATAAACCAATTTGCCATAATCGTACCAAGCAAGTTACCCGTGAAATAACTTGAACCAACTAAACCTATTTGTCCAAGCGAAAAATCTTCACGGACTAGCCAAAGCGGTACTTGCGTATTGAGTGCCGATAAAGCAATGGTAACAAATAATAAACTTGTTAATAAAATAGGAAATGAATACGAATGTTTCATAGTTTTATTGTTTATAAGTAGTTTTATTATCTATAAAGCGTTTGCCACTTTATAAAAAATTATCCACGTCAATTTCACCTGTCGCGCCCATAAATCGAATTTCTGGCGATAGGTGCACCGAGAACTTTTGTAATACTGCATCTTTGATATAACGCGCTAACGCAACTACATCTTGCGCTGTAGCATTATCTTTATTGACTAATACCAGAGCTTGTTGTTGATGAACTGCTGCACCACCAATTTGATAACCTTTTAAACCACACTGATCAATTAACCAACCAGCAGCTAATTTTATTTGATTATCTATTTGAGGATATATAGGCATTGATGGGTATTTTTCAAGTAGTTTATCAGCAAGTTTTTTATCTACCACGGGATTTTTAAAAAAGCTACCACCGTTACCGAGTACTTTTGGGTCTGGCAATTTACTACGACGAATCTCACATACTTTGTCGAAGATCATTTGGGCTGTAACATTCTGCGGATCAAAATTTTTTAATTCCCCATAAGTTAGCACTGGGGTCCACTGTTTTGGTAATTTAATTCCTACATAGACAACCGCATAACCTTCGGCGTATTTTTGTTTAAAAATACTTTCACGATAACCATATTGACCATCAGTAATGCGAATAATTTGACCAGTCGCAAATTCAAGCAATTCAACATAATCTGCTACTTTTTCAAATTCAACACCATAAGCACCAATATTTTGGATTGGTGCAGAACCAACACATCCAGGAATCAGAGCTAAGTTTTCAAGTCCAGAAATATTTTGGTTAATAGTTTGAGCAACAATATCATGCCAATATTCACCGGCACCAACTTTTAAATGCCAGTGAGTTTGCGTTTCAGTAATCGTTAATCCTTTAATTCGATTAACAATGATTGTTCCAGCAAAATTTTCAGTAAATAACGTATTACTACCTTGCCCAATCATCATGATTGGTTGATTATTGGGGTTGTTTTTCCAAACTTGCATTAGTTGTTCAACTGTTGTGATAGTTTCAACTTGTTTAGCATAAACATCTAATGCAAAAGTGTTAGGAATTTTTTGATTCATTAATAACGACCTTTTATAAAAACAGACTTTTAATTTCGTTTAAACCAATCTTATTTGGCATTTTTATGAATTATTCCATTTGTTTGATTAGTTTTAGCGTTTAAAAACATCAAATTAATGGCTTTATCAATTGCATATATGATATAGCTTCTTTATGCAATTGTATTTACTCTTCATTTAGTTACTATTTTAGCACAATGCAAAACGATCTTTTATTTATTAAAATTTTTTTACAGATCTTAATGAGTTACTTGAGCAAAAAAGTGCCAAAAGATTAAGCAAATAATCAAGTAATGTAGATCGATCTCTTTTTTGTTTTTTTTTATCATGTATTATAGTCAGCCAAGCGATCTTTTTTATAAATTGAGTTAAAATCTATTTTACTCAAACTAATGGTAAACGTTATTATTAAAAGGTTTTTAAAAAGCTGATAAATCAGTCATTGATCCTATTTTCTAAAGATCATGGCTTTAGATGGCTTAATAATTTAGAATTGTTGCTATATTTAAAAAGTAGTTGAGATTTAGAGGAAAATATGAAAAGAGTTTTTATTATGATCCTCGATTCCTTCGGGATCGGTGGTGCAGAAGATGCAAAAAAATATGGTGATGAAGGTTCTAATACATTAGGTCATATTGCCGAAGCTTGTGCTTTAGGTAAAGCTGATAACGGCCGTCATGGACCATTAAGTTTACCAAACTTAGGAAAGTTAGGTTTAATTGAAGCTGCCTACGAATCAACTGGTTCATACCCAAAAGGAATGGCTACTGAAGGTAATGTTATTGGTGCTTATGGCTATGCCAGTGAAATTTCATCAGGTAAAGACACACCATCAGGTCACTGGGAAATCGCTGGTGTTCCTGTGCTATTTGATTGGGGATATTTTACTAATACTACTAATAGCTTTCCGCAAGAATTATTAGATAATATCGTTAAACGCGCCAAGTTACCTGGTTATCTTGGCGATTGTCATTCATCAGGTACAGTGATTCTCGATGAACTTGGCCTTGAACATATGGCTACTGGTAAACCTATCTTTTATACTTCCGCTGATTCTGTGTTTCAAATCGCCTGCCATGAAGAAACTTTCGGTTTAGATAAGCTTTATGAAGTGTGTGAAATTGCTCGTGATGAACTTAATAAAGGCGATTATAACATTGGCCGAGTTATTGCTCGACCATTTTTAGGTAATAAACCAGGTGAATTCGTGCGTACTGGTAATCGTCATGATTTAGCTGTTGAACCACCAGCACCGACGATGATTAAAAAATTGGTTGATGAAAAACAAGGTAACGTTGTGTCAATCGGTAAAATTGCTGATATTTACGCCGAGGTAGGTATCACAAAGAAAGTGAAAGCAACTGGCATTGAAGCACTATTTAATGCTTCACTTGATGAAATTAAACAAGCTAAAGACAACACTATTGTATTTACCAATTTTGTTGATTTTGACTCATCATACGGCCACAGACGTGACGTTGCTGGTTATGCTGCAGCATTAGAATATTTTGACCGTCGTTTACCTGAAATGTTAGAACTGATTCAACCTGGTGATCTATTAATTATTAGTGCCGATCATGGTTGTGATCCTACTTGGCCGGGAACAGATCATACTCGTGAACATATTCCTGTTTTAGTTTATGGTGATAGTGTTCCTGCTGGGTCATTAGGTCATCGAAAAACATTTGCTGATATAGGACAAAGTGTTGCGGATTATTTTGATTTATCACCGATGGATTATGGTGAGTCATTTATTCGCAAATAGTAAACTGTTTTTTTGTTAGTGTAGTAACGTATTTTAGACATAAATCAGGAGAGTTAAATGCCTACCCCACATATTAACGCCGCCGATGACGCTTTCGCTCAAACGGTTTTGATGCCCGGCGATCCATTACGCGCTAAGTTTATTGCCGAAACTTTTTTAGAGAATGCTAAAGAAGTAACCAATGTTAGAGGAATGCTAGGTTTTACCGGTGACTATAAAGGTAAGAAAATTTCTGTTATGGGGCATGGTATGGGCATTCCATCCTGTTCTATATACACAACCGAACTGATTAAATTTTATGGTGTTAAAAACATCATTCGTATCGGTTCCTGTGGCGCCATCAGCCCCGCTGTCAATCTTGGTGATGTGGTTATTGGTATGGGTGCCTGTACTGATTCAAAAGTCAATCGGTTACGTTTTAAAGATCATGATTTTGCTGCGATTGCTGATTTCGGTTTAATTTGTAATGCAGTTAATGCTGCTAAACAATTAAATGTTAATGTGAAAGTGGGTAATCTTTTTTCTGCTGATCTATTTTATAGCGTCGAGCCAGATCTTTTCGATATCATGGAAAAATACAATATTTTAGGTGTCGAAATGGAGGCCGCTGGTATTTATGGTGTAGCAGCAGAATACGGAGCTAAAGCATTAGCGATCTGTACTGTTTCAGATCATATTCGCAAAGGCGAAGCTATGTCATCTGAACAGCGCCAGCTGGGTTTTAAAGAGATGATTACAGTCGCTTTAGAATCGGTATTAGTTAATTCATAATAAATAATGGCAGAATATCTGCCATTTTTTTTGGTTACTCAAAAAAGAGGAACCAATAGTTTTAACATTGACGTTATTATTAACGGTAAATGTTGTTGAGCGTTATAACTAGGTTATTAATAGTAATAACAAAATTTTATCTTTATTCATTAATTTTTATCTAATAGGTTAGAAAGATCTCATTTAATAAGGAATCGAAATGAATACCAAGCTACAACTGAAAGTTATATTATTCTTACAATTTTTTATCTGGGGGAGTTGGCTAATTACCTTAGGCTCCTATATGATGATTAAATTAAAATTTACTGGTATTGAAGTTGGCGCCGTATATGGCACCATGGGTATTGCTTCAGTATTTATGCCTAGTCTGCTTGGTATCGTAGCTGATAGATGGATACCTGCTAATCGCTTATATGTGTTATGCCATTTGGTTGGCGCAGTAACCTTATTTATCGCTGCATCTATCACATCGCCATTTTTAATGATGATTGTGATGCTTATCCATTGCCTTGCATTTATGCCAACTATTGCCATTTCTAATTCAATTTCTTACTCTTGTTTAGAATCACAAGGACTAGACGTTATCGAACAGTTCCCTGCTATTCGAATCTTCGGCACTATCGGCTTTATCGTAGCAATGTGGATGGTTAGTTTTATGCAGTTAGAACTCAGTAATATGCAACTTTATATTGCAGCTGGTAGTTCAGTTTTATTAAGTCTCTATTCATTAACCTTACCTTTAATTGAAGTTGCAAAAAATGATGGCAAAGAAAAGTCTATTGTAAGTTCATTAGGTTTAGATGCATTTGTATTATTAAAACAACCTAGATTGGCTATCTTCTTTTTATTTGCTGTATTATTAGGTGGGATTTTACAAATTACTAATACTTTTGGTAATCCGTTTCTACATGACTTCGACAAAGTACCAGAATATGCTGATAGCTTAGTGGTTAAATTCCCATCAGTGTTATTATCTATTTCACAAATTTCGGAAGTTGTATTTATCTTATTTGTACCATTTTTTATGAAAAAACTTGGTATTAAATATGTCATGTTAATCAGTATGCTGGCATGGGTTGCTCGTTTTGGTTTATTTGCTTATGGCGATCCATCACCATTCGGCTTTGTGCTGTTACTGTTATCGATGATCGTTTATGGTTGTGCCTTTGATTTCTATAATATTTCTGGCTCAATGTATGTTGAAAAAACAGTATCACCTAACATCCGTAACAGTGCTCAAGGTTTATTTATGACAATGACTAACGGTATTGGTGCTTATTTAGGTTCAATGATTAGTGGTATTGTTGTTGATCACTATACTTCAGAAGCGGGTATTGATTGGCATAATGTATGGCTTGTCTTTGCAGGTTATTCATTAGTGCTTGCAATTATTTTTGTTTTCATTTTCCAAAATGATACCGCTCAGCAAAAAACAGAAACCATTAGCAGTTAACTAAAATAAAATTCAAGTCAAAGAACCTTCTTTGACTTGAAATATTCAATTAATATTATAGTAAATAGTTGAATCAGATTATTCGCTAATAACTTGATAACATCAACAATTAGGCAACCGTTAAATAGTTGCCTAATTCTTAACTAGGCTAAAATGTTACCAGCCTCACAGAAATTTGATAAGTCACACAAAATGTATGGAAAATAAGTGTCTTATCAAGGTAGAATAAAACGCTTGTAAATAGGGCTTCAATTCGGCTTTTATTACTTAAATCAATTACCGAAATATGACTATTACAAGTGCCCTATAAGCATAATTGAACAGATTAGAACTAGATGAATAAACAAATAATCCCAAAAGTTATACTTCATGAGCATGTAGAAGGCAGTATTACTCCCTTTATGGCTAAAAAACTAGCCGATAAAAATCATTTACCTTTTCCTGATTCATTGTGTTATCAAATCGGCGATTATAATGAGATCGAGTATAAAAATGGTCGATATAATTATGATGAATCTGACTTTGTTTCATTTATCCAAACCTATGATACTGTTTCTAACTTTGTTAAAAGTCCTGACGATTATTACCTAATTACCTATGATTTTTTAAGTAGAAATGCTAAACAAGGGTTAATTTATTGCGAATTATTTTTGTCACCTTATCATATTTGTGCAACAGAAAACCAAGGTAAAGTTGTTTGGGATCAAGCAAGATTTCAACAAACACTAAATCAAATGGATAAAGCAATCATAGATGTTCAAAAAGAGCATAATATAACCGTACGATATCATGTTATTGGTGTACGCCATCTTGGCGCCGATGTAGTATACGATACATTGCAATTTATCGAAAATAATCCGCATCCATTTATTACTGGATTTAATATTGCAGGTAATGAAAAAGCTGGGCATTTTGATGATTTTGAAAAAGCTCATCAACTTGCTGAAAAATTAAATTTAAAAAAATCCTACCATGCAGGTGAAATTGATTCGGCTGAAAGTATTATTCAAGCCTTAAAACATGGTGCAAATCGAATCGGACACGGTATCGCGGCAATTGAAGATGATAGCTTGATTAAACAATTAGTTGATAATGAAATCACGTTAGAAATAGCTCTTACCAGTAATCGTATTTTAGTCAATAATTTACATGGTGATATTCATAAGCACCCAATTCGACAACTTTATGATAAAGGGGTAAGAATTACCCTTAATACCGATGATGCTGGTATTTTTGGTACCGATATCGAAAAAGAGTATCAGCTAGCCGAGCAAGCGTTTCATTTTTCACGTTTGGAATTATTTGATATTACCCTTTGTGGAATTGATGCCGCATTCGTTGAGTCTAACGAAAAATCACGTTTACTCAAGGAGGTTCTATCTTGTTTTAACGACAATGATAAGCAATCTTTACAACAAGCAATTAATGCTAAGCAGTATCATCCGGCTATTATTGCCAGATTAAAAAAATACCAAGATTTATTATTACAACATGTTAATGGATAACCATATCAGAAAAATAGGAAATAAATATGAATAAAACTCGATTAACCCTAAGCCTACTGACCCTATTAATTTCTGGAACACTACAAGCTGCAACGGTTGATTTAAGAATTATTGAAACGACTGATCTGCACGGCAATATGATGAATTACGATTATTTTAAAGATCAGTATATTGATACCTTTGGTTTAGCTAAAACAGCCAATTTAATTCATCAAGCGAGGGAAGAGGTAAAAAATAGCGTATTAGTTGATAATGGTGATCTGATTCAAGGCAGTCCAATGGCTGACTATGCGCTTAATAAAGGACTAAATAAAGGTGATATTCATCCAGTTTACAAAGCCCTTAATACCCTTGATTATGTTGTTGGTAATATTGGTAATCATGAATTTAATTTTGGTTTGGATTTTTTACAAAAAAGTCTAGCAGGGGCAATTTTTCCTTATGTTAATGCCAATGTTTATGATGCAAAGAGCAATAAGCCTTTCTTTAAGCAATATATTATTTTAGATAAAAAAGTGGTTGATAGAGAGGGTAAGCAACACTCTATAAAAATTGGTTATATTGGGTTTGTACCACCACAAATTATGCAATGGGATAAACTTAATTTGGAAGGTAAAGTGATAGTTAAAGATATCACTGAAACCGCCAAAAAATTAGTACCAGAAATGAAAGAGCAAGGCGCTGATATCATCGTTGCTATTCCTCACTCCGGTGTTTCTGCGGAACCTTATAAAGCATTAGCTGAAAACTCTGTTTATTATTTAACTCAAGTTGAAGGTATTAATGCCATTATGTTTGGCCATTCTCATGGCGTATTCCCAAGTGAGGATTTTAAATCGCTACCTAATACCGATATTAATACCGGAAATATTAACAATATTCCTGCAGTGATGCCCGGACAATGGGGAAGCCATTTAGGGGTAGTCGATTTAGTGATTGAGGGAGACAAATCTAACTGGAAAGTAGTTTCTGGTAAATCACAAGCCCGCCCTATCTTCGATAGTAAAAATAAAAAAGCACTAGTTGATGCAGATAAAAATATAACCAAGGTATTAAAAGATGATCATGAAGGTACCCGTGAATTTGTTGGTAAGCCAATTGGTAAGGTATCAACGGATATCAATAGTTATTTAGCCTTAATCGAAGATACATCTGCTTTACAGATTATTAGCGATGCCCAAATTGATTATGTAAAACAATTTGTTCAAGGTGATCCTGATCTAGATGGGTTACCAATTTTATCGGCTATTGCACCATTTAAAGCTGGCGGTCGCAAAAATGATCCTACAGCTTATGTTGATGTGAAAAAAGGTGATTTAACATTTAGGAATGCAGCCGATATCTATCTTTATCCTAATATTTTATCTGCCGTAAAAATTACAGGAAAAGAGGTTAAAGAGTGGTTGGAATGTTCGGCTGGTGTTTATAATCAAATTGACATCAATTCCTCAAAACCACAATATTTGATTAATTGGGATAAATTTAGAACTTATAATTTTGATACTATCGATGGAGTAAGTTATGAAATTGATATCACTAAACCAGCACGTTACGATGGTAGTTGTCAATTAATTAATCCTGAATCAGAACGTATTATAAATTTAACCTATCAACAAAAACCAATTGATCCAAATCAAGCATTTTTAATTGCTACTAACAACTATCGTGCTTATACCGGTGCATTCCCTGGTACAGGTGGTAAAAATGTTAAATTTAATTCACCTGATGATTTAAGAGTTATTCTTTCAGCTTACATTACTAATCACACTAAAAAACAGGGACAAGTTGATGTTACTGTAGATAATAACTGGCGAATTGCACCAATTATCAGCCAAACTAATTTGGATATTCGTTTCGAATCTTCACCAACTGATGAAGCTAAAACCTATATTGAAACACATTCATTGTATCCAACTAAGTTTGTTGAAAAAGATAATCTAGGCTTTGGTGTCTATCAACTTAATTTACAAGCACCAATAAATTTACAATCTAAAAAATAATAACATCTTGATGATGACAAGGATTATAAATATGGCAAATTGAATAATTAATCGAACTAGCAAAAATAGCCCGCTTTAAGGCTTATGTACCCTATCCTAAATTTCAAGTAGGTACGGTATTAATAATCGAAGATGACGAAGCAATTTTAGGTTGTAACATTGAAAATGCTTCCAATGGAATTGCTAACTATGCTGAAATAACAGCGATTTTTAAGGCAGTAGCAAAAGGCAAGAAAAAATCCGAAAAATTGTTGTGATTGATGATACTGAAGGGCCAATCTCAATTTATGTTGCTTGTCGTAAAGTAATTAGTGAGTTTTGTGCTAAAGATATGCCAGTGATTTTGATCAATATACAAGGGAAAATCCAAGAAACCACTGTTGGTGAATTGTTGCCTTGGTGTTTTTCACAAAGTGATTTAGATTAATTTTATTGTTGAACAATATAATTTAACATATTGAAAAAGAAAAATAGCGATTGATGATAGTTAACCAAGATCAGCTCACTCATCAGTCCAAATTTTGGATGAGAAGAATATAATACTAATTTGCTTTATTAATATTAAGAGAGAAGTGTAATGAGATTTGTAGATATTATTGAAAAAAAACGTGATGGTAATGCTTTAACAACCGAAGAGATTCAATTTTTTATAACTAACTATACCAATGGTTCTATTCCTGATTATCAAGTCAGTGCCTTACTTATGGCGATTTATTATCAAGGCATGACTTCAAAAGAGTGTGCTGATTTAACTAGTGCGATGATGTATTCAGGTGATACCGTTGATCTATCATCAATTAAAGGCATTAAAGTTGATAAACATTCAACCGGTGGTGTGGGTGATACAACTACTTTAGTGTTAGCACCATTAGTTGCTGCATTAGATATTCCAGTAGCTAAAATGTCAGGTCGTGGATTAGGCCATACTGGTGGAACGACTGATAAATTTGAAACAGTACCGGGTTTTAAAATTGAATTAGATAAACAAGAATTTATTGATCAAGTTAATCAAAAAGGTGTCGCTGTTATTGGTCAATCCGGCAACCTAACCCCTGCCGATAAAAAACTTTATTCATTACGTGACGTAACAGGTACGGTTAACTCTATTCCTCTTATTGCTAGCTCAATTATGAGTAAAAAACTCGCAGCTGGTGCAGATGCTATTGTTTTAGACGTTAAAACAGGTGACGGTGCTTTAATGAAGACCATGGAAGACTCAGAAAAATTAGCTCATGAAATGGTTAATATTGGTAATCAAATTGGTCGTAGAACCATGGCGATTATCTCTGATATGTCTCAACCTTTAGGTTATGCGATTGGTAATGCGTTAGAAGTTAAAGAAGCCATAGATACATTAAACGGCCATGGTCCTGCTGATTTAACTGAACTGGTATTAACACTTGGCAGTCAAATGGTGGTGTTAGCGAATAAAGCTGAAACACTAGATGAAGCAAGAAAAAAACTACAAGAAGTGATTAAAAATGGTAAGGCCATTGAAAAATTCAAAACATTAATTGAAGCTCAAGGTGGTGATAGTTCAGTGGTTGATCATCCGGAGAAATTAGCTAATGCGCCTTACCAAATTGATCTACCAGCGCAAAAAGCAGGTTATGTATCACGCATTATTGCTGACCAAATTGGTATTGCAGCGATGCAACTGGGTGCAGGTCGAGCAACTAAAGAAGATGTTATCGATCCTGCTGTTGGTATCGTACTACATAAAAAAGTAGGTGATAAAGTTGAAGTAGGTGAAACACTGTTAACTATTCACGCAAGTAGTGATCGTATTGATACAATAAAACAAAAACTATATGACAATATTACTATTAGTGATAGCGCTGAACAGCCACAATTAATTTTTAAAGTAATTACGGAATAGCTTTAATAAATACGGATTCAGGAGACATCATGCATCGTTTAAAATTAAACAAAAAACTGTCACTACTTGTTATTTTAAGTTTGTTTTCAGTCAATTCATTCGCAGCTGTTGCTACCAAACAGTCTACGGCACCTGCTTGGGAAAAAGACAAGTCCTATTCTTTTACTATTTTACATACTAACGATCATCATGGCCGTTTTTGGCAAAATGATATTGGTGAATATGGGTTAGCAGCACAAAAAACAGTTGTTGACCAAATAAGAAAAGAAGTAGCAGAAAAAGGCGGAAAATTACTTCTGCTTTCTGGCGGAGACATTAATACTGGTGTTCCTGAATCCGATGTGTTACAAGCAAAGCCCGATTTTATTGGTATGAATGAAATTGGCTATGATGCAATGGCAGTAGGTAATCACGAATTTGATCATCCGTTAGCGATTATTCGTGAACAACAAAAATGGGCTCATTTTCCATTTTTATCAGCAAATACTTACTTCAAAAATACCGATAATCGTGTTTTTGATGCCTATAAAATATTTGATTTAAATGGTATTAAAGTTGCAGTATTTGGTTTAACCACTGATGACACTATTTTCCTTGCTTCGCCTAAAAATACCGATGGTGTTGAATTTCGTAAAACACTACCAGAAGCGGAAAAAGTCATTAGCCAAATTAAAAGCAATGAACGTCCAGATATGATTATTGCGGTTACTCATATGGGGCATTATGAAAATGGTGAGCATGGTTCAATGGCTCCAGGTGATGTTGAGCTAGCCCGAGGATTAAAAACTGGTGAATTAGATATGATTGTCGGAGGCCATTCACAAAACCCAGTATGTATGGCTAGCCCTAACAAACGTATTACCGAATATGTCCCTGGAACACCTTGTGCTCCAGATCAACAAAATGGTACGTGGATTGTTCAAGCTCATGAATGGGGGAAATATGTTGGTCGTGCTGACTTCGTATTCTTAAACGGTAAAATTACCCTCAAAAATTATCAGTTAATTCCAATTAATTTGAAAAAAGAAGTTGATAACGGTAACGATACCAAACGTCTTGAATATTACACCAGTGAAATCGAACAGGATAAAAAACTGTTGGAAACACTAAAACCTTATCAAGAACAAGGTAAACAACAATTACTCATTAAAAGTGGTGAGTTAACCGGTCGTTTAGAGGGCGATCGTAACGTAGTTAGATATCAACAAAGTAATATGGGGCAATTATTACTTAGTGCCTTTATTGAAAAGACAAATGCCGATATTGGTATTATGTCTGGAGGTATGATTCGTGACTCACTTATAGAAGGCGATATTACTTATCGTGATATTTTGAAAGTTGAACCATTTGGTAATAGTGTTGTTTACTTTGAATTAACGGGTAATGAATTAATCGATTATCTTAAGGTTGCATTAGGTAAAAAACAGGGTTCGGGTGGTTATACTCATTTAAAAAATATTAGCCTAACTAAAACTGGCGATACTATCAGCGACATTAAAATTAATAATGAACCAATTGATTTGCAAAAATCATATCGAATCGCAACATTAGACTTTTTAGCAGCTGGAGGAGATGGTTACCCTATCGTCAACAACTCGCCAACTTATGTAGATACAGGTTATCGAGATGCGGACGCAGTAAAACAATATTTTGAAGCGCATTCACCAATTAATGCAGCCGATTATCAACCGTCTAATTTTATTTTAGAAAAATAATTTCACGTTTTAAAACAGAAATATAAAAACTAATGGCACTGATAATCATAATTCTCAGTGCTAATAACTAAATGATTAGTCATAAAGATTTAATCTTTGCTTTCAGCATATAGGTAATATAGAGGTATTTATGAACATGACAGAATTTCAAAAAAATTGTTACGATATAGTGACCGATGCCAATTTGTCACCAAAACAAAAAGCGAACCTTCTCGCATTAGCCGCAGAAAATAACTTACCTTATGTTGATTTAGATAATGAAACGCAAAATGCGCTCAATGAAAGGGTAATTTGTGATATGTACGAAGGACATGCGCCGTATAAACCTCGTTATGTATTACCTGATTATGCAAAATTTCTTAAGCAGGGATCTGAATACTTAGAACTCGAACCAGCAAAAACCTTTGATGATGCATTAAATATGCTCACTATTGCTTATCATCACGTACCATCGGTCACTGGTATGCCGGTTTATTTAGGCTGTTTAGATCAAGTGTTGCTTCCTTATATCGGTAATTTGACAGAAGAAGAACTTTACCCACGATTAAAGCGTTTTTGGATTATGCTGGATCGCAATCTTCCAGATGCATTTATGCATGCCAATATTGGGCCAACCGATAATGTGATCTGTCGGGTTATTTTACGTGTTGATCGCGAACTTAAACAAGTTGCCCCTAATTTAACTTTTATTTATGATGAAAATATCACACCAGAATCTTTACTAAATACCGCAATTGGAAACATTTGTGAAACAGCAAAACCACATATTGCTAATAATATGATGATTAAAAAGGATTTTGATGAAAAAGGTTATGGTGTTGTGAGTTGTTATAACTCTCTTCCTGTGGCTGGTGGTGGTAGCACTTTATCAAGAATCAATTTAAAAGAGGTTGCGTTAAAAAGTAAAAGCATCACTGACTTTTTACAAAATACTTTACCTTATTATTGCCAATTGCAATTAAATTTGATCAAAGCAAGATCAGAATTTCTTTATGAAAAATCTAATTTCTTCCAAAATAGTTTTTTAGTGAAGGAAGGATTAATTGACGCTACCCGATTTGCACCAATGTTCGGTATTTATGCCATGGCTGAAGCAGTCAATATTTTACAAGAAAAATCTAACTTAACCGGCCGTTATGGTGTTGACGAAGATGCGAATGAATTGGCAACAACCATTTCTAAACAGCTAGCTGACTTTATTGACAGCCATACAATTAAGCATGCTTGGAAAGGTAAAGCAATGTTACATGCTCAATCTGGCATCAGTTCAGATAGAGGCGCTACGCCAGGTTTACGTATTCCTTATGGTCATGAACCAGATCCAGTAACCCATATTATGGCATTATTCAAACACCATAAATATTATGCCTCTGGCATTAGTGATATTTTAACCATTGATGAAACGATTAAAAATAACCCATTAGCCTTAGTACAGATTTGTAAGGCGGCATTTAAATTTGGTTTTCGTGAATTTACCGCTAATATCAGTGGCAATGATCTGGTCCGTGTAACTGGCTATATGGTGAGATTGTCAGATATCAAAAAATATAAACAAGAAGGTTCACGAATTAATACCACATTTTTAGGTAGTGAAGCAGCCGAAGATACCGATAACAATAGTTACTTATGCCGAACACCTCGAGTAATTAGTCATGAACAAGTCATGGGCAATCGTTAATAAACTTTTACCCTTTTCTTGTGTTGACGGACCGGGAAACCGGTTAGTCATTTTTTTACAAGGTTGTAATTTTAAATGTTTAAATTGCCATAATCCTTACACCATTTCACGGTGTAAGAATTGTGGTGATTGCGTTACTACCTGTCCACATCAAGCATTAACATTTATCAATAACAAAGTGATTTGGCAATCTTCAAATTGCCAGCAATGTGATACCTGTATTAATACTTGTAGTTATCAATCCACACCAATGACCTATAACTACAATGTTGAAGATATTCTACTCGAAATTCGTAAATACTTACCTTTTCTAAATGGCATTACAATTAGCGGTGGTGAAGCGACATTACAATTACCTTTTATTGAAAAATTATTTCGAGCAATTAAACAAGCAGATGATTTAAAACACCTGACTTGTTTTATTGATAGTAATGGTTACTTAGCTGAAACTGGCTGGCAAAAAGTTGAAAAGGTTATGGACGGTGCGATGATCGATCTAAAAGCTTGGGATACTCAAGTTCATAAAAAACTCACAGGTCGGGATAATGATCGCGTCAAACAGACCATTGAATATCTAGCCAAAATAGAAAAACTATATGAAGTCAGATTTTTAGTGATTCCCGAGCATACTGATTTGCAAAACAGTGCTAAACAACTTGCTAATTTTCTAATAACACTCAATCCAGAAATTAAAGTCAGAATAAATGCATTCCACAATCACGGCGTACATGGCGTAGCCAAAACATGGCCATTGGCAACACAACAGCAAATCGAATCTTTTGCTGCTGAATTAAAACATTATGGATTGCAGAATATTACTTTGCCGAGTGTTTATTTATAATATCTTTATAGTCACATTAATTATAAGGTCGGATTATTTACAGGTACTTGCTAACCGGTAATTGTGATGATAGTCATATTGCAAATGCAAAAATAATTATCTTTAATCAATACGAAACGACTGATAAGCATAATTATCCTTCCTGACAAAATAAACTTGCTGAAAGTTGGTAATATTTTTTACCAACTTTAGCAAATCATCAATTTTAATTAATATTTGGTACACATTGTATAGGCATTATCTGGTTCGACAATGACATTACCCTCAGAATTTCCTACACTATAGCGATGGATAAATCCATCGGAGTCAACCACAGAAGTCAATTCATTGGTGAAATAAAAATCATAATTAAATAATTTTTCGTAATCAGAATCACTGATACCAGCCATCATATCGCGCAAGTCACCATTTATTGGCGCATAATAGAAAATTTTACCCCACTCTCCCATTAAACTATTGCCAATAGCACGTTTATATCCATTTCCTTGGAGATACCATTCGGTATTAGTGTTATTATCATAAGCAAGAGGTGAATTAGTCAGTTCTGCTCGCGTTGGTAAGCGGTCACCACTGTTTCGGCATAAGGTTTCCGCATTATTGAAAGAGATGAAGCCAAGATTGCCTTTATGTACATAAAACCAATGTTGTATCGAGAATTGATAGAAGAAGGTTGCGTTTGTTTGCGTGTTGGTAAGTTGAATTACAAATTTATCTCCTTTACTAGGAACATTATTAGTAAAGATAAATTCACTTTTTGAGTCTGCAACCGAACTGCGTGGTACATTTTTTAGGGATGAATTTGGATTTTTAAGTATTTTGTATGTATATTGTGATATCGAATTAACTGGCACAATTCTGAAGCGAGCATATGGAAATGCAGTGCTTGGGAAATGATTACCGGAAGCATCAACAGCCGAGGCTATAAAACCAGTACCTTTAACAAATTGATTTGGATCATAAGGATCGGCTCGATTAACAACGTTACTCCCCCACCATGCATTATTATTGCCTTCCGGCCAGCCAGTTGGATAAAGGGTGTTAACTGCTAAAACGCCAGGTCTTATAAAACAAATACCATCGTTAGCTTTTACGGTAAATATTTTGGAAACTTCTTTAGGCTGAGATTCAGTTGGAACACCATACTGAGTTTTAGCAGAAATACTAAAAGTAAGCTTTAGTGTTGAATCACCTTTATAAGTAGATGAATTGCAAATATTACTACCTAATGGAGCGGTTGAATCAGAAGGAATTATATTATTATTACTATCACGCCATTCAGCTGTTACACTCTCCACTTTAAAATTATTGCTACTTCCCAAATAATCACCATCAATATCAATAATATCATCATTAGTCACAGTCGAAAAATCAACATCAAATGAATACATACTTGGTGAAGTATTAAAAGCAACAGATATTTGCTTAGATGAACCAGGGGTTATAACTAAAGGATCACTGTTTGGTACATTTAATTTTACTTTAATACCATTAAGCGCTTTTGTGCCGCCTGACTCTGAAATCTCCGGCGCATTACCATGAATATACATTTGCGTAGTCACGGATAATGATAAAATTGCAAATAGATTATTGGAAAAAATCAATAACATTAATAGCAATAATCTCTTTTTGAAAAATAATCTCAAAGAAATTTTTTTTAAAACAACAGTACAATTATTCATCGCTACTCCTCTACTCATAAACTTCTCCGCCTATCCGAATAAGATTATTGATTTGAAGCATTAGTGAATTAACAATTTTTATAAGTTGTTCAAAAATTGTTACCCGTTAATATCAGAGCTAAGACAATTAAAATCGTTATTTTTCTAACAGAAATTCATCCATATCTAATATACGGCTCGAACAAAATAATTTGACTACAACAATTTGTTTGTTGTTTAAGACTTAAATCGTAACATCCTAAATTTTAAAACTTGTAAAATAAGAACATCAGACAAAATTTGGAAAAGCTAAAAAGGTAAGACTCAATAAAGAAACTGAATTTGAAAACAGTTACTAATTAATTCAAATTCAGTAGTAGCATTATTATATATGATTATACTTTGATAAGGGAATAGTAAAAAAAATTATTTTCCGTTTATTAATACTAATTCATTGAAGAATTTAAAAGTAATGATATTAATTAAGTTATATCTCAATAATCAAAAAGGGGATAATTCCCCTCTTTTTAATTTGATATATAATTACTTGCCTTTTTTAAATGCGGCAGCAAATGCATTACCCATAGCACTGTTAGTCAGCGTTGCAGCAGATTGATTTTTATTAGATACCTTATTGTTAGCCGATCTGCTACTATCTTGTTTCGGCGTAGCTGTATCATCTAAACGCATTGATAAAGCAATACGTTTTCGGGCAATATCAACTTCTATTACTTTCACTTTAACAATATCGCCTGCTTTTACAATGCTTCGCGGATCATCAACAAATCGATCTGATAATGCTGAAATATGAACTAGACCATCTTGATGCACACCGATATCAACAAAAGCACCAAAATTTGTCACATTAGTTACAGCCCCTTCCATAACCATACCGATTTTTAGGTCTTCCATTGTTTCAATGTTATCGGCAAATTGCGCTGTTTTAAATTCAGGCCTTGGATCTCGTCCTGGTTTATCTAATTCTTTAATAATATCAGTTACTGTCGGCACACCAAAATGGCCATCAACATAATCGATAGCTTTTAGTGATTTAAGATAATTCGAATCACCTAAAATGTCTTTTAAGGCTTTATGATTTTTTTCTAAAATCCTTTCAACAACAGGATAGGCCTCTGGATGAACCGCTGATGCATCAAGCGGATTTGCACCTTCCATAATTCTTAAAAAACCGGCACATTGTTCAAAAGCTTTGGGACCTAATCGTGACACTTTTAATAATTGTTTTCTATCAGTAAATTGACCATTTTGGTTACGCCAATCGACAATATTTTGGGCGATCACTTTATTAAGGCCAGCAATACGAGCAAGTAACATCATAGAGGCTGTATTTAAGTTAACCCCTACCGCATTTACCCCATCTTCAACTACTGCATCAAGTTTTTTAGCTAATTGAGTTTGACTTACATCATGTTGATATTGACCAACACCTATCGATTTTGGATCAATTTTCACTAATTCAGCTAATGGATCTTGTAAGCGTCGAGCGATTGAAACGGCTCCCCGAATTGAGACATCTAAATCAGGAAACTCTTGTGCCGCAAGTTCTGAAGCCGAATAAACAGATGCACCAGCTTCACTTACAATCACTTTTTGGCCTTTGACTTCTGGATATTTCTTTTGTACATCAAGATAAAAACGTTCTGTCTCTCGTGAAGCCGTACCATTACCGATTGCGACAAGTTCAACTTGATATTTTATACATAACGCCGCAACAACCATTGCCGCTTTATCCGCCTGACCGGTATGTGGATAAATAGTTTCGGTAGCAACTAATTTTCCTGTTCCATCAACAACAGCAATTTTAACACCGGTACGTAAACCCGGATCCATACCCATGGTAACTTTCATACCAGCCGGTGCGGCCATTAACATATCATGAAGGTTAGCCGCAAAAACTTTGATAGCTTCTTCCTCAGCTCTTTCTCGCAGCGTAGTCATAAGTTCAGTTTCCATATGCATTAAGATTTTAATGCGCCATGTCCAGTTGATCACTGCTTTTCGCCACTTATCAGCTGGCTGATCGTTGAAGCGCACACCTAAATGTTCAGTAACAATCTGCTCGCAATAACTCTCTTTAGGTGCTTCTTCAAACTGTGGATCAGCATTTAATGATAACTGTAAAAATCCTTCATTTCGACCACGGAACATCGCTAAAGCTCGATGTGATGGTACTTTGGAAATAAGTTCACTTTGGGCAAAATAATCTCTAAATTTAGCACCCTCTTCTTCTTTACCAGTAATAACTTGAGAGACAAGATGCGCATTATTCCAAAGATAATGACGAACTTTAGCGAGTAAAGTCGCATCTTCAGCAAAACGCTCCATTAAGATATAACGAGCACCATCTAATGCAGATTTAGTATCAATAATACCTTTATCAGTATTAATATATTTTTCCGCTTCTGATTCTGGCTTAAGATCTGCGTTTTGCCACAAAGATTCAGCAAGTGGCTCAAGACCCGCTTCAATTGCTATTTGACCTCGAGTACGACGTTTTGGTTTATAAGGGAGATAGAGATCTTCTAATTCGGTCTTACTAAGGGTATTGGTAATTTTTTGACTTAATTCAGAGGTTAATTTACCTTGTTCCTCAATTGATTTTAAAATCGTTTGTTTACGATCTTCAAGTTCTCGCAAATAACTTAAACGGCTATCTAAAGTACGTAACTGAGTATCATCCAGTCCTCCCGTTACCTCTTTACGATATCGAGCAATAAATGGCACGGTACTGCCATCATCTAATAATTGAATGGCAGCTAAAACTTGTTCTGGTTTTACGGTTAATTCACCCGCTATAATATGGCTTATTTGATTATTTATCATGGTATCTCTGTATATCTTGTCGATTAACGGAATTTATATTCATCATGCAAAAAGCTAATTATATAACAAGAGAAGGCTACTTGGCACTCGATCGTGAGTTGAAATATTTATGGAAAGAAGAAAGACCTAGAGTAACTCAAGCAGTATCTGATGCCGCAGCACTCGGTGATCGTAGTGAAAATGCCGAATACATTTATGGAAAAAGAAGGTTACGCGAAATTGATAGACGAGTTCGTTTTCTAACTAAACGTTTAGAGACGCTAACCATCGTTGATCCAGATCCACGTCAAGAAGGTAAGGTTTTTTTTGGCGCATGGGTAAAACTTGAAGATGAATCTGGAGAATTACATATTTATCGTATTGTTGGTGCTGATGAATTTGATCCGAAAAAAAATTGGATATCAATTAATAGCCCTGTTGCTAGAGCCTTAATAGGTCATAAAATTGATGATGAAATATCAGTTTTAACACCAAATGGTAAAACATATTATGTTATTGTTGATATCAGTTATCAAAAAATAAGATGATTAAGCAAACCAAAATAATTTACCATATTATTCTCCCACTATAAGAAATTGGCTATATAATTTTATTTAATAATAAATTTAAGTTTTAAAACATAATGATCAAAGTTAACCAACTATTTATCTATCCCATTAAATCAATGCAAGGTATTACATTAACAGCCGCTAATAGTATTGATGGTGGTTTTGAATATGACCGTGTTTTGATGATAAGTGAACCAGATGGCACCTTTATTACGGCTAGACAATATCCAGAACTTTTAAAACTTAAAACTGCATTACACAATAATAAAATAAGGGTTTCGCTGCCAACTAACCAATCAATAACTATTGATTTTGATGAGTTTTCATTAAGCAATGAAGCCACAGAGGTCTGGGGAAATCACTTCACCTCACATATTGCACCAATAAAAGTTAATCAATTTTTTAGTCATATTCTCGAAAAAGATGTACAAATGCGCTGGATAGGCAAACAACTAACCAGAAGAACTAAACGCTACCCAGACGTACCGGTAAGTTTTGCCGATGGTTATCCCTATTTATTATTAAATCAAGCTTCATTCAATTATCTGCAACAGCAATGTCCTGAAACATTGGATATTCAGCAATTTCGTGGCAATATTATTATTGATGGTGCTCTTCCGTTTGCTGAAGATGGATGGAAAACGATTAAAATAGGCGAAGTAATTTTTGATATCGTTAAACCTTGTACCCGTTGTGTACTAACCACCTTCAATGTTAATTCGGCCAAAGCATTACCGAATAATGAACCTTTAAGAACTTTAGGTTACTTTAGAGCTGATTTAGAAGGGAAAATCGATTTTGGCATAAATATGATTGCTCGCAATCATGGCAGTGTATCTATTGGCGATAACATTGAGATACTTGAGCGGCAACCTGCTAAAAATTACATAAAAAACTTCCCTAAACAAACAACAAAAGACTCTCAACTTTGTACAATTACATTCGAAGATAAAAAAATTGTCGGTAATAATCAGCAAACAATTTTAGAACAACTCGAACAACATCATATTTCACTCCCTAATTCTTGTCGAGCTGGCGTATGTGGCCGTTGCTCAGTATTATTAAAAAAAGGAAATGTAAAATCTTTAACTCAATCAGTGGTCAAACAAAATAAACATATTCTTGCTTGTAGTTGTATACCTAAAGGGGATATCACGATAGAATTGGTAAAATGAAAATAACTTTTATTGCAGGACGTAAAATTTATTAAAATTATAAGAAAGATAAAAGGTTATCATGGATGTTTAGAAAATTATTTTTATTTATATTTCTCTGTTCGCTTTCTACAGCTGCATTTTCTTTGGATCATTATAAAATGGTGTTTGATGATATAAAGGAAGGAAAAGAAGCTAAAATTCTTAAAGAACTAAATGAAGGCAATACAACAAACCTCAGTTCCCTTTCACAATTAGGTATGAATTATATCGAATTAGCGCATAATTTTAGCTTAAAAAATTGTAAAAAGGTTTACAAAATTAATGAGTTGGTGTCTAGTTGGAAGGATCATTTTGTTTTGACCGAAGATATCTACTATAACGAATATGATGAGGAAAAAGAATATAATGACTCCTTATCATATAGATGTAAAAAAGTAGATTATGCAGACATAAATTATTTTATTAAACCTAAATTAGTGGATAAAGGATTATCACTAATTCGAATAGCAATCCTGAATGGTGATTTAAACGCAGTTAGATTATTAATAGATTTAAAAGATTCAGATAAAATACCATACGGTTATGTCATTAATTTAATTGAATGTTTAAAAACAGATAATGAGATAAATGTTAATCAATATGCATCATTTTTAATTGGGCAAGAGTATCTTACCTCCCCACAGATTGATCCAACAAGCGCATTGCAACAATTTGCTAATGCAACAGATATTGATGATCCATCTTTATCCTATTTTATTGCTTACGCTAAAATTGAAAAGCTAATTGAGGATTTATTAGATAATAAATACAGTTTTAGTGAAGAAGATTATAAACATGAAAACAAAATAATTGATAAAGATACCTTAGAAAATATTCAAGAGAAAGCTTCTCGAGGCAATATAAAATCCCTACTTTATTTGAGCAAATATTATGTAAACGAAGTAAAGCTAAGTAAAGCTTTGATGTATTTTAATCAAGCTTGCTCACTAGCGTCTTCACGAGCATGTGAAATGTATCAGTTACAGTTCAAGCTTTCAGAAAATCGAGAATTTTACACTTTATTAGAAAAATTTGATAAAGATACACTTGATCCTGAAATAGCCATTGCCATTGCTAAATGGTGTGAATCACATAACAAGTATTTAGCTGCAATTTATTTCTATTCACATGTTGCTGATAACAATCCTCAATTATTCCTTCATATAACTGATTTATATCCTAAAACAGAGCTTTTTACCTCCGAAAAAGATGCAGAAATATTGAAAAATTATATCAAGTACGTGAATTATGTTAAAAGTCCTAAAATCATGGAAAAGATTGCTTTCAAGTATGACGATGATTCAAATCTTGATCAAAAAATTTATTGGTTAGAAGCGGCTGCAAATGCGGGTAGTTTTTCATCTAAACAAACATTATCCGAAATGTATATGAAAGGCGATTATGTAACTCAAAATTATGACAAAGCAATTTACTGGCATCAAAGATACTGTTTCGATGAACAAGATGGATATACATGGGGAAGTTGTATTGCTTTAAATAAATTAAAACAAGATCCTCAATTACAACGTGCATTAGATAATGGTGATATGGAGGCCCAGTACAAAGTAGGTTCAATGTTTATTGAACATACAACATTGTATGAAATAGGGGTAGATTTACTTGAAAAAGCAGCCAAACAAGGTCATAGCTCAGCTGAACTGAGACTAATTTTGAATCGTAGTAAACGCAGCGATTTAAACTTTTCTCAATAATATTAAATTGAAAGTAAAATTATTTTATTAAACGGAATTGTTAAGTTAAAAGAGAATAGATTAATAAATGAGTAGAAACTTGCTACTCATTTAGAATAAAATTATATTAATTAAGAAATAGCTTTTAATGCTAATTGCTCATTCTCAGAAACTACTGAATTTTCTGTTTTTGCTAATGAGTTAACTAAAGCTAATCTGTCATTCATCACTTTGATTGCTTCTGAAAAATAGAAAGTTTTATTCATCGCTACAAATGTTGGTTGTGCAATAATACAAAGTGAGGCGTTTTCACCCGCTTCAACAACTAATAAACATACTTTTTGGCCATTCTCTTGCATATTTACGCTAACAACATCAGCTACTTTAGGTTGGTAAAACATTGGCTGTTGAGAAAAATACCAGCTTTTAGGCATTTGTGGCTTTAAAAAATTTGCTGCAACAATTGCATTAATGGATAATTCAATTTTTTGAGAGTCAGTTAACGCCAACGATTGACAGCTATCATAAAACTGATAATAAGCTGTTGCATCATCAACTGAAAAAGAAAACTCATTAAATACATCTGGAATTAATATTTTGCTAGCATAATTACAACGAAATAGCATTTCTGATGAAATTTCAAGCATTAAACTATCATATTCATTATCAAAATACCAACGCCAGCTGTCTGTTGGTCGAAAAGCCATTTTCATTGATATTTCATCCTTTCAAATTGAACTAAATTTGAACAAAATATATCATGATTTATATAAAAAATAAATAAAAATTTAAAATAAGAAAATTTTAATTATTTAATTTTTAAAAATTTTATGTCGATCCACTCAAGATCAAAATGATCTAAGTTAGATCTAAATTTAGATCTTAATGATCCTTTCGGATCAAATTTAATTTTAATGAAAATAGCATGTATATATAATTATAAATAACAAATTTTTAGCATAAAAAAAGGTGCTATTTAGCACCTTTTTATAATCAGTTAATAGAATTAACTTGCAACATTAATACGTTTCATATCAGTCATATAGCTACGAAGTTTACGTCCAATAACTTCGATTGGATGATGACGAATAGCTTCATTAACATCACGTAGTTGTGCGTTATCAACACTTCCTTCAGGGATTGCTTTCCCTAAATCACCAGCTTGTAACATTGGCATAAATTTCTCTTTTAATAATGGTACAGCAGCATTAGCAAATAAATAGTTACCATATTCAGCGGTATCTGAAATAACAACATTCATTTCATACAGACGTTTACGGGCAATAGTATTTGCGATAAGTGGTAATTCGTGTAATGATTCATAATAAGCTGATTCAGGTAAAATTCCAGACTCAAGCATGGTTTCAAATGCTAGTTCAACACCAGCTTTAACCATAGCAACCATTACAACTCCTTGATCGAAATAAGCTTGTTCATCAATCTTACCTTGGTATTCTGCCGCTTTTTCAAATGCAGTTTCACCTGTTTCTTTACGCCATTTCAATAAGTTAACATCATCGTTAGCCCAATCTTTCATCATAGTAGATGAAAACTCACCAGAAATAATGTCATCCATATGTTTACGATAAAGATCGGTCATAATTACTTTTAATTCTTTAGCTAACGCATTAGCGCGTAACTTAGCTGGATTTGATAAACGATCCATCATTAAGGTAATACCACCTTGTTTTAATGCTTCAGTGATCGTTTCCCAACCAAATTGTAATAATTTACACGCATATGCTGGATCTACGCCATCAGCAACCAATTTATCAAAGCAAAGTAATGATCCAGTTTGTAACATACCACATAAAATAGTTTGTTCACCCATTAGATCTGATTTAACTTCAGCAACAAAAGAAGATTGTAACACACCGGCACGATGACCACCTGTTGCTGCCGCCCATGCTTTAGCAATTGCTAGACCTTCACCTTTCGGATCGTTTTCTGGATGTACAGCGATCAAGGTTGGTACACCAAATCCACGTTTATATTCTTCACGAACTTCTGTTCCTGGACATTTTGGCGCAACCATAACGACAGTAATATCTGGTCGGATTTTTTCACCAACTTCAACGATATTAAAACCATGTGAGTAACCTAATGCCGCATCTTTTTTCATTAATGGTTGTACAGCTTGTACCACAGCAGAATGTTGTTTATCTGGAGTAAGGTTGATAACCAAATCAGCTGTTGGGATTAATTCTTCATAAGTTCCTACTTTAAAACCATTCTCAGTAGCTTTTTTCCATGATGCTCTTTTTTCATCAATAGCTTCTTTACGTAATGCATAAGCAATATCTAAACCAGAATCACGCATATTTAGCCCTTGGTTAAGACCTTGTGCACCACAACCTACGATGACAATTTTTTTACCTTTTAAAAAATTAGCTTCTGATGCAAATTCATCGCGCGCCATAAAACGACATTGACCTAATTGTTCTAATTTTTCGCGTAAATTTAGTGTATTAAAATAATTTGACATTATTCTCTCCATGAGTTGAATTTCTGATAATTAAGTTGTATGCACTATACCGTAAAAGCATAATTGCGGAAATTGATATATTTAGAATATTATGTTGCATAAATTGCAATATACTTGCTAAGTTAACTACTTTCTTTTACTCTAAGCCACCCCAGATAACTTAACCATTTATTTATTATGGATACTCGTTACAAGCAAGCTAATAAAGAAGCAAAACTTTCATTGCTACTGACTATCATTTACTTCGCTGCATGGGTAATTACTGCTTATATTGTCAAAAATCAAACCGGATTTTTGGGTTTACCATTATGGTTTGAACTATCCTGTATATTTGTACCATTGGGTTTTATCTTGTTGTGTTTTGTTATAGTAAAAAAACAATTTAAAAATATTCCACTAGAATAGGCCATTAAACCGTGCAATTAGATATTATTATTCCTCTTGTTATTTATCTTATATTTGTATTTGCATTATCAATTTATGCATATGCAAAACGAAAAAAAGTAAACCAATTTACTGATTATTTTATTGGTAATCGGACTATGGGCGGTTTTTTACTGGCAATGACTTTAGCTGCAACTTATATTAGTGCCAGTTCTTTTATCGGTGGTCCAGGTGCTGCTTATAAATATGGTCTCGGTTGGGTTCTGTTGTCGATGATTCAAGTTCCAACCGTATTATTATCACTTGGTATTCTTGGCAAAAAATTCGCAATTTTAGCGCGTAAATACAATGCAATAACGCTAAGTGATATGCTCTATTCTCATTATAAAAGCAAACTAATTGTATGTTTTGCCAGTATTGCGCTTATTGCGGCTTTTATTGGTGCTATGACCGTACAATTTGTCGGTGGAGCCCGATTACTACAATCATCTGTAGGTATTCCCTATGATATAGGATTACTTATTTTTGGTATTGGTACAGTAATTTACACAGCTTTTGGCGGATTTAGAGCCAGCATATTAAATGATGCATTTCAAGGGTTGGTAATGATGATTGGCGCCATTTTGTTATTATTTGCCATTATTTATGCTGGCGGTGGCATTACAAATATAGTTGATCGTTTAAATCAGATCGATCCTGCTTTATTAACACCTCAAGGCCCTGACAATTTTATGGACTTTCCATTTATGGCATCATTTTGGGTTTTAGTCTGTTTTGGAGTTGTTGGTTTACCTCATACCGCTGTTCGTTGTATGGCTTATAAAGATAGTAAGGCTGTTCATCAAGGCATTATTATTGGTACTGCTGTTGTGAC
Organism: Gilliamella sp. LMG 34362; assembly: GCF_984569125.1. Taxonomy (NCBI): domain Bacteria; kingdom Pseudomonadati; phylum Pseudomonadota; class Gammaproteobacteria; order Orbales; family Orbaceae; genus Gilliamella; species Gilliamella sp. LMG 34362. The sequence continues at coordinate 1,028,034 of NZ_OZ474902.1, read as the reverse complement.
AATCATTATGTTAACAATGCATCTATCTGGCGCACTTGGAAGAGCAATAATAAGTGATTTAACTATTCCAGACCAAATTGTACCAACATTAATTATAAAGGTTTTACCACCTTTAGCCGCAGGAATTTTTTTGGCAGCGCCATTATCAGCAATTATGTCCACTATTAATGCACAATTATTACAAGTTTCATCTGTAATTATTAAAGACCTGTTCTTAACGATGAGACCAAATACTAAATTTAGTGATAAAATGCTTACTCGCATATCAATTATCATCACCTTTATTTTTGGTGGTTTATTAATTGTCGCTGCATGGAACCCACCAGAAATGATCATATGGCTTAATTTATTAGCTTTTGGTGGACTTGAAGCAGTATTCTTATGGCCTCTAGTACTAGGATTATATTGGAAAAAAGCTAATTCAACAGGTGCTTTTTGCTCGATGTTTGCTGGTGCTATAAGCTACACATTACTTGCTGTTTATAACATTAAAATTTATGCTTTCCATCCAATAGTGCCATCATTACTTATTGGATTAGTTATATTTATTATTGCCAATCATTTTGGCCAGACGGGAAAATATTATGCCTTGGATTCAACTCAGAATTAACACAACTAGTGATTTAGCTGAAAGTATTAGCGAACAATTAGAAGAATCAGGGGCAGTGTCAGTCACTTTTCAAGATACTTTTGATAACCCTGTTTTTGAACCTTTACCTGGTGAAACAAAACTTTGGGGGAATACCGATGTTGTCGGATTATATGATGCTGAAACAGATATTGACGAGTTAAAATCAATTTTAAATCTTGAGCAATATTCTTATAAAATCGAACAATTGGAAGATAAAGACTGGGAACGAGAATGGATGGATAATTTCCATCCAATGCAATTTGGTAAACGATTGTGGATTTGCCCTAGCTGGCGTGAAATACCCGATCCTAATGCGGTTAATGTAATGTTGGATCCGGGTTTAGCTTTCGGTACAGGTACTCATCCTACGACGGCTTTATGTTTAACTTGGCTAGACAGTCTCGATCTTAATAACAAAATTGTGATCGATTATGGATGTGGTTCAGGTATTTTAGCCATTGCTGCGTTAAAATTAGGTGCAGCAAGAGTTATAGGCATTGATATTGATCCTCAAGCGATCCAAGCAAGTCATGACAATGCTGAACGTAACAAAGTAAGTGAAAAGATTGAGCTTTATTTAGCAAAAGATATTCCAAATAATTTACAAGCTGATGTGGTAGTAGCTAACATTTTGGCAGGCCCATTGAAAGAACTTAAACCCCAGATTAGTAAATTAGTAAAGCCATCAGGAGAACTTGGACTATCTGGAATTTTAGCTAATCAATCGCAAAGCGTATATGACGCATATCAAACTGAGTTTGTCCTTGATCCGGTTATTGAACAGGATGAATGGTGCCGTATAACCGGTAAAAAATTATAAAAAATTAACATTACCCCTTTTAACTTCGAGAAAAAATGCGTAATATAGCCGGCCTTAATTCGCTTAGTATCGGCAAGGTCAATTTGAAAAATAATCTGATTGCTGCTCCAATGGCAGGAATCAGTGATAAACCATTTCGGAATTTATGTCACCGCTTTGGTGCTGGGATGACTGTCTCTGAAATGTTTTTAGCAAATTCTGATGTTTGGCATACTGATAAATCAGCATTAAGAATGATTTCAAATGATGATGTCGGTATACGTGCAGTTCAAATAGTTGGCTCAGACCCCGACGAAATGGCGAGAGCGGCTGAATTTAACGTCAAACATGGAGCTCAGTTAATTGACATCAATATGGGGTGTCCGGCTAAAAAGGTGAATAAAAAATTAGCTGGCTCTGCTTTAATGCAGTATCCAGAGCTAATAAAAACTATTTTGCAGAAAGTTGTTGGTGCTGTTGATGTACCAGTAACATTAAAAACTCGGACTGGATGGGATAAAAATAATAGAAATTGCATTGAAATCGCACAAATTGCGCAAGATTGTGGCATAAAGGCCATTACTATTCATGGGCGAAGTCGTGCATGCTTATTCAATGGGAAGGCTGAATATGAATCCATTAAAGCAGTTAAAGAAAAGGTAACTATTCCGGTAATTGCAAATGGTGATATTTGTACCCCAGAACAAGCAAAAGATGTTTTTAAATATACGCAAGCTGATGGTATAATGATCGGCCGAGCGGCACAAGGGCGACCTTGGATATTTGAAGAAATTGCATTCTATTTAACACACGGACAGTTAAAGAAAAATAAGTCAATTGATGAAGTTGAGCAAATAGTGTTAACACACCTTGAAGAACTTTATCAATTCTATGGAGAATACAAAGGATTACGGATTGCCAGAAAGCATGTAAATTGGTATACCAAGAACTATGCTGACAGCGATCAATTCAGGCGCTTATTTAGTGTACTTAGCAATTCATGTGAGCAAGTAAAAACACTAAAAGCATTTTTTAGTCAAATTAGAAACAAATAAAAGAGTTAAATATACTATGTCAGAACAACGCGTTACAGCTGCAGCACTTAAATTTACAACTGTAAACTCACAAGACCAAATAACACAAAAACCTTTGCGAGATTCGGTAAAACAAGCTTTAAAAAACTATTTATCACAATTAAATGGTGAAGATCCTACTGATCTATATGAATTAGTGTTAGCTGAAGTTGAACACCCATTCCTTGATATGGTTATGCAATATACTCGTGGCAATCAAACTCGAGCAGCAAATATGCTTGGTATCAACCGTGGTACTCTACGCAAAAAATTAAAACAATATGGAATGAGTTAGTCTAAATCTCTAAAACCATATTATAGGATTATTTAAAAGCGTCTTCTTTGGAGGACGCTTTTTTTGTTCTCAATATATCAATTAGATGTTATTTACGCTGAAAAACGTTTAATTAATGTAGGAGTTAAAGTCAATATTTGTCGCGACTCTTGAGGATTTTGAATACGATTTAGTAAAGTTTCGACTGCTAACTGGCCTAATTCTTCTTTTGGTTGATGGATAGTTGTCAAAGAAGGAGTCATGTATTGCGCAATTTCAATATCATCATAACCAATAATAGCGATATCTTTGCCAACTTCAAGACCATTTCGATATAGAGTTTGGTAAGCACCAATTGCCATGGCATCATTAAAACAAAATACCGCTTCCGGCGGAATCGGTAAATCTAATAATTGCTGCATAGCAATTACGCCAGATGAAAAGTGAAAATCCCCTTGTACTTCATAGCCGTCAAGTATGGTTATATTAGCGGCTTGCAGAGCATTTCTAAAGCCTTTTAAACGCAATTGAGATTGGTTATTATTCAATGGCCCAGTAATACAAGCAATCTTTTTATAATTTTGTTCAATGAGATAATTGGTAGCTAAAGTAGCACCATATAAAGAATGATCCTTTATAATATCATAAAGAGCACTAAATGGTGTCCGGTCCACCATAACTATGGCAAGTTTAGGATATTTAGTGAATATCTGTTGTGGGATTGGCTGAGTTTCAGTACACATTGTTAGTAAACCATCAACACGTTTTTGTAATAAATGTTCAATATTAATTAACATTCGTTGCTGGTCACCTTCGGTATGACATAATATTAAATTATACCCCAGCCTATAACAACATCTCTCAACGCCCTGCACTATTTCTGAAAAGAAGGGGTTATTACTTGCTGTTACTACCATACCAATAGTAAATGTTTTATTACTTTTTAAACTTCGAGCAATGGCTGAAGGTGTATAATTTAGTTGTTTGATTGCCAATTCAACTTTTTTGCGAATAGTTGGACTAACATAACGGTCATTATTAATGACATGAGAGACAGTTGATGTCGATACTTTCGCAAAATTTGCGATATCCTTCATAGTTGCCAAGTCGAAACTACCTATTTACTTTGTTGTTCAAGAAACTCTTCTACTTCATTTCGAGATGGTACTGCTGTTTGAGCTCCCGGTTTCGTAACTGATAATGCACCAGCTGCATGGGCATATTTAATCGCTTGTTCTAAAGTTTTACCTTCTAACAACGCGGTAACTAACATACCATTGAAAGTATCACCTGCACCAATAGTATCAATTGCTTTGACTTTAAATCCAGCAATGATTGCCCCTTGTTGTGCAGAACTTACCCAGGCACCTTTACAGCCTAAAGTAATAATAACCGTTTCGATACCTTTTTTATGTAAAAAAATCGCAGCTTGCTCGGCATCTTTTTCCGTTAAAACTTTAATACCTGTTAAGTATTCAGCTTCAGTTTCATTAGGGGTAATAATATCAATGTGTTTAAGTAAATCATCTGATAATTTTTGTGCTGGAGCCGGATTTAAAATAACTTGAGTCTGATGTTGTTTAGCCAATTTTGCTGCTTGTTCAATTGTTGCCAACGGTGTTTCCAATTGCATTAAAATAGCATCAGCATTGATAATATCTTCTTTATATTTAAGTAAATATTCTGTAGTAACTTGTGCATTTGCACCAGCATGGATAGCAATTTGATTTTCACCTTGTGCATTAACTAAAATCAAAGCTACCCCAGTATTTTGCCCTTCAATACAAGCTACTGAACAAGTATTAATATTATCATTGTTAAGCTGCTGTTTAATTTTGTTACCTAGTTCATCATTTCCGACAGCAGCAATAAATTGAATATTTGCACCCAATCGACCTGCTGCAACAGCTTGGTTTGCCCCCTTACCACCAAAAGAAATTTTATAGTTTGATCCTGATAATGTTTCACCCGGTTTAGGAAACTTAGGAACATTTAAAATATGATCAACATTAACACTACCTAAGACAATCAATTTTTTACGTTTCATTTATCTAATTCCTAATTAAATAGGACGTTTATCACGTCCTATACTAATCTATTTACTAATTAATTTTAACTCCACAGGAATACTCGGACTGACTTTTTCACCTTTTATAACTTTATCAGCGATTTCGACCCCAATTGCGCCAATTTTATCGGGTTGTTGTGCCACAGTTGCAGCTAATTTACCGCGTTCTACAGATTTGATACCATCATCAGTACCATCGAATCCAACGATCAAAATGTCAGTTCGACCAGCGGTTTGAATCGCTCGCATTGCACCTAATGCCATTTCATCATTTTCTGCAAATACAGCTTGAACAGTGGGATAAGCCGTTAATAAATTTTGCATAACATTCATACCTTTAGCTCTATCAAAATCCGCAGGCTGTGCAGTTAAAATGGTAAAATTATTTTCTTGTTGTGATTGATTAAATCCTTCACCTCTTTCACGTGAAGCCGAAGTACCTACAATTCCTTGTAGTTGAATGACTTTTGCCTGTTTACCTAACTTATTAACAATAAAATCACCAGCCATTTTACCGCCAGCAACATTGTCTGATGCTATATGGCTAACTACCTCACCTTTCACTGAACCACGGTCAAGGGTTATAACAGGAATATTTGCTTTGTTAGCCGCTAGAACAGCGTTACCAACTGCTTCCGAATCTGTCGGATTAATTAAAATAATCTTTGTTCCTTTAACAATTGTATCTTCAACATTTGCTAACTCTTTGGCGGGATTATTTTGGGAATCTAACACTACTAAATCGTAACCTAGTTCATTAGCTTTTTTTACGGCTCCCTCTTTTAAAGTAACAAAAAATGGATTGTTTAGCGTGGATATTATTAAAGCAATATTCTCTTTTGCCGAAGCTTGAAAGACAAATAAAAAACTTATTAATACAGCAATGTACTTATTTAATCTCATAACTTTCTCCTAGCTACTTTTATTAAAAAAATTACTTATTAGTTTTTTTATCAACTAAAACCGCAAGTAATATGACGCCACCTTTGACTATCATTTGATAATACGCATCGACCCCTAACATATTTAAGCCATTATTCAAAAAACCTAGAATTAATGCACCGATTAGGGTCCCAATAATTTTACCGCGCCCTCCTGACATACTTGTGCCGCCAAGAACAACAGCAGCAATTGCATCCATCTCGTAACCAGTTCCTGCTGTAGGTTGAGCTGAGGACAATCTTGAAACCTCAATTGTACTGGCAACAGCACACAGTAAACCACTCATCGCATAAACAATAATTTTCACCTTATCAACATTGATACCTGATAATTGTGTTGCTGATTCGTTACCGCCAAGGGCATAAATATAGCGACCTAAACGCGTATATTTCAACAAATACCATGCCGCGGCAAACACAACCAACATAATGATAATTGGTACTGGAATACCGAATACTCGACCAAATGCGATCCATTCAAAAATTTCGGAATTATCATTAGTACCAATAGAAATTGGACTTCCTTTTGTATATACCAGTGTTGCACCACGTAATATTAACATCATCACTAATGTTGCAATAAAAGCTTGAAGCTTTCCTTTCGCGATAATGACTCCAGAAAAGGCCCCTAATATTGTACTTAAAATTAAAGCAGTACATATAGCAATAAATGGGGAAATGTCGGCACCAATCATCGATGCGGTCACAGCGCCCGCTAGTGCAAATATCGAGCCAACTGTAAGATCAATACCGGATGTTAGAATGACTAAAGTCATTCCAACCGCAATAATGGCGTTAATTGAGGTTTGCTGCAAAATATTAAAAATATTATTTAACGTGAAAAAGTTATCACTTAAACATGAAACGATTAAGATTAATACCAGTAACGTTATTAATGACTTCTGCTCAACTAATACATTTTTGAGCGTTTTATTTTGCAGCATCAGATTTCTCCTGTATTTTTCCTACGGCAGCGGCCATAAGTTTTTCTTGTGTTGCTTCATTAATAGTAAAATTTCCGGTTACTTTTCCTTCATGAATAACTAAAATACGATCACTCATGCCAAGAATTTCGGGCATGTCGGACGAAACTAAGATAACACTTAATCCTTGTTGTTTGAATTGATTGATCAGTTGATAAATTTCCTTTTTAGCGCCAACATCAACACCTCTGGTTGGTTCATCCAAAATTAATATGCTTGGACGTGTCATTAATCCTTTAGCAATAGCAACTTTTTGTTGATTACCACCTGATAATAAACCTATAGTTTGATTAATTGATGGGGTTTTAATATTGAATAGTCCCACATAATCATCAACCGCTCGTCGTTCATTTTTTAGTTTTAACTGTTTAAATTGATTAACAAAATAACCAAGGGAGTTGAGTGACATATTATCTTTAACTGACATGCCTAAAATTAATCCATCTCTTTTGCGGTCTTCAGAGATATAAACAATGCCGTTCATTAAACCATCTTTTGGCGAACGTGTTTTAATGGCTTTGCCATTTAAAGTTATTGTTCCTGATTTAGCGGGATTTGCGCCATAAATCATCTTCATCAACTCGGTTCGTCCAGCCCCCATAAGACCAGAGATACCTAATATTTCTCCTTCATGAAGAGAAAAACTAACATCATTCACACCATCACCAATAAGGTGGTTAACCTGTAACGTGATATTTCCTTTTTCCATTTCGATGCGTGGATATTGTTCTTCAAGCTTACGACCCACCATCATCTCAATTAAACTATCTTCATCCAATTGAGTGATCTTCTTTTCCCCCACAAATTGACCATCACGTAATACGGTTACTGCATCGCAAATTTGAAAGATTTCTTTTAGACGATGAGAGATATAGACAATGCCACAATTTTGTTTTTTGAGTTTATTAATGACTTCAAATAATGAAGCGGTTTCTGTATCGGTGAGAGCATCGGTTGGTTCATCCATAATGATAACTTTAGAATCAAAACTTAGCACTTTGGCAATTTCAACCATTTGCTGTTCACCAATCGACAAATCACTAATCAATCTTCGACTGTTATAATTCAAATGCAATTGCGCTAATAATTTATCGGCTTCAGCATAGGTCTTTTGCCAATCAATACAACCGAATTTATTGGTAAATTCTCGACCTAAAAAGATATTTTCGGCGATGGATAATTGCGGTATTAGATTCAATTCTTGATGAATTATACCTATTCCGGCTAATTGCGAAGCTTTGGGACCATTGAAGTTAACTTTACTACCTTGATAAATAATTTCACCAGAATCTTTTTTATATATTCCTGTGAGTACTTTCATTAACGTAGATTTACCCGCGCCATTTTCGCCGATTAAGGCCATAACTTGACCAGCTTTAACAGTCAGATTAGCGCCTGAAAGCGCTTTAACACCGGGAAAAGATTTAGATATATCAGTAAGCTGTAATAAAATATCACTCATAAAATTCCCATTATTTTAATTGTTGTTTTTAAAAAATTACTCCCGACTGTAGAATAATATTCGCGTAAGGTGAACATTCACCAGTCCTAATTACCGCTTTGCATTCGCTGGTTTGCTGTTTTAACATTTCGTGAGTGACATATTCTATATCAATTATATTTTGTTGTGATTCCTCAATTTGTTTAATCTGAGCTAATATTTTTTTATTTATCTCTGGATTATGTTCAAGGATCTCTTCTGCCAGAAGAACTTTTTCAATTTGCATAGATTCAGTTACAGTTTCCAAAACTTGCATAAAAGATGGCACGCCAGATGTCAGCGCCAGATCTATTCTTTCAACATTTTCAGGTATGGGTAAACCTGCATCACCAATAGCAATTTGATCGGTATGTCCCATTTTGGCTAAAGTCTGAACTATTACTGAATTGAACAACTTACTTTTATACATAATGCAATCCTAAGAATAATAATGAAATTGTTTATCGAAACGTTTCGATGAAAGCTTAATCTATCAAGACTAAAGATATAATGAATTAAAACTAAATGAGTTGCAATGAATAAAATATGAATATTTGATACAAATCAATATAATTATTCATTATTAAAATGACATGAACCAATGAAAAAATAGATTGATAATGAACTTTAGTTAAAAGTTTGTTAAAATGATGCGATTTTTAAATTATTTAATCTGGAGAACTCTATGGCAGGTCATAGTAAATGGGCCAATACCAAACACCGCAAAGCAGCTCAAGATGCTAAGCGCGGTAAAATCTTTACCAAAATTATTCGCGAACTTGTAACGGCAGCCAAAATTGGTGGTGGCGATCCAGCGTCTAACCCTCGTCTACGTGCTGCTATGGACAAAGCATTATCTAATAACATGACTCGAGATACCATGAATCGAGCTGTTGCTCGTGGTGTCGGTGGTGAAGATGATACTAATATGGAAACTATCATCTATGAAGGTTATGGACCTGCAGGTACTGCAGTAATGGTTGAATGCTTAAGTGATAACCGAAACCGTACTGTATCTGAAGTTCGTCACGCTTTCACTAAAACTGGCGGTAATCTAGGTACTGACGGCTCAGTATCTTATTTATTTACTAAAAAAGGTGTGATCTCTTATCCTGCAGGCACTGATGAAGATCAAGTAATGGATGCAGCACTTGAAGCTGGTGCTGATGATGTGGTTACTTATGATGATGGTGCAATTGATGTATTTACTACACCTGAATCATTCGGTGAAGTTAAAGATGCACTCGATGCAGCTGGTTTAGTGGCTGAATCCGCTGAAGTTTCAATGATTCCAGCAACCAAAGTTGATCTTGATATTGAGTCTGCACCAAAATTACTACGTCTTATCGATATGCTTGAAGATTGTGATGATGTTCAAGAGGTTTATCATAACGGAGAAGTGTCAGACGAAGTTGCTGCAACACTCTAATGACTATTATTCTGGGTATTGACCCAGGCTCTCGTTTGACGGGTTATGGCGTAATTCGTCAAACGGGACGACAACTCACCTATCTTGGCAGTGGCTGTATTCGCACTGCTGTCGATGACTTACCCACACGTTTGAAACGTGTCTATGCAGGAGTAAGCGAAATCATTCTTCAATTTCAACCGAACATGTTTGCTATTGAACAAGTCTTTATGGCACGTAATGCCGATTCTGCTTTAAAATTGGGTCAAGCACGAGGCTCTGCAATTGTCGCAGCAGTCAATCATGATTTACCCGTTTTTGAATATGCTGCACGCTTGGTCAAACAAAGTGTAGTTGGCACTGGAGCTGCCGACAAAAAACAAGTTCAACATATGGTTAGACTACTATTAAAATTACCTGCAAGTCCTCAAGCAGATGCGGCAGATGCACTAGCTATAGCAATTACCCATGCCCATATGAGTCAACAATTAATCAAATCACGTAAATAATCTAATACTATTCCATATTAACGCCCTGCGTTTATAACTTAAAAACCCCTTTCCTCAACTTTTATCCAACTGTATGAAAACTGTTAAATTAAAATATCAAATAGGCAATCTATTAAAAGTTAGATAAAAAAAAGCACCAATATTATTGGTGCTTTAAATTCATATTAATTATTCATTAACTATTTCTCAGTTTTACCAGTATAGTTAGTTGGCAACACCACTTTATTCTTATGTTTAGTGAATAGTTTAGTTATAAATAAGAAGAATAACGGAACATAGAAAATCGCTAAGAACGTTGCCGTTAACATACCACCAATAACCCCCGTACCTACCGCATTCTGACTTACAGAACCGGCACCACTACTGGTAGCCAGTGGATAAACACCTAGAATAAAGGCAAATGAAGTCATTAAAATTGGGCGTAAGCGTAAGCGACACGCTTCTAATGTTGCATCAATTAATGACTTACCTTCTTTTTCAAGCGCATCTTTAGCAAATTCTACGATCAGAATAGCATTCTTAGCCGATAGACCCATTGTTGTTAATAGACCAACGATAAAGTAGATATCATTATCAAGGCCTCTAAACATAGTTGCATATACAGTACCAATAATACCTAATGGGATAACGAATAAGATAGAAATAGGTACAGTCCAACTTTCATATAATGCAGCTAACGATAGGAACACTACGATAAGTGAGATAATATAAAGTGTTGTCGTTTGTGAACCTGTTTGACGTTCTTGGTAAGAAATATCTGTCCAATCATACGAGAAACCTTTCGGTAAGTTTTTAGATAGTTCTTCCATTATTGCCATAGCTTGTCCTGAACTCATACCTGGTGCAGCGGCTCCACTGACGCCCATGGCTGCAACTCCATCATAACGAACAAGAGATGGCGAACCATAACTCTTAGTTGTAGTGGCAAATGCATCATAAGGAACCATTTCACCTTTTTGATTTTTAACATGCCAAAAGCTGAAATCATCAGGTAACATTCGATAAGCCGAATCTGATTGTAAATAGACTTTTTTAACCCGATTGTTATAAACAAAGTCATCAATATAAGCTGAACCCAATGCTGTTGAAAGTACGGTATTTACGCTACTTACTGCAACACCAAGTGCTTGAGCAGTTTCAAAATCGACATTAATCTTATATTGTGGGACATCTAGCATACTACCTGGACGAACTTGTTGTAGATTAGGATTCTGTGCAGCTTGCCCCAATAATTGGAAAAATGCCCCCATTAGTGCCTCATGGCCAAGTCCAGCGGTATCTTTTAACATGTAAGAAAAACCATTTGCCATACCAAGTGATGGTACAGCCGGTACATTCGTAATAATGACCCGACCTTCAGTAATAGTAGAAGCGAATCCCCAACCACTACCAACTAATGCATCAACTTTTTGATCCGGGCGTTTACGTTCATCCCAATCTTTTAATCGAATAAAGCCAAGTCCCATGTTTTGCCCACGACCAACCATGCTAAAACCTGCAACGGTGAAAATCTCTCTGACTGAATCAGCTTTTTCATTCATATAAAATTGAGAGGTTTTGTTCAATACACCCATGGTTTGTTCTAATGTCGCACCGGGTGGTAACTCAACCATTACAATCAACACCCCCTGATCTTCATTTGGTAAGAAACCAGTTGGTAAACGGTTAAAGCCAAATACTAAGCCAACAACTATCAAGACATAGCAAACAAATGAAATCAGTGGATAACGAATAAACTTAATTACCCCTTTTTCATAGGCATATAAACTTTTGTTATACAAATTATTGAACTTATTGAAAAACCATTTAGTTCCAATTGAAAGCCACGTAAACGGAGGTATGGTTTGTAATTTTTCGCCTAATGTTGTTATCTTAACTTTATTTTTCGATGGTGCTTTTAAAATTTGTGCGCAAAGTGCTGGCGTTAATACAATTGCCATCAATACTGATAAAGCCATTGACGTTACAATTGTGATTGAAAATTGACGATATATCCCCCCTGCAGCACCACCATAAAATGCCATTGGTACGAATACGGCGGATAATACCACCGCAATACCCACTAATGCCGAAGTAATTTGTTCCATCGATTTAACCGTTGCATCATAAGGCGAAAGGCCTTCGTCATGCATAATACGTTCAACGTTTTCAATTACTACGATGGCATCATCGACCAGAAGACCGATGGCCAGCACCATAGCAAACATAGATAACGTATTAATGGTAAATCCAAATATATATAAAACTGCAAAGGTACCTAACAATACTACTGGTACGGTAATAGTTGGAATAAGTGTAGAACGCAGATTTTGTAAAAAGACATACATAACGATAACAACCAATATGATTGCTTCAATTAATGTATGCACAACGTTATTAATCGATAATTTAACAAACGGAGTTGTATCATAAGGATAGGCAAATTTGATATCTTCAGGAAAAATCTGTGATAATTCTTGAATTTTTTGGTCAACTTTTGCTGATGTATCGAGTTGGTTTGCTCCTGTCGCCAAATAAATACCTAAACCAGCTGATGGTTTACCGTCATAACGTGAAAGAAAGTTATAATCAGCAGCACCAATTTCAACATTGGCAACATCTTTTAATAAGATGTTTGAGCCATCTGTGTTAACACGTACTAAAATATTTTGAAATTGCTCAGGTGTTTTTAACCGTGATTGAGCTGTAATAGTTGCATTGAGCTCTTGACCTTCAGTTGCTGGTAAAGCACCTAATTGCCCTGCAGTAACCTGCGCATTTTGTGCTTGAATAGCAGCAATAATTTCTTCAATAGATAAATTAAAATAATTTAGTTTATTAGGATCTAACCAAATACGCATTGCATATTCAGAACCAAATAACTGAGTATCACCGACACCTTGTACACGACGTATCTGATCTTGTACTGTTGAATAAATAAAGTCAGCGATATCTGCTTGTGTTTTTTGAGGATTGGTAGAATAGAAACCAATAACTTTTAAGAAGTTGGTATTATTTTTAGCAACCGATACCCCATTTTTTTGCACGCTTTCTGGCAAACGAGATTTAATACTTTCTACTTTATTTAAGACCTGTACTTGCGCAAAATCAGGGCTAGTGCCGGGAGCAAAAGTCAGAGTGGTTTGTACAACCCCTTGAGCACTACTGGTTGATTTCATATAAATCAAATTATCCAAACCAGTCAAGTTTTGCTCAATCAATTGGGTAACTGTATTCTCAATAGTTTGAGCATCAGCCCCTGGATAAACAGCAGAAACCGTAACAGCTGGTGGTGCGATATCAGGATACTGTTCAACAGCGAGTAGCTTAATACATAAAGCACCGCCCAGCATCATCATGATAGCAATTACCCATGCAAAAACAGGTCTATCAATAAAAAACTTAGCCATAATTAACTCTACCCCTGTTTTATTTCACGCTGCTTTTGATGATATTGTCTAATTGCTCTTGAGAAAGAGTAGCTGGCTTATCTACTACTTGAGCCTTCATTGGTTGCCCCCTTTCTACTGCGGTTAAATTAAGTAAACCGGTAGTAATCACTTGTTCACCAACATCAATGCCACTGGTAACAACCCAATAACCACTGATGCCAGTATAAACTTTAATATCTTGACGATATTCAACTGTATTATCTGGTTTTAAAATCTTAGCTGTATATTGACCTTTTTGGTTACTAGTAATGCCCTGCTGAGGAACTAGTACTGCATTTTTGATAGTACCTAATGTCAATTGTGGTTTTACAAACATCCCCGGTAAAATTTTACCTTCAGCATTTGAAAATTGTGATCGCAGAGTAACTGTTCCAGTCGTTTCATTAACCGTCATATCTGAAAATTTAATATTTCCTGATAGAGCATATTTTGATCCATCATTAAAAAACAATTCAACATTATCGCCTTGAGCTGGTTCATAAATTATATTTTCATCTTGAAGATATTTATTATAACGAGTTGCAGCTTCAGTCATATCAACATAAATTGGATCAAGTTGCTGTACCAAAGCTAATGGAGCAGCTTGCCCTGCTGACACTAATGCCCCCTCCGTGACACTTGATTTACCAATATACCCATCAATTGGCGAGTATACTTTCGTGTAGTCCAAATTAACTTTGGCTGCGTGCTCTGCTGCTTGAGCAACTAAAACACTTGCCTCAGCTTGTTTGGCATCGGCAGCCGCTTTATCATATTCTTGTTGACTGATAGATTTAGTATTCAAAAGTCCAGCATAACGCTTTAAGGTTAGTTGAGCTATATTAGCGTTAGCTTTCGCACTAGCTACACTGGCCACCGCACTATCATAATTCGCTTGATAAATGGCTGGGTCAATTTGATAAAGTGATTGACCAGCTTTAACATTTGAACTTTCTTCAAATTCTCGATTTAGTACAATCCCACTAACCTGTGGTCGGATTTCAGCGATCTGGGAAGCAACGACCCGTCCAGGTAAGTTTATTTTTAGAGTATAGTCTAAAGGTTCAACTTTAAAAACAGTTACCTTTGGTAATTGGCCAGCACCATCTTGTGATTGATTATTATCACAACTTGTTAATAACAATAGACTAGTTAATGCCGCTGGCAGAGTAAGTAATAGCTTATTAAATCTCATATAAAAAAGACCTCGGTAACTTAATAATTATTTTTTAAATAAAAACAATGAATATTATTCAAAAGTGATCGGAGATTTTACAAAAAATATGCATAGATTGTAAGAGTCTTAACGCCTTAATAGCACAGAGTTCTAAAAATTATCTGACTTATTAGCCTTAAAAGCAAATTAATAAAAAAATTCTATTGATAATTATGATTATTGCTAGAAATAAAGTAATATAGACTAATAGTTTTTTTGCGCTGTAATAAGTGAGTATGGATTTAACTTAAATGTAAAAAGTAAAAAAATTTCGTTGTGGTATTTTTTAATCCTTTTTTTTCAATTATATTATTGAATAATTTGAATCTATATTTAATTTAATTCTGAGTGGGTATTATGGATAATTTACGTACTGTTCTAATTGTAGTGGCATCCTTGGTCATCATTGCATTATTAATTCATGGGCTTTGGATCAATAAGAAAGAACGTTCTTCTTTATTTAAGTTAGGCAAAAAAGATAAATTCACAACAAATACTCAGCAATATGAAGACATCTATAATGATGAAGATGATGTGATTTTACTCACGCCAAAAAGCAAAACAAATCAGGACGATGCTAATATTTCTATTAATAAAGCACTAGTAGTAGAAGAAGAACAACTACCCCTTCAAGTTGATCTATTTTCAGATGATGACGAACAACAACCAAAAATCGAAACTAAGGTTTCTAATGAGTCGACTCACGATGTTCAACAGGATATCTTTACTGATGAGCCAATGAAAGAAACTTCTGAAATCGAAAAAACAACCAACGCTAACGAGGATATAAAAACAGATGCTCCTCAACCTGAAGAAAAACTCGAAAAACAAGACAAACTAACAATAGACGATAGTGAAGAAAGCAAAACTGAAATTATTGTATTAAATGTTACTGGCTTAAATGGCAAGGAATTACAAGGTGATATGCTATTAGCTAGCATCATGCAATCAGGATTTCAATTTGGTGATATGCGTATTTTTCATCGCCATGTTGACCCAGCAGGTAATGGGCCGATATTATTTAGTTTAGCAAATATGATTAGTCCGGGGCATCTAGATCCCGAAACTATGCACGAATTTACAACACCAGGTGTATCAATTTTTATGGTTGCACCAACCCATGGAAACAATCAACAAAATTTCAAATTAATGCTACAAACAGCACAACGTATTGCCGATGATGTTAATGGTGTCGTTTTGGATGATGAACATCATATGATGACACCTCAAAAAATCGATAGTTATAAAGAACGCATAAAAAAAGCTTGTAATGAAATTTAAGCTAGCTATTTAAAATTCCTCATTTTTGCTACTATTCCACTAAAAAATTAGTGGAATAGTCTGACTTATATTAGATAATTGACTATATTTAGTAAAATCTGTTGTCCTAAATACAGTTAAATACTATTTTAGTAATAAGCTTAAAAACCTTCTTGATAAATTAAGAGTTTAAAATCATGCCACAATCAAATATAACTGAACATTCAGTAGCGCCATCTAGCTCTAACCAAGATGTAATAACACAGATCTCGACTTTACGTGATCTGATAAGACATCATGAATACTGTTATTATGTGTTAGATGCTCCCGAAATACCCGATGTGGAATATGATAAATTAATTAAACAGCTGCAAAATCTGGAGCTGACTCATCCTGAACTTATTACCCCTGACTCACCAACCCAACGTGTTGGAGGAGCACCATTATCACAGTTTTCGTCGATCAGACATCAATTACCTATGTTATCATTGGATAATGTTTTTGATGAATCGAGTTTTATCGCTTTTAATAAAAGAATAAAAGATCGCTTAGAGCTTGATGAAGAGCAAGCCGTTGAATACTGTTGCGAGTTAAAACTTGATGGATTGGCGGTAAGTCTGTTATATGAAAATGGCCAATTAATTCAAGCTGCTACACGAGGAGATGGAACGACTGGTGAAGATATTACAGCCAACGTTCGAACAATAAAAACTATTCCACTCGTATTGAAGGGTGAGAATATTCCGTCTCGCCTAGAAGTTCGAGGTGAAGTTTTTATGACGCATAAAGGTTTTGCTAAATTAAATGCAGAAGCTGAAAAACGTAACGAAAAAATATTTGCTAACCCTCGTAATGCTGCTGCCGGTTCATTAAGACAGTTAGATCCTAAAATCACGGCTAAAAGACCACTTACTTTTTTCTGTTATGGCGTTGGTATTAATGAAGGAGCAGATTTACCCAATACTCACTATGCAAGACTAATGCAATTTAAAGCTTGGGGCCTACCAGTAAGTGACAAAGTTCAAATTCGCCATGGTGCACAAGAAGCACTAGATTATTTTAAGCAAATTGGTGATCAAAGAATGTCATTAGACTTTGATATCGATGGTGTTGTAATCAAAGTCAATAGCATTACTGAACAAGAACAACTTGGTTTCGTTGCTCGTGCACCTCGTTGGGCTACTGCATTCAAATTTCCAGCACAAGAAGAAGTAACAAAGTTAAATAAAGTTGACTTTCAAGTCGGGCGTACTGGTGCGATAACGCCAGTAGCCAGATTAGAACCAGTATCAGTTGCCGGGGTAATTGTCAGCAATGCCACACTGCATAACAGCGATGAAATCATCCGGTTAGGTATTCGTGAGGGTGATTATGTCACCGTTCGTCGAGCTGGCGATGTTATTCCACAAATTGTCGCAGTAATTAAAGATCGAAGACCTGCTGATACTAAAGAAATTATTTTTCCAACTCACTGCCCGATTTGTGGTTCAATCATTGTCCGTGATGAAGGACAAGCGATATCTCGTTGCGCAGGAGGATTAATTTGTCAAGCACAACGCAAAGAAGCTTTAAAACATTTTGTTTCTCGTCGAGCAATGAATGTCGAAGGTTTAGGCGATAAAATAATTGAACAATTAGTTGATAAAGAATATGTCAAAACACCAGCAGATCTTTATAAACTTACAGTGCCAATTTTATGTTCATTAGATAAAGTTGGTGAAAAGTTAGCCAACAATTTAATGGGCGCATTAGACAAATCAAAAAATACGAGCCTAAATCGATTTATTTTTGCGCTTGGTATTCCTAATGTTGGTGAAGTCACTGCGGAAAATTTAGTTAATCAATTAGGAAATTTAACCGCAATTGAAAACGCATCTTTGGAACAATTACAATCGGTAAATGATATTGGCGCTGTTATTGCAGAAAGTATTATCGACTTCTTTCAAGAACCTCATAACCGCACAGTAATTGATCAGTTAATTAGTGAGGAAATTGGTATACACTGGCCAGATGTTGAAATACAACTGCTAACAACTGACTCACCATTTTCTGACAAAACCGTCGTGTTAACAGGAACTTTATCAATATTAACACGTGACGAAGCAAAAGCTAAATTAAAACAACTTGGTGCTAAAGTAACAGGTAGTGTTTCAAAAAAAACCGACTTTGTAATTGCTGGAGAAGCAGCTGGTTCAAAATTAACCAAAGCTCAAGAACTTGGAATAAAAGTGATTGATGAACAAGAATTGATAAACTTATTAAATCAATGAATATAAAATAGTGGGGTATATTAAGCTAATCAAGCAAAATGGCTTAATCCCAAATTCAAGGAGAAAATTATGCCTTTATTAGACAGTTTTAAAGTTGACCATACCAAAATGAAAGCGCCTTTTGTACGAATAGCCAAAACAATGGTAACCCCAAAAGGCGATGATATTACGGTATTTGATCTTCGCTTTACCATTCCTAATAAAGCACTATTACCTGAAAAAGGTATTCATACCTTAGAGCATTTATTTGCAGGCTTTATGCGTGACCATTTAAACAGTGATAAAGTTGAAATCATTGATATCTCACCAATGGGTTGCCGAACTGGTTTTTATATGAGTTTAATTGGCAAACCAGAAGAGTCTTCAGTTGTTAATGCTTGGTTGCAAGCTATGCATGATGTTATGAATGTAAAATCTCAATCAGAAATTCCTGAATTGAATGAATATCAATGCGGAACCTATACCATGCACTCTTTAGATGAAGCCAAAGCGATTGCTGAAAAAATTATCCAAACTGGAATTGGAATATGCCATAATCAAGACATCGCATTAACCGATGAACAACTAGCCTCCATTAATAATTAGGAAATATTTATGCCAAATGTAGTGATTGATTTTTTAGAAGGACGCACCATTGAACAAAAACGTGAAATGGCAAAACGGGTAACTGATGCCATTGTTGAAACGCTTAACTGTAAACCTGAAGCGGTACAAATTATTATGCATGAAGTCTCAAAAGATCAAATTGCTAATGGTGGCGTACTAAGATGTGACAAAGATTAATAAATTTTTTATTAACAGATAAAAATTAACCTCAAAACCGCTGATAGATTTTGAGGTTAACGATTAAATAATTATAACAACTAAATTAAAAATATGGCAACTCGTATAATTCACCTTTTAAGTGTTAGTGATTACATTGATGTAAATGTAATAAATGCCCCAATTTATTAGCTTTAGTCGCTAAATAATACTCATTGCTCGGGTTTTCTCCCACTTCCAAAGGAACTCGTTCAGTAACATTAATACCTGCTTGCTCAAGAACTTTTATCTTTTCTGGATTATTCGTTAATAATCGAACTTGAGAAACATTTAATAACCTTAGCATATCAGCACACAAAGTAAAATCACGCTCATCAGCAGCAAAACCTAATTGCTCATTTGCCTCAACCGTGTCTAAACCCTGATCTTGAAGCGCATAAGCCCTAATTTTATTTAGCAAACCGATATTACGCCCTTCTTGACGATGATAAATCAAGACACCTTTACCCTCTTTAGCTATCTGCTTCAATGCAGCTTCTAATTGAAAACCACAATCACAACGTAAACTAAATAATGCATCGCCCGTCAAACATTCTGAATGAACACGTGTTAATATTGATGAATGATCATTAATATCACCAAACACTAATGCGACATGATCCTTACCTGTTGCAATTTCTTCAAAACCAACAATAGTAAAACATCCCCAAGGGGTTGGTAGTTTAGCTTGTGCAACATGTTTTAATTGCATTATTATCTCCAAGTTTTGTCACAACATGATTAAGATTTTTTAAAAATAAATCGTATTTCCATGTTAAAATAAATAAATTTTTATGCTTAATTGAGTTTTAAATGGGGTTAGTAATAAAAAAAACAATAGTGCCATTGATCTTATTTCTGATTATACCGTTATCTGTTATAACCGTAAATTGGCAGTGGCAACCAACGTCAATAAATAATACATCTAAATATTTATTTTGGGTAACTGAAACTGCTAGTTTTCCGTGGGCAATAATAACATCTGGGCTATTTTTCTTTATCTTTTACCTAAAACTGGTTAATAAAAATAAAAAAACATTATTACTATTATGTCTAGTTTTAGTCAGTGCTATGTTAGGTGGTCAAATTATTAAAAGCATAATCAAACAACAAACTGCTGAAGCCAGACCTTATGTGATATGGTTAGATAAAGAGTTTAATCTTAATCAACAGCAATTTTATTCACAAGCAAGAGCAGAACGCAAAGCTAATATTGAAAAATTGTTAGCCAATTCAACCATTATTCCTAGATGGCTATCTAATCATTGGCAGAATGAAACAGGCTATGCTTTTCCTTCTGGGCACACCTTATTTGCAGTAACTTGGGCTTTATTAGCCATAACACTACTAAGTTTTAAACGACATTTTTTTATTGTATCAATCATTACTATTTGGTCATTGCTCATTGAAACGAGTCGGCTATTACTAGGCATGCATTCTGCTTATGATTTAATATTAGGGATATTGCTTGCTTGGTTAATTTCACTTATCTGCTGTTTTTATGTTAAAAAATGGCATATAGTAATGGAATAACACTAGGAAAAAGAATAGTTTTAAAGAAAAGAATTAGATTAAATCAATATTTTTAATAAAATAATAAGGTTAGCATTATGAAATTAGTAATATCAATTTTATTGATAATTCTTATTTTCGCCATTTCGATAACAATAGGTTCAGCTAATAATCAAATAGTGACTTTTAACTATTTAATTGCTAAAACTGAAGTCAGATTATCAGTATTACTGGCAATATTATTTGGCTCAGGTTTTTTAGTTGGCTGGATATTAACTGGAATATATTTCTTAAAATCTAAATTCCAACATTCATCAACTAAACGTAAATTAAATAAATTGCAAAAAAAATATGATGAAGACATATCTAATCATCAAAAAATGAATTTAACCAATACCAATTAAAATAGGTAATTATGTTTGAATTGTTATTTCTGTTACTGCCAATAGCCGCTGCCTATGGCTGGTATATGGGTGACAGGAATGCCAAACAAAAATATTTAAATCAATCGAATCGATTATCTCGAGAATACGTAGATGGTCTAAATTTTCTTTTGTCTAATCAAAAAGATAAAGCGGTTGACATCTTCCTTGATCTACTTAAAGAGGATGAAGGTACTCTTGAAGCGCATTTAACATTAGGAAACTTGTTCCGTTCACGAGGAGAAGTTGATCGAGCAATACGTATTCATCAAGCATTAATGGAAAGTTCATCATTATCATTTGATCAACGATTATTGGCAATTCAGCAACTCGGACGAGACTATATGGTTGCAGGTCTTTATGACCGTGCCGAAGAGATGTTTTTACAATTAATTGATGAAGAAGACTTCCAACAACATGCTCTACAACAATTACTTATCATTTATCAATCTACAAGCGAATGGAGTAATGCGATTAATATCGCAACCAGACTAGTAAAACTCGGCAATGAAAAATATAAGATCGAAATCGCCCAGTTTTATTGTGAACTAGCGACACTCGCTATCGCTGATAATGATTTAGAACAAGCATACAACTTCTTAAAAAAATCCGCTACTGCCGATGCTAATTGTGCACGCACTTCATTAATGCTTGGGCGAGTATTAATGGCTTTAGACAAAACCGAACAAGCAATTGAATCTTTTCAACAAATAATAAACCAAGACAAGGCTTTTATTGGCGAAGCATTACCACTATTAAAAGCATGTTATGAAAAAATAAATCAGCCACAACTATTAAAACAGTTTTTAGAAATTTGTGTCAAACAGGACACTGGTAATGTAGCCGAACTAATGCTTGCCGATATTGTTGAAAAGAACAACGGATTAGATGCCGCCCAATATTACCTTTATCGTGAACTATTAAAACACCCAAATCTTAAAGGATTCTACCGTTTAATGGATTACCATGTGGCAGATGCTGAACAAGGAAAGGCTAAAGAAAGTCTACTACTACTTCGAAATATGGTAGGCGAACAAATAAAATCAGTTCCTAATTACCGGTGTCAAAAATGTGGATTTACCGTTAATACTCTCTATTGGTTGTGCCCAAGTTGTCGCTCATGGTCAACCATAAAACCTGTTCGTGATTTCGAACATCATTCAAATAATTAAAAGAGTTTAATATGTTTCTAATTGATTCGCACTGTCATTTAGACAGTTTGGACTATACTAATAAAACGCTTGATAGCGTTTTGCAAGAAGCACTACACAATGATGTGAAACATTGTCTAAGTGTTGCAACAACGTTGTCGGGTTATGAATCGATGAAAGCAATGCTAATGCCCTATAAAAAACAGTGCTCGTTTTCATGCGGTATTCACCCTCTCAATTTAGATGATGAACCTTACGATGCCGAGCGTTTTGCCCGCCTCGCTCAAGAAGACAATGTTATCGCTCTTGGCGAAACAGGTCTTGATTATTACTATCAACAAGATAATCTTGAACTACAGCAATACAATTTTATACAACACATTCATTTAGGTAAGCAATTAAAAAAACCAATAATTGTCCACACCCGTAACGCTAAACAAGATACCCTAAAAATATTAAAAGAAGAGCAAGTTTACTCGGGGGTTTTACATTGTTTTACTGAAGATATTGATACAGCTAAAGCTTTATTAGATATTGGTTTTTATATTTCATTTTCAGGAATTATCACCTTTAAAAATGCCGAATCTCTTCGAGAAGTAGCAAGATTTGTGCCATTAGATCGTATGTTGATTGAAACTGATTCCCCTTATTTAGCACCTGTTCCCTATCGGGGAAAAGAAAATCAGCCCACTTATGTTAGAGAGGTAGCTAACTATTTAGCCGCACTAAAAGGCGTAACTCTTGACACTATTGCACAACAAACTACAACAAACTTTTGTCAATTATTCAATTTACAAGGAGTAATTAATGAGTAATAAATTAACAATCAATTGGGATGACTTTTTAACTAATTATTGGCAAAAAAAACCAGTTATTTTACGTAATGCTTTTAGTAATTTTATCGACCCAATTTCTCCTGAAGAACTAGCTGGTCTTGCCATGGAAGAAGAAATCGAAAGTCGAATTGTTACCAACAAAAATGGGGAATGGGACGCAAAATATGGGCCATTTATCGATTATAGTGACTTAGGTGAAGATCATTGGAGCCTGCTTGTCCAAGCTGTCGATCATTGGCATGAGCAAGCAGCCAGTTTAGTCGAACCATTTAAATGCATTCCACAATGGCAATTTGAAGACCTAATGATATCTTATGCAACCCAAGGTGCTGGTGTTGGCCCTCATATTGATAATTATGATGTCTTTATCATTCAAGGTAAAGGCCGCCGCCGTTGGCAAGTCGGTGATCGCAATCCTAACTATAAACAGTTTAGTGCTCATAAAGCTTTATTACATGTTGAAGATTATCAACCTATTATTGATGAAGAAATCACTGCTGGAGATATTTTATATATACCAATTGGTTTTCCACACAATGGAGTATCGATTGGCGAATCACTTAGTTACTCAGTAGGATTTAGAACCCAAACATCACAAGACTTACTCAGTGGATTTGCCGATTATATTATCGATAATTTGCCTAATGGTATTTTTTATCAAGATCCAGAGTTAAAATTACCAAAAGATCCTTATTTAATTCAACCATATGAAATTGAAAAGCTTCAAAGTCAAATGATTGATTTAATAAAAAATCCTGCTTTGTTTAATGATTGGTTTGGTAAACATATCACAATGCCTATGCATGAACTAAACATCATTCCTATTGAACCAGCTTATGATTTAGATGAATTCGAAGCAATTCTCAAAGCTGGAGCTGAACTCTACCGAGTTCCTAGTATCCGTATCTTAAAAATCGGTGATACCGCCTATATCAACGGCAAAAAAATACCTTTACCAATGACAACAATCAATTTGTTATGTGAAACTGAAGTACTTTGCTATGAGCAAATACAAGACGATATAACCTTAGAAGTCATGTTAAAATTTGTTAATCTTGGCTATTGGTATTTTGCCGAAGAGTAAAATTTTCATTTTAACAATATCGGTTACTAAGCTATCGGCTAATATCCGTAAAATGGCAAAATTATCGGCCAATTTGTCTAAAAAATTAGATATTTTTCAATATTAAACAGATAATTTTGCCAAAACAACAATAAATAAAATAAAAGCTGATATTTTTGGATTTTCATTTAGCTTTTTGCCATTTTTAAGTATATACTTGCCCCCGCTTTTTGAGCCCCTTCGTTTAATGATGAGTTAAACAAAATAACGCTTATATTGAACCACTATCTTTTTATTGACTTGAGGTAAACATGAATATTAACGCAAACATGACCAACCAAGCTGAGAGTGAAAGCGCACAAACAACTCCTTATCAAAAACGTACTTTATTTGCATCAACGGTAGGATATGCATTAGATGGTTTAGATATGATGATTTTAGGTGTTTGTTTTAGTCTAATTGCAACCACTTTTAACCTAACTAACCCCGATCTTGGTACATTAACTTCAGTAACATTATTAGGAGCTGTATTAGGTGGAATTCTTTTCGGCGTGCTTGCTGATAAATTTGGCCGTGTTAGAGTATTTTCATGGACAATCTTAATCTTTTCATTATTTACAGGCCTTTGTGCTATTTCACCAAATTACGAAAGCTTTTTAATTTTTCGCTTTGTTAGTGGCCTTGGTCTAGGTGGTGAATTTGGTATCGGCATGACATTGGTATCAGAAAGCTGGCCTAAACACAAACGTTCCAGAGCAACATCGATTGTGGCATTAGGCTTTCAAGTGGGTATAATTCTTGCCGCTTTAACAGTTAATTTTATTGGTGAAGTGCATGGCTGGCGTTGGGCATTTGCCATGGGTGTATTACCAGCACTATTTGTTGCATGGACACGTAAAGGATTAAAAGAGCCTGAAATTTGGCAAAACTTAAAAGACCAAAACAAAAATAAAATCGCTATCGGTAAATTATTTAAATCCCCTAGAATCACAGCTACTACTATTGGTTTAACTATTGCTTGTGCAGTACAAAACTTTGGTTTTTATGGACTCATGGTTTGGATGCCAAACATGATTGCGACTGAATTAAAACTACCGTTCAAAAACACGATGTTTTGGACCATATCAACTACGATTGGTATGTCATTAGGGATCTTAATTTTCGGCTGGTTATGTGATAAATTTGGTCGTCGCCCATCTTATATAATATTCTTACTTATATCAGCTATTTCAATATGGTTTTATTTTCACCAAACTGATATGTTAGTTTTAATTCTATTTGGTTCAGTAATTGGCTTTTTTGTTAATGGTATGATGGGTGGATATGGGGCTTTACTGGCTGAACATTACACTACTGATGCCCGTTCTAGTGCTGAAAATATTATCTTTAACGTGGGTCGTGGTATTGCGGGTGTCTCGCAAGTACTCATTGCCTATTTAGCAACTGTTTACTCTATCAGTTATGCATTAGCATTACTTTCTGGAGCTTACTTATTATCAGCAATAGCCTTTATCTTCTTGATCCCTGAAACCAAAGGCAAAGCATTAGAATAATTACATAAAAAAACAGGGCTAAATAGCCCTGTTTTACTAATAAAAGTAATAGTTATTTTTAACTATTTTGCATCACAATCAGAAGGTTTTAAGTGAATACTAAATACCACTTCATCTTTAATATAATAATTATGAATCGCACCATCAGGGAAAGCATTTTTAAAAGCTTTCATTTCACTATTATCTGAACAATAAAGAGTTTTTAATGCATCAGCTGTAATTTTTTTACTTTGGTCAATATCTAACTCATCTTTAGATATATCCATTACATATTTATAGTTAATTGAATTATTTTCTTTATAAAGATCAACTAGGCTTGAATTTGAATTCACTTTTGTTGGTAAGAAACCTTTAGCTTCACTTATATAATTGTCTTGAGCTTTACTTAGATCTGTCTTGGCTGCCTCCGCATCATTAGAAGCTGGTGCAGTTTTGGCTGGCTCACTATTGGCACTGTTATCTGCTGGTTTAGATTTTGAATCATCACAACCGAATAGAGCGGCAGCCATTAGGACAAATGCCGAATATTTTAAACCTTTCATATAAATTCCTTATTATAAAATTAATTAATGATTTAATCAGATTAAAAAGACTATTAAATTGTAAATTATAACTATAAAAAAATATACAACTTTTCATATTGAAAAAGAAAGAAAAAATCGTTCATATACAATATAAAAAAAGGGCTAATACAGCCCTTTAAAATATTATAATTATTGAAAATTAATTAATATGCATACCGCCAGTTACACCATATACTTCCGCGGTGGTATAGCTTGATTCTTCTGATGCAAGATGAACATAAACGCCAGCAAGTTCAACAGGCTGACCAGCACGTTTTAATGGCGTCTGTTTACCAAATTCAGGTATTACTTCGCTTGGTTGACCACCACAGATTTGTAATGGCGTCCAAACTGGACCAGGAGCTACACAGTTGACACGGATACCTTTACCACCTAATTGTGCAGCTAAACCTCGAGTAAAAGCTATAATTGCAGTTTTAGTTGCAGCATAGTCCAATAAATTAGCACTTGGTTGATAAGCCTGAACTGAAGAAGTGGTAATAATCGTTGCCCCTGGTTTTAAATACTCCAATGCAGCTTTAGTTAGCCAAAAGAGTGAAAAAACATTAATTTCAAAGGTTTTTTTAATCTGTTCAGTAGAGAGATGCATAATATCTTCAACGGCTGTTTGTTTACCAGCAACTAAGGTTAGATTATCAAGCCCACCTAATTTTTTATGCGCTTCATCAACTAATTTTTTACAAAATCCCTCATCACTTAAATCCCCAGGAATCAACACTACTTTACGCCCTACAGATTCGATAACTTTAGCAACATCTTCAGCATCTTTTTGTTCAGCTGGCAAATAGTTGATTGCCACATCAGCACCTTCTTTTGCATAAGCAATAGCTGCTGCACGACCAATCCCTGAATCCCCACCAGTAACCAACATTTTTCGACCTTCTAACCGTTGATGACCTTGATAACTTTTTTCACCACAATCAGGCACTGGATTCATTTCATATTGTAAGCCGGGAGGAGTTTGCTTTTGTTTAGGAAACTTGTCATGATGATATTTAGTTATCGGATTATAGGTTTGCTTGCTCATAATTTTCTCCTAAGTTAGACATGTATTTGTAGACAAATTCAATATAACTTAAATGAAATCAATTAATAATCACAAATTCCTATTGCTAGATTTATTTTATATCTTTAAAATATTTAATTAATTCAATTAATTATATTAACCGATAAAACACTGTAAAAATATTAATCATTAATAACCAAAATTTGAGAATAAAGTAACAGTGACTTCCTTGAATGGCCTAGCGAGGACAGAATAGACTTATGCTAAAACCATGACTGATTATAAATTGAACAGCAAAAATAGTGTAACAAATAAATAAACATTAAGCTAGCAACGCCTGCTTAATAATCGCTATTTATTAGTTGAGCAAGCAATCACGACTATAGTTAACACACTTTTCCCTTCAATATAATAGATAAATTTCGCACCTTGATTAAAATATTTTTTTCACCCTTTTCATTTGGGGAATCTCTTTGCAATAACTTTCAACCATTCCCTGACGAATTTGCTGTTTATTTTTTGGCGACATTAAAAACTTTCTAGCTATCCCTTTAATTTTATAATGATAAACAATAATATTATTTTCAGCTGTAACATCAAATAAGATCGTATGAACATCAATAGTAATAGACAATATTTCCTTAATTATACTGATGGCAGCAGCTTTATCATCATCTAAACCATAAGGTTTATTATTTTTTAACGCATTGTATTTTAACGCATTGTATTTTGCATAATTAGCTTGATCGATCAGTTATAATCGCTTCTCGGTCTTTTCAGCTCCAACATTTTACACAAGTCTATCAATTTTCTTATTACCTATCGGTGAATTATCACAACCAAATTGGAGCATAACCAACACAATAAAATAAATAATTGTCTTCATCCATAATCCTTAGCTAGCCTATTTCTTATACCTTCTTTGAAGAATGATCATTTTATCAATTACAGATAATTATTTAACATGACAATCTACCGGGGTTAATTCAACCACGACAATCTCTTTATTATCAATAAAATAATGATAGTTTGCGCCATCAGGAAATGCTGTTTTTAACTGTTGCATTTCTTCATTATTTTCACAATAAGCCTTAAACAAAGTTTGACGGATAGTATCAAGTGTACTTGGCAATAATAACGTATGTTCAGAGGTATTTTTAACCTCATATTGGTAATTAATGATGTTATGATCTTTATCGATACCAATCAAAGTCGTTAACTCATCAATCACAATGGGTAAAGCTTTCTTGATGGGTTCAATCATTGCATTTTGTACCGCAACAAGTGATTCATCATTAACGTTATCCACGGTATTGTCTTTTGCTTTTTTACAACCAAACACTAAAAAACTCACTAGCAAAAATGCAACCAATCTAAGTATTTTCATATAAACATCTCTTAATGAGTAATAAATAATAATTAACAATACTAGGTTAAAACAGCTAGCTTACTTTTAAGATCAATGATTAATATTTATACACTAACCAGCCATAAAAAGCCAAATTAAAACTGAAAATAATCTTTTTTTAAGTCTAAAAAACCCCTTTCCTCAAACTTTTTTCAAACAATAAACAAATTAATTAAAGCTGCTTTTGAAAAAAGCATAAAAAATTGTTGCACTTTTTTTTAAAACGAGTATTTTGATTAAACATCTTTCGAAAATGACAAAAGAATTACAAAAGCATTATGATTTTTTCACTCATCGTCGTCCTCATTAACATTATTGTCAGCGTGGTCATTATTCCAACGCGGGGGCGTCTTTTGAGTTAAATATATGGTTACCATATTTCAAAAACCCCCGCCCCAAAAAGCGGGGTTTTTTTTATGAAAAATTTTGACATTAACAATAAATGAGCAAAAGTAACAAGTGAGGAATAAATGTTAGGAACACAGTGGATAGTAAGAACCTTAAAAGAAAAAGGCATTACCACCGTTTTTGGATATCCTGGTGGTCAAATTATGCCTCTATACGATGCACTTTATGATGGTGGAATTGAACACGTATTATGTCGTCATGAACAAGGTGCCGCAATGGCAGCCATTGGTTATGCTCGCGCCACCGGAAAAATTGGAGTTTGTATTGCAACATCAGGCCCTGGCGCGACCAATATTATTACTGGCCTTGCTGATGCATTAATTGATTCAGTACCTGTTATAGCCATTACAGGACAAGTTCCAACCACATTAATTGGTACTGATGCCTTTCAAGAAGTTGATGTTTTAGGCTTATCCTTAGCTTGCACCAAACATAGCTATTTAATTAATGATGCCACCCAGTTGCCAAATACCTTACAAGAGGCCTTCAATTTAGCCAATTCGGGCAGGCCGGGACCAATATTAATTGACATCCCAAAAGATATCCAGCTTGCCGAACATGATTACCAAACCTATTTAACACCGACAACCATAAAAACTCCTTCTGATAATGCTCAATTATATCCAATCTCATCTGACGAGATAGCCCTTGCTAAACAAATGATTGGCCAAGCCGAAAAACCAATGCTTTATATTGGTGGTGGCGTTGGACTATCAAATGCAATTGCTGAAATGCGTGAATTTATGAACTTAACGCAAATACCTAGTGTATCGACATTAAAAGGACTCGGTGTTGCTGATCTTAACAATCCTTATTACTTAGGATTAATTGGTATGCATGGCGCCAAAGCAGCTAATTTAGCGGTACAAGAGTGTGATTTATTGATTGCTTTAGGCGTTAGATTTGACGATAGAGTAACAGGCAAACTCAATGAATTTGCTAAACATGCTAAAGTCATTCATATTGATATTGATCAGTCTGAAATCAATAAATTACGCCAAAGCCATTTAGGATTGCAAGGTGATATCAAACATGTTTTACCAATGCTTCATCAGACTGTCTCTATTAAAGATTGGCACGAGAAAATTAAACAATTGAAGGCGCAGCACCCTACTCGCTATGATCATCCAGGTGAAGCAATTTATGCGCCAGCATTATTAAAACGTATTTCAGAAAGAAGGCCAGTCAACAGCGTAATTACCACTGATGTCGGTCAACACCAAATGTGGACAGCGCAACATATGAGTTTTAATCATCCGCAAAACTTTATTACTTCTAGTGGATTAGGAACAATGGGCTTTGGTCTACCCGCTGCTATAGGTGCACAACTGTCCAGACCTGAAGATATGGTAATTTGTGTATCTGGTGATGGTTCTTTTATGATGAACGTACAAGAATTAACCACAATAAAACGTAAAAAATTGCCAGTCAAAATTGTGCTAATTGATAATCAACGCTTAGGTATGGTAAGACAATGGCAAGAGCTGTTTTTTAATGAAAGATATAGCGAAACCAATTTATCGGACAACCCTAATTTTCTAATGTTAGCTAAAGCATTTGATATTCCGGGACAAATGATCAGTAAAAAGTCGGAAATCGAATCAGCCCTTGACAATCTATTTAATTCATCTGGAGCTTACTTACTGCATGTATGTATTGATGAACTAGAAAATGTATGGCCACTAGTACCACCAGGGGCAGCAAATGAAAATATGTTAGATAAAAGTAATAAGGAGTAAGTGATGAATCAAATAGCAACACATCAATTTACTATAAAAGCCAATGATAAATTGGGTTCTCTTGAACGCATTTTACGCGTTGTTCGCCACCGTGGCGGACATATACAACAGATGCAAATGCAATCAATTGATAATCATTTATTTATCTTAAATCTAACATTAACTACGGAACGATCACTATCATCATTACAAAGCCAAATTAGCAAATTGGAAGATGTTATAGAGATAGAATAAAGTATAAAATAAACCTTAGTGAAACAATAAGTTAAATAAAAAAAAGTAATTTTTTTAGCAGTTAAACAAACAAAAAAGTGATGTATAATGCTTACCATTAAATGAATAAAAGCAGTATACATGCTTAACAAAAGTAAATTTAAGAGGAAAACAAAAAATGGGTACTACAGCAAAATCTGATTATATTTGGTTCAATGGCGAAATGGTTCCATGGGCAGATGCGAAAATTCACGTAATGTCACATGCTCTGCATTATGGTACTTCAGTATTTGAAGGTGTCCGTTGTTATGAAACTAACAAGGGGCCAGCAATTTTTCGTCATAAAGAGCATGCGCAGCGCCTATTAAATTCAGCTAAAATTTATCGTTTTCCTGTTCCTTATTCACTTGAAGAGATCATGGAAGCAACACGTCAAGTAATTAAGAAAAACAACTTAAAAAGCGCATACATTCGTCCATTAGCATTTATTGGCGATGTTGGTATGGGGGTTATTCCACCAGCAGGTTATCAAACAGATGTTATGATTGCCGCTTTCCCATGGGGAGCCTACCTTGGTGAAGACGCCTTAGAACAAGGTATTGATGCAATGGTATCATCATGGAACCGTTTTGCTCCAAATACCATTCCAGCAGCAGCAAAAGCTGGTGGTAACTACTTATCTTCACTACTTATCGGATCTGAAGCTCGTGCTAATGGCTTCCAAGAAGGGATTGCATTAGACGTTAACGGTCAGCTTTCGGAAGGCTCAGGTGAAAACCTATTCATCGTTAAAGACGGTATATTATTTACCCCATTACTATCATCATCTGCCCTTCCAGGGATCACTCGTGATGCGATCATTACTCTTGCACGTGATCTAGGCATTGAAGTACGTGAACAGACTCTGTCTCGTGAATCACTATATCTTGCTGACGAAGTGTTTATGACCGGTACTGCTGCCGAAATCACACCAGTACGAAGTGTTGACCGTATTCAAGTTGGTATTGGTCGTTGTGGCCCAATCACTAAACAAATCCAACAGACATTCTTCGGATTATTCAATGGCAAAACTGAAGATAAATATGGTTGGTTAGATCTAATTAAATAAGCATTAATAAGAGCCGCCGATTAAGATTAATTCGGCGGTGTCATCATTTTACTATTTATTAAGAACTCAAAAATGTACCGATAGAAATCGGTCACTTGCATTAGGAAAAATTGGGAGCAACAAATGCCTAAATATCGTTCAGCAACCTCAGTTGAAGGTCGCAACATGGCAGGCGCCCGCGCCTTATGGCGTGCAACAGGCGTAAAAAATGAAGACTTTGGTAAACCCATCATTGCAGTGGTTAATTCATTCACACAATTCGTACCTGGCCATGTCCACTTAAAAGATATTGGTCAACTAGTGGCAAAAGAAATTGAAGCTTGTGGTGGTATTGCCAAAGAGTTTAACACTATTGCTGTTGATGATGGTATCGCTATGGGCCATGGTGGTATGCTTTATTCCTTACCATCTCGAGAACTCATTGCCGATTCAGTTGAATATATGGTTAATGCACACTGTGCTGATGCTATGATCTGTATCTCAAACTGTGACAAAATTACCCCAGGGATGTTAATGGCGTCACTGCGTTTAAACATTCCAACTGTGTTCGTCTCTGGCGGTCCAATGGAAGCTGGTAAAACTAAACTGTCAGATCAAATCATCAAACTCGACTTAGTTGATGCTATGATCCAAAGTGCTAACCCCAATGTTAGCGATGCCGACAGCGAGGCAATTGAACAATCTGCCTGCCCGACTTGTGGATCATGCTCTGGGATGTTTACTGCTAACTCAATGAACTGTTTAACCGAAGCATTAGGTCTCTCTTTACCGGGTAATGGCTCACTGGTTGCCACCCACAAACAGCGTGAACAACTTTTCTTAAATGCGGCTAAGCGCATTGTTGAAATAACCAAACAGTATTACGAACATGATGATGTAGCTTATTTACCTCGATCAATTGCAACTAAAGCTGCTTATGAAAATGCTATGTCTCTTGATATCGCCATGGGTGGCTCAACAAATACCGTATTACATTTACTTGCCACAGCGCAAGAAGGTGAAATAGACTTTACTATGTCAGACATCGACAGATTATCACGTAAAGTTCCTCATTTATGTAAAGTTGCACCAAGTACCGCAATTTATCATATGGAAGATGTCCACCGTGCTGGTGGTGTGGTCTCTATCATGTCTGAATTGGACAAAGCAGGATTACTAAACCGTAACGTACATAACGTACTTGGTTTAAGTTTACAAGAAACCTTTGCCAAATATGATATTACGCAAACAACTGACGAAGCCGTTAAAAAAATGTATCGCAGTGGTCCAGCAGGCATTCGCACCACCAAGGCCTTCTCTCAAGATTGTTATTGGGATAGCTTAGATGATGATCGTGAAAATGGCTGTATTCGTGATAAGGCACATGCTTATAGTCAAGATGGTGGATTAGCAACCCTTTATGGTAACGTCGCCCAAGATGGCGCTATTGTAAAAACCGCTAGTGTTGCTGCCGAAAACCTAGTTTTCCGTGGTCCGGCCAAAGTTTATGAAAGCCAAGAAGATGCCGTTGATGCAATTTTAGGTGGCAAAGTAGAGGCAGGCGATGTGGTAGTAATTGTCTACGAAGGACCAAAAGGTGGGCCGGGTATGCAAGAAATGCTTTATCCGACAAGTTACTTAAAATCAATGGGACTTGGTAAAGCCTGTGCATTAATCACTGATGGCCGTTTTTCTGGTGGTTCATCTGGATTATCTATTGGTCACATTTCACCAGAAGCCGCTAATGGTGGGGTGATTGGTCTTGTGCGTGACGGTGATATTATCGATATCGACATCCCAAATCGTAAATTAGAGCTCATCGTACCAGAAGATGAATTAGAACGTCGCCGTGTCGCAGAACTTGCTCGTGGTGATAAAGCCTTTACTCCTCATAATCGTGACCGTTATGTCTCATATGCATTAAAAGCTTATGCTAGCTTAGCAACTAGTGCAGACAAAGGTGCGGTACGTGATAAAAGCAAATTAGGTGGTTAATGTGAATCAACAAGCTAACAAACTAACCGGCGCTGATTATTTAAAAGCTACACTATGCAGTGCCGTGTATGATGTCGCCCAAGTGACGCCACTGGAACATATGGAAAAAATATCCACTCGTTTAAAAAATCAAATTTTTGTTAAACGGGAAGATCGTCAATTAGTCCACAGTTTCAAAATTCGTGGCGCTCAAGCCATGATAGCCAGCTTAACCCCCGAAGAACGTAAATGCGGCGTAGTTGCCGCATCAGCCGGTAATCATGCCCAAGGCGTTGCATTTTCAGCAACTAAATTAGGGATTAAATCGTTAATTGTAATGCCATTAAATACAGCTGATATCAAAGTCGAAGCCGTAAAAGGCTTTGGTGGTGAAGTACTACTCTATGGAGCCAATTTTGACGAAGCTAAAGCCAAAGCAATGGAATTGGCTAAGCAACAAAATCGGATATTTATTCCACCTTTTGATCATCCACTAGTTATCGCAGGTCAAGGCAGTATAGCTATGGAACTGCTACAACAAAATGCCAAGCTTGACCGCATTTTTGTGCCCGTCGGTGGTGGTGGACTCGCTGCTGGTATTGCCGTATTAATTAAGCAAATCATGCCATCAATCAAAGTGATTGCGGTTGAACCTGAAGATGCTGCCTGCTTGAAAGCGGCTTTAGTGGCAGGACATCCAGTCGATCTTGATCGCGTTGGTTTATTTGCTGAAGGTGTTGCAGTTAAACGAATTGGTGATGAAACATTTAGACTCTGTCAGCAATATATTGACGATATCATTACTGTTGATAGCGATGAAATCTGTGCGGCAGTTAAAGATCTATTTGATGATGTACGTGCCATTGCAGAACCATCGGGTGCAGTAGCATTAGCTGGTCTTAAAAAGTATGTCGAACAAAATAACATCTGTAGTGAAAATTTAGCCCATATTTTATCTGGCGCTAACTTAAACTTCCATAATCTACGATATGTATCTGAACGTTGTGAATTAGGTGAAAAACGTGAAGTACTCTTAGCGGTAACTATACCTGAACAAAAGGGTAGCTTTTTAAAATTTTGCCAATTATTAGGTGGACGAGCAGTCACAGAATTCAACTACCGCTATCATGACGATAAATCGGCTTGCGTTTTTGTTGGCGTTAAAATTGCTCGAAGCAATGAAAAAGACGAAATCATGCAAGAACTCAGCGCAGCTGGTTATCAAGTTGTCGATCTCACTGATGACGAAATGGCCAAACTACATGTTCGTTATATGATTGGTGGTAAACCATGCCAACCTCTTAACGAACAAGTTTACAGTTTTGAGTTTCCTGAATCACAAGGTGCATTGCTTAAGTTTTTACAAACGCTAGGTACTAATTGGAATATATCAATGTTCCATTATCGCAGTCACGGTACCGATTATGGCCGAGTACTAGCTGCTTTTGAAATAGATAAAGCTAGCCATACAACCTTTGCAAAACATTTAACCGAGTTGGATTATGGTTTTAATAATGAAACTGAAAATCCATCACTTAAATTATTCTTAACCAATGAATAATTCAACCGCCCCTAAAATAAATTAGGGGCACTTTTTCTGCCTAATAAATAGCATAATTTTTTAATTAATAATGATAATTTTTGGCAATTAAATAGACTCAAAAACGCCGTTCCTCACATTTTTTTGCCAATAATTATCTTTCGATTATTATGTGATATGCACTAAGTCATTTAATATAGGAAATTAATTATGTGTCGCCCAACCTTTAAATATCATCCTAATGCCTACGAACTTGATATATTTATTCATGAAGAAGGGAAGTGTTCGGTCTGTAATCAATTACGCCATCTTAAATATTCAGCAGATTTTTATAGTGATGAAGAACCAGAATATATTTGCCCATGGTGCATAGCTAATGGCCTAGCAGCGGAAAAATTTGCTGGTTCATTCAATGATTATATTGGCGTCGAAGTTATACCTAAGGATAAACTTGATGAAGTGTTATATAGAACACCAAGTTATATATCTTGGCAACAACAAGTATGGCTATCACATTGTAATGAACCATGTGCTTTTTTAGCTTATGTTGGTGCAAAAGAGATATTACCTTTTTGGGATGAGCTTATTGAAGATATAGAACAACAGGAACTTTCTGCAGATTTTATTAAAGCCAATTTATCCAAAGATGGGGATATGATTGGATATTTATTTGAATGTCTTCATTGTTCAAAAAAGCGATTACATATTGATTTAAATTAATTTCATTTATTAATAGATGAATTTGGTAAACTAATTTAATTAGCATTTATAGAATAAAAAACCCTCATGCGAGGGTTTTTTATTTAGTTAGGTTCTTATTTTTCTAATTTCATTCTATTGCTTAAATCTTCATAAATAATTGATACACCATTATCAAATGCAGATGACACAGAAACATCAGATAATTTGAATGTGCTTTCTTTTCCAGATAACAGAGTGTAAGTCGATACAGTCATGGGCTTACCATTTAGATATGATGCATGAGCAACAATATCAACATTTTCGCTAGTATCATTTTTAAGTGTTATTGTTACTGATGGCTGTATTTTAGACATTCCTGACTTACTGACTTTGTCAATTTTAGTTTTTAAGTTTGGTGACATTTTTACCACCAGACCTCCACCAAAATCAGCATTAGCTAATTGTATATCACCAGTTAACTCTTTACCACCAACAGTGATAGGAATTTCAAATAATGCTTTTGAATCCATTTTTTCTCTATAACATTCAATATATTTGGCATCACCAAATACTTCTGTTATCCCCTTTTTAGCTTGGATTAAGCTAGATGATTCATTACGAGAATCTTTATAATCAGCACATGCTGTCACTTCTACAATTAATTTTGATGAAATAGTTTTCGCTGTATCGCTGTTTATATCACTTAAATTTACCGTTGGAGTTAATTCGACTTTACAGCCAGTTAATAACACCACTGACATTAAAGAGATAAGTACTTTTTTCATGTATTACTTCCTTTTATTAAAACAATCTCATTAAGGTTATTGAATTAGATTTAATTAGTAATAATTAAAGTTAAGATTATAACTAAGATATATAACGATATATTACATAATAATGATTCCAATCAAATCGGCAAATAACCACTTTGTATAGTAGCAATTGTGTAAATAGTTTTTAATTATATGATAGTTATAAAAATAATATTATTAACTGAAAAATATGCCATTCAAAACTATCCACCAACTTCAGTTGATCCCATTGAAATAATGAAAATTAGAATGTAACAATAAAGATTATCTACTAAGGATTTAGTTAATACGATTGATCAATCCAATAGAGATTATGAAATTTTAAATGGAAAACATCAATTGCCTTAACAACGATAAAAAATCTAAATCATATACTGAATATTTCATTTGAGAGCTTAATTAGATAATTTGTATTGAGATAACATTGGGCGTAATCAATAGCTGATAATAAGTATGAAAACGCCCCTATAATCAAATTTTTTAACAATTAGAAACTAATATGATCAATATATCCTTTCACTATATTGACACTATTAGTGAATAATTTTTTTTCGTTGTCATTAAAATTAAGTTCGATAACTTTTTTAATACCATGTTGATCTAAAATTGCCGGTACGCCTATTGCCAAATCTTTATAACCATACTCACCATCTAATACACAACTAAGAGCTAATGCTCGGTGACTATTGGTAAAAATATGTTGGCAGATCTCTGCAATAGTACTAGCTATACCATATTCAGTACAATGCTTATATTTGGCTATTTCAAAGCCTTTGTTTTTTGCTTTTAGCCCAATATCATTAAAATCGATGTTTTTACTTTCTAAATCGTTGAGATTGATACCATAAACCGATGAGTGTGACCAAACTGGAAATTGGGAATCACCATGCTCGCCAACAATAAATGCATCAATACTTTGTGGACCAATATCCATCTGTTCTCCTAATAGTCGTCGTAAACGCACGGTATCAAGCCAAACACCAGTACCAATAACTCTATGACGAGGTAAACCAGATAACTTCCACACTTGATAAGTAATCGCATCACACGGATTAGTAGCAATTAAAAATATCCCTTTAAAGCCACTTTTCATCATACTAGGAATAAGATTAGCCATAATTTTAGACGTACCTACAAGTTCTTCAGCCCTGCTTTTTTGCGCTAATCCGGAGGTAACAGTAATGACTGCAATATCAATATCGGCACAGTCCGTCGATTCACGCAAACTGACTTTAATCATATTTTGTCGATATGCTGCGGCGTCTAATAGATCTTGCCCATGACCGTAAGCTAAATCCTTATTAAGATCAACCAGTGCAATTTCTTCACAAAAGCCACGATTGACCAATGTATAAGCGGTAGTTGAACCAACATTACCTACACCAATAACCATTACTTTACGCAGTTTCATATTTAAATCCACCTTTTTAAATTACTGATTTTTAAGTTGTATAAATATCGTTGATTACTTCACTATCATATACCTTTACCATTAATAAGCAAGGAGCAGCAAATAGTTGATATAAATCGTTTTTAATAATAATTATTCGATAATAACAATTACTAATTTGAGTAACCTATTTTATTCTGTTAGGCTGTTTGTGAATATATAAGGAAAAGAAAGAGAAAAGAGATGAAAAAGAAAAAATTAATTACATTATTATCCCTAGTTATGCCATTAACGGTTAACGCTTTGAATTTACAAGGTACACAAACTTTTACTGATGAAGTAAATATTCCGGAAACACATAATTTCGAGAGTTTTAGAGATAATGTTACATCGGCAATAAATATAACTTCTGGAAGTAATACTGTTTTTGAAAAAGATGTTAGCATAATTATGTCCAGAGATGATTTACACAATCTTGATGATAAGTTTAACATTTCAGGTATTAGCGCATTTTCACCGTGGTCTCCGATAGGAGAATCATTTGTTGTATTTAATGGAGATCTTAACATTGAAATGAACGGCGAGAAAATGAATGCTATTTCTTTATTAGATAAAAATGTCAACTTGACTGTTAATGGAAAAGCAAATTTAAGATCTAAAAGTAGCGAAGATGATGAGACTATTT
Organism: Gilliamella sp. LMG 34362; assembly: GCF_984569125.1. Lineage (NCBI taxonomy): Bacteria > Pseudomonadati > Pseudomonadota > Gammaproteobacteria > Orbales > Orbaceae > Gilliamella > Gilliamella sp. LMG 34362. Next base: position 988,847 of record NZ_OZ474902.1, on the reverse strand, counting down.
TTATTATGGGAGGAAGTAGTATAACATTTAATGATGAAACACATATAGATAGTGATATTGATGCTATTTTTCTATCAGGAACTGGTTCAAATGTGACATTAAATGGTGAATCTTATATCAATGGTAATCTTTTTATTAATAGCGGTGCATTATTAGAAATCAAAAATAAATCCATTATAAAAGGCGATATATGGGCTGAGTTTGGTGGTAAGGTAATTCTAGATTTAGCTGCGGGCTCTAAAATTGTCGGGGAAGTTTCAGCATTTGGAGACCCTGATGATCCTGACGAGCCTAATCAAGATACCACAGGAATTATAAAAATGAATCTAGCCAAAGGCTCTTCTTGGGAACTTGATGGTTACGATTCTTATTTAACTGAATTATCAGGACAAGGAAATATAATATTTACTAATATTGAGAATGATAATGATGACTACTTTGGTGAGCTCGTTATCGAAAATTTAAAAGGAGCTTCGACGTTTAATTTACGTACCGATATTGCCGCTCAACAAAGCGACAAAATTATTATCTCAAAATCATCTGATACCAATCGAACAGTTTCAGCTGAAGGAACCCATACGATTAACCTAATTAATAATGGTTCTGCAAAAACTACTGGTAATGAAAAGTTAACTCTAGTTGAAATCGATGAGAATGCGACAAATACAGCAGAATTTAAAACTAATCATGATGTAGAACTCGGTGGTTATCAATATAGTTTAAATAAAGAAGGGAAAGATTATGTCCTCACAGGACAACCGATTACCTCATCGGCTATGGCGAGTGTTAGTTTTCTTAATGCTAACTATTTGATGAGTTATGTTGAAACTCAAACCCTTTTAAAACGTTTAGGTGATATGCGAACTAGTGGTGAATTTGGTGATGTTTGGTTACGTGGTTTCACCGGTAAATTAGATTCATTTTCTGGTGGCAAATTAAGCAAATTTGATATGCGCTATCATGGTTTCCAATTTGGGGCAGATAAACAACTATCTGAAAATTCACCATTTGTCATTGGTGCTTTTGTTGGACAAACTTATGGTGACCCAAATTATCGTAAAGGTGATGGTTCACTGCGTTCATTTAACACCGGTCTATATGCAACTTATTTAGATAATAGTGGCTTTTATATTGATGGTGTTGCCAAATATGACCGTCTAAAAAATCAATTTAAAGTTAGAGATACAGCGAATAATCGTGTGCAAGGTTCAGGACATTCCAATGGAGTTGGTGTATCAATGGAATTAGGTCAGAAATTTAAAATTAATGATTTCTATATCGAACCACAAACACAGTTATCATATAGTCATCAAAATGGTACTACGATTAATGCTTCTAATGGCCTTAATGTTAAATTAGGCAATTATAATTCATTACTAGGCCGAGCATCAGCTCTATTTGGTTATGAATATAAATCAGATAAAAATAGCATCAATCTCTATGCTAAAACCGGTATTGTAAGAGAGTTTGATGGTGATACTTACTATAAACTAAATAACCATAAAGAAAGCCATTCATTTAAAGGCAATTGGTGGAATAATGGCGTTGGTATAAACGCTCAAATAAATCAAAATCATAATATTTATTTAGATTTAGAAAGCTCACCAGGGAATAAATTCGATTTATTACAAGTTAATGGTGGTTACCGCTATTCGTTCTAATGCATGACTTTATTTAAATCTGACATATCAATCACACGCTGATTAATTAAGCGTGTGATTTTTTCAATTATTATTAAGTTTAACACTACATTAGCTATCAATCTAATAGATGTATCTATCTACGCTTTTTTTGTATCTTTATTTAACATTAATAGAATTAGTTATAAAAAATAATTTGACTTTCATTAATTAAATGATAATAATTCTCATTAACATTTAAATGTTATGATTTTGTTATTAATAATTTATCTAGAGAAGGATTTCATTCATTTCTGATTAGTTTTATCTATAACTTATTTTTGTATTTCGATCTAGCTTGAGCAAGTAGTATTAATAAGGATTCGCTAATGAAATTTAATTTTTTTAAAAGCCGCAAAACGTTATTAAATATGATATTAACATCATTGTTAGTTTTAACTGGCTTAGCTAATTCAGCATCGGCTGATGAAAAGAAATTTAAAGTGGTTACCACATTTACCGTCATTCAAGATATTGCCCAAAACGTTGCAGGTGATGCTGCAATTGTTGAATCCATTACCAAGGTAGGAGCCGAAATTCATGAATACGATCCTACCCCAAAAGATATTACTAAAGCTCTCTCTGCCGATTTGGTGCTTTGGAATGGTTTAAATTTGGAACTTTGGTTTAAACGTTTTTTTGAGGATATTAAAGATGTACCTTCAGTTGTAGTTACAGAAGGAATCGATCCTATGCCAATTCAAGAAGGCAGTTATAAAGGTAACCCAAATCCACATGCTTGGATGTCACCAACCTTAGCTTTAATCTATATTGAAAATATTCGAGCCGCTTTTGTTAAATATGATCCTAAAAATGCCGAAATTTATAATAAGAATGCCGCAGATTATGTAGCTAAAATTAAAGCGCTAGATGCCCCACTTCGTGAGCGTTTAGCTAAAATTCCAGAATCACAACGTTGGTTAGTCACCAGTGAAGGGGCATTCAGTTATTTAGCTCGTGATTATAATCTTAAAGAAGCTTACTTATGGCCAATTAATGCGGAACAACAAGGTACTCCCAAACAAGTTAAGAATCTTATTGACTTAGTTCGAGCGAATAATATCCCTGTCTTATTTAGTGAAAGCACCATTTCAGATAAACCTGCAAAACAAGTCAGTAAAGAAACCGGTGCTAAATACGGTGGTGTGCTATATGTTGATTCACTTTCAACTCAAGATGGCCCAGTACCAACTTATATCGATTTATTAAAAGTGACTGTTGAAACAATCGCTAAAGGATTTGAAAAATAATGACTCAAATTTGCTTAAATGTTGATGATATTACCGTGACTTATAATAACGGTCACACCGCAATTCATGATGCAAGCTTTCGTTTAAATGGTGGCACAATCTGTGCGCTGGTTGGCGTTAATGGTAGTGGTAAATCAACACTATTTAAAAGCATTATGGGAATGATAAAACCAACTAAAGGACAAGTGACTTTTAATAATATTTCGGTAAAACAAGCATTGAAGCAAAATATTATTGCCTATGTTCCACAAACAGAGGAAGTCGATTGGGATTTTCCGGTTTTAGTTTCTGATGTGGTGATGATGGGACGCTATGGTCACATGTCTTTTTTGCGAATACCAAGTAAAGAGGACAAAAGACAAGTCGATTTAGCGCTAGAACGGGTCAATATGTTAGATTTTAAACATCGCCAGATTGGTCAACTTTCTGGTGGTCAAAAAAAACGTGTTTTTTTAGCAAGAGCTTTGGCTCAGCAAGGTAAGGTATTGTTGTTAGACGAGCCATTTACCGGCGTCGATGTTAAAACAGAAAATGCTATTATCGATCTGCTTAAAGATCTTCGTGATGAAGGCCATTTAATTTTGGTTTCTACTCATAATTTAGGTAGCGTACCTGAATTTTGTGATCAAGTGGTGTTAATTAACCAAACCGTATTGGCTTTTGGCGAAACAAAAACCACCTTTACACCACAAAATTTGATGACTACTTTTGGTGGTGCATTACGTTATTTAAGCTTGTCAGGTGAACAATTGCATGAGGATGAAGATCCTCGCAAGATGTCGATTTTAACTGATGATGAACGTGCTGCTGTATTTTACGGTGAAGGTAGTGATAGTTCACCTCATCAAGATTTATTAGTCGAACCAACGATAATTGAACCTAAAGGGCAAAACTAAATGGAATTACTTCTGGAACCTTTTACCTATGGCTTTATGTTAAAAGCAATTTGGGTAAGTAGTATAGTTGGCGCCGCTTGTGCATTTTTATCAGCGTTTTTGATGTTAAAAGGCTGGTCTTTAATGGGTGATGCCCTTTCCCACTCTGTAGTACCTGGTGTAGCTGGTGCCTATGCGATCGGCTACCCTTATTCGGTTGGGGCGTTTTTTACAGGCTTGTTGGCAGCTTTATCAATAATCATTGTCCGTGCTTTTACCCGTTTAAAAGAAGATGCAATTATAGGTTTTATCTTTTCCACCTTTTTTGCTATTGGCCTTTTAATCATCTCATTAAATCCAACCTCAATTAATGCTCAAACCATTATTTTTGGGAATATTTTGGGAATTGATGATAGTGATATGAGACAAGTGCAAATCATCATTCTGGTTTCGTTTATTTTGTTATTCTTATTCTGGAAAGATCTGTTAGTGGTGTTTTTTGATGAAACACATGCACGCTCTATTGGTTTAAAACCATTACCATTAAAGATTCTATTTTTCACTATTTTAAGTGCTTGTACGGTTGCAGCTCTGCAAACTGTGGGGGCAATATTAGTCATTGCGATGGTGGTAACGCCAGGCGCAACCGCTTACTTACTCACTGATAGATTTACAAGGTTATTAATTATTTCTGTGGTTATTGGTGCATCAACTAGTGCAATTGGCGCTTGGATAAGTTATTTTTTAAATGGCGAAACCGGTGGCGTGATTGTGACACTACAAACCTTAATCTTTTTGACTGCTTTCTTCTTTGCGCCAAGACAAGGATTGATTTCCAACCGTCGTCGAATTAGACAAGCAAGACGCATTAAAGGGGGAGTGGTATGACTATGTTATGGGAGCTGATTTATCATCCCCTAACAATTCCTTTTGTTCAACGTGCTATTCTGGCTGCCTTAGCTACGGGGATTGTTTGTGCTTTGCTATCGTGCTTTTTAGTATTAAAAGGCTGGTCATTAATGGGGGATGCTATTTCTCATGCAGTATTACCTGGTATTGTACTCGCTTATTTAATTGGAATCCCCCTAATAATAGGTGCGTTTACTTCAGGATTATTTTGTTCTGTCGCCACCGGTTATATTAAGGAAAACAGTAGAATTAAAGAAGATACCGTGATGGGTATTGTTTTTTCGGGAATGTTTGCTTTTGGCTTGGTGCTATTTTCTAAAGTTGAAACATCCCAACATTTAAACCATATTCTATTTGGTAGCGTATTAGGTACTAGTTATCAAGAATTAATACAGATTATTGCTATTGCGGGCATTGTTTCGGTTATAGTGATTGTTAAGCGCCGTGATTTAATGTTGTACTGCTTTGATGCCGTACAAGCCAAAGTGGTAGGTTTGCCTGTTAAATTATTGCATTACGGTTTATTAAGTATTTTAGCATTAACCATTGTTGGATCACTAAAAGCCGCGGGTGTTATATTGGTTATTGCAATGCTAATTGCACCTGGTATCACTGCATTTTTATTAACCAAACGATTTGAGAAAATGCTAATAATTGCCGTGATTGTATCGGTTTTTTCGACAGTAACTGGCACATTAATCAGTTTTCATTTAGATGCATCTACCAGTGCTTGTATTGTGATTTTACAGGCGTTTATCTTTATTGTTGCTCAGTTTTATCGAGTCTATGCTAACCATAAGATAAAGCGTTAATTGTTCTAGTGTAAATGTTATATTTTTTCACATTTACACTAGTTATTTAGTTGATTTTATTATTCATCATCTAAATATTTACTGGCATCAGCATAATTATCAAATCTTGAAAATTGACCTTGGAATTTTAATCTCACTTTACCTATTGGGCCATTACGCTGTTTACCTAAAATGATTTCGGCAATACCTTTATGTTCCGAAGCTTCATTATAGACTTCATCACGATAGATAAACATAATCACGTCAGCATCTTGTTCAATAGATCCTGATTCACGTAAGTCAGAGTTAACAGGTCGTTTATCGGCACGTTGCTCTAAGCTACGGTTAAGCTGAGAAAGTGCAACCACTGGGATTTGCAATTCTTTTGCTAATGCTTTTAATGAGCGTGAAATTTCAGCGATCTCAAGTGTTCGGTTTTCAGAAATATTAGGTACACGCATAAGCTGTAAATAATCGACCATGATCATACTTAATCCTTTATGTTCACGATAGATTCGTCGTGCTCGTGAACGCAATTCCATAGGTGTTAATCCTGATGAGTCATCGATATAGATATTTTTCTTCTCAAGGAGTAAGCCCATAGTGCTCGATATTCTAGCCCAGTCATCATCTTGTAGTTGACCTGTACGAATACGAGTTTGGTCGACACGTGATAGCGATGCTAACATACGCATCATAATTTGCTCTGATGGCATCTCAAGACTAAAAATAAGAACCGGTTTTTCTTGCATCATGGCGGCATTTTCACAAAGGTTCATAGCAAAGGTGGTTTTACCCATTGATGGACGAGCCGCGATAATAATTAAATCTGAACGTTGTAAACCTGCGGTTTTCTTGTCTAGGTCAAGGAAGCCTGTCGATACGCCAGTCACTCCATCATGTGGGCGTTGGAATAGTTCTTCAATTTTTGCTACCGTAGCTTCAAGCACATCGGTAATATTTTTAGGCCCTTCACCTTGCTTGGTACGACTTTCGGCAATTTGGAAAATTTTGCTTTCAGCTAAATCTAAAATTTCCGTACTATCTCGACCTTCAGTTGAGTAACAGTTGTCGGCTATTTCATTTGAAGCACTAATCAGTTCACGCAATATAGCTTGTTGACGAATAATATCGGTATATGCAACCACATTAATCGCACTAGGGGTATTTTTAGAAAGTTCAGCTAAATAGGCAAATCCACCAACATCGATCAGCAAATCCTTACTTTCTAAACTTTCGGAAAGTGTTATTAAATCAATCGGAGTACCACGACTGACTAAGGTATGCATTTCTGAAAATATTAATTGATGATGACGAGAATAAAAATCGCGGTCAGTAATCATTTCTGCGACAACATCCCAACGTTGATTATCCAACATTAGGCTACCAAGCACAGCTTGTTCTGCCTCGATAGAGTGAGGAGGCAACTTTATATTTTGCAGTTTTGATTTTTTTGCGTCTTGATTTTTGAGTTCTTTATTCGAACTTGTTTCATCATTTTTCATTGCATTCATCTTTGTGTTTTTAAATTAATTTAACCTATAACTAATTCGCTTACTGTATAAATAATGGACCTAAAGCGCAATTAGGAATTTGATATTCTAATGGATAATCCACCTGAACCAAATATAATCCTTCAGGTTTTGCCGTTGCTGCTGCTTGGGTACGATCTTTTGCCGCTAATAAAGCTTCGATCCATTGTGGTGATTGGTTACCTGCACCAACTTCCAACAAACTGCCAACAATATTACGCACCATATGGTGAACAAAAGCATTAGCTTTAATATCGACAACAACATATTCACTCTGTCTTGTAACTTCAATATGGTGAATATTACGCCATGGAGTCCGTGACTGACATTGCGCAGCTCTAAATGATGAAAAGTCGTTTTCACCTAATAAATATTGTGCTGCTTGATGCATGAGTTGTTCATTTAATGGCAGATAATAATGTGACACACCTTTAGCTAAAATAGCCGGACGATAACGATGATTATAAATAATATATCGATAACGGCGAGCTGTTGCGCTAAATCTAGCATGAAAACTATCATCAACACTTTTTGCCCAGCGTACAGCGATATTGTCAGGAAGATGTGAATTGACTCCCATTGTCCATGCTCCTTCAGCACGCTGAGCAGTGGTTTCAAAATGAATTACTTGCCCTGTTGCATGAACTCCGGCATCAGTTCTCCCAGCGCAAAATACCGCGATAGGTTCATTAGCAATTACTGACAAGGCTGATTCTAATCTTTGTTGTACTGAATCAACATGTTGTTGACGTTGCCAACCAAAATAACCGCTACCATCATATTCAATACCTAAGGCAATCTTACAGGTAGTCATTAATTAAGATCTCTAACGTCTCGATTAACATTAAACCACCTAAATAACGGACATTATCCGCCACTGACCAAAATTGAATTTGCTCATAATTACCATAACTGTGTCGTAAATTAGCAAGTTTGATCGTCAGATTACTTTCAGCATCAGTATTTACTTCGGTTACCGGTGTTGGTAAATCTTCACTTTTTACTTCAACGCCAAATTCACCAAAACGGGCCATATCTAATTCAATTGGTAAACTGCTTGAAACATTAACTGCTTGGGCCAATCCATAAAATACGGGAACAATAACTGATTCAATAGAGATAGGTAAATCATAATTGCTTATCACTTTACGAATTTGATTAATTTGTGAGTGTTCACCTAAACTTAAGTGGTCAGACTCATGAGAAACAGGTAACAAATTAAAAGCAAGTTGATTGTCAAACAGTTGATTATCAACAGGCATACCATTTAGTAACCGAGCACTTTGCCCAGCAAGTTCGTCAACACCTGGTTTGCCATATAATGAAGAAGGAATAAAACTACTTAAATGTAAATTAGTCAATAACTGAATATCGGTTAGCGAAGCAACACAGCGTAGTAATTGTGAAACGGTAGGGCTAGCAACAGCTATAATGTTTTCATTGCGATATTCGGTGAGTACACTGTCATTTACTTTCGGTACAATTAATGGAATATGATCCTGATCAGCAAAAAAACCACTAGCATCAATAACGATACAGCCTGCTTGCGCTGCTGTTTGAGCATATTTTTCACTGGTTTTACTGCCGGCAACAAAAAAAGCAAAATGACATTGACTCCAATCCATCTGCTCACTATCAATAACCGTTAAATTTTTACCAGCAAAACGCACCACTTCGCCAGCGCTGTTATCACTACCAACTAGGTAAAGATTATCAATTTCAAAACTTTTTTTTGGTAAGCTATGTTCTTGCAATAACTCAACCAACGCAGAGCCTACTTGCCCTGTTGCACCAACAATAGCTATATTCCATGCAGTCATATATTAAACCCAAATTAAAAAATATAGCTGTAATTATACCACTATATTGCCAAAGATTTTGCAAAAAAGATGTTTTCTAACTTTGGAATATTGCTCGAAAAAATAGATATTAGCTAATTACAATTTCGCTGTTCTTCGTTAAAGTGATTTTATCTGTTATTCGATTGCAGTAAGAATTATGGCAAAAATCACATTATCAGCGATTGCGAAAAAAGCTAAGGTTTCAGTAGCATCTGTATCTAGAGTACTAAGAACTCCTAATATGACATCGTCACGAACTCAATCTATTGTTTATCAAGCCATGAAAGCTTTAAATGTTGATCTGTCAGAAAACTTGAAAGATTACCAACTAGATCATTCCAGTAATAGAATACTAATTATTGATAACCAACTTATTTCAAAAAGTTTAATCAATTTTGGTATTGAACAAGCTTTATATGAAGTTAAATTACAATTTTGCTATTTACAATTTTCTTACCAAGACGACAGTGATATTTATCATTTGATTCAGTACATTACTCAAAATCGCTTTATTGGTATTTTAATAATTAATCAAGCACCTTATTTAGACCATCTGTATAGTTATAAAAAATCACTACCGCCAATGGTATTTGTGAATCATTTTAAACATAATTTTTCTTGTGTCTATTTTGATCATCTCACAATTGGTTTTAAAACAACGCAACAATTAATTAAAAAAGGCAACCAACGGATCGCTATTTTTGTTAATAGCGATAAAAGCATCAACTCATCGTTTTTCCTACAAGGTTATCAACAATCCTTACAACGACATAATTTATCAATTGATTCTGACTATATCATTCAAGGCTGTTTAACTTATGAACATGGTCGAGATGCAATTAAAACCTTATTAAATAGTAATAAACCACCAACAGCTATTATTTTTGAAGATTTAAGCAGTTTATCTTTTTTCGATTCAGATAGTTATCATGCACAAAATTATTTATCTTGTTATCGTTCTCTATTTGGTGCCTTACATCAAGTCAATAAAGGCCAATCAAATCTGTTAAAATCGCTGTCAATTGCTTATATTAGCCATAGCAATGAATATCAATATAATGACTTGGATAAATTGAATAGAATTAACAAACCACTCTATGAGATGGGCAATAAATCAGTACACTTACTTTGTGATTTACTTAAACAAAATATGACATCGTTAGCACGATGCCATATTATCGAAACAGAAGCTTTTTTTATCAACTAAATATCTGTTAATAAAAGGTAGTTAAAAAGTTAGGAAGTTGAAATCAATCTTTTAGGTGACAATTTATCCAACAGTTGTATACCGGCACCAATAAATTGCTGATCTTGATAAATTCTAACTAAAGTTTCTACTGCTACACTGTCAGCTAATTTGATAGTTCTACCTAATAAGATATCGCCAGCTTGGCTATCATTCAATTGCACTTTCGGACTATCTTGTAATGGACTATCTACCGGCATGAGTAATTGTGTTTTATCAGTAATATTTTCTAACTCATCCAAGCCAATCATTTTATCGATTGGATAATTTGACACTTGTAAACGTCTTAAATAAATCACATGGGCTCCACAACCGAGTAATTCACCTAAATCATCAATGATAGTACGGATATAAGTCCCTTTTGAACAATGGATCTCTAACGTTAACTCCTTTTTAATCGAATCATATTGAATAAACTGGTTTTCGTAAACCGTGATCGGTCTGGCTTCCCGTTCAATGACAATACCTTGACGAGCATATTCATAAAGCGGCTTACCTTGATATTTTAAAGCCGAAAACATGGTGGGAACTTGTAAAATATTACCACGAAAATGAGTTAATGCTTGCTCAATTTGAAGTTGAGTAACATCAACGGGTTTGGTACAGATTATTTGCCCATCAGCATCAGATGTGTCTGTCCGCTCACCCAATTTAGCAATTACTCGATAACGCTTGTCAGAATCTAATAAGTATTGTGAAAATTTAGTTGCTTCGCCAAAACAAATCGGTAACATTCCTGTTGCTAAAGGATCGAGAGCACCAGTATGACCAGCCTTTTTAGCATTAAATAGTCTTTTCACTTTTTGTAAGGCATCATTTGATGTCATGCCTTGTGGTTTGTCTAATAACAAAACGCCGTGAACATCACGGCGAATTTTTTTTATATTCATCATAGATATTTAAATTGAAACGGATAACACTCCTCAATATTTTTACAAAAATTGAGTGCTTTTAATTATTAATCTTTATGACGTTCGTTGTCTTGCTTAATCACATCAGAGACTAAACTAGACATCTGCATACCTTTGACAAGCGATTCGTCATAAAAGAATTTAATTTCAGGAATAATTCGTAAACGCATAGCTTTACCGATCAACGTTCGAATATACCCTTTTGCATCATTTAAGACATTCAATCCTTGTTCAATAATTTGTGGATCATCATCATTTAAAAAAGTGACAAATACTTTGGCATAAGAGAGATCACGTGAAATATCTACACCAGAAACAGTCACCATGCCTAAGCGTGGATCTTTGATTTCACGCTGTAAAATAATCGCAATCTCTTTTTGTAATTCATGTCCAACTCGAGATGATCGATTAAATGCTTTTGCCATATCTATTTTCCTTAAAATGTGAATAAGCAAGGCTAAAACCTTGCTTATAACATGTTAACGTATTAATTAAATAGTACGTTTGATTTCGACAGTTTCAAAGACTTCGATATTATCACCAACACGAACATCGTTGTAGTTACGAACACCAATACCACATTCCATACCATTACGAACTTCGTTAACATCATCTTTGAAGCGACGTAGTGATTCAAGTTCGCCTTCATAGATAACCACGTTATCACGTAATACACGAATTGGATTATGACGCTTAACTACGCCTTCAGTAACCATACAACCAGCAATTGCACCAAATTTAGGTGATTTAAACACATCACGTACTTCGGCAAGGCCAATAATTTCTTGCTTATATTCTGGAGCAAGCATACCGCTCATTGCTTGTTTAACTTCATCAATAAGGTCATAAATAACTGAATAATAACGTAAGTCTAAGTTTTCAGCCTCTACAACTTTACGCGCAGATGCATCAGCACGAACGTTGAAGCCTAAAATGATCGCATTAGATGCTGCAGCAAGTGATGCGTCAGTTTCAGTAATACCACCTACACCTGAACCAATGATTTTAACTTTAACTTCATCAGTAGATAGTTTAAGTAATGAATCAGAAATTGCTTCAACGGAACCTTGTACGTCAGCTTTAAGGACGATATTAAGTTCAGATACATCACCTTCAGTCATGTTAGTAAACATGTTTTCAAGTTTAGCTTTCTGTTGACGAGCTAGTTTAACATCACGGAATTTACCTTGACGATATAGGGCTACTTCACGAGCTTTCTTTTCATCACGAACAACTGTCGCTTCATCACCTGCTGACGGTACACCAGAAAGACCTAAAATCTCTACCGGAATTGAAGGACCAGCTTCAGTAACTTCTTTACCTAATTCGTTACGCATCGCACGAATACGGCCATATTCGAAACCACACAGTACAATATCGCCTTTACGTAAAGTACCTGATTGAACCAGCACAGTTGCCACTGAACCACGACCTTTATCAAGGAATGATTCAATAACCACACCACTAGCCATACCCGTTTCATAAGCAGTAAGCTCAAGAACTTCCGCTTGTAACAGAATCGCTTCTAATAATTGGTCAATACCCGTTCCCGCTTTTGCTGAAACATGAACGAATTGAGTATCTCCACCCCAATCTTCTGACATAACGCCATATTGAGCTAGTTCGCCTTTAACACGATCTGGATCGGCTTCAGGTTTATCAATTTTGTTAACCGCAACGACAATTGGTACATTAGCGGCTTTAGCATGTTGAATCGCTTCAATGGTTTGTGGCATAACACCATCATCTGCTGCAACAACTAATACCACGATATCAGTTGCTTTAGCACCACGAGCACGCATTGAAGTAAATGCAGCATGGCCTGGGGTATCTAAGAAAGTGATTTCGCCACTTGAGGTTTTAACATGGTAAGCACCAATATGCTGAGTAATACCACCGGCTTCACCTGAAGCAACTTTCGCTTTACGAATATAGTCAAGAAGAGATGTTTTACCATGGTCAACGTGTCCCATGATAGTCACAACTGGAGCACGTGAAACTTTTTCTGCACCTGTATCACGGTCGCTCATTAGTGATTCTTCAAGTTCGTTTTCACGACGAAGTACCACTTTGTGTCCCATTTCTTCAGCAACCAATTGTGCTGTTTCTTGGTCAATAACCTGATTAATAGTTGCCATTGCACCCATTTTCATCATGGTTTTGATAACTTCTGAGCCTTTTACAGCCATTTTGTTGGCTAGCTCGGCAACAGTAATGGTTTCACCAATAACCACATCTCGGTTAACAGCCTGAACTGGTTTGTTAAAGCCTTGTTGTAAAGTACTTTTGCCTTTTTTCTTGTGGTTACCACGAGTTACAGCTCGAGCTTCTTCACGTTCAGCTTTACCTTCAGATAATTTGCTGGCTTTTTTCTGCTTAGTCTGTTTAGTACCACGACCACGACCTCGACCGCCTTCGACTTCACGATCGGTATCATCTTCAGCAGCACGAGCATATTTAGAAGTAGTTACGTGATAATCTTCATCATCACTGTTATTATTGGTTTCTTCTGTTTCGTTATATTGTTCAGCAAGTTTACGCGCTTCTTCCGCCATACGTTTGGCTTCTTCTTCAAGTTTACGGCGGTTTTCTTCTTCAGCTTTACGTTTAATTTCGTTAGCTTCAGCTTCTAAACGTGCTTTTTCTTCTTGTGCTTTTTTCACTTTTGGATCAGCTGCTTGTTCTTGAGCTGCTTTAGCCTTTTGTTCTTGACTACGCTTTTTAGCTTCTGCTTCTTCACGTTTCTTTTGTTCTTCAGCAGCTAATTTTGCCTTTTCTTCGGCTTCTTTACGCGCTTTTAACTCAGCTTCTTGTTGCGCTTTTTGTTCTGCTTCAAGACGTGCTTTTTCTAATTCAGCTGGATCTTGTTTAACAATAGTTCGTTTTTTACGAACTTCAACTTTAATTTCTTTGCTTTTACCACCGCCACTTGACACATTCAATGTTGAATGTGTTTTACGTTGTAGTGTTAATTTTGTTGGGCCTTGCTGAGGATTTAAATGCGCAAGCAAAGCTTCTTTTTCCTTTTGGGTAACAGAATCAGATGCAGTTTTTTTAATACCAGCATCAGCAAACTGTTGCAAAAGCGTTTCCACTGGAGTTTTTATCTCTTGAGCCAGTGTTTCGATTGATACTTTGGTCATGTATTACTTTCCCTCAATTATTCATTTGCAAACCAACAAATATTACGGGCAGCCATAATAAAATCGCCAGCTTGTGTGCTTGTTAAACCTTCAATATCCGCAAGATCATCTGTACCTTGTTCAGCTAAATCTTCTAAAGTTACCACATCTCGTTGTGCTAATTGATAGGCTAATTCTTGTGTCATACCTGGTAGATCTAATAAATCTTGAGCAGGTCGTTTATCACCACTATGAGCAAGAGCGATAGTTGTTAATGCATCTTTTGCTCGATTTCTTAATGCTTCAACCAGCTCTTCATCAAGTTCATCAATTTCTAATAACTCTTCAACTGGTACATAAGCTAGTTCTTCTAATGAAGTAAAACCTTCTTCAACTAAAAGCTGGGCAAGATCTTCTTCAATATCTAAATGTTTCATTAGATTATTAATTGCTGCAAAAGATTCTGCTTGATGTTTTTCTTGCAAATCTTCTGTGCTCATAACATTTAACGTCCAACCAGTAAGTTGTGATGCTAAACGAATATTTTGTCCATTACGACCAATTGCTTGTGGTAATGTTTCAGCATTAACTGCGACATCCATAGTGTGTTTATCTTCATCAACCACGATTGACACAACATCGGCTGGCGCCATAGCATTGATAACATATTGTGCAGGATTATCATCCCAAAGAACAATATCGATACGCTCACCACCAAATTCATTTGAAACCGCTTGAACACGTGCGCCTCGCATACCAACACAAGCACCAACAGGATCAATACGACGATCGTTACTGCTAACAGCAATTTTAGCACGAGAACCTGGATCACGAGATACACCTTTAATGTCTATCATCTCTTCACCGATTTCCGGCACTTCAATGCGGAATAACTCTTCCATCATTTTCGGATTTGAACGGCTAACACAAAGTTGTGCTGGTTTATTATCTTGTTCAACAAGATATAAAATACCTCGCACACGATCACCAATTCGGAAATTTTCACGAGGTAACATATCATGGCGAGACATCATTGCATCAGCGTTATTACCTAAATCGAGGATAACGCTATCACGATTGGTCTTTTTAACAATACCAGTCACGATATCACCGATTCGGTTTCTAAACATGTCAATCACCATTGCACGCTCAGCTTCACGTACTTTTTGGACAATAACTTGTTTAGCGGTTTGAGTTGTAATACGGTCAAACGCGACTGACTCAATTTGTTCTTCTACGTAATCACCTAATTTTACATCAGGCTCTTCAAACTGTGCTGCTTCAAGGGTTATTTCTTTGGTAGGTTGAGTTACTTCATTTACCACTAACCAACGACGGAACGTATCATAATCGCCAGTTTTATGATCGATTTTTACAATAACATCGATATCAACAGTATGTTTCTTTTTAGTGGCCGTCGCTAATGCGGTTTCAAGCGCTTCGAAAATCTTATCTCGGGTAAGTGCTTTTTCATTAGATACTGCTTCAACAACAGCTAAAATTTCTTTATTCATCCTTTACACCTGTACTCTATTTAAGGTTAAAATTCGGTACAATGTTTGCTTTTTGAATATTACTAAAAGCAAACACTTCATCATTTCCATCTACATTAAACGTAATCATTTCATTCTCAATGGATTTAATCTGTCCTTTCCACTTGCGACGATTGGCAACAGGAATACGCAAACTGACGATGACTTCTTCACCAACAAAACGTTGATAGTGTTCAAGCGTAAACAAAGGCCTATCCATACCTGGAGATGAAACTTCAAGATTGTAGGCGTCTGTGATAGGGTCTTCAACATCAAGTACCGCACTAATTTGTCGACTAACATCAGCACAGTCATCAACGGTAATACCATTTTCACTATCAATATATACGCGTAAAACGGGATAGCGACCACGAATATATTCAATACCAACTAGCTCAAAACCAAGCGCATTAACTGGTTCTTGAATGATATCGGTCAATTGCTGTTCTAAATTAGCCAAACAAACCTCCACTGCAGAAAATAAAAAAGGGCATAAAGCCCAACATTCCTTTTAAACTCACGTTTGAATCATAACGCATAAAAAAACCCCGACAAGCGAGGCTACATTTAAAATTTAACATAATGAAGCCACTTGATTCGAACTTTCAGACAATAATAATAGGATAGATTAATGTATGAATGAAAATTTAAGTGGTTGCGGGGGCTGGATTTGAACCAACGACCTTCGGGTTATGAGCCCGACGAGCTACCAAGCTGCTCCACCCCGCGATAGATGGCTGAAGATTATACTATGTTTTGTAAAATATGCAACCCAAAATCATACTAGAATTATCAAAATCGTTTAAAGTCATTGAAAACTAAGCAGCTATAATTTTGTGTCGCAACTAATTACAATTAATCTCAAGTTATGATTAATATAAGTACAATTATTGTTTTTTCAAGTAATAAATTCCGCTGAATAATCAGCGGATAGTTTTACTGTTATTATTTTTGCGTTGCAGCTTTCATCGTTTTAACGAAACTAGCTAGTTCGCTCAACATTTTGGTTGGATTATTAAGGTTATTCTCAATAATTTTGACCGTTGCCGATCCTGCAATTGCGCCAGCAGCACCAGCTTTAATTGCTTCACTCACTTGATTTGGTTCTGAAATACCAAATCCTTGAATCGCAGGCGGTGCTTTAAACTCTGTCAATTTTTCCAGTAAATGAGTTAACGGTTTATTCGCACGATTTTCAGTACCGGTTACACCAGCTCGTGAGACTAAATAAGTATAACCTTTACCATGCTTAGCAATATTTTTTATTACCTCATCATCAGCATTAGGTGGGCAGATAAATATCGGAGCTATGCCATGTTTTTCTGCAGAACCAGTAAACTCTTGTGCATATTCAACCGGTAAATCAGCAACTAAAACAGAATCAACACCAGCTTTAGCGCATTTAGCATAAAAGTTATCAATACCATTTTTAAATACTAAATTGGCATAGATTAACAATCCAACAGGAATATCTGGATTGCTAGCTCGAATGTTAGTTAAAATTTCGAAACATTTTTCAACGGTTATACCACCATTAAAAGCACGGATATTAGCATTTTGAATTGTTGGTCCATCCGCCATTGGGTCAGAAAAAGGAATGCCTAATTCTAATGCATCAGCCCCTGCATCAATCATGGTTTGAATAATTTGACTTGAAAGTTGTGGATTTGGGTCACCAACTGGAACAAAAGGAACAAATGCACCTCGTTTTTCGACTGTTAAACGATCAAACAGTTTTTGATAACGACTCATTCTATTTCTCCTTTTGCTTTAAATATATCATAAACCGTAAAGATATCTTTATCACCACGACCAGATAAATTAACAATTAATAATTGTTCTTTATTTGGATTTTCTTTAATCATTTTCAGTGCATAAGCTAATGCATGCGATGACTCTAATGCAGGAATGATACCTTCACTTCGAGATAATGCTTTGAAGGCTTCAAGCGCTTCATCATCAGTGGCAGAGACATATTCTGCTCGACCAATACTATCTAAATATGCATGTTGTGGTCCGACTGCCGGAAAATCAAGGCCAGCAGAAACCGAATAAGACTCTTCAATTTGCCCTTCATCCGTTTGCATCATTGGTGTTTTCATACCAAAGTAGATACCGAGTTTACCATGTTTTAGCGATGCACCATGTTCACCACTTTCAATACCATGTCCACCTGGCTCTACACCAATTAATCTAACTGATTTATCATCAATAAAATTAGCAAACATACCAATTGCGTTTGAACCACCACCAACACAGGCGATGACTGCGTCAGGCAAACGACCTTCTTTTTCCATAATTTGCTGTTTTGCTTCACGACTAATCATTTGTTGAAATTCACGCACAATGGTCGGAAATGGATGTGGGCCAGCAGCTGTACCTAACATATAGTGTGCGGTTTCATAACTACCAGACCAATCACGTAATGCTTCATTACAAGCATCTTTTAACGTGGCAGAACCGGTTTCAACTGGAATGACGGTAGCACCCATTAATCGCATTCTAAATACATTTGGAGCTTGGCGTTGAACATCTTTTGCTCCCATGTAAATTCGGCATTTTAAACCTAATAATGCGCAAGCTAATGCTGAAGCGACACCATGCTGACCAGCACCCGTTTCGGCAATAATCTCTGTTTTACCCATTCTTTTAGCCAGTAATGCTTGGCCTAGTACTTGGTTAGTTTTATGGGCACCACCATGGACTAAATCTTCTCGTTTTAAATAAAGTTTTGTTTTGGTACCTGCAGTAAGATTTTTACACAATGTTAATGCGGTTGGTCGACCTGCATAGTTCACCAAAAGGTCATTAAATTCTTTTTTAAAACTTGCATCGTGTATCGCCGATATAAAGGCATCCTCAAGTTGTTCTAGCACTGGCATTAATATTTGTGGTACATATTGACCACCAAATTCGCCAAAATAAGGATTTAATTTAGACATAACCATTCCTTCAATATAATTAGTTAAATTTGTTCAAATACTGCTGTAATTTTTTGTTTATCTTTAATTCCGGCCGATATTTCAACACCTGAGTTAAGGTCAACGCCAATAACATCAGTAGCGAGTGCTTGACTTACATTTTGTGGATTAATACCACCAGCCAAAATGACATTACTTAAATCTTTACCCTTTAATAATGACCAATCAAAACTTTTACCCGTTCCGCCAGCACCATTATCAAATATATAACGAGAGACTAATGGATTATCATGGTTCGGAATACTATCACTAATACTTAATGCTTTCCAAATTTGACAAGTTGTTGGCAATTGTTGGCGGAGTGTTTGAATATAATTATCATCTTCATGACCATGTAATTGTACTGCGTACAGTGATAATTGTTGCGCTATTTGGCAAACTTCGTCTATATCACTATTTTTAAAAACTCCCACCCAATTTAATGGTGCTGCTGCAATAACACTACGTGCTTTAGTTGGTGTAATATATCTTGGTGAATTAGAGACAAAAATTAATCCGCCATAAATCACACCTGCTTGATAGACAGTTATCGCGTCCTGCGCTCTGGTTAAACCACAGACTTTATTTTCACCTAGGATCACCTTACGAATAGCTAGATTTAAATTTGACTCAGACATTAACGCGCTACCAATTAAAAAACCGTTAGCATAATGGCTAAGATCTTTAACTTGATTATGAGTGTAAATACCCGATTCACTGATAATAATTCGATCATCAGGGATAGATTTAGATAATGTTTTTACTCGATTTAAATCTACTGACAGATCACGAAGATTACGATTATTAATACCAATAACTTTTGCGCCAAGATTAATGGCTCGTTCAACTTCTTGTTCCGTACTTGCTTCAGTTAAAACTCCCATTTTAAGTTGATGAGCAATTTGGCTAAGATGGCGATACTCATCATCATTTACCACTGATAACATTAACAAGATAGCATCCGCTTGATAATATCGAGCTAAGTAAATTTGATATTCATCAATAATAAAATCTTTGCAAAGTACTGGTTGTGTGACTTCATTACGCACCATAGGCAAAAATTCAAAGCTACCTTGAAAATATTTTTCATCAGTTAAAACTGAAATCGCTGAAGCATAATCTTTATAAACTTTAGCAATCGTTGCCGGATCAAAATCATCACGAATTAAGCCTTTAGATGGTGACGCTTTTTTACATTCTAAGATAAATACCGTTTTCGGTTGATTTAATGTTTGATAAAAATCACGATCACTTGCTACTACTTTACTTTTAAAGTTAGTTAGTGGTTTTTTAGTTTGCTGTTCGGCAAGCCATAACTGTTTATCTTCAATGATTTTTTTTAATACTGTTGCCATTTCAACATTTTCGGTTAATGCTGCAATTGCCATGTTATTCTCCACTTATTATCTTGCTGCTAACTTTTGTAATAGCTCATAAGCCTTGCCACTATGCATCAATTCAATTGCACGTTGTGCATTTTGTTTTAAGTCTGGTTCACCAAACAAGCTAATTAACATAGCTACATTAGCCGCGATAGCCGCTTCATGAGCTGGTTTACCATGTCCTTGTAAAATAGCTAACAACAAATCACGATTCATTTCAGGTGTACCACCCTCAATATCTTTTAAAGTATATTGTTGTAAACCAAAATCCTTTGGTGTTAGCGTAAAATAGCTGATTTCACCATTTTTTACTTCGGCTACTTGAGTCTCGCCATGAATAGCCACTTCATCCATACCTGCACCATGTACTACATATGCATGGGTATAGTTCAACATTTTTAATGTTTCTGCAATCGGTTTTATCAAATCAGGATGATAAACACCGAGTAAAATACGTTTTGGTCGTGATGGATTTATCAACGGACCTAGCACATTAAAAATTGTTCGTGTTTTTAATTGTTGACGAACTGGCGCAGCATGACGGAAACCTGAATGATATTGTTGAGCAAATAAGAAACATACCCCTAATTCATCAAGCGCTTTACGTGAGGCTTCCGCTGACATGTTTAATTTAATACCTAAAGCAGATAGTACATCGGAAGATCCTGATTTACTTGATACCCCTCGGTTACCATGTTTAGCGACTTTATACCCTAAGGCTGCAGTAACAAAAGCACTAGCTGTTGATATATTAATACTATTAGTGCCATCACCACCTGTACCAACAATATCGGTAAAATCATAATCAGGAACTTCAAAAGCATCTGCATTTTCAAGTAATGCTTGCGCAGCACCAGCAATTTCATCTGGTTTTTCTCCTCGCACTTTCATACTTATAATCGCAGTTGCCAAAACAGTTGGTTCAATTTTACCTTGAATAATTAAGTTAAATAGTATTTTGCTCTCTTGTTGTGACAATACTTGTCCTAAATACAATTTATTTAAAATCGGTTGAATGTTGTATTCTTGCTTATCGACAATTGCCTCTTGTTTTGCTTGCGGTTGTTTTTGGACTGGATTAAGTGCCCATTCAATGGTTTGCTCTAATAATTTTACTCCTTGAATGGTTAAAATCGATTCAGGATGAAATTGAAAACCACAAACCCGATCCTCATCATTACGTACTGCCATAACAATGTTATTACACATGGCATTAATCGTTAATGTTTTCGGTATATTTTCACCTTTTAAAGAGTGATAACGAGCCACCGGTAATGGATTTGGTAAGCCTTTAAACATAGCTTGACCATCATGTTCAATTAATGAGGCTTTACCATGCAAAATATCACCAGCTGGTACAATCATACCACCATAAGATTCGACAATCGCTTGATGGCCTAAGCAGATACCAATAATCGGTAATTTCCCTTTTAAACGTTTTAGTAATTCAGGCATTGAACCAGCTTCGCTTGGCGTACCTGGTCCTGGCGATAACATTAAGATAGGATTTTGCATATGTGATAATTTTTCGATAATCACATCCGCCGGAATAGTATTACGGTAAATCGTCACGTTATGTTGATTATGACGTAACTGATCAACTAAGTTATAAGTAAACGAATCAACATTATCAATAAATAAGATATTAGCCATTAAAATACACCTTCTACATTATGTGCTGCCATAATCGCGCGAACAACAGCACGAGCTTTGTTACGTGATTCGTCCGATTCTGATTGAGGTTCTGAGTCTAAAACAACTCCACCACCAGCTTGCACCGTGGCAATGCCATCTTCAACATAAGCACTACGGATAACAATACATGTATCCAAATCACCACTAGCGGTTAAATACCCCACTGCTCCACCATAACTGCCACGTTTTATTTTTTCTGATTCAGCAATTAACTGCATTGCTCTTACTTTAGGTGCGCCGGTTAATGTTCCCATATTCATTGTTGCTTGATAAGCATGCAGTGCATCAAGATCAGTCCGCAACTGGCCAACTATTCTTGAAACAAGGTGCATAACACACGAATAACGGTCAACTTTTAATAACTCTTTAGTATAACGAGTGCCCGGTTGACAAATACGAGCTAAATCATTACGGGCTAAATCAACCAGCATTAAGTGTTCTGCCAACTCTTTTTTATCAGTGCGCATTTCAAGTTCTAGTCGGCTATCCAAATCATAATCAATCTCACCACTTGCGGTTAAACCACGTGGTCGAGTACCGGCAATAGGGTAAATTTCAACTTGATTATTGGTCTTGTTATATTTAAGGGCACTTTCCGGTGATGCACCAAATAGAACAAAATCGCTATCTTGCATATAAAACATATATGGACTTGGATTGGTATTTTTTAACACTTGGTAAGCAGATAAAGGTTCAGGGCATGGTAATGAAAAACGTCTTGAAGGAACGGCTTGAAAAATTTCACCTTGTTGGATAGCATCCTGCATTTTTTTAACTATGGTATTGAAATCATCATCACTCTTATTACATGAAACATTTATTTCTGCTAAAGATTGAGTCTTAATTGCTTTCATCGGTTGATTAAGTTTACTTTGCAACTCTGTTAAGCGTTGATTCAAGCGTTTTGTCTCATCAGGACAAGAAGTAAATGCCGTTGCTTTTAATAATGAAACACGGTCTTTATGATTAATTTCCAGTAATGTTTCAGCTAAATAAAAGCGAAAGTCTTGGCAACGTTGTTCGGTTGGTAACAGAGGTAAATCCTCAAAGCCAGCAACAAGATCATAAGCAAATAAACCACCGACAAATACTGCATCAGAACTCGCTTGTTGTGGGATATTAACGATGTTTAATAATGTTCTTAGTGCATCAAAAATTGATAATGACTTTAAGCGAGAATCTTCATCTTGCAAATTATCAATAGCCGGAAAAACTAGCTGAAGATTATGTTCATCTAATTGTGTTTTAGCAACGTTATCAGGAAAAGCTTGTAGCAATAAAGGCAATAATTTTTTTCCGTTACTGGTTAAAGCTTGAAAAGTGACTTGGTTATTGAGTGCAGAAATAGTCAAAGCACTATCAACTATCATTACACTTTTAATACCTTGCTTATTATCAATTTCAGCTGATTCCAGTAACAATGTTGCCGGTTTGTTATCACAAAGTTGATAAAATACCTGAGTCGGATCCTGATAATAACCAATGGTTTTAATTATCTGTGTTAATGTAGGCTTATTCATTGTTGACTCTCTTTTATAAAATTATTTTTATCTTTGCAAAACTAAAATACCCGCACTGAGCGGGTATTATGAAAAAAGGATATCATCACATCACCCGCAGGAAGTAATGCGCCACCAACCCAAAACGGTAGTTTGTTTACAATGCGTTAATGTGAATTGCTGATTTATCATTATTATGTCTGCTAGAAAAGATTTTGTACTATTAAACTAGTTCAGTGATGTATTGTCAAGTGAATATTTTATGTACATTTAAATTAAGTCTACCTGCTACCAATCAGAAGATCTTTTTACAGTAAAAAATTTATTATTTTTTAACAAACAAATTAAAGCTAGCCAAACAAGATATTAGTCTTTAAAATGAACGACTCCGATAAATAATTGATAAAAATTAGAGATTTTGATCTATGCCTATATTTTATATTTTTATAGCAGTAATCGTTTTACTTGCTTTAGTTACTGTTTTTAAAACCATCACTATTGTTCCGCAAGGATACCAATATACTATCGAGCGTTTCGGTAAATACACTCATACCTTAGAACCGGGCTTAAATATTATTATTCCTTTTATGGATGGTGTGGGCCGTAAAATTAATATGATGGAACAAGTGCTTGATATCCCATCTCAAGAAGTTATTTCTAAAGATAATGCAAATGTACAAATTGACGCAGTTTGCTTTATACAAGTACAAGAAGCAGCAAGAGCAGCTTACCAAGTTAACCAACTTGAGCGTGCTGTTATTAATCTGATGATGACAAATATCCGTACAGTACTTGGTAGTATGGAACTAGATGAGATGTTATCACAACGTGACCATATTAACTCAAAACTACTTAGTATTGTCGATGATGCAACTAGCCCATGGGGAATAAAAATTACTCGTATTGAAATTCGTGACGTTCGACCACCGGCAGAACTAATTGCAGCCATGAATGCACAAATGAAAGCTGAACGTAATAAACGTGCGGAAATCCTTGAAGCGGAAGGTATCCGTCAAGCAGCTATTTTACGTTCTGAAGGTGAAAAACAGTCAGAAATTTTAAAAGCTGAAGGTGAAAAACAAGCAGCATTTTTACAAGCTGAAGCACGTGAACGTGCGGCCGAAGCAGAAGCTAAAGCAACACAAATGGTTTCGGACGCTATTGCAGCAGGTAATATTAATGCTATCAACTACTTTGTTGCGCAAAAATATACTGAAGCGTTACAACAAATCGGTGCTTCAGATAACAGTAAAGTTGTGATGATGCCGCTTGATGCTTCAAGTCTAATGGGTAGCATTGGTGGTATTGCCGAATTAATCAAAAATACTAAATAGACTAAGTTTAGCAAAATCATATCCCTAACTGATAATAAATTGGTTTGAGAGATGATTGGAAATATAATTTAATTAATAATAGGTAACAACCAATGACAGATTTTTTAATGGTTATTTATGATTCTCCTCACTGGGTATTTTTTGCTTTAGGCGGTATTTTGCTGATAGCTGAATTATTAGGAACTGGCGGATATGCACTTTGGAGTGGAATGGCAGCCATTATTGTTGGCTTAATTGCTTGGATTTTACCACTGTCTTGGCCTGTTTTATGGATTTTGTTTGCTATTTTTACGTTAATATCAGCTTATCTTTGGTGGGCTTGGTTAAAAAAACGCGATAATAACAAATCAAGTAAAGTTGAAATTAATCAACCACAACAAGAATTAATTGGCATTAGAACAATCGTTACCGAAGCCATTACTAATGGTTCAGGTCGAGTAAAAATCAAAGACGGCACATGGTCAGCAAAATGTAATCAAGATCTAGAAGTAGGTCATCCTGTTGAGGTTGTTGCAGTTGAGGGCATAATACTGAAAGTAAAAGCACTCAATAAATAAATTAATAATTAAATACGAGTCAATGACTCGTATTTTTTTGTTTATCATAAAAAATAATCAATCAGATAAACCGATTATTAAATATCTTCTATAGTAAAAATTCATGGTAATTATCATAATAAGATAATTACTGTTAATCCAGCTTCAATATAAAATTTAAAGTGCTTAAGTACTTATAACAGTAATTATCATTTTTACTAAAAACTAGTGTAAAAATAAGCCAATAAGAATGCTAACACTAATTCGATTATTTAGGATCAATACCAATAACTTTCCAATTATTATTTGATTCATCGGTAATCTTACCTTTCTTCACATCGGTAATATATTTAATGGTCATATTACGAATGGTACCTTCTTCATCACCTAATGCCGTGCGAGAATTCCAAATTGGCTCGACTCGGCGCCCTTCTAATGGACCACCTTTTTTCACCAGCATTTCATAACGATAAGCATTCATACCTAGTTTGAGTTTCATATCATCAGTAATAACTTTACCATTTAAAAGTGTTAGATTTTTAATTCGATTTCCTACTGGTTCACTTAAATCAATAATATATTTAACGCCACCAAACATATCATAAGTCATATATTTAGATGCGCCTCGTACTGAATCATATTGATAATTTTTATCCGTTGGTTGTACTTGAGCAAAATATGCCGCTGACCATTCCATATAATCTTTAAGATCCTTTCCGGTAACTTCAAAAATAGAGGTTTCACCAGCAGTATATTGATAATTGTTAGCAATATCTTTGCGAGCGATTGGCCCTTTATTTAATATCGCTTTTTTATTATCGACTAAAACAGCAGTCACATCCGCACCGCTATAATAAATTTGTACAGAATTAAGTAAATTAGTTAAACCACTTTCTTGCAAGTAAACCGCTGGTATACCATGTATTATCTCTTGTGGTACAAGATCTTGATCTGTTTCACCTATAACTTGATTAGAAATTTCTCTTAATTGTTGATGATAAGGCAAATAAATTTTTTCGATTTCAGGATCAGCTGGATAAGTTTTTACTGGTAATGTTTGCGATTTTTTTGCTTTTAACGTTTTTTTATTGCCATCAATATCAAATTTAAGATCAACCACCGATACTACTGTTCCATAGCGATGCGGTTCAGTAATAACAACATTATTAATAACTTTTTCACTAATATTTTGATGATTATGTCCGGCAATAATTATGTCAAGTTCGGATAATTGATTAGCAACATCGGCAACACCTGTACCAGGTTTATTGTTTTCATTATCTAATCCCATATGGGTAACTAAAACAATAGCATCAACTGATTGTTGTTTGAGATTCGCAATTTGTTTTTTTATTTCCGGTATTGGCATGGTAAATTCCATTTGATTTACATAACCAGTTTTATTCTCGTATTCTGGAACAAAAGGCGTAGTTGCACCAATAAAGCCAATCTTAATACCTTCTTTCTCAATAATGGTTGTGGCGGGTAAATAAGGTTTACCGGAATCTTTATAATAAATATTAGCCGCTAAAGATTGGCCTTTAAATTCAGAAGTGACTTTATCGACTATCGGCATACCAAAATTAAATTCATGATTGCCAAGTACCATAATGTCATAATGCATGGCATTTAATGCCGCAATAGCCGGATGATTTTGCACATTGTGAAATCGTTCAATTTGATTATCTTGAATAATATCACCAGCATCAACCACAATGACATTTTCATGTAGTGAACGGTACTCCTTTAAAAACGAAGATATCTGCGCATAAGAGCCTGAAGAGTCTGCTTTGTCAGTACCATAATCCCATGGTAACATTCGCCCATGCACATCTGACGTTGCTAAAATAGCAACATCAACTTCTTTTGCATTAACCTGAAATACACAACCTAATATGAATAAACCGCTTAACAAAGCACGTTTTTTGCTTACCAACATCCTTATCTCCTATCACTATTATGTAAAATTAATATCCTAATTAATTTAAATCATTTTTATAAAAACAGTCTATTATTCTAAATTATTATTTTTTCAATTAAAGCGTTTTTATAAAAAAATAAACTGCTTAATCAGTGATAAAAAATGCCTAACGATAGTGACTATTGTTAGGCAAAATAAGGAGTACGAAAGTTATTTTCATAAACAGACAGAATGTTACTTAAATTTAACATTCTGTTTACTGTTAATTAATGTGACATCGTAGTTTTAACGCCACCTTCAGGAATAGGCACATAAGCGGTTTCTTTATCAGTTCTTTGTTTATTATTACGCACTTTAAGTGCAGTTTTAATACCAAAGAAGATAATGCTATACACAACCACTAAGAACAAGATACTTAAACCAGCGTTAGTGTAGTTATTAATGACAATATGATGCATATTATCAATTTGTTGTGCTGTTAATTCGCTACCTTCGGCAATTCGACGGTTATACTCATTAGCTAAATAGAAGAATCCTTCTAAATTAGGATCATTACTAAATAGTTTAAGTGCTAATGCCCAAGTAGTACAAATCAATAACCAAACGGCAGGAATAATAGTCACCCAAACAAATTGAGCTCGTTTCATTTTAATTAATACAACTGTAGCTAATACTAATGCTACGGCTGCTAGCATTTGATTTGAAATACCAAATAATGGCCATAAGCTCTTAACACCACCTAATGGATCAACCACACCTTGGTAAAGTAGATATCCCCATAAACCAACACATCCTAAAGTACCAATAAAGCCAGCAATAAGTGAATCGGTTTTTTTCAAGAATGGTACAAAGTTACCTAATAAGTCTTGCAACATGAATCGTCCAGAACGAGTTCCTGCATCAAGCGCTGTTAGAATAAATAGTGCTTCAAATAAGATACCAAAGTGATACCAGAAGCCCATATTTGCGCCTGGAAGAATTTGATGGAACACATGCGCAATACCTACGGCTAAGGTTGGTGCACCACCGGCACGATTTAATACTGATGGTTCGCCAATATCTTTGGCTGTTTGTAAAATTTGCTCAGGTGAAATCACAAATCCCCACGAACTAACTGTAGCCGCAGCATGTGCTGTCACATCTTGTAGTTGAGACATTATCATCGCCGCATCGCCAGTACCTAATTTATGTAAATCAGGCATAGTTATTCCTAGCGCAGCTGGTGGAGTATTCATAGCAAAATATAAACCTGGCTCAATAATTGATGCAGCCACTAAAGCCATAATAGCCACGAAAGACTCCATTAACATAGCACCATAGCCGATAAAACGTGCATCTGTTTCATTAGCAAGTAATTTTGGTGTTGTACCTGATGAAATTAAAGCATGGAAACCAGAAACAGCACCACAAGCAATAGTAATAAATAAGAATGGAAATAAAGAACCTTTCCAAACAGGGCCTGTGCCATCAACATATTTAGTTACATCTGGCATTTTTAAATCAGGATTTAAAATAACAATACCAATAGCTAAACCAACGATTACACCAATTTTTAAGAAAGTGGCGAGGTAATCACGCGGTGCTAAAATTAACCATACAGGCAACATCGCAGAAACTAAGGCATAACCAACTAAAGTAAAAGTAATCGTGGTTGCTTTGAAAGTTAATGCAGGCCCCCAATATGGGTCATGAGCAATTACACCACCAAACCAGATAGATAAGATGAGTAATACAATACCAATTATTGAAACCTCTAAAACACGACCCGGTCGGAGGTATCGCATATAAATACCCATAAATAATGCGATTGGCACGGTAGAACAAACAGTAAATACGCCCCAAGGACTTTCAGCTAATGCGTTAACAACAATCAATGCCAATACAGCTAAAATAATTAGCATGATTAAGAAACAACCAAATAAGGCAATTGTTCCAGGAATTGGTCCCATTTCATCTTTTATCATTTCACCTAATGAAGCCCCTTTACGGCGTGATGATAAAAATAGCACCATAAAGTCTTGTACTGCACCAGCAAATACCACACCAGCCAATAACCATAGAGTACCCGGTAAATAACCTACTTGTGCTGCAAGTACAGGGCCTACAAGCGGTCCAGCACCGGCTATTGCCGCAAAATGGTGTCCAAATAAGACATATTTATTGGTTGGAACATAATTTAAACCATCATTATTGATAACTGCCGGCGTCGCTCGTGTCGGATCTAACTGCATTACTTTATTGGCGATATATAAACTATAATATCGATAAGCAACGAGATAAATGGACACTGCAGCAGCAACAATCCACAATGCACTAATATGTTCCCCTCGACGTAGTGCGATGACAGCTAAACAGCATGCACCAACGATAGCAAGAATAACCCAAGGTATATGCTTTAGTATTCTATTATTCATAATAATTCTCTTTATCGCTTTAAGATTAATATCATCTATTTTATTTTTAACTTAATTATATAGTTAAAAAGGTAGATAAAATTTATTGATATTAACTTCAAATTGTTTTTGAATTTGGTTGTATTGAATCATGAGATAAAGCTTACTTTATGCTCAAGGGTATAGTAATTTTTTAGTTAATTGAATGGTATAGGAAATTTAGTTACAGGTTGAAACGACTATATGAGTGGTTAAAAATGGTTGGTAAACGGTATCTCTATCGATGAAATAAACCCAGATAAAATGATTATAGTCCTAATATCTCTTTAAGCGATTTTAAATATCGACGACTCACAGGCACAGCAACATCATTATTTAAAATAATATCAACGCTACCTGCTTCATTAAAACGAATCTCTTTTAACTTTTTTAAATTAACTAAATATTGTCTATGGCAACGAATAAGCGAGGTTTTATCTTCTAACGTTTTTAGTGTCAGTTCAGTAAAATATTCATTATTATTTTGATTAAAAACATAAATACCACAGACTTTAGATGAAATATAAAAAACATCATCATTAGATAGTAAATAAATTCGATTATGACCAATACAAGGTATATATTTTAACTGTTGATCAATGCCTGATAATTGATTTATATCAGCTACAGGACATTTTTTGTGTAAGCGGCTTAATGTTTTATTTAGCCTATCTTGTTCAATAGGTTTTAATAGGTAATCAAAAGCTTGTTCTTCAAAGGCTTTTACAGCAAACTCACTATAAGCAGTTAAAAAAACAATATGAGGCATAGTTTGTGGATCAAGCATTGATAACATTTCAAGACCATTTATCTTCGGCATTTGAATATCAAGAAAAACAACATCAGGCGCTAACCGATGAATTTCACGTATAGCATCCATTGCATTATTACATTCTGCGACAATATTAATTTGGCTATCGTTGTCTAGCAAACAACGTAAATTTTCGCGAGCAAGTAATTCATCATCAACAATAATCACATTTAACATTAAACTACGACATCCTCTAGCAAAGGCAAAGATAACATTACATTTGTATATTCGTCTGGTTTACAGATTATCTTTATACCATAGTTTTCACCATAGCGGATCTTAATTCGTTTATCTACTAAATTAAGACCAAGCCCTTTATTATCTTTTTTATTTTCTCGATAATTACCTGCATTATCAATAACCTCTAAAATTAAAGTCTGATCATTTTCATAGGCTCTAATCGTTACTTCTCCTTGACTAATTAATTGTGATGTACCATGTTTAATGGCATTTTCCACAATTGGTTGTAATGAAAATGCTGGTAATTGCGCATATTCGAGTTGTTCAGGAATATCAAAATTTATACTTAACTGCTCCATAAAACGCATTTTTTCGATCTGTAGGTAAGCATTTACATGCTCTATTTCATCTCTTAACGTTACTATTTCATCAGTACGTTTTAAGTTTTTACGGAAAAAAGTTGATAAGTTTTGCACTAATTGCGATGCTTGTTCTTTATCACGCCTAATAATAGCCAGTAAAGTATTTAAGGCATTAAATAAGAAGTGAGGATTTACTTGGGCATGTAATAGTTTAATCTCAGTTTTAGACAATAACTGTTTGTAGTACTCATTTTGCCCGGCCAATATTTGCGCAGATAACAAGCTGGCAATACCTTCACCTAACGTTCTATTTATTGAGCTAAATAATGTATTTTTACCTTCATAAAGTTTAATAGTACCAACTACATTATCATTTTCACCACGCAGAGGAATAACCAAAGTTGCACCTAAACGACAATTTTTATTGATTGAACATTGATAAGGTTGATGTGTACCATCAAGATATTTAACATCATTTTGCTCAATTGCTTCTAAAGTAACATTTGAAGTAATTTGAGTACCAGGTAGATGATGATCGTCACCTACCCCAATAAAAGCAAGAATTTTTTCTCTATCTGTTATAGCTACAGCGCCAATATCTAATTGTTGATAAATAATTTCTGCAACTTTAGTACTATTTTCTTGATTGAAGCCTTCGCGCAATAGACCTTCAGTACTCACTGCGATTTTAAGAGCCTTGGCAGAAAAAGCCGATGTATAACGTTCAAAAATCGCCCGTCTATCTAGTAAAATTCGCATAAACATTGCAGCGCCAATACTATTAGCAACAATCATCGGTGCAGCAATACTACGCACTGCATGTAGAACAACATCAAAAGGTCTCGATATTAATAGTACTTGAATCATTTCTAATGATTCAACAAAAACACCTAATACTCCGACTAAAAATGGATTGTAGACTAAATCAATTCGACCTCTTTTCATTAAGGTATAGTGAAATAGCCCACTAATTAAACCTGTCAAGATAGTCGATAACATACAACTTTCAGCTGTAATACCACCTAATGTATAACGATGAATGCCGCCAGTTAAGCCAACTAAAAGCCCTACTACCGGACCACCAAGCAACCCTCCTAAAATAGCGCCAATAGCACGAGTATTCGCAATAGTATCTTCAATATGTAAACCAAAATAGCTACCCATAATGCAAAATAAAGAAAAAATAAAATAACAGACTAATTTATGAGGTAAATGGATGGTGACTTGCATTAAAGGAATAACAATTGGGGTTTTACTTAACAAATAAGCAATAACCAAATACACGCACATCTGCTGTAAAAGCTGTAGTACAAGATCAAACTCAAACATAACAATAACCACGGCACAAAACCGCCGACCAAAGTCGACGGAAAATGCTAACTTTAATTATCAAGTAAAGTAAATGTTTGCTTATCTTTAGTTGTAGAATCCGCACCTACAAACACATTAAATTTACCAGGTTCTGCAACATATTGCATTTTATCATTCCAGAATTTTAACATGTCATATTTGATAACAAATTTTACTTGACCTTTTTCATGCGGTTTAAGAGTAATAAATTCAAAACCAATTAACTCTTTTACCGGTCGGCTTACTGATGCTGTCACATCTTGCAAATAGAACTGCACCACTTGTGAACCTTCTCTTTCACCAGTATTTTCCACATTAGCAATAACTTCAATTTCCCCATTTGGTGACATTTCAGTTTTTGATAATGAAAAATCAATAGTAAAATCAGTATAACTTAAGCCAAAACCAAATGGAAATAAAGGCTCATTCGGGCTATCAAAGTAAGACGTTGTGTATTTACCCATATTAACTGTACCATGTGGTCGACCAGTTTTTAAATGGCTATAATAAACAGGGATCTGGCCAACATTATCTGGAAAAGACATAGGTAATTTAGCTGACGGATTATAATCACCAAACAGCACATCGGCCACAGCATTCCCGCCTTCAGTACCTAAAAACCACGTTTCAAGCATAGCATCAGCTTGCTGATATTCTTCTTTCACAGTAAGTGGACGGCCATTCATTAAAGCAATAATCAGTGGTTTACCAGTAGCTTTTAATGCTTTAATTAATCGTTTTTGACTAGCTTGAAGATCAAGATCGGTTCGACTTGATGATTCATGTGCCATGCCTTGTGCTTCGCCAACAAAAACCACAACAACATCTGATTTTTTAGCTTGAGCAACAGCTTCGGCTATCATCTTATTAGCTGGTCGTTTATCAAATTTGCTGCTTTCACCATATAAATTTAAAAATTTATCAAGGTTAGGATCATCCGAGAGATTCGCCCCCCATGCGTAACTCACTAATTTGGGATTTGCGATGGCATTTTTAATGCCTTGCAACGGCGTTACCGCTAAATTAGCACGTCCAGCACCTGACCAGCTACCTAAAATATCTCGTTTTGAATCAGCCAATGGTCCAATGACAGCTATTTTTTTATTTTTGTCTAACGGTAATAAATTATTTTCATTTTTTAATAATACAATACTACGACGAGCTACATCTCTGGCTTCAGTACGATGTAGGCGATCGTTAGCAAACATAGTTTCAATATCAAAATTAGGATCTAAATTTCGATGCGGATTTTTAAACAACCCCATATCATATTTAAGCTCTAACACATGGCGACAAGCTTGATTAATCAGATCTTCTGAGATTGCACCTTCATCAACCAATTCTGGTAAAAACTGTAAAAAGTATTCATCATTCATACTCACATCAATACCAGCTTTGATAGCAATACGTACTGCATCTTTAGCATCCTGTGCAACGCCGTGATTAATTAATTCACGGATAGCACCATGGTCACTAACAACTACTCCATCAAAGTGCCATTGGTTGCGTAATACATCAGTTAATAACCAATGATTAGCTGTAGCAGGAATACCATTTACACTAACCAGCGCAACCATAACCGCTCGGCTACCGGCATCAATAGCCGCTTTATAAGGCACAAGATATTCTTGAAACATTTTGCGTTCACTCATATCGGTGCTGTTATATTCGCGTCCTGCTTCTACCGCACCATAAAGTGCAAAATGTTTAACCGTTGTGACTAATGATTTTTTATCAGCCAAGGATTGCTTTTGCATTTTTTCAACAAAAATTCGCCCTGCTTCTGAAGCTAAATAAGGATCTTCACCAAATCCTTCGGAAACTCGTCCCCACCTAGGATCACGAGTAATATCCACCATTGGCGCCCAAGTAACATTAAGTCCATCAGATGTAGCTTCATCAGCAGAGACCTCAGCCACTTTAGCGAAAGCATTACGATCCCAAGTTGCAGCTATACCTAAATTAATTGGAAATACTGTACGATGCCCATGAACAATATCAAAACCAAAATAAACCGGAATTTGGTTTGGTGATCTTAAAGCTCTTTCCTGCATTCTGGATAGATCGGGTTCCACAACAGTATTAAAAATGCCACCTATTTCACCAGCTTCTATTTGATCAAGTACTTTGTCTAGGGTTAGATCACCGCCGACACTAATTAACCGCAATTGCCCCACTTTTTCTTTAATAGTCATTTTTGATAATAAGTTATCAATAAATACTTTCTTTTCTTCGTCATTGGGATTTTGTGCAAATAAAGGACATGAAAAAATAAAAAAAACAAAAAAGAAAACTAATTTTTTCAGCATAATAAGTATTGTTATAATATAAGAGGATAGACAAGCAAATAGAATAACGTATTTAGTCAAAAAAATCTCGTTATTTGAAATAATGCCTCACCAAAAATAAAAATAAAAGCACATATTATTAAAAATTTAGCCGCAAAAAAGTGCTTTCCTCAAATTTTTTAAAAGTTGATTCTGTGAATAAATGAAAACATATTGCCGAACAATTTTGTCAAAACAATGTCGGCAATAATAAAGA
Organism: Gilliamella sp. LMG 34362; assembly: GCF_984569125.1. NCBI lineage: Bacteria > Pseudomonadati > Pseudomonadota > Gammaproteobacteria > Orbales > Orbaceae > Gilliamella > Gilliamella sp. LMG 34362. Next base: position 954,153 of record NZ_OZ474902.1, on the reverse strand, counting down.
TTAGAATGATTGATTAGTCGCGGAAATTAGTAAATTGAAATGGTTGACCTAACTCACCATTTTTAACTAGTGCCATAGTTGCTTGTAAATCATCACGTGATTTTCCAGTAACCCGAACTTGGTCACCTTGTACTTGTGCTTGGACTTTAATTTTACTATCTTTGATTAATTTAACTATTTTTTTAGCTAATTCTTTATCGATACCTTGTTTCAGCTTAACTGTAATACTATAAAACTTACCACTATGTTCCATCTCTTCCGGAATTTCTAGCGCACCACCATCAATACCACGCTTAGCTAACTTATCACGTAAAATATCCAGTAACTGTTGCACTTGGAAATCTGATTGGCTCGTCGCTTTGATAGTTTCATTTTTCTCATTAAGCTCAAATGATGCTTCCACATTTTTGAAATCCCAACGTGTTGCCAATTCTCGAGTCGCATTTTCGACCCCATTTTTGACTTCTGGCATTTGAATTTCTGATACAATATCAAAAGAAGGCATAAATTTTCCTCTTCTAATCGTTATAAGATATAACTCACTTTAAACAACTCATTTTATTGCTACCGTAACATTTACGGTAGCTTTAATAGATAGATTAATAAAATTAATCAATAGTACGAAGTAATTCGTTAATACCGACCTTACCTAACGTTTTAGCATCTACTTTTTTAACGATTACTGCACAATAAAGGCTGTATTTACCATCTTTAGTTGGTAAGTTACCTGATACCACCACAGAACCAGCCGGTACGCGACCATAGTGAACTTCACCAGTTGCACGATCATAAATTTTAGTACTTTGTCCAATAAATACACCCATTGAGATAACGCTGCCCTCTTCGACAATCACACCTTCAACAATTTCACTACGAGCACCGATAAAACAGTTATCTTCAATAATAGTTGGATTTGCTTGTAATGGCTCTAATACACCACCAATACCAACGCCACCAGATAAATGGACATTTTTACCAATTTGTGCACATGAACCTACAGTTACCCATGTATCAACCATAGTCCCTTCATCAACATAAGCACCGATGTTGACGTAAGAAGGCATTAATACTGTATTGCGAGCTACATAAGCGCCTTTACGTGCAATTGCTGATGGAACTACGCGGAAACCTTCTTGTTGGAAACGCGCTTCATCATAATCAGCAAATTTTAACGGTACTTTGTCATAATAATTAGTTGCGCCACCATCAATAAGTTGATTTTCATTAATACGGAATGAAAGCAACACTGCTTTTTTTAACCATTGATGAGTTACCCAATCGCCATTAATCTTTTCTGCGACACGCATTTTACCGCTGTCTAATAAAGCGATACATTGATTAATCGCATCACGTGTCACTGTATCAACATTTGAAGGGGTAATTTCAGCACGACGTTCAAATGCTGCCTCAATAATAGTTTGTAATTGTTGCATTTCTCGTTTCCTTTAACTTAAAGTCCGTTAGCAAATTTAATTGGCCTAACAGTATAATATAATATGCCACTATTTTTAAGTGGTTTATCTTATCATTAAGATCTCTCAAAAAAAGTTAATTATTTGGAATACCTTTCACAAAATCTTAGTAAAAGTTAATACCGTGATTTTATTTGGATATAAAGTTTAATTCTCATTAAATTTCTCAATAAAAAATAATGCAAAACAGCGGATTTTCTTTATTAGAGCTTTTATTAGTTATCAGCATTAGTGCTATTTTGGCCACAATTGGTGTACAACATTGGAAAGAATTACAACTGCGTAATGAACTAACAACCACCACAAAACAGCTTGCCTATTTTTTAGAAGAGGCTCAAGCAAGAGCTTACAACACTAATGAAAACTATCACGTATATTATTTTTTTAAGCCTTGGTGCATAAGTATTGGCAAGGGCGAAAAACCAACCTCTTGCCAAGAAGGCACCGCCTATTTTATGAAGCCTAATAATTCTGTTGAATTGAGTGATTTAACTGATAAAAAAACCATCTCCTTTTGGGGCCGGAAAAATATGGCACAAACGGGGACAATCGAATTACACAACGCCATTGGTACCACGCAAATTATCATTTCTTATCGAGGGCGGATCCGATTTTGTAAGAAAAATAGTTATTTACCCGGACTACCGCGATGCTAAAACAAAATGGATTTTCATTATTTGAAATAATGTTAAGTATTGCATTTTCCAGTTTAATATTTATAGGTATCACCTCATTCTATAGTAAATTACAATCGATATTGTTGGAAAAAAATTTGCATATTCATTTAGAAAAAAATATTCATCAAGGTTTAGTGAGTATAACAAAAGATCTAAAACGTGCTGGATTTATTGCCAATAGTCCCGAAAAAATGAAACAATATCCAATTGAAATCAATACTTCAAACAATTGTTATATTTTCCGTTATGATAGTGAAATTCGCAATGATTGGATTTATGATCGTAATGCGCCAAGTAAATCAGACATCTTTGCTTATCGTTTCTACAAAAATAATTTGGAATATAAAGTAGGTTCAATAAGTTGTGAGGGTGTAAATTGGGAGAAAATATTCGATCCACATGACATTAAAATAACGCAATTTTTAATAAAACAGCAAAACAACTATTTTGTAATAAATATTAGAGCTCAATTAAAGAAAAACAAAAAAATAACCTATCAAACGGTAACCATTATCAAAAATGAAAATCCATTTTAATAAAAAAACAACGCAAGCCGAAGGTTTTAGCTCGTTAATAATGGTAATTATCTTAACCATTGTCGGCCTCATTTTATTAACCGGTTTTCAGGCTCTAGTTAATTCATTAAAAAAAACCTATTTGATTGAGATTCAACATTATCGTCAGTTTAATCAAGCAAGCTCAAGTTTAAATTGGGCAAAAACACAAGTATGGCAACCACCGAGTGAGCAATGGCAATGTTTATTAGATAATCAATATCAATTCAAGGCTTGCATCAAAAAATCACGATTAAAAATCGATAACTATACTCTACTGAGAGCTCAAGCTGATGACTATTATCTTTATATGTTAACGTATTTTGCTGATAATCACTTGATTATTGAAAAAGGCCATTGGCTAGATTATTGTCCAGAAAAAAGGCTCGTTGATTGTGAATAGAAAAAACATAGCCGGATTTAGCTTAATTGAAGTCATGATATCATGCTTAATGTTTGCTATCATTATGCTAGGTTTTAGTGGTTATTTAACCGCAATCATTAGTCAACACCACTATTTCCAAAAACAGTTTAAAGCGGAGCAAATCGCCTTTGCTTTACTTGATAGTTATCCTCATAATTTACAGCAAATCATACCAAATAATTGGCAATATCAAGTTTATAGCCAACCTTATGGTAGGTCTTGTCAGATGGTTTTTGTTAGCGTCACCCCTATTCATCACAAAACGATTAAACAACAACGTTTTTTATGTGATTAATATTCATGTCCAAAAATAAATCGCGCTTTTTATTTTCAATTCTTTTATTCCACGCCACGGCAATATCCCATCCCGTTTGCGTTAATTCTAATGAAATAAGTTTTACCCCCCTAGGTAAAAAATGACGAACACTAGCTGGCACAAAAGCAATATCTAGTTCACCTTGCATTAACAGATTTATTTGCTCACTAGAAGGTAGTTGTTTAGTCACAATATGACATTCAGGGGATCCATCAGAAAAAGTCCGAATCCATTTAGGAACCTGTTGAAAACAAGAGATACCAAAACCAATTGATAAGCATTCATTCGCTTTTTTCTTAATATTATCGGCAAATAACAGGAATTTCTGATGTTGTTGCAGTAGTTTTTTAGCTTCGGGATATAACGCATTGCCTATTGCAGTCAATGTTGCTCCATTCCGACCACGGATAAACAGTTTTTGATCGATGACTCGTTCAAAAGATTGAATTTGTTTAGTTAACGCTGGTTGTGTTATGAATAGCCGGTGCATATTGTGTCGGCATTGGTAATGCTGAACTGATCCAACATGGTGCGCAAACCGCAATTGCTAATTTTTCTAAAGTCAAAGTTATGAACCAAAACAACAATGATATTCGTATCTGGTTAGATAATGAACATAAATTGATTTATAATAAATAAATCACACCATAAAGAATAAAAGAAATACGTATTGGCTAATACTGCTTATACTATGACTATTCATGTTGGTTGATTGAATTTACCAAACAACCAATCTTATTTTTTAGTGTTATTGCTTATTAAATCATGCAATCTTTAGTTTCAATTAAAAAATAAAAATCAGTAACCATCAATTAAGCAATTGCTGTACTGATTAATTTTATTGTTGAAATAATTATAATCAGTCAGCTAACCAATGATATAAATGTTGCAATACTTGCTCTGTTTTTTCAGCATGAACATTATGACCAGCGCCTTCTACAATATCAATTTGTGCATTGGGAAATTGATTAAATATAGCTGGATAATTTTCATCACTGATATAGCTTGAATTACCACCGCCAATAAATAATGTTGGTATGTCACAGGGTGAAATAGTTTGCCAATCACAAATATTGGCATACTGATTAATAATTACATCAGCATTAAATAGCCAACGCTCATGTTTAAAGGATTTGAGCAAAAATAAAACCATTGGTTCATTTAATCCATGTTGTCGCATAACTTCAGCAATTTTCTTTCTATCGACTAATTGTTGTTCAATGCATTGTGCCAATGCTTTTATGACCGGAGTATTAATTGTTTGAGTATATTTAACTGGCGCAATATCAATTGCACAAATGTTGCTAATCAGTTGTGGAATAAGTTGGCTCAATTGTAAAGCAACTTTGCCACCCATTGAATGACCAATTAAGATTAAGTTTTGTAATTGCAAATCATGACAGAGTTCCGCGATATCTTCCGCCATAGTTTGATAGTTCATGATATTTGACCATGGCGATTGGCCATGATTACGTAAATCAACTTGTATAGTTTGATAATTTGCAACGAGGTCTTTAGCTAACATGTTTAAGTTATCTAAACTACCAAATAGACCATGCATTAATAAAATCGGTTGTTTATTGCCTTGTAATTTATAATTTAATTTCATGTTTTAACTCTTTATTTATTGTAACTGACTTCAATAGTCAGTCAATGATGAACAATTCAATAACCCCTAAAAGCATAACTATGATAGAATTTAGTCTAAATTTTTCAATTAATATTAAACCATATGTTTCAAAATAACCCATTACTCACCCAACTTAAACAAGAATTTGCAGAACAAAAACCTCATGTTGAAGGTATCGTCCGAGCACACGAAAAAGGATTTGGTTTTTTAGATGTTGATAATAAAACAAATTATTTTATTCCTGTTGCCAAAATGAAGCAGCTTTGCCATGGAGATAAAGTATCGGGAACCATCATCAGCAATAATGATAAAGAGTCATTTGAACCTGAAATATTAATTGAAAGTAGCTTACAAAAATTTATTGGTAAAATCGGCTTTTTAGATCGCGCTATGGTGATTTATCCTGAAAATATGCCAACTAAGTTTGCCATACGTTGTCAAGTTAACACCGAAGTTAAGCAAAAATTAACCGAAGGTGATTGGGTTGTCGCAACATTACAATCGCATCCATTGCAAAAAGATAAACAACAATTTCTTGCTCAAGTAACACAATTTATCGCAAGTTCTGATTCAATTTATCAATTATGGTTGAAAACCTTAGCTCGTTACCAATTAGAGGATAATGCCCCCCAAGCTGAATCATTAATCATTTCTGAAAGTGAACAACAAAATCGACAAGATTTAACCAATGTGTCGTTTTTCACTATTGATAATAAAAATACCGAAGATATGGATGATGCGATTGCTATTTGCCAAGATGAAATGGGTAATTATAACTTAATGATAGCCATTGCAGATCCTACGGCCTATATTTTACCTGATAGTGAGCTGGATAATATTGCCAAAGTTCGTAATTTTACAACTTATCTGCCCGATTTTAATATTCCAATGTTACCTAAACAATTGGCTGATGACCTATGCTCATTAAAAGCCAATCAAAAACGTCCAGCAATGGTATGTAAAATTCACCTAGATAAAACGGGACAATTTACTGCTGATGATATCCATTTTACCTCGGCTTGGATTGAATCCAAAGCTAAGCTTTGTTATAACAATGTTTCTAATTTCCTTGAAAATCAAAGTGATTTAAATTTTGCTAACACAGAAATTAAAACCCAATTGAAATTGTTAGCTGATCTAGCAAAAGTTCGTATCAATTGGCGACAACAAAATGCGTTAATTTTTAAAGCAAATAATGATTATCGGTTTGTACTTGATGATAATCGCCAAGTGCAAACAATCCTCAAAGAAGAACGCGGCATCGCCAATAATATCGTTGAAGAAATGATGATTATTGCTAATTTAGCTTTGACCTTATATTTAACTGAAAAGATTGGTATCGGCGTCTTTAATACTCATTCAGGCTTTGATAGTAAGTACATTGAACAGATTTTAAAAATATTAGTTGATAATGGCATTTATGATTTTGATAAAGAGTCACTAACTTCATTTGAAGGATATATTAGATTACGCCGATTAATTGATAATAACGATTTTCTATCAACTAAGTTGCGTAAATTCCAAAGTCCTGCTGATTTTTCGATAACGCCACAACCTCACTATGGTTTGGGCTTTTCGGCCTATGCCACTTGGACTTCACCAATTCGCAAGTATGGTGATATGATAAACCATCGTTTACTTAAGGCTTCGCTTAAAGAGCAACCATTCATTGTGCCAACTTCTGAGCAATTAGAAAGTATGTCTGATCGTCGAAAAAAATTACGTTTAGCTGAACGTGATATCGCCGAAAATCTTTATAGCCAATACTTAACCAATAAACAAGGAAAACGCTTTAATGCTGAAATAATTGATATTAACCGAGGTGGTGCTCGAGTCCGATTGACCGAGATAGGGGCATTCGCATTTTTACCTCTCTCCATGATTCATAACGTTCGTGATGAAATAACCTTAAATCTTGATGAGGGTTCAATTAAAATTAAAGATGAGCTTGTACTTAAACTAGCTGATACAATATCAGTTGTACTCCAACAGGTTAAAACTGAAAACAACTCGATTATTGTAAAAATCGATGAAAATAAATAAAGATTATCTTGTCAATTTAACCTTTTTCACACTAATTATTTACCCCTGATAATAATCAGGGTTAATCTAAATACAATTAATAATATTTTTAACATTTAACCTCTTTTTTTTATTAAAAATATCTGCTATCTTTCACCGCTTAAAAAATAATAATTAGAGCGAGATAAACCGCAATCTAGGAGAGGAAAATGATATCAATTCACGGTCATGAAGTACTACAGATGATGGATGGGAACAATTATACCGAATCATCTTTACTTAATGCTATCCATGAAAAATTTGGTACCGAAGCTAGATTTCATACCTGTTCTAACTCCGATATGAATGCCGAGCAGCTTATTGCTTTTTTAAAAGCAAAAGGAAAATTTAAGCCAGCTTTAACCGATGATTCACAATTTACTGTCGATATTAAAAAAATATGCCGACATTAAACAAAATCGGCAAACGAATATTTAGTGCGTTTTTTACTAAATTAATGTAATCATCTAGTGTTTTTAAAAGAATAAGAGTATATAATTTCGCGTTACGACTTCACTACAAAGTGTTAAGTTTCTCAACCTGAAATTTCAACTCAAGAATATGTTCATGGAATTTGATATATGAAAATAAGTAATATCCTTACATGTGCCATTGTCTTTATTCTTGCTACAGGCTGTGTAAAAAACAATATGTCTAAAACAAAAAATAATGGCAAAAATATTGAAGTCGATCCGTTAACAATACTAAAAGAACAAACGGAACAAAATAACCCGTTTGTATCTAATGCCAAAAATCAATTACTTCAATTAGTTGGCGATAAACAATTTGACAGTTATATAAAAAAACAAGGTATTTTAGACTGTAAAGATGATAGTAACGAATCATCCTGTGTGTTAAATTTTTATCTTAACGAATTTTATAAGTTAAAATATGATATACAACTCAAAAAAGTGATTGAAGAAAATCAAGCCGAACATAAAATTGAGTTAAAAAAAATTAATCCAACCAACAATAATCTAAACAATTACTGTCAATGGTCAGCTGATTTTGTTGCTGCAGTTTACAGCAAAGATACCGAAAATATAACCAATCGCTATCAACCATTATTTAGAATGTCAGAACAAGATTTGGCTGCATTAAAAACTAAAATTCTCAAAGATAATTACTCTCATTTTTTAATAGATGAAAACCCAAGTATTCTTGACGAAATGAAAACTGATTATCTTGAAAATTGTTTAAGTAGCCCTAAAGACAATATTATCAATTACATTAATATTTTTAGATAATACTTAAGTGAGTCTTTTTTATGTACAATTTATTACCTATTAGTCGATTTAGTAAAACACTAACTTGCAAGATGTTATGCATAGCATCAATATCTTGTTTGAGTTTTTCTTCATGGGCTTTTACTTTTAATGATGTAGTGACAAAAGCAGAAAAATTATCAAAAAAGTCTTATGTCCAACCATCTAAAAACATTCCTAGTGAGCTATCTTCACTGCAATTTGCTGATTATCAAAAAATTTCTTTTAAACATGATAAAGCTTATTGGAATGATCGCAAAAGTCGCTTTAAACTAGAGTTTTATCATGAAGGTATGTATTTTGACATGCCGGTTAAAATTAACGAAATTGTCAATAACCAAGTTAATGAAATTAAATACGATCCAGATTATTTCGACTTGAGTCAACTTCATTTAGATAATTTAAATACTAAAAATCTTGGTTTTGCCGGTTTTAAAGTTCATTATCCAATTAACAAACCAACAAAAACCGATGATGAAATATTTACTGCTCTTGGTGGTAGTTACTTCCGTGCTGTTGGTAAAGATCAACGATATGGCCTTTCCGCTCGAGGTCTTGCTATCGACACCGGTGAAATGTCAGGAGAGGAATTTCCTCGCTTCAAAGAATATTGGATTGAACGTCCAGAACCAAATCAAAAGCATTTAGTCATTTATGCATTACTTGACTCTCAAAGTGTTACTGGAGCTTATAAAATCACCCTAGTACCAAGTATCGATACCACCGTTACGGTTGAAGCTAAAGTATTCTTCCGTAATTCAGTTAAAAAATTGGGTATTGCGCCATTAACTAGTATGTTCTTATATGGCCCAAATCAGCCATCACCACTACTTAATTATCGTCCAGCAATGCATGACTCAAACGGGTTATCTATTTTGGCTAATAATAATGAGTGGATCTGGCGTCCCTTAAACAATCCTAAACGTTTATCTTTTTCATCATATAGTTTAGAAAATCCTAAAGGTTTTGGTCTAATCCAACGAGATAAAGGGTTTGATGACTATCAAGATTTAGATGACCATTACGAACTAAGACCAAGCGTTTGGGTTGAAATCTTAAATGATTGGCAAAAAGGGCGAGTTGAACTTGTCGAAATTCCAACAGCAGATGAAACCAATGATAATATTGTTTCTTTCTGGGTTCCTGAAAAGCAATATAAAGGCGGTGATCAACTTACTTTTAAATATCGACTACATTACACTTTAAACGAACAAAATCGTTATCCGGCTAACGTCGCTAGAGCAGAAAGTACTCGTTTATCGCTAGGTGATATCAAGCAAGCCAATTTAATACGTAAACTTGATGGTTCTAATGCATATGTTATTGATTTTACTGGACCTCAGTTATCTGATAAAAATCCTGTTAAAGTTATTTCAAGTATTAATAACGGCTCAATTGTAAGTTGTGATTCCCAATACAATTCAGTAACTAAAGGTTGGCGTGTTATTATTCGATTCAACGTTGAAGATAACAAAAAAGCAACCGATCTGCGTGTTCAACTCGCTTCTCAAACAGGCGAAGTTCTGTCCGAGACGTGGAGTGGGCAATACCCTGCTCAATAATTATAATAATCAGCCAATAATATGAAAAAAGATTACTTCGAAAATCTATCTGACGCCGAAATTTGGCGTCAGAAATCGGAAAACAATAACTCTCTTGCCAATGATGTCGAATTCTTAAAATATCGATTGAGTCAAGTCGGCAACATTGACCATTTTAATGAAGCAAGACAACAGCAACCTAGTTATCCCAAAGTTGAACGTGTGTCAGTACAACCACAAATTTGGAATGAACGCTATACAGCTAAATCAAAACCTCGTGTGAATATTATCGCACTTATTCGTCGTCTAATTATGTTTGTGCTTATAGCAGTTCAAACATACTATGGAACAATTTATTTATCGTCACTTTTGCCGTATCAAAGCTGGCAAAAGATTAGTTTTATGGCTAATTGGGACATCAATCCTGAACTCGCTATCTATAGTATTATTCCTTATATCATACAGGGCTTCATTATTGGTCTCTTTGCTATTTTATTTTGTTGGATCTCAATCGGTTTTTGGACTAGTATCATGGGTCTTATTTTGGCAGTGATAAAAAAAGACCGTTATACTATTGCTATTCCTAATGATCCCGCAGCTCATATTGACGCAAAACATCGTACTGCTTTAGTCATGCCTATTTGTAATGAAGATGTTTCACGAGTATTCGCTGGACTTGAAGCCACCTATGAATCACTAGTTGAAACAGGACATGCTCAATATTGTGATTTTTATATTCTTAGTGATACAAACGATCCTGATTTGTATGTTAATGAATTAAAGGCTTGGGCTGATTTTAATGCTAAAAAAGCAGATAATGGTTGTAATATTTTCTATCGTCATCGTAAACGCCGTGTAAAACGTAAAAGCGGTAATATCGATGACTTTTGTCGTCGCTGGGGCCATCAATATGAGTATATGATGATTCTTGATGCTGATAGTATTATGACTGGGGATTGTATTTTAAAAATGGTTGCCATGATGGAAATGAATCCAACAGCGGGTATATTACAATCACCACCAAAATCGGTCAGAATGACAACCTTATACGGCCGTATTCAACAATTTGCCAATCAAATTTATAGCGATATTTTTTGCTCAGGTACTCACTTCTGGCAACTAAGTGAAGCCCAATATTGGGGTCACAATGCCATGATTCGCCTAAAACCTTTTATTGAACACTGTATTTTATCACCATTGCAAAAACGTAAAGGCCCGATTCATATCTTATCGCATGATCTGGTTGAAGCAACTTTAATGCGCCGAGCTGGTTATGGAGTATGGATTGCTTACGATATGAACGGTAGTTATGAAGAGTTGCCAGGTAATATGATTGAAGATCTTAAACGAGATAATCGTTGGTGTATGGGTAATCTGATCAATCTTCGATTAATATTCAAAAGTGGCATTACTTTAACCCATCGAGTTATGTTTTTAACCAGTGGTATGGCTTACATTTCATCATTATTGTGGTTGGTATTTTTAATTTTCTCAACACTATTATTATTAGTGTTCAATATTTCTGAACCACAATATTTTTTCCAACCAAACCAATTTTATCCAACTTGGCCAAGATGGGATGAACAATTAGCTATTCAACTACTTTCAACCACGATGGTATTGCTGTTTGCACCTAAATTATTTAGCTATGGTATTATTATAGCCAGAACAGGGGCAAAAGATGTTGGTGGAATATTTAAACTAACCTTATCAATTCTTATTGAAATGGTGTGGTCAATGATCCTTGCTCCAATCCGTATGATCTTCCATAGCAAATTCGTTGTTAAAGCATGGCTTGGTAGCAAAATTCAATGGAAGTCACCATCACGAAGTGATGATGCCTTAACTTGGGGGGAATCATTCTACTTTTGTTGGCCTTTATCGTTATTAGGAATTGTGTGGTTATGTGTGATTATTTGGTTAAATCCACAATTTACCTATTGGTATATCGCAATTTTAATTCCATTAACTATTTCACCACTAGTAATTCGTATTTCTGGTTTATCCAGTATTGGTATGAAAGCTAAAAAAGCAGGGTTATTTTTAACACCTGAAGAAACCCACCCTTCACGTGCAGTAAAACTCACTGGTGACTATTTAGCGCAAACCGAAGCTGCTTTTATGGAACATGGCTTTATTATGGCACTTGTTGATCCTATTTATAATGCATTAGCCTGTGCATTATCGACTTCTCGTCATTTACCTAATACAAAAAATCAGCAATTGCGCCAACAACTGATTGAGCACTATCAGCAAGTGGATTTAGAAAAAATCAGTAAAGAACAACAATTAGCGATTTTAGAAGACCCTATTATTCTTTCTGCACTTCATTGTCACATCTGGCATCAGCAAGAAAAATACGACAATTTGTTCTCATTATGGCAAAATGAACGCCAGCAATAAGAGATAGGGCTTAATGCCCTATTTCTTCTTTTAGTAATTAATCAAAATCCATGGATATTTTTTTATGACTTGGCAACCTAATGCATCAATTAATAATTTACTTAAGCGCGCTAAAATTGTATCTCAAGTAAGACAGTTTTTCGCTGATCGCTGTATATTAGAAGTCGAGACGCCAACCTTAAGCCAATATGCAGTAACAGATGTGCATCTGAGCTCATTTCATACCTTATTTTTAAAACCTGGTGAAACCAATGAACAACAAGGGCAGAAAATGTCATTAATCACCAGCCCTGAATATCATATGAAGCGTTTATTAGCGGCTGGCAGTGGCCCTATTTATCAAATATGTAAATGCTTTCGTAATCATGAAGAAGTGAGTCGCTATCATAATCCTGAATTTACCATGCTTGAGTGGTATCGTATCCAATTTGATATGATGCAAATGATTAACGAGGTCGATGATCTTCTACAAAACATTTTAGATTGCGAACCAGCCGAACGTATCTCTTATCAAAAAGCATTTCAACGTCATCTAAATATTGATCCATTGGAAGCTGATCAAGCAAGCCTAATTGATGCGATTAAAAAGCTTAATATCGAGCTCAATACTGATGATTATGATCGAGACACTTTATTACAATGCCTATTTAGTTTCGGCGTCGAACCTCATATTGGTCAAGAAAAGCCCGTTGCAGTATATAATTTCCCCGCTTCTCAAGCAGCATTAGCAGCAATCAGTTCGGAAGACCATCGAGTCGCCAGCCGTTTTGAGTTTTATTATAAAGGGGTTGAACTGGCTAATGGATTTAAAGAATTAACCAATCCGCAAGAACAAAAGATGCGTTTTGAACAAAATAATATTGATAGGGCTAATCAAAATTTACCGCCACAAAATATTGATATTGAGTTAATTGCGGCTATGGAAGCTGGTTTACCTGATTGTGCCGGTGTTGCCGTAGGACTTGACCGCTTAATTATGTTAGCACTTGATGCCATGAATTTAGACGATGTCATTTCATTCACTTTTGCAAGGGCTTGATCATGTTTGGAAGTTTAGGCTTAAGTGAATGGACAGCGATAATAATTGCTATTATCGCCGTTGTTTTATTAATCGCTTTATTAAAAACGCAATTTAGAGCCAATAATCTACATGCTTTATTTGATTTACAACTAAATCAAAAAAAACAAGAAAATCAAGTTTTAACCACTCAAATAACACAGTTGGAACAAGAATTAAACCAATGCCAACAACAAAATATCGCCCAAAATATCAAAATTAGCGAGTTACAAACTCGTTTGGAAGAGACCATGAATGCGGCACAGCAACGGCAAACCATTCTGGAACAAAGTGAGCAACGCTTAACAACTCAGTTCGAAAATTTAGCTAATCGAATTTTTGAACAAAGCGGCAAAAAGATTGAGCAACAAAATAAACAAAGTTTAGATTTTCTACTTTCACCACTAAAACAACAATTAGAAAGCTTTCAGAAACAGGTTCAAGACAGCTTTGGACAAGAAGCCAAAGAGCGTCATACTCTCACCCATGAAATCCGCAATTTGCAACAGCTTAATGAATTAATGACTAAGGAAGCCACTAATTTAACTAATGCATTAAAAGGCAATAACAAAACTCAAGGTAATTGGGGAGAGTTTATTCTTAGTCAAATTTTGGATAATTCAGGACTCCGCTTGGGACATGAGTATCACACTCAGGTTAATTTAACCAATGAAAATAATCAACGATTGCAACCAGATGTAATTGTTCATTTACCTCAAGGTGGTGATGTTGTCATTGATTCAAAAGTTACTTTAGTTGCCTATGAACGTTACTTTAACAGTGATGACGATGATATTAGAACTAAGGCTATTGCCGATCATCTTGCTTCGGTACGTAATCATTTAAAACAGCTTAGCCAAAAAGATTATCACAAACTCATTGGTATCAATTCATTAGATTATGTTTTAATGTTTATTCCAGTTGAACCAGCATTTTTGTCAGCAATTGATCAAGATCCTACATTAATTAATGATGCTTTAAAAAACAATATTATGATTGTTAGTCCAACAACCTTATTGGTAGCGTTAAGAACTATTCATAATTTGTGGCGATTTGAATACCAAAATCGTAACGCCGAACTTATTGCTGATAGAGCAAGTAAACTATATGATAAAGTTCGTGGTTTTATTGAGGATATGGAAAACCTAGGTAACTGCTTAGATAAAGCGCAACAAACCTATCAATCTTCAATGAACAAACTATCTAAAGGACGAGGTAATGTTGTTGGTCAAATAGAACGATTCAGGGAATTAGGAATTGAAGTAAAAAAACCGATCAATCCTGATATAGCCCAACTATCAGTTGATGAACTTGAACGTGAACAAGAAGATTATCCATCTTGCCACGATACTCAATAAAACTAATCACAACTCATTGTGCAATGACGTTTTAATTAATGTAAAAATTTAACTTAAATATCTTAATTCACCATCAGAAAAAATACGTGTATACTCATTTAACACAGAGGGGGACGATATGGCAAAAAAACAAGATAAAGAAGCAAGTTTTGAAGAAACGATCAAACAACTTGAAGCAATTGTCACTCAACTTGAAAATGGTGATTTACCATTAGATGAAGCTTTAAATGAGTTTGAAAAAGGGATTAAATTAGCCCGTTCAGGTCAAAAACAACTTAATGAGGCTGAACAACGCATCCAAATTTTGTTATCTGAAAATAGTGATGCTCAATTATCTGAATTTTCAATTGATAATAATGAATAGCACAAAACCATTACAAGAACGTATTGATAATTATTTAACAACGTATATTTCGCAATTTGCCCCTTCAAACTTGCAACAGGCGATGAGCTACAGTCTGCTTGCCGGAGGCAAACGAATCCGCCCCATTCTAGTTTATCTAACTGGGCAGATGTTTAATTGTCCTTTAGAAAAACTTGACCCTATTGCAGCAGCTATTGAATCAATGCATACTTATTCTTTAATTCATGATGATCTACCTGCCATGGATAATGATAACCTCAGGCGGGGTAAACCTACTTGTCATATTCAATTTGGTCAAGCAGAAGCAATTCTTGCTGGCGATGCCTTACAATCGCTAGCTTTTGGTTTATTATGCGAAAATCAACATATTGATAACCAAAGTAAAATTAATATGATTAGTGAACTTGCTAACGCCAGTGGTCTTGCAGGTATGTGCTTAGGTCAATCACTTGATTTGCAAGCAGAACAACAAAAAGTAACCCTTGAACATTTACAAAATATCCATAATTATAAAACCGGTGCTTTAATTCAAGCTGCAGTTAGGCTTGGTGCTTATGCTAGTGGTGAGGTAGCCAAACCCTA
The DNA here is from genome assembly GCF_984569125.1 of Gilliamella sp. LMG 34362. Taxonomy (NCBI): domain Bacteria; kingdom Pseudomonadati; phylum Pseudomonadota; class Gammaproteobacteria; order Orbales; family Orbaceae; genus Gilliamella; species Gilliamella sp. LMG 34362. Next base: position 938,449 of record NZ_OZ474902.1, on the reverse strand, counting down.
TTATCAAATCTTAGATGACTATGCTCAAGCTATTGGATTAGCATTTCAAATTCAAGATGACATTTTAGATGTTATTGGTGAACAAGAACTAATGGGTAAACCACAAGGCTCAGATATTGCACTTGAAAAAAGTACTTATCCGGCATTAGTTGGCTTACAAAATGCAATTGAAATGACAAACACATTATATCGACAAGCTATCGATAGTCTGCAGCAAATACCTTATAATAGCCAACCATTACAAGATCTTGCTGGTTTTATTATTAATCGAAATAGTTAACCTAATAACTAGATGATAAAAATGAATTTAGATAAATTTCCTTTATTAAAGCAAATCAATTTCCCCACGGATCTTAAACGTTATCCGCTATCACAATTGCCAGAGATTTGTCAGGAATTACGACAATTTTTATTAGATAGTGTTAGTCAATCTAGTGGCCATTTAGCTTCAGGTTTAGGTGTAGTCGAATTAACCGTTGCTTTACATTATGTCTATAACACTCCATTTGATAAAATTATATGGGATGTAGGGCATCAAGCTTATCCGCATAAAATCCTTACTGGTCGACGTGATCAGATGCTAACCATTCGCCAAAAAGGTGGATTGCACCCTTTTCCTCATCGTTATGAAAGTGAATACGATGTGTTAACAACTGGCCATTCATCAACATCTATTAGTGCCGCGCTAGGTATTGCTATTGCTGAACAACAAAAGCAATCAGGACAAAAAGTAGCAGCAATTATTGGTGATGGAGCATTAACCGCTGGTATGGCATTTGAAGCAATGAATCACGCAGGTCATATAAAACCTGATATGCTAGTCATTGTTAATGACAACGATATGTCGATTTCTGAAAACACCGGCGCACTTAATCAGCATTTAGCGCAACTTTTAACAAGTAAAGCTTATACCTCTTTTCGTGAAAGTGGTAAAAAAGTCCTTTCGAATATTCCGCCATTAAAAGAATTATTCAAAAAAACCGAAGAACATTTAAAAGGATTAGTGACTCCAGCCATTTTATTTGAAGAATTAGGCTTCAATTATATTGGCCCAGTAGATGGTCATGATGTCGAAACACTTGTAGCTACCTTGCAAAATGTGAGGCAGTTAAAAGGACCACAACTACTGCACATTATTACTCAAAAAGGTAAAGGCTATGGCCCTGCCGAACAAAACCCGACTTTATGGCATGGTGTTCCCAAATTTAATCCCAACGAAGGGACTTTACCGATTTCAAAAAAAGTTGCACCAACCTATTCAAAAATATTCGGAGATTGGCTGTGTGAGATAGCCGAACATGATAAACGTTTAATGGCAATTACCCCTGCCATGGGCGAAGGCTCTGGTATGACTGAATTTGCAAAACGATATCCCAATCAATTTTTCGATGTGGCCATTGCTGAGCAACATGCGGTAACGTTAGCCGCAGGCTTTGCTATTAGTGAATTTAAACCGGTAGTAGCCATCTATTCCACTTTTTTGCAACGTGCGTATGATCAAGTGATCCATGATATTGCTATCCAAAATTTACCTGTCCTGTTTGCTATAGATAGAGCTGGTATTGTTGGCGCTGATGGTGAAACCCATCAAGGGGCTTTCGATTTAAGTTTTCTACGCTGTATTCCTAATCTTGTTATTATGACTCCGAGTGATGAAAATGAATGTCGACAAATGCTTTATACAGGTTATTTACATAATGGCCCATCAGCGGTACGTTATCCTCGTGGTGAAGGATGTGGTGCTAGCTTACAACCACTCAATCCAATACCATTGGGACAATCAAAATACTGTCGTGAAGGTGAAAATATTGCTTTACTTAATTTTGGCACATTATTACCTGAAGCTTTACAAGCAGCCGATCAAATAAATGCTACAGTGATAGATATGCGTTTTGTAAAACCACTAGATGAAAAAGTCCTTTTGCACATTGGTCAAAGCCATAATATACTTGTCACCATCGAAGAGAACAGTATCAAAGGTGGGGCAGGAAGCGCCGTCAATGAATTTTTGTTATCGAAAAAAACAAAATGTGATATTTTAAACATCGGATTGCCTGATGTGTTTATTCCACAAGGATCACAACAAGAAATGCGTGATGAAGTTGGATTAAACGCCAAACATATAATCGACAAAATTAATACATTTATAAAACTATAGGTTAAATATGGAAACTCAAGCTGTCACGGTTCAGATTTTTGGGCGAACTTTAAAATTTAATTGCCCTGTTGAAGAAGTTGACGCACTTACAAATGCGGCTAAAGATTTAGATGCACGCTTAACAAATTTACGAGAAAAATCACCACAAGTTGGCAGCGATCAACTTATTATGACTGCTGCACTAAATATATCTTATGAACTAACTAAAGAGAAAGAAAAAAGCGATGAGTTTGCTAATAGATTAAAAATGCTACAGCAGTTACTTGATTCCGCTTTAAATACCAACAATTAGTTAGCTTAAACGTAAATAATCAACAAAGACTATTGTATGATTCTCTAAATTTTGTATTATATTAATTATCTCTGAGATGCTCGGGATAAGGGTTAGTCCCCTGAGCCGATATTCTTTAATTTAGAGTGGTGTGGTTTTTGATTGGTGTGTATGCCTAATTTATTTAGGAAACCTAAAAATTAAAACATGCAACTCACCTTGAACCTTGGGTTCAAGGGTTACGACCCTAACGACATCTTGGAGTGCTTCTTTACTTTTTTTTCAATCGATAACTAATGAATATTCGGCAAGCGATACGTCAAAAAAGACGTGATTTATCTCCACAACAACGCTGTAATGCGCAGCAAATTATTTATCAAAAAATTAAAAATCATCCAGCTTTGAATCAAGCTGAAAATATCGCTATTTTTTTGTCATTTGATGGGGAAGTCGATACTAAACCGATTATTGAATATCTATGGCAACAAAACAAATCAGTCTACTTACCAATTACCCATCCATTTTGTAAAAATCACCTACTCTTTTTAAAGTACACCACAAATACGCCACTCATAAAAAATCATTTTGGCATCTTTGAACCAGAACTTAATGTCAATAATGTCATTCCGTTTGCACAACTTGATATCGTCTTTACACCATTAGTTGCTTTTGATGAACGAGGTTATCGTATGGGAATGGGCGGTGGCTATTACGACCGAATGCTAGCAAATTATCAACAACAACAGATATTACCTATTGGGCTCGCATTTTCCTGCCAAAAATTGGCCAATATTGATAATCAACCTTGGGATATCAAATTGCCAGAAATAATTTATGCTTAAACAGGCATTATCATAAAATCAAACAAACTATAAGTAATCAATAACTGGTTATTTTAGCTTATTCGACTTTTTCAGAATGGCTGCCATTAGCGGACGATGGCAATGATAAATCATGTCAGATTTTAACATCACTAATTCGGCTAACGGTACAGTCCAATCAGGTATTTCAGTAGTCTCTGGATGTTTTCGATCAATCGGATTATCTACAGTATAAAGCTCAGTACTAGCAAATAAATCTTGCTTTTTAGCAATATCTACATCATCACTGTCGCTAAGCATTTTACAGTTATCTAATAGTTCTTGGGCAAATTGTTCTGGCCAATCATCCGCAAAGTGCTTAAATTTAGCAAAGCTTGCAATGTGCCTCAACATATCACGAAACAGTAATAAATAGACCATTTGAACATTTCGCCCAGATAAACTAGCAAGCTGTTCGTCAGACAATTTGTTATTGAAAACACTAGGCCCCCATTTAAAAAACAGCGTATCTTTATACAAATTGATGATATGTTTAGCTGCACTATATTTCGACTTAACTAAACTATCAATTTCACGCGATAGTTGCATGGTAGGATAACCAACATTATTACGACCATTTAAGTCTCGTTCTGATAAAGATTGTGTTTTTTTGCTGGGTAACAGTTTTTTCAAAAATCCTAACATGATATATCACTCAAACTATCTATTTTTTTGTCTAACAATTTCAAATAAGCAAATACCTGTCGCTACCGAAACATTAAGTGAAGAGACAATTCCTGCCATAGGTATACTGACTAGCTCATCACAATGCTCTTTAGTTAATCGACGCATACCTTCGCCTTCAGCCCCCATTACTAAGGCCAGAGATAAGTTTTTTGAACTTTTATAAAAATCAGTCTGATAAAGTGTGCTGGTTGCTTCACCGGCAGTACCTACAATCCAGACTTGATATTCATCTTGTAACATCCGCATAGTTCGAGCTAAATTGGTAACTCTAACTACAGGCACGCTTTCAGCGGCGCCACAAGCAACTTTTTGTGCGGTTGAGTTAAGTGGTGCAGAGCGATCCTTTGGCACAATAATAAAATTGACACCAGCGGCATCAGCGGTACGAATGCAGGCACCTAAATTATGTGGGTCGGTCACACCGTCTAAAATTAAAATAACCGGATTAGGATGTTGTTCCATCAATAGTGGTATATCATTTTCCTGATAACCACGGCTTGGTTTTACCATCGCTAATATACCTTGATGAACACCATTTTTTGATTTTTCATCTAGATATTGTCTATTGGTTACTTTCACTGTTAAACTTAACTGTTCTAATTCTTGAACAAGGGCAGTCAAGCGTTTATCTTCTCGACCTTTAGCGATAAAAACTTCAATAATTCTTTCTGGAGCACGCGTTAACAATGCTTCAATGGCGTGGATACCGTATACTGTTTCACTCATCTATTAATTACTCTTTTTTCTTTTATTACTTGATGTCGATGCTGATTTAGATTTAGTCTTAGATGCCGCTTTAGATTTTGCTTTAGCTTTTGTTCGTTTTTTACTTTTCACTTTAGCTTCTGCTTTATTTGCTACTTTAGCGTTCGCTTTTTTCTTTTTGCTATCTGGTGGACTTTTAGCTTTGCGTTTTACTGGTAAATCAGTAGCAAAACTTATATCAGCTTTATTAGCTTTATCTCTTGCCGTCTTACCTTGACGTTGTGGCTTATTATTACTGCCGACCAAAGAAAAATCAATTTTACGCTCTTCTGGATTAACATTATCGACTTTTACTTGAACTTTATCACCTAAACGATAACTAAAGCGAGTATTCTCACCAATTAGACGATTACGTGATGCATCATAAATATAATAATCATTTTCCAGTGACGAAACATGCACTAAACCATCAATAAACAGATCATCTAACCGGACAAAAAAGCCGAAATTAACCACACTAGAGATAGTACCATTGAATACCTCACCAACATGATCTTGCATATAGTCACATTTTAGCCAATCAACGACATCACGCACGGCTTCATCCGCACGACGTTCAGTTATTGAGCAGTGTTCACCAAAATAAAGCATTTCGCTAATGGTATAACGATGCCCACCAGTTTTACTGGTTTTATGTTGTTCATTCGCCAGTACCCATTTAATGGCTCGATGTAATAATAAATCAGGATAACGACGAATTGGCGACGTGAAATGAGCATATTCTTCAAGCGCTAGGCCAAAATGACCACGATTTTCGGGATCATAAATTGCTTGCTTCATTGAGCGTAAAATTACAGTCTGTAACATCTCATGATCGGGTCTTGCTTCAACATCAACCATTAATTTGGCAATATCTTTAGGTGTTGGATTTGCTCCACCGCCAAGTGATAAACCGAGTTCACTTAAAATACTGCGTAAATTATTCATGCGATCTTCATCCGGTCTATCATGCACGCGGAATAAAGACGGAATCTCAGCATTAATGACCAATTTTGCCGCAGCAACATTGGCTAAAATCATACACTCTTCAATAATTTTATGTGCGTCATTACGCTGTACTAATTCAATACTCTCAATACGTTTATCTGCATTAAAAATGAATTTTGGTTCTTCTGACTCAAAACCAATTGCGCCACGAGTAACCCGAGCATTATCTAATACCTTATATAAGCCATAAAGATTTTCAAGATGAGGTACTAACTCTCGATAATGTTCACGTAACTCTTTATCACCTTCTAAAATTTTGGCAACCTTAGTATAAGTTAAGCGAGCGTGTGAGTTCATTACTGCTTCATAAAATTGATAACCGGTTAAACGTCCTTTGTTCGACACCGTCATTTCACAAACTAAACATAAACGATCAACTTGTGGATTGAGAGAACAAAGGCCATTAGATAACACCTCCGGTAACATTGGTACCACCCGTGAAGGAAAATAGACCGACGTACCTCGTAAGCAAGCCTCTTTATCTAAAGCTTTACCGTTGCGAACATAATAACTCACATCAGCAATTGCTACCCATAATCGATAGCCACCGCCACGATTTTTTTGACAATAAACTGCATCATCAAAATCACGGGCATCTTCACCATCAATAGTAACTAACGGTAAATCTCGTAGATCTTTACGTCCTTTTTTAGCACTTTCAGGCACTTGATCACTAAATTTGTTGACCTCTTTTTCAACTGCTTTAGGAAATTCGTAAGGGATCTCATGATTACGTAACGCAATATCTATTGCTAAATTGGTTCCCATAATCTCACCAAGAACTTCTTTAATAATACCTACTGCTTTTTGACGACGCTCAGGACGTTGTTGTAATTCAACTACCACAACCGACCCCATTCTTACGGTGCGATTTGGTTTACCCGCGATCAAAATATCAAAGTTCAATCGACTGTCATCAGGTACCACAAAGCCAACACCTTGTTCAATAAAATATCGCCCAACGATTTGGTTAGTTCTGGGTTCTAAAATTCGTACTACACGTGCTTCTGTTTTACCTCTATATTGGCTACCAATTGGTTGTGCTAATATAACATCACCCTGTAACACTTTTTTCATTTGTTCAGGTGATAAAAAATAATCTTCTGGTTTTCCTTCTACCCTTAAAAAACCAAAGCCATCACGGTGGGCAATAACACTCCCCTTCACCATATCGAATTTTTCCGGTAAGGCATAACACTTACGCCGTGTAAACACCACTTGGCCATCACGTTCCATCGCCCGCAATCTTCGATGTAATGCTTCTTTTTGTTCATCATTCTTAATTGATACTGCTTGAGCTATCTTGTCTAAATTAGCTGGTTTTGCTTCTTTAGTAAGATAGTCTAAAATCAGCTCACGGCTGGCGATCGGCGAATCATATTTTTTCGCCTCACGATCATAAAATGGATCTTTTATCATATGGAACGTCCTGTGATCGAATATTAGGTTAAGCATAACATAGAGTTGCATAACTTAAAATCAAGATTACTTTTTTGAAGTGCAAAAGCCTTTACTCACAACATATTTATAATTACTAATTCTTAAGATTCATGATTAATAAATAGGAGATGCTAATAAGGTAATTTATCTAAATAAAATATAAATATAATTTATATCTATTTATTCAGCTTTGTTTGATTGTTTTTTGATCAAAAAATTGCTTCCAGTACGCTACGCATAACTGGAAGCAATTTTTCTCTGCTTTTAATATATAAAATGTTTCCCTTTTATATTAAACATATTTTAATCACCACGACAAACACCCGTTGTACTTGGATATCTTGGCTCCTGACGATCAACTTCACCTGTCTTACCCTTTACTCGGTAAACAAAGCTGTTATTCCATAGTTCAGCAGTCCATAAATCACCATCTGGAAGCCAGATTCCACCATAGAGTTTTGTAATACCCCACTCGCTCATAAATGTACCCACTGCCCTTATAAAATGAGACTCATTATTAGTCAGCTCAGAAGGTGTATATAAATATTTTAACCGAAAATCTCTATCTAGTGCTTGCGCTTTAGTAATTTTATTTATCCCGCTACAAAAACTTAATAAATTAAATCCTAAACTCGTATTTACAAGCTTTGAATTACTAAACACAATTGCCTTACCTGTTCCCTTCTTTGGCCATTTTTTAGGAACTGGAATAGTAAAACTATCAAACCTTTCCCAATTACGACCATTATAAAATTCCATTGTTATTGTTGGTGTGCCATTTTGAATAAATTGACTTTTTTGCCCTGCAATATAATTTACCGTACAATTTGAAGCATAACCACCAATTGTTGATAAGCTTATCTTTCCACCACCATTAGACGTATAACAACGATAAAGACTTTGGTCTGAACCACTACCGACTAAAGTAAAGGCCGCATTCTGAAAACCGGTAGTTGGAAAACCACTATTTCGTGAAAAACCATAGGTATTATTAAAGACATTGGGATCATGATCACCAAAGTGAGTCATTTCATTCGGTCGTAAATAACATATTTGCCCATTTGGAATTATCCTATATTCTACCGAACTACTGCCATAGTAACGATTTCTAGGTAAACCATATTGAGTATTGGCCTGAATATTCGAAACTTCTACCCGTAATTTATAAGGTCCACCACAATTCCAAAGCTCCCAACTTAACTTATCATTAGGTATTTGAATGCCATTCTCAAACCAAGTTGCTCTAATTGTGCCCGATACATAACCGCCAACTTGATCACCATCAATATCATCAACCTTAAGTGCCGATGGGATACGTGCAACACCATCAGTTGATAAAGCAAAAGCCAAAACGTCTTTGAAATGCATCCCTTTAGGGGCTCGCAAGATAAGATCTGTATCCCAAGCACTGATCCATTCAGTACCGCCTTGTCCATTACGATTAGGAAAATTAATCCACATGATTTGACGTAAATCAGTTAGCGGTGTTACGCCATCAGTTAATAAAATATACGGCGTATTACCGGTTATCATTTTTTCAGTTTGAGCAGAATATGAAGATAATGCCCATACATTATTTACCAATAACAGACTACTTAGAATAAAAATTATTTGTGCAAATAGTGTTTGATATCTAGTTAAATTTATCGCTTTTTGTTTATTTTTATGTTGATGGATATTTAATACAATTTTTGCTATATAAGTTTTTAGATTATGGAAAGATGAGTTTATGGCAGATTTTATTTGCGAAGTTTGTTTAGCCTGAAAGATGGCTAGAATACTATTTAGCCTATATGGCTGGCTGGCTGGCTGGCTGGCTGGCTGGCTGGCTGGCTGGCTGGCTGGCTGGCTGGCTGGCTGGCTGGCTGGCTGGCTGGCTGGCTCCTAAACAACTGTATTTTAACATTTTTTCAATCCCTTGTCAATGTATCCAATTATTTTATAACAATAAAAATATATTTTATTGACTTAAATAGTATAAATATATGCATTAATTTTGACAAATATTGTTTCGTAATGAATTGTTAAGATTCATGATTAATAAATAGGAGATGCTGATAAGGTAATTTAACTAAATAAAGTATAAGTATAATTTATACTTATTTATTGAGCTTTATTTGATTGTTTTTTGATCAAAAAATTGTTCCAGTACGCTCCACTTAACTGGAACAATTTTTCTTTACAGTATACCTAAAATGTTGCTGATTGTTATTAAATATATATTAATCACCTCGGCAAACAGTTGTTGTACTTTGATATCTTGGCGACTGAGCTTCAATTCGACCTGTCATTCCCATTACACGATAAATCCTTCTATCATCACTTGTTATGTCAGCTGTCCAGAGATCACCATCAGGGCGCCAAACTCCACCATATCTTTTTGTAATACCCCACTCACCCATAAACGTACCTACAGCCCTTATAAAATGAGACTGATTATTACTCAGTTCATCAGCTTTATACAAATATTGTGCCCGAAAACCTAGGCTATGCGATTGAATATAACTGATTTTTTCTATATTACTACAAAAAGTCAATGCATAATAATTCTTGATATCGTAAAACCAGTAACCATCACCAAAAAACATTGCTTTACCAGAGCCTTTACTAGGCCATTTATTAGGAACTGGAATAGTAAAATTATCTATCCATTCCCAATAACGACCATTATAAAATTCCATTGTTATTGTTGGTGTGCCATTTTGAATAAATTGACTTTTTTGCCCTGCAATATAATTTACCGTACAATTCGAACCATAACCACCAATTGTCGATAAGCTTATCTTTCCACCACCATTAGACGTATAACAACGATAAAGACTTTGGTCTGAACCACTACCGACTAAAGTAAAGGCCGCATTCTGAAAACCGGTAGTTGGAAAACCACTATTTCGTGAAAAACCATAGGTATTATTAAAGACATTGGGATCATGATCACCAAAGTGAGTCATTTCATTCGGTCGTAAATAACATATTTGACCATTTGGAATTATCCTATACTCTACCGAACTACTGCCATAGTAACGATTTCTAGGTAAACCATATTGAGTATTGGCCTGAATATTCGAAACTTCTACGCGTAATTTATAAGGTCCTCCACAATTCCCAAGCTCCGAGCTTAACTGATCATTAGGTATTTGAATACCATTCTCAAACCAAGTTGCTCTAATTGTACCAGAGACATAACCACCAACTTCATCACCATCAATGTCATCAACATTAAGTGTTGATGGATTATGCGCTTCACCATCCGTTGGAGTTGCAAATGTCCACACATCATTGAAATGCATTCCTTTAGGGGCTCGCAAGATAAGATCTGTATCCCAGGCACTGATCCATTCAGTACCGCCTTGTCCATTACGATTAGGAAAATTAACCCCCATAATTTGACGTAAATCAGTTAGTGGTGTTACGCCATCAGTTAATAAAATATACGGCGTATTACCGGTTATCATTTTTTCAGTTTGAGCAGAATATGAAGATAATGCCCATACATTATTTACCAATGATAAACTACTTAGAATAAAAATTATTTGTGCAAATAGTGTTTGATATCTAGTTAAATTTATCGCTTTTTGTTTATTTTTATGTTGATGGATATTTAATACAATTTTTGCTATGTAAGTTTTTAGATTATGGAAAGATAAGTTTATAGCAGATTTTACTTGCGAAGTTTGTTTAGCCTGAAAGATGGCTAGAATACTATTTAGCCTATATGGCTGGCTGGCTGGCTGGCTGGCTGGCTGGCTGGCTGGCTGGCTGGCTGGCTGGCTGGCTGGCTGGCTGGCTGGCTGGCTGGCTGGCCTCTAAACAACTGTATTTTAACATTTTTTCAATCCCTTGTCAATGTATCCAATTATTTTATAACAATAAAAATATATTTTATTGACTTAAATAGTATAAATATATTCATTAATTTTGACAAATATTGTTTCGTAATGAATTGTTAAGATATGTAAGCAAGAATTGATGCAAAAAATATTCCTCAATATTTTGATTAAAAAATTTTACATAAAATTAACTTTCCCTATTTAGAGCAATCGGTTAACTATTTATGCATTTGAATGCTCACCTAACTAAATCGTTATGCTCGTCTTGATATTTGCTGTTTTTGGTGCTAACAGAAGCTGTTCTAGGCCTTTTTTGACTAAAGGTACATTTTGCAAATTTTATGGTTTGTTTGCAATAAATTGGGGTGATAGATTTATAAAAAAAACGGACTGTTATAGTCCGTTTCCTTGTCTAAAGAATAATCTTTCCATACCTTTTACAACATTTTTCGAGAGTTTTTCCGATAGCTTTTGTTTACGTTGATAGTTAACTGCTATGATTTTATGCGTGTCTAGATGCGATAAGATAAAATCATCACTGGTACTAATTTCGTCGACTAAGCCCTTTTCTTTAGCCTGTGTTGCAAACCAATGTTCTCCTGTAGCAATCTGTTCAATATCAATATTAGGACGATACTCTTTTACAAAGTCTTTAAATAATAGATGAGTCTCTTCTAATTCTTGTTTAAATTTTTGGCGACCTTCATCGGTGTTTTCACCAAACATGGTTAAAGTTCGCTTGTATTCACCTGCTGTTTGCAATTCAATATCGACATCATGCTTTTTGAGTAATCGATTAAAGTTAGGAATTTGCGCAACTACCCCAATTGAACCAACAATAGCAAATGGTGCTGCAACTATTTTGTTGGCTGTACATGCCATCATATAGCCGCCACTTGCTGCAACTTTATCTACCACCGCAGTAAAAGGAATATTTCGTGTTCTAAAGCGTAATAATTGCGAAGCGGCCAGCCCATAACCATGCACTACTCCACCAGGGCTTTCAAGTTTTACCACAACTTCATCTTCTGGTTTGATGATAGCTAATACGGCAGTAATTTCTTGGCGTAACTCTTCAACTTCATGTGCGTCCATACTACCATTAAATGATAGAACAAACAGTTTAGGTTTTGTCTGTAAAACTGATGTTGTCTCAGATGATTTTACAGTATCGACCGACGACGCATTATCTGTTTGTTTCTTATTTAGTTTAGCTGCTTGTTTAGCCTGTTTCTTTTCAAGTTTTTTTTGTTTTTTCAGATCTTTAGTGAATTGTTTGGCTTCGGCCTCGTCCATACTAGACATTAACATTTCATCTTTAGCTTGTTCATACTCTTTACTTATATCTTTGACTGACATTCGCCCAGCAACTGTGGATGATTTTCGACGCTGACATAAAATAAATATCAATATTGCTAGAATAGCAATAACAACAGTTACTGTTTCAGCCAAGAAAAGTGAATACTGTGAAAACCAATTCATTTGACAATTATCCTATAGTTTAAAAATTTGCCCATTATAACAATATAATTAAAGATTGTGCCGAAAATCAATAAAGATAAAATTGTTGCTTTATTCGGCATTTTAAATTCTTTATACTGACAACCTGTTTAATTTAATACGAGAACGAGTATGCCTTTACGTCCAATAACTGAAATCGCAAAACAATGTAATATCCCTGATGAATATGTGCTGCCTCATGGTAAATATGTCGCTAAAATTGATTTATCTATTATTAAAGCAAATCAAAATAAAGCTCAAGGTAAATTAGTATTAGTGACAGCAATAACCCCAACGCCACTCGGTGAAGGAAAAACCGTAAATACTATTGGATTAAGTGAAGGTTTAAATTATTTGGGAAAATCTGCTATCGCTTGTATTCGTCAACCTAGTTTAGGGCCAGTGTTTGGCGTTAAAGGTGGTGCAGCAGGTGGGGGACAGGCTGAAGTATTACCAATGGAAACATTAAATCTTCATCTTACTGGCGATATCCACGCTATAACTGCAGCCCATGATCTGGCTTCAGCAGCATTAGATTCTCGACTTTACCATGAAGAACGTCTGGGTGAGGAATTTACAGCACAAACAGGTTTGCCTCGTCTAAATATCGATATAAACCGTATTGTCTGGAAACGAGTCATCGATCACAATGACCGTGCGCTACGAAATATTACTGTTGGTGTCGGTGGTGGTGTTAACGGTGTTGAACGCCGAGATGGCTTTGAAATTACCGCTGCATCAGAGCTTATGGCAATTTTAGCGTTAGCATCTGATCTACATGATATGCGCGCACGAATTGGACGAATTATTTTAGCCTATAACACTAGTGGTGAACCAATTACTGCTGAACAACTTGAAGTTGCTGGGGCAATGACCGTTCTGCTTAAAAATGCCATTAATCCAAACCTTATGCAAACAGTGGAAAATACACCTGTATTAATCCATGCAGGCCCATTTGCCAATATTGCTCATGGTAATTCATCTGTAATTGCAGACCGCATTGCTATGCAATTAGCTGACTATGTTATAACCGAAGCTGGATTCGGCTCAGACATGGGAATGGAAAAATTCTTTAATATTAAATATCGTCAAGCTGGTATCAAGGCATCTTGTGTAGTGCTTGTTGCAACTGTGCGTAGCTTAAAATCCAATAGTGGTAAATATAATATCAAACCAGGACAAGCCATACCGAAAGAGATTTCAGAGTCTAATGTAGAATTACTTGAAATTGGTGCAGCTAATTTAGCGTGGCATATCAATAATGCTAAAAGTTATGGTTTACAAGTGATTGTCGCAATCAATCGATTCCCACATGATAGTGAAGAAGAATTAGCATTTTTACAAAAATACGCCATTGAACACGGTGCATTTGCTTGTGAAGTCAGTGAAGTATTTACTCAAGGTGGTAAAGGTGCAGAAAAACTTGCCAAACATGTGATTAAAGCGTGTGATATGCCAAGTGAAATCAAGTTACCTTATCCTGACAGTATGCCATTAATAGATAAAATCCAAACAATGGTAAAAAAATATGGTGCAAATAAAGCTAATTTATCAGACACAGCGCTTAAAAACATTAAAGAAATCGAAGCATTAAAATTAGATCACTTACCACTTTGTATCGCGAAAACACCAATGTCAATTAGTGCTGATGCTAATTTAAAAAATGTACCGACTAATTTTGATGTCGATATCAGCCATTTAGCAATATCTGCCGGTGCTGGTTTTATTCGAGTTTATGCAGGTAATGTAATGACAATGCCTGGACTTGGTACTAATCCGGCTTATCGAAATATCGATATTGACAAAGATGGTAATATTGTTGGTTTAAGTTAATTTAAAAAATTATTATGCAAAAACAATATAAAGCGTTAATTGATGAAGAAAATTGTATTGGTTGTGGCAAATGTATACGCGTTTGCCCAACTGATGCTATTGTAGGGAGCAAACAAGTATTACATACCATATTGCCACAATATTGTACATCTTGTAGTAATTGTATTAATACTTGTCCAACTGACTGTATTACCTTAAGTACACTAGGTGTTGCTTTAAATGAACAGGAAGAGTTACTGTTGACGAAAAAAAAACAGCAACGATTAAGTCACAATCAATTGGTACCGCCAACAATTTTATTCCCTAGGTCGATGCCAATAAGCAATAGTAATACGACGACACAAAAAGATCGCAAGCAATCAATCGCCGACGCTATCGCCAGAGTGAAAGCCAAAAAAAACCTCGCTAATTAGCGAGGTTTTCATTTCTAATTTAAACTAACTAGTTAAACTTGCTAGTTTTTTACTGACATTACTCTTTATTGCTTCTGAATGCTCGTTTACGATCATTTTCAGTTAAATGACGTTTACGCAAACGTACAGATAATGGTGTAACTTCTACTAATTCATCATCATCAATAAATTCTAATGCTTGTTCTAATGTCATTTTAACTGGTGGTGAAAGCGTAGTCGCTTCATCAGTACCCGACGCCCGCATGTTAGTTAATTTTTTACCCGTTAAGCAGTTAACGGTTAAATCATTTGAGCGGGTATGAATACCAATAATTTGTCCTTCATACACTTCTGCACCATGACCAAGGAATAATTTACCGCGATCTTGTAAGCTATAAAGTGCATAAGCTAACGCTTTACCTGTACCATTCGAAATCATTACACCATTATTACGTTGGCCGATTTCACCTGGACGTACATCATCATAATGGCTAAATGTTGAGTAAAGTAAACCAGTACCAGATGTCATCGTCATAAATTCAGTTCTAAAACCAATAAGACCACGGCTTGGGATCACATAATCTAAACGTACACGACCTTTACCATCAGGTAACATATTGGTTAAATCACCTTTACGTAAACCTAAAGCTTCCATCACTGAACCTTGGTGCTGTTCTTCAATATCTAAAGTAACTTGTTCGAAAGGTTCTTGCTTTTTACCATCGATTTCTCTATAGATAACTTTAGGACGTGATACCCCAAGCTCATAACCTTCACGACGCATATTTTCGATAAGAACCGATAAGTGCAACTCACCACGACCTGAAACTTTAAATGCATCTGGGTCTGGCGTTTCTTCAACGCGTAAAGCCACATTGTGTACCAGTTCTTTGTTTAAACGCTCAAGAATTTGACGTGAAGTCACATATTTACCTTCTTTGCCAGCAAATGGTGAGCTATTAACATTAAAGAACATAGTAACAGTTGGTTCATCAACACTTAATGCAGGTAATGCTTCAACGCAACTATTATCACAAATCGTATCAGAGATACCGAGTTCGCCTAAACCAGTGATTGCAATAATATCACCCGCTTCAGCAACTTCAGCTTCATAACGTTGTAAACCTAAATGACCTAATACTTGGCCTACTTTACCAGTGCGTTTATTACCTTCACTATCAACAATAGTGACTTGTTGATTTGGTTTAACACGACCACGTTTAATACGACCAATACCAATAACACCAACATAGTTATTATAATCAAGTTGTGAAATTTGCATTTGGAAAGGACCATCTAAGTCAACTGCTGGTGGCTCAACATGTTCAACAATTGCTTCAAATAATGGCGTCATATCTTCAGCCATATCTTCATGATCAAGTCCTGCAAATCCCATTAATGCTGATGCATAAACAATTGGGAAATCAAGCTGTTCATCAGTTGCACCTAGATTTACAAATAAATCGAATACTTGATCCACAACCCAATCAGGACGAGCGCCTGGACGGTCAACCTTATTGATAACAACAATCGGTTTTAAACCATAAGCAAACGCTTTTTGGGTAACAAAACGTGTTTGTGGCATTGGTCCGTCCATTGCATCAACCAGCAATAATACCGAATCAACCATTGACATTACACGTTCAACTTCACCACCAAAATCGGCATGTCCTGGAGTATCAACAATATTAATACGATAACCATTCCAATCGATAGCCGTATTTTTAGCTAAAATAGTAATACCACGCTCTTTTTCTAGCGCATTAGAGTCCATTATTCTTTCATTGTCGTCGCCACGTAAATTATCAAGCGTACCAGACTGTTTTAATAATTTATCAACCAAGGTTGTTTTACCATGGTCAACGTGAGCAATAATGGCTATATTTCTTAAATTTTCAATCACAATTAAAATCCCAATTAGGAGATAAATTCTTTAGGCGCAATATTGTACACCTTTTTAGTAAAAATGTTGATCTATATCACAAAGTTTCTTAAAAAGAACTTTAAGACTTGATATATAACGAGAATACTGACTTATTTTATAGAGATAACTAAGATTACTCATTGATAAGTGTCGCAAATTGATGAGCAAACTCATCTACTTTGTTCCAATTTGTGTACTCAATCACTTCTTTAGTCACATCGGTATCACCTTTACCTAACCACATAATAAAACGGATCATATTACGATCAAACCAATTATATTTTGGATAATAAAGTGCGCCAGCAAATACCGCTTTAATCGTTGGTTGCCATGCAATTTTAGCTAAGAGTTTTTTAGTATATATATTCGTTTCAGGCGTATTTTTATTCGGTTTTCTTGCCACCATATTCACGCCAAAAAAGCCAGATTTGAGTGTGTTTAATTGCAGATAGTTAGCATCAATAAATTTTTTCATGGTTTTACTATAAAAACCATATCGAATAGACCCCCCAATCAATACCGCTTGGTAATTAGCAAGATCTATATGGCTATTTGGTAATAACTCAATCAAATCACAATCGCATTTACCAGCAAGCTGTGTTTTTATTCGCTGCATAATTTTAAGGGTTTGCTTTTCGTGAGTGGTATAAAGCAATAAAACCTTGATAATGCTATTCATAACAATGCTTCCTTTTATTAAAACTCTTGGTAAATATCAATAATTCTTTTTTTAGGATAAAAATTAACAATTTCGGGGTGATTTCATGGAAAACTTTGATTATAGTATTAGCCTTATTTAACCAGACCGGAACTGATTATGGCAATTTCACCTCCAAAACGTAGTGCTATTATTTTGGCGGCAGGAAAAGGCACACGGATGTATTCCAACCTACCTAAAGTTTTACATAAAATCGGCGGTAAGCCGATGTTACAACATGTTATTGATACAGTTCAACAACTTAATACTAATCGCATCAATATTGTTTATGGGCATGGCAAAAACGAACTTGAAAAATCGTTACAAAATCAGCCGGTGCAACTTGTTTATCAAGCAGAACAATTAGGGACAGGACATGCGGTACAACAAGCTATCCCTTACATTCAAGATGATGAAGATATCTTGATTTTATATGGCGATACGCCACTTATCTCAGTTGAAACTTTGCAAAATCTTATTGCTAGTAAACCCAAACAAGGTATTGCCTTATTAACAGTGATTTTAGATGACCCAACTGGCTATGGTCGAATCGAACGCAAAGATGGTAAAGTTGTGGCTATCGTTGAACAAAAAGATGCCAATGCCGAACAACAAAAAATCACCGAAATTAATACTGGTATTATGCTAGTTACAGGCAAATTACTTAAGCAGTGGTTAGCGCGTTTAACCAATAACAATGCGCAAAAAGAGTATTATTTAACCGATATTATTGCCTTTGCACATCAAGATGGTTATGAAATTTTAACTTCACATCCAATAAAGCAATTTGAAGTTGAAGGCGTCAACAATCGATTACAGTTAGCAACTTTAGAACGCCATTATCAACAGTATCAAGCCGAGCAATTGTTACTTGCTGGAGTAACTTTACTTGATCCAGCCCGTTTTGATCTACGTGGAAAATTAACTCATGGTAAAGATGTCATCATTGATACAAATGTGATTATTCATGGCGATGTGACATTAGGAAATAATGTCATTATCGGTGCAGGTTGTATTTTGAAAAACTGTACCATCGCCGATAACAGCGAAATTAGTCCATACTCGGTGATTGAAGATTCGATTATTGCTCAGCACTGTACTATCGGACCATTTGCCAGAATAAGACCGGGCAGCAAACTAGATGATCATGCCCACGTTGGTAATTTTGTTGAATTGAAAAAAGCTCATCTTGGCCATGCAACCAAAGCCGGACATTTAAGTTATTTAGGTGACAGTGAAATTGGCAGTAATGTCAACATTGGCGCTGGCACAATTACCTGTAATTATGATGGTGCTAATAAATTTAAAACAGTTATCGAAGATGATGTTTTTGTTGGATCTGACAGCCAACTTATTGCCCCAGTCAAAATAGGTAAAGGAGCAACTATTGCGGCTGGCACAACAGTTACTAACGATGTCAACGACAATGAATTAGTGGTTAGTCGTGTAAAACAAAAACAACTTGCGGGTTGGCAAAGACCAACGAAATCGAAAGAGGGATAAACGATGTGTGGTATTGTAGGTGCAATCGCTAAGCGTGATGTCGCAGATATTTTATTAGAAGGACTTAAGAGATTAGAATATCGGGGTTATGATTCTGCCGGACTTGCTATTATTTCACCAACAGGTGAATTGCAGCGAATAAGACGGGTAGGAAAAGTACAAGCGCTTAAAGATGCGGTAAACGAACAACCAGTTGCCGGTTCAACCGGTATAGCCCACACTCGTTGGGCAACACATGGTGAACCAGTTGAACATAATGCACACCCACATATATCCGACTTTATTGCCGTTGTGCATAATGGCATTATCGAAAATTTCGAACCACTTCGTGAAAAACTTATCGCGAAAGGTTACCAATTCCGTTCAGAAACAGATACTGAAGTCATTGCCCACTTAATTCATGACATCATCAGCACTGAAGAATGTTCCTTATTAGAAGCTGTGCAAAAAGCCATTCCACTCTTACGAGGTGCTTATGGTACAGTAATTATGGACACTCGAAATCCTGATATCTTAGTTGCCGCACGTTCTGGTAGCCCACTTGTTATTGGTTGTGGCATTGGCGAAAACTTTATTGCCTCAGATCAACTGGCTTTATTACCGGTAACTCGGCAGTTTATCTTCTTAGAAGAAGGTGATATAGCGCTTGTCACTCAACGTTCAGTAACGATTTATGACAAAAATTTTAATCAAATAAATCGCCCTTGCATTGAATCAGATGCCAAATATGATGCTGGCAGCAAAGCTGGTTTTAACCATTACATGCAAAAAGAGATTTATGAACAGCCGAATGCGATTAAAAATACCTTAGAAGGTCGCATGGCTCATGGCAAAGTAGATTTATCAGAACTAGGCCCAAATGCAGAAAATATTCTCAAGCAAGTTGAACACATCCAAATTGTTGCCTGTGGCACAGCTTATAATGCAGGCATGGTTGCTCGTTATTGGTTTGAATCCTTAGCCGGCATTCCTTGTGATGTGGAAATTGCCTCGGAATTTCGTTATCGAAAACCAGCTCGTCGCAAAAACAGTTTATTTATCACCCTATCACAATCCGGGGAAACTGCCGATACCCTTGCTGCTTTACGCTTAGCTAAACAGAACAATTACCTAAGTACTCTTGCGGTATGTAATGTGGCAGCATCGACTTTAGTTCGAGAAGCTGATTTGGTTTTACTAACCAAAGCTGGCGTTGAAATTGGTGTCGCCTCAACCAAAGCATTTACCACACAATTAACGGTATTATTACTGTTAGTGGCTAAGTTAGGCCGACTTAATGATATGGCAGAAATCACTGAACAAGCAATCGTCCATGCATTACAAACTTTACCAAACCGTATAGAACAAGTATTAATGGCCGAACCTGTAATCAAAAAACTTGCTGGTCATTTTGTCGATAAACATCATGCACTATTTTTAGGTCGTGGCGATGAATATCCAATCGCTATAGAGGCATCATTAAAGCTAAAAGAGATCTCCTATATTCATGCCGAAGCTTATGCAGCTGGTGAATTAAAACATGGGCCTTTAGCATTGATTGATGCAGATATGCCAGTTATTGTTATGGCGCCAACGAATGACTTACTTGAAAAACTCAAAGCCAATATTGAAGAAGTGCGTGCCCGTGGTGGTCAACTTTATGTGTTTGCTGAGCAAGATGCTGGTTTTGTTAGCGACGATACTATGCATATTATTAACTTACCCCATATTGAAGAACTTACTGCACCAATCTACTACACCGTACCGACGCAATTACTTGCTTACCATGTTGCCCTAATTAAAGGTACCGATGTCGACCAACCACGTAACCTAGCAAAATCAGTAACAGTGGAGTAATTTATTAGATTAAATGTGAGGACTTGCTTTAATAGTATGTTTAGCCAAAGTTCTCACATTTACTTATTAAAACCTCACAACAAGCATTTATAGTTTATAAAAATATTTGCATAGCTTCTCTTACTAATGAATTGCTAGTTGTTTAAATAGTTATCTTAACTTTATTGCCACCTTTCATCTAAAATGACTAAACTCTTTTTTATAATGTTGTTAGCAATAATAGATAATATTTTAAATATCAATAAAATAGTTAATTTATTCTCAATAAGGAATAAATTAACATTAATTAAGTTTTATTAAATTGGATTGATAAAAATAGAGTAACTATTAACTTTTACTAACTATTATTTAATAAAATTTATAAACTCATAGGGTTATTGAGCAAATTGATTTTTCATTCTAACCTGAGATTATGCCACACTGTTTTTTTTGCGGAAAATAAAATATAAAATAAATGCAACAAACATCAATACTACATGATATTTAACAAAAAATAGATAAGTATCAATTCCTGAATTTGCGGCTACAGAAGCTAATACTGGAGACAAAAATGCTGTGCTAAAGATATTAATAGCAAAAATAGCACCAGAAATAGTTGGTTGCTTAACGAATGTAATTAATGCTAATAAACTACATAACATGGCGATAAGTATACCAAATATAGGAATAAAAATAGATATTATAGCGAAAATTAATCCAACAATTGATAGTGCTTTCATTTTACCTCTATTCAAAAAGATGCTTAATTAAAATCTATTAATTAAATAATTTATTATAAAATTAATCTGAAACCAAAGCCTGTGCATATTAACAAATTATGGTATAGAGATAAACATTTCCACTTGTCCTAATTAAATATTGTGTTTCAAATGCAAAATATACATTATGCTAAAAGTCACATATTTTTTAAAAGTACTCATTGATGATTAACCGTAAGTTTATGATTTAAAAAGCTAGCGAATAATACAATAATTGATTAACACTACATGATTTACATATAGTGTCTAAATTTGTGTATTAAGGGGTGACACATGCAACACGACGTATATAATTCGGACTAGCATCATATAAAACTGGACGACCATATCCTGAAAACACTAATAAACCTTTACCATAATCATTAGAATTTAATGCTGTACTTTTAGTCCAGTAATAATAAGAGTCCCAATTAGTAGAAGGATAACCTGAACATAAACCATTTGTATATTTATCTTTACCTATAATACTAGCTCCATTCGCTAAACAACCCCATTCATTAAATAATCCGCCAATCCACCTCGCGTTATCTTGATAACTTAATTGACGCGCAGACTTATCGCCTTGTCCAGGAAAACCATTCGACCAACCAACATTAGTTTCATTAGCATTAGTAAAGTCATTTACATCAGGCAATCTATAATTGACGCCTAATTTTTGACAATAATTGATCGCTGCCATCTGATTTTCATATTCAACTTCAGGTTGCACTATGTACCAACGCATTAATCTAAATTCGTATAATAACTGACTTTTCGCTTTATCGGCATAAATTTTAAATGTAACAGGTTTAAAATCTTTATTTGTCGAATCGAATTTTGGTCCATTTAAAGTTACCTTTACAGCTGGCTCAATACCTTTATTCCAATGAGTTCCAACAAATTTACCTTTTGTGTTTTTAGAGCCTGCTCTCCATTTACTTGCAGACCAGTAACTTGTTTTGCCTGCATTTAGAACTAGACTTATGTTACTATTCTCATCAGATCTAATAATATTACCATTTATCTCTACCACTTTTTCAGGGATAATGCCGGCTAAAGTCAAATAAAAATACAGACCATCAGCACCAGTAGATGGAAAATTATTTTTAGTTATACTTGATTGACCAGAATAATTTCCACTATTAGAAGGACTAAATACTCTATAACCTTGGTAATTTGTCCAGGTTGTTCCATCATAAAATCCTGGTTCAAAACCTGAATGATAGACTATATTAGGTTGGGCATAACATACAAAAGCTTGTTCAGCATTAGGTTTGATATAATAAGTATGGTTTCCATCACTAAATTCACTATAATTTGGTAACCCATATTTAGTTTTAATATAACCATTGGTTGTATTTATAATAAGCTTATAGATACCATTACAAGGATTAAGTTTCATTTTAGGGTTATTTTTGACTAAATCAGTGATATCTCGCTCCTCTATTTTATATGGATATATTGGACTTGATTGATAATTTTTCCATTTAATCGAAATATTTCCGGTTACTTTTGCACCACTATCACCATCTTCATCAATAAAATAATTATAAGGTTCATCAATAAGAGTATTAAGGTTTACATTTGGATAGTTATTATTTCCTTTGTTTGCCAAAGGTACGATAGTTTGTATATTTTCAAATGTATCAGCTGTATTGGGTAAAATTATTGGATTATCTTCACTAGATACATCTTTACTTGGCCTAATAATTGTATTATCAGATAGAGTTATGCCAAGCAATGAATCTGTATCATTAATTTTAGTAATTCCATTATCAAAAGTTAAATACGGCAAATGTCCATGAATTGATTTTACTGATGATGAACTCAAAGCATTAACATCATTAACATTTATTGTTAATGATAAAGTGATAGCAACAAACAAAATGATTAATGATGTAACAATAATATTGCAGAGTTGTTTATTAAAAATTAGCATAAATAGATTTCTTGATAAGAATTTAAATTATAGATAGCATTTGAACAACTATCTTTTGACATAACAATATAGTTAATTATTTTAACTATTTGTTTTATTTATAAAAATTATATGTTTTTTGTTATAAAGCAAAAAATTATAAAGAAATAAGCATTATTTAGCAAACCTTGTTCGAGAGGATTTTGTTAAGAATCGTAAGCATAAGCAAAAGATATTTTCGATGTTTTAACTTTATATCTATTATTTGCAAATTTTTTATTCTTATTATTTTTGTTTATAGATTGTTTAATTTGACCATTTCCCACAATTGCAATTAGTCGGTATAATGCCTGCAATTTTATTGTTAAGTGGATTATGCATGAAAACGCTATTTGCCAGCACCTCTCGCGGGCTTGAAGAGTTATTAAAAAAAGAGTTAGAAAATATTGGCGCGATAAATTGTAAAGTGTCGCAAGGTGGTGTCTACTTTGATGCTGCTCAATCAACCATGTACCAATCATTATTATGGTCGCGTTTGGCTTCTCGGATCCTATTACCTATTGCCGAGTTTGATATCTATAGTGACCTAGATCTCTATTCATGTGTGATGAATATCAAATGGAACGATATTTTTGCAGTCGATAACTCATTTATTATCAACTTTGTTGGCGTTAATGACTTTATCCGTAATAGCCAATATGGAGCGCTAAAGATCAAAGATGCAATTGTTGATCATTTTATGCGTCAAACCAATCAACGCCCAAATGTTGCCAAACAAAATCCAGATATTCGTTTACATGCTTATCTAAATAAAAATCGAGTTACCTTATCATTAGATTTAAGTGGTGAAAGCCTACATCAACGTGGTTATCGTCAGCAAACAGGTCAAGCACCGTTAAAAGAGAACTTAGCTGCAGCAATTATTCTCCGTTCAGGCTGGCAAACAGATGAACCTCTTATCGATCCAATGTGTGGTTCAGGAACCTTACTAATTGAAGCTGCGATGATGGCCTCTAATATTCCACCTGGACTTTTACGTAAACAGTGGGGATTTTTTGCTTGGCAAGGATTCAACCCAACACTTTGGAATGATTTACTCTTTAAAGCTAAGCATAATGTCCAAAAAACAAAAACTACTTTTATCGGTTATGACAATAATCCTATGGTATTAGAACGTGCCAAACAAAATGCTATCTATGCTGGTGTTGGTGATTTAATTACTTTTACTTTGCAGGACGTAACCCAATTAACCAATCCACTTGATCGTAATATACATGGTATGATCATTAGTAATCCACCTTATGGTGAACGGTTAGAAAGCGAGCCAGCTTTAGTTGCTTTGCACTCAGCCCTAGGTCGACAAATTAAACAACAGTTTGGGGGGTGGCGATTATCGTTATTTAGTGGTACACCACAACTATTAGATTGTTTACAAATGCGGGCTGATAAACAATTTAAAGCCAAAAATGGACCTTTAGATTGTGTACAAAAGAATTACTCAATTGCTGATCGCCAATCTGATCAACCACTCACTAAGCAAAATTTACCCGCAGCCGATTTTGCCAATCGTTTACGTAAAAATTGCCAAAGATTTGAAAAATGGGCTAGTCAAGAACAACTTGAATGTTATCGTCTTTATGATGCAGATTTACCTGAATATAACGTGGCAATCGATCGTTACAAAGACAAAATTGTGGTACAAGAATATGCTGCACCAAAAAATATTGATCCACAAAAAACTCGACAAAGACTTTTTGATATTATCAATGCGACCATGTCTGTACTAGAACTAACCGCTGATCAGCTGGTACTAAAAACTCGCGAAAAACAGAAAGGTAAACAACAATATCAAAAACTCGGACAAAAACAGGATTATTTTTTAGTCCATGAATATCCAATTAACAATAAACAAACACAGTTTTGGGTTAACGTAGTGGATTATTTAGATACTGGATTATTTTTGGATCACCGCTTAGCCAGAAAAATGATTGGCCAAATGAGTGCCGGAAAAGACTTTTTAAATCTATTTGCTTATACAGGTAGTGCTACAGTTTATGCTGGTCTTGGTAAAGCTAAATCGACCACAACTGTTGATATGTCTCGTACCTATTTAGAATGGGCTGATCGCAATTTAAAACAAAATGGCTTAACCGGTAAAAATCATAGATTAATACAAGCAGACTGCTTGCTCTATTTATCTCAAGCAGATGAACAATTTGATCTGATTTTTATCGATCCACCAACATTTTCTAATTCTAAACGAATGAACGATACCTTTGATGTTCAGCGTGATCATCTAAAATTAATGAATGATTTAAAAC
The DNA here is from genome assembly GCF_984569125.1 of Gilliamella sp. LMG 34362. Taxonomy (NCBI): domain Bacteria; kingdom Pseudomonadati; phylum Pseudomonadota; class Gammaproteobacteria; order Orbales; family Orbaceae; genus Gilliamella; species Gilliamella sp. LMG 34362. The sequence goes on along the minus strand of NZ_OZ474902.1, from coordinate 912,790 downwards.
GTTTACTCAGACCAAATGGTGTAATAGTATTTTCAAACAATAAACGTGGGTTCAAAATGGATGCCGATGGTATGCAAAAACTAGGGCTAACCTTTCAAGATATCACCGATAAAACTTTATCGCTCGATTTTAAACGCAATAAACAGATCCACTGCTGTTTTATTGTTAAACATCAATAATAAATAAAATACCGCCGCAAGGCGGTAACTTCTTACCTCTTTTATTATTACTTAAATCAAATTGATCTTTGCAATCTACTATTGATTATTCTGCTTGTTTTAATTAATATGATAAAATAGTTAAACAACTAATGAACTATTAAACTATAAATCAAAAAAAGTTAGTTTACACATAGGCCAATACATTAAACATATACATTGACAGTCCTATTTTAGCTAAGTATAGCAAAGCAAAAGGTTAATAAAATGCAAGAAAAAACGGTCAATTCATCAGCTATTATTATTTTAACTTCATTAGGATTTTTCATGTCAATGATAGATTCAATGATAGTCACCACGGCTACTACCGCAATACGGAATAATTTTCAAATATCAGTTAATTTATTACAGTGGTTGTTGAATATTTATAATATAACCATAGCGGCATTATTACTTGTTGGTGTCTCACTAGGCGAAAAAATAGGCAGAAAAAAAGTCTATCTTGTTGGTATCGCTATTTTCACTATCGCTTCCATATTTTGTGCTTTATCGAATAATATTATTGAATTAATCATTTCTAGAATGATACAAGCTGTTGGTGCTTGTGTTATGACACCAATGTCAATGGCTATTTTAACCCATTCATTACCCGCAAATATACGTGGAAAAGCATTGGGAATATGGAGTGGTATTGGTGGTTTAGCGCTTATTGTTGGGCCTGTTTTAGGTGGGTTTATTGTCGCTACATTATCTTGGCAATGGATATTTTGGATTAATTTACCTATAGGTATAATAACAATCTATTTTGCCCATATATTATTACCTGAAAGCAAAGGCAAAGAAGATAAATTGAACTTTACTGATTTTCTACTTATCACCATCTCTTCAGCGGGAATAATATGGTCATTATCAGAGATAACGACACAAACCTCGCACGTTATAACGACTATTACCGGCTTATCTTGTCTAGTACTTGGTATTTTATTTATCATTAGACAAAAAATGACTACTACCCCTATGATTCCGTTGATATTATTTCATTCAAAAGTATTCACTAACGGTAATATCGCAACTTTTTTATTATATGCATCTATGTTTGGCGTATTATTCTTTTTACCTCAATATTTCTTAGTATTTGAAAAAACTAATCCACTGATAGCTGGGTTACAATTATTACCATGGACAGCAACATTAGTAGTAATAGCACCATTTGCTGGCAACGCAGTAGATAAATTTGGTGAAAAGATTATTGCAACATTAGGATTATTTTTACAGGGAATAGGTTATTTGCTAATTATTCTTTTAGTTAATGTAACTAATTCATATATAGCTATGGCAATACCTTTAATGATCGCCGGTATGGGACTTTCAATGGCTGGACCAGCTCTGCAAAAATCAGTGTTAAGTGCTGTCGAGCCAATATATTTAGGGAAAGCATCTGGAATATACAATATATTTCGCTTATTTGGTGGTGCCATAGGTACAACAATATCAGTAATTATATTCAATATTTTTGGCGGAATAACTAATTCGACAGCTTTTGCCCACGGATTCGATGCGGTACTTATCACAACAGGAGTGATATCATTATTAGGAATAGTTTTTTCACTCAAATTAACGAAAAGGCGCAAATTATAATAGTTAATAAACCTCCAGTAGTAAACTCAAGATTAAATCAACATTTAAATATATTAAAGACTATCAAAAAAGCCTGTAACATATTTATCAAATGTTGATTTATTCAGTCCTATATATTTTTCTCTAGCACTTTTTCTTACATTAATTAATTCAGCTTGTTGCAATAACCTAAAATGATAAGTTCCCGAAGGTTTACTGATACCAACCACTTGGCCTATTTCACCACAAATGACCTCCGTTCTTATGTTTTTTAAGTATTTAATTATTTCAATTCTAACTGGATCAGAGAGTGCTTTGAAAATAAGCACCATTTTTTCATTTAGTTTGTTGTCAATTGAATTATTATTCACAATAGGTTAGGTATAAAGTTTAATTATGAGTGAAAACGATTATAGCATGTGATAAGTTTATTCACCTTAAAAAACTCCTTTGCTAAACGTTTCTAGTTTGGTGGATTTCGAGCGTTATAACTTTAACTAATTTTAATCTACCTACACGGCAGTGAACTGATATAGCTAAATGTCCTGCAATTTATCAGTTTTCTAAACTACCTACACGGCAGTGAGCTGATGCAGAAATGCAAGATGCAAAAGAAGAATTTTCTAAACTACCTACACGGCAGTGAGCTAGAACATTATACACAATAAACATTGTTCAGAAAAAGAATAATAATCAATTTGTAACTAAAAACCCTTTTTTTACACCTATTTATAACCATATGATTTTAAATGAATTATAAATATCAATAAAAAAAGGGGTGTCTGCCAATGATATCTAGTTGTAGGCAACACATTATTTCATTTATCAATATGGTTTTTGGAAGTAACCTGTTTTCTTAATTTTTTCTAGGCAATCATCATAATTATTGTCCAGAAATTGCTTTTCTTTAAGCGTATCACGCTTATCTGTTGCATAATTTAGTATAGTGTCTACAAATTATTACCAACGACATTACGAATTTCTGGAATTGTGTTTTGGGGGTCCCCGTTTGCTTTTAAATCGAATAATAATTCCCCCAAAACATAATAACTATGAAAATTAGAGCTAGCAGTTACGCCATTCTGAAAATTTATATCCTTTAACTCATCAGTTGCAACTTGCTCATCGTTAGCAAACGAATTTAATGAAATAAAAGTTAAAACAACTATTAAATAACATAATACTTTTTTCATAACATTTCCTTATTTTTGGGCAATGGTATGTTAGTCATAAAATTTGAGCAATAAAAACTATAATAAACTTACATTGATATAGCTCATCATTAGCGGCGATGTCATCAACTAATTCAAAATTCATATCGACGATTACATCAAGCTCATCTGTAGCTATACTGATGATACAATGTCTACCGGCTATAGTTTTTAATTTAAGTACACAGTTTTCTGATTATATTTTTTAACTCTTGGCTCCTCTTTTACACTCATATTAGTGTCAACATACCAATAATATGTTTCCATATTTTTTCAAGACATAAAGAAACCGCCAGAAGGCGGTTTGTTTGAATGTAATAGCTATCCACACTGCAGTGAACCACTCGGTTGGCAATAACATATATATTTATTTGATTTTTAATGGTTTTATTCCAATTAGAAAAGAGTTAGCCATTATAGTATTTTGGCTTTGTCACCCCATTTTCAAATATTTTATTTAAGTATAAACTTAGATATTATTTTTTTGCGCCACTGTAAATAACGGCTTAAATCAAACTCTCCAAGTATTTGAAATCCCCACTCAGTTTCAACCGCATTTGGAAAACGCTTTGTTACACTTGTTATGGGAATACCACAACTTATGACAACTTGATGATTCATTTTCTTTATCGCTTTAGCTCTTAACTTTAAATCATAGTGTAATAATTCAGTAACTATATAGGCTGACTGATTGTATAAACCACAAAATAGTCCACTATCTTTAATAAAACTAATCTGATTTGTTTGCTGACTGAATTTTAATTTCTGCTGTATATCCATAAGGTAACCTAAAGCATACTTATTAAAAAAACATTAATTGACTATATTTTATACGATTTTCGAATCTTATAGTGCAATGCACCTTAAGATTCGAATCCTTTTTTCCATTACCCTTTTTCGTTCAATTTAATTTTTCTAAGGTATAACACACGCTGTTCGATTCTGATTGCCATTAATAGGACTAGTACCTAAGTCACCATCCCCCGAATCGATTCTTATAATTTCCGTATCGTTCTTCACAAAATCAGTCGTCCAATACCAATCATCGGGATGATTTGGTTCCCATTTAGTGTTCGGATAATGTTCCGGATGACCAAATACCGTACCCCATTCGTTAAACAAACCACCTATCCAGCGTCCACTACTATCTCGATAACTTAATTCTCGTCGATAGCCATTAATGTTACGATTTGGGATCCCTCCTTTCCAAAAGTCTGTGTTAGCATTAGTATAATCTGACGTACTTGGGACCCGATAACCGATGCCTTTACAGTAATTAATCGCATCCTGGTAACTATCATCTATACCTGCACCTTTTGCAACAAACCAACGCTGCAAAAGAAAACTGTATAATATTTTCTTTTTGTCTTTATCTGCATATACATAATATCTTGATGGTTTAGTAAATTTTGGGTTAGGAGTTAATTCATTAAACTGTATCTTTAACGCTTTCTCTTTTTTACTTTTGCCCCAACCAGGTGTATCTTCAGCCGCTAACCTTAAAACAATAAGTGAATTATCTGCCGACGTAATAGTACGGCCATTAATATCAATAATTTCCTCTGGTGTTGTCCCTTTTAATATAAGGTAAAATTTCAAATTATTTGAAGCAACTGTCGGAAAGTTTTGTCCAGGGGAATTTACATTTTGTGGAATAAATCCCCTACCTTTCGCCCAATTAGGCCCATCTAAATCCTTATATTTGGTATTATTAGTCGAATCATTTGCTATATTTGGTTGAGCATAACAAACTTTTGGGTTTTTAGGTTGAAGATAAAAAATATGACTGCCACCTTTAAATGTTCCTATATCAGGAACGCCATATCTAGTAACTAAACTGCCACTGTCTGCACTTAATGACAATTTATAAGGACCTTTACATGAATCTAATTCATCATCCGGATTATTTTTTACCTGATTTGTAATATCTGTCCCATCTGACGTTTGCCATTTGATTTTGAAATAACCAGTAACAATACTTAAATCATCACCATCAGAATCAAACCAATATTTGTTCTTACTTATGATATTTAGCAATGTGGTTGAAGGGTAACTATCAAAAGGTATACTCGTTTTGATATCGTTAAAGGTTACCCACTGCTTGTTTGGTATAACCGGATTTGTAACACTTGAATTATCATTGACTGCCGCAATTCGTTCATCCGGTAACTTTAAAAATAATAAGGCTAATACACTGTCATTACTTGTTTTTCCATTATCAAAACTAATCACTGGCTGATGACCGTGGATAAAATTTGCTGTGGTCGCATCTAAACCATACGCTGAATTTACCGAAATAAATAATAAACCACTTAGACCCAATACACACGATAATATCGGTTTTAAACTCAAAAATCGTTGTTTTGAATTTGAATTTGAATTTGAATTTTTTGAATAAGATTTAAAAAAGAAAAATAATGGCTGATTCTGAAATAAACAACCTAACTCTCGTCGGCTAAATAATCCTAAATTATGGCTGGCTGGCTGGCTGGCTGGCTGGCTGGCTGGCTGGCTGGCTGGCTGGCTGGCTGGCTGGCTGGCTGGCTGGCTGGCTGGCTGGCTGGCTGGCTGGCTGGCCTCTAAACAACTGTATTTTAACATTTTTTCAATCCCTTGTCACGATATCCGATTGTTTTATTTCAGTAAAATTATATTTTACTAATTATAAAAGTATAAATAAACTTATTAAGTTTAGCAAATTATGACTTTGACGATTTTGTTAAGATATGTAAATTACTAAATATAAATAATTATGATTTGTTAAATAAAAGTATTAGACATAATAAGAAGAGCAATTTTTTTATACCATCTCTTTTTTGGTTAATGTTATTTTATTTAAGGATTAAGTCAATAAAAAACCGTTCGACGGTGGTTTGCGTGAATTTAATAACTACCTACACGGCAGTGAACCATGTTTTGCTATAGCCGCAATTATGGCTATTTTTCTAAACTACCTACACGGCAGTGAACTTGATTCAAAATTTCGTTGCGCCAATCCGTAATTTCTAAACTACCTACACGGCAGTGAACGCAACCGTTTATAGATGGCGCAAAATCAGCTTTTTCTAAACTACCTACACGGCAGTGAACAAAGTGGTGCAGAGGCTGCATATGTGCTTGCATTTCTAAACTACCTACACGGCAGTGAACTAGAACCCTATATACTATAAGTGTTGTTGGCAAAAAGGCAAAGTCTATTTTTACCAATAAAAACCCTTTTTTTGAGCTATTTTTCAATACATTGATTTTTAATAATTTTATTTTAAGTCAAAAAAAAGGGTTAGTGATTGGATATTTTTAGTCTTCAAAAACCCCGTTCCTCAAATTTTTTTATTCAGTGAGTTTCGGACGTTTTGTTGTTTGGTGGCTATTTCAATACAGAGGTTACGTCCGAGTAAAGAGGGTTTGCGCGAACCCTCTTTACCAACTCCCGCGACGACCACGCAAGTGGTCACAAGGTGACTGCCTTCCGCCTTCGTTCGCTGTTAACGCACCGGCTGTGATTTGTTCCTGACAAACTACAGCCTTGCCAAACATCCCTGTTTGCCATACTAATCTCTCTCAGTTGTCAGCACATTGCTCATGTCGCTAGATAAAATTCACATAAATGATTGATAAAAAAACTTTTATTATTGACCCTAGCTGATGTTATAACTGGTTTTAGTGATTTATCGGATGGATTTTAGTCTTCAAAAACCCCGTTCCTCAAATTTTTTTACTCAATGAGTTTCGGACGTTTTGTTGTTTGGTGGCTATTCCTATACGGCGATTACGTCCGAGTTAAGAGGGTTGGTGAGAACCCTCTTTACCCACTCCCGCGGCGACCACGCAAGTGGTCACGATGTGACTGCCTTCCGCCTTCGTTCGCTGTTAACGCACCGGCTGTGATTTGTTCCTGACAAACTACAGCCTTGCCAAACATCCCTGTTTGCCATGCTAATCTCTCTTAGTTGTCAGCACATTGCTAATATCGCGAAATGAGAAGCATCAAACTGATTGATAAAAATAAACTTTTATTATTGGCACTTGCCGATGTTCTAACTAACTTTAGCTATTTATTTGCTAGATTTAGTCTTCAAAAACCCCGCTCCTCAAATTTTTATTTTTAGATAGCCAATTATTTAAGTTTGGTCGATCAGTATTAACTTTAATTACAATAGTTAGCTAGTTCGACAAGATTTCCATCTGGATCTCTTAGATATAGACTTTTGATATTGCCTTTAGCACCGTGTCGTTCAACAATCCCTTCTACAAGGGGATAGCCCTTTTTTTCGAACTCTTTTTTTACGATTTCAATATCGTCTTCAACAATTAAACAAAAATCTTGGCTTCCATATTCTGGGGGGAATACCGCTGGTTGAAACTCGCCTTTTTTGGCATGAATATTGATTTTTTGATTGCCAAAAACAAAGGCATGTCGTCCGTCACGTTCGACATATTTCAATCCTAAAATATCTTAATAAAATACGATACTTTTACTGAGATCTTGGCTGGTAATAACAAAATGATCGATATTTTTAATTTTCATTTTTTCTCCTTAAGTTGAGATGAAAATTGTTAATAATAGGTAAATCGATAGATTTCGTGTCTAAATGAATAACAACATAATGCCCTCATTTAAAGGGCACTTTGATTATAACTGAATTAGCGAACTACTAACACTGATGTTTGTGCGCCTCGCACCACGCCTGAGGCATTTGATCCCAGTAAGTGTGTTGAGATATTAGGACGTCTTGAACCTAAAATAATAAGATCGGGTTCAATTTCTTCGGCTAGATGTAAGATCTCATCTCTTGGATTACCAAAAGCGATTGAAAAAGATAAATTTTCCCGAGGTAAATTAATCGTATCAATCAAACGATGTAACCACTGTTCTGTTTGTACAGTAGCTTGATCTTTAAACTCATCAAAACCAAATGAGTAAGCATTCACGATAGCCGATGCAACCGGTAAGGTATGAAAGAAGATAACTTGTGCATTAGATAATTTTGCTAAACACTCTACATGAGGGATCACTTTTTGAGTGAGTTCATCTTCAAGCACATCAATCGGAACTAATATTTTTTTGTACATAACGCCTCCTCACAATATTTAAACTTGGCTTTACCATTTTATTGGTGAAGGCCAACGGTATTGGTTCAGTATGATACTAATTTTAAATGAAATCCAGTCGTTACATGACTATCCTAACGCGAATTTAAAAGATTGAAATAATTTTTTTGCAAAACCATGATGGAGATCAACTATAACGAACATTATTTATCATCATGACCTCAAACCGACAGTAAAACAATATTTCTCTTAAATCGGTTATGAAACTAAAATCAGCGAGCGCTAATAATAAAAGTTTATTTTTATCAATTAGTTCGGTGAGTTCTATCTAGCGGCATTAGCAAAGTGCTGACAACGGAGTAAGATTAGCATGGCAAACAGGGATGTTTGCCATGCTAATCTTCGTCTGGAACAAATACAGCCGGTGCGTTAACAGCGAACGATGGCGGAATGCCGTCACATCGTGACCACTTGGTCGCCACGGGAGTTGGTAAAGAGGGGCGCGCAAATCCTCTTTACTCGGACATAATCTTGGTATTGAAATTGCCACCAAACAATAAAACGTCTGAAATTCAATGAACAAAGATTTGTTGCAATTACTTGTAGTTTAACAGATTTAGTAGTTAATAAAACTTATCGAAAAAGAGTGATTAATAAGCCTTTTAGACAATAGCCCCAAAATAACACTGACCATCGTTGCATAATAAATTTATAACATAAGAGACAGTTGATTATTACCGTCATATCGGTTTTAATGCTCATCTTTCCCCATGAATCTCAAGAGAATAGTTGCAATGAGAATTATCTTAGCATCGACATCGCTATCACGTAAAAAGGTATTGGAAAAATTAGCCATTCCGTTTGAGTGTGTACCACCCATTTGTGATGAAACGCCTTTGCTAAATGAAAGTGCACAGCAATTGGTGGTGCGTTTAGCTAATGCCAAAGCACAGTCGTTAGTGGCTAATTATCCTGATAGTTTGATTATTGGTTCTGACCAAGTAGGTGTATTGGATGATCAGATTGTTTGCAAACCACATACCGTTGAAAATGCCCAACAACAATTGAAAAATAGCAGTGGCAAAGCGTTTTACTTTTATACCGGAATGACCGTCATTGATACTCGTACTCGCCAATCGCAAACAATTTGTGAACCGTTTAAGGTTACTTTTCGCCAGTTAACTGATGCAGAAATTGATGCTTATATCGCTAAAGAGATGCCACTACAATGTGCTGGTAGTTTTAAATGTGATGAATTAGGTATCACCCTTTTTGATAAACTTGAAGGTGATGATATTAATTCATTAGTTGGATTACCGCTGATAAAGTTAAATAAAATTATGATCGATATGGGCTGTAATCCACTATTCTTATAATTAATAATAAAGCCATAAAGGTAAATTAATTAATCAATTAATCTACCCGAGGACATTTTTAACTTTCTTTGGCTATAATTTGCTACATCATTATCATGAGTAACAATTAATAGTCCTGTACCTTGTTGGTGAATCTCGGTTAATAATGCCATAATTTGTGCGGAGCTTTCTTCATCAAGATCGCTGGTAGGTTCATCGGCAATCACTAATTTTGGTCGACAAATCAGCGCACGTAAAATAGCAATTCGACGCATTTCACCGCCCGACATATTCGCGGGATAAGTATCTTTTAAGTAGCCAATTTTAGCCTTTTCAAGCAGCTCCAGTGCATAATTTAAGCTAGATTGGTTTTCCCGTTTAGTTAAATAAAATGGTAAGCGAATATTTTCCAGTGCGGTTAAATTGGGTAATAAACTACTACCTTGTGGAATGTAGCCAATATTTTGATTACGAAATGCTGATACCTGTTTATCATCAAGTTCAAATAAGTTGGTACCATTAATGGTAATTTTACCTTGAGTCGGGGTCAATAACCCAGCAATCATATTAAGTAACGTCGTTTTACCACTGCCTGATTTGCCCATAATAGTGATAAAGTCGGTTTGTGCCATTGAAAAACTAACATTATTTACCGCGGAGAAATGTTGCGAACCACGTTGATAATCTTTGCGAAGGTTTTTGACATCCAATAACATTATTCACCCTCTCTTAATGTTTGATAAGTATCAAATTTAGTCAACGATAATGCCGAATAAATACTAGACAGTGGACCAATAATTAACGTCAACATAAATACCATTAATGCATAAATAAATCCGTCAGTAATGGAAATGTTCATACATGGCAAACCTATCGACTGGCAAATCAATAAGCTAAAGGCATAAATCAATACACCAGCAATCACAATACCTGCAATACCACCTAAAGCGCTAATAATAAGCGATTCTCGCAGTAACATTTTAACCAGATCACTACGTGAAGCGCCTAAAATACGTAATAGACTTATTTCACGTTTACGTTCATTAAGTGATGATGAAAATATCACAAAGATGACAATAATTGCCAATACCCAGAAAATTGCCGATAAACTATAGACAATAGTTGAAAAACCATTTAGCCACTTGGAAATATTACTTAACATGCCTTTGGTCATCACAAAATCAATATTGTAGTCAATAGCATATTTCGGCATCATCTGATTAACAACATCTTTAGGCTGATAATCAGGATCGACTTTAACAAAAATCGATGATACATAGTTAGCAAAGTGTTCAGTATCGCCTTCAATTAGGTTCGCTTCTTTCATCAGTAACTGTGCCGTCGGGATTGTCATAAATACAGAGGTATCAAAGCCCATTCCGGTACTATCCATTTTGGCTGCGACTTTAAATGGATGATTAAAAAACTTAATTTCATCACCGACATTGGCGGTAATTTTGCTACCAACAACAACCTGATTATTGTTCAATGGTTGGTTTAACTGCGTTTGCAACCAAGGTTTGATTACAAAATCACTTTGCTGATCAAAACCAATTAGTTGTACTTTAGATGTACAGCAACCAGCATTCAATGAAGCGATAAACAGTTGGGGGGAGACAGCTTTAACCCCTTTGATTACTTTAATTTTATCCATCAAATCCGCTTTTAGATAAAAACTGCTTGGTTCACCACGTAACAATGCAACTTCAAGATTTTTTTCATAACCGTAAGGTACAACAAGAATATCCGCGCCTAAACGATTAGCCATACCGGAAATACCTAAACTCAGATTTTTCATTAACACGCTACCGCCAAATAGCGTAGCGGAAAACAGCATAATAATGATAATCAAACAACAACTCCGAAATGGTCGTCTTTGAATGTTTCGCCATGCTAAATTTGCTATAGTAATCGGTTTTTCTTGCATGTTTTAGTTCTCGTTTTCTATATCTTGTTGTATTAAGGCTGATATTGACTAATGTTGATTGTTGATACTTACTTAATACTGTTTATCTTATTTGTTTATTTACTTGTTTATTCAAATAGAGCACATTGCTAATTGCTGCAATTACTAAAACGATAGCTAATAAAATCAGTGCAGGTTTGGCACCCATATTACAACGCATCATCTCATTGCCACAGACACCGATTAAAATAGTTGGAATAGCTGCCGCTAAAACTGCAGTGCAAGCTAACGCCATACTCAATCCCATACGGACAAATAGTGAGCGACTAAATAGTACTAACGCACCAATGGCAATCACTAAACTACCAATACCAATTTCAGCCCTTGCAGTCCAAAAGCATTTCATGATTTTACCTGGAGTTGAATGCATATGCCCATCCCCTGCCATCGTTGTAGCAGGTATAGCTTGCGCATCAGGTAACGGGCAGACAGGTAAAATATAAAGCGGAAATAAAATAAGTAGCGCCCCAACGAATATAAACAATACAGATGAAACAATGCGATTTTTCATAAATATAGACCCTTTAATCATTAATTATTGATAATACTTGCTACCTTACCATGTTCAAGAACCACCGTAGTCTGCGCATGTTTTGATACTTCAGGCGAATGCGTAACAACGATGATTGTACTTCCTTCTTCGTGAAGTTGATGTAGTAAGTTCATAACCATTGCTTCATTACTTTCATCTAAGTTACCAGTTGGCTCATCAGCTAAAATTAGTTTTGGATAATTAATTAATGCTCTAGCAATACAGACCCTTTGCTGTTCACCACCAGATAATTGGCGCGGTAAATGTTTGGCCCGTGCCGCAAGTCCAACTCGTTCTAATGCCTGTAAGGCTTCTTTTTCATCTACCATACTGTGATAATATTGCGCCACCATTACGTTTTCTAATGCAGTTAAATAGGAAACAAGATGGAATTGTTGAAAGATTAGACCAATCTTATCACGGCGAATTTCCGTCAGCTGTGGTAATGACAACTGGGTAATATCTTGTCCATCTAAAATCACAGAGCCTAATGACGGTTTATCCATACAACCAATAATATTCATTAAGGTTGTTTTACCACTGCCTGATGGTCCCATAATAGATAACCATTTACCCTCTTCAACGGTTAAGTTAATTTCAGACAAGGCATGTAATGAGCCATAGATTTTAGAAACATTATTCACTTCGAGCATATTCATACTTTACTATCCTATTCGCCACGTAAAACTAATGCTGGTTCAACTTCAAGTGCACGTTTTACTGGAATCAAACACGCAATAATGGTTACCACAGCCGAAATAATAATCGTTGTTGGTATTAAATAAAATTCAATTACAATTGATCGCCCAAATACATTAGCACTGATTACTTGGGCAAAAATCAGACCACAAATTACGCCTATCACGCCACCAACAATACCTAAAATTAATCCTTCGGCTAAAAATTCTTTGGCAATACTTTTATTGGTTGCACCAATAGCCTTTTTCAGACCTATCTCTTTACGGCGCTCCATGACGACGGTCATCATAGTGGTGGCGACACAGATCATTGTCAAAATTAACACCACTAGTGTAACCAAATAGAGTAAAGATGACAGTTTACCGAGCACCGATGCTTCCGATTGTGTAACCCATTTTATAAGATGAGGTTCGACCGAGCTGGAATTATCTTTAATGGTTTGAATATAGCGCTGTAACTCATCTTGCGTTGCCGTAATACTTATTTCGACCACTTCGGCTTGATTATTTTCTTCGAGTAACGTTTCAAGATCATTGAGTTCAATAAAGATAAAGTTATCCTCAGCTCGACCGGTTTTAACGATGCCGGTAATAGTTAATTCTTCATCGAAGCGCGAATTTTGTTTAGATTTTCCTGAAATTGGTATGGTACTACCAATGCTAAGCTTAGCAAAATGGGCAATATCGGTACCGATCATAATTTCATTTGGATTTTTCGGCACTTCACCTTCTATTTTCCAATAAGGGCTAGTATTGATAACTTGATCAAACTGCGTGCCGACAATGGTATAAGGCTGTTGATTACTGCGGATAGAGTCATAACGAAATGGGGTAACCCCTAATAGCTTATCTTGCGGGAGTAAGCTAACGGCTTTTTTTACTTCCGCCATTGGCATGGTAGGTTGATTATTAGCCGGCATCAACAGCAGATTAGCACCATAAGAGCGAAACTCTTGTCCCATTTGTCTTGGGATATCATAACAAAGTGTAACCATACCAAGTAAAACCGTGGCTCCTATCGCTACACCGAGTAACGCAATAGCAATCCGGGAACGACGGCGAATTAACGAACTAAGCAGCGTTTTTAAAATAAAGCGTTGATTTTTATTCATCATCATTTAGCCTCACTTACCGACCATGCAACACATCGGTTGGGCGTAAAAACATCATAATACGTAATGCCGGTAAGCTACCTAATAATGTAATCATGCTTACCATAATTAACACCAGTGGAATAATTATCATCTTAGGTTCAACAAACGAACCAAATACCGTTTGCCCAATAATTTGCGCAAAGCCAAGACCGACAAAATAACCAACCATCCCCCCGAGTAAAGCAATGATCAGTATTTCAGTAAGGATTAACATCGCTACCGAAATATTTGTTGCTCCTAACGCTTTTAATAAACCAATTTCAGTACTACGCTCAATCACATTGGCAGTAACTAAATTGGATATTGCTAGCGCCGAGCAAATTAAGGATAAAACAGTTAACAATAGCATTAATAACTGCGTTTTTTGTAAGATTGATCCTTCTGATTCAGCGACTTGCATAATTGCTTTAACTCTAACATCGGGCATTAACTCCTCCAATTGATAGGCTATCGAACTAATATAAGCGGTACAGTACCATGTATCCCATTCAGTTCGTGATAAGCTATTAGGATCTTGTGCTGCTTTACGGGCTAAATCATTTTCAGGCGTGGTTAATGCACTCACTTCTACCCGTTCAACCAAACCGTCTTTATTAGCCAGATTTTGCGCAACAGGAAGTGACACATAAAGCTCAGCATCTTCGATTCCACCACTGTGGAAGATGTTATTTACAGTTAAAGTCACTTTTTTATTTGTTAATGGTGAAATTAGCTCAAGGCTATCGCCTAGTTTCAGATTTAATTGCGTGGCAATAGTCTCACCCACCATTACACCTTGCAAATTATCATCCTTCATAGTGTTGCCTTCAATTGACCACCATGACTTCATAGCTAACATGCCAGTGTCAACCTCATCACCAGTTGGAATAGTCAGATGTTTATTAAACCAAGTTCCAACGAGGGTAACTGGTTTATCATTAACTGTTACTTGTGTAGTAAGATAAGGTGCAAAATCAACAATATTATATGCCCAGAAGATCATCTTAATCTTTACTAAATCATCTTGCTTGATATATTGAATAGCAGCTTGTGTATCAGTATTATCCAGTTGATATAACTCATTAACTAATGCAGCCCCTTTGGGAACGATATTTAAGTTAGCACCGTAGGCTTTTAATTCCTGATTAACTTTATCACCGACATCAAACATTACATTTAACATGGCAGTCGCCAGCGACACACCTAAAGCAACAGTTAAGGCGATTAAAAATAGCTTCTTTTTTTGACGAACTAACACGCTAAGTAACATTCTACGAAACATATTTTCTTCCTTTTAAAACCATTTACTTAAAACGACTTTTTTCAGCTTCAAGATGCGTAGGTCGAATAATCATATTGCCATCTAAAATCTCATATTTAAGTGGAACGGGATTACAACCGCCAGAAAAACCAATAGTCGCAATATTCATCACGACATCACATAAAATACAGACAACTTGATTTCCTCGTTGATAATAACCACTTGCCCCACAAATATCACAAGCATCAAAACCAACCCCATAAGCATTTTCGCTTTTCTTAATCACAATAAATCTTACTAATGTGCCATCGGTTGTTTGATAACCATAACGATGCAAATTGCCGTCATTAACTTGTTCTAATGGAATAACAATTAAACCATCAGCATTTAGCGTAACCGGTTCAGCAGGGGTGAGTTCGACCCCTTTTTCAAATATATAACGAGCACGAGTAACGGTGTAGGCAGTAATAGCCACTCCCGCCATTAACAACAATGATGTACGACGATCACGACGTAAACTTGCTTTAAGTTTGCGTATTTGAGCGGGATTATTACCAACCAGCGAGGTGGTTTTTGCTTTGGTATATAATAAAACAGTGAGTAGTAATACCAACACCATAAAGATAAAAGTAAACAAATTGACATGAGCTAAAATAAAAATCACCAAATCCATCATCCATTGTTGCGGTGAGATAAATCGTCTGACAATTAATATTTGTAGTAGATTAATGGCATTTTGAATGGTAAAGATAATAATGGCAAATGTCGCGATCACCATCACCAATCGAGTTGATAACCTAGCGCAAAGGCGATAAATCAACCAGCCAATTAAACCACAAACTAATAGAGCAAAGCCATAACCAACCCATTTAAACAGATAATCATTATTGAATATTGACTCCATGCCAACATCAAATCCAAATGGGTACAGTAAAATATTCGGTAAGCATTGAGCTGTAATCAGCCCTATGGCAACTGCAGTTAATACAGCCAATAGAATCTTAATAATAGGTTGTTGAAACGAATTTCTGAGCGACCAACTGATAAGCAATGGAATGACAATGATGCACCAAGGAATAATCACACCAAGGTCATAGTACTCTCGAACAGCAATACCGGTATTACGCTTTAAGATGGCATAAATGATTGCCGCCAGCATTCCCAATAAAAAACCAATGATAAGATATTTTTTACCACTATAAAGGTTTGACTGAACAAACACTGCACTAACAAGTGCCAATATGATCACAGGTACAAAAGTATTATCGGTAATACTGATAAGATATTGGAGCATAACGATTGCCTAAAGATTACAACGTATATTGGCGAGTTGTTACACTCGCCAATGGTTTAGCTAAATATTTATTGAGTTAACTCATTTAAAAATAATCATTACCATGCACGAGGGATGTAGTCAAAGTCCCAAGAAACCTCGATTGGTTTAGACCAGAAACGACCTTCAACACCCGTTTCTTTATCTACATGCAATAAATAACCTTGTTTTTCAGGGTTTTCGATTGTGAATGTAACTTTATATTTACCAGCACCATCTAACTTAATATTGTTACCATAGTGTGGGCCGTCTGATGCATTCATCGGCATAAAATTACCTTCGATAGTTTTGTCACTACCTTGTTTTTGAATTTTATATTTTACAGTTAAGTAAGGGACAAAATCACCTACACCAAAACCTAATTTATTACCTTCGGCAGCAGAAATATCGGCTTCGATATGCATATCTGACTTAGAAGCAGGTAAGCCACCCATACCAGCAGGCTCCATATCTACAGGTTGGAAGTAAACCGCACCAATATGTAATGGACCAACAGTGACTTCTTCACCGATTGGAAACTCTTCAAAACCTTTTTCTTCACCTGGTGCTGGCGCAGCTGCATTTGCCATTGAAGAAAGTGCAAGTATTGACGAAATACCAGCAGAAATAATTAGTTTTTTCATTGAAAACTCCTTAATTTTTTTAACAACTTGTTTACTCTTTAATAATTAGTCAATAAATTAATAACTAATCAATTACAAATTACTGCCAATGTTTTCATTACTATTCAAGTTTAAATTACACCAAGAATAATAATATTATTTAATTTTTATGATATTTTTTGTAATACATAATAGAGAGCATCACGACAACTAGCATGACTAACTGTGGCACCAATGTTTCAACCGTTGGATAGATGCCTAATACCTCTACTGAATGGACAAAATCTACTGGGGTGACCGAAATAATATCCGCTTCTTGTAACTCTTTCACACCACCGCCTGCAAAGGCTATCGCCATAAGATACATTAATGCACTGGTACAAATAAAAAATGGTTTAAGCGGTAATTTAACACTGCCAAAGCGGATAACAATAAATACCAAAGTCAACACGATGGTACCAACACCTAGTCCATACCACACCATATCCATGTGATCTTTAGCATCCGCTAACATAGCTTGATAAAATATGATCGTTTCCGCTCCTTCACGAAATACAGCTAAAAAGGCAGCAAACCCTAACGCAAAACTGCTTCCGGTTGATACCGCACTTTGCACCTTACCTTCAACATAATTTTTCCATGCTTTCGATTCTGACTTAGATAGCATCCAGTTACTTATAAAAAACAGCACCACTGTTGCGAGTAACATGGCGGCACCTTCCATAATTTCTTGATTGGCACCACTTAAACCAACAATAGTATGCAAGGCGATAGCAGCTAACACGCTGGCAAACACCGCAAATAAACTGCTTAGATAGACGACTTTAAGCATTGGCTTATTATCTGAACGAACTAAATATGCAGAAATGGCCGCAATCACCAGTATCGCCTCTAATCCTTCACGGAAAATGATAATAAATGAGGCAAAGAAGACACTCCAACCACTCTCTTTTTTACCATCTAACTCGTTAGCATCCTCGTGGAGCATTTTCAAAATAACATCAATCTCGGTTCGCACGACTTTGTTAGGCGCGCCTTGACTCATTAATCGTTTAATTTTAGCAAATTGGTATTCGGTATCAGTGCCACGTTTACCGGAAATGTAAGACATTACCGCTCGTTCAACACCATGCTTTTCATAAAAGCCAAAATAAGCATTGTTTACTCGATCTTTGGCAGCCTCGCTGTCTTTCATGAAATAGATGTTATAAGCATCATTTAAAATGATATCCATCTCATCCACAATCGCATTCCAGCTTGCATACTTCTTTTCAGTTGCGTAAGAAGGGGAACTAAAAATCGCTAAACTGGCAATCAGTAGTAACATTAAAGTTAAATACCTTTTCACTGCTTACTCCTTATTTTGCTAACAACATTATCCCTATTGGTTTGCTGTTTTCTGGCAATTGTAACGATTGACTAATAATCTCAGGTTTAATTGAATGGATGTAACGAGTGCTAAGTTTTAATGCCGCCGCTGACAAATAGACGTTTTGACTCATAGCACCAACCGCAATTTGACTAAAATCATTGGCTTTTTGTGCATCAAAATCATTGAGATTCGCACCATCAGCTACAAAAATAAGAATATATGGTGCTCGCTTAGTAAAATTTTGCATGCCAATGTCAGCACGAATATCTTGCTTAGTTATCTCACGAAGATAGTGTCCTTCCCATTCATATAAAAAGGCACCTTTATCGCTTGCTACATAAAGACGAACATAAGGTTGCTTACCATTAGCCATTGGCACCGTCCAACCATTTTTACCTCGATTTAATCCCGTTGCCGACCAAAGCACACTTGATAGTTCATCATCAGAAACCATGCCGGTTGGAAACCCACCGCCTGAAGTTGAAGCACGTTTTTTAAGACTATCAAATAACCCCATGCCATCTTTCATTTGTGGCGAAGGTAAAGTAATATCAGCATAACTTATTGATAAAGAAAACAAAGACATTGATAAAGCAATTGTAACATTGCGTAACCAGCACAACATGGCATAGACCTTAAAATTGTTGCAAATATTTGTTAGCTATCTTATTGCTAATGCTTTCAATTATCAACAACAAACAATAATTATTATCATTAAGGTAAAATAACTTAAGTAAAATAGTTGATATAGTTGATAAAGTAGAAATCGACATTGACTGCAAAGGACTGGTTAAGGTATTAACCAATCAATGCCGATTTTTATTTTTCTGCTTATTAAGTATATACTGAGACAATTTTTAAATTTTAAAGTAAAAATGAGTATTGATTGTTATGCCATTATCGACGTTAATTGTTTTACCACTTTTTATCTTAACCATTAGTTTAGCTTCGTTTTTTAAACAAAAAAAATGGCAATTATTCACCATCATTTTAATGACAGTTATTATTGTGATGGAGCTTACCTCAATTTATTTTAGTGGTGGATTTATTGATTATCAGTTTTACGTCAATCTGAACGTGAATGATATTATTGAAGGATTATTCATCTTTAAACTGCAAGCGCTATTGGTGATTGTGGTATTTTTGGGATTAGTGGTTATCCTCAGCAAATTAGCTAACTGGTTTCGCCATAAATATAAATTACACTGGCGATTACTATTAGTCATCGTTGCCGTTGCCTCAATTAGTTATCATAACGGCCCGATTAGTCGTGCTTATGAAATCTATCAAGTTACTTGCGCCCCAAAAGCAACTTTTGCCCAAGCGTTACAAAACTTAAATATGAATGATTATGTTGAAAAATCACAACTTGATAGCCAAAAAGGCAAAAATGTTATTGTGTTGTCATTAGAATCTTTCGAACAAGGATTTTTGGATTTTGCAGATATCACGCCAAATTTAAGACAACTCAGGCAACAATACACTTTCTTCGCTAATATGCCAATGAGTGCAGGTAGTACATGGACAACAGCCTCTATGTATACTTATATGACTGGTGTGCCATTTTTAATCGGAGAACACTCAACTTCACCATTAAAAGGTGCAAATACCACCCAATTGGTTACTTTAGGTGATGTGCTAAAACAAGCCGGTTATCAAACTCGCTATGTTATGGCTGGTCCGGATTTCGCAGGAATTGGCCACACCGCCGAAGTAATAGGCATGCAAGTCGTTTCAGAAAAAAATTATGTAGGCAAATATCCAAATGCACCATTTGGATTGTATGATAAAGATATACTAGACATTGCTAAACAGCAAATACAAGAGTTGCAAAATGCAGATAAACCCTTTGCGCTATTTATCTCAACAGTCTCAACTCATGCTCCAAACGGTTTTAATGATGAGCGCATGACATCAGTAATCAGCCCAAAACCAGATAATATGTCTTTTGTAGCCGCTTCGCTCGATTATAATTTAGGGGAATTTATTAACCACCTAAAACAGCAAGGTATATTAGACAACACTGTGTTTTACATCTTCCCTGACCATTTAATGATGGGGGCAGGTACCGAAACGGTGAAAAAGTTATCAGAAAAAGAGCGCAAACTCTATTTGTTAACCAATGCAAATATTGATGATTTAAAAAAATCACCCAATCAAAGTATTTATCAAATTGATTTACCGAGATTGATTCTAAATGGTGCACAAATTAAAACCAATGCAAAATTTTTAACCGATTACTTAAGCGGTGAGAACGTTGATAAAAAACAGTTTATTGAACAACATAAATCGAATATCGCGACATTAAACAATGCGGCACAAGTACAAAAATGAGCGTCGATACCTTAATTTTAGTTATCACTATTAGCTGTTTAGGCATGATATCCCCTGGACCAGATTTTTTTCTGGTCTTAAAAAATAGCTTAAGTTATAACCGAAAAATGGCATTAATGACCTGTTTAGGGGTGATAAGCGCGATCGCCATTCATATGAGCTATTGTGTGGCAGGTATTGCGGTATTAATCACCGCTACCCCGTGGCTATATAATGCCTTGCGTTATGCAGGCGCCACTTATCTGCTATGGATAGGTATTAAAGCGTTATTGGCTAAAAGTAGTGCTACCACTTATGTCAGCAAACAAACTCAGCAGATTAATGTCACCGCAAAGGCGGCATTTATGCAAGGGCTATTATGTAACTTACTAAATCCGAAAGCGACACTGTTTTTTCTGGCTATATTTACCCAACTGCTCAATGCTGATTCAACTATAATGGACAAATTGCTTGTTGCATTTATTATTTGCCTTGAAGCCCTACTTTGGTGGCCATTGGTTGTATTTATCTTTCAAACCCAAATCGTCCAGCGACGTTATTTCAAACTTCAATTTATTATTGATAAATTATTAGGTGTAATATTGATCTTACTAGGGGTTAAAGTAGCGTTGGGATTTTAATACTTCAAAAAACCATTGCTGAATTTTTTCTTGAAAAATAACGTTCGGCAATAGTTAATCCGCCCAAGGGCGGAAATAGATTATCTAAATATTTTATCGTCATCACTATAAAACTACTTTAAGTTACTATTCAAATAGACAATAAAGCCAAAAATCATTACTAAGGATAAACACAAGCACCTGGCGCTCTACTGAATTTGATGAGATCAAAAGTGGCTACAATCGAACCAGAACCCGATCCTACATAGTGGAATGCTCTTTTGGTATCTGCTGTCGTGTAGGCTTCTCCGTGCTTTGCAATATCATAGTTATACAAATGGCCCCATTCCGAAAATAATCCGGCACCAATAACTCGCTGAAAAAAATTATTAGGTGATGAAGGCAAAGCACCGACTAGACCAGCAGAATATTTGTCACACAAATATTTACCAATCCCCTGACAAGATGCATTAGTATAATCACTAACATTTGCAAGACGATATCCTATTTTTTGACACCAATCTATGTGATTATTGGGAATATTACCACTCACAGTGTGTCTATCAATAAACCACTGCTTTAACTTAAATCCATATTTAACAACCTGATTACCACGACTATCTCTACCCACTAGTTCAAAAGTCTGGGGTAATGATGGTATAGCTACCTTACGAGGATTCTTTGACTCTCTCTCTTGACTACTCCGGGCATGAGGCCCTTTTAATTGAACGCGAACATTTGTATTTGATACATTCGAAAAGATAACGCTAATTCTGCCATCACCATCAGTAACTGAAGACCAAGATAAGGCTTGGTTACTACCACCAATTTCTAAATCAAAATATATATCATACATACCTGTTGTCGGGAAATTTAAATGGTAAGACGATGGGTCTGTAGACTGTGGAATAAACCCTCTATTTTCATTCCACATTGTGGGTGGCCCGCGGAAATCATGAACACCATCAGTAAAATTTTCTAGTTTACCAAATTCTAAATCAGGTTTAGCAAAACAAACCACGGGTGTTGCTTTAGGGTTAATGTAATAAGTCACACTACTGGCACTAAAATTACTACTATTTGGCACACCATAACGGGTTTGTAATATGCCTTTAGTACTAGTTAATTTGACTTTATAAGGTGAGTTACAAATTGTTAGTACAGTATTACGTGACACAGATTGATTAAACTTATCAACAATAGATAAACTTAGATCACCCGTAGCCGTAATACTAGCATCACCATCATCATCTCGCCAATAGTTATACGGTGAACCAATAAGAGAAGTTAACGAAATTGAATTGCTATTAGTTGGTATCATCATGCCAATATTGGCAAAACTTTCCCCTGCATTGGGTAACACAATAGGTGTTACCGAAGAATTATTTGTTTCTGGAGTAATTTTTTCACCATTCGATAACGTTATAGCTAATAAATTATTAGTATCAGTGACCCGTGTTTGTCCACCATCAAAAGTCAAATATGGCGCTGTACCGTGAATAACATTTGTCGTATGAGCCGACAACGCTTGACTATTAAATGAAAATGACAGGAATAGAATAAACAGAAAAGTTAACAAAAACGGCGAGAATAAAAATGACCTTAATAGTGATCTGAAATTTTGCTGATAAAACTGACTATGCAGAAATAATGAACTTGGCTTGTTAAAACTAAACCAATTTAAAGGATAAGTTTGGCAGGTTGGGTGTTGGGTGTTGGGTGTTGTAAATTATAATCCATTTCGACGCTCATTGTCAAGTAATCCTATGTTTTATTTAACTTTATCTTATTTAAACTGCCTAATTCCTCGTCGAATAGTGCGGTTTAAATCATCTATAAAGTATAGTAATAAAAAAGATCTACGCAACTTTATTTAACGATTAAATTGTTAAATTTTGTAAATATTATTACTGACTGAAGTCTAAAAAATAGAGTTTTAACCCTTTAAAAAACCCAGTTCCTCAATTTTTTTGCTATTAAAAAAACGTTCTTAAATATTCTTTCACTAATTTTGTTTTTTAATTCTAAAAGCTTTTTGAATATTCAATAGTTAATTGTTAGACTATCTAACATAATCTGATTAAATATAATCATAAAATTGATTATAAATTTAATTTTTGTGTAAATTTAATTCTATAGGCAAGTAAACATGGATAAATTGTTACAATATGGTCGAGAACTTCTTGAACTTGAACTTCACGAAGCACAAAAGTTACCAGCACGGCTTGGCAAAGACTTTATTAAAGCTTGTCAGTTCATCTTGTCCACCAAGGGAAAAGTTGTCGTGTCAGGTATTGGTAAATCAGGACATATTGGAAAAAAAATCGCCGCTTCATTAGCTAGTACTGGTAGTCCAGCTTTTTTTATGCATCCCTCTGAAGCTTTACACGGTGATTTAGGCATGGTAACCGAAAACGACGTAGTAATTTTGATCTCTTATTCTGGTCGAGCAAAGGAGTTTCAATTTATTTTACCAATCCTTGCAGCCATGAATATTCCGGTTATCGCTATTACTGGTGGACTTGATTCGCCACTTGCGACAGCAGCACAAGCTGTATTAGACATTTCAATTGAGAAAGAAGCATGCCCAATGGGACTTGCACCAACCTCAAGTTCAACCAATACATTATTAATGGGTGATGCATTGGCTATTGCCGTTATGCGAGCTCGTGGTTTTAAAGAAGAAGATTTTGCTCGTTCACATCCTGCTGGTAGTCTAGGCGCTAAATTGTTAAATCACGTAAAAGATATTATGCGAAAAGGCGATTTAATTCCTAAAGTTTCACAATCAGCAACGGTACTCGATGCGATGTTAGAATTAAGTCGAACGGGTGTAGGATTAGTGGCAATATGCCGAGATGATAATAAAATTGTCGGCGTTTTTACTGATGGGGATTTGCGTCGATTACTATTAAAACATGGTACACTACAAGACAATATTATCGAAGTAATGACCAGTCCAGGATATCAAATACCGGAAAATTGGAAAGCGGTCGAAGCCTTAAAAACATTTAATGATCATAATATTACAGCTGCGCCAGTAGTCAATAATCAAGGTGAATTAGTTGGAGCACTTAATATTCATGACCTACATCAAGCGGGGATAAGTTAACTGATTAGTAAATACCTGTTGCAAAATAGGGCTATCTATTGAGATAATTACCGACCTAAATTTTTGTCGTTAGACGGAGATCCAAGAAAGTTACACAATTCAAAGGTAAAATGATGATAAAAATCATTGAAAATTGATATTGTGTTGTAAATTTTAACCAAAATTAATAGATGATGAAACTACAATGGCAGAAAAGCGAAATATCTTTCTAATTGGCCCAATGGGGGCAGGAAAAAGCACAATAGGCCGACAAATTGCACAACAGTTAGGCATGGAATTTTTTGACTCTGATCAAGAGATTGAAAAACGTACAGGTGCTGATATTGCATGGATCTTTGACTTAGAAGGTGAAGACGGATTCCGAGCCAGAGAAGAGAAAGTCATTAATGAATTGACTGAAAAACAAGGTGTAGTACTTGCTACCGGTGGTGGTTCAGTACTATCGAAAGAGACGCGTAATCGTTTATCAGCACGCGGTATTGTCGTTTATTTAGAAACAACAATTGAAAAACAAATGGCAAGAACACAAAAAGATAAACGTCGTCCTTTATTACAAGGTGGCAATACCCCTCGCGAACTTTATGAAGAATTAGCTCAGGAACGAGATCCTCTTTATGAAGAAATTGCTGACATCACAATTAAAACCGATGAGCAAAGTGCTAAAGGTGTTGCTGGATATATCATTGATAAAATAGAACAAATTTAAATCATTGATCGATAAACCATGGTTGGTTATAAGGCATTAAACCTATTAATAGGTTAAGGAGTTAATATGCGTGTAGATAAAGATGATCGTTATATATCAGAACAATCCAATAAGCCGTCTACGCCCTCATTTAGTATTGCCAATTTTTTTCAGCATTATTCGAAAAAGAAATTGATAATTATGGGGTTAACTATTGTTATTATTGTCTTATTAATTAGCGCAATGTTATTGCGTTCGTCAAAACCCAAAACACCTACCCCACTAACTCCACCTGAAGTTAGCGGTGTTTCGACGACACAAGAACCTGAACCAACCATAACAACGCAAGCCAATGACGTTGCAACAGATACAACTCAAGGTCAAGCATCTAGTACGGTACCAGCGCCTATGGCGCCGGCACCAATTACCGATGTTAATGAACAACAAAACAGTAGCGAATTGACCGGTAATAATGGTAATGGAGCCAACAGTCAACCTTTACCAGAGAGTAAACCTGAGTCACAGATTGACCAGAATACTCATCAGGATAATAATTTATCGCATAATAATGTGAATAATAGACCAACCTCGCCGAACAAGGTTGAATCTAAAGCAAATAATAACCTGACTAAAATTGACAAAATAAAGAGTAATCAGTTTTCGATTCAACTTAGTGCATCAACTTCGCTTGAAGGTTTAAAAAAATTAGCAAAAAAACATAATTTAACCAATTACCAAATTTATGAAACTAAACGAAATAATGCCAAATGGTTTATTTTAGTTAATGGTACGTATGATTCTGCTGCTGAAGCTAAAAAGGCAATCAACTCTTTACCTGATGCACTAAAAAAAGATAAACCTTGGGTTAAATCTGGCGCAACGATTAATAAAGAAAAATCGGCAAAATAGTAAAGGATATCGTTCATATATCCTACCAATGACAAAATAGGAGTTTCCGTTGAAGAAGCGACGAGCCTTTTTAAAGTGGGCTGGAGGAAAATATGAGCTTGTAGACACTATAAAACGGTATCTACCGGAAGGTGAACAACTCATTGAGCCCTTTGTAGGCGCTGGTTCCGTTTTTTTAAATACTAACTTCAAAAGTTATATTTTAGCTGATATCAATCATGATCTAATTGCACTATTTAAGTTATTACAATCCAATCCGGAGCAGTTCATTAATGATCTTAAATTACTATTTAATGATCAAAATAATCAGGCTGAAGCATTTTATCAACTACGTGACGTGTTTAATTATAGCAAAGATCAATATTTGCGATCGCTTTTATTTGTCTATTTAAATCGTCACTGTTACAACGGCCTATGTCGTTATAATAATAGTGGTTTATTTAATGTGCCATTTGGCCGTTACAAGACTATTTATTTCCCGGAAAGGGAACTCTATTTCTTTGCCAAAAAGGCACAAAATGCTGAGTTTGTCTGTACGCCTTATCATAAAGCGATGAAAATGGCGAAACGTAACTCAGTTATTTATTGTGATCCACCTTATTTATCACCTAATGAAACAGCAGGTTTTACCGCCTACTATTCTAATAATTTTGGGTTTGATGAACATCAAAGGTTGTCACAATTAGCGGAGCAAATTGCCTATAAAAAAGAGATTCCAGTTCTGGTATCAAATCATGATACTCACTATACCAGAACGTTATATAGTAAAGCGCGCCATCTTTACCGAGCAGAAATGCGGCGCTCAATTAGCTGCGCTGGCGAAGGACGCAAAAAAATTGATGAAATATTGGCCTTGTACCAAAAATCCTAAGCTATTTTTAAGTATAAGGTGTTTATGAGTAGAGGTATGTTATGAATGAATTTATTATTGCACCATCAATACTATCCGCCGATTTCGCTCGTCTTGGTGAAGATACCCAAAAAGTATTAGATGCAGGAGCGGATGTTGTCCATTTTGATGTGATGGATAATCATTTTGTTCCCAATTTAACAATGGGTAGTATGTTTTGTAAGGCATTGCGAGACTATGGAATTAGTGCACCAATTGATGTCCATTTAATGGTTTCTCCAGTTGAAGAGCTAATTACCTCTTTTGCCAAAGCTGGAGCAACAAACATATCTATTCATCCGGAAGCGACAATTCATCTAGATCGTTCATTACAATTAATTAAAGATCATGGTTGCAGTGCCGGTATTGTGCTTAATCCGGCAACACCACTTGACCATTTAGACTATGTGATGGATAAAGTTGATATTATTTTATTGATGGGTGTTAACCCAGGTTTTGGTGGTCAATCATTCATCCCAGCAACGCTTAAAAAGTTGCAGCAAGTTAAACAACGCATTATTGATTCAGGTAAAAATATTCGCCTAGAAATTGATGGCGGTGTAAAAGTAGATAATATAGCTGAAATTGCCAAGGCAGGAGCCGATATGTTTGTTGCTGGCTCAGCGATATTTGGTCAACCTGACTATAAAACGGTAATTGATGCAATGCGTAAAGAGTTAGCAGGAGTAAAACATGGCTAAATTAGATGATATTCAAGCTATCGCTTTTGATTTAGATGGAACATTAGTAGATAGCGTACCTGGACTTGCTTTAGCAACCCAGAAAATGTTGGCAGATCTAAACTTACCAACAGTTACCAATGAACAAGTTAAAAACTGGGTAGGTAATGGTATTGATGTGATGCTTGAACGCGTTTTCAAAGCTATTGATATTAATCCGTCAAAAGAATATTTTGCTGAAGCTAAACAAATATTTAGTCAGCATTATGATAAGGTTATGGATGAGCAGACAACATTGTTTCCTCATGTAAAACAGACCTTAAAAGCTCTTTATGAAAATCATTACCCTTTAGCGCTTGTAACTAATAAACCGGCACAATTTTTACCGGGATTACTAAGCTCATTAGGT
Source organism: Gilliamella sp. LMG 34362 (assembly GCF_984569125.1). NCBI lineage: Bacteria > Pseudomonadati > Pseudomonadota > Gammaproteobacteria > Orbales > Orbaceae > Gilliamella > Gilliamella sp. LMG 34362. The sequence goes on along the minus strand of NZ_OZ474902.1, from coordinate 884,883 downwards.
ATCAAAGAGTATTTTTCATTAGTACTCGGCGGTGGTGATGTAATTAAATTAAAACCACACCCTGCTCCGCTTTATCAAGTCATGGCAACATTGGGATTATACAATGATCAGTTATTATTTGTTGGTGATTCGAAAAATGATATTACCGCTGCCAAAAATGCTAATTGCCCTACTGTTGCGTTAAGTTATGGTTATAATTATGGCGAATCAATTGCAACAAGTGAACCCGATTTTTTATTTGATGATTTTCAAGATATATTAACCCTACTACCTCAGCCAAAAGCTGATGCAAAAAAATAATAAGTTAAAATTAGGAATAAATTATGAGTAAACCAATTGTATTTAGTGGCGCTCAGCCATCAGGAGAACTAACATTAGGCAACTATTTAGGTGCTTTAAAGAATTGGGTGTCTTTACAAAATGAATATGATTGCGTTTATTGTATCGTCAATCAACATGCGATCACGGTACGCCAAGATCCTAATAAGTTACGTAAAGCAACACTTGATACATTAGCACTTTATCTAGCCTGTGGTATTGATCCACAAAAAAGTACTATTTTTGTGCAATCCCATGTGCCTGCACATGCTGAATTAGGTTGGGCATTAAACTGTTATACCTATTTTGGTGAACTTAGTCGTATGACACAATTTAAAGATAAATCTTCTCGTCATTCAGAAAATATAAATGCTGGGCTTTTTGATTATCCAGTGTTAATGGCTGCCGATATTTTGTTATATCAAGCTAATTTAGTTCCTGTTGGTGATGATCAAAAACAACATCTTGAACTTTCTCGCGATATTGCTATGCGTTTTAATGCCCTTTATGGCGATATCTTCACTGTTCCTGAACCATTTATTGCTAAAGTTGGCGCACGGGTTATGTCGTTACAAGATCCTAGCAAAAAAATGTCTAAATCAGATGAAAATCGCAATAATGTTATTGGGTTACTTGAAAATCCAAAAGATGTTGAGAAGAAAATTAAACGGGCAATGACCGATTCTGATGAACCACCTGTCGTACGTTATGATTTAAAAAACAAAGCGGGGGTATCAAATCTGTTAGATATCTTAACCGGTATTACGGGTAAACCTATTGCTGAACTTGAGAAAGAATTCGAAGGTAAAATGTATGGCCATCTAAAAACCGAGGTCGCAAATCAAGTTATTGATATGTTAACTGGTTTACAAGCGAAATATCATCAGTATCGTGATGATGAAAATTATCTTCTGACAATTATGCAAGAAGGTGCACAAAAAGCTCGTGCAAAAGCAGAGCCAACGTTGAAAAAAGTTTATGACGCAATCGGTTTTGTATAATTAACCGTAAAACTAGATTGCAATTAACGCTAAACAATATCAATTGGCTTTAATGACTAAAAACATTATCGTTTTTATTAATGATAAATGCCATTGAAGCCTTTTTGATTATCATAGGTTAGTTATGAAAATTATCATTCTTGGTGCAGGTCAAACAGGTAGTGCTCTTGCCGAATATCTGGTTACTGAAAAACAGAACGATGTGACAGTTGTAGATGAAGATCATGACAAATTGCAATCATTGCAAGAACGTTTTGATTTACAAGTTATTTGTGGAAAATCATCTTATCCACAAGTATTAGAAAGTGCTGGTGCAGAATCTGCCGACATGTTAGTCGCTGTTACCAATTCTGATGAAGTCAATATGATGGCTTGTCAAATTGGGCATGTAATGTTCAATATCCCTCAAAAAGTGGCACGAATTCGAGCGCCTGAATATAATGATGAAAGATACTCGTTTTTTAATAAAGATTGTATTAATATCGACCATATTATTGCCCCAGAAAATCTAATCACCAATCATATCAGCCAGCTAGTGCAATATCCTGGCGCACTACAATTTGCCTCATTTTATGATAATCGAGTCTGCTTAGTTGCCGTCACAGCTTACTATGGTGGTGCATTGGTGGGTAGTGAATTATCAGAGCTAAAAGAACATTTACCTCATGTCGAAGCTCGCGTGGTAGCTATTTATCGTAAAAATCGTTTTATTCGTCCGATTGGTTCAACCTTGATTGAAGCTGGGGATATGGTTTACTTTATTACCCCACCGCTTAACATCAAAGCGGTAACCAGTGAATTACAACGGTTAGAAAAGCCTTATAAACGAATAATCATTAGTGGTGGTGGCGGCATTGCTGTTGCTTTAGCTAAGCGATTAGAAAACGATTATCAAGTTAAATTGATTGAACGTAATGCCGAAAAAGCAGAATTAATTGCCGAGCAGTTAGTTAATACTACCGTATTACATGGTGAATCATCGGATCAAGAGCTATTATCGCAAGAACAAGTGGAACTTACCGACCTTTTTGTTGCAGTGACGAGTGATGATGAATCAAATATTATGTCGTCAATGCTTGCCAAAAGAATGGGAGCAAAAAAAGTCATCGTACTTATTCAACGACAAGCTTATTTAGAGTTAATAAACGATAGCGTAATTGATATTGCCATTTCACCACAACATGCCACTATTTCAGAATTACTCAGTCATGTAAGACAAAATGGCGTAGTAAAAGTTGTCTCACTACGGCAAGGTGAATCGGAAATTGTCGAAGTGATTGTTCGTGGTGATACTGAAAATTCTAAACTAGTAGGTAAAAATATTAACAGTCTAAAATTACCTTCTGGGGCAACTATTGGTGCTGTAGTGCGTGGTGAAGATGTGATTATTGTTAATACCGATTTAATGATCGAAGATGGTGATCACTTAATCATTTTCTTACCAGATAGACGATCTATTAGCGATATCGAAAGATTATTACAATAGCTTGTATAAAATATAAACTCAGTACATAATAAAACTGTTTTTATTAATTGTTTTTTGACTCGGGGTGTTTTTTGTTACTACAAAAAACTGAGATTTTACCCGTTGAACCTGATCTGGCTCATACCAGCGTAGGGAAGTCTTCGTCTTAATTATTCGTTTTGACACATTCTTCCCTTAATATCAATAATAAATAAGGAAAGAATATGTCTACCATTCAGTTATTCCAAAACAATGATGCCATTCCCTTTATTGAGCAAGTTAAACAACAACGACCGTTAGTCCATTGCATTACCAATGATGTTGTACAGAATTTTACCGCCAATGTCTTATTAGCCATTGGAGCTTCACCAGCAATGGTCGTTGCGAAACAAGAAGTTGAGGACTTTGTAACTATTGCCAGTAGCTTATTAATTAATATTGGTACCATTGATGAGCACAGCGCAAATAGTATGTTGTTAGCTGCAGCAAAAGCTGAACAGACGCAGACACCGTGGGTACTGGATCCTGTAGCGGTTGGTGCGGCACTTAAATACCGTACTGAAGTTGCCAAACAACTGTTAACCTTTAGACCAAGTGTTATTCGAGGAAATGCCTCTGAAATTCTCGCATTGAGTGGTCAACAATCATCATCGAAAGGGCCTGATGGACTTGATTCTACCGATTCTGCATTAAATGCAGCAATACTATTAGCACAAAAATATCAAACCATTGTCGCAATAACAGGTGAGATAGATTATGTCACAGATGGTGAACAAATTTATAGTATTGTCGGTGGCGATATCGCGTTAACTAAAGTAACCGGCACAGGCTGTTCGTTATCTGCGATGGTAGCAGCATTTATTGCAACCACTAGTAATCGTTTAACCGCTACTGCAACAGCCTGTTTTATGATGAAAAAAGCAGGACAGCTCGCTAATAAACAGCAAGGGTTAGGTAGTTTCGCCATTGCTGTTATTGATCATCTTTCACGATTCAATCAAAACTAAAAATAAGGATGTTTGATGAAAAAGCAATTTGATTTAACTCTCTATTTAGTCCTCGATCCGTTATTATGTGACGGTATAGATGGCATGGTCACTACTACCAAAATTGCCGTTGAGAATGGTGTTACCGCCGTGCAACTACGTTCAGAACAAGAATACTCTGGTAAAAATTGGTATGACGCCGCACAAGCGCTCAAAGAAGTGTTAAGTCGTACCCAAGTTCCACTATTTATCAATGACCATGTTGATATTGCTTTAGCCATTGATGCCGATGGCGTTCATATAGGACAAAGCGATCTCCCGGTTGAAGTTACTCGACGTTTAATTGGCAAAGATAAATGGTTAGGACTTTCAGTTTCAAATCAATCACAACTAGAGAATGTTCCTTGGCATTTAGTCGATTATCTTGGCATAGGGCCTATCTATCCAACCGCAACCAAAAAGGATGCCGCAGCTGCGACTGGCATTGCTCAATTGAAAGAACTGGTTAAAGCGAAACAATGCCCTGCCGTAGCGATCGGTGGTATCAGCGTGAATAATTTAACCGAAGTAATCCAAACTGGCATTGAAGGTATTGCCGTTGTGTCGGCAATATGTGGACAAGCTAATCTTGCCAAAGCTACATCAGACCTAATCAGTAAAATAAAACAAGCAAAATAGGAAACCAAATCATGACAACAGTTGCATTAACAATAGCGGGCAGTGACCCTAGTGGTGGCGCAGGTATTCAAGCTGACTTAAAAGCATTTTCAGCACTTGGTGCTTATGGTATGTCAGTGATCACCGCATTAACCGCACAAAGTACGCAAGGCGTTAATGGTGTACATGCCATTCCCTCTCAATTTATTGAAGCACAGTTTAATACGCTGTATCAAGATATCTACATTGATAGTGTTAAAATTGGCATGCTAATGAATAAAGAGATTGTTACTTCGGTTGCTCAACTATTAAACGATAACCCTATTGCCAATATTGTGCTTGATACCGTAATGATTGCTAAAGGCGGACATCCATTGTTAAAAGCTGATGCCATTTCTGCTATTCGAGATCTATTATTACCATTAGCCACAATTATTACCCCAAATCTACCTGAAGCTGCTGCATTACTTGATTGTAGTGAGGCAAAAAACGAAGAGCAAATGCAACAACAGGGGTATGAATTACTTAAATTAGGTTGTCAGGCAGTATTAATGAAAGGCGGACATTTGCCAAGTCAAGAAAGCCCTGATTATTTAATCACTCGCAACAACATCATCAGAATGACATCACCAAGGATCGCAACGAGAAATACCCATGGTACAGGTTGTACCCTCTCTGCGGCAATTGCAGCCTTATTACCGAAACATCATTTAGAAGATGCAATAAAACATGCTAAAAACTACCTACAAGGGGCTATTGAGCATGCAGATAGTTTAAAAATTGGTAAGGGAATTGGACCTACTCACCATTTTTATCAATGGTGGTAACTGCAAATTTTTACATTGAATAATTAAATATTTATTTTTCTACAAATGGTTATCCAAAATAGTAATTAAAAATATGGTTAGAAAAATTGCTCAATAAGTTATATTTGATAAGAAATAATATATTTTTAAATCATTTTAAATTAATTTTTGATATGAATTAATTTAAGATATAAATAGGATTAAAAAAATAATATTAAAAACATTAAATGGAATTAGTTGGTTATAATATGATTTGTATAAAATATCTTATCTCAGTTGTTTTGTTTTTCCCTTGTTTAGTTTTAGCAATTGACTTAGATGTTCTTAAGGCGAACATTGATAAATATGATGTTGAATTAAATTTTAAAGATGGCGGTGATCTCGATATTCTTATTGAGAATGAAGAAATTAACAATATAGAGTTATTACAAAAAAGATCGACAGATGATTTTTATTTTAAAATGATACTTTCCTATAAAAAAGGTCAAGGATTGAAACCAACTAGTATAAATATTTATAGTAAGAAAAGTGGTCAATTACTTCAAACTATAACTAATTTACAAGGAATCGACTGGTTAATATCAGGAATTGAATCTGACTATTTTAAAGCAAATATTGATAAATATGATGTCGATTTAGATTTTCATGATTATGATTATCTCTCTTTTCCTATTAAGAATGAAGAAATTAACAATATAGAGTTATTACAAAAAAGATCGACAGATGATTTTTATTTTAAATTGATACTTTCCTATAAAAAAGGTCAAGGATTGAAACCAACAGGTTTAAATATTTATAGTAAAAAAAATGACCAATTATTTCAGACTATAGATAATTTGCAAGGATTTGACTTTTTGGGTGAATATTCAGTAGGTGCAGTTAACCATATAGATGATAGCTATCGTTTTGCACCAGATTTTTTTGATCACAATGGCATAGAAATAGACTACAATTTTGATGGTAATTATAATGATTTTTATATCGCCAGAGCCGTTGATGATATGGAAGATGGACCTATCATTTATCGGTACTATTCTTATGATGAGAAGAAAAAAGAGTTTATTTATCTCAATTTAGATGGTCGTTACATCGATTTTGATCCCCAAAAAAAAATAGCAAAAAGGAAAAAAATTTGCGAAATAAATAACTATTCTGCAGTTATTTTAAATGAAACTTATCGATTCAAAGCAGAAAACAGCAACTATACTTTAACGAATTCAACCTGTACTTATAAAGAATATGAGTCTTTTAGAGGTGTTGAAGGACAATCTTTTAAAATTTCTCGTCAATGTTCTCAGAAAGAAAAAAATTTTTGTATTAACGAAAATGAACTTGATAAAGATTTTGATTAATTGCTGCTTAAATATAACTGTGAACTAACTAAATTTTGATGAGCCACTTAATACTAAAATGTTTGGTAATAGTTTTTTTTTATAAGCTATAAATATCAACCTGAATTCACTTTTTATAAATACGAAAGACGAGCAAATGTTTTTTAGGTGAAGGATATACTAAATTGACACATAGATATACTTCATCAACAATCCAAGTCGATGAAGTATACAAAAACTGTTAATAGATGATTTGATAAAAATACTCTCTAAACTTTAGGCCGATAATCATAATCGTCTAAAATTTAATAACGCTAAATACTATTAATAAGCAATACCGACAAACTCAAATCCCGCTTCATTAATTGCCGCAATTGCCGCTTCTTGCGAGATAGTACCTCCGTCAATATCAACTTCATGCTTAGCTAAATCAACAGTAACTTTTGCTTTAGGATCAATATCATTAATTGCTTTAGTAATGGTTTTAACACAATGTTGGCAACTCATATTATCAACTATTAATTTCATCATTAACCCCTTTTGTTATTTAATCATTTATCGGTAAACTATCAATGCCAACAAAAAGCAAAATCAGATTATTCTTTAAATAAAACAAATTTGCTAGCTATTGCCATTAATTAAATAAAATTTGATCCTTATATTACGCCAAAACAAACGAAAACCAAGCCTACTAAAAAAATAAATTAACCTAATTTTAATAGTCTTACCAAGATTAAGTTAAACATATCATCCAGTTATACAGCTAATTATTATGATTGGAATTTAAAATAGAACGCTTAGCGATATAGTTCAAACCATGTTTTATAAGTTAAGAATTTATTTTGATCTATATTTTTTGTAAAAATAATTGAGAAGTCTATACCGTCTTATTGATATTTGTTCATTATAATCGAAAAGATAAGCATTTGATAGAGCATAACCAATTGAAATATCTTTAAATACTTCGGTTGAATCAAATAAACCAACGTAATGCTTAATGATTTGATTGTGATACCAAGCATGAGGATTACCTATTTTTTTGTTGATACCAAATTAGACATTCTATATTGGAATAGGTGGATGTAATTTTTAGTATTTCATAAGATTAAGACAAAAATATCATTAATTACTTCTTAAATTTATTTTTCCAATATGTCGTAGGGTCTATAGCAAATGCATTTGGCTTAATATTCACTATTTTCTTACCTTCTGTATTATCAAACCACCTATTTAATCCTTTTATCTGAGAAGGAGTTAATGCTAAATTTGCCACTAAATAACTTTTAATTTCTTTTACAAAAGATGTATCTTTATTGGCATTTTGCTTCAAAAATTGGTTTATCCAGAAATCACAAGCATAAATAGCTTGTAAATTTTGGTATGAAAATTCAGGATAAATTGAAGACTCTCATAGCATTAATAAAAAATTAATGTCGATATTGTCTAATTGGCCAGATAAATATTTGCCATATATATCACTAAGTTTTTTATATCTCATTTGAGGGTAATGTTTTAATTCGGCAAGGGAATAAACATCGTCAACAACTGTCGCAAGATTTAATTAGCCAAGTCGTTATAACTAGTGATAAAAAACGCTTTACTCTGTCCGAAGATGGCTTGAAAATACGCGCAGCTCAAGGACATTCGACTAATCAAGTAAATATAGTACATGTAGAAAAAATCCCACCTGAATATTTATATCATGGTACAGCAACCCGTTTTCTAGATTCAATCATTCAACAAGGTTTGATTGCAGGAGAACGTCATTATGTTCATCTTTCAATTGATAATAAAACAGCTGTAGCCGTTGGTAAACGTCATGGAAAACCAGTTGTATTAAGAGTTAGTGCTTTAACTATGTATCAACAAGGTATCAAGTTTTATTTAGCAGATAATGGCGTTTGGTTAACAGAGAATGTACCAAGCCAATTTTTAGAAGTTATTTAAATTAAATCTGCATCATTGAAAAAATAATTTTTAGTTTATGGTGTGAAAAAGTTAATTAGAGCATTACTGACACTCAGATTAATTAACTAAATTAATGAAAACATCTCTGTTAGTTAAAACTACTTTTCAAAATCGATAATAATACGATTAGTTTAACGTATTCTTTGTTCATTTTTTCGATCAAATCATATCTCAATGCTAGTTCAACACAACAATTTTCAAATATTACCGTATAGAAATTATCGACATTCACAAGAATAGCGGTTATTGTATATTTATTCATCTAAGCTGTTTTACTGATTAAGTTGTTTGCAGGTTTTACATTTAATCATAGTTTTAATCATAGTTTAGATGTGTAGTTCCCTTCTTTTTATTTTTTTCATAACGATATTCAGGTTAATTAGGAGCCTAAAATGCAGCATATTATGGAAACGATTAGAAAAACAGAGCAAGAGTTTATTGATATTCGCCATCAAATTCATCAACATCCTGAACTAGGTTTTGAAGAACATAAAACCAGCGATTTAGTAGCAAGTAAATTGGCTGAATGGGGCTATGAAGTACATCGTGGTTTAGCAAAAACCGGTGTGGTTGGTGTTTTAAAAAATGGCTCTAGTGATAAAAAAATTGGTATTAGAGCCGACATGGATGCACTACCTATTATTGAAGCATCAGGAAAACCGTGGAGCAGTCAAACCGATGGTAAATTCCATGGTTGTGGCCATGATGGTCATACCACTATTTTGCTTTGTGCAGCCAAATATCTTGCCGAAACCCGTCACTTTGATGGCACTTTGCATGTTATTTTTCAACCAGCTGAAGAGTTGTTATATGGTGGAAAAGTAATGGTTGATGACGGTTTATTTAAACAATTTCCTTGCGATGTTATTTTCGGTATCCACAACATGCCAGGTTTTAAAGAAGGTCATTTTTATTTCAAAGCCGGCGCACTTATGGCTTCATCCGATACGATCCATATTCATATTAAAGGTAAAGGTGCCCATGGTGCAATGCCAGAAAGAGGGATTGATGCAACGCTTGTCGCTTGTTATATCGGCACAGCCTTACAAAGCATTGTTTCTCGTAATGTGTCACCATTTGAGCAAGCCGTTATCACGATTGGTTGTATTCAATCAGGTGAAGCGCCGAATGTTGTTAATAGCGATGCACTAATGAAGTTAACGGTTAGAGCACTGGATAACGATACTCGTGCTTTATTACTTAAACGGATTAGCGAAGTTGCAACTGCGCAAGCAGAAAGCTTTGGCGCCTCAGTACAAATTGAGCATGTGAATGGTAGTCCGGTATTAAATAATGGTACAGATGCAACCAAATTTGCATTAGAAGTCGCACAAAAATTAGTCGGTGAAGATCGCGTGCATGATAATTGTCATCCTTTTATGGGCAGTGAAGATTTTGCTTTTATGTTAGAAAGTAATCCTAATGGCTGCTATATGATTATAGGTAATGGCGATGAACCCGGTTTTTGTAGTGTGCATAATCCTGGTTATGATTTTAATGATAAATGTATTGTTACCGCTGCATCATATTGGGTGGCATTAACTGAAAGCTATTTAAATATATAAGGATTAATGTGCAGCTATGTCAAAAATAAATATGTCAAATTCAAAAAATTCTCCAGCAAAGCAGTTTAAAGGTTATCACCGATTAACTTTAGGTATTGTATTAGGGGTGATTACTTTTTGGCTTTTTGCTCAGTCTATCGTCAATGTTGGGCCGGCTGTTCAACATAGTATCGGTATTACTCCTGCATCGTTCAATTTAGCCGTCAGTTTAACCGCGCTGTTTTCAGGTTGTTTTATTGTCGTTGCTGGCGGACTCGCTGATCGCTTTGGCCGAGTTCGTTTTACCTATTTAGGTTTTATTTTAAGTATTATTGGTTGTCTTTGTTTGATCTTAGCCCGAGGTGAAGTACTTTTTACCATTGGTCGGATTATTCAAGGCTTATCTGCTGCTTGTATTATGCCATCGACGTTGGCATTAGTGAAAACCTATTATGAAGGTAAAGATCGTCAACGAGCATTGAGTTTTTGGTCAATTGGCTCTTGGGGTGGTTCAGGAACTTGTGTACTTGCCGGTGGAGCAATAGCCACTTATTTGGGGTGGCAATGGATTTTTATTATCTCAATCATCTGTGCTGTGTTAGGTATGCTGTTATTGAAAGGGACACCAGAAACTAAAATTGACGATCCATCAAGTTTGCCCAAATTTGATTATGTTGGGCTATTCGTTTTTGTGATCACTTTAGTTACGTTAAACCTTGTCATCACCAAAGGATCTACTTTTGGTTGGACTAGTGTAATGACATTATCACTCGCTACGATATGTTTGGTTTTTCTGATTTTATTTTTTGTTATAGAAAATCGTAAAGCTAATGGCGCATTTATAGATTTTTCACTGTTTAAGAACGTCCCTTATCGTGGAGCTACCTTATCTAACTTTCTACTTAATTCTGTTGCTGGTACATTAATTGTAGCCAGTACTTATACCCAACAAGGAAGAGGCTTTACCCCTTTCGAAAATGGATTATTGACCATAGGTTATTTAGTTTCGGTTTTATGTATGATTCGAGTTGGTGAAAAGATCTTACAAAAAGTCGGGGCGAAAAAACCAATGTTACTCGGGCCGTTAATTACCGGTTCGGGTATTGCTTTGATGACGCTGACTTTCTTACCCGATATGTTTTATATTATTTCGGTGTTCGCTGGCTATATTTTATTGGGTCTTGGCTTAGGCTTTTATGCTACACCATCAATTGATACCGCAATAACTAGTGCTCCAGAAGATAAAGTTGGTGTTGCATCAGGAATATATAAAATGGCAAGTTCATTAGGTGGTGCATTTGGTGTCGCTATTTCAGCCTCAACCTATGCTGCAGTTATTGCCAGCGGTCAAAGTATCGCCACAGCAGCAGCAATTGGATTGTGGATTAATGTTGGCTTTTGTCTGTTATGTTTTATTTCGATTTTAATTTTAGTACCCAATAATGCCGGCAAAAATAAATAAGTCAGCATAACTTTTTTATCATTTTGAATTTTAACAGGGATAAATTTTTCCGCATCTATCCCTATTTTTTAATTAAAACTTTTATAAAAATACAATTTTTACAACTCTGAAAAATAAACCCATATAACTTAAAAAATTATATGGGTTTTGAAATAGAAAAATCTGTTTAAAATATTTAGTTATCTGTAGATAAAACTTATTTGCCAATACAGAATGAACTGAATATTCGTCCTAATAAATCATCAGAAGTAAATTCACCTGTAATTTCACTTAGCGCTTCTTGAGCTAATCTTAGTTCTTCTGCCAATAGTTCGCCAGCATGGAATGTGGTAAGTTGGTATTGACCATTGTTCAAATGCTCTGCTGCTTTCTCAAGTGCCTGTAGATGTCGACGACGGGCCAGAAAACCACCTTCAGTACTACTAGTAAAACCCATAACCTGTTTGAGATGATCACGTAATAATGTAATACCTTCACCTGTTCTTGCTGATAATTGAATAAGACAATAGCCATTTTGTTCACTATAACCTAATGGTTCACCAGTTAAATCAGCTTTGTTGCGAATAACTGTGACTGGCATGTTTTTCGGTAAACGTTCAATAAATTCTGGCCAGAGTTTTTCAGGATTTGTCTCATTAGTTGTTGTACTGTCGACCATAAATAACACTCTATCGGCTTGATCAATTTCTTGCCATGCTCGCTCAATACCAATACGTTCAACCTCATCACTAGCTTCACGTAAGCCGGCAGTATCGATTATATGTAAAGGCATTCCATCAATATGGATATGTTCACGTAAAACATCGCGCGTTGTTCCAGCTATATCCGTTACGATAGCTGCATCCCGTCCAGCTAATGCATTAAGTAAACTTGATTTACCGGCATTAGGCCTACCCGCTATGACGACTTTCATGCCTTCACGCAATAATGAACCTTGTTTAGCTTCTTGACGGACTTCATTTAATCGTTGTATGACTTGCTCAAGTTCTGCCTCTATTTTCCCATCAGATAAAAAGTCTATCTCTTCCTCTGGAAAATCAATAGCAGCTTCAGTAAAAATACGTAGGTGAATTAATGATTCAACCAGTGTATTAATTTTTTTAGAAAATACCCCTTGTAAAGATGATAAGGCTGATTTTGCTGCTTGCTCTGAGCTGGCATCTATTAAGTCTGCGATAGCTTCGGCTTGTGCTAGATCCAATTTATCATTTAAGAAAGCTCGCTCTGAAAATTCACCCGGCCTTGCAATCCGCACACCAGGAATATCTAAAATACGTTTTAATAGTAAATCTAAAATAACTGGACCACCATGCCCTTGTAGTTCAAGCACATCTTCACCAGTAAATGAGTGTGGATTGGGAAAAAATAAAGCAATCCCTTCATCTAAGGTTGTACCATCCGATGCTAAAAAAGGTAAATAATGAGCATAACGCGGCTTAGGTAAAATACCTAAAACGGCTTTAGCAATATCTTGCGCTTTAGGGCCCGAAACACGCAATATTCCGACACCACCACGACCTGGCGGTGTCGCTTGTGCAACAATTGTATCTGTATTCATATTTATCAATTTTAATTTAAATAGCAATGGTTAATCATACCACGACAACCATTAAAAATCTGTAAAGTGAAATAGTCTGAAGCAATAAGACCAATTAATTATCAAGTTTAGTTTCAACATAATCTAAGGGATGATCAAATAGCCATGAGTTAAGTAAAGCTAATGGTTCTCTTATCATGGCAATATATTTATCAAAATTACTATAACTTAATGGTGCTGACAAACCTGAAATATCACCAATATTGGATCGTTTAGCTAACATGATTGAACGTAAAATATGGAAATCATTAGTTACCACAACGGTCTTTCCTAATGGCAAAACTTGATTAGCATACACAAATTGTTGTGCTGTTCGCCTTGATCTATCTTCTAAATAGACCCTTGAAGGTTCAATACCTTTTTGGATTAAATAATCAGCCATCACGCTCGCTTCAGTCGCCGATTCATCACTACCCTGCCCCCCACAGACAATCACTTTTGTATTGGGATTAGCTTGTAAATAATTGATCGCGGTATTCAAGCGAATTTGTAACGTTAAAGGAGCTTGTGCTGGTGTACCAACAACTTGTGAACCTAATACCACCAGAGTATCAGCATTAGCTGCTGGTTTTTGGTGAGCAAAAATAAAAATAATAATATTACAAATAATAAAATAAAATAGTATTAATATCAGTAACCATCTAATTAATTTCGTGATTATCATCTAATGCCTCTCATTTTTTAAAACAAGTTTCAAAATGGTCATCAACTAATCCCATTGATTGCATAAATGCATAACAGATCGTTGATCCCACAAAAGAAAAACCTCTCTTTTTTAATGCTTTTGACATTCTATCTGATATTTCGGTGCTAACTGGAACTTCACTTATGTCATTAAAGTGGTTAATGATTGGTTTACCATTAACAAAGGACCAAATAAATTGAGAAAAATCCTCATTATTGTTTTGCATTGCTAAATAGGCATGAGCATTTTTTACAATGCTATTAAGTTTTAGACGATTACGAATTAAGCCTTCATTTTCAAGTAATGATTCTATATCAGTCGCCGTTAATTGGATAATTTTTTGCGGATCAAAATTGAAAAAGCATCGACGATATTCATCTCGTTTTTTTAGAACTGTAATCCACGATAATCCTGCTTGTTGACCTTCAAGACAGATTTTTTCAAATAGTTTTAAACTATCATATTGTGGATGCCCCCATTCTTTATCATGGTAATCAATATATAACGGATCATTGCTAACCCAACTACAACGTTTTGGTTGGTTATTTTTCATAGTTATTCTAACTTAATATTTTGAGATTATTATACTTGATAAATAAATTGAGTGTTTATTTAAATCATCCCTAAATTTATATTATAAATCTAACCAGCAGATAATTACTGTTGATTAAATTTTTTTATGATTAAAAAAATATCTATTTTTTATGGCAGAATGACCATTCACCATTAAGATTTAGTCAAAATACAATTATTTTCTCAATTGACTATATCTGTTTAACTATAACAATAAGGTTTTTTCATGAGTCAGTCTGAGATTAATGCTGAATGGCAACCAGTGGCACGTCCATTGAACAGCAAGGATTTAAAAACATTGATATTATCCTCTTTAGGGGGAACATTAGAATTTTATGATTTTGTTATCTATGCACTCTACATTGATACCATTGTCAAACCGTTATTTTTACCCCATACCTTATCACCGTTAACGTTAGATTTATTTGCTTGGGGAATTTTTGCAGCCGGCTACTTGGTCCGCCCTGTTGGTGGCATTATTATGGCGCACTTTGGTGATAAAGTTGGTCGTAAAAGAATGTTTACCTTAAGTGTGGCGATGATGGCTCTACCTACTTTTATCATTGGTATTTTGCCTACTTATGAAACAATTGGTATTGTAGCACCATTATTATTGTTACTGATGCGGATGCTACAAGGCGCGGCTATCGGTGGTGAAATGCCTGGCGCATGGGTATTTATCGCAGAACATACCCCAAAACAACGTTATGGTTTAGGTGTCGGCACTTTAACTTCAGGCATTACTGGTGGTATCTTACTTGGCTTTTTCGTTACAATCATTATTGATCTCTATTTTACTAACCAAAATATTTTGGATTATGCATGGCGTATTCCTTTTATTATTGGTGGTATTTTTGGGGTTATTTCAGTATATTTACGCAAATTTTTATCTGAAACGCCAATTTTTAAAGAGTTAGCTGCACGTAAAGCTTTAGAAAAAAGTATACCTGTGGTTACCGTATTAAAAAAACACAAAACAGCATGTTTGATTGTCGCATTATTAACTTGGTCTTTATCCACCGCTATTATGGTCGGTATTTTAATTACTCCTGGTCGCATTATTGGCGGTATGTACCATTTTGCAAATCTTGATTGGCGTATTGGTGGTTGTATTGCCGCTTTAACCTTATCTATTGGTTGTGTTATTGCTGGTTGGTTAGATGATAAATTAGGAACAGCAAAAACCGTTATCATCACATGGGGTGGCTTAGCAGTAGTCAGTATCTATTTTTATAGTTCTTTAACTGCTGATATCTCATTAACTAAACTTTATTCTATTTGGGCTGTATTTGGTTTATTTATTGGCTCGATAGCCATGACACCAATTATCGGCACTAGAACATTTCCACCGGCAATTCGTTATTCTGGATTATCGTTCTCTTATAATTTGGCCTACGCACTATTTAGTGCAATTACCCCAACGTTAACTATTTATTTATTAAGCCCAGATCACTTATTAGGCGAATTTAGTTATCTTGGCGCCGGTATTTATATTTCAGCTGTCGCTTTAATAGCTGTTGTTGTTGGCTTTACTTCATTAGCCCAAAATGGCTGGCAAAATAAATCAGATCATTAAACAATATTAATAAAAAACAGGGCTATCGCCCTGTTTTTGGTAAAAAGTAAGATAAATGATAAATATTAACGCATTGTAACAAATTCTTCCGCTGCAGTTGGATGAATGGCAATAGTATTATCAAAGTCTTTTTTGGTTGCTCCCATTTTCAATGCTACAGCAAACCCTTGTAATATTTCGTCCATACCATAACCAATGCCATGAATACCAACAATTTTTTCTTGCTCGCCAACACAGACTAATTTCATTCGGCAAGGTTGTCGATGCGATGTAACCGCGGTATACATAGCAGTAAAAGTAGATTTATAAACTTTGACGTTTTCTGGGCCATATTGCAATATAGCTTGCGGTTCACTTAAACCAACCGTACCAATCGGTGGATGAGTAAACACCACTGTTGGAATATTAGAATAATCTAGATGTTCATTTGGTTTATTGTTAAATAGTCGTTCCGATAAACGGCGACCGGCAGCCACCGCAACAGGGGTTAATGCAGCGGCGCCTGTATCATCCCCGACCGAATAAATGCCGGCAACATTAGTATTTTGAAACTCATCCACAATAATAAATCCACTGTTATCAACGTTAATACCGGCAGCAGATAAATTCATTTCTTTGGTTGCTGGTTCACGACCGATTGCCCATATTAAGCAATCAACTGTATAACTCTCACCATTTTCTAATGTTAACGTCAATGATTTATCATCATTTTTAGTAACAGAAGAAGGGATTGCAAAAGTGTGCAAATGTTGACCTTCATTAGTTATCACTTCCATTAATGTTTCCACAATAAGTGGATCGAAAGCACGTAAAGGTGTACCTTGGCGAACAAATTGATGTGTTTCTGCGCCAAGTGAATGTAACACGCTGGCTATTTCACAAGCTATATAACCAGCCCCAACTACTGCTACTCGTTTAGGAAGTGCTTTTAACTCAAAAAATCCATCAGAAGTGATACCATATTGCGCTCCAGGTATATTTGGAATCGTTGGCTTTCCACCTACAGCAATAAGTATATGATCGGCACTATAATGTTCGCCATTAACTTCAATCGTTTTTGCATCAACAAATTTGCCATAACCATGGATCACATCGACATTATTATTGTTTAAAACACGATCATAAGATTGATGGACACGATCAATATAAGCAGTTCGACTTGCAATAAGTTTGTCCCAATCAAAATGGTTAATAGTGGTATCAAATCCATAATCAGGGCCATAATGGTTAATTGCTTCAGCAATTTGTGCACCATACCACATAATTTTTTTCGGTACACAGCCAACATTTACGCAAGTTCCACCAAGTAACTTAGCTTCAATAATTGCACATTTTTTACCATATGATGCAGCACGATTAATAGAGGCGATACCACCACTACCACCACCGATAGCAATATAGTCATAATGTTTAGTCATAAAAAATCCTTTAAATAAATTAGCAAATAATGATTAATAGCTTTGCACAAAGCGGACAATAAAAAAAGTATTAAATATGAAATTTAATGATAGTTATTAACTATTGATTGGTCTTATTCATTAATATAATCGTATTAATGATTTTTTTAATAGTTTCTGACTTACTAAAAACATCTATTTAAAGCCTGAGAATTAACCGGTTTAGAATTCAATTTTTCGCTAATCTCAAGATAACATTTATTATTTTCAAGTTTGTAAAGAATACTATATATTTTCCCCAATTCTGGAGTGAACTGCTGATATTTTGTTGTACAGACGAATTTATCATCTCTTGATTTGCCAATAACAGTAACGATTTGATTACTAGGAGTTTTCACTTCTACCGAAGGAACATATTTAGGATAAATATTAAATGGTACAATTTTATGGCGAAAAACATAGCCAAGACTCTGATAATTAGAACATGTGTTACTTTTACCATCATAAATATTTAACGAAAAATAGGTTGGATAATCAGTTTCTGTAGTGAAAACAAGTTGAGGATCATTGATATTTGCTTCATAACGATATTTGTGTTGCGGTACTCGGTGACAAGCGACAATCAGAAAGCCCATTAACAATAAAGTCACTTTTGTTTTCATTATCCTATTCCTTATTAATTATTTAAGATTTTATTTTTCAAAACTCAAATAACTATTTATTTGAGTGAATTAAATATCAAATAATGAAAAATTTGAACACCAATTATTGTATATTTGAGTAATTGGCTACCCAATTAAATAGCCAATTACCGAAATACATTATTCTTGTTGTTTAATCCTATCAATAATATTCGTGGTTGAACAACCATCTTCAAAATTCAGTACTTTAACCTCACCACCAGCTTCAATAACCTCTTTGCCACCAGCGATATCTTCTGGTTTATAATCGCCACCTTTAACTAGTACATCTGGTAATATGCTAGCAATTAATCGTTGCGGTGTCTCTTCCTCAAAAGGAACAACCCAATCAACAGAATCAAGCGCACCTAAAACAATCATTCTTTGCATTAATGGATTGATCGGACGTGATGGTCCTTTAAGCTGTTTTACCGAAGCATCGCTATTTACCGCCACAATCAAACGATCGCCAAGTTTACGAGCATTGGCAAGATAAGAGACATGCCCGGCATGTAAAATATCAAAACAACCATTAGTCATGACAATTTTTTCACCACGAAGACGCGCTTTGCGAATTTCTTCTTTTAGTGTGTCTTCTGTCATCACACCGAAACCATCATCAGCACGAGCACGGATAGCGTTACTTAATTCAACTTGAGATACCGTAGATGTCCCTAACTTACCAACCACAACACCTGCCGCTGCATTAGCTAAAAAACAGCTTTCTTCAAGAGATTGTCCTGCGGCTAATGAAGCCGCTAAAGTCGCTATTACTGTATCACCAGCACCAGTAACATCAAATACCTCTTTGGCTTGCGTAGGTAGATGATAAACAGGTTTATCTAACTGTATTAACGTCATCCCTTTTTCACTACGAGTGACAAGCAGTGCTTTGAAATCGTATTGTTTAATCAGTTGATAGCCCTTTTCGATAATTTCTTGCTCTGTTTTGCAAACACCAACAACTGCTTCAAATTCAGACATATTTGGCGTTAATAATGTTACCCCACGGTAACGCTCAAAATCAGTACCTTTCGGATCAACCAATATTGGGACATTTGCTTTTTGAGCTTGTTTAACCATTGCTTGTACAGCAGTTAAAGCACCTTTGGCATAGTCAGATAGTACTAATACTTTAGAGGTTGAAAGTGCACTTTCAATACGTTCTAAAATAGGTGTATGATCAACATTATTAAAACCTTCTTCAAAATCAATTCTAATGAGTTGTTGATTTCTAGATAAAACTCTTAATTTGGTAATTGTTGGATGAGTTGAGACTGATACAAAATCACAATGGACATTACGTTTAGTCAGTTGTTCATCAAGTACTTTGGCTGGTTCATCAATACCGGTAAAACCAATTAATCTTGCGCCCCCCCCTAAAGAGGTTATATTCATAGCGACATTGGCTGCACCACCAGCGCGTTCTTCTAGAGCATCAACTTTAACAATTGGCACTGGTGCTTCTGGTGATATACGGTTAGTACCACCATACCAATAGCGATCTAACATAATATCGCCAACTACCAGAACTTTTGCTTGATTAAACTCAGGAAGTGAAGTTTTCATTATGGTTATATATCCTTTACTTGTTATTCAGTAAATCACTTATCAATTTATTATTAATTCCCAACAGATTCATCTTCTGGTTGGATTTTTTTTCTGGGTTGATAGAAACGGGCAAAAAATGTCCCAATTTCAAATAATAAACAGATAGGTACAGCTAATAAAATTTGAGAAAATACATCCGGTGGTGTTACAAACATCGCTACAGCAAACACACTGACAATAATATAAGGTCTTTTTTTACGTAAATTTTTAGGAGTAGTAACGCCAGTCCAACAAAGCAAAATAATCGCCACAGGCACTTCGAATGCAAAACCAAATACAATAAATAGTGTCATGACAAAATCAAGATATTTTGTAATATCAGTATTTATCGCGACATCAACAGGTGCTGTATGGATAAAGAAATAAAATGCCAAAGGAAATACAGCAAAATATGCAAACGCAATACCGATATAAAAAAGTACCGTACTAGAAACAATTAATGGCATAATCAGCCGTTTTTCATGTTGATATAGAGCCGGAGCAATAAATCCCCAAACTTGATATAAAAGATAAGGAATAGAAATAAATATTGCAACAACGGCCGTCAGTTTAATTGGTGTAAAAAAAGGGGCGGCAATATCGGTGGCAATCATACTGCTACCTTTAGGTAATTGACTGATAAGCGGATTAGCAACAATATGATAGATATCATTTGAGAAATAAAGCAAACATGCTAATACTAGTAATATACAAATGATACAGCGTAAAAGTCTTGTTCTAAGTTCGACCAAATGTCCAATAAGTGGTTGAGTTGCGTCGTCTGTCATAATTTATCTTTATCTGAATGAATTGTTGTATCGATTTGACTGACTGAATTAATCTCATTTTGCAGTGATTCGGTTACCCGTTTTAATTCATCAATTGATGCTTGCAATTCTGGGGTAAGAGAATTCAAACCACTTTGTTCGGCTTTTTTTAAGCTATCTTGTAATTCCTGCAGTTTGAGTTCTTTATTCAATTCTAACTGGACAGTTGCTGACATGCGACGGAGTACTTTAATCCATCCGGCAACAGTTTTAATCGCAATAGGCAAACGTTCCGGTCCTAATACAACCAGTCCAATAATTAATACTAATAGTAGCTGACCAAAGCTAATATCGAACACAGGTTACTCTTTATCGGCGTGGTTATTAGCCGAGGAGTCAAGATGTTCAACTTTTTGTGAATCATCAGTCTCTTTTTTGTCATCATCGTCATTCATGGCTTTTTTAAAACCTTTAATTGAAGCCCCAACATCAGAGCCCAATGAACGCAATTTTTTTGTTCCGAATAATAGTACGATAACAGCAACAAATATCAGTAGTTTGGGCAAACTAGGCATATGATAACTATCTCCAATAGCGTTAGGTAGTCAAATTATACACTTAAATGGTGATATTCCCAAAAATAACTATTTCAATGTACTAGCAGCGTTACAATAGATAAAACACAAACTAGACTAAGAATGGCCAACGACCAACGATAGCGTTTTTGGCTTCGTTGTAATTCTTGATTAATTTGTTTTAATTGGTTACGCATCTGTTTAGTCATACGAGCCTGATCACCTAATCTTACTGGCAGATCAACTAGGATGTTTTTCCATTCTGGTAACGAGGACCATACTTGCTGAAATAACGTTTTAACACTGTACTTATCTTCATACCATTTTTCAAGAAATGGCTTAGCCGTTTGCCATAAGTCGAGTTCTGGATATAGCTGACGTCCTAATCCTTCTATATAAAATAAGGTTTTTTCAAGTAATGTTAATTGCGGCTGAATATCCATTTCAAATTGACGAGCAACTTGAAATAAAGCTAATAAAATTTGAGAAAATGAAATTTCACCTAATGGTTTGGCAAATGCAGGTTCACACACACTACGCATAGCCATTTCTAATGCCGTTGCATCCGTTGTTTCTGGCACCCAACCAGAAGCAATATAAATTTGTGCAATTCGTCGATAATCTTGATTGAAAAAGGCGAGAAAATTTTCAGCTAAATAACGCTGATCATCTTCAGTTAGTACACCAACAATTGCACAGTCTATGCCAATATAACGGGGATTTTGCGGTTCAGAAATATCAACAAAGATATTACCTGGATGCATATCAGCATGGAAAAAATTATCCCGAAACACCTGTGTAAAGAAAGCTTGAACACCACGTTCGGCGAGCAATTTCATATTGACACTATTTCGTTTAAGTTCATCAATATTAGCTATTGGTGTACCATAAATTCGTTCTTCTACTAAAATATTTGTTCGACAAAGATCTTGATAAACATAAGGAATATACAAAATCTCACTATTTATGAAATTATCCCGTAAACGAGCAGTATTATAAGCTTCTTTTTGTAGATCAAGCTCTTTCAAAAGTGTATTTTCATAATCACTAACAATTTCAACCGCACGTAACTTTTCACCAAATTTAATCCGTTTAGTAAATTGATTAGCAGCCCAATACATCAAGCGAATATCGGATTTAATTATAGGTAAAATATTCGGGCGTAAGACTTTAATCACAACTTGGGCGTGGCTGCTTTTTAAAGTTGCAGTATGCACCTGAGCAATAGAAGCAGAAGCTAATGGTTTTTCCTCAAAATCGGTAAAATAATCATCTATAGAACAACCAAGAGCTGATTCAATAATTTGTCTGGCAATATGTCCATCAAAAGGAGCTACTTGATCTTGTAATTTGGCTAATGCATCAGCGAGATATTTCGGTAATACATCTCGCCTTGTTGACACCATTTGTCCAAACTTTATCCAAACCGGACCTAACTCTTGTAAGGCTAGACGCAATCTTTCACCAACATCTTGTTTTTTTGCTTTAGATCTAACCCAAAATAGACTAATCAACAACAATTTAAACCATGTTGAGGTTCGATGTTTTGGTAATAGTTCATTTAATCGATAAGCTCGAAATACCGTTAAGATTTTATAAATTCGAAGAAATGTCATTCTTTTTTATCACATTAAAATTTAAAACCAGTATGTAAAGCCACAATGCCACCTGTCATATTGTGATATTTCACATCGACAAATCCAGCATCCTCCATCATTTTTTTTAAGGTTTTTTGATCTGGATGCATTCTGATAGATTCAGCTAAATATCGGTAACTATCAGCATCATTCGCGACAATTTTGCCCATCAACGGTAACATAGTAAATGAGTATAGGTCATAAGCTTTATTTAAAATCTGGTATTGCGGTTTAGAAAACTCAAGTATTAATAAGCGTCCACCAGGTTTTAACACTCTCCACATAGATTGCAATGCTTTTTGCTTATCAGTGACATTGCGTAAACCAAATGAGATAGTAATACAATCGAAATAGTTATCAGCAAATGGCAGTTCTTCTGCATTAGCTTGTACATATTCAATATTATTAAATAGACCTTTGTCTCGAAGCTTATCTCTACCAACTTTTAGCATAGATTCATTGATATCAGCTAATACAACTAAGCCATCATCACCGACAATTTGTGAGAATTTAGCCGTCAAATCGCCAGTACCACCGGCAAGATCCAAAACTTTTTGACCTTTACGAACACTACTATACTCAATAGTGATTTTTTTCCAGATACGATGAATACCAAATGACATAAGGTCATTCATAACATCATATTTATCAGCAACAGAATGAAAAACTTCTGCTACCCGTTTTACTTTATCTTGCTTTAAAACTTGAGTGTAACCAAAATCAATTTTATCTTGATTTTCATCATTTTGCTGTGAAGATGAGTGAGACATAAAAATTTACCTATCATAAATAGTTAGCTTATTTTAGCATAAGCTAACCTAAATGTGATGGACTAAATTAATAACGATTCAACCATTTGAGAAACAATTTCGAAATGTTGTAATGGTGTGGAGTTTGCTGGCAAGTCATTTTCGTGAATGACCAGATCAAACTGATAACTATTTTTTAAACCATTTAATACTTCATTAGATTTAGCAAAAATTTGATTATAGTAATTAGCCAATGTATCAAAATCAATCGATGTAAAGATTAATTTATTAGCATCTTCAACAGCTTTGGACATACGTTCTACTTGCAACATGGCTATCCTAAGATAATCATTTTCACTCAAATAACGTTTATTTTCAGCTGTAGATATTTCTCGTTTAATATAGTTAATATAACCATTTGAAACATATTGTGTGTTATAAATATTAGCTAATTGTATCGGCAATTCATTAAATTTATCATGTCCTATAATCGCTACTTTTTTAACAAAAAAAGGTTTCGCTGCCTTAGCAATATAAGACCAGTTTTGATAAGGGTTTTCTCGAATTTGTGTCGCACTAATGTTAACAAAATCACGATCAGCATCAACAATAACTACAGGGCAACCAAAATAGCGTTCATGCTGTTTTACATCTTGAGATTCACTAGTAAACACCACCGTAGGTTCGATTTTATGTTCCAATAAAATACGTTTTATACTATCACTCCAATCTTGCCAACCATTGGGATAATAGTTAATACCAGCTTCATCAGCGATATGAATGTGAATATTATGTCTATCTTTAAAGGTTTCTTTTAACCATGAGAAGCGATCACTTACTTGAGGCTGTCTAGGCAGGCGACTTTTTTCAAACAGTTGTTTATCACGTATTGCTTCACACCCCAACATGACATGCAGTTCATCAACTTGGGTCAATGCTTTTTCAATAAGATAAATATGACCACTATGTAACGGATAGAACTTACCAAAAATTAAACCAACTCGATGTTTAGATGACATAATCATTACCAATCAATTTCAAAACTGGATACTAATGTACAGAAAAAACAACCATTTTCTAACCAATTGATGCTATTTAATATGATAAAATTACAAAAGTGTTAACTTCATCAATTAAATTCATCAATTGTTAGAATCATACCAATTAAGATTGATATTTTATAGCCGATAACACAATCCCTGTTGCTACAGAAATATTTAAAGCCGACATATTATCATTGCCTTGCAAATGGACAATGTTATCAGCACAGTTAATTAATTTGTTATTAATTTGTTGAAATATGACTAAGGCAATTTTCTTGGTAAATTTGAGTTGTGATAACTCTGTTGATGAAATCGATTTTAATTGACATGGTAATAACGCAATAACTTGATAACCATGTTGTTTTAACAGATCAATAGATGCTATAAAATCATCACTTTTAATAGATTCAATTGCTTCAATGCCACCTTCAGCAACACGCATTGCGGCACCACTATCGAGTAAGTTTGTTTGCCGTAAAATTACGCCATTAACGCCAAAAAAAGCTGCACTACGCATCAACCCACCTAAGTTATGCGGATTATTCACATCATCAACAGCAATAATGCAATTCTGAACCTGATCATCATATTCATCTAAATAATCAAGCAAAGTGAGTGGAATGCGTTTTTTAACAATTAAACAAACACCACCATGATGTGGAGTTTGTGTGATTTTAGTAATTTGCTCTGTTGAAACAACATCATAACCAAGACGTTGTTTGACTAACCAATTAATTAATTCTTTAAATTGATAAGTCATTTCTTGGGTAATAAATAATTTAACAATAGCCAAACGTCGGTGCTTAAATACCGCTTTACAACTATTTTCGCTGTAAACTAATGTCTCTTCCTTTTTTTGACGGTAGCCATCATAACCGAATGTTGGTACTTGTTCATTATCTCGAACTTTTTTTTGCCATGGGGAATCATGCTCATCTGCTAAATCAAACTGTGCTTTAGCTTGTTTTACCGTTTTATTAAATTTTTTTGGTTTAAAGGTTTCGATCCGGTCATGTTTTGCTTTCGAATTAGACTGAAAACCATCATTATTACGTTTATTTTTATAATCACCACGTTCTTTGGCTGAACGGTTTTTTACTCTTGCTTCGCTATTTTTAGCATAAAAAATAGTGGGCTTACTTTTTTCACTAGTATCGTTCATATTATTCCCAATTAAAGACAGTTATCGTGTACGAATGGTTGGTGCAACTTTATCTAATACACCATTAACAAATTTATGGCTATCTTCTGCGCCAAAGGTTTTAGTAAGATCGATAGCTTCATTGATAACAACTTTATAAGGGACATCATGTCGCTTCATTAATTCATATATAGCAATTCTTAATACGGCTAATTCAATTTGACCTAGCTCTTCAACAGTTCTTTCTGTTAAATAAGGGGTCATCTTCTCATCTAATTCTGTGGTATTTTTGGCAACACCATGCAGTAATTCTCTAAAATATTTGGTGTCGACACCTTTCATACCTTGTTCAGCCATGAAGCTGCTCTCAACATCAGCAAGATCATTTCTAGAAATTTGCCAAGAGTAAATAGCTTGAACTGCACACTCTCTTGCTCGACGACGAGGATTAACTAACGCCACTAAATTACTCCTTAATTGTTTTAATCACATTTAACATTTCAAGTGCGGTTAGTGCCGCTTCAGCACCTTTATTGCCCGCTTTAGTTCCTGCTCGTTCAATGGCTTGTTCGATACTTTCAGTTGTTAAAATACCAAAACCAACTGGTATCGAAAAGTCTAAACTCGCATTTAATAGCCCTGAACTTGATTCGCCAGCGACAAAATCAAAATGAGCGGTACTACCACGGATAACCGTACCCAATGCAACAATTGCATCATATTTTTTTGACTGTGCAGCAACTTTAGCTGCTAAAGGAATTTCATAAGCGCCCGGCACCCAAATAACGGTAATATTGTTATCGTCTACTTCACCGATACGAGTAAGTGCATCTACGGCACCATTAACTAAACTTTCATTAATAAATTGGTTAAAACGCGCCACAATAATCGCTACTTTGGCTTCAGGTGCAGCAACTTTACCTTTAATTGTTTGCATATTCATTCCTTACCGATTGATTCTTGATGCAATTTTATAATCTCTTTTAGAGATAAAAATTATTAGGCAATTATACCACAAATTAAAGGCTTATCCTATTAGCAAAAGAGGATTTAATCTTTTTAATACTAGCTTTAATTAAAATAGTTATTAACTATTTATTGTATGAAAATAGTTAATTTATCAAAGGTTATTTTTGCATTTATCCATAATTATTTTTTAGATAACTATCCTATTATTTGTTTGTAGAAAATTGAAATATTTTACATATTATAAAAAATTTATTGTTATTGCTTGCAAGCTGTTATTAACGAATTACAATGGTTATGGAAAAGCTTTTTATTAAAGAGGTATTATTAATGTACATTAACACCATTCGTGATGAATTAAATCAGGCAATTGACGTATTGGCCAATTTCGTTGCAAACGATGAAAATTTAAAAAAAATCCAGCAAGCCGCCGTTTTAATTGCAGACTCATTTAAACAAGGTGGAAAAGTACTTTCATGCGGTAATGGTGGATCGCATTGTGATGCGATGCATTTTGCTGAAGAATTAACCGGACGTTTCCGTGACAATCGTCCTTCATATCCAGCCATTGCCATATCTGATGTTAGTCACATCTCGTGCGTGGGCAATGATTATGGTTTCGATTACATATTTTCTCGTTACGTTGAAGGCGTTGGACAAAAAGGTGATGTATTATTAGGCATTTCAACTTCAGGGAATTCAGCTAATGTACTTAAAGCAATTGAAGCCGCTAAACAAAAAGGTATGAAAATTATCACACTGACAGGTAAAGATGGCGGGAAAATGAATGGATTAGCGGATGTTGATATTCGCGTACCACATTTTGGCTATGCAGATCGTGTTCAAGAAATCCATATCAAAGTAATTCATATTTTGATTCTACTTATTGAAAAAGAGATGGCTTAATATGTGCGAATTATTGGGTATGAGTGCCAATGTGCCGACCGATATTTGTTTTAGTTTTACCAGCTTAATCAAACGTGGGGGCGATAAAGGTCCTCATAAAGATGGCTGGGGCATAACCTTCTATGAAGGTAAAGGATGTCGAACGTTTAAAGATCCGCAACCATGTAGTTTTTCACCCATTGCTAAATTG
Organism: Gilliamella sp. LMG 34362; assembly: GCF_984569125.1. Classification (NCBI taxonomy): domain Bacteria; kingdom Pseudomonadati; phylum Pseudomonadota; class Gammaproteobacteria; order Orbales; family Orbaceae; genus Gilliamella; species Gilliamella sp. LMG 34362. The sequence goes on along the minus strand of NZ_OZ474902.1, from coordinate 857,273 downwards.
GTTCAACAATACCCAATAAAATCAACTGCTGTTATTGCTCATATTCGCCAAGCTAATCGCGGTGGTGTTGCACTAGAAAACACTCATCCTTTTACTCGAGAACTATGGGGTAAAAATTGGACTTTTGCACACAATGGACAATTAACTGATTATGAAAAATTAGATACAGGAATATTTCAACCGGTTGGATTAACTGATAGTGAATATGCTTTTTGCTATTTAATAAATGAATTACATAAAAAATACCCACAGCAACCAACCAATAATATTGAACTTTTTGAATATATTAGAGAGTGTGCTATTAAATTAACCCAATTAGGTATTTTTAATATGCTACTGTCAGATGGTGAATATGTGTTTGCCTACTGTTCAACTAATCTACACTGGATCACCCGAAAAGCACCATTTGGAAAAGCCAAGTTAATTGACGAAGATGTTGAGATAGATTTTCAAAAACATACGACACCAAATGATGTTGTAACAATAATTTCAACCATGCCGTTAACTTCGAACGAAATATGGACTAAATTAGCTAGTGGTGAAGCAATTTTATTTAAAAATGGCGAAATTAGCCAATCTTTCTCATCTTGACCTTAGTCATAGGTGCTCGTTTTTGAATAAATATTCTAAATATCCAAAAGTTAATAGACCGACTAAAGTTAAGATTACCCATGGTAAATGCGGTAAACCGATTTGGATGGCCACATCATAAAGCCAACCAGCACCGGTATAACCAATAAAGCCACCTAATGCCAATCCCAACCGACTAAACCCCATATAGCTACCTTTAGCTTTAGGGTTTGTTAAAACAGTTGCTAATGTTTCTCTAGCTGGTTCAGCAATAATCGCACCAAAATAAAACAATGCTATAAGAGAGAGTAGAATCGATAATTGTGATGTAAAGCCAATAATAATAAAAGCAAAAGACATCAACAATAATCCAAATTTAAGACGTTGATCTAATCTAAAATATTTTTCACTTATTCGAGCAAGAGGATAAAGCAAACATAGCGATATTGTTGCTTGGATAGCATACATCCATTTTACATAGCTAGGACTACCTGACACATTGGTAATGGTTAAAGGTAACATCAACATGATTTGCACCCACAGCACATAATAACCGGTTAAAGTAAGTACATAATGAGTAAATTTTCTATCTTTAAGAACCATTTTCATTCCGTTAATAATCGGAGCTTTACCAATTGCGATATGATAGGCCGGTAAGTACATCAGATTAAAGATACCACATAAGAAGAAGATAAAAGCGCCACACCAACACACTAATTGAAAATCATAATCGATTAGAATGCCACCGATAAGAGCGCCAATAACTGCGCCTGCATTATCTTGTATCATTAGTAGAGAAATAAACTTGCCTCGTTCATGAGGACGAGTAAATTTGATAGTTAATCCCATTCTAGGGGGATCAAATAGCAAACCGCCCAATGCCGAAAGTAAACAAGATATTAATAATAACCAATGTTCTGTTGCTAGTGCCATTGAGATAAATCCAATTGATCGCAAAAACATACCAGTTATTATCATTGGTTTAGCACCAAAGCGATCTGCGATTGCCCCACCAATCAAACCAAATCCTTGCTGAACAAATTGACGAAAACCTAAAGCAAAACCAACAAATAACGCACTCCACCCAACTTGACTAACAAAGTGAGTAGAGACCAATGGAAATACTACATAAAATCCCAACACAATAAACAAATTATCTAACAATAATATGTATCGACCTGTTTTACGAACTTGTGAAGGAATTGGCATCTATTTTACTCTTTCGTTTAAATAACCTTGATAATCAGGAATTTCAATTTCCACTTCTTGAGTAAATATTGAGGATTGTATTAAAGCGTTAGCGGTAGCTTGATTAGTGGCTACTGGAATATTCCAAACTGTTGATAAGCGTAATAGAGCTTTTACATCTGGATCATGTGGTACAGCATTAAGTGGATCCCAGAAAAAGATCAGAATATCAATTTTACCTTCAGCAATTAAAGCTCCGATTTGTTGATCCCCCCCCATTGGACCACTGAGCATAGGCGTTATAGTTAATCCCGTTTCTTTCTTAATTAATGTTCCGGTTGTTCCTGTACCACACAGGTTGTGATGCGAAAGTTCTTGTCGATTTTTTTTGCACCAATTTAATAATGCTTCTTTTAAGTGATCATGTGCCACTAAAGCAATATTTTTTTTTGCAGGTAATTTTCGAGTAATGTACTGCATCAATATAGTCCTAATTGATTATTATTTCATTATTTTTATCAGACTTATTATTAAAGCGCAAGCGGTATTTATTGAAAAATAGATAACAAAAAAGGCACCTAAGTGCCTTTTATTTAATCTTAAGAAAAAGATAAAGATAATTAGAATTGATAAATTAATCCTAATGCTACAGTATCTTTAGCTGTTGCTTTAATTTGTGATTTAGTGAATGTACCATCTTCGTATAAACCTCGACGAGCACCAATATCATCTTTATCTAACAAGTTAATTTTATAATCAACAATTGCTGATAAGTTTTTATTAAAGTCATAGGTTAAACCAACATCGACATATTTAGCTAAATCATTACCTTTAAGACCCGCATCACCACTTCTTGAGAAGTTTGATGCATCTTGTACTTTATGTTGAATATAAGCAACAGAAGGAGTTAAACGACCCACTTCAAAGTCAATACCGTATTGAGCAACTAATTCAAACCCTTTAGTTTTCAAATCAGAGGTGTTTTCTGTAGTTGATGCTTTTTCCCAACCGTATTTTTGTTTACCTTGAATATAAAGCGCAGCTAAATATAGATTATCATTATCATATTTAACACCAGCTGACCATGCTTTAGCATCTTTATGACCACCCGTTTGTGCATAGCCGGCACCAATTGATAAACCTGTATCAAGCACGTCCCAATCAATTACTGAACCCCAAGCTTCAGCACTATCATGGCCAGTACGGTCGTGATTATTTAGATATTTAGTTGAACTATTATCACCATTATCGGCATATTGCACAGCAAAACGTAAACCGTTAACTAAACCAAAGAAATCTGAGTTACGATAAGTAGCCACTGCTTTGGTTCTTGCTGTTAATGCATAGATATCATTATTTGATGCATCGCCACCAAACTCAGGTAGAACATCAGTATATGAAGTTAAGGTTTTTAATACACCGTCGTTACGGCCATAATCAAATGAACCAAAATCACCAAAATTTAGACCTGCATAAGCATAACGAGTTTCGTTATCAGCATCAGCTCCTGTTTTAGCTTCATATTCCCAGCGACCATAACCACTCAAACCATCAGTGATTTGTGTTTGTCCTGACATCCCTAAACGAGCAGTGGTTTTGTCACCTTCACCAGTTTGATTATTACGATCAGTAATATAGTTTAAGGCATAAACTCGACCATAAAAGTCAACTTTATTACCATCTTTGTTCCACACTTCAATTGAAGCGCTTGCTGTACCTGCAACTAATAGAGCAGGAATAGCGATTGCTAATAGATTACGTTTCATTTAGTTACCCTCTTAGGTATTTTATTATTAAAGATACAAAATATTTTGTTCTTGATTTAATAAATAGCTGCTGTTAATTAGCAACTAAGTTATTACTGGGATATCTATTATTATTGTTAAATACTAGATTTTTATTGCAAACATTATGGATTAATAACGTTTGTAAGATATTATTCTGCGAATTGAGTCTATTCTATGACTTAAAATAATATTTTTTTAAGCATAAAATGTTTTTTTAGATAACATGACGTTCAAGAGATGAAAAAAAAGGCACCTAAGTGCCTTTTATTGATATTTAAGATATCAAGAAATTAGAATTGGTAAATTAAACCAACACCTAATACATCTTTAGTACCTGGTTTATTTAAGTGACGATCACGTTGAGTTTCAGTATTTAACGCTGCACCAATGTCTTTACGATCTAACAAGTTGAATTTATATTCAACAATCGCACTGAAGTTTTTGTTAAGATCATAAGTCGCACCTAAAGATACATATTTAGCTAAAGGTGAACTAACTTTATGACCGATATAACGGACATTACCAACAACGTCATTCACTGAATCAAGTTTAGCTTTATGTTGAACATAAGCTAATGATGGAGTGATACGACCAACTGGTAAGTCAATTCCGTATTGAGCTACTAATTCAAAACCTCTAATTTTTGCATCAACATCTTTTTCATATACTACACGGTCAGCATCATCTAACCATTGACGTGTCACACCTTCTTTAAATTTAGATTGGAAATAAGTAGCTGCTAAATATAAGTTATAATTATCATATTTAAGACCAGTAGCCCAAGTACTTTGACGATTATAACTATTTGAAGTTTGAGCATAACCCGCACCAGCAGTTAAACCAGTATCAAAAATACGCCATTGGATATTTGCGCCATAAGCTTCACGAGATACATCATCATGTTTGATAGAATCAGTCCAATTTTTATTAGAGTTATCACCATTATCAGCATATTGTAATGCAAAGCTTAAGTCATCACTTAAACCGAAGAAGTTGTTGTTACGGTAAGTCGCAACAGCTTTAGTACGAGCTGAAAGTACGTTCCAATCGTTGTTTGCTGCGTCACCACCGAATTCTGGTAATACGTCAGTATAAGCAGTAATCGCTTTTAACACACCGTCGTTACGACCATAGTCGAATGAACCTAAGTCACCAAAGTTTAAACCAGCAAATGCATAACGAACTTCGTTATTTGAATTTTTACCAGCTTTAGCTTCATATTCCCAACGACCATAACCAGTAATACCGTCAGTGATTTGAGTTTGACCAGACATACCTAAACGAGCTGAAGTATCATCACCTTCATCTGCTTGACCACGGTCAGTAATGTGGTTAGCGGCTTTTACTCGGCCATAAAAGTCAACTTTATTACCGTCTTTGTTCCATACTTCGATAGAAGCATTTGCACCAGCTGCAACTAAAAGAGCAGGGATAGCGATTGCTAATAGATTACGTTTCATTTCTTACCCTCATGGTTATTTCTATAAAAAGACACGCCTTTGGGTTGTGTCAATTTTTACAATGATTATTCATCCAAAAATAATGTTTATAACTAACGTTTTTAACTATTATTTTCATCTTACTTTTTACAGTAGTGTAAATTATGTATAAAAATTTATTAAAATCAAGTGAACTTTTAGTTAAACGTGATGTCTAAGCTTAAAACAGCGTCTGTTTGATTATTTTTTAATCATTTGTAAAGTTTTGTTAATTCAATATTTGCTATCAACTGACCAAAAGTCAGTTGATAATTTGTACAAATTTTAGAAATTTGCATTACGTGGAGTTCTAGGGAAAGGGATCACATCACGAACATTCTGGACGCCAGTGACATAAACAATAAGACGTTCAAAACCTAATCCAAAACCTGAGTGAGGTACAGTACCATAACGACGTAAATCTCGGTACCACCAATAATCTTCTTTTTTAAGACCTAATTCATCCATACGTTTATCTAACATATCCAAACGTTCTTCACGTTGTGAACCACCAATGATTTCACCAATGCCCGGTGCTAATACATCCATTGCCGCAACAGTTTTACCATCATCATTCATACGCATATAAAACGCTTTAATATCTTTAGGATAATTTTTGACAACGACTGGCGCTTTAAAATGTTGTTCAGCTAAATAACGTTCATGTTCAGACGCCAAATCAATACCCCAGCTTACTGGATTTTCAAATTTAGCATCACAGTTTTGTAAGATAGTAATAGCATCAGTGTAGTCCACTTGGGCAAAATCAGCATTAATAAAGCTTTCAAGACGATTAATAGCATCTTTATCAATGTGCTGTGCGAAAAACTGCATATCATCAGCTCGTTTTTCAAGAACTGTTTTAAAGACATATTTCAACATATCTTCAGCAAGTTTGGCATTATCGTTAAGATCAGCAAACGCCACTTCTGGCTCCATCATCCAAAATTCAGCTAAATGGCGTGTAGTATTTGAGTTTTCAGCTCTAAAAGTGGGACCAAAGGTATAGACTTTTGAAAGTGCACATGCATAAGTTTCTGCATTAAGTTGCCCAGAAACAGTTAAAAAAGCTTCTTTACCAAAAAAGTCTTTATCAAAATCAACCTTACCATTATCTGTTTTAGGTAGATTTAACATATCCAGTGTTGAAACGCGGAACATTTCACCGGCACCTTCAGTATCAGAGGCAGTAATAATTGGTGTTGAAAGCCAGAAAAAACCTCGTTCATCAAAAAACTGGTGAATAGCTTGTGCTAAGGTATGTCGTACACGAGTAATCGCACCAACAATATTGGTTCTTGCGCGTAAATGAGCAACTTCGCGAAGATACTCTATTGAGTGACGTTTAGCGGCCATTGGATAAGTTTCAGGATCATCAACAAAACCATAAACTTCAACTTGCGTTGCTTGTAGTTCATATTTTTGTCCTTGACCTGGAGATTCAACAACTTTACCAGTCACTTTTACTGAACAACCAGCAGTTAAACGCAAAATATCTTGTTCATAATTTGGTAAGTCTTTTTCAATTACCGCTTGAATTGGATCAAAACAAGAACCATCATACACAGCCAAAAATGAGATACCGGCTTTAGAATCACGGCGAGTTCTTACCCAACCTTGAACTGAAATGGTGCTACCAACAGCAATTTTACCTTGTAGCACGTCAACAATAGGAGCAACAGAATTCATTTTAATTATCCATCTCTATTTATTATTTATATAGTAAGTAATCTTAAAAGTAATATATAAGCTGAGTTTTAATATTCATTTAAGTATTATCAAAAATTGATAGTACAGATTATTTATAAGACTATATCACTTTGTTTAATTATTAATATTAATCATCAATATGATTATTAATGATTGACTTTAAATGTTCTTTTTAATTCGTCAATAAAAGCCAAATCTTGTGAAATTGTTTTACCAGGACTATCAGATAATTTAGCTACAGCTTGATTATTACATTCCGTTAGTTTTAATACAATGTTTAACGATTTGGTATTTACTTCTGTAGACGGAATATCACAAGCAAGAAAACCACCGATACCAAAGGATAATTTCACTCGATGATTAAAGTGTCGATAAATTTTCAGCGCTTTATCAAAGTTTAGACTATCAGAGAACACCAGTAATTTTGTTTTAGGATCAATTCCTAATTGCTGATAATGGCTAATCGCTTTTTCACCCCATTCAATCGGATCGCCCGAATCATGGCGTAGTCCTTGATAATGAGATGCAAAATAGTAGTCAAAATCACGTAAAAAAGCATCCATAGTAATACAATCTGTCAACGCAACACCCAGATCATCAGGATATTCATCTAACCAAACTTGCAAGGCCGTTTTTTGGCAATCATGCAAATTAGGGCTTAATCGTTGATGGGCTTGGAACCATTCATGGGCTTGCGTGCCAACTGGAGTTAACCCTAAACGATATGCCAATAAATAATTACTAGTACTATGAAAATTGCTGAAATGGTTTTGTAAATAACTTACAACGGCCTCTTGGACAGCAAAAGAGTAACGTCTCCGTGTACCAAAATCCAGCAAATTAAAACCAGACATATCAAGATCATTAGTTTGCTCATCAAATCTGGCTAATTTATCTTTAAGCCTTGCTAATGCTTGTTCAACGCCGATATTTGGCGAACGATCTTTGTGAACTATTTCGCTAATAACCGCCAGCAATGGCACTTCCCACAAAATAACATCAACCCATTTGCCTTCAATTTGAATCACCAGCAAACCATCTTCGTTTTTAATGGTTAATAACTGACTATTAAAACGCCAGTTTTTTAACCAGTTTAAATAATCAGATTTAAAAAAGGTAATACCAGATAAATAGGCGAACTCATCATCGGTAAGTGTTAAAGACTCCATTAATTTAACTTGATGAGCAATTTGATCGGCATATTGACCAAGTAGATCATCACTACGACAGCGAAACTGAGCAACGACAGTCGCGTCAGGATAATGATGAAAAACGGCCTGCTGCATATGCAACTTATAAGCATCAGTATCTAATATTGATGTAATTATTGCGGGTAACATGTCTATCTATTATCAGTTCTTTAAAGAAAATTCTGATGATTATAGCAGAATAATAATTAAGATATAAATTAATTATCTAATAAGATTATTTTTAATAGGCTATAATAGTTCATATAGACATTTTGGTAAAATTAATCGAAATTCATTCCAAAATGATAAATAAATATAATTCATTCTATTTTAGAAAAATAATCATAGATACTGATGGGTATTAACCCCGTTTTGATTAATTTGAATACATAATTAGCACACCACTTACAAAGGTATATAAACATGAGTACAACGACAACTGATATACAACCGACTGCTAAATATCGTCATGACTATAAAACTCCAGACTTTACTATTACTGACATCGATCTTGATTTCGATTTAGCGGCAGAAACAACGACAGTTATCGCCCGTAGTCATATCATCAAAAAAAATTCTCAAGTTAACGATTTAGTATTAGATGGCGAAGAACTTAAATTAGTTTCGGTAAATATTGACGAACAACCTTGGTCTGATTATCAAATCACCAAAACGGGATTAACAATTAAAAATGTCCCTTCCGAATTTAGCTTAACTATCGTTAATCAAATTAAGCCTATCGATAATACTGCACTAGAAGGATTATATGTTTCTGGTGATGCTTTATGCACGCAATGTGAAGCAGAAGGTTTCCGCCACATTACTTACTACCTCGATAGACCTGATGTTCTAGCACGATTTTCAACTAGAATTACTGCTAATAAACAACAATATCCTTATTTATTATCTAATGGTAATCGCATTGCACAAGGAGAACTTTCCGACGGTAGACACTGGGTGCAATGGCAAGATCCATTTCCTAAACCGGCCTATTTATTCGCATTAGTAGCCGGTGATTTTGATATTTTAAAAGATCACTTTATCACTCGTTCTAATCGAAAAATTGATCTTGAAATTTATGTCGATAAAGGCAATTTAGATCGTTCACAATGGGCGATGACCAGTTTAAAAAATGCCATGCGCTGGGATGAAAGCCGTTTTGATTTAGAATATGATTTAGATATCTTTATGATTGTAGCAGTTGATTTTTTCAACATGGGAGCAATGGAAAATAAAGGCCTTAACATTTTCAATTCTAAATATGTCCTTGCTAAACCACAAACTGCCACTGATGATGATTATATCGGTATTGAATCAGTAATTGGTCACGAATATTTTCATAATTGGACCGGTAACCGAGTCACTTGTCGTGATTGGTTCCAACTTAGCCTAAAAGAAGGATTAACAGTATTTAGAGATCAAGAATTCACTTCTGATCAAGGACTCAGATCGGTAAAACGCATTGCTGATGTCAAACTGTTACGCACAGTACAATTTGCTGAAGACGCAAGCCCGATGTCTCATCCTATTCGTCCTGAACAAGTAATTGAAATGAATAATTTCTACACAGTTACCGTATACGAAAAAGGTGCAGAAGTGATTCGTATGATGCATACATTATTAGGTGAAGCTAACTTTCAGGCTGGTATGAAACTTTATTTTGAACGCCATGATGGTAGTGCAGCAACTTGTGATGATTTTGTTGCAGCTATGCAAGATGCATCGGGAATTGATTTAACTCAGTTTAAATTATGGTATAGTCAGTCAGGCACACCAGTGTTAACAGTGACTGACAGTTACAATTCACAAAATCAACAATATACATTAACTGTTGAGCAACATACGCCGGCAACGCAAGATCAAAGCCAAAAACAGGCGCTACATATTCCATTAGATATCGAACTTTATCAGCAAAATGGTGATGTGATTGCATTGCAATATCAAAATAAACCTATTCATCACGTACTAAATGTAACCCAATCCAAACAAGAATTTGTTTTTGATCATGTTTCAGAAAAACCAATTGTTTCACTATTAAGAGATTTTTCAGCTCCAGTAAAACTCAATTACAATTATCAAGATCACGATCTTATATTCTTAATGCAACATGCCAGCAATGCTTTTAGTCGTTACGATGCAGCGCAAATGTTATTAGCAAAATATGTGCGTATGAATGTAAATAATTATCATCAGAATTTATCAATGACAATTCCTGAGCCAGTATTAGATGCTTTTAGAGGAATATTACTATCAGATACCGCTGAACCAGCACTTATAGCACAAATACTGACTTTACCTTCGGAAAATGAATTGGCAAATCTATTTGATATCGTTGATCCGATGGCTATTTATCAAGTTCGTCAATTCTTATTAGGTATCTTTGCTAATGAACTCTATGATGAACTAACTGCGGTTTATCATCATAATCAAACTGCACAATATCAGATTGAACATGCTGACATTGGTAAACGCATGTTGAAAAACTGCTGTTTATCATTATTAGCTTATGCTGACGATAAATCGCTAGCGAATACTTTAGTTGAACAACAATATCAACAAGCCAATAATATGACAGATTCATTAGCGGCGCTTACCACAGCAGTAAAAGCGCAATTAACATGTCGACATACATTACTCTCCGATTTCGATGATAAATGGTATCAAGATGGTTTAGTAATGGATAAGTGGTTGGCTTTAAATGCGACAAGTCCAGAGCAAAATGTATTATCAACAGTGAAAAAATTGCTTAATCATCGCTCTTTTTCACTCAATAATCCAAATCGAATAAGAAGTCTAATTGGTGCTTTTGTTAACAATAACCCTGTTGCTTTTCATGCTGAAGATGGCAGTGGCTACCATTTCTTAGTTGAAATATTAATGGAACTAAACCAGAAAAACCCACAAGTGGCATCAAGACTTATTGATCCACTTATTCGATTAAAACGTTATGACGAAAATCGTCAGAAAAAAATGACAGCTGCTTTAGAAAGCTTATTAAAACTAGATAACTTATCTAAAGATCTGTATGAAAAAATCACTAAAGCGTTAGCTGCATAATAAATTAACAGCATTATAAGGAGCAAAATCCCACCTTGTTATTGATCAATAAGATTTAGTTAAGGTGGGATTTTTAATTAAACAACAGCAAATTTGCTACCAAAAACCCCGTTCCTCAAAATTTTTGCCGAAATTAAAATGAGTTTGAAAAATGACAATGATAAAAGAAATTAGCCCATTACAACTAAAACAAAAAATCGAGAGTAAAGCACCACTCTATTTACTTGATGTCCGAGAAGCTAATGAAGTCGCTATTTGTATGCTTAACGGCGCCAACCATATTCCAATGAATTTAATACCACTTTATTTAGATAAAATTCCTGACGAAGTAGATATTGTGATTTATTGCCATCATGGCGTAAGAAGCCTCAATGTAGCTAACTATTTAGTCGAAAATGGTTTTGATAGTGATTTTCTATATAATTTAACTGGTGGCATTGACGCATGGGCACAACTCATTGATACCAGTATGCCTAAATATTAAATAGCCCGTATTTAAACGGGCAAACTTATTATTCTTGAGGCATGACCCAATAACCATTTTGGTTGTGTTCTTTCATATATTCTTTAAATTGCTGCGACTGATAAATACGCTTTATATCTTTTGCCCACTGGCTATTTTCATTACCACCATTAACCACCACCATGATTTCTAAATCAGGGATAATTGTTTCTGATAACAGCGCTCTTTTCGAATCTATATTGGCAGAATAAACGATACTTCCAGGAATAACAGCAAAGTCTAACTCATTTAAGACTCTTGGAATATTGGCAGAATCCATTTCAACAATATCCACACCAGCAATATTTTCGGCAATATCATTTTTGCTAACAATAATTGGATTAGTATTTGGTTTTAACTTAATCCAACCGGCTTTTTCCAATAAATTATATGAGCGAGCCGCATTTGAGGCATCTTGAGGAATACCAATTTTAGCACCAGAAAAGACATTTTTGATTGAAGTATATTTATTAGAAAATATTGCCGCAGGCACTGAAGGTACATGCACTACCGGTTTTAAATTTGCTTTACGTTGACTATTAAAGACATCCATATAAGCAGTATGTTGAGCAACAGTTAAATCAATACTTCCTTCGCTTAATGCTACATCAGATTCTAATAAATGAGGAAAATTAACTAATTTAACTTTATAACCTTCAGCTTCAAGTATTGGTTTAACAGCATCTTTGAACAGATCATTATACGGCCCTGGTGATACGCCCATACTGATCTCTTTTTTAGTTTGATTATCAACCTTAGATGATGAGTTATCACATGCAGTAATTAAAAAAATAGAACTAAATAATGCTAATAGTGCAACATTGTTAACAAATTTTTGTTTGATAAAACTTATTTTCATTTGAACTATCCTCAGTGAAATGTAAATTTAACAAACACTCTAACATAGAAATAACAATTCATTTATTCCATGTACTTCTATCTTATAACTTTTTGGAATAAGTTATAAAAAACGATTATTAGAGCAAAAAAATCAGCTGTGTTACCGTAAAAGTATCAAAAATTGATATCTATTGGATATGCCATGACTGACACGATTGCCCCTATTATTGAGCAACTTTTTCTGGATTTACATAAAAATCCAGAACTTTCCAATCAAGAATTTGAAACAACAAAAAAGTTAAGAAATTGCTTAGAACAAGCTAATATTCGTATTTTAGAACTGGGGGCAAAAACAGGCGTTATCGCCGAAATTGGCTCAGGAAGCCCTGTTGTTGCCTTACGAGCAGATATTGATGCCCTACCCATAGATGAACAATCTGATTGTCAATACCGTTCAACCAAACAAGGCGTTATGCATGCTTGTGGTCATGACTTGCATACATCAGTGTTAATGGGAGCTGCTTATTTATTAAAAGCTAATGAACAGCAACTAAAAGGAACAGTCCGGTTACTTTTTCAGCCCGCCGAAGAAAATTTTAGTGGTGCATTACATTTTATCGAAATCGGTGCACTCAATGGGGTTGATGCCATTTTTGGTATGCATAATAATCCTAACTTAACCACTAAGCAAATGGCTTCACGAGCAGGCCCATTTTCGGCTAATGTAGACCGTATTGAAATTACGGTAAAGGGAATTGGAGCACACGCTGCAAGACCTGAATCAGGTATTGATCCAATTGTCATTGGTGCACAGATTGTTAATGCGATACAAACAATTTCCAGTCGTACCATAAGTGGGCTCGACCCCGTAGTGGTTAGCATTACCAAATTCTTAGGTGGAAACACTTGGAATGTGATCCCTGAAATAGTTGAAATGGAAGGTACCGTAAGGACACTTACCCCCGATATAAGGCTAAAGGTCAAGCAACAACTAACTAGCATTGTCGAAAATATTGCCTTTAGTATGGGCGCTGAAGCCGAGTTAAGATGGTTTGATGGACCACCATCAATTATAAACGTGGCTAAATGGGTCGAGTTTTGCCAAAACATTGCAAAACAGGAAGGTTATGAGGTTGTTGACTTTCAACCACAACTCGGCGGTGAAGATTTTGCTCACTACTTATATCATGTTCCCGGTGCATTTATCAATCTTGGCTCGCAAAGCCCCTATGCACTACACCATCCTAAATTTTTAGTTAATCGCAATATGATAATGCCAGCAGCTAATTATCTCGCAAATCTTGCGCAACTCGGATTGATTGAATTAGCCAAACATTGATAGGTATAACATAATGATAAAATTTGAAAATGTATCGAAACAATATGAACGCAATGGAATTACGACTCAAGCATTACAAAATATCAATTTAACCATCCAAAAAGGCGATATTTACGGCATTATTGGCTATAGTGGTGCAGGAAAAAGTACACTTGTACGTCTTATAAATTTTCTGGAAAAACCGACACAAGGCAATGTTATTATTCAAAACCAATCATTAAATCAATTATCAAATCCACAACTACGACAAGTACGTCGTAAAATTGGTATGATTTTTCAGCATTTCAATCTACTTGAATCGAAAACTGTATATGAAAACATTGCTATCCCTTTAGTATTAATCAAAAAAAACAAACAAGCGATTAAACAAAAAGTCTATGAACTGCTTGAGTTTGTTGGCTTAAGTGATAAAGCCGATAGCTACCCTAAAGAGCTATCAGGCGGCCAAAAACAACGTATTGGCATCGCTAGGGCTTTGGCCAATGATCCCGATATTTTACTTTGTGATGAAGCTACATCAGCACTCGATCCACAAACCACGCAATCAATTTTGGAATTAATCAAAAAAATTAATGATCAATATAAAATTACCGTGGTATTAATTACCCATGAAATGCATGTTATAGAACAGGTTTGTCATAAAGTCGCGGTGATGGAAAAAGGTAAAATTATTGAACATGGCAATGTACTTGATGTGTTTGGTCATCCCAAACATAAAACCACACAAAATTTTGTTAGCTCAGTAATTAATGATCAAATCCCAGCGGGAGTGGTTGAAAATCTCTTAGAGATAGAAGGAGATAAAAACAATATAAAATTGTTTAAGCTTGAATTTCTGGGTCGTTCAGCCTCAGAACCTGTTATGAATTCGTTAATATTACAACAAAAAGTTGTCGTCAATATTTTGTTTGCCCATATGTCAGAAATTGAAAAAACTGTATTGGGCAGCATGTTTGTTCAACTAAAAGGTAGTGATAGTAATATCGAACAATCGGTACATTTTCTTCGTGAACATGGGGTAAACGTTACAGAAATCCAACATTGGGAGAGCAACTAATGGAAATAGTAAATGATATTATAAATTATTTAAGCACAACTTTTGCAACCAACGTAACTAGTGCACAATTTGCTCAAGCATCTTATGAAACTTTGTATATGGTAGTTTTTGCTTTAACATTAGGATCATTAATTGGCGTGCCATTGGGTATTTGTTTAGTCACTACTCGACCGTCTGGATTGCTTGAAAATAAAAAGATTTATCAGATAATTAATCCAATTATCAATCTCGTTCGCTCATTACCTTTTATTATCTTGCTAGTGGCAATTCTCCCCTTAACCAAATTAATAGTTGGTAGTTCAATAGGCACAACTGCAGCAATTGTGCCATTAACCTTCTATGTAGCACCATATATTTCTCGATTAGTCGAAAACTCATTGCTCGATGTAAATAGTGGTATTATTGAAGCAGCTGAATCAATGGGCGCAACGCCAATACAAATTATTTGGCATTTTATGCTACCAGAGGCATTTAGCTCTTTAATTTTAACCCTAACTACTGCGACAATTGGTTTAATTGGTGCAACTGCGATGGCTGGAGCCATCGGTGCTGGCGGTATTGGTGATCTAGCCGTTTCATACGGTTATCAACGATTCGATACAACGGTTACCTACATTTGTGTCGTGATTTTAGTTATTGCAATTCAGTTTGTACAAAGTACTGGTAATTATTTGGCTCGTAAAGCTCGACATGAGTAATAACAACAACCAATAATAAATTGATAATAGTGGGTACTCTAATAACAGTACCACTATGAAATTTAAATAAAGCTCCAATTACGTAAACTAACATTAAGTTTTTAAGATAAAGTATTAGCATAAAAAGATGAACAATAAAATTCCTTATGTTTTATACTTATTATTGCTAAAATTACCAATTCATTTAACGCATTTGTTTATTTACAATAATCAAGTAGAATACTCAAAATTCAATTATAGTAGTGTAGGAACTCATTGTGACTGACACATTACAGCAAAATTTGGTCGAAATTCACGATATGTCTTTTTATCGTGGTACTCGGCCTATTTACAAAAATATGAACCTAACGGTACCCAAAGGCAAAGTCACCGCTATCATGGGGCCATCAGGCATAGGTAAAACTACGCTATTAAGACTTATTGGTGGGCAATTAAAACCACAAGCTGGTCAAATTTTATTTGATGGTGAAGATGTGCCTAGTATGACACGCTCACGGCTATATGAAGTCCGTAAACGCATGAGCATGCTATTTCAATCAGGTGCATTATTCACTGACTTATCGGTATTTGATAATGTTGCTTATCCATTACGTGAGCATCTAAATTTACCTGAGCCAGTTTTACATAATTTAGTCTTGATGAAACTACAATCAGTAGGCCTTCGTGGCGCTGCCAATATGATGCCTTCCGAATTATCTGGAGGTATGGCTCGGCGTGCCGCGTTAGCCAGAGCTATCGCTCTCGATCCGGATCTCATTATGTTTGATGAACCATTCGCTGGACAGGATCCGATATCAATGGGAGTGATCGTTAAGCTTATTGCTGAACTCAATCAATCGCTTGGCTTAACCTGTATTGTAGTTAGCCATGATGTTAATGAAGTGTTAAGTATTGCTAACTATGCATACATTGTTGCTGAACAACATATTATTGCTGGTGGAACATCTCAAGAATTGCGTAATAATGATGATCTACGCGTTAAGCAATTCCTTGAAGGTTTAGCCGATGGTCCAGTACCCTTTCATTATCCGGCTGTTGATTACAAATTAGACCTAAGTAGAGGTGCAAACTAATGTTGAACTTAATTGCAAAACTTGGTCAATCAATAATTAATATTATTGCTATGTTAGGCCGCTCAGGAGTTATGCTATTTGGTGCACTTATCGGTAAACCTCAATTTAGCAAACAATTTCCATTACTTGTTAAACAATTTTATTTTGTCGGTGTACAATCGCTTTCCATTATTATCGTATCTGGTCTTTTTATAGGTATGGTATTGGCGTTACAAGGTTATTTTATTTTAACTACCTTTGGTGCCGAAGCAAGTTTAGGGATGCTAGTTGCCCTTGCTTTATTACGAGAGCTTGGTCCTGTGGTTGCTGGATTACTTTTTGCCGGCCGAGCTGGTTCAGCCCTAACTGCCGAAATAGGATTAATGAAGGCCACTGAACAATTGTCAAGTATGGAGATGATGGCGATCGATCCATTAAGAAGAATTATTGCACCACGGTTTTGGGCGGGATTTTTCTGTATGCCATTTTTAACCGCAATTTTTGTCGCTGTTGGTATTTTAGGCGGTGTATTAGTCGGTGTTGATTGGAAAGGTATTGATGCTGGATTTTTTTGGTCTTCTATTCAAAGTAATGTCGATTGGTGGCACGATTTAGGCAATTGTTTTATAAAAAGCTTTGCTTTTGCAATCGCTAGTACATGGATTGCATTATTTAATGGTTATGATTGCGTACCAACATCAGAAGGAATCAGTCGGGCAACAACCAACACTGTTGTCTATTCATCATTAGTTATTTTGGGGTTAGATTTTATTTTAACCGCATTAATGTTTAGTAATTGAGGTCATTAAACATGAGTCGTAAAGTTGAAATTACAGTAGGATTATTTATGGTACTGGTGATCTGCTCAGTACTCTTTTTATGCTTTAGAGTTACTGATCCAACATCTTTTGCTAGTCATAATTCTTACCGTGTTTATGCAGTATTTGATAATATTGGTGGATTAAAGGTAAGATCACCAATTAAAATTGGTGGGGTAGTAATTGGTCGTGTCAGTAATATTAGTTTAAAATCAGATAATGGTGATGTTTATAAACCTTATGTTACTATGGATCTCGATTCCCAATACGATAAAATTCCGAGTTCTAGTTCACTTTCTATCAAAACTTCAGGCCTATTAGGTGAACAATTCATTGATATTAATTTTGGGTTAGATCAAAACATTGAACAGGAATTAGATGCTTTAGATGCAGAAGATGCCACTGCACCAACCAATAATAATGTCAACAAGAAGCCTGTTTATCTTATAGACGGTTATGTGATTAACAATACTAAACCAGCAATGGTTATTGAAGATTTAATTGGACAGTTTTTATATAGTGCTGGTGGATCGTCAGATAAAGACAAAAAACAAGATACTAACGAAAGTAAGGAGTAATTATGTTAACCAGATTGAAACAAAGTTTATTTTTAATACTTGCATTAATGATAAGTACAGCAGCGTTTGCAGAAAATGACCCATATAAAGATATGCAAGTTGCAGCAGACAAAATTTTTAGCACTATGAAAGCGCAATCAGCGACGCTTAAATCAAATCCAAATAAACTTAAAGATATTGTCAGAGCTGACTTACTACCTTATGTACAAGTTAAATATGCTGGTGCACTCATTTTAGGTAATGCGTATAAAACGGCAACTGACACACAACGTACGGCTTATTTCAAAGCTTTCGAAAACTATCTAGTTCAAGCCTTTGCCCAGGCACTTTCAATGTATAACGGTCAATCTTATCAAGTTGAAACCTCAAAAGATTTAACCGGTAAATCGTTAATTTCTATCCGCGTATTACTAAATCAACCAGATAAAAATCAACAACCGTTACGAATTGATTTCCAATGGCGAAAAAATACCGTAACGGGTGAATGGAAAGCTTATGATTTAATAGCTGAAGGCGTAAGTATGATTACAACCAAACAAAATGAATGGTCAACAATTTTACGCCAAGATGGAATTGATGCATTAACTAAACAGTTAAATGATCTATCTAATCGCAATATTGATCCAAACGCTAAACAAAAAGGTTAGTTCATCATGTCGCGAATCCAAGCAGAAAAACAACAAAATATACTTAATTTAATCGGTGAGCTTGATGCTCACTCATTAAATGATTTATGGTCAACACAAAATACACTTTTAAATGGTGTAACGGATATTAATGTAACTCAAGTTACCCGCGTTGACTCTTCTGGGCTCGCGACACTGGTCTATTTTTGTAACCAATATAATATCAAATTAACCGGGATCAGCCCCCAGTTACAAACATTAATTGAACTTTATGATTTGCAAACGGTTATTAATCAGTAACTGTTTATGCAAATTCATAATAAAAACCCCCCTTTCCTCAAAATTTTTTTAATAAACAAAATATAGATAATAAGAGTTTAAATAATGGATAAGCAAGAAATTATAGCTAAATTAAAAAGTTCACTCGACCTCGATGATGTTCATGTAATGACAGATGATGGCAGCCACTTTCAAGTTATTGCAGTTAGTGAAATCTTTGCCGAATTAAGTCGAGTAAAAAAACAACAAGCTATATATGCACCTTTAGCCGAATTTATTAATGATAATCGGATCCATGCATTATCAATCAAAACATATACACCGACTGAATGGCAACGTGAGCGTAAATTAATGGGTTTATAATTAAACCCAATCAGCATTTTGACTTGAATTAAGGTTTTTAGCCACAACATAATGTTTTATTAAGAACCATAATCATTCGCATAAGGTATCGCAGTATGACTAACCCACTATTAAGCAATTCATCATTACCCCAATTTTCAAAAATTAAACCTGAGCATGTTCTGCCTGCTATTCAAGAGACATTAAACAACTGTCGTAAAACAATCGAATCAGTATTGGAACAAAATAGTGAATACACTTGGGATAACCTAATACAACCCATTGATGAAATGGATGAAAAATTTAGCCGAGCGTGGTCACCAGTTAGTCATCTTAATTCAGTAAAAAATAGTCCTGAATTACGTGAAGCTTATGAAGCTTGTTTACCACTACTCTCGGAATACAGCACTTGGGTTGGACAATATAAACCATTATATCAAGCTTACAAACAACTTAAAAATAGCAAGCATTATGAAAATTTAAGTAAGGCACAGAAAAAGGTGATCGACAATGCCTTACGTGATTTTGAATTATCTGGAATCGGCTTATCAGATGATAAACAAAAACGTTACGGTGAAATTGTTGCTAAACTTTCAGAATTATCATCGCAATATAGTAACAATGTATTAGATGCAACAATGGGATGGTCCAAACTAATTACTAATGTTGACGACTTGTCTGGATTACCTGAAAGTGCCTTAGCAGCAGCAAAAGAACAGGCAAAAGCTAAAAATCAAGAAGGTTGGTTACTGACTTTAGATATGCCAAGTTATTTACCGATTATGACTTACTGTGATAATCGAGACTTACGCTTTGAACTTTATCAAGCATATAATACTCGCGCATCCGATCAAGGGCCTAATGCAGGTAAATGGGATAATACCGATATTATTAAACAAATTTTATCACTTCGTGATGAACTCGCTAAATTACTCGGTTTTGAAACTTATGCTGACAAATCATTAGCGACCAAAATGGCTGAAACTACTGCTCAAGTTACTGTCTTTTTAACTGATTTAGCTAGCAAGGCCAAACCGCAAGGTGAAAAAGAGTTAGCCGATTTAAAAAGATATGCTTATGAGTTCTTTGGAGCTAGTGATATTAAACCTTGGGATATCGCTTATTACAGCGAAAAACAAAAACAACATCTATATACTATCAATGATGAAGAGCTTCGTCCCTATTTCCCTGAACAACGTGTCGTTAGTGGATTATTTGAAGTCGTACGTCGTATTTTTGGTATTACCGCTAAACAACGCCATGACGTAGAAGTTTGGGCGCCAGAGGTAAAATTCTATGATCTTTATGCTGCTAATGGAGAATTAAAAGGTAGTTTTTATCTCGACCTATATGCCCGTGAGCATAAACGCGGTGGAGCTTGGATGGATGATTGTATTGGCCAAATGCGTTTTGCCGATGGTCACTTGCAAAAACCTGTAGCTTATTTAACCTGTAACTTTAATCGCCCAATTGGTGACAAACCAGCTTTATTCACCCACAATGAAGTCACCACGTTATTCCATGAATTTGGTCATGGATTACATCATATGTTGACTGAAATTGAAGTGTCGTCGGTAGCAGGTATTAATGGAGTTCCATGGGATGCCGTTGAATTACCAAGTCAATTTTTAGAAAATTGGTGCTGGCAACCTGAAGCTTTAGAATTTATATCCGGTCATTATCTAACAGGAGAACCTTTACCTAAAGAGATGTTAGATAAAATGCTAGATGCTAAAAACTTCCAAGCAGCATTATTTATTTTACGTCAATTAGAATTTGGTTTATTTGATTTTAAACTACATAGTAACAAAGCACCGGATATTTTAGAGACATTAAAACAGGTCAGACAACAAGTTGCAGTAGTACCTACTGTTGATTGGGGACGGTTCCCGCATGCGTTTAGCCATATTTTTGCTGGTGGTTATGCGGCTGGTTATTATAGTTATCTTTGGGCGGAAGTTTTATCAGCAGATGCATTTTCTCGTTTTGAAGAAGAAGGGATTTTTAATGAATCAACCGGTAATGCATTTCTCGATAATATTTTGTCGCAGGGTGGCAGTGATGAACCTATGACACTGTTTAAAAATTTCCGTGGCCGTGAGCCACAACTTGAGGCATTACTTCGTCACTATGGAATCCACTAATATCAATACTGCTCAGCTAAAACAATTAGCTGAGCAGTGGTTATCTGATCATATCAAACTTCCATTTGTTTTAGTTAGTCAAGCTCATCAACTTGAGTTACAAAAAACCGATGAGCCAAAATTAGGGGCAGTCGCAGTTAATTTTGTGTCAGGCACAATGGCACATCGCCGTCAATTTGGTGGTGGTCGTGGTGAGGCAATCGCTAAAGCCGTTGGCGTTAAAGGTAATTACTTACCAACCGTTATAGATGCCACTGCTGGATTAGGACGAGATGCCTTCGTATTAGCTTCTATTGGCTGTCAAGTTACAATGTTTGAGCGTCATCCTGTGGTCGCCGCCTTACTCGCTGATGGCCTTGATCGTGCTTATCAAGATCCGACTATTGGTCAATTATTACAAAAACAGTTACGTTTAATTTATAATTCAAGCTTACATGGACTCAGCTTATATCAAGATAAACCTGATGTTGTGTACCTTGATCCGATGTTTCCACATCGACAAAAAAGTGCATTAGTCAAAAAAGAGATGCGTATTTTTCAACAATTAGTCGGTAGTGATCTTGATGCCGAAAGTTTGCTCGAACCGGCAAGGCGATTAGCCAAAAAACGAGTTGTTGTCAAACGGCCTGATTATGCACCATTTTTAGCCAATCAAAAACCAACGGCTGAAATTAAAACTAAAAATCATCGTTTTGATATTTATACACCATTAGATTGTATATAGGAACAGTATTTAAATATGCGACTGGATAAATTTCTTGCTCACCATTTAGGTGTGAGTCGAACAATAGTCAGTAAAGAACTTAAAGCCCAAAAAGTTACCGTTAATGGTGATATTGTCAAATCAGGGGCTTATCATATCTCACCAGATCAAATTGTAGAATATGATGGTTTCGAAATCGTACCTATTACCGAAAATCGCTACTTTATGCTCAATAAACCACAAGGGTATGTCTGCTCTACTGATGATCCAGATCATCCAACTATCCTCTATTTTATTGATGAACCTATGGCAGAAAAACTGCATTCAGCAGGCAGACTGGATCTTGATACCACTGGTTTGGTTTTATTAACCGATGATGGTAAGTGGTCACATCGTATAACATCACCTAAACATCATTGTGAAAAAGTTTATCAAGTGACGGTTGAACAACCACTTACCGCTAATCTTATTGATATCTTTAAACAAGGCATTCAGTTAAAAAGTGAAAAAACTCTGACCGAACCAGCTAAATTGATTATCATTGACGATTATCATGCAGAACTCACTATAAGCGAAGGGCGATATCACCAAGTAAAACGAATGTTCACAGCGGTAAATAACCATGTCACCCAATTACATCGCAAACAGATCGGCAATATTGTTCTTGATATACCTGAAGGTGAATATCGGCCACTTACTCAGGACGAGATCAATTCGTTTAATTAGTATTTTTGATTAGATTGAATAAATAATGATTTTTTTGCTAAATTTTAGCTCCAAAGGAATGACGACGTGCAAACACAAGATCCGCAAATAGAAATCAAAGTTTCTAAACAAGCACTCATTTTTATTCTTGGTTTGATTTCAATGTTGATGCCATTATCCATTGATATGTATTTGCCAAGTATGCCAACTATTGCCGAAAAATTTAATGTTGCTGACTCCACTGTACAATTAACGATAAGTTGTTATTTATTAGGATTTTCACTAGGCCAACTTTTATTTGGCCCCCTAACCGATAGCTATGGACGACGAAAAGTTTTAACTTTTGGGCTAATTATCTTCATCATTGCTGCATTATGTTGTGGTCTAGCTGCTAATATAAATCAATTAATTACTGCCCGCTTTTTTCATGGCATAGCGGCATCGGCAACTACCATTGTCATTAATGCATTAATGAAAGATATTTATCGTGATCGTGATGAGTTTTCAAAAATGATGTCTTTTGTCATGCTCATCTCCAATATTGCCCCACTACTTGCACCAATTATTGGCGGTTTTATTCTATTTTGGTTTGACTGGCAAGCAAACTTTTATGTTCTTAGTTTAATGGCTATCATCTGCCTAGGCTTGGTAACAATCAATATCCCAGAAACCTTAGCCAAATCGAAACGTGATAAATTTAGCATCATTAGAATTTTAAGTAATTTCATTGCATTATTTAGACATAGGCAAGTATTTACTTATATGATGATTGGCGCATTTTCTGGAGCAGGACTATTCTCATTTCTCAGTCTGGGGCCATTTGTTTATATTAATTTACATGGTGTTGCTTCAATCAATTTTGGTTATTACTTTGCTATAAATATTTTAGTTATGATATTTATGAACACCCTAAATAGCCGTCTGGTACGACGAGTTGGCTCGATAAAAATGATACAATTAGGATTATTAATTCAGTTTGTAATGACAATTGGTATGGCAATTACCAGTATATTTTACTTAGGATTTTTCTTTTTAGTCATATTTATTGCTGGTTATATCGGTTGTATTTCAACCATAGGAGGGAATTGCATGGCGGTAATTCTTGATTGTTATTCTCATATCGCCGGAACCGCATCCTCACTTGCAGGCACGATTCGCTTTGCGGTTGCCGGCGCTATTGGTGTTTTACTTTCTACACTCGTTTCAACACAGACTACAACCTCAGTTACGAATAATTTAACTGAATGGTTGATGGTTGGTTCAATGGTGATCTGTAACTTCTTAGCCGTCGGTTTATTTTTGAGTGTTAGAAATATAACAAGGAAAAAAACATGATTTATCAATTAGACAACTTAAAACCACAAATTAATCCAACTTGCTTTGTTGCCAACTCTGCCGATATTATTGGTGATGTGGTTTTAGATGAAAATGTATCTATTTGGTTTAATGCAGTTTTACGTGGTGATATCGCCAAGATACATATTGGTAAAAACAGTAATGTTCAAGATAACTCTACGATTCATATTGAAACTAAAGTTCCATGTATTATTGGTGAAAACGTAACAATTGGCCATAACGTCATTTTACATAGTTGCACGGTCGAAGATAATGTTTTAATTGGTATGGGTAGCACAATTTTAAATAATGCTAAAATTGCCAAAAATTGCTTAGTAGGCGCTAACTCGCTGGTTACTCACAGCTTACCATATGAAGAAGGTTGCCTAATTATGGGATCTCCAGCTAAAATTATTCGTAAATTGACTGAGAAAGAAATTCTAGCCAACATTACAAATGCTCAACACTATGTATTAAATGCGCAAAGATTTAATCAAACCTTGATCGAATTGAATTCATATCAATAAATTACTTTTTATCTCTCATTCACGCTATAAGTGGGTTTAATTTATGATAAAATAGCTAAAATTTTAATTAAAATAGCTTTTAGGTACGTGTTTGAAAAAATTTAAAATTACTAGAAGACAGATTATTATTCAATTAATTCTATTAACATTAATAGGATTGTCTGTTTGTTTATTTTTATCACTTTTTACTTACAACCCATCGGATCCGGGGTGGTCACGTACGGCTTGGCATAATCCTATTAGCAATTTTGGTGGTTATATTGGTGCATATGCTGCTGATATCGTATTTCAATTTTTTGGACTGATTGCTTATAGTTTACCTATTATTATTATTTTCTTTTGCTTACAGTTAATGGGCTATTTTTATCGTCATAGTAATGAACCAATTAACTATTTCAGTGTTTCATTTCGAATTATTGGTATATTAGCTTTTGTACTTAGTTGTTGTGGTTTTTTTACCTTAAATATTCGTGACCCAGAACAATTCCAAGCCGGTGGTTATCTAGGCTCAATAGTTATTGAAAGTTTGTTACCAGTTATGAGCAGCTTAGTAACCTCTTTAGCTTTACTAGCAACAACCTTAGCTTGTGTTACATTATTGACTGGCTTTTCTTGGCTTTATCTATTTGAAAAAATCGGGGCGTTAGTTATGTTAATACTATCGCCAATAAAATGGTTATTTACGCCAGATAAAGTGACACAATCAGTTGAGCAAAATCAAAATGATGAAGCATCTATAGAAGAAAAAGAACCACAGATTGATTTACATCTTGATATGGATGGTAGTAGCCAAGATAGTCTTGAACTAACCAACTTGGCTACGAATACTGCAGAAATAGCCGCTAAAATAGATACGGAGAAAGCCGAATCAACAATAGATCCAGATCCGATTTCATTACAAAATGATGAAAAATTCATAAAAACGGCAGCACAATTATTACAAACGATCGAAGCTAACACTACAACTACAGACGAAACTCATGATGTAACTGAAAAGGTAAACAAAAAAGACCTTGATCCTGATGCAATATTAGCGCGAATGGAAACCATTTTAAAAAATATGAATGAAGGTGGTACAACTAATTCTACTAATTTGGCGGAATCTAATGAGCAAAAGGATAGTCAAGATATCATTCAACCATTCGAAGAAGATAAATACACGATTGCCGATGCGCCAAGTAAACCGTTATTTACTATGGAACATCATGAACCTGAAATAGATATAAATCATCCTACTTTTAATAACGAGAGTGTGATAGAACCAACTGTAATAAAACCAGTTGAGGATGAAATATCACTAAGCATTACCCCAGAATATAATCATTATCAAACCAATGATATTCCAGACAACTTTGAGATACCTGAGGATGTTGATATCTCACTTCTTAAACAAGAAAATCCTACT
Organism: Gilliamella sp. LMG 34362; assembly: GCF_984569125.1. NCBI lineage: Bacteria > Pseudomonadati > Pseudomonadota > Gammaproteobacteria > Orbales > Orbaceae > Gilliamella > Gilliamella sp. LMG 34362. The sequence continues at coordinate 831,343 of NZ_OZ474902.1, read as the reverse complement.
ATAGATGATATTTATTTAAATGATGTTGCTATCGAAGAAACGACACAACCACTAATCTCTTTAACTCAAACGGCACCGATTATCGATGAAAATACCGAAGAAGATAATGAAGATGAGGGAGAAAGCTTAATTCATCCGTTATTACAACGTAATGATAAACCTTTACCCAAGCCAACTACCCCATTACCGTCGTTAAGTTTATTAACGCCACCACCAACGACACGAATTGAAGTTGATCATGTTGCCTTAAATGCAATGTCACAGCAAATTGAAAAAAGTTTATCGGATTATCGAGTAAAAGCACGCGTTGTTGATTATTTACCAGGACCAGTGATTACGAGGTTTGAAATTGAACTAGCTCCGGGTATCAAAGCTGCCAGAATATCAACACTGGATCGAGATTTAGCTCGTTCCTTATCTATGCCATCAGTGAGGGTTGTAGAAGTAATACCTGGTAAACCTTATGTCGGTATTGAATTACCTAATCAAAATCGACAAACCGTTTATTTCAGAGAAGTATTAGATAGTCCACAATTCAAAAACGCTCAATCTCCACTTACTGTCGTTTTAGGAAAAGACATTGCTGGACAATCGGTGGTTGCTGATTTAGCAAAAATGCCTCACTTATTAGTCGCAGGGACAACAGGTTCAGGGAAATCGGTTGGTGTTAATGCCATGATATTAAGCATTTTATACAAATCACAACCGGAAGATGTTAGGTTCATCATGATTGATCCTAAAATGTTAGAGCTCTCTATCTATGAAGGAATACCACACCTATTAACTCAAGTCGTCACCGATATGAAAGATGCGGCAAATGCGCTTAACTGGTGTGTGAATGAAATGGAAAAACGCTATCGATTAATGTCAGCGTTAGGGGTGCGTAACATTGCTGGTTTTAATGAGAAAATCAAGCTCGCTGAAGAGATGGGGCGACCAATTCCTGATCCACTTTGGAAACCAACCGATAGTATGGATCTAGAAATGCCGACGCTTGAAAAACTTCCATATATTGTGGTTATGGTTGATGAATTTGCCGATTTAATTATGGCTGTTGGTAAAAAAGTTGAAGAGTTAATTGCTCGACTAGCACAAAAAGCCCGAGCTGCAGGTATTCATTTGGTACTAGCAACTCAAAGACCTTCTGTTGATGTTATTACCGGTTTAATTAAAGCCAATATACCAACCCGTATTGCATTTACAGTTTCAAGTAAAATTGACTCACGAACCATTTTAGATCAAATGGGTGCGGAATCTCTGCTTGGTATGGGTGATATGCTCTATTTAGCACCTAATAGCTCTATTCCTGTTCGTGTTCATGGCGCTTTTGTCCGTGATGAAGAAGTTCATGCCGTCGTACAAGATTGGAAAGCCCGTGGTAAGCCTAAATATATTGAAAATGTAACAGTCTCCACCGACGATAGTGAAAGTGGTAGCTTTGATACTATTGATGAAGAACTTGATCCATTGTTTGATCAAGTGGTTTCTTTCGTCATTGAAACTCGTAGAGCATCAATATCCAGTGTCCAACGTAAATTTAGAATTGGTTATAACCGAGCCGCACGAATTGTGGAACAAATGGAAATGGAAGGCATTATAAGTGCACCTGCCCATAATGGTAATCGAGAAGTACTTGCTCAAGCATCTCATAATGATTATTAAGCTTAATTGTAAAGGCAGCCTATTCCATGAGTAATTATTTATCGCAAGTAATTAGCTTAGAATCGAAATTAATAAGTGAAAATTTTCTGAGCTCACCGACAATATTAGCGGTACAAGCATTAATTAGAGAGATCTGCTTATCACCCAAACCTGGATTGGTAGATATGAACAATAATGGCGCACATCACGATATGAGTTTTCAAACATTCATAACAAGTATTAATGCCATTTCAAATTGGTTTGAACGTTTTTATCATTATGGAAAACATAATGCCAACGTTGCAGCACCTGATTTTTTAGCAAATATTCGACCAATTGGCCTTGAATGTGAAACAGCAATGTTTAGTGCAACTAAACAGATTAATACGCATAAAGGTGGAATATTTGCCTTTGGTCTATTACTAAGTGCCATCGGTAAATTAGAGCAACTTAAATTACAGACAACTATTCCGATGATCTGTAATGAGGTAGCTAACATTTGCCACGGTATGGTTAATAACGAATTATCACAAAATAACCGCAGCCACTCAGTAGGAGAACGGCTTTTTAAACAACATAATCTTACTGGTGCAAGAGGCGAAGCTGAATCAGGATATACAACCGCACGTGAGATATCATTACCAATTTATCAAGACATGTTGAATAGTGGCTATGATGAAGAATCAGCCCTATTACAAGCAATGCTATACTTATTAGCTTACAATCAAGACACAAACCTAGTTTCTAGAGGAGGACTGGCCGGATTAGAATTCGTGCAAAATGAAGCAAGAGATTTAATCCAGCAAGGTGGCGTTTTGCATCCAAATGGACTAGAAATGATTGCTAAGTTAGATGACGAACTGATAAAACGCCACCTAAGTCCTGGTGGCTCAGCGGATCTTATCGCAGTTACATGGTTTTTATCTCATTATGCAGCTCAAAATTAACTAATTTTGCTTATAAAAGTTCTAATAAAAATTGATGGTTAAGCGGTAACCAATAAATTATTGATAAAAGCACCGTAACGATTGTCACGCCAGCTAAAGTAAAATAAACGGCCGTTATTAAGCATCATTTCAGGTTCATTCACTAACCCAAAATTAATAATGTAGTCATTCATTGTGTAAATATCCTAAGATAATCTAAATTAAAGCACTTCATACTTCAGTCTATCTCACACTTTATTTAATTACTAACTACGACGAGAACATTTTAATAACAGAAAAAATAAAAAATTAAATAATTATAACTAGAGTACTCATTATTGGATCGATAAAAGTATTGTAGTTGATAGCTATATTTCTGATCGAATTAAGCTAGGAAACAAAAGGTGATAATTAAAAAACAACCAACATAATCTTAATAATGATTAAAAAAGTAAGCGCTAACCAATATATAAGTAATAATTATCAATAAATTTATTACTATAAAATAAAGTATTTAATAAAGAATAATAGATATATTGCGCATACACAGAAAAAGAAAAAAGTTATTAAAATTTCTCTTAGCTTATTTGATTTATGCACTTTTATATACCAACAATTATCCTATTTACCAACATTTCTCATTAAATTATTTGGCAATAGTTAAGACAAACTTGTCTAAACTTATAAACTATGCTAGCTTGCAACCACTTCATAAAATGATAAAAATTAAATTTAATAGAAAAAAACAAATATTATCAATAATATTTATTTTTTTAATTAATATTAACGCAATGATTTTTAGTGTGTTTAGTTTTTTTCAACGTATAACCATTCTTTAAGTAATGGAGAAAATAATGGACTATCCCCAAATAGCCCAACAAATTTTACAATTGGTGGGCGGTAAAGAAAATATTATTAATTTTACCCACTGCTTTACTCGATTACGCTTCCAATTACACGATAACCAAACCGCTAATCGTGAAAAATTATTACAAACAGAAGGTGTAATTTCTGTTGTTGAAGGGAGTGGACAATATCAAGTGGTTTTAGGTAATAAAGTCACTAAAGTTTATGAGCAATTAGTCTCATTCATCGGTGATGTAAAACGAAATAATCAAACAGAACCTAAACTATCTTTAGCTGTAAAAATACTTAATGCTTTTGCCGCTATTTTCACACCAATTATTCCGGCTATCGCAGCATCAGGAATGCTAAAAGGAATTCTAGCTATTGCCGTTATGATTGGTAACTATTACTATCAGACTGATATTAAAAGCTATAACACCTATACTATTTTGCATGCGGCATCAGATGCAGTTTTCTATTTTATGCCAATTATATTAGGTTACACTGCGGCTAGAGTCTTCAAAGCTCATGAATTTATTTCCATGATTATTGGTGCTACTTTATGTTATCCATCAATCGTCAATTTAATGACCAGTAACACCGAGGTAACGCTGTTTGCAATCGAACTCACCAAAGCTAGTTACACATCAAGTGTTATACCTATTATATTAGCGGTGTTCATTTTAAGTTATGTACAAAGATTTCTAGATTATATTATTCCAGAAGTGTTAAAAATCATCATGGTGCCTACATGTTCATTGCTCGTCATGATTCCAGCTACATTACTTATTTTCGGCCCAATTGGTATCTATATCGGCGAATTTATAAACTGGGTCTATTACTACATTATGGGAGTTAGTCCTATCTTATTAGGTGCATTTATTGGTGGTGTATGGTGTATTTTAGTTATCTTTGGTGCCCACCGCGCTATCGTACCAATCGGCATTAATGATGTCGCCCAAACAGGACATCAAAGTTTACTTGCTTTTGCTGGTGCAGCTAATTTTTCACAAGCCGGCGCTGCTTTAGGTGTATTTTTTAAAACTAAAAATAAGAATCTAAAAACAGTTGCTGCTTCAGCGACAATAACCGCCTTATTCGGTATTTCCGAACCGGCTATTTATGGAGCAAATCTTAGATTGAAAAGACCAATGGTTTGTGCAGTTATATGTGGTGCACTCGCTGGTGGTTTAATGGGCTGGGGAGGTTCTTATGGAACCGCTTTTGCCAATCAAGGCATACTGACAATCCCGGTTTATGCTGAAGCCGGAACCAAAGCTTTCTTATGTTACTTAATTGGTATAGGTTTCGCTTTTTTTGGCTCATGCATTATGACGATGCTTGTTGGCTTTAACGATATCGCAAATGAAGAAGAGTCAAAGACAATTCAAACCTCATCTAGCCAACCATTAACAAATGATACAACCATTCTATCGCCAGTTGCCGGCGAAGTTATTGCGCTAAATCAAGTTAAAGATGAAGTATTTGCTTCAGGAGCGATGGGCAAAGGAGTAGCAATTTACCCTAAAGCTGGTGAAATCTTTGCCCCAGCAGATTGTACCATTACCGTACTCTACCCTACTTTACATGCAATTGGCCTAAAATTAGATAACGGTATTGAGCTACTGATCCATATTGGTATTGACACAGTTAACTTACAAGGTAAATATTTCCAGTCTTATGTAGAAACTGGTCAACATATTACTAAAGGAAGCAAAATTGTTTCCTTTAATATCGAAAAAATCGAACAACAATTTGATTTAACAACTTCGATTATTGTGGTTAATTCAGATCAATATAAACATATAGATTATTGTCAACTAACTCATGTTAGTAATAATGACAATTTATTATTTATTCAAGTTTAGAGGTTTAGTTATGAAAGCTTTTGCTAAGGATTTTTGGTGGGGAGCATCATCTTCTGCATTTCAAATTGAAGGTGGGTGGGATGCGGATGGGAAAGGAATGACCGTTGCCGATTACAATTCATTTCAACGCTCTACTATACAAGCCGACAGTAAAGTCGCCAGTGATTTTTATCATCATGTTGAAAGTGATATTGCGTTATTTAAAGAGTTAGGACTAAAAACTTATCGCTTTTCTATATCATGGGCGCGTATTATTCCCGATGGTGATGGTGAAATAAATCAAGCAGGCATTAATTTCTACAACAAAGTCATCAATGAATTAATCAAGAACGATATCATTCCGTTTATTACTCTTTATCATTTTGATTTACCATTCGCCTTAGTTGATAAATATAATGGTTGGCAAGATCGTCGTTGTGTTGATGCATTTAGACGTTATGCGCAAATATGTTATCAAGCATTCGGCGATCGAGTAAAACATTGGCAGATTAATAACGAACAAAATCTGATGATCCGTGTTAACGAAAGAATGAACATGTATAAAGTTGCGGCTCATGAGGTTGAAAAAGTGAGAGCTCAAATGGATTATCATATGTTTGTTGCTCATGCAATGGCAACCAATGACTGTCATGAACTAATTTCAGGTAGTAAAGTTGGGCCAGCGGTATCATCAACCATGACCTACCCTGCAAGTAACAAACCCATGGATGTTTGGGCGGCGAAAATGAATGACAATTTCAAAACCAACTATGCACTTGAAATGTACTGCTTTGGTGACTATCCTGGGTATTATAAAAATTACTTAAATCGTTGTGGTATCTATCCTATTACTCAATCAGAAGATGCGCAAATTTTAAAACAAGCTAAGCCAGATTTTATTGCCGTAAATTATTATCGGACATTAGTGGCTAGTTACCTACCAGAAGATGATAGCCATCCGTTTGGTAGCAAAGAAAAAGATATCGATTTTGATCTTTATGGTTATTTCAAGATCGAGAAAAATCCAAATTTGGTCGCCTCAACTTATGGTGCACAAATTGACCCTATGGGTCTAAGACTGGTATTAAATGAATATTATCGCCAATATCGTTTACCACTGATCATTACAGAAAATGGCTTAGGTACACCAGATATTTTAACTGCTGACAATAAAGTACATGATGATTATCGCATTGATTATATAAAATCGCATATCTTAGCTTGTCATGATGCGATTGAAGATGGTGTTGAGTTATTTGGATATTGTCCATGGTCAGTTATCGATTTACTAAGTTCACATCAAGGTTTCAAAAAACGTTATGGCTTTGTCTATGTCGATCGAGATGATCATGATTTAAAAACGCTTAATCGAATTAAAAAAGATAGTTTTTATTGGTATCAGCAAGTCATCAAAGATAACGGTATTAAATAATAATGCAAAACTAAACATGATGGGCGCTGAAAGGCCCATCATAATTTATTTAAATACTGCTAATTAACTAGATAAGTTACCTTATGTGCCTCTGTCGGTAATGGTACTTGCCATTTAGAAAGCATTTGAGTAATTTTCTTGTTTGGCAAGCTAGTATCTCGACTTGAATTACGTTGATATAATGTTTTTTCTGACTGCTCAAGATAAACAATTTCAACTTCGGCATGATAAGCATAAAGTAAATCCAATGCTTTTTCTCGCATATCTCGTGATAAGTGAGTAGCATTCCAAATAAATGACTGATTCTCTCTTAAGTATTGTTTTACCTTTGCTAATACAAATTGAATCACTAAACCTTCATTTTGACCATGCTTCAATTTAAGTTGATTACGAGCATCATCATATGATGCAACCGGTAAATTTGGATAGTATTTACTTATCCAGCTATTTTTACCTGATGCAGGCAACCCCGATAGTAAGATGACTTTAGGCCCTTTTTGAGGATATAACGCATAATCAGGTAACACATTGCTACCTCGAAAATATTGTATTCGCGTATAATCATCAATAAATTGCCGTGGTTGATATAAACACTCTTCTTCTAAAGCTAATTGTTTGAAGAGTTCAACTTCATCAACCATTCGAGCTTTATCAGCACTAATACGACCCAGTATATCTGCTTTAGCTTGCATACATAACATCCAAACAGGAAGTTGCCATGAAAGCCGATGAATTAACCATTGCGGTGATTTATAGTTATTATCATCACTTAAAGCATAAAATGGTATTTGATGCACTCGGATAATTCGACAAATTTTTTCCCGTAATTCAAAAGGAACGCCATTTCGCCATAATAATATTCGACTACTTATCTCGCCTTTTTGCGAATGTCGTGGTTGTGAAATTCGACCACTTATTTCATCAATAATTGTCGTTTCTGGTTTGGCAATATCATGTAATAAAGCAGTCATAAACAGTACAAACTTATCTTCATCAGAAGATGCTGCAAAATCATCTTGAGCAATTAAAGCCCTTAATACCATTTGAGTATGAATCCAAACATTTCCTTCACCATGATAAATCGGATCTTGTGGTGTAATAGTCAATTTATTCAACTCAGGAATACAGTCTAACCACTGGTCAAAGTTATCTTGGCTGATACTGTAGGCGATCTCTTGTTGTAACTGTGAATAACTCATAAATCACCTCCAAATACTAAGCCACTATTCCAATTTATTGTTAGTTGTGGCGAATAAAGCTCAACATTGTTAGCTAATTGATTAGGAATAAATGGTTGTTGTAAATGATGTTGCCCAGCATCTAATATAGCTTGCACAAAATCCTGCCTAACCCACTTCAAACGACCAGTTGTAGTATTTGCTGATTCGATTTTTAAATATAATCCTTCCATCAAATCAGAGTTATCACACTGTTGCCAAGCTTTGATTAAATCAAGCTTTTCTTGTGTGACAATTTTTTCAAAACAACTTCGCCAGTCAATTGTTTTAGCTAAAGAATTTTTCACGAGTGCTAATAAATCACTTAATTTTTCTGGTGCAATTCCCATAAACAATACCGGAACAGATAAAATAGGACCATCGGCCAATAATTCATGACGCTTTCGAGTCGATAAGAAACAATTATTATGCCTATCCCAAACATCAAATTCACAAAAATAATGTGGTAATGCATCATAAAAAATAGCGTGTTTTTTATGTAGCCACTCACCATACATAATATAGCGATCTTCTAAACGTTCAATTAACCAGCCTTCATGGACCGTTGCCCAATGTTTAAATAGATTAAATTGACGTTCGCGACTCCCTCCTATTAAGTAATGGCCACGTGATTGTAGTAATAGTTCACCACTTTCTGAAAAACTGATTGCACAGTTGGCCCCATCAAGTTTTTCTTCAACCACAATATATTGCCCTGCTAACTGATCGTAAGGTAGCTGTCCATGCTCACTATCGCCAAATTGTAAACGTGAACTTTGCAAATGTGGAGTTCGTGGGTATTTAATTAATTCTAAGTTTTGAATATAAGTTTCCATTGTCATTTTGTTTTCTCCAAAAAATTAGGGAAAACCGACAAGGCGAAGATCTATAGATTGAACTGCAACGTAGACGCTTTAGAAAAAGCTAAAAGACAATAAAATAGAAGATACCATGTCGGCATTAAGATAAAGTGTTAAATACAGGCATTTTGCCACCTCACAAAAAATATAAATATTAGATTAAAAAAACGGCGCCATTATCTTTTTCAGCAGATCTATTGTCAAGTGAAATTGGATTTTTTTATATATTTAATCAGTATTAAGATTCGACAAGATCACTATCATTGATAAATTTTGAGGTTTATATGGATGTCGAAATCGTATTATTCCCGATGACACAGTTAGCCGTTATTGAGCATTATGGCACGCCTGAGTTAAAACATGAATCAGTGAACAAACTCATAAAATGGCGACAAGAAAATCAGCTTTTAGATAATAAATATAGAAACTACGGCATTCATTATACCAATCCAAATCAACGCCGCCGGAACTACATCATGTCGATTTGGGTATCGCTATTGATGAACCTATTACTACTAACATTTATGGAGTAATAAATAAAACGATTCCCCAACTCCGCTGTGCAAAAACCAGAGATATTGGTTCGAGATATGATAATCAAGCTATTATTTATTTACTCAAACAATGGTTACCAAATAGCGGAGAAAAACTGGGAGATTTCCCCCCAATTTTTCATTATGTCAATGTTGGTCCGACCATTAAACTAGAACAGATGATAACGGATGTTTATTTACCGCTGTTAGACCATTGATATTCATTATTTAGGTGAATAATCAGCAGCAAAATAACGCTGACTAATTTGTGCTAGTTCACCACTACTAATAATTTTTTTGATACCTTCATTGATATCTTTGGTTAATTGTTCCCCTCTACTACTTTTACTAATTAAAAGATAACTAAATGGTGAAGCAATACGATCTTCATCTTCCTTACTTAGTTCAATTATTTTTAAATTGAGATGATGTTCACTAATATATTGCGATAACATTACTTTATCAATTAACTGAAAATCATATTGACCGCTTTCAACATGTTGTAAAACAGGTAATAAATCAGCTTCACTATAAACAATTTTGACAGGATTATTAGGGTTTTGCTGATTATAGGTTTCTAAAGCTGTAGCATAGTTTAGTCCAGGTGATACTTCTGTAGATTTTCCATTAAGATCACTAAAACGATTGATATTATTATTATTTTTAGCTACTGCGATTACATATTGATTTTTAAAGATTGGATCGGAATAAAAATACTTCTCCTTACGTTTTTCATTCATTGCATAATTATTAGCACCAACTTGATACCTTTGAGAATCAAGTCCTGCAAGTACCGATGGAAATTCTGTAATTTCAAAATTAATTTCATATTGTGGTTGTTTGGCAAATATGGCTTTAACCACATCGATATCATAGCCAGTCAGCTCTCCTTTATCATTGACTGTCGTAAAAGGACTTGGTGCGCCTGATGTTGCAATAACGATTTTTTCTACTTTAGTACTTTGGGTGTTTTTATTTTGATTATCACATCCAATCAGTGATAAAACAGCCAAGATCAAAAAGCTATACCATTTTTTTAGATTCATAACGCCGATCCTCTGTAGTTAAAATTAGTTAATATTATTAAAATGCTAGTCAATTAGGCTATCTAAATGAATCCCATTTCTTTCATTTGCTGCCGATGATCTGTTTGATATATGGCCATACCAGTTTTCATTAAATCAAAACCTAAGTTCTTATAAAATTCAACCGTTTGAGGATGTGTATAAAGAATAATATTACAATCCTTTACTTGTTCAATAAGCTTATCGACAATTAGCCTACCATATTGCTGACCATGTAAGTGTTTAGCCAAAGCAATGTTATAAATCGCTGCCTGACAAATTCCATCTGATAGTGCTCTACCCACCCCCACCACATGATTATTCTCCAATAAAAAAACTACCGCATAGCTTCTTTTAAAGACTTGTTCTTGAGTTATCGCATCGAACGAACTTAGGTCATAAAATGCCAGTAAATCAGCAACTTCTTGCCAATTAATATCATCACAGTGTTGTTGAATAATAATCCCCATTAGTACCTCATTTACTGATTAAATCTCATAATCCATTTGCATTGCTGAATAATATCTAGATAAAAAATCTTTTGTTCTTTGATGAACAGGATTTAAAAAAACTTGTTTAGGCGATCCATCTTCAATAATTTGCCCTTTATCTAAGAACAAAACTCGGCTGGCTATATCATGCACAAAACTCATTTCATGAGAAACTAATATCATCGTAATACCCGATTTTGCCGCCATTTTTATCGTTGCCAATACTTCGCCGACTAACTCAGGATCTAATGCAGAGGTAGGTTCATCAAGTAATAAAACCTTAGGATTCATGGCTAACGCTCTCGCAATAGCAACCCTTTGTTGTTGACCACCTGATAGTTGTTTTGGATAGTGGTTTACTCTATCAGCAAGACCAACTTCAACGAGTTTGTCGTAAGCAATTTTTTCAGCTTTCTCTCGAGAGTATTTTTTTACAATCAGTAACCCTTCCATAACATTTTCTAAAGCATTCTTTTGTGGAAAAAGATTAAACTGTTGAAAAACCATCGCTGTTTGTTGACGAAATTTAACAATTTGATCTCGTTTAGATTTACTGACATCAAACGACATGTTATCAATAGTGATATTACCAGCTTGAGGTTTTTCCAATAAATTTAAACAACGTAAAAGGGTCGATTTTCCTGCTCCCGATGCGCCAATAATTGCAACGATTTCATGTGGTTTAATAGCAAAATTAATTTGATTTAAAATGCAATTACCATGAAAAGATAAAGTGAGATTATTAACATGAATCATAGCCATTTCCCTCTTCGGTAACTTGGAGTATTTTTATCTTCACTAATCGTTAATCGGTTCTCTAAATATTTGACTAATAATTCAATTAATATGGTTAATGCCCAATAAATTAGAGCCAGTGAAATATAAACTTCAAAATAACGATAGCTATGACCAGCTAAAGTTTTACCTCTACCAGTCATTTCAGTTACCGAACAAACAAATGCCAGTGAAGTTCCTTTTAGTAATCCGATTAAAGTATTACCTAAGTTAGGCAGTGCAACTATAAATGCTTCAGGAATAACAATACGACGTAAAACTTGACTATATGTCATACCTAACGATTGTGCAGCTTCGATTTGCCCCTTATTTACAGATTGTAATGCGGCACGAATTGTTTCAGAGTTATAAGCTGCTTCATTAAAAGAAAAGGCTATCAATACAAACAATATTGCCGGAAGCCCATTAATATTAAAATCTGTATCAAAAAAGTAATTAACATAACGTAATAAAATTGGTAGGCCATAAAAACTTAAATAAAGTTGTACCAATAATGGGGTTCCTCTTATAAATGAAACAAATACCGCTGCTATTTGCGTTAATACCGGTATTTTATTCATTTTAATTATTGCAATAACTAGACCTAATATTACGCCAAGTAACATCGAAAAGATGGTGATAAAGAGTGTTACTGGCAAATAAGCCAGTAACGTCGGTATTTGGGTGAAAATCAATCCAAAATCAATAATATTTGGCATCTGCATTATCCCAATATTAAAATTAATTAACTAAATTGTTTATCTCGATTATGTGGTGTTTTCCAATTACTAACATCAGGCCCTAACGGCAAAATATCATAAGGATTATGGGCGTTATTACTCAAAAAATAACCTTTTTTAATCGCCTCAAAATCAGTCGTATTGCCAAAAGCGGGAATTTGATAGAGATCTCGGGCATAACCCCACAAATTAGGATAATCGATAATTCGATTTCGATTAGTGTTGAATGCAGCGTAATAGGCAACATCAAACCTAGCCAAAGTGACATATAAACGGATATCTGAATCAGTGATATTATCACCAAAAAGATAACGAGATTTGCTTAATCGTTGTTCTAATTTATCTAACTGGTTAAAAACGAGATGGTAAGCATGCTCATAAGCTGGTTGTGATCGAGCAAAGCCTGCTTTATAAACGCCATTGTTAACTTCATGAAATATCACATCATTCAATTTATCAATTTCAGTACGCAAATGTTCTGGATAGAGATCTGGTGCACCAGCTTTATGAAACGGCTTAAAAACAGTTTCCCAATAATTAGTTAATCTAAAATAATCATTGTTAACAACTTTGCCTGTTTTTACGTCAACTACAGTAGGTACTGTTGCTCGCCCATTATATTCTGGATCGGTTTTAGCATAAAGTTCCGGTAAATAACGAATCCCTAACACCGGATCAACGCCATTGGGATCAAGTGAAAACTCCCAACCATGTGGTGTTCTTATAGGAGAAACCTTACCTACACTAATAACATCCTCTAAACCCAATAACTTGATGGCTATCATTTGGCGATGAGCCCAAGGGCAAATTACAGCCCAAATCAGTCGATAACGACCTGCTTCAACAGGTAACAAGCCAGGTTCATTACCAAAGGGAGTGTCAAATCGGTTAGTTTGACGGACAAAAGCACCATCTTTACTGATTTCATTATTTTCAGTCGTTACTACTTTTCCTATAGACATACGCTTACTCCTATTCTTTGATACTGCAATTTAAATCATCCAACAATTGGATTAATTCAATCTAGCATCAAATATTTAGGCAATAAAATAATCAATAAGCATATTTATATAATCATAAATTATATAACGTAGGATTAATAACCAACTTTGCGAAAAAAATTACTTTCCTAATCTTTTATAAAGCCTTTCAGGACGACCTATTTTGCCATGGTTAAGCTCAACCGTTAATAATTTAGTTTGCACACAATATTCTAAATATCGTCTAGCGGTGGTTTTACTAATATTGGCTTTTTCGACAATTTGATCTACTGTTTGCGGTTCATTTGTTTGCATAAATAGATCTTTAACTTTTTGTAAGGTAATTTCTTCAATACCTTTGGAGTGGCGATTAATATCAACAAAGTCTTTAGTTTGTAGATTAAAAAGTTCATCAATACGTCTTTGATTCACATGTTTTTGCAAACTTTGACGATATAAAAACAGTTCAAAACGTTCAAGTGAATGTTTTAAGCGCTGATAAGATACCGGTTTGATTAAATAATCAAAAGCGCCAAAACGTATCGCTTTACTACAGGTATCCATATCACTCGCAGCAGTAATAAAAATAACATAACAATCTAAATTATTATTAATAATATATTCAAATAATTCAATTCCTTTTCCATCAGGTAGGTAATTATCTAATAAAATTAATGTTGGTTTTAATTTTTCAACCATCACTTTCGCTTCTTCCAAAGTTGCAGCGATTCCAATAACTTCTACTTTGGTGTCTCGTTGAATAAATTCGGCATTTAATTCAGCTAAAATGGGCTCATCTTCAACAATAAGAACTTTAATTGTATCTTCTTTTATTTCATACATACTTTATTCACCTCTGTTAACTACTTTGGTATAAAAACAGAAAAAATCGTTCCATAAGGTTCATTATCTTCAAATGTGATATATCCGTTAGCTTTTTTCACATATGTAGAAACTAAATGTAAACCTATACCATGTTCGTTCGAATTTTGTGAGGTTACCCCCGGTTGGAAAATTGAATTGCGGATTTTATCGTCTATACCACAACCCTGATCACTGACTTCTAAAACAATTTCATCGGTTCTATCACTTAAAAATAGATGGATAGATTTATCACCTTGATTATTTTTTAAACACGCATTAAAGGCATTGTCCAATAAATTACCTAATATCGACATAAATTCGGCTTCAGTTATCTTGGAAGGCAATGCTTCTAAATAGCAGGCGGGATCAAAAAACAATTTTAAGCCAATTTCATGCGACTTAGAATATTTACCAATTAATAAACCACAAATAGCCGGAACCTGAAAATGGCTGGTAATGAAATCTAGATTTTGTTGATTATCAGCAGAATGTAGCGCAATAAATGATTCCGCTTCTTCATATCGTTTCATATAAATTAAACCTGATAACGTTGCCATCCAGTTAAGGTGTTCATGTCTTAAGGCGCGCAAATTATCCACATACTGCGTAACTTGAGTTAATTGCATACTTAATAAATTAATATCATCATAATTTCGGAAGGTGATCACCCATCCTTGAATTTCATCATCAACAATTACGCGAATACGATTAGCAATAACGATAATATTATTGAAATAGCAAATATGGTCATGAACATCTTTAGTCTGATTGGTACTACCATAAAGAAAATCCGTTGATTTAATAAAATTAGATAAATCATGATTAAGCAGACTATTATCATCGATATCAATATTTAACATACGCCTTGCTGATTGGTTGATATTGATAATCTTGTAATCAAGATCAATGGCAATAATACCTTCAAATATTGATTCCATGATTGATTTCTGACTCTTTACCAATAGTGCAATTGCTTGAGGTTCTAAATTAAACATCTGTTTTTTGATAGCTCTAGCAAAGCATAAAGAAAATATAAACAGCGCAAAGAATAAAAATGAACAAAAAATAATGAATGGAATAAATTGTTTTATATGTGACGCATAAATATCATCTACCATATAACCAACCGAAACAATACCAATTACTTTTCCATTGCTAATAATCGGCGCTTTACCTCTTAGGGCTAAACCTAAAGATCCTTGACTTATTGTGGTGCTACTAATACCACTTAACACCTCCTGATTGTCATCACCAACCATGGGTAAATATATTGAATTATTAGCCGTATGAAATAACCGATAAGCTTTAGCATCACCTATAACAATATAACTCGCATCACTTTGTTCAAAAATATCTGAAACAAGTTTAGCGATTTGTTCAGTATCTTTATCTTCTACATATTTTATTAAGCTAGGAATCACAGCTAACTCTTTCGCCTGAATTTGAGCTTTTTCGCCTAAACTACGATATAAGGCATTTTCTGTCACATTCCATATGTAGCTTTGCAGCAATGCTAAAACCACCAATGAAAAGATTAAAAGAGATAAAAATAATTTTGTCGTAAATGACAGATGTATTCGTTTTCGCATTTTTATACTTAATAAATAATTGCTGTATCTGCTGAGGAGTGTAACACAGCATAAAAAAACTTAGAGCCTTTAAAACCATAAAAACCACACTTAATTTATGATTTATATCACAAAATTGATATTAATATTTTGTCACCATATGCGCCATTAAAACAAAGCAAATTTATTTTGGAGATAAAAAAAATATGGTGGATTTCAATTCAGTTGAAAAAACGCACAACAACAATGAAAAACATGAGATAAAACACGAAGATCAAACGAAAAAGTTTTGGCCATACGGATGGTGGAAACTTATGGATGATTATAAAATCGGTGTAATTCCTTTACCATTATTTATTATCGCGGGTATTCTTATCTTTGCTGAAGTATTAGTAACAGGTAAATTACCAAGTGAAATAGTTGTTATGGTAGTCACATGTGCTTTCTTTGGTTTTCTTTGTGGTGAAATAGGTAAACGTTTACCAATTGTTGGAAAAATGGGGGCAGCAGCAATTTGTGCAACCTTTATTCCATCAGCTCTAGTCTATTATGGCATTCTGCCTACTCCTGTGGTACAAGCAACAACCAAATTCTATAAAGATACTCACATTTTATATCTTTATATCTGCTGTATCATCGTTGGTAGTATTATGAACATGGATAAGAAAACGCTTATTCAAGGTTTCTTAAAAATCTTCGGACCAATGGTATGTGGTGAAATTGTTGGTATGCTAGTTGGTGTTGGTGTGGGTTATTTATTAGGCTTATCACCATTTGAAACATTCTTCTTCTTAGTATTACCGATCATGGCTGGTGGTGTTGGTGAAGGCGCAATTCCATTATCAATCGGATACGCATCTATTTTAGGTATGGAACAAGGTGAAGCACTAGGTCGAGTATTACCAATTGTTATGTTAGGTGGTTTAACCGGTATTATTTGTGGTGGTATCCTTAACCGTATTGGTAAAGCTTATCCTCATTTAACTGGTAATGGTCGCTTGTTACCAGCATCAGAAGATGACCAAATTATCAACAAAACGGCTAAAACAGAGTCGGTTATTGATGTGACAACTTTTGCATCTGGTGTATTATTAGCCGCTATCCTTTATATGGTCGGTATGATTGGCCACAAAGTAACCGGTATTCCAGCACCTGTAGGGATGCTATTTGCCGCAGTATTTGTTAAACTAGTATCAGGTGTTTCACCAAAAGTACTAAGTGGTTCGCAAGTAGTTTACAAGTTCTTCCAAACATCTGTAACCTATCCTATTTTATTCGCTGTGGGCGTGGCAATCACACCGTGGGATAAAATCGTTGCAGCTTTCACCGTAATCAACCTAATAGTTATTGTTTGTACAGTAGTGAGTTTAGTCACAACTGGTTTCTTTGTTGCTAAAAAACTAGGTATGTATCCAGTTGATGCGGCAGTTATCTCTTGCTGTCAAAGTGGTCAAGGTGGAACTGGTGACGTTGCAATCCTGACTGCAGCAGAACGTATGGAGTTGATGCCATTTGCCCAAATTGCTACTCGTATTGGTGGTGCAATTAACGTATCAGTATCCTTACTCATTCTAGGCAATTTTTTAGTATAGTTTTTTTCAAGAGCAACCTTAGTTATTACTAGGGTTGTTCTATTTTCTTATGTAGTTTCAATAAACAGCTTTTAAGGAGTATTCATGAAGCTTGTCAGTTACCTTGTTTCTGGTCGACCAAGTTTTGGTTTATATACTGATCATGGCATCGTAGATTTAGGCCAAAAACTAGGCGATAAATATCAAGATCTAAAATCTCTTCTTTCTGATAAAGATGGATTAGTTAACGCAAAAAACTTTTTAGACTCACCTAGTGATATCGATGAACAAGCAATAACTTATTTACCGGTAATTCCAAATCCAAACAAAATTTTGTGTGTAGGAATGAATTATGCGGAAAAACGAGCAGAATTTAATGAAACTAGTTCTGCCCCAACTTTATTTGTTCGTTTTCCTGATTCTCAAACAGGACATAAGACAAATATCGTTAAACCAACTATCAGCGATGAACTGGATTATGAAGGCGAATTAGCCATTATTATTGGTAAAGAGGCCTTCCGCATAAAATCAGAAGAAGCCTTATCTTATGTCGCAGGCTATAGCTGTTATATGGATGGTTCGATTCGTGACTGGCAATATACTTGGTACACAGCTGGTAAAAATTGGCCAAATACCGGGGCTTTTGGACCATGTTTAACAACTACAGATGAAATACCCGATCCTAAAGCGCTATCAATAGCAACTTATCTGAATGGAAAAGAGATGCAACATGATAGCATCAAGAATTTAGTACATACTGTACCTGATTTAATCTCGTATATTAGTACATTTACTAAATTATCACCGGGTGACGTTATTCTTACTGGATCACCAGGCGGGGTTGGAAAAAAACGAAATCCTCCAATATTTATGCACGATGGTGATACCATTGAAGTTGAAATTACCAATATTGGTCGTCTAACTAACTTTATCGTTGAAGAAAAAAGGTAGTTATATGTACGATTTAGTTGATTACAGTGTTGTTGATATATCTAAATCTGAACAAGATTATCAAGCAATTAAGCAATTACTATTGCAATCTGACCTCGATTTAGATCCACAAGTAACAACTTTCATTGTTGCAAAACTGAATAATAATTGTATCGCTTGTGCCGGTCTTGATCACAATATTATTAAGTGTGTAGCCATTGATCCTGATTATCGCGGCAACCAACTAAATCTAACTTTAATCGACTATACGATGAAATATGCCAATGACAACGGCTATTTTCATCTATTTTTATATACTAAACCTGAAAATACCGCTTTTTTTAAAGCATGCGGTTTTTATCCTATTGTTGAAATTTCTGATTTAGTCGTATTGATGGAAAACACACCGGTTGGGATTAAACAATATTGTAAACAATTATCGCAATACCAAAAGTCTGGTAACAAAATTGGCTGTATTGTGATGAATGCCAATCCTTTTACTAAAGGTCATCAATATCTTATTGAATTTGCAGCCAATCAATGTGATTGGGTACATGTATTTGTGGTTAATGAAGATGTATCACTGTTTCCGTTTCAGGTACGTTTACAGTTAGTAAAAGATGGCACAAAAGATATTAAAAATGTTACGGTTCATGCCAGTTCGTCATACATTATTTCTAAAGCAACTTTCCCTACTTATTTTTTAAAAGATAAAAGCAAAATTGACTATGCTTATATGGGAATCGATCTGTTAATCTTCCGTAACTTCATTGCTCCAGCATTAAATATCACTCACCGTTTTGTTGGTACTGAGCCACATAGTGAAGTAACTAATGCTTATAACCAAGCAATGAAATATTGGTTAGAAGATGACAAAGTTAGTTTGTCATCCAAGATTACTGTCATTGAGGTTGCTCGAAAACTCGAGGAATCAAACATTATATCAGCATCATTAGTGCGAAATTCACTGGCATTAAAAAATTATGAACAGGTTAAGAAATTAGTTCCTTCAACAACTTGGAATTATATTTCAGCTAATTTGGATAAATTAAATATTTAATTCTTTTCAAAAGGTAAAAACATGAAAATACAAAAAGAAGCCATGGCAGGAACTCTCGAATCCAGCGATTTGTTAGTTAAAGTCGTGCCAAATACTGGCATCGAAATTGTTATTAATAGTGATGTAAATAAACAATTTGGCGATCAAATTCGCGCTGTGGTTAATAACACATTAAATGAACTTAACTTAACTGATGGTTTAATCATTATTGACGATAAAGGTGCTTTAGATTGTGCAATAAAAGCACGGGTACAATGTGCTGTGTTACGCGGTGCAGAAGAAACTGAATTAGATTGGAGTAAATTACTATGAAAAAATTACGTCGCAGTATGCTGTTTCTTCCAGGTGCAAATGCAGCAATGTTATCTACATCTTTTGTCTATAAACCAGACTCAATTATGTTTGATCTTGAAGATGCTGTGTCTATCAAAGAAAAAGATTCAGCACGTCTACTCGTCGCGCAAACATTAAAATTACCTGTTTATAAAGAACATGGCATTGAAACTGTAGTTAGAATTAATGCATTAAATACACCATTTGGTCTTAAAGACTTAGAAGCCGTTGTGCGAGCTGGTGTTGATGTTGTTCGCTTACCAATGACCAATAGTGCTGAAGATATTCATGAACTTGAAGCGCATGTTGAACGAATTGAAAAAGAGTGTGGCCGAGAAGTGGGTAGCACTAAATTAATGGCTGCTATTGAATCAGCTCAAGCAGTAGTTAATGCAGTATCCATTGCCAAATCATCGCCACGTTTAATTGGTATCGCTCTTGCAGCATTTGATTATCTAGTAGATATGCAAACAGAACGCGGGGATGGTACTGAACTATTTTATGCACGCTGTGCTGTTTTACATGCTGCTCGTGTAGCCGGTATTGATGCTTTTGATGTTGTTTATTCAAATGTTAATGATGATGAAGGCTTTTTAAAAGAAGTCAGCCTAATTAAAAAATTAGGATACAACGGTAAATCATTGATTAATCCACGACAAATTGAGCTATTACATAATGCTTATGCACCTACTGCTAGTGAAGTAGAAAATGCTAAAAAAGTCGTTGAAGCCGCTGAAGAAGGTGAAAGAAAAGGGCTTGGAGTTGTTTCTTTAAATGGCAAAATGATTGATGCACCAATTATTGCTCGTGCGCAAAAAATCATTGAACTAGCTAAATACTCCGGTGTACGTAAAGAAATTTGATAGGATTGAAACATGACAACTTCTATAAACCAAAAAATTGCTGATTTATTAAAACAGCATCCTGATCTTAAAAATATCACACCATTTATTGATGCTAATGCAACCACACCTTATCTAAAAGATGAGTCTAAATATACCCGTAAATTGTGTGAGTCAATTGAGCAAGCAATAGAAAAGTGTGAACTTCGTGATGGAATGACTATCTCTTTTCACCACGCATTTCGTGAAGGCGATAAAGTTATCAACAAAGTTGTTGAAACCATTAGTAAATTAGGTATTAAGAACCTTACATTAGCTTCAAGCTCATTATTAAGCTGTAACGCAGCATTGATTCCTCACATTGAGTCTGGTGTAATTACTAAAATCTATACCTCAGGATTACGAGGAAAATTAGCTGATGCGATTTCACACGGCCTGATGGAAAATCCGGTACATATCCATTCTCACGGTGGTCGAGTCAAATTAATCCAAAGCGGAGAAATTAATATTGATATCGCATTCTTAGCTGTATCAACTGCTGACGAACAAGGTAATGCTAATGGCGTATCAGGTAAATCACAATGTGGCGCCCTTGGTTATGCTATGGTTGATGCTCAATTTGCTAAGAAAGTGGTTTTACTTACTGAAGATATTGTTGGTTATCCTAACCATCCAGCAAGTATCCGCCAAGATCAAGTTGACTATATTGTTAAAGTTGACGAAGTTGGTGATCCAACTAAAATTAGCGTTGGTGCAGCACGTATTACCAGTAACCCTAGAGAATTAATGATTGCACGCTATGCCGCTGATGTTATCGAAAATTCAGGTTATTTTAAAGATGGATTCTCAATTCAGACTGGTTCTGGCGCATCATCAACTGCAGCGACACGCTTTCTAGAAAATCGGATGCGAGCGAAAAATATCACAGCATCATTTGCTCTAGGTGGTATCACAGCCAGTATCGTCGATCTTCATGAAAAAGGCTTAGTAAAACGTTTACTTGATACACAAAGTTTTGATGGAGCTGCAGGACAATCTTTAGGTAAGAATAAAGATCATATTGAAGTTTCAACCAACGTTTACGCTAATCCTGCCTCAAAAGGAGCAAGTGTTGATGAATTAGATATTGTCATTCTTAGCGCACTCGAAGTAGATTTAGATTTCAACGTTAATGTACTAACAGGATCTGATGGTGTTATGCGTGGTGCATCCGGTGGTCACTGTGATACAGCCGCTGGAGCAAATCTAACTATTATCGTTGCGCCACTAATTCGTAGCCGAATTCCAACGGTAATAAGAAAAGTAACGACAATTGTCACACCAGGAGAAAGTGTAGATGTGTTAGTCACTGACCATGGTATAGCGGTAAATCCTGCTCGTCCTGAAATCGCAGAACGATTAAAAGCGGCTAATTTACCCGTAATGACTATTGAAGAACTTTATCAACGTGCTATTGCATTAACAGGTGAACCAAAACCAATTGAATTTAACGATAAAATTGTTGGGATTGTTCACTTCCGTGATGGCTCAATTATTGATGTTGTTCGTCAAGTCAAAGACTAATTAACTTTGTAATAGTAATAGCATAACAAAATTCTTAGTTATGCTATTACTCAACATCATTATGAATAATCCAACATTAAGATTCGACGATGGTATTAACATAACGCTTGAGCAAATGTTAATAGCCAAAGAAAACCGTGTAAACAATCAGCAACAAGTTTTTGAGCAATACCCTTATCCGCTAATATCATTAAGTTTAGTAATACCTGGACCAATCAAGAAAAGTAGTGGCACTGTATTCTTATTTAATGAAGCTGTACAAGCTATCCATCAGATGTTAAACCAACATAATATTTCTATTATCCATGAAAAATTTTATGAAAGCATAACTGGTGATGAAGCATTATTATCAATTGATTATAACGTTGATATGCTTAAACAACTGTGTATAAAAATTGAGGAGAGGCATTTTTTAGGACGATTATGGGATATTGATGTCATTGATCCTATTACACAAAAAAGTATTTCTCGGTCTAAATTCGAGCATCATTCTCGACAATGTTTAGTTTGCCATGATAATGCTAAAATTTGTGGTCGTAGTAAAAGGCATTCCATTAAAGAAATCCTCAGTGCCATTGCCAATAAAGTCAATGATTATCGAAATAATTAAACGAGCTTAAATATATAGCTATCTATATTAATAGAGTCGAAAAATAAACTATTTTCCAACTCTATTGATAAATTGATGACGGTTAAATATTGGCTAACGCTTGCTCTAAATCACCAATCAGATCATCGATATCCTCGAGACCCACAGAAATACGTAATAATTGATCGGATATACCCGCTGTTTTACGTGCTTCAGCACTAATTCCTGAATGGGTCATTGTAGCTGGATGACATATTAAACTTTCTACGCCACCAAGTGATTGCGCTAAGGTAAAAATATTCAGCGCATCTAGGAATTTAGGCATATCATCGGCAGCACAAGCTAATTCAAAACTCAACAGTGAACCAAAGCCTTTTTGTTGTTTTTTGGCAATGTCATGACCTAAATTTGTTGGTAACGAAGGATGAAAAACTTTAGCAATTTTAGGATGATTAACTAAAAATTCAACGACTTTTTCTGCATTTTCTTGTTGTAATCTAACTCTTGCAGTGAGGGTTCTTAAACCACGTAATAATAAATAACTATCAAATGATGAAGTTGATGTTCCGATATTATTTGCCCACCACAATACATCTGTAGCTAATTGTTGATCTTTAAATACTAATATTCCGGCTAATAGATCTGAGTGCCCATTTAAAAATTTAGTACAAGAGTGACTAACAATATCAGCCCCTAATTCCAGTGGTTTTTGCAAAATTGGTGTCATAAAGGTATTATCAACCAGAACTAACGCTCCAACCTCATGCGCCTGACGTGCAATATCAGCAATATCAACGACTCTTAATAATGGATTACTTGGCGATTCAATCAATACTAATTTAGGTTTTAAATTCAGCGCTTCTTTTAAAGCGATAGGATCGGATTGGTCTACAAATTTGGTTTTAAAATAACCTTTTTGACTCAAACTATTAAATAATCGATAACTACCGCCATAACAATCATGAGGAGCAACAACGGTATCATCTGGACTTAGTAACGCAACACTAATCAAATGAATAGCTGACATACCACAATTGGTTAAAATGGCATCTGCACCACCTTCTAATTTCGCTACCGTTTCCTCAACTAATCGTCTACTTGGATTAGATTTGCGACCATAATCAAATTTCCTTGGTGTTGCAAATGATTGATAGCGATAACACGTTGAAGGCGTAATAACAGGAACTACGCTACCAAATTGATCATCTGTATTTAATCCACCACGAACAGCAATAGTATCTTGGCTAAGACTTTTAGATTTATGAGCCATAATAACCTTCCTACAAACCATTTTATTTATTTTTAGATTTTGTTGTATAAGAATAACACAATAACAAAAGACGTCAACATGTCTAGACGTCTAACTATCTTGGTGTATAGATTGCAGCTAAGCAAAAAAAACGCTAAAATTATCCACATTATTTGTGATGTAATTGATTTGGTGAATAAATGATGGAATGGAACGGCGATTATATTAGCCCTTATGCTGAGCATGGTAAAAAAAGCGAACAAGTAAAAAAAATTACAGTCTCAATTCCGTTAAAAGTATTAAAAATATTAACTGATGAGCGAACTAGACGACAAGTCAATAATTTACGTCATGCAACGAATAGTGAACTTTTATGTGAAGCTTTTCTACACGCTTATACTGGTCAACCATTGCCTTGTGATGAAGATTTACAGAAAGATCATGATGATGGCATTCCATTACAAGCACAGAAAATGATGCGAGCTTTAGGTATAGATCCTGATTTAATTGATGAATGATTGAATAATAGATACAAAAAAGGCGCTTAAAGCGCCTTTTTACAACGTAAAAATTAGTAAAACTATTTTTTACCACCAACCATTGCAAAACGTTGTTTAAATTTATCAACACGTCCGCCAGTTGCTACATCACGTTGTTTACCTGTATAGAACGGGTGACATTCACCACATACGTCAAGATGAATATCATGACCAACAGTTGAATGAGTTTCAATTTTGTTACCACAAGAACAAGTAGCTGTAATTGCAGTGTATTCTGGATGGATACCTTCTTTCATAATAAACCTCTAAAGTTTGTTCGTATCGCTATATAAATGGCTTAATCGCAAAATCTATACACCATACGAGTGTTAAATAACATGATAAGGGTGCGAATTATACGTCCTATATCAAAGATAATCAAGTAATAAAAGGCCAATCTAAACCGGCAATTGACCAATAGTGATTTGCAACTGAATCTTTTCACCATTGCGTAAGACAATTATGGGGACGATTGTTCCCGGTTTCAACTCAGCAATTTGATCCATGGTTTCAACAATCGATTTTACTGGCTTATTATCAACCATTATTAAAATATCATTAGCTTGTACACCAGCCTGCAAAGAAGGCCCTTCAGCATTAGTGACTAAAATACCTAACACTTTCGGCAGATCACTTGTATTTTGTGTTGGTGCAAATTCTAAACCATCAATGCCAATATAGCCTCGAATCACTTTGCCATCTTGAATTAATTTATTCATTATTTTAACAGCTAATGCAGTTGGAATGGCAAAACCAATACCTTCCGGCACATCATTACCTAGATTTTTGGCAAATGTCAGAGTGTTAATACCCATCAATTCACCTTTAGTGTTAACTAAAGCACCTCCAGAATTACCATGATTGATGGAAGCATCAGTTTGGATAAAATTTTGTCGACGATATGGACTGAGTCCATCACGACCAGTAGCACTAATGATACCTTGAGTAATAGTTTGCCCGATGTTATAAGGGTTGCCAATGGCTAAGACGACATCACCAATTTTCGGATCGCGGGAAGAATTAATCGGTATTCTTGGAAGATTAGATGCTTCGATTTTTAATACAGCAATATCAACTAATTTATCGGAACCAACAGGTAATGCAGCAAAAATCCGCCCATCTTGCAAAGCAACAATAATTTGTTCTGCTCCATCAACAACATGATAATTGGTAACGATATAACCAAGCTCACTCATAATAACACCAGAACCCAACGGTGTTATTGGACTATCTTGTGATTGTTTAGGTACAGAATTAATTGAGCGACTATAAATATTTACCACGGCTGGTGCGGCTATCTTTACTGCATTTGAATAACTCATAGGTTCATCATTAAAAATAGATCTTGAAAAATCAGATTGCGTTCCATTTCTTAAAGAAGGAAAAATAATGAGTAACACTATCGCTAAAACAGCACCAATTAATATTGGCCATAGAATTTTTTTAAGCATAATGGTCACTAGTAGGATGAGAATGATTAATAGGATTCTATCATATATAACGAAGGGTTAAAAAGGCGTTTTCGTCGATGCTAAGCACCGACGATATCTAGCTAAATAATTAACGTAAAATGAGATAAAGACGACTATCGCCTCTAACAATATTTAAAGCAATAGCAGAAGGATTGCTATCAATAATTGTACGTAAATCAGAAATACTATTCACTCTCGCTTTATTTACACCAGTGATTAAATCACCTTCTTGTAAACTTAATCGAGATGCAGGTGAATTTTTAGCAATACTTTCAATCAGCACACCTTTTTGGCCTTTTACCTCACCATTAGCTAAAGTTGCACCATCTAGAGCTGGATGAAGAGATTTTGCTTGAGTAGTTGATTCATCGCTGTTTTTTAATTTCACCTCAACAGAAATTTCTTTTCCATCTCGAATAATACCTAACTTAACAGTACGGCCAGCGCCCGTTGTGGCAATTTTAGCGCGTAACTCAGCAAAGCTCTCAACGGGTTTGCCATCCATTGAGATGATTATATCACCTGATTTTATACCAGCTTCTTGGGCTGCTGAATCAGCAATAACTTCACTAACAAAGGCGCCTTTCTGCACTTCAAGATCAAAAGCTTTCGCGATATCGGAAGTTAATTCGTTACCTTTGATACCTAAAACCCCTCGTTTGACTTCACCATATTCAATAAGTTGAGAAGTTAAACTTTTAACCATATTGCTCGGTATCGCAAAACCAATACCTACATTACCACCACTTGGCGCAATAATAGCAGTGTTAATGCCAACGAGTTCACCATTCAAATTAACTAAAGCGCCACCAGAATTACCTTGGTTAATGGAAGCATCAGTTTGGATAAAGTTCTCAAATCCATTCATGTTTAGCCCACTACGAGCTAGTGCTGAAATAATACCTGATGTTACTGTTTGACCAATTCCAAATGGATTACCAATCGCAACAACATAATCACCTACTCTAGTTTTATCTGAATCAGCAATTTTAATTGCAGTTAATCTGCTAGCATCATCAACTTTTAACAATGCAATATCACTTTGTGGATCCCTACCGATTAATTTAGCTTGATATTCATGACCGTCATTTAACGAAACAGTAATTTTATCTGCATTATCAATAACATGATTATTAGTAACAATATACCCTTTTTCGGCATCAATAATTACACCAGAGCCTAATCCCGAAAATGATCTAGACTGACTATCAGGATAACCAAAAAAGCGTCTAAACTCTTCTGGCATATTACTTTGCATTTTTGCTGTGCCTTCAACTTTTATACTTACAACCGAAGGTAATACTGTTTCTAACATTGGTGCCAATGTAGGCTGTTGCGGTTGTGAATTATTATCTGTAGGAATAAATGGAAAAGCAGCATAAGCATTCGGTAATGTAGCTAAACTTAAACCTAAACTTAAGGCAATAATACTTAATAAATTTTTTGGTTTACATAAAGAATGACTCATTATAAAACTCTCTTATTTAACGGATTTAATATTTACAATATAAATCTGATTAATATTATCTTATCAAAAAGTATTTAAAATTAATCATGGTTTAATATCTTCACTTTTGAATAATCCAGATGGGTTATCTGAATAATCTTTGGGCTGTTTTTCAAGCGTTAATTCTTGTTTAACGCTGATGTCATTATTTGACTCTAAATCAATAATAGGCATATTCTCGTTATTTACAAATTGACCTGAACTTTCAGCTATGTGTTGATATAATCGACGAAATTCTTTAGCCATATTATCTAAAATCTCAGCACTATGTGAAAAATGCTTAACCATCATTTGTTTCTGTGAAGCTAACTCTTCTTGAGCTTGCTCTAATTCGCGTTGAGCTTTGATATATTTACGCCCTTTTGGCGAAATAAAATTCATGAAAATCATGCCTAAAATAAATCCAATTACTAGGCCAATGATGATATAAGTCATCATGTTATTATCCATATTTCACTCCTTATAGCTTTTAATTATATAACTTAAACATATTATTTGGTTTATTTTGCATGGTTCGCAAGTTTAATCAATTGTTTTTTCAATTTATCTGGTGCTTGTTCTGCAACTGCATTTAAATATATTGCTGTTTGCTTACTAATCACATTACTAATTTTAACATTCTTGGCTGACAAAATTACTGATTGCGAATAATTAGTTGCTATAGTCGGATTAATTTTATATTGGATAGAAGATAAAGATGGTAAAATTTTTTGGCGTATCCCAGATAATAAGTTACCTTGTTCGTACTTCAGTCTTGTTAACCAACTGGCCGAACTGACTTCAAGAATAAGCACACCTTGACGATAATTAGCAACCCGATATTGCTGATTTAATGGCGTTGGAAGTAATTCATCAATAACTTTGGTCAATTGACTTAAAGCGACAGCTCTTTCCTTTAATTTTGATAATAATGCCCCTTGTGACAACAAAGAGGTCAACACTTTTGGTTCATTATCACGCATAATTCAGGCTATCCTTACTTCTTGCTAAAATTAATAGCAACTAACTCAACCATAAACATTTTTATGCCAAATAATTTACCTTATCTAATTAAAAATGTCCTGTAAAAAAATAATATTTACAGTTTTTTTGTATTATCAGAAAACAATTGAAAGACTAAACCAAATAATTGAACTCGCTCGAATAATAAATAGGTAGAATCAAAAATTTTGATTCTACCTATTCTAGTTTACTGATTAATTATCCAATTAATAATTAATCATAAACTTTATTTTCTCGAATAAATATCCAAAGCACAATTGCTCCAATTACATCAAAGAAAGCTAACGCAATAAAGAATGGACCAAAACCAATTATGCCAACAAATGCACCGATGAAAAGGTTAAATATTAACTGTCCTGTCCAAGCACAAGCGCCTGCCATTCCAACTGCTGTAGCAACTTGATTTTTCTTAAATAAATCGCCACCTAAAGTTGATGCAACAGTAGATAATAATTGATGAGAGAAACCACCAAGACTAATTAAGAATACAGCTAAGTATGGGTTTTCAACAATACTAACAAAACCAATTGTCATCATTAATACTGCACCGATCGTAAAGGTAATCAATCTCGAATTGATTAATGATATTCCACGATCATTAAAGAACTTCGCTACAAAACCACTAGCTAAACAGCCGAGATCAGCCATCAAAAATGGTAACCAAACAAACATGGCAATTTCTTTTAAACTAAAATGCAATGTTTCAACAAAGAAGATTGGTACCCAAAAATTGATTGTTCCCCACGCTGGATCAGCAAGAAAACGAGCAATACCAATACCCCAAAAATTACGCTGAGTAAGGATTGTTTTAAGGGATGCTTTTTCCTGTTTGTTATCGCTGTCTAAATATTTCTCTTGTCCAGCTTCAATATACTCTCTTTCTTCTGCAGATAGTCTTTTTGAATCTTTAGGATCACGATAGAAAATAAACCATGCTAGAGCAGCAATTAATGCTAATGATCCTGAAACAACAAAAGCAAATCCCCAACCTTGGAATAAAATACACCAAGCAATCAAAGGTGGAGCAAGCATCGCACCAAATGAGGTCCCCATATTAAACACCCCTGACGCGATTCCTCTTTCTTTTGCTGGAAACCATATGGATGCGGTTTTTATTCCTGCAGGAATAGCTGATGCTTCACTAAAGCCCATTACTCCACGCATGAAAGCTAAACCTTGCCATGTACCAGTTAATGCATGGCCCATAGTTGCTAGTCCCCAAATTACTGCGCAGATAGCAAATCCAAGTCTTAGACCAATTGTATCAATAAAAAAGCCCATAATAGGTTGACCAATAGTATAGGCCAACTGGAATGCACTCACTATCCAAGAATATTGCTCTTTAGTAATACCAGTGGTTTCTAAAATTGTCGGTGCAGCAACACCTAATGCAGTTCGATCTAGATAATTGATAATAGTAATACCACAAACAAGTAAAATCATGCACCATCTAAACTTTGGTATTTTTCTCATTTTATTTCCTTCATCCTATTTAATGTTAATTTGAATTATTGCTATTTAGAAAAATAATGACTTGCATTGTTAAAACAAATATTTCTAATCATATTGCCAACTAAATCAAAATCAGCAGGAATTTCGCCATTTTCCATCCAATGTCCCACCATATTGCAAAGGATTCGCCTAAAATATTCATGTCTGGTAAAGGATAAGAAACTACGAGAATCAGTTAACATACCAACAAATTGACTTAATAATCCCATTTGAGAAAGTTGCATAATTTGGCGTTCCATGCCATCTTTCTGGTCATTGAACCACCAACCAGATCCAAATTGAATTTTTCCTGCAATGCCTGAACCTTGAAAGTTACCAGCCATAGTAGCTAACACTTCATTGTCACGAGGGTTTAGGCAATATAAAATAGTTTTCGGTAATTCGTCAGTTAAGTCTAAAATACCTAATAATGAAGAGAGTGGTTCGGCAATTGGTCTATCGCCAATCGAATCAAATCCAGCATCAGGGCCAAGTAATTTAAACATTCTTTGATTATTATTACGTAGCGCACCTAAGTGTAATTGCATTACCCAATTGCGTTTATGATATTGCTTACCTAACCAAACCAATACCGCGGTACTAAATTGAGCAATTTCTAATTCAGAAAGGGATTGATTAGCAAGGCGTTTTGTTATTATTTGATCAAGCTGTTTTCCGGTAGGAATGTCGGCATAACGTAAAATTTCTATACCGTGATCTGATGCTTCACAGCCATGCTGTTCAAAATGATCTAGGCGTTTGGTTAATGCACAAAGTAGTTTGTCAAAATTATCAATTTCAATATCCGTAACTTTGCCTAATTCAGTAATGTACTCAACAAAACCAGCCAATTCTATTTTGAAGACTTTATCTGGCCTCCAGCTAGGCCTTACTTTAGTCTGAAATGAGGTATCTAATGCAATTTGTTTATGATATTCAAGTGAATCGATGGGATCATCAGTTGTACCAACGGCTTTAACATTCATTTGAGTTAAAATCCCGCGAGTAGAAAACTCAGCTGTTGCTAATTTAGCATTAGCTTCAGCCCATATTTGATCAGCTGTTTTTTCATTAAGAATAATATTTTTTATACCAAATGGTCTCTTTAACTCTAAATGGGTCCAATGATAAATAGGGTTTCCTAGTGTTAAAGGAACAACTTTTGCCCATGTAAGATATTTTTCATAATCAGATGCGGTACCAGTTATAAATTTTTCATCGACACCAGCAGTTCGCAATACTCGCCATTTATAATGGTCACCAGCTAACCAAATTTCAGTTAAATTACCGAAATTTTTATTCTCAGCGATATCTTTTGGTGGTAAATGACAATGATAATCATATATAGGTTGATCTTTAGCATAATCAAAATAAAGCTTTTGTGCTGCATCAGTTTGTAACAAAAAGTTATCATCTAAAAATTTTTTCATACTCTAAAGCCCAATTTAAAAAAATAAATCCTGAATAGTTTGTTTTGCACCATTCTCCATTAAACAAAGATAATGTTGAGTTACTTTATCTTTAAATAATGAATTATTTGGTAGATCAGATCCAAAAACAGCGTCTAAAGTTAATAAAGCATTGACTCGCCCAATACCATCATCACTGGCGGTTACTAGTTTTTTTAACTCATCCACCATTGGGTCACGAAGATCGATTATTTGTTTATGATCATCAATACCACCAACATAACGCATCCAGCCAGCCACACCTAAAGCAAGTAAAGAAAAATCAGAATTATGTTTGATATGCCAACGAATTGAATCAAGTAAACGTTGTGGTAGTTTTTGCGTTCCATCCATGGCTATTTGCCATGTTCGATGTTTTAGTGATGGATTACTAAATCTTTCAATCAATTTTTCAGCATATTGCTGTAAATTAACCTGTGGTGGAACATTTAAAGTTGGAGCTTGTTGTTGTAGCATTAATGATAAAGTTGCCTGTTTATAAGCCTCATCATTCATACAATCATTAATATTCTCATAACCAGCTAAATAACCTAAATATGCTAAGAATGAATGGCTACCATTTAACATTCGAAGTTTCATCTCTTCATATGGGACAACATTATCAACAAATTCAGCGCCAACTTCATTCCAATTAGGTCGAGCAGTAACAAAATTATCTTCAATAACCCATTGAATAAATGGTTCACAAGCTATACCACAAGGATCAAACATACCGCCTAGTACATCTTGAATTTCTGTTAATGTTTCGGCTGTCGCAGCTGGTACAATACGATCAACCATGGTACAAGGGAAAGTGGTGTTGGTTTCAATCCATTGGGCTAACTCTGGATCACGTGCATTTGCTAAGTCTAGAATCGCTTTTTTTAATACCAAACCATTTTCAGGCATATTATCACATGATAAAGCAGTAAATGATTTTAAACCTCGTTGCATCCGTCTATATAAGGCCTCAACAATCACGCCAGGAGCTGACATAGGTTTAGTTGGCGAACTCAGATCAGATTTAATTAATTGATTATTTAAATCCAAGCCAGCACCACCTGGTAACATACAATAACCTTTTTCGGTTACCGTCAATGAAACAATCTCGATTACCGGATCAGCCATTTTTTCTAAAATAGCTTCAATACCATCTATTGGCGCTAATAATGATTCTTTCACACTGCCAATAATATAGGCTTGTTTAGACGTTGCACCTTTTTCTAAAACCGTATAGAGATGATCTTGTTTTCGAATATCATTAATAAGCTCTTCACCGCCAACAATATTCACCTCACAAATGGCCCAATCACTGTTACCTTTATTTAACAGACGATCAGTAAATAATGCCTGATGAGCTCGATGAAAAGCCCCAAAACCTATATGTACAATCCGCGCTACCATTTTTTCTCGATCATATAAAGGTTTGTGTTCGATTGATTGGGGAGTATTTGATAAATTTAACATGTAACACACCATTATTAACTAGTTGACAGTATTTATTGGTTAGACATATTTTCATTTGTTGATAAAATTTTCACCTTTATTTTTTTATTTTTGTGACGAATATCACATTTTTTGGTTTATATTATGAGTTATTTTGCAAAAAACACTATAATACCGAAGAATATTGGTAAACCAATATAAAAACTGAAACGACTTTCTGTTATTATAGGCTTAGAGGAGTTGTAATAATTAGCGTATAATTATCTACATTAAACTTTAAAGTATTCTAAGGACTATAGATTATGCCAAGGGTCAATCGACTTTATCAAGAAATTGGTAATGAGTTGAAATCATTATTAAAAAGTGGAACTTTTAAAATTGGTGATCGGCTCCCACCAGAAAGAGACATTGCTGAAACTTTTAATGTCAGTAGAACAGTAGTTCGTGAAGCGTTGATTATGCTAGAGCTTGAAAATTTAGTTGCAGTAAAAAAAGGCTCCGGTGTTTATGTAATTGGTTTACCTGATGAAGTCTTATCTGAAAAAGATAGAAAAATTGAAGAAGAAGATTTAGGTCCATTTGAATTATTACAAGCTAGACAATTAATTGAAAGCAATATTGCCGCTTTTGCAGCTTCACAGATTGTCAAAGCAGATATTGTTGAATTAAGAGCAATATTGGAACAAGAACGGAAAATATTAGAACAAGAAGTTCTTGATGACTATAGTGCTGATGAAATGTTTCATATTGCTATAGCACGAGCTACCAAAAATTCTGTACTTGAACGTTTATTGACAGATCTATGGGCTAAACGATCTACAAGTAAAATGTGGGACCAGCTACAAAGTAGAATTACCGATCATAGTTACCGTAAAAAGTGGCTATATGATCATGAAAAAATTCTACAAGCTTTACAGTTAAAAGATGCTATGGCTGCACGCCATGCTATGTGGCAACACTTAGAAAATGTTAAACAAACATTAATGACTGTTTCTGACAGTGAAGATCCAAATTTTGATGGTTATTTATTTGACTCTATTCCGGTCACTATTGTTAACCAATAGCTGAAAATATGCATTGTTAATGGATCTTCATTTAAGAATGACTTATTAAATAAAGAATCATTGAGGAGATTTTAGATGGAACAAACAATGCGTTGGTTTGGACCTGGCGACCCAGTATCATTGGATGATATTAGACAATCCGGAGCAACCGGAATTGTTACAGCATTGCACCATATACCTAATGGTGAAGTATGGACTATTGATGAAATTCAAAAGCGAAAAAAAATAATCGAAGATAAAGGCCTCACTTGGTCAGTTGTCGAAAGTATTCCAGTTCATGAAGAGATAAAAACCCATTCAGGTAACGTTGAACAACATATTGCTAATTATCAACAATCTATTCGTAATTTAGCCGCTTGTGGTATTGATACTGTTTGTTACAATTTTATGCCGGTATTAGACTGGACTCGCACCGATCTTGGTTATCAATTACCAGATGGTTCAAGAGCTCTTCGCTTTGATCAAATTGCCTTTGCAGCATTTGATATCCATATTTTACAACGACCTAATGCCGAAAAAGATTATAGTCAAGAAGATATCCTTTCAGCAAAAACTTACTTTGAACAAATGACACAAGCCGATAAAGATAAACTGGTCGCAAACATTATTGCTGGTTTACCTGGCGCTGAAGAAGGTTATTCACTTGATCAGTTTCGAGCTCATCTTGCAACTTATGATGGTATTGATAAAGCTAAATTACGCGAAAACTATGCTTATTTCTTAAAAGCTATTGTACCTGTTGCAGAAGAAGTTGGAGTTGTATTAACTGTTCATCCAGATGATCCTCCTAGACCGATTTTAGGTCTACCTCGCATTGTTTCAACGATTGAAGATATGCAATGGATAAAAGAGACTGTTGATAGTATCCATAATGGTTTTTGCTTTTGTACTGGCTCTTATGGTGTTCGTAGTGATAATGATTTAGTTACTATGGCTGAAAAATTTGCCGATCGAGTTTATTTTATTCATCTACGTGCAACAG
The DNA here is from genome assembly GCF_984569125.1 of Gilliamella sp. LMG 34362. Taxonomy (NCBI): domain Bacteria; kingdom Pseudomonadati; phylum Pseudomonadota; class Gammaproteobacteria; order Orbales; family Orbaceae; genus Gilliamella; species Gilliamella sp. LMG 34362. The sequence continues at coordinate 796,472 of NZ_OZ474902.1, read as the reverse complement.
TACGTGAAGATAATCCATTATCTTTCCACGAAGGCGATCACCTAGCTGGAGACGTTGATATGTATGGCGTAATAAAAGTACTTATTGCGGAAGAAGAACGTCGCAAAAAGGCTGGCATAAACCGTTTAATACCCGTTCGTCCTGATCATGGTCACCAGATGCTTGATGATCTTAAAAAGAAAACTAATCCAGGTTATTCGGCAATAGGACGCTTAAGAGGTTTAGCTGAAATCCGGGGGGTTGAATACGCAATTAAACGTGCATTTTTCGAATAAAAAATAATTTTTCTGTATTGAAAGCCCTGATTATGGGCTTTTTTTATTTTACATAATTTACATATAAAAATAGCGTGATATACACGCTATTTTCCTTATATAGTTAGGATGTTTTTACTATAAATAATTATTTTTCAGAATTATCATTGATATCTACTAATTGAAACATTTTTAATCAAATTAAAGAATTAAATTTGCAAGCCAATTTCTTAGTCTATACCTGTTTTCTATTGTTTAAAGTGAATTAATAAAATCCATATTACAATTGGTGAACCAAATATGCTAGTATTTTTAACCAATATATTAAAAATATTTAAAAAATCGCGATACATATCACACATATTTATATAATTGGTATAATAAATTTATAGAACCAAAAGATAAACCTGTTTAAATTAATAGTTAAATAGTCTAAACAAGAATACCTAATAAAAGCAGTCAATATTTTTGCGTTTATAAGCAATATTACAAAAAATGCTATTAAATGATTGTGGTTTTGACATAATTTATACTTAACCGCTATACTTAAGGGGATATTTTCTACATCTATATCGTTAAGCAGTTTTTTAATAAGCAGTTTAAACATAAGGGGTGTAATATGGGTATCTTAAATAATATTTTTTCAAAAATATTTCCAAGCGCACAAGCCGCTGTAGGTCATGCTAAAGATGCAGTGAAAGAGCAAGTTGATAAAATCACTGACACAGTAAAAGACAAAACTTCAGATAATACTTCAAGTAATAACACAAATAATAGTAATTCCGATCAAAATCAACAAAACACATCGGACAACAAAGCGCCGATATCTGAGATCGATGTCATGTCAATTTTGGATAATTTGGCTAAAAAATTTCCAGAAAAACTTAATTGGAAAACATCTATTGTTGATTTATTGAAATTATTAGGTATCGATAGTAGTTTAGATGCACGTAAAAAACTCGCCACCGAACTTAATTATACCGGCAGTACTGACGATACCGCATCGATGAATACATGGTTAATAAAAGAAGTAATGAAGAAAATAGCTGAAAAAGGTGGTAATGTTTCTCATTTATTTTCTTAATCAGAATTGATACGTGATTTGTTATCCACCTGTTTATCAGGTGGATTTTTTTATAGTCAATTAATTAAAACACGCTATTGTTAACAACTTTAAGCTTTAAATGCATGCAAACGATTCATCGCACTTTCAATTCCATCAGTTAATAAAATATTAGTACAATAGACTGATTCATCAATAGCTTTATCAATTAATTCTTGCTCTGGTTTAGAGGGTTTATTTAAGACATAACCAACTACTTTATTTTTATCGCCTGGATGGCCAATTCCAATTCTTAATCGATAGAAATTCAGATTATTGCCAAGTTTACTGGCAATGTCTTTTAAGCCATTATGGCCACCATGACTACCGCCAAATTTTAATTTGGCAATCCCTGGATTAAGATCTAACTCATCATGAGCTACTAATATCTCATCAGGCTTAATTTGATAAAAAGAAGCCATTGCTTGCACTGCTTTACCACTTAAATTCATAAAGGTAGTTGGTACTAACAAACGAACATCATGCCCATTGATGTTAATTCGAGAACTATATCCAAAAAATTTAGGATCATTTTTTAATGGTTGATTATAACGTTCAGCAAGTAAATCAACATACCAAGCTCCCGCATTATGGCGAGTTGCGGCATATTCATTACCCGGATTGGCTAACCCTACAATTAGTTTGATTGTTGACATAATAGTTTAATCGTTAATTATCCTGTTATTACAAAAAAGCCCCTAATAGGGGCATTTATCTAATTCAGAAGAAAAGATTATTGATGGAACATTGCTGAAATCGATTCTTCGTTACTAATACGTCGAATTGCTTCAGCAAGCATACCTGATAATGTAAGTTGACGCACATTTTTCAATGCTTTAACTTCCGCAGTTAATGGAATTGTGTCACAAACTACAATTTCATCAATAGCAGAGTCTTTAATGTTACTTACAGCTTTTCCTGAGAAAATTGGGTGGGTCGCATAAGCAAAGACACGTTTTGCGCCACGAGCTTTTAATGCATCAGCCGCTTTACAAAGTGTTCCTGCCGTATCGATCATGTCATCAACTAAAATACAATCTCTATCAGCAACATCACCGATAATATTCATCACTTCTGCTTCGTTAGCACGTTGACGACGTTTATCGATAATAGCCATATCAGTGTCATTTAAAAGTTTAGCAATCGCACGAGCACGAACCACACCACCAATATCTGGAGATACCACGATTGGGCGTTCAAAATCACGTTGCAACATATCTTCTAAAATAACAGGGCTACCAAACACATTATCAACGGGTACATCAAAGAAACCTTGAATCTGTTCAGCATGAAGATCAACGGTTAAAACCCTATCAACACCTACAGTCGATAAAAAGTCAGCAACAACTTTGGCTGTAATAGGCACACGGGCTGAACGCACGCGACGATCTTGTCTTGCATAACCAAAATAAGGAATAACAGCAGTAATACGACCAGCAGATGCTCGACGCATCGCATCAATCATCACTAATAATTCCATTAAATTGTCATTGGTAGGCGCACAAGTTGATTGGATAATAAAAACATCTTCACCACGGACATTTTCATTAATTTGAACATTTACTTCACCGTCACTAAAACGGCTAACAATAATATCACCAAGAGAAGTATAAAGACGATTAGCTATACGTTTTGCTAGTTCGGGTGTGGCGTTACCAGCAAAAAGCTTCATATCAGGCACGAGAAATCCTCAAGCATGTAATCATGATTACATAAAACGTAATCGGTTAAATCGGGATCACAATTATATAATCATTTACAGATTATGCTCAACCACATTATAAAAATTTATTAAAAATATTTTACATTCATCACATTAATCTATAAAAAACTAAGTTAATAAGATGTTTTTTTGAAGTGAATAAAAAATCAGGTAAACTACTATATAGCTAAGATGATCAATTATCTTAATAATCTATTTAACCTAACAGCAGATACGTAATGAGTGAACAATTAGACACAAATAACCAAGTAACAGAATCTAAACGAACAATACGAAGTTTTGTATTAAGACAAGGCCGTTTAACTAAAGGACAACAACAGGCTTTAACGCATTTATGGCCTATCTATGGTGTTGAGTACAATGCTACCTCACCAATTGTTTTTAAAGATAATAAACCGGTGGTGTTTGAAATCGGTTTTGGAATGGGCGCTTCATTAATTGAAATGGCAAAAAATGCCCCATCCAAGAACTTTTTAGGTATTGAAGTCCATAAACCGGGCGTTGGAGCTTGTTTAATGGCAATTGAGGAAAATCAATTATCTAATTTAAAAGTTATGTGCCATGATGCCGTTGAAGTGTTAGAAAACATGATACCTGATAACTCATTAGATAAGGTGCAAATTTTCTTCCCCGATCCATGGCATAAAGCAAGACACAATAAACGTCGAATCATTCAACCTAATTTTGTTGCTTTAATTCATAGAAAATTAAAGACTGATGGTATTTTACATTTAGCTACCGATTGGCAACACTATGCAGAGCATATGCTTGAAGTATTAAATCAAGCGGAAGGATTTAAAAATTTATCTGCCACTAATGACTATATTCCAAGACCTGAAGATCGCCCTATTACCAAATTCGAAAAACGTGGTCAAAATCTGGGGCATGGTGTTTGGGATTTGCAATTTATAAAAAAACAGTGATATTAAGGAGCCGTTATGCCAAATAAGACAATTGATTTAATTTGCCAGCGTCGTTCAATTCGATCTTATAAATCAACGCCATTAACAAGTGAACAGATTAATGAAATTATTCAAGCGGCACAATCGGCTCCAAGTTCAAACTTTTTACAATGCGCAACCATCATTAGAATCACTGATAGTGAGAAAAGATCAGAATTAGCTCATTATTCAGGCGATCAGAGTTATATCGTTCAAGCGCCAGAGTTTTGGGTATTTTGTGCCGATTTTAACCGCCATTTTCAAATTGATGCTACTATTCCACTTGAAAAAGCCGAGCAACTTTTAGTGGGTTGTATTGATACCACACTTATGGCTCAAAACGCGGTTATTGCAGCACAGTCATTAGGTTTAGGTACGGTGTACATTGGCGGTTTACGCAATAATATTGCTAAAGTGACCGAGTTACTTGCGCTACCTAAATATGTTCTTCCTTTATTTGGACTTTGTATTGGTTATCCTGACCAAAATCCTGATATTAAACCACGATTACCAAAACAATTGGTTTTCTTTGAAAATCATTATCAACCAATTAATCATCAATTATTAGCACAATATGATAGCCAAATGCGTGACTATTATGGTCACAGAGAAATTAATCAAAAAACAAATGGTTGGAGTGATAAAATTGCAGAAACAATTAGCAAAGGGCAACGAGATTTCGTTTTAAATTATTTGCATAAACAAGGATGGATAACTAAATGAAAAAAGATCAATACCAATTAGATAAAGTTGTAATACTAAGTCGTCATGGAATACGCACTCCATTAGCAAACACCATAGAGTTTTTAGAAAAAGCTAGCCCATTAAAATGGCCAAGTTGGGATCATGCTTATGGTTATTTAACTACCCGAGGAGGGGTTTTAGAATCTTATTTTGGACATTATCTATCGCAATGGCTTGAACAACAAAACATTCGCCTTACACCGGAAAATCCTGATATATATGTTTATGCTAATAGTCTTCAAAGAACAGTTGCCACCGCGCAATTCTTAGTTACAGGGGCTTTTGCGGGTTATGATATCCCGGTTAACCACAAATATACCATTGAAAAAATGGACCCTATATTTGATCCAAGTGTACAAGATGATTCACCAGAATCTAAACAAGCATTATTAAAAGATATTGATGATGCAGATAAAGCTGAATCAATTTTCAAAAATTTAGCGCCAGCTTATGCGATGCTATCGGATATTTTGGACTATAAAAATTCACAATTATATGCTGAATATCAATGTGATTTTGCTGATATTCCTTATGATCTTCATTTTGTAAAAGATGAAGAGCCAGAATTATTAGGGCCTCTAGCAATTGGTATTTGTGCTGTTGATGCTTTCTTATTACAGTACTATTCAGCTTTTCCTAAAGAACAAATTGCATGGGGAAAAATAACCAGCCACGAACAATGGCAACAACTCATACAAATTCGTAACCACTATATTAATTTAGTTTTTCATTCCAGATCTATAGCTCGAAAAAATAGTGCGTTATTAATTAATATGATAGATGATCTGTTACACCAAAAGAATAACAAGGTAAATTTACTCGTTGGCCATGATAGTACCATTGCTGCACTACTTGGTGCCTTGGATTTTGCTGAATACCAACTTCCTAACCAATGTGAAAATACACCAATTGGTGGTATGGTTATATTACAACGTTATCGTAATAAAGCATCGGGGGAATATTTGTTTAAAGCTGAATACGTTTATCAAAGTTTTGAACAACTTTATACCGCGCAACCACTTGATATCAATCATCCACCACAACATTACCAACTTCAGCTAAAAAATGCCGTAGCAAATAGTGATGGTTTTTATCAGTGGCAAGACTTTGAAACTCGTCTAAAAGAATTTAAAAAATAAATAAATTAGATTGTCTATAAATGTTTAAAGTTTAAACGATTAGACAATCTAAATATCTCCTCTATATTACTAATACATTTTAATTAATTTCATAAAGTAAATTTGGATATCATTCACTTTTATTTGATTATTTCATCTATTTTATCTATCAGCTTGTTATTAAAACTAAGTATCACTCTTAGTATTGCTATTAGTTTTTCTTCAGTTAGTTTTATGTTAATTGATAGCAAATATGCTTATCACTTGCTAAAGCTATTAGCTTCATCAAAATAACATGCCTACTTTGTCAAGTTCGTCATAGAAGTCATTATAGTAAAAAATACCTATGGTAAAAAAATTATGATTATTTATTATTACGTTTCTGGACATCAAAATACATAATTACTCATTTATCTTTTCTCTTTACACTTATCAATAACTGTATATTTGATAAAATTTTTATTGCAAAACAAATGTCTATGATGTTTAATTCGACTAATTCTAGTATTTTGTTAATATTGGTCTAGAAGGAGCTTAATTAGTACTAAGCTAAATCAACTTTAGTTTTGCATTGAAATCATCCTTAACAATATGGTTAAGGTCATTAGGTGCTTTTTAAACTGAATATAATTAATAAATTCGATAATTAATCTAAATTCAATAAACGTAATTAGCATAAATTAAGGTATCAAGATGAAAATATTAGTCACTGGTGGTTGTGGATATATTGGCAGTCATACTTGCGTTCAATTAATTCTTTCTGGTTATACTCCGATTGTGGTTGATAATTTATTCAATAGTAAAGCTTCGGTTTTAGAAAGAATAAAAACTATCACTGGACAATCAGTTGAGTTCTATCATGGCGATGTTTGTGATGCTAAGTTACTGACAAAAATCTTTAATGAACATGACATTAAAGCCGTTATTCACTTCGCTGGCTTAAAAGCCGTGGGCGAATCAGTATATAAACCTCTTGAATACTATGAAAATAATGTCTATGGCACTATTGTGTTAATGAAAGCGATGCGTGAGGCTGGAGTTAAACAATTAGTGTTTAGCTCATCAGCTACCGTTTATGGTGAATTAGCTCCCGTCCCTTATGTCGAAACATTACCACAAGGATTACCGACTAGCCCATATGGTAAAAGTAAGCTGATGGTCGAACAATGTATAATGGATTTAGCGGTTGCTGAACCTGATTGGTCTCTTACCTTATTGCGTTATTTTAATCCTGTTGGTGCTCACCCTAGTGGTTTAATGGGGGAAGATCCACTCGGTATCCCTAATAATTTAATGCCATATATTACCCAAGTTGCGATTGGAAAACGAGACTCTTTATCTGTTTTTGGTAATGATTATCCAACAGCTGATGGAACCTGTGTTCGTGACTTTATTCATGTCGTCGATTTGGCTGATGGTCATATTGCAGCACTCAAAGCCGATCAAAATAAAGCTGGAGTACATATCTATAATTTAGGTTCAGGAATTGGTTTTAGTGTCCTACAAGTGATAAAAGCCTTTGAAAAAGCTTCTGGAAAACCACTTAATTGGCATTTTGCACCAAGACGTGCTGGTGATTTAGCTGCGTTTTGGGCAGATACAAAGAAAGCAGAACAACAATTGGGCTGGAAAACTAAATTAACCCTTGATGATATGGTCAAAGATTCATGGAATTGGCAATCTAGCAATCCTCAAGGCTATCCTGATTAATTAATGTTTGGCAAATAATAGGAAAATAACCAATAAGAGACATAAATGGATATTTTTAACCCAGTAGACCATCCACATCGTCGATATAACCCATTAACCGATCAATGGGTATTAGTTTCGCCGCATAGGGCAAAACGCCCTTGGCAAGGTCAACAAGAGACAATAAATGAGGAACAAAAACCTTATTATGATGCAGATTGTTTTTTATGTCCGGGAAATAAACGTGTAACCGGTGATATCAATCCTAATTATACGGGAACATTTGTCTTTACTAATGATTTTGCCGCGTTAATGCAAGATATACCTGACTCACCTATTAGTCATGACCCGTTATTCCAAATGCAAAGTGCTAAAGGTACAAGCCGAGTTATCTGTTTTTCTCCCGACCATAGTAAAACGTTACCCGAACTAAATTTATCTGCCATTGAAGAAGTGATAAAAACTTGGATCACCCTACAGCAAGAATTGGGAAAAAATTATCCATGGGTACAAATCTTTGAAAATAAAGGGGCGGCTATGGGCTGTTCCAATCCGCATCCTCACGGGCAAGTTTGGGCAAATAGTTTTATACCGAATGAAATTGCACGAGAAGATTTTAATATGTGTAACTATTTTCAAAAGTATGGGCGAAATTTGCTAGTTGATTATGTACAAAAAGAGTTAATCAATCAACAGCGTATTGTTGTTGAAACTGAACATTGGTTAGCTGTAGTTCCATTTTGGGCTGTCTGGCCATTTGAGACACTATTGTTACCGAAAAAACATATTCCTAGATTGACTGATTTAAATCAATCAGAACAAAAAGATTTAGCTATAGCTTTAAAAAAATTAACTTGTCGCTACGATAATTTGTTTAATTGCTCTTTTCCTTATTCTATGGGGTGGCATAGTGCACCATTTATTAATGATAATACCGATTATTGGCAAGTACATGCTCATTTCTATCCCCCATTATTACGTTCAGCCAGTATTAAAAAATTTATGGTCGGTTATGAAATGCTGGCAGAAGCGCAACGAGATCTAACGCCAGAACAAGCAGCAGAAAGATTGCGCAATCTTAGTGATGTACACTATAAAAATAAATCTAACGAATAACGAATAACGAATATTTTATAGTTAAAAATTGGACATAAAACAGCTAACATTTACGTTATCCTCAATATTTTTTATCACTACAAAAAATTTGAGGAAAGGGATTTTTTAAGGATAAAAAATCGAAGATTTTACATAGTTAACCTAACAATCTAGGTTAAAATTAGGTATGATATTCCCCTATTCACTAATGGATATTAAGATAAATGAAAAGCAAAGCGCTCACAGCAATTTTTCCGGGAACATTTGATCCAATCACCAATGGTCATATCGACCTAATTACCCGCGCATCGCAATTGTTTCCCCGTTTAATTGTAGCTATAGCGCAAAATCCAAATAAAAAAACGCTGTTTACTTTAGAAGAACGAGTAAACTTAGCCTCAACATCGGTTGAACACTTATTGAATGTGGAAGTGATTGGCTTTGATAATCTTATGGCTGATTTCGCCCAAAAACATGCGGCGACAGTGATAGTCAGAGGAGTGAGAACAACTCACGATTTTGAATACGAAAGACAATTAGCTGAAATGAATCGAGCATTAAAACCTGATTTAGATACTATCTTCTTAATGCCATCTATTGCAATGGGATTTATTTCATCAACCATTGTTAAAGATGTTGCTTTCCATGGTGGAGACATCTCTAATTTAGTACCTTTACATGTCAAAACAGAGTTACTAAAACGGTTAACATAACTTCAATTTATTAATATGGTTAATTTTTACACCCCGACAAAAAAGAAGCTTACTGCACAAAAATTGACAGTTACTATCACTAATTTAGATGCCTTTGGTCAAGGCGTGACAAATCATAAAGGTAAAACAATTTTTGTAAAATCAGCGTTACCTGATGAAACAGTTGATATCCAATTAACTGATGATAAAAAAAATTATGCTAAAGCAAAAGTTATAAAATACCACAATTATAGCCAACAGCGAGTCACACCAAAATGTAAATACTATACAAAATGTGGAGGCTGTGAATTACAACATATTTCATCAAATTTACAGCAACAAGCTAAATATGAAGCATTGATCAAACTTTTACAGAAAGAAGCTGGGGCGGAGTTCGACTATAAAGACAATTCACCTAATATCATTGCCGACCAACCATACCATTATCGTAGGAGAGCTAGATTATCAATTAATTTAGTTAAAGGTGAATTATTAATCGGCTTTAGGCAGGCAGAATCAAACCAAATTATAAATATAGAACACTGTCCGGTATTAGTTGAACAATTAGATAAATTATTAATGCCATTACAGTCTTGTTTAAGACAAATTAAACAAAAAAAATCGCTTGGACATATTGAATTAATCGCCGTCGATAGTGGCATTATCCTTGTGTTAAGACACACCATGCCACTCACAGAGCAAGATAGCATTTTATTAAAACAATTCGCTGAAGCTCACAATATTTCACTCTATTTTCACGGTCATGACCTGATTCATATCAGTGGCAGCACTGAACATTATTATCTGATTAATCATCTAAAATTAACTTTCAGTCCACTAGATTTTATACAAGTTAATAGTCAAATTAATCAAAAAATGATTGATAAAGCCTTAGAATGGTTAGATATAACTTCGGATGATAAAATACTCGACCTATTTTGTGGTATGGGTAATTTCTCATTACCTATGGCAATAAAAAGCCAATCAGTCACAGGTATTGAAGGTGTTGATGCTCTGGTTGAAAAAGCCAAGATCAATGCTAAACTTAATAAAGCTAAAATTGGTGCTAAAACTCAGTTTTTCACCTGTAATTTAGAAGATAAACAGCAATTTTCAATATGGAATCAGTCAAAATTTGACAAAGTATTATTAGATCCAGCTAGAGCCGGTGCTTATAATGCTACAGCAGAAATTGTTAAGATATCACCTACAAAAATAGTTTATATTTCGTGCAATCCTGCTACATTGGCTAGGGACTGCAAGCTATTTATTGAGGAAGGATACAACATTGTAAAAGTAGCTATTTTGGATATGTTTCCACAAACTAAGCACATTGAATCAATGTTGATGTTAACTAAATCAGGATAATAATTATGGTATCAATTAGAGGCGCCCATCAACAAAATGACGAACATTACACGCTCGCACAATTTGATGTTGAACGATGGGCAAAACAAGAACTGTTATTAACCAATATTGAATCTTATCAAAAATTTAAAGATATTTGGGATTTTTGTTTTGAGCATAGTGCTGGTGAACCAGAGCAAATCTATTGCTTCGAAAATGCCATTGAAATGGTTGAAATTTTATCCACCTTAAATATGGATATTAATAGTTTAGCAACCGCTCTTTTACTACCTTTCTTTGATACTAAAATTATCTGCCGTGAAGATCTACCGGAAAATTTTGATCGAGAAATAATTCATATTCTTTCTAGTGTTGTCAAAATGAAAGACATTAGGCAACTACGTGCTATCCGTAATGGTCATGCAACAAACGAACAAATTGATAGTATTCGTCGTATGTTACTCGCGATGGTTAATGATTTCCGTAGTGTAGTCATTAAACTAGCTGAGCGTATTACTTATTTACGAAATTTGATGCATGCGCCAAAAGAAGATCAAGTGCTAGCTGCTAAAGAGTGCTTTAATATCTATGCTCCCTTAGCTAATCGACTCGGTATTGGTCAATTAAAATGGGAGCTTGAAGATTTTTGTTTCCGCTATTTACATCCTGACCAATATCGTTTTATTGCCCATAAATTACATGAGAAACGTCTAGATCGCGAATCATATATCAATCAATTTGTTAAAAATTTACAGGATATGATGAATAAAGATCATATTCGTGCCGAAGTTTACGGTCGCCCTAAACATATCTATAGCATATGGCGAAAAATGGAACGTAAACATCTACAATTTGAAGATTTATATGATATTAGAGCGGTACGCATCATCTGTGATCGAATCGAAGACTGCTATAATGCCTTAGGTATCGTACATAGCCATTATAAACATATTGCAAAAGAATTTGATGACTATGTCGCCAATCCAAAACCCAATGGATATCAATCAATTCATACCGTTGTTTATGGACCAAATGATAAAACTATTGAAATTCAAATACGTACCGAACAAATGCACAATGATGCTGAATTAGGTGTAGCGGCACATTGGAAATACAAAGAAGGCAGTACAGATAAAATGACTGCCTACGATCAGCGTATTTCTTGGCTACGTAAATTATTAACTTGGCAACAAGAGATGTCAGAAAGTGGTGAAATTCAGGAAACTGTCCGTAGTCAAATTTTTGATGATCGCGTTTATGTATTTACACCAAAAGGTGATGTTGTTGACTTGCCTGCTGGTTCAACCCCATTAGATTTTGCTTATCATATTCATAGTGATGTTGGTCACCGTTGTATCGGTGCTAAAGTTGCGGGGCGCATAGTACCGTTTACCTATATATTAAAAACGGGTGATCAAGTTGAAATTATTACCCAAAAACAACCTAATCCAAGTCGCGATTGGCTAAATCCAAATACTGGATTTGTAAATAGCAGCCGAGCACGAGCAAAAATACAAGCTTGGTTTAAAAAACAAGATCGAGATAAAAATATAGCTGCTGGCCAACAAATTTTAGACAACGAATTAGAACCGTTAAATATTAGCCTAAAAAGTGTCGAAAAGATTCTGATTAGTAAATATAACGCCCATTCGTTTGACGAAGTATTAGCAGGGATAGGTAGTGGGGATGTTAGAATTAACCAACTGGTTAATTTTATTAATGCCCAATTTAATAAGCCAACAGCTGAAGAGGAAGATGAAGCTGTTCTTAAACAGATCACCCAAAAATCAACCTCTCAAGCCAAAAATACCAATAAAACATCATCGATAAAAGGTGGTGAAATTATTATCGAAGGTGTAGATAATTTACTCTACACCATTGCTAATTGTTGTCGCCCTATCCCCGGTGATCCAATTGTCGGTTTTGTTACCCAAGGACGTGGTATTTCAATCCATCGTTCAGATTGTGAACAACTGCAAGAACTAAAAAATCATGCACCAGAACGAATCACCAGTGCAGTGTGGAGTGGTAATCATAACACAAGTTATACCATGGTCATTCGCATCATAGCTAGTGATAGAAGTGGATTATTGCGTGACATAACAACAATTTTAGCTAATGAGAAAGTAAATGTTTTAGGTGTTTCGAGTCGCATAGATATGAAACAACAAATTGCAACGATCGATATGGATATGCAAATTTTTGATCAGGACTCTCTTGAACGAGTTATGAATAAAATAAAACAACTTTCTGACGTGCTGGAAGCAAAACGCTTACAAGGATAATAATTCGGTTGCCACTAAGATGTGAGTGGCAACCTTATCTATTGATTAACTTCGCTGTAAAATCTCAAATTGGTAATCATAACAATTTTTATCATCCGCTTTATGATTTTCTGAATAAATTTGTTGCCATGATGTCTGTAAATAATCAGGAAAATAAGTATCGCCAGTCAATTTGGCATCAATATGAGTTAAATAAAGTCGATTAACTAAAGGTAATACCTGTTGATAAATATGACCACCGCCTATAATAAATGCTTCGTCTACTTGTTGTTGATTAATCATTGATATTGCCTCATCAATCGATTTAACCCAACTAACATTAGGATTAATTGACGTATTACTCTCAGCCTGTCGACTGATGACAATATTATGGCGATTAGGCAATGGTCTACCAATAGATTCAAACGTTTTACGCCCCATAATCACCGGTTTATTTAATGTGTTCTTTTTAAACCACGCTAAATCTGCAGGCATGTGCCATGGCATTTGATTGTTCATACCAATTACACGATTATCTGCCATTGCAACAATTATACTTAATATCATTGTAGTTCCTTTATACATAACCTAAAGATTTGATGCGCTCACTTACATTACTCGGAAATTTGGTCTGCGACCACAGTCTTTGGCTTAAAGAAAGTAATGTCTCTTTTTGACCTGAAACTATCCAATTCGCTAATTCAGTCGCCACATCAGGATAAATAGTAGGTTTAGGTGACGGTAGACCTAACCAATATTTCAACTTCATACTATTTAAATGTTCCATAACGGTTGCCATATCCAAAGACTGCAAACATTGGGCATTGTAAACTTGTTCAAATTGACCCGCGACTGGTTTAGTTAAAATCTTTTTACCCAAAGATAACGCTTCTGAAATTAAAGCAAATCCAGTATTTGAAATAATACCAGAACAACTGAGTAGAGCTTGAGTAAAATTATCTCGACTTAGCGGTTGTAATAAAATATTACCGCGTGCAGAAGATTGTTTTATTTCAGGGTGAAAACAACTAAATTGATATTGCGGAAATTGGCTTAATAATTCGGTTATTTCCGTTAAATCTTCAAAAGGCAAATAAACGATAATTTTACCATCTTCAGTTGGTGGTGTAGCAAATGAATCAATCATTGGCGGAATCAGTTTATGACCAAAATGGAACCAATGTAAACCAATAGGTTGTGTAACTGGAGCATAGTATTTCATAATCACATTTGCTATCGTGCCATATTCTTTAGGCTTGAGATATTGGCAAACAGACTGATTACTGATACCTAAACATTCGCGATTCTGATGATGTGCAGCCCAAGCACTAACTGGTTCAAAATCACTAATAATACAGTCATATGCAGATAAATCTAAATCGCGAACATCTTTAATTAATCTAAAAGCCCGAATTCTTTGGATGGTTTTACGAAAATTGATTTTGCCATTAAGCGTAGCAAATGAAAGGCCACCAAACGTTCGGTAGTTGCCAAAAGCTTGCATGTCAAAATAATCTTTAGGATCACGACCACTTAAAATATAGTCAACATCCGCTCCAACCTTTTTTAAAGCTTTGGCTAATGTTCGACAACGACTGATATGGCCATTTCCTGTTCCTTGTACTCCAAAAAGAATTTTCATATCGTTATTATTCATAATGTTTTTTATGTGAATATGATACCAGAACCAATTATATTTGGCTTATATATTTTTATGATTATCTTGTACTAAGTAACCATTAATAGACCAATTAATTTTGATGTTACAGATTGAAAAATTAGTGATTATTAGCAATTGAAATTGAATAAAACTTCCATCTGTTAAAGTGGTATAAATTTAATGTTTTCTCTAGTAAAATAACTACAAGGTTTGTTAGATTAATTGCGTGATAAACAATGTCATTAGCCATAAACAAAAAGCGAGTGAATATTTTAATTATATCAACAATCTTTTTGTTTTTTTATTCTATTTGGCATGTTCCACTCATTATTTCCAAACCTTGTACTGTTCATCATTCACCTAGCTTACAATCTTTAAGGGTGAACGCAAATCATCACTCTCCAGTAATTGATTTGTCGACTTCTAAATCAACAAAACCTTTTATTAGTGAATCAGTTAATCATTGTTTTGCTTGTGGCATGGCTATTGCTAATTATAGCGTTAATATTGATTATCCGATTTACCGTGAACAATTTCTACCAACAAATTTTATTCCTGAATATAAAGAATTTATTCCTGAGTTAAAACCACCAAAAATTAGCTAATTTACGCTCTGTTAAATATTAGTAATAAATACTGGAAATCAATAACACATTAGCTTGCTAAACGACTAGACGAGTTTGGAAAGCAAACTGCTGGTTATTATTTAACTAAATAAATGATTATAGGAATACTATGAAACGCCGAAATTTTATAATGAATATTACTGCTGCCGTTGGTGGTTTAATTGCAACAAAAGCCATTGCCAAATTAGATCATTCATCAATGTCTGACATGGTTTGTGATGTTAAATCTGATAATTGTGATAAGGGGGACAACATGCACGATCATATGAATATGAATATGAATATGAATATGAACAACAAACAACCACAAAAACTATTATCTACTTCAGCATTACCAAAAGGTCATGATTTACCCAAATTCCAACTGTTAAAAAATAGTAGTCATCAATCAGGTATATTTGAAGCTACTATTGAAGCCAAACCAGTAAAAATTGCATTAACGCCTGATATCACTACCGAATTTTGGGCTTACAATGATTCAATACCTGGGCCGCTTATTGAAGTTTATGAAGGTGATAAAGTCAAATTGACAGTAAAAAATAGACTGTCACAATCAACAACGGTGCACTGGCATGGTTTACTTGTGCCATCAAATCAAGATGGCAATCCACAAAATGAAATACCGGCTGGCAGTGAACGTATTTACGAATTTACCATCCCTGAAGGTAGTGCTGGTACCTATTGGTATCATCCTCATGGTCATAACACCGTTGCCGAACAAATAGCGAGAGGATTAGCGGGGGTATTTATTGTTCGTAGTAAAAAAGACCCTTTAGAATCTTTACCAGAACTAAATTGGTTTTTCTCAGATCTAAAACTGACAGACAAAGGAGAAATTGCCGATAACTCAATGACTGATTGGATGAATGGTCGAGAAGGACAATTTGTATTAATTAATGGTGGTTATCGTCCAAAAATGAAAGTTAATACTGCAACACGTGTTCGAGTTTGGAATGCCTGTTCTGGACGTTATCTTAACCTTTCAATTCCAGGTTGTGATGTCTTTTTAGTGGGTAGTGATGGTGGATTGATGCCTGAACCAATTTCCCTTGAAAAGCCACTATTATTATCACCTGCCGAACGCGCAGAATTGGTAATTTTACCCAAACAAACCGGTACGGTTTACTTACAATCAATTGGTTATGATCGCGGTAAGATGGGAAATGTACCACCAGAACAAGATATAATACTTGCTGAATTAGAGCTACAACAAGCGAATTCAATTGTTTTACCTTCGCCATTACGAACTCTACCTAAAATTGGTGAAGCAAAAGCGCATAAAACACTTGAATATACAGAGGTCATGGACAAGAGCGAACCAAGAGGTGGCATGCTGTTTTTAATTAATGGCAAACGCCATGATATGAAACGAATTGATCTAGAAAGCAAAATCCACGATGTTGAAGAGTGGACAATATTTAATAATTCACATATGGATCATAATTTCCATATTCATGGTACACAATTCACGATTGTATCGCATGAATTTGATGGTAAAAAATATCCACCAGAATATGTGGCATTAAAAGATACCATCAATTTACGTCCTCACGAAAAAATCACCATAAAAATTCAACAAAATATGCCAGGATTGCGCATGTACCATTGCCATATTGTTGAACATGAAACACTCGGTATGATGGGACAATTAATGGTTAAGGATTAGATAACTATATACCCACTATAAAAAATGGTGGGTATTTTTAATTACTATTATCATAAAAATTCGAATATTCAGACAGTTTATTAATCAATAATAATAGTTTTTCATTTTGGCAAAAAATGCTAAGATACTGCGATTATGACTATGATTAATTACTGGCAACATATAAGTAAACGCCTTATTATTAAAACTGCATTATCGCACTTATTATTAGGTGTAATTGCTACTGGGTTCGGTTTTTACCAACAAAATGCGTTACCAGTTCAATCATTTACAAGTCAAGTTGGTATTATTGCGATTACTGAAATAGTTCAAGATCAGCAAATTCCAACTAAAAAAACCTCGCAAATCTTATCTTTGTCACCAAAGCAGCATTACAATAAGCAAATTATCGCGCGAAATTATGACGAAGTTAATCCAAATACTGTTATTCGATTATCTCCCTATAATGGAATAAGAGCCGGTCCAAACGCTACCGCCTAATAGATTTTACATAATCAAATTAATTAATTTATTTAATAAGGTTTAATCCTTATATCTCCCATTATAAAAAACAATAAGAGAAAATTTATGTTATTAAAATTATTAACTAAAGTATTCGGTAGCCGTAATGAACGCGTATTAAAATCTATGCGTAAGCGTGTTGAAACGATCAATGCCCTTGAGCCAGCAATGGAAGCATTAAGCGATGAAGAACTTAAGGCAAAAACTAACGAATTTAAACAAAAAATTGCCGACGGTACAAAATTAGACGATATATTAGAAGAAGCTTTTGCCGTAGTCCGTGAAGCAAGTAAGCGTGTATTTGGTATGCGTCATTTTGATGTGCAATTAATTGGCGGTATGGTTCTAAATGAACGTTGCATAGCTGAAATGCGTACCGGTGAAGGTAAAACATTAACCGCAACGTTGCCTGCTTATTTAAATGCGTTAACCGGTAAAGGGGTACATGTTGTCACCGTTAATGATTATTTAGCGCAACGTGATGCTGAAAATAATCGTCCTTTATTTGAATTTTTAGGCTTAACAGTGGGCATTAACTTACCTAATATGCCACCGCATTTAAAACGTGATGCTTACAATGCTGATATCACTTATGGTACTAACAACGAATATGGGTTTGACTATTTGCGTGACAATATGGTCTTTAGTAAAGAGGCCAGAGTGCAACGCCCACTTCATTATGCTTTAGTGGATGAGGTCGATTCAATTTTAATTGATGAAGCAAGAACACCACTAATTATTTCTGGTCAAGCAGAAGACAGCTCAGATAGATATGTTAGTATCGATAAAATCATTCCACACTTAACCCGTCAGGAAAAAGAAGATTCGGATCAGTTCCAAGGCGATGGTGACTTTTCGATTGATGAAAAATCACGTCAAGTTAACTTAACCGAACGAGGTTTAATTAAGGTTGAAGAACTACTAATAAAACAAGGCATAATGAAAGGTGATGAATCCCTTTATGCACCTAGTAATATTGTACTAATGCACCATGTTAATGCTGCACTTCGTGCTCATCACTTATTCCATCGTGACGTTGATTATATTGTTAGAGACAATGAAATCGTTATTGTTGATGAACATACAGGCCGTACGATGGATGGTCGTCGTTGGTCTGACGGTTTACACCAAGCAGTGGAAGCTAAAGAACATGTTAAAATTCAAAATGAGAATCAAACATTAGCCTCTATTACTTTCCAAAACTATTTCCGTCTCTATGAAAAATTAGCCGGTATGACAGGTACTGCTGATACCGAAGCTTTCGAATTTAACCAAATTTATGGTTTGGATACCATTGTTATTCCAACCAACCGACCGATGGTAAGAAAAGATCAGCCTGATCTTGTCTATATGACTGAAAAAGAAAAAATTGATGCTATCGTGGCTGATGTACAAGCTTGTGTTAAACGAGGACAACCGGTATTAGTCGGTACTGCATCTATCGAAAAATCAGAGCTTGTCTCACATGCCTTTAAAAAAGCAGGTATCAAACATAATGTTCTTAACGCCAAATTCCATGCGCAAGAAGCCGAAATTATCGCTGATGCAGGTAGTAAAGGAGCCGTGACAATCGCAACTAATATGGCTGGTCGTGGTACAGATATTATGCTTGGTGGTAACTGGCAAAGTGAAGTTGCAAAATTAGAAAATCCAACTGAAGCAGATATCGAAAAAGCGAAACAAGCATGGCAAGCTAAACATGAAGAAGTGATTGCACTTGGTGGATTATATATTCTTGGTACTGAACGTCATGAATCACGTCGAATTGATAATCAATTACGTGGTCGTGCTGGTCGTCAGGGGGATCCTGGTGCTTCTCGCTTTTATCTATCATTAGAAGATCCATTAATGCGTATTTTCGCATCAGATCGTGTCGGTAATATGATGCGTAAATTTGGTATGAAAGAAGGTGAAGCAATTGAACACCCATGGATTACTAAAGCTATCGCTAATGCTCAGAAAAAAGTTGAAAGTCGCAATTTTGATATTCGTAAACAATTACTCGAATATGATGATGTCGCCAATGATCAACGTAAAGCTATTTATAGCCAACGTAATGATTTATTAGATAACGTAGATATCAAAGAGACAATTGATTCAATACGTGGGGATGTATTTACAACGGTTATTGATCAATATATTCCACCACAATCGATTGAAGAAATGTGGGATGTTGCTGGATTAGAAGCCGCCTTAAAAAATGATTTTGATTTAGATTTACCTATCGCTAAATGGCTTGATGAAGAGCAAAATCTTCATGAAGAAAATTTACGTGAACGTATCTTACAACTTGCTCAAGATAAATATCTTGAAAAAGAAAATGCAGCTGGTGCTGATGCCTTTAGACAATTCGAAAAAAGCGTTATGTTACAAACGCTTGATACATTATGGAAAGAGCATTTAGCCGCTATGGATTATTTACGTCAAGGCATTCATTTACGAGGATATGCACAAAAAGATCCTAAACAAGAATACAAACGTGAATCATTCAATATGTTTGCCAATATGTTAGAATCATTAAAATATGATGTAATTGGTATTTTAAGCCGCGTGCAAATTCGTTCACAAGAAGAAGTTGATGAAGCTGAACGCCAACGTCAAGCTGAAATCGAAAGATTGATGGCAAAACAACAAGCTAACCATGATTCAATGACGGCTATTGATGGTGAGAATGATGGGCAATCATCAAATTCACCACAACCGATTGTCCGCACGCAAGCAAAAGTAGGACGTAATGATCCTTGTCCATGTGGATCAGGCAAAAAATATAAACATTGCCATGGAGCTGTTAATTAAGCCAAAAATTTAGTATGATTAAACAATATTGATGTTTAAATCAACGAATTTTGTTACTTAAAAATCAAAAGGGAAAGCATTGGCTTTCCCTAACTTTAATCATAAACAGACAGGATCATGAAAAAACATACTGAAATTGCTGTAGGTATAATTCGTTCACAAGATTGTCAAATTTTTATCACCCAACGCGGTGAAGATTCTCATCTTGCTGGTTTTTGGGAGTTCCCTGGCGGAAAAATCGAAACTGGTGAAACACCTTATCAAACATTAGAACGTGAAATAGCCGAAGAAGTCGACATTCACATTCATCAGGCTCAATTTTTAAAAACCTTTGAACACAGTTATGAAGATCGCGATATCACCATTCATGCCTACTTAGTAGAAGAATGGGATGGCGTACCTTTTGCGAAAGAAGGACAACCAAGCCGTTGGATTGATCAAGAAGATCTGAATGCAGATGAATTTCCTGATGCTAATAGACTAATTATTGAAATGCTTAAAAATTTAGATAAGCAAATTTAATTTATCACTAATATTAGTTAAGAATTTGGCTTATCAGCTATTCTTAACTAAAGCTTTTCTAAAAATTTTGTTGTGATGTTATCTACTATCCCTCACCCATGCTGTTTAAAATTTAACCTCTCGCTTTATTGCCACTAGAATAAAATCGCCAATATGCGTATTATTAACACGATTTTCTCTTAATTTTGACAATTATTAGAGATTATCGTGTTTATTTTAAGAAGGTATAGAAACAATGAAAGAATATAAAGTAGTAATTTATCAAGAAGGCGCTTTGTCTTCAATGCTCTTAGGCGCAGCTAATTCAAATCCTGAAAAATTTGGTGCTTTTTTAAATGATAATGCACAACAAGGTTGGCGCGTTATAACAATGCAAAAAGATATGCGCCGTTTATTTTTATTCTGGCGACGAGAAGCTTACTTAGTTGTAATGGAACGAGATCGTAGCTAATTAAAATAGAATAAAATCTTTTCTATTTTACTATTAGGAATCAATGTAAATTAATTATATTGGTTCCTATTAAAAAGGTGATTATCTCAATACTGTTTATTTTACTGATTTACGATGTAACCTCTGCTCAGCCAAGGCGAGAAAAACAATCCCAACAATAATAGACAATGCCCCTAGTAGGCGCGTAAGTGTAATTTGCTCATTAAATGCAACAACAGACACTAACATCACAGTAACAAGTTGCAAATGCGATGCAGCAAAAGCTGGGCCAACTGGCGCTTTTTTTAATAATACCATCCAAGTGATAAATGCTCCAGCATATCCAACCATAACTAAATATGCCCACCCATGACTAAAAATCCTTAACAACCAACTTATATTTGCTTCAAATGGCAAGGCCGAAATAGCCGTGAGTTTAAAAAAAGTTTGCCCAAAAGTATCAAAAAAGAGTAACAAGACAAAACCGATGATATAAAACTTTTTCATTAAGTTAATCCTACTAATATCACGCCGGTAGTTATAAAAAATATTCCTAGTAATCGAAAGGGGGTTAGATGTTCTTTAAATAAGATGCGCCCAGCAAGCATCACGGTTATCATATTAAAAGAGCCTAATAAGATCCCTTGTGATAATGGAACTTCACTTAAAAATGCTAACCAAAACACAAAACCAATGAAATAAGAACCGAATCCTAACCACAGCCATATGTTACCGAATAATTTCTGCCAATAACGGCCGTCTTTATCATTAGAGGTCACAGCGGCATATTTAAAAGCAATTTGCCCTACTGTGTCACAAATAATATTAACTAACCATAATAAAATAATTAAGGTTGACATGAATGACAAATTCCATGAATTTCAAGCACACTATGTTTTATTAAAAATTCACTTTGTGTTGCTAATAACTTCAGTTGACTTTCAATATTTTCAGAATGCTTTTCAATAATCTGATGACAATTATCACAAATAAATAAAATTGATATATGTTGCGGTTCATGAAAATGCGGACAAATAATATAACAGTTAGTTGACTCCACCTTATGAATAAAACCTTGCTCAAGTAAAAATTCCAGAGCACGATAAATTGTTGGTGGTTTAGCTTGTGGTTCGCTGACTTTTAAAAGATCTAAAAGATCATATGCGCTCATTGCTCTATTGGCTTTAAGCATAATATTTAAAACGGTTTTACGCTGATTGGTCAGCTTAATACCGCGTTTCTTGCATAAAGTTTCAACTTTTTCAATCAGCAAGTTATGCATTCAGTTCCCTTCATTCTATTTATTTCTTTTTCAATGCCGCTTTCTTTCGTCGTATTTCTTTCGGATCATTGATTAAAGCTCGATATATTTCAATACGATCACCATCTTTTACTTGTTCAGTAAGCTCACAACGTTTGCCATAAATACCAACAAAATGACCATCTAATTGAATATTGCATAATGATAAGATATTGGATTTTGCAATTGCTTGCAAGACATTCGTTTGTTCATCAACTGCACAATCAATAATAGTCGGCTGATTAGGTAGCGCATATACAACTTGAATATTTATCATCTTAATATATCTGCCTTGCTCTTTGCGAAAATGCTTTAACCATATTGGTCATCACTTCTTTAAAAATTGGAGAAAAAACAGCGCCCATTAATTTGTTATTAAATTCAAAATCTAAACTAAAGCTAATTTTACTGTTTTGGTTATCTAGTTGAGTAAATTGCCATCGTCCTTTTAAATGTTTAAATGGACCATCTAACAATGCCATATCAATTGAATTAGGTTCATTAATCTTATTTATGGTAGTAAATGATTTTTTAAAGCCTAATTTTTCAACTTCAATAAAAGCAGTTAAAATGTTATCTTGCTTGCTAATAATCCCAGTTGCGATACAATCAGGGACAAACTCGGGGTATCTCGCTATATCGTTAACCAATGCAAACATTTGCTCGGTTGAATAAGGCTCGATCACCTCATGAAAAACATGTGCCATAATAATAAAATTAAAAGTTAAAATTAGTGGCATATAGTATCATGTAACTCTATAATAACGCACATTATGACTAAGAAAAAATCACATAAGCCGGGTTCGGCGACTATTGCATTAAATAAACGTGCACGCCATGAGTACTTTATTGAAGAGGAAATTGAAGCAGGGTTATCCCTACAAGGTTGGGAAGTAAAATCCCTGCGAGCAGGTAAAGCTAATATTAGTGACAGTTATGTGTTACTAAAAAATGGTGAAGCATGGCTATTTGGTGCAACAATAACACCATTAAACGTTGCCTCTACACATGTCGTATGTGAACCTATGCGTACTCGAAAATTATTGCTTAATGAACGTGAATTGAATTCGTTATTTGGCCAAATTAACCGCCAAGGTTATACCGTTGTGGCATTATCCTTGTATTGGAAAAATGCCTGGGCAAAAGTAAAAATTGGCGTCGCAAAAGGTAAAAAAGAGTACGATAAACGCACTGATATAAAAGAAAGACAGTGGCAAGTTGACAAAGCTCGCATAATGAAAAATGCTAACCGCTAATCTTACTTACAACAGTAGCAAATCTTAAATTAACGATGGCGTATAATTTTTGGCTGAATAAAAAATGCCTGATGTCTTAATTCTTTAAAACTTAATAAATCACCAATGACATTCACACAAGTCAGCGCCATCTTCTCAAAATCCTGCTCGATTGCATCTATTGGATAGTAACAATAATCAAGATAACTATTGTAATCATAAGAACATAAATAGATCTGCTTTGGATCAATTTTAGCTTCGACCAAATAACTCAGTACCTCTTGCAGTAAGTTACCTGATGGCGTAAAAATAGCTTTTGGTACCCTACCCAATTTTTGATGAACACTTTTCAACAATTGGTAACCTTTATTTGGACAATAATCATCACTCACCAGCCAATCACTATCAACTTTTAATCCAACACTTTCTAAACCTTGCTTAAATCCCTTAAGTCTAGCTTGAATTGACGTTAACTGAATATCACAGCCAATAAAATAAAATTCATCTAACTTTTCGGCATAAGGTTTGATTAAATCAGCGACAGATTGCAGTGCTTCACTAGTAATAAAAGGTAATGTCGTATCTTTTAGATAACGGTCAAAAAGCAATACGGGCGTATTTTGATTAATATCGACATAAAATTGGTCACTATCTAATGACGTTACCACTATCATTGCATCAACTTTACGTTCAACTAAATTTTGCGCAACTTTAAGTTCAACTTCTTTATTATAATGACTACAAGTGATCAATAATTGAATATTCTTTTGCCGAAAGCAATCTTCTAAATGATGTAAAAACATTGAAAAAAATGAATTTGACATATCCGGAACAATAACACCAATAGTATTGGTACTGTTAGCTTTAACTAAATATTGATGAATATGCGATTGATCCCGGTATTTTTCCGCAATAGATAAAACTCTTTGTCGAGTTTGCGGAGAAATGCGATATTTTTTATCTCGTTTATTAAATATATGACTGACGGTCGTTGCCGACACGCCAGCCAAACGAGCAATATCATTAATTTTCAGTTTATTACTCGCCATATACTAATCACCTTAATATTAACGTGGGGTGCGTTGTTGTTTATTTGGGAATACTGGGTTGTTATTCACCGATGGACTTTGATACCAATAAGCAACACTGGCGATATCATCACAACGTTCATACAATCTTATATCATCATTACCTATTTGTTGAAACGCCAGTTTGATATTTTTGTGAAATGCAATTGGATCTGGAAGATGCCAACGGTATAAACCATGCATTGGTAAACCATCGTCACCAAAGCCATGTACAGGATTGGAATCACCTGTTTGGAAAAAGTCACGCGTCGCATCACGGTTTGTTTGATAAGGGTAACCCATAAACATCGTTTGGAAACATTTTGCTTTTGGACGTCCTTGGCTATCTCGATTATGAAATGCCCATGCACCACCAAAGTAATCTTCGGAACCGGTTGAATGTTGGGTTGGATATTCACTGTCATCATCAAGATAGAATTTAAATTCACCTTCACCCCACCAATAACGCTCTAATGCCGTAAGGGCTAAGTAGGTACCGACATAATAACCGTAGCCTTGAACATTATCTAATATAACATAATCTTGTGCATAATTAGTTACACGTTGACGACGCCATTGTGCATGGAAATAAAGCGGATTTTCAAACGGTTTTGGCATTAATGCATAGTTAATGGTAAAGAAGAAATGCTGTAAATCGGCTTCATGTTCATTATGAATCTCAATTCGCGCTTTTTTATTAAATGGCATTCTAAAATAACTATTAAAACCACCGGTTGGATTAACCACAATTGGCATTGAATTTATATCACATCTAGCACCAAAACCATTACAGAAAAAGTCACCAATTGGACTTTCTACTGAAGGAACTGTTTCATCATCCCAATAGATACGAATAACCACATCACGTAATACAAAACTACCTCGATGCGTTCTATCGGTTAAAGTAAACCACATATGACGGATCTCAGCAGGACCAGTAATTTCAGCGATAGTTACTCTTTCACCCGCTGCAATTGAAATACAGCCTTGTCCTTTTCGACCTGGCCCTAAAGCACTAGCTTTCATACACGATTTACCCTTTTCACCAGTCATATTTTCTGGAGAAATTGTTCTGGTTTGTTCAAAGTTAAACTGTGTTACTGAATTAAATATATTCATTTTGTATCCTCAATATTTTTTATCAAATACTATTTATTAAATTACTAAAATCTGTTTTATGATTTAATGTTGTCTTCAAGCTTAGGACTATCTGACTTTTTATCACGGCTTAAGAAGAACACTGCAAAAATCATAAAGGCTAAAACCACCAAACCTAAATTATTAAAGGTGGTTGCTGAACCATGAGTATCATAGAAATTACCAACGAAGGTAGAGAACAAAATCACGCCGACAGAACCAGCAACTTGATAACCTATTAAAAATACGGTAGCAGAGAGACGAGCGTTAAAATTATTATCAATATATTTAAACACTGACACTAAAATGGTTGAGATTTCTAAACAGTGCATCAATTTTATTACTGAAATAATAGCAATACTTTCGACATGCCCAGTTAAGAAGATTCGCGTAGCGGAAATAAAAGCAGCAAAGATTAACGCATTTTTCGCACCTACTTTGTTAACAACAAATGGCACACAAAACATAACCGCAGCTTCTAAAAAGACCTGAAATGAATTTAAAATACCGTATAAGCGATAACCATCATTCACATCTTCAAATTGCTGAGTAAAATAGACTGGGAATAACTGTTGATCGTAAATGTTGTACAAGCTATAAGTTCCGAGAACATAAACAACAAATATCCAAAACTTTTTCAATGCAAATACTGAAACAATTTCGTTAAAACTTAACTTTTCTTTCTTTTGAAATACTAGCGAAGATGATTTGCTTAAATCAGGTTTGAAATTAAGATTGAGTATCATAAAACAGATACCTACAACTGAGGCGGCCCAAAAATTAAGATGAGGATTAATACTAATTAAAATACCAGCGACAAACGTACCAGCTGCATAAGCAATACATCCCCATGTACGACATTGACCAAATTCAAAATCAAATGCTCGGCTTATTTTTTCACAGTATGAGTCGATTAACCCCATACCAGCAATCCAACCAAAGCCAAGAAAGAAACTACCAAAAATAACACCAGCATAAAAATTATGTCGCAATAGTGGTTCATAAACATAAATTAGCGCAGGTGCAGCACAAGTTATAATGATACTTTGAAACCAAATAAGGTGTTTCTTAAGCACAAGTTTGTCTTGATAAACACCATAAATGATCATGATGATCAATGAAATAAAATAGTTAAATGAATAGATGATACCGGTTTGCTTTGCAGTTAAACCAATCTCTTTACTAAGCCATATTGCATAAAAAGAAAAAACAAAACTACCAGCTGCGTAATACATAATGCTATAAAACGAAGCAAACCAATAAGTTGGTTTTTTATAAAATGCACTTGTCATAATTTATCCTATAAAGAGTTAAGCACTAATTTGAGTATGAATAGCTAAAAATTTAGCTTTAACGGCTTTATTGGATAAATGTGATCAACTTCAAAGTAATTTTATTTTTAGTAAACGGTTTAATTGGCAATAAGTAGAAATAACATTAATAAACAGTATGTTATTTAAATTACTGAGAGGTGAATAAAAATTACAATTTAATTAAAAGAGTCAAACATCTCGATTTAAGACTTAAAAAAATAGCTAAAAATGCAATTAGCCAATAAATAAAAAAATAACCGCTAATAATAAACTAGCGGTTATTTCAAATATCATGGTTAAGCATTTAAGCTAATTAATTTACCATCTTGCTTAACAAAAGATTGATTAACATGAACATCTTGACTATTTTTAACACATAGTGGCTCACTGACTACATTATCAATAATAACGTTATTAAACAAAACACTTTGAGCATTCTCAATAAAGAATCCTTTACCTACTTCTGGTTTTACATCTTTAAACATATCGACTTCACCAGCTTGTGCATTTAATTGCATTGAAACCCGAATATTATCAAAAGAGATATTAGAAATTGGCGATTCAGGGATGCCATATAAAAAACCGGCATAGGCTCGAACATTTTTAGCAATAATGTTTGAGAAACTAATATTGTGACATGCCGGCGTTGATACATCGACAGGTAGAGCTTGTTTATTCCAGACAATGGGGTCATTCCCTTTAGGGCCACAATAATAGTAATAGTTCATCACAAACGCAGAGAGAACTTCGTCCATGACGATATTACTAAATGTGATATCAGAAATAGTTCCACCTCGACCTCGTCGAGTTTTAAACCTTACTCCACGATCTGTTTTTTGGAATACACAATTGGTAATCGTAACATTACGAATACAACCACTCATTTCACTGCCAAGAACCACCGCACCATGACCATGAATCATATTACAATTAGTAATTAAAATATTTTCACATGGACTTTTTTCTGCTGTTTCTTCAGTGCCCGCCTTTATCGCAATACAATCATCGCCAACATCAATATAACAATTAGAAATTCTCACATTATGACAAGATTCAGGATTAATTCCATCGGTATTGGGTGAATCAGCTGGGTTAAGAATCGAAATATTATCGACAACAACATTATTCGATTCCATTGGATGAACGGTCCAACTAGGTGATTGAGTCAGAAAGACTTTTTCAATAGTCACTCGTTCACAAAAATCAAAACCAATTAAATAAGGTCGTGGATATTTGAGATTGCTTCGTTCATGACGGAATGTATGCCACCATTTTTGTCCATTACCATCGATCTTACCATTTCCGGTGATAATCACATTTTTGATATTGTGTCCGTAAATACAAGGCATATACACATCTTGCTTAACCCCTTCCCAACGAGAATTAACCACCGGATAATCTTTTTCATCATCAGAAAATAATAAAGTTGCCCCTTGTTCAACAACTAAGGTTAAGTTGCTACAAAGTCTGATTGCACCAGTAAAATAGATACCAACTGGAATAACTAATGTTCCACCGCCTAATTGGTCAATATGTTGAATTGCTTTTTCAAACGCTAAGGTATTTATTGATTTTCCATCACCAATAGCACCAAAATCTGTTATAGAGAGAATCGTCATAAGTTTGTCCTAGATATTTTGGCAAATATACCCCATTTAATGTGGCTTAAATATTTGCTTTGTTACTTTAAACTTTAGGATCAGCACAGCTGATCCTGATTAAGAATTTATTCCGTTTTAGTCGTTTTTTGTTTGAAACCAATATTATTATTACCAAAACATTTTTCATAATTGATGCCAGATAATTCCTCAACCACTTTGCGAGTTTCAGGGCTAACATCTTCCATTTTGCCTCCTTGTCGGATACGGGCAACTTCATTAATAATGATAGAATGAGTAGCATGATCAAGTTTCATTCGCCATGCAAAGAATGCACCAATTAAAGCCATGCCAATAACACCATACAAAATAATGCCATTAATTGCATCAATCGCACTTTGTGGCTGAATATGAGATTTCGATTCAAACCCATATGCACTTAATATCATGCCAAGAACAAACACAATTGAAGCTCTAACTAATTTACCCGCCATGGTCATCGCTCCAGCATAAACCCCTTCTCGACGTCTATTGGTTACAACCTCATCTACATCCGCCAAAAATACATATACACTCCAAGGAATATAGTAAACACCGCCGGTTCCTAAACCAAACCAAATGGTAATACCCACTACAAGCCAAGTAATATGTGGTAGATTAAAGTAATAGATACCGACATAACCTATCATTGATGAGACAACAATTAATAGAGCGATAATAAAAGGTTTTTTAAAGCCTTTTTTGGCACAATACATCATAAAAAAGGCAGTGGAAACTAACTGGCAAATACTACTTAATGAATTCATTGAAGCAACAAATGAACGTGGTTCACCGAGACTAAAAACAATGAAATAGGTAAATACCGCTGTAAATAACCATTCAGCACCAAAACCAAATAAATACATGCCTAAATGCGTTCTAAATGTTTTAATACGGAAGGTGGATAGAATATCAATAAACAGCTTTTTGATAGCCTCAAAAAAACTATGAACTGACTCATCTTTTACTTCATCTTTAGGTTTTTCCCAGCTATTACAATACAACAAAATTAACGCTAACATCATAATAGTTGCATAGGTGATTCCGGTTAATAAAAATGGGGTTGCCGATTCTTTACTATAAAAATAAAAAAATACACCGGGAATTGCCGCCCCCAAGAAGTTCGCTACTTTACCAAACATCGCTTTCGAACCAGTTAAATAAGTACGCTCCGAAAAGTTAGCGGTCATTTCAACCGGTAATGTATTAAATGGAATCATAATACTGGTATAAATAATCTCAAATAAAATATACGTTATGAGGTAATAGCAAAATCCCATACCATCGATCCATAGCATAGGATAAATAACCATTAGAGGAATGCCTATCAAAATAAAGAATCGACGTCGTCCAAATCGTTGACCTATTTTAGTTTGATAAAAATTATCAGTAATAAAGCCCATCAATGGATTGAGAATGACATCAAGATAAGTGGCAATTGAAAAGATTAGTGCAGCTTGTACCACACTTAATCCACAAAAAGTGGTATAAAAATAGAGTAACCAAGCACCGCTAATCGCTAATGCTCCACTACCTATTAAATTACCACTACCATATGAGAATCTTACTAACCATGTAATTTTATTCTCTTTTTTTTCGTTCATAAAAGATACCTATATTATTTTAAAAAAAAGGGTCCCCGCATTAAGTCCCGAAGGACTTAATGTCATAGGTATTAACTATTGAATTTATGCCTAGAGAGTTACGCCGCTTTTTAAGATGGCTAAATTCCTGAAATTATTGATTTCGTTTCGAGTTTTTTCACCACTAGCGATCAAAGCAATATGCTCAATAAACTCTAGCAACAAAGATTGCATGGACACACCTTGTATAAGCTTACCGGCATTAAAATCGATCCAATTGGCTTTCTTGTCGGCCAATTGCGTATTAGTTGCAATTTTTACTGTTGGTACAATTCCACCATAAGGCGTACCTCTTCCTGTAGTGAAAAGAACCATGTGACATCCAGCAGCCGATAAAGCCCCAGTAGCTACAGCGTCATTACCTGGTGCACTTAGTAAATTCAGTCCATGTTTAGTTAACATTTGACCATATTTAAGGACATCAATAACTTCACTGCCGCCCGCTTTTTGGGTACATCCCAGAGACTTTTCTTCTAAGGTTGTAATCCCACCAGCCTTGTTACCAGGCGAAGGATTTTCATAGATAGGTTGATTATTTGAAATAAAATACTGTTTAAAGTCATTTATCATATCGACGGTTTTATCGAAAGTAGATTCATCAACACAATGTGACATCAAGATATTTTCAGCACCAAACATTTCTGGCACTTCCGTTAGTACACTAGTACCACCATGAGCAACAATATAGTCAGAAAAAAGACCGAGCATTGGATTGGCTGTAATGCCAGAAAAACCATCTGAACCACCGCACTCCAAACCAAATTTCAATTCACTTAAGCGCCCTATTTGGCGTTTATCTTGTTTCATAATCGCATAAAGATCTCTTAAGTGAACCAATGCAGCTTCCACTTCATCGGTTTCTTGCTGAGCAATTAAAAATCTAACTCGAGATTCATCATACTCACCTAAATCTGCCTTAAACTCAGAAACTTGGTTATTTTCACAACCAAGCCCTATTACCAATACAGCGCCCGCATTAGGATGTTTAACTAAATTTTGTAATATAGTTTTAGTATTTTGATGATCTTGTCCTAATTGAGAGCAACCATAAGGATGTTCAAGTACTGTAATACCGTCGATATCTAATTGATTATTTAACTCATCACAAAATTGTTTAACAATTTGTTCGGCGATACCATTAATACAAGTGACAGTTGGAATAATCCAAAGTTCATTACGGATACCTACTTCACCATTGTTACGTCGATAGATCTGTACTTCTTTATCAGCTATCTCATGTAACAGATCGTTTTTAGATAAACGAGGTTGATATTGATAATCATTAATATCACTTAAATTGGTTTTCAAATTATGTGAATGAATATGCTCACCAGCCTTAATAAAGCGAGTAGCGTGACCAATTGGTAAGCCATATTTAATAATATTTTCATTTTGCTCAATATCGTTAAGGGCAAATTTATGCCCTTGTTTAACTGGTTCTTTTAGGTCAATGACCAAACCATCTACGACAATATTTTCTTCATGTGCTTCTAAATCAGATAATGCTACCCCAACATTATCTTTATTATTAATTTTTATAAATTTAATCATTGAATCACTCATACTATTTGCTGCCAGCAATACATTTTTCAATTGCTTGACGCATACCATCGTCAATTATGATCGTTAAATACTGTGTTAATGTTTGTGCTAATTGCGGGATACTTAGTAGATCGTGCTGCCAATGGTCTGTATCACCTAATACAACATGAACTAAATCTTCTAATGAACTTTTACCCTCAGCAATCGCTGTCCAACTACTATTAAAGCGTTGTAACCAAATTGCATCATCTTGTAATGGGTAACTTTGCTCATTACGCACTCCACGATAAAAAGCAATTAATGCCGCAAAAGAGAACACCAAATGTTTAGGTAATATCCCGTTCACTTTTTGATAATTGATTAATTGAGGAAGAATACGGGTTTTAAACTTCGTCATACTATTTAAGGCAATCGACATCAGTTGATGTTCAATAAATGGATTTTTAAAACGGCTAATCACTGAGTCAGCAAAATCAACCAACTCTTGATGAGGTAGATCCAAAACAGGGATAATTTCATCGAAGATAGTCTCTTTTATATAAGATAAGATCTGTGCATCATTCATTGATTCACCAACAGTATCAATACCAGCTAAATAAGCAACTGGCACCAGAGCGGTATGTGCTCCATTTAAAATCGCCACTTTACGCTCTTTATATGGTTTAATATCATCAACAATTTTGATATTCATATCGCATTTATCAAGGCATAGCTTTTCTGCTAACCATTGTGGTCCTTGAATAACAAACAGATAAAAATATTCAGCTGAATCAATAAAGTTATCTTTATAACCTAATTCTGTTTCAAGTTCGGCAATTTGTGCTTTCGGATATCCAGGAACTATTCTATCGACTAAAGTTGAACAAAATAAATTATCATTCTCCAGCCAATCAACAAATTTGTCAGACAAGTTCCATTGATTAGCATACTTAAGTACTAATTGTTTGAGTGCATCACCGTTATAATCAATTAATTCACAAGGAATAATGATTAAACCACTCTCTTTACTACCAGCAAAATGAACAAATCTTTCATATAAAAAAGCGGTTAATTTAGCTGGATAACTAGTTGCAGGTTTATCGGTTAATTTGTCACTTTCAACATAACTAATTCCTGCTTCAGTCGTATTTGAAAAGATAAATTGAATATTTGGATCTTTTGCTAACTCAAGATACTCATCATATTGAGTATATACATTGATTTCATTATTCACTGAACGAATCAGTCTAAACTCTTTTACGGCTTCATTTTGTTCATTTAACCCACGAACTAATGTGGTATATAAACCATCTTGAATACTCAATGATGGCGGAAAATCGGTATTTAATGGACGCACCACAACCACACCGGCATCAAGATCAGTCTTCTCGTTAAGAATATCTAATTGCCAATCTAAAAATGCACGTAAAAAATTACCTTCACCAAACTGAACAACACGCGTTGTATATTTTGCTCCCGGAAAATCATTTCTATTTAATGTTTTCATTACTTTAACTCTTATTTAATTACTCTAATTACAACGACTTAATACTCTTAACTTAATTCAATACCAAAATAATTTTTAGCATTATCAAAACTAATATTTTTAACCATTTGTCCCAATAATTGGATATCACGAGGCGCTTCGCCATCTTCAACCCAACGTCCAATCATGCGACATAAAATACGTCTAAAATATTCATGGCGAGTATAAGATAAGAAGCTACGGCTATCAGTTAACATACCAACAAAACGACTTAATAAGCCAAGTTGGGCAAGCTGTGTCATTTGACGAATCATGCCGTCTTTTTGATCATTAAACCACCAACCTGAACCAAATTGCATTTTTCCTTGAATACCTGCACCTTGGAAGTTACCAATCATCGTGCCTAGAATTTCATTATCAGAAGGATTTAAACAGTATAAAATCGTTTTAGGTAGCGCATCTTGTTTAGCTTGTGCATCTAATAAACGAGATAGAGGCTGGGCAATCGGTGAATCATTAATAGAATCGAATCCAACATCAGGTCCCATTAAATTAAACATTCTGGAATTATTATTACGTAATGCGCCAATATGGTATTGTTGGACCCATTGACGTTTGTTGTATTCAACACCTAAAAAGATAAGTACCGCAGTTTTAAATTGAGCAACTTCTTTTGTGGTCAACACTTGACCAGATAATCGCTTACTGAAAATAGTATCTAATTCTTTTTCTGTTGCTTCTTCATAAACCACTGTATCTAATGCATGATCGGAAATCTTACAGCCATGAGCAGCAAAATGGTCCATACGTTTTGATAAAGCTTGACAAAGAGTCTGGAAATTAGAAATTTCAAGATCGGCAACCATAGCTAGTTTTTGCATATAATCAGCAAAAAATTCAGAATCAATATTAAATGCTTTATCTGGACGCCAGCTTGGTAAAACTTTAACGTCAAATGAACTGTCTTGAGCAATAGTTTTATGATGCGTTAAATCATCGATTGGATCATCTGTCGTTCCTACCATTTTAACTTTCATTTTTTTCATAATACTGCGAGCTGAAAATTCCGGAGTGGCTAACATCTCATTACAACTATTCCAAATTTTCTCGGCGGTTGAAGGTGATAATAAAATATTATCAATTCCGAAAGGACGACGAAGTTCTAAATGAGTCCAATGATATAGAGGGTTACCAATAGTATGAGGTACAGTTTCAGCCCAAGCTTTGAATTTTTCAAAATCATTAACATCAGTACCAGTACAGAATTTTTCAGCAACACCATTGGTACGCATTGCCCGCCATTTATAATGATCCCCTTTTAGCCATATGTCATACAAATTTTTAAATTGATAATCGTTGGCAATTTGTTCTGGTGGTAAATGGCAGTGATAATCAAAAATTGGCTGTTCAGCAGCATAATCATGATAAAGTTGACGAGAAAATTCAGTATCAAGCAAAAAGTTTTCAGTTAAAAAACTCATTTTATTCTCCAAAAAGCAGTGATTAACTAGTAGGTTTAGATGTCAATATTTTGTCTTATATTAACATATAAGACAACTTAAAAAGTTGACATACATCACAGAATTAGCTCATACCCATAATATATAAAGGGATATTTTTTATTAAAAGTTAGCTGACAAGTATGTTTATTTGAAAAAATTACAGCAATATTATTTAA
Organism: Gilliamella sp. LMG 34362; assembly: GCF_984569125.1. Classification (NCBI taxonomy): domain Bacteria; kingdom Pseudomonadati; phylum Pseudomonadota; class Gammaproteobacteria; order Orbales; family Orbaceae; genus Gilliamella; species Gilliamella sp. LMG 34362. The sequence continues at coordinate 761,285 of NZ_OZ474902.1, read as the reverse complement.
CTTAAAGCAATTAGATGTTATTTTAAAAGTCTGAGAAAACTTAAAGGATTTATGCCAACTTCACCATGACCCAAGAACAGAACGAATATCAACGACTTTATCAAGTCATAGCAACTGAACTTAAGAATCGAATTATTAATGGTATTTATCCAGTTGGCAGTAAATTACCTTCCGAAAGATTAATTTGTGAAGAGTTAAAAGTTAGCCGATCAGTTGTCAGAGAAGCCATTATCATGCTTGAAGTTGAAGGTTATGTTGATGCACGTAAAGGGTCTGGCATCCATGTAATTGCCAATAGTTTGCAAAATAATATTATTACCGCCTCACAAGGTTTAAATTTTTCGACTACAGGCCCTTTTGAGTTACTACAAGCTCGGCAACTTATTGAAAGTAATATCGCTGAATTTGCCGCCACTCAAATTACTAAAGATGATATTGTTAAACTTTTAGAAATTCAGCATAACGCCAAAAAAGAAGATCATTATCGAGATTCTGATTGGGATTTAAAATTCCATACTCAAATTGCAATGATTACCCGCAATACTGCTTTGATCACCATTGTTCAAGAAGCGTGGCAGCAACGGACATTAAATCCTTTATGGAAAAAACTTCATGAACATGTACAACAACAAGATATTGAAAGTTGGTGGGATGAACATGATAAAATTTTAGAAGCGTTAATTAATCGAGATCCTAAAGCGGCTAAATTAGCCATGTGGCAACATTTAGAAAATACAAAAAAAATGTTATTTGATGCAGCTAGCGAAGATTTCGAAACCAAACGCGATCACTACCTCTTTTCTGATAACCCAGTTATCAGTATTAATGAAATGGAGCATTGAGAGAGAGTAAATAGCCAATTTAACAGCAAAACTCAAAAATAACTTAAAAGCAAATTAAAACACTTTGCATTAGTAGGCAAAGTGTATCAATTCGTGAATCGAAAAAAATTAGATATTGCTAAAATAATTAGCGTTGATCGTCAATTGTCACCCCAGCAGGTGGTGTAAACTTGAACTTATCCATCGCAACTTTGCCTAAAGTTTGACGAGATAAATCATAAAAGCTGCGCTGACCATCTTCTTCAATAATCGTAAAATTCGAAATCATGCCGGTTGGTAAAACCGAAATAACAAAATCTTGATTAGAGCCATCAGTCGGTTTTAAGGTAAAAGAATCTTGTTTACGTGTAACATTATAGGCATTCCAAATTGGATTATGGCTATCAGTAATTAGCAACATTAAACGATTATCTACCGCTTTTTTCAAACTCATTACACTCACTTGTTCAACGGCTGGAGTGTAGACCCACATATTAGTGCCATCAGAAATAATCGAAGTTTCATCAGGTTCAGTCATTGTCCAATTAAAATAATAGGGTCTTGTCACCCATAAATCACCTTTTCCTTGTTGAACTGGTTGCTTATCAGCTGTTTTGACATCTTGTGAAAATCGTGCATAAAATCCATCAATTTTAGCTAATCGTTCTTGTAACACCTCTTTATCGCCTGCCCATGCAGAAAGACTTGTAAGTAACCCAATTAACATTAAAAACTTCTTCATTACCAATCCTTATGTATTTTGTATAATAAAATATATTCAATAATCATTTATTTTAATAACTAATTTAGTTCAAAATATTACCGTTTTTCTGTTTGCTGTGGAAGATATTTTCTTTTCTTTTTCACTATTATTAATGAAGCGGTATATAATAACCATATTTTGTAATTACAGGTATATAGTACACCATGCCTAGTCTCTCTTTTGAATTTGGTTCAGATGAATTTAAACCTTTAGCTGCAAGGATGCGTCCACGCAATTTATCGGAATACATTGGTCAAAGCCAGCTACTGGGTAAAGATAAACCGCTACCCAAGGCTATTGAGGCGGGTCATCTGCACTCAATGATTCTGTGGGGACCGCCTGGTACAGGTAAAACCACCTTAGCAGAAATTATTGCCCATCATGCCAACGCTAAAGTTGAACGTATTTCAGCGGTTACTTCTGGCATAAAAGATATTCGAGAAGCAATAGAACGGGCCAAAATTAACCAGCAATCTGGTGTTAGAACCATCTTATTTGTTGATGAAGTCCATCGTTTTAATAAAAGTCAACAAGATGCATTCCTACCTTATGTCGAAAATGGTACGGTAACCTTTATCGGCGCGACGACTGAAAACCCATCATTCGAATTAAATTCGGCACTCTTATCTCGTGCAAGAGTATATCTACTTAAATCATTGACTAATAATGATATTGAGCAAATTTTACAACAAGCAATGGATGATACTGATCGGGGTTATGGTAACTTACAAATTACCCTTCCTGAGCAAACTAAACAACAAATTGCTGAGTTTGTTGGCGGTGATGCAAGGCGAGCACTAAATACACTCGAATTATTGGTTGATATGTCCGATGGCCAAGCCCTTACACCAGAATTACTAAAAGAAGTCATTGGCGAGCGTAGTGCAAGATTTGATAATCAAGGCGATCGTTTTTATGATCTGATCTCGGCCGTGCATAAATCAATTAGAGGATCTGCAGCTGATGCAGCGCTTTATTGGTATGCCAGAATCATTTCGGCTGGTGGTGATCCACTCTATGTTGCCCGTCGATTATTAGCAATAGCTTCAGAAGATGTTGGTAATGCCGATCCAAGAGCAATGCAAGTAGCACTAGCTGCTTGGGACTGTTTTACCCGAGTGGGGCCAGCTGAAGGCGAACGCGCTATCGCCCAAGCAATCGTTTATCTTGCTTGTGCACCCAAAAGTAATGCTGTTTATCTTGCATTTAACCAAGCAATGAAAGATGCCGCATCTCAGCCAGATTATGATGTACCAGAACATCTACGCAATGCACCAACCCAATTAATGAAGAATTTAGGTTATGGAGCTCAATATCGTTATGCCCATGATGAACCTAATGCCTTTGCTGCCGGTGAAAACTATTTTCCACCAGAAATGGCGGCAACTAAATACTATTATCCCAGCCAACGAGGGGCTGAAAAAAATTACGCTGAAAAATTAGCGTGGTTAGAAGATCAAAATAAAGCGAGTAGTATTCAACGCTATAAATCGAAATAAAATTAACATATAATTTTAATATATTTTATCAAATAAAATTACATTGATTATTCGTCAAAACCTAAATTAGCAATAATCGAAGCGTATTAATCCACATAAAGAACAAACAACAATTAAAGTAGAATTGATAGAAATAAAAAACAAAAAATATTATTTAACAAAGTGTTAATGCAAAAAAAATCAATATTAATTTTAGAAATTAACAATCATTTACAATAAATCATTCGCTATAAACTATCGTTTAACCTATAATCATTCGTGAAATCTTGCACGCAAAAAAAGCCTTTCTAAGAAATAATTAAAGAAAAATGAAATATAGGGAATATACCGTGAGTTACTTAACGAGCAGTAGATATTTAGCACTATGGTTTTATTTAGTATTGTTATTCCAATCAATCCAGTCCTCAGAAGCTAGCCTTTCGCAAACGACGGCTAAAACGATAGTAGGATCACCACCACATTTATCACTACCGTTAGAAATGAATATGGACGATTTAGACTTATTTGGTTTAAAAGTCTACAATCAAAATTATTATGGTGAGGAGGTCGATCATTTACCTCTCATGAGTAACTATCCTTTCAAAGATAAAGTTGCAATTGCTCCAATGAAATATCCAAATGAAAATGAGTTCCATGATGCTGATGGTGATGAATTAATTGGATTTGAAGCAAACGGCAATATTAAAATGGAATGGTTTTATACCAATTCAAAAAATAAATTAGTTTCGTTTGTTCCAAAAGATAATGACACATTTTGTTCTTTAGCCAAAAAAAATATAAATGCTCCGTTCAAAGTAAAATTGACAGCTGATTCTTTATTATTAGTAACCACGCATGGGCATCCTGACTACTTTGTCTATCCTAATGACGATGTAACAACACCACCGTCAAAAACTTATACCATTATGGATGATGTCGGAATTTGTTATGCTAAACCAGAAATAAAACCAAAAGAATCCAAAGCTAATGGAATATCACAATGGGATCGAGATAATGGCTTTTTACCACAATCGAGAAATGATCCTAGCAAAAACTTTCCTACAACCGGTTTTTATGGTGCGCGATTTCAGTTAATTTTGACTAATGCACAATTGGCTAAAGATTATGAGTGGTCAGTTAAACAAGGTGGTGAATTGGTACAAGTTAACAAAGACGACAAAACTCAAGATGTTACAGTATCATTTGATATGCCAGACGCTAAAGATCCAGCAAAAGCTTGGCAATATATAATGGGATCTGATGATGGATATACGGTTATTGTAGAAGGAAAAAATCCCCAAAAAAATACCACTATTCAATATTCATTTACCCTCGTTAGATGGTTTACTGGTTGGGATGAAAATAAAATTGGTGAACCTGGTGCCTCTGTTACAACGGGGCCTAAAGTGGATGAAAGCTGTAGCGCCTTAGCTGGCGGAGGAAAATATCGCATAAGTTATACTAACGAAGTGGTTAATTCCAGCTTACAGGCGGCTAAAGCTAAATATACTCGAGAGATAGGCACGCTTTTCAGTGAATGGGGAGACCCTAGTCAAAAAGCATACCCAAACTCTTGGGCGGCCAATGATAAACAAGATCTTAGACACAAAAGAATTTGGTTATATGATCCGGACCAAAAAAAATACTGTGATTTACATACTTATCAAGCAGTTTATCACTGTGTCGCTGAAAGTGATTTAAAAAATGGCTTATGCACAGCAGTAGCTGAATATAACTAGCAATTTTTGATACGACTGCTTAATAACTATTAACCAACTATCCAATAATAGTTTTTTATGATTTTGGATAATTAGTACTAACAAATAACTTATTAGTTTGCAATCTATTGGTGAAAATAACCTCAATAAGATGAAGGTTATTTATTGTTCATGTAATTATTATCACTAAATTGTATAAATTATCAAATATTGAAAGACAAAATCTTAAATATTGTTATTTATCAAATATATGTTAAAAACATGAATATTTATTTATAAGTAAAATAATGATTAGTTGTCTTTGAGATCGACTAAAGAGATTGTTTGCTTTATAATCAGCGCCACAAAAACATAAAAAAAATAAAAATATCATTTTATCAAATACTTATAAATTACTAAATTAGAATGATAAAACATGAATAAAAAGGAATTTAACAGTGAATCAAATTATCGAGATGTCTGTAAAGATAATATCGTCAATGCTACTTTTATTACTAGTATCTTCCTCTAGCTATGGTTCGCTCGATTCAAAAACCGTTGAAGCTATTCATGGTAATAAGCCATTATTATCAGCAAAATTAGAAAGTAATATGAAAGACTTTGATCTTTTTGGCCTAAATACCGATGGTAAGAACTATTACGGTGATGAAGTCAAAAAAATGCCATATTCAACAAGTTATCCATTTAAAAATAACATCAAAGTCGCTCCTATAAAACTTCCTGATAATAGCCAATTTGTTGATGAGGATGGTGATCAACTATCTGCAATCGATACCAGTAGTGCAATTACCATGAAATGGTATTATACCAATGCTAAAAATCAACTTATTGAATTTGAACCAGAAGATAGCGATACATTTTGCTCATTATCAGAAAAAGGGTGGTATGCGCCTTATAAAATCAAACTAGAAGCAGATGGTGTACTATTATATACTCAATATGGACTACCTAATTCAAATCAATACCCTAATGAAAACATTATTGATAGCCCATCGAAAATGTATACCTTATTGGAAGATAATGGATTTTGTTATGCACGACCTTCGTTACAACCAAATGAAGCCCAAAGTGGCAAAAAAAACCAATGGAATAAAAATTATGGTTTCTTAATTCAATCAAATACAGAATCAAGCAATTTTCCAACTACTGCTTTTTATGGTGCGCAATTTGACCTAACGCTTGCTCAAAAAGGCATGGCCGACCAATATGATTGGCAACTGTTAAAAGGGAAAGAACTTGTCAGTGAACCAATAATCAGTGCGAGCAACGACTTTGTCACACTAAGATTTGGTACTGATAATGCAAAAAATACCTTGATAGCTTGGAATTACATCATGGGTAACAATACCGGTTATGAAGTCATTTTAGAAGGCACTCATAAAACTAATGGTTACAAAATCCGTTATGGATTCACTATAACACAATGGTATTCTGGATGGGATCTAGCTACCATAGGAACGGGTGTTAGTTCAATAGGAAAAGCATTACAAATTGCCGAAGCATGTGAGCAGTTACCAGGTAATTATCGTATTGCTAATGCAGATGAACTGAGTAACGCAGATTTCAATGCAGGAAAAGAAGCAATATTTACTCGTGAAATAGGTTCATTAATGAGTGAATGGGGTTATCCAACACAAGAATCCTACCCAGACTCATGGGCTCCTGCATTAAAAGAAAATAATAAACGAAAAAGAATTTGGGTCTATGATCCGACAATGAACAAATTTTGTGACTTACATCCATATGATGGTAAATATCACTGCAAAAAAGAGAGCCAAGATAAAAATGGCTTATGTATAGCGGTCGATACTAATTAAATTTGTCATTTTATATTTAGAGCTCTATCTATTCATAGGTAGAGCTTATCATTGGCAATTTTTATTTTTCTTTGATAGCACCTATCATTATCGTTTTTACTATTAAAAACCAATACAAAAAATATTATCCGTAATCATTGATTTTCGTTAATAAATTACCGATCACTGTTTATTAAGCATACTACATATAGTAATAAAATGATTAATAGGTACTATATATTGTATATTTTGACAATTATCAATTATCATACGCTCCATTAAAACATAAAAATGGATGATAAATGAATAATGAACAAATCAATGCTAGTAACTAAACGTGATGGAAAAAAAGAACCTATCGATCTTGATAAAATCCACAAAGTAATCACTTGGGCAGCGGAAGGATTAGATAATGTATCTGTTTCTCAAGTTGAATTACGTTCACATATTCAATTTTATGATGGTATTCGTACTTCGGACATTCATGAAACTATTATCCGTGCAGCAGCTGATCTTATCTCTCAAGATGCGCCTGATTATCAATATTTAGCTGCTCGTTTAGCTATCTTTCATTTACGTAAAAAAGCCTACAATCAATTTACACCACCATCACTTTATGAACATGTAAAAAAACTTGTTGCCAGTGAACGCTATGACAAACACCTTCTTGAAGATTATACTCAAGAAGAATTTGAGCAAATGGATAAAATGATCGACCACTGGCGCGATATGAATTTTTCCTATGCAGCCGTCAAACAACTTGAAGGTAAATATTTGGTTCAAAATCGCGTAACCGGTGAAATTTATGAAAGTGCTCAATTCTTATATATCTTAGTTGCCGCGTGTTTATTTGCTAACTATCCAAAAGAGAGTCGTTTAGATTATATCAAACGTTTCTATGATGCCGTTTCGACATTTAAAATTTCATTGCCGACACCAATAATGGCTGGGGTTCGTACACCAACTCGCCAGTTTAGCTCGTGTGTATTAATTGAATGTGATGACAGCTTAGATTCTATCAATGCCACAGCTGGTGCGATTGTAAAATATGTTTCACAACGAGCTGGAATTGGTGTTAATGCGGGTCGTATACGAGCATTAGGTAGCTCCATTCGTGGTGGTGAAGCATTTCATACCGGCTGTATCCCTTTTTATAAATATTTCCAAACTGCAGTTAAATCATGTTCACAAGGTGGTGTTCGTGGTGGCGCAGCTACAGTATTTTATCCACTCTGGCATTTAGAAGTTGAAAGTTTATTAGTCCTACGTAATAACCGTGGCGTTGAAGAAAACCGAGTAAGACATTTAGATTATGGTGTACAAATCAATAAATTAATGTACCAACGTCTAATTAAAAATGAAAACATCTCTTTATTCAGTCCATCAGATGTGCCGGGTCTTTACGATGCTTTCTTTGCCGACCAAAACAAATTTGAAGCACTTTATCATCAATATGAACAAGATGTTAATATTCGTAAACGCGTAGTTAAAGCAGTTGAATTATTTTCATTATTAATGCAAGAACGAGCATCAACTGGCCGAATTTATATTCAAAATGTTGATCATTGTAATACTCATAGCCCATTTAATGCTCAACTGGCACCAGTACATCAATCCAATTTATGTATGGAAATTGCCCTACCAACTAAACCACTTAATAATGTTAATGATGATAAAGGTGAAATTGCACTTTGTACGTTATCTGCTTTTAATTTAGGTAAAATTGAATCTCTTGACGATTTTGAAGAGCTAGCTGATTTAACCGTTCGTGCACTAGACGCATTGCTTGATTATCAAGATTATCCGGTTCCGGCAGCTAAAACGTCATCAATAAACCGCCGCACATTAGGTATTGGTGTAATTAACTATGCCTATTATTTAGCTAAACATGGAGTTAAATATTCTGATGGTAGTGCCAATAACTTAACCCATCGCACATTTGAAGCAATGCAATATTATTTATTAAAAGCATCAAATAATTTAGCTAAAGAAAAAGGTGCCTGCCCACTATTTAGTGAAACAACCTATGCTCAAGGTATCTTACCTATCGATACTTATAAACAAGATATCGATACACTTACTAAAGAACCATTACATTATGATTGGGAATCTTTACGTCAATCAATCAAAACTTATGGTTTACGTAATTCTACTTTATCAGCATTGATGCCATCTGAAACTTCCTCACAAATATCAAATGCCACTAATGGTATTGAGCCACCACGAGGATATGTCAGCATAAAGGCGTCAAAAGATGGTATTTTAAAACAAGTGGTACCTGAATATAAAAAATTAAAAGATTTATATGAGTTACTTTGGCAAATCCCAAATAATACAGGTTATTTGCATTTAGTCGGTATTATGCAGAAGTTTATTGATCAATCAATTTCAGCCAATACTAATTATGATCCAACTAAATTCCCTAATGATAAAGTACCAATGAAACAGCTATTAGCTGATTTATTAACAGCTTATAAATATGGTGTAAAAACCCTTTATTATCATAATACACGAGATGGTGCTGAAGATATTCAAGGTGATATTGAAGTCTCATCAAGTGATGATGGTTGTGAAGGCGGAGCATGCAAAATTTAATTGTTCTGCTTAGCCCTAAAAATAAAAGTAGCGGATAACAACTGAGTTATCCCTACTATTCCGACTTTTTACTTATCTGCACAGTAAAAAGCTTAACAAATTTCTGTTAGGAGTTCGATTATGAGCATGAATTACAGCACCTTCTCACACGTCCATAATGATCAACTTAAAGAGCCAATGTTTCTTGGTCAACCGGTAAATGTTGCTCGTTACGATCAACAAAAATATGAAATGTTCGAAAAGTTAATTGAAAAACAACTTTCTTTCTTTTGGCGTCCTGAAGAGGTCGACGTATCGCAAGATCGTATTGACTATGCAGCGCTCCCAGAACATGAAAAACATATATTTATTAGTAATTTAAAATATCAAACTCTGCTCGATTCCATTCAAGGTCGAAGTCCAAATGTGGCCTTATTACCATTAATTTCTATTCCTGAACTTGAAACATGGGTAGAAACTTGGTCATTTTCAGAAACGATTCATTCACGTTCATACACCCACATTATTCGTAATATCGTTAATGATCCATCGGTTGTATTTGACGATATTGTGACTAATAAAGAAATTCAAAAACGGGCTGGTGATATTGCAGGCTACTACGATGAATTAATTAGTTATGCTAGTTATTATAATTTGTTAGGTGAAGGTAAACACACTGTCAATAATCGAACTATCACTATTGATCTACGAGAGTTAAAAAGACGACTTTACTTATGCCTAATGAGCGTTAATGCGCTTGAAGCGATTCGTTTTTATGTGAGTTTTGCTTGCTCATTTGCCTTTGCAGAACGTGAATTAATGGAAGGTAATGCCAAAATAATCAAACTGATTGCTCGTGATGAAGCATTACATCTAACCGGTACACAGTTCATGATTAATACCCTAAGAAGCGGTGAAGATGATCCAGAAATGGCCGAAATCGCTAAAGAGTGTGAACAAGATTGTTACGACCTCTTCTTACAAGCGGCTAATCAAGAAAAAGAATGGGCTGAATATCTATTTGAAGGTGGTTCAATGATTGGTTTAAACAAAGATATTCTATGCCAATATGTTGAGTATATTACCAATATTCGTATGCAAGCGGTTGGTCTCAAATTACCATTTGAAGTAAAATCGAATCCAATTCCATGGATCAATAACTGGCTTGTTTCTGATAACGTACAGGTTGCGCCACAAGAAGCAGAAATGAGCTCATATTTAGTTGGACAAATCGATTCAGAAATTAGTGAAGATGATTTAAGTGATTTTACCTTGTAATTATTAATCGCAAAAACCCCCCTTTCCTCAAATTTTTTATTAAAGGAACCTTGTCGGTTCCTTTGATATTATTAATCCATTATGCATAGCAATTATTGCTTCTGCATTAAACTATCAAAGCATAATTTAACAAGATTTAAAGCCGTTAATGACGTCAATTCTTCTGCCATGATTTTTAAGCCACTTTGATGCGTCAAAGCATGTCGTCAATGTATCATTTGGTAGCCAAACGATTACAACACTTGTTACTCAAGATGATATTATTGCTAGAACTGAACATGTGATTTAATTGAAAAATAACTCATAACCCCCTAAAGCAAAGACCTACTAATGTAGGTCTTTTTTGTAATGATTTTATTAGTTCTACTAAGTAATAAGTTAAAATCATTATTTCGCAACCGGTTGGATCCACATTTGCTTATTTTTAAAATCAATTTTAACTCTGTTTTTACTTAAAAAGTCAGCGCCTAATAATCCGTCAGATTGAAATTCATTAGGAAATGAATCAATTATTATTGGCAGAACGCTATCATTCGCGACATTATTCACATCAAGTGATATAGATTTAAAATTATCTTCAGGATCGCTTATTGTAATTGATTCCGGTGAAAGTGATTGTTGTTTGATGAGTGATACTGTCGCCCCTGTATCTAAAACCATTTTATAATTCTTGATACCGTCAGACAGAGTGACGACCAAACCTTCATCATTTAAATCAAAGGGGATAGCAACCCAATTTGGATTTAAGTCGGTTGAAGTATCATCGGATATTGTTAAATTACTTTCAGGATAATTGATAGTTAATACATAATTATCAAACAATTTAAGGCCAATAACAGCTTTAAATGCATTGCTATCCTCACTATTATCATTATCCATCGGATCACTCGAAATAAATAATCCCCAGTCTTTATATTCAACCACTTGCACATTATTAAAGATAAAAGAATTTAACACTAACTTATCGATGATAAATGCTCGCAGTTCTGTGACATTACCAGAAAGATCAGTATTTCTGATTTTTTCAGGTTTTTCGGTTTTATTAGGAATCTTATTAATTAAATCCATGGGTAGATGTAAAGCTATTTTCGAACCCGTATCCAATGTCATGGCAATTTTTTCACCTTGAAAATCCATCATGATTAAAGGTAAATTATATTTGTCATCAAAATTTAGATCCCAAGTGACTTCAGCACTTTGTGCAAAGTGACTGATAAACAACATAATTAAAAATAGTATTTTTTTATTCACTTAACTTACCTCATTGTATTCCCATTCCTAATGTCTCTTTTTGATTTGAAATTATTAAAAATATTTATTATTTATCCTTTGTTTTTTAGCCATTTTAATCGTTTCTAATTGATATACAACAATATAATGTCTATATCGTGATTTTTTTTCGTACTACTGATTATGGAATGTTCTTTATTGCCCGATCACCCAATACTCGGATGTTATTATTGGCAGAACGGAAAATGTTATTTAAACAACAGATAATCGACCTTTATCTACTAGCTAAACCACTCAGTAAGCTAATAGAATAAAAAATCAAGCTTAACTGATTTAATACTCTTATTTACCCGCAATAAATCATATTTGATGGTATAGACTTCTCAATTATTTTTACAAAATCTTAAATAATACATTTTATAAGCATGTGGCATAACTATTTTTATCAACTCGTTTTTATTGTTAATAATTCTAAATAAATTGTGTCATGGAACATTCACATTAAGTTATTTAACTTACTATTTTTCCTAAATAAACACTATTTGACGGTATAGACTCCTCAATTATTTTTACAAAAAATATTTACTCTTCAATTTTAAAACTACTAATGGATTGAATAAAACGTTATTGCTTAATGTTATTGTATGAAAACTGTTATCATTCCAGCTTGACACTACTTTAAAATCGGTAGACGATATAATAATTCCATTTTGCTAATTTGATATGATGACTATGATTGATGCGCATTTGTTTTATTCTATCTCTCCGCTTGATTTTAGTGATGAGCAAATAACTGTCCCCTATCTAAAACAACAACTAAATGCGTTTCAACAATGGTCAGTGACTCAGTTTAAAAATAACGCTGATATTGATGACTTAGTTCATCTGCGCAGTCAGTTTATTGATCAGCTACTTCAACGATTATGGCATTATTATCGAATTCCCGAACAAGTTTCATCGCTGTTTAAACAAAATCGCATTGCACTGATTGCAGTTGGTGGTTATGGTCGAACCGAACTTCATCCATTATCCGATATTGATATTTTGATACTAAGTGATAACTCACTAACCAAGCAACTGGAAAAACAAATTGGTGATTTAGTCCGTCTACTTTGGGATCTGCATTTTGATATTGGCCACAGCGTTAGAACGTTAAAAACCTGCTTGCAAGAAGCTAAAAATGATATCACTATCATGACAAACTTAATTGAATCAAGATTAATTGCCGGAAGTGAGTCATTACTTAATAAGCTCCGCAGTGAAATTTTTAGCGATAAAATCTGGCCTTCTCCAGCTTTTTATCAAGCCAAAATGCAAGAGCAACAAGAAAGACACCAACAATATCACAGCACTACCTATAATTTAGAGCCAGATCTAAAAAATAGTCCAGGTGGTTTACGTGATATGCAAATCATCCAATGGGTTGCAATCCGACATTTTGGCGGAGAGTTTTTAAAAAAAATTGCCCAGTTTGACTATTTAACGCCAGAAGAAGTGGCCGAATTTAAGACTTGCCGCAAATTTTTATGGCGCATGCGCTTTGCGCTTCACTGCGTGATCAACCGCTATGACAATCGTTTATTATTCGATCGTCAACTAAGTATCGCTAAAATGTTGGGCTATAGTGGTGAAGGCAATACACCGGTTGAAAATATGATGCATGATTATTATCGTGTTGCGCATAATATTACCGAACTCAACCAAATGCTTTTACAACTATTTGATGAGTCATTATTAAAACGTTACTCATCACAAAAGACCTATGATATTGATCAACATTTTCAAGTCAGAGGCAACCTAATTGATGTTAAACATAACAGCGTGTTTACTGATAACCCGCTGATGATCCTCAATCTGTTTTATACAATTTTGCTTAATCCGCAAATTACAGGATTATATTCTAATACGATTAGGCAACTTCGTTCTGCAAGGCGAAGACTCAATTATTTACTTAGTGAAACGCCAGAAGCAAGAACATTGTTTATGAAAATCATCAAACATCCAGATGCAATTAAAAAAGCCATTTTGCCAATGCATCAATATGGTATTTTGGCGGTGTATATACCTGGTTGGCAACAAATCTCAGGCATGATGCAATTTGATCTGTTTCATGCTTATACGGTCGACGAACATACTATCCGCTTATTGCTAGAACTCGATCGTTTAAAAACCGAAGTGGGTAAAGAAAAACATCCTAATAGTTCAACAGTATTTGCCAAACTATCTAAACCTGAATTACTGATAATAACGGGATTATTCCATGATATTGGCAAAGGTCGACATGGTGATCACTCGGAAATAGGCGCTAAATTAGTCGAATCTTTTTGTCAATTACATGAACTCGATGCGAAAGATACCGATTTGATTGTTTGGTTAGTTCGTTATCATTTATTGATGTCGGTAACTGCGCAAAGTCGAGATCTCCAAGATCCCGATGTTATTCGCGAATTTATTCAATTAGTAAAAAGCAAACGCCGTTTACATTATTTACTCTGTTTAACGGTTGCCGATGTTTGTGCCACTAATGAAACCTTATGGAATAGTTGGAAGCAGAGCTTAATGCGTGAGCTCTACTTAACCGCTAAACGATCATTTGATTCGGGCATTCATCAAATACCAGAACAACGAAGTGTTGCTCGTCAACATAAACAACAAGCACTAACTGAATTGCTGGCACAAAATTACGACGAGCAAATGATAAAAAACCTTTGGCAAGATTATCGTGTCGATTACTTTTTGCGCTATAGCGCTGAACAGATCGTTTGGCACGCTCAACTATTATTAAATCATGATTTGAATCAAACATTAGTTTCGATTAATTCCAATCCATATCATGGTGGCAGCGAAATCATCATCTACTCATCTGATAGACCTTTTTTATTTGCCGCAGCATGTAATGCGTTAAGTATGTTAAATTTGAGTATTCATGATGCATTGATTATTACTAATAAAAATGGATTTGCATTAGATACCTTTATTGTGCTTGAACCTAATGGGCAAATTGTGCCAGAAAATCGACATCAAGATATTATCCAAGCGCTACATAAGGTACTACATCAATCAGTCTACAAAGGCGTGACAATAAAACCCACTAAACAGCGACTACGTTCGTTTTCTGTACCAACACAAGTCAACTTTATTTCGTCATTTAACGAAAACCAAACTTATATGGAACTCATTGCGCTTGATAAACCGGGTTTACTTGCTTGTGTTGGTGAAGTGTTTGCAAAATTAGACTTATCGCTAAGCAGTGCTAAAATAGCCACAATTGGCGAACATATTGAAGATCTGTTTATTCTAACCGATAAACACAATAAAGCCCTTGATGATAACACCTGTCAAAAACTAACCGAATCGATAGTTGAAACTATTGATTCAATAAATTAATTAACCAAAAAGTTTAAAGTTAAAATTATGCAATTTTTCCTTATTTTGTTTCCTATTTTTTGTATTTTTATTGTTGGATTTATTGGTCAAAAGATTCTTAATTTTGATGTTGCTAATCTCTCAAAAATGTCGCTATATGTGTTATCACCCTTTTTGGCATTTAAAACATTTTATACACATACCTTAACCAGCGATTATTTAATCTATATTGCTTATCTCATTGGACTCTGTTTTTCCTTGGTTCTTATTGTCAGCATCTGGTCAATGATAATGAAGTATTCGGTCAAACAACGCTGTGCAATGATTTTAAGTTCGTGTTTTATGAACAATGGTAATTATGGTACACCAGTACTACTGGTTTTTTTTGGCACGATCGGTTTTGATCTAGGTGTCATAATGATGGTGTTACAACAATTTGTTATGAGCACTGTTGGCATCTATTATGCAGCCAAGGGCAGCACACATAGTGATATTGTCAGTCAAAAGGATGTCATTAACAAAGTAATTAGGATGCCGGTTGCTTATGGTGCCTTTGCGGGTATTCTTTTTCAACTGTGTCAAATACCATTATCAAAATCGATTATGACTTCGATTAGTATGATAGGTGATTCTTCCATTGTGATAATTATGATTATTTTGGGCATGCAATTGGCCAAAATCAAAATTAAACAACTTGATTATCCAAAACTTTCTTTTGCTTTAATAACTAGGATGGTGATATCACCGCTGGTCGCTTTTGCCATGGTCTATTTTATGCCTATTACCCCAATGGCAAAACAAATCCTTATTGTTCTAGCGGCAATGCCAAGTGCTGCCAATACCACATTAATGTCAGTTCAATTTGATACTAACCCAGCACTGGTATCAAGTGCTACTTTAGTCAGTACTTTATTGAGTTTAATTACATTACCAATCGTACTCTCTTTAGTTGGTGCACCAATTCCTTTTTAAATAGAAGCGATGCCTTAAAGAGTTTGAAAATCAGCTAGCTAAATCCTGATTAATCGTCAGGATTTAGTTTTGATAAAATTTAATCGTTACTCAGCCACTCTTGCTCAAATTGATTAACAAATTCAACTAAAATTTTATGGCGTCGCTCGGCGATCTGTTTAGCTATGTCAGTATTCATCATATCTTTGAGTAAAAATAACTTTTCATAAAAGTGATTGATTACTGTATTGGGCTGTTTGTAATTGTCTTCATTAAGTTTCGTTCGCGGTGGAATGTTTGGATCGTGCATAATATTATGTTTATTACCACCATAATAAAAAGTACGGCCAATACCTATTGCGCCAATAGCATCAAGACGGTCAGCATCTTGAACTATTTGTCCTTCCAACGATAACTCGGTTTTTTGCGAAAGATTTTTCCGATAAGACATATTTTCGATAATAGCAAAAATAGCGTTAATCTCGTTAGTGGTTATCTTTAATAATTGCAGATAATCACGCAATTCAATTATTGCGTTATCAACATCCTCAACCACTTTCTCATCAATGACATCATGCAAGTAAGCACTCATCAATACAATAAATGCATCTGCTTGTGGCTGATCATTAAGAATTTTTTCGGCTAATTTTACAACTCGTTCAATATGCGCTATATCATGACCCGAAAAATCATGCGAAAGCTTTTGTTGAACAAATAGTTTAATCGAATTAAGAATTAGTTGTTGTTGGGCAGTTATTCGGTTGGTCATTTTATTAGGCTTAATTAAAAATAGTAATGATAGATTATATTTGATCGAGATATTATGTATATTACCGCAGTTAAAATCTAATCGCTATTGATGGTTTTAGTTAATACTTTATCAATCAGTCATTTATTCTTGCATAAAACCAAAAAAATCAATTTAAAATGAGTTAAAAATCACATTTAATATCATTATTGATGATTATTCTGACAAATTTAACAAAAAACCCCTTGTATTTAATGTTTTTTTATATTTTTTTTAATTTCTTTCGATTGTTTTCACTATTTTCGAAGGGTAGAATGCTCTAATCACAATTTATTATCAATGCAAATAACTGGAGTTGATTAAGTGAAAATATCAGCACGCAAAGTTTTGCCTTGGCAACTTATAGAATGTTTCACTCGATATCGTCAATTTATCGCTCTACTATTTGGACTCACTATTTTTTGTATCGCACTGGTTGTGTGTTGGCATTTATTACAATCAATTAACCTTATCGATTTACAATCAGCTCTGCATAAACTGCCTTACCATGCAATTTTACTGGCATGTTTATCGGCGATAGCGAGTTATATTATGTTGATGGGTTATGAATGGTCAGCTGCACGATATGCAGGCGTTGATTTAAAGCCATCGACAATAGCTACTGGTGCAATTTGTGCCTCCGCCATTGGTAATGCAGTCGGGTTATCCGCCCTATCCGGCGGTGCAATTCGTTGTCGGCTCTATTTTAAATATGGATTAACCACCATAGATGTTGCTCGCATGTCGATTTTTGTTAGCCTTTCGTTAGGCCTTACATTACCCTTAATTGCCACAATTGCTGCATTAATACATATACAAAATACCATGCTAGCGCTACATATCTCGGTAATCACTATTGAATTAATCGCTAGTGCAGTATTGATCATTTATGCTGGTGTATTGTTATTTTTACATGCGCACCGATTAGCAGAAAAACCCAATAAAGATACTTGGCTATATCAAATTTTCCATTGGCAGATCCGTTTACCTAACTGGCAATTAGCCGGTGGACAATTTTTAATTACCTTAATCGATGCCATTTTAGCCGGTGCTATTCTCTATTTTTTACTCCCGAATCAACCAAACTTTATTACCTTTATTATGATTTATATCTTGGCATTAGTTGCTGGGGTACTTAGTCATGTCCCTGGTGGAGTTGGCATATTTGAAGCGGTTATATTAGCGGCATTTTCATCACAAATTGATACTGCATCATTAACGGTTGCTTTAGTCATTTACCGTTTAATTTATATCATATTACCATTGATTCCTGCTGGAATTTTACTGCTAATTAACGAAGGAAAACACTTGTTAACCGCGCCACAAGTTAAGGAAACCGATACCGGTATTGCGACAACGATTATGGCAACCACGGTATTTTTTGCCGGAGCAGTCATGATGTTTTCAAGTGTTACACCTGGCTTTAATCATGATTTTGTCAGCACTTTTTTTCCGAAAAAAATTGTCAATTTTGCTCATTTAACCGCAAGTTTAATCGGAGTTTTATGCCTACTAATGGCGGTAGGATTACGTCGCAGACTTTATTCGGCATGGGGAGTATCGGTTATATTGTTGATATTAGGCAGTATCTGCTCATTGCTAAGAGGTTTACACTGGATCGAAGCAGCGACATTATTAATAATAGCCATACTATTAATCAATTTTAGGCATGCTTTTTATCGTAAAAGCCGATTAAGTATTTTACCTTTTTCACTAAAATCCTTTGTTGTCAGTTTTGGTTTAATTGCCTTATTTGTTTGGCTAATCTTATTTATTTATCAAGATATTCCTTATAGCCATGATTTATGGTGGCAATTTGAGTTAGATAGCCGAGTTCCCCGAGCATTACGTGCAGCATTAGGTAGTTTTATCTTATTGAGTAGCGTAATGTTATTTTGGTCATTTAAACCAGCATTACCTATCTTGAAGATTCCGACTGAAGAGGAGCTAAGTGAAGCCTATCAAATCATGCTTAACTCAAAACAACCTGAAGGCGGATTAGCGATGAGTGGTGATAAGTCACTGCTCTTCAATCAATCACATACTGCTTTCATTATGTATGCAAGGCGAGGAAGAAGCATGGTTGCGCTATATGATCCTATTGGCAATGATAGCGCTGCTCGGGCTGATTTAATCTGGGCATTTAGAGATCTTTGTGATCAACACCATTTACGTCCGGTTTTCTACCAAGTTAAAGCAAACAATTTACCATTTTATATGGATATTGGTCTTCGAATTGTCAAACTTGGTGAAGAAGCCTTAGTTAATTTAAAAGAGTTTAATTTAACCTCTAAGGGATATAAAGATCTTCGATATACTTGGAACCGTGGGCAACGGGATGGGCTTAGTTTAAGATTTTATCCACCGGGTACTGCACCAATTGATGAATTGAAAGCCGTCTCCGATTCATGGTTAAAAAATAAACATACCAAAGAGAAAAAATTCTCATTAGGGGCTTTTTCTAAATCCTATTTAGATAATTTCACGGTTGCCGCAATTGAATATCAGGGGAAAATTATTGCTTTTGTGAATTTATTAGAAACCAAGCAAAACTATAGTGCTAGTATTGATCTAATGCGAGTTTTACAAGATATTCCAAAATCGACCATGGAGTTTTTAATGGTTGGTTTAATTTTACATTATCAAGAAAAGGGTTATCAGTATTTTAGTTTGGGAATGGTACCACTTGCAGGCATGCAAAGAAGACGTGGTGCACCAATGATCCAACGTTTAGGCGCATTAGTCTTTCGCCGAGGTGGCCGATTTTATAACTTCCAAGGCCTACGCCAGTTTAAAGAAAAATTTGCAACGCATTGGCAACCCCGTTATATGGCGGTTCCTGCCGGACTCGACCCCTTAGTTGCTTTAATTGATACTACCATGTTAATTTCAGGTGGCAAAACAACATTAACTAACCAGAAGAACTAATCAAATGAAAAAAATCATACTTTATGTTTTATTATTCATTATTTTAGTATTCATTACATTTTGTATTGCTAAAGGTTGGTACAGTTATAAAAACCAACGAACTGCTTCGGTTAATACTTTTACAATTAATCAAAACTTTACTATCTTATCTGCTAGCCCTAGACAGTCAGCAGAAGCTTCAGCAATAATTGTTGCGACACAAGATAATCACTTTACCGCTAATCAATTATTAACCTTATCTGAATCAATGGGTGCTAAATTGGTGCAATTTGAATTACAACCACAAGGAAGTTGTGCCGAACAACAAACACGCTTTGAACAAGCGAAGAAGATCTTAAATGAGGATAAATTTACTGTTGCCGGCATGCAAGAAGGTGCAGCTTTCGCTTATCGTTGGTTAAGCAAACAACAAGATGATGATGCTAAAGCTTTATCCATTGAGTTTACTTTAGATCATAAAGATTGCGACGCACCTTTACCTGCACAGGCCAGCCATGGAACATGGCAGGTTATTTGGAACAATCCACCTGATGAACAAGTGGCTATTTTCCCTCGCCAACAAAAACAGATTAAAGTAACCACCTCAATTGGTGAGTATCAAGCGTCACCAACCGAACTATTAAGTTTACATTTATCATCTATTTTATTTGGTGAACATGAACCATTACCTGTGATTGAATTGCCAGCTAAAGGTAATCCACAACATCCGAATAGTGTTACCTTTTATTATTCAGGTGATGGTGGTTGGCGAGATTTAGATAAAGTTTCAGCAGAATATATGGCTGCACATGGTTACTCGGTGGTTGGTGTCGATGCATTAAAACTTTTTTGGCAACATCGCTCGGTTGAACGTAGTGCTAAAGATCTGACTTATTTAATGCAGGAATACCGTGATAAATGGGGGGTGAATAAATTTGTACTAGCGGGTTATTCTTTTGGGGGTGACATCTTACCAGCACTATATAATCGCTTATCCAAAGCAGATCAACAAAGCGTTCAAGCATTGATTATGATTGCTTTTTCTAAAGATGCTAATTTTGAAATAGAAGTCAGTGGTTGGCTGGGACAATCTGGCGATGAAATGAAAACAGCACCAGAGGTTGCGCAGATTCCAGAAAAGAAATTATTCTGTATCTATGGCGCAGAAGAGAGAGACGATAGCGGTTGCCTACAACCGGAGATGAAAGGCGAAGCATTTCAACTACCGGGTGGCCATCATTTTGATGAAAATTATCAGCACTTAGGACAAATTATTATGCAAGCTATCGACAACCGTATGCAATAAATGTGGCAGTTTAGGTAATATTTTTTTATATCAAAGCATTAATAAAAATTATAAAATATTAATGCTTTTTAAATTTGATTTTCCCTTCTGATAAAAATACGCCACCAAGTGTAAATAAGGTACCTATTGCCGCAATCCAAGTAAAAGGTTCATCTAAAATTAACACTGCATTAATAATTGTCAAAATTGGTACTAAATAGATATAGATGCTAATTTTGACCGCACCCACTAATTTTACCGCATAATTCCAAGAGGCAAAGCAGATAGCTGAAGCTCCGACACCTAAAAACAAGATATTTATTAAGTTTATTGGTTGCTCAAATCGCGAAAAATTCCATTCAAAATCAAATAAATATAGTGCGGGTAACATGAACATTAGACCATAAAAAAAGAATCTTCGCGTCAGCAAAATAATATTGTAACCATAGTTACTACTTTTTTTAGTTAAAATTGAATAACATGCCCAAAATAGGCAAGCAAACACCGCCAGTAAATCACCAAGCGGATTAACCGATAATACAAACTGACCATTGAAACTAATTAAGGCTATACCTATCATGCCGAATAGACACCCAATATAAAACACTTTCGCTGGTTTTTCGGCCTTAAGAAAAAAGATGGCCAATATAGCAGTAAAGACTGGAGCTAGTGTGGTGATCACACCAACATTTGATGCGGTGGTATAGGTTAACGCAATATTTTCACAGAGGAAATAACAAGTGACACCACAAAATCCAGCGCCAAGGAACATCAACTCTTGTTTAATTCCTTGCCAGGCGAAAAAGCGAGGTGCTAATAACCAAAGCGCGGCATAACCTAAGGTAAATCGAAAAAAGAGAATTTCAATCGGTTTAAAATCTGTCAGTAAAACTTTGGTGGCAATATAAGTGATTCCCCAAATAAACACTGTCATCAGTGCGATTAGGTGGCCTTTTGTCCTTGATGAAAATAACATAAAAATTCTCTCTGCTCACTTATTAGTATTTAAGCACCATCCATTACCTTATTACTTAGTTACCAGACTAAATATACCAAATAAATTGAGAATAGATAAAAGGCTTGATAATAATAAAAATAACACTATTTATTAGAATAATGAAAATCGCTAGATATTAACTTGCTGTTAATAATTGTTCAATATATTTTCATATATCGATTATTTATGTAGATTATATAATTCTATAGCAGGACTAGTTAGCACTAATAAAAATTGTAGGCAAAAAAAATCCACTCAAAAATGAGTGGAGGGCAAAAAAATGAATTAACGTAATCTGAATATATAGACAGACTAAATCACAAAAAGTTCCAATTAATTTCAAAAAAATTTAATATTTTTCTAAAAAACATTCTATTATATTGATTTATATAAATAATTATTTTAAAAAATATTTAAAAAAATATAAATATTTCTCATTTTTCAGCACATAAAAACTAATTTGCTTAAAACTTAATTTCATTGCAAATTTAAATAAGCTAACGCTATACTGCGCTAAAAATAGTCTATATAGCTATATAGGAGTATTTATGAAAAAGAATGTTGTTTTATTTAGTAAAATTCCAGCTGATCAGCAAGAAAGACTAGCGCAAGCTTTCAATCTAACACTATTTCAAGGTGATCCCAAAACCGATATTAGTGAATTTATCCAAATATTAGCCAATGCTGACGGTATGATTGGATCTAATATTCCAACTCGAATTGATGATAGTTTTTTGCAACAAACCCCTAAATTAAAAGCGGCGGCGACAATTTCAGTCGGTTTTGATAATTATGATTTGCTTGCTTTGAAAAAACATGGCGTCCGATTAATGAATACTCCGAAAGTTCTCACTGAAAGTACCGCTGATCTCATTTTTACCTTACTCATGGCTACCGCTCGTCGAACCGTTGAATTATCTAATCTTATTCATCATGGTGGCTGGAATAAAAGCATCACACCTGAGTATTTTGGTACAGATATTTATGGTAAAACCATTGGTATTTTAGGCATGGGTCGCATTGGTCAAGCCATAGCTAAACGAGCACATTGTGGTTTTGATATGAACATCATATATTATAATCGTTCAGCCAATACCTATATTGAACAAGCCTATCATGCTAAACGTCTTGAACTAGATGATGTCCTTAAACAAGCTGACTTTGTTGTTATCATTTTACCGCTAACCGATCAAACAAAACGACTTATTACTAAACAAAAATTAGCGTTAATGAAATCATCAGCTATCCTTATCAATGGCGCTCGAGGTGCAATAATTGATGAACAAGCGCTCTATGAAGCATTAAAAAATAAAACAATTAAGGCTGCTGGCTTAGACGTTTTTGAAGTTGAACCATTAGCCAAAGATTCGCCATTATTAAAACTTGATAATGTTTTATTATCACCACATGTCGGTTCAGCAACCACTGAAACTCGGTATGCCATGGCCAAATGCGCTGTTGATAACATTATTTCTGCGTTAAAACCAGAACAACCAACTGAAAATTGGGTAAATCCTGAAGTCGGGTAACTTGTATTACTGCTTGAATTCACCTATAATGCCCCAATATTGTCTATAAATACCAACCACAATTGGGGCTGATTCTGGATTCGACGGGATTTGCGAAACCCAAGGTGCATGCCGAGGTGCGGTAGGCCTCGTAAATAAACCGCAAAAAAATAGTCGCAAACGACGAAAACTACGCACTAGCAGCTTAATAACCTGTATAGAGCCTTCTCTCCCTAGCCTCCGCTCGTAGGACGGGGATCAAGAGGAGTCAAACCTAAACGAGATCGTGTGGAAGCCTTGCTTGGGGCGGAAGCATTAAATTTAATCAAGCTAGTTTATCAGTGGCGTGTTTGTCCGCAGCGGGTAAGCGAAATTCAAAGACAAACTACGCATGTAGTACCAAGGATGTAGAGATTTCGGACGCGGGTTCAACTCCCGCCAGCTCCACCAACAAAAACCATATAAAATCAAATAATTAAAAATTAACGCGCTGTTTCTATATATAAATCGACTACACACGAACTATATTAACGCCCAGAAATGCACATAATTTATGCATGCCGTTATTTTCATTCGAACTAACCCACTGAATTTCATGCCAATAATTTACTATTTAATGACTTCCTTTTAAATCCTTTAAAACATATCAAACCAAAAGATAACATTAACCTGTATTTGGAAATATATATCCCAAAGTGCAAAATAAATTGCGCCTATAGTAATATTACTTACCATCTACTCTAAGTTTTAAGGCTGTTGCAAATTTTGCAGAAATTCCAATTTAGGTTTAATATCAGTTTGGTATTAATAATAAAAACATATCAATCTATTATTACTTAAATCTAAGTTATCTATAATATAAAAAAGGATATTTATGAGACGCAAAGATAGAGAAATAACTAATCTTGATGAAGTGATCGATATTTTAGAGCATACTGATGTTATTCGTTTAGCCATGAATAATGGTGATTATCCCTATATTGTTCCAGTCAATTTTTGTTATGAACGAACAACAAATAATCAACTTATTTTTTATATTCATGGCGCAAAAGTCGGTACTAAAGTTGAGCTACTCAGACAAAATCCTTTACTTAGCTTTGAGCTAGATACACGGCACCAATTAATTACTAATGAAAAAGCCTGCAAATATTCCTTTGATTATGCCAGTGTTATTGGCAATGGATGTGCAACCTTTATTGAAGAACCCACCGCAAAAATAGCGACGTTACAAGTAATGATGAATAAATTTGCTCCTAATAAAACATTCTCTTTTACCGAAAGCGATGTTAGACCAATTAGCGTCATAAAAATTGAAGTAAAAGCTTATACAGCTAAAAAACATTAAATTATAAAAGTTAATCAATGCTGGTAAAAAAACTCTAAAATAAGTGAGTATCAAAAATACCCAATTTTAAGGGTCACTTTTCGTTTTAGGTATACGATTTAGTTTATTGAAATAAAAAAACCTTTATTGACAAGCATTTTCATGAAAAGGTTAAGATTCCGCCAGTATACAAATTCACTACTCAGTAACACTCTTTTAATACGCTAAAACACATAAAAAAAACAGTACATTATCCATTAATATCTATTTTTTTATTCATTTTTATATATAACTATCAATAATGATTATACGATTTCTTATAACTATTAAAGTTAACATTGAATTGACAGCACTAGCTAATTAAATTATATATTACGTGTATATTAATCATTATTACAAAGAGTTATTAAACATTATGTCATTAAATCTCAGGAAGACAATATTTAATCTACTTAAACAGCAACCGCAAAAACAGTTTACCGCTAGACAATTGGCTCAGTTGATATTTATACATAATCCGCAAGCCTGTGCTGAAAAAAAACAAGCTAGTGAGCGTTTAATGACTGATGATGATGTTATTGCCCAAATTGCAGCTGAAATTGGTGCCCAGCGACCACTTTTACAAAAAAAACATCCAGAAATAAAAACCACAGAGGGGCGTCCTAAAAAGTATTACTTTTCGCAAAAATCTGATGAAGCAGAAGTACTAGACGCCGAGTATTTATCTACAAAGAAACTGCCCACACAAGCCCAAACAGAGAAGAATGGTCATAGTGAACACTCTCTCTATCCATTATTAAGTAAATATCTTTATGATGAACTTAATGTGTACTCTAAACGTATTGATGAAAAAACATCATCAAATAGAATGGGTAAAAATGGCAATATATGGCTACATCCTGATATTGTTGGCTTAGAAGATCTCAGCTCCGATTGGGATAGCTTAGTCAAAGATTGCGTTAAACTCTATGCCGATCAACAAAGTAAACTATGGTCATTTGAAGTTAAAATATTACTTAATATGTCAAATGTTAGAGAATCATTTTTTCAAGCTGTATCTAATTCTTCATGGGCTAATTTTGGTTATTTGGTGGCTTCACAAATTACTGGTAGTGATACATTAAAAGAACTCAGAGTATTGTGCGCAGCACACGGTATTGGCGTTATTAAATTAGATGTAGATAATCCATCAGAAAGTCAAATTCTAATTCCTGCTCAAGAAAAAACTATTATTGATTGGGACTCTTGCAGTCGTCTTGCTAGAGAAAATAAAGATTTTAATAATTATATTAAGTTAGTTAAGCAGTTTTATCAAACTGGTGAAATAAAAGTTTTTGATTGGGATTATACTAATACTTAAATAAAAAAATCACTAAAAAGAGACACTAAAAAGTTATCCTCATTGTGATTAGCTATCGTTAATTGATATTTTTTTAATCAATATAACAATCGAAATTGGCTTTATAATAAATATTAATAAAGCCAATCAAAACTCATTTATTAATCAACAATAACTCTTCCATTTAATGGCTGTACTGGGCGGTTGTTGTTGTGATGCATGATTGAGTGGAATTTTTCAATTTGTTGTTCTGAGGCTGTCACAGGTTGTTCTAACACAATCCATCTTACACCTTCAGTACACGGTGGTGTTGTTAATGATCCACTAAAGCGATAATAATCGAGTGTTTTAGGAAATAATGTATTGATATCAACAGTTTTGTCTAAAATTGCTTTGTTATCCACTTCTTCAGGCATTTGCTGCCAAGCTTTTGCAATTTCAGAATTCGCTTCACCATTATTAAACATTAATGCAACGACAGTAAGCGCACCAGCTTTATTTTTGTAAACAAAGTGGGCTTCCATTGGATAACTTTTATCTTTAATAGTATTTTCACTTGGACTATGAAAATGGAATTGTTGTAACGTAAAGGTTTGCTCATCTAATATTAACTGATTATCCCCAGTAACATTAACCTGAATAGTGTGTCCGTTATTAATAATTTCCTGTTTACTAGGTTTAAATGAGAACTTTAAGTTTTCATGCTCTGTTTTTAATGCATGATCAATATTGATCGGTGACTGATTTTTACCATTCTCACAGGTAGAATACTCTGGTGATAATTTACCCCAGTTTTCTGGTTTTTCTTGACCTTCATATCCCCAATGAGATGAATGTCCTGAAGCGGCACAAGATAAGCTAGTTGCCATTAATACTGCAATTACTACGTTATGTTTCATGTTGATTTCACACTTTGGTATTAATTGGAGGGAGGCTGAATTATACCCTGCAAGAATAAGGCTTTCCAGCTAAAACACGCCTTATAAAAAATAATTATATATCGCTGTTCAAACATGGTTAAACGGCGAATTAATAATGTTTATGCAGATAAAAGTGATCTTGAAGTATCTATTGAATGGTAGATATAAAAAAACCTGCTATATAAGCAGGTTCTTAAAAACTGAAATTGGCTCCTCCAACAGGACTTGAACCTGTGACATACGGATTAACAGTCCGCCGTTCTACCGACTGAACTATGGAGGAACACTTAACGGACAAGATATTAACCATCTATGACGATTCTGTCAATCTCTAAAACACTAATTAGGTTTAACTGCTCAGCTTGTAAGCAAATCGAGGGGAAACTATGCTAAAATAGCGAGAAAATAGCATAACCAGTAGAGTAAAATTGATGAAGAAAAATATTTGTGTGTTTTGTGGGGCGAGTGAAGGTAATCGTCCAGAATATCGTATGGCAGCAGAGCAATTAGGTATGACCATTGCCAAACATAATAGACGATTAATCTATGGTGGAGGCAATAAAGGACTAATGGGTGTTATTGCTAATGCCGTTCTCGCTCATGGTGGTGAAGTTATTGGCATTATTCCTGAGCGGTTAGTTAAAGCTGAAACTGCACACCATGGTATTACGCGTTTGGAAGTTGTTGAAAATATGCATCAACGCAAAGCAAGATTAACTGAGCTAGCTGATGGTTTTATTGCTATGCCTGGAGGCACAGGAACATTAGAAGAGCTGTTTGAGGTATGGACTGGCATGCAAATTGGTTATCATGAAAAACCAGTTGCCTTATTAAATAGTCAATTTTGGCAACCTATGCTCAATTTTTTAGAACACGCAGTACAAGAAGGCTTTATCCGAGACAGTTTTTATCGAACATTGATCGTAGCAGATGTTGCTGATGAAATGTTAGAGAGAATGGATAATTTTATCCCAAAAGATTTACAGCGTTGGGTAAAAAAATAGATTAAGGCAAGAATAAAAAAACGCCATCAGATGATGGCGTTTTTAGTTGCATAATGTATTATGCGCTAACTAATTCAGAAGTCTGTGCTTCAGGTTTTTTAATCAATGCGTAAGCGACACCCGCAATAACCGAACCAACAACAATTGATAGTAAATAACCACCAACTGGTTTAACTACGCCAGGGATTGCTAAAGCGAATAGACCACCATGTGGTGTCATAAGCTCAGAACCAAATGCTAATGATAAACCACCAGTGATTGCCCCACCAATAATACAACAAGGAATAACACGTAATGGATCACGAGCAGCGAAAGGAATTGCCCCTTCAGAGATGAAGCATAAGCCTAATACTAATGAAGCTTTACCACTTTCTTGTTCTGCTTTGGCAAATTTTTTGCGCGCAATTAAGGTTGCTAATCCCATTGCTAAAGGTGGAACCATACCACCAGCCATAACCGCTGCCATTGGTGCATATACTTGAGCCGAAATTAAGCCTGTACCAAATGCATAAGCAACTTTATTGATTGGTCCCCCCATATCAGTACACATCATACCACCTAAAAGTGCACCTAACAGAACAGCGTTTGCTGTTCCCATCGATTTCAACCATTCAGTTAAAGCTTCCATTAGCCATGCTATCGGCGTACCAACAATAAACTGCATAACTAAGCCAGTCGCTAATGTAGCAAGTAATGGCACAATAAGAATTGGTTTTAATGCTTCAAGTGTTTTTGGTAATGGTAAATATTTAGTGATTAACATTGCTAAGTAACCGGCAAAGTAACCAATAATAATACCACCTAAGAAACCTGCACCAGTTGAAACGGCAAGTAAACCACCAACAAGCCCTGGAGCTAAACCTGGTCTATCGGCAATTGAGTAAGAAATATAACCAGCAAGTAAAGGTACCATGAGTGAGAATGCAAGCCCACCTATTTGTGCTAAATGAGATTCACCTACCAGTTTTTGTACGCCATCAACCATTTCAAATGAACCAAAAGCAAACGATAAAGCAATGATTAATCCACCTGCAACCACCATTGGTAACATGTAAGATACACCAGTTAATAGATGCTTATAGACACCTTTCTTTTCGTTACTTGATTTTGTTGTTGAAGCAGAACTAGTTGGTTGATAGATTGTAGCTTCGTTAAAAGCTCTGTCTAATTCTTGTGCAGTTTTTTTAAGGGCTGGACCGGTTTTAGTTCGGTACATTTTTTTACCTGCAAACTTACTTAAATCAACATCAATATCACATGCTACAATCACTACATCAGCTGCAGCGATTTCTTCTAGTGTTAATTCATTACCAACACCAACCGAACCACGAGTTTCAACTTTACACCACCAGCCACGTTTTTTCGCTTCTTCTTCAATCGCTTCAGCAGCCATAAATGTATGAGCAACACCAGTTGGACAAGCGGTTACCGCAACAATACGTTTTTGTCCGTTATTTGCTGCTGATACAGATGCAGAACTAGCAGATTGTTCATAAACAGTTGCTTTAAGTTTTGCATTATTTAAGATTTTTTTAGGATCAGCAAAAATTTCATTGAGATCACTTACCACATAAACTTTTTTGCCAATCACTGATTTATCGCTGATATTTCCATCACCAACCGAAATAATCGTATCGGCTGATGTCGCATTATCAACAACTTTGAAATTTAATGAATTAGCGGCTAACGCTAATTCCGCTTTAGCTAAACGGCCATTAACTGGGCCTGAATTACTTCCTTCAACAATATATATATTCATGTATACTCCTATCCCGCAATTATTTCAATTTTTTCCGACATGTTGGTAACCGCTTGACGGTCTGATACCCCAACACCGGCTTGTTCAACTGATAAAGCGGCAACACTTGATGCAAATACTAAGGTGTCTTTAATTGATTGGTTAGTTAATAAACCATACATTAAACCACCGACCATTGAATCACCAGCACCAACCGTGCTAACCACCTTACATTTAGGCGGTTTGGCTAACCATGCTTCATGTTTAGTAACCCATAAAGCACCTTTACTTCCTAGTGAAATTACTACGTTTTCTACGCCACCATCGATAAGCTCCATAGCAGCAGTTTTGATTTCTGATAATGTAGTTAGTTTTCTACCAACCCACATTTCGAGTTCTTTATCATTCGGTTTAATTAACCATGGATTAGCTTTAAGCCCAGCATCTAAAGCATCACGACTACTGTCAAACACAACTTTAGGACAAATTGCTTTTACTTGCTTCATCCACTCAGTGAATTTTTCAAGAGATACACCTGCAGGTAAACTGCCACTAATGGCAACCATATCAATCTCTTTCAACCATTCCAACGAAGAAGTGACAAATGTTTGCCAATCTTGCTCGCTAATAGTAAAACCAGAAAAATTAAGATCAGTAACTTCACTGTTTTCTTCGGTTAATTTAACATTAATACGAGTACGGCCTTCGACTGTTTGGAATTTATCAGTAACATTTAATGATTCAAACAGTAAATTAAAACCATCTCGATTTTCTTTACCTAAAAAACCACCAACGGTTAATTTAATACCTAAGTCAGATAAAACTTTAGCAACATTGATACCTTTACCTGCTGGCAGTAAAGCATTAGTTTGCACTAAATTAACATCACCTAACTCAACTTTAGGGCAAAAACCTAATAGATCATAAGCAGGATTTAAGGTAATAGTCGCAACACGATAAGTCATGATTAAACACCCTCACCTAAGCCACTTTCAATAGCTTTACCAATTGCATCTAATACTTGCTCCGCATCATCACCTACAGCAGTAAAGCGTAATCGACTGCCTTTTTTAGCTCCTAATGCCACAATCTTCATTAAACTGGTAGCACTTACAGGTTCATTTTTACCATCAATATTGGCAACGGTGACTTTGCTATTAAATTCTTTTACTAATTTAACTAGCACCGATGAAGGGCGAGTATGCAATCCATTTTCATTAGGAATGACAAATTCTCTACTTAGCTCACCATTAGATTCACTACTTGTTGATGAAGCGCTTGTAGATTGAGTTTCTGCTCGTTGAGATGAAACTGACTGCGAACCTGATAATAAAATATTGCTGAAATCATCGCTATTTGCAGCGATTAATAAGTTTAATTTTTGATTGTAAGCTAAGGTAGCAATGTTATTTACAATAGCTGTAACATTATCATCAACCGCTGAAATAGTGATCAGAAGTTTAACTGGCTTACCGTCTTGGTTTAGCTCACTTACTGTACGACTAATCGCAATTGCATTTTTTAAATTACCTTCACGGCTGTCATTTAACCATACGCCGTCACCCAAATAATTCGGTGTATTATCAAGGACGTTAGTAATAAAGCTAGCATTAACAGCATTTTGTTGTTTTAATCGTGATGCATTTAAAGCTTGTAAAGTAGCCAAACTGTCAGCTTGAATATTTAATAATAATGTAGATTCATTAATAACAAATTGACTATCTTCTAAACTATCTTTACCAGTTAAAATAGCGAGAGCTTCATCGGCTGATTGAATATTCTTGATTCTTTCTTCAACACCATCAGCACCAAGTACGTGAGTTAATTGACGAAGTAATTCTAAGTGTTCATCAGAACTTGCCGCAATACCGATGGCAAGATAGGCTTTTTCACCATCATCTCCCCATTCTACACCTTCAGGGAAACAGAAAACTTGAACACCCGTTTTTTTAACTAAGTGACGAGTTTTAGGCGTACCATGAGGTATAGCAATACCAATACCTAAATAAGTTGCCGCCTGACCTTCACGCTCAAGCATACCATCAACATATCCTTCACCGACAAAGCCGGCACTAGTTAATGCAGCTGCAATTTTCTTAATTGCTTCCGTTTTATTGGTTGCTTGTTCATTTAAATGAATATCTTCTTTAACTAAATGAAACATAAAATAAATACCTCTGGGTTATAATGTTGGGTCAACTAAAAACAACTCAGCAATCCCACAATAGTTCGTTATTGAATCATATTGAATCGTTTCAGCAATAATGAATATAAACTGGCTAATTATCAAATAAATTATATCTATTAATTCCTAAAGTGTGATCTAGATCGTTTTTTTGAGGAAAATAATTGTCGATATGGCGACTTAAATTGACTTTTTAGCAATACTTTTTCGACTCAGGCTACCTCGATAAATTAAGCGTCGAGGAATAACTGTAGTTCCTGGCTGATAGTTTTTATTATGTAAACTATCAAATAATAGTTTAATGGTTACTTCTGATATCGCTTTATGATCTTGTGATAACGCAATCATTTTGCAAGGTAAAAAATTAAGTAACTCATTATCACCAAAAGTGGCTATAGTTAGATTTTCTGGCAGATGATCAAACTTTTTCAAAATTGCATCAATTGTGCCTTGTAACAAAGAAAAAGAAGTAGAAAAAATACCATCTGGTAAATCATTATATTCTAACCATTGACTAAAGGTAGCCTCAGCGTCGCGACGACTATAATTATTTGCACATAAAAAATCAACTTTATTGCTACTATTTAATGCAATTTCCTTAAAGCCTTCCATACGTTGCTGGCTAACGGATAGATTGGGTAAGGCACCAATATAAACTACTGTGCCATTGACTAACTGATCAAATGCTTTAGCTAGCATTTTTGAATCTTCTTTATCCGCACCAACAACATTCCTAAACTCTGATACAGATAATGTTCTATCTAATGCGAACAGAGGGATATCACTATTTCGCCAACCATCATAAAATGCATAATCTGATTCAGCAACAAATGACGAAGAGATCACCAACGCATCCACTCGTCGCTGTTTTAAATGCCGAACACACTCTTTTTCAATTTTCGGATCATCTTCAGAACAAGAGAGGAGTAATTGATAACCTTCTTTTTTTACTAATTGCTCTAAATAACTAGCAATTCGGGTATAACTGATATTTTCGAAATCAGGAATAATGATACCAATAGTGCGAGTTTTACCCGCTCTTAATCCGGCAGCTACTGCGTTGGGTTGATAATTGTATTCATTTACCACCGCCATCACCTTTGCAATGGTTTTATCACTAACCCGATATTGTTTAGCTTTACCATTAACCACATAACTCGCTGTGGTTCTCGATACGCCAGCTAACAATGCAATCTGCTCTAATTTCATGACTAAATCTCAAAAAAAACTACTTATTATTTAACAAGAACATAAATTAAATGTAAACAAAAGTTATACTCTTTATAAATAAGTTATAATAATTAAACGCTAGAAATAAAAAAAGAATTTAGCTATTCTCTAAATCCTTGTTGTTAAATAAAATTAGACACTAATAATAAATAGCAATATTTTGATTATGAATATTTTCTATTTTGACTGGTGTATCAAAAATTTCCTCTAATATCGTTGAATCCATAATTTGTTTAGGGCTACCTTGATAAACCAGTTGGCCATCTTTCATCGCTAAAATATAATCGGAATAGACTGAAGCAAAGTTAATGTCATGAATAACAATCACAATGGTTTTCCCCAGTTCATCAGCTGCTCGTCTTAGCTGTTTCATCATAGCAACCGCATGTTTCATATCAAGGTTATTTAATGGCTCATCCAGTAATACATATTCAGTATCCTGACAAAGTACCATTGCCACATAAGCACGCTGCCGTTGCCCGCCTGACAGTTCATCTAAAAATCTATCTTTATATTCAGTTAGATTTAAAAATTCTAGGGCACGATTAATATGGACTAAATCACCTTTATTTAATCGGCCTTTTGAATAAGGATAACGGCCAAATCCAACCAATTCAAACACAGTCAATCGACTGGTAAAACGGTTCTCTTGTCTTAACACAGATAAATAGGTCGCAAGTTTATCACTAGGCGTATTAACCACATCCATATTCTGAATTTTTACTTGTCCCTCATCGGCAAGTAATAGACGGCTAATAATTGATAATAAGGTTGATTTACCTGCACCATTTGGACCAATAATTGCCGTAATACCACCTTGAGGTATGGTTGCTTTCACATTTTTTAATACAGGTATGGTTTGATACTTTTTACTAATATTATCAATTTCTATCACATCGGAACCTTTTTCAATAATAAGAAGATAAACAATGAACCACCAATAAACTCAATGACTATCGATAATGCGCCCACCATATTTAGTACCCGCTCTAAAAACATCTGTCCACCAACAAGAAAAATCACGCCTAATAAAAACGCTGTCGGTAATAAAAAACGATGCTGGCTAGAGCCACTAATACTATAAGCTAAATTAGCAATAAGTAGGCCTAGGAATGTGAAAGGCCCAACTAACGCGGTTGATATTGAAACTAATACCGAGACGAGTAATAGAATGATAGTGACACTTTTCTGATAATCGACCCCAAGATTAATGGCATTATCCCTTCCTAAAGCTAATACATCAAATCGAAAGCGCATTCGCCATAAAAACAGGCCAATAATTGAGGCAATGACTAATGAAAATACGATTAAGACAGGTTCTGCTCGGGTAAATGTTGCAAAAATACGGCTTTGCAAAACAGCGAATTCCGTTGGCGTCATTAATCGTTGTAATAAATTGGAGAAACTACGAAATAGTGTTCCTAAAATAATGCCAATTAATAAAACCAAATGAAGGTTTTGTTTAAGTTTGGTAAATAATCCTCGATACAGAAATAGAGAAAATAAAATTAATAATGATGATTCGAAGATAAATTTACCCACAATACCAATATAAGGAATACCTTGCGCATCAATAAAAAATATTACAACTGTTTGAATCAATACAAACAAAGATTCAAATCCCATTATCGAAGGGGTTAAAATTCGATTATTAGTAACAGTCTGAAAAAGCAAAGTCGACGTTGCAGCTGAAAAAGCGACTAAAATCATCGTTAAAACAATCCAAGCACGATGAGTCAATATATAACTAATATTGCCTTTTAAATTGAATGTCATGAAAAAAATGACACAAAATAGCGCAATACCTAGTAATATCAGTACCGTATTTCGACTTGAAATAAAGCGTTTTTGATTAACCAGCATGACGTTTTTTACTCAACAATACTAAAAATATGACAGCTCCGACTACACCAAGGATTACACTAACTGGAATTTCGAAGGGGTAGCGAATAACTCGTCCAATAATATCACAGAGTAAAACCAAACCACTGCCTAGTAGACAGATCCACGGAATAGTTTTACGAACATTATCGCCAAACAATAAACTCACAATATTAGGAACAATTAAGCCCAAAAATGGCAGTACACCTACCACCACAACGACAATCCCACCAATAAGTGCAATGACAATCAGGCCTGTTAACATTACTCTATTATAATTAAGTCCGACATTGACGGAAAAGTCCCGCCCTAATCCAGCGACAGTAAAACGATCGGCGCTCCAACAGGCAAGTAAGGTAATACCACCAACTAACCA
Source organism: Gilliamella sp. LMG 34362 (assembly GCF_984569125.1). Taxonomy (NCBI): domain Bacteria; kingdom Pseudomonadati; phylum Pseudomonadota; class Gammaproteobacteria; order Orbales; family Orbaceae; genus Gilliamella; species Gilliamella sp. LMG 34362. The sequence continues at coordinate 725,829 of NZ_OZ474902.1, read as the reverse complement.
CAATAGTTCATAGCGACCTTGCAAAATGCCAGAAAAATCACCTGATTCCCAACCACCTAGTGATTGTAATAAATCAAAATACATGGCAAAAAAAGTACAAATTGCACTGATTACTGCGCCAAGCATAATCCCAATAAGTGGTACCATTAAGGCAGATTTAAAGATGATTTTACGTGAGATAAACATAAACAACATCGTGCCAGCCATTGCAAATAAACTTGCCACTACCATTTTCGTCATTACAGTTGCGCCAGGAGCAAATACCATCATGACTAATAGCCCAAGACTCGCAGACTGGGTTGTCCCCACTAACGAAGGTTCAACAAACCGATTTTGCGTAAGTAATTGCATAATTAAGCCTGCAACACTCATAGCACTACCAGCTAATATTAATGCAACCGTTCTAGGTACACGGCTAACAAAAAAGATTTGTCGCATATTACTATCTGACCAAAGATCGGCCAACGTCACATGCCCAGCACCAATAAACAGACTTAATGCAGCCATTGCTACTAAAAGAGCAATGCCTGCAATAAAATAAACCGTTTTTGTCATAACTTATGATTAGTTGGCTGATGTTTTTTGTAAAACATCACTTATTTGGTCGATTAATTGACTATAAGTTTGAATACCGCCAGAGATATACATTGAAGTTGAATCTAAATAAACAATATGATTTTGTTGCCATGCATCAGTTTTTTGAATTAATTCGTTATTTAGAACTTGTTGTGCTGATTGAGCTTCTTTATTACCAATTGCATTGTCTCTATCTAATACAAATAACCATTGTGGATTAACACTTAACACAAATTCAGAAGTTACTGCATTACCATGACGGCCAGCTTCTTGGAAGGTTGTTGCAGGTTTGAAACCTAATACATCAAAGATAAAACCAAAACGGGATTTAGGGCCATAAGCAGACATTTTACCACCATTAACCATAATCACTAAGGCAGTTCCTGCTGTATCTGTTTTAGGTTTTAGTGTTTCAATTTTTTGGTTAAAATCAGCAATTAATTTTTTAGCTTCTGCTTGTTTACCAAAAATATCGCCTAACTGTTCAGTACGCTCGGTTAAGCTAGCTACAAAATTATTAGGATCAATATCAAGCGAAATAGTTGGTGCTATATCACTTAATTTTTTATAAACATCATTGGCACGGCCACCTGCGATAATCACATCAGGTTGTAATGAACTTAACACTTCATAATTTGGCTCAAATAAAGTACCAACATTGGTATAAGCTTTATCAGCATACTTTGATAAGAATTCAGGGAAATGTACATCCGATTGCGGAACACCGGTTACAGGAATTTTTAATGCATCAATAATATCCAGTGTCGCTGTGTTATAAACCACCACCTTTTTCGGGTTTTCAGGAACATCCGTTTTACCTTGAGCATGTTCAACAGCTATAGTTTTATTAGCTACTGGTGGTACTTCTTGTTTTTTATCGTCACAGCCAGCTAATACAAATAAAGCGGCTAGTAATACTAAAAATTTAACTTTGATAGATGAATACATTGTAACTCCTAGTTATTAGCTTAGTCCAAAAGCGAATGGATGATAAATAGAATAATTATCATTTACATTCGATTGTAACTAAAAATAAATAAGTGTTCAATGAACTTTAAGCAAACAGTAAAATAATAATAAATAAATTGGTAAAAACATTAGATGATAACATTATGACTTATTGCCGAAAAAATCGGCATGCTATCATAATCAATTATCATCTGATAATTCTTTGAGTTTTCTCGTTAAAGTATTTCGTCCCCAGCCAAGTAGATTAGCCGCATCTTGCTTATGTCCGCGAGTAAAATTAAGCGCACACCTCAATAAAATTCTTTCGACATCAATCACTGTTTGCGTCAAAATTCCGGTTTGACCAGCTAATAAGGCTTGTTTAGCCCACTGTTCTAACAGTTTTTTCCAATCGGTTTCTGGTAATATCTGATTGGTTACATTGGTAGTAACCTCATAATTAGCTGAGGCATCAGAAGCAGATAATTGTAATAGTTCTGGTGGTAAATCTTGTACATAAACTTCATTATTGGACGACATTACTGTTACCCAACGACAAACATTTTCTAGTTGCCTTACATTACCCGGCCAATTGAACAGACATAAAAGATTGAGAGCATCAAGGCTTAGCACTTTACTTTCAACACCTAATTCTTTGGCAGTGGTCCGTAAAAAATGTTCAGCTAATTTAGGTATATCTTGCGCTCTATCACGTAATGGTGGTAATAAAATTCGAATCACATTTAGCCGATGAAACAAATCTTCTCTAAATTTACCTTCCTTTACTCTAGCTTGTAAATCTTGATGCGTAGCGGCAATAATACGTACATCAACTTTTACAGGTGAATAACCACCTATCCGATAAAATTGACCATCAGCAAGAACTCTTAATAATCGAGTTTGCACATCCAATGGCATATCACCAATTTCATCTAAAAATAGCGTTCCACCATTAGCTTGTTCGAATCGACCATGCCTTATTTGAGCAGCTCCAGTAAATGCCCCTTTTTCATGCCCAAATAGTTCCGATTCAATCAGATCTTTAGGAATAGCAGCCATATTTAGTGCAATAAATGGTGACTGTGAGCGTGGGCTATGAGTATGTAAAGCTTTAGCCACTAACTCCTTACCCGTTCCTGATTCACCATTAATAAGTACGCTGATAGATGATTTAGATAGTCGTCCAATAATACGAAACACTTCCTGCATGGCGGGAGCTTCACCAATAATACCCGTAGAAGCTTTGCTAGTAGAGGAATTATTAGGTTTATTACTTTGACTTTGTAAAATAGCCCGCTCAACCAATTGAATTACTTCATCGACATCGAAAGGTTTAGGAATATAATCATAAGCTCCCTTTTGATAAGCATTCACTGCAGCATCAAGGTCTGAATGAGCAGTCATAATAATCACCGGTAAATTAGGCATTTGCTCTTTAATATAATTAAGCAAAGATAACCCATCAATACCCGGCATTTTAATATCGGATAATAATACTGCTGGCTTCTGTGGATGATTAACTAAAGCATCAATCACTTCTTGACCGCTCGAAAAACTGATGCAGTTAAAATGAGCATTAGTAAGCGCTTTCTCTAAAACCCATCTAATCGAACTATCATCATCAACAATCCAAACATTCATCGTCATTAACCTCATTGTTTGATTGGTAAATAGATAGAAAACTCAGTATGACCAGGCCAACTATTAAATTCAATCTTTCCATTATGCTGGTCAATAATATTATGGGCAATCGACAAGCCAATGCCGGTACCTCCTTCATAACCACTAACCATTGGGTAAAATAATGTATCTTGAATATGCACGGGCACTCCAGGGCCATTATCTTCAATATCGATACGCGCACAAAGTCGGTAACGTTGACCATGCAAGGTAACTTGAAATGCTGTTCGAGTCCTGATCTTAATACAACCAGATTTCGTACCAATTGCCTGTAAAGCATTACGAACAATATTTAAAACCACTTGTTCAATCTGTTCTGAATCGTGAGTGAATTCAGGCAAACTAGGATCATAATCACGGATAATCTCAACATTTAGCTGTTTTTCTAAACATAAAAGCGCATAGATCCGTTCGATAGCTTGATGTATATTCTGTTGTTTCTGTTGTAACCGCTGTTGAGGACCTAATAATCTATCAACTAAATTTCTTAACCTATCAGCCTGCTCAATGATAATTTTTGTATAATCTTGCAACTCATTGTTAGGTAGCTCTCGTGACAATAATTGCGCCGCTCCTCTTAGTCCACCAAGCGGATTTTTAATTTCATGAGCAAGTCCGCGCACTAATTCGCGGGCAGCATTTTGTTGAGCTTGTTGTAGTTGTTCTTGACTCAACTTTTTATGACTATTTAATGGTGCCATTTCGATAAGTACATGACCATTAGCCAGCAATTGTGCGGTTAACGATAAAATATGTAATTCATTGTTTATGACTAAATTAACTTCGCTATCGGTAAATCCTTGATTCTGATCTAATGCATTTTGCATCAACTCAAGGTCGAGGGAAAAATAACCTAATAAGTCAGGAAAATAGCTATCTAATATTTTTTTCGAACTTTGAGCAAGTAACTGCTGTGCCGCGGTATTGGCATAAAGAATATTGAGTTTTTTATCGAGTAATAAAATATTGGTAATCATTGAGTCGAGAACAAGATTTGCATCAGATTCATTATCAAATGTCATCGTTGGCTCTCCGTTCTCATTACATACCACCGCCCTTCAGCGGTGGTTAAAGCTTTAAATAATACAATAATGACTTATAGACTGTAGTAGAGTTCAAATTCAACCGGATGTGGTGTCATACGAACACGATCAACATCTTGACGTTTTAAGTCAATATAAGCATCAATAGTGTCATTAGTAAATACATTACCACGAGTTAAGAATTCACGATCCGCATCTAACGCGTCAAGAGCTTCTTCAAGTGAACCAGCAACTTGTGGAATTAATTTAGACTCTTCTGGTGGTAAGTCATATAAGTTTTTATCCATCGCATCACCCGGATGAATCTTATTGATAATACCATCTAAACCTGCCATTAATTGTGCTGCAAATGATAAGTATGGGTTACCTGCTGGATCAGGGAAGCGAACTTCAATACGACGCGCTTTAGGGCTAGTAACCACTGGAATACGAATTGATGCAGAACGATTACGCGCAGAATATGCAAGCATAACTGGTGCTTCATAACCTGGTACTAAACGTTTATAAGAGTTAGTCGCTGGGTTCGCAAAAGCATTAATTGCTTTAGCATGTTTGATAATACCACCAATATAGTATAACGCCATTTCAGAAAGGCCAGCATATTTATCACCAGCAAAAAGGTTTACGCCATCTTTAGCAAGAGATTGGTGACAATGCATACCTGAACCGTTATCGCCAAACATAGGTTTTGGCATAAATGTTGCGGTTTTACCATAAGCATGAGCAACATTTTGTACAACATATTTATAAATTTGAACTTCATCAGCTTTTTTAGTTAATGTATTGAAACGACAAGCAATCTCATTTTGGCCTGCAGTTGCAACTTCATGGTGATGAGCTTCAACAACTAAACCTAGTTGTTCCATGATTAAACACATTTCAGAACGAATATCTTGTGACGAGTCAACCGGAGGAAGTGGGAAATAACCACCTTTAACGCCAGGACGATGCCCCTTATTACCTTCTTCGTATTTAGTACCAGAGTTCCAAGCGGCTTCGATATCATCAATATGAACAAAGCTACCAGACATTGGCGATCCAAAACGAACATCATCAAATAAGAAAAACTCAGGTTCTGGTCCAAAAATAACGGTATCAGCAATACCTGATGATTTTAAAAACTCTTCAGCACGTTTAGCAATTGAGCGAGGGTCACGGTCATAACCTTGTAAAGTCGCTGGTTCTAAAACATCACAACGAATATTTAATGTTACGTCTTCAAAAAATGGATCAATTACTGCGCTTGATGCATCTGGCATTAAAACCATATCTGATTCATTAATGCCTTTCCAACCAGCAATGGAAGAGCCATCAAACATTTTACCATCTTCAAAAAAATCAGCGTCGATTTGACTTACAGGAATTGTAACGTGTTGTTCTTTACCTTTAGTATCAGTAAAACGTAAATCAACAAACTTAACATCGTTTTCTTTTATTAGCGTTAAAACTTTTTGTGTAGACATGTAGCTTCTCCATTGAGGACATATAATAATTGTTCAGTTTAAAGGCATTTTGCCTATTTATTAGATTATATGCAAATATGATGCCAGTTTTTCATTAACCATTTTAGACGGTTTTTAATGATTAAATAATAGCAGAAAAAGCATTAATGCACCATGATAATGCATAAAGCACCAAAACAATGCACCAAAATGTCACATAAAGCCATTTATGTCACTGTTTTGCTCCATGACAAAGTGGTTGATTGGCTACACTGCATAAATAAGTTATATATTGAATCTTCGAAAACCGATTATGATTAAATAAAAAATCATTTCATCCCCATCACGTTTAAATGTTTCATTTAAAAAAAACGAAGTTTCATACAATAAGTTATCTTTTGAATTAGCGATCAAAACTGGATTTTGTTGATGCCAATAACAGCATAAATGTTTCAGTTCACCCATCCTCATAGTTTTAATCAAATATTAATGGGCTTGCTTAGCATATTTACCGTCAACTTTATAAACTACAGTTATCCGCCATGTTTGACCTTCATCTTGTATTTGACAATCATAATATTGAAAATAATCAGGTGCATTAGCATCAATTTCCAGAAAAAAATTTCGACAGGTTAAATTTGGGTCAAATAGTAATGGCTCATCGGTTATTTGCATGTTTTGATCTAAGTTTACGGTTTTATTTGTAGCACAATTATTTTGTTCGGCTAAAACAGACGAGATTATAGTAACTAAAAGCAAAACCACTAAGATAAATCATCTAAATAACATTAATTCTCACCTTAGAATTCTTTAGTTCTTATTAGCTTAAAATAAGATTTCTCCCTTTAGATCTGTATTTCAGTAGACAATATCGTTATAATCTTATCTTATTTTTAATAAAAATTAGGTAATCATAAAAGTATGGACTTTGTTACGCTCGAAATTATACCTTTTGTCAAAAATCATCTTTTACTTTCATTAGGTTGGGTTGTGTTATTTGTTGCAATCATTGTATTAACCGTAAAAAGTAAATTGTCAAAAGTAAAAATAATTAATAACGCGCAAGCAATTAATATGATCAATAAACAAAATGCAGTTATTGTTGATATTCGTTCAGCAGATAGCTTCAAAAAAGGGCATATCACTGAATCACACAACATCTTACCTGTTGATATAAAGAATGCTAGTGCTAAAACTATAGAAAAATTTAAAGAAAATATCATTATTGTGATTGATGAAAATGGCTTAACATCAGCAGGCATTGGTGAAGTATTAGTCAAACAAGGTTTTTTACATGTATTTACATTAAAAGATGGTATTGCTGGTTGGAACGGCGAAAACTTACCATTAGTTAGAAAATAATATAATTTTAAAATAAGGTTTTATCATGACAGAACAAAACAATACACAACAACCAGAAACACAATTTGCAATTCAACGTATTTACACTAAAGATGTTTCTTTTGAAACCAATAATGTCCCTGAAATTTTTACTAAGCAGTGGCAACCAGAAATGAATTTAGAGCTAAATTCAGCATCACAAGCATTAAGTGATGAAGTGCATGAAGTTTCTTTACGTGTTACCGTAACGGTAAAACAACAAGAAGAAGTTGTGTATATTTGTGAAGTTACCCAATCAGGAATTTTCTCTCTTATTGGTTTTGATGATGCACAAATTCAACATTGTGTTGGTGCTTATTGTCCAAACATTTTATTCCCTTATGCGCGTGAGGTTATTTCAAGCCTAGTGAATAAAGGGACATTCCCACAACTTAATTTAGAGCCAGTAAATTTTGAAGCATTGTTCATTAACTATTTACAACAACAAGAACAACAAGCCCAAAATAGTGTAACTGAAACCTTACAATAATCGTAATTGTTAAGTTAATTAATAAAGTCTATTGGATTATATATGAGTAAAGATGCTGCAGTGACTGTAATTGGCGCAGGTTCTTATGGAACCTCACTAGCAATATTACTAGCACGTAATGGCCATGAAACCTTATTGTGGGGACATAACCCAGATAAGATGGCTATTTTGCAGAATGATAGACAAAATAGACAGTTTTTGCCTGATATCCCTTTCCCAGAGCAACTGCAAATTGAAGCTGATTTAGCCACTGCTGTTGCTGCTGCACCAATTTTACTTATTGTTGTACCAAGCCATGCGTTTGGTAGTATTCTTAAACAAATAAAACCATTGTTAAGAAAGGATAGTAAAATCGTTTGGGCAACGAAAGGGCTTGAAGTTGATACTGGACGATTATTACAAGATGTTGCACGCGAAGTTTTAGGTGACAAAATTCCATTAGCGGTTATTTCTGGTCCTACATTTGCTAAAGAAGTGGCATCTGGTTTACCCACTGCAGTGACTGTTGCCTCAACTGATGAACAATTTTTAACAGAACTACAAAATTTATTCCACTGTAGTAAATCGTTTCGAGTCTATAGCAGTAAAGACTTTATCGGTGTTCAACTTGGCGGAGCAGTCAAAAATGTGATCGCCATTGGTGCTGGATTGTCGGATGGGCTTGGTTTTGGTGCTAATGCCAGAACAGCATTAATCACTCGTGGATTGGCTGAAATGATGCGATTAGGCGAAGCACTTGGTGCCGATCCCGCCACTTTTATGGGGATGGCAGGATTAGGTGATTTGGTACTGACATGTACCGATAATCAATCTCGAAATCGCCGTTTTGGTATTTTACTGGGTCAAAACAAATCAATTCAAGAAGCACAAGAGATCATTGCTCAAGTGGTTGAAGGCTGTAGAAATACTAAAGAAGTTTGGTCATTAGCACAAAAATATCACGTCGATATGCCTATTACTGAACAAATCTATAAAGTACTTTACGAACATAAAGATCCAAAACAGGCTGCCATGTCATTATTAGGTCGTTCACAAAAAGAAGAGCTGAAAAGCTAAGTTTCGATCTTAGAACCGCCCTTACCTCGCATTATTTTATTGATAATGGCTAATCTATTGTTGATTTTAATAAGTAATACCATTAACGACAATTTTAAGCGCTAAAAACACTTTCCTATAATTTTTTATTTTATAGAACTAACTTATTGTTAATACTAATAATAAGCACTATTAATGCCAATTTTAGACATTAAAAAACCCCTTTCCTCAAATTTTTGGTTAAGGGGTGATTTGGGGTTAAAAAGAATTATTAGATAGTCGTTCCAATACCCTTTTGTTTAGCTTTCTGATAAATATCATAACCGACATAGACATCTAAAACTGCCGTTCCCACAGTTTTAAATAACGTGATTTGCTGATCGTTTTGACGACATTTTTGCGGATCGATAACTAAATCTCCCAATTCATAAAAATCTTGTTTTGTGACTAAATTTTGATTAATTGGGTCGATAATATCACCAGCTTCAGCAAATACACCATCTTTAGTATCAAGTACACGAATATCTGCTTTTGCCACTATCTTACTTGGGATTTCGTGCATCTCTGATGTGTAAGCACCTACACCATTGATATGAGTTCCGGGTTTAACTAACTCACCATTGAAAGTCACTTCTTTTGATGTAGTCACTGACGTAATGATATCAGCATGGCGAATATCTTCATCCAAATCTTGTGTAAAATAGAGGTTAGCCGAAAAATGGCCAAATCGTTTTTTCATCTCTTCAGTAAATTGCTTGCCTTTATTAGCATCAAGCCCATAAATAGCCACATCCGTTAATTGCCGTACCGTTAACATAGCTTCTAATTGTGCAGCAGCTTGCCCACCAGTACCAATTAATACTGCTCGTTTAGCATCCTTTTTTGCTAATAAATCGGTAGCAGCACCTTGTACCGCACCGGTTCGCAATTGCGTAACAAACGTGCCATCTAATATCGCACAAACTTCGCCAGTTTGCGGATCGATCATAAACACTTGCGCCGGAACCGATGGTTTGCCCAATTTAGGATTATCAGGAAAAACCGAGACAATTTTTAAACCAACAACATCGTTTTCTTTAATATGAGCTGGCATAACTAGGCATTGTCCTTTTTGCATATCAAAGTTGATACGTAAAGGCACTTCACTATTACCCTGAGTATAAATTTTTAATGCTTGTTTATCTGCTGCTACAGCATCTTTCATAGTATAAAATTGCTGGATATCTTGAGCTGTTAAAATTAACATTTTCATTCCTTACTGTTATTTAACTTTTATTTTACTTTTTTACTATTTATTGTCTATTAATTATTATTTTCAACAAGAATAATTCACATAACAATTTGTTTAATATCAATTAAATTCAATTGAAATTTAGCTTCTTGTATATTGCAATAATTTTCACTATTATGGCAGAGTGCAATTTTGCACGGAAATTGAGAAATCAGATGTTATTTAAAATATTAAAATTTTTTTTAAAGATTTTATTCCATGTCAAGATTCAAGGTAATCTTGATAACCTAAAACAAGACAGACTTCTTATCACTCCTAATCATGTTTCCTTTCTAGATGGCGTTTTAATCGGCGTATTTTTACCAGTAAAACCAGTATTTGCTATCTACGCAGGATATATTAATCACTGGCTAGTTCGTTTAGCCAAACGCTATGTCGATTTTGTGCCAATGGATCCATTAAGTCCTATGGCAATAAAAAAATTGGTCCGTGAAATTGAAAAAGGCCGACCAATTGTTATTTTTCCGGAAGGTCGAATTACCATAACCGGATCATTAATGAAGATTTATGATGGTGCGGCATTTGTTGCGGCACGTTCTCAAGCGACCATTGTACCTGTTTGGATAGAAGGTGCCGAATTTACCTTAACCAGTCGCTTAAAAGGCTTATTTAAACGTCGTCTATTTCCAAAAATTACTATTCATGTATTGGAACCAAAATCAATCCCAATGCCTGACGCAGCAAAAGCAAGTGATCGAAGATATATTGCTGGTGAAAAATTACATCAAATTATGATGAATGCCAGAATGGCAAGTCGCCCTAAATTAACCCTTTTTGAGGCTCTACTTGAAGCTCAAGTTCGTTATGGCGTAAAATCACGAATGGTTCAAGACCCTACCACTCATGAAGCCTCCTATCGAAACTTACTTAAGCAGATTATCGGTGTAAGTTGTATTATTTCTAAAATTACCAAACCGAAAGAACGAGTTGGCCTATTACTACCCAATGCAACAATTACTGTTGCCACTATTTTTGGTTTATCAGTTAAAAATCGTATTCCAGCAATGCTCAACTACACGGCTGGTACTAAAGGATTAACCTGTGCAATTACTGCTGCTGAAATAAAAACCATTATTACTTCACGCAAATTTATTAAAAAAGGGAAGCTTGATTACCTTTTAGAAGAAATTAACGATGTAAATTGGTATTTCCTTGAAGATTTGCGCAGCAGTTTGAACTTTTTTGATAAACTATACGTTGCCGTACATCAATACATTCCTCGATTAGTTAAACGACGACAATCAAGTCAAGACGAGGCTTTAGTTCTATTTACTTCAGGCTCAGAAGGTAATCCGAAAGGAGTCGTTCATAGCCATGGCAGTTTATTGGCGAATGTCGAACAAATTCGTACTGTTATCGATCCAACACCTGCAGACCGTTTTATGTCGGCATTACCCCTTTTCCACGCTTTTGGCATTACCGCTGGCTTATTTTTACCGTTGTTCTCTGGCAGTCGTACGTTTTTATATCCAAATCCATTACATTATCGTATGGTACCGGAAATCATTTATGACCAAAACTGTACGGTGTTATTTGGAACACCAACATTTTTAGCCAACTACGCCCGTTATGCACATCCATACGATTTTATGCGTTTACGCTACGTAGTTGCTGGTGCTGAAAAACTTTCTGATGCGGTGCGTGAACAATGGAAAGATAAATACGGTATTCGAATTTTAGAAGGTTATGGTGTAACTGAATGTGCTCCAGTCGTTGCTCTTAATGTGCCGATGGCATTTAAAGCAGGTACCGTTGGTCGTTTGTTACCGGGGATGGAATCAAGATTAATACCTGTTCCAGGCATTAGCAATGGCGGAGAGCTACAACTTAAAGGACCTAACGTAATGAAGGGTTACTTACGTGTTGAGAAGCCGGGGATACTTGAAGAGCCAGTTGCTATTGATGAAAACGGTAATGTGGATAAAGGTTGGTATGATACCGGTGATATCGTTGCGATTGATAAAGATGAGTTTTTAACTATCAAAGGACGATTAAAACGCTTCGCAAAAATTGCTGGCGAAATGGTCTCACTTGAAAATGTTGAAGCTTTAGCTAAAAAGGTCGATGTTGATGCCATGCATGGTGCAACAGTAAAAGCCGATGCAGCCAAAGGAGAAGCTATTGTGCTATTTACTACCTCGACTAAATTAACTAGGGAACAGCTGAATCAGGCTGCGCAGGATTTAGGTATCCCTGCATTAGCGATCCCTCGAGATATTCGTGTTGTTAAAGAGTTACCATTATTGGGTACAGGTAAAATCGATTTTATTACCTTACGCAAAATGGCCGATGAGAATCAATAACAGCAAGGATTCGATATGTCTAAACAACCATTGTTATCAGTTGGCATGGCAGCGACCATGCTAGCTCAGTTTTTTTCAGCCTTTGCTGACAATGCAATTTTTTTTGCTATTCTTGCTTTTATTAAGCAGCTCCATTATCCAGAATGGAGCCAATCAGCATTGCAAATCGGTTTTGTAATTCCTTTTATCCTTCTTTCTCCTTTTGTTGGTCAATTTGCTGACAGTATGTCGAAAGGCAAAGCGATGATGATTGCAAATGGGGTTAAATTATTAGGTGCAGCGATTATCTGCTTAAATATCAATCCATTTTTAGGCTATTTTTTAGTCGGTATTGGCGCAGCCGGTTACTCACCAGCAAAATATGGTATTTTAGGAGAACTCACTTCCGGCGATAATTTAGTTAAAGCGAATGGCTTAATAGAAGCGTCAACCATTGCAGCTATTTTGCTTGGTTCACTTGCCGGTGGCCATATTGCTGATTTAGATATTACTTTAGCGTTGCTTACTTGTGTTGTTATGTATGGACTAGCGGTAATAGCAAATATTTTTATTCCCAAATTACCTGCTGCTCGACAAGATATTGAGTGGAAGTTGATAAGTATGATAAAAGATTTCGCTAAAACCATCAAAATCATCTTCAATAATAAACAAGCCCTTTATACTTTACTTGGTACCAGTCTATTTTGGGGGGCAGGCATTACTCTGCGTTTCTTATTAATCAGCTGGGTACCAATTGTTTTAGGTATTACCGACAATTCAACTCCAACGAATCTAAATGCTGTTGTAGCAATAGGTATTGTTATTGGTGCGGCATTGGCTAGTGCTTTGGTTTCAATTTCGAATACATTACGTTGTATTCCAGCTGGGATATTAATGGGATTTGCCGTCATCGCATTCACGTTACAAAGTAATATGATTAGCTCTTATATATTATTAGTTGTGATTGGTGCATTAGGCGGTTATTTTTTAGTGCCATTAAATGCACTAATTCAAAAAATTGGTAAAGAGCTTGTCGGTGCCGGAAGTGTTATTTCAATACAGAACTTAAGCGAGTATAGCGCAATGATGATTATGTTAAGTGCTTATACCTTAGCTGTCGCTGGTGGATTATCAGTCATTACAATTGGCGTCGGTTTTGGTATGCTATTTGCTATTCTTATTGCTTTTGTATGGTTAGGGTTAAAATCACATGCCAAACATTAATTTATCGGCTATGGTTACCGAAAATCGCAACAATGCGAGCGAAAATATCGACTGCGCATCCACAATTGAAATTCTGCAAATTATCAATAATGAAGATAAACAAGTGGCACTCGCAGTTGAAAAACAACTTACCTACATCGCTAATGCCGTGGATGCAATCAGCAATGCATTCCTAAATCATGGCCGTTTAATCTACCTTGGAGCTGGGACCTCGGGGAGATTAGGTATTTTAGATGCTAGCGAATGCCCACCCACTTATGGAACACCGCCAGAACAAGTCATTGGCCTAATTGCTGGCGGTAAACCTGCCATATTTAAAGCTGTCGAAAATGCAGAAGATTCACCCCAATTAGCAATTAATGATCTAAAACGTATTAATTTTAGTGCTAAAGATATTTTAGTTGGTATCGCTGCTAGTGGGCGCACACCTTATGTTATTGGCGGCATGCAATATGCAAAATCACTTGGCGCTACAGTGGTAAGTTTATGTTGCAACCCTAATGCACCTATGATTAATTTGGCTAATATTGCTATTACTCCTATTGTCGGAGCCGAAGTCATTACCGGTTCATCAAGAATGAAAGCAGGCACTGCACAAAAGATGATCCTCAATATGTTAACAACAGCCAGTATGATAAAAATCGGCAAAGTTTATGGTAATTTAATGGTTGATGTTGAAGCCACTAATGCTAAGCTTGTTGAACGACAGATATCAATTGTTATGCAAGCCACCGATTGCAACCGAGATATAGCTATAACAACGTTAAATCAATGTAATCAACATTGTAAAACAGCTATTTTAATGATTCTTGCCGGACTAACCGCTCAGCAAGCCAAAACAAAACTCGAACAAAATAATGGTTTCATTCGTAAAACATTAGTACAAAATAATATCTAATTTATTCTCTTATTGAGCAGTAGTCTTAGAAAGCATGACATAATTTTTATATGTTAGTTAAATGAAGATTATTTAATCAGTTAACAATTATTGTTATTAATCTTTGATACAGATCAAGGTAATAACTTATGTTGTTAACTAAAATAAAATCACTTTGCTTTATTTTATTAACTTTATATTAGCAATAATATAAAAACCTAGGAGGTACGTTATGGTTGGAATTATCCTAGCAACTCATGGTGAGTTTGCTGAAGGTATTTTACAATCAGGGACGATGATATTTGGCGAGCAAGAAAACGTTAAAGCCGTTACCTTGCACCCAAGTGATAGTCCTGAAAGTTTAAAAGAACGGATGCTAGCAGCAATAGCTACTTTCGATAACCAAAATGAAGTACTGTTTTTAGTTGATTTATGGGGTGGAACGCCATTTAATCAAGCCAATACACTTTGTGGCGAACACCCTAATTGGGCTATCGTTGCTGGTTTGAATCTTCCTATGCTAATCGAAGCCTATTCATCACGTTTATCCATGGATAGTGCCAAACAAGTGGCTACAGCAATTATAGAGTCAGCTCAGGAAGGAATTCGAACAACTGTTGAAATTGCGGCTAAACCACAAGTAAACAACCAACAATCAAATACTATCCCAGAAGGTACCGTGTTAGGTGATGGTAAGTTGAAAATAGTATTAGCTCGTGTTGATTCGCGCTTATTACATGGTCAGGTGGCGACGTCTTGGACTAAAGCCACAAATCCTAATCGTATTATCGTGGTTTCCGATTCAGTAGCCAAAGATGAATTACGGAAAAAACTAATTGAAGAGGCGGCTCCTCCTGGAGTTAAAGCCAATGTCGTGCCAATTAAAAAGATTATTCAAGTTGCCCATGATCCGCGTTTTGGCAATACCAAAGCCTTATTACTGTTCGAAAACCCTGAAGATGTACTGCGTGCTTTAGACGGTGGTGTCGATATTGAAACATTAAATGTCGGTTCAATGGCACATTCAGTTGGCAAAGTAATGGTCAATAAAGTGTTATCAATGAGCGCTGAAGATGTTGATGCATTCGAAAAATTGAAAGCGAAAAATGTGAAATTTGACGTTCGCAAAGTACCTAATGATTCAAACGATAATATGAATGAATTATTAAAAAAAGCGAAACAAGAATTAGCTGAACAAAAATAGTTTAATTAAGGGGTTATTATTATGACTTTATCAATTGTTGCTATCATTCTAGTGATAGTTATTGCTTTTTTAGCCGGGATGGAAGGTATTTTGGATCAATTCCAATTTCACCAACCATTGGTTGCTTGTTCCTTAATTGGTCTGGTAACAGGTAATCTAGAAGCTGGTGTCGTACTAGGTGGATCATTACAGATGATTGCATTAGGTTGGGCAAATATTGGTGCAGCAGTAGCACCCGATGCAGCTCTTGCTGCTGTCGCTTCATCGATTATCTTAGTACTTGGTGGTCAAGGTGTTGCAGGTGTATCAACTGCGATTGCCGTTGCCATTCCGCTTGCTGTTGCCGGCCTATTTTTAACTATGATTGTGCGAACGATTGCCGTACCTTTAGTACACTTAATGGATGCCGCAGCTGAAGAAGGTAATATTCGCAAAATAGAATGGCTACAAATGTTAGGTGTTTGTTTACAAGGTCTACGTATTGCTATTCCAGCTGCTGCACTATTATTTATTCCTGCTGAAGCCGTCAAAGAAGCATTAAACGCAATGCCTGAATGGTTAACAACTGGTATGGCTATTGGTGGTGGAATGGTTGTTGCCGTTGGTTATGCCATGGTAATCAATATGATGGCAAACCGCGAAGTTTGGCCATTTTTCATTATCGGTTTTGTGGTTGCAGCAATATCACAATTAACGTTGATTGCACTCGGTGCCTTAGGTATCGCTTTAGCACTGATTTATATAAACCTTTCTGAACGTGGTAATTCATCAAGCGGTGGAAGTAAAGGCGATCCACTTGATGATATTTTGAATGATTACTAGGAACTTGGAGAAGAACATGACAGATCGAATTCAATTAAGCAAAAAAGACCGTTTAGCGGTAGCTTGGCGTTCAACTTTCCTCCAAGGTTCTTGGAACTATGAACGTATGCAAAATGGTGGTTGGGCCTATTCAATGATTCCCGCTATCAAAAAATTATATACTACAAAAGAAGACCGTTCAGCAGCTTTGAAACGCCATTTAGAATTTTTTAATACTCACCCTTATTTAGCATCACCAGTATTAGGTGTAACTCTAGCCTTAGAAGAAGAACGAGCTAATGGTGCACCGGTTGATGATGTTGCAATTCAAGGGGTAAAAGTGGGAATGATGGGACCTTTAGCCGGTGTAGGTGATCCTGTGTTCTGGTTTACTGTTCGTCCAATGCTAGGCGCACTTGGTGCATCACTCGCCCTAAGCGGTAACATTTTAGGACCAATTTTATTCTTCTTATTTTGGAATATTATTCGTGGGAGCTTTATGTGGTTTACCCAGGAATTCGGGTACCGTACTGGTTCAAAAATTACCGATAATTTAGGTGGTGGTTTGCTACAAAAAATCACCAAAGGTGCATCTATCTTGGGTATGTTTGTACTAGCAGCATTAGTGCAAAGATGGGTTTCAATAAAATTCCAACCAATTGTATCAACGGTTAAATTAGATAATGGTGCATTTATCGATTGGAATTCCCTTCCAGCTGGTGCCGAAGGTATTCACCAAGCATTGATTCAAATGCAAAGTGGATTAGCGCTTAACCAAGAAAAAGTCACTACTTTACAAAATAACTTAGATCAGTTAATACCTGGACTAGTGCCATTATTATTAACTTTCTTATGTATGTGGTTACTTCGTAAAAAAGTATCGCCAATTTTAATTATTCTTGGACTATTTTTAGTCGGTATTTTGGGTCACGTTGTCGGTCTTTTATAAAAATAATCGTTTTGACTAAAAAAATTGAGGAGAGTACTTTTTAAAGCAAAAATTGTCGCTTTCCTCAAACATTAATCACCCTTTTTTCAAAATAATCAAAAAAGGGTGTAATGAGTAACTCAAATTTGCATAAGGGATACAAACAACTAAATGGTTCAGTCATTAAATAGCAAAATAGATTTAACAGTAAAAGCGACAGCTTTTTCAGGACTTTCAGAATACGGTCATATTATGATTGGCGATAAAGCGTTCGAATTTTATCATCAGCGAGATCCTCGCAAATATATTCAAATACCTTGGGAAGAAGTCGATTATGTCATCGCATCGGTATTTTTTAAAGGAAGATGGATATCACGTTACTCTATACAAACCAAAAAAGATGGTACATTTGCATTTGCATCTAAAGATCCCAAACAAGTATTAAGAGCTATCCGAGTATATGTTGATAGTCAGAGAATGGTTAAATCATTAGGTTTTTTTGATGTTTTAATTCGCGCATTTAGGCGTAAAAAGCCTTAATTATTGGGCACACAGCTATTTAAAAGGCTAACTATCGCAATATTATAATTCAGCTAATTAGCCAACATAACTTAAGCTTATTATCTATAATATAAATTGGTTAAAAGATTAATTTATATTCATTCATAACAAAACTTGCCAATAACCAAATCCACCACGCTTTTTCACACTCAATCAATCATTGCACTTTTTGCTAGAAAGAGTATAATTCTGGGGCTTTGATTTTGTCCATGTTGGGCAAAAGAAAGATTATTTTTTAATTTAAGAGGATGTTATGGTAACTATTCGTTTAGCTCGTGGTGGCTCTAAAAAGCGCCCTTTTTATCAAGTAGTTGTCACTGATAGCCGTAACCCACGTGATGGTCGTTTTATTGAACGCGTTGGCTTTTTTAATCCAATTGCACAAGGTAAAGCAGAAGAATTACGTTTAGATCTTGATCGCGTAAATCATTGGGTTGGTTTAGGTGCAACTGTTTCTGATCGTGTTAATGCATTGATCAAACAAGCACAAAAAGCTGCTTAATTAAGTAATAGTAACTGTGATGATGAATACTGAGAATCTAATTGTTGTGGGTAAACTTGGTTCAAGCTACGGCATTCGTGGATGGCTCAGGATTTTTTCGTTTACAGAATTTCCAGATAGTATTTTTGATTACAAACCTTGGTATATCCAGCATGCTGGTAAATGGCAAGAAGTAGTCGTTGAGAGCTTTAAACCTCATAATCAGGACATGATTGTTAAACTCAAAGGCGTTGATGATCGCGACCAAGCTAATGCGTTAACGAATGCTGAAGTATTTGTTGATGCTGAGAAATTGCCTGAACTAAATCAAGGTGATTTTTATTGGAAAGATTTGATTGGCTGTCGAGTAAAAACAGTTAATGGTTATGACTTAGGTCAGGTAACTGATTTAATGGAAACCGGTTCTAATGATGTATTGGTTGTTAAAGCAAATCTAAAAGATGCATTTGGAGCAACAGAACGTTTAATCCCTTTTGTTGAAGAACAATTTATTAAACAAGTTGATTTAACAACAAAAATGATTGTGGTCGATTGGGATCCTGCATTTTAATTGGTAAGGTAAGAATATGTGGATTGGCGTAATTAGCCTTTTTCCCGAAATGTTCCAAGCTATTACCTGTTATGGCGTAACTGGTCGAGCCGTTAAAAATGGGCTGTTAACAGTAGATTATTGGAACCCGCGCGATTTTGCGCATGATAAGCATAAGACTGTCGATGATAGGCCTTATGGTGGTGGTCCAGGCATGTTAATGATGGTACAACCACTTAGAGATGCGATTCATGCAGCCAAAGCTGTAGCAGGTGAAGATACTAAAGTAATCTATCTTTCCCCACAAGGGCGCAAATTAAACCAACAGGGAGTTTGCGAGTTGTCACAATATCAAAAATTGATTTTGATTTGTGGACGATACGAAGGTATAGATGAACGCGTTATCCAAACCGAAATTGATGAAGAATGGTCAATTGGGGATTACGTGTTAAGTGGCGGTGAATTACCGGCGATGACAATGATTGATGCATTAGCAAGGTTTATCCCTGGCGTGTTAAATCATGAATCATCAGCAGAAGAAGACTCTTTTGTTAACGGTTTACTTGATTGCCCACACTATACTCGTCCAGAGGTGTTAGATGGAATGGCGGTGCCCGATGTATTAATGTCTGGTCACCATGAAGCGATTCGTCGTTGGCGATTAAAACAATCACTAGGACGAACTTGGTTGAGAAGAGAAGATCTTCTTGAAAATCTAGCTCTGACTGATGAAGAGCAACGTTTACTCACTGAATTCCAACAGGAATATAATGATAAACCGAGCCAATAATATTTCAGTATAACTAGTAAGAGACAAAATTATGAAAAATGCAATTATTCAGCAATTAGAACAAGAACAAATGAAGAAAGACATCCCGTCTTTTCGCCCGGGTGATACGGTAGAAGTTAAAGTATGGGTTGTTGAAGGTAACAAAAAACGTCTTCAAGCATATGAAGGTGTAGTTGTAGCAATTCGTAATCGTGGTTTACATTCTGCATTTACAGTACGTAAAATTTCGAATGGCGAAGGTGTTGAACGAGTATTCCAAACTCACTCACCAATTGTTGATTCAATTACTGTGAAACGTCGTGGTCAAGTACGTCAAGCTAAACTTTACTACTTACGCGAACTTCGTGGTAAAGCAGCTCGTATCAAAGAGCGCCTTAACTAATTCCAATTGGTTCATATTTAATAAACTAATTAAAATATATCCAATTAAAATGGTCACCTTTATGGTGACCGTTTTTATGTGTATAGTAAATGTTCATTCCCGCCAACAATCGTTGACACAATTCAAGTAATATCTAAATGATATAAAAGGTAACATAATGGATAACTATCTTGTTGAGATTCTTGCCACCACAACCAAGTTATTCGCATTGATGACGCCACCAGCAGTGTTAAGTGCATTTTTAAGTGGCACCAAACAATATGATGAAGCACAACGTCGCAAAATAGCATTAAAAACATCTTGTGCAGTATTTATTATTGGTATTGTGCTATTCTTTTTTGGTAATGCCATGTTTAGTGTGTTCGGTTTTACACTTGATGCGTTTAGAATTGGCTCGGGAGCATTATTATTTATTACCGCTGTTGCTTTAATGAATGATTCACCGGAAAAAAATAAAATTCATAGTGACGATGATGATATTAGTGTCGTACCACTAGCAATACCATTATGTATGGGGCCGGCATCAATCGGTACAATTATTGTAATGGGCACAAGTTCAGTTGGTATTATGCAAAATTTGATTGGTGCAATTTCTCTACTAATTGCCTCTAGTGGTATTTATGCCATGCTATTATGCGCTAAAAGCATTGCTAAAGTATTAAAAAATACAGGTATTGCTATTCTATCAAAACTAACGGGGTTATTAATATCGGCTATTGCAGCGCAAGTGGTATTTACAGGTGTCTCCGCATTCTTAAAATAATTTGGCTAACAATAGGTTAGAAATAGAATTTGTGTATTGTCAGCAAATATTAATATTTGATTGTATGTAATCACCGATAATTAATCATTAGGTGATTACATATATAATGAATATGATTAATCTATTTGGTTATCCAACTTAACTTTTCGTTTTTTAAAAAAGTAGTATGTACTCAAGATAACAAAAATTAAGATTACCTCAGATAATAAAATAAAATGTCCTGATTCACCAAACCAGACCCCAACAATAATAACAATGTTAACGGTGATAGATATTATCGCTAACCAAGGAAATAGTGGGGATTTAAATTTAATCATATCTTTACTATATTTACCTTCATTTACTCCTTTCCGAAATTGATACTGACACCAAGCAATAATAATCCAAGCAAAACAACCAACTTGCCCAGTACTTGCTACTAAATAGAGGTATAATTTTTCAGCTGCGATATACTTAGAAAATAGCGAAACTAAAGCAATAATAGCAATAAACAATATTCCTTTGGTTGGCACGCCACGTTTATTCACTTCTGAGAAATATTTTGGTGCTAAATTATCCTGAGCCATCGACCATAACATTCTAGAACTAGCATAAACTGCCGAATTAGCAGCCGAAATCGCAGCACAAAATATAACGAACAGCATTGCATACGATGCAAAGGTTATCCCCGCTTTATTGAATACCCAAACAAATGGGCTAATTTCATCATGTGTTGTACCATAGGGATATACCAGTGCTAACACGGCTATTGCTAACACATAAAACAAAATTATCCGAAACGCCACACCGGTGATAATTTTAGGCAAAACAGTTTGGGGTGATTGCGCTTCACCTGCGGCACTACCAATTAATTCAACCCCCTGAAATGAATAAGTCACAATAGTCATACAAACAAAGATTGATAAAAATCCATTAGGAAACCAGCCCTGCTCTGTCTTAAAAGTTGGTAACACATGTGTTTGATTATATTGTTGATAAAGTAGATATATACCAACCGCTATAAACGTAATAATGGCTAATACCTTGATTGTTGAAAACCAATATTCACTTTCACCAAAAGCTCGAACAGAGGTTAAATGAACACAAGTGATAACGGTTAGAATAATTAGACTAAGAATGTAGATAGGAATAGAGGAAAAAACTTGATGAGCAATCATAGACGCCGCTGTTAAGTCAGCAGCCATAGATAGTACCCAGCTTAACCAATATAACCAGCCAATAGTATAACTCCAAATAGGATGTGGAATAAACATTAATGCATAATGCTGGAAAGACCCTGCATGAGGGAATGCGCAAGAAAGTTCACCTAAGCAAAGCATGGTAGACAGCATAATACTGCCGGCAAGTAGATAAGCGATAATGGTCCCTAAAGGCCCAACCGTGCTAAGTGGCGCTGCAATACCAATAAATAATCCTGTACCAATTGAACCACCTAATGAAATCATCAATAAATGACGATTCTTTAAGTTTTTCTTTAAAGTACTGGGATAAGGACTTTCTTGAGGTTCTGATGTTGCCATGTAAACCGCCTAGTAATCAATAATAGCTGCTGGTTGCCCAGCAGCAGTTATATATTAATAAACAAATCGTTTTTCTACGCCGTTGGTTTGGCAAGCCATAAGCAGAGCTGTGTAATCAAGCTCAAAAACGATCATATCGCCAACTCGCAATGTTTCAGAAACATCTTCAATATCAACGATAGTATGATCACTCGTTTGACCTAATACCGTAATGTTATCATTAACCGGTACACAGTTTTCCGCCGGCACATCTTGACGACCAAAAGCAAGCAAAGCTCGTTTACGAGTACCGTGATCAACAAAAGTTTTGCTGTTCAAAAAGGCATCAACACCTAATTCACCAACAGGCACGGTAGGTTTACTATTAAGTTCGATAACTTGTGCATATAATTTATACATGTCACTACAAGCTTTCTCGACCGGTTTGTTTGAGTGATGAAACTCATCAAGATATTTCATATCGACATACTCAATACCAAACTCATGTAAACCACCAATACGGATGTGATTAAGTCCTTCTGGCCAGATCCCTTTATCAAGCAGATGGTAACTAGTACAGTTACCAGCAGATAGATATTTGATCTTGATATTACAAGCTTCTTCAACTTTGCGTGCTATGTGTAAAAAATCTACGCCATTTTTCACTGTCGGTAGCACAGTTCCATAGCAGTTAAAGTTAGTACCAAGCCCATAAAGCTCAACACCGGGTAAAGAAAGGATCAGTTTGACCGTTTCAATAATATCGTCTACATGTTCAAACCAAATCCCTTCGCGTAAATCCCCCATATCCACCATTAATAAAACTTGATGGACTTTTTGCTGTTTTACCGCTTCATCAGAAAGTGCTTGAATAACTTGTTTTTCACTATTTAAACTGATATCAGCATACTTAACAACTTCACTGATTTCACTTAAACAAGGGCTGCGTAATAGGCAAGTTTTACAATTTAATGCATCTTTAAGTTTCTTCAAATTGTAGGTTCTTGATTCAGCAATAACATCAATACCACCATCAAGCACTGCTTTGGCAGTTTCAACGCAACCATCAAAAACTTTATTTACAGCCATAACTTCAATGCCGTGTTTAGCTAATAGCTCTTTTTCAACACGAGCATTGTCTTTTAATTTACCTAAATCAATTTCTAATATAGGTTTGTACATAAATTACTCCTCTATATCTTATTGTTGTTGCAAGCGATTACGTTTTTGTGCGCGATGGTATATCCATTCAGCTAACACAATTGCAAGCACTGCACCACCAACAATTTTAGCGATATACTCAACATATCCACCCATATCAATTTGTGCTGGTGGAATAAAGACTAAGATCACCGCAAATAATGTAGATAAGAATCCTAAACCTGGTAAAACAATTGGTAATACTTTACCTGGGATCTTAAAGCTACGTGGTACATCAGGTTGAGTAATACGTAAACGATAATAGGCAATAAACATTACTAAGTAAGGAATAAAATAACAAATGGTTGTTAATGCGGTTAACATCCAATATGCAGCAGCAATACTTGGCGATACAAATGTTGAGAAGCAAAGTACCGTTACAATTATCGCTTGGATAACTAAAGCAAATGCTGGTGTTTGATATACTGGATGTAAACGACCAATACGTTCACCAAGTAAGTTATCTTCTTTTGATGCTTCTTGTAACATATAGATAGGACCAACTAACCATGAGTTAATTTGACCTAATGCACCAAAGAATAAACAGATTGCCATTACAGGTAATAACCAAGGCATATTTAATTCTTCAGCGGCAGCTTCCATCGCTTGCATTACACCGGCAACAATATCAGTATCAGCAGCAGGTAATAAAGTATTAATTGCCCAAGTTCCGATCATATAGATACCTACAATAACAATTGCAGATACTGCCATTGCTTTAGGGAAGTCTCGTTGTGGATCACGAGTACGGCCTGCAATCATTGGTGCAACTTCAAGTCCAGCAAAAGCGAACATCATGCTTGATAAAAATACAATAGTGTCCCAGCTACTTAAATCCGGAATCCAATCACTAACATGACTATAATCAGTTGCCATTGGATGACCAGTCATTAACCATACAATAGCTAATAACACGATAATACCAGCAGGAATAAATACCCCTAACCATGCACTAACACTGTTAATAATTTTAGTCCATTTCATCCCTTTGATATTCATTAATGTTAAGATCCAGAATACCACCATGGAACCAACACCAATAAACACCTGATTTTGTGCTAATTCAGGACTAAACATGTAACCAATTGCAGTAAAACCAAATTGCAACATGAGTGGGAAGAAAAGCACGCATGAGAATAGGAAACAAACGACTACTATCCAGCCAATTCGTTTACCAAACGCTTCTTTTACCCAGACAAATATCCCACCATCTTTAGGCCAACCAGTAGAAAGTTCACCACAAACCATAGCTAATGGGAAAAACAGACAAAATGCAGCAAGTAGCCAAAGCACCATTGCTGACGCTCCATAAGGAGCAACATTAGGAATTTGACGTAAACTTAGAATCGCAATGACATTCATAAACACAATGTCTTTAATGCCAAGTAAACTTGAATCTTTAGAATCACTCATAAAATAACCTCACATTATTATATCTGGAGCACTGAGTGCCCCAGATAGCTCATGATTAATACACGTCGTATCCAACCATATCCTCGTAAGTATCTTCACGGCGAATCAATCGGTCTTTGCCTTCTTTATCAATCATAACAACAGCCGTACGTGGGCGATTGTTATAAACCGTTTGGCTTTCGATGGTATAAGCACCAGCGTCAAGGAAAGCAATGATATCGCCAATCTCAGTGTCTTTAGGTAATAAGAATTCTTCACCTTTAACACCTACATGGAAATAGTCACCACCATCACATAATGGACCAGCTAATTTAATGTATTCATCATGTTGTTCAGTAATTTTTGATGCATCATATACATAGAAGAACCAATCAAAATGTTGACTATCAGATAACACGCTATAACCTGCGTCAACAAATTTCCATTCAACATGTTCTTCGATGTTACCATCTAAATCGTAGTTAGTTTTACGTTTTTCACAAGCAACTTCAGTTAAAAGTACACCTGCTGAACCGGTAACTTTACGGCCTGGTTCGATGCAGATTTCAACGTCTTTACGCCATTTATGAACTTCACTAATTACCGCATCAGCGAAATCTTGTGCTGTAATACCTGCATACATGTTGTCTTGTAATGGGTTACCATTTTCATCATCATATTTATAAGGAACAGGAATACCACCACCAACGTTGATTAAATCAAATTTAATGCCTAAAACTTCTTCTAAACGGCGTGATTCATCAACTAATACTTTAGTCGCTTTAGCAAATGGTTCTGCTTCTGGCACTTGGTCACCCACGTGCATATGTAAACCACGTAAATGCACATAAGGCATTTCAAGAATACGACGACAAGTTTCTTCAGCTTGTTCTAAATCGATACCTGATTTAGCATGATAAGCAGTAACTAATTCTGCATGAGTAGCCGATGGAACATTTGGCTCAACACGTACACAAACATTAGCCATTTTTTTCAAACGACGAGAAATTTCATCGATAATATCTAATTCATATAAGCTATCAACGTTGATGATATAAAGATCATTTTGAATAGCAAATTCTAAATCTACCGGTTTTTTAACTACACCATTGAAAACAATTTGGCTACCAGGGAAACCAATTTCTAAACATTTACGCACTTCAAACATTGAGTTCGCTTCTGCATAGATACCCGCATCTTTAATCGCTTTAAGTACCCCCATTACTGAACATGTTTTTGACGCATAGAAAATTTTTGTGTTTGGATGAGCTTTAAACGAATCTTTGATTTCCTGAATATTACGATCGATTTCTTTTTCAGAAAATACATAGAAAGGTGTTGGATATTTCTTTGCTAATTCTTCCAAATTCACACCATCAAAACAAAGTTTGCCGTTTTGCGCACTGAAACGACGATCTTTTGTTATTAGATCGGTACGTAATTTGTTATAATTTGACATAATTGTGTCGGACATATGACCTCCAGTTAATTAGTACATAAAAAAGGTAAGTAAAAAGATTACTCACTTACAATGCAATCAACGTGCCAACTTATAAAAACACAAATAATCAAGATCTTAACGAAATAATTACAAATAAAATACTAGTCATTTAGTAAGAAATATGTTTTTCTGACGAAAATTTGTCACTATTTTTAGTAATACTTGAAAGATATTTAAATCAACGCTAGCTATACTTAGCAATAATCCAATTTTTAAAAGGTTTTAGAATCATGATAATTGATCCTGAATTATTACAAGCATTGGAAATATTTAAACATTTTTTTGATTTAATACATCAACCAATGGCTATTATTGATAAAGAAGGTAAATATATTTACTACAATCAGGAAAGCGCAGAACTTGATGGTTATACAATGGAGCAAGCCATCGGTAAACCAATGCTTAAAGTTTACCCTAATTTGAAAAAAGAAGATAGTACTATGCTACAAGCTTTACAAGGTAAAGAATATCAAGATACCTATCAAACTTACTATAATCATGTGGGTAAATTAGTTGATTATCAACACACAACTGTACCGCTTTATAATCATAATAAAGAAATTATCGGCGCAGTTGAAATAGGTCGAAATATATCCAATGTTCGGCAGTTGCAAGATCAGGTTTTTCGCCTTAATAGAAAGTTATATCACAATAAAGAACAACCACTACCGGAAATTGTTTTTGCATCGAAAAAAATGCAAGAGGTTATCGATCAAACCAATATTTTAGGCAGTAATGATGTTCCAGTATTAATTGTTGGTGAAACAGGTACAGGGAAAGAGCTATTTGCTCGCTTAATTCATCAAACCAGTCAACGCCGAGATAAAGCATTCATTTCACTAAACTGTAGCGCTTTACCAACCACATTGATTGAAAGTACTTTATTTGGGACGGTTAAAGGAGCCTTTACCGGTGCTGAAAATCGTCAAGGTTATCTCGAGCTGGCCAATGGCGGAACCTTATTTCTTGATGAACTCAATGCTATGCCTCTTGAAATGCAAAGCAAACTATTACGCTTCTTGCAAGAAAAAACCTATTGGTCTTTAGGTGGAAATAAAGAGAAATATGCTGATGTACGAATTGTAGCGGCGATGAATGAGTCTCCAGCGGAATTGTTAAAAAGCGGTAAAATGCGCAGTGACTTATTTTATCGATTAAATGTTGGTTTAATCAAACTTCCAGCCTTACGGGAAAGACAAGAAGATATCCCTGTATTGGCACGATATTTTATCGATAAACATAAAACTGATGTCAATATAGTGATCACCGGTATCAGTGAACATGCGTTGCAGCAATTAATGTCAGCACCGTGGCCAGGCAATGTACGAATGCTGGAAAATGCGATTGTCCGTAGTATGGTATTACAAAATGAACCTGGTGAATTACAAAAAATTATTCTCGATGAAGAACTATTTGATATTCATAGTCCTTATCCACAACATCAACTTGAAAATAAGATAGAAAAACCAAGTATTAACGAGTTAACGGGTAATCATAATCTAATCGAACAAGTTGAACATTATGAAAAGCAACTTATCATTGATGCATTAAATCAAGCCAATGGTAAAATTATTACTGCAGCAAAATTACTCAATATCTCACGAACGACATTACAATATAAAGTGAAAAAATATCATATCCAAATGGGTGTTATTGATAATTGATTATACTTGACTCAAGGCTTGGGCGCAGGCAAATGCACTGCTCCAAGCCCATTGGAAATTATAACCACCAAGCCAACCAGCTACATCAACAACCTCACCAATAAAATAAAGATTAGGCTGTTTTTGTGCTGCCATGGTTTTTGAAGATAACGCATCGCAACTTACTCCGCCTAAAGTTACTTCTGCGGTGCGATAACCTTCCGTCCCATTTGGTATTACATTCCATGTTGTTAATGTCTGATACAGCGCTTGTTGTTGAGTAGGTGTTAACTGTTTAACAGTTGAATCAATAATCAAATTTAGTTGCATTAACACTTCAATTAACCGCTTAGGTAATATTTGTGCTAAACAGTTTTTGAGACTTTGATTACGGTTATAATCTAACAGAGGTTTAAAATCATCCTCAAAGTTAAAGTCAGGCAATAAATTGATCGTAATGGCTTCTCCTGCTTGCCAATAACTGGATATTTGTAAAATAGCTGGTCCAGATAATCCTCGATGGGTAAATAATAGATTCTCTTTAAAACTAATGCGTTCATTCGATACTTCAACTGGTAACGCAATTCCTGATAATGTCGATAATACAGCTAACAAAGGTTTATGTAAGGTAAACGGCACAAGCCCTGCTTTTACAGGCACCACTGGGATAGAAAATTTTTCAGCAATTTTATAGCCAATAGCGGTCATACCAAGTGCAGGCATCGATTGTCCACCCGTTGCCACAATTAATTTATCAGTATAAACACAACCCTGTGAAGTAGATAACTTAAATCCTTGTTGCTCTTCATTAACATCTTCAAGTTGTGTTTTTAACATAAATTTAACTTGTCCTTTTTGGCACTCTTTGACCAACATATCGACAATATCTTGCGCTGAATTATCACAAAATAGCTGACCATGATCTTTTTCATGATAGGCAATACCATATTGATTAACCAATTGGATAAAATCCCATTGGCTAAACCGTTTTAGAGCAGATTTACAAAAGTGACGATTTTCAGAAATATAATGATTTGCTTCGACATTAAGATTGGTAAAATTACATTTACCACCACCAGACATTAAGATTTTACGACCTAATTTTTTACCGTTATCAATGACAGTAACATCATGACCTTGTTGTCCCAACAGACCAGCACAAAAAAGCCCTGCAGCGCCAGCACCTATAATTGTAATTTTAGTTTGCATATTTCATCTATAACCAATAATCGATAATCTATTATAACAGCATAAATCTGGTGATTATAACTCCCTGATTTTGGAAAAAATCAGCAAATATAATCAATTTTTATAGCTAAAAAACCCCTTTCCTCAAACTTTTTTTAATCAGATATTAATTCTTATTATGAAAAAATTTTTAAATTAAAGAACTTTAATCTTAAAAAAAATTTAAAACCAATAAAAACAATTATTTAACACAAGATATAAGCTTCATTAATATATATGGGTTAAGTGATTAAAATATTGACTTATAAATAATATTTATTTGACCTAAAACTTATTTTTAATTACCTTCACACCTAATATGGGATTAATGCCTATACCTTCACAAAAAATAATAACGATGAATTTGAGGCAATGATATGTTATATAACCAGCATCATGAAAAAGATAACTGCGGATTTGGTTTAATTGCTCACATTGAAGGGCAACCAAGTCACAAAGTGGTGCGTACCGCAATTCACGGACTTGCTCGCATGCAACACCGTGGTGCCATATTATCGGATGGTAAAACCGGTGATGGCTGTGGTCTTTTAATGCAAAAACCAGACCGATTTTTCCGATTAGTCGCCGAGGACGCAGGTTGGCGCTTAGCCGCTAATTATGCCGTTGGCATGCTATTTTTAAGTCAAGATGAAACAGAAGCTCAAGCTAGCCGTAAAATTGTCGAAGAAGAGCTAGCAGAAGAAACCTTATATGTTTTAGGTTGGCGTGAAGTACCAATTGATAAAAGTGTGCTTGGTGAAATCGCACTCTCATCACTACCAAGAATTGAACAAGTATTTGTCAATGCACCTGCTGGCTGGACTAAGATTGATTTAGAACGTCGCTTATATATGGTTCGCCGTCGTATTGAAAAACGAGTGCAAGATGATACGTTTTATGTCTGTAGTTTTTCAAATCAGGTTAATATCTATAAAGGCTTATGTATGCCGAAAGATTTACCTCGATTCTATTTAGATTTGGCTGATATTCGTATGGAAACAGCAATCTGTTTATTCCATCAACGTTTCTCAACCAATACTGTACCGCGTTGGCCACTTGCACAACCATTTAGACATTTAGCCCATAATGGTGAGATCAATACTATTGAAGGTAATCGGCAATGGGCAAAAGCGCGATCTTACAAATTTAAAACACCATTGATTCCAGATCTACAAGATGCGGCACCGTTTGTTAATGTCACCGGTTCTGATTCAAGCTCACTAGATAATATGCTGGAACTATTTTTAGTTGGTGGTATGGATATTGTCCGTGCGATGCGTTTACTAGTGCCACCAGCATGGCAAAACAATCCAGATATGAATGAGGATTTACGAGCTTTTTTTGATTTTAACTCCATGCATATGGAACCATGGGACGGGCCTGCTGGTATCGTTATGTCAGATGGTCGTTATGCTGCATGTAACTTAGACCGTAATGGTTTACGTCCTGCTCGTTATGTTATTACTACAGATAAACTCATCACTTGTGCTTCAGAAATCGGTATTTGGGACTATCAACCCGATGAAGTCGTCACTAAAGGGCGAGTTGGTCCAGGCGAATTACTGGTAATTGATACTGAAGAAGGTCGCATTTTACAATCTTCAGAAACCGATAATGATCTACAAAAACGTCATCCATATAAAGAATGGATGGCTAAAAATGTAAAACGTCTGATCCCATTTGAAGATCTTCCTGATGATGATATTGGTTCTCGTGATTATGATGATACATTACTAGCAACTTACCAAAAACAATTTGGTTATAGTGCCGAAGAGCTCGACCAATGTATTCGAGTTTTAGGTGAAAATGGTCAAGAAGCAACTGGCTCAATGGGCGATGATACACCATTTGCCGTGTTATCAAGTCGTCCACGCTTAATTTATGATTACTTCCGACAAAAATTTGCTCAGGTAACCAATCCACCAATAGATCCATTACGCGAAGCACATGTCATGTCACTGTCGACTAGTATCGGTCGTGAGATGAATGTATTTGCCGAAGCAGAAGGTCAGGCACATCGGGTTGCATTTAAATATCCAGTATTGGTTCATTCTGATTTTAAACAATTAACTACTTTAGAATCACGTTATTACAAATCAGAAACGCTTGATATCACATATGAAATTGACGGCAGTTTACGTGACGCAATTGAACAGTTATGTGGTGATGCTGAAGCAAAGGTCCGTGCAGGAACAGTATTACTAATTTTATCAGATAGAAATATTGCCCCTGACCGTTTACCGATCCCTGCGCCAATGGCGGTCGGTGCCGTACAACAACGTTTAGTTGAAAAGAACTTGCGCTGTGATGCCAATATCATTGTTGAAACAGCAAGTTGTCGAGATCCGCATCAATTCGCCGTTTTACTAGGCTTTGGTGCAACAGCAATCTATCCATATTTAGCCTATGAAACCCTAGCTCAAATGGTAGATAATGGCACTGTGAATAAGTCTTATCGAGAAGCAATTCTTAATTATCGCAATGGTATTAATAAAGGCTTATACAAAATCATGTCCAAAATGGGCATTTCAACTGTTGCTTCTTACCGCTGTTCTAAACTATTTGAGGCAGTAGGTCTAAATGAAGAAGTGGTTGAACTCTGCTTCCAAGGGGTAACTAGCCGTATTAGTGGTGCCAATTTTGATGATTTTGCTCAAGATCAGTTCAATCTTTCTAAGAAAGCATGGCTACGGCGTAAACCATTAGAACAAGGTGGCTTGTTGAAATTTGTGCATGGCGGTGAATACCATGCTTATAATCCTGATGTAGTACAATCACTACAAAAAGCAGTAAATAATGGTAATTATGAAGATTATAAGCGCTATGTAGATATCGTAAATAATCGACCAGCTGCAACCTTGCGAGATCTGTTAAAACTCAATCCACCAGAAAACGCAGCTATCGCACTTGATCAGGTGGAACCAGAAGAGTCACTATTTAAACGATTTGACTCAGCTGCTATGTCAATTGGTGCATTAAGTCCAGAAGCGCATGAATCTTTAGCCGAAGCCATGAACACCTTAGGTGGCTTTTCTAACTCAGGTGAAGGCGGAGAAGATCCAGCTCGTTATAACACAATCAAAGTATCACGTATTAAACAAGTTGCCTCTGGCCGATTTGGTGTCACTCCAGGTTATTTAATGAGTGCTGATGTTATTCAAATTAAAGTTGCTCAAGGTGCAAAACCGGGCGAAGGTGGTCAATTACCTGGCGATAAAGTCACCCCGTATATTGCAAAATTACGTTTTTCTGTACCGGGTGTAACATTAATTTCACCGCCACCGCATCATGATATCTATTCAATTGAAGACTTAGCACAATTGATTTTTGACCTAAAACAGATTAATCCAACCGCAATGATTTCGGTTAAGTTAGTTTCTGAACCGGGAGTAGGTACTATCGCAACCGGTGTTGCCAAAGCCTATGCTGATTTAATCACTATTTCAGGTTACGACGGCGGTACGGGAGCCAGTCCGTTAACTTCGGTTAAATATGCCGGCTCACCATGGGAGCTAGGTTTAGTTGAGACCCAACAATCATTAGTTGCTAATGGTTTACGTCACAAAATACGCTTACAAGTTGACGGTGGCCTAAAAACTGGCGCAGATATTGTTAAAGCGGCAATTTTAGGTGCTGAAAGCTTTGGTTTTGGTACTGGACCAATGGTTGCATTGGGTTGTAAATACCTCCGTATTTGTCATCTTAATAACTGTGCAACCGGTGTTGCAACTCAAGATGAGAAGTTACGTAGTGATCATTATCATGGTCTACCAGAAAAAGCGATGAACTATTTCCGTTTTATTGCACGTAATACTCGTGAAGTTATGGCCGAACTAGGCGTTAGTCGAATCGTTGATTTAATCGGTCGTACAGATTTACTTCTTGAACTTGATGGCATTACTGCAAAACAACAGAAATTAGATCTATCAAGCTTGCTTGAAACGGCAACCCCAATAGAAGGTAAACCGGTTCACTGTATTGAAGACAATAAACCATTTGATAAAGGTGTGCTGAATAAAGAGATTATAACTCAAGCACAACAAGCAGTGGATAATCGTCAAAGTAAAAGTTTCTACTTTGACATTCAAAATACTGATCGTTCTGTTGGTACAACTTTATCTGGTTATATTGCTAAAAAATATGGCGATCAAGGCTTAGTCACATCCCCTATTTCCTTGAATTTTAACGGTACTGCCGGACAAAGCTTTGGTGTATGGAATGCAGGCGGAGTTGATTTAACGCTGACTGGCGATGCCAATGACTATGTTGGTAAAGGCATGGCTGGCGGTCGTATTGTCATCCGTCCACCACAAGGTTCAGCATTTTTAAGCCATGAAGCAACCATTGCTGGTAATACCTGTTTATATGGTGCCACTGGCGGTAAATTATTTGCTGCTGGCCGAGCAGGTGAACGTTTTGCAGTGCGTAACTCTGGCGCGATAAGTGTCGTTGAAGGCATTGGTGATAATGGCTGTGAATATATGACTGGCGGTATTGTCTGTGTTTTAGGTAAAACAGGTGTTAACTTTGGTGCTGGTATGACTGGTGGTTTTGCTTATATTTTAGATACTGATGGCGATTTACATAAGCGAATCAATAAAGAGTTGGTCGAAATGTTAGATGTTGCTGACTATTCAATTCATGAAGAACACTTACGTGGTTTAATTATGGAGCACGCACAACTCACCCACTCAACTTGGGCTGAAGAAATATTAGCTAATTGGGAAGATTTTGCTAAACAATTTGTATTAGTTAAACCAAAATCTAGCGATGTTAAAGCATTATTAGGTCACCGTAGTCGCTCAACAGCTGAACTACGTGTTCAGGCACAGTAAGGAGAAAACACGATATGAGTCAAAATGTTTATCAGTTTATCGATTTACAACGTGTCGATCCGCCTAAAAAATCGCTAAACATTCGTAAAATTGAATTTGTAGAAATTTATGAAGGCTTTTCAGCTTCGCAATCTCAAGCACAGGCAGATCGTTGCCTTGCTTGTGGTAACCCTTATTGTGAATGGCGCTGCCCAGTCCATAATTACATTCCAAATTGGTTAAAATTGGTCAATGAAGGGAAAATTTTAGAAGCAGTTGAATTATCTCACCAAACTAATAGTTTACCTGAGGTATGTGGTCGAGTTTGTCCACAAGATCGTCTGTGTGAAGGATCTTGTACTTTAAATGCTGAATTTGGTGCAGTAACTATCGGTAATATTGAACGTTATATTACTGATGAAGCATTCAAAATGGGCTGGAAACCAAACTTATCTAATGTTGAAAAAACTGGCTTAAGAGTCGCAATAATCGGCGCTGGTCCAGCAGGTCTTGCTTGTGCTGATGTATTAGTCCGTAATGGTATAACACCAGTCGTTTTCGATCGCCATCCAGAAATTGGTGGTTTATTAACTTTCGGTATCCCTGCCTTCAAATTAGACAAAGAAGTCTTAATTAATCGTAGACGCATCTTTACCGAAATGGGGGTTGAATTCCGTTTAAATACTGAAGTCGGCAAAACCGTTCAATTAGCTGATCTTATCAATGAATTTGATGCTGTCTTTGTCGGTGCTGGTACTTATCAATCAATGCGTGCAGGGCTTGAAAATGAAGATGCTAATGGCGTTTATGATGCATTACCATTCTTAATTGCCAATACTAAGCATATTATGCAACATCAACAAACCGAAGATACTCCATATATAGACATGAAAAATAAACGTGTCGTTGTCTTAGGTGGTGGTGATACCGCGATGGATTGTGTTCGAACTTCTATCCGTCAAGGTGCAACTGAAGTAACTTGCGCCTATCGTCGTGACGAAGCTAACATGCCGGGCTCTAAACGTGAAGTCAAAAATGCCAAAGAAGAAGGCGTACAATTCCAGTTTAATGTGCAACCTCTTAGTATTGAGGTCAATAATAGCGGGCAAGTTACTGGGGTAAAAATGGTCAGAACCGAGCTTGGTGAACCAGATGCAAAAGGCCGTCGTTCGCCAGTGATTGTCGAAGGTTCAGAATTTGTGCTTCCGGCTGATGCGGTAGTTATGGCATTTGGTTTTAAACCACATGCTATGCCATGGTTAGCTGAGCATGGTGTTGATTTTGATGATAGAGGTAGAATAATAGCACCAGAAATCAAAGGATACCAAACTACCAATGCCAAAATCTTTGCTGGTGGTGATGCGGTACGCGGTTCTGATTTAGTCGTTACGGCAATTAGTGAAGGGCGTAAAGCTGCTGAAGGAATCTTGGATTACTTAGAAGTGTAATCACTAATCATTGTTTAAAAAATCAAACCCGCTTCAATACAAGCGGGTTTTTTAATGGCAAAGAAATTTATTTCAGTGATAGTTCAGTTTCGACAATAAAATAGATATCACTGTTAAGACAGCTCTGCATCCACTATCACTTGTTCATTGCCAGTTTCGTCAATTAATATAATTGATAACCAGTCAATGCCGTCACAAAGTAGTTGTTGCCAAGCTATTTTTCGCCCATCAAGCAATATTACATTACCTTATTCATCAAACTCATAAAGTTCTTTTTCTGAATCATAGTCAATACTATAACCAATTGTTAATTTTATTTTTGACGATGGAACATTAAATTTTTCAAGTAATCTATTCGCTTTTTCTTCATCAGAATGACTATCACAAAACATTGCGTTATAACCATGTTCAGTTTCATCAAATAGTAATATTTCTTCTTTACTGTTAGTAGATTTTGCAACAATTTTAATATTTGCGAAAGACGGTTCTACCCCTGTAATATCACCATTTTCTAATTCACCATAATAATAGATGTCAAACCATTGCTCTTTAGTTGATGACTGAAGAGAAAAAGATGTTACCCCATTGGACTCATCTTCGATAATGTCCATAGCATATTGAGTTAGATGGGATGGTATTTTCATATTATTTCCAGCAATGCTTAATTATCTGTGTATACGATAAGGTTCATCCATGGCTACAAAAGATTGTTCTTGCAATGCATCTGCTATCCAATCTTTCACACATTTAGTGTTACAAATAGTATCAATATAATCGCTGAGAACTGAACTTGTTGCTATATGATAATTTTTTAGTCTTAGACATAAAGGGGCATAAAATCCATCGGCTATACTAAAATTACCAAACAAATAGTCACCATCTGAATTTTTTGAAGTTAATAACGAAGATAATAACTCATCTAAAAACATGATTTCATTTTTTACATCTTGATGATCTCGTAAAATTATTTGTCCTATTTCCGGTAATTCTGCTTCAATATTCATTGGCAAATAATGTCGAATAGCTTGAAATCCAGAATGCATCTTTGCCACTAAACTTCGTGCAATTGCCCTCTTTTTGCTATCAGTCGGCCATAATGCTAAATCATTGTGCTTTTCAGCCAAATATTCACAAATAGCTAAAGAATCACTTATTACCAGATCATCATCAATCAGAATTGGTACCGTGCCATATTTTGAAACTGAGAGCATCGTTCTTTTAAACAAAGAATCATCAGCAAAACTATCAAATTTAATTAGCTTTTCATTAAAAGGAATATCAAAATATTTCAATACAACCCAAGGTCGCATAGACCATGTTGAGTAGTTTTTATTACCAATATAAAGTGTATAGTTCATACTTAGAACTCCTTTTAACAAAATTTATTAAAGTCGGAAAACTTATCTGTTTAGCAACTTTTTTAATTATATTTATTGAAAATATGATTTATAGATAAACTAAATTGGTACCTTTTTCTGGTTGGAAAACTGCTTTGCCAAATTCATCTAGAAAATAAGCGATATGATCAGTTTTATCGCCTAATAAACGCCCTTTTACTTTATTCCATGTTAATAATGCTATGGTCGAATCGGGTTCACAGCAAATTAACATTGGTTGTTCTAATTCTTGATTCCAATAAAACTGACCACCATATAATTTATGTGCAGTTAATAATAAATAACAGCCATATTCTTGTGATATCATATTGAGTTGTTCTTCAGGAAGACCAAAGCTTTTATCTGCCATTTCACCAATAATCATTTCAACAACAGTAATACTCTTTTCCGAGTAATCTAATTGATTAATACTCCAAGTTGGGCTATGTAAAATAGCATTTTGAGACCAAGCTTCTATTTCTTGATATAATTCATTTTTTTGTTCAGTCATTTTTATTTACTTCGCTAGTTGATTTTTCTGTTTGCTTGACAATTTGCCATGCATCTTCCATTTCTTCAAGTGTTGCATCAACTAAATTGCGATTTTTTTGCTTTAGTAACAATTCAACTTGTTTAAATCGCCTAATAAACTTGTTATTAGCATTTTGTAAGCATAACTCTGATTTAACTTTTAGATGTCTTGCCAAATTGACGGTAGCAAACAACAGATCGCCCATTTCTTCTGCAACTTTTGATTGCTCAATAGTTGATTGTGCTAATTCTTGTTCAACTTCATTAAGTTCTTCTTTAACTTTAGCTATAACTGGTTGTAGTTCAGTCCAATCAAATCCAACTGACGCACAACGTTTTTGGATTTTTTCAGCCTTCATTAATGCTGGAATAGCGTTGGGAATATCATCTAACAGCGAATATTGTGCACGCTTATCACGTTCTTGTTGTTTAAGCTGTTCCCAATTTGGTTTACTCATATTATTTGAAAAAATATGCGGATGACGGCTTATCAATTTATCAGCCACTGATTGACAAATATCATCAAAATTAAACAAACCTTGTTCGTTGGCTAAATCCGCATAAAACACAATCTGAAACAGTAGGTCACCCAGTTCACTTTTAAGTTCAACCATATCTTGTCTATCAATTGCATCTAAGACTTCATAGGTCTCTTCTAAAGTATAGGATTTTAACGAGTCAAAAGTTTGTTTGCTGTCCCATTCACAGCCATCAATAGGGTTGCGCAACTTTTTAGTAATATCCTGCAATCGTTTTAATTCGCTTAACATTTTTCTCACAATTGATTAATGATTAAGAATATAACCAGCATAGCATAATTATTCAGTTACTAATCTTTAATATGGATATTTTGCTTAAATTTTAATGTTTAAAATAAAAGTAGCTTGCAGTGAATAAACCGATGAAAAGAAACTAAATCTGAGCTTAATCGTAGATTTTATAGCAGATAAAGCATAATTAAGTATATAATAACAGGCTATCAATTTAACTTTAATATATAGGTAGTATGAATAATTTACGAGAACTTACACTACGCGGTACCATTCTTGGTGCTTTAATTACTATCGTCTTTACAGCCTCCAATGTCTATTTAGGCTTGAAAGTCGGATTAACTTTTTCATCAGCCATCCCTGCAGCCGTCATTTCCATGGCTATTTTACGATTATTTTCAGGATCGACAATTTTAGAAAATAATATGGTGCAAACTCAAGCTTCCGCTGCTGGAACTTTATCATCTGTTATTTTCGTTATGCCAGGTTTATTAATGATGGGATATTGGAGTAATTTTCCTTTCTGGTTAACCTTTGCGGTTTGCGCTGCTGGTGGCATGTTAGGGGTATTATTTTCTATTCCATTACGTCATGTTATGGTAGTAAAAAGTGATTTACCTTATCCAGAAGGTGTCGCTGCGGCTGAAATATTAAAAGCTGGTTCGAAAACTGACGATAAAGAAGCAAATGATGGATTAAAGGATATCGTATTTGGCGGTATTATCGCCTCT
Source organism: Gilliamella sp. LMG 34362 (assembly GCF_984569125.1). Taxonomy (NCBI): domain Bacteria; kingdom Pseudomonadati; phylum Pseudomonadota; class Gammaproteobacteria; order Orbales; family Orbaceae; genus Gilliamella; species Gilliamella sp. LMG 34362. Next base: position 686,969 of record NZ_OZ474902.1, on the reverse strand, counting down.
ATAGTGAGCTTATTTACTAATGGATTTCGTTTATTGTCTGATAGCACTGCTTATTGGTTTACAGGTGGTAAATCGATATTTCAGATCCCAATGGGATTTTCATTAGCATTACTCAGCGCTGGCTACCTAATTGGTATTATTTCAGGAATTGCGGTATTAATCGGAACGATTATAGCTTGGGGATTTGGTATTCCAATCCTAAGTGCCCTAACAGATTATGATACCTCGCAACCTTTATCTAAAATCGCAATGGGAATGTGGGCCACAGATATTCGTTTTATCGGTGCAGGTACCATAGCAATTGCCGCAGTCTGGACATTACTGACTTTAATCAAACCGGTTATTGAGGGTTTAAAAACATCGTTAAAAACACTTCGCTCTGATATTTCTGTAAATGATATCGAGCGAACAGATAGAGACTTGTCACCAAAAACAATTTTTATCATTATGGCTGGCATGCTAATTATCTTAGTTGCAACCTTTCACTCTTTTATTTCTGATAGTGGTTTATCAACTGGTATTGCTTGGTTACTAGTAATTTGTGCTGTTTTATTTGCATTTATTATGGGATTTTTAGTTGCAGCTGCCTGTGGTTATATGGCTGGTTTAGTTGGTTCTTCAGCCAGTCCTATATCAGGTATTGCCATTGTTGCCGCTATAGCTATTTCACTAATATTACTTGGCTTAAGTGAAACACATGGTATGTTATCCTCTGTCGAAGGAACTGACTTTATCACTGCATTAGCCCTATTTACAACTAGTGTTGTGCTATCAATTGCATGTATTTCAAATGATAATTTACAAGATTTGAAAACAGGTTATTTAGTTCATGCCACGCCATGGCGACAACAAGTAGCCCTTTTAATTGGTTGTGTTGTCGGTGCTATTGTCATTGCCCCTATTCTTGAAATACTCTATAACGCTTATGGTTTTACTGGTGCGGTTCCTCGTACAAATATGGATCCTACCCAAGTATTAGCCGCGCCTCAAGCAACTTTGATGACGACCATTGCTAAAGGAATTTTTTCTCATAATCTAGATTGGACAATGATCTTGATAGGTTTAGCTGTAGGCGCAACAGTTATCGTCATTGACCTAATTTTAGCCAAAAAGAAAACTAAATTCCGTCTACCTGCTTTAGCTATCGGATTAGGTATTTACTTACCACCAAGTATTACATTGGCTATATTTACTGGTTCATTATTATCATGGATAGTAAAACGTCAGGCATATGCAAAAGCACAAAAACTAAATTTAGATCCAGAAAGTGAGTTCAAAAAAGTAGATCGTAAAGCGTCTTTAATTGCATCAGGCTTAATCGTCGGTGAAAGTTTAGTTGGTGTTATACTTGCCATTGTGATTGTCATTAGCGTCACTAATGGTGGTGGAGATGCACCTCTGGCAATATTCCCTGACTTAGGCGATGTGTCTCAATATTTAGGATTATTTGTTTTCATTACGATCTGTTGTCTTATTATTCGCAGATCTTTGTCAGCACTTAAACGATAATATAATTATGATGCCCTTTATCAGAATACTGATAAAGGGTATTTATGACTATTTAAGGTTACGGACTAATTTAAGTGTTAAGGCAATATTCTTTTGCCTTTGTTGCTTCTAATACTTCCGCCAAAGTCGCAACTTTACTTAAAATACTGAACATGGCATTAATACCATAAGGATAAATGGTTTCAGCTTTATTGCCCAAACTGCCAACAATAACAATTACCGTCATAAATTACAAAACTTACAATAGTTTTGATTCAGCCTCACAATCTAACGTATTCAATCTCTCAGGCTTTCTTAACAATATCATCAAATTGACAGTTTATTAACAATAACTTTTCAAAGTTAAGCAATAAGAATTCATTACCATGTTAAATTTCCTATTATGATTTTGCATACGCTTTATTTTTTGTTAGCATAACACATTTTATATTGAATCATAGGTGACTCCGTCATGATAGTGTTTGATTCTATCCAAATTCGTAGAGGCATTAATCTACTTTTAGATAATGCATCAGCAACAATAAATCCTAAACAGAAAGTTGGATTAGTCGGTAAAAATGGCTGTGGTAAGTCCACACTTTTTTCATTAATTAAAGGTGAAATTCAAACTGATGCCGGTAGTGTTTCTATTCCTGCTCAATGGCAATTAGCATGGGTAAATCAAGAAACACCAGCATTAGATACAGCCGCTATCGAATATGTTATTGATGGTGATCGTGAGTTTCGAAAATTAGAACAAGATTTAGAGATTGCTTACGAAAAAAATAATGGTGAGCAAATTGCGCTTATTCATGAAAAACTTGATAACATTGATGCGTGGACTATCCGCTCTCGAGCGGCAACGTTACTGCATGGTTTAGGTTTTTCCAATGAACAATTAACATTACCGGTTAAATCCTACTCTGGTGGTTGGCGTATGCGACTTAATCTAGCGCAAGCGTTAATGTGCCGTTCTGATTTACTTCTTCTTGATGAACCAACCAACCATCTTGATTTAGATGCTGTGATGTGGTTAGAAAAATGGTTAAGTAATTATCAAGGTACACTTATTTTAATTTCACATGACCGTGATTTCTTAGATCCATTGGTTAATAAAATTATTCACATTGAACAAAAGAAACTATTTGAGTATACCGGTAATTATTCATCATTCGAGACACAACGCTCAGCAAAACTGGCTCAGCAACAATCAATGTATGAAAGCCAGCAACTTAAAGTTGCACATTTACAAAGCTATATTGATCGTTTTAGGGCTAAAGCAACCAAAGCTAAACAAGCTCAAAGCCGAATAAAAATGTTAGAAAGAATGGAATTAATTGCACCAGCACATGTCGATAATCCATTTCACTTTAAATTTAGACAACCTGAATTCTTACCAAGTCCTTTATTAACGATGGAAAATATCGTTGCCGGCTATGGTGACAAAATTGTATTAGAACAGATTAAACTTAATTTAGTTCCAGGTTCTCGCATAGGTTTATTAGGTCGTAATGGTGCTGGTAAATCAACACTCATCAAGTTATTGGCTGGTGAATTACCACCAATGCAAGGTCAGGTTAGCTTGGCTAAAGGGGTACAGCTTGGCTATTTTGCTCAACACCAATTAGAATATTTACGGGCAGATGAATCAGCTTTATGGCATTTAAAACAACTTGCGGAGCCGAAAAATACCGAACAAGAATTACGTAATTATTTGGGAGGTTTTGATTTTCATGGTGATAAAGTTAGTGAACCAGTAAAAACATTCTCTGGTGGTGAAAAGGCTCGATTAGTTTTAGCGTTAATTGTTTGGCAAAAACCAAATTTACTGTTGCTCGATGAACCAACAAACCACTTAGATTTAGATATGCGACAAGCCTTGACTGAAGCATTAATCGATTTTGAGGGGGCGTTAGTTGTGGTCTCTCATGATAGGCATTTATTGCGTTCTACTACTGATGAGTTTTACTTAGTTCATGATCATAAAGTCGAACCTTTTAATGGTGATCTTGATGATTATCATAAATGGCTTACAGAAGAACAGAAAACAGAAAACCAACCACAAGAAACAAATAAGCCAATAAAAAAAGAAAGTTTACCTAAAGTTTCAGCTCAAGAACGTAAAGAGCAGAAACGTAAGGATGCTGAGGCTCGAGCACAATTACAGCCACTTAAAAAGCAGTTACAAAAAGAAGAGAAAATTATTGCTCGATTAAATGATCAATTAAAAATTATTGAAGAGCAATTAGCGGATCCCGATCTTTACGGTTCAGATAAAAAAACAGAACTGACGCAATTGCTACTCAATCAAAGTAATTTAAAAATAGAATTAGATAAAGCAGAGTCAAGTTGGTTTGATTTACAACAACAGTTAGAAGAATTTGAAGCTGAGTAATCATAACTCCAATAAAATTTATTTGTTTAAAACAAAAAACACAGAGCTTATGCTCTGTGTTTTTCTATAAATATTGTGCAGTAAAACAGTTAAGTTTTTAGCTTTTTTCTACTTGGCTAAAATCAAGTTCAACTGGAGTAGAACGACCAAAAATAGAAACCGACACTTTTAAGCGACTTTTTTCGTAATCTACTTCTTCAACTACACCATTAAAGTCAGCAAATGGACCTTCGTTAACACGAACAAGTTCACCTGGTTCAAATAATGTTTTAGGACGCGGTTTATCACCAACTTGCTGTAGACGATTCATAATTGCATCAACTTCACGTTGGCTAATTGGCGCTGGTCTATCTGATGTCCCACCAATGAATCCCATTGTTCTTGGTACACTTTTAACTAAATGCCAAGTTGCATCGTTCATCATCATTTCAACTAAAACATAACCTGGGAAAAATTTACGTTCGCTTTTACGGCGCTGTCCACCTTTCATTTCAACAACTTCTTCGGTTGGTACTAAAACTTCCCCAAAAGAATCTTCCATATTATGTAATTTAATATATTCACGTAATGATTGTGCAACACGTGCTTCATAGCCAGAATAAGCTTGGATCACATACCAGCGTTTTTGTTGTGTTTCACTCATATTAACGCCCTATTGAAGTTAAATAAAAGATGATTGAACGGAACAAAGAATCCATTCCCCAAAGCGCAGTACCAACAATAACGGTAATAACAGCGATTAATAAAGTTGTTTGTACAGCTTCTTTACGAGTAGGCCATACAACCTTTCTGAGTTCTTTTCGTGATTCTTGCAGAAAAGCTATAAACGATTTCCCTTTAGCGGTTGTAAATGCAATAAATAAGGTTAAAAGCGAAACCACAACAACTGCAATAATTCGAACGATCGCATTTGGTTGATATATATCATTAGGTAAAGAGAAATAAGAATTTCCCCAAACAATTAACGCAATTAATACTAGAACCAAAACCCATTTAAATTTGTCTAGAACAGTACTTGTATCTTGACTCTCGTTACTTACTAGCATATAAAACCTATGATTATGTTATTTATAATATTATCCATTTTCCAAAATGCTCTTTCTCTAAAAACATTTTGCTAAACAGACTAGGTAAGAAAGGGTATCAAAAGATACCCTTTCTATGATCGCGATTGCTGAAATTATTTAATAACCTTAGCAACAACACCAGCACCAACAGTACGACCACCTTCACGAATAGCGAAACGTAAGCCGTCTGCCATTGCGATTGGGTGAATTAATGATACTGTCATTTTGATGTTATCACCTGGCATTACCATTTCTACGCCTTCTGGTAATTCAATAGTACCTGTTACGTCTGTTGTACGGAAGTAGAACTGTGGACGGTAACCTTTGAAGAATGGAGTATGACGACCACCTTCATCTTTACTTAGAATATACACTTCTGATTCGAAATCTGTATGTGGAGTGATTGAACCTGGTTTTGCTAATACTTGACCACGTTCGATTTCTTCACGTTTTGTACCACGTAATAATACACCTACGTTCTCACCAGCACGACCTTCGTCTAGTAATTTACGGAACATTTCAACACCAGTACAAGTTGTTTTAGTAGTCGGTTTGATACCAACGATTTCAACTTCTTCACCAACTTTGATTACACCGCGCTCTACACGACCTGTTACTACTGTACCACGGCCTGAGATTGAGAATACGTCTTCGATTGGTAATAAGAATGGTTTATCAATGTCACGCTCTGGTTCTGGAATGTAGCTGTCTAATGCTTCTGCTAATTCTACAATTTTATCTTCCCATGCCGCATCGCCTTCTAACGCTTTAAGCGCTGAACCACGAATTACTGGTGTATCGTCACCTGGGAAATCGTATTGAGATAAAAGTTCACGTACTTCCATTTCAACTAATTCTAATAATTCTTCATCATCAACCATATCACATTTGTTTAAGAATACGATGATGTAAGGTACACCTACTTGACGACCTAAAAGAATGTGCTCACGAGTTTGTGGCATTGGACCATCAGTTGCTGCTACTACTAAGATAGCGCCGTCCATTTGTGCCGCACCAGTGATCATGTTTTTAACATAGTCAGCATGGCCTGGGCAGTCTACGTGTGCATAGTGACGAGTTGGTGTATCGTATTCAACGTGTGAAGTATTGATGGTGATACCACGTGCTTTTTCTTCTGGTGCGTTATCGATTTGATCGAATGCACGAGCTTGACCACCGTATTTTTTAGATAATACTGATGTGATCGCTGCAGTTAAAGTTGTTTTACCATGGTCAACGTGGCCGATTGTACCAACGTTAACGTGGGGTTTTGTACGTTCAAATTTTTCTTTAGACATTTATCGTCCCTCAATGTAATACAAATCGGTGGTGATTCACCACATTAACCAAGTATCATATTTAATTTTAACATAATACTAACTTAAAATTAGCTCTGAATGATACCAGATAAAGCCGTCAAGTGACAAGCTCTAAAGCAGTTAAATCTAATTTTTTTAGAAGGTTTAGGAAATTAACAAGAATGGTGCTGATAGGCAGATTTGAACTGCCGACCTCACCCTTACCAAGGGTGCGCTCTACCAACTGAGCTATATCAGCAATTGGAGCGGGCAGCGGGAATCGAACCCGCATCATCAGCTTGGAAGGCTGAGGTAATAGCCATTATACGATGCCCGCATGTTCAAACTCGGCTACCTAAATGCTTCAATTAGCAATTGCTAATGTTAGATAATGGTGGTGGGGGAAGGATTCGAACCTTCGAAGTGTGACACGGCAGATTTACAGTCTGCTCCCTTTGGCCGCTCGGGAACCCCACCCCGAATCATTATAAACTGTTTACTTAGGAAAATGGTGCCGGCTGCCGGAATCGAACTGGCGACCTACTGATTACAAGTCAGTTGCTCTACCTACTGAGCTAAGCCGGCCTAAGTGCTGCGCATTATGTACTAGAACATTTAAGCTTGCAAGCAAAAAAAACATTTTTTTTATTGTTTGATTAAAAAAAAATCAAAAAAACCAAAAAAGATTGATATGTAAACTATTTCAGAATTTTTTTTAATCAAAAATAACATGTTAAATTATTTCCTTTTTTACGCCTTTTTCGTGGTTTTAGTAGCTGAACCCGCTTTAAAAGCGGTATGAGTAACAATATTTCTATGAATATCACCCTAATATTGAGGTAATACCATAGCGAATTTCGAGTAAAATTTGTTCATATAATAAAATTAAAGAATAAAAAACTAAGATATAAACTATCACAGGCTTTTGCTAATCAAGAATAATCTTTCAAATTATTTCTTTTTAGACTTTTTTTTCTTAATTATGATTGAAGACATCTTTAGCTATGATGTAAATAGATGCATTTTCGCTAATATCACTCTTATCTTGATACATATGACTATAGTAAATTTAAAGTAGAATTTATTTGTTTCGCAAAATTAAAAAATAAAAAAGCCCGAGATATAAATTATCTCAGGCTTTTGCTAATCAAGAATAATCTTTTAAATTATTTCTTTTTAGGTGCTTTTTTCTTAGTTGTAGTTGCAGCTACACCTTTAGCTGCAGTGTTAACAGCTACATCTTCACTAATGTCACCTTTATCTTGATACGCACGACCATAGTAAGTATCAAGTAGAATTTGTTTTAATTCTGCAATTAAAGGATAACGAGGGTTAGCACCAGTACATTGGTCATCAAATGCATCAACTGCAAGTTGATCAACTTGAGCTAAGAAAGTTTTCTCATCTACACCAAACTCTTTGATAGAGAAAGGAATATCTAGATCTTTTCTTAATTGATCTAACCAGCCAATTAATTTCTCAACTTTCTTCTCGTCTTTATCTGTTGCTACAGTTAAGCCAAGATGTTCTGCAATCTCTGCATAACGTCTTACAGCTTGAGGATAACCATATTGGCTAAATGTACCTTGTTTAGTCGGTTTATCCGTTGCATTAAAGCGAACAACATTACTAATTAGCATCGCATTCGCCACACCATGAGGAATGTGGAATGCCGCACCAATTTTATGGGCAATTGAGTGGCAAACACCTAAGAATGATTGAGCAAACGCAACACCAGCTAAAGTTGCAGCATTATGCACTTTTTCACGAGCGATAGGATTTTTTGCTCCTTCTTTGTAGCTTGTTGGCAAGTAAGCTTTTAATAAGCTTAATGCTTGTAACGCTTGACCATCAGAAAACTCGCTTGCCATAATTGACACATAAGCTTCTAAAGCATGAGTTACCGCATCATAACCACCAGCCGCACAAAGTGATTTTGGCATATTCATAACTAAGTTAGCATCGACAATTGCCATGTTTGGTGTAATTGCGTAATCAGCTAATGGGTATTTTTGACCAGTTGCATCATCAGTAACTACCGCAAACGGTGTCACTTCAGAACCAGTACCTGATGTAGTTGTCACGCAAATTAGTTTTGCTTTTTTACCCATGTTAGGGAAATGACAAGTACGTTTACGAATATCCATGAAACGCAATGCTAATTCGTCAAATTTAGTTTCTGGATGTTCATAAAGAACCCACATAATTTTCGCCGCATCCATTGGTGAACCACCACCTAAAGCTATAACAGTATCCGGTTGGAATGCTGTCATTGAATCAGTACCTTTACGGACGACACTTAATGTTGGGTCAGCTTCAACATCAAAGAAGGTTTCACAAATCACACCTTGTGCTTCAAGTTGATCAGTAATTTGTTTTGAGTAACCATTATTAAATAAGAATTTATCGGTTACTAAAAATACTCGTTTGGCACCTTGCTCAATCACTTCATTTAAAGCAACTGGAAGCGAGCCACGTTTAAAATAGATAGAACTTGGTAATTTGTGCCATAACATGTTTTCTGCTCTCTTAGCGATTGTTTTCTTGTTGATTAAGTGTTTCGGACCGACATTTTCTGAGACCGAGTTACCACCCCAAGAACCACATCCTAATGTTAAAGATGGAGCTAAATCAAAGTTATACAAATCACCGATACCACCGTGAGCAGCTGGTTGGTTGATTAAAATACGACATGTTTTCATTTTACTGCCAAAATAAGCAACACGATCACGATTACTATCTTGATCAGTATAAAGTACTGAAGTATGTCCCATACCACCCATTTCAACAAGTTTTTCAGCTTTATCTACCGCTTCATTAAAATCTTTAGCTTTAAACATAGCTAATGTTGGTGAAAGTTTTTCGTGAGCAAATGGTTCAGATAAATCTACTTTACTTACTTCACCAACAAGTACTTTAGAACCTGCAGGAACTTTAATACCAGCCATTTCTGCAATCTTAGTTGCTGGTTGGCCTACGATATTAGCATTTAAAGCGCCTTTATCATTTAAGATGATACCTTGAACAGCTTTTGTTTCTTTAGCATTTAAAACATAAGCGCCATATTGAGTCAATAAATCACGTACTTCATCATAAACTGAATCAACGACAACAATAGCTTGCTCAGAAGCACAGATCATACCATTATCAAAAGTTTTAGACATAAGTACTGATGCAACAGCACGTTTTAAATCAGCAGTTTCATCGATAATTACAGGGGTATTACCTGCACCAACACCTAATGCTGGTTTACCAGAACTATAAGCGGCTTTAACCATACCTGGTCCACCAGTTGCTAAGATTGCAGCAACATCATCATGATGCATTAAAGCGTTTGATAATTCGATAGATGGTTCATCAATCCAACCAATAATATCTTTTGGAGCACCAGCTTTAATTGCCGCATCTAACACAATACGGGCAGCTTCAATAGTTGATTTTTTAGCACGTGGATGTGGGGAAAAGACAATAGCATTACGAGTTTTTAAACTGATTAATGATTTAAAAATTGCGGTTGAAGTCGGGTTTGTAGTCGGCACGATTCCACAAATAATCCCTAATGGCTCCGCTATTGTAATGGTACCATAAGACTCATTTTCAGCAACAACACCACAAGTTTTGTCATTGCGATATTTATTAAGAATATACTCTGCAGCAAATAAGTTTTTAATAACTTTATCTTCTACAATCCCCATTCCTGATTCAGCAACAGCTTGCTGTGCAAGAGGGATTCGAGCTGCGGCTGCGGCTGTTGCAGCTGCCACGAAGATTTTATCAACTTGCTCTTGAGTATAAGTAGAATAAGTTTCCTGAGCTTTTTTAACTCGAGTCATTAACTCATTTAACTCATTCATATTGGTTACTGCCATAGATTTCTCCTTGAAAATTAAAAAATAAACTTGGATCGTTTGGCGTCTTCCTTGAACATATTTAAAGCATATTTATAATAGCAAAACGAAATTGTCGGATATCGTAAATCAGTTTTTTACTTTACACAATAAGATATTTATAAAAAATGAATGTTATTTAAAAGAGCAAATAATTTTGCTGGTTTTTGCTGATTAAAATTCAAAATTTTATTACTTTATTATCAGAGCATTTCAAGAAATGAACAATTTACGATAAGGTAAAAAATATATTTTTAACGTAAATAAATGATAAAAATTATACAATGCTCAACTTATTTAATACATAACTAACCGCCACAAAACCAAATGTTGCCGTAACAGTAGTGATTGCCCCAAAACCTGATTCACAATCCATTTTTTTTGCACCTTGCGCTTGGCTTTTCATTAAGCAAGTTTGGCCATTAGATGCCGGATAAGTCAATTGTTCAGTTGAAAACACACATGGAATAGCAAATTTACCTTTACTATCTTTATTAAGTTTATAATCATTTTTTAATCGCTCGCGCAATTTAGCCGCTAAAGGATCTTGAATTGTTTTCGCTAAGTCAGCGATTTTAATTTGCGTAGGATCTTTTTGTCCCCCCGCTCCCCCGATTGTAATGACCTTTAATTTTTGTCGCTTACAATAAGCCAAAACAGCAGCTTTATCTTTGACGCTGTCAATTGCGTCAATAATATAGTCATAACGAGGATGTTGTTTAGAACCCAAATAATCATTAACGTTATCGGCATTAATAAAATCATCTATATCATTAACAACACATTCAGGATTAATCTGTAAAATTCGATCTGCCATAACCGAAGTTTTTGCTTTACCTATATTAGATTTTAAAGCGTGAATTTGACGATTAGTATTGGTAATACAGACATCATCCATATCTATCAAAGTAATTTGTCCAACGCCACTTCGAGCAAGCGATTCAGCGACCCATGACCCCACACCACCAATACCGATGACACAGACATGAGCTTGAGAGAAACGTTGTAATGCCTGCTCACCATAAAGTCTAGCGATACCACTAAAGCGTTGAAAATAAAGTTCTGTTTTCATCATTATTTATTGATAGTGTTTATGTTTAAACACCATATACTCCTCAAACCTTTTTAGATGAGAATATCTCTTCTCTTTTATTGATAACTTATTCATTAATATTATTCCTATTATACCTTTTCAAGAGTGAAACATTAAATTTGTTTAGAATTATTGATATTGATTGGCATCCCTATAATTGACAATTAACCTGATGGTATTTAGTTTAACCAATTGTTTTTAATATAAATAAAGAGCAAGAATTGATTAGTAAATAATATTGCATATATGAACAATTTAGAATAAGCACACTAAACAATGAATCTATGTCATCGATATGCTTTATAATGAGAAATAATTTATGACTCTGCCATAAATAAATATTATCGACAGAGTCACAATAAATTAATTTTTAAAGGAGTGAATTGGAGCAGGAATACGCCCACCACGACTAATAAAATCGCATGAACTAAATTTATTTACTGGCATTACAGGAGCATGACCAAGTAAACCACCAAATTCAATATTATCGCCTACTTTCAAACCTACAGCTGGGATAATTCTGACCGCCGTCGTTTTATGATTAATTACTCCAATTGCTGCTTCATCAGCAATAATTGCTGAAATAGTTTCAGCTGGCGTATCGCCAGGAATAGCAATCATATCAAGCCCTACAGAGCAAACACAGGTCATGGCTTCTAATTTTTCAAGATTTAGAGCCCCATTGTTTACTGCATCAATCATACCCGCATCTTCTGATACAGGAATAAATGCACCACTTAATCCACCTACATGTCCACAAGCCATTACGCCACCTTTTTTCACGGCATCATTAAGCATCGCTAGTGCAGCGGTAGTTCCATGTGTTCCAACAACTTCTAGTCCCATTTCTTCTAAAATATGTGCTACTGAGTCACCGATAGCTGGAGTTGGTGCCAAAGATAAATCAACAATCCCAAATTTAACGCCTAAACGTTCTGACGTTTCTTTACCTACCAATTGACCCATACGAGTTATTTTAAAGGCAGTTTTTTTAATTGTTTCAGCAACAACATCAAAAGGCTGACCTTTAACTTTTTCCAATGCTCGCTTAACTACACCCGGCCCACTCACACCGACATTAATCACACAGTCAGCTTCACCAACACCATGAAAAGCACCAGCCATAAATGGATTATCTTCAACTGCATTAGCAAATACCACTAATTTTGCACAAGCCATACTACTATTGTCAGCGGTTAATGCGGCCGCTTCTTTAATAATTTGTCCCATTTGCTTTACTGCATCCATATTAATACCAGTTTGAGTAGAGCCGACATTAACTGAAGAACAAACTCGTTCGGTTTGTGCTAATGCTTGTGGAATTGATTTAATAAGAATTTCATCGCCTTTATGGTAACCTTTTTGCACTAATGCAGAAAATCCGCCTATAAAATTAACACCAACCGCTTTGGCTGCTTCATCGAGTGTTTTAGCAAAGGCAACATAGTCTTTATCGTCACTTGCGCCTGCAATCAATGATATAGGAGTAACTGAAATACGTTTATTAATAATAGGGATACCAAATTCAGAAGTAATTTGATCACCAACTTTAACTAAATCTTTCGCTAATCGCGTAATTTTATCGTAGATTTTTTGACGCGCTTTTGCACCATCACTATCAATACAATCAAGAAGAGATATACCCATGGTTATTGTGCGGATATCAAGTTTTTCTTCCTCTATCATTTTAATTGTTTCGAGGATCTGTTTTGTTTCCATTAGTTCTATCCTTTCGTAAAAATATGAAATTGAGCTTATAAACGATGCATTGCATCAAAAATTTCTTCTCGTTGTATATTCACTTTAACTTTTAACTGCTCACCAGTATGCACCAAAGTATTTTTGACCTCATCAAAAGTGACGTTAATGTTAGATAAATCTAATAACATAATCATGGTAAAATACTCATCCATAATAGTTTGGCTAACATCTAATATATTAATATTTAATTCATATAACTTTTGGCTTATCCCTGCAATAATTCCTGTTTGGTCCTTACCAATTACCGTTAAAATTGTTTTCATCACACTCTCCGCACAAATTTTATACACTTAAAAAATATTTATTGGGTTGTTTATAATAACACCTTCAAAAATTATCTAAATAGGAGTAGATTGTTTTTTTACGCAAAATAAAAAGCAATAAGATAAAATGAAAGGGCATTATTATGATAAATTTTCAAAAATCCAATAAATTGGACCATGTTTGTTATGACATTCGTGGGCCAATTCTTGAGCATGCCAAAAGGCTGGAAGAAGAGGGTCAAACTATTCTTAAACTCAATATTGGAAATCCAGCCCCTTTCGGTTTTAACGCACCTGATGAATTATTAGTTGATGTCATTCGTAATCTACCTACATCACAAGGGTATTGTGACTCAAAAGGTCTTTATTCTGCTCGTAAAGCGATTATGCAGCACTATCAATCCAGAGGAATTACTAATTTAGATGTAGAAGATATCTATATTGGTAATGGTGTTTCAGAGTTAATCGTTCAATCCATGCAAGCATTACTTAATAGTGGTGATGAAATATTAGTACCAATGCCTGATTATCCACTTTGGACAGCTGCTGTTAGTTTATCTGGTGGCAATGCAGTTCACTATGTTTGTGATGAAGAAGCTAATTGGTCACCTGATTTACAAGATATCAAACAAAAAATTACCCCTAAAACCAAAGGGATTGTGATTATTAATCCAAATAATCCGACTGGAGCGGTTTATAGTAAAGAAGTTTTACTCGAAATAGCCGAAATCGCACGTCAAAATAATTTAATTATTTTTGCTGACGAAATTTACGATAAAATTTTATATGATGATGCTGTACATCATTCGATTGCGGCTTTAGCTCCAGATCTATTTGTTATTACCATGAGCGGTTTATCAAAAACTTATCGAGTTGCTGGTTTTAGACAAGGTTGGATGGCACTATGTGGACCAAAACATCATGTTAAAGGTTATATTGAAGGTCTAAATATGTTAGCTTCAATGCGTTTATGTGCCAATGTACCACTGCAACACGCAATTCAAGGCGCATTGGGTGGTTATCAAAGTATTAACGAATTTATTGTGCCTGGCGGTCGACTCTATGATCAATGTATGTTGGCATGGCGTTTATTAAATGATATTCCTGGCGTTTCTTGTACTAAACCACAAGGTGCTTTATATCTATTTCCAAAACTGGATCAGAAAAAATTTAATATTCATAACGATCAAAAATTAGTTTTAGACTTTTTGTTACAAGAAAAAGTACTGTTAGTACAAGGAAGTGGATTTAATTGGCATAAACCAGATCATGTTAGGATTGTTGCTTTACCTCATACAGGTGAACTACAAGATGCTATAGCTCGATTTGCACACTTTTTATCTAACTATAAACAAGTATAATTTAATTTCTATATATCCCTCTAATTATAATAGAGGGATATTCAAACATTAAAATAATCTATTTTAATATTTCAATAAATTATTTAAATTAATTTGCTTAATCTCTACTTAAACTCATTAATTATGATTATCAATTAATAATTGATTAACAGTAACTAATAAAAAAGCGCCAAAAAGGCGCTTTTTTCTAATAAATTATTTAAATGAATTATCTTTTTAATTCAGCTAATTTATTACGAATATTTTCAGCACGTTTTGCTGAAGATGGATGGCTACTTAAAATTGATGCATCACCACCACCTAATTTATCAAATGCAGTTGCAAGACCTGCTGGATTGATTTTTTTCTTAACTAAATAATCAAAAGAGAAATTATCAGCGTCTTGTTCTTGTGATTGAGAGAATTGAGCATTGATAACAGCTTCAGCTAAAGCACCTAAAGAAGATTTAGATAATGAAGCAACTGTTTTGTTACCTGATGCTGCCGCTGCATCACGAGCAATTTCTGTTGCATAAGCAACTTGGATTGCTTTTTTACTATGACCTAAAGCAACGTGACCTAATTCATGACCTAAAACGCCTTGAATTTCATTATCAGTCATCATATCCATTAAACCACTGTAAACACGAACACAGCCATTAGCCATTGCCCAAGCGTTAACATCTTTAGTGATATACACTTTATAGTTAACTGGAGTTCCATTGATATTATTACCAAGAGCTTTAGCAATTTTATTTAAGCGTTTAGTATATGCACTTTTAGCTGGAGCAATTTTTGACTGAGCATCCATTTGAGCACAAGATTTTTGGCTTAATGCTTTCACATCATTATCACTGAGTGTTGCTGCTTGTAAACCTTTCATACCAAGACTAGTTAAATCACTAGCACTCATATTTTTACAGCCGGCTAAAGACATAGCTGCAACTAAAGGTAGTGCAACAAGCAATGTTTTTTGATGTTTTTTCATATCATTTTCCTTATATTAACAGACTTTTCTTTCTTCTAACATTCATGTTAGATGTGTGAAATTTTAACGCAACTTTAATAATAATCAACAAATAATTACTTGCTTCGTAATAATTAGCCATTTAGACTAGTGCCTCTTTTTTTGAGGAACATAATTATGCAACTGTCTGATTTCGATTTTACTCTTCCTAAAGAACTGATTGCAAAATACCCTTCAGAAACAAGAAGTTCTTGTCGATTATTAGCTCTTGATGGCCATTCAGGTAAAATTGAAGATAAAGTATTTACGGATATTATTGATTGTATTAATGCTGGTGATTTACTCATTTTCAATAATACTAAAGTAATTCCTGCACGGTTATATGGAAAAAAAGCATCAGGTGGAAAAATTGAGGTATTGATTGAACGATTGTTAGAGGGAAATCGAGCACTTGCACATATTAAAGCCTCAAAATCACCTAAAATAGGAGCAGAACTCATTTTAGGTGAAAATGATAATATCCAAGTTACCATGGTTGCACGTCATGATGCATTATTTGAGCTACAATTTCCTAACGATGTGCTTAGCATTTTAAATGAAATAGGCCATATTCCATTACCACCTTATATAGATCGCCCTGATGATGCTCAAGATCGTGAAGTATACCAAACCGTTTATAGCAAAGTTCCCGGCGCTGTCGCGGCCCCAACGGCTGGTCTTCATTTTGATAAACCTTTATTAGACAAACTTAAACAAAAAGGTGTTGAGATGGAATTTGTTACCTTACATGTTGGCGCTGGTACATTTCAGCCTGTAAGAGTTGAAAATATTGAAACTCATATTATGCATGCCGAATATGCAGAAGTCCCCGAATCAGTTGTAAAAGCAGTTTTAGACTGTAAAGCTCGCGGAAATAAAGTTATTGCCGTAGGAACAACATCAGTCAGAGCATTAGAAAGTGCAGCACAACTAACTGGAACTATTGCACCTTTTTTTGCCGATACCCGAATATTTATTTACCCGGGCTATCAATTTAAAGTCATTGATTCTCTGATCACTAACTTTCATTTACCTGAATCAACATTGATTATGCTGGTTTCAGCATTTGCTGGCTATGAGAACACCATGAATGCTTATCAGTATGCCGTAAAAGAAAAATATCAATTCTTTAGCTATGGTGATGCAATGCTAATTACTAATAACAAATGATTTATAGCTAAAGTAAAGCATTTATATTCAATAAATTAAAAATAGTTAGTGACGATTCAATCTATCAACAATATTGGATATTCGTTTTATTCTTGATGGATGCGAGGTTGGTTGATTTTCAGAATGAATTGGCATTTTTGTTAACATATTGAGCAAACCAATTGGATCTATATTTTCCCCTACTAATAAGTCAAAAGCATAACTATCCGCTTCAACCTCATATTGGTGTGAGGTTGCTTCTTTTACAATAATCACAAGCTCATGGGCTTTATCTGTAATTTCAATATAAGGAGCTTGTCGAAACAAATTTATTCCATGTTTTAGGGCTATATGAGCCTGTTCATGCGCCAGTACTGCTTGTAACTCATTATCTTCAAGTAATTTCATTAAACCACTATTGACTCGAATACAACCATTCGCGGTTGACCAAGCATTCGGTTCAGTATCAATATAAACCTTATAGTTTAACTCAATATTATTTATTTTTTGCGGTAAACTTTGGGCTATTTTAGATAATCGACGATTAAGATGATGATAATTAGGAGGAATAATCGCTCTATTGTCATTTTCAATACAAGCTTGTTGACTAATTGCCAATATATCATGTTCCGATAAGGTTTTAATTCCTTCAGATGAGACTATCGTGGGTGTTATTCTAGTTTGGTTCTGACATCCAACCAACATTAGCATTACAACACATGAGATAAATAAAATAATAGATTTCAATGGTTCGAAAATCCTTACAAATATTGTCTATTTAAGCTTAGCACGATAAACTAAGCACCACTACTTAATGATACAAGTATGTATTATAGCAATAATTGGCGCCAAACTGTTTATTTGGTCGCAAGAGGTTAATATAAAAATGAAATTTGAGTTAGACAATACTGACGGCTTAGCTCGTCGTGGCCGTATGAAGTTTGATCGTCGTAGAGTGGAATATACCGTTGAGACTCCTGCTTTTATGCCGGTTGGTACCTATGGTACAGTAAAAGGTATGACACCCGAAGAAGTAAAAGCAACAGGAGCACAAATCTTATTAGGTAATACTTTCCATCTATGGTTAAGACCTGGACAGGAAATTATGCGCAAACACGGAGATCTTCATGATTTCATGCAGTGGTCAGGACCAATCTTAACCGATTCAGGTGGATTTCAAGTTTTTAGTCTTGGTGATATTCGTAAAATAAAAGAAGAAGGTGTTTATTTTCGTAATCCAATTAATGGGGATTCCATTTTCTTATCGCCTGAAATCTCAATGGAAATCCAATATGATCTTGGTTCAGATATTGTAATGATTTTTGATGAATGTGCTCCCTTTCCTGCTGAATGGGATTATGTTAAAAAATCAATGGAGATGTCCTTACGTTGGGCAAAACGTAGCCGACAACGTTTTGATGAGCTAAATAACAAAAATGCATTATTTGGTATTGTACAAGGCGGTATACACCAAGAATTACGTGATATTTCAATTAAAGGATTAACCGAAATTGGTTTTGATGGTTACGCTGTTGGTGGACTTGCTGTTGGTGAACCAAAAGAAGATATGCACCGCATACTTGAAGGAACCTGCCCACAATTACCAGCCGATAAACCACGTTATTTAATGGGAGTAGGAAAACCAGAAGATTTAGTTGAAGGCGTGCGTCGCGGTATCGATATGTTCGACTGCGTTATGCCAACTCGAAACGCTCGTAATGGTCATTTATTTGTTACCAATGGGGTTATAAAAATTCGTAATGCCAAATATAAAGACGATACGACACCATTAGATCCGCATTGTGATTGTTATACCTGTAAAAACTACACTAAATCTTATCTTCATCATTTAGATAAATGCGGTGAAATATTGGGTGCTCGCTTAAATACTATTCACAATTTACGTTATTATCAACGTTTAATGGCTGAAATACGCGAAGCAGTAGCAAATAAACGATATGAAGCGTTTGTTACTGAATTCTATCAACGAATTGGTAAAACACCTGCACCATTAGGTAACCAAACCAAACAAAGTTGATAAATTTTATATATCAACTATTGACACATTATAGTTAGCGCAGTATTATGCGCTTCCTAACGGCGAGTAGCGCAGCTTGGTAGCGCAACTGGTTTGGGACCAGTGGGTCGGAGGTTCGAATCCTCTCTCGCCGACCAATTTAATAAAAAAGCCTACTCATTTGAGTGGGCTTTTTTATTATTACAACGATGCATTTGATTCGAACCGATAAGAGGTTCAAGCCAAGTAGCACGAGACTGCGTTGCTTTAGCAACTACCCGTAAGGCGAGCATTAAAGGCGAGTCAATCCTCGCTCTCGTCGTTCTTTTTTATTCTCGTAGCTATTAGATTAATTCAAACTTAAAGTATTTCTTTAAACAATTAACTTTCTGGTTAAATTACAAACTATCTCTTAAGCAAATTGTTGGTGTTAGAGTTGCGATTTCAAAATTTGAATGACCACTTTTATCTGTTAATTCATTCAATAATAAATTACCAATATATTCCCCTTTTTTCTTTGAAGGTAAAGAAACAGTAGTGAGTGTTGGAATACTTACCTGACTAAATTCACTATTACCAAATCCACAAACAGCTAATTGATAAGGAACTCGAATATGCCGTCTTTGACATTCATAAAGCACGCCACATGCCAGCTCATCAGTAGTACAAACTAACGCATCTAATTCAGGCCAATTCAATAAAATATCTGGCAGTAATTCACTACCAGTACTAAAATTAGCTGGTTTAGCAGGATTAATTATTCTATGGGTTGGCAAGTGATTGTTTAACATAGCTTTATGCCAACCATGTAACCTCTGTTGAAAAACATGGCATTGGTGGTTAGCACAAAGTAAACCAATATTGCGATAGCCCTTTTTTATTACCTGTTCCGTCAACATACACATTGCCAAACTATCATCTACTTCTATATGTATATTGGCCAATTCATCATACTGCTTACCAATATTGAAAGTAGGAATTGTTTTATTGTTTAATATTTTCTCAATAAAATCATCATGTTCAATATAAAACAGTAATATCGCTTCAAGATTATTACTATAGAGAGTATCTAACAGTTGTGATTCTCGTTTATAAAAATAATAAGATTCAAATATAACTGTGGTATAACCTTCTTTAAGTAAATATGCTTGCAGTGAATTAAGAGCTATGCGGGTTGAATCTTCATAAATTTTTGTAGTAATAACAGCAATAACTTTATTGGCAGAAGCGGATGCTAGCAAGCTAGCTGCAATATTAGGTTTATAGCCTAATGTCTCAACAGCTAATTGGATTTTTTGGCGCAGTTTATCCGATACCTTATCTGGCGTTCGCAATGCTCGTGAAACAGTCATCGTACCAACACCAGCATATTTAGCGACATCAAATAAAGTAGTTTGACCTGTACTTCTGCGTTTTTTGGTATCTTGCATATTCGATCTCAACTAGAGCTAACCAGTAGTTAAATGTATACTCCAAATTCTAAAAACATTAACAATTACAATAGGTTAATTAATTAATTTAAATGTTTAATCAAAATAATGAGATTATTATAATATTATGCTATGACCATTTTTTTTCAAATATATATTAAAAATGCTATCTAAATCACAAAATAGAAAAATTATTCACGAAAAAATGATAGCGCTATCACATTTTTGTTCTTTTTAAATTATTATTGTTAGCCAATGTGTTAATTTTCTATTATCGTAATATTAACAAATAATAAATCAGTTTTTCGGAGGTAAAATGTTAAATCAATGGCTAACGGGTCAAACTGTAAAGATTGTTGATTCGGTGAAAGATTGGAAAGAAGCAATTAAGCTTTGTGCTGCTCCATTATTAGAGAACAAATCAATAACACCAAACTATATTGATGCTATCTTTCAATTGCATGAATCTATTGGTCCTTACTATGTATTAGCACCGGGAATTGCAATGCCTCATGCCAGACCCGAACAAGGGGTAAATAATTTAGGTTTATCAATGCTATTAGTTAAAAATGGTGTTAATTTTAATTCAGAAGAAAATGACCCTGTTTATTTAATTACTTTGCTGGCCGCTAGTGATAGCACTAGTCACATCGAAATGTTAACTCAGTTAGCATCATTATTCGCTGAATCAGATGATGTTAATTCAATTTTTAATGCTAAAAATAGCGATGAAATTTTAACAGTAATTGATCGTTATTAAATTCAAATCAATTAATAGAAGGATAAATAATATGAAAATTATGGCAGTTTGTGGTTCTGGGCTTGGTAGTAGCTTCATGGTTGAAATGAATATCAAAAAAGTACTCAAAAAATTAAACATTGATGCAGAAGTAACACATGCAGATCTCGCCTCCGCCACACCAGAACAAGCGGATCTTTTTGTGATGACTAAAGATCTAGCTGCAAGCTCTGGCATTCCACAAGATAAATTAGTGGTTTTAAATAATATTATTGATATCAACGATTTAGAACAGAAACTCGTTGAGCACTTTAATAAAGCCTAATTATGAGGTATTGCTATGATTCAAGAAGTAATTAAATTCGTTGTTGATATTTTAAAAGTACCAGCAATACTCGTTGGTCTAATTGCCATGGTTGGGCTATTAGCACAACGAAAATCATTTGCAGATACAGTTAAAGGAACGGTTAAAACAATTTTAGGATTTTTAGTATTAGGTGGTGGTGCAACAGTTTTAATCAGCGCAATTACGCCATTAGGATTAATGTTTGAAGAAGCTTTTAAACTTCAAGGTATCATCCCTAATAATGAAGCTATCGTTTCAATGGCATTAAATGAATATGGTACAGCAACAGCATTAATTATGGCATTCGGTATGGTAGCCAATATTATGGTTGCGAGGTTCACATGTTTAAAATATATTTTTCTAACTGGCCATCATACTTTTTATATGGCATGTATGATCAGTATTATTTTGACCGTTGCTGGATTTGAAGGTTGGCAATTAGTATTTACTGGTTCATTGGTTCTCGGCTTGATCATGGCATTCTTCCCAGCTTTAGCCCAACCACAAATGCGAAAAATAACTGGCAATGATGATGTTGCATTCGGTCATTTCGGTACCTTAGGTTATGTATTAGCGGGTTGGCTTGGTTCAGCTTTTGGTAAAGGATCTCGTTCAACTGAAGAAATGAATTTACCGAAAAACTTAAGTTTTTTACGTGATAGTTCAATCTCTATTTCATTAACGATGATGATTATCTATTTAATTTTAGCGATATTTGCTGGCCCTGATTATATTCAAGAAAACTTAAGTAAGGGAGATAATTATTTAGTTTATGCCATTATTGAAGCCATCACATTTGCAGCAGGTGTATTCATTATCCTTCAAGGGGTTAGACTGATTTTAGCCGAAATTGTTCCTGCATTTACTGGCTTCTCAGAAAAATTAGTGCCAAATGCAAAACCAGCTTTAGACTGTCCGGTTGTTTTCCCTTATGCACCAAATGCAGTATTAATTGGCTTTTTATTTAGTTTTCTTGGTGGATTAGTTGGATTATTTGTATTAGGACAACTAAATGCTGTGCTTATTTTACCTGGTGTTGTCCCTCATT
Organism: Gilliamella sp. LMG 34362; assembly: GCF_984569125.1. Taxonomy (NCBI): domain Bacteria; kingdom Pseudomonadati; phylum Pseudomonadota; class Gammaproteobacteria; order Orbales; family Orbaceae; genus Gilliamella; species Gilliamella sp. LMG 34362. The sequence continues at coordinate 664,642 of NZ_OZ474902.1, read as the reverse complement.
TCTTCTGTGGTGCAACTGCAGGGGTGTTTGGTAATGCTATGGGTGGCCGTCGAGGAGCAATGCTTGGTGCATTTGCCAATGGCTTATTAGTTACATTCTTACCAGTACTTTTATTACCAGTTTTAGGGTCACTTGGCTTTTCTAACACAACTTTCTCTGATGTAGACTTCTGTGGTGTAGGAATTATTCTGGGCAATATGGCAAATTGGTTCAATAAAGATATTATTATGGGAATCTTTGTCGCTATTTTTGCTTTGTTAGTTGTACATAATACATTAACAAAACCTAAAAAAAGTAACAATGAAAAATAGATTTTTATCTTTTCATTAAGTAATAATATGATGCCAGACTTGCTAGTCTGGCAATTTTATACCACTTCATCGTACTACAACTTATCCTATCAACTTTCGACAACATAGTTTATTTAATATACATGACAACATAATTTGTTTAAAATGTTTAAATAACTTCGTTCGGTATTTTAAAAAAGTTAATAATGACCAATAATCAAAAAGATATGATTGATGTTGATAAACATCTTTGTTTAGCACCAGCAAATAATCAATATGCATCAGATATTTATAACATTATCACTAACAATAGAGAGTACTTTAGTCAATTTATGGCATGGCCTAAATTTGTGAAAAACCAAACGGATACAGCGCTGTTTTTAGATTCTTGTTGGTTAAAACATCAACAGAATGAAAGCAAAACCTATGTCATTTTATTAAAAGGTCAAGCTATTGGATTACTATCTTTTAATCAGATTGATAAAAATAATAAAACAGCTTATATCGGTTATTGGCTAGATAGCTCAAAACAGGGCAATGGAATTATGACCGTCGCAATCAATGCATTAATAAAGCATTACGCTATGCAAAAAATAATTAGACGATTTGTCATTAAATGCGCAGTTAATAACGAGAAAAGTAATGCTATAGCCAAACGTTGTGGTTTTAGTTACGAAGGAACCCTAAAACAAGCTGAATATATTAATGGAACTTTTCACGACCAAAATATTTATGGTTTGATTGCTAATTAGGTTTAATTATTTGGTTATAAAAAAACCGACCTCATTCAGTCGGTTTTATTAAAATAGAGAAAGTTAATTCTATTTATTGTTAACGATTCATCTAAATTTATTAGACTATAAACCAAAGCAACCATGTACAAATAAAGCCTGTTACCCCTAATAAAGTGGTTAATACTGTCCATGTCTTAAGACCATCTGATACAGAAAGGCCAAGATATTTCGTCACAACCCAAAAACCTGCATCATTAACATGGGATAACCCTAACCCACCAAAACAAGTTGATATAGTTATCAATACAATTTGAATTTGATTTAATCCAGCAGTTGATTCTGCCAATAAACTACTAGTTGTAATAATAGCAACGGTTGCTGAACCTTGTGATGCTCTCAATGCTAATGAAATAAGAAATGCAGCTGGAATCAGCGGTAAATGAATCATATACAAGGCATCCGCTAAAGATTTACCAATACCGGATTCAATCAATACTTTACCAAAAATTCCACCACCGCCGATTACAAAAATAATAGTTGCAATACTTGGTAAAGAGTGTTCCATAAGATCACTACATTGTTTAATAGACCATTTTTGTTGACGTCCTATAAAAAAACATGCTAAGAAAATAGCAAACAATAAGGCAATACCAGGTGCGCCAATAAGACTAAGATAATTTCTCAATACAACATTATCAACTAAGTAACTCCCCATGGTTCCTACCATGATGAGTAAAATTGGTGTCACTATCAATGCAACTATAGTATAAGCATGAGGAGCTGATTTAGTATTATCCGCCTGCTTTGTATTCATCATTTCATTTCGGATTTCATCATCAATCTTATATTCTTTTCTGTTAAGATATTTTGAATAATAAACTCCAAGGCAAGCAACAATAATTGAAATAATTAACGCAATCATTGTCTGCAAACCGATATCAGCGTTAAGATTACCGATTGCAGCAACCGGTCCTGGATGCGGTGAAAGCACCACATGAACTGTTAACATAGCGCCAGATACGGGTAAACCAAATTTTACCGGTGATAAATTATTAATTTTTGCAAAACCATAAATAATAGGAATTATTACAATAAATCCAACCTCAAAAAATACAGGAATACCAAGAAAGAAAGCTGCAATACTTAAAGCCACAATGGTTCTTTTCTTACCCAATTTATTGGTAAAATACTGTGCTAAAGAATAAGTACCACCAGAATATTCAATCAATTTTCCTAACATAGCACCAAGTCCAATAATTAGTGCCACATGTCCTAATAATCCCCCCATGCCTGCGGTCATTATTGACCAAATTTTATCTACGGGAATATCTGTTGCTAGTGCAACAAATAAACTGACTAATAACAATGCGATAAAAGGTTGAACTTTAAATTTTATAATCAAAACTAGCAGCAATAGAATACCGATCACCGCAATGGTGAGTAATAAGGATATGGACATTTTTTACTCCTATCAGAACTAAATTAGCTTGAGAAATCCGACTCTCATTTAAATAAATTTATAAACATCAATGCTTATATTTTTGTAACCAACTTAGCCCCTCTTGAGTATCAGACCTTGGGTTATATTCACAACCTATCCAGTACGAATAATGGTATTTTTCGAAAAGGTTAAATATATACGCATAATCAATTTCACCTTCATCGGGTTCATGCCTATCAGGAACTGATGCAATTTGTATATGTCTAATTTTATCTTTGAGTTGTTCAAATAATCGTGTTAGATTACCATCGACATTTTGTGCATGGAAAACATCAAACTGAATAAATACATTTGGGCGATTGATCAGTTTAACTAGTTCATCAGTTTGGAATTGACTTGAGAATAAATAATTAGGCTTTACAATAGGACTTAATGCCTCTAACACTATTGAAACATTATGTTTTTTATAAAGATCCGCTGCATAACGAATATTATCAATAAAAGTTTGCTGATATAAAGCGCGGTCCTCTCCTGGTGGAACAACTGCAGCCATAAGATGAACAGTCTGACATTGCAATGTAATAGCATAATCTAGTGCTAAATTGATATTTTCTCTAGCTTCCTTTTCACGACCAGGAATACCATTCAATCCCCATTCACCATTGGTCACATCCCCCATAGCACTATTGAATAAAACTAATTTTAAATTATTTTTTTGTAACTGATGTAATAACTCTTCTTTGCTGTATTCATAAGGGGATAAGAATTCGACGGCTTTAAAACCAGCTTTAGCTGCTGCATTAAAACGTGCTAGGAAAGGTAATTCTTTAAACATCATAGTGAGATTTGCTGCAAATTTACATCTTGTAGTTGGCATAATTATTTCCTCAATTCTTTAATTTCATCTTCAGTTAAATATTTAATTTTTCGGTCTTTAAGAATAAAAATTAATTTCGCCGTTTCCTCTAATTCTTCATAATTATTTGTCGCATCTTGTAAACTGTTACCAATTGTTACCGCACCATGGTTAGCTAATAAAAATGCTTGATGATTAGCTGCTAATTTCGATAATTCCGTTGCTATTTGAATATCACCTGGTTTGTAATATGGAATAACCGGCACATCTCCCATTCGCATGACTACATAAGGGGTAAATGGTTTAATTGCATTTTGATAATTTAGATCACTTAAACAAGATAGTGCGGTTAAATATAAGCTATGCAAATGTACAACCGCTTTACACGAAGGGTTGTTGTGATAAAGTCCCAAGTGAAATTTAACCTCTTTTGAAGGTTTATTACCGCCAATATGTTCACCATAGAAAGTTAGTTTAGATAACTCTTTAGGCTGCAAGCGTCCCAAACATGCGCCGGTTGGTGTAGCTAAAATCGTATTATCCTCAAGCAGTAATGATATATTACCAGCAGAACCAGTTGCATATCCTCTTTGATACAATGAAGAAGCAATTTCAATCAAATTTTGTCTAGCTTGTTGATCTGCCATTTAGAAATCTCCTTGAGCTGTAACAAAAAAAGATTCATCACCAAAATTACCCGATTTTAATGCCAATGAAATAGACTTATTTATAGATCTAACCCATGGAACCCCTGGTGCGATCGTTGGTCCAATATAAAAACCATGAACATTTAATGCTTGTACTACTACTCCTGAAGTTTCACCTCCCGCTACAATATACTTATCATATCCTTGCTTTTCTAAAGCGATGACTAGCTGTTTGAAAAAATATTCAACCGCTTGACTTGACTTTTCGACACCCCATGTTTGCTGAATAACATTTAATTGCTCAATATCCGTTGTGGCAGAAACTAAAGGTGCATATTTTTGTTGTTGATGATTATTTGTCCAATCAATCACAACTTGACAATAATCTTCAGGTTCATTGATACATTTCTCAATATTTAATGTGTAAGTTGGCGCAACAGTTTTATAAAATTCCACTTGTTTGTTGGTCATTAATGAACATGAACCAGATAACAATACCGTCTTATTATGACCTTGTGGTTTTCCTAAGATTTGTGCTTGTTTTGAATTAACGTCACTTTTTGCGAAGTTTTTAGCAACACCTATCGCTAAACCAGATCCCCCTGTAACAAGTTTTAAATCCTTAACTGCTTTACCTTGCGAAACAAGGTGTTCATCAGTTAATGTATCTAATACAACATATCGATAATTTTCTTGTTTCAATCTTGTTAATTGTTGTCTAATTGCTATTTCACCTTTTTCCATTTCACAATAAGGAATTAAACCGCATTTTCCTGAAGCTTGCCTCTCAATTAATTTAATTAAACTACTCTCTGTCATTGGATTAATGGGATGATTTTTCATTCCTGAATCTGAAAGAAGTTTATCCATTACAAACAGATATCCTTGATATACTGTTCGCCCATTAATTGGCAGTGAGGGGGAAATAACAGTAAATGATTCCTCTAATTCATCAAGCAAAGCATCAATAACAGGGCCAATATTACCTTTGTCTGTACTATCAAACGTTGAACAGTATTTAAAATAAAACTGAGAACATCCTTGTTCTTTTAACCATCTCAACGCTTCAACAGATTCTTTTACTGCAATATTTACCGCACAAGAACGTGATTTAAGGCTTATAACAACTGCTTGGATATTACAATCTATATTAATAGGTTGTTTAGGAATACTGGTTAATTGAATAGTCGACATACCATTATTTACTAAAAAACTAGCAATATCAGTCGCACCAGTGAAATCATCTGCAATAACACCTAATTGCATATTAAACTCCTTTACCTGGTAGAGTAATTCCAGAAAATACTTTAATAACCGCACTATCATCTTCTTTTCCATGCCCTGCATTACTTGCTTGAGTAAACATGTTCAGAGCTGTGCTAGCTAATGGTAAAGGGAATTTAAGTGCTTTTGCGGTATCATTAACAAGTCCAAGATCTTTAACAAAAATATCAACAGCTGACTTTGGGGTATAATCACCTTCAACAACATGCTGCATACGGTTTTCAAACATCCATGAATTACCTGCAGCATTAGTAACAACTTCATACATAATTCCCAAAGGAATATTTGCACGAGCAGCTAACGCCATAGCTTCGGCTCCTGCTGCTATATGGACACCAGCTAAAAGTTGATGAATAATTTTAACAGTTGAACCTAATCCAATTTCTGTACCTATATTATAGACATGCGCAGCAATAGCATCATGTACCGGTTTAATACGATTAAATGTACTTTTTGCACCAGAAGCCATGATAGTTATTTCTCCATTAGCTGCTTTAACTGCACCGCCAGACACTGGTGCATCAAGCATAATTAATTGATATTGTGCAAGATTCTCATCGATTTCTTTTGCATCTTTTGCAGAAATTGTTGAAGACACCATAACAATGGTATTAGCTTTTAAATGTTGTGCTAATCCATCAGCACCAAATAAAACTTGTTTTACTTGCTCAGCATTAACAACAAGCAAAATAACCACTTCAAGTTCTTTAGCAAAACTAATTGCTGATTTTTCTGCCTTAACAGCGCCGGCATCATTAAGAACTTTAAGCGCATCTGGGTTCAAATCTACGCCATATGTTTTAAAACCAGCCTTTATGCAGGATGTCGCTACTCCCATTCCCATAGAACCTAACCCAATTACACAAACTGACATCGAACTATTCATATATGATTCCTTTTACTGATGATTAGTGTTAATTAAAGTTATGATATGTTATTTTTTGTTAAACACAATGCAATATATTTTCTTTGTGTGATCTATTTCACATAAATTAACAAAAACAACAAAAATATTAAAAATGATGATTATTTAGGAATGTGACGTTAAAATAATAGAAAAAATAAAGTCAGTATATTTTTGATAATTCTTAATAAACATTACCAATTTGTAGCAGACAAATAACTATATTGTTTATCGTATTAATAATTTTCAATGTTAATCTATACCAATATTACTTTGAGATAATCAAATTTCATGGAAAGGCAAAATAATTATGATTCCTTCAGAAAGACAACAAAAAATTATTGATCTTGTTGCCAAAAAAGGGGTAATTAGCATAAATTTTCTAGTTGAAAAACTAAATGTTTCACACATGACTATTCGACGAGATATCCAAAAACTTGAAGAAAAAGGTATAATTATATCTGTTTCTGGTGGAATCCAATCGCTTGAAAAGTTACCCTTCGAACCTTCTCACATCAAAAAGTCACAAATGTTTGAAGAGCAAAAAAATAAGATAAGCTTATGTGCAACTCAATATATTGCTAAAAATTCAACGATTTATTTAGATGCAGGTACAACCACATTAGCTATTGCGAAACAAATTATTCATCGCTCCGATATAATTGTATTTACTAATGACTTTGTAATAGCTAATTTCTTAATTGAATATGGTTGCTGCAAAATAATTCATACAGGTGGTATAGTTTGTCGTGAAAATTATTCTAGCGTCGGGGATTTTGCTGCTCGCATGTTATCTGAAGTTTACGTTGATGTGGCTTTTATATCTACATCCTCATGGAGTTTACAAGGTCTTAGTACACCTGATGAAAATAAAATTGTTGTAAAAAAAGTAATTGCCAATTCTAGCGGTACTCGGATTTTAGTCAGCGATTCATCAAAATATGGGAAGATTGCAACTTTTTCGGTGTTACCATTAAATATTTTTGATGTTATTATCACCGACAATGCTTTACCTGAAAATGTAACAAAAAAAATAAAAGAACAAAATTTAGTTATTCAGTTAGTTTAATCGTTATAAAAAACGATTTAGATTGTTTTTTATAACGATTATTAAATATATAAAATTAGTTGATGACGAAGTAGCCGTATAATGTTAAGAATACAATAACCACTATAGATGAGATTGCAATCATATACTTGGTTTTAAATTGGTATTTCTTTACTTCACCAAGTGAAAGTTCAATATGTTTATTTTTATTATCAAAATAGTAATAAAGAGGCAAACCAATTAAAGTTAACACAATTGAAGCAATCCCATTTACTGTTTGGTGAATTAACATACCATATATAACATAGCCAGCGCCTAAAATAGCGATAAGAGGAATAACTGGGTAACCAATGACTTTATAAGGTCTTGGGATATCAGCAAATTTTTTCCTCGCGATAATTACCCCAATAAATGTTAATAGATAAAAAACCCAAATAGAAAACATCGAGATTTCAGATAAACGATCAGCATCAAGCAGGGTTGAATAAAGGAATGAAAAAACAACCAATATAATAATTGCATTCACTGGTGAACGGCTATCGTCATCAATAGTACTTAAAAATTTTGCTCCAATGATGGTTCCTCGCTCTCCCATACTAAAAATAGTTCGAGATAAAGTCATGATATAACCATTAATACCGCCAAGAATTGAAACCATTATACCAACAGCAACTAAATTACCGCCTAAATGTCCAAACATACGTTGTGAAGCAACTGCTGAAGCGTCATGACCAAGCGTAACCATTTCTTGTACCGGAAATATCTTAAATAACGCAATATTGATACAAGCATAAACAATCACTAAAAATATTATGCCGAGAATAATTGCTTTAGGTAATACTTTTGATGGATTACGAATTTCACCAGCAACAGATGCAACCTGTGCCCATCCATCATAAGCAAATAATGTTGCCAATATTGCCACTGCAAATGGTGCGTAAGTTTCAATACCTTGTCCACTAGCACTAAATAATGCAACTTGACCATTACCTTTCCATAATCCAAATATGGCTAACAACAAAATTGGAACAAGCTTACAAAAGGTAGCAATCGTTTGTAGATAGCCAGCCTGTTTTACACCAATTGAATTAATGCATGCAATAAGCCCCAAAACACCAGCGCTTACCGCCATACGATAGGCATCATTGATCCCAAATAATAAACAAAATACAGAACTAAAATAACCAACCAAAGCCCCAACTAAGGATGGAGCAAAAAGTACAGTGATCATCCAACCATATAAATGAGAAACTTTAGCACCATAAATTTTTTCTAAATAAACCAGCATGCCCCCAGTTTTCGGGAACATAACCCCTAGTTCACATAACGTTAAACCACCACAAATTGAAAAAACTCCACCAATAATCCACGCTAATAAAGCAAAATTATAATCGCCAGCGACTTCTAATACAGCAGGTGGTTTCATAAATGCACCAGCGCCTAAAACCATTCCAACAACGAGTGATAATGCAGAAACTAAACCAAGATCTTTCCGCAAATTATTCTCTAAATTGTGTTCAGACATAAATAACCTCTTAAACTGATCAATAAAGCAAAATTTGCCTATAATAGGACTTTATTTATAAAAAACAAGCAAGATTAATTTTAATAGAAAAAAAGCTTTCCAAATCAGAAGTTATTGTCAATAAAAAAGTCAGCATAAAGCTGACTTTTAATAAGTTAATTACGCAATAATTACTATTTTTTCTTCATTTTCATATCAATAACCATACGACCACGAATTTTACCTGCTTTCATTTCGTCAATCATATCATTAATATCTTCAAGAGGACGTTTTTCTACAATTGGTACAACTTTACCTTCAGCACTAAAACGAAATGCTTCCGCTAAATCTTCACGAGTACCAACTAATGAGCCGAGCACTTGAATACCATCTAGAACTGTCTTAGGAATACTTAAATCCATTGTTTCAGAAGGTAGACCCAATGCAACAACTCGACCTAATGGACGTACAGAACCAATAGCCTGATTAAATGCTGTTTTAGTAACTGAAGTGACCACCGCACCATGCACACCACCATCGGTATGTTCTTTTATGTAAGCACCAACATCAGCCACTTTTTTAGGATTAACCACTAAATCAGCGCCAAGTTTCTTACACAACTCTAGCTGACTATCACTGTTACTAATCGCTACAACTTTATTGTTGAAAACATTTTTACCATATTCGATAGCCAAAGTACCAAGCCCACCAATACCAAATACAGCCAACCATTGACCCGGTTTAGTATCGGCTACTTTTATGCCTTTATAAGTAGTCACCCCAGCACAAGTCACACTAGTTGCTTGGGCTGGATCAAGTCCATCGGGGACTTTTACCGCATAATCAGCTTTGACAATACATTGTTCAGCCATACCACCATCGACACTATAACCTGAGTTTAAAGCACTTCGGCAAAATGTTTCGTTACCCGAGATACAATATTCACAGGTACCACAACCTGCATGGAACCATGCAATACTAACACGATCTCCAACCTTCAAACTTTTTACATCAGGTGCAATTTTAGTCACAATACCCACACCTTCATGGCCAATTACTCGACCAGGTTTTTTACCGAAATCGCCAGCAGCGACATGAAGATCAGTATGACAAAGCCCACAATACTCAACCTCAACTAAAGCTTCTCCAGCCTCTAATGGACGAACAGGAATGTCTTTAATTTCGACTTGACCATCGCATTCTTGTTTAATAACTGCAGCTTTCATTTATTTCTCCTAGAATAATTACAATTTTAAAAAATCATTGATTATATTTTAAACCATTTATTTAGAAAAAATATGCGCTATTTCACATTTATAACTAAAAATAAAAATTAATTTTTCATCTCTATTATAAATAGGGACTAAATCTCAATAATCAAATCAAATACCGGCTATCAATAGTAAAAAAGTTAAATATATTAAACAGATAATCTAAATATATAACTAAAAGTAATATAAATATTCGATATCGGCATTTCTCATCTTTCCTTAAAATTTTTATAGTGGAATTCTAGAAATTTTTCATACTTTGAAATATTCAAAATATGGTAGCAACTATTGTAAGGAGCACACATGGATTTATTTAATATTAAAAAAACTTTTTTTATAGGTTTATTCTCAATTTTGTTACCATTTTATTCACTGGCTGATGAAAAAACACCACAATATGGTGGAACACTAGTTGTTCATTACTCAGGTGAACAAAGGATTCTCAATCCAGCTCTACGCGCTTCAACTGGTGTATATGAAGTATCAGGAAAAGTAGTTGAATCACTGGTAGATCTTGATCAAAATGGGCAAATTATTCCCGTCCTTGCTACATCATGGACATCATCGCCGGATGGAAAAACAATAACATTTAAATTACGTGAAGGCGTTAAATGGCACGACGGCAAATCATTTACATCACAGGATGTAAAATATAATGCGCTGGAATTTTGGAAGAAAAGATTAAATTTTTCAACTGCATTGCAACTTAATTTAACTTCTGTCGATACCCCTGATGACTATACTGTAGTCTTCAATTATTCTCGTCCAATGCCGTTAGATTTACTATTAAGAGCACTCGTCGATCTTGGCTATGTGGTACCCAAACATTTATATGAAGGAACTGACGTCCTAAATAATCCTTATAATACGGCACCAATTGGGACAGGACCTTTTAAATTTGTTGAATATCAGCGAGGCCAACATATTATTGTTGAACGTAATACGGACTACTGGCGAAAAGGTTATCCTTATTTAGACAAGATAATTTGGCGTATTATTGATGATAATTCTTCAGCATCTGCTGCATTAGAAAGTGGACAAATTGATTTAAGTGCCTACTCAAAACTAAGTCTTGCCGATATTAATCGATTCAAGCAAAACGAAAAATTTGCAGTACTAACTAAGGGCTCACAAGCTAATATTTTTAATAACACTTTAGAATTTAACTTCCGTAATCCTATCATTGCTAACTTAAATGTTCGCAAAGCAATTGTCCAATCGCTTGATATCTCTTTTTTTACTGAAGATTTCTTATATGGTTTTGGAAAACCAGCAACAGGAATTATTCCTTCATCAAATACCTTTTATCCCATAAACAGTAAAATCGTTTACCCTTTTGATAGAGAGAAAGCCGAACAATTATTAGATGAAGCCGGCTATAAACGAAAATCTGATGGTAATCGTTTTACTTTAAAATTAGTACATATCAATAATGGTGAAGATGTCCCACTTTTTGCAACTTTCATTCAACAATCTTTAGCTGAAATTGGCATTAACGTGGTTATCGTCAATCTCGATACCGCAGGTGCTTTAAATGCTGTTTATAAACTCCACGATTTTGATATTGCAACGGGTTGGCATCAATATAGAGGTGATCCTGCAGTATCAACAACAGTTTGGCTGCGTTCAGGTAGCCCTGATGGTGCACCTTGGACCAATCAATATGGTTGGAAATCTGATACCGTCGACCAATTAATTGATAATGCTGCAACTGAAATAGATCCAACCAAACGTAAAGCGCTTTATACTCAGTTGGTCGATATTATAAATGCTGAACTGCCTCTGTGGTTTGCTACTGAACGAGAATTCATCTCGGTTGTGAATACTAAAGTACACAATCATCACAATACCGCACGTTGGCCATCAAGTAGCTGGTTTGATGTATGGATAGAACATTAAATTGAGGTGAAATGATGACGCATATACTTACTCTTGCACTTAGACGACTGATAACCACTATACCAGCATTGATTATCATTCTAATCACACTATTTTTGTTATTGCAATTAGCACCTGGTGATACAGTCGATGCATTGTTAGCCCAAATTGGTGGCGCCGAATCGAGTGTAATTGACGAAATGCGTCATTATTATGAACTAGATCAATCCACAAGCTCTCGATTGCTAAACTATTTATGGCGATTAGTTCATTTAGATTTAGGTCAATCTGCAATCTATAACAAACCGGTAAGCCATATGATTTTAGAACGCTTACCTGCTACATTATTATTAATGATCAGCGCAATGTCATTAGCGTTTACCTGTGGCACAATTCTTGGCATTTTATCAGCCCAAAAAGTCAATCGTTGGCCTGATACTTTGATTTCTATATTAGGACTGATTTTTTATTCCACTCCATCCTTTTGGTTAGCATTAATGGGGATAGTTTTCTTTTCAATTTATTTAAATTGGTTACCTCCTAGTGGATTTGGCAGTATAGAGCAATCCTTAACTGGATTTTCAGCAATACTTGATATTGCATGGTATTTAATTCTACCAACAATAACTTTAGCTTTAGTTTATCTAGCAATCTATTTGCGCATCATGCGTGCATCCCTACTTGAGGTATCTACTCTAGATTTTGTTAAAACAGCTAAAGCCAAAGGATTAAGCAGTCGCAAAATATTAGTCAATCACGTTTTACGTAATGCAATGTTACCAATGATAACCTTAATCGGCTTACAAGCTGGAACCATGTTAGGTGGTTCAGTTGTCATTGAGACAATTTTTGCCATCCCAGGATTAGGCCGCCTAGCCTATGATTCTGTTGTACAACGAGATCTAAATACGTTACTCGGCGTAGTATTTATTTCTGCAATATTAGTTATTTTTATTAATTTTATTGTCGATATGCTTTATGCCAAACTTGATCCACGAATTACAGGACATTAATAATGGCGATATTAAAAGATTATTTCCGCAGTCCAATCGCTAGAATTGGCACAATTTTACTGGTATTAATTATTATCATTGCCTTAACTGCCGATTGGGTTTTTCCGAGTAACCCACTTCGTTTAGCTGGCCGTCCTTTACAATGGCCATTTTCCAATCCTAAATTTATCCTAGGAACCGATCAAGCAGGACGCAATATTGCCGCACAACTTTTTCATGGTGCTAAGGTATCGCTTATTATTGGGCTTATCTCTACATTGATAGCAATGGTTATCGGGGTGATCATTGGCGCCATCGCTGGGTTCTATGGCCGATGGGTTGATGACATACTTATGCGCCTGACAGAAGCATTCCAAATTTTACCAAATTTTTTACTTTTGTTAGTTGCAGTGGCGGTATTTGGTTCAACCATAAATATTGTAGTGATTGCAATTGGCGTGGTTTCTTGGCCACCTGTTGCCAGGCTAACTCGAGCCGAATTTTTATCATTACGCAATCGTGAATTTGTCCAAGCAGGCAAAACTATTGGTATGAGTTCAACTAGACTTATGTTTAAAGAAATCTTACCTAATGCATTACCACCGGTAATTATGTATGCCAGTGTTATTTTATCTACTTCGATATTAATGGAAAGTGCACTTGCCTTTTTAAATCTTTCTGATCCGAATATTTCCTCATGGGGAAATCTAGTTGGGAATGGGCGTCTGGTATTACGTCAACAATGGTATGTTTCAGCTATTCCGGGAATAGCAATATTATTAACTGTTTTATCGACGTCATTAGTAGGACAAGGAATAAATGATGCACTCAACCCGAGGTTAAAAAAGAGATGAATCAAAAAAAACTATCTATTAAAAATTTAACCATAACTTTACCTCAAGGTTCGGATCGAAAATATGCTGTTAATGATGTATCACTAGATCTTTATGCTAATGAAATACTATGTATCGTCGGTGAAAGTGGGTCGGGTAAATCTTTATTATCTAATGCAATCATGGGACTATTACCTGATGGGGTTACGGCTTCTCAAGGTGAAATCGATTTCGATGGCAATAATTTACTCACCTATAATGACGAACAAATGCGTAAAATCCGTGGTGCGCATATCGGCATGGTATTTCAAGATCCCATGACAGCATTAAATCCATTAAAAACCATCGCTAACCAAATTAGTGAAATGTTTACCATACATACTAATTTAAGTAAAAAAGATATTAATCAGAAAGTTATATCCTTGTTAACAGATGTGCAAATGCCAAATCCTATATCGGTTGCTAATGCTTATCCTCACCAGCTTTCTGGAGGACAACGTCAACGAGCTATGATTGCCATGGCCTTAGCATTAGAACCGGCTATTTTAATTGCCGATGAACCAACAACTGCTTTAGATGTTACAACTCAAGCTTGCATTTTAAAACTGATTAGAAAATTACAATCACGTAAAGGAACAGCGGTCTTATTTATTACTCATGATTTTGGTGTAGTCGCCGATATTGCAACTCGCGTTGCGGTTATGCAACAAGGACAGATTGTTGAGCAAGGCGTTGCGGAGGAACTATTAAATCATCCCAACCATCATTATACACAAGGATTAATTGCTGCAGTTCCACCACTTACGCCAGGAGATGTTCGTCTTATTAACAAGGAAATTATTCTAGAAGTAAATAATCTTTCAAAGGTTTATCACAAAAGTAGTTTTTTCAAAAAAAATCGGCGCACAACCTATGCTGTGAATGATGTGAGTTTTAAGTTACATAAAGGTAGTACGTTGGGAATTGTTGGCGAGAGTGGTTCAGGTAAATCAACATTAGCCAGATGTATCATTAAATTATTGGAAATAGATAGTGGTCAAATCCACTTTGAAAAAGAAGATATTAGTAACTTAAAAGGTAATAAACTTAAACACTATGCACGTCATATCCAGATGGTATTTCAAGATCCTTATGCATCATTAAATCCTCGTCGAAGAGTCGGTGACCAAGTTACTATTGGGCCAATACTGCACGGAATAACCAAACAAGACGCAATAAAGAAAGCAAAAGAGTTATTCAACATGGTTGGCTTAGAAAGTGAAGCGTTAAACCGTTACCCTCATGAGTTTTCAGGAGGACAACGACAACGAATAGGACTTGCTCGAGCACTCGCATTGGAACCTAAAATATTGATTGCCGATGAACCTGTGTCAGCACTTGATGTTTCAGTACAAGCACAAGTACTGGAACTATTAAGCGAATTACGTAAAAAACTTGGCTTAACAGTGCTATTTATTACCCATGATCTGCGAGTTGCTGCACAAATTTGTGATCATATTCTGGTAATGAAATCAGGCAAAATTGTTGAGCAAGGTATCGCATCACAAGTCTTTTTAAATCCATCGCAACCTTACACCAAAAATTTATTGGCTGCGGTACCAGGAAAAGGTTGGAATCCACCTCGACTAATTGATATGTCCCCTTCTATTCATATTTAAGGAGTGAATATAATGACAACACTTACCCCACAAATTGATCATGTTGTAATCACCGTATCAGATCAGCTTAATAAAGCAAATTTTCAATATCAAAAGCTGGGTTTTACCATCACCCCACGAGGACACCATTCGTTAGGCACCAGTAACAATTTAGCCATTTTTTCGACTACCTATCTTGAACTTTTAGGTTTTGAACCGCAAAATGCCAATAAAGTTGATAAAAGTTGGCGGTTTGCTAATGGACTAACTGGCTTGGTCTTTAAAACCTCAAATGCCGATGAGCTTTATCAACAACTCGTTAATAATGGTATAAAAGTTGAGGGTGAAGAACCGCGATCCTTTTATAGACCAGTCGAATTAAATGATGGCACATTAGCTGATGCTTGTTTAAAAACTGTCAGACTTGATCCTACTTATACACCAAATGGACAAATCTTTTTTTGTGACCAATTAACACCAGAATTAGTGTGGCGTAAAGAATGGCAAAACCATCCAAATGGGGTAATCAATATTAATCAAGTTATCATTGAAGCTCAAAATCCCCTTTCCTCAATTAAGTTACTTGAAAAAACATTTCCGTCGGCAAAAATTATCGATGTCGACGGAGGCGTTCGGCTAAAAGCGGATGACAAATATATCGATTACCTTACACCAAGCGCAACACAGCGTCTTTTTGGCTCATCCTTAAGCAAAGCGAACAATGACCAAGATCGTAAAGTTGCTTTAGGTTTTACAACCAAATCATTATCACAAACTCAACAAGCCCTTGAGAGTGGGAAAATAAAATTTGATTTACAAAATAACACTATTGTCGTACCAGCTAGTGAAACATATGGTGTTGTTATGATTTTTAGCCAATTATAAACAGGAACCGATAAATATGAGTAAAATTTTATTTATAGGCAGTGGCCATATGTCGGAAGCGATTATTAGAGCATTAATAAAAAATAAAGCGTATGAGCCAGAAAATATCTTAGTGAACGATATTGTTAAATCTCGTTTAGACTATTTAAAATTAACTTATGGAGTTACACCTACTGGCAAAATAGTCAATACAGATATTATTGTGTTAGGGGTGCGACCTCAAGATTCGTGGAGTGACATTGTTCAACAATTTGGCACTAATAACAGAAATACCATTATCATTTCAATTATTGCTGGAGTCACAATTGCGCAAATAAAAGCATCATTAAAAGTCGATATCCCTGTTATTAGAACGATTCCCAATACACTCACCGATACCGGTTTTGGTTATTCCGGTATTGCTACCGATGTTAATGAACAGGCAGTTGCAAAACAGAAATCTGTTACTCAATTTTTCAATAGCTTTGGGAAACTAGAATATATTGATGAATCACTACTAGATATTTTTACTGGTTATGCGGTTGCAGGACCTAATTATATATATTATTTTTACGAATCTCTTGTTGATGCAGGTGTTTTAGTGGGCTTACCCCGAGACATAGCCAAACGAATTGCACTTGAAAATTTGCACGGTGCAGCCTCAATGCTGCAATTGAGCCAAAAACATCCAAGACAATTGCTCGATATAAATAATTCACCTGCTGGGGTGGGTATACACAGTTTGTATGAACTTAATAACAGTGACTTCGCAGCAGGATTACAGCGCAGTGTTAAAGCTGGTGTAATACGAACAGTTGAGCTTGGCAAAAATCAGTGAAATAGTCTAAATATGATTTTTGAGGAACATAAAAAACTGTTCCTCAAAATTTTTCTTTTCCTATCAGAAGTTAAGCAATATCTTTTGCCACATATTTTTGGCTATTGTTATTAACTAATAAGAACAGTCCGATTAATGCGCCTAATACAAATAATCCAACCACATAAATGGCCGGTGCCATTTTACTAACAAAATCACTAAAAAATGAGATCAGTAATGGGGTTAAACCACCAGCAATAGCGTAAGCCATATTAAATGAAAAAGATACACCACTATAGCGAACCTGAGTTGGGAATACCTTAACCATAAAATAAGCAAAAGAGCCAACAATTCCGACACTAAAACCGGCTAAGAAATAAGTGATAAAGAGAAGATTCGCGTTTTCTAATGATAAATAAAATATAGCAATCATGATAGCAGCAATACTACAACCAATAACCAGCACTTTGCCCATTGCAAATTTATCCATCATCATGCCATAAAACGTACAACTAATGATAAGTCCAATGATAGCTAATATATTACCTTGTAAAGCGTCAATTGCCGAAAAACCAAATTGCTTTTGTAATAAAATTGGAGTCATTAACATTATCACCATAATACCGGCAGATAACACCCAAGTTAGTAACATTGATAAAATAGTTTGTGGTAAATACTGAGTTAAAACGGTTATCACAGGTAATTTTTTAGATAATTCTTCATTCTTACGTTTTTGAATTTCTAGAAAAATAGGTGTCTCTTTTAACCAACGGCGAAGATACATGGCAATTAAACCAAAGATACCACCAATAATGAATGGAATTCGCCAGCCCCAATCATTCATTTGTTCTATTGATACACTTTTACTCATTATGGTTGATACTAATGACCCCAGCAAAATACCTAAACTTAAACCACTAGTTAAAATACCACAGGCTAGGCCAATTTTGTTTTTAGGTACATGTTCAGCAACAAATGTCCACGCCCCAGGCACTTCACCACCTACCGCGAGCCCCTGGCATAATCGCATCATTAAGAGTAATAATGGTGCAAAAATACCGATATTGGCATAAGTAGGCAAACAACCAATAAATAATGTTGGTAACGCCATTAATAGAATACTAAGTGTAAACATTCTTTTGCGACCAAACATATCACCAAAGTGAGCCATCACAATACCACCAAAAGGACGAATCAAATAACCAGCAGCAAATATGCCAAAAGTTTGAACTTGACTTAACCATGCAGGCATATCATCCGGAAAAAATAGATGGCTTATCGTAATTGAAAAAAAGACAAATATAATAAAATCATAAAATTCTAATGCACCACCTAATGCTGATAGGGCTAACGTTTTATAATCTTGATTATTTAATGTTCGCATATTTGTAACTATTGCTGAATCTGGCATAATCATCCCTGTAAATATTTTTTTACAAACAGTCTATTAATCTGTACTAATATACCGGAACAAATTGCCATTTAAAAGAAAATATCAAAAAGTTTACACAAAATTAAAACTAGCACTAAATGATTAATAATTGGTCAAATAAAAACCTACAATGAAAAAATCTTATTAAATGGAGAGTTTTAAAATGGCAACAAAACGCATTTCTCGTGGAAAATTCAACCGTATGCAACAATTATCTAACCAGGATGGCGTAATTGCAGCATTAGCAATCGATCAACGTGGTTCAATGGTAAAAATGATGCAAAATGCTGTAGGTCAAGAACGTTATAATATTGATATGGTGTATGAATTTAAAGAGCTTGTTTCTCAGGAATTAACCAAATATGTTAGTGCCATTTTACTGGATGAAGAACTCGGTTTTAAAGGCATGGCAGCAAAAAATAAAAATGCTGGTTTAATTATGTCTTATGAAAAAACTGGATACGATGCCAATACACCAGGACGTTTACCAGATATTTTACCGGAAGATTCACTTCAACGCCTAATTCAAAAAGGTGCTGATGCAGCGAAAGTACTGGTCTATTATAATCCTGACGATCCGCAAGATATTTTAGATAAAAAACACGCCTTTTTAGAACGTTTAGGCAATGAAGCGAGGGCGGCCGATATTCCGGTATTTGTTGAACCTATTGTTTATGATAACGTGGTAACTGATGATAAAAGCCCAGAATTCGCAAAAATAAAACCCCAAAAAGTTATCAAGACAATTGAAGAATTTACTAAAGATCACTATTACATTGATATACTTAAAGTTGAAGTGCCAGTATTATTCAAAAACGTTGCAGGATTTAACGATAGTAATCCAGTAGTTTATTCACAACAAGAAGCTGCCGATTATTTCAAACAAGCAAGTGATGTTGCTACTCGTCCTTTCATCTATTTAAGTGCAGGCGTACCAACCAAAACTTTCCATGAAGAACTCATTTTTGCCGGTGAACATGGTGCCAAATATAGCGGTATTCTAGGTGGTCGAGCCACTTGGTTTGAAGGGATTGAGGCATATGCAAAAAATGGTAAAGACGGTTTAAAACATTGGCTTGATACCATCGGACGTGAAAATGTTGAACAACTTAATAAGATTTTAAAACAATATGCAACCCCTTGGTACGATGTATATGGTGGAAAAGACAAGCTTGAAATTATTGATCTTAAATTAAGTAATTAATCGTTTTTGTAGAGATTTATATAAATAACTTTAATAACAGATAAGAGTACAAGTTTTATCCTATTTTTCTTGTACTCTTCTTATTAATGAACAATTTGCATATCAGCTAATCATCAGCCCCACATGCAATTGAATTCTACTTTTTATTAAACCGCCTGATCAAAAAACAGATTTACCTTACTTAGCTCAGACATTGACTCTAAATAGGCTTTAATTTTAGTAGGAAAAATAAGACCCTTAACACAGGTTAGATTACGTAATATCGGGAATAAACATATATCATCCCAAGATAATGTGCCATTACATGCATTCGACGTCACAATTAATGGTTCAAGCTGATTTAATAAATTAGATATCTTAGCAATTAATGTTTCAGTTTCTGCAAGACAATCAGCAAACGAACCCAATTTTTTACTCTTATTATTAATAAAATTATCAATAGCAGCTTGAGTGGCAAATTCAGCCAAGCCTAATTTTACATATCGAGGACACTCTAACTTATAATCATATTGTTGAAATTGTTTAATTAATGCTTCTATTTCTGGATTTTTAGCTCCAATTAAGACAGGGCTTTCACCGTAATTACTATCAACATAAGCAACAATATCAAGACTTTCTGGCATATAGCTGCCATCTTCCTTTTGTAAGATCGGCACCATTTTTTCACCAATCATACTTGTTGGTGATTTAACGTCATCACTGAGAAAGACATGCTGTTCAACTGAAATATTTTTTAAACCAAAAATCATTCTTGCCCGTACACAAAAAGGACAATGTTCATAAATATACAATTTCATATTCTTCTCCTAAAACAATCAATGGCCCATAACAAAAGAGCCAGCCCTAAAAACAGCACAAAAACCGATCCTGCAGCATATAGCGCTTTAATATATCCAACCCTAACCACATTAATAAAAGGATATGGATATTGATTAGTAAGATAACCTCGTATAAAAATATAAATACCATAAATTAACATCGACAAAAACGAGCCAACAATGACATTAAATTGAATACGTCGAAATGGTCCCCAAACTAACCAACTTAATACGCCAATAATCGGTAGAATCACATGTAAACTTTCATTGGCAAATTGTAATAACGTATTAGGTGGTTTATGTATTCCCCTTAAAATTAAGTTATAAACTATCGCGGTTATAATCACCCCGACTAAACCATTCAAGCGTATCACCTTGAAACTATATCGATTACAGTTAGGATTGAAAGTTAAGCATAGGCAACTAAATGCCAACATTAGATTAGAAAGTACTGTAAAAAAACTGTAGTAAAATATTATTCGCCCAGTTGGAGTACTTGGTTGCCACGGTCTCAGCTTTGTATGCCAATAAATATAAGTTTCAAGACCAATAATAAAAAAAGCATATAACGCAATAAAAAGATTAATATTTCGTTTTAACATAACTTATTATAAAAAATAACAGATAATTCAGTATATAGTAGGCTATAGAAAAGATACAAAATATTATTTCAATATCAACTAAAGTTAATTTTTTCATTAATTAAACGTTTCGTTTTTATGCATTCCAAACACAATAATAATGTGACAACTTCAAGTTATTGACAGTTAGTATATAATGTTAACAACTATTAAAAATGAGTTGGCTTTTAATGTCTGATAAAGATATATCATCACAAAATAAAATATTAATTGAACAATTTCTAGACTCAATTTGGTTAGAACGAAATCTTGCTGAAAACACGATTGAATCTTACAAACTTGATCTTTTTGCACTAAGCCAATCACTACAATTACAACAAGTTAATTTTCTCACAGCACAATCCATTAACTTACAAGAATTTTTACTACAACGAGTTAAAGATGGTTATAAAGCGAGTAGTTCGGCACGTTTATTGAGTGCGACTAAACGTTTCTTCCAATATCTATATCAAGAAAACTATCGTACCGATGATCCATCAGCTATATTGTCATCACCTAAATTACCCAAAAAGTTACCTAAAGACTTAACTGAATTACAGGTTGATGCCCTACTAGAATCACCAAGTATTGATGATCCAATTGAGCTGAGAGATAAAGCTATGTTAGAAGTGCTTTATGCTACAGGATTACGAGTTTCAGAATTAGTTAACTTAGAAATTAGTGACGTCAGCCTAAGGCAAGGAGTAGTACGAGTTGTAGGCAAAGGCAATAAAGAACGTTTAGTTCCTTTAGGTGAAGAAGCAATCTATTGGCTTGAATACTATTTCAAATATGCGCGCAATGATCTACTAAAAAATGGCCCAGTTGATGTGCTTTTTCCAAGTCGTTTAGGCAAGAAAATGACACGACAGACATTCTGGCATAGAATCAAATATTATGCCATACTAACCGGCATTAATATCGAAGCCCTTTCACCTCATGTACTTAGGCACGCCTTTGCAACGCATCTGCTTAATCATGGCGCCGATTTACGAGTAGTACAAATGTTACTAGGGCACAGTAGTTTATCAACTACACAAATTTATACACATGTTGCAACAGAAAGATTAAAACAATTGCACAGCAAACATCATCCTCGTGCATAACAGTTTAGATAACTAAGGATAACTGAATGAAAAAATTAGTCATAAGTTTAGGTTTAGCATTAATCTCAACTTCAGTATTAGCCAATAATGCCGATATAACCAAATCGATGGAAAAATTAGGTTTTTCTAATAAAGAAATTACTATCGAAAATAACCCAGTACAAGGTTTAAAAAGTGTTATAACTCCTGAGGGCATTTTCTATGTAACAGATGATGGTAAATTTTTAACTCAAGGACCAATCTATAGTCTTGAAGGCGGTGAACCAGTAAATATTGCCAACAGTAATAACTTAAAATTAATGAAATCAATTGAAAAAGATGCCATTGTTTATAAAGCACCAAAAGAAAAGTATATTATTTCTGTTTTCACTGATTACACTTGTCACTATTGTAAATTACTTCATGAAAATATAAATCAATACTTAGATGCGGGTATCTCAGTGCACTATTTTGCCTTTCCTCGAGCCGGTGCTAATAGTGATGTAGGTAAAAATATGCAATCTATTTGGAGTGTTGCCGATCGTAAAGCTGCTTTTGATAATGCCTATAAGGGTAATTCAATTTCTCCAGCAAATAGCATGGTACCTTACGTAACACAACAATTTAACGTTGGTAAGAAATTAGGTATCAGTGGTACTCCAGCATTAGTACTACCTGATGGACAATTAGTTTCAGGTTATGTCCCTGCTGATAAATTAATCGAAATTTTAAAAAAGAAAGCTAAAAATTAATAAGTTATAATTTATATCAATTAAAATTTAAATATAAAATAAAAAAAGTATGTTAGCGCACATGCGCTAACATTTAAAATATGAAAAATAAATTAACACACCGCCAATTACCTAAAGCGTTACCAGAATTTTCACCGGATATCCCACTCTTATTGCAACGAGTCTATGCATTACGTGGCATAACATCTATGCAAGAGTTAGATTATACCACGCGTAACTTATGCAATTATGACAACTTAGATGGTACCCAAACCGCTGTCGAAATTGTTTATTCAGCTATGCAGAATAACAAACGGATTATGATTGTCGGTGATTTTGATACTGATGGCGCAACCAGTACTGCACTAACGGTAAAAGCGTTAAAAAAGATGGGATGCCAACATGTCGATTATATCATTCCTAATCGATTTGATGATGGATACGGTTTAAGTATAAGTGTTATAAAAAGAGCACTGTTTAAAAAAGCCGATCTAATTATTACTGTTGATAATGGTGTTTCCGCTATTGAGGCGGTTGAATTTGCAAAACAATCAAACTTAACTGTAATCATTACTGACCATCACTTATGTCCTGAGCAATTACCCGTAGCTGATGCAATCATTAATCCTAATTTACCAAACTGCTCTTTTCCATCTAAGCACTTAGCTGGTGTCGGTGTTGCATTTTATTTTATGTCAGCTTTACGAGCAAAATTACGCCAAGAAAACTGGTTCAAAACACATAATTTAGAAGAATACAACATCGCTAGTTTGTTAGATTTAGTCGCGTTAGGTACGATTGCTGATGTGGTAAGACTCGATCACAATAACCGAATATTGGTTCACCAAGGTATTAATCGAATCCGATCTGGTTATTGTTGTGCGGGAATAAAAGCTCTATTACATATTGCTCGAAAAGATCCCGTATCCTTTACCTCAACCGATCTAGCTTATTATATTGCCCCACGGCTTAATGCTGCAGGGCGAATGGATAACATGTCTCTTAGCGTTGAATTATTGTTATGTGACGACTACGATAGTGCTCTTAAACAAGCTAGTGATTTAGATATGCTAAATAATGATCGTAAGTTAATTGAACAGACGATGTATAAAGAAGCATTATCCTATATCCAAGAGTTAGAGCAACAACAATCTTCTTTCCCAAACTTATTAGTTGTCTATCATCCTGAATGGCACCAAGGTATCATTGGCATCTTATCAGCTCGTTTAAAAGATAAACATTATCGGCCAGTTATTTGCTTTGCATCTACTGAAGAAGGGATACTAAAAGGTTCAGGACGATCAATAGCCGGTATTCACTTACGAGATTTACTTGATGAACTGGATCAAAACCATCCCGATCTTCTGGTGAGTTTTGGTGGACATGCAATGGCGGTCGGATTAAGCATTCGCGAAAACGATTTAGAACGATTTCGAAAACATTTTGAAACACTAATAGATAAACGTTTAAATGCCAATACGCTTGAACAAATAATAGAAACCGATGGTGAGATAGACAGCCAAGATTTTAATTATGCGATGGCTAAACAATTAAAAGAATCGGGTCCATGGGGCGAAGGATTTACAGAACCGACATTCGATGGCGATTTTATTGTCCATCAACAACGTTTATTTGCTGAAAAACACCTTAGATTAGTATTAGAACCGAAAAACGGTGGCCCAATTATTGAAGGCATATGTTTCAATGTAAATTTAACGCAATGGCCAGATAATACAATAAAAAATGTAAAAATTGTCTATCAATTAGATGTTGATGACTTTCGAGGAAATCAGACGGCAAAATTGATGATTAGACATATTTGGCCTATCGCATAAGCGATTAAAATCGACTATAATTATAATTTTCTACAAAAATCAAATCAGTTAACTAAAAATACTGGCAACAGATAAGTTTTATCATCAGTACAATATTTTATACAACATTAAGGACCAAAAAATGCATATTCATATTCTTGGGATTTGTGGCACATTCATGGGAGGCATTGCATTAATCGCTCGCTCATTGGGTCATAAAGTCACGGGTTCAGACAAAAATGTTTACCCACCAATGAGTACGCTGCTACAAAAAGAACATATTGATATTATTGAAGGAGATGACCCTTCACAATTAAACCCAACTCCTGATCTGGTGATTATTGGTAATGCGTTATCAAGAGGAAATCCTTGTGTTGAATATATTTTAGACAAAAATATTCCTTATGTTTCTGCACCTCAATGGCTACATGACAACGTTTTACGCGAACGCTGGGTGATTGCGGTTGCTGGAACGCATGGTAAAACAACCACTGCCGGTATGGTTAACTGGATTTTAGAGAAACAAGGTTATAACCAAGGTTTTGTCATTGGTGGCGTACCTGGTAATTTTGAAGTATCAGCAAGACTAGGTGAAGGTAACTTTTTCGTTATTGAAGCCGATGAATATGATTGTTCGTTTTTTGATAAGCGTTCTAAATTTATGCATTATTGCCCAAAAACATTAATTATGAATAATTTGGAATTTGATCATGCAGATATTTTTGATGACCTCAGTTCAATTCAAAAACAATTCCATCATTTAGTTCGGTTAGTGCCAAGTAAAGGGTTGATAATTTCACCGCAAGAAGATGTCAATTTAAAACAAGTTTTAGCAAAAGGTTGTTGGAGTGAACAATCATTCACTGAATCAGAAAATGGTTGGATGGCGAAAAAAATCGCTAATGATGCTAGCCAGTTTGCCGTTTACTTTAACAATGAACAGGTTGGTGAAGTTAACTATTCTCTTGTTGGTGAACACAATATGCATAATGCCTTAATGGCTATTGCCGCAGCACATAATGTAGGTATTAAACCAGCTGATGCTTGTTTAGCACTGGGATCGTTTTTGAATGCCAAAAGACGTTTAGAGTTATACGGCGAAGTTAATGATATCGAGATTTATGATGATTTTGCCCATCACCCAACTGCAATATTAGCGACTTTAGAAGCATTACGCAGCAAAATTGGTGCAAATCGACGAATATTGGCAGTATTAGAGCCTCGTTCGAATACCATGAAACTAGGCATATCCAAAGATGAACTGGCGCCATCATTAGGTCGTGCAGATGAAATATATATGTTTCAACCAGAACAACTACCTTGGTTAGTTGCTGATGTGGTCGATGCTTGTATTCAACCGGCTTATTGGTCTGGCGATATTGATTTATTAGTTGAGATGATTACTAAATCAGCTAAACCAACTGATGCAATCTTGATTATGAGTAATGGTGGTTTTAATGGCATTCATAATAAAATTTTAGAAAACTTAAAAAAACAACAATTAAAAGATCAATTAGATGAACAAACCTTAATCTAATAATTGATTAATCTACCGATATGATTTTGCCACGCAACGTGGCATATCATATACAGAGAGAGGTAATCTCATGCAATACTTAGTCACCTCATCTGAAATAAAGCATTACGATGCTTATACCGCAAATAAAATTGGCTTACCTTCACTAGTATTAATGGAACGAGCAGCATTAGCCGTTGTAAATCAACTTAATGAAAACAACTATAATTTAAACAAAATTGCGGTAGTATGTGGATATGGCAATAATGGCGGTGATGGTATTGCTGTAGCTCGCTTACTCAAATTACAACATATTGATGTTGATGTGTATTTAATTGGTCAAGTAGAACATGCATCAAAGGAAACACTACAACAAATTAAAATAGCACAGCATTATAATATCAACTTTATCACTTCACTCCCAAAATGCTTTACCGAATATACCACTATCGTTGATGCTATTTTTGGTATAGGGCTTAATCGTATAGTGAGCGGCGATTTTGTTCATGCCATTGAGCAGATAAATCAGTGCTGTGCCGATGTTCTTGCTATTGATATTCCTTCGGGACTTTGCAGCAATACAGGAAAAATCCTTGGTGTTGCGGTCAAGGCTAAACAAACTGTCACTTTTGCCTACGCAAAAATTGGTTTATCGCTTCATCCGGGAGCTGAATTAGCAGGTGAAATCACTATTGCCGATATCGGCATCTATGCAGATACTCCAGCCAGTCATTATACTTATCAATCTAATGAGTTGAGTAAATTATTGCCGCAAAGATCAAACAATAGTCATAAAGGTAGTTATGGCAAAGTATTAGTTATCGCTGGTTCCGAAAATATGTCTGGAGCTGCGTACTTTTCAGCTAAAGCAGCATATAAAACTGGAGCTGGATTAGTACATATTTACACCCCTATGTGCAATCGTGATATTTTATTAACCCAAATTCCCGAAGTTCTATTAACCCCATTTATTACCAATAAAATTGATATAAAAAAACTTGATGAACTAATAAATTGGGCTTCAGTCGTTGTTATTGGACCTGGCATGGGGGTATCCGATGATACTCATAAAATCTTATCGTATGTATTACAGCATGCAAGGATTCCAGTAATCATTGATGCTGATGGGCTTAATACGTTAGTACCTAATTTAAGATTATTGAAACAAGCACAGTCAACTATTATTGTTACCCCTCATTTGGGAGAAATGGCAAGGCTAGTTAAACAACCAATTGAAGCTATTAAAAATAATTTAGTCGACACGGCTAAAAAATTTGCGCAAGACTATAACGTAGTCTGCGTATTAAAAGATGCAAAAACCATCGTCACAATACCTGAACAAACCACTTATATTAACCAATCTGGTAATTGTGGTATGGCTACTGGCGGTGCTGGTGATGTTTTAACAGGAATAATGGCTGGACTTATAGCTCAACATCTACCGCCAACCAAAGCTGCTCCAGTAAGTGTTTACTTACAAGGTTTAGCTGGCGATGTTGCTTCTAAAAAATTAAATAAATACAGTTTATTAGCTAGTGATATAATTGATAGTCTAAACGAAGTACTATCCGTTTAGCTATAAAAATATGGACAATATTAGTACCCTGTAAAAATATTTCATAAATGAAATCGCAGCTATGATTTAATCATAATATTACTGATGATAAATCTTCAAATCTCATACGATTCACTATTAACTACAATGAACCGTAATAGCTAGCCCGCCACGAGAAGTCTCTCGATATTTAGCATTCATGTCCTTGCCTGTTTCGTACATAGTTTCAATCACTTTATCAAGCGAAACAATTGCCGCGGTAGTACGTCTTAATGCCATCCGAGTGGCATTAATGGCTTTCACTGCTGCAATCGCATTACGTTCAATACAAGGAACTTGTACTTGACCATCAACCGGATCACAAGTCAAACCTAAGTTATGCTCCATACCAATTTCGGCAGCCATACACACCTGTTGAGGATTACCCCCTAACAATTCAGCTAATCCTGCTGCCGCCATAGAACAAGCCACGCCAACCTCACCTTGGCAGCCTACTTCTGCACCAGAAATAGAGGCATTTTTTTGATAGAGTAATCCAATAGCTCCACAGGTTAAAAAGTAACGAATAAAAATATCTGGTGAGACAGGATCAATAAACTTATCATAATATGCCAGTACAGCAGGAATAATACCGCAAGCTCCATTAGTTGGTGCTGTCACTACCCTACCACCAGCTGCATTCTCTTCACTAACAGCCAGTGCAAACATATTTACCCAATCGATAATAATCATTGGATCATTATTACTTTTACTTGTTAATAATTGACGATACAACGCATTTGCTCGACGAGAAACCTTAAGAGCACCAGGTAATAATCCTTCGGTATTCATGCCTCGCTTAATACAATCAAGCATTGTTTGTCCAACTAAAGAAAAATAATTTATGATTTCCTCATGAGTATGATGTTGTAACTCATTTTTTAAAACAATACTAGATACCGACAATGAGTTATCATCACAATGCTGCAATAATTGTGCGGCGGTTGCAAAAGGATAAGGTACATCTATTGCATTCTGATCTTGTAGACCGAACAATTCCTCTTCAACAATTTTACCACCACCCACTGAATAATAAGTCTTTTGCACAATTAGTTTGTCATGATGATAAGCACTTAACGTCATTCCATTTTCGTGTAATGGTAGAAAAGTAGAATGAAATATAATGCTTTGACTGGAAAAATCGACTTGGTATTGACCATTATATATTGGTAGCCGACAGCATTGATTCATGGTTTGAATAATGTGGGGGATCTGATCAATATTAACAGTATCAGGTTTTTCACCTGATAATCCTAGAATAATTGCCACATCAGTATGGTGACCTTTACCTGTCAGTGACAAAGAACCATAAATATCAGCAACAATTTTAGTCACTAAAGGCATTTGCTCATTATTAATAAGTAGATCAATAAATGCCTTACCTGCTCTCATTGGACCAACGGTATGTGAACTAGAAGGACCTATACCAATTTTGAATATATCAAAAACCGAACCCATTTTATCCCTTTTTGTAATCAATGACTTGCTCGTAATTATAGTTAAAAATGACTTATATTTAGTGCTATATTATGGTGATAACAATTGTCGAATCAAGCCATTAATTAAGATTAAATTATTAGCATAAAAAATTTTTGAGGAACGGGGTTTTTGACAGCTAATTTTAGCTAAAAAATTCTCAAAATTTTTATATCGAATCATAGTAGCAAATAACACCTGAATCTGACCGTATAATTTCCATGAAGCCACCAGACAATATTTCAGAGGGGTCATGAAAAAAACTAGGTTTGTCTTTTAATATCAATTTACCATAAAGTTTATTTTCAAAATATAAATCGCCATCATCAGTAATTGTGAAATGATCATCTGGCTCAATAAAACTAGGGCATGGGCATACCTCTGGATATGACAATTGACAACCATCAGTTCGCCAAGAAAACTCTAATACCTCTTGATAACTTAAATCAAACAAATGATATTTAGCAAATTTAATCGGCCAATATAAAATAAGACCTATTAAAAAGAGAAAGAATAAACGCTCTATTAATTTATGTATGTTCAATTTCCATTTGTCCATATTGATTAGTAACTTATTCTCAATAAACGATAATTTATCATTAATAAACATCTATAACCATAATTATTAATAAAATTACTTTTGTGTTGCGCTTGGTACTGCTAAACTAGCTAACATTTTTATTATATTTATATATAAATTATTTTTCGGGATAAATGTATGCGAACCAGTAAATATCTTCTATCTACATTAAAAGAAACGCCAGCAGATGCTGAAGTAATTAGTCATCAATTAATGTTACGTGCCGGCATGATCCGTAAAGTTGCTGCCGGATTATATACATGGCTACCCACAGGTTATCGTGTACTAAAAAAAGTCGAAAATATTGTTCGTGAAGAGATGAATAAAGCAGGTGCAATTGAAGTATTAATGCCTGTGGTACAACCTGCCGATATATGGCAAGAAAGTGGTCGTTGGGAACAATATGGTCCCGAATTATTACGCATTAAAGATCGTGGTGATCGTGATTTCGTCTTAGGCCCAACTCATGAAGAAGTGATCACTGACTTACTTCGTAATGAAGTGAGCTCTTATAAGCAATTACCACTTAATGTATATCAAATTCAAACCAAATTCCGCGATGAAGTACGCCCTCGTTTTGGTGTTATGCGTTCGCGTGAATTTATTATGAAAGATGCATACTCATTCCACACATCGCAAGAATCATTACAAGAAACTTATGATGATATGTATAAAGCTTACAGTGCAGTATTTACTCGTGCAGGCTTAAATTTTAGAGCAGTACGAGCTGATACTGGCTCAATTGGTGGTAACTGGTCACATGAATTCCAAGTATTAGCGGATAGTGGCGAAGATGATATTGTTTTTTCAACTGAGTCTGACTATGCGGCAAATATCGAAATGGCACAAGCACAAGCTCCAACTCAAACTCGCCAATCTCCAACCAAGGAGATGCAATTAGTTGATACTCCAGATGCCAAAACGATTGATGAATTAGTAGCACAATTCAATTTACCAATTGAAAAAACCGTTAAAACATTAATGGTTAAAGCCACTAAAGAGAGTGGTCACCAACTAGTAGCTTTATTAGTTCGAGGTGATCATACCTTAAACGAAATCAAAGCAGAAAAAATCGATATTGTGGCGTCTCCACTTGAATTTGCAACCGAAGATGAAATTCGCGCGTTAGTCAATGCAGGACCGGGCTCGCTAGGACCAATAAACCTAAATATGCCAATGATTATTGACCGTGATGTTGCTGTAATGAGTGATTTTGGTGCTGGTGCCAATATTGATCATAAACATTATTTCAATATCAATTGGGAACGCGATGTTGCTTTACCTCGCATCGAAGATATCCGTAATGTAGTTGAAGGCGATGTTAGCCCTGACGGCAAAGGTACATTGCAAATTAAACGTGGTATTGAAGTTGGACATATTTTCCAACTTGGTACTAAATATTCAGAAGCAATGAAAGCAACAGTGCAAGGTGAAGATGGACAAAATCATGTGATGATCATGGGTTGTTATGGTATCGGCGTTAGCCGAATAGTTGCCGCTGCAATCGAACAATGCCATGACGAACGTGGAATTATTTGGCCAGAAGCCATAGCACCATTTAGCGTTGTTATTATTCCAATGAATATGCACAAATCAGAAAGAGTACAGGCGACTGCAGAAAAACTCTATGCCGATCTACAATCTGCCGGTATTGAAGTACTATTTGACGACCGTAAAGAACGCCCTGGTGTAATGTTTGCTGATGCTGAATTAATTGGTATTCCACACACTATTGTTATTGGTGATCGTAACCTTGATAATGGTGATGTAGAATATAAACATCGTGCTGGTGGGGATAAAGAATTGGTAAAAGTAGATCAAATCCTTGAATTTATTAAAAGCCGTCAACAATAAACATAACAATAGACAATTGTAGTAATGATAAATAGAACACAACAAGTAATAGCTCACTTTGGTTTGCAAATCGCCAAAAGAGTGAACATTATATTGTTGTGTTGCTTGATTTTTTTTATTAGCAGTTGCCAGTCAAATATTAATTCCAACCTCATTCCAAATAACTTTTATCAAGTATCTAACGATATATATCGTTCTGAACAACCCTCGTTAAAACAGATAAAACAGCTTGATAAACTCGGCATTAAAACCATAATTAATCTGCGATTATGGCATAGTGATCGAGATAAAGTTGTCAATACAGGCATCACTGAGGTTTGGATCAATATGCGAGCAGGAAATATTTCTGATAAAAAAATAATTCAAATCCTTAAAACAATCAAAAATTCACCTAAACCGATATTGATTCATTGTTGGCATGGCAGTGACCGCACAGGCGTAGTTGTTGCTATGTATCGCTTAATTTTTCAAAACTGGAGTAAACATCAAGTTATTGATGAATTAATGCAACCTGAGTTTGGACATCATTATAATATTTATCCCAATATCAAAAACTATATTGAAAATGTTGATGTAGAACAAATTCGCCACGCAGTATTTGAATAACATTCATTATTTAAGATTATTAAATCGAGTAAATAAAATAATATAGAAGTAATAGCTCAAATTGATAAAATATTCAAAGTGATATTGTCTTTTTTTTAAGCTAGAATACTTAATTATCAATCTTTTTTATGAGTTAAAAGTATGTTAAAAAAAGCAATCGCATTAATAGTATCTACGTCGTTATTATTGCAAAATGCATCGATCGTTTATGCAGATAACATTAAGCTACCCGATATGGGCACCGCAGCTGCAGCTACATTAAGCATCGGGCAAGAAAAAGAGATGGGCGATTATTATATGCGCTTGTTACGTGGTAGTGCTCCGATTATTAATGATCCGGTTTTAAATCAATACATCAATGATTTAGGAAAAAAATTAGTTTCCAAATCTGAATCAGTACAGACGCCTTTTCACTTTTATGTTATGAGAAGTAATGTACTTAATGCCTTTGCTTTTTTTGGTGGCAATGTCGTCGTTCATTCAAGATTAATATTAGATACCGATAATGAAAGTCAATTAGCATCGGTAATGGCTCATGAAATCGGGCACGTGACACAACGCCATTTGGCTCGAGCAATGGAGGCTCAAAATAGTAATAGTCCATACGTTTGGGGGGCAACACTTGGCTCGTTATTACTAACTTTAGCCAATCCAGAAGCGGGTATGGCGGCAATGACAACTACTATGGCTAGTTCAACACAAAGTATGATTAGTTTTACCCAATCAAATGAACAAGAAGCGGATAGAGTTGGGCTTAGAACATTAACTAAAGCTGGATTTGATCCTTATGCTTCTTCTGAGTTTCTACAAAAACTTGCCGATCAAAGTCGCTTTAGCAGTAAGCCACCTGAAATCTTAATGACTCACCCTTTACCTAATAGCCGTTTATCCGATATTCGTAATCGTTCATTACAATACTCAAAAAAGAATGTTACGCCATCTTTAAATTATTATCTAGCCAAAGCTAGAATAGCAATATTGATGAGTAACAAAACTAATGCAAGATTATTGATTGAAGATTATCGTAAACTGAATAATGAACAAAGTAGAATGGCGGTAATTTATGCTAATGCTTTAGTTGATTACAATAATAATAATTACCAAAAAGCCAAACAGCAATTACAACCATTACTGGATAATGAGCCCAATAATATTTGGTATATTGATCTAATGACGGATATTGATTTAGCACTTAATAATAGTAGTACTGCTATTAGTCGTCTTCAATCAGCATTAAAAAGATCACCTGATAGTTCCGCATTGCAATTAAATTTAGCTAATGCCTATGTAAAAGCACGCAATTACCAACAAGCAGTAAGTTTATTACATCGTTATACTTTTGATCATAATGATGATACTAACGGTTGGGATTTGCTAATAACCGCTTATGGTGGACTCAAGTCAAGAGCTCAAGAGATGAGTGCACGGGCTGAGTCAATCGCTCTAGAAGGAAATTTTACTGACGCGATTCGATTATTAACTAATGCTAAAACTCAAGCAAAAGGTAATCAAACCTTAATTGCAAAAATTGATGCCAGAATTAATAAATTAAAACAGTTGCAAAAACGTTATGCTGTTTATAGTAGAAGATAAACTCACATTTCAGGCTAATGCTACTAATAGCATTAGCCTGAAAATGTCAAAGAGCAATAGTAATTAATCGTCTAAATGATCAACATTATTATAAAATTTAACTGAAAATTCGCCATCTTGTTGATCATTGTTCTGTTTATAATTAACCACGCTAATACTGGTATTTAACATTCGAGGAAAATAGTTTTCATCACGATGTTGACGCCAATCACCACCATTTAAAACACAAAGTAATATTCGTAACACCGTACCATGCGATACAACTAAAATATTACCATTATCTTGTGGCGCATTTTTGACAATTTCATTTAAAGCATTTTTCATACGAGAAAGGACATCAAGATAATTTTCACCTTGATTAATAGATGCATCAAACTTTTCTGGTTCAGTTAAATAGGTATTAAATTCTGGGAATTCTTTTTTTAGTGAAGGTACATGTCTCCCCTCCCAAAGCCCAAAATCCATTTCTCGCAAACCTTCCAGTTCAAAAGTAGGAATTACATTATCATTTTCATTAATAATATAGTCCCGAGTTTCCATTGCTCGTTGTTGAGGGCTAGAATAGGCTTGTATAAATGGCGTATTTTTTAGATGCTTTCCGGTTATTTTGGCACCTAAAATGCCATTTTCAGTAAGAGGCGAATTTTGTGACCCCTGCATCTGATCTTTAATATTCCATTCTGTTTGACCATGTCTAATTAAGTATAAATTAAGATCTTTCATGCTTATTAATTACCTTCTCATTTTAATCATTCTGTTTGTTGATATTTGTCATCTCTAATCTTTGTCAAACAATTTTGCAATACATCATCCAACGGAGCATTTAATTGCATCTCTTGTAAAGTTTTCGGATGAATAAATTTTACATTAGCGGCATGTAAAAATAATCGATTAAGTTTACTATCAGTTAATAATGCATCAAATTGACTATCACCATAGCGATCATCAAATGCAATTGGATGATTAGCATATTGAGTATGCACACGAATTTGGTGCGTACGACCAGTTACTGGGCTTGCCTTAACTAAGGTTGCAAAACCGAAACGTTCTTCTACTTTAAATCTCGTTTCTGAAGGTTTACCTTCGGCATTGACCTTAACCACTCGTTCACCACTTTTAAGAACATTTTTTAGTAATGGTGCTTGTACAACTTTACATTCAGAAGGCCAATTACCTTTCACTAAAGCTAAATAATTTTTTTGCATCTGTTTCAAACGTAATTGTTCGTGCAGTGACTTTAACGCAGAACGTTTTTTCGCAATCAATAAAATACCTGATGTTTCGCGGTCAATTCGATGCACTAATTCTAAAAATTTTGCTTCTGGTCGTAAGGCTCTTAATCCTTCAATAACACCAAAACTTAGACCACTACCACCATGTACGGCAATTCCGGATGGTTTATTAATGGCCAGAATAACATCATCTTCATAAATGATCGCTTTCTCCAAATCAGCAACTTTATTTAGTTTTGTGGAAATCTCAGGCACTGTTTTTTCAGAAACGCGTATAGGAGGGATACGCACTTGGTCACCAATAGCTAACTTGTATTCTGGTTTTATTCTTTTTTTGTTAACACGGACTTCACCTTTTCTAAGTATGCGATAAATCATACTTTTAGGCACACCTTTAAGATATGTAATGAGAAAATTATCAATGCGTTGAGCCTCATTTTCTTCACTAATTGTGACAAATGAGACTTGTTGTTTTGTTTGTTGAACTTTTGAGTCCATAAGAAAAGATTAATCCACCGTTTATAAATAAAAGTCGTTTCACATTATTAAAAAATAAACTACACTACTAATGGCTAAAAATTAATATCGATTAATTTCAATAAAATGAATTTAACACGATTATAACGGAATCCGGAGGAATAAAACAGTATGTTATCTCTGCTCAATCAATACTCTCGCGGTAGAGTTGCTTGGTTTTTATTATTTCTTTCCACCTTTATTTTTGAAATAACCGCTCTCTATTTTCAACATGGCTTAGGTCTAGCCCCTTGTACATTATGTATTTATCAACGTTGTGCAATTTACGGCATTATGCTTGGTAGCTTAATTGGGCTGATTGCGCCTAGCAAACTAATTTTTCGTTTAGCGGGTATTTTGGTGTGGTTATTTAGTGCCATTAAAGGTTTTAACTTAGCAATGTTTCATGCCCATTTACAGTTTGAACCAAATTTAGGTGATACCTGTGCTATTAATGTGCAATTTCCTTCTTGGTTAGCATTAAATGAATGGTTGCCAAGCATGTTTAATGCTTATGGCTCATGTGCAGACAAAATTTGGTCTTTTTTAACTATTGAAATGTCGCAATGGATGATCATTATTTTTGCTTGTTACCTTTTGGTGAGTTTGGTGATACTCTTTTCTCAACTCTTTTCACCGAATAAAAAGTCAATCTGGAGTAAATAAACTTTTCGACTAGCACTTTTTGCTGAGTTTGTTAGAATGTGTGGCAATTTAATTTTACAAATTATCACACATTCATGCTTTTGGAATATCATCCCCCCATTGATCCGTGGCTAACTATTTTATATCAAGATGATCATATTGTTGTTGTTAATAAACAACCCGGTATATTATCTGTTTCAGGCAATAAGCCACAATTTATAGATAGTATTATCCATCGTTTACAACAAAAATATAGTTATGTTGAATCAGTCCATCGTCTCGATATGGCAACTAGTGGTATCATGGTTGCAGCTTTATCAAAATTGGCTGATAGAGAAATTAAAAAACAATTCCGCGAACGAATACCGAAAAAAAATTATATTGCCGTAGTTCATGGCCATCTTGAAAATGATATTGGCCAAGTCGAATTACCATTAATTTGTGATTGGCCTAATCGCCCACGGCAAATGGTTGACCACGAAAATGGCAAATATGCATTAACCCATTATCAAGTTATTGCTCGTAATGATGATAATACCACTAGAGTTGCACTATTTCCGTTCACAGGACGCTCCCATCAATTACGAGTTCATATGCAAGCAATCGGACATCCAATATTAGGGGATAAATTTTATGCTCATCCTGAAGCATTTTCGATGTCAAAACGATTATTGTTACATGCACAACTACTCACAATAAATCACCCTAAAACTGGGGAGAGTATGACATTTTGCTGTGAGCCTGATTTTTAAATTTTAAGCAATATTTCTATCAGTAATATTCAATTTACTAATAGCGATATAACACAAATTAGTTATGGAGTCATAAAATGCAAAAAATTGTTTTAGCTACCAACAATCAAGGAAAAGTCAACGAATTACAACAACTTTTAGCCAACGCAGGCTTTGATGTTGTAGCCCAAAGTGCATTCAATGTTCCTGATGCTGAAGAAACCGGTTTAACATTTATTGAAAATGCTATCTTAAAAGCTAGACATACTGCTAAGCTGACACAATTACCGGCGATTGCTGATGATTCTGGCTTAGTTGTTGATGCGCTCAATGGTCAACCAGGCATATATTCAGCTCGTTATGCTGGAGAACATGGCAATGATAAAAGTAATAATGAGAAATTATTACTTGCATTAAAAGATGTAGCAAAAGAAAAAAGAACCGCATCCTTTTATTGTGCACTTGCTTTTATGCGACACGAAAATGATCCAACGCCTATTATTTGTTTAGGAAAATGGAACGGATTAATTTTGAATGAACCACATGGCAATGGTGGATTTGGTTATGATCCATTATTTTTTATTCCAGAACTTAATTGTAGTGCAGCAGAACTCACCAAAGAGCATAAAAGCCAAATTTCTCATCGTGGACAAGCACTTAAACAATTAATTGCCAAAATAAAAACTGAGTACTAGCCAGATAATCTGGCTTTTCAGATCGCTGTTTATTTTCAATAATTGAACATTTTGAACTAAACAGTATATACTAGAACACCAATTATTTTGGAGTTGATATTGTGATATTATTGATAGTTAGTGGCCGTTCAGGTTCGGGTAAATCAATTGCATTACGTGCACTAGAAGATATGGGATTTTATTGTGTTGATAATATTCCTATTGCATTATTGCCCCAACTGGCTGAATCATTAAAAGATAATAATACCCCTGTTGCGGTCAGTCTAGATATTCGAAATTTGCCTGATCATTTTGATTTTAATCATGATATTCTCCAACGTTTACCTTCTTCTGTCACACCTGAAATAATCTTTTTTGATTGTAGTCGTAATACACTGATTCGACGTTATAGCGAAACCAGACGAATACATCCACTTACCAATCAAAAATATTCATTAGAAGAAGCCATCGATCGAGAAGAAACCTATTTAGAGCCTTTAAAATCACATGCGAGTTTGATGATAAATACCGACAACCTTTCTGTTCATGAGTTATCAACTATTCTTAGAACCAGAGTTTTAGGTAAAAAAGAACGAGAATTAACCATGATCTTTGAATCATTTGGATTTAAACATGGTTTACCCGTCGATGCTGATTTTGTGTTTGACGTTAGATTTTTACCGAATCCCCATTGGGATATCAATTTACGTCCATTAACCGGCTTAGATGAACCAGTTAAAAACTATTTATTAAAACATGATGAGGTAGCGAATTTCATTTATCAAACCGCCAATTATCTACAACAATGGTTGCCAATGTTAGAAAAAAATAACCGTAGCTACCTGACTATTGCCATTGGTTGTACTGGTGGGCAACATCGCTCTGTATTTATCGCTGAACAATTAGCCGAGTTTTTTAAAGCGCAAAATAAACAAGTTCAAATTCGTCATCGTACGCTTGAAAAGCAATAACTGTTGTTATTCTAGAGAATTAAGATTTGATATATCTATAAATCGTTTTTTATATTTTTCAAATATATCTTTAATTGTCGGTTTAAGTTTAGTTTTAGTTCGTGGTGTTGTAATCAACTGACTAACTTTTACTAGTTCAATATCGTCAGGTAAATTAGCTAATTTTGTACGTAAGACATTCACGGTTTGTGGATGAGGGTGACCAATAGCAATGGCATGTCCATTTTTTTGAGCTATTTTTATTGCCAAATCAAACTGCCGAGCAATAGCATATTCTTTTTGTTGATCATCTAAAAATACATCACGTCCAATAACCGCTATATTGTATTCACTTGCAGCATTTTTAACTTGAGTCTTACCTATTGTTTTACTATCTAAAAAAAACATTGAATAGTGACTTAACGCCTTCATGACGTTATGCATACCATTTAAATTTGCAGTCATTAAACTGCCCATATGATTATTCACACCAATGGCATAAGGTACACGCGAGACTGCATCATCAACGATTCTTTTTACTTCTAACTCACTCATATAGGGAAATAAAGTATCTTTCTCTAGAGGTTGTTTCCCCAAAGGAGCCATGGGTAAGTGAATAATAACATCATTACCATGTTCATGAGCAATGGTCGCAATCCGTCTAGCATTCGGTGAATGAGGTAGAACGGCAATTGTGATGTTGTTGGAGAATGAAATAATCTGTTCTTCATTGTGCTGGCGATAACCAAAATCATCTATTACTAATGCTAATTTTGCTGCTAATACATTCTTAGCATTAAATAATAAAAATAATACTCCTATTTTTAACAGATGTTTTATCATTTTAGCCAACCACTTGGATCTAATGCTTTACCATCTCGACGAATTTCAAAATAAAGGCCAGAGGTATTTTGACCACCACTGGAGCCAACAATAGCAATGGGTTGTTGAGCCCTAACTTTTTCACCTACTTCAACTAAAACTCGTTGGTTATAACCATATAAACTCATATCGCCCTTACCATGTTCAAGTGCAACAACAAATCCATAACCTTGTAACCAACTAGCTAAGATAACTCGTCCATCAGCAATGGCTTTAACTTGAGTACCATCTCTAGCATCGATGACCATCCCTTTCCAACGAAGTTCACCTTGTAATGCTTCACCAAATCGATGAACAGTATTTCCATTTACTGGCCAATTAAATTGGTGTTGTGGTTTACCAATACCACTGACTCGAGCCATTAATGCCCGCTCATTAGCATTAAGTGTGTAATTGGTATTCTTTTGTTGTTTTTCTTCTATATTTTTTGCTTGCCTAGCCTCTTCTTCGGCTATTTTTCTGCTTTCTCGTTCCGCTTGGGCAATTCTAGCCTGTAATTTTGCTTCATTATCTTTTAGCTCGTCTAATTTTTGTTGATTTTTCTGCATTGAGGATTCAAGTAGATTGATAGTTTTTTTACGATTTTGGTGATTTTTTTCTAGGGCTAACTGTTCTTGTTTCTGCTTAGTATTCAATGTTTTTTGCGTGCTCTGTGTCTTTTTCAAAGCCGTTTTCTTTTCACTAAGTTGTACTTGTGTTTCGCGAAGC
Source organism: Gilliamella sp. LMG 34362 (assembly GCF_984569125.1). Lineage (NCBI taxonomy): Bacteria > Pseudomonadati > Pseudomonadota > Gammaproteobacteria > Orbales > Orbaceae > Gilliamella > Gilliamella sp. LMG 34362. The sequence continues at coordinate 624,381 of NZ_OZ474902.1, read as the reverse complement.
ATATTTATTTGCTGTTGTCGTGCTTCATTAATATAACGAAAATAAGTAATAAGACGCTCATTACGCTCACTTTGTTCGCTAGCAAAAATGAGTTTAAAGTTGGTGTTTTTTCCTAGCTTGAATGCACTTTCTAACTGTTTTGCTAACTCATTGCGTTGTTGTTGTTGTTTAATTTTTAAATCATCGATTTGCTTAATTAAAGAAATGATTTCACTATCTAGCTTTTTAAGTGTAAGACTATTTTTCTCAATTGATGTTAGTAATTTTGCTATTTCTGTTTCTTGCTCTTTAAGATCACTCATTAATTGAGTTCGCTCTTTTTTTTGCTCTGCTAAACGTTTCTCTTGTTCTTCGATTGAACGACGTAACGATTGTAATTGTTGATTATCATCAGCATACACAAAATGTGTATTTATTAATCCAATAAAAAATATAATCAACAGTTTATGATAAATAGACATGGCCTTTTTATTTTTGATTTTTTACCAAGCAATATAGATGACTTCACTATACCGATAAATGGCTAAAGATGCAAAATGAAAACTATCTTGTGTAGCTTAATCAATATAAAGTAATTAGGCATTTCACAAGCACTAATAAAAAGTATAAAATGTAGCACTATTTAATTTGTAGAAAAAATTAATTCAACCATAAAGATAACATCATGCAAAAGTTTAATGTCAAAACCTTTCAAGGGTTAATACTTACGTTACAAGATTACTGGGCTAATCAAGGTTGTACAGTGATTCAGCCATTAGATATGGAAGTAGGTGCCGGTACTTCTCATCCAATGACGTGTTTACGAGCACTTGGTCCGGAACCAATTAATGCTGCTTATGTTCAACCATCTCGCCGCCCAACTGATGGTCGTTATGGTGAAAATCCGAATAGGTTACAGCATTATTATCAATTTCAAGTTATCTTAAAACCATCACCAGACAATATTCAAGAACTCTATCTAGGATCGTTAAAGGAACTTGGTCTTGATCCAACTATCAACGATATTCGTTTTGTAGAAGATAACTGGGAAAACCCAACATTAGGTGCATGGGGATTAGGTTGGGAAGTATGGCTAAATGGCATGGAAGTAACTCAATTTACTTACTTCCAACAAGTCGGTGGGCTTGAATGTAAACCTGTCACCGGTGAAATTACCTATGGATTAGAACGACTAGCAATGTATATCCAAGGTGTAGATAGTGTTTACGACTTAGTTTGGAGCGATGGAGCATTCGGTAAAACTACTTATGGTGATGTTTTTCATCAAAATGAAGTCGAACAATCAACCTATAATTTCGAATACGCTAATATTGATTTCTTATTTTATTGTTTTGAACAACATGAAAAAGAAGCAAAATTATTACTTGAATTAGAAAAACCGCTGCCATTACCAGCTTACGAACGTATTTTAAAAGCGGCGCACTGTTTTAATTTATTAGATGCTCGTAAAGCGATTTCGGTAACTGAACGCCAACGTTATATATTACGAATCAGGACATTAACCAAAATGGTGGCTGAAGCATATTACGCATCTCGTGAAGCACTAGGATTTCCAATGTGCCAAAATTCAAGTTCTAACCAAAATGCAGCAAAGTAGGAGTTGATATATTATGCAAAAAACATTTTTAGTGGAAATCGGTACTGAAGAGTTACCACCAAAATCGCTCCGTTCTTTAGCTGAAAACTTTGCAGCTAATTTTATTGAACAACTTGATAATGCTAATTTAGAACACGGTGAGGTACTTTGGTATGCATCACCACGCCGTTTAGCGTTAAAAGTTTTGAATTTAAATGATACTCAACCAGATAGCCAAATCGTTAAAAGAGGCCCTGCAGTCAGTGCAGCATTTGATGCAAATGGTAACCCAACAAAAGCAGCCGAAGGTTGGGCTCGTGGTTGTGGAATTGATATATCACAAGCAGAACGAATTCAAACCGATAAAGGCGAATGGCTATCGTATACTCACAATCAAAAAGGACAACCTGTTGTTAATTTACTTTGTGATATGGTTAAAAATGCCCTAAATAAATTGCCGATTCCTAAACCGATGCGCTGGGCAGCTCGTCAAGTTGAATTTATTCGACCTAGTCATACAGTCACGATGTTATATGGCGATGAACTAGTACCTGGTATCATTTTAGATATTGAATCAAACCGAATCATTCGTGGTCACCGCTTTATGGGCGAGCAACAATTTACTATTGATAATGCTGACCAATATCCTGAAATTCTTGAGCAACGCGGAAAAGTTGTCGCTGACTATGACAAGCGAAAATCAATCATTAAACAGCAAGCTGAAGAAGCAGCTGCTAAACTAAATGGTAAAGCAGATTTAACTGAAAGCTTACTTGAAGAAGTTTCATCATTAGTTGAATGGCCGGTGGTATTGACTGCTAAATTTGAAGAAAGATTTTTAGCGGTTCCAGCTGAATCATTGGTATACACTATGAAAGGTGATCAAAAATATTTCCCTGTTTATGACAAACAAGGAAAATTGTTACCAAATTTCATTTTTGTTGCCAATATTGAATCCAAAGACCCGCAAGTTGTTATTTCTGGGAATGAAAAAGTCGTTCGTCCACGTTTAGCAGATGCTGAATTCTTTTATAAAACAGACTTGAAACAAAGCCTAGAAGATCGTCTTCCTCGCCTTGAAACGGTTTTGTTCCAACAACAACTAGGTACAGTTAAAGATAAAGCACTCCGTATTGAAGCCTTATCTGGTTTTATTGCTGAAAAAACTGGAGCTAATGTTGAACAAGCCAAACGAGCAGGAAAATTAACTAAATGTGATTTAGTCACCAATACTGTATTTGAATTTCCTGAAACTCAAGGCATTATGGGACGATACTTAGCGATTAAAGATGGTGAAAGTATCGAAGTTGCCACAGCTATTGAAGAACAATACAAACCACGTTTTTCTGGAGATGAGTTACCAGGTACAGCAGTTGCTAGCGCTGTCTCAATTGCTGAGAAAATGGATACACTAGCGGGTATTTTTGGTATTGGACAACATCCAAAAGGAGATAAAGATCCTTTTGCGCTTCGTCGTGCAGCTATTGGTGTATTACGCATTATTGTTGAAAAAGATTTACCTATTGATTTAGTTGAATTAGCTAATTTTGCCACATCATTATATGGCGATAAATTAACTAACCAAAATGTTGTTGATGACATTGTCAACTTTATGCAAGGTCGATTCCGAGCTTGGTATCAAGAAAAAGGATTTGCTATCGATACGATTCAAGCAGTACTCGCCATCAATCCAACCAGACCAGCTGATTTTGATGCCCGTGTCAATGCTGTAACACATTTTAGAACGTTGCCAGAAGCGTCTTCATTAGCTGAGGCTAATAAGCGAGTATCAAATATTTTATCGAAGATCGCAGATACTATTCCTGAAAATATTAACGCTTCATTGCTTGAAGCTGGCGCTGAAGGCGAATTAGCGATGCAAATAGCGGTATTAACAGATAAGTTAGCTCCTTATTTTACTAAGGGACAATATCAACAGGCTTTAGTTGAATTAGCATCACTTAAAGCACCTATAGATACCTTTTTTGAAAAAGTTATGGTAATGGTTGATGATGAAAAAATTAAACTAAACCGATTGGCTCTTTTAAAGAAATTACAAAATTTATTTTTAAAAGTTGCCGATATTTCATTATTACAATCATAATTATTAAATTGAATTTATACTCCGTGGTAATACTTGTATTACCACATAGAAGGAAACATGATGGATTCACAAAGAGACCTTTCATTTACTGCTATTTTTCAACAAACGATTAACTTTATCCGTAATCGATTTTCTCTAATAGCGATATCAAGTATTGTACTTGGGTTAATTAATACCCTAATTATAAATTGTGTAATTGATCTCGAACGCCTATTGGTAGATTTAGAATTATTTAATCAATTCGGTATGGTCACCAATTATGTTATGCAATCCCTCCTAGTTCTATATTTGGTGAATGTAGTTTTGGTTTCAATCATATTGAGCATTATCAGTAATTTATCAATGAGTAACAAACTTAATCCAAGTTTAATATTCTCGCGAATACTATCAATATGCCTGAATATACTTGGTTTTTCTGTTTTATATATGTTAATTTGTATTCCTATCGTTATTGTATTCTTACTGGTCCTTAGCATAATAGGATTGCTTCTACCCCAAATGGTATCATTACTATTAATATTGATGATAGGTTGCACCGCTTTAGTAATTTATAAGTCGATTTTTAATTATTTTCTCGTTTCAGCAGCACAACCTAACTCGATGCCTTTTTTTCAAAGATTTAGTGCCTGCCACAAGTTTTTCTTCCAAAATTGGAAAGCGCCTGTTTTAATGATTTTAATCAGCGTTATTTTTACTGGAATACTGAGTGGTATAAGTTCTTTATTAGGAAAAAATATTGTTATTGATGTTATATCTACCTCACTAGCTGTGTTTGCTGATTTCTTTATATTTAGCTTCTTTTATCGTTTATACAGCGTAAATAATAGTATTGAATCGACAAAATTAGACGATAATGACAAACTAATAATTTCTTAATTATCATTAATCCCTATTAATAAAATTTAATAGGGATTATTAATTTCTAATTCTCACCGAAAATCTTTATGTTACGGTTATTATTATGACGCCAGCCATTAGATTACTAAAAAATCAGAAAATAAAATTTAATATTCATCAATATCAGCACGATGCCGATCAGACTCGTTATGGTCAAGAAGCTGCCAATAAACTTGGATTAGAACTTAATATTGTTACCGGTCAAATATTTAAAACCTTAATCGTGAGCATCAATGGTGATAATAAGACATTGGCAGTTTGTGTTCTGCCTGTTGATTGTTCTTTAGATCTAAAACAAGTTGCTAAAATACTAGATTGTAAAAAAATTGAGTTGGCTGATCCACATTTAGCACAAAAAACGACTGGTTATGTAGTGGGTGGAATCAGTCCTTTGGGTCAAAAAAAATTATTACCGACACTGATTGATATTAGTGCTAAACAGTACCAGACAATGTTAGTTTCAGGTGGCAAACGAGGATTAGAAATCGAAGTATCCCCATATGATTTAGCCAATCTATTGAATGCCAAATTTAGCAAATTGACCACTTAAATAACCATTGAATTGATAAAGATTGATAATAATTATGAAAAATTAATAGGCTAGAGAACAAAAAAGAAGAGAACTTGATATATTAACAACAAGGCCATAACTTATCCATGTATGGCCTTTGATGCTACCCTATCAATAATGATAGGAAAAAAGCAAACAATAATTATTTGATTGCTTCTTTTAAGCTTTTACCAGAAACAAATGCTGGTACTTTGCTTGCTGCAATTTTAATTTCTTTACCAGTTTTTGGATTACGACCAGTACGAGCTTTACGAGCATTAACTTTAAATGTACCAAAACCAACTAGTTGAACCGGCTCACCAGCTTTTAGTGATTCAGTGATAGCAGCAAGAGTTGCTTCTAACGCTGTTTTAGCGGCAACTTTAGTAATATCAGCTTTACTAGCGATAGCATCTACAAGTTCTGTTTTATTCATGGAGATATCCTTACATATTTATTTTATTGTTAAAGTTAACATTTTTAGCAAAATTTAATCACTTAATTTTGCTTCTGTAAACATCATTCAGATTACATTGCTGTTAAATGTAGTCTATATTTGTGTAATGTTAAAGAAAAATTTAATAAAAATTAAAAAAATCACTCCGCAAGCGATTTAATCGCTCAAAAAAACACCAATATTACTCGTTTTAGTAGATCTTATATCCTCCTTTAAGCCTTTAATTAGATCAATCATTTCATTGTTTTCATTACTTAATAATCGAAAAATATCCCATTGTAAGTCAAACTCTTCAATAACACTAGGTAATTGCGATTGTTCTTGCTCCGAAAGTTCAATATTGTCCCTTGTCATTTCAAATTCAGCTACCGTTGTTGCCGAGATACTACTTACTTTAGCCGAATGTTCGACTATTTCACCACTGATATAAGAATGTAAAATCTCACTCAGCGCCTGACAAGCATCAATAGCTGGATAAACCATATACGGACTATCTTCATTGAGGATTGGAATTATCAATTCCAGTTTTTCGAGTTGTAAATCAAAATTGATTTTAACATTTTCTACTAATAATGACTCCCAAATTAAATCAAGAATTTTTTTATAGCCGACAGCTGATTGTTCATCTTGTTGTAAATAGCAATAATAAACAAAGTTTGGATACATTCGTTCACATAAGCAAACCATGAATAAACGCTGTTGCCATATAGCTAACTTTGCTATTCTTAATTGAACTGGATTTTTAATCATAAGTGGAACCTTTTGGACTGTTGATGTACTGCTTTTACTAAATATTGTACATGCTCAATTGGTGTATCTTGATGAATACCATGCCCTAAATTAAAAATATGGCCATTATAGTGACCAAAATCAGTCAGCACCGATTCAACTTGAGACTCTATGGTTTCTTCATTAGCGTACAATATTGAAGGATCTAAATTACCTTGTACAGCAATATTACCTTTTTGAGCAATTAGATTCAAATCCACAGTCCAATCAACACCTATTGCATCACTTCCTGATTTACAAATTGTGTCCAACCATAACCCCCCCCCTTTGGTAAATAGCGTAACAGGGACATAAGAAGTAATATTGTCACTTTTCTTACCACGCTTTAATTGGGAAAGAATTAATTGCATATAATGCAAAGAAAATTCACGATAACTCTGATGGGTAAGTACTCCACCCCAAGTATCAAATATCATAATCGCTTGCGCACCGGCATCAATTTGTGCATTTAGATACAGTGCCACACTATTAGCCAATTTTTCTAATAATAGATGTAACGCTTTGGGTTCGCAATAAAGCATTTTCTTTATTTTAGTAAAAGCTTTACTACTGCCACCTTCAATCATATAAGTGGCTAATGTCCATGGACTACCAGAAAAGCCGATTAAGGGTACTTTCCCGGCCAACTCTTGTTTAGTTAAACGAATAGCATCCATCACATATTTAAGTGATTGTTCTGGATCGGGTATTGGCAATTGTTCTATATCTACCAAACTAGAAATTGTTTTTTCGAATTTGGGGCCTTCACCAGCTTCAAAATACAATCCAAGTCCCATAGCATCGGGAATGGTTAAGATATCAGAAAAGATAATTGCGGCATCAAGTTCAAAGCGTCGCAACGGTTGTAAAGTCACTTCACATGCGAGTTCTGGCGTTTGACACATTGTCATAAAATTGCCGGCTTTTGCTCTAAGCTGTCGATATTCAGGCAAATAGCGACCAGCTTGACGCATCATCCAAACTGGCGTGTAATCTACCGGCAAACACTGTAATGCGCGTAAGTAACGATCGTTTTTCAATTGGCTCATCTTTTAGTTCTATAAATTTGCTAGTTGGTAATAAAATAGTTAAAGCGACATTTTAGTTAGCTAAAAAATAGTTTATGCGACAGTTATTTTCGTTCCGCAGGCTGAGATAATATACGCTGCGCATAACGAATTAACGTTTCGGAAATATTTTGCATTACACTACTTTCAGGAGCAAAGCGATGCCAATACAGCATCCGTCTTTGGAATAAACCTTCAGTTAAATTAACTAATTCCCCTGTTTTTAACTCTTGCTCTACTTGTAACATAGGAATCATACAACATGCAGAACCTTGTTTAGCTAACTGAACAAAAGCTTCTGACGAACTAGTGATATGGCAAATTACACTGCCTGGTGTCAAATTAAAATTTTCCTGTAAAAATGCTTGATGCATATCGTCTAAGTGATCAAAAGCGACCGCTGGTGCTTTTAAAAGTGATGAACGGGTTACCCCATTCGGAAAATATTTTTTTGCAAATTCGGGCGAAGCAACAAAGATATAATCTAATGCGCCTAATAAATCTGATAAACATCCTGGTAAAGGATTTGGTTGAATACTAATTGCCGCAACAACAGTACCTAAACGTAAAAGTTCTAAGGTATGCTCTTCATCTTTAACTTGAATATCAAAACGTAAAATATTTTTATCAAGAACTGGTTTTAATGCTGGTAAAAACCATGTTGCTAACGAATCAGCATTAATAGCAATTGATAGTGACAATGGGGTAGTATTTTGTTCATTATCACCTAACCATTGCTGTTCTAATAATTCGACTTGATGTAATAATCCGAGAAGATGTTCGCCTTGTTTGGTCGCTTTTGGAGGAATAGTTCGTACTAATAGTTGCTGACCAAAAAAGCTTTCCAATTGCTTAATACGTTGCGAAACCGCTGGTTGTGTTATACACAATTTATCGGCCGCTCGTTCAAATCCTCGTTCTTTTATCACTGCATCTAATGCTTGTAATGCTCTATAATCTGGACGCTTCATAATCTCTTTACTAATGATTTGATCTTTGCTTGGTCATTCAAGCTATTTTTATTTTGCAAAAAATTTGAAATCGATCTAAAACTTTATAGATTTTCTTAAAATACTAATGATTTTTGCTTTCCAATTGGTTACTATGCCATATATTGAACAATTTTGCTTTTAAAATTTTAAAATTTTTTTGATCAAAATCATATTTACATACGGTGATATCATGACACAAGATGAACTAAAAAAGGCTGTAGGCTGGTCAGCGCTAAAATATGTTAAGCCTGATTCATTAGTTGGCGTTGGAACTGGGTCTACTGCGGCGCATTTTATTGATGCACTTGCGACAATAAAAGATCAGATAAAAGGAACTGTCTCTAGTTCAGAAGCATCAACTGAAAAATTAAAAAGCTATGGAATTCCTGTATTAGACTGTAATGAAGTAGATAGCTTAGATATTTATGTCGATGGTGCCGACGAAATTAATCATCATATGCAAATGATTAAAGGTGGTGGAGCAGCACTAACCCGTGAAAAAATCGTATCAGCTTTAGCTAAGCAGTTTATTTGTATCGTTGATGAATCTAAAGTTGTCGATGTCCTTGGCAAATTTCCTTTACCAGTAGAAGTCATTCCTATGGCTCGTTCTTATGTTGCTAGAGAATTGTTCAAACTTGGTGGCAAACCAATTTATCGCCAAGGTGTTATTACCGATAATGGTAATGTCATTTTAGATGTTCATGATCTTGTTATTGCCAAGCCAATAGAACTGGAAAATCGTATTAACAGCATTGCTGGAGTAGTTACTGTTGGATTATTTGCCAATAAAGGGGCTGATATTGCCTTAGTCGGTACTAGTTCTGGTGTAAAAGAATTAACAAAATAAAAGATTGCATTTTTGATGGATAATTTTGTGTTTACAATCAATTAAAATATTAAGCATAGAGAGGAATAAATGGCTGTTCAGGCATTAACGAAAGACGAAAACAAGTTTATATTACTTGAAGGTATCCACCCTAGCGCAGTTGAAACACTTAAATCGGCGGGCTTTAATAACATTGAGTATCATAAGGGGGCACTATCGAAATCTGAGCTTGAAACAGCTTTAAAAGATGCCAGATTTATTGGTATTCGTTCCAGAACCCATTTAACTAAAGAGATCATCGATGCAGCGCCAAAATTAGCCGGTATTGGTTGTTTTTGTATTGGCACTAATCAAGTTGAACTTGACGCAGCGACGGTTAAAGGTATTCCGGTTTTTAATGCGCCATTTTCAAATACTCGCTCTGTAGCAGAGCTGGTATTAGCTGAAGCAATATTATTACTTCGCCGAGTACCTGAAGCTAACGCTAAAGCCCATCAGGGTAAATGGAATAAACTAGCCACAGGTTCGCACGAAGCTCGAGGTAAAAATTTAGGTATCATTGGTTATGGTCATATTGGTAGCCAATTGAGTGTATTAGCTGAATCATTAGGAATGAATGTCTTTTTTTATGATATTGAAACCAAATTATCACTAGGAAATGCCAAACAAATTCCAACAATGCGAGAATTACTTGCTATCAGTGATATTGTCAGTATGCATGTTCCAGAAAATCCAACCACAATTAAAATGATTAGCCAGCCTGAAATTGATATGATGAAAACAGGTGCAATATTGCTCAATGCATCACGTGGTAGCGTGATTGATATCGAAGCGCTAACACAAGCTTTAGAAACCAATAAACTAAGCGGTGCTGCAATTGACGTTTTCCCAACGGAACCTGCTACCAATAATGATCCTTTTGAATCACCTTTATGTAAATTTGATAATGTTATTATTACTCCTCATATTGGCGGTTCAACCAGTGAAGCACAAGAAAATATCGGTATTGAGGTTGCAACTAAATTAGCGAAATATTCCGATACTGGTGCAACCCTTTCAGCGGTTAACTTCCCTGAAGCTTCATTACCGATTCCAGCAAAAGGTTCAAGCCGTTTTATCAATATTCACCATAATCAACCTGGGGTATTAACGGCTATCAATACATTATTTGCTGAACAAGGTCTAAATATTTCTGCCCAATATCTACAAACTGATGCTAAAATAGGTTATGTCGTTATTGATATTGATAGAGTTGAACAAAATAAAGCCGAAGAGTTATTAATTAAGCTGAAAAGTGTTACAGGTACAATTCGAGCAAGATTATTGTTTTAATTTTTATCATTAAAAATGATTTGGGTCGTTATTATTTAAAAGATTAAATAATAACGACTTTCCCAAAAACATATACTCGAAAATTCCATTACGCTATTTAGTAAAAAAACTGGTAACAATTTAGAACAATTTTAATATAATAGTAAAAATGTAGCGTTTGTTACCAAATTTAACCAATAATTTCAGGCTAAAAACCCCTTTCCTCAATTTTTTTGATTTATATATTTATAATTATTTTGCTTATCTCATGATTTTAGATTTTTAAAAATAGTAAATAGCATCAGTCAAGATTGTCATTCAGAGTTAAAGTAAGTCAACAAATATTAGTTTAACAAATAAATTTAATTATCTAATTTATAAAAATATTGATGCTATAAATGATTTAAAATGGCTTTAATTTGATCATAATTTGCAAAATTAATTATTATTTTGAAATTGATTTTTAACGATTTAGTAAATATTTTTTTGATTAATTTATCCATAGACTATTGATATAACAGCAATAGTTAATAATGACTGTTTTTTACTGATGAGTTGGCGTAATTTGATATTACAAAGTTATTTTACTTTTCAATTAACAGGAGAATCTAATATGGCTAAAAGTACGACTTCGGCAAAAAAGCTACAACAAGCAGCGATTTTGTTTCCAACTGATTTAGGTCAAAAGGCATCAAAAGATATTTCCGGTGCCATGAACTCTGTATTAGCAGATGTATTTGCTTTATATTTAAAAACCAAAAACTTTCATTGGCATGTAAGTGGTCCTCATTTTCGTGATTATCATTTAATGTTAGATGATCATGGAGAAGAATTATTTGCAATGACTGATCCAATTGCTGAACGTGTCCGGAAATTAGGCGGTACAACTCTACGTTCAATTGGTCATATTTCAAAATTACAGAGTATCTCTGATAACGATGCTGATTTTGTTGAACCATCGGATATGATAGCTGAACTCTGCCAAGATAATATTAAACTTACTACTCGTATGCGTGTAGCCCATGATATTTGTGATAAATATAATGACTCGGCAACAGCAAGTTTAATTGAAGAATGGATAGATCAAACTGAAAAACGCGCATGGTTCTTATTTGAAACAGGCCGTAAATTGGACTCTTCTGGTCACTAAAATCTAGTGGCGATGAGTGATCATCCCGAATAAGAGACACATATTGTGTCTCTTTATCTTTTGAATAAGGGAGAATTACAAATGAGTAAAAAAATTGCTGTACTTGTTGGTAGTTTACGTAAAGATTCCTATAATTTAAAAGTCGCAAAAGTATTACAACAGATAGCGCCACAATCACTTTCTTTAAATATTATTGAGATTGGTGATTTACCGTTTTATAACGAAGATATTGATGTAGATTCACCACCCAAATCTTATGAACGTTTTCGTCAACAAATTGCCAATTGTGATGGTGTTATATTTGTGACACCAGAGTATAATCGAGGCTTGCCGGCAGTGATTAAAAATGCTTTAGATGTGGGTTCTCGCCCTTATGGTAAAAGTGTTTGGTCGCAAAAACCAGCTGCGGTAGTTTCTGTCTCTCAAGGTGCTATTGGTGGTTTTGGTGCAAACCATCAATTACGACAATCATTCGTTTTTCTTGATATGCCAACACTACAACAACCAGAAGCTTATATTGGTAATATTAACAGTGCTTTTGATGAAAATGGTAATATTAGTGAAAAAACTAAAGCATTTCTTTCATTGATCATTAATGGTTATGCTAATTGGGTTGAAAAACTAAGTTAATAATGATTTATTTTAATATCCACAGCCAATATAATTAGTTGTGGATATGATAAAAGTTATTTAAAACAGATTAAATGAAAAATTTCCAACCTTGCAATGAACAAGAATTATTAAACCGAGCCAGACTCGCTGCAGGTTATAGTTTCGGTGAGATCGCTAACTATTTAAATATTGCTATTCCAGCTAATCTTAATAAACAAAAAGGATGGGTAGGTAATTTAATTGAAACTTTTTTAGGTGCTAATGCTGGTAGTAAAGCCGAACGTGATTTTGCTAATTTAGGTATCGAATTAAAAACCATTCCAGTTAACAAACAAGGTAAACCACTCGAAACTACTTTTGTCAGTGTCCTCCCTTTAATGGCTAATCATGGTATAATTTGGGAAACAAGCCATGTGAAATATAAACTAAGTAAAGTTCTGTGGATCCCTATTGAAGGTGAACGAAGTATACCGCTAGCCCAGAGAAAAGTTGGCCACCCCATATTATGGACACCAACTGAACAACAAGAGCAACAACTTAAACAAGATTGGCAAGAGTTGATGGATATGATTGTACTTGGTCAGGTTGAAAAGATTACTGCCCGTTATGGCACTTATCTACAGATCCGTCCTAAAGCAGCTAATGGAAAAGCTTTGACTGAAGCTATTGGTGAAAACGGCCAAATTATATTAACGCGTCCACGAGGATTTTATTTAAAAAAATCATTTACGTTACAAATTTTGCAAAATGCGAATTGTTATATTTAAAGTGGGTCAACAATAGTATTCATCCCCCTTTAATCTTGCTTATCTTTTCTATTTTCAATAATGCTATTTCTTCCATAAATAATAAGCAATTTTTTACCTTCTACATAGAATCATATTGATAGTTTATTGATATAGCCATCGTTTACCTTAAATTAATAATTAGGCCATCTTATATTTAGTCAAAATAAAAAAGTCCAACTTGAATAAATTGGACTTTTTAAACTTGATATAGTTAAACTAAATCAAACATTAAAATTTTCGAATTTCTTTGATAATTATAAAGTTGTTTCTTTTTAATAGGCAGGTCATCGACTTCAGCTGGATTAAAGCCTTTTTCACGAAACCAGTGAATACTACGAGTAGTCAACACAAAGATCTTTTCTAACCCCAAATTGTGAGCCGTTTCTGCAATTTTTTCTAATAATAGATCACCGCGTGACGAGTTTCGGTATTGAGGATGAATAGCTACACAAGCCATTTCGCCCATTTTTTCTTCCGGATATGGATAAAGAGCTGCACAGCCAATCGTCATATTATCACGCTCAATAATGGTAAATTTATCAATTTCAATTTCTAACTGTTCTCTTGAGCGTTTAACCAAAATACCTTGTTCTTCAAGTGGACGGATTAATTCTAAAATACCACCGATATCATTTATCGTTGCGGTACGGACTTGTTCTGAATGTTCCATTGACACTTGAGTTCCAATACCATCACGAGAAAATAGTTCTTGCAGAATAGAACCATCCACTAGATAACTGACTAAATGGCTACGACGCACACCATTGCGACATGCTTTTGATGCAGCACGTAAAAAACGCGCTTCACTAGATAAATGCTTACCACTTTGCTCTTTGTTATTAACGTAATTATCGGCATCAATCGGAAACAGATCGGTAATAACATGATTGTTTTCATCAAGCACACCTTGCTCAGCACAAAAGCTTACTAATTTCTCAGCTTTAAGGCGAATAGCAACTTCAGCGGCAACATCTTCGGACGATAAGTTAAAACTTTCACCAGTAACTGATACCCCTACAGGCCCTAATAATACAATTGATCCTCGGTTCAATTGTTCATCAATTGCCTCATTGTTAATTCGCCGAATTTTCCCAGTGTGACAATAATCCACTCCGTCATCAACACCTAATGGCTGTGCAATAACAAAATTACCGCTAACAACATTGATATGTGCACCTTGTAACGGCGTATTATTTAAGCTCATTGATAAACTTGCTGTTATATTGAGCTGTAATAATCCGGTCACCTGTTTAACAATGTCTAAAGTTGCTGCATCAGTAATTCGAGTATTTTTATGATATCTAGGTTGGATATTATGACTTTTGAGTGATTCATCTATTTGGTTACGAGCACCATTCACAATAACCAATTTAATGCCTAAACTATGCAATAAACCAATGTCACTAATAATACTTGCATAATTATGACTCTTTAGCACTGCACCTGTTAATAAAATAACGAAAGTTTTTCCTTGATGAGCATTAATATAAGGTACCGAATGCCTTAAACCATCAACCAATTCAGTTGTTCTTTCTTTCATCTTATCACCACCAAAATGAATATTTATTCATATTTTTTGTATTTTTATTTATTTTTTAGTTAATAGCAAGTCTTTTTTGATAAGTTCAACAAGCTAAAGTTCGATACTGACGTAGGAAAAAACTTTTGTTAAATTAGCTAGGAATTGACAAAACATTAATTTATTAACAATGCTTATAGACAAGAGCCGTCATTAAGACGGCTCAGTAATTATTTTAGTTATTCGAGTGATTCACATTTAAATCTTCTTCATATCAATAACTTTAATAAATCTGCAGTAAACAATTAGTCCTAGTAAGGTACTCATTACGGCCATTATCAAATCAGCTAAGATAGCATAACTAACATTAATTTCGGCCAATTCAGGGATAACTCTCGGGATAATAAAGAAAGACAGGCCACTGAAAGTATACATACAACCCACAGCAAGCCCTTTGCGAGTTGGAAACATTTGTTGCATCACAACTAAGGTTAATTGTAAAACACCTCCAGCAGCAAAAAATCCCATCCCGATTGCGGTGATTAAACACATTAATGGCGATAGGTCAAAATAAAATAATAGTAAAACCAATGATGACATTGCAGGTAAGATAAAAATACAATAAATTGGTTTCAAGAATTTTTTCACTATAAAAGCAGTGATAAAGACAGAAACGATTGAAGCAGAACTATAAAAGCTAATAAGCTGTTTAGCTTCAATTGATGGCATATTAACCGCCTTAATTGCAATCGCAGGTAGCCATTGCCAAATAATCACAAAGGTTGCGGTGGTTGTGAATCCCATAATTATCAATAAAATGCCTTCAAAAGCAAAATTTGGTTTACGAATAAAGTAATCATCAGAACCTTGATTACCTTTAATTCTGGTATCTTTAGGTGGAAATTTTTTTGGTAGCAAATTAATTGCATTAATAATTAGATAGGCAGTAAAACCTAAAAATGCCCATCCATACCAAATATCGTATTTATAAAATAATCCAACAATTAGTGGCAGAATAAAACTTCCCATTGAGATAAAAGCTTTAATCAAAACACTTGCCGAACCAGATGAGCGAGGAAAACATTCAGTTAATGCAGGCATAGACCCTGTATCTAAGAAAGAGTTACCTATACCGATGGCAATAGCTAAACAAAACGCAATATCTATATCATGACAAAATGGCATACTGACGAAAAAGATAATATAACAAGCCATACCTAAATAGATAAACAATTTTCGTCCAAATTTATCAGATAGCATTCCACCGACAAACATTAATAAAATTTTTCCAATACCGATTCCTGATGCAACATAGCCAAGACCGACATTTACATCGGTATTAAGCTGTTTTGAAATGCCTTCTGCGAACTGCATAATAACAATTAAAGCAATACTTTGTATTATGTAATTAGCATATATAGAGCCAGCAATCCCATAAGAATTGACTCTTTGATTATCCATGTGTAAAACTCCAATATTAATTTAACTAGTTTAAGCGACTTAAAAAACGCAATCGCAATTAATATACAAGTGTTCACTACTATCTGAAAGTAATATATATCAATTACTTACTATTAATAGACTATTTTATTTGCTGTAATTCAAGAATCTTCAAAATTATTAAATTTATGATATGTAGATTGTTTAAATTACAAATTGATGTACTAACATTATGCCGAGGCAAATAATTTATATTTAAATAAAAAAATGGCTATTTGATTAATTATTTTGCAATTTTTCTAATATTTCAGTAAGAATTAAATTTTCGTCTTGGTCAACATTAACAACATGATGAGCGGCATCGTGATATAGAGGTAAGCGTTCAGCAAGCACTTTCTCCATCTCATCGGATATCGACATACCCGTCAATGATGGTCTCTGCGCTACATTTGGATCTTTCATCAAACGTGCCGCTAATGTCGCAGCTGGAGCTGAAAGAAAAATAACTGTGCCATGCTGTTTCATAAACTGACGATTTTGCTCAGCCAGTACCATGCCACCACCAGTTGCAATAACTCTATTGGGTTTAGCTGTCTCAATAAGCACTTGGCTTTCTCTAGCTCGAAACCCTTCCCAGCCTTCTTTTTCAACAATTTCCGCTACAGTTTTTTGCGTTGTTTCGAGTAAATGACAATCTGTATCAATAAAAGAAAATGATAACTTATTGGCTAACATTTTACCCATTGTTGTTTTGCCAGCGGCTCTTGCACCAACTAAAAAAATTGTTTTCTTCATTGTGGGTCCTTTTAAATATACAGATCTGGAAATAAGTTATCTATGCTAGAGATTCATTTAACTTTTTGCAATATTTTTTTACAGTCTAATTTAACATCATCGTAACAATATGATTTAAATAAATATAATAAAAAATAACTGTAAATAATTTATTACACATTCAATTTTAATCATAGCCTATGTGTCAAATATAGTCATTAACACAATTTTTCTAACCCTCTAAAATAGAGTTCAGTGGCAATCGATTGATGTAATCGCCATTGCAAAACATCTAAGTCAGGGTTAACTTTTTTGAATTCTGGATAACTCATAAAATAACGAATGGTGTTACTACCTACACGGTCATTAATGCTGTTTATAATCAGTTTTATTTTCTCGTTGCGAAAAGATTTTAATTCTTTCATAGCTATTGCCACATTTTCAGGAATAGGCAATGAACCGTTTTCCCACTCACGCCATGTTTCGACATCAGTCTTACCAATGTATTCACTGGCTTCTGACACTTTTAACATTAAAAATCGGCGATACGCTTGTAATTCTAAATTAGTCATAACTACTCCTTTTTAATCAATTTTAAATTTATTAAACATGGTTACTTTATTGCTTCCATAAATATTTAAAATGATGATTAAATACCTAAAATCTTAAAATATCGCTCTCATAAAATGAGAGCGAGGCTATTTATAATTTTATTTTCCTGCTAAGGCATCAATTACAGCTTGTTTTGCTTTCTCAGAAAGATCTTTGCCGGTCCAAATTTTAAATTGGGCATTTGCTTGACCAATAAACATTTCTCGACCAGAAATCGATTCCCATCCGGCTTTTTCTGCTTCTTGTCTAAATTTGGTATTGTATGGTGTATATACTATATCGTATGCAATCCCTTTACCTTTAAACCAAGCTTGTTCGTAAGGTGTCTGATCTTCAAATTTGCCTTGCATACCTAATGGGGTAGAATTGATAATAATTTGCGCTTCAACTTTATCTCTATCTTCCCATGCAACCGTTTTAAGATTAAATTCTTTAGCCAATGCCTCTGGAAGATCAGTAACAATATCCGTTACTGTAATGTCATGATAACCAAGGTCTTGTAAACCAACAACCGCAGCCCTAGCCGCACCACCAGCGCCAAGTAGTAAAACCTTCTTATACTCAGCAGGTAGTTTTTTTTGTGCTAATGGTTGCATAAAACCAATAATATCAGTGTTATCACCGCAAAGTTTGTCACCATCCCAATAAACTAAGTTAGCAGCTCCCGCTTTTTTGACGTGTTCGGTAACTTCATCTAAATAAGGAATAATAGTTTGCTTATGTGGAATAGTGACACATAAACCACGAATATTAAGTAATCTTACTGATTTAAATAAAGTAGCAATATCTTCGGGTGGTGTAGGAAATGGTACCAATACGGCAGGAATACCATAATCTTGGAATGATGTTGTATGAATAAGTGGGCTCATACTATGCCCTAATGGATAACCGATAATGCCATAGATACTGTATGGCGTGAACTGACTCATACTATCTCCTTGAAAGTAAGAAAATTAGGCCTAACAGATAATATCTGAATTCAATAGTATTAAAACATATTTATTATAAAATTAAATAGTTTTATATTGCACAACTCAACATAAGCTACGATATAATAGTTTTATTAATAATAACAACTCTCGGTATATTTATTTTTTTCAATTAGAAACTTATTTTTAAGCATAAATAAGATAATGCTTGAGAATTTGCCAGTAAAAGCGTATACTTCGCTACCTCATTATTATGGGTGTAGTGTGAGAGGTGAGACTGCTTCTCAAAAGAACTGCAGCGAACTAAAAGCCTGACGAGGTTAATTCCATTAACATATTACGCCCTAGGCTTAAGCATAGAAATTTTGGAGAATTATTGACATGTCACGAGTATGCCAAGTAACAGGAAAAGGTCCTTTAGTGGGAAATAATCGTTCTCATGCGATGAATGCTACTAAACGTCGTTTTCTACCAAACCTTCAAACTCACCGTTTCTGGATTGAGAGTGAAAAACGTTTTGTAAAATTGCGTGTATCAGCTAAAGGTATGCGTACTATCGATAAAAAGGGTATTGATGCAGTTTTAGCTGAACTTCGTGCCCGTGGTGAAAAGTACTAATAAGGAAACCATATCATGGCTAAAGGTGTACGTGAAAAAATTAGATTAGTTTCTTCTGCTGGTACCGGTCATTTTTATACCACTAGCAAAAACAAAAGAACCATGCCTGAAAAAATGGAGATCAAAAAATATGATCCTGTTGTTCGTCAGCATGTTGTTTATAAAGAAGCTAAAATTAAATAGTTTTATCTAGCAATAAAAAACCCAGCTTAAGCTGGGTTTTTTTATATTTTGAATAATCTCACCATTAAATTTATTAAATTAGATGTATAAAAAAGCTTCATTTACCTGAAGCTTTTTAGAGTAAATTTCTATTTTAAATATTCTTGCTCATAGGCTCTTGCCTTTTTATCATCAAAGACATGTTCCCAACGCGCAATAACAATTGCCGCTAATGCGTTACCCACAACATTAACAACTGTTCTACCCATATCTAAAATTCGTTCAACACCCATAATATAACCGATACCTTCAAGTGGAATACCAACACTACCAAGTGTTGCTGATAATACTAAAATTGAAGCGCCTGGCACTCCAGCAATTCCTTTTGATGCAATCATTAATGTTATTACAATGATAATTTGATCTAAGATACTTAAATCCATACCAAATAGCTGTGCTAAGAAGATGACCGTGATACTTTGGTATAATGTTGAACCATCAAGATTAAATGAATATCCAGTAGGAATAACAAAGCTTGTGATCGCTTTTGGTGCTCCATAGGCCTCCATCTTTTCAATGATTTTTGGTAATGCTGTTTCTGAACTTGCTGTAGAAAAAGCAATAACTAATTCTTCCTTCAATATTTTTAATAAGGTAAAGATATTGAACTTACATAGTTTACAAACTGCACCTAATATCAATAATGTAAAAATGATCATTGCAGAATATACAGTTAAAATCAGTTTTAATAGCGGTAGTAAAGAAGCAAAGCCATATTTAGCAACGGTTACGGTAATTAATGCAAATACACCAATTGGAGCATAACGCATAATCATATTGGTCACTTTAAACATAGTATCTGAAACTACTTTCAAGAAGAACACAAATGGTTCGCGTTGTTTATCTGGTAAAGACATTAAACCTAAACCAAAAAATACACAGAAGAAAATAACCGGTAAAACTGCACCATCAGTCATTGCTTTAAATATATTTGCTGGAATCATATCTAAGATCATGACAATCAAACCGTGAGGTTTGCCACTTAACTCTTCGGCTGCTTTAGTATATTTACTAATATCAGTTGTAGCCAAAGTTGAAGAGTCAATACCTGCACCCGGTGCAAAAACATTACCCCATAAAAGGCCTAATAAAATAGCAATTGTTGTAATGATTTCGAAATAAAGAATGGTTTTAAATCCTAATGTTCCTAAACGTTTAGATCCACCAATTCCAGCAATACCTAATGTCAGTGTACTAAGAATAATTGGTAAAACAATCATCTTAATTAAACGAATAAAGATATCACCTGCTGGTTGAAAAATATTAACAATTGAAAATTGGTAATATGAATGTAACGCATGATTAGGATCCGCTAGTTCATATAGAAAAGCACCAACAGCTACACCTAAAATCAAGGCAATTAATATTTGCCATGCAAGATTAGTTAAGATTTTTTTTATTAAGAAAGACATGTAATTCTATTCCTTATCACTGTTTTAGAAAATAAAAAAGGATTAGTCTGTGTGGCTAATCCTTTTTTATAATTAAAATTATTGCTCGGATTCTTGGGTTGAATCATTATTATCCTCACTCTGTGGCGATAGTTCCGATTCAACATCATCCTCTGTTTCAGCAATTCGCTGTAATCCGACAACCTTCTCATTTTCAGCTGTTCGAATCAACGTAACCCCTTGCGTGTTTCGTCCAACAACACTAACTTCTGATACTCGAGTTCGTACTAAGGTTCCGGCATCAGTAATCAGCATGATTTGGTCGGTTTCTTCAACCTGTACTGCACCAACTACAGCACCATTTCGCTCACTCACTTTAATAGAGATTACGCCTTTCGTTGCTCGTGATTTTGTTGGATATAACTCTTGTTCAGTACGTTTACCATAACCATTTCGAGTTGCGGTTAAAATTGCCCCATTACCACGAGGGACAATAAGTGAGACAACTTTATCATCACCTTCTAATTTAATACCTCGAACACCTGTTGCTGTTCTACCCATACAACGGACTTTATTGGCCGGGAATCGTACAACTTTACCATTGGCTGAGAATAACATAATATCTTCAGTATTGGAAATTTGCGAGACCTCATCACCATCGTCAAGCTCATCAACAATAACATCATCATTGAGTTCTTCATCATCAACAGCATCTGCTGTTTCGTTACTAGTTAAATCAACACCAATTAACTCATCATCATCACGTAAGTTAATAGCAATAATGCCACCACTTCTCGGACGACTAAATTCAATTAATGAAGTTTTCTTAACCGTACCTTGAGCTGTCGCCATAAACACACAATGCTCATCATCAAATTCACGAACAGGTAGAATCGCTGTAATACGTTCATCTGCTTCCAATGGTAATAAATTAATAATTGGACGACCACGGGAGCCTCGACTGGCTTCAGGTAATTGATAAACTTTCATCCAATATAATCTGCCACGACTTGAGAAACAAAGAATCGTGTCATGAGTATTTGCAACCAGTAATTTTTCGACAAAATCTTCTTCTTTAATTTTCGTTGCCGACTTGCCCTTACCGCCCCGACGCTGAGCTTCATAATCAGATAACGGTTGGTATTTTACATAACCTTGATGAGAAAGCGTAACTACAACATCTTCTTGAGCAATAAGATCTTCAATATTGATATCCGCACTACTTGCTGTAATTTCAGTTCGTCTTGCATCTTGGAATTGATCGCGAACAGCTTCAAGCTCTTCGCGAATAACTTCCATTAGTCTTTCTGGACTCGCTAGAATATGTAACAAACCAGCAATTTGAACTAATAGTTCTTTATATTCATCAAGAATTTTTTCGTGTTCCAGTCCTGTTAAACGATGTAATCGAAGATCTAAAATTGCTTGGGCTTGAGCTTCAGAAAGATAATAATGGCCATCACGAATACCAAATTCAGGTGCTAAATCTTCAGGACGAGCGGCATCATTACCCGCTTTTTCAAGCATTGCCGCAACATTACCTAGTTGCCAAGCTTGCGATAATAATTTAGCTTTCGCTTCAGAAGGAGTCGCCGCAGCACGAATTAATTCAATAACAGGATCGATATTAGCCAATGCTATCGCTAAACCTTCCAACACATGCGCTCGTTCACGAGCTTTGCGAAGTTCATAGATAGTTCGACGCGTTACGACTTCACGGCGGTGAAGAACAAACGCCTCGATCATTTCTCGTAAGTTTAATAGTTTCGGTTGACCTTTATGTAAGGCAACCATATTAATCCCGAAAGAAACCTGTAGTTGAGTTAATGAGAAAAGATTATTTAAAACGACTTCGCCAACTGCATCACGTTTGATTTCAATAACAATGCGCATACCATCTTTATCTGATTCATCACGCAATGCTGAAATACCTTCAACTTTTTTGTCTTTAACTAGTTCAGCTATTTTTTCGATCAGTTTTTTCTTATTAACTTGATAAGGGATCTCATTAACAATGATCGTTTCACGACCACTATGATCATCTACTTCAATCGTCGCCTTTGAACGAATATAAATAATACCACGGCCAGTTCGATAAGCATTTTCAATACCTTTACGGCCATTAATCAAAGCAGCAGTAGGAAAATCTGGACCATGAATATATTCCATTAATCCATCAACAGAAATATTTTCATCCTCAATAAATGCTAAGCAACCATTGATAACTTCTGCTAGATTATGAGGAGGGATGTTGGTTGCCATACCAACAGCAATACCTGACGAACCATTAATTAATAAATTAGGAATGCGAGTTGGCAACACGTCAGGAATCATTTCTGATCCATCGTAGTTTGGTGAAAAATCTACTGTTTCTTTATCTAAATCAGTTAATAATGCACCGGCAAACTTTTGCATGCGAATTTCGGTATAACGCATTGCCGCCGCAGAGTCACCATCGACAGAACCAAAGTTTCCTTGGCCATCAACAAGCATATAACGTAATGAAAATGGTTGTGCCATACGAACAATGGTATCATAAACGGCTGAATCACCATGTGGATGATATTTACCGATTACGTCCCCAACAACACGAGCAGATTTTCGGTAAGGTTTATTCCAATCGTATCCAGCTTCATGCATTGCGAATAAAACCCGTCTGTGAACAGGTTTAAGTCCGTCGCGGACATCAGGTAAAGCTCGCCCAACAATAACAGACATCGCATAATCAAGATAAGAGGATTTTAATTCGTCTTCAATATTGACGGGGGTTATTTCTTTGGCTAGTTCGGTCATAACACCAGGTTCTCTTATTAACTTAAATCTTAAAATAGTTCATAATTATAGCATAAAAATCGCTATTAATGCAGAACAAAACTGTTTTTATTTCAACTTATTCTGTATGAATAAACAATGTATTTTCAATTAATTGGCTTAAGCAGTTTAAAATCATTGCATGCATTTCATAAGCCATCACCTTTTTATAAGATGGAATTCTAATTTCAATATCATTTTGCCCAAGTAATCCGATCACTTCTCCACCATCAAATGCAGTTAAGGCAACAATTTTCATATCTTTAATTACGGCTTCTTGAACAGCACGAATAATCGAACGGCTATTCCCTTCACAAGTTGAAATAACTAAGATATCACCTTGTTGACCTAAAGCTTGAATTTGTCGAGCATAAATTTCTTCGTGATTAGATATCGCACTTAACAATACATTATCAGAAACTAATGCAATAGCCGGAATACTCGGTCTTTCAATATCAAGACTGGTAATTAACCGAGAGGTAAAACTTTGTATATTTGCAGCAGCTGAGCCATTACCACATCCCATAATTTTATTACCATTAAGTAATCCTCCAACGATAATATTAGCCGCTTTTTCAATTGAAGAGCCTAGAGATTCAGCCATAACAATTTGAGTTTGAATACTTTCAGTAAAATAATTTTTTATTAAATCTTGCACGTTTTTCACCTGATCATTAAAACGCATTAATTATCCATTTTTGACTTTTTCCCGTTATGGCAAAAACATCAAACCTAAACTCTGTATCTTCAATATTTAAGTTATTATTTAACATCCAAAGTTGAGCTGCCTGTTTAATTTTGTTTTGCTTAGTGAGCGAAATAGTCATTTCAGCCTCGCCAAAGTTAGCATTTTTGCGATATCTAACTTCAACAAAAACCAAACAACTCTTATCTCGCATGACTAAATCAATTTCACCAATTTGATATAGGCTATTTTTATCAAGCAACACCAGCCCTTGATTGGCTAAGAATTGGCAAGCAATATATTCATAATGCTTGCCAATATCTTTATTTTTCGTTCTGTTCTGAGGACGATTGGGATGTAACATAGGCATATTGTTGCCATGCAAGAGATCGAGTCACTTCACATTGATTACTGGTTGATAATTTACCAGTCATTCCAGCTAAAAAATTAGGCTGATAAGAGTCTAATTGATTAAAGCGATTAGCCAATCGCCAAGCATCAATTCCCATAGCGTATAATCGAGTTAAAGAATAGTCTTTTTGAATATTGCTAGGAATCATTGCCGTTGTTTTTTCTGATGAATTAATAATCAACGGAATGTCAGAATATTCAGTTTGATTCATATCATAATTAAAGTCATTCGAAGCATTTGCCACATGACTTTTAGAACTTGAATAAAGCGCTATGGATGAAGAGCCATTACCGATTGTCTTTCCTGCTCCCATATCTAGCATTGGTTTTATCAAGGTTAATTCATCATAAGATGCATAAACATAAATTGCATCAAATCCAGAAGAAGAACCATTTGAGGACATTGAAGCCGAGCCATCATCATTATTAAATGCAATCGGACTACCGGTTAAACTTATACCGCTACTATGATTAATATTGGCACGTAGCGTATTTAAATTACCAACATATTGCACATAAGCTTGTGAACCATTAGAAATTTGCGACCATTGTTTAGCAAAACTTTGAGCTACTCTTCTGCCCAACTCATTTTGTGGTATAACTAACAATGGCTTTTGTTTGTTTTGTGCAAAAATATGATCAGCAGCATCCTTTGCTTCATCTTCAGGAGATAACGCAAAAAAGCACATTTTGTTAGCGGAAACAGTTCCATCATCAACTTTATTTAATGCTAACACAGGAATAGATGGTGCTAACTGCTTTATTTGGCTTACATCAGATTTCAGTAATGGACCAACGATTAAATCAACATTTTGCTCTTGCGCTTGCTGTATTAAATTATCCATTGGTACTGATGTTGTATCTAAAACAATAACATTTTGTTGTGGTTCTTGTGGATAAAACTTAGCCGCATCAACATATCCTTGACGAATAGTGTTACCAAATATTCGAGAAGACCCACTTAGTGGTAATAATAAAGCTACTTTTTTGGAATTTACATTATCAACAGCAAGCGTTTGTTCACCAGTTATAATCGCAACAATATCTTGTGCAGGATGATTAGGATATTTTGTAGCCCAATCCAAAATAGCTCGTTTTAGTTGATTTTTGCGGTTTGTATTTTTTGCTTCAAGGACTTCTGGGCTATCACCATCTTGAACAGGTGCTTTTATATTATTACGTTGATATGTATAACTTAAATCAATCCACCCTTTCAATGTTAAGTCATTTTCAGGTACAGAAATTTTACTTAGTTGATTTGTCGATAATTTGCTAAAAAAATTCCAGGTATTATTTAAGATTTGTTTTTTTAATTTTTCTGGTGCAAATTTTTGTAAAGATAAGTAATCATACGCTTGCTCATTAAGTTTTTTAGATTTTCTATCTAAGGCTAATTTGATTGAATAATAACGATATGATTGTGAATCATTTAATTTTTCGATAGTTAATTGACTAAGATTAAATGGTTGTCCTTTTCTAATTGCTATTTCACCTTGAGATAACAATTGGTCTTTTTGTTGTTCTGCATTAAGATTAGCCGGTAGTTGAGATAATAATTTATTTGCTTGAGAAAGTTTATTCTCATTTATTAATGCTCTTATCGCCAATAACTGCCAATCGATTTTAGCACTTCCAGAGCTAGTATCTACCTGCGACAAATAATAATTGGAATCTTTAGTTTCATCATATTTAGCACTCTTTGATGAGTTAAGATGACATCCAACTAAAAGTGAAAATAATGCTAAAATAACAATAGCATAAAAGGATTGTTTTAATTTCATACACATTCTCTTATAATTTCTCATCCCCAAATTCGCTGTACATGTACAGTGACTTCTTCACGATCATGAAAAAGTTGCTTAGCCTGAATTTGTACATTTATTTGGTTGTTATTTAGTTCTTCTATTAGTAATTGTAAATTTTGTTTTACTTCTTCATAACGTTTTTTCATTGGTAGTTTGAGATTAAAAATTGCCTCTCGACACCAACCATTAATTAGCCATTTAGCTATTAACTCTGTTACTTTGGCTGGTTTTTCAACCATATCACAC
The DNA here is from genome assembly GCF_984569125.1 of Gilliamella sp. LMG 34362. Lineage (NCBI taxonomy): Bacteria > Pseudomonadati > Pseudomonadota > Gammaproteobacteria > Orbales > Orbaceae > Gilliamella > Gilliamella sp. LMG 34362. Next base: position 597,817 of record NZ_OZ474902.1, on the reverse strand, counting down.
ACCAGCCAATAAATATTATGCTTTTTAGGCATAAATTTAAAGCCATCTTCACGATAATGTTTAACTTGTCCTGTTTCCATTAGTTTTTCATTCATAGGACCATTATCTATAGCATATACCATCATACTTCTTTTGACTAATTGATAAGTCCAACCACCTGGACAAGCCCCTAAATCAACAGCATTTAAACCACCTTTAAGTCGTTCATCCCATTCTTCATAAGGAATAAAAATATGAAAAGCTTCTTCCAATTTTAATGTTGAACGACTTGGCGCATCAGCTGGAAATTTTAACCTTGGTATTCCCATATAAAAAGGAGAGTTATTTTGACTCAGGGAATAGCCAACATAACAACTATTATTATTGATAAATAATAAATGAATAACTGGTCGTGATGGATTTTGTACTTTTAACAAAATACGTTTGTTGCGTAATGCCTGACGAAGTGGAACAGTAAACTTGCGACAAAATCCTGCTAATTGCTTACCATCATTAGTATCTGCAACTTCAACACGTAAATCGCCAGCTTTATCAACAGTACCCGATAAAACATTAATTATTGGCGTAATACGATCTTCAGTTGATAAATTAGCTAATAAATCACCAGCAACAAACATTTGTCTTGCAAAAATTAACGTTCGAAATGAAATTTGTTTAATTAATAATTCAGCTTGATCGTCTTGGTAACACTCAAATATTACATAACCACTATTTTCTTTAACCTTGGCAAAACCAAATATTTCTTTTTGTGCGGCTCTATCCGTTATTTCTGCTGCACATTCTTTTTCAAACCCTGGTCGGCAATACAAAATTATTTTGTTCAGTTTTTGCATATTCTTTCTTTCAATTATTTGAAAATATTATAAAGTCATCAAACTAATCTGATTGGACTTTATTTGTATATAAAGGCGCCTCACCTTTAGGACGAGTTTTAAAGCGTCGATGTAACCACATATATTGTTCTGGTGCTTTTAATATTTCGTGTTCAATCGCTTTGTTCATAAAAGTAGCCGCTAGCACATCATCATCTATAGGATAGCCTTTAAGCTCAGGTGTAACGTAAACAGTATAGTGCCCATTCTTTTCTCGTTTAGGCGTGAAAGGAATAATTGAAGGCTGACTTAATTTGACTAAAATTCGAGTTCCAATGGTCGTCGCTGCTTTTTCTACCGCAAAGAGTGGTGCAAAAACACTATTTTTAGGACCATAATCATGATCTGGCGCATACCAAAGCAATTCACCATTCTTTAAGGCTCTTATCATGCCTTTAGTATTATAGCGATCTAACATATATTTATTCGATTTTAAACGCCCTTTTAATTGTACATAATCCATAACAGGGTTGTCGTTTGGTCGATAAACACCTACACCAGGATGACTCATACCTAAAATACGTGCACCGAGTTCTAGCGTTAAAAAGTGAATACCAATTAACAAAACACCTTGTCCAGACTGTTGTATCTGAGTGATATGTGAATCACCTTCAATTGAAGAGTGTTTTTTAAGTCTTTTGTCAGACCAGAACCATGCCATACCAGTTTCAAATATAGCAAGTCCTGTAGAAATAAAATTATCTCTTAATATTTTATCTCGTTCTTGTTCAGATTTTTCAGGAAAGCATAATTTTAAGTTTTGCCTTGCGGTCTCTTTACGCTTACCAATTAATTTCATCGAAAGTAATCCTAAACCTTTTCCTAATTGATAAATAACCGGATATGGCAGTAAAACGATCAAATATAAAATAGAAATGCCAAACCAGGTTAACCAATAGCGAGGATGTAATAATCGTTTTGTAAAAATAGGATGAATTTCTTGATTTTGACTCATATTAAGATTAAATAACCATTTAAACAAAGTTAGTCATTATATACCAATATCTTCTGTTATGCGGCAGAAAAATAAAATAATCAAAGATAACTAAAGTGCTTATCATGAAGTTGTTTGAAAAGATTACATAAAAAACACATATTAAGGATTAAATTAATTAATCCCTAATAATCAATTTCTACTTATAATTTAGAAAAAATATACCCTAAAATAGCGTTCCTCAAAATTTGTTAAGCTTTAAATTGCTACTGGCGCTTTTATTGCTGGATAAGGATCGTAATCAACAATTTCAAAATCTTCAAATTCATAATCAAAAATTGTAGGTGGTCTGCGTTTAATAACAAGCTTAGGCAAAGTTTTTGGCTCACGGCTTAATTGTAAATGTGTTTGTTCCATATGATTGGAATACAAATGGGTATCGCCACCTGTCCAAACAAAATCACCGACTTCTAAATCGCATTGTTGAGCAATCATATGAACTAATAACGAATAACTAGCAATATTAAATGGTAATCCTAAGAATACGTCACATGAACGTTGATAAAGTTGACATGACAGCTTACCTTGAGCGACATAAAATTGAAACAGAGCATGACATGGTGCTAACGCCATTTGATCAAGCTCACCAACATTCCATGCTGAAACTATCATTCTTCTAGAGTCTGGATCATTTTTAATTTGTTCGATTAGTTGCGAAATTTGATCTATTTGTCGACCATCCGCAGCACCCCAAGCGCGCCATTGTTTGCCATAAACAGGTCCAAGATCACCATTTTCATTGGCCCATTCATCCCAAATTGTTACTTTATTATCTTTTAAATAATTAATATTAGTATCACCTTTAAGAAACCAAAGTAACTCATAGATGATTGAACGTAAATGACATTTTTTTGTGGTCACTAATGGAAAACCATCTTGCAAATTAAATCGCATTTGATGACCAAAGATCGATAAAGTCCCTGTACCAGTTCTATCCGATTTAGCCGTTCCTTCGTTTAAAATTTTTTGCATTAGTGATAAATACTGTTTCATTTTTTAATAGCCTTATTGTTAAATCTATATGCATATAAAAGCATCAAGATACCACCAATGATCATAGGGAGACAGAGAATTTGTCCCATACTGATTATATTTAAAAATAATCCTAATTGTTCATCGGGTTGTCTAAAGAACTCAATTATAAACCTAAATATGCCATAACAAACTAAAAACAGTCCTGAGGCTGCACCAACTGGACGAGGTTTGCGAATAAATAAATTTAAAATAATAAATAATACTATACCTTCAAATACCATCTCATAAAGTTGTGAAGGGTGACGTGGCAAAACGCCGTTTAATTGGCTGTATAAAGAAAACCATTCTGGATTTGCTTGGACAAACATAAAATCAGCATGTGATGAAGTAGGAAATAACATACCGATTGAAGAGTTAGTTACTCGGCCCCACAATTCACCGTTAATAAAATTACCAAATCGGCCAAACATTAAACCGAGTGGTACTAATGGAGCCACAAAATCAGCTACTTGCATAAAGGTCTTTTGTGTTTTTTTAGCAAAGATAGCAATAACACAAATGGCACCAATCAAACCGCCATGGAAAGACATCCCCCCTTCCCAAACTCTGAATAGAATAGTAGGCTCTTCAAGAAATGCATCAAAATTATAAAATAATACATAACCTAAACGTCCGCCAATAAAGAGGCCCAAAAACCCCCAGAATAATAAGTTTTCAACTTGTTGTGATGTCCAATTGCTATTGAGTTTATTAGCACGACGTTTAGCTAAAAACAAGGCGCCAAGCACACCAAATAGGTACATGGCACCATACCAATGTAATGAAATAGGGCCGATTGAGAAAGCTATTGGATTAAAATTGGGAAATTGTAAAAATTGATTCATTTTTTAACACGCTGTTTATTTTTTCGTTTGTGAGCAAAGAAGTTAAACCGTTTTTTCTTAGAAAGATTTGTTACAGGTTCTTCTACTTCAGATTGTATAGTAAATGCAGGCAAAGAAAACTCCTTCATTGCTTTGCGATATACATCACGCTTAAAAGCAATAACCTGTCGTATAGGATACCAATAACTTACCCACTTCCAATCATCAAACTCAGGAGTTGAAGACATATTCAAATTAATCACTGAAGTATCAGAAATCAATTCTAATAAAAACCACTTTTGTTTTTGACCAATACATACCGGCTGATTATCCCAACGAATCATGCGTTTTGGTAATTTATACCTTAGCCAACCATTGGTCACCGATAATATTTTAACATCTTTAGGTAGTAATCCTACTTCTTCATTTAGTTCACGAAACATTGCCTGTTCTGGCGTTTCATTAAGTTTTATTCCGCCCTGAGGAAATTGCCAAGAGTTTTGTCCATAACGCCGAGCCCAAAGCACTTGACCATACCTGTTACAAATAACTATTCCTACATTTGGACGGTAGCCATCATTATCAATCACTGACTACCTCAAAAATTTATTTTTTATATTGTTAAATTGTTTCACACATATAACAATAAATAAATAGAAAAATGATACTAATAGAGTAAATATAATATTATACAGCCGATTTTGGTGATAATTTAATAATCGTTATAATGTTAATTATCGCAAAGGTAACCTCTATAGCTAAACTACCTAAAGAGCCTATCCATAAGCTATATATTATCCATAAAATACTACTTAACAATATTAGTAATCGCATCTTTTGTTGTTCAAATCTAAATAATGCAATTGTTACTAATGTTGTACCAATAACCGAGAAATAATGTATAAATTGTCGCCAATCAGGCGTTGTGAAAAAGTAAAATATCCACATCAATCCTATAAAAAACATCATGGCTAAAACATTCTTGGTATAAGTTGATGTGATGTTTCTAAAAATATTTACTATATTAAGTATAGCAGCAGGATAGGATTCTGGTCCTAATAAATAAAAATGCACAGTCATAATAATATTAACAATGGTTAATTGCCATCGAAAAGCATTATCATTACGTTGTAAAAAAGCACTAACTCCAACAAGATAACCTAAAATACCAATTAATTGCGGAATTGTTGTGTATTTTTCAATAAAATCAGAGCCAAAAAACTGGTATAAAAAGTTTAGATTATCCACTATTTACTCCTTAGACAAATGGCTTTGATAAATAACTAACAAAAAATACATGAATCCTAAAATGCAAAAAAGCCCAGCATCGCTGCTGGGCTCGTATATTTAAAAGTCTGGCGGCACCCTACTCTCACATGGGTAATACCCACACTACCATCGGCACTACGGCGTTTCACTTCTGAGTTCGGCATGGGGTCAGGTGGGACCACCGCGCTATTACCGCCAGACATATTCTGTCTTCTCTTATCTCTATTGCTGTGCATTATCTCATATCCACAACAATCCCTCAATCCGGAACAAACTGTTTGATTATCTCATAATCTATCTCTACCTTCGCGTATCCAAAACAACTCCGAGTTGTAAGGTTAAGACTCTCGGTTCATTAGTATCAGTTAGCTCAATGTATCACTACACTTACACACCTGACCTATCTACGTCTTAGTCTCAAACGGACCTTACTGATTCTCATCAGGGAAAACTCATCTCGAGGCTAGTTTCGTACTTAGATGCTTTCAGCACTTATCTATTCCGCACGTAGCTACCGGGCAATGCAATTGGCATCACAACCCGAACACCAGCGGTGCGTTCACTTCGGTCCTCTCGTACTAGAAGCAAACCCTCTCAATTTTCCTACGCCCATGGCAGATAGGGACCGAACTGTCTCACGACGTTCTAAACCCAGCTCGCGTACCACTTTAAACGGCGAACAGCCGTACCCTTGGGACCTACTTCAGCCCCAGGATGTGATGAGCCGACATCGAGGTGCCAAACACCGCCGTCGATATGAACTCTTGGGCGGTATCAGCCTGTTATCCCCGGAGTACCTTTTATCCGTTGAGCGATGGCCCTTCCATTCAGAACCACCGGATCACTATGACCTACTTTCGTACCTGCTCGAGCCGTCACTCTCGCAGTCAAGCTAGCTTTTGCCATTGCACTAACCTCCTGATGTCCGACCAGGATTAGCTAACCTTCGTGCTCCTCCGTTACTCTTTGGGAGGAGACCGCCCCAGTCAAACTACCCACCAGACAGTGTCCCTTACCTCGATTCAGAAGTATAGGTTAGAACATCAAACATTAAAGGGTGGTATTTCAAGGTCGACTCCATGCATACTGGCGTACACACTTCTTAGTCTCCCACCTATCCTACACATTAAGGCTCAATGTTCACTGTCAAGCTATAGTAAAGGTTCACGGGGTCTTTCCGTCTTGCCACGGGTACACCGCATCTTCACGGCAATTTCAATTTCACTGAGTCTCGGGTGGAGACAGCCTGGCCATCATTACGCCATTCGTGCAGGTCGGAACTTACCCGACAAGGAATTTCGCTACCTTAGGACCGTTATAGTTACGGCCGCCGTTTACTGGGGCTTCGATCAAGAGCTTCTGCTTACGCATAACCCCATCAATTAACCTTCCAGCACCGGGCAGGCGTCACACCGTATACGTCCACTTTCGTGTTTGCACAGTGCTGTGTTTTTATTAAACAGTTGCAGCCAGCTGGTATCTTCGACTGATTTCACCTCCATCCGCATGGGACTTCAATTACCATCAGCGTGCCTTCTCCCGAAGTTACGGCACCATTTTGCCTAGTTCCTTCACCCGAGTTCTCTCAAGCGCCTTAGTATTCTCTACCTGACCACCTGTGTCGGTTTCGGGTACGATTGACTATAACCTGAAGCTTAGAGGATTTTCCTGGAAGCAGGGCATCAATTACTTCAGCACCTTAGTGCCTCGTCATCACGCCTCAGAGTATCAGTGACCGGATTTGCCTAATCACACCCCTACACGCTTAACCCACCATCCAATAGGTGGTAAACCTAGCCTTCTTCGTCCCCCCATCGCAGTTATAGCCAGTACGGGAATATTAACCCGTTTCCCATCAGATACGCCCTTCGGCCTCTCCTTAGGGGTCGACTCACCCTGCCCCGATTAACGTTGGACAGGAACCCTTGGTCTTCCGGCGAGCGGGCTTTTCACCCGCTTTATCGTTACTTATGTCAGCATTCGCACTTCTGATACCTCCAGCATACCTCACAATACACCTTCTACGGCTTACAGAACGCTCCCCTACCCAACGTATCTAAATACGCTGCCGCAGCTTCGGTGCATAGTTTTAGCCCCGTTACATCTTCCGCGCAGGCCGACTCGACTAGTGAGCTATTACGCTTTCTTTAAATGATGGCTGCTTCTAAGCCAACATCCTAGCTGTCTAAGCCTTCCCACTTCGTTTCCCACTTAACTATGACTTTGGGACCTTAGCTGGCGGTCTGGGTTGTTTCCCTCTTCACGACGAACGTTAGCACCCGCCGTGTGTCTCCCATGATTAAACTTGTCAGTATTCGGAGTTTGCATCGGGTTGGTAAGCCGGGATGGCCCCCTAGCCGAAACAGTGCTCTACCCCCAACAGTTACTCATGAGGCGCTACCTAAATAGCTTTCGGGGAGAACCAGCTATCTCCCGGTTTGATTGGCCTTTCACCCCCAGCCACAGGTCATCCGCTAATTTTTCAACATTAGTCGGTTCGGTCCTCCAGTTAGTGTTAACCAACCTTCAACCTGCCCATGGCTAGATCACCGGGTTTCGGGTCTATACCCTGCAACTTAACGCACAGTTAATACTCGGTTTCCCTTCGGCTCCCCTATCCGGTTAACCTTGCTACAGAATATAAGTCGCTGACCCATTATACAAAAGGTACGCAGTCACTATTACCTAATGGTAAAGCTCCCACTGATTGTACGTACACGGTTTCAGGGTCTATTTCACTCCCCTCCCGGGGTTCTTTTCGCCTTTCCCTCACGGTACTGGTTCACTATCGGTCAATCAGGAGTATTTAGCCTTGGAGGATGGTCCCCCCATCTTCAGACAGGATATCACGTGTCCCGCCCTACTCTATAAGCTTCCACATAATGCATCTTCGTGTACGGGACTTTCACCCTCTATCGTGCGACTTTCCAGACGCTTCCACTAATACATTATGCTACCCGCTTGGGCTCCTCCCCTTTCGCTCGCCGCTACTTAGGGAATCTCGGTTGATTTCTTTTCCTCGGGGTACTTAGATGTTTCAGTTCTCCCGGTTCGCCTCATCTGACTATGGATTCATCAGATGATAGTGTAGTCACCTACACTGGGTTTCCCCATTCGGACATCAACGGCTATAGCGCCTTTTATCGGCTCACCGTCGCTTTTCGCAGATTAACACGTCCTTCATCGCCTCTGATTGCCTAGGCATCCACCGTGTACGCTTAATTTCTTAACCTTACAACTCACAGTTGTCTTGGTTTTAATTACGCTTTTTTCTCTTTCTTATCTCAATCCAACATATTTTCATACATCAGCTTGCGATAAAAACGAGAACTCGTTTCTTTCAGCTTGTTCCTAATTGTTAAAGAGCTTTATCTTTCTATTCATTCGAATATCAAATAAATACAAACATAATTTTTTTGAAAAATAGTTTCATCACATTTAATGGCGTCCCCTAGGGGATTCGAACCCCTGTTACCGCCGTGAAAGGGCGATGTCCTAGGCCTCTAGACGAAGGGGACTTAACTATTTTTCGACAAACAAACAATCTGTGTGAACACTTACGAGCGCTTCGTAAGGAGGTGATCCAACCGCAGGTTCCCCTACGGTTACCTTGTTACGACTTCACCCCAGTCATGGACCACACCGTGGTAAACGCCCCCCTTGCGGTTAAGCTATCTACTTCTGGTGCAACCCACTCCCATGGTGTGACGGGCGGTGTGTACAAGGCCCGGGAACGTATTCACCGTGACATTCTGATTCACGATTACTAGCGATTCCGACTTCATGGAGTCGAGTTGCAGACTCCAATCCGGACTTAGACGTACTTTATGAGGTCCGCTTGCTCTCGCGAGGTCGCCTCCCTTTGTATACGCCATTGTAGCACGTGTGTAGCCCTGGTCGTAAGGGCCATGATGACTTGACGTCGTCCCCACCTTCCTCCGCTTTATCAACGGCAGTCTCCTTTGAGTTCCCGACCGAATCGCTGGCAACAAAGGATAAGGGTTGCGCTCGTTGCGGGACTTAACCCAACATTTCACAACACGAGCTGACGACAGCCATGCAGCACCTGTCTCACAGTTCCCGAAGGCACTCTCGCATCTCTGCAAGATTCTGTGGATGTCAAGACCAGGTAAGGTTCTTCGCGTTGCATCGAATTAAACCACATGCTCCACCGCTTGTGCGGGCCCCCGTCAATTCATTTGAGTTTTAACCTTGCGGCCGTACTCCCCAGGCGGTCGATTTATCGCGTTAGCTTCGGAGCCCATCACTCAGGGCAACAAACTCCAAATCGACATCGTTTACAGCGTGGACTACCAGGGTATCTAATCCTGTTTGCTCCCCACGCTTTCGCATCTCAGCGTCAGTATCTGTCCAGAAGGCCGCCTTCGCCACCGGTATTCCTCCACATCTCTACGCATTTCACCGCTACACGTGGAATTCTACCTTCCTCTACAATACTCTAGTTAACCAGTTTTAAGTGCAATTCCTAGGTTGAGCCCAGGGCTTTCACACCTAACTTAATTATCCGCCTACATGCCCTTTACGCCCAGTCATTCCGATTAACGCTCGCACCCTCCGTATTACCGCGGCTGCTGGCACGGAGTTAGCCGGTGCTTCTTCTGTAATTAACGTCAATTGATGCACCTATTAGATACACCACCTTCCTCATTACCGAAAGTACTTTACAACCCGAAGGCCTTCTTCATACACGCGGCATGGCTGCATCAGGGTTTCCCCCATTGTGCAATATTCCCCACTGCTGCCTCCCGTAGGAGTCTGGACCGTGTCTCAGTTCCAGTGTGGCTGGTCATCCTCTCAGACCAGCTAGAGATCGTCGCCTTGGTAAGCCTTTACCCTACCAACTAGCTAATCCCATATGGGTTCATCAAATGGCGCATGGCCCGAAGGTCCCATGCTTTGGTCTCTCAACTTTATGCGGTATTAGCAGTCGTTTCCAACTGTTGTCCCCCTCCATTCGGCAGATCCCCATACCTTACTCACCCGTCCGCCACTCGTCATCAAGTGCAAGCACTCATGTTACCGTTCGACTTGCATGTGTTAAGCCTGCCGCCAGCGTTCAATCTGAGCCATGATCAAACTCTTCAATTTAAAGTTTGATGCTCAATAACTGTCTCTGACATTATTCAAATGAATCTTCAGTGTCACTTATCAAGACTTAATTTTTTTAGTCCGTAGACTTTTAATTTTTCGTCTCGCAAGTGCCCACACAGATTGTCTGTTTCTTCTTTTTAAAGAGCTGACAGCTTTTTAATTTACTTCACAATTTCTTGTTTCAGTTTGCTGTCTCAAGGGCTGCGTATACTACGCTACACCTTTTCATTCGTCAAGATCTTTTTTTAAAATTTTTGACCTTGCTCACTAACACGACCTTTGTCTGCTTGTCGCTGACGCCGTGTCAGTGGATGCGCATTATAGGCACTTCATTTTTTTTGGCAAGTGAAAAATTGCAATTATTTATTTGTTCGAATAAGCTTTAATCAGCATGAACGCTAATACAATGATATTTATTAAGATTATATTCAGTGAATTTTTTAGTTAATTTTTCAACCTGCTGATTATGTAATGTACTTATCACAATATTATCTAGAGTGGATAGTTCGCTTAAACTATTTAGATCATACTGATCATTAAGCAATGTATTGACTCTTGAAGCAATTGCATATCCTGAATCGATGAAAGTTGTATTAGGAAAAAGTATTTTTAACTCATCTTTAATAAATGGATAATGAGTGCAGCCAAGCACAATAGTATCGGGGATAGTAGATAAATTAAGCCATGGCTGCAATAATGTTTCAAGTTGCTGCATATCAACAGCAATCCCTTGTAGCTTATTTTCAGCGATATGAGCTAATTCTGATAAACCAAGTAACTTTACACTACAATCTGGCGCAAATTCTTGGATCAAATTATTTGTATATGCCCGTTGTATTGTTGCCTTTGTTGCCAATAAACCTATGCATTTATTTTTAGTAACTTTGCTGGCAGGCTTAATTGCAGGTACAACACCAACAATTGGAAAGGTAAAGTTTGTTCGTAAACTGGGTAAACAAATAGTGCTAGCGGTATTACATGCAATGACTGCTAAATCAATAGAGTATGATTGTAAAATGGTAGCAATGATACGATTCACTCTAGTGATTAAATATTCAGATGATTTATCACCATAGGGAAAACCTTCATTATCAAAAGCATAAATATAATGTAGATTCGGTATTTTATTATAGATTTCATTATAAATAGATAATCCACCGATACCCGAATCAAAAACTAATACTGTGGGAGATTGTTTTACAATATTCATATATAGTTAATGAAGGTTAAAAAAATAAACGAGCCATATCCTAAATTGATTAAAATTTTATGCAAGTAATTTTGTTTGCGGTAATGCTGGCTTTTTTTAGAATAAATCATTAAAATGGACGTCTAGATGGTAAAACTGCTAAACATAAGCATCTTTCATAGTTATTTTATATTTAGAGAATTGCACTAAATAAGTTAAAGAAGGTAAAACATGTCAGAATTTCTATTTACTTCAGAATCTGTATCAGAAGGTCATCCAGATAAAATAGCCGATCAAATATCTGATGCAGTATTAGATGCTATTTTAGAACAAGATCCTAAAGCACGAGTTGCTTGCGAAACTTACGTAAAAACCGGTATGGCATTAGTCGGTGGAGAAATTACAACTTCGGCTTGGGTTGATATTGAAGAATTAACCAGAAAAACCATTAATGATATTGGTTATACTAGTTCAGAAATGGGCTTTGATGCCAATTCTTGTGCAGTTCTCAATGCAATTGGTAAGCAATCGCCGGATATTAACCAAGGTGTTGATCGTCAAAATCCACTGGAACAAGGTGCTGGTGACCAAGGTATTATGTTTGGCTATGCTACCAATGAAATGCCTAACTTAATGCCAGCAGCAATTAGTTATGCTCATGATCTTATGCGTCGTCAAGCTGAAGTAAGAAAAAATGGTAGTCTCCCGTGGTTAAGACCTGATGCCAAAAGCCAAGTCACATTAATTTACCAAGATGGAAAAATTCAAGGCGTTGATACTATAGTTTTATCGACCCAACATTCAGAAGACATTGAACAAAAAGCGTTACATGAAGCGGTAATGGAAGAGATCATTAAACCAACCCTACCAAGCGAGTGGTTAACTTCAAGAACAAAATATTTTATCAATCCTACTGGACGTTTTGTTATTGGTGGTCCTATGGGAGACTGTGGTTTAACTGGTCGAAAAATTATTGTTGATACTTATGGTGGTGCCGCACGACATGGTGGTGGAGCATTTTCAGGGAAAGATCCTTCAAAAGTGGATCGTTCAGCAGCTTACGCTGCAAGATATGTTGCCAAAAATATTGTAGCCGCAGGACTTGCTGATAAATGTGAATTACAAATTTCTTACGCTATCGGTGTTGCTCACCCAACTTCTATTTATGTTAATACTTTTGGCACTGAAAAAATTGCTCAAGATAAAATTATCTCATTAATAAAAGAATTTTTTGATTTACGTCCTTATGGATTAATTCAAATGCTTGATCTTATCCAGCCAATTTATCAAAAAACGGCAAGCTATGGCCATTTTGGTCGAGATATCTTCCCATGGGAAAAAACCGATAAGGCAGCTATTCTTCGCGATGCAGCAGGATTATAAACGCGTACCAATTTATCTCCAAAATCAAGTATTGGCTTGTTTAAGAACACACTTAATTCAAGCCAATCAAATATTAACAACCAATTATAAAGAGCCTAAAATCAGTTACAAACCAAAAGGTACTATTGCTGGATGCGCATTATTAACCCGTTGGGAAATACAACTTAATAGCACAATGCTCTATGAGAATAGGGAAGATTTTATTAATGAAGTTGTGCCTCATGAATTAGCTCATCTCATTACTTTTCAATATTTTGGTAAAGTAAAACCACATGGCAAAGAATGGCAATATGTCATGTCTGAAATAATGAAAAAAGAACCAAAAGTGACCCATAATTTCAAGATTAAACGCAACGAATATATATATTTTTGTGACTGCCAAGAGCATTATTTATCACCAATACGACATAACAAAATTATAAATAATAAAACTAGTTATCGATGTCGTAAATGCGGTACTATACTAAAACTTAAAAACTTTAGTTAATTTTAAAATAAATTATGCCTAATTTTGATACCCACTTTTACAAAAGTTCTATATTTATTGTACTCTTAAGCTTTTTCTTATATATCGTAGGTAACTTTTGTCTGCCATTATATGGCAAACTAACCGTAAGTTTAGTCGAACATCTCCAGTCATTATTTTTATTATTTATGTGCGGTTATAGCTATTTTTATGCGAAAAGTGTTAAAAATCATTCAAACCTGTATAAATTTTGGATTTGGACAATATTTTGGTGGTTTATGCTGTTTGGTAGAGGTATCAGCTGGGGACGAGATTTTTTCCCAGATGTTCCTCGTTTTTATTATAAAATTATTGCTGGTATTATCATGGCAATTCCATTACTAACTACATTTTTGCCAACTATTCGCCAAGAAATAATTCGTCGATATAAATATGAAACAATTCCGGTCTGGCATCTATTTTTCGCCTTTTTATTCTTAGGTATCGCCGATACTGCTGAACACCGTCGTTTAGGTTACCAATTTTTGGTGTTAGATCCACAGCGCAAAGATTTAATTGAGGAGTTAATGGAAATACCCTGCCTGTTAAGTCTAGCTTTAACTACTTTTTATATGCAAAAAAATGAAAAAAAGAGGTTAAATAAGTCATGTTAAGCTATCGTCATAGCTATCACGCAGGCAATCATGCCGATGTATTAAAACATATTGTATTAACATTATGTATTAACTCATTAAAAGAAAAAGAAAAACCATTTTTATACTTAGATACTCATTCTGGAGCTGGTCGTTATTTACTACAAAGTGAACATTCTGAAAAAACAGGAGAATATTTATCTGGTATCAATTTAATTTGGCAACAATCCGAAACGCCTGAGTTACTAAGCACCTATTTATCGGTTTTAAAACGTTATAATCCTTTCGATAATTTAAAATATTATTTAGGCTCCCCTTTAATAGCTAAACAATTACTAAGAGAACAAGACAAAATCAATCTTACAGAACTTCATCCTACAGATTATCCATTATTGCGACAAGAATTCAGTAAAGATAAACGGGCCCGAGTTTTAAGAGAAGATGGATTTTCACAATTAAAATCAAAACTACCTCCCGAATCTCGTCGAGGAATTGTTTTGATTGATCCTTCATATGAAATAAAAGATGATTATCAAAAAATCCCTAAAGCATTATTAGAAGCATATAAACGTTTCGCAACTGGCATTTATTTAATTTGGTATCCGGTTGTTTCTCGAACTCAAACGCAAAAGATGATAGATGAAATAGTTAACTTAGGTATTAAGAAAATTTCTCAATTTGAATTTGCAATCAAACCAGATAATAATCAGAAAGGTATGACGGCTTCAGGTATGATCGTTATTAATCCGCCATGGAAATTACAACAACAAATGCAAACCATTATGCCATGGTTGAAAAACACCCTTGATACAGAAAAAACAGGGAATTATCTTATTAAGGAATTAGTTCCAGAATGATTTCTAATGGTTATAGATCAAAAATGCGAGAATCTCTCGCATTTTTGATAAACAAAGAAAAATTGGGTTCTTGTTAATCAAGGAAAGAAGTGGCAAGCAAACAGATAAATCCATAAAATTATAGTTAGTAACAAGGAAAGAAAAACCGCTGCAGAACCATAATCTTTTGCCCTACCTGATAGTTCATGCCTTTCACTACCAATACGATCAACTACGCATTCAATGGCACTATTGAGTAATTCAACAATCATCACAACACCAATTGATCCCAATAATAAAATGCGTTCATAAATTGAAAAATCGATTAACATTACTGTTATATAAGCAAGAATTAATACAATTAATTCTTGACGAAATGCGACTTCATATTTAATTGCAGACTTAAATCCCTTCAAAGAATATTTTGTTGCATTAATAATGCGTTGCAATCCGGTCGGTTTATTCATATTTACCTTCGATCCCTAAATTATCGCACATAACCGTAGTTCATAAGGCGTTGGAATCTTCTTTCAAGCAGTTCAGGTAATGCTAAACCTTCTAATTCATCCAGATCAGCTAATAATTGTTTTTTAAGTGAATTAGCAATAGCGGTATAGTCACGATGAGCACCACCAAGAGGTTCAGGTACGACAGAATCGATCAGATTCAATTTTATCAATTTGTCAGCTGTCATATTCATTGCTTCTGCTGCTACTGGTGCTTTATCAGCACTTTTCCATAAAATCGATGCACATCCTTCCGGAGAAATAACGGAGTAAGTACTATACTGTAGCATATTGACTTTATCTGCGACACCAATTGCAAGTGCTCCACCCGAGCCACCTTCACCAATGACAGTACAAATTGTTGGTACATTTAAGCGTGACATCTCACGCAGGTTACGCGCAATTGCTTCTGCTTGTCCTCTTTCTTCTGCACCAATTCCAGGATAAGCTCCTGGCGTATCAATAAATGTAATAATTGGTAACTTAAACCGCTCAGCCAGTTGCATTAATCTCAATGCTTTACGGTAACCTTCTGGAGCTGGCATACCAAAGTTACGATAGATTTTCTGTTTAGTTTCACGACCTTTTTGATGGCCAATCACCATAACAGGGCGATCATCTATACGCGCTATACCACCAACAATTGCCTTATCATCAGCATAGGCTCTATCTCCAGCTAACTCATCAAAATCAGTAAAAATTTCATTGATATAGTCTAATGTGTAAGGACGATTAGGGTGCCTAGCTAACTGAGCCACATCCCAAGGCGATAGATTAGAAAATATTTTTTTAGTCAATTCACGACTTTTCTGATTTAATTGCTTAATTTCTTTATCTAAATTAATATCTAATTCAACTTGTTGCGAATCAATATTCTTTAAGGAATTAATTTTTGCTTCTAATTCCGCTATCGGCTTTTCAAATTCCAAAAAATTGTTCATAACGCTTGTGATTGCCTCTTGTATTATTTGTATTTTATAAAAAATACGTTACTAAATTTAGTATACAGACTATTTATTAAAATAAAATTAAATCAATTTTACTATGTAATTGTCATTGAAGTCATCAATATTTATTATTAATACACTTAAACAGGTTAAATAGCACCTTTAATGTCTATTTAAATCTTTACATCTAAATAGCCCAGATTTTTTATTACTTATTCGATTAATATAACTTAATTAATCAAATTCAAAATTCACACGTTCATTACCTAGTAAGGTTTTTAGTTCTATTATTAATGCATCTTCAGGTACTATACGCCAAGTGGTACCAAATTGCAGACGTACGATGGAGTCTTCTCTTTGATAATATAAATTAACAGGCACACTACCGTGTCGATAAGGTTCAATAATTTGTTGAAGCCTTTGTAGGATTGTCCGATTAACCTCAATATCAGTTAATGTAACAGCTAACCCCTTAACATATTTAGCCCGAGCATCTTTTAAGTCAACAATGTCTCGCACAGATAATTTAAACCCACCATTGAAATCATCATGACTTACTTGACCAGAAACAATTAAAATTTTATCTTTTACAAGTAAATGCCCAAATTTATCTAATGCTTCAGAGAAAAGCATGCCATCAATTCGTCCTGACCTATCATCTAAAGTGAATAATCCAATTTTATTACCTTTTTTGGTAATCCGAACTCGGGCATCAACAACTATACCGGCAAAAGTAGCCATTTTTCCCCATCCAGTAGGTGCTGCCTCACTAATACGAACACCTCCAGAATATCGATTGAGTTCTTTTAAATATTGGGTAACCGGATGTCCGGTTAAATAAAGTCCTAATGCTTCACGTTCACCATCAAGTAAAACTTGTGCTGGTAATTCAGGTACAGCGGCATATGCGTGCTCAACTTGTTCTGGCTCTTCAGCAAGGACGCCAAACATATCTTCTTGACCAATATTCTGCGCTTTAGCGTATTGATCTGCCGCTTGCATAGCATCATTGATACTATGTAAAATAGCCGCTCTATGTGGTCCTAGTTTATCAAAAGCACCAGCCATAGTTAATTTTTCTAACACTCGACGATTAATTTTTTTCATATCCGTTCGAGCACAAAGCTCGAAGATATTTTTAAAATAACCACCGCTATTACGAGCTTCAACAATAGCTTCTATTGGGCCTTCCCCTACTCCCTTTATAGCACCAATACCGTAAACAATTTCACCTTTATCATTCACATGAAAATGGTAAAGACCACTATTAATATCAGGAGGATTAACTTGCAACCCCATTCGTAGACATTCGTCAACTAAACCAACAATTTTATCAGTATTGTCCATATCAGCAGTCATTACTGCAGCCATAAATTCAGCCGGATAATGTGTCTTTAACCATAAAGTCTGATAGGAAACAAGTGCATAAGCAGCAGAGTGAGATTTATTAAAGCCATAACCAGCAAATTTTTCAACCAGATCAAAAATATGCATTGAAAGTTCACCATCAACGCCTTGCTTTTCCGCACCTTCTTTAAAAACAGAACGCTGCTTAGCCATCTCTTCTGGTTTTTTCTTACCCATCGCTCGTCGTAACAAGTCTGCGCCACCTAGCGTATAACCAGATAGTGTTTGGGCAATTTGCATAACTTGTTCTTGATATAAAATTATGCCATAAGTTGGTTCTAATATTGGTTTAAGAGATTCATGTTGGTGATTGATATCTGGATAAGATACTTCTTCTCGTCCATGCTTACGGTCAATAAAATTATCCACCATCCCTGACTGTAACGGCCCAGGTCGAAATAAAGCAACTAAAGCGATCATATCTTCAAAACAGTCGGGCTTTAACCGCCTGATTAAATCTTTCATACCACGCGATTCCAATTGGAAGACCGCAGTTGTTTCAGCCTTTAATAATAATTGGAAAGATTCTTCATCATCTAATGGAATACGAGTAATATCAACTGTTGGCTTACCATCCCTTAACTGGCGCTCATTAATCATTTTAATCGCCCAGTCAATAATGGTTAAGGTGCGTAATCCTAAGAAGTCAAATTTAACCAGTCCTGCATATTCAACATCATTTTTATCAAATTGAGTTACAGGATGGAGCCCCTCGGGATCACAATAAATAGGAGAAAAATCAGTAATCTTAGTTGGTGATATTACGACACCTCCAGCATGTTTACCCGCATTTCGAGTAACACCTTCCAACTGTCTTGCGATATCAATAAGAGACTTAACTTCTTCATTATTATCATAAAGCTCTTGCAATTGTGGTTCAGCTTCAAATGCTTTAGCTAAGGTCATACCAGGATCAAGAGGAATTAATTTTGATATACGATCAACAAATCCATAAGGATGGCCAAGTACTCGCCCTACATCACGAATAACCGCTTTAGCAGCCATAGTACCAAAGGTAATAATTTGAGATACCGCATCTCGACCATACATATCAGCAACGTGATCAATAACCATATCACGCTTTTCCATACAAAAGTCGACATCAAAATCCGGCATGGAAACCCGTTCTGGATTCAAAAAACGTTCAAAAAGTAAATCAAATGCTAATGGATCTAAATCAGTTATTTTTAAAGCATACGCAACCAGTGATCCTGCCCCTGATCCACGCCCAGGGCCAACGGGAATATCGTTATCTTTTGACCATTGAATAAATTCCATCACGATCAAAAAGTAACCCGGAAACCCCATCTGATTTATTACGTTTAATTCTGTTTCTAATCGCTCATCATATTCTGGACGTTTTTGTTTTCGTTCTTCCGGATCAGGAAAAAGAAATTCTAATCTCTCCTCTAAACCTTCTCGAGATTTATGTACCAAAAAATCTTCCGTCGACATATCACCAGTAGGAAATTGCGGTAGGAAATATTCACCAAGCCTTATAGTCACATTGCATCGCTTAGCTATTTCTACGCTGTTTTCTAATGCCTCTGGAATATCTGAAAATAAATCGCACATCTCTTGTTCAGTACGCAAATACTGTTCAGCAGAATAATTTTTCGGTCTATTAGGATCTTCAAGTGTATTACCATCATGAATAGCAACTCGAATTTCATGAGCCTCAAAATCAGAAGGTTTCAAAAATCGCACATCATTAGTCGCCACAACAGGTAAGGAATATTGTTCAGCTAGCTGAATGGCGCTATGAATAAATAATTCTTCATTAAGGCGATTAGTACGAACTAATTCAAAATAAAAGTGTTGATTAAAATTTTCTCGATAAAAGTTAATTGCATCTTCAATAATTTCCTGATTATCGCGAATAATACCAATACCTATATCACTGTCACGACCAGCTAATATAATTAAACCATCGCGATGCGACCTTAACCATTCCTGATCAACAACCGGCATATCTCCAATATAGCCACGCTGGTAAGCTTTAGAGATTAATAATGTAAGATTTTGATAGCCTTCATTGTTTGCTGCTAACAATGTTAATCGATAAACATCATCACTTAATTGTGAATTTTTAACGGCTAAATCGGCACCAATAATCGGTTTGATGCCCTTACCCATTGCTGAACCATAAAACTTCACCAGTCCACACAGATTGGTAAAATCAGTAATGGCAAAAGCAGGCATTTGCAACTTGCTTACTTCATTAACTAAAGTACCTACTTTAGCTATGCCATCAATCATTGAAAAATCGCTATGTAAATGAAGATGAATAAACTTAGGTTCAG
This sequence comes from Gilliamella sp. LMG 34362, assembly GCF_984569125.1. Lineage (NCBI taxonomy): Bacteria > Pseudomonadati > Pseudomonadota > Gammaproteobacteria > Orbales > Orbaceae > Gilliamella > Gilliamella sp. LMG 34362. The sequence goes on along the minus strand of NZ_OZ474902.1, from coordinate 578,063 downwards.
TCATATTTACCAAAAATAATTACCCAGAAAATTAGCCACAATTATAGCATAAACCATATGAATATTCTTATTGTCTTTATTTATCACTAAATATACCAACTAATCAATTACAAAAACGTCCGTTATAAAACAACGGACGTTAATCAAATTAGTGTAGATAAATGCGAAATGTTATTTGCGTCGTAAACCTTCAGCATTTGCAGCTTTTATTGCTGCAAATACTGTGTCGGGAGTGATTTCAGCAGGAGAATTATAAATTGACTCACCTTGCGCACAAGCTAAAATTGCCACTTGCATTAAGTCATCATCGCTAACATTAGCTAAGCCAATTTCTGCTAATGTGATTGGCAACCCAACGGACTGACAGAAATCATAAACGGTTTCAATCATTTGTGGATCACTATCAATTAACATTAACATAGCAAGTGTACCAAACGCCACTTTTTCACCATGCCAGTAATCATGTGTCTCTTCTAATGCAGTAAATCCATTATGAATGGCATGTGCAGCTGAAAGGCCACCACTTTCAAATCCTAATCCAGAAAGTAACGTATTAGCTTCGATCACATGTTCCAGTGCTGAGGTTACTACTTTTTGTTCACAAGCATTTTTAGCTTGTACACCATATTTTAACAATATTTCAAAACAAAATTTTGCTAGCGCAAATGCGGTCATTGGGCCAGGTCGCCCACTCATATTCCCTGCTTTTGATTGCCTACAATCTTCGGCTTCAAACCAAGTTGCTAAAGCATCGCCCATACCTGCAACTAAAAATCTTGCAGGCGCATTAGCGATAACTTTTGAATCAACTAAAACAACATCAGGATTTCTTGGTAGCACAAAATAGCGTTTAAATTCACCTGTTGAAGTGTAAATTACTGATAAAGCACTGCAAGGTGCATCTGTTGAGGCAAGCGTTGGCACAACAACACAAGGATAATGAATAGTTGCGGCTACAGCTTTCGCTGTATCAATAACCTTCCCTCCACCTATACCAACAATCACATCAATGTTTTGAGTTTTGGCTAACTCAATTATTCTTGTAATTTCTTCATCACTACATTCTCGGTTAAAAATATCAACGACACTTTCAATCTTATCTGATAGTGATTTTTCGATAGTTTTAGATAAATTTTTGTGGGCAGATGGACTTTCAAGCAATAACGCTTTTTTTCCAAGTCTCGCTAATTCTTCGCCTAAACTATTTTCAATTGCATTAAAGCCTTGAATGTATCGATTGGGGAAAAGTGCAGTAGTAATCATAATAACAGCTCCTAAAAATTAAAAAATCCTGCATAGATAAATCTTATTACCATTATTCAGCAAAATATTTTTTATCCATGTATTAAGTTAAAACATACGCTTTTATTAATATTAAGCTACTAAATATTTTTAAAAATGAGGTATATGCCACATTTTTTAATCTGTGAAGTGTATTATCAAAAAAAAGATAATAGAATAGGTGATTCCCATCACTTAATTGTGATGGGAAGAAAAAGATTAGATCTTCTTGAATAAAACTGAACCGTTAGTACCACCAAAACCAAATGAATTACAAAGCGCATATTCTAAGTTTTTCACTTGACGAGCTGTATGTGGAACATAATCCAGATCACAACCCTCATCAGGGTTATCAAGATTAATTGTTGGTGGAACAGCTTGATCACGTAATGCAAGCACCGTAAAGATAGATTCAACAGCACCAGCAGCACCTAATAAATGCCCAATCATTGATTTAGTTGAACTTACCATTACTTTATTAGCATTTTCTTGGAAAATACTTTTAACTGCTTGCGTTTCTGCTTTATCGCCAGCCGGAGTTGACGTACCATGCGCATTAATATATCCAACTTGTTCCGCCGTTATACCTGCATCACGAATAGCACATTTCATAGCTAATGCTGCACCACTACCATTTTCTGGAGGTGAAGTCATATGATAAGCATCGCCACTCATACCAAAACCAACGATCTCAGCATAAATTTTAGCGCCACGTTTTTTAGCATGTTCATATTCTTCTAAGAACATGATACCTGCACCATCACCAAGCACAAAACCATCACGATCTTTATCCCACGGGCGACTAGCAGCTTTAGGATTATCATTGTTTGTTGATAATGCACGAGCAGCACCAAAACCACCAATACCCAATGGTGTACTTGCTTTTTCACCACCACCGGCTAACATTGCATCGGCATCACCATAAGCAATCATACGTGCAGCATGACCAATATTATGCACACCCGATGAACAAGCAGTAGCAATAGTAATACTTGGCCCCTTTAATCCGTAGATAATTGATAAATGACCAGCAATCATATTAACTATTGTTGATGGCACAAAAAATGGGCTAATTTTACGCGGTCCACCATTGACTAATGCACTATGATTTTCTTCAATTAATCCTAGTCCACCAATACCTGAACCGATAGCACAACCGATGCGTTCTGCGTTTTCTTCAGTAACTTCAATGCCAGCATCTTGCATTGCTTGCATACCTGCAGCAATACCATATTGGATAAAATAATCCATTTTACGAGCATCTTTACGTGAAATATTATAATCTTCGCCATTAAAGTCTTTAACCATCGCTGCGAAGCGCGTTGCAAAAGGGGCTGTATCAAAGTGTTCTATAAGTTCTACGCCACTTTGACCTGCTAATAAAGCTTGCCAAGTAGACTCAACTGTATTACCTAATGGAGATATCATGCCCATTCCAGTAACAACAACTCTGCGTTTAGACACATTGTCCTCCAGAAAAGGATTGAAATGAAATTTGAATCATTGAAAATTTTATTATGAGTTTTCAGAATTAAATTATGTCAAATTCACTCTATAAAAATAGAGACATAAATAAAAACTAGGCGATCATTTGACCGCCTATTGTGAAAACTCTGCTAACCTTATTGATTTGCAGTAATATAATCAATTGCTGATTGTACAGTTGTAATTTTTTCAGCTTCTTCATCAGGAATTTCTGTATCAAATTCTTCTTCTAAAGCCATAACTAATTCAACTGTGTCAAGAGAGTCAGCGCCAAGATCTTCAACGAAAGAAGATTCATTCTTAACTTCGTCCTCTTTCACACCAAGTTGCTCAACAATAATTTTCTTAACTCGCTCTTCAATAGTGCTCATACTCTTTTTTTTCCTATAAATATCGCCGAAAGTGGCGGTGAATGTAAGTTTATAAAATGTTGAAAAAGATGCCAATCATTTTTCAACCCAATTGCTTATTTTTTGTTCAAAACTTCAAATTATTGGTTCATTTTACACTATTCTGATCAATTACACCATATACATGCCGCCATTGACATGTAAAGTTTCACCTGTAATGTAAGATGCTTCATCAGAAGCCAAAAATGCCACCGCATTAGCAATCTCAGCCGGTTCACCTAAACGTCCTGCTGGTACTTGCGCTAATGTTAACGCTTTTTGCTCATCCGTTAGTGCTTCTGTCATATCAGTTGCAATAAATCCTGGTGCAACAACATTAACTGTAATACCACGAGATGCAACTTCACGTGCCAAAGATTTACTAAATCCGATTAATCCGGCTTTTGCTGCAGAATAATTAGCCTGACCAGCGTTACCCATAGTACCTACAACTGAGCCTATAGTAATAATTCGACCATAACGTTTTTTCATCATAGTACGCATTAATGCTTTTGATAAACGAAAAACTGATGTTAAGTTAGTATTTAAAATATCTTGCCATTCGTCTTCTTTCATTCGCATTAATAGATTATCACGGGTAATACCTGCGTTATTAACTAAAATATCAATATCGCCAAACTCCGTTTTAATTGCATTAATAACTGATTCAATAGATGCTTCGTCAGTTACATTTAGTGCTAAACCTTTTCCGTTAGAGCCTAAATATTCACTTATGGCCTGTGCGCCTTTTTCTGTCGTTGCAGTACCAATCACTGTTGCACCACATGCAACTAATTTTTCTGCAATGGCCTTTCCAATTCCACGGCTTGCACCAGTTACTAAAGCAATTTTTCCTGATAGGTTCATAACTACCCCTTTTGTATTCTATTTAGTATTTTCAATTGCAACATCTAATGACGCTTTATCATTAACAGCACAAGCTGATAATGAATCAACAATTCGTTTAGTTAAGCCCGTTAAAACTTTACCTGGACCCATCTCAACTAACAGTGTTACACCTTGTTTTGCCATTTCTTCAACCGTTTCAGTCCAACGAACTGGGCTATATAACTGGGCTATTAATGCCGCTTTAATATTATCTGCCGATGATTCAACTTTAACATTAACGTTATTAATCACAGCAAATTGAGGTGGATTAAACGTCATGTTATTTAAAGTTGTCGCTAGTTTATCAGCGGCTGGTTTCATCAATGCACAATGAGAAGGAACACTTACCGCCAATGGTAACGCACGTTTAGCGCCGGCCTCTTTACAAAGCGCACCAGCACGTTCAACAGCTTCTTTATTACCAGCAATAACAACTTGGCCTGGTGAATTAAAATTAACTGGCGCAACAATTTGACCTTGAGCCGCTTGCTCACATGCTTTTTGAATTGAATCGTTATCTAAACCAATAATAGCAAACATTGCACCAGTACCACTTGGCACTGCCTCTTGCATTAATTTACCACGTAACTCGACTAATTTAATAGCATCTTTAAAATCAATCACACCAGCACATACTAATGCTGAATACTCACCCAAACTGTGACCAGCCATAAATTCTGGTTGAGGGCCATTAATACTTTGCCAAACTCGGTAAATCGCAACCGATGCAGCAAGTAATGCCGGTTGTGTTTGCCAAGTTTTATTTAATTCTTCAGCTGGACCAGCTTGAACTAAAGTCCATAAATCATAACCTAATACTTGTGATGCTTCATCGAAAGTTGATTTCACAACTGGATAATTTTCAGCAAGATCTTTTAACATACCAACAGCTTGTGAGCCTTGTCCTGGAAATACCATTGCAAATTTGGTCATTTTGAAATCCTTGATTACCTAAATAATTTATAAAATTAAAATCTAACGAGTGCTGAGCCCCAAACAAAGCCGCCACCGAAAGCTTCTAATAAAATTAGTTGCCCACGTTTAATACGTCCATCTCGTACACCTGTATCTAATGCACAAGGTACTGATGCAGCAGACGTATTTCCTTGTTTATCAAGTGTAACAATCACCTTACTCATATCCATATCAAGACGTTTAGCTGTAGCTGAAATAATCCGTAAATTAGCTTGATGTGGCACTAACCAATCTAAATCAGATTTATTGAATGTATTTTCGGTTAAAAGTTCATCAACTAGATTAGAAAGTTCTTTGACTGCAATTTTGAATACATCGTTGCCTTGCATTGTCATATAGAGAGGATCATTAAGTGAACGGCGATCAACATATGGGTATTTTAATAATTCACCATAACGGCCGTCGGCATGTAAATGAGAGGCAATAATACCTGGCTCTTCAGAAGCACCAACCACAACTGCTCCAGCACCATCACCAAAAATGATAATTGTACCTCTATCTGTTGGATCAACACCACGAGTTAACATATCAGAACCAACAACTAAGGCATATTTTATTACACCACTTTTTACATATTTATCAGCAATATCTAATGCATAAATAAATCCAGAACAAGCTGCCGACACATCGAAGGCAACCACATCACCGAGATCTAATTTAGCTTGTAATTCTGTAGCCGAGCTAGGAAAAGCGTTAGCAGACGTTGCTGTTGCAACAATAATCAAACCAATCTCTTGTTTATCAATATCCGCCATTTCAATAGCTTTAATCGCCGCTTCATAGGCCATACTAGTAACAGTTTCATCGGGTGCAGCTATCCTTCTTTCTTTAATACCCGTACGAGTAGTTATCCATTCGTCACTAGTATCCACCATTTTTTCAAGATCGGCATTAGTTCTTATTTGTTTTGGAAGATAACTTCCTGTTCCTAATATTTTTGTATACATCGAATTATTCGCTCTTGGGTAGTGCAGAAGAAAGGCTATTGGCAATCTTCTCTGGTATATTTGTTTCGATAGCTAAAATAGCTTGCTCTATTGCTGCAAAAAATGATTTTTGATTGGCACTACCGTGACTTTTAATCACAATACTTTGAAGACCAAGTAAACATGCGCCATTATATCGCCCAGGGTCTAAATAACCAAAATTTTTTACTAATTTTCTTTGCAGCCATTTACTCAAAAACTTCATAACTAATGAGTTGTGCCCTAAAAGCATTTTGAACGAAGATAGAAAAATTTTAATTAACCCTTCTACCGTTTTCAAAGTCACATTACCAACAAAGCCGTCACAAACTAATACATCTGTTTTACCAGTTAATAGCTCATTACCTTCTAAATAACCAATATAATTAATTTGATGATTAGCTTTCAAAATAGACGCAGCAGCACGAATTTTATCCAATCCTTTGATGTCTTCTTCACCAATATTAAGCAAAGCAACACGAGGATTTTCAATATGAAGAACCGATTTTGCTAGTATTTCACCCATTATAGCAAATTGAACCAGCATATCGCTATCACATTCAGCATTTGCTCCCAAATCAAGTACCACAGTATTTTGATTATTTAACGCCGGAATGGTGGCAACTAATGCTGGTCTATCAATACCGGTTAGAGAATGTAATAATAACTTAGACAACCCCATCAGCGCACCCGTATTACCAGCACTAACACAAGCTTGAGCTTTATTATTTTTTACTAACTCTAATGCAATTCTCATTGACGAACCTTGACTATGCCTAATCGCATAAGAAGGTTTCATATCATTAGTAATGATAGATGTTGATTCTGTCACCATCAAGCGACCAGTTTCTTGGTACTGGGTAACTAGCTTGGTATTTTCTTTAGATAAAAAAAATCTAACTTCCTTTATGTCACCAACAAGAAAGATAGAAAGATTTGGATAATGATGTAATGCTTGAATTGCAGCAGGAACAACAATACGAGGACCAAAGTCCCCGCTCATAGCATCTAACGCAATGGTTAGATTATCCAAAATGTCACCTGAAGATTTCTAATTACTAATTAATTATTTAGAAATCACTTTTCGGCCGCGATAATAACCATCAGCGGTTACGTGATGACGTAAATGAGTTTTACCTGATTCATCAACTGAGATATTAGCAACAGTTAATGCATCATGAGAACGACGCATACCACGTTTTGCACGAGTTTTACGATTCTGTTGAACAGCCATGGATTTACCCCTTATTCTTTAAACTAACTAAAATTGCAAATGGATTTGGTTTTTCATTCTCAGCAGGAATTTCACCAAACACCATATCTGCCTCTGACACTTCGCAGTGTTTACTATCATGCACCGGCGCAATTGGTAATGAGAGAATAATTTCGTCCTCAATTAACGCTAATATATCTACTTCACCAAACTCGTTAACTAAAACGGGTTCATAATGTTCCGGTAATGTCTCTGCTTGAGCATCGCTCTTAACAGGACTAAATTTATTCATCACATGAACTTCAGTGATAAAAGGTTTAAAACAACGCTGACAAATTTGTTCTAGCGTCATTTTTGCATCAATAGTGATAACGCAAAGTCTTTGCTCATCAAAATCAAAAGACAAATGACATTCGATATCACTTTTTGGACTTTCAATCCTTGTTGCACTTTTTGCTGGATAATATCCAACATAATCAAGTCTTTTTTGTGCTGCTTTGATTGGGTCAATTGTTAATGGTAATTTATTTTGCATAAGATATGCATGCCTACCTTAAAAATTATTAAGTGCAGCTAAAAACCACACAAAGCCATAAGGCGCGCATAATACCTTTAAATCACCATTTCGTCAATGGGCAAGCACATGATAATTTGTTTTAATTGTTGATTATTTCTTAAATATTTATAATTATAATTTTACTTATTTCTTAACAAAAAATTTTGAGGAACGGGGTTTTTTAGCGTTCACAATTGTTATTTATTTAATCACTAAATAACTTGTGTTACTCGCTTAGTTAAATCCCTTTTTTAATTGCAAATTAAATCGAGTTTATTACGATAAACGCCCAAAACTATCTTTTACAATAGCTTGAAAATCATCAAAATTACGACTATTTAACAACCGCTTAGTTGATCTCTCTTTAACAAAATTGACGACTAAGTTATAAATTCGCATCGCATCTTCGTATTCATCTTTGCTAATTGCTAATAAGAAAATAACATGCGCAATTTCATTTTTATTCCATTCAATACCTTGAGGAGCCAAAATAGTGGTAACTACTGTCTTTTTGGCCAACAACCCAACTGAATGAGGAATAGCAATATTTTCACCTATTAAAGTCGATACAATACTTTCTCGTTCTACTACCGATGGATAAAAGTCCTGTCCCACATATCCAAATTTTTCCAGCCGTTGACAAACTCTCTGGAATAGTTCGCTTTGTGTCATCGGTTTGTCAATAATTAGGAAAAATTTTTCATTAAAAAAACGCTCAATAATATATGGCATAGTGCGATCAACCATTGATAAACGCCCTAATTGTTCTAGTTGATAAGGCGTTGGAAATGGTGCTATTTTCACTATTTGCTTATCTTTTTCGTTTAAGCGAACCGTCGATACCACAAAATCTTCTTCAATATGCGTTAACTGTTCATATTCTCTATAAGAAATCGTTCGATTAATTAAAATATGAGGAAAATCGCGTTTAATTTTTGATTCAATCATACGCAAAGTAGCGTTACCCAATTCACTGACTAATAAAATTTGCACTAATCTTTTATATCCTGCACTATAATTGCGCTCTAATGCTACCCCTATATGAATTGCTAAATAGCTAATTTCGTCTTCAGTCATTTTCACATCAGTAAACTTAGGAATATTCGCTAATGCCGATAAAGTAATATCATAAGCAAAAGGATAATATTGTTTAATTTCATGTAATAACGGATTAGAAGTATGAATTTGATATTTTATACGAGATAGCAACGATGAAATATGAATTAACATATCTTGACGTAGCTTCATATCTTGTTTCAAATTATAGTGATAAGAATCATTGATATAAGATAAGATATGTTCAAATAACTCTAAACTTTTAGCTTGATTAGGTGATTCCATAATAGTGCGCGACATAATCTGCACACATAAATAGTTAAATTCAGCATCAGAAAGGGTACTACCTAAAAAATAGGAGAAGCCTTCAGAAACCTCACGTGCAGCGCCAATAACTGTCGAATCAATATTATCGACTTGATATTCGACTAATTCATACCCTTGCGTAATTCTGGTGATTGAAACGGCACAACAATAGAGCAAATACCCTTGCCCTTCCGAGGTTAATTTTAATTCAAAACGTTCAAACTGATTTTGTAGTACACTTTCCAGATAATCTAAATCAATATCAGATAATATCGTCTGAATTAACCGATTAACATTGATAGTGTCCCCTGTGATATGATGTTGCCATAAAATATCAGTTAAACATGCTCGAATAGCGGATTCCTCACCAACTAATCGCATACCTGAATAAGGACGATTATCCAGCGATAAATGGTATTTATCCAGATATTGCTTAACTTCAATAACATCATTTTGTAATGTATTACGGCTCAAAAACCATTCACCAGCAATATCATCCAATTTTACCGACTTTGATTGAGTTAAAAATGCAATTAATAAAGCGGAAACGCGCTCTTTATTAGTTCGAGGAACTCGTTCTATTTGCTGAACAATCGGAATGGTTGCATACAGATTAGGATCTGTTATGACAAGGTGATAACCAACGTTTTTAATATAATCAACTTGCGCACCATACTTATTTAATACATCGTTAAGCGCAACAATATCAGACCGAATTGTTCTGATTGATACTGTAAAACGATTTGCTAGCTCTTTTTGAGGTAGCAATTCGTTTTTTATCGTATCAAAAATATACGCTAATCGTTGATAAGGGAATAGCAATTTAGATGCCATTACTCATCCTGCTAACTTTTGCGTAATCGCTAATAGTTGTTTAACATCTTCAGTTCTTGTCGCCCCAGTTGCTTTATCAATAATTGAGGTATAAATATGTGGAATAACTTTTTTCACACCGGCATTTAAGGCAATTTTTAAAATTGCTTCATAATTGTCTAAATCTATACCACCAGTAGGTTCTAGATAGAAATCATGTTCAGCACAACATTTAGCCACATACTCATATTCATCTATATGTTTTAACCCACCCATAGGGAAATATTTAATTGAGCTTCCCCCCATATCTTTTAATAAAGCAATAGCGGTTTCAACCGGAACGATAGCAGCTGGTGATTTTGAGCTTAGTGGCCCTGTAGCTATATTAACTAATCCTACTTTCCCTGTTGGTGATACAAGACCATTAATTACCGTTTCTTTTTGTCCTAATAAAGCACGACTTGTTGCCACCCCTGTAAAAACTTGATTAACATGTTGAGGCTGTAGAACTGCAGATATTTCTGACACCATAGTAGATTGATTAGGATCACCCGCTCCCAGACCAACTGAAATAGCATTATCAATGGCTAACGCATATTTTTTCATATCTTCTATTGCTTGCTGATTATCTGGATAATTTTTAGATAACACTCCCACAACAACATAAGTTTGTGCAGCTTCATAAATAGCACTAGCATTATCAATTGAATTGGCTAATACGTTTAAACAAACGCGATCGTTAAAATAATTTGGTGTCAATTGCATTATTTAACTCCTTGGATAATTTTTATAATTTTGTTATAGACAATATCAAGCTGTTCCGCCGTTACACTACGAACATCTGCATCTACTTTACCCTCATTGGCTTTATATTCCCGAAAATAGACTGCAATCTCGCCTTGCTTCATCAGGTCTATCATTTCAACAGCACTTTTACCAATAACCTTTGCATCAAATGATATTTCTGCACGAGCAATATCTCGGCCAGCACCATCCCAGACAACTTTTGCCGATATACCATTAATAGAATTTAACTTTTCGATAAATGGTGTCATTTTGACAACCATTTCTTGCCCAGTTTCTTGTTTAGGATCGTTAATATATAACTCAATTGCCCTGGTTAAGCCTAAAATACCTTCTTTACCAACCTTCATTGGTCGGCCAATACCTTGAGACTGAAGTTTAAGCCATTCAATAGCTTGGTGGCGGCCAATAACTAAGCCACTAGTTGGCCCTTCAATTGCTTTTGCACCACTATAAATAACTAAATCAGCGCCTTGTTGATAATAGGTTTGTAAATCCTCTTCCGCTGCGGCATCAACAATTAATGGAATATTATATTTTTTGGCCACTGTTACGGCTTGCGCAACTGATAACATACTTTTTTGCACACAATGATGTGATTTAACATATAAAATAGCCGCGGTATCAGAATTAATTAATGATTCAATGTGCTCTGGTTTGCACTCATTTGCATAACCCGCTTCAACCACAATTCCACCACCTAGAGCGACCATAGTACTAATAGGAGCACCAAAATTGACGTTATGTCCTTTTGGCACAATAATTTCCCTTGCTACCCATTTATCAGAACTATGTAAATTAAATAATAAATCACGATCATCTTTAACGATTAAACCTGCGACAGCTTGCGCAATGCCAGCCGAGGCACATGATACGACCACAGCGTTTTCGACATTGAGTAATTTAGCAATGTATTGACCAGTTTTATCAACTAAATCTTTTATTTCAAAATATTCATTTAATCCGTGGGATACAGTATCAACCACTTCTGCTCTAGGTGTTGAAACACCTAAAATAGTCATTCGCCCCGAAGCATTAATCACTTTTTTCAAGTGGTATTTACTGTATATTTCTTTTTCAGTTTGAGATTCTGAGCTCATTTTTACTACCTTCTTGTGTTATTTCAATGTGTGTAACTTTTTTGGTTGTATTTGTTACGATAGCGGCTAAAGGAACAAACTGTTCATGGCATTCCCTCTGCTCACCTTCTGAATCAGTTAAAGAGACGGTTTGCTGTTTTATATCAAAAATAGTCAAATCGGCATCATAGCCAATAGCTATTTCCCCTTTATTGTTTAAATGCAATATTTGTGCCGCATTTTTAGTGACACTATCAATAATTCTAGTTTTGCTATAACCTAGACAGATAAATTTATTCATCACATTTGCTAAGCTAAATACAGGACCTTGCAAGCGATTTTTAGAATATATATCAGAGCTAATAGTGTTTGGATAAACATCTAAGCATTTAGCTCGCTCAGCTACTGCAAAACTGAAACTTTCACCACCATGACCAATATCTAAAATCACCCCACGTCCAATGGCGCGTTTAATTGAATCACGCAGATTATTCTGCTTATCAAATATTTGGTTTGGCTTACCATTAAAACAATGAGTAATAATATCGCCTTTAGTTAATAAATCTGCAATTTCATCAAGTTCAGGCGGATTATTTCCTACATGAATCATTAGTGGCAACCCCGTCTTTTTCTGCATCTCTTTCGCTTTGATTAACGGTAAAATACCATTTTCGCCAACAACGCTACGACTCATCCTAACTTTTATTCCAATAATAAAATTAGGATATTTAACTAAAGTTTGGTCAAATAACGGCACATCTATATCTTGCATATCAGCAAGCTCACTTTGTCTTATTAAACCAATTTTTGAGATATTTAAAAAAGAATAAACATGAGTTTTAGCCTGCATCGCTAAATCATAAAATTCGTCCGCATCAAGTGCGCCAACACTACCAGCATCAACCACTGCCGTCACACCAGTTTTAACACCAATGAGATCTGGTTCATCGTGGTAAATTGGTGAGTGAGCAAAGCAATGAGTATGGGAATCTATCCAGCCGGCACTTATATAGTGTTGATTTTGTAAATCCAATACTTGATTTGATGTTGCGATTATATTTTTGCCAATTTCCACAATTTTGCCTTGTTGAATGGCAATATCGGTTATTGAATTATCAATGAGTTTGGCATTTTTTATAATTAAATCATACATAATTTAATCCAATCCCCTCGACCATAATCATGATAGAGGGGACATAATATTATATAATTGGGAAGATACCGCCAAAAATCATGGCACCTAATATTGCACCACCTGTAATAGGCTTTTTCCATACATAAAATAATAGTGCACCAAGCAATGACCCTATACCAATAGGAATAGATGCAACCATAGCTGATAAAATAATCATTGGACCAAGAAATCGACCTGATGCATTTCCCGCTCCCATCATGACATCTGCGCCAAAGGTTGATCCACCACCACTGTTAACTGTAAATTTACGAATAAGGATGATAAGTAAGCCGATTACCATACCGAGCAGTAAGCCGGTTAATAACGCTACCAAAAAATTCTCAATTGGCAATGTATAGCCACCCGCTAATAACAACGCTGGCACACCTAAACCAATACCTGTTTGTAGCGCACCACCAATATCAAGTATCCCAACCAGCGATCCCTCAATGACACGCGCAAATAAAAAGCTAGCACCAAAAGCGGCTACGGCACCATAATCACCTGTCGTCATACCAGATTTAAGCATTGCAACAAATGCTATTTCGTTAAAAGCACCAATCCCATATACATAAAAAGTATGTGTTCCAGCGAAAATACCTGCAGAGAGTAATCCACAAAGAATAGGGAATGACCAATCGGCATACCAAAAACTTTTATTAATGGTTGTTTGAGTATTCATAATCTGTTGTTCCCTATATTATTTAAACCAATAAGACAAACCATCTCGGAATGAATTAATCATTTTCATATCAAATCCACGGAAATATCCGCTCATGATAAATAAAACAATTACCGCAGCTAACATGATTTTCATCACTCGATTCCAACCACTATCATCCACTCCTTTACCAATCAAAATACCTAACACTAAACCAGGTACTGCATTACCCATAATTAATTGCGCTAGCCCACCAAACAAAGTTCCCCAAAAACCACTTCTTCTACCGGCATCTAAAGCTGCCAACCAGAAAATAACCGGCATCACAGTCGCGACTAGTAAATTTGCGGCTGGAACTAAAACTTTAGTTGCGGTAATTTTTAAAGAATCAGGAATAACCGAGGTGGTTGTATTTAAAAATAACACAACAATCACACCGATAAATGCACAAGCAAAGGCCATTTTCTTAGGATCATGTAACGTTTGTGCTAAATTTCGGTTTTTTATCATCAATAGTGCAGCACCCCAGTTTGGAATGATACGATGATCAACATCTTGGGTAAATGAACCAGCAGCAACAGATGAAGCCCAGGCATTAAAAAAGAATCCTAAGCCAAATGAAAAATGTGCAGCAGGATCACCCTCACAAGAATTAAGTTCACCTAGGGTACGAAAAGCCCCCATACCTTGATAAGTTGGAGCATGAAACATTCGAGCTGCACCAGCGCCTACTCCAAATCCACACAGTCCACCAATTACAATGGACTTCAATGCTATAATTAGAATTTCCATGACTTTCCTTTTACGTTATTTAGAGATAAATTTAATATCGTTCAGATCGATAAACGTAACATTTACTGAGACATCGAGTGTGATGTCATAAAATGTCTTTTTTCTAGGTAAAAAGATAAATAAAAAGCGTTCTGTAGTTATCTTTTCAATAGCAGAAACAACACTAATATTAAGCGGTTCAATTCGTAACATGACATTATTAGTATTTTTAAGTACCTGCTTTTGCACTTGATTTAGCGCTATAGCGAACGCACGCTGCTTCGAATCTCCTTGCCCAGTTACTCTTACTTGTATCTGCTCAGTTTTTTTCATATTTCTAACCTATTTAAGAACGAGGATATTTTTTCAAAAATGCTTGGGCTATACGTTGGCCAAGTTCTACTGTATCCATAAAACCAAATCCTAGTACTTTACAACCGTCATTAATGGCTGTTTCACCTTCTTCAATTGAACGCATACCGTGTCGTTGAGAATAGCCATATTTATTTTGTGCCGTTATGGCACCTGCACCTCCACTGCCACAAAACGAAAGCCCTAGATCTGCATTCTCACTATTCATTACGTCACCCAATTTCATATCAGCTGCCATACCTGGAATAACAATTGCACGACACCCTTCTATAGAATTAATTCCCTCTGCAATTTTTTGTCCTTTGCCCATTCTATCGCCGATGACAATGATTACTTCTGCCATAATTATGCTCCTATCAATTATTGTTTTTTAAATTTATTAATTCGTTTAATTTGCTATAGCTACTTCATAATGAACAGCCAGTAAATAAGCCTCTTCCATTGGTAGACTATTGAATAATTGTATGGTTTTACGTGCAAGCATTAAGGATTGCTCTGAGAGTTCATCAAATAAAGAAGGATCAACCTCAGGTAGTTTTTCTAGCGTTTTCGCTCTTTCAACCATTGCTTTAACATGTGATAACAACATCGCTTTTTGCACGTCATTTTGGGATATTTGATGATCAGTCAACCAACGATTAATAATTTCTATCGTTTGCGCAGTCACAACTTCGGGATCTAAATCATCTTCGATCATACGGAATTGTATTTGTGCCATAGTCATTCTAATTCTCTTGTTTCTTTTTAAGATGACTTAGCCTAAAGGAAATAATTATCAATGTGGAGAGAGACTTTTTCCTATTGCAAAAGGAAATTTATTGTCAGGCAGGCTAAAAGCTATTGTAAACAAGGATTATTATGTAGGATGTAATTGAAGATTAACTAAATTGATTTTAAATTTAAATAAACTATTACTTAAAAGTATCATTAATAAATTTTTATGATATAAAAAACCCCTCTCCTCAAAATTTTTCAAGCACAGATAGTTATTTTTGCTATCGAGGCTATGAACCTAGGTAGTATTTTTGTTAAAAGAGTAAATTGCCAATTTCTTTTGGTACTTTTTAAGAAAGTTTACCAGCTGCCAGAGGCACCACCGCCACCACTACGGCCACCGCCTCCACCACCAAATCCGCCGAATGAACCTCCGCCAAAACCACCACCATTACCCCCACCGAAACCGCCTCCTCGACCACCACGTCCGCTACCGCCACTCATAGTTAAAATTCCACTTAAAATCGCACTGGCAACAAATGCTAAAAATATTAGAGGTAAGACAATATGTAATGAATAACCATTGAACAAAGTAAAACCGCCAACTGATATACCATTTAGTAAACCAGTACCTAAACTTCGGCTAGCACTACGTTTAGAGGAAGTAATCGAAAATAAGCTAGCAATAGTGAAACAAATAAAAAAGGATGCTAATCCATAACTAAATAAATTGGCACCAAAATCACCAGCAAGTACCGTTTTGAGATCTGGATCACTATTAGTCGCTGGTACCTGTTGAGAATCATTCAACTTATTAATTAAAACTGAAAGCGCATCATGTATACCTTGATAATAGTTATTTTGTCTAAATTGTGGCGCTAATTGTTCACGAATGATATGACTAGCAATTAAGTCGGTAATGATGCCTTCAAAACCATAACCAACTTCGATTCGCATCAACTTATCATCTTTAACAATTAATAATAAAATACCATTATCTTGCTCTTTTTTACCTATTTTCCACTTAATAAACACCCTATCAGCATACTGTTCAACCGTTTCATTATCGAGTTTGGGGATCATTAATACCGCGATCTGTGCACCATCAGTTCGCGTTTTTTCAAAAGTAATCAAGCTTGATTCCAAATCATCTATTTGTGATGGTTCTAAAGTATCTGATGTATCAATAATACGGCGATCAAATGTTGGAATTTCAGTTAATGCATAACTTACAGCACTAAAAAACAGTAAACAAAAGAGCAGATAATATTTTTTCATTATGCTTATTGTCCAAAATTGACTGCTGGTGGATTCGAAATTTGTTGTTCATTTTCAACAGTAAACTGTTGTTTTGGTTGTACCCCTATAACATTTGCAATCCACTTGGTTGGTAATTGACGGATATAAGTATTAAATGATTGTACTGTTTCTATATATCGACCTCTAGCAACCGTTATCCGGTTTTCAGTACCTTCCAATTGGCTCATTAAATCTTGATAAAGAGTGTTTGCTTTAAGTTCAGGGTAATTTTCACTAACAGCAATTAAGCGACTTAATGCGGAACTTAACTCTGATTGGGCTTGTTGGAATTTTGAAAATAAAGCGGGATCGCTAAGTTGATCTGCATTAATTTGGATCGAACCCACTTTCGCTCTCGCATCTGTTACCTGTGTAAAAACATCTTTTTCATGAGTTGCATATCCTTTTACTGTATTGACAAGATTCGGAACTAAATCTGCTCGACGTTTATACTGATTAATCACTTCCGACCACGATGCAGCAACTTTTTCGTCTTGAGTTTGAATACTGTTATAGTCTTTAAAAAAGAAAAATCCACCAACAATGATTAAAATAAGAATAAGCAATAGTAATTTCGATTTCATGGCAAGCCCCTGTAAATAGTTAAACTTTCAAATAACTTAAAAAAGCAATGATAATTAGAAAATACTAACCAGTAGCCTAAAAATTTTGTTACTAAACAAACTGAAAATGCTTAATTGAGGAATATATTTTTAAAACTTTTTATAAAAATAATTATGAACTATAAAATACAAAGAAGAGACTTTTAGATAGTAGATTTAATTTACATGGACTGCTCAAGTTCTTTAATAGATGTTATGCCCATGTAATTTTATTTGATTATATCTTTTTTTATGCAATTTGCGAAGAATTATCATCGGTAATTTTTTATTGGTATTGCTCATAATGCTTATTTTTAAATTTGATTTTTTAGTTTAAAAATTACTTAGATAATGACTTCAAAACATTCAAGTTGAGCCGGTTCAAAATAGATATCTGCGTTATTTGGACGGCTATCTGTATTACGGTGAGTATGTTTGAAATGAGCAGAATTAACCCAATTTTCAAAATCTTGTTTTGATTCCCATTCGGCATATGATGAAAACAATGTGTAATCTTCATAAGTTTTTCCTTTAAGGAAATAAAAACGATTAAAACCTTTCATCTCTTTTAAATGGCTATCACGATTACGCCATATTTCAATAAAAGTGTCTTCACTACCTAACTTAATTTTAAAACGATTCATTACAATATACATCTAATACTCCTTTCATACCCCATACACTCGACAAAAAAAATAGCACGTGATAACACGTGCTACTTTAGTCGATTTATCTAAAATCTATTGATTTTCTTCTGCTGAATTCAATAATTCCGCTAAGTTAGCTGTAGCTTCCTCAGCTGAAACAGTTGTTGGTTGAATTGCATCATCAGATGGCATTGCACGTTTACGCAAACGCTCTTTATGATATGCATAACCAGTACCTGCTGGAATTAAGCGACCAACAATAACGTTTTCTTTCAGACCACGAAGTTCATCATTTTTACCTGCAACTGCTGCTTCAGTTAATACGCGAGTCGTTTCTTGGAACGATGCCGCAGAAATAAATGACTCAGTAGTAAGTGATGCTTTAGTAATACCAAGCAAATCATGCAAGTAAACAATTGGTTCTTTACCTTGTGCTTCAAGCTCACGATTAATAATCTTCAAGCGTGAAACTTCAAGTTGTTCACCATCAAGTAAACGAGAACCACCAGGATGAATAACAGTTGCTTTACGTAACATTTGACGAACAATAACTTCAATATGTTTATCATTAATTTTTACACCTTGTAAACGATAAACTTCTTGAACTTCATTCACAATATAACGAGTTACTGCATTAACACCACGTAGACGTAAAATATCATGTGCTGATTCAGGTCCATCAGAAATCACATCGCCACGGCCAACTTGTTCGCCTTCGAATACGTTAAGTTGACGCCATTTTGGAATCATCTCTTCATATGGTTCACTACCATCTAGTGGAGTGATAATTAAACGACGTTTACCTTTAGTTTCTTTACCGAATGAGATAATACCATCAATTTCAGCAAGAATTGCCGGCTCTTTAGGTTTACGAGCTTCAAATAAATCAGCTACTCGAGGTAAACCACCGGTGATATCTTTAGTACCTACAGATGCTTGTGGAATCCGTGCAAGTGTATCACCAACATTAATTTCCGCACCATCTTCCAATTGTACTAATGCTTTACCTGGTAAGAAGTACTGCGCAAGCATTTCTGTACCTGCCACAAAGATATCATTACCTTTAGCATCAACAATTTTAATTGCTGGACGTAGATCTTTACCAACACCAGTACGTTCTGCTACATCTAAGATCACGATAGATGATAAACCTGTTAACTCATCAGTTTGACGAGTAATGGTTTGGCCATCGATCATATCAACAAAACGAACAAAACCTTTTGCTTCCGAAATAACTGGCATTGTATGCGGATCCCAGTTTGCTACTGTTTCACCGGCATCAACCGCTGCACCATTACCTTTGGTTAAAATCGAACCATAAGGAACTTTATAAGTTTCTTTCATTCGACCTAATTCATCAATAATAGTTAATTCAGCATTACGTGAAGTAATAACTAGTTTCTGATCTGGGTTAGTCACAAATTTAGCATTAGTTAGTTTAATACTACCTTTGTTTTTAACTTGAACACTAGATTCTGCTGCTGCTCGAGATGCCGCACCACCGATATGGAACGTACGCATGGTTAACTGTGTACCTGGCTCACCGATTGATTGAGCTGCAATAACACCGATTGCTTCACCTTTGTTCACTAAGTGACCACGAGCTAAGTCACGTCCATAACATTTCGCACAAACACCAAAATCAGTATCACACGAAACGACTGAACGAACTTTGACACTATCAACAGATTCTTGTTCAAGTAGATCACAATAACTTTCATCAAGTAATGTATTGCGAGGGATTAAAATATCCGCACTACCTGGTTTTAATACGTCTTCAGCTGTTACACGACCTAATACACGTTCACGTAATGGTTCTTTAACATCACCACCTTCGATCACAGGTGTCATTACCACACCTTCTAACGTGCCACAGTCATCTTCAATAACAACTAAATCTTGAGCCACATCAACTAAACGACGAGTTAAATAACCTGAGTTCGCTGTTTTCAATGCGGTATCAGCAAGACCTTTACGCGCACCATGGGTCGAGATAAAGTATTGAAGTACGTTTAATCCTTCACGGAAGTTTGCCGTAATTGGCGTTTCGATGATTGAACCATCTGGTTTAGCCATCAAACCACGCATACCCGCTAACTGACGAATCTGAGCTGCAGAACCACGAGCACCAGAGTCGGCCATCATATAGATGCTATTAAATGAAGATTGAACTTCTTCTTCACCTTCTCGGTTAATCACTTTTTCAGTTGATAAGTTATCCATCATCGCTTTAGCAACACGCTCATTAGCTGCTGCCCAAATATCGATAACTTTGTTATAACGTTCACCTGCAGTCACTAAACCTGATTGGAACTGTTCTTGAATTTCCGCAACTTCGATTTCAGCTTCATTGATAATTTGTAATTTCTTAGCAGGAATTTCCATATCATCAATACCAACCGATACACCAGAACGAGCTGCATAAGCAAAGCCGGTATACATCACTTGGTCAGCTAAAATAACAGTTTCTTTCATGCCCAATTGGCGATAACAAATATTTAAAATTCGTGAAATCGCTTTTTTACCAAGCGGTTGATTGATAACAGAGAAACTCATACCTTTAGGCATAATTAACCATAAGATAGCACGACCAACAGTAGTATCAATTACAGAAGTCGTATCTTCCCATTCACCAATACTGTTACGATGACTTTCAGTTATACGTACTTTAACTTTAGCATGTAATTCAACTAGACCTAAACGATACAGTTTTTCTGCTTCTTTAGGGCCGGTTAATACCATGCCTTCACCTTTAGCATTGACTTTATCACGAGTCATATAGTAAAGACCTAATACCACGTCCTGAGATGGAACGATAATAGGTTCACCACTTGCTGGTGAAAGAATATTGTTGGTTGACATCATTAACGCACGTGCTTCTAATTGCGCTTCTAACGTTAATGGAACGTGAACCGCCATTTGGTCACCATCGAAGTCAGCATTGAATGCCGCACAAACTAATGGGTGCAATTGGATCGCTTTACCTTCAATTAGGATAGGCTCAAACGCCTGAATACCAAGTCTATGAAGTGTTGGTGCACGGTTTAATAATACCGGATGTTCACGAATAACTTCATCTAAGATATCCCAAACAATTGCATCTTCACGTTCAACCATCTTCTTAGCAGCTTTAATGGTTGTTGCATAACCACGACGCTCTAATTTACCGTAGATAAATGGTTTAAATAGCTCAAGAGCCATTTTCTTCGGTAAACCACATTGATGTAAACGTAAGTATGGACCTACAGTAATTACTGAACGGCCAGAATAGTCTACACGTTTACCTAATAGGTTTTGACGGAAACGACCTTGCTTACCTTTAATCATATCGGCAAGTGATTTTAATGGACGTTTGTTTGAACCAGTGATTGCACGACCACGACGACCATTATCTAATAATGCGTCTACAGATTCTTGTAGCATACGTTTTTCGTTACGTACAATAATATCTGGTGCAGCTAAATCTAATAAACGTTTTAAACGATTATTACGGTTGATAACACGACGATATAAATCGTTTAAGTCTGATGTTGCAAAACGACCACCATCAAGTGGTACTAATGGTCGTAAATCTGGTGGCAACACAGGTAATACATTTAAGATCATCCATTCAGGTTTATTTTCTGATTGGATAAATGCTTCAATGATCTTAATTCTTTTGGTTAACTTTTTACGTTTTGTTTCAGAATTAGTGGTTGAGAGTTCATCACGTAATGCTTCACATTCAGCTTGAACATCAATATTACGTAATAATTCTTGAATAGCTTCTGCACCCATGCGTGCATCAAACTCATCACCGAACTCTTCTAACGCATCTAAATACTGTTCTTCAGTTAAAATTTGTCCACGATCTAAATTTGTCATGCCTCCATCAAGAACCATAAATGATTCAAAATAAAGTACACGTTCAATATCACGAAGTGGCATATCAAGTAATAAACCAATACGAGATGGTAATGATTTTAAAAACCAAATATGTGCAGTTGGTGATGCAAGTTCAATGTGGCCCATACGTTCACGACGTACTTTCGCTTGTGTGACTTCTACACCACATTTTTCACAAATAACACCACGGTGTTTTAAACGTTTATATTTTCCACACAAACATTCATAATCTTTAACTGGCCCGAAAATACGCGCACAAAACAATCCATCACGTTCAGGTTTAAACGTACGATAGTTAATTGTTTCAGGTTTTTTAACTTCACCAAAAGACCATGAACGAATCATATCAGGAGAGGCTAGGCCTATCTTGATAGCATCAAAATCTTCAGTTTTTGTTTGTGCTTTTAGAAACTTTAGTAAGTCTTTCACAATTGACTCCTATGGAGTTAAACCAATTAGATAACTTATCATTACTGATAAGTTATCCCTATAAATAGAAATCATTTTAGTTAGCTAAGATTACTCTTCATCTAACTCGATATTAATACCTAACGAACGAATCTCTTTTAACAATACGTTAAATGATTCAGGGATCGCAGGTTCCATACGATGATCACCATCTACAATATTTTTATACATCTTAGTACGACCGTTCACATCATCTGATTTAACAGTTAACATTTCTTGTAAGGTATAAGCTGCACCATATGCTTCAAGTGCCCATACTTCCATCTCACCGAAACGTTGACCACCAAATTGAGCTTTACCACCCAATGGTTGTTGCGTAACCAGACTATATGAACCTGTAGAACGGGCATGCATCTTATCATCAACTAAGTGATTCAATTTCAACATGTACATATAACCTACAGTTACTGGACGTTCAAATTGTTCACCGGTACGTCCATCATACAAGGTGATTTGACCTGAAGTTGGTAAATCACCAAGTTCAAGTAATGCTTTAATTTCTTGCTCTTTTGCACCATCAAATACCGGTGTTGCAAGTGGCATACCATTACGTAAATTTTGCGCCAATGTCATCACTTCTTGATCAGTAAATTCAGCAACATTTACTTTTTGTGCTGCACCTAAACCAAGGTCATAAGCTTTTTGGATAAAATCACGTAATTTAGCTAACTCTTGCTGTTCTTTTAGCATTGCGTCGATCTTTTGACCAATACCTTTCGCCGCCATACCCAAGTGAGTTTCTAAAATCTGACCGATATTCATACGAGAAGGAACACCTAGAGGATTCAATACGATATCTACTGGGCGACCTTTATCATCATATGGCATATCTTCAATTGGGTTGATTTTAGAGATAACCCCTTTGTTACCATGACGACCAGCCATCTTATCACCAGGCTGAATTTGACGTTTAACCGCTAAGTAAACTTTAACGATTTTGAGTACACCTGGTTGTAAATCATCACCTTGAGTAATCTTCATTCGTTTAGCTTCAAGTTTTTTGTTAAACTCAGCTTTAATTTCTTCGTGTTGTTCAGCTAGTTGCTCTAATTGAGCTTGCTTACTTTCATCGGCAATACCAATGGTTAACCATTTTTCACGTGGTAACGCATCTAATTTATCTGCTTTAATGCCACCAGAAATTAATACATCACGAATACGAGCAAATAATGCTGCTTCAAGGATTTTAAGTTCTTCTGTTAAGTCTTTGCGAACTTGTTTAAGTTGCATCTCTTCAATTTCAAGTGCACGTTTATCTTTCTGTACACCATCACGAGTAAAGACTTGAACATCAATAACTGTACCTGAAACACCATTTGGTACACGAAGTGAAGTATCTTTAACATCTGACGCTTTTTCACCAAAAATAGCGCGTAGTAATTTTTCTTCTGGTGTTAATTGTGTTTCACCTTTTGGTGTTACTTTACCAACCAGAATATCGCCACCTTTAACTTCAGCACCAATATAAACAATACCTGATTCATCTAGTTTAGAAAGCGCCGCTTCACCAACATTTGGAATATCTGCGGTAATTTCTTCTGCACCTAGTTTAGTATCACGAGATACACAAGATAATTCTTGAATATGAATCGAAGTGAAACGGTCATCTTGTACCACTTTTTCAGACACTAAAATAGAATCCTCAAAGTTATAACCATTCCATGGCATGAATGCCACACGCATGTTTTGACCTAAAGCCAACTCACCTAAGTCAGTTGATGGACCATCCGCAAGGACATCACCGCGCTCAACTTTTTCACCTAATTCCACACATGGAATTTGGTTAATACAGGTATTTTGGTTTGAACGGGTATATTTAGTTAAATTATAAATATCAATCCCTGTTTCACCAGCGTACATTTCATCATCGTTAACATTAATTACAATGCGTGATGCATCAACATATTGTACTGTACCACCACGACGAGCAACTGCAGTTACACCTGAGTCAACCGCTACTGCACGTTCCATACCTGTACCAACAAATGGTTTTTCTGCCTTTAATGTTGGTACCGCTTGACGTTGCATGTTTGCACCCATCAATGCACGGTTCGCATCATCATGTTCTAAGAATGGGATTAATGAAGCACCAACCGATACGATTTGTTGAGTTGATACGTCCATATAATGAACTTGTTCAGGACTATATAAACCAGACTCACCATTTAAACGACAAGTCACTAAATCTTCTTTAAAACGACCATCGTCATCAAGATTTGAGTTAGCCTGGGCAATAACAAATTCACTTTCGTCAATTGCTGATAAATAGTTAATTTCATCAGTTACCACACCATCAACTACTCGGCGGTATGGAGTCTCAAGGAATCCATACTCATTAGTACGAGAATAAACCGCTAGTGAGTTAATCAAACCGATGTTTGGACCTTCTGGTGTTTCAATCGGGCATACACGACCATAATGAGTAGGATGTACGTCACGTACTTCAAAGCCCGCTCGTTCACGTGTTAAACCACCTGGACCTAATGCAGAAATACGGCGTTTATGCGTAATTTCAGATAATGGATTGTTTTGATCCATAAACTGAGATAATTGGCTTGAACCAAAGAATTCGCGGATAGCTGCTGAAATTGGTTTAGCATTAATCATATCTTGTGGCATTAGTGAATCTAAGTCACCTAATGATAAACGTTCTTTTACAGCACGCTCTACACGCACTAAACCAATACGGAATTGGTTTTCTGCCATTTCACCAACACTACGGATACGACGATTACCTAAGTGATCGATATCATCGACTTCACCGTGACCATTACGAATGCTGATCAATTTCTTCATTACATCAACGATATCAGTTTTAGTTAAGACACTTTCGCCTTCAATATCGTCACGGCCTAAAGAACGATTAAACTTCATACGACCAACTGCTGATAAGTCATAACGCTCATCAGAGAAGAATAAGTTATCAAATAAAGCTTCAGCTGCTTCTTTTGTTGGCGGCTCACCCGGACGCATCATTCGATAAATTTCAACTAATGCACCTAGTCGATCTCGAGTAGAGTCAACATTTAATGTTTCAGAAATAAATGCACCATGATCTAAATCATTAGTGAATAATGTTTCAATTTTCTTATAGCCAGCATTAGTTAATTCAAGCAATAGCTCTAGTGAAATTGGTGTATTAGCAAAAGCAACAACTTCACCTGTTTCTTGATTTACATAATTTTTCGCTAATACTTTATTAACAATATATTCAACTGGAACATCAATCTTAGTTACTTTATCTTTTTCAAGCTCACGAATATGACGAGCTGTAATACGACGACCTTTCTCTGCGTAAACTTTGCCTTTTGATTCAATATCAAATAACGCTGTTTCACCACGTAAACGCTCTGGCACAAGATCCATTTTTAATTTTGATTTGCCCACTTCGAAAATAGTTTTTTCGAAGAACATATCTAAAATTTCTTCAGTTTCATAACCTAACGCACGCAAAATGATTGTTGCAGGAAGTTTACGACGACGGTCAATACGAGCAAAAAGATTATCTTTTGGATCAAATTCGAAATCAAGCCAAGAGCCACGATAAGGAATAATCCGAGCATTATATAAAACTTTACCAGAAGAGTGTGTTTTACCTTTATCACTATCAAAGAACACACCTGGACTACGGTGTAATTGTGAAACGATAACACGTTCTGTACCGTTAATCACAAACGTACCATTGTCAGTCATTAAAGGAATTTCGCCCATATAGACGTCTTGCTCTTTAATATCTTTAACTGTTCCTTCTGGCGCATCTTTATCATAAATAACTAAACGTAATTTAACGCGCAATGGTGCTGAGTAAGTGATCCCTCTAATTTGACATTCTTTTACATCAAATACAGGTTCGCCCATCTTAAAGCTCACGTATTGTAACTCAGCGCTACCACTATAACTTTTTATCGGAAATATTGAACGAAAAGCGGCTTCTAAACCATATTGACCTTCAGGGTCTTGCTCAATAAACTTCTGGAACGAATCAAGTTGAATAGAAAGAAGATACGGTATATCCAAGACTTGTGGACGCTTACCAAAATTCTTACGAATTCGTTTTTTCTCGGTATAAGAGTAAACCATTAGTTCCTCAACTTGCTTATCTGCTATTTTAGCATGATTAAATATTCATCAGGGTACTACGAAATAATAACGCCTGACACCTCATCGAAAATATCTATAAATATCAAATGATTAGGCTTAATAAATATATTATTTCTTTATTACTTTTTATTGATAATCTTCAAATAAAATTCTTTGACTTATTACAGCGCAAAAAGGCTGGAGGTATAAAACCCCCAGCCAGTTAGCTTGTTATCGATAAACTTACTTAAGTTCGACAACTGCACCAGATTCTTCAAGTGCCTTTTTAAGTTCATCTGCGTCAGCTTTACTAACACCTTCTTTAACAGTTGCTGGAGCTGATTCAACAAGGTCTTTAGCTTCTTTTAAGCCTAAACCAGTTGCACCACGAACTGCTTTGATAACAGCTACTTTGTTAGCGCCAACATCTTTTAAGATTACATCAAATTCAGATTTTTCTTCTGCTGCTTCAGCTGGACCAGCTGCTGCAACTGCTACAGCTGCTGCTGCAGAAACGCCAAATTTTTCTTCCATCATAGATACAAGTTCAACAACATCCATTACAGACATTTCAGCAACTGCATCTAAAATTTGTTCTTTAGTGATAGACATAATATAGTTTCCCAAATTTACATTTTTTTAATTAATAAAATTCACAATCATACTGCTATTAAGCAGCTTCTTTTTGATCGCGAACCGCTGCAAGAGTACGAACCAATTTGCCAGCTGCGGCTTCTTTCATGGTTGACATCAAGCGAGCTAATGCTTCTTCATAAGTAGGTAATGTTGCTAAGCGATCAATGTTCGCTGCAGTAATCAACTCACCTTCAAAGGCTGCGGCTTTAATCTCAAAATTATCATTTTCTTTTGCAAACGCTTTAAAAATACGCGCTGCAGCACCTGGGTGCTCATTTGAAAACGCAATTAGAGTTGGACCAACAAACGTATCTTTTAAGCACTCGTATTGAGTTCCCTCAACAACACGGCGTAATAAGGTGTTACGAACAACACGCATATAAACACCAGCTTCACGAGCAGATTTACGTAATGCAGTCATTTTTTCTACAGTTACGCCACGAGAATCAGCAACAACTGCAGATAGCGCACCTTTGGCTATTTCATTAACTTCAGCAACAATTTCTTGTTTATTTTGAAGATTTAGTGCCATTGGTATTGCTCCTGGATTAAACTAGGCAAAGCCTAGAATTACTTTAACTAACTACAAATGTAGTTAGCACAATCACGATGAGCAGAATTCCTGTATTATATCTTATCAGGTTCTGTCACCGTCTACGTAGGAAAATTAAGTAATCAAATATCAATTACACCTACGGTCTTGGACGGGGTCTGGTTAAGGCCAGACACCAACCGATTCTTTGTTTAATTGTTAATTAAACAGATGTATTTAAAGTTGCTTGATCGATAGCAACACCAGCGCCCATTGTAGTAGAAAGGCTAACTTTCTTCACAAATACACCTTTTGAAGATGCTGGTTTTGCACGTTTTAAAGCAACAAGTAATGCTTCTAAATTCTCTTTAAGTTTATCTGCATCAAAATCAGCTTTACCGATAGTAGTATGGATAATACCATTTTTATCATTACGGTAACGGATTTGACCTGCTTTAGCATTTTTAACCGCTTCAGCTACGTTAGGTGTTACAGTACCAACTTTAGGGTTTGGCATTAAGCCACGAGGTCCTAAAATTTGACCTAATTGACCAACAACACGCATTGCGTCTGGAGATGCGATAACAACGTCAAAGTTCATTTCGCCTTTTTTGATTTGATCTGCTAGATCATCCATACCAACTAATTCAGCACCAGCTTCTTTAGCAGCATCAGCATTTGCACCTTGAGTAAATACAGCAACACGAACACTACGTCCCGTACCATGTGGAAGAACGATAGCGCCACGCACATTTTGATCTGATTTACGTGAGTCGATACCTAAATTAACAGCAACATCAACGCTTTCAGTAAATTTAGCTGTAGCAAGTTCTTTCAATAAAGCGACTGCTTCATTGATATCATATAGTTTAGTAGCGTTTACTTTTTCGCGGATAAGTTTAGCTTTTTTAGATAATTTAGCCATGAATTAACCCTCCACTTCCAAGCCCATTGAACGTGCAGTTCCTTCGATAGAACGCATCATCGTTTCAATGGTTGCACCATTCATATCAGCAGCTTTTAATTCAGCGATTTCGCGAATTTGAGCGCTAGTTACTTTACCGACTTTTTTCTTATTCGGTTCACCAGAACCAGACTTGATTTTAGCCGCTTTCTTTAATAATACTGCAGCAGGCGGAGTCTTAGTTATAAAAGTGAATGAACGGTCAGAATATACAGTGATAACTACTGGAATAGGTAAACCTTTTTCCATGCTTTCTGTTTTAGCATTAAATGCTTTACAGAATTCCATAATATTCACACCGTGTTGACCAAGTGCTGGACCAACTGGTGGACTAGGATTTGCTGCACCAGCTGCAACTTGCAACTTGATGTAGGCTTGTACTTTTTTTGCCATTTTAGTTTCCTTCTCTCGGGTGCAAACGCCTCTATTAATAATAGTTATTAATAAATAGACAGCTCCCCTAAGTTAAATGAGGGCGAAATTATCCTACAACTAATACAAAAATGCAACATTTATTTGTTGAAGGATAAAACAAAAGCAGAGTTCATTACTCTGCTTCTATATATACAATAAAAAATATTAGAAAGTTTTACAGTACGTCGATAGAGTTAAGTTCTTTAAATGCAAGTTCTAAACGAGCAACTAAAGATTCTTGACCTTTACGTAACCATACTCGTGGATCGTAATATTTTTTATTCGGTGCATCGATACCTTCAGGGTTACCTAATTGACCTTGAAGATAAGCTTCATTTGCTTTGTAGTAATCTAAAACACCCGCCCAGTTTGCCCATTGAGTATCAGTATCGATATTCATTTTAACAACACCATAGCTAACTGCTTCAGCAATTTCTTCTTGAGTTGAACCTGAACCACCATGGAAAACGAAGTTTAATGATTTAGCTGGTAAATTAAATTTCTCAGATACATATTTTTGAGAATTATCTAGAATTTTTGGCGTTAATTTCACGTTACCTGGTTTGTAAACACCGTGAACATTACCGAATGATGCAGCAATAGTAAAACGTGGGCTAATTTCGCTTAAACGCTCATAAGCATAAGCAACATCTTCTGGTTGTGTATATAACGCAGAACTATCCATATGGCTATTATCTACACCATCTTCTTCACCACCAGTACAACCTAGTTCTAACTCTAATGTCATTTTCATCGCAGACATACGAGCAAGGTATTGACAACAAATATCAATATTATCTTTTAATGTTTCTTCAGAAAGATCGATCATGTGAGAAGAGAATAAAGGTTTACCTGTTTTAGCAAAGTGAGCTTCACCAGCATCAAGTAATCCATCAACCCATGGAAGAAGTTTTTTAGCACAGTGGTCAGTATGAAGAATAACTGGCACACCGTATTTTTCAGCCATAAGATGAACATGTTTAGCTCCTGAAACCGCACCTAAAACAGCAGCTTCTTGTCCATCTAATTTTAAGCCTTTACCAGCGATAAATTGAGCACCGCCATTAGAAAATTGAACAATTACTGCTGAACCAACTTTAGCTGCAGTTTCAATTACTGCGTTAATTGTATTTGTATCAACACAGTTAACAGCAGGTAAAGCAAAATTATTCTCACGCGCGATTTGAAAAACTTTTTGAACATCATCACCAGTAACAACACCAGGTTTAACGACATCAGAAATCTTTGTAGCCATTTTAATTCCTATAGATTTATTTATATAAAAAGTAAAGGATGAGTAATTGGCTCATCCTTATTATCGAAATAGAATATTAAGCTTTTGCTCTCTCTTCTAACATTGCAACAGCTGGTAGTTTTTTACCTTCAACAAACTCAAGGAATGCACCACCACCAGTAGAAATATAAGAAATTTTATCTTCAATACCAAATAAGTCAATTGCAGCTAATGTATCACCACCACCAGCGATTGAGAAACCTTGGCTATCGGCAATTGCTTTAGCAACAATTTCAGTACCACGACGGAAATTAGGGAACTCAAATACGCCAACAGGACCATTCCATAAAATAGTTTTTGCGTTTTTGATAATTTCAGCTAATACTTCTGCTGATTGATCACCTAAATCAAGAATTTGTTCATTTTCTTTAACATCTTTAACTGATTTTTCAGTTGCAGTCGCTGTTTCACTAAATTCAGTTGCTACACGAACATCGGTAGGAACAGGAATTTGACAGTTAGCCATTAATTTTTTTGCTTCAGGAATTAAATCAGCTTCGTAAAGAGATTTACCAACATTGTAGCCTTCTGCTGCGATGAATGTATTTGCGATACCACCACCAACAATAATTTGGTCAGCAATTTTTGATAAAGAATCAAGAACAGTTAGTTTAGTTGATACTTTAGAACCAGCAACAATCGCAACCATTGGACGAGCAGGATTATCAAGTGCTTTACCTAATGCATCAAGTTCAGCTGCCAATAATGGGCCAGCACAAGCAACAGGAGCAAACTTACCAGCACCATGAGTAGAAGCTTGAGCACGGTGAGCTGTACCAAACGCATCCATTACATAAATGTCGCAAAGTGCCGCATATTTTTTAGATAAAGTTTCATCATCTTTACCTTCACCTACGTTAAAACGTACGTTTTCAAGAACGACAAGTTCACCTTCGTTGACTTCAACACCATCAAGGTAATCTTTAACTAAACGAACTGGGAAAGAAACATGTTCTTTTAAGTAATCAACCACAGGTTGTAAAGAGAACTCTGGGTTATATTCGCCTTCAGTTGGTCGACCAATATGAGAAGTAACCATTACTTTAGCGCCTTTTTTAATGGCTTCTTCAATAGTAGGTAATGATGCTTTAATTCGCGCATCTGAAGTAACCTTACCATTTTTAACCGGCACATTAAGATCTGAGCGAATAAATAAACGTTTCCCTTTTAGATCAAGATCTTGCATTCTAATGATAGACATGAGACTTCCTCTTATAAATATAAAAACAATAAAATTTTTGCTATTCTAACATAAAATTTCTAATTAGGTTACAATCAATATCGGTTATATAGTAAACATTTACTCGAAATTAGTGATTTATACTTTTTATAGTAAATTTTTTTATGTAACAGCATTGACAATGGAAAGAAAATCAGGCATATTTCCCCGCCTTATTAATATGTATTTTTATTTAAACTTGGGAGTTGACTTTGGCTAATATCAAATCAGCTAAAAAGCGTGCGGTTCAATCCGAAAAACGTCGTAAACATAATGCTAGTAACCGTTCAATGATGCGTACTTATGTTAAAAAAGTTTACGCAGCTGTTGCAGCTGGTGATAAACAAACAGCTGAAGTAGCATTCAAAGACATGCAAGCAGTTGTTGACCGTCAAGCGGCTCGTGGTCTAATCCACAGAAACAAAGCTGCACGTCATAAAGCAAATTTAATTAAACAGATTAAAGCGCTAGCTTAATTTTCTAATCTGTTGACAATAGAGTTAAAGAAAATTGAAAAAAAGTGGTGTAAGCCACTTTTTTTATTTATATACTGTCATTTAAATTTATATGAATAAAAGAAAAGAGAGCATATTGTGGTTCAACGTGATTATGTAAGAAAAAAGAGCCAATCAAAATCAAAAGCTAAAAAAAATAAGTCACGAATATTGCCATCGTTAATGATATTTCTTGCGATTATCATTATTATTCTGTTTTCTGCTATTTTATACTTACTTTCAACAAATCATCCTGAAAAACCTATTGAGCGTCCAAAAGTAAAAACTGAGTCACCAGTAGCAACTCTACCTGAACAACCACAAGAACGTTGGACTTATCTTAAAGAATTAGAAACACCAAATGCGAGTAGTGGTACTAACTCTACTACAAGTGAAAGACAACAAATATTAGATAGTTTTATCAATAATTCTTCTACAACGACTCCGACTACATCAACCAATATGGAAGATAGTAAATGGTTACTACAGTGTGGTGCATTTAAAGAAAAAACAAATGCAGACACACTAAAAGCTTCTCTAGCTATGACCGGTATTAGTGGTAATATAACCATAAGTCAACAATTATATCGAGTTACTGTTGGCCCATATACAAATAAAACTGATGCACAAAAAGTATTAAACACATTAAAAACTAATGGGATCAATAATTGCATTATATCTAACTAAATGAAGGTATATTATGGGTATACTTAAGCATATGCAGTCATTTTTAGTAATGTTGTGGGCTCGAATAAATCATGATAGATTAACTACTTCAGCAGCAGAACTAGCTTACACAACCATACTTGCATTAGTCCCTCTGATAACGGTAATTTTTGCATTACTCTCAGCCTTTCCTATGTTTGACGAGGTGAGTCAATCATTAAAACAACTCATTTATAGTAATCTCGTTCCAACTGCTAGTGATACTATCCAAAATTATCTTGAGCAATTTATCGCCAATACCAAAAAAATGACCTTGGTCGGAATTATCGGCTTAATAGTGACATCACTATTACTTATTAACTCTATTAATAATGCACTTAATCGTATCTGGCGAACTAAGCGGAAACGTTCGTTCATGTATAACTTAACTATGTATTGGACTATTTTGACTTTAGGTCCTATTTTAGTTGGTTCAAGTGTTGCTGTAAGCTCTTATATATTCTCACTAAAATGGTTATCCGATGCAGCCAGTGGTGATGTACTACTAAGTACCTTACCATTTATTATATCTATTGTCGGATTTTGGTTACTTTACAGCATTATACCTACCGAATCGATACCATTTAAAGAAGCTGTAATTGGCGCATTAGTCGCTGCGATATTATTTGAAATTGGTAAACGTGCTTTTGCGCTGTACGTGACATCATTTCCTACTTATCAACTTATTTATGGTGTAGTATCCTCAATTCCTATTATGTTAGTTTGGATATATTGTTCTTGGTGTATTGTCTTATTTGGCGCTGAATTTGCAGCAACACTCACTGACTATAATAGACATAGCAAAATGCCCTTAAAACATTCTTCCCAATCGGAGTAATATAAAAATGATTGCCTTAATCCAACGAGTAAAACAAGCTTCAGTTTCTGTAAATAACCAAATTATTGGTGAAATAAATCAGGGATTATTGGTTTTACTTGGTGTTGAACAAGGCGATAATGAACAGAAAGCGCTCCGTTTAAGTGAAAAAGTGCTTGGCTACCGTATTTTCAGTGACAATGACGGCAAAATGAATCTCAATGTGCAACAAATTAATGGCAAACTATTAGTTGTTTCTCAGTTTACACTAGCGGCTGATACTCAAAAAGGTATGCGGCCAAGTTTTACAAAAGGGGCTTCGCCAGATATGGCCAATGAGCTTTACCAATTTTTTGTCAAACAGTGCCAACAGCATATTGAAACACAAACAGGGCAATTTGCAGCCGATATGCAAGTATCACTGATTAATGACGGCCCAGTAACATTTTGGCTACAAGTTTAATTATGCTGTCTTAAAGGAATGATATTCTAAAGTTTTTAATTAAATATAACGTATTTATTTAATTTTATTTAGCCATTTTAATACCACTCCTTGGTCGGTAAGCCCCCAGTTATTTAATTTATTTTCATAGAACTTCTTCAATTCGTCCCATTGATAATAAGGGTAATCGTTGGTTTTTAAAGGTAAATGGACTTCTCGCTCATTTAACATTACTTTAACTAATATAGGCTGATCAGCTTGTTCACTTCTATAAAATATCCATTGAATATTTGCTGACATTGGAATAATTTTATCGGCTTGCCAAACGGAAGGATAATCAGTTACTGGATTAGCTACCGTATTGGTACCTTCAATTTCCATCAATGTTGCTAATGGTGATACAGTTTCGGCATGAGCAAATCGCAAATTGGCATCAATATCCTTATTAGCTATCGCACTATCAGCTGTTTTTAACATATCTAATAATAGTGGTGCAGCAATCTTAATTTGGATGCCATTACTATCAAAAGCAGGACCAATTTGTAAATAATTTTTTGCTGTGACGACAGTATTAAACCATAATAGCTGATCTTGTGTGAAGTAACCGCTAAAATCAAGATGATTATCAGCTAATACTAGTGGTGAAAAGGATAATAATTCTTGATAAAGCTGATAAACAGAAAGCACAAAATTTTGCGTTTTAACTAAAGAATTTTCTGATAGCAAGATACCATTATTTAATTGATGAATAAAATCAGATGTGAAGATCAAACTTGCGATATTTTCACTCATCTCTACTGATTTAGTATCATTTTCTAAAGATTTTAGTGTATTTTTAATTATGCTATTTTTCTTATATTTAGCATAAGCAGGCGAATATTCAAAAAAACGTAACAACGTTTGCTGATCTTCTAGTTGTTGATTAACGTTTAGCTTGGAATATTTGGTTTTGAATGTATTAATAAAGATTTCAGCCGTTTCTTTAGCCCGTGGAGAGGTTGATGAAATAACCGCTATTTTTTGACCTTTAAACACTGTTGGATTATTCTTTAACATCCGTTGACTAATTAAACTTATATCTTTTCGCCCAAGATCACTAAGTTCACCATAATGATCTTTATTAAGTTCTCTAATAGTAGTAATTTGCGTTAATAATAATTTCCCTTTTTCAGTTAATTGATTATTTTTTTCCGCCAATACCAAAATTTTATAAGCAATATCTTCATATTTAGCTTTGCTGATATAGCGGGAACCATGACGACCAATATGATCAATATAAAACGCTTGATACCCACTAGGCGCAGGAGTAAGAGATTGTCTTGCATCATATTGATATGCAGTCTTTGAACCAGAAATCATCATTCCAGCAAAACTCAATGGCGTAAAAAGCGTAAGCATAATGGCTAATATCTGATTTGCTGGTTGAGTAATAGAAAAATTTTTTATAAAAGACATAATTACCCCTATCTATAATTAATAATATAAGAGCAAAATAACAGGCCATTACTTATAAGCTTATTTTATCTCATTAATAACATTATTTAACTGAAAATAATGCAATTATTTTAATAACACTCTTTCAATTTTTGAAAAAAGGATTATCTTATTATGTATTTTTTCCAACTCATTTAATTGATTTAAAACATAATGAAATTATATGGCCTTTCTGGTACTAAAATTAGTAGTGCATTTATTTCGGCATGCATTAACACCCCTTATAACACAACTCGTTTTCTTAAAGACTTGATTGCCGGAATAACTGTTGGCATTATTGCTATTCCGCTTGCTATGGCGTTAGCTATAGCAAGTGGTGTTGCACCTCAACATGGCTTATATACTGCGATTATCGCTGGTTTCGTGATAGCACTGACAGGTGGTTCTCGTTTTAGTGTTTCCGGCCCAACAGCAGCTTTTGTGGTAATTTTATATCCGGTTTCGATACAATTTGGTTTATCAGGTCTATTAATTGCTACCTTACTTTCAGGCATATTTTTAATATTAATGGGCATAATTAGGTTAGGTCGCTTAATAGAATATATTCCTCTACCTGTGGTATTAGGTTTTACCTCTGGTATTGCAATAACAATTGCAACAATGCAAATTAAAGACTTTTTTGGTTTAACACTGGAACATATGCCGGAAAACTACATCAATAAAGTTATTGAACTAGTGAAGACGTTGCCAACGATTAATATCGCCGATACATCAGTAGGATTAATAACACTTATTGTGCTAATTGTTTGGCCAAAATTTCGAATGAAAATTTCTGGCCATTTACCAGCATTAGTCGCAGGAGTATTAATAATGCTAATCTTCAATCAATTTGGCTATCAAATAGAAACAATTGGTTCACGATTCACGTATACATTGGCAGATAATACTACTGGTCATGGTATTCCGCCAGTGTTACCAGAATTTATCTTACCATGGGAACATGCTGGTTTTACTTGGGATTGGACAACATTCAGTGCGTTAATTCCAATTTCAATCACTATGGCAATGTTATGTGCTATTGAATCACTACTTTGTGCCGTAGTTTTAGATGAAATGACACATACTAAACATCATTCGAATAGTGAATTGATTGGCCAAGGTCTAGGTAATATCATTGCGCCATTTTTTGGTGGAATTTCAGCAACAGCCGCTATTGCACGTTCAGCAGCAAATGTAAAAGCTGGAGCGACTTCACCCATTGCTGCGGTATTGCATGCGTTAATTGTTTTATTGGCACTCATCTGTTTTGCGCCACTATTATCCTTTATTCCATTATCAGCAATGGCAGCATTATTATTAATTGTTGCATGGAATATGAGTGCCGTACAGCGAGTTATTTATATCATTAAACGCGCACCTAAAGATGATATTATAATCATGCTTATTTGCATGTCACTGACTGTATTATTCGATATGGTTATTGCTATAACAATTGGTATTGTATTAGCTTCTATCTTATTTATGCGTCGTATTGCAAGAATGACTCGTTTAGTCGAATTAAATCAAGGAAATGAGAAAACATTAGTACTGCGTATTAGTGGTCCATTGTTCTTTGCCGCTGCTGAGCGTACCTTTTTAGAGTTATACCAAAAAATTAATGGTTATCAAAACATTGTTCTACAGTGGGATGCAGTACCTATTCTTGATGCTGGGGGCTTAAATGCGCTTATTCATTTCATTGATGAATTACCTGCGCAGGTGGAGCTCTCAATTTGTGAATTACAATTTCAACCATTAAAAACTTTAGCCCGAGCAAAAATTGTACCAATTCCAAACAAATTAATGTTTTATTCAACTTTAGATGAAGCACTGAAAGATAAAATTTAAATGCGAAATTCGTTTTATTATATTGCTTAAATACTATACTTAGTGAAAACATAGTATCTGATTTTCACTAAGTATTTTGCATCACCTATATACCTTGTCCTTTTCCAAAATAATATAAGTAAAAGTTAGCCTTGCAAGATAGTACTTGTTTAATTCTTTACATTAACAACAAAAATAGGAAATTAATATGACAACTAATAAAAACACTATTCAAGATGTTAAGCATAAAGCGAATTGGTTTATTGTAATTGGTGTGATTTTAATTGTTCTCGGTTGCTTGGCATTGGGTTATCAATTCATGGCTACCGTTTTTTCTGTTTATTTTATCGGGTCACTACTGTTAATCGCCGGCATCATTCAAGTTATACACGCATTTAATATCAAAGGTTTTGGCCAAACAGCCTTATGGGCAATCATGGGGATTTTATATATCTTTATCGGTGGGATGGCTTTTTTCCAACCGATAGCAGTTTCATCAGCACTAACTTTATTGATTTCATTATTATTGACTATTAGTGGATTTAGCCAAATTTTTGCTGCCATGAGTAATCGCAATATCCCTCGTTGGGGATGGGTAGTTTTTTCGGGAATTATTAACATCATTTTAGGGCTAATGCTAATAGCTGGTTGGCCATATGATAGTGTTTGGGTATTAGGAATGTTTTTAGGTATCGATCTAGTTTTCCAAGGTTTTGCCTATATTGCTATTGGTTTCGCATTAAAAAATCACTAAATAGCGATAGTTTATCTTATTGCTCACAACACAGCTTGTGAGCAAGCAAAATTCCGCAACATATCAAAAATAAAAATCTGATAATTAGCAATGGCTATTTATAACTTTTATTGGTTTTCGCTTTAACCTCACGCATTGATTGCAAAATTCGATGATAATTATCTAATCTTGATGGTGCGATAGCTCCTTCTGATACCGCTTTTTGTAATAGACACCCTGGTGTATCTAAGTGATTGCAATCTCTAAATTGGCAACCACCTAAATAATCATCAAACTCAACAAAACCACCAATAACTTGCTCGGGCTCTAAATGCCATAAACCGAATTCTCGGATTCCCGGCGAATCAATAATATCGCCACCATTAGGTAAATGGTAAAGTCGAGTTGAAGTTGTGGTATGTTGGCCAAGACCCGATATCTCAGAGACCTCACCAGTTAACGTCGCTTGATCATGAGGTAATAGCAAATTAATGATACTTGATTTACCCACACCAGATTGGCCAACCAATATAGATATTTTGTCATCCAGCACCTTTTGTAAAGGTTCAATACCCTGCTGTGATAAACATGAAACATATAAAACTTGATAACCAATTTTAGTGTAAATTTGTAACTGCTGATCAATTTCCTGTTTTTTGTACTTATCAAGCAAATCGATTTTATTCAAAACAATAATCGGTGTGATATTGGTTGCTTCACAAGCAACTAAATAGCGATCGATGATATTAAACGATAATTCCGGCAATACTGCAGAAATAATAACAATTTGATCGACATTTGCAGCAACAGGCTTAACCCCATCATAAAAATCAGGTCGCACTAATTCAGAATGGCGCGGATGAACGGCTTCAATAATACCATTAGTATTTGGTTCTAAACTTTCACGCCATAATACTTTATCACCCGTTACCAAAGATGGCAGCGTACGACGAATACTACAACGATAAATAATTCCAGTGTTATCTTCAACATCAGCAGATTTGCCAAAGCGACTAATCACCACCCCTTCTTGTGGCGCAGAGAAATTAGACAGATTTTCATCTAGCTTAGTTTCTAAACGCTGCTGATGCTTAGCGGCCATACGCCTTTGTTGATTTTTTGAAAGTTGTTTTTTTGCCACGATAACTAATTTTTTGCTCAAACGATTTAGTACTTATGCTACACTACTCGGCATTAAAAAGAAAATTAATACCGCAAATTATGACTACACAATCAAATATAAACAGTAATAATCTAATCTGGATTGACCTTGAAATGACAGGGCTCGATCCAAACAGAGATCGTATTATTGAAATTGCCACCATCGTAACTGACTCTAATTTAAATATCCTTGCTGAAGGTCCAGTTATTGCTGTTCATCAATCAGATGAACAACTTGCACTTATGGATGATTGGAATCAAAAAACTCATGGTAAATCAGGCTTAATCGAACGTGTTCGACAAAGTACCATTGCCGAACAGCAAGCAGAACAACAAACAATTGAATTTTTAAAACAATGGGTGCCTGAAAACTGTTCACCAATCTGTGGCAATACCATTGGTCAAGATCGCCGTTTTCTATTTAATTACATGCCAAATTTAGAAAAGTATTTTCATTACCGTTATCTAGATGTTAGTACGATTAAAGAATTAGCCAGACGTTGGAAACCGGAAATATTAAAAGGTATCAGTAAACAGAGTTCACATCAAGCGTTGGATGATATTCGTGATTCAATTGCCGAATTAGTTTATTACCGACAACACTTTTTTAATCTAACTAATGAATTATCATGAGTATTTTATACACGATTTTACTTTATTTAATTCAACCGTTTGTCTGGATAAGACTACTTTGGCGTAGCCGTAAAGCGCCAGATTATCGTAAACGCTGGTTAGAACGTTATGGATTTTGCAAAAATAAAGTCAAATCAGGTGGAATTTTAGTACATGCCGTATCGGTCGGTGAAACCCTTGCTGCAATTCCGCTGATTAAAGCGCTGCAAAATCAATATCCACAGTTACCCATTACTGTCACAACCATGACTCCTACCGGATCAAAACAAGTTAAATCATTACTAAAAGACAGTGTTAGTCATGTCTATTTACCTTATGATTTACCTTGCGCAATACATCGTTTTTTTAAAACAGTCCAACCTAAATTAGTAATAATTATGGAAACAGAGCTTTGGCCAAACTTAATTAGCCAATGTCATAACAAAAAAATTCCACTGATCATTGCTAATGCCCGTTTATCTGAACGCTCAGCCAAAAGATACCATAAACTAGGGAAAGCAATTAGTAAATTATTCGCTAAAATCAGCACCGTTGCCGCCCAAAACAAACAAGATGGTGATAGATTTATCTCATTGGGCCTACCTGTCGATCACTTAGCGGTAACGGGTAGTATTAAGTTTGATATTGAACTCACTGACAAACAGCAACAAAATATTGCAAAGTTAAAACAGCAATGGCAACTACATCGGCCAGTATTAATCGCTGCCAGCACCCATGCTGGTGAAGATGAAATCATTTTATCAGCATTTAAACAACTCCTTAAAAATCACCCTAACTTATTACTTATTTTGGTCCCTCGCCATCCTGAACGTTTCAAAACCGTTGAAAAATTAATTGTTGATAATGATTTGAATTATATTAAACGAAGTACCAAACAGAATCCAACATCTGAAACACAAGTAATTTTGGGTGATACTATGGGAGAGCTGTTAGAACTTTATGGGATGGCAAATATTGCTTTTGTTGGCGGTAGTTTAATTGAGCATGGCGGTCATAACCCGTTAGAACCAGCACTACACCATATTCCAATTATTAGCGGTAAACACTTTTTTAACTTTAAAGTCATTGGCGAACAATTGATCGATGCTAATGGTATGCTGGTATGTAATAGTGATATTGATTCGCTTTATTTAACCATAAATAGTTTATTAAATAATGAAAGTCGTTGTCAGCAAATTGGCGAAAATGCCTATCAAGTATTAAAAAGTAATCAAGGTGCTTTAAATCGTCTATTGACGATTATTCATCACTATCTTGAGGAATGACTTGTGAATAAAAAACAGGGATTATTGATAGTTAATTTAGGAACGCCAAGTGCCGCAACGCCAATGGCAATTCGCAACTACTTGACTGAGTTTTTACTCGATCGTCATGTTGTCGATCTACCTGCTTTTATTTGGTATCCAATTTTAAAATACCTTGTACTACCTAAACGCGTCCCCTACATCATCAACCATTATCAAAAAATATGGATTGAGGGTGAATCACCATTACTTCATTTCAGTAAACGCTTAATTAATCAATTACAATTAGCATTACCTAATATACAATGTGAATTAGCCATGACCTATGGTGAACCAAACTTACTCTCGGCGTTAAATAACTTAAAGTCATGCGAACAAATTACATTATTACCGTTATTTCCACAGTATTCTACGACGACAACTCAAGCGGTATTAGATAAAGTTAAGCAACTTATTGCAGATAATAATATCAAGATTAATCTTAGCTATATTCATGATTATGCCGACCATCCAAGTTATATTGATGCTCTTTATTCACAAGTCCTGCAAGCGTTTTCAATCCATGGACAGCCAGATGTATTACTCCTTTCTTATCATGGTATTCCTGAACGCTATATTGATAAACGCCAAGACGACTATGTGCAAAGATGCCAGTTAACCACTAAATTATTGACAAACAAATGCCAAGAAAATGGTATCGACTTAACAATAAAAATGGCTTATCAATCAAAGTTTGGTAAAGGGAAATGGGTTGAACCCAACACTAGCGATATATTAGAAAAATTGGCTAAAACAGGCTCTAAATATGTCCAGGTTATCTGTCCAGGTTTTTCAGCGGATTGTATTGAGACCCTTTATGAAATTGATGAACAAAATCGAGAAATATTCCTAAATGCTGGCGGTGAACAATTTTATTACATCCCGGCCTTAAACGATACGTCTCAACAGGTTGAATTAATCAAAGATATACTTGAAAAACCGCCTTTCCTCAAAAAATTTTAACTGATTAAGATTTATTTTTAACAGGAATCAAATCTTATCAACACAACTTTAAATTGATTAATATTAAAGCCAAATAACCAACTAATCTAACTAGTGTGATTAACCTGTGTTACGATGATAGTTAAAAATTATTTGCGCTCAAAGGAGAACACTCGATGAAAATAATCATCATTGGCGCTCAAGCTGCTGGTGCCAGTGCCGCAGCAAAAGCCAAAAGAAAGGATCCTAATGCAACCATTCGCATTTATGAAAAATCAGATATTGTTTCATTTGGTGCTTGTGGATTACCTTACTTTATTGGCAATCATTTTCAAGATGAAAATGAAATGATATCTAGAACACCAAATCAATTTGCAAAAGATGGGATTGAAATCAAGACGTTACATGAAGTTATTGCTATTGATGCAAAATTAAAAAAAATTACAGTCAAAGATCTTAATACCAATAACTGTTTTGATGATGATTATGACAAATTACTTATTGCGGTTGGAGCAGTACCAATAATTCCGCCTTTAGAAAATCGCCAACTGGAAAATATTTTCACTTTACGTGATATATATGATGGTCTGGCAATAAAAAGCGCCTTGGCTAATCCACAAAATACCAATGTTGTAGTTATTGGTGCTGGTTACATAGGACTTGAAGTAACCGAATCTTTAGTGGAATTAAACAAAAATGTAAAATTAATTCAATTAGATGATAGAGTATTGGTCGATGCCTTTGATCCGGAACTTACCGAGATTATTGAAGAAAACTTAAAACAACATTGTGATTTACATCTACAAGAACGAGTACAAGGTTTTGAAGGTGTACAGACAGTTACCCACGTTATTACCGATAAAGCTAAATATGCAGCTGATATTGTCATTATAGCTACAGGGGTAAAACCTAATAGTGAAGTATATAAAGATCTGGATATTGAAACACTTAATAATGGTGCAATTATTATTGATAATTATGGCCAAACAAATATTGCAGGTGTTTATGCTGCTGGTGATTGTGTCGCACTATATCATCGAGTTAGTCAATCAATGACTTATATACCACTAGCTACTGGTGCCAACAAATTAGGTAAAACAGTTGGTGACAATTTAGCTGGTGGAAATAACCAATTCCCAGGCACACTTGGTACATCAGCATTGAAAGTCTTTGATATTGAAGCCGGACGAACAGGTCTAACAGAATCACAAACAATCAAAGCAGGGATCCCTTACAAGACAGTAATCGTTAAAGATAAAAATCACAGTAACTATGTTGAAGGGCAAACTGGCGTAATCGCTAAACTCATTTATCACGCCGAAACTCGTATTTTATTAGGTGGCCAAATAGCGGGAGGGAACGGTGCTGCATTAAGAACGAATAGTTTAGCCACAGCCATTTGGGCCAATATGAAAATTGATGAATTAGCCATGATGGACTTTTTATATGCACCTCCTTTTTCAAGACCATGGGATATTTTAAATATAGCCGGTGGTATAGCTAAATAGTATTAAAACATATTAATTATTTACAATATGTTAGGTTATTAACATTAAAAATATGTGGTAGGGTTAATAATTTATTAACCCTACCACAATAGATCATTACAGAATTAATTCAATTTTATCCAAAAGCTGGGGGTAAACCATGTCAGATGCCATTTTTCAGGGGACTTTTTTTGAAAAGTTCTTATCTATCACCCATTATCAAACCTTAATAGGCATTGGCTTATTGCTGTTTTGCTTTTTTGCGATAATGCGACCACTGCAAACCAAAAAAGTTAATTTTTCTATTCGTATGCTAGTTGGCTTAGTACTTGGTGCCGTACTGGGTTTAGGTATTCAAGCCGCTGCAGGTTTTCCAAATAGCTCAACAATTTGGATGCAAGAAATCGCAACATGGTATGGTTTATTCGGCCGAGCCTTTATAGCCTTTATTCGCATGCTAGTTATTCCTCTGATTTTCGTCTCAATTGTAAAAGTGATTATTGATTTTTCTGGTAAAGAAAATTTACCACAAATCGCATTCAGAGGTATTTTTTGGCTACTATTCACTACAGCCATTGCTTGTATTATTGGGATTATCTTGGCTAATGTATTATCATTAGGTGAACTAAGTTCAACCTCAGCCAAAACCGCTGTTGCAAAACAATATACCAATATCATTGATACATTCGTCAATCTTATCCCTAGTAACATCATTGCTTCCATGGTAAAAGAGAATATTGTTGGTTTAGTCATCTTTTCGGCATTAATGGGACTTGCAGCTAATCGCATGGAAAAAAAGAATCCTCAACCTATTGCCCTGTTTAAAACTTTTATTGAAGCACTTTATAAAATTATCATGTCAATTGCCATGACGGTCATCAAATATATGCCTTATGCGGTAATTGCCTTACTTGCTCGCACCATTATTTCCAATGGTATTCCTGCAATAGTCGAAGTATCAAGCTTTGTATTAGCAATTTACCTTGCTACCATATTAATGCTTGCAGTACATATCTTGATTGTG
Organism: Gilliamella sp. LMG 34362; assembly: GCF_984569125.1. NCBI lineage: Bacteria > Pseudomonadati > Pseudomonadota > Gammaproteobacteria > Orbales > Orbaceae > Gilliamella > Gilliamella sp. LMG 34362. The sequence goes on along the minus strand of NZ_OZ474902.1, from coordinate 533,500 downwards.
ATGGTACATGGTATTTCACCAATCACATTTATTAAAAAAGCACTTGGTACATGGTTACTGGCTTTTACCAGCCGTTCATCAGTCGGTACATTACCTATGACAATATCAACATTGACCGTCAGAATGGGAGTAAATACCGGTACTGCTAATCTAGTAGGATCATTGGGTAGTACAATGGGAATGAATGGTTGTGCTGGATTTTTCCCTGCACTGCTTGCCGTAATGGTTGCCCATATGGTGGGCATTAATACTGATATCCAATTTTATATTATGCTAGTAATTGTGGTCGTTATAGGTTCGATTGGTATCGCCGGTATCCCAGGTACTGCAACTGTTGCAGCAACCGTTGTACTATCAGGCATGGGAATGGCAGAATACTTCCCTTTAATCGGTATGGTGCTAGCCGTTGATCCAATCATTGATATGGCCAGAACCTTAGCCAATGTATCTGGTGCAATGACAGCAGCAATTGCAACCGATCATGAAGTTGGATTAATGAATATGGATATCTATAACGATCCTAACGTGACCTTGGATAATGAGCAGTCAGAAGTTTAATGATAAAAATTACACTTTCGATGTATTCTAAACAAATAGCAAAAAGACGCCAATTGGCGTCTTTTTTATATCAGTTGATTAGGCAAAAAATTAAATCGTTTTTAACCACGCTTTAACATCATCGCCTAAACTTTTATGACGCATTGCATATTGTACAAAAGTTTGGACATAACCTAATTTATTACCACAATCATGGCTTCGGCCTTTAATGCAATACGCATCAACAGCATCATCTTCTAGTAACATCGCAATTGCGTCAGTTAATTGAATTTCACCACCAGCACCTAATGGTGTTTTGGCTAATAAAGGCCAAATTTTTTCTGACAATACATAACGACCTACCACTGATTGATTAGATGGTGCTTCTTCAATTGACGGTTTTTCAACTACACTATACATTTGTGTTACATTACCTGCAGATAACTCTTCACCACGGCAGTCAACAATACCATAAGATGAAACAAGTTCTTTTGGTACCGGCTCAACCATGATTTGGCTATGTTTAGTCTCATGATAATTATGAATCATCGCCGCTAAATTATCTTGAGTAAGATCACTTTCATACTCATCGATAATCACATCCGGTAACACAACAGCAAAAGGTTCATCACCAACTAAAGGATAAGCACAAAGTACCGCATGACCAAGCCCTTTGGCTAAACCTTGGCGAACACTTGTGATAGTAACATGTTTTGGTAGTATTCCTTGCACTTCTTGCAAGAGTTGACGTTTAACTCGCGCTTCTAACATAGCTTCAAGCTCGAAGCTAGTATCAAAATGGTTTTCAATCGAATTTTTAGAAGAATGTGTCACAAAAATAATCTCAGTTATTCCTGCTGCAATACACTCTTTAACAACATATTGTATAAGTGGTTTATCCACCACGGGTAACATCTCTTTAGGAATCGCTTTGGTTGCAGGCAACATTCTCGTGCCAAGGCCTGCGACTGGAATTACGGCTTTCTTAACTTTGCCCTTTAAAGATGGTTCAAAATTTGATGACATTTTAGTTCCTTAAAAATATATTAACTAATAATATTGTTATTACTTTCCACTCTACGACGCCCATTAACAAACGTGTTATAAACTCTTTCAGATTTTAACATATAAGAAATACAAATAACGCTCAAAATAATGTTTTTGGCTATATTAAACAAATCACGGCTTTCAATTTTAAATGTGGTAAATTGATGAGTAATAAACTGATCTAAAAGCATCAATCCAATAACTAACAGTTCAAAACAAATCATCAAAGATGGAAATTTATAATTTTTAGTGAAAAAAAGATAAAGTAAGTAGATATTAAAAAAAATAAGAATCAAATTCATACCAATTTCTAATGGATAAATCCAGTTAAGATTTTCACTATAAAAAATGGAATTTGAATTAGTAAAATTAGCCAATCTTATAAAGATAATGCTTATATAAATAATCAAAAATATATTACTGATACAACTCAAAATTAATCTTATTGCAACAACAATAAGCCAGCCACCTAATCCTCTAAGGGGTAAGTTATCAGTCATATAAATATCCTTATTTAATAATAGATAAATCCGCAGATTCGATTAATGAAGGATTATCTCTATCTTTAGCTAAAGAATCAATGGAAATATAGATAATCTGACAGTTTTCTAATACCGCTTCTTTTACTACAAATTTTGCCTTACGATCACGAGATTCCTTCTGTTTACGACTAATATACAAATCATCATAACCGTCATCATACATTGATGCTCGTTCAAATATATTAGGACTTCGCCAAAATGTCTCTTTCGGATAATCTCGTACAAAAATTTGACCAGTTAATTTGCCTTTTAAACCGACATAGTTAGTTGTTAAATGACGACTAGCTCGACTTTGAGAAAGGTAAATATGGGGATATGTTGAAACATTGCTTTCAAGTTGGTTTAACTTGAATTCAATACCTGAACGATTTTGATACTGGCAATTTTCCATTGTTAAAGGTGCAGTTCGAAAATTCAACGAACTACACCCTACAAGTAAAAATACAAAGAAAATATTAAAAACACGATACATCATTTATTGTTTACTTATAAAATATTTATAAGTAACTCCAGCCACTATTTACATCTTTTCACTAACATTTTCAGCCGTATTCGTAATTGCTTTACCGCCAGATTGAACATCTTTACCGACACCTTTAAACGTGTTACAACCAACTACCATTGTTGTCATCGCAATACTTACTATTAAAATAAATACTTTACGTAACATGTGATTCTCCTCTAGTTAGTCACATTATGATTTTATTGTGGCAAATGCTTCTGCTACACGATGTATATTATGGTGATTTAATCCCGCCACACACATTCTTCCGCTGCCCACCAAATAAACGGCGAAATCATCTTTTAGCTGTGTGACTTGCTCTTTAGAAAAACCTGTATAGCTAAACATACCTCTTTGTTTAACCAAATAATCAAAATTTTGTGCCGGTGCTGCTGTTTTTAATAAATCGACTAAGGTTGAACGCATGGTTACAATACGGTTGCGCATGGTTTGAACTTCATTAAGCCATAAAGCTTTAAGTTCCGTATTATTTAATACATATGAGACCAATTGCGCTCCATACGCAGCTGGGCTGGAATAGTTACGACGAACTGTTGCTTGTAACTGACCAAATACACAATTTGCTGCTTGGCTATCATCACATAATACGGATAATCCACCTACCCGTTCTCCATACAGTGAAAAAGTTTTAGAAAAAGAATTACTGATCAAACCACATAATCCTTTCTCAGCGACTTTTTTGATTGCATAACTATCGCTTTCTATACTTTCACCAAAACCTTGATAAGCAATATCCATAAATGGGATAAGATCACGATTTTGTAAAACTTCAATTACTTTATCCCACTGCGGCTGTGTTAAATCGACACCAGTAGGATTATGACAACAAGGATGTAATAGCACGATACTTTTAGCCGGTAAGCTATTTAATGTATCAAGCATAGCGTCAAATTTTACACCACAAGTTGTTGGGTCAAAATAAGGATATTTATTTACTTTAAAGCCTGCACCACTAAAAATAGCAATATGATTTTCCCAAGTTGGATCACTCACCCATACTTGAGAATTCGGAAAATAGTGATAAAGAAAATCAGCACCAACTTTCAGGGCACCTGACCCACCTAACGTTTGAATAGTTGCAATACGTTTAGCTTGAATAGCAGGATTATCTTCACCAAAAAGCAGTGATTGGATCGCTTGGCAATAACTAGGTAAACCACTCATTGGCAAATAAAGTTGTGCGCCTTGTTGATGTTGATAAATATAATCACGGGCCGTTTTAACACATGATAACTGCGGAACCTCACTGTTTTCATCATAATAATATCCAATACTTAAATTGGTCTTATCCTGACGGCTATCATTATTAAATTCTGCGACTAATGACAAAATTGGGTCACCAGCATACGACTCTACTTTTTCAAACATTTTTCCAACCTAATTAACCAATAAATAGCAATGTATAATTGTAGATTATTGCACCAACTCAATTAGCAATCAATCACTAAATAACAGTTTAAATATAAATAATTTTAGGCGAATAAAATCGACTTTTAAACAGCCAGATACAGATAGAAAAACATCATAACTGATGACCAAAAAATAGGAAAATTTAGCAAGAAAAGCCGCGAAAAAACTTCCCTCAACTTTTTTGCTTCATTAGCACCTATTGGTGCTAATGAATTTGGCAAACTTATTTAACAGCAATAACTTCTATTTCAACTTTAGCATCTTTCGGAATTCGAGCTACTTGCACACAAGAACGAGCTGGAAAGCTTGCTTGATTTTCGGTAAAAAATTCCTCATAGACACTATTAACATCAGCAAAATCATTCATATCAGCTAAAAAAATAGTTGTTTTAACGATATTTTTAACTTGATAACCCGCCTCAGTAACAATTGCTTTAACATTAGCTAAACTTTGCTTAGCTTGTTCTTTCACGCAAGTTGGCATCTCACCCGTTGCTGGATTAATTGGGATTTGACCTGATGCAAATAACATATTACCCAAATCGACACCTTGTACATAAGGACCAATAGCTGCAGGGGCTTTATCGGTATTAACTACTTTCACCATAGATAACTTTCTCCTTTATTTATTATGACTCTCATTTCAACAGGAACACAATTTTGTGTCAAGCCATAACAAATTTATGATCATGGGACTTCTGCAAATTTTCTGATATGATAGGTGATAATTTTTTTAATTTGTTGAGAGTTAGTATGTTTGAGAATTTAACTGACCGTTTATCACAGACATTCCGCAATATTAGTGGTCGTGGACGTCTGTCTGAAGATAATATCAAAGATGCGCTGCGTGATGTCAGGATGGCATTACTTGAAGCTGATGTTGCCCTACCTGTAGTACGGGAATTTATTAACCAAGTTAAACAAAAAGCCGTCGGTTTAGACGTGAATAAAACACTAACCCCAGGCCAAGAGTTTATTAAAATCGTTCAAGCTGAACTTACTGCAGCAATGGGTGAAGTTAATAGCTCACTTAACTTAGCTACTCAGCCTCCAGCGGTAATGCTAATGGCTGGTTTACAAGGTGCAGGTAAAACAACTAGCGTTGCAAAACTAGCAAAATTCTTAAAAGAAAAACAAAAAAAGAAAGTATTAGTTGTTTCTGCCGATGTTTATCGACCCGCAGCGATAAAACAATTAGAAACACTTGCTAAAGCAATTGATGTCGAGTTCTTCCCATCAGATATCAATCAAAAACCAGTTGATATTGTTAATAAAGCAATTTCACATGCGAAATTACAATTTTTTGATGTACTGATTGTCGATACCGCTGGTCGATTGCATGTTGATAGCGACATGATGGATGAAATCAAAGCACTACATGATGCAATCAATCCAATTGAAACACTATTTGTTGTCGATGCAATGACAGGGCAAGATGCCGCCAATACAGCTAAAGCATTTAATGATGCCTTACCACTAACCGGTGTCATTTTAACTAAAGTTGATGGTGATGCTCGTGGTGGTGCAGCATTATCAATCCGCCATATCACTGGCAAACCAATTAAGTTTTTAGGGATGGGGGAAAAAACGGATGCATTAGAGCCTTTTTACCCTGACCGTATCGCTTCGCGCATTTTAGGCATGGGAGATGTTCTCTCTTTAATTGAAGAATTACAGAGTAATGTTGATCGTGAAAAAGCGGAAAAAATCGCGAAAAAGTTAAAAAAAGGCGATAAATTTGACTTTAATGATTTCCAAGATCAGCTTAAACAGATGCGTAATATGGGTGGAATGGGGGCCATGCTGGCTAAATTACCGGGTGTAGGTCAACTACCAGATCATATTAAAGCGCAAATGGATGACAAAATCACCATCAAGATGGAAGCAATAATTGGCTCTATGACATTAAAAGAGCGAGCAAATCCTGAAATCATCAAAGGATCACGCAAACGCCGTATTGCAAATGGATCCGGAACACAAGTACAAGATGTTAACAAACTACTTAAACAGTTTGAAGATATGCAAAAAATGATGAAAAAAATGAAAGGTGGTGGCATGATGAAGATGATGCGTCAAATGAAAGGCTTAATGGGCGGAGGCATGGGTTTTCCGCCTCGATAATCGTTCACTTTACTTCTCTTGCACTTAATTACTATCGCGCTCAAACACGCGATAGTAACTCAATACCCTTAATCTTCTCGATTTAGCGCTTTAATTTTACTTGGTCGATGCATAGTTAATACCGTACCAATCGAAGAAACAATAATAAACATAATAGCTAACCACTGGTAATGTGTTAACTGTTCATGTAAAACAATTAATCCTGAAAATGCCGCAAATACTGGCGACAAACTCATTAAGGTACTAAAAGTTTGGGCTGGTAAACGGGGTAATGCGACCATATCAAGACCATAAGGAATCGCTGATGCTAACAGTGAAACCATGAAAGCTAATGGCAAAATATCCAAGGAAAACATTGCGCTACCACTTTGCCATACTCCAATAGGAAAGAGTAATACTGAAGCAACAATCGATCCGAGTGCAACACTTGGTGCACCATATATTTCGCCTGCCTTACGACCAAAAAGAATATAACCAGCCCAACAGCCTCCAGCACATAAAGCAAGTAAAAGACCTATCGGATCTAAATCACTGGCTGCTTGATGAATAGGCAACAACATAACTAATCCAATTATGGCAATAGCTAACCAAATAAAATCGGTTAATCGTCGACCGGAAAACATAGCGACCATAATTGGCCCCGTCAATTCAATTGCGACAGCAATACCTAAAGGAATACGAGAGATAGCGTTATAAAAAGATAAATTCATGCATCCCATGGCAATACCATATAAAATAATATATTTAATTGCTTGTTTAGAAATCGTTTTACGCCAAGGTTTAAAGATTATGACCAATAAAATAGCGGAAAAAAATAAACGCCAAGCAGTCATTGCTTCTGGACCAAGTACTGGGAATAAATATTTAGCAAATGAAGCGCTTGATTGCACAGAAATCATCGATACAAAAATTAAAAAAACCGGCCAAGACCTTTTGAACATGATAATAACCTTATTTGAACAATGGGATTGTTATAAAAAGGGTACAACCTATTTACATAACATAATAAAATTCAACTTGAAATATTCACCATCAATGGTAAAAAACAATGTTAATTAAACAAATTGTATAACTAATGTATTTAAAATCATCAAATAAACATCACTGTCAGTTTTCCCTTTTTACTGATAACAAGGCCAGATCTTGTAGTGCTTTTTTATAAGGAGAATCTGGTAAAATTGAAATCACATTAAACGCTTTATTTGCCTCTTGCTGGGCTGTTTCTAAAGTAAATTCAAGCGATCCGCATGACTTCATCACCTCTAAAACATGATCTAATAAATGACGGCCATTTCCTTGTTCAATTGCTTGCCGGATTAAAGCCGCATCCTGTGCATTAGCATGATGCATTGCATGTAGTAGTGGTAATGTCGGTTTACCCTCATTAAGATCATCACCCAAATTTTTACCCAATTTTTGATTACTATCGGCACTATAATCTAATAAGTCATCAATAATTTGAAAAGCAGTTCCTAAATATTTTCCATATTCTTGTAAGGCAAATTCTTGTTCTGGGGTCGCTTCAGCAAGGACTGCAGCGGAATGAGATGTCGCTTCAAATAGTCTTGCTGTTTTACGATATATCACTTGTAGATACTGTTCTTTAGTAATATCTGGATCATTACAATTAAGTAGTTGTTGGACTTCACCTTCTGCGATAACATTCGTGGCCTCAGACATAATTTGTAATACTTTAAATGATTCGGTACGAACCATCATTTGAAAAGAACGAGTATAAATATAATCACCGACCAAAACACTAGCAGCATTACCAAATAATGCATTAGCTGTTGATTTGCCTCGGCGTAAATCTGACTCATCAACAACATCATCATGCAATAAGGTTGCAGTATGAATAAATTCAATAAAAGCAGCCGTTATAATATGTTTATCACCCTGATAATTCAGTGCTTTAGCAATAAGTAGCGCAATGATTGGACGAATACGTTTACCGCCACTACTAATAATGTAATTGCCTAATTGATTGATTAATACAACATCAGAGCTAAGCTCTGCTTGTATTGCCTGATTAACCTTCACTAAATCTTCTTGAACTAGATCGAGTATCTGTTTTATCGATGGATTATTCATCAGTCTAACCGCTACAAATGAGAGATATTTACTTACTATTATCTGATAAATATTTTTATGCAACAAGTTATTGATAAATCATATTTAAAAAAATGCTACAAATGATAAGCATTTTCATTTAGAATACACGCCCTAAGGGATAAATTATTACTGCTATGAAGATCAATTTTGATATAGATATCAATACAGAAAAAGAGCCACAATCACCTATTGCTAACAAGCAACAGGATAATTATATATATGTATTTGTATCTATTGCTGTGATATCACATCTACTTTTATTAGGATTATTATTTAGCTCAGCGTTGTTTGCAAATAACATCATGGTTGATGAAGGTGATGATTCAATTAAAGCCGTAATGGTTGATCTTACTCAATTAGCAGCCCCTGAACAATCATTAGTTGAAAATACACCTGATATTAAAGGCGCAGAAAACAGTGAAATCATAGATAATAAACCTATTGAAGAACAACCCGTTGAACCTGTTGTTGAGCCTGAAATCGTTAAAGAAGAAACACCTGATCCTACACCGGAAAAAGAACCCGAAAAACCTACTGTTGAACCTGATAAACCAACAATAGTAAAACCAGAACCAAAACCGAAACCAAAAAAGAAAAAACCACCAACACAAAAAGCCTCTCGGCAACAAGTTAGACAAGAAGCAATTAGTGATAATACTGCCAAAACGTCAGTAGCACCTAAAATTTCTGATAATCAGCAATATTCGGGTAATCCAACACCGATTAGCCGAAATCGCCCAGAATATCCAAGAAGAGCACTAGACATGCGCTTAGAAGGTCATGTTATTGTCATGTTTGATGTAAATAGTGAAGGACGTGTTGAAAATATTAGAATTATTGAAGCTCAACCCAATAATATTTTTAATCGTGCAGTGATCACGGCAATGAAAACATGGAAATACAAACCAATTGCTGGTAAAAATATCAAAATGAAGATTATCTTTAATCGCGATAGTTCAATTAGTTTAGGTAATAACTAAACTGACATTTATCAATCCATAACTATCATTCAATAGTATTTATTTGAAATAAAACTTAATGGCGCTAATCTTAAATTATTGATTAGCACCTTACTTGATCATAAGTTTATTGATTGATTTGCATTAATTGTTCAATTTGTTGAGGATCTTTAGGCACCGTTGCGGTTAAAACTTCATTGCCTGAATCAGTAATTAAAATATTATCCTCTATACGGATGCCAATGCCTTTATAACGTTCAGGAACATCGGCTTCTTGATTAATATAGAGCCCTGGTTCAACCGTTAACACCATGCCTGGAGCAAGGATGCGATCACGATCGCTACCGACATCATGCACATCAATACCTAACCAATGTCCTAAACCATGCATATAAAATGTCATGTAAGCTTTATTTGCAATTAACGTCTCGATATCGCCCTGCATAATGCCAAGTTTAACTAAACCTTCAACCATAATTCGAATAATTTGTTGGTTTACTATTGATATTGAAGTACCTGGTTGTAATAATTTGATTGCCGCGTATTGTGCCGTTAACACAATGTCATATATTTCACGTTGTGACTGATTAAATTTACCGTTTATAGGAAATGTACGGGTGATATCCCCAGCATAATACTGATATTCACAACCCGCATCAATTAAGACTAAATCGCCATCTTTCAATTGGTCGCTATTATTTTCATAATGCAATATACAACCATTATTTCCCCCACCAACAATAGTGTTATAAGATGGCGAACGAGCACCATACCAAGCAAATTCATGTAAAATTTCCGCTTCTAACTGATATTCATACAAACTAGGCTGACACTTTTGCATTGCGCGAATATGTGCCTTAGCACTTATTTCACAAGCTTGGCGCAATATAGCCATTTCGAAATCCGATTTAAACATACGCATTTCATGAACAATAGGTCGCCAATCAATCATTATATTTGGGACAACAAATTTGTTGCGAACACCTTGCCTTAAATTATGTAATGTTGTTTTAACTATTTCATCAGCATATTCGTATAACTGGTCAGCATGATAAATAACCTTTCTACCATTCAATAAATTTGGCAAAAGATTATTAATATCATCAAAAAGATAAGCTTCATCTACGCAAATTTTTTCTAATGCTACCTGCTGACCTAATCGATATCCGGTCCATGTTTCCGCTAAAGGATCCTTTTTACGGTTAAATAATACGTAACGAGCTTGATTATCAGACTCCTTTATCACCGCCAATAGAGCTTCTGGCTCAGCAAAAAAAGTAAAATACCAAAAATCACTATCTTGCCGATAAGGATAGTGAGTATCATTGCTTCGCGTAACCTCTGGTGAAGCAAAAAACAAAGCGATGCTATTTGGCTCCATTTGTGCCAATAATTTATTTCGTCGCGCTAAAAGTTCTGTTTTGCTATGCATATCTACCATAACTTGCACCTTAAAAATCAATGATACTAATATTAATGAATAGTTGGGGTTATATCAGATTCGTTAAATTCATCAAAACAAAGCATCGCCGTAATCCGAACGTATTCTTTAATTTCTTCAAATGCAAAGCCTAACTCTTGCTGATCTTCATTTTCATCATAACCCAATTTAACGATTTGTCTCAGGTCGTATATTGCCTCACCAACATCACCTTTAACACGATTAATTTTAGGTTGAACCAAACCAATTCCTAATAAAAAATGATTAACCCATCCGACTAAATCATCAATCTGAGTAAATAGATCTTGATCGCCGAGTAACAATTGAAATTCAAAATCTTCATCAATAAGTTGTTGTTTAGTTGAATGATATAATTTTTCAATTTCTTTGTTTAAAGGTTCAGCAATGCTTTGCCCATCATTTAACATATCCTTAGTTAAAATTTTCCAGCTTTCATCATGATTACCTCCTGCTAAAATACCTGATAAAAAACCATGTAATTCAGCCGCTGTCATGCCGATTTTATTTTGGATAAGTTGGCGATTAAGCTCATTGTAATTATTGCTATTAGTCATTAAATCCACCTTAGTCTTAAATACCGTGAAAACACACCCCTGCACTTTCACGGATTAATAGTATATAATTTATGCCTAGCTATAAATAATAAACAGGTTATTGTGCTTTATAAAGGAAATATTTTGAACATTTTTAGATTGATCGTAGCATTGCCCTCGCTATTTTTATTCTTTGTTATGTCATTAACTGCATGTAGTTCATGGGTGCCCAATAAAGGCGTGATTGTTCTTAATGTACAGAATCAAACAAATACCTCTATAACTAGCCAAGATTTACCTAAAAATTATCATTTAGGCAACAGCGAACAAGAGCTTGAAAAATTTGAATCTTTTTGCCACGAAGAGATCCGAGCTTCACAACTTGATGGTAGTGAAGAAGTTGTGTTTGAAAATATCAAACGAGGAATTCACGGGCAGGTAGAATTTAAAAAATGTCGTGATAAAATCACTCGAATTTACCGATATTAACAATAATATCGGCTAACTTGGTTGATTTATCACCATCAAAATTAGACGAATTGTTAAAGAACAGTGAAATCTTACTAGCCTTTCACGCTGTTTTTATTTATATTGTCGTCTGAAAAAACATATTTTTGGGAGTAAAATAATTATGTACAAACAAGATGTAACCATTACTGCATCGAATGGCCTTCATACTCGCCCTGCTGCGCAATTTGTAAAAGAAGCAAAAAACTTTAATGCTGAAATTACTGTCACATCAAACGGAAAAAGTGCTAGCGCTAAAAGCTTATTCAAATTACAAACATTAGGCTTAACTCAAGGCACAACGATTACTATTTCAGCCGAAGGTGAAGATGAAAAAGAAGCAGTAACTCATTTAGTAAAATTAATTCCTGAATTGGAATAATACTCCCAATTATTATTGAACGGTTTTAATATTGAATAAGGATTAAATGTTATGGTATCAGGTATACTTGTTTCCCCAGGTATCGCTTTTGCAAAAGCGCTATTATTAAAAGAAGAACCTATTGTAATTAATAATAGGCAAATTCTTGATAACAAAATTGACGCTGAAATCGAGCGCTTTAAAGAAGCGCGTCAAAAATCAAGCGAACAGCTAAATGCTATTATGGAGAGAGCAAAGACCACATTAGGTGAAGATAAAGCTGCCATTTTTGAAGGTCACATAATGCTTCTTGAAGATGAAGATCTTGAACAAGAAGTTATCTCTCGTATCCAAAGTAAACACTCAAGTGCTGATGCTGCCGTTCAATCTGTATTTGAAACGCAAGCAAAAGAGTTAGAAAACTTAGATGACGAATATTTAAAAGAACGTGCTGCAGATATCCGTGATATTGGCAAACGTCTATTGAAAAACATTCTCGGTATTGAAATTGTTGATTTAAGTGCTATTAGCCAACCATGTATCCTAGTTGCAACTGATTTAACACCATCAGAAACTGCACAATTAAATTTAGATATGGTATTAGGCTTTATCACTGATGCAGGTGGCCGTACGTCACATACCTCAATCATGGCTCGTTCATTAGAAATTCCAGCAATTGTTGGTACATCTAATGCAACACAAGCAATCAAACAAGGTGATTTTGTTATTTTAGATGCGATTAACAATGCAATCTATATTAATCCTGATCACACAACTGAAGAAAAATTAAAACAAGTTCAAGCAAAATATATTGCTGACAAAGAAGAATTAGCAAAATTAAAAGATTTACCTGCGGTAACTCTTGATGGTCACCAAGTGGAAATTTGTGCCAATATCGGTACGGTACGTGATATTGCCGGTGCGGATCGCAATGGCTATGAAGGTGTTGGCCTTTATCGTACTGAGTTCTTATTTATGGATCGTGATGCGTATCCTAATGAAGAAGAACAATTCAAAGCATATAAAGAAGTTGCCGAATCAACTAATGGCTTATCAATTATTGTTCGTACCATGGATATTGGTGGTGACAAAGATGTACCTTATATGCATTTACCAAAAGAAGAAAACCCATTCTTAGGTTGGCGTGCAATCCGTATCTGTTTAGATCGTAAAGAGATATTACATGCACAATTACGCGCAATTCTACGTGCTTCAGCCTTTGGTAAATTACGTATCATGTTCCCAATGATTATTTCAGTTGAAGAAATTCGTATCTTAAAATCTGAAATCAATATTCTTAAAGAACAATTAACCGCCGAAGGTAAAGCGTTTGATAAAGAAATTGAAATTGGTGTTATGATCGAAACACCTGCAGCAGCAGTTATTGCTCGTCACTTAGCTAAAGAAGTTGACTTCTTCAGTATTGGTACTAACGATTTAACCCAATATACACTTGCTGTTGACCGTGGTAATGAGCTTATCTCACATCTTTATAATCCGTTTTCACCATCAGTGTTAACATTAATTAAAAATGTCATTGATGCTTCTCATAAAGAAGGCAAATGGACAGGAATGTGTGGTGAACTTGCTGGTGATGAAAGAGCAACTATCCTATTATTAGGTATGGGACTTGATGAGTTTAGTATGAGTGCTGTATCAATTCCTAAAATCAAAAAATTAATTCGTAATACCAATTACGAAGAAGCGAAAAAATTTGCTGAAACTGCACTAGAAAAAGCAACCGCTAAAGAAATAACTGATTTAATTGAAAAATATACTGCTGAAAAGCAAATTTGTTAGGAGGCCATAATGGGTCTATTTGATAAAATAAAACAGTTTGTCTCTGACGATAACAAAAATAGCATTGAAATTATTGCACCTCTTAGTGGAGAGATCGTTAAAATCGAAGATGTGCCTGATGTTGTATTTGCTGAAAAAATCGTTGGTGATGGCGTTGCAATTAAACCATCTGGCAACAAAATTGTCGCACCATTAAATGGTAAAATTGGCAAAATTTTTGAAACTAATCATGCTTTTGCGATTGAGTCAGATGAAGGTATTGAACTTTTTGTTCATTTTGGTATAGATACCGTTGAACTAAAAGGTGAAGGTTTTACTCGTGTTGCTGAAGAAGGACAACAAGTTAAAATTGGCGATACTATCATTGAAATTGATCTACCTTTACTTGAAAGTAAAGCCAAATCAGTTTTAACTCCTGTTGTAATTTCAAATATGGAAACAGTAGTTGAACTAACCAAACTAACTGGTTCTGTTGAAGCAGGTAAAACGCCAATTATGCGTGTTAAAAAATAATCATCTATAAAAAAACCTTCAGTTAAAACTGAAGGTTTTTTCTATCTACTGTAAAACTTGCTCTAACGCCATTTCTTGTATTGATTGATTAAGTTGTTAGTTGAATCATCATGAGAACTCACAGGTTTATCATCGGCTAATTCAGGTAAAATACGACCTGCTAGCTGTTTACCGAGTTCAACTCCCCATTGATCAAAACTAAAGATATTAAGAATAACACCTTGCGTGAAGATTTTGTGTTCATACATAGCAACTAATGCACCTAATGCATAAGGTGTGATTTTTTTGACTAAAATAGAGTTGGTTGGCTTATTACCAGCAAAAACTTTAAAAGGAATAATAGATTTAACTTCATCAAGGCTTTTACCAGCCGCAAGGAATTCTTGTTCTACCTGTTGTTCGGTTTTACCAAAAGCTAAAGCTTCAGTTTGTGCAAAGAAATTTGAAAGTAATTTAGGATGATGATCTCCAACCGGATTATGGCTAATTGCTGGTGCAATAAAATCACAAGGAATCAGTTTAGTACCTTGATGAATCAATTGATAGAAGGCATGTTGGCCATTAGTACCAGGCTCACCCCAAATAATAGGTCCAGTAGTATAAGTCGTTTTATTACCATTACGATCAACGCTTTTACCATTTGATTCCATATTACCTTGTTGGAAATAAGCAGCAAAACGATGCATATATTGATCATAAGGTAAAATTGCTTCAGTTTCTGCGCCACAGAAGTTATTGTACCAAAGACCAATTAACGCAAGTAATGTTGGAATATTTTTCTCAACCGGCGCTGTTTGGAAGTGTTTATCCATTGCATGGCCACCTGCTAAAAACTGTTTAAAGTTTTCAAAGCCAATGGAAAGAACGATTGATAAACCAATTGCCGACCAAGACGAATAGCGACCACCAACCCAATCCCAAAATTCAAACATATTAGCAGTATCAATACCAAACTTTTCAACTTCTTTTGTATTAGTTGATAATGCAACAAAATGCAGTGCTACTGCTTTATCATCTTTAGCTGCATCAAGTAACCATTGACGGGCAGTTTGAGCATTAGTCATCGTTTCTTGAGTTGTAAAAGTTTTCGACGCAACTAAAAAGAGTGTTGTTTCTGGATTAAGATCTTTTAATGCTTCTACAATATGAGTGCCATCAACATTAGATACAAAGTGCATCGTTAAATGGTTTTTATAAGGTCGAAGCGCTTCAGTAATCATGTGAGGGCCTAAATCTGAACCACCAATGCCGATATTAACAACATCAGTGATAGCCTTGCCGGTATAACCTTTCCATTCACCGCTAATCACTTTTTTACTAAAGGACTCCATCTTAGCAAGCACTGCATTGACATCATCCATGACATTTTTGCCATCAACATAAATTGGAGTATTAGATACATTACGAAGTGCAACGTGTAACACGGCTCGATCTTCTGTGTGATTAATTTTTTCACCACTATACATCGCGTTAATTGCGCCACTTAAATCACACTCATCCACAAGCTGATAAAGAATTTCTAATGTTTCTTGTGTTAAACGGTTTTTTGAAAGATCAACCAAAAACTCATCCTCAAACGGAATACTCAGTTTTTCGACGCGCTTTGGCTCGTCTTTTAATATTTCGGCTATAGTTTTATTATGATGTTTTTGATAACTAGCTTGAAGGGATTTCCAAGAAGATGTAGAGGTTGGATCTATTGATTTTAACATAACTCATTCCTTAAATAATATAGCATTGCTACTCATAATATAACTATGCCTAACATGATGCAAGATAAGGATTTATCGATTTAAATACACTAAACAGGAAAATAATAAAAGTTATTTTCTTTTCCTTATCAAGTAACTTGAATATAATGTTAAAGATAAGACACTTAATACACTAAACCGTTCAAAAAATGTTTTTCTAAACAATTAGTATCA
Organism: Gilliamella sp. LMG 34362; assembly: GCF_984569125.1. Classification (NCBI taxonomy): domain Bacteria; kingdom Pseudomonadati; phylum Pseudomonadota; class Gammaproteobacteria; order Orbales; family Orbaceae; genus Gilliamella; species Gilliamella sp. LMG 34362. The sequence goes on along the minus strand of NZ_OZ474902.1, from coordinate 517,148 downwards.
ATAAAATAAATATATTTCTTACATTATTATATTAGGATATTTCATGCCAAATATTCAGACACTTGTACCAGCATTAGATAAAATTGTCCGTATTTGTGATTATTTAGATAATCACCGAGGGGCTACTTTTAGTCAAATATTTCAGGATCTCAATTTACCTAAAAGCAGTACATCAACACTATTAAATGCCTTAGTTATGCATGGTATTTTGCGACAAGATCAAAATAAGTATTATCTTGGGTTAAAATTACATGAATGGGGAGATAAATCCTTAGAACAGTTTGATATCACTAAAATAGCCGAACCGTTAATGATTAAACTGCGAGATAAAACTAACTTGACCTGCCATTTAGGTGTTCTTGACGGTCTTTATTCTGTTTACATTGCTAAAATTGAAAATGATCAGGCTATTGGTATTCGTACTTGGATTGGTAAAAAATTGCCTTTACATAGCTCTGGTATTGGTAAAGCATTAATAGCTTGGTTACCAGACGAAAAAATTGATCAACTTATTCCCGAAGACAAATTAATCAAATATACCGACACAACAATAACCAGCAAGAAACAGTTAAAAAAAGAGCTTGCAAAAATTAGGTCTCAAGGTTGGGCTTATGATAATCAGGAAGATGTTCAAGGTGTTCATTGTATCGCTGCACCAATCTTCAATAAAAATAACGAACCCATCGCCGCTATTAGTATTTCGGGTGTTCTTTTTCAACTACCTGTGGATAAAATTGATAAATATTCACAATTAGTACGTGATGCATGCCAAAAATTGACGGATAAGTTTTAAATAATATTGAATCACTATGATTCAATATTATTTTAACTCATTGGATAAATTAGCTGTTAAGCTATTTTCTTAAATAACTCAATCAATTTTTGTTTATCAAAAAATACTGGATTTGCTCCGGCACAAGCATCTTTCATCGAATTTTCAGCCAATAATTCAAAATCTGGATTATCAACACCAATTTCTTTTAAAGATTTAGGAATACCTACCTCTTGTGCCAAATCTTTAATTCGTTTTATCACATAATCAACACACTCTTGATCCGTTTTATTTTTAGTCTCTAATCCGATTGTTTCTGCGATAACTCTAAATTTTTCTGGCGCATGTTTAGCATTTTCTTCTTCAACTACCGATAATAACATTGCATTACATACCCCATGAGGTAAATCATAAAGACCACCTAGTTGATGAGCCATAGCATGAACATTACCCAGACCAGCATTACTAAAGGCAATCCCATTTAAAAAACAGGCATAACTCATCTGTTCTCTTGCTTCGATATCGTTACCATTTTTAACCGCTCGAGCTAAATATTTAAAGGTTTGACCAATCGCATATAATGCGGTTGAATCAGTAACATCCATCGCGCCTTTAGCCACTACAGCTTCAATAGCATGAGTTAATGCATCCATACCTGTTGCCGCAGTTAAATTGGCTGGTTTTGAGATCATTAAATCAGGATCACTAACCGTTATTGACGCCAATGTATTCGGATCAACCATAATCATTTTTACATGTCTACTTTCATCGGTAATAACATAGTTGATCGTCACCTCAGCAGAGGTACCGGCTGTTGTTGCTATTGCCACAATTGGTAAGCATTTATGTTTACTTTTATGCATCCCTTCATAGTCAGTAATTTTACCGCCATTTGTCGCTAACACAGCAACTGCTTTACCACAGTCCTGAGGTGATCCACCACCAATAGAGACAATAAAATCACAGTTAGATTCTTGACATAATTTTAGTGCATTTTCAACATTAGCAACGGTTGGATTCGGTTTTACATCGTAAAAAATAACCGATTCAATGCCCTCTTTTGCTAAGATATCTACTACTCTATCTACAGTACCATTGCCCACTAAAAACTTATCACTAACAACAAATGCTTTCTGACAATTAAGTTTTTTAACTGGTACACCTAACTCAGATAAGCATCCTTTACCTAATAAATTAACCGGCGGAATGTAATAAATCATATTTACCTCTTAATTAATAATATTCAAAAATTCCCATAAAAAGAACTATATTTCATTATACGGAAAAATTTAATTAACAAAAAAATTATTTTCGACAATGAGAGGATGATCACAAAATTAATTTTCTTTTGAATTAATACATTGCAATTCTAAATTTTTTTACCAATAATTTGTTCTCGTCTAAGAAATAATGTTCTACATTATGAACAAGGAGAAAAAATGAATTTAGAAAAATTTAAAGGTATATTCCCTCCAGTCCCTACTATCGTTAATAAAAAAGGGGAACTAGATAAAAAAGGAATGGGCAAATTATTAGATCATCTAATCGATAACGAAGCTGATGGTGTTTTGATTCTAGGTAGTGGTGGTGAGTTCTGCCATATGCCGCCTAAGTTGCGATATGAAGTTGCTGAATTCGCAGTAAATTATATCAATAAACGTATTCCAGTTATGCTTGGCATATCAAGCCCAAGCACTGCTGAGACGATTCAATATGGCAAACATGCAGCCCAAATTGGTGCTGATGCAGTTTTAGTTGTTAATCCTTATTATGCTTTATTAAATAGTGATGCGATTTATAACCATTATAAAACTGTTGCTGAAAATATCGATATCCCTGTACTACTTTACAATTTTCCGGCATTAACCGGTCAAGATATAGGTATTGATGTTATTACAAGACTGGCAAAGGATTTGCCTAATATTATTGGTTTGAAAGATACTATTGATAATATCAGCCATACCCGAGAAATCATCAACAGAGTTCACGCCTTCCGTCCAGATTTTATCATTTTCAGTGGCTTTGATGAATATATGTTAGACACCCTTATTCTTGGCGGCCACGGTGGTATTCCTGCAACCTTTAATTTTGCACCAAAAATTACTAAAGGAATTTATAAAGCTTTCGTTGAAAAAGATTATGAAAAAGCATTCAAATTACAACGTCAACTTGCAAAATTAATGCCAGTCTATGCCATTGAATCACCTTTCTTTGGCGTAATCAAACAAGCAATAAAACTTTCTGGCGTCGATATTTCGACGGAAGTTTTAGCTCCAGTAATGCCATTAACCTCCGATAAAAAGAAAGTTCTAGAAAAATTATTATCCGATTCAAAGATTTTATAAAAATTTATTACTAATTAGTTTTAGGAGCAAATTATGAGCGAAGTATCTAAAGTAATCATACTTCATCCCAATGACGATGTTGCCATAGCTCGTTTTCCAGTATCCAAAGGGTACATGATTCAAGAAACAAATGTTTCTGTACTTTCCGATATAAAAGAAGGACATAAAATAGCACTTCACAATATCGAAAAAGATAAACCAATTAAACGCTATAATCAAATTATAGGTTATGCAATTTGTGATATTCAAGCTGGAGAACATATCCATTTACATAATTTAAAAATGGGTGATTATGGACACGAATATGACTTTTGTGCAGATAAACAAGAAACGCCAATGGCTAGTGAAAAAAGGACTTTCATGGGCTATAAGCGTAAAAACGGCCAAATAGCAACCCGTAACTATATTGGCATACTAACATCCGTCAACTGTAGTGCAACAGTTGCACGTCGCCTTGAAGATCACTTTAAAGCTAAAGGATTAGCTGATTATCCCAATATAGATGGAATCGTAGCCCTACCTCAAAGTTTTGGTTGTGCCATGGATATGAAAGGTGATTTGATGAAGATGATGCAACGCACAATGAGTGGTTATGCAAATCATCCTAACTTTGCCGGTATTCTAATAATTGGACTTGGTTGTGAATCAAATCAAATCAAAGATCTTATTCAAGTAAAAGGATTAAATGAAGGTCCTATGCTACAACATATGACTATTCAAGAAACTGGTGGATCACAAAAAACTTTCGATAAAGGTGTAACTATTATTGAAAGCATGTTAAATGAAGCAAATCAATACACCAGAGAAGAAGTGCCTGCATCAGAATTAGTTTTGGCACTTGAATGTGGTGGTTCTGATAGTTATTCAGGCATTTCTGCTAATCCTGCACTTGGCGTAGCTGTCGATTTACTCGTACAACAAGGAGGTACAGCAATACTCGCCGAAACCCCTGAAATTTATGGTGCTGAATATATCCTTACTCGCCGAGCGACTTCCAAAGAAGTGGGCGAAAAACTAATTAATCGAATCTTATGGTGGGAGGATTATGCCAAAAGATGTCACGCAGAATTAAATAATAATCCATCTGCAGGCAATAAAGAAGGTGGATTAACGACCATTCTTGAAAAATCACTTGGCGCGATTTGTAAAGCAGGAAGTACTAATCTGATTGATGTATATGAATATGCAGAACCAGTAACCGCAAAAGGCTTGGTATTTATGGATACCCCTGGATATGACGCATTTGCATGCACGGGCCAAATTGCTGGTGGAGCCAACATTATGTGTTTTACAACAGGAAGAGGATCTGCATATGGTTCAAAACCAACACCATGCATAAAGATCGCATCCAACAACTTTCTATGGCGTCGCCAAGAGGAAGATATGGATATTAATTGTGGTGATGTAGCTGATGGACAAGAAACATTAGAGCAAGCAGGTAAGCGAATATTTGAAACAATCTTAGCTGTTGCTTCTGGTGAAAAGACTAAAAGTGAAAAATTTGGATACGGCTCACTTGAATTCGTCCCATGGCAGCCCGGTGCAATTATGTAATATTTCTTTTAAATCTTAATGATATTACAAATAAGGAGAAAACTATGTCATTTGTTGATGAATTACTTAATGATGTAAAAATACCTAGGATGGTAAGGGTTAAGCAACACTTTGAGTCACCCGAAGAAATTCAAGATATTGATGCCAAAGTTCACGCTGAATTTTCGAAGCCAGAAATCAAAAATTTAATAAAAAAAGACATGTTCATTGCAGTTGGTCTCGGTAGTAGAGGTATAGCCAAAATACACTTAATTGCAAGAGCGGTGATTAATGAGTTAAAAGCTCTAGGCGCTAAACCTTATGGTGTTCCAGCTATGGGGAGTCATGGAGGAGCTACTGCGGAAGGACAAATTCATGTACTTGAAAAATTAGGTATGACAGAGGAATTTTTAGGATGTGAAATTCGCTCTTCAATGGAAACAATAAAAGTAGGACAGTTACCTAATGGGCTTGAAGTATTAATGGATAAAAATGCCATGCAAGCTGATGGTATTATTTGTATTAATCGTATAAAAGCACATAACGCATTTACTGCACCAATTGAAAGTGGAATTATAAAAATGCTTTCAATTGGTTTTGCTAAACAAAAAGGCGCTGATTCTTGCCATACTTATGGATTTGGTTGTATGGCAAATAATATTGTCGAGATGGCAAAAGTTAAAATTGCCAATACACCTTTCTTATTCGGAATCGGAACAATCGAAAACGCCTATGATCAAGTTGTTGATATCGAAGCTATTCCTGCCAATAAACTTGAAGAGCGCGAAAAAATATTGTTATCAAAATCGAAAAGCTATTTCCCAAAAGTGATGTTTGATAATGTCGATGTTTGTATTGTTGATCTAATGGGAAAAATTTATTCTGGTGGAGGTATGGATTGTCATGTAACAGGCCGAGCTTGTACACCATTTATGCAACCTATTGCCACAATCCGTCCTGATCGTATAGTTGTTTTAGATCTACATGAAAAAAGTGGTGGAAATGCTACCGGAATGGGATTTGCGGATTTTTCAACTCAACGTTTGTTAGATAAAGTAGATTTTCCTGAGACTTATCCAAATGTACTAACCTCTCGATTAAGCCAAGATGGCTATGTACCAGTAATATTAGCTAATGATAAACAAGCCATGCAAGCAGCTATTAAGACATGCATTATTTTAGATGGACGAAAAGAAGCACGCATTATCAGAATAGCTAATACATTACATATTGATGAGTTTTATATTTCAGAAAATATGCTTGAAGATGCAAAGTCAAATCCACAAATCGAGATTCTAACTAAACCTGAATACATATCTTTTGATGACAATAACAATGTAACTGATATAGGTATTGGCATGTAAATATGTGATTAATAATAGCTAAGAATTATTAAAAATTTAAATTATAGTCTTCAATTGAAGGCTAGGGAGTTCTCTATGAGTAATATTAACTTATTATCGGTAATAAAAAAAACAAAAATTCGATTAATTCCATTTATGTTAATACTTTATGTTTTAGCATTTTTAGACCGTTCAAATATTGGTTTTGCCAAAGAAAGTTACCAAATTGACATTGGATTAAGTAATGAAGCTTATGCACTAGGAGCAGGATTATTTTTTGTAGTATATGCATTTTTAGGTGCACCAGCAAACTTATGTCTAAAGAAATTTGGTGCCAGAAATTGGATTGGTGTAACTACATTAGCTTGGGGTGTTTTATCAGCAGGAATGGGATTTGCTGATTCAGAAGTTAAATTCTTAACAATCAGGATATTACTTGGTATTACTGAAGCTGGGTTCTTTCCAGGTATGATCTATTTAACATCACAATGGTTCCCTCAAGCAAATCGTGCCGCCGTGATGGGCTTATTTTATATGGGGGCGCCATTAGCTATGGCATTCGGTTCACCGCTTTCTGGCGCTCTTTTAGAACTTCATGGATTTTTAAACCATCCGGGATGGTTTTGGATGTTTATAATTGAAGGTGCACTTGCAATTATTGCAGGTATTTGGACATTCTTCTATTTAGACAATACCCCTGAAACAGCAAGATTCTTATCTGCCGAAGAAAAACAACTACTGGCAAATCAAATGCAATCAGAAGAAAACAACAAGAAAGCTGCTTCAGCTAAGCTTATGGATGCATTAAAAAATCCAAGAATATGGCACTTTGCTATTATTTATGGTTGTATTCAATGTGGTGTATATGGTCTTATCTTCTTTTTACCAAGTCAAGTTGCTAGCATCATGGGAAGCAAAGTTAACTTCATGACATCTTTAGTTACAACATTACCATGGTTATGCGCATTATTAGGTACATTTTTTATACCTAGATATTCAGATAAAGTTCAAGAAAGACGTAATACCTGTGCAACAACATTATTAGTCGGTGGACTAGCATTGGGATTATCGGCTTATGTTGGAGCTGTACCTGCCATTATTGCGCTATGTATCGCGGGTACAGCTTATTTTGCCTGCCAACCTATTTTCTGGATTATGCCTTCATCAATTCTAACTGGTAATGCGTTAGCTGCTGGTATTGGTTTTGTCAATATGTTTGGTGCATTGTTTAGTTTTGGCGCCCCTATTTTAAGACAACATTCTGAAAATATCATCGGTACTCCTGCTGCCGGTTTATTATCAATTGGTATTGTGGTGGTAATTGGTTCTATTCTTATTTTTATTCTGCCCAAAAATGTAGGTACAAATAATTAGGTTATAAAAAAATAACCAAATAAATTAAGTAAGATACAAATTAAATAACTAATCTAAATAATACAATGTATTTAGAATCAATTTTAAGTACATTGTATTTTGGAAAACTTTAAAGGTTTAAATAATGCATATTCATCTGGACATAGTTGGAGGGATAGCAGGAGATATGTTCTGCTCAGCAATACTAGATGCATTTCCTGAACTAGAATCCCCATTACGGATCTTTTTATCTCGTTTAGCTATATTTAACACATATCAATTTGAAATCAAAACAACACGGCAAAAAGAGATTCTAGGTAAACAATTTGTTGTTTTAAAAAATAATCAATCAATTGATGATACTCAACATCTGACATTAAAACCATTAAAAGCGCAATCTCACTTTATCACTCAAAACACTCAAACAACTAATCATGAACACTATACATGGAAAGACATCTTAGAAAAATTAAATCAAATTAAAGCAAATGATAAAATTTACCAATGTGCAAAAGAAATTTATATGATTCTTGCTCAAGCAGAAAGCGAGATACATGGCATTGATTTACAAAATATAGCTCTACATGAAGTAGGTGCCGACGATGCCATAATCGATATAATCACAGCTGCATTTCTAATCACCAATAGCAATGTATCAAGTTGGTCTTGTTCCGCTCTACCATGGGGACAAGGTTCGATAAAATGTGCACATGGAACCTTACCCGTTCCTGCGCCAGCTACATTAAAAATACTAACAAATTTTCAATGGATTCATGATGATGAAATTGGTGAGCGCATCACCCCAACAGGTGCGGCTATTCTTACTTGGTTAATGAAGCACAATTCAAGCTTCTTAAATGGTTCATTTGTTAAAAGTGGTTATGGTTGCGGACAGCGAACTTTTAAACAAAAACCAAATATTTTAAGAGCCAATGTTTTTACAACACAATCACAAGCTAATTTAGAACAAGATAGTATTTTTATTATTCAATGTGATATTGATGATATGACATCTGAAAGCCTTGCAATAGCAGAAGATAAATTAAGGATATTATCTGGCGTAATTGATTTAGTTAGCCTACAAATAAAAGGCAAAAAAGGACGTTGGATGAACCGAATAGAGATATTATGTTTATCTAAACAATTAACCGATATCTGCCACCAATTATTTATAGAAACCAGTACATTAGGCGTTAGATATTGGCCTGTTAATCGTTTCAAACTTTCAAGAAAGCAGATCACGTTAAATGTAGACCAACAACAATGGCCAGTGAAAATCGCTACTCGCCCTAATCATAATTACACGGCGAAATTAGAATCTGACAAATTAAAATTAATAAATCAATCATATGCTGAATGCCAAATAATTAAATATAAAATTGAGCAAACAGCCTTAAAAAACCTTAGTCAAAAATTTAATGATCATGAAAAGGATATCAAATCATGACAACTTTAGATATTGAATCAACCATTTTATCACTAACAAAATGGTTCCAAACAATCACAACATGCACAATTGCGACAAGTGGTGGCATTGATAGTATGTTACTTGCTTATATAGCCAATAAAACTATAGGAAAAGAAGCTCTAATTGCTCATTCAACATCGGTTTCTGTTCCTATTTTAGATGCTAATCGTATCCGAGAATATGCCAACAAATATTGTTGGCATATAGAATTTATTGATGCTGGAGAGTTAAATAATGAATCTTATAGAAATAACCCCGTCAATCGCTGTTATTACTGTAAAAGCTGTCTATTTGAAAAATTGAAAAAACTAAACCATGGCGTTTTGATAACTGGAACAAATCTAGATGATTTAGGTGATTATCGACCAGGACTAATAGCAGCAAAAGAACAAAATGTAAGACAACCCTATGTTGAACTAAACATTGATAAAGCAATGATAAGGGAAATAGCTAATTATTTTCAACTTGATGATTTAAAGGATATTCCTGCATCACCTTGTTTATCAAGTCGTATTGAAACAGGTGTTAAAATTAACGCTAATTATCTACAAACAATTGATAAAATTGAAAATATCATTCGTTTAGAATTAAAAGCATCTTTGGTTAGATTTCGGATACGTAATGATAAAGTAGTACTTGAATTGGAATCTCATATTGTTGAACAATTAACAAATTATCAAAGAGATCTTATTATCAATAAAATAAAAATTATCATTACTCCGCTAGCCATTCCACATGATATCGAAATATCAACTTATGAAAAAGGAAGTGCGTTTATTGGTGTTAAAAACAGTTGATTATATTTCAAAGGAGCAATAAAAATGAAATCCACTGATATTATTATGGATTTTGAACGAAGCCAAAGATGCGGTATTTCAGAAGCTGTGTTTAGCCAATATAAAACAGTTACACAACTTGAAAAGATCTTATCTATTGCTGAACAAAACCAAACATCACTACTATTCACTCGTTTATCTTATAAAAAATATAATAATTTAAATAACTATTGGCAAAAACAAATCAAGTATCATGAAATTAGTCAATGTGCTATATTTGCTAAACAAGAATCAGTATATGAAAAAGAACAAACTCATATAGCTATTGTCTCTGCTGGTTCGTCTGATGCTTCAGTGTGTGAAGAAACACTAATTACATTAAATTACCATGACATAAAAGCAGATTTATATCAGGATATTGGTGTTGCAGGATTATGGCGTCTACAACAACAACTTTCTAACTTACAAAAATACAGCATTATTATTGCTATTGCAGGTATGGAAGCGGCATTACCTACTGTTTTAGCTGGCCTTATTGATACTCCTATTATTGCTGTGCCGACATCCGTAGGATATGGTGTAGCTAGTGGAGGACATGTTGCTCTCAATGCTTGCTTATCAAGTTGCGCAGGAGGAATTATGACAATGAATATTGATAATGGCTATGGTGCTGCCTGTGCTGCAATAAAAATTTATAAAAAAATAATTAAAAATTCAAAATAAAAAGCGAGAAGATTAAGTGATATTAGCGAATAATATTGATGATAATATTTTAAGGGATCTTATCATTTATTGGGCAAACCGAGCAAAAGAGTACAGTCAAACCAATCAAGATGAACTAGCAACTGAAAAAAGAATTATCTGGCAAAAGTTAATTCTGCATCATGCTCCACAAAAAGAAAAACTACGTGTATTAGATATAGGCGCTGGGCCCGGCTTTTTAGCTATCACGTTAGCTTTAGCCGGACATGAGGTAACTGCTGTAGATGCTACTGAAGAAATGATAAATCAAGCAAAAAACAATGCAATACAATACCAAGTAAAGGTTAATTTTGTTTTATCAGATGTTCATTGCTTACCATTCGAAAACAGTAGTTTTGATTTAATTATATTGCGTAATGTTACGTGGAATTTGAGTAATCCAACTTTAGCATATCAAGAATGGTTTAGAGTGTTAAGTGCTAAAGGTAAATTACTTAATTTTGATGCCAACTGGTACCTATTTCTTTTTAATAAAGATCTTTATTCACAATATATGCAGGATAGACAAAATACCATGAATTATGGCATTGAAGATCATTATCGACAAACCAATACGCAAGAAATGGAACGAATCGCCAAATTACTACCATTGAGTAAAGAAATTAGACCTGAATGGGATAAGAAGATTTTACAATCAATTGGTTATAAAAATATTCATATTGAAAACGATATATCAAAGATAGTCTGGGATGAAATTGAACAAATTAACTATCATTCAACGCCAATGTTCTTAATAGCAGCAGAAAAACAATAAAAACATATTTCGCATAGAAATATAATTACTTAGGTTCGAGTTACTGAATTTGATTTGTAAAAATAATTGAGGATTCTATACCATGTTATTAAGTTTTAAGTATGAGTAAACTACTCATAAAAACGTGCAAAAATGAGTAAAGATATAATAACATTAACCTTTAACCAGTGTTTTTGCCAATAGTATGGTATGTATTAATCTTTATCAATCAATATTCTTATTGGTTAATTATTTTTTCAGATAATTATTATCTTTGCTTGATTGATAAAGTTTATTTGTAAAAATAATTGAGGAGTCTATACCACCTAACTAATATTTGCATGTTATCTTATTTATACTACTAAATCGTTTCTAATTTAAAACCACACTATTTCATCATTTCAATTTAAATCACAACATTCAAATTTAAGACATCTTATAAATTAGACTATTTTAAATTCCTTTATATTGGAACAACCCCAAAAATTCCAATATAAAGGAATAACCAATTGTAAATTATAAATTTTTTATGATCAAGTTCACAATAATGCGATTAAATAGTTGTACCAATATTTGATGAAAGTACAATCTACTTCATCCAATATACAGGATAAAAGTACAATATATAGGAATGTATGTCTAAAGTACCCGCTTTACAAAGAACAATCAAAATACTTAACTTTATCTCATCTAAAGGTAGATGCAGTGCCGCAGAAATAATCAATGGCCTACAAATACCTAAAAGTTCTGCTTATCTTTTACTAGAAGAACTAAAGTCATATCAATTTATTAAACAAGATCAGAATGGTGATTATTTTTTATGGATCAAATTAGTTGAGTTAGGTGAGCTTGCTTCAAATTGTTTTGATATTAGAGAAATAGCCAAAAAACATCTTGCCAGATTAACCAATAATACCGGGCTTTTAACTCATTTAGGAATTTTAGATAACAAAACCGCTTATTATATTTTGAAATGTGAATCACACAGCACGATCAGTGTTCGTTCTTATGTAGGAAAACAAGTATCGCTTTATCGTTCTGGCGTCGGCAAATGCTTATTAGCCTTCCAACCTAGCGAAAAAATATCTGAAATCGTTAACCAACTTTCTTTCGAACAAAAAACTGCAAATACAATTATGTCCATTAGTTCATTACATACTGAATTGGCCAAGATTCGTCAACAAGGTTGTAGTTTTGATAATGAAGAGGATTATATCAATATAAGATGCATAGCGGCACCTATATTTAATGCACAAAATAATATTGCTGCGGCAATATCGGCTGTAGGAACAACATTTCAAATAACCGACCATGTATTACCGGAAATTACGATTAAAATCAAGGAATGTGCAAAAGATATCTCAAAAGAATTGGGTTGTCTTATGTACGAATAATTTTTGTAACTTTTAAAGGAGAAATTAAATGAAGCTACCAAAAATAAAAGAAGTAAGAGCTTATTTTATGGGAGGAGCAACCGCCGAGAAAGGTAGTGGCGGGGCAGACTATCACGATCAGGGCGGCCACCACTGGATCGACGACCATATCGCCACGCCAATGAGCAAGTATAAAGACTATGAACAATCACGTCAATCTTTTGGTATTAACGTCCTTGGAACACTTATTGTCGAAGTTGAAGCTGATAATGGACAAATTGGATTTGCCGTATCAACAGGCGGAGAAATGGGATGTTTTATTGTTGAAAAACATCTAAATAGATTTATTGAAGGAAAATGTGTTTCTGATATCAAACTAATTCACGACCAAATGATGAATGCAACTATGTATTATTCTGGTTCAGGTGGTTTAGTGATGAACACGATATCATGTGTAGATTTAGCCCTTTGGGATCTATTTGGTAAAGTGACTGATCTACCTGTCTATAAATTATTAGGTGGTGCAGTCCGTGATGAAATTCAATTTTATGCAACTGGTGCTCGCCCTGATTTGGCAAAAGAGATGGGCTTTATTGGTGGCAAGATGCCTACACATTGGGGACCACATGATGGAGATCAAGGCATCAAAAAAGATGCGGAAATGGTTGCCGACATGCGCGAAAAGTGTGGACCTGATTTTTGGCTAATGCTTGATTGCTGGATGAGTCAAGACGTAAATTATGCCACAAAACTTGCTTATGCTTGTGCGCCTTATAACTTAAAATGGATTGAAGAATGTTTACCTCCGCAACAATATGAAGGATACCGAGAGTTAAAACGCAATGCACCGCCAGGAATGATGGTCACATCTGGTGAACATCATGGAACAATTCAATCATTTAGAACATTATCTGAAACTGGAATTGATATCATGCAACCAGATGTTGGTTGGTGTGGAGGCTTAACCACATTACTTGAAATTGCTGCAATTGCGAAATCAAAAGGACAACTGGTCGTACCTCATGGTTCATCCGTTTATTCTCACCATGCAGTAATTACATTCACAAATACCCCATTTAGTGAGTTTTTAATGACGAGTCCTGATTGTTCAACACTCCGTCCGCAATTTGATCCAATATTGATTGATGAACCCGTTCCTGTAAATGGAAGAATTCATAAATCAGTACTTGATAAACCAGGATTTGGTGTTGAATTAAATCGTGAATGTAAATTAATTCGTCCTTATTCTCATTAATTATATGAGGAAGAATAAGTTTATTTATTGATTTATTGCAGTTTTAAAAGGAACTTAAAACTGCGATTTTAGATTCAATAAAATTATTTTCTTCATATGAACATCATTTATATCTCTGTAATTTTTATGGAGAGGGGGATTTTTATGTCTAATATTCTCGAAAAAGCGGTAAGCAAAACCCGTTTAAGACTTGTTCCATTCATGTTAATACTATACGTATTAGCATTTTTAGACCGTGCAAATATTGGCTTTGCCAAATCAGCATATCAATTAGATACAGGGCTCAGCAATGAAGCATTTGCACTTGGAGCCGGTATTTTCTTCGTAGCTTATGCTTTTTTAGGCGCACCAGCCAATTTATTAATGCGTAAATTTGGTGCTCGTTACTGGATTGGCGGTACAACTTTAGTATGGGGATTATTATCCGCCGCAATGGCTTATGCTGATTCTGAATGGAAATTTTTAACCGTTCGTGTACTGCTTGGTATGGCGGAAGCTGGTTTCTTCCCGGGGATGATCTATTTAACTTCGCAATGGTTCCCACAAAAGCATCGCGCAGGAATAATGGGGTTATTTTATATGGGAGCACCTTTAGCGCTAACATTTGGCTCACCGCTATCTGGTGCTTTATTAGAAATGCATGGCTTTTTAGATCACCCAGGTTGGTACTGGATGTTTATTATTGAAGGTATTCTTGCTGTTATAGCTGGTATTGTTACTTTTATTTACCTTGATGACAACATCAGTAATGCTAGATTTTTAAATGAAAATGAAAAACAAGCATTACAAGAAAAATTATCATCAGAAGAGAGTGTAAAAACAACATCTAAAATAATCGATGCTATCAGTAATGTCACTGTTTGGCATCTAGCCATTATTTACATGATAATTCAAATTAGTGTTTATGGGCTAATTTTCTTTTTACCAACACAAGTTGCTCAATTAATGGGAACAACGGTTGGTTTTAAAGCCTCACTCGTAGCGGCAATTCCTTGGATTGCTGCATTATTCGGTACTTATTTTATTCCTCGATATTCAGACAAAGTTGGAGAAAGAAGAAATATCGCTGCTATAACATTATTGGTAGCAGGTCTAGGTATTGGAATTTCTGCACTTGCAAGTCCTAGTATTGCAATTATTGCCCTTTGTTTTGCGGCGATTGGTTTTATTGCGGTACAACCTGTTTTTTGGACTATACCAACTAACCTTTTATCTGGAGCAGCCCTAGCTGCAGGCATAGGATTTATTAATATGTTTGGTGCATTTGGTGGTTTTTTAGCACCAATTATTCGTGTAAAAGCAGAAACGCTTTTTAATAACAATATAGCAGGCTTACTAACTTTAGCACTGATAACAATAATCGGCACTATAACTATATTCATGCTAAAACAAACTAACAAAAATAGTTAACAAACAGAGCTTATTGATTTTATCAATAAGCTCCTAATACATTAGGGATAACATAATGAAAAAACTATTGGAAAATAAATTTAAACAAGAAATTACCAAAGGAAATTTACAAATTGGCCTTTGGTTATCTTCAGCGACATCTTATATGGCTGAAATTGCTGCAACCTCAGAATATGATTGGTTACTACTTGATGGTGAACATGCACCAAATACAGCACAAACATTACTCACCCAGCTACAAGCAATCGCTCCATATGCCAGTCATCCTGTCGTGCGCCCTTTAGAAGGTAGTCAAGCTAACATAAAACAGATTTTAGATATTGGTTCTCAGACATTATTAATACCAATGGTTGAAACAGGCGAACAAGCAAAGGCTGTAGTTTCAGCGACACGTTATCCACCCGAAGGAACCCGTGGCGTAGGTGCTAGTGTAGCAAGAGCTGCCCGCTGGGGAAAAATTGAAAAGTACATGCAACAAGTCAATGATTCACTTTGTCTGTTAGTACAAGTTGAAAGTAAAAAAGCACTCGAAAATCTTGATGAAATTGTTATGACCGAAGGAGTAGATGGCGTATTTATTGGCCCTGCAGATTTATCCGCATCCTTAGGTTATCCAGATAATGCTGGGCATCCAGAAGTACAAAAAATAATTGAAAAAACAATTAGAAGAATTAGGCAATTAGGTAAAGCTGCTGGGTTTTTAGCTGTTGATATCGAAATGGCGCAAAAATGTATCTCATGGGGAGCAAATTTCGTTGCTGTAGGTGTGGATACAATGCTGTATATGCAGGCTATTGATGAAAGATTAAAACACTTTAAACAGTTAAAAAGCCCCAATAAATCATCTTCAGTTTCATATTAATAAAGAAAGAGGTTAAAAATGAGTCATAGAATGATTTTGAATCAAACCGCATATTTTGGGGTGAATTCGATTCATAATATTATAGATGAAGTAAAAAAACGCGGCTATCAAAAAGCTTTAGTTGTTACTGATAAAGAACTGATTAAATTTAAAGTTGCAACTAAGGTTACTGAGTTACTTGATTCGGCAGAATTAGATTATCAAATATTTGATGAAGTTATGCCTAATCCAACAATTAGTATAGTAAAACAAGGAATAGAGATATTTAAGCAATCAAATGCAGATTATTTAATAGCGATTGGTGGTGGTTCACCGCAAGATACCGCTAAAGCGATTGGAATTGTAATAAATAATCCTGAATTTTCTGATATTCGTAGTTTAGAAGGTTTAGCAGAAACCAAAAAACCGTCTATCCCAATCATTGCTATTCCAACCACATCGGGAACAGCAGCAGAAGTGACTATCAATTATGTTATTACCGATGAAGAAAATAAGAGAAAATTTGTCTGTGTAGATCCTCACGATATACCTGTTTTGACTTTAGTTGATCCTAATATGATGATTAGTATGCCAGCCAGTTTAAAAGCAGCAACGGGGATTGATGCACTGACTCATGCAATAGAAGGCTATATCACAAAAGGTGCATGGGAGATGAGTGATATGTTTCATTTGAAAGCAATTGAAATTATCTCTCGTTCACTACGCGATTCGGTGAATGGTGATCTCAATGGCGTTGAACAAATGGCTTTAGGTCAATATATTGCTGGAATGGGATTCTCAAATGTTGGTCTCGGCTTAGTTCATGGTATGGCACATCCATTAGGTGCTTTTTATAATGTTCCTCATGGTGTTGCGAATGCAATATTACTTCCTCATATCATGCAATATAATGCACCGTACACAGGTGAAAAATATCGTCATATAGCCAAAGCAATGGGGATAAAAAATACTGAAGATATGACAATTGAAGATGCTCGAAATGCAGCCGTGAATGCCGTTTTCCAATTAAATAATGATGTCAAAATTCCAACAAACTTACATATGGTTGGCGTGAAGAAGGAAGACATAACAGCATTAGCCGAAGCAGCGTATGCTGATGTATGTACACAAGGAAATCCAAGAGAAACAAATATATCAGATATTGAAAAACTATATCACTCAGTTTTTTAATTTTAGTAACTTAACATAATTAGCAATATTTAATAATTATCAAATAGATGGAGTTATTCATTTAATAAATCCATCTATCATTAAAGTTAATCATCAATTGTCAAATTACGAGTCGTTAAATCAAATGGCGTTAATTGATAAACGTAATAGTTAAGCCAATTACTAAATAGTAAATAAGCATGACTTCGCCATGTTGCTTTCGGAGTTAAATTAGGATTATTTTCTGGGAAATAATTAAAAGGGATTTCAGGGTTTATACCAGCTTTCAAGTCACGATAATACTCATTAGCCAAAGTAAATGAATCATATTCTGGATGCCCAGTAACAAACGCCATTCGTTTATCAGCGGTTGCCATTAAGTATGGGCCAGTTATATCTGACTCAGCTAAAATATTTAAATCGGTATAGTTTTTAATTTTATCAATTGGAAAATCAGCATTACGAGAATGTGGTGCTAAAAATGTATCATCAAAACCACGGGTTAAAATAGCATTTGGTTGCAAGATTTGGTGTTGATAAACACCGGATAACTTTTGTGAACGGGTGAATTTAGGTAAATCATATAAGACATTTAATGCCGCTTGCACCGCCCAACAAACAAACATAGTTGAAGTTACATGATCTTTCGCCCAAGTAATAATTTCAGCTAACTTAGGCCAATACACAACATCTGAAAAAGCGACTTTACCTAATGGTGCTCCAGTAATAATAAGTCCATCAAAATTCTGTTCACGAATATCATCAAAATCACAATAAAAGCTATTCAAATGTTCTATTGGCGTATTTTTAGATTCACGCTGATCTATTCTTAATAACTGAATATTCACCTGTAAAGATGAGTTAGAAAGTAACCGCAAAAATTGATTTTCAGTCTCTATTTTTTTCGGCATCAAATTTAAGAAAAGAAGCTTAAGTGGACGAATTTCTTGAGTATTAGCACGCGTTGAAGTCATCACAAATACATTTTCATTACGAAGAACATCAACTGCCGGTAATGAATCAGGAATACATATAGGCATAACAAAAGCTCCTAACAATAATAAATTATCTTCTATAACACTGAAAAACGGACGTCTAGAAATCTATATAGCTAAATATAGAGCGTTTTAAAAAATTTGTCGAGTATTTATTGGAAAATAAATAGAATATTTTAAACAAAATCAGAATAATAACTGCGTTATTTGGTTAATGCTGCTGCAAAATAAAACTAAAAAGCTCGAGTATCTGTCCGCCAAGTATCGGCTGTTAATGCTTCACCAAAATAACTATTGATAAGTTTTTGAGTAATATCACTTAGCGGCGAAGCTAAAACTTCGGCAGTATTACCATATTCGACCACTTCACCATTATTCATCACGATAATTTGGTCACTAATATGTTTCATCATACCGATATCTTGTGTGACATAAACATAAGATATCTGTTGCTCTTCTTGTAATGACAACATTAAATTAACAATTTGTGAACGCATTGAAATATCTAATGCGGCTAAAGCTTCATCAAGAATTATCACTTTAGGCTTTAAAATTAGAGCTCTAGCTAAAGCGACTCGTTGTTTTTGGCCTGCAGCCATCACTGACGGATAATAAGAGGCATGTTCCGGTAATAAACCAACTTGTTTTAAAACATCATTGATTAATTTTTCCCGTTCATGACTGCTATAATTGGCATTGCGTTTAAGTGGAATTTCAAGCAATTGGCCAATACGAAGCCGTGGATCAAATGAACTTTCAACATGTTGGAATATCATGCGAATCAGTTGAGAACGATGGCCAAAATCGCCATATTCTACTTTGTTACCATCAATCCAAATATCGCCACTATCTGGTTTAATCATACCAACCAGCATTTTAGCTAATGTCGATTTTCCGGAACCATTTTGTCCAATTATGGCTAACGTTTTCCCTTCATTTAGCGAAAATGACAAAGGTTTGACAGCATCAATTTGTAAATGACCAAAGAGTCCTTTAGGGATTTTAAATCGCTTTGATAAATTTCGGACTTTTAATATTGGGTTCATTAACTATTCCTATATCTCAAACTACTCATCAGTATTTAATGGAAAATGACAGGCTACCGAATGATCTTTGATTGGGATAAGTTCTGGTGCTTGTATACATTTTTTTTGTGCATAAGGACAACGAGGCCCCAATCGACAACCAATGGGTAAATGTTCCAATGATGGAATAACGCCAGGTAAGGTATTTAAAGGGCTTTTATGCGGCATCGCTTTACCAAAATCAGGAATAGCATAAATCAATGCCTGAGTATAAGGGTGATAAGGTGATTTAATCAAATCTTCACTATCAGCAACCTCAACTGTTTGTCCGCAATATAGGACATTGATACGATCAGTCCAGCGAGTAACCATTTGCAAATCATGGCTAATCAATAAAATAGTTGTCCCCATATTTTGATTCATACTCGCAAGCAAACGAAATATTTGCGCTTCGGTTGTCGCTTCCATGGCATTGGTTGGTTCATCGGCAATAAGTAATTTAGGTTGATTAGCTAATGCTATAGCGATCATCACTTTTTGACATTCGCCTTCCGTTAATTCAAATGGGTATGATTTAAGTATTTCTTTATGATCTTTAATCCCAACACGATGTAGTAACTCAATCGCGCGATTCTTACGCCAAAACAGTCGTTGCCACCAATGACCTTTAAATGTTCTTCGCGGAATGGCCTCAATTAATTGTTGGCCAATTTTCATAGACGGATCTAAACAAGATTGTGGCTCTTGGAATACCATCGAAATATTATCACTAATCACTTTTCGCCGTTGTTTCGGTGTCAACTTCAATAAATCAACATCATTAAAATAGAAGCGATCAGCAGAAATCTTCCAATTATGATTAGTGACACCAAGTATCGCTTTAGCAATTAGACTTTTACCTGAACCTGATTCACCAACTAGACCTCGAATTTCGCCTTCTGATAGTTTTAAATTGACGCGATCAATCGCCCGTAACAGGCCATCAGGAGTAATAAATTCAATAGTTAAATTACGAATGTCTAATAGTGCCATGATTAATGCCCTACTCGCTGACCATATAACCCAAAATTGAATAAATAAACCAAAATAATCGTAACAGAGACGGCAATTCCTGGAGCTAAAAAGGCTAATAAATTAACATCCATTATGTCTTTCATCTTAAACATCATCATGCCTAAATCAGGTCGAGAAAAATCATTCGCAAAGCCTAAAAACGTAATGGTTGTGATAGCTAAAATAACAGAACCAAATAATGACACTATCTCGGTCAAATAAACCGGTAGGATATTAGGTACAATATAATGATTTAAAATAGAAAATGAAGATAAACCATCAAGTCGATAAGCGGTGATGTAAGTTTTATTCCATTCTTTAATAACACGTTGATGGATATTATAAATAAATCTTGGCGCATAAGATAAACCAATGATCACTAAGATATTGGTAATATCATCTTCTAATAGCAAACTAATTACAATCACACCCAATAATGGTGGCACAACCATAAAGAATCTAAAGATAAATAAGATAAACGGTCGAATAAATGCGACAAAAAACATCAAATAATTAATCACACCACCAATGATAATGACATAAAAAACCGCTTTTAATGTCATTGAGATAGTTGACCGATAGCCGATCAATAAATAATCGAAAATATCTTGTCCTTGAGCCGTTGTTCCTAATATATGATTGATATCACCAGTTGGCCACCAAGCAGGAGGTAAAGAAGCGACATATACTGGATTTAAATGAGCATGAAAAAACCATTTAGTTGATAATGCAATAAAAGCTATGCCCAAAATCCCATAAAAACTGACAATTAAGTACAAATTACTATGCAGTTTATGCAAGCATATTTTCATGTTCTTGGCTAACTGGTTCATCCTAGACATAATGTTCCTTATGACGTAATGGATAAATAGCAATAGCAGTTATCTCACCTAATAAAGTTAATAAGCTAATTACTGTTCCACAAGCAAGGATTGCTATCGAAATAATAAAATAATTATGATTACGATAAGCCAACATAACCCATTGGCCAAGACCAACACGGTTAAACAAGATTTCAATCACCATCGTTGAAAATAATAGAGTCGTTGTATTATATGTCAATTGTGGGATTGTCGCCGGAATCGAATTTGGTAATAAGTGTCGGCGTAAAATCTTAAATGGTGAGCGCTCGCGTATAATTGCCATTTTAATATAGTTTTGCCTTGAAGTGTTTTTAACATTTTCACTGACTAATTGAATAGTCACAATGCTTGGCTGAATCGCTAAAATGATTGTTGGCAAAAGTAAATAATGCAGTTGTTCCCAAAGTGCCGGTAATTTGTCTGCTCGCGATGAAAGAATAATATCTAATAAAGAACTCCCCGTTACTGATATTGATATATCGAAGTTCATTGACATTGGCAATGTTGATGAAAGATAAAACATCACTAATGTTGCTAACATAACAATCGGACAAGAATAAAAGATTAAACAACCTAATCGAATTGTGGTATTTAGCCAATTTGTATTACTTAAACCAAGAAAAATCCCTAACGGAATACCAATAAATAACGCAACAAGTAACGCTAAAATACAAAGCTCAAATGTCGTTAATAACGTATCGAAAAAAGGAACTGTTTCACCAGACATTAACCTAAATTGACCTTGCAATAGTTGCTTAAAAAAAGCGCTATAGGCATCAATAAAAGTTAAATCACTAAAAATAGATTGAGGAACAAAATAAACCAGACAAAAGCTGATCTGGGCAAGCACGCAGATAATAAATAAAAACGTCACTATTTTTTTTAAAATATAGATAATCATTGTTTATCTTTATCGCTATTATGAGTTAAGAATAACGGCGACATTTGTCACCGTTATTTATCTATACACTACTCAGGTATAACCGGTTTACTTGCTGCAGCATAAGCGTGATCTTGCGCACTTAAGCCACCCGCATTACCTTTACCTTCATAATGATAATCTAACTCTTCTCGAGTTTTTATCCCACTATTAGATTCTACATAATCTGGAGCAGGAGCCTTTGTCATTGCTGATGAAGAATAACCAGCAGTCGTTTCTGTTGCCGGCATGGTGACAACTTCATCGGTCTGAGGTTTATTTTCTTGAACATCAATATCAGCTTGAGAGCTAGTTGCTGCTTTTGGTTGTGGTTTTGGGTCACTAACAACCGCTTTTTCAGCACTATTAGTATTCACCTCATCTTTAATTACGATTGGTAATAAAAGTGAAGGAATGACTGGTACGACGTTATTTGGTTGTTCACTATTCACTTGACTATAATCAACCGCTACCCGACCTAATGCTAGCTCTAAAGACGCAGCAGCAAATGACAACGGCACTGGCGACTGTTTTAGTTCAGTATTTTTACCACGACGTTTGGTACGCGGTGTATTCATACGCAAATGTCGAGATGTGCGTCGTTGACGTTTTGGTTGTGATTCGCCAACAGCTTTATTTTCACCTGTTTCTGGAACAATAATTGGTAACAATAAAGAAGGGATCACAATACGCTCTTTTTCGTTCTGAACTGGCGCATCACTATTTTTGACCCGAACACTCTTAGTTAAGTTTCGTGGTTGTCTGCGTGGCTTAGCTTCTTTTTGTTTTGGTTGTGCAGTCTCATTAACTACTTTATCTGCCTTGATATTATTCGCTGTATTGGTGTTGCCATTGTTATTTTGTTTGCTACGACGATTGTTACGTGTCGGCTCTTTAACTTCTTCAGTAGTTATATTATTTGCTGCAGCTGCCGCATTATTGTTACGATTATTACGTTGACGTCGATTATTTGAACGTTGATTGTCTCGTCGTCTATTTTGCTGAGGTTTAACTTCAGGTTTTGGAGCCTCTTTTTCAGTCACAAATAGTTGGCGAATCTTTTTAAACAATCCACCGAATAAACCAGTTGATGTTTCAACTTTTTTCGGCTCAACTTTTGCTTTTGGCGCTTTGCTTGCTTCTACTTTAGGGCCAGATAATACTGCTTCTTCTACCACCAATTCAGTAACTTGATCTTCTTCCTCTTCTTCAAGCTCACGAATCAATTTAGGTAAATTATAGCTTAATACATCGGTCTCTTCACCACGACGTTTACGAATGACTTTATAAAGAGGAGTTTCCATCTCTTCATCACCAGCAATAACGATTTTAACATCTGGATGCATTCTTTCAATATTGGTAATGGCTCGACGTTTTTCATTAAGCAAATAACTTGCAATTGGCACTGGCACAATCACGTCAATCTGCACAGTATTATCTTTCATCGCTTCTTCTTGAATTAAGCGAAGAATTGACAGTGATAATGAGTTATTATCACGAACCGTACCTGTCCCTTGGCAACGCGGACAAATATGGTGAGTAGCTTCACGCAACGAAGGGCTTAAACGTTGACGAGACATCTCAAGTAGACCAAAACGAGAAATACGTGTGGTTTGAATTCTTGCTCGGTCAGTTTTCATCGCTTCTTTCAAGCGATTTTCAACTTCACGCTGATTACGGATTGGCGTCATATCGATAAAATCGATAACAATTAAACCACCTAAATCACGTAAGCGTAATTGACGAGCAATCTCTTCCGCTGCTTCAAGGTTAGTATTAAATGCAGTCTCTTCAATATCGCTACCACGGATAGATTTCGCTGAGTTGATATCAATAGCAGTTAATGCTTCGGTCGCATCAATAACAATAGAGCCACCAGATGGTAATCGAACTTCACGCTGGAATGCTGATTCAATCTGCCCTTCAATTTGGAAATGGTTAAATAATGGTACATCACCCTCATAAAGTTTTAGGCGACTAACATACTCAACTCGGCCTAAATCAGCTAATCGTTTTTTAGCAATTTCAAGTACTTTTGGATTATCAATGAGAATATCACCAACATCATCACGCAAGTAATCACGGAATGCACGAGTAATAATATCGCTTTCTTTATGGATTAAACTTGGCGCTGGATGATTTTTAGATTCATTTTGAATCGCAGTCCAATAGTTGACTAAAGCATTCAAATCCTGTTGCAACTCATCCTGGCTTTTACCAACCCCTGCTGTTCTCGCAATAACCCCCATACCTTTTGGTTTTTCTAGTGCATCAATAATACGCTTAAGGTCAGCACGCTCTTCACCTTCAATACGACGAGAAACGCCGCCAGCTCTAGGATCATTTGGCATTAAAACTAAATAGCTACCGGCTAAACTAATATAAGTCGTTAAAGCGGCACCTTTTTTACCACGAATTTCCTTTTCTATTTGAATAAGAACTTCTTGGCCTTCTTGTAAATGTTTAATACTACGACGACCAGAGATATTGGAAGGGAAATAGCTTTCAGCGATCTCTTTTAGAGGTAAAAAACCATCTCGTTCACCACCGTAAGAGACAAATGCAGCTTCTAAACTAGGATTGATTTTAGTGATTTTGCCTTTATAAATATTGGCTTTTTTTTGTTCGTGACCAAGGCTTTCGATATCTAAATCATACAAGCGTTGGCCATCAACAAGGGCAACACGCAGCTCTTCTTGCTGGGTTGCGTTGATTAGCATTCTTTTCATTATTCTACACTCTTCATTAATCTAAATTAACTGTAGGTAGAATTTTATTATTAACAATAAACGCTTATTTTTAACAATGATAAACAATAGTACTTACTTAAATATTTTTTATACCGTATTCATTATTTTATTTGTGTTATTTTTGTTATTATTTTATGTGAAATCAGTATAACTTATCCAACATCAATACACTTTTTAGAGGTAATATTACATTCAAAACACCTATGCACTTTTTGAACACCACTAAACATACAATTATTGATATTATTTCAATGATGAGTTTGCAAATTCTATTTTTTCTACAATTTAACAAACCACTAAATCTTTATATGATTGTTTAAAATAAACATATTAATTAATTATAATAATTCTACTTACGCTATTTTATTTTGACAAACTGTAATGTCTAACGCCATTGCTGCATTACATGGATAAAATATCCGTGTCTATTATTCACGTTTCAGCAACGGATAGCAAGTAAATTAAACTGACTATTTTATAAACAATTTAATACTGGTTTTGTACTGCCCTAAAATTAAACTGAAAACACAATAAAAAAAGGCTTTATCCATTAATTTTTCATCATTTAATTGGGAATAACTTTGGCAAATTTTTTATATCAATTTATAACACATTTCATGAATTTAAAAACTTAACTTTAACAATTGTGTATATGCCAATTTAGTCCGTATAATATTAAACAACTATCGATTATAAAATGAACTATGAGATAATATTTAGTTATGGAATCGCCAGAAAAAGTAGCATTGCTTGATTATACCCAGCGTTGGATCGCTCAATTTGAACATGCTCTACAAAGTGAAGAATTACATGGTTTACCCTCGCCTTGCATTATCAAAACTGAAAATCTAGTCGTTTATTGGCAACCTTTTTTACTTAATCCTCCAAGAGATTTAACCATAGCAGAACAAGTTATTAACATCAAAATCCACCCAAGTGCACATACATTTTACGGTACACAATATGCTGCAAATCTGACAGCAAAATTTGCTGACGTTAATTTAATTTTATTGCAAGCATGGAATGACGATGACTTTTCAAATTTAGAAAAAAATTTAATTGCTCACCTATCGCAACAAAAAAAATTAAAGCGAACGCCGACCATTTTTATCGCCTCAACCAATGAAGATACTGAAATCGTCGCATTAAATAATTTGACTGGTGAAGTAGTTAAAGAAGATTTAATAACTGGACAATTGACAACATTATCATCTGATTTAGCGTCATTTCTTGAAAAACTTATCGTTATAGCATAATAATTAGCTTTCGATAATCACTAAGCTGTGGTACAAATGAGGTTCAAGTGCATTGTGGTTTACAAATTGTAACTTGCCAAACAATATGTATATAATGCAATAAGTGTCACTAAAAGAAATAGGTAACTTATGTTTGAATATTTATTAGCAGCACCAGCAGATCCTATTTTAGGCTTAGCGGATCTCTACAACAAGGATGAACGTACCAACAAAATTAATTTAAGTGTTGGTGTTTATAAAGATGAAACCACCAAAACACCTATTTTAGAAAGTGTAAAAAAAGCTGAGCATCTATTGCTAGATGATGAAACCACAAAAAGCTATTTACCCATTGATGGTGTTAATTCATTTAATATTGCCACTCAAGTTTTACTGTTCGGTAGTGAAAATCAACGAGCGAGAACTGCGCAAGCCCCTGGCGGAACCGGTGCATTACGCATTATGGCAGATTTTTTATCTCGCCGTACGAAAATAAAACGAGTTTGGATAAGCAATCCATCGTGGCCTAATCATCGTAGCGTATTTCAAACTGCGGGATTAGAAGTTCGAGAATACCGTTATTATGATGCTCAAACTCGAAGCCTAGATTTTGATGGTTTAATGAGTGATTTGAATCAAGTTATTGCCGGTGAAGCAGTGCTATTTCATGGTTGCTGCCATAACCCTACCGGTATCGATCCGACTCCAGAACAATGGCAAACAATTTCAGAGTTAGCCTTAAAAAATGGTTGGTTACCACTATTTGACCTCGCTTATCAAGGGTTTGGTCAAGGTATAGAAGAAGACGTATATGGACTTAGACTGTTTGCGAATAATCAACCTGAATTACTGATTGCTAGCTCTTACTCAAAAAGTTTCGGTTTATATAATGAGCGTGTTGGTGCATTCACTTTAATTGCAGCTGATAGCGAAATTGCCGATCGAGCATTTAGTCAGGTCAAAACTATTATCAGAGCCAACTACTCTAATCCTCCAGCTCATGGTGCTAAGATTGTCTCTTATATATTAAACAATGCTGAATTAAAAGAAGAGTGGATTGATGAATTAACTGGCATGCGTCAACGTATTCATCGTATGCGTCAACTATTTGTGAAAACGCTACAAGACAAAGGCGCTAACCAAGATTTTAGTTTTATTGCCAAACAAAATGGTATGTTTTCATTTAGTGGTTTAACTGAAGAACAAGTACTTAAATTGCGTAATGATTATAGTATTTATATTGTTAATTCAGGACGAATCAATGTTGCCGGAATGACTATCGATAATATGTCTAGACTTTGTGAATCAATTGTCGAAGTTTTATAGTATAAACTAAAATAACGTATATTCTTCATAATTGGATGTGTTTAAGGTTAAATTGAACCAAATTCACATCCAGTTTTAGTGAAAATATTATAAAAAAAATAATAAATAGATAGTTATAAAACTCACAAAAACTGCTCCTCAATTTTTTCAAAAATTTAATTGAAACATTATTCTATATTCTATTTCCTTTATTAGTTACTAACTTGTTTATATGCTAAAATATCACCATGTTTTAACATCACCTCAATTGAATCTAATTATGCCAATTTGTTATATTGCCTTAGGCAGTAATCTTAACGATCCATTAGAGCAAGCTAATCAAGCTATTGCGGCCTTAAAACAATTACCTGAAACAGTTGTTTCTGATATATCGCCATTTTATCGTAGCAAACCATTGGGGCCACAAGATCAAAATGATTATCTCAATGCAGTCATCAAATTAACCACGTCTCTGACACCAATAGCACTATTAGATCATTTACAAGCCATTGAAAAGTCACAAGGTAGAGTTCGTAAAGAAAATCGCTGGGGGGCAAGAACATTAGATTTAGATATATTGTTATATGATGACTTAGTTATAGATACAGAAAGGCTTACCATACCACACTATCATATGAAAAAGAGAGAATTTGTGCTTTATCCTTTATTTGATATTTCACCAGACCTAATATTACCTGATAACGATAACCTATTTAATTTATTAACAAAATGTCCCATGAATGGATTGAAAAAATGGCATGAATAATTAATCTTATTAATAACATATAGTTGTAAATTTTTATGGTCTAAATGCAAAAAAAATAATAAAAAAAATTTGCCAAAGGCTAAATTATTGCTATAGTTTACCGCTCGCAAATAATCTGTACTTAAGGGGGATTGCTGTGAAAAAGGAACAAAAAGTAAATACATCTTCTCTTAGCCTGCTTGCTATTGCTGGGCTTGAGCCTTATAAAGAGGCGAAAGATGAGGAGTACATGAATCCTAAGCAATTAAAACATTTCAAACTTATCTTAGAAGCATGGCTGTCACAGTTACAAGGTGAAATGGGTAAAACAGTTTCTCACATGCAAGATGAGGCTGCAAATTTCCCAGATCCGGCTGACCGTGCTACTCAAGAAGAAGAATTTAGCTTAGAATTAAGAGCGCGTGACAGAGAACGTAAATTAATCAAAAAAATTGAAAAGACATTAAAGAAAATTGAAATCGATGATTTTGGTTTTTGTGAATCATGCGGTGTTGAAATTGGTATTCGTCGTTTAGAAGCAAGACCGACAGCTGATCTATGTATCGATTGCAAAACATTAGCTGAACTTCGTGAAAAACAAATGGGTATGTAATTTCCATTTAAACTATTATTTTACTCAATACGCCCATGCAATATATTGGTCGTTTTGCACCCTCACCATCTGGACCATTGCATTTTGGTTCGTTGGTGACGGCTCTCGGTAGTTACCTACAAGCCAAAGCCAATTTTGGTAAATGGCTTGTTCGCATTGAAGATATTGACCCTCCACGAGAAGTCAAAGGCGCCTCATCCTTAATATTAAAAACATTAGAAGCTTTCGAACTGCATTGGGACGACCAAGTTTTATATCAATCAAATTGTAGTGAGCGTTATCGAGCCGTATTACAAACGCTTATTACTCAGCAAAAAGCTTATTATTGTGATTGTACCAGACAAAGGATCCATAATCTTAGCAATGGGATATATGATGGCTTTTGTCGTGATCGACAGTTAGCATCAACTAACCAACAACAATGTGCTATTCGATTAAAGCAAAGTCAGCCAGTTTTTTCTTTCGATGATAAAATTCGTGGTCAACAAACTGTTGATCCAGCCAATGCTCAAGAGGATCTTATTATTCATCGCAAAGATGGGCTATTTGCTTATAATTTAGTTGTAGTATTAGATGATAATTATCAAGGAATAACTGAAATTGTTCGAGGAGCAGATCTACTACCCGTTACAGCTAAACAAATTTCGCTTTATCGATTATTTAATTTTACTATTCCTAATTACTGCCATTTACCATTGGCTTTAGATAATCATGGTAATAAGCTGTCAAAACAAAACCATGCTAGCCCTATTGATAGTAAAAATACGAATTTATTAACTGCACAAGCATTACAGTTTTTAGGTCAGCAATTACCGGAAAGCTGGCAAGATGCCTCACAAAAACAGTTATTAGATTGGGCAATAACTCACTGGAAAATTAACCAAATACCGAAACAAAACCAAGTGTTAACCACCGATATAAGATAAATTAGGTGTGATGCCTAGATTATGCTCATGTAATAAATGTTTTTCTGGTTTTATTAATAGTGAAGCTAACACGCGTGCTTTAAGTTGTGCTTTCTGTTCTGGACTGTTTAGCAAATCCCGTAAATCAACAGCTGCATCACCAAAAAGGCAATAATGTAATTTACCAAGCGATGAAACCCGTAATCGGTTGCAACTTTTACAAAAATCCTGCGAATAAGGCATAATTAGACCAATTTTACCCTGATAATCACTATGAGCATAAACTTTCGCTGGGCCAGATAATGCCTCTTTTGCTTGTAATTGCCAACCTTGTTCAACAAGTTGAGACTCCATCGCTTGACCAGCTAAATGAAAATGATTAAATAATTGACGGCTTTCGGTTGTTTCCATTAGTTCAATAAAACGTAATTCTACTGGTCGGTGTTTAATCCAAGCTAAATAATCACTCAGATGATCATTCATATTTTTCATTAGAACGGTATTAATTTTGACTTTCTCAATACCAACATCTAATGATTTTTCAACTCCTTGCATTAACTCTTGGAGTTTGTCTTGGCCAGTTATTCGTTTAAAAATATAAGGAGAAAAACTATCAATACTAATATTAATGGCATTAAGCCCAGCTTGTTGCCAATAATGGACATTTTTTAATAATCGTGAGCCATTGGTCGTAATTGCCAATTGTTTAATACTTGGATAAGCCGAAATAATTGACAAAATATCCATAAAATCTCGACGCAAAGTCGGTTCACCACCAGTTAAGCGAATTTTATGCACACCAAGTTCGGTAAATGTTGATATGACATTATCAATTTCATTTAACGATAAAAATTTATGATCTTTATTAGGTCGATACCCATTAGGTAAACAATACTGACATTGAAAGTTACATAGTTCAGTAATTGATAAACGCAAATATTGAAAGCGACGCTGATAATTATCCACTAATTGCATATATATAATAAACACCTTATCCAAATCGGGAAGCATAGCCATTTCTGTGCTATACCGCGGCTAAATTACCATATGAATAATATTATCACTTAGGCAAATCAGCTTCAGAGTTTAGTTTAGTCTAGCATAGCGTTTATTTTTTGACTATGAACAATTATTTAATATCAATCTAATAAAAAACAATTTATTTTTATCTAACATTCAACATAGTTATTACTATACTCAGTAGCGATAATGCTAAGCCAATCAGGTAATGTCCTTGTTTAGCTGGCTCTAGCCGTAAAAAAAATCTGTTTTCATTGATAACACACTTATTTAATAACTAAAATTGCGATAATTTTTTACTACAATGATATTTAAATCATTGGTTAATGTAATATTGAAAAATTCAATTTGAAAAAATAGTTACATATTTTCATGTTAAATTAATTTAATTGATAAATTAGGTTATTATCAGCTTTACTTATTTTTTATTCTGTTTGAATATATAATGATTTTTTGTCGATAAAACCGTCAAATGGAGGTTGTAATGATTACCCATATTAGTCCATTAGGATCAATGGATTTACTTGCCCAAGCAGAAGTCGATATTCTGAAAAAGTCAGCAAATAGTGAACTATACCAATTATTTAGAAATTGTTCACTAGCCACACTAAATGCAGGTAGCAAAACTGATAATACTCAAGAATTATTGGATAGATTTAAATCTTTCGAAATTAACGTTATCAGCAAAGAACGAGGGGTCAAATTAGAGCTTATTGATGCTCCTGAAACCGCATTTGTCGACAAAAAAATTATTCGCTCCATTCAAGCCAATCTATTTGCGGTGTTGCGTGATATCCTGTTTTTAAATAGCCAAATTAGTGCAATTAAACATTTGGTGCCTAATGATAAACTAGAAAAAGAACACTCCTATTACATCACCAATCTTGTTTTCTCAATTTTACGTAATGCCAATGCTTTACATGTGGGTGAAGAACCTAATTTAATTGTCTGTTGGGGTGGGCATTCCATTAACGAAAGTGAATATTATTATGCTCGTCAGGTTGGTATGCAGTTAGGGCTACGCGAACTCAATATCTGCACTGGCTGTGGACCGGGTATTATGGAAGCACCAATGAAAGGGGCTGCAGTTGGTCACGCTCAACAAAGGATCAAAGATAGTCGCTTTATTGGTATGACCGAACCATCCATTATTGCCGCAGAGCCACCAAATGCACTGGTTAATGAACTTATTATTATGCCGGATATTGAAAAAAGACTTGAAGCCTTTGTGCGTATGGCGCACGGTATTGTTATCTTTCCTGGAGGCCCTGGTACCGCAGAAGAATTGCTTTATATTTTGGGGATAATGCTCAATCCTGCTAATAAAAATCAAACTTTACCAATTATTTTAACTGGTCCCAAAGAGTGTGAAGATTATTTTACTGCAATTGACCAATTTATCCGCAACACCTTAGGAGAAGAAGCAACTAAACTGTATGAAATTATCATTGATTCGCCAGAACAAGTCGCTCGCATCATGAAACATGGCGTCAAACAGGTTAAATCATCACGTTTAGCGACTGGAGATGCTTACGGATTTAACTGGTTACTTAAAATTGATGAATCATTACAGCATCCATTTGAACCAACTCATGAAAATATGGCATCACTTAATCTACATAAAAATCAACCTGTTGAAATGTTAGCAGCTGACTTACGTCGAGCTTTCTCAGGTATTGTAGCCGGTAATGTTAAAGAATTCGGTATGAAGCAAATTGCCGAACATGGACGCTATAAATTACAAGGCGATCCAGAAATTATGAAACAATTAGATAATTTACTGCTTAGCTATGTGAAACAAGACCGTATGAAGCTACCTGGAGGTAGTGCTTACCAACCTTGTTATGAAATTTGTTATTAACGCTAAAATTAAATAACTTCTTTTCCGCCGATAGTTAAATTCTAAGACTAAATTGCAGAATTAAATCGGCGGAATATTTTCAGCAAGAAAAACGCTACAAATCACTTAAAATATCTAGTGCTTCAGATACTTTCTTAACCGCAAAGATCTGCATATTTTCTGGTTTCTTTTTCGGCATATTGGCAATAGGTACTATCGCTTTTTTAAAGCCATGTTTAGCCGCTTCTGAAATACGCTCTTGGCCACTTGGTACCGGTCTGATTTCACCACCTAATCCTATTTCACCAAAGATTACCACATCTTGTGGTAAAGGACGATTACGGAAACTCGATACCAATGCGGCAATTAATGCTAGATCAGCGCTCGTTTCAGTCACTTTTACCCCACCGACAACATTAACAAAAATATCCTGATCGGCCATTTGTAAACCACCATGACGATGTAAAACAGCCAATAACAGTGCCAATCGGTTCTGATCAAGTCCGACAGTTACTCGTCTTGGATTACCATAAACAGAGTGATCAACTAACGCTTGGATCTCAACTAATAATGGCCGAGTGCCTTCCCACAGCACCATTACTGAACTACCTGATAACATCTCTTCACCACGACTTAAAAAGATTGCTGATGGATTACTAACCTCTTTCAAGCCTTGTTCGGTCATGGCAAACACACCAAGCTCATTTACGGCACCAAAACGATTTTTATGGCTACGCAAAGTACGGAATCGAGAATCTGCATCGCCATCAAGTAAAATCGAGCAGTCAATACAGTGTTCAAGCACTTTAGGGCCTGCCAGTGAACCATCTTTAGTCACATGGCCAACCATAATAATGGCAATTCCTTTGGTTTTGGCAAAACGAGTTAAATAAGCTGCTGTTTCTCGAACTTGTGCCACACTGCCTGGCGAAGATTGGATATCAGCAAGATGCATCACTTGAATTGAATCGATAACCATTAATTTTGGTTGAGATTGTTCGGCCAGTAAACAAATCTGCTCGATACTGGTTTCAGACAACATATTAATATTATCAGTAGGTAAACCTAAACGATAGGCACGCATTGCCACTTGTTGCAATGACTCTTCACCAGTAACATAGAGTGTATTCATTTGTGCAGACAATTTACTCATTGTTTGCAATAACAAAGTACTTTTACCGGCACCAGGATTACCACCAATTAAGATAGCACTACCTGGTACCACGCCACCGCCAAGTACGCGGTCAAATTCAGAAAATCCAGTTGAAAATCGAGGTAAGGCCTCTAAACTAATCTCAGATAGTTTTTGGATCTTAGTT
Source organism: Gilliamella sp. LMG 34362 (assembly GCF_984569125.1). Lineage (NCBI taxonomy): Bacteria > Pseudomonadati > Pseudomonadota > Gammaproteobacteria > Orbales > Orbaceae > Gilliamella > Gilliamella sp. LMG 34362. Next base: position 483,427 of record NZ_OZ474902.1, on the reverse strand, counting down.
TGCCCTGCACCACCAGCATAACCGGTTAATCGATCATTGCGTGATGAGGTACTAGCTAACCTCACTTCAGTAATAGTATTCCAAGCATGGCAAGCACTACATTGACCTTGCCAACGAGGATAATCGGCGCCACAATCATTACATACATAAGCGCGCTTTACTGTTTTGGCCAAATTTTTCTCCTAACCTTCACTTAATAAACTGGTAGATAGAATGCACCATAAACCAGTTAAATCAGCATAATTGATACTAATTCTTGCTTTTTCAACGACTTTCGGCTTGCCGTGATAAGCAACTCCAAGTCCGGCAATTCGAATCATCATTAAATCATTAGCGCCATCGCCAATTGCAACCGTTTGTTCAATCGGAATATCTAAAGAAGCGGCCAATTGTTGTAGCGTTCGCGCTTTATATTTAGCATCAACAATTTGCCCTATCACTTTACCAGTTAACTGGCCTTTTTTAATTTCTAACTCATTGGCATGAGCAGCAACCAGTTTCAACTTCTGTTTTAAATGGTCAGCAAAATAGGTAAATCCACCAGAAACAATAGCAACATGCCAATTTTTTTTATGTAGCTCTTTAACTAAATAAATTAATCCCGGCGTTAGCGGTAGTGTTTTTTTTACTTGCTCTAAAATATCTTGTGGAGCACCAGTTAACGTCGCCACGCGTTTGCGTAAGCTGGAGGCAAAATCAAGTTCACCTCGCATAGCAAGTTCAGTAACTGCAGCAACTTGTTCACCCACACCTTGTAGCTTTGCCAACTCATCAATACATTCAATACCAATAGCTGTTGAATCCATATCCATAACCAATAGGCCAGGAGAATGTAAGGTTGGTAAATTATCGATTGGTGCAACATCAATCCCTAAGCTTAACGAAATCGATTTGGCTTTTTTCGGCATTACCCCTGCAATACGTACAATTTGATAGGTTTTAATTTTCCATGAAGAAACCACAACCATCGGCATTGCTAGCTGTCTTTGAAATTTTGACAGCAAGGTTTTATTTAACTTTTTACCATAAATAATCCAACCGGTTTTTCCGGCATTGTAATCTAATGGGACTACTTCACAACCATTTAAAGATAAAGGTAAACCTTGCCAATATTGTATATTTTCAGGGAGATCACTATAGGTTAATGTGTAAGCCATATTTCGAGAGTCTTAAAAGTGCAAAACAGATTCGGAATTTACCATATCTGCCAAAGATTGTCCAAGTAACGATGATAAGATGTTATTGATTAAATTTTATCGCTTAAAAAACCCCGTTCCTCAAAATTTTTTGAGTAAGAATTTAATTCATCATTAATCATTGCAAATCAACTAACAATTAAAAAGACAAAAATGACAACTAAACTCCTTCACCCCATAAACAGAGTTGTTCAAGCGCGGGACCAACTTTTTCACCAAGTGGAGTTAGTTTATATAACACTTTAAGTGGTGGTTTTTGGCCATAAACACGGCGAATAATAAGCCCATCTTGTTCCAATTTTTTAAGTTGAATGCTTAATGTCATATCGGTAACTTCTGGAATCAATATCTTTAACTCACTAAATCGTTTTTCCCCTGAAAGTAAATAATAAAGGATTACACCTTTCCATTTTCCACCAATTAAATCCATTGCTAAACTTATTGGGCAATAATAAGTTTTATTGTTATAGCGTTTTGACGGTCGTTCTTCACCACTTTGCATACATATTCCTAACTATACTATCAAGTTTGATAGATATTGCTTAAAAAATATTTGTCAATAAACTAAATAGAGTAACTCAATTTTTTATAGTATAAAAACAAAGGAAATTTTATGCCATTAATTATTTTAGCTCATCCTAATATTGAACAATCAACAGCCAATAAAACTATTGTTGAAACCTTACAAAATGAAGTTAAAGATCTTGAAGTTCGAAATATTCATCAGCTTTATCCAAACTATCAAATTAATGTGCAAGAAGAACAAACCGCATTGCTAAGACACGAGCTAATCATTTTACAATACCCGATGTATTGGTTTAATATGCCAGCGATCCTAAAATTATGGTTTGATGAAGTATTTACTTATCAATTTGCCTATGGTTCAAAAGGCGATAAATTAAAAGATAAAAAATTACTAACCAGTTTAACTATCGGACAAGTTGAGAAAAATTATAGTGATTATGACCCTAATATAATCGATCATCTACATCAACCAGTAAAACTATCTGCACTTTATAGCCAAATGCAATACCTAACACCAGTTGTTTTATATGGGGTATCACCAGTAACCGCTGAGCCAAATGAAATAAAGGCCAAAGCAATACAACATAGTGAAAAATTAGTTACAATGATTGAAAAATATAAACAATAGAATAATGGTGATGATTTATATTTGCATAATAAATCATCAAACATTATTACTAATAACTATTCTTTCCTTAATACAGCATAGAAAAAACCATCACCAGCCAATTCAGTCGGTAAAAACTGCCTAAGTTCTCCCTGCTGTTTGGCGTTGGGGGTTTGTTGTAAAAAACGGGCGATTTGTAACTTATTCTCCTCTGGCAATACCGAGCAAGTGGCATAAACTAAAGTGCCACCAGCTTTTAAATAAGGCCAGATACGTGTCAAAATAGCATATTGTAGTTCGGTGAGCTGAGCGATATCGCTATCACGTCGTAACCATTTTATATCAGGATGACGACGAATAACCCCGGTAGCCGAACACGGAGCATCAAGCAAGATGCGATCAAACTGACGCCCATCACACCACTTTTCAGGAGTTAAACCATCACCAACTTTGACTTGTGCATGTTGTTTTAGGCGTGTTAAATTTTCATCAATTCGTTTAACGCGGTTGGCATCAACATCTACAGCTAATACATTAGCTGTTGGCGCAAGTTCTAAAATATGGGTGGTTTTACCGCCAGGAGCGGCACACATATCTAAAATTTGCTCACCATTTTTAGGTGCTAATAGATAAGCCGCATATTGTGCTGATAAATCTTGTACTGTTACCGCTCCTTCAGCAAAAAACGGTAATTTAGTCACATTTACCGCCGTAGTTAAACGAATAGCACAGGGGATATCAGCAAAAGACTCGGAAGCAATCTGTTGTTTTTCAAGTAATTGTTGGTATTCACTAACCGAATAATGGTTAAGATTAACTCGTAACCACATAGGTGGTTTCTGATTATTCGCATTAACAATTGCTTGCCACTGCTCTGGATAAGCTGATTTTAAACGATTTAATAACCAACTAGGATGTAAGGTCTGACTAATTTGTTGTTTACTATCTTGCTGAAATTTTTGTTTTAATGATGCCTGTTGGCGTAAAAATTCACGTAAAACGCCATTAATCACACCTTTTAATTGCGTTTTTTTTAAATCATTAACCGCACCAACTGTTTCCCCTACAGCGGCATGTTCAGGAATTCGAGTATAAAGAATTTGGTACAATCCAGTTAACAATAAGTAATGTAAAATTCTATTTTTCCCAGTTAAGACCTTACTCATTAAGTTATGAATATAGAAATCCAGTTCAGGTAGCACTCGTATTACACCAAAACAGATCTCTTGCACTAGTGCTTTGTCTTTATCAGCAACTTGATGATTCAAAGAAGCTAAAGCCGTACTAAGTGATTGTCCTTCTTCAAGTACCGCAAAGATAGCTTTTGCACAAAACGCACGAATATTTTGGTATGGCTTTTTATTCATAACTAATAATAACCTTAATTCTTTTGATTGTTTAAAGAATCAATGATCCCACCCATCCAGCAATAAATAACGGAATATTGAAATGGGTAAAAGTTGGAATAACACTGTCTCTGATATGGTCATGCTGTCCATCACTATTTAAACCAGCAGATGTGGCTAAAATAGTATCTGAAGGTGGTGAGCCAGCATCACCGATAGCTCCTGATGCACCAATTAAACAAACTGTCGCAATTGGTGAAAATCCTAATTGAACGCATAACGGAACATAAATTGCCGCAATAATTGGAACAGTAGAAAATGACGAGCCAATTCCCAACGTAATGACCAAACCAACTAACATCATCATGAAAGAGGCCACGACTTTGTTACCAGCAAATAACGATGCACTATTAATGACTAAAGGTTCTATTTCATGCGTCTGTTTTAATACTTCGGCAAACCCTTGCGCAGATATCATCACAAAACCAATCATTGCCATCATTTTGATACCATCGGTGAAGATTCCGTCCGCTTCGCCCCATTTGATTGAACCTGAAACAATAAAGCAAATAAAACCAATTAACGCACCTAATATCATCGATCCAGTACAAAGTTGCACGGTGAAAGAAAGAACAATCGCTAATAATGAGATAATAAGTGAACGAGCACTTACATTACTAAACTGTTCGGCATGACTCTCTTCACGGATAAGTTCATACTGTCTCGGTTTACGATAACTGACAAAAATAGCCCATAGTAAACCAACAAACATACCGAAAGCAGGAATAGCCATAGCATGCATGACATTAACATGACTAACATCCATTCCAGACGAAATAATATTTTTTAACAAAATTTGATTTAGAAAGATATTACCGAATCCGACCGGTAAAAACATATATGGCGTAATCAAACCAAATGTCATAATACACGCAATCATTCGTCTATCTAGTTGTAATCTCGACATCACATATAAAAGTGGTGGAATTAAAAGCGGAATAAAGGCGATATGAATTGGAATAATATTCTGTGAGGAAATACTAACTAACCCGATAATAATAAGTAATAACCATTTAATTCGTGTTTTGGCATCATTAGTAGTTAATTGTTTAATGGCTTTATCAGCTAATAATTCTGGTAATCCTGATTTAGAAATAGCCACGGCAAACGCACCTAACATAGCATAAGATAAGGCAATATTAGCCCCGTTACTAATACCTGTATTAAAAGCGTCTATGGTTTCTTTTAGGGTTAGATGACTGCATAAACCACCTGCAAATGCACCAATAATTAAGCTAATTACCACATGAACTCGGCAAAGCGAAAGCACTAACATTAAAATAACAGCAACAACAACTGCATTTACTGAGGAAAACAGCTCAAGAATAGTATTCATAAATAGATTCTTCGTAGCGAGATAAAGGTGGTTATTCTAGGCGATAGCTATTTAAAGTGCAATTGTTAGTATACGCTTACTCGCATAAAGCCTTTTTTAATCACCAATTAACTGACCATGTTAAAATGTGAATCAATAAAACAAATAATATTGTTATATCTTTAGGTTGTAGCACACTTAATCTCGTGTCATTATAAAAACAATAGCAAAACTGAAATTACAATTAAATAATTATCCTATTGGATTAAAAAAGCTAAGGTCTAAATTGCCAGCTTTTTGGCTAAACAAAGTTAATATATACAAACATCATGGTATATGATCAGTTTTGGACAAAATTTAGATTAGTTACGGAGAATTTCAAATGAGAAGTAATATTGATGGTCATTTTCTATTGATTGGTTTAATGGCTTATCCGATTCGTCATAGTTTGTCACCGCAAATGCAAAATACCATTTACTCTAAATTAAATATTCCATTTATTTATTTAGCATTTGAAGTCGATCAACCAAAGCTACTCGATGCAATAAAAGGTTTACGAGCACTTGGGTTACGAGGTAGTGCTATTTCAATGCCCAATAAACAACTTGTTTGCCAATACCTTGATAAATTAACACCTGCGGTAGAAATGAGTGGTGCCTGTAATACGATTTCAAATGATAATGGCGTATTGACCGGTTATAACACTGACGGCATTGGTTATATGCGTATGCTAGCAGAAGCTGGCATTAATATGCTAGATAAAAAAATAACCGTTCTCGGTGCCGGGGGTGCGGCAACCGCAATTGCCGTACAAGCAGCTCTTGATGGTGTAAAAGAAATTGCTATTTTTAATCAGAAAGATGAGTGCTATACAAAGATAGAATCGGTAATAAAAAAATTAAATGAACAGACAAAATGTAAAGTACATATTACCGATCTAGCTGATGAGAATGAGCTAAGAAAACAAATTGCTGATAGCGATGTACTTTGTAATGCCACTGGTGTAGGAATGAAACCATTAGAAAGTCAAAGTTTAATTACCGATCCAACAATCTTGCGATCAGATCTCGTTGTTACAGATTGTATTTATAGCCCACGCAAAACTAAGCTATTAGAAATGGCCGAACAACAAGGATGTAAAACACTCAATGGCATCGGTATGATGCTATGGCAAGGAGCGGCACAAATAAAAATTTGGACAGGCGAAGATGCACCAATTGATTATGTCAAAGAACAAATGGGATTTAATGATTAATTTTGTGGTGAACAGGAAATAAAATGAATATAGTAACAGTTAAACAGCTTGAGATAGGTAAAGGTACTCCAAAAATAATTGTGCCAATTATTGGGAAAACCGAAGATGAACTCATTGATGAGGTAAAGTTTTTACAAACTATTGATTTTGACGTTTTAGAATGGCGAGTTGACCACTTTACGCAAGTTGATAATATTGATGCAGTCAAATCCATAGCACAAAAAATAGCGACCTTATTGCCCAATAAACCAATTTTATTTACTTTCCGTACCGCAAATGAAGGTGGCGTAAAACCATGGCCATTAGATGCTTATATACAGCTAAATAAAGCAATGGCAAGTAGTGGCTTAGTTGATTTAATTGATGTTGAAGTCTTTATTGGCGATGACAATGTAAAAGCAATTATCGATATTGCCCATAAAAATAGCGTATTCGTGGTTGCCTCAAACCATGACTTTGAAAAAACACCATCACAAAGTGATATTGTGTATCGATTAAGAAAAATGCAAGACTTAGGTGCAGATATTCCTAAAATTGCCGTGATGCCACAAAATACTAATGATGTATTAACATTACTTGCCGCAACCAGCGAAATGAATGAAAAATTTGCTACACAACCAATTATTACCATGTCAATGGCCGGTCTTGGTGCAATCAGCCGCATTGCAGGGACAACCTTTGGTTCAGCCATGACATTTGGTGCCGCCAAAAACGCCTCAGCTCCAGGTCAACTCGATGTTAAACAATTACGTTACATTTTAGATGTAATGTATCAAAGCAAAGCTTGATAATAGACTGATGCCATCACGATTTAAACTGGATTGTGATGGCTAGTTTTCGCTCATTAATACAACCATTGTGATAACTTAATTTCAATAAACTATATAGTGTTGCTATTAATATGTCTTTATAATGGGTAGGCATAGGCATCTATAAATTAAAACAATCTAGCTGAAAGATTATGCAAATTAACTAACAGTTAGACAATAACACATATATACTTGGATTAATGTTTATTGTTAAAAAGTAAAATAACAATATAAATTTGCAATTTATGCATCGACAAGTCAGTCGATAAACGAATGGCTAACAATGATTTAATTATATAATTAGCCACAAAATATGAGGTTTATTTTTATGTTTTCTTGGTGGACAAAAGTTTATTTTTCACTAATTCAGATCCCTGTTAAGCTTTTTGTTAAAAGTAAACCAATTCCTACCGATCCTATTACTGAATTGGATCTCGATATCCATCGACCAATTTTGTATGTGCTACCTTATAATTCGCAAATTGACTTAATGGTAGTGAGATCACTTTGTCTTAAATATGATTTGCCAGATCCTTTACTAGGCATTGATATTAATGGTAATACTATTCCTGCTTATATTTATATTGATAAAGGGCCGGGTATTTTTGCGTCTAAAAAACAAAAAAATAAATCAATTGAAATTTTAAGGGAATATATCTCTGCGCATCAACAAAATGATGAACTAGATGTGCAAATGTTACCAGTTTCCGTTATGTTCGGGCGAAAACCAGATAAAGAAGGTAAAAAAATGCCTTCACTACAAGTTTTGGGCGCAACGTATAAACTTTATAAAATCTTAATTTCTGGCCGCGACTGTTATACTCGATTCTCTCGAACGGTATCATTTAAAAATATTAAGGTTGACGATAATCAAGATATCTCTGTTTTAGCCCACAAACTTGCTCGAGTCGCACGCATACACTTTGCCAAACAAAGGGCTGCCTCTGTTGGTCCGAAGTTACCTATTCGTCAGGAGATGCTTAACAAATTACTTACTAATCCTGCCCTTGCCGAAGCTATACAAGAAGAAGCTAAAAGCAAAAAAATAGATCAGGATAAAGCCAAAAAGAATGCCCTATCATTATTAAACGAAATTGCAGCTAATTTTTCTTACCGCATGCTTAGAGTGACCGATTTTGTTCTGACTTGGGCATGGAATAGACTTTATCAAGGTTTAAAAGTTACCAATGCTGACCCAGTTCGAGAATTAGCTGAAAATGGCCATGAAATTGTCTATGCGCCATGTCATCGTAGTCATATGGATTACTTATTACTATCCTATGTACTTTATCGACAAGGACTGGTGCCACCACATATTGCCGCAGGAATTAATTTAAACTTCTGGCCAGCAGGCCCTATTTTTAGACGCTTAGGGGCATTTTTTATTCGCCGTTCATTTAAAGGTAATAAACTTTATACCGCTGTATTTCGAGAGTATTTAGCTGAGTTATTTATTCGAGGTTATGCGGTCGAGTATTTCATCGAGGGTGGTCGATCACGCACAGGTAGGTTACTTGATCCTAAAACAGGAATGTTAATGATGACAGTCCAGACTTTATTGCGCGGTGATCCTCGTCCAATTACAATAGTTCCTGTTTATATTGGTTATGAACATGTTTTAGAAGTTGCCACTTATGCCAATGAACTTCGTGGTGCAAAAAAAGAAAAAGAGAGCTTGTGGCGTACAATTAAAGCATTTTTAAAATTGAAAAAATTAGGCTTTGGTTATGTTAACTTTGGTGATCCTATCCCTTTAAATCAATTTTTAAATCAACAAATTCCCGATTGGCGAGATGCGATTGATCCAACAGGAACACAACGCCCTAGCTGGTTAACACCCACAGCTAACCTGCTGGCTACACAAATAATGGAACACATAAATTCATCTGCTGCAATTAATGCGATGAATTTATGTTGTTCAATATTGTTAGCTGCTGACCAATGTACATTAACCAAAGTAAAATTATTAGAAAATATTGATTATCTCTTAAAATTATTAAAAAACATTCCTTATTCCAACTTAATTACCATTCCTGATCAAACTGCTGAACAGATGTTCGAACATGCTAAAGAAATGGGCAAATTTGTCATTACCACGGATGAAGTTGGTGAAATGGTAGGTTTAACAGCCGATCAAGCAGTATTGATGACCTATTATCGTAATAACATTCAGCATTTACTGATCATTCCAGCAATTGTCGCGCGAATTTTGCTTAAAAATAACCGTATTTCGCTTGATGAAGTACTTATGCAAGTCAAACTGCTGTTCCCATTAATAAAATCAGAACTATTTTTATATCACAATGATGAACAACTAACTGAGTATGTGAATAAAATTATTGCAACTTATGCTGAATTGAATCTAATCAGTTACACGCCAGACAAATTAACCTTGAACTACTTAAAAATGTCAGGTTTACAGCTATTGGCATCATCCTCAAAAGATACATTACAACGCTATGTCATTGCATTTTCATTATTGCAAAAAGATCCAACCATCAGCCGAGCAAGTTTGGAAAAAGAAGGGCGATTAATAGCAGAACGTTTATCGATACTTCATGGTATTAATGCACCAGAATTTTTCGATAAAGGCGTCTTTTCAACATTGGTTGCTTCACTAAGAGAACAAGGTTATTTAGATGATAAAGGTGATGCTAATTTAGCGAAAATCGAAATCATGAATAAAATTCTTAAACCTCTTATTACCACCCGTGTAATGCAAACCATCGACGAAATTAATCCAAAATAATAAATTGGTTAAGGCTTACTTGATTATTATCAGTAAGCCAAATATACTGCATTTATAATCATTAATTTAAACAATTTTTTCACTTAATTAATTTCACTAACAATATATTTATATCTAAATAAAACCCTAAAACAATTAAATAGCAAACGCTATTTTTGACATATATCAAACTTTTGAATATTTATCCCTTTATTTCCATTCAATTAAATATTATCATTACAATTAATAAGGATGTTTATCCATTCCAACATAACAATCTAAATAATGTAATGTCAGCTTTTTAAGGAGTTCATATGCTATTTAACCGTAGACAGTTCTTTAAGATCTGTGCTGGTGGCATGGCAGGAACCACAGTAGCTACGCTGGGTCTTGCCCCGAGCATAGCTCTTGCACAAACTCGCCAATATAAATTATTAAAATCAAAAGAGACGCGAAACAATTGTACTTACTGCTCCGTTGGATGTGGAATGCTCCTCTATAGCCGAGGAGATGGAGCAAAAAATGCCGAATCATCTATTTTTCATATCGAAGGTGACCCTGACCATCCTGTTAGCCGTGGCTCTCTTTGTCCGAAAGGAGCTGGAGTACTTGATTATATTAAAAGCGAACAACGGGTTAAATATCCTGAATATCGTGCTCCTGGTTCTGATAAATGGCAACGGATTAGTTGGGATGAAGCAATTGATCGCATTGCACGACTCATGAAAGCTGACCGAGATAAAAACTTTCAAGAAAAAAATGCACAAGGTACGACAGTTAATCGCTGGACAACAACCGGCTGGTTGGTAACCTCAGCAGCGAGTAATGAAACAGGTTGGTTAGCATTTAAAGTTGCTCGTTCATTAGGAATGTTAAGCCTTGAAACCCAAGCTAGGGTTTGTCATGGTCCTTCTGTTTCTAGCTTAGCTGCGACATTCGGTCGAGGCGCGATGACCAATAATTGGAATGATATCAAAAATGCTAATGTGGTTATCGTTATGGGGGGTAATGCTGCTGAAGCCCATCCGGTTGGATTTAAATGGGCTATTGAAGCTAAAATTACTAACGGTGCAGAACTGATTGCAATTGATCCACGTTTTCATCGAACTGCCTCCGTCGCCGATCATTATGTACCAATTCGTGCTGGTTCTGACATTGCTTTTTTACTTGGCATTATTAACTACCTTATCTCACATAACGAAGTAAACTTTGAATATCTAGTTACCCACTCTAATGCCAGTTTAATTGTCCGTGATGATTTTAACTTCGATACAAATAGTGGTTTATTTAGTGGTTATGATGCCGCTAACCGCCAATACGATCAAACCAGCTGGGCATATCAAAAAGATGAAAATGGTTATGCATTAAGAGATAAAACACTAAGTCATCCACGTTGTGTATGGAATTTATTAAAACAACACGTTAGTCGTTATACACCAGAAGTGGTGAATCAAATAACCGGTAGTCCAATAGACGGTTTTTTACATGTTTGTCGATCTCTTGCTAGTACCAAAACCAATGATCGTGCAGCAACTTTTCTATATGCTTTAGGTTGGACTCAACATACTTATGGTTCGCAAATTATTCGTACCGCGGCAATGATTCAATTGATTCTTGGTAATATTGGTGTCATGGGTGGCGGTATAAATGCGCTTCGCGGTCACTCCAATATTCAAGGATTAACAGATGTTGGTTTACTGTCTAATCGTTTGCCTGCTTATCTTGACTTACCAAAAGAATCGCAAACTTCACTTGAGCAATATCTAACAGAAAAAACCCCTATACCACTCGGTCCAAATGAGGTCAATTTTTGGGGTAATTACCCGAAATTCTTTGTTAGCTTTATGAAAGCGATGTACGGCGAGAATGCCACTCAAGATAACAATTGGGGATTTGATTGGTTACCAAAATGGGATAAAACCTATGATGTTTTAAGATTCAGCAAAATGATGCGTGATGGTCAAGCTAATGGTTTTATTTGCCAAGGTTTCAACCCATTAGCAGCACTGCCTGATAAAAACAGTATCCGTGATGGATTATCTAAGCTTAAATTTTTAGTTAGCATTGATCCAATGCCAACCGAAACCGCCGAGTTTTGGAAAAATCATGGCGAATCCAACGATGTTGATCCAAGCAAAATTCAAACAGAGGTATTTAGGCTTCCGGCTAACTGCTTTGCTGAAGAAAACGGAACAATTGTTAACTCATCACGTTTATTACAATGGCACTGGGCAGCAGCAAGACCACCTTACGAATCACTTTATGATCCAGAGATTATTGCCCGCATTTACTTAAGAATTAAAGAGCTTTATGAACAAGATGGTGGTGCTTATCACGAACCAATTAACAATTTAAGCTGGGATTATCTAGATCCAGAAGGTCCATCGGCTGAAGAACTAGCTAAAGAGTGTAATGGTCGAGCATTAACTAACTTAACTGATGATAATGGCAATATTATTTTGAAGAAAGGCCAACTATTAAGTGGTTTTTCACAATTAAAAGCTGACGGCTCTACCTCATCAGGAATCTGGATATTCTGTGGTTCTTGGACTGAACAAGGTAACCTAATGGCACGCCGAGATCCTAGTGATCCATCCGGTAAAGGTATCCATGCTGGCTGGGCATGGGCATGGCCAATGAATCGACGAGTGCTGTATAACCGCGCCTCTGCCGACGAAAATGGTAAACCATGGGATCCAAATCGAGTATTAATCAAGTGGAACGGTACAAATTGGGATGGTAATGATATCGCTGACTTTACAGGTACATTATCACCAAACTCTGGTGCCGGTGCATTTATCATGAATAATGATGGTTTAGGTGGATTATTCTGCTTAAATCGTTTGGTTGATGGCCCATTCCCTGAACATTATGAGCCATTTGAAACACCAATTTCCAATAATCCAATGCATCCTAAACAGGTGAATAATCCTGTTGCTAGAGCATTTAAAGAAGATCTTGCACGTTTGGGTAAAGCAGACGAGTTTCCTTATGTCGGCACAACTTATAGTATCACTGAACATTTCCATTTCTGGACTCAACATGCAAGACTAGCATCAATAACACAGCCAGAACAATTTATTGAATTAAGTGAAAATCTTGCCAATAAGAAAGGCATAAAATTAGGCGATACGGTAAAAGTTACCTCATATCGAGGTTATATCAAAGCGAAAGCAGTTGTGACAAAACGTTTACCAACTTTGACTGTTGATGGTAAAGAAATCGAAACCATAGGAATTCCAATTGTATGGGGATTCACTGGTCAAACGAAAAAAGGCTTTTTGGTTAATGAATTAACACCTCATTTAGGTGATGCTAATTCACAAACACCAGAATATAAATCTTTTTTAGTTAATATCGAAAAAGTTACTACAGCGGCATAAGAGGGAGGATAAATTATGTCATTACAAACTCAAGATATTATTCGCCGCTCAGCAACTAACGCTTTAACCCCTGCACCTCGTGTACGAGATTATCAGCAGGAAGTTGCCAAGTTAATTGATGTAACTACCTGTATCGGTTGTAAAGCTTGCCAAGTCGCTTGTAGCGAATGGAATGATCTGCGTGCCGAAATAGGTAATAGCGTCGGTGTTTATGACAACCCAGCGGACTTAGAACCTAAAGCATGGACCGTTATGCGCTATTCAGAAGTTGAAATTAATGGCAAATTTGAATGGCTTATTCGTAAAGATGGTTGTATGCACTGTTCTGATCCTGGCTGTCTAAAAGCGTGTCCGTCGGAAGGGGCGATTATTCAATACGCTAATGGTATTGTTGATTTTCAATCGGAACACTGTATTGGATGTGGATATTGTGTGGCCGGCTGTCCATTTAATATTCCTAGAATCAGTAAAGAAGATAATCACTCTTATAAATGTACCTTATGTGTTGATCGCGTTGCAGTTGGCCAAGAGCCAGCCTGTGTAAAAACGTGCCCAACGGGAGCGATTCATTTTGGCACCAAACAAGATATGATTCGTCATGCCGAGCATCGAATTACTGATTTGAAAAAACGTGGATTTGAACACGCTGGTCTCTATAATCCAGAAGGTGTGGGTGGCACACATGTTATGTATGTTTTACATCATGCCGATCAACCTGAACTTTATCATGGCTTACCAAAAGACCCACAAATTAGTGAAATTGTTAAATTCTGGAAAGGTGCTTGGAAGCCACTATCCGCAGCGGCTTTTGTCGCTACTTTTGGTGGATTGCTGTTCCATTATATGGGTGTCGGTGCTATTGAAGTCGATGAAGAAGATATAGAACATGAAAAAGAAGCAGATAAACAAGCAAGAAAACGTTTAGGATTGCCTATTTTTGGCCGAAAAAATACGCCTAATTCGTCGCAAACGGAGGCTCATCATGAATAAAAAAGGAATGATATTAAGAACACCACTTATTGTACGTTTCTGTCATTGGTGTATGGTCTGTTTGTTTATTCTAACGGCACTATCTGGTTTGTCCCTGTTTTTTCCATCCATTAAGCTATTTGGATTTTTTCTTGGTACACCACAACTAGTTAGAGCGTTGCATCCAATCATTGGTTGTGTCGTATTCGTTTTATTAATGTTTATGTTTATAAAACTCGCACATCATAATATTCCAAATAAAAATGATCTGTTATGGATTAAAAACTTTAAACACGTCATTATGGGTAAAGAAGAAGGTATTCCGATCGGTAAATATAATGTTGGTCAGAAATTTCTATTCTGGTGCATTATGAGTCTGATCTTTGTATTATTTGTCACAGGCTTAATTATGTGGCGTCGCTATGTTTCCGATTATTTCCCAATTCAAATAGTCCGTATTGCCATATTTTTACATTCTTTTGCAGCTATATGTCTTATTTTATTAGCCATTGGGCATGCTTATATGGCACTTTGGGTAAAAGGTTCAATAAAAGGTATGATAACTGGCTATGTTTCTCGAGCTTGGGCGCTTAAAAATCATTCATCATGGTACGAAGAAGAAATGAAAAAAGTTTATCAGCAAGAACTTAATGCCGAAAGTGAAACTAAGGTTGAACAATCACCGCAAACTGAGCAAAAACCTGCTTTATAAAGTCTAATAGTAGATCTGCTGATATTAATCAGCAGATTAGCTAAATGGCTAAATCAATTCTGGATAAAACCTCAAAGTGGTAATCAATAATGAGTATAAAAATCATTTCGCAAGAACAACTCGAACAACAAAATATAAGCTCAGTAATTAGGCAGATCCCATTGCTATTTTATCCATCAACGAAAACACTTTATATTCACCGCGCGGCACGTTTAAAAACTTTAGCCGAAAATAACCCATTAAGCGATTATTTACTATTTTGTGCAAAAATAGCAGAGCAACAAGCCAAATTAATTAACCAACAAAACACTATTGAAGCACCAAATTTACTCAATAATGACTTAGCGCCATTAAGTTTAGAGAATTTACCATTAAATGATATTTGGCAAGATTATTTATCTGAACTATTAAATTCTTTTTCCGATACCAGCGAACAAATCGATGCCGTAATTCAACGATTAAAACAAAATAATCCTGAACAACTTCAAGAAAAAGCAATTAGTTTACTACAAGGTAAATTTGATCTAGTCGAAGGCAACGAATCTATATTTATTTGGTCTGCATTATCGGTTTATTACAGTCAACTGGCTAATCAAATTAAAGGAAAAGCAGTCGCTGAAAATACTGATCAAAGTTGGCTATGCCCTGTTTGTAATAGCCTACCGGTTGCTAGTGTGATTCAACTTGGCGGTAATAATGGTTTAAGATACCTTCATTGTAGTTTGTGTGAAAGCGAATGGTATGTACCACGGGTAAAATGTACTTGTTGCGATAATATGCAAGATATCCAATATTTCTCATTAGATAACGAAATGGCAGCAATAAAAACTGAATGTTGTGATGCCTGTCATAGCTATCTGAAAATTTTAGATCAAGATAAAGATCCTCACATAGAAGTTATTGCCGATGATGTAGCATCATTAATCTTAGATATAAAAACAGAAGAAGAAGGATTCGCAAAAAGTGGGATAAACCCATTTGTTTTTGCACAAAAATAAAATTTTCAATTAGGAACATTTTATCTTTTTATAATAATTAATTATAAAAATATTACTTAACATTTTAAATTATTAAGACTAAAATAATATCACTGTACTAGTTTATGAGTTCTTGATAATGAAACGTTATTTATTATTGATAGTGATGTTAGTAATTACATCATTTTCCTGTTTAGCTGATACCATAAAAAATGTTGCGATAACAGCAATTGTTGAACATCCTTCATTAGATCAAATCCGTGATGGGGTAAAAGACGAGTTAATCGCAAGTGGTTTTAAATTGAATGAAAACTTACAGGTACAATATCGAAGTGCCCAAGGTAGTAGTGCTACAGCCGCACAAATTGCACGCCAATTTGTCGCAGCTAAACCTGATGTTATCGTCGCTATAGCGACACCAAGTGCCCAAGCAACGGTTGCCGCGACCAAACAAATCCCAGTCGTCTTTGCTGGAATTACCGATCCAATTGCAGCTAAATTAATCAAAAACTGGGAACCAACACATAACAATGTTACAGGCGTTTCAGATTATCAAGAAATAGGCCCTCAAATTGAGTTTATGAAGAAAATTGTACCTAATGTAAAAGCTGTAGGTTATATTTATAGTCCTAGTGAAATTAACTCAACTGTAGTGCTAAAAAACCTACAACAGCAACTTAGCCAACAAAATATATCATTAATAGCGGTACCTGCTCAACGTACCGCAGATATCTCAACTGCGGCCAATACACTTAAAGGAAAAGTTGATCTTATTTATACGACAACAGATAACAATGTTGTTTCGGCTTATGAATCACTAGTTAAATTTGCCAACGAAAATAAAATACCTCTGTTAGCATCATTCCCCGATGCAATTGAACGTGGTGCAGTTGCCGCTTATGGTATGAGTTATTACGATGTTGGCCGCCAATCAGGCAAACTTGTGGTAAGAGTTTTAAATGGTGAAGCACCAGGAAATATTACGCCAGAAATAGGTCAAGCATTACGTTTGGTGGTCAATATTGATGCCGCTAAGAAGCAAGGCATTGATTTATCAGCAGATGTTATCGAATCAGCCTATAAAGTTATCGGTCAAAAATAAATCCTTATCTTAAATAATCATCAAATCCCTTGCTCATTGAAATGAGCAAGGTTTTAAAAACCCCTCTCCTCAAAAATTATTACTATCGTTTATTGGTAAATAACGCATTTATTTCGACAAAAATAACACAAACTGTAACAAATAATTTACACATATACTTTCTTTTAACTATAGAAAATTGTCCGATTTTGCTTTATAGTAAGCAAATATTTAGATTGAATGTAAAATAAATATTACAGGAGTAGCAAATGCGAAATTCAATAATCAAACTTTTTATGTTACTCAGTTTATCCGCAGTAACATTTTTTTCATCTGCAGATAATAAAACCGAACAAAAATTTGTTGCTATCACCGCTATTGTCGAACATCCTGCCTTAGATAATGTCCGTAAAGGTGTTGAAGATGAGTTAAAAGATAATGGCTATATTGCTGGTGAAAACCTAAAATTGCAATTTGCTAGTGCCCAAGGTAGTAGCGCTAATGCTGCCCAAATCGCTAAACAATTTGTTGCCAATAAACCAGATGCTATCGTAGGGATTGCTACACCAAGTACCCAAGCGTTAGTTGCTACCACTAAATTAATCCCTATCGTTTTTACTGCTGTAACGGATCCAGTTGCAGCTAAATTGACGCCAAGTTGGGAAGCATCTAAAACAAATGTAACCGGGGTTTCCGATGCTTTATCATTAGAATCACAAATCGATATGATGTTAAAAATCAAACCAGATGCAAAAAATATCGGTTATGTTTACAGTCCTAGTGAAGTTAATTCAACAATTGTACTTAAAGAATTACAAGTTGCACTTGAAAAACGTGGCATGAAAATCATCGCTGCACCAGCACAACGAACCTCTGACATTTCAACTGCAGCAAGAAGTTTAAAAGGAAAAGTTGATCTGATTTATACAACAACCGATAATAACGTCGTTTCGGCCTACGAAGCTTTAGCTAAAGTTGCCAATGAAAACAAAATTCCACTAGTAGCATCTGATCCTGATTCAGCTGAACGAGGAGCGATTGCCGCTTTAGGAATGAGTTATTATGATCTTGGCCGTCAAGCTGGTAAAATTGTTATTCGAATTCTTAACGGTGAAAAACCAGGTGATATTGCACCACAAGTTGGCAATATCACACAGTTAACAATTAATAAGAAAGCGGCTGAACGTCAGGGTGTAACGCTATCGGAAGAAGTATTAAAATCAGCGGCAAAAGTTGTCGAAAAATAATTTAAATCGTTTTAATAACTAAACCGCCAAATTTGGCGGTTACTTTTTTAGTGGATTTTTTCATGTCATTTGAATTTTTATTAGGCTCAATTGGAATAGGACTTATTTACGCATTAGTTAGTTTGGGTGTGTTTATCTCATTTAGATTACTTGATTTCCCCGATCTAACTGCTGATGCTAGTTTTCCACTTGGTGGTGCAGTATGTGGATTATGCATGTACGTTGGTATTGATCCATGGATAGCAACATTTTTAGGTATGTTTGCTGGTTGTATTGCAGGAGCAATGACTGGACTACTCTATGTTAAACTTAATATATTGCAATTACTATCCAGTATTATTGTAATGATAGGTCTATATTCTATTAACTTAAGAATTTTAGGGATAGGCCCATATATTATGGACGAAACCCCAAGAATGGCAGGATCTCCTAATTTATCATTGCTAGATGCAAAAACTATTTTTTCACCATTTATGGCTGAAGATTACAGCAATCAATATCTAGTACAACCTATGATAATTTTAGCGTTTGTTATAGTTTTTTGGCTGCTACTTAATCTATTTCTAAATACTCAAGTTGGATTAGCACTAAGAGCAACCGGTACTAATCAACGAATGGCAAAATCTCAAGGCATTCCAACGGGGGCGATCACTATTTTAGGGATGGCAATATCAAACGGATTAATCGCTCTAGGTGGTTCATTATTCGTACAAACACAAGGTGGTGCCGATATCACTATTGGAGTTGGTACCATTGTTATCGGTCTTGCTTCAATTATTATTGGCGAAAGTATATTCCCAACAAAACGAATCTGGGCAGTTATGATTGCAGTTATTTTTGGCGCAATCTTATATCGGTTATTTATCGCTTTTGCGCTCAGTAATGAATTCTTACAAGAAATTGGTGTAGGTACTGAAGACCTAAATCTTATTACAGCAATATTGGTTGTATTGGCATTAGTATTACCAAAACAACTAAAAAAATATTCTAAAAAAAGAGGTAAGTAAGCATGATTAAAGTAGGACAATTACAATTGACGTTTAATAAAGGAACGCCAATTGAAAATCATGTATTACGTGGTTTGAATCTCAATATCAAAAAAGGGGAATTTGTTACTATTATTGGTAGTAATGGTGCAGGAAAAAGTTCATTACTTAATGTCATTAGTGGTGATCTGATTGTTGATTCTGGCCATATTATCATCAATAATAAAAGTGTTACACGTTGGCCAGCTTGGAAAAGAGCTGGAATGGTGGCACGAGTATTCCAAGATCCAATGGTTGGAACTTGTGAAAACCTAACCATAGAAGAAAATTTAGCTATCGCTTACAACCGTGGTAATAATTTTACTTTACGACCAGCTTTAAATCGTAGACTGCGTGCTCTATTTAAAGAGAAACTAGCAACGCTAAATTTAGGTTTAGAAAATAGACTATCAGATATGATGGGCTTGCTTTCTGGTGGACAAAGGCAAGCAGTTAGCCTACTCATGTCAACATTACAACCATCCAAGATATTATTACTTGATGAACATACCGCAGCTCTCGATCCCAAAACAGCACAATTTGTTTTGGATCTGACTAATGAAATTGTTCAGAAAAACCAATTAACCACTATGATGGTGACTCATTCAATGAAACAAGCATTAGAATATGGCACAAGAACAGTGATGCTACATCAAGGACAAGTAGTACTTGATGTGTCAGGAGAACAACGAGATAAGCTAACAGTCACAGATTTATTAGATATGTTTGAAAAAACCCGTGGTGAAAAAGTAACTGACGATGCCTTATTATTAGGTTAATAAATCAAGAAGCAATATTTAATAGCTGAATATTGCTTCTTATCCAACAAGATTCGTTTAAATAATTCATTATTTTTCTTGTAATTGTTGGCGAACATTCATTAAAGCAAATCCAAGCAAATTTTTTCCACACCACATTAGCGGATTATCAATATTAGGATCATCCTGAGACAATCCTATGCCCCATATTTTATCAACCGGACTTGCTTCTACTAATATTCTTTGTTTGGTTGATAATATAAAATCCGTCAACTTTGGATTCTGTGAAAACTTAGCATAATTACCATTTATGACAATATTAAAGCAGTGTTCATCCCAAATATCCGGTATGAATCCTTTTACTTGACGCCCTAATGCCTTTGCTAATCCAGGAGAATTAGCAGTAAGTATTTTTGATAATATTTGCTCATCACCGAATAATCTTGCTTTCTCAGCCATCATATAATGTTCTGCAGTTGGATAGTAAATATTATCAACCTCAAAACGACTTGGATACCATTGGCTAAAACAACTCTTTGTTACGATAGAAGGTTGCTTTTCAACATGTCCCCAAAAGTATATATATTTATATCGTTTACCACTTTTATATTGCTGGCGTAATTGCAATAAATCCATATAAATTCCTTATCATCACTGATGAATATGTTATATGTATTTCCATCAAATACCAATATTGTATTAGTAAAAAATATTTTTTTTTAATAGAAAAGAACTGTATACCATTCATATAACAAAAATAATGATGCCGATAAGAAGTATTTAAGATTATGTATGATATGCAAAAAAATATAACGTTATATTTTTGTGATAAGCGTTGGGCGTTGTATAGAAATTATTTGACTATCTACAATAGTATTATCACATCAACTTATACTAAGAATTTGTTAGCCATGATGGTTTTTATAGGATTGATGTGGATATTTTACTTTTTCACAACGCCTGATTGGCGACAATTTATTAACCCTAGAATGCAAAAAAGCCCAGCATCACTGCTGGGCTCGTATATTTAAAAGTCTGGCGGCACCCTACTCTCACATGGGTAATACCCACACTACCATCGGCACTACGGCGTTTCACTTCTGAGTTCGGCATGGGGTCAGGTGGGACCACCGCGCTATTACCGCCAGACATATTCTGTCTTCTCTTATCTCTATTGCTGTGCATTATCTCATATCCACAACAATCCCTCAATCCGGAACAAACTGTTTGATTATCTCATAATCTATCTCTACCTTCGCGTATCCAAAACAACTCCGAGTTGTAAGGTTAAGACTCTCGGTTCATTAGTATCAGTTAGCTCAATGTATCACTACACTTACACACCTGACCTATCTACGTCTTAGTCTCAAACGGACCTTACTGATTCTCATCAGGGAAAACTCATCTCGAGGCTAGTTTCGTACTTAGATGCTTTCAGCACTTATCTATTCCGCACGTAGCTACCGGGCAATGCAATTGGCATCACAACCCGAACACCAGCGGTGCGTTCACTTCGGTCCTCTCGTACTAGAAGCAAACCCTCTCAATTTTCCTACGCCCATGGCAGATAGGGACCGAACTGTCTCACGACGTTCTAAACCCAGCTCGCGTACCACTTTAAACGGCGAACAGCCGTACCCTTGGGACCTACTTCAGCCCCAGGATGTGATGAGCCGACATCGAGGTGCCAAACACCGCCGTCGATATGAACTCTTGGGCGGTATCAGCCTGTTATCCCCGGAGTACCTTTTATCCGTTGAGCGATGGCCCTTCCATTCAGAACCACCGGATCACTATGACCTACTTTCGTACCTGCTCGAGCCGTCACTCTCGCAGTCAAGCTAGCTTTTGCCATTGCACTAACCTCCTGATGTCCGACCAGGATTAGCTAACCTTCGTGCTCCTCCGTTACTCTTTGGGAGGAGACCGCCCCAGTCAAACTACCCACCAGACAGTGTCCCTTACCTCGATTCAGAAGTATAGGTTAGAACATCAAACATTAAAGGGTGGTATTTCAAGGTCGACTCCATGCATACTGGCGTACACACTTCTTAGTCTCCCACCTATCCTACACATTAAGGCTCAATGTTCACTGTCAAGCTATAGTAAAGGTTCACGGGGTCTTTCCGTCTTGCCACGGGTACACCGCATCTTCACGGCAATTTCAATTTCACTGAGTCTCGGGTGGAGACAGCCTGGCCATCATTACGCCATTCGTGCAGGTCGGAACTTACCCGACAAGGAATTTCGCTACCTTAGGACCGTTATAGTTACGGCCGCCGTTTACTGGGGCTTCGATCAAGAGCTTCTGCTTACGCATAACCCCATCAATTAACCTTCCAGCACCGGGCAGGCGTCACACCGTATACGTCCACTTTCGTGTTTGCACAGTGCTGTGTTTTTATTAAACAGTTGCAGCCAGCTGGTATCTTCGACTGATTTCACCTCCATCCGCATGGGACTTCAATTACCATCAGCGTGCCTTCTCCCGAAGTTACGGCACCATTTTGCCTAGTTCCTTCACCCGAGTTCTCTCAAGCGCCTTAGTATTCTCTACCTGACCACCTGTGTCGGTTTCGGGTACGATTGACTATAACCTGAAGCTTAGAGGATTTTCCTGGAAGCAGGGCATCAATTACTTCAGCACCTTAGTGCCTCGTCATCACGCCTCAGAGTATCAGTGACCGGATTTGCCTAATCACACCCCTACACGCTTAACCCACCATCCAATAGGTGGTAAACCTAGCCTTCTTCGTCCCCCCATCGCAGTTATAGCCAGTACGGGAATATTAACCCGTTTCCCATCAGATACGCCCTTCGGCCTCTCCTTAGGGGTCGACTCACCCTGCCCCGATTAACGTTGGACAGGAACCCTTGGTCTTCCGGCGAGCGGGCTTTTCACCCGCTTTATCGTTACTTATGTCAGCATTCGCACTTCTGATACCTCCAGCATACCTCACAATACACCTTCTACGGCTTACAGAACGCTCCCCTACCCAACGTATCTAAATACGCTGCCGCAGCTTCGGTGCATAGTTTTAGCCCCGTTACATCTTCCGCGCAGGCCGACTCGACTAGTGAGCTATTACGCTTTCTTTAAATGATGGCTGCTTCTAAGCCAACATCCTAGCTGTCTAAGCCTTCCCACTTCGTTTCCCACTTAACTATGACTTTGGGACCTTAGCTGGCGGTCTGGGTTGTTTCCCTCTTCACGACGAACGTTAGCACCCGCCGTGTGTCTCCCATGATTAAACTTGTCAGTATTCGGAGTTTGCATCGGGTTGGTAAGCCGGGATGGCCCCCTAGCCGAAACAGTGCTCTACCCCCAACAGTTACTCATGAGGCGCTACCTAAATAGCTTTCGGGGAGAACCAGCTATCTCCCGGTTTGATTGGCCTTTCACCCCCAGCCACAGGTCATCCGCTAATTTTTCAACATTAGTCGGTTCGGTCCTCCAGTTAGTGTTAACCAACCTTCAACCTGCCCATGGCTAGATCACCGGGTTTCGGGTCTATACCCTGCAACTTAACGCACAGTTAATACTCGGTTTCCCTTCGGCTCCCCTATCCGGTTAACCTTGCTACAGAATATAAGTCGCTGACCCATTATACAAAAGGTACGCAGTCACTATTACCTAATGGTAAAGCTCCCACTGATTGTACGTACACGGTTTCAGGGTCTATTTCACTCCCCTCCCGGGGTTCTTTTCGCCTTTCCCTCACGGTACTGGTTCACTATCGGTCAATCAGGAGTATTTAGCCTTGGAGGATGGTCCCCCCATCTTCAGACAGGATATCACGTGTCCCGCCCTACTCTATAAGCTTCCACATAATGCATCTTCGTGTACGGGACTTTCACCCTCTATCGTGCGACTTTCCAGACGCTTCCACTAATACATTATGCTACCCGCTTGGGCTCCTCCCCTTTCGCTCGCCGCTACTTAGGGAATCTCGGTTGATTTCTTTTCCTCGGGGTACTTAGATGTTTCAGTTCTCCCGGTTCGCCTCATCTGACTATGGATTCATCAGATGATAGTGTAGTCACCTACACTGGGTTTCCCCATTCGGACATCAACGGCTATAGCGCCTTTTATCGGCTCACCGTCGCTTTTCGCAGATTAACACGTCCTTCATCGCCTCTGATTGCCTAGGCATCCACCGTGTACGCTTAATTTCTTAACCTTACAACTCACAGTTGTCTTGGTTTTAATTACGCTTTTTTCTCTTTCTTATCTCAATCCAACATATTTTCATACATCAGCTTGCGATAAAAACGAGAACTCGTTTCTTTCAGCTTGTTCCTAATTGTTAAAGAGCTTTATCTTTCTATTCATTCGAATATCAAATAAATACAAACATAATTTTTTTGAAAAATAGTTTCATCACATTTAATGGCGTCCCCTAGGGGATTCGAACCCCTGTTACCGCCGTGAAAGGGCGATGTCCTAGGCCTCTAGACGAAGGGGACTTAACTATTTTTCGACAAACAAACAATCTGTGTGAACACTTACGAGCGCTTCGTAAGGAGGTGATCCAACCGCAGGTTCCCCTACGGTTACCTTGTTACGACTTCACCCCAGTCATGGACCACACCGTGGTAAACGCCCCCCTTGCGGTTAAGCTATCTACTTCTGGTGCAACCCACTCCCATGGTGTGACGGGCGGTGTGTACAAGGCCCGGGAACGTATTCACCGTGACATTCTGATTCACGATTACTAGCGATTCCGACTTCATGGAGTCGAGTTGCAGACTCCAATCCGGACTTAGACGTACTTTATGAGGTCCGCTTGCTCTCGCGAGGTCGCCTCCCTTTGTATACGCCATTGTAGCACGTGTGTAGCCCTGGTCGTAAGGGCCATGATGACTTGACGTCGTCCCCACCTTCCTCCGCTTTATCAACGGCAGTCTCCTTTGAGTTCCCGACCGAATCGCTGGCAACAAAGGATAAGGGTTGCGCTCGTTGCGGGACTTAACCCAACATTTCACAACACGAGCTGACGACAGCCATGCAGCACCTGTCTCACAGTTCCCGAAGGCACTCTCGCATCTCTGCAAGATTCTGTGGATGTCAAGACCAGGTAAGGTTCTTCGCGTTGCATCGAATTAAACCACATGCTCCACCGCTTGTGCGGGCCCCCGTCAATTCATTTGAGTTTTAACCTTGCGGCCGTACTCCCCAGGCGGTCGATTTATCGCGTTAGCTTCGGAGCCCATCACTCAGGGCAACAAACTCCAAATCGACATCGTTTACAGCGTGGACTACCAGGGTATCTAATCCTGTTTGCTCCCCACGCTTTCGCATCTCAGCGTCAGTATCTGTCCAGAAGGCCGCCTTCGCCACCGGTATTCCTCCACATCTCTACGCATTTCACCGCTACACGTGGAATTCTACCTTCCTCTACAATACTCTAGTTAACCAGTTTTAAGTGCAATTCCTAGGTTGAGCCCAGGGCTTTCACACCTAACTTAATTATCCGCCTACATGCCCTTTACGCCCAGTCATTCCGATTAACGCTCGCACCCTCCGTATTACCGCGGCTGCTGGCACGGAGTTAGCCGGTGCTTCTTCTGTAATTAACGTCAATTGATGCACCTATTAGATACACCACCTTCCTCATTACCGAAAGTACTTTACAACCCGAAGGCCTTCTTCATACACGCGGCATGGCTGCATCAGGGTTTCCCCCATTGTGCAATATTCCCCACTGCTGCCTCCCGTAGGAGTCTGGACCGTGTCTCAGTTCCAGTGTGGCTGGTCATCCTCTCAGACCAGCTAGAGATCGTCGCCTTGGTAAGCCTTTACCCTACCAACTAGCTAATCCCATATGGGTTCATCAAATGGCGCATGGCCCGAAGGTCCCATGCTTTGGTCTCTCAACTTTATGCGGTATTAGCAGTCGTTTCCAACTGTTGTCCCCCTCCATTCGGCAGATCCCCATACTTTACTCACCCGTCCGCCACTCGTCATCAAGTGCAAGCACTCATGTTACCGTTCGACTTGCATGTGTTAAGCCTGCCGCCAGCGTTCAATCTGAGCCATGATCAAACTCTTCAATTTAAAGTTTGATGCTCAATAACTGTCTCTGACATTATTCAAATGAATCTTCAGTGTCACTTATCAAGACTTAATTTTTTTCAGTCTGTAGACTTTTAATTTTTCGTCTCGCAAGTGCCCACACAGATTGTCTGTTTCTTCTTTTTAAAGAGCTGACAGCTTTTTAATTTACTTCACAATTTCTTGTTTTAGTTTGCTGTCTCAAGGGCTGCGTATACTACGCTACACCTTTTCATTCGTCAAGATCTTTTTTTAAAATTTTTGACCTTGCTCACTAACACGACCTTTGTCTGCTTGTCGCTGACGCCGTGTCAGTGGATGCGCATTATAGGCACTTCATTTTTTTTGGCAAGTGATTATTGCAAAATTATTTTTGTTTGTCTTTTTTTTACACAAGGTGAGCTAAAAACAAACTAAAATGATACATTTTGTAGCAATTTTACCTTTTTAATTTTTATTTTGTTAGTTAAATTCTTTAATAAAAGAAAAATCAGATGGCAAAATTTAAAATAACTATCGCCTAAATAACGATATCCATAACCATTTGCTTTTGAACATCCAGCTATATAGTCTTACTTTTTTATTGTTTTCGTTATTCTCTCATCATAAATAGAATAGCGAATATAGTAGTATTATTAATTAATGCGCTATTTTGCGAATTAACATTCACATCATTCACCATTATTAAAAATATACAGCGTTTAAATTAAACGCTGTGGTTCTATTATAATTCTGCTTTAATTTTTTTCGGTAAATCAGCTAAACTATCAATTAACCAATCTGCTTGTGCTAACGCCTCTTCGGTTATTTCATCGCCGGTTTTAACTAATACTGTTTTTTTAACCCCAGCTCGTTTCCCTGATAACAAGTCAGAAACCCTATCACCAACCATATAAGAATTTGCTATATCGATATTGAGTTCTTTAGCCGCAGATTGAATCATACCAGGACTTGGTTTGCGACAGTCGCATTCATCCACTAGTGGATCATGAGGACAATAATAGACACCATCTAAATCAACACCACGATCTTGTAGTGACCAATCCATCCATTCAGTTAAGGTATCAAACTGCTCTTGAGTAAATTTATTTCTAGCAATTCCTGATTGATTAGTGGTAATAACTAATAGAAAACCCATCTTTTTCAATTCTTGCATTGCGTCAATCACACCATCAATAAAGTGAAATTTATCAATAGTGTGTACATAATTATAATCTATATTAATTGTCCCATCTCGATCTAAAAATATAGCAGGTTTCATGTTTAATCATCTTCCTTTTATATGGATTTTTTTCTAACTTTATATAGGATATTATTGATTGACTTAGATGTCTAGACGTCTTAATATTTATCTATTCAGATTTTTGTTGTTATATATCATGATAAAATTAGAACATATCTCAAAAACATTTGAGCAAAATAAAACTATTATTCATGCCTTAAAGGACATTTCACTACATGTTCCAGAAGGTAAAATTTATGGTGTGATTGGCAAATCCGGCGCAGGTAAAAGTACATTAATACGTTGCGTTAACTTGTTAGAAAAACCAACAAGTGGAAAAATATTTTTTGATAACCAAGATATCACCCATTTATCTAATCGAAAGTTAATTGAAGTTCGTCGAAAAATTAGCATGATTTTTCAACATTTCAATTTGCTTTCTTCTAGAACGGTATTTGATAATATTGCTTTTCCTCTTGAACTCAATAGAACACCTAAAGCAGTCATTAAACAAAAAGTAAATGAACTTATTGATCTTGTTGGTTTAAGTGAAAAAGCGAATGTTTATCCAGCTAATTTATCTGGTGGACAAAAACAACGCGTCGCTATTGCTAGAGCACTAGCCAGTGATCCAAAAGTATTATTATGTGATGAAGCAACGAGTGCTCTTGACCCAGAGACAACCCGTTCTATTTTAGAATTATTAAAAGATATCAACCAGAAACTAGGCTTAACCATTTTATTAATCACTCACGAGATGGATGTAGTTAAGCAGATTTGTGACCAAGTAGCAGTAATTAGTGATGGCGAGTTAGTTGAACAATCTTCAGTTGGCGAGATGTTTTCACATGCAAAAACGGATATTGCAAGACAATTCATTCAATCAACATTGCATCTCACAATTCCAGATGACTATTTAGCAAGACTGACACCAGAACATAAAGAAGGACTTAATCCGCTGGTTCGCATGGAGTTCACAGGAGTTTCGGTTGATTTACCACTACTATCGCAAATAGCAAAAGAGTTTGAAGTTGATAGTAATATTATTAGCGCTCAGATGGACTATGCTGGCGGTGTTAAATTTGGTTTAATGTTGACAGAAATGAAAGGCAAACAAAAAAGTACTGCATCGGCAATTGCGTTTTTAGAAAAGAATAATACTAAAGTTGAGGTGTTAGGTTATGTTTGATTTTCTTCCATCATTTAAACCATTTGAATCATTAATATTATATTTATCTCATTTTGATTTTTGGTCAGATTTTATTGCTTTCGCCTCTTCTTTTGAAGGATTTAGTGAAGCGATGATAATAAAAATAGCGCAATCTACTGACGATACTATTTATATGGTTACCTTGTCAGCCTTCTTTGGTCTGCTTATTGGTTTACCTATAGGTATATTGCTTTATACCACACGTAAGGGACAGATATTAGATTGTACTATTTTAAATAATGTTATTTCATTTATTGCAAATTTCTTTCGTTCAATACCATTTATTATATTAATTGTATGGATTGTTCCTTTTACTGCTTTATTAATGGGTACATTTATTGGTAAACAAGCGGCAGTTGTACCATTAAGTATAGGAGTAGCACCATTAATAGCTCGGATGATTGAAAATGCATTATTAGAAGTACCGAAAGGTTTAATAGAAGCAGCGCGCTCTATGGGGGCGACACCATTACAAATTATCTATAAAGTTTTATTACCAGAAGCATTACCTGTCATTGTAAATAGTATGACCATTACACTCATCACATTAACAGGATATATTGCTATGGCAGGTGCTGTAGGTGCCGGAGGCCTAGGTCAACTTGCAATACAGTATGGATACATCAGCCATAAACCAGCAATAACAAATTTAGTAGTGTTTATATTAATAATTTTTGTATTTTTTATTCAATTTTTAGGTAATACTATAGTTAAACGTGTTACCCATCATTAATCATGGAGAGAGTTATGTCTATAAAAAAATTAGCACTAATAACCACACTGGTCAGTGCATTTTTCTTAACTGGTTGTGATAACAAACAAACAACTGCAACTGATAACAAACCTGCAGAACCAGCAAAAGTTAGTCCTTTAAAAGTTGGAGTAATTGCTGGAGCAGACCAAGAAGAAGCAGAAATAGCGCAACAACAAGCAAAAGAACGATTTAATCTTGATATCGAACTAGTTATTTTTAATGATTATGTCACGCCTAATAGAGCCTTAAACGATGGTTTAATTGATGTTAATGTGTTTCAACATAAACCATATTTAGACGAACAAATGAAAGAACAAGGCTATAAATTAGCAGTAGTTGGTAATACTTTTGTTTTCCCAATTTCTTCTTATTCAAAAAAACTAAAACCAATTGCAGCCGATGAGCAAGTTGGAGAAGGTGTCAAAGTAACTTCACCTCGTGGTGAAACATACTTCATTCCAGCTAATTCAACCATTGCTATACCTAATGACCCTACTAATTTAGGCCGTGCTTTACTTTTATTACAACATGAAGGAATGTTAACGGTTGATAAAGCTAAAGGTTTATTACCTACTGTATTAGATATCACCAGCAATCCATATAACTATAAAATTGTTGAACTTGAGGCACCAATGTTGCCACGTTCTTTAGACGACTCACAAGTTGATTTAGCAATAATTAATAACACGTTTGCAGCTCCGGCAAATTTAATCCCAAGCAAAAATGGTATTTTTGTTGAAGATAAAGAATCACCATATGTCAATGTTATTGTTTCTCGTGAAGAGAATAAGGACGATGAAAGAGTTAAAAACTTTGTTAAAGCTTATCAATCTGATGCTGTAGCTAAAAAAGCCGATGAAATTTTCAAAGGTGGCGCTATTCGTGGTTGGTAATAGTACATTCGCAAACTATGATTAACTTACTCCCATCGACTATTGTCGATGGGAGCACATTTATAACAATTACACAATAATTCAATAATGACATCTCAATTTGAGCCGATTGGCATCATTCACTCACCCTATACTGAAAAATTTGCTGTACCACGCCAACCTAATCTTGTAACAGCAGCTGAAGGTGAACTACATTTGCTAGATAGATTTAATGATCCTATGAGTATTAAGGGATTAGAACAGTTTTCACATATATGGTTATTATTTCATTTTCATCATATTGATGCTAATAAACAGAAATTAACTGTCCGTCCGCCTCGTTTAGGTGGCAATAAAAGTTTAGGTGTATTTGCGACAAGATCACCATTTAGGCCCAATAATATTGGGCTCTCAGTCGTTGAATTACTAGATATTATTATTGAAAACAAACAGGTGATATTAAAACTAGGCGGTTTGGATCTAGTAAATGGTACACCAATAATTGATATAAAACCCTACTTACCTTATTGTGATAGCCATCCAGAGGCAATAGCGGGTTATGCGCAACTTCTTCCAACACAAAAACTTAAGGTAACATTTTCATCTGAAGCTGACATATTTTTACAAAGCCAACTACAGCATTATCCACAACTAAGCGAACTAATCGAACAAGTTATTTCTCAAGATCCGAGACCGGCTTATAAACAAAAAAGTCTTCATGAACAAAGTTATGCGATTACCCTATATCATTTCAATATAATGTGGAAAGTATTAGGGGATGCAGCCATTGTAGAAAATATTCAGATAATTAGTTAGTCGTACAAATACACTAATAAAAAATAATAAATTATTGATTTAATATATTTAGGAATTAATCGGACAGTTTGTAAAGATAATTTCAAAAAAAAGTTATGCGAGACCGATAATATTTATTTGGTGTGTTGAAATTATTCTGATAAATTAGCTGTGGGTTTAATTCCTTATATTTCACTTTGCCACTAAAATTTAATAATCTTAGTGGCTCTTTTATAAATCAATGATAATTATTACTTTTCTTGTTTCTTAACTCTGCTATATCAATAGCATCGAACAGATAATGTTTACCGCAGTAATCACAATGAATATCAATCTTACCACCATCTTCATTGAGAATATCATCAACTTCGTTATCTGGTAATGTCATTAAGCTATCTTCACAACGTTGTCGCGAACAACCACACTTAAATACAATATCGTGCGTCTCAAATAAACGAACTTCTTCTTGATTATAAAGACGATATAATATCTCATCAGTTGGCAATTGGAATAACTCATCACTAGTGATAGTCTCCGTCAATGCACCGAGATGTTCAAATGATTGTTCAATATCTTCATTAGCTGGTAATACTTGTAATAAAATACCTGCCGCCATAGGTTTGTTATTATGAACCCCCGTTTTGACAAATAAACGGGTAGGAAGTTGTTCAGATTGCATAAAGTAATTTTCAATACAACCAATTAAAGTGTCTTTTTCAAGGCCAACAATACCTTGATAACGCTCCCCTTTTTTAGGTGTAATGGTAATGACGATATAGCCGTTACCCACCATCTCTTTAAGTGTGGCATTATCCGCTATTTCACCATTAACTCGAGCAACTCCACGTAATTGCTGTTCATTATTACCATTTACTACTGCTAATGTCAGCGGGCCATCACCTTGCAATTGAACCGCGATATCACCATCAAATTTTAAAGTAGCAGTTAACAAACTGGTTGCTACTAACAATTCACCTAATAAATTTTGTACCGCTATAGGATAAGTATGGTTTTCTAAAATTGCTTGGTAAGTATTTTCAAGTCGAGTAATCTCACCTCGAACCGAATGATTATCAAATAAAAACCGATTTAAAGTATCCATATTAATTCTTGTCGCCTTGTTGTCTATCATATTTAAATTTAATTAATGTTCGCCGCTCTTTTTTATCTGGTCGTCGATCAGGATGCGGCATAGTTAATGCATTAAGTTTTCGAGCTTCAGCGATATTTTCTCGTTTGGTGATGCTTTCTAAGGTCTCTTGGTAAAGATATTCAGCTTCTCTAGCAGGCCTACGTTGATCACTAATAGCTAAAACACGAATTGTTTTTTGTTCATTGCCCTGTCTAAGGGTTAATATAGCACCAACTTCAACAATTTTACTTGGCTTTGCTCGTTGACCATTATAGTGGACTTTGCCACCATCAATCATATCACGAGCGATGGAACGAGTTTTATAAAACCGAGCCGCCCATAACCATTTATCTAATCTTACTAGATACATCGTTTCCTCATTTAAAACTTAATACATCTTAAAACAGATATAAGGATAATTTTATTAAAATCAATGCTGTGAATAAATAGAATACTCATTATCGTTAGTAAAAAATGTTCCCGATAGACTAAACGGTGAAATTTCACCATGTAAATCAACACGATAATTTGATGATTCTGGTGGCGTTTGGACTATCTGCCATTGATTTAGCAATTCACTAGTAATACCTTTAGCAATAATATGCAATGATTCAAACTCAGTTTGCAAAGGATTTATCGTTGCAATTGCGTCAAGTTTACCACTATTAATTAATGCGCTAAAACTTAATAACGCTCGATGCTGACTATCAAAACTGAGTGATAAATTAGGATATTTAACCGCAATTTTATTAATTGTTGCATCATTAGCTTTAAAAAATAACGAACCTGAATATATACCAATCCTTTTATCTTCCACTAGCCTAACATTGGTTCCAGAAACATTAAAGCTAGCGAGATTAAATGGATAATCTGACTTAGTGCTGATTAACGTACTTGGCATAACAGTTAACTGATCAATATCGACTTGATTAAATATACTCGGTAATAACCGTTGTTTGAAGTTATCAGGTAACTGATAATTAACACTGGCTAATAATAATGTTTTTAGATGTAATACATTATTTCTCCAGCTACCAGTTAAACGGATATTACCGTCATTCCACTCCGCGATCGCTTTTAAAATGTCTACTTCATCGTCTTTAAAAGATAGTTGTAGTAATAATGATGAAAGTTTTTCATCAAACCATACAACATTATCAGCACTAATAACAAAATTACTTTGTTTTAACTGCCATTGATTATCATCATAATCAATATTGGTTATGTCTATATTACCCTTTTCAATAGTTAAATTAGGCAATTGAATATTACTATCAAAGATTGAAAATTCTTGTAATTTGAATTTTGGCAGTTCAGACAAATATCTGTTTAAATCAGTCTCATTATTGACGTTAAAATGTATATTGTTTAATTTTAATTGTGCTATATCCAAACTATCATCTGCTAGCATTTTTAATTTACTAACAAAAAAACCATTACCAATATTACCACCTAAATTAGTAAGTGAAGTGATACCATCACGATAATATCCTTGCAGTAACACACTATTTACAGCCATTTGCTTAAATAATACTTGCTGGGCAGTTAAATCGAATTGATATGGTTGTTTACTTGACAAATCAAACGGCTTTATACCACCATTAATTTGTTGTAATAACAATGGTTCTTGAGCATTATTCAATGAAAATTTTACGGTTGTGTTGTAAAACCGTAACATATTGGCCGTAAATATCGATTGGCTGATTTGAGAATCATCTAGCGTGCCATCAATGACATTAATATAATTAAAATGATGGAATTGCCACAAATTTTGCTTATCAAACCCAACGATTAATTTGCCAATATTAGCAACTTCTTGCTGATCTTTTTTTACCAATAAATTATCAACGCTTAACTCATAAAAATTAGCAAAGGAATGATTTATTTTGCCAATTGTAATAGAATAGGCACCCAGCTTTGATAATTGTTGGCTTACTATTTTGGCACCAAAATTGGTCTGTAACAAAAAATAACCAACTACAATTAACAACCAGAAAATCGAAAAGAGGATGATTAAACTAAATCGTAATCGTCTCATAAATAAGCTAAATAGTTAGAATGAAGGGTTGAGTTTGTATTACGATACCTGATTTTGGTTAAAATAGCACTTGATTTTGCTATAAATGATTTGTTGTTAAACCAGTTTTGAAGTTAATATATAACTAAAGCCAATTGTAACATTAGAATAACAAACCAAATTAATAATTTATCTCTCTTTTGATTAAGATGAACATTTGTTATTCTTTTTATTTACTATATAAATAGGAAAAAACCGAGATGAAACAGATCCCAATGACAGTAAAGGGAGCCGAATTATTACGTGCAGAACTTGAAGAACTTAAAAATGTAAAAAGACCTCAAATTACTGCCGCTATTGCTGAAGCTAGAGCTCACGGTGATTTGAAAGAAAACGCTGAATATCATGCAGCGAGAGAACAACAAGGATTTTGTGAAGGTCGTATTCAAGAAATCGAAGGTAAATTGTCGCAAGCACAAATTATCGATATCACTAAAGTTAAAAATACTGGTCGCATTATATTTGGTGCCACAGTCACCGTTGTGAATATTGATACTGATGAAGAAACAACCTACCGAATTGTTGGCGACGATGAAGCAGATTATAAACAGAATCTAATTTCAGTTAATTCACCGATTGCTCGTGGACTTATTGGCAAGGAAGATGGTGATACAGTACAAATTAAAACACCAGGCGGTGATGTTGAATTCGATATTGTTAAAGTTGAATATATTTAATTAAACTGTTGCAAAAAAATAGGGCGACTAGCCCTATTTTTTATTTTGGTAGTGTAATTTTTTTATCTTCACTCGGTCTGTATATCGTAAAAATAGAACCCACCTGTTGAACTGCTAAAGCTTTGGTTTCGCGGATGATTGCTTCACAAATTAACTTTTTAGTTTCACGATCTTCAGCGGATACTTTAACTTTTATTAACTCATGGAAATTTAAGGCATTTTCAATTTCTGCTAGCACACCTTCGGTAAATCCATTAGCCCCAATCATCACTATCGGTTTTAAATGATGAGCTTCACTTTTTAAATACTGTTTTTGTTTATTCGATAAATTCATTAATTTTTTATCACATTAAGTTGTAATTTTGCTATTCTACCCTTATATATATTTGTAATCAATTGAAGTGACCTCATTACATTAAGGATTTATTCTCTGTGAGTAACAAAAAACGCTCAGCAAGCTCTACTCGTTGGCTTAATGAACATTTTAACGATCGTTTTGTGCAACAAGCACAAAAAAAAGGCCTGAGATCCAGAGCATGGTTTAAATTAGAAGAAATACAAAAAAGTGACAAATTATTCAAACCGGGAATTACTGTGGTGGATTTAGGCGCTGCGCCGGGAGGATGGTCACAATATGTTGCATCACTCATTGGAAATAAAGGACGAATTATTGCCTGTGATTTATTACCGATGGATCCCATCGTTGGCGTTGACTTTCTGCAAGGTGATTTTCGTGATGAAGCGGTATTAAATGCCCTACTTGAGCGAGTTGGTAAAGAAAAAGTACAAGTTGTTATGTCTGATATGGCACCAAATATGAGTGGACAACCTGCCGTTGATATACCAAGAGCTATGTATTTAGTTGAACTGGCATTAGATATGTGTAAAGACGTTCTTGCTCCAAATGGGAGTTTTATCGTTAAAGTATTCCAAGGCGAAGGTTTTGAAGAGTATCTAAAAACAGTAAGATCACTGTTTAAAACAGTCAAAATTCGTAAGCCTGAAGCTTCGCGAGCTAGGTCTCGAGAAGTATATATTGTAGCAATGGGGATGAAGTAGCCAGCCGTACAATTTTGTAGTACCATACTTGGTTAATTTTAGTCGTAACTATTAATTTTATGAGAGGTTTTTCTTTTGAACGACATGGTAAAGAATTTACTGATCTGGGGTGTTATCGCCGTCGTATTGATTGCTGTTTTCAGTCAATTCAGCTCAATATCCAATAGCGGCCCTCAAGTCGATTACACCAAATTTAATGCGGATGTAACGGGTGGCAAACTTAAAGAAGTGCATATAAATGGTCGCGAAATTGTTGCTACTACTAAAGGTAGCAATAGTTATGTTACCTATATACCTTATTTTGATGAAAAGTTAGTTGATAATTTGGTATTAAATGATGTTGCGGTCTATGGTAGCCCAGACGAAAAACCAAGCTTATTAGTTAACATTTTAATCTCTTGGTTCCCGATTATTTTACTACTTGGTTTCTGGTTCTTTATCATGCGCCAGATGCAAGGCGGTGGTAAAGGTGGGCCAATGTCGGTAGGCAAAAGTAAAGCTAAAATGTTAACACCTGACCAAGTTAAGACTAAATTTAGCGATGTTGCAGGTAGTGAAGAAGCGAAACAAGAAGTTACCGAAGTTGTCGATTTTTTAAGAGATCCTGGAAAATATCAAAAACTTGGTGGTCGTATTCCAAAAGGTATTTTAATGGTTGGGCCACCAGGTACCGGTAAAACATTACTAGCTAAAGCCATCGCTGGTGAAGCAAATGTTCCTTTCTTTAGTATTTCTGGTTCAGACTTTGTTGAAATGTTTGTTGGGGTGGGTGCTTCACGTGTTCGTGATCTATTTGAACAAGCACGTAAACATTCACCATGTATTATCTTTATTGATGAAATCGATGCTGTTGGACGTAAACGTGGTGCCGGCTCAATGGGTGGTCATGACGAACGTGAACAAACTCTTAACCAAATGTTAGTTGAAATGGATGGTTTCGAAGCTAATAGTGGCATTATCATTATTGCGGCAACCAACCGTGTTGATATTCTAGATCCAGCCTTACTTCGTCCTGGTCGTTTTGACCGCCAAGTACAAATTGGCTTACCGGATATGAAAGGTCGTGAACAAATTCTAGCAGTTCATGTGCAAAAAGTGCCACTTGGTTCTGATGTTAATTTATCGGTGCTTGCTCGTGGTACCCCAGGTTATTCTGGTGCAGAATTGGCAAACCTAGTCAATGAGGCAGCACTATTTGCAGCTCGTCGTAACAAACGTTTAGTCACTATGGACGAATTTGAAGAAGCTAAAGATAAGATCAATATGGGTACAGAGCGACGTTCGTTAACCATGACACAAGAGCAACTTATCTCAACCGCTTATCATGAAGCTGGACACGCCATTATTGGTTATTTAATGCCTGATCATGATCCAATCCATAAAGTAACTATCATCCCCCGTGGCCGAGCATTAGGGGTAACATTCTTCTTACCTGAAGGTGATCGGGTTAGTGAAAGCCGAGAAAAACTAGAAGGTGATATTGCCACACTATATGGTGGACGTCTTGCCGAAGAACTGATTTATGGTATTGATAAAGTTTCAACAGGAGCATCAAACGATATTAAAGTTGCCACTCAATATGCCAGAGCAATGGTTACCCAATGGGGCTTTTCTGATCGTTTAGGTCCGTTATTTTATGAAATGGATGATAATTCATCTTATGGACGACCAAAAGATATCTCTGATGAAACAGCGCGAATTATTGATGAAGAAGTTAAAAAAATTATCGATCGTAACTTTGAACGAGCACGTAAAATTTTAACTGAAAATATGGACGTACTTCATGCGATGAAAGATGCATTAATGAAATACGAAACCATTGGCGCAAAACAAGTTGCTGATTTGATTGCTCGTAGACCAATTACTGCTCCAGAAGATTGGACTGAAAGTGATGAACAAGCAGCAAAAGAGATACCAAATGAGGGAACAGACATACCACCTCAATCAGAAAATTAATTACGACTAAATCTAAAACGCGCTTCGGCGCGTTTTTTATCATCCAACAGCAATTAATTTTGTAAAATAATAAACCAGTACTAACAATCATACTTCAGCATTGCAACAGTGCAATTAGCATTAAAAATATTAATAAAATAAGGCCTAAAATCATGGAAATTCGTTTTCAAAATCACGTAATGGATCTCTCTTTTCCTCAAGTAATGGGAATTGTTAATATGACGCCAGATTCTTTTTCTGATGGCGGTAATTACAACAATCTTGATGATGCTATGCGGCGAGTTGATAATATGATTCAAGCTGGGGCAACCTTTATTGATGTTGGCGGAGAATCAACTCGACCTGGTGCTGCTGATGTTTCAACCAGTGAAGAACTTGATCGGGTTATACCGTTAGTGGAAAAAATTGCTCGTTATTTTGACGTTTGGATTTCAGTTGATACATCAAAACCAGAGGTCATCACAGAAGCGGCTAAAGCTGGTGCACATTTAATTAATGATATTCGGGCATTAACTTTACCTGGAGCATTACAAGCAGCACAAAAAACGGAATTACCAGTATGTATTATGCATATGCAAGGTGATCCCAAAACGATGCAAAATGCACCTCATTACCAACAAGATATCTATCAAGAAGTCGATTCATTTTTTACTGAACATATTCAACGATGTGTAACTGCTGACATTGCTCGGGAAAAAATCATCCTTGATCCAGGCTTCGGATTTGGCAAAACGTTAGCCCATAACTATCGTCTATTGGCTACACTGGAAAAATTCCATCACTTCAATTTGCCTATTTTGGTTGGCATGTCAAGAAAATCGATGGTCGGGCAAGTGCTAAATGTTCCCCCTAAAGAACGTGTATTAGGTAGTGTTTCTTGTGCAGTTATTGCAGCAATGAAAGGAGCGCAAATTATCCGTGTTCATGATGTCAAAGAAACCTTCGATGCCATGCGAATAGTGCAAGCCACATTAGCAGAACAATCATTTTAGTCTGTAGAATTTCTTCTTATTGTTATTTAAATAGCTAGCCGTTAAAGATTGTCTAAAACGGCTAACTATTTAGATTGGTTAAACTACTCCGAAATGAACGAGTAATACAAAAGTTATATTATTTTAGGGTTGCCATATATTCTTCTAAGTGTGATTTAATTACTGTCACATGAGGACCATAAATAACTTGAATACCTTGGCCATTAATAATTACACCTTTTGCTCCAGTTGATTTTAAAATATCTTTATCAACTAATTGATTATCATGTACAGAAATTCTCAATCTTGTGGCACAACAATCTACATAAGTAATGTTTTCTTTGCCACCTAATCCATCTAATATAATACTTGATAGCTCATTGTTATTTTTAGCTTTCTTCGCATTTTCAACATCTTTTTTGGTATATAATTTAGTTTCCTCGTTATCGTCTTCTCGACCTGGAGTTTTAAAATTAAATTTTTTGATCAAGTAACTAAATGTAAAGTAGTATATTGGGAACAATGGAAGACCAATCAGAATAACATTAACCCAATGTGTTTTACTATTTCCTTGTAAAACACCAAATAATACGAAATCAATTAAACTTCCAGAGAATGTTTGCCCTACACCAACATCGAAAATATGACAAAGCATAAAAGATAAACCAGCATACAAACAATGAATAAAGTAGAGTAAAGGACCAGCAAATAAGAAAGAAAACTCAATTGGTTCAGTAATCCCTGTCAAAATAGCCGTTAAAGTTGCAGAAACGAGTAGACCTAAGACCATTTTGCGATTTTGTGGTTTAGCAGTACGATAAATAGCCAATGCTGCACCAGGAATACCAAATAAATAAAATGGAAATTTACCAGCCATAAAGCGTGTGGCTTCAACTGAAAATTCAGTTGTATTAGGGCTAGCAAGTTGAGCAAAGAAAATATTTTGTGCTCCAGCAATAAGATTGCCATCAATCATTGCCGTACCACCAACTCCAGTCTGCCAGAATGGCATATAAAATACATGATGCAAACCAAATGGAATTAAAGCTCGCTCAATAAATCCATAAATAAATGTACCTGCATAGCCCGATTCATTGACTAATTTGCCTAATAATAAAATTCCATATTGGATAGAAGGCCAAATATAAAACATTAAAATACCGACAAATAAATAAACGAATGCTGTAACAATAGGAACAAAGCGCGAACCACCAAAGAATGATAAAATAGCAGGTAACTCAATTCGATAATACCGATTATGTAAAGCAGCGACACCTAATCCAACAATAACACCACCAAAAACGCCCATTTGTAGAGTCTGAATACCAACCGCATCACCTAAAGAACCATCTGGTAAGGCACCTTCTTTTAAAAGCCCTTTTAGCTCTAATAGCGCATGAATAGTTGAATGCATAATAAAAAAGCCAACCGCACCAGATATTGCTGCAACCTCTTTTTCTTGTTTTGCCATTCCCATTGCTACCCCAATAGCAAAAAGAATAGGCAGATTAGAAAATATTACACTACCCGCATTTTTCATGATGGTTAAAAAAGCATGTAACAAAGTTCCTTCGCCTAAAAAGCTTTGTAATCCATAGGACACAATTGTTGTTTCATTGGTAAATGACGCTCCAATACCTAACATTAACCCAGCCACAGGAAGAAGAGCAATAGGTAACATAAAAGAGCGACCAACCCGTTGCAATACACTAAAAAAAGTACTTTTCATTGTAGTTAACCCTATTTTTTATTAAAAGACACAGTGAACGCACCAAATAGTTCACAAAAATAATTTTATATGTAAACAAATTTAATTTAAAGAGATCTAGTTCACATAATTTTAATAAAAAATTAATTTATATGGCTTTATTGACGTAAAAACAACAAAAAATAGAGTATAAATTATCTATAATGTTTAATTTTGTGAATTAAGACCTTCATCGCAATAAAGGCCTTAAAAGTTAGGAGAGATTACGGAGTTCATTTAGCGTCTGTTTATAGGATTTATCTTTATTAAACAACCCAGCAGTTCCCAGTATAAAATATTCAACATAAGGCGATAGCTGTTCGATGATATTTGGGCTTATCGCACCATCAATGGCAATAGAAGTATTGAGATTTCTATCTTTAATCATATCACTTAATCGCTTTATTCTATCGATAGAGTTAGCGATAAAAGGTTGTCCGGCAAAACCTGGATTTACTGACATTATCAAAACAACATCAATTAGATCTAAAACATCTTCTAACACACATAATGGTGTACCTGGATTAATAGCAACGCCTACTTTCTTACCTGTTGATTTAATTTGATTTAGAGTTCGATGTATGTGGGTTAATGTTTCAACATGAACATAAATAATATCGCAGCCAAGTTGAGCAAATTTTTCTATATATGGTGATGGATTAGTTACCATTAAATGAACATCATAAGGAATTTTTGACAACTTACTCACCGCTTTAATATCTTCTATACCTAATGCGAAATTAGGTACAAAATTACCGTCCATCACATCAATGTGAAACATGTCTACACCAGATTCTTCTAATGACTTCAATTCAACTTCTAACTTGGAAAAGTCAACACACATAAGCGAAGGACAAAATTTACTCATGAAATTCTCCTTTTTGAATAGCATCGATTTGATCTATTCTATTTTGATGACGGCCGCCTTCAAATTTCGCCATTAACCATTGTTCAACAATCATTTTTGCAAGTTCACTCCCCACTACACGGGAACCAAAAGCAAGAATATTAGTATTATTATGTTCACGTGATAATTTTGCAGAATAAGGATCACTACAAACAACCGCTCTTATTCCTGAACATTTATTTGCCGCAATTGAAATACCAATACCAGTGCCACATATTAATATTCCTAAATCGGCTTCTTTTGAATTGACAGCCCTTGCCACTTTATTGGCATAAATCGGATAATCGGTTCTTTCTGTTGATGGCGCACCAAGATCAATCACTGTAATATTCTTAGTCTCCAAATAATCAATGATATCTTTTCTTAAAATATATCCAACATGATCATAACCAATTGCAATTTTCATATATTCCCACCTCGCTGACTAAAAAAAACACAATTTACTTCACGCTCAAAAATATTAACGTTAATTTATTTTTTTGTAAAGTTATAGGAAGAAATAAAAAAATCTTTTTTTACAATGTGCTTAAATTGAAATTGGGTTAAAATTACCCGAAAAATGTTATGGAGAGAAACCATGAAACAAACACATGATCCAGAAAATTCTAATGCTTTAGCAATTGGAGCAATGATTCGTATTTCACTTTCTAGTTTAAGTAATACTGAACAACGAATTATTGAATGGATGATGACTAAAGGAAATTTAAAGCCTAGAACAAGTATTAAAGAAGTGGCAGAAGAATTATCCGTTTCAGAACCATTATTAGTAAAAGTATCTAAAAAATTAGGTTACTCTGGTTTTAGAGAAATTCGAAAAGCATTACTTTCTTATTTTGATGCGCTACCTTTCGATAAAGAACAAGAACTATCTGAAAAAGATAATGTCGAAAATATTATTGAAAAAGTTTTTAATAACTCAGTACAAGCTTTAAAAGAAGCCCAATCTATTGTTGATGCTAAAATAATATCAAAAGCAGCAGAATGGATTTTTCATGCTAACCGTATCGTTATTCTTGGTGTCGGCGGTTCAGCTATTGTTGGTCAGGATTTTGAACATAAATTATTGAGAATTGGGATTCACAGCCATACTTATAGTGATCACCATTTGATGGTAATGGTGGCGAGTCAATTAAAAGAAAACGATGTAGTTATTGCAATATCTCAATCAGGAAATACAGCGGAAATATGTAATGCAATATTGGTTGCGAAAAAGAATAAAGCTAAGATTATTTGTATTACTAATAATCATCAATCTGAACTAGCTGAAATTTCCGACTTATCTATCTTTAGTCCAGCTAAAAATGGTCCATTACTAGGGCAAAATGCTGCAGCTCGAATTATCCAACTAACTTTATTAGATACATTATTTATCGCAATTGTGGTCTTAGATCACGAAAAATCAAAAGTTCATTTAGAACGTAGTATTGATGTAGTAAAACCATTACATAAAAATGCACAATATATTGAATAATATTATTTTTAATTAAATATAAAAGTTGAGTTATCAAAAACGCCTTTCCTCAAAATTTTTAATTGTGGTTAAAATATGTAAAAAATATTAAGGAATCTATACCATTAACTTGCAAATAATATTTCTG
The DNA here is from genome assembly GCF_984569125.1 of Gilliamella sp. LMG 34362. Classification (NCBI taxonomy): domain Bacteria; kingdom Pseudomonadati; phylum Pseudomonadota; class Gammaproteobacteria; order Orbales; family Orbaceae; genus Gilliamella; species Gilliamella sp. LMG 34362. Next base: position 440,402 of record NZ_OZ474902.1, on the reverse strand, counting down.
TTTTATTACTAGCAATCGAATAACCTTAAAGGTAGGCAAATGCCTACTTTACCTATATTACAATAGTATTCCGCTTACTAATAAGGCTAGCGCATTAAATTTAATAATTTAAACAGTTGAGAATAATCTTGTAAAAAATATTGAGGAGTCTATACCACCATTTTACTTTTTTACTAAGCAACGCTTTTACAATTTAAGATATATCGTTTAAAGTGATTAATGTTCGCGATGAAAGTTAAATAATGATGGTAAATGTGTTTTTAACTAACCAAGATCGCTATAAATATAAACAATCCTATATAATTATTATTCATAAACGCTTTAAAACAATTGCTTCTATCACGGTCTTTGATTAACCATTGTTGATAAATAAATAGCAATAAGGCGATGATTAAACCAATATAATAAAATTGCTGAAAATGATTGTTTATGCCGATCAATGTCAGGCAAACTAAGGTTATGATTTGCAGTAATCCAATAATAAACTTGTCATAGTCACCAAATAGGATAGCAGTGGACTTGATGCCTATTTTAAGATCATCATCGCGATCGACCATAGCATATTCGGTATCATAAGCTATTGTCCAACATACATTAGCTAGACACAGAAACCAACAAGTTATCGGAAATTGAGCTATTGTTGCCGCATAGGCCATTGGAATTCCCCAGCTAAAGGCAATGCCTAAAGTCACCTGAGGTAAATGTGTGTAACGTTTCATAAATGGATAAAGCATTGCCGTGATTAATGCAAAACCAGCCATTAACCAAGTTAATTTATCCAAAGTAAGCAATAAACCAAGCGCAATAAGCAGTAATACGAATAAAGTGTATAAGGCATTTTTTTCGCTCAATGCACCACGGGCGAGAGGACGATTCTTAGTACGTTCGACTTTACCATCAAAATGCCGATCAGCGTAATCATTAACCACACAGCCAGCTGAGCGCATAACAATCACACCAACAACAAACACAACAACAACATGAACAGATGGCGTAGATGTAGCAAGCCAAATCGCCCACAATGTTGGCCAAAGTAGCAGTAAGGAACCAATTGGCTTGTCTAATCGCATCAGTTGTAAATAAGCTAACATAGGTTGTCATTGTCCCGAATCATAATAGGTGGATTATACCTGTTCGTTAAAAAGCTGCAAACAACAGCTATCAATGCATATTTTGACTTAAATAAGTGAGCGCTTTATTTGCTATATAATCAGAGTTATACCATTTGTAAATATTGTTCAGCAATAATCGCTAATGCTTGATAAAATAGACTGACTTGATTTTGTTTTACGCAATCCAAATACATTGGTGCCCAATTTAAAAGGTATTCGGTCATTAATTGCTGTGCAGCAGCAAATTGCTGCTTTTCTAGTAGTATCGCATATGCCATTAACATCAATCCAAACTGATCTTCTGGCTCATTCATACCCGTATCAAGAGTCAACCCTTGCTGCTGTAAAAATTCCCGATAGCGTTCTTGTGATTCACCCATTAGTAGTTTTTCTTGATCTAAATAGACTGAACCCCATGGTGGCGCCGACATAATGCCTTGCCCTTCAAATAATAGTGAGAATTGATATTCTATTTCTGCATGCTGTATCTGAGTACTCAAGATTTGGCATTGTTCAGTTACTAATTGTTGGTTTGGCCACTTTGCTAACTGATCTAGCTGTAATAATCCATCAATTAAACCAGTGACTTGTTTACTGGTAGGCGGATAATAAAAAAAAGCGCCTAATAATTTCGCCAACGTGATAGAAGTCAGGTTATCCAAATTATTCAATCCTATATTGATTAGCCAATTAATTATGCCATTACCATCAATTACCGCACAATTAAACGGTTATCATCCACAAATTATAAAAAGTGATACGTCCGCAAATTTCTGCGATAAATACGCCAATAAAAGCCAATAGATAAATCATTACCTGATGTTGCTTTCTTAAAATCGCAAATAAAACCAATGTGATAGAAATAATTAATAATGCGCACTGTGCTATTATCCAGCAATATTGATTAGAGGTTAAGTCTGGAGCAATTTCACTCATTAACTTTAAGTAAGGCATTTTTAATAGCAGAATCAGTAAACTACCAATAAAAAAAGCGCAATAACCTGCTCGATATAGTCCTAACCAAGTAACAGCAATTCCTCCCAATACCAACATCGCAGTATACATTTGTATCGCGGTATAACAACTATCCCACGTTTTTATTGTTGCTAACATATAGGTTAATACGATGGTCCAAACAAAAAATAGGCTTAAAATAACCAAGATCATCGCCAATAAATAGTTTAAATGTGGTATACGGTTAATTTTTTGGCATAGAGGTTTGATGATTTGTAATTTGGTACTATTTGGATAAAAGACAAAATAATTAAGCAATACAAAAGCAAATGTCATAGCAAATAATAAGCCAAAGGTAAAAATTTCATTACTCATTGGTGAACGGCCGATACCAAAAATCACATTGAATGCACGTAATGGTTGACCTAAATGAAATGAAGCAATCGCCATACCAATCGCCATGAAAATTAACGCTACTGCATTAATTTTTTGAGTGATAGCTAATTTGTTTTTTGAACGATAAACAAGATAAAACAAACTACTAAGTAAGATCATTCCTGCGGATAATTGTCCAAATATCGTAAAAAATACCAGTGGAAGTTCATGCATACTAGACCTCCTCAGGATTAAGCACTTTACCAAGCGAGTCACCCGATATTTTAGCTTGCGCATGTGGCTTTATCACAATACTTGGTTTGGTTAAATCTGAACTAGGTAATGGAGCAATATCGCACTCATCACCATAACGTTGACGCAAGGTATTAATGTCATCAAAATCTAAAGCGCGTTGAGGACAAGACTCAACACATACAGGTTTTAAACCTTGCGCTACACGTTCATAACAACCATCACATTTAGACATTACCTTTTTTTGATGATCATATTGTGGTGCACCGTAAGGGCAACGCATTTCACAATAGCGACAACCAATACACACATCTTGATTGACTACCACTAACCCATCTTCTTGGCGTTTATGCATAGCTCCTGTTGGGCAACCTTTTACACAGGTTGGCTCTTGACAATGATTACAAGAGATTGACAAATAATAGGTAAATGTATCATTTTGCCAACATCCATCTACTTGCTTCCATGTACCACCGCCATATTCATAAACACGGCGGAAATGGACACCAAGCGCATTATCTTTTTCATCTTTACAACTTACTTGGCAAGTTTTGCAACCAGTACATTTGGTAGAATTAATATAAAAACCATATTGCATTTGAACCATCTCCTTCCGATTAAGATGCCGACGGCATAGCTGCTATTGGTTTAACTTCAACCAAATTGGTATGCTGAGGATTAGATTTAGCAAGCACAGAGGGTCGTAAGGAGGTTAAACGATTAATGCAACCACCAATATCAATGCCAGCAGCATTAGTCTTGGCCCATAATCCTTGCGGAAGAGCGATAATTCCCGGTAGTATCCGTGGTGTCACTTTAGCTGGAATGTAAAGTCGACCGCGGTCATTATAAACTTCAACCAATTGACCATGCTTTATCTGTCTTTGTTCTGCGTCCACTGGATTAATCCAGAGACTACTAGCTACCGCTTCTCGCAGTTGCGGAAGATTACTATAACTTGAATGACAATGCCCTTTGATATGAAAACCGATTAATTGTAATGGATATTTCGCTTGTGTTTGCAGGTCTTCACTGCCCTCTATTGCCGGTAAATATGCCGGTATAGGATAAAGTTTATCATCGTCATCAAACTCCCATTCATTGGCAATTTTGGCTAATGCTTCTGAATAAATTTCGATTTTACCTGACGGCGTATTTAATGGATTTTTTATTGGATCATCGCGAAAAGCTTTTAATCCGATCTGTGCATCGCTATCAGCTAATTTACGATCAACAATCCCCATTCCATCTGTTTCAGCAAAAGTCGGTAAATTAGGATTGAGCTTACGCATTTTTTCATAACTATAAGCAATCCAATCATCTTGACTCCGACCTTCAGTAAATTTATCTTTAACTGCCATTTTTGCTGACAATTCTGTCAAAACCTCATAAGCAGGACGATTTTCCCAAAGTGGTTTTATTGCTCGTTGCAAACGAATAAAATAATGATAAGCACCTGATGCATATGAATTATTGATTAAATCATTACTCTCTACAGATGAAACATCCGGTAACAGTAGATCAGCATATTTTGCTGAAGCAGTCATATGGGTATCCCAAACTAAAATAAATTCACATTTCGATTCGTCTTGTAAAATTTGGTGAGTCCGATTGAGATCGGCGTGTTGATTACCAATAACATTGCTAGCATAGCTCCAGATAAATTTAATACCCACATCTAATTTATCTTTACCTTTTATATAAGAATTTTTCGCAGTCATGCTTAACGGTTCATCAATTGCCTTCGTCCATAAAAAGAAAGGAATACTGGTTTTAACAGGGTTAACCATATTCAAGCCAGGCACAGGATAAGTTACGCTACCACCCCAAGTACCAATGTTAGTACCACGCTTACCAAACTGACCGGTGATAACCGGTAGGATCATAATCGCCCTTGTAGTATGCTCACCATTTTGCCAGCGCTGTGGCCCCCAACCTTGTGAAATCCATGCTGCTTTAGCATTAACAATATCTAATGCCAACTGCCGAATTTGTTTGGCTGGAATGCCGGTTTTTTTAGCTGCCCATTCAGGCGTTTTTGCGGTTCTGTCGTGCCCTAGTCCCAAAATATAAGATTTGTAATCGCTAAAAGGCGGAGCACTATCAGGTAATGTATCAGCATTCCAACCCACACAATATTGGTTAAGCATCGCCTCATCAACACGATCTTCTTCAAGCAACGCATAAATAATTGCAGCGACTAACGCAGCGTCAGTACCAGGAATAATCGGCAGCCACTCAGCATTATAACCAACGACACTTTCACTACGGCGTGGATCAATAATAATTACCCTTGCTTTACTTTGTGCTAATGCAGTATATAACTCAGCAACCTGCCCACCGCCCGACATTCTAGTTTCAGCAACATTATGTCCAAACATCACAACTAGATCAGAATGTTTGATTTGGTCTAGCAACGACTCTTTAGCATTACCATATATAAAAGGCTGAATAGCGGTGATCTGTCCACTTGAATAATCACCATGATAATTAAGGTGGCCACCGATACAACTTAAAAATCGCTTACAGGCATTACGACCTGAGATATTTGCCCCTGTCGTACCCGTACCATATTGGTAATAAATAGCTTCATTGCCATAGCGATTAATAGTGTATTTGAGTTTCTCTGCTAATAGATCGATAGCTTCGTCCCACGAGATGCGTTTAAATTTGCCTTCACCCCGTTTACCGATTCGTAGCATTGGATATTTTAGCCGTTCCGGATCATAAGTACGCCAACGCACAGCTCGTCCTCGCAGACAAGGACGGATTTGATGTTGACCAAAGATCGCATCATTAATCCCTTCTTCAGCAGATATTTTAGTAATAATATCGTTTTTAACATGTACTTTTAACGGGCAACGACTACCACAGTTAACTAAACATGCACTATAAAAAATCTTTTCTTGATTCGTTGGATTAGGTACCGAGGTGTTGGCAAGATCTGTCTCTGGCGAGGCATAAGCAAAAGGTAATTGTAAATCATTAGTTAATGCGGCCACACTACCGATTGCTAATGATTTTTGTAAAAAATCGCGCCGAGTTATCTGATTATCTGACTTGCTCATCCTATTCGCTTATTTATATTTGGCATGTCATTATCATAATACTACAGTTAAAATTATAAAACAGAAAAAAGACTAAAATCGAAATTAACTTAAAATAAATTAATGAAATAAGAATTATTATCAATAAAAAAATAGCTTTGCTTTTTATTATAAATTTAATTTCATGCATCTTAAGGAAAGATTGGTATAATAAGCCCATTTAATCGAATAAACAGAAAAGTTATGTCACAATCCACTTATAATGCAGTTGATATTGAGGTCTTAAAAGGGCTCGATCCTGTTCGTCATCGTCCTGGAATGTATACTGACACCGCTCGCCCCAATCATTTAGGGCAAGAGGTGATTGATAATAGTGTCGATGAGGCTATTGCTGGCCATGCTCGCCAAGTGAAAGTAACCCTTTATGAAGACAATTCACTTGAGGTTATTGATGATGGTCGAGGTATGCCTGTTGATATCCATCCTGAAGAAGGCGTACCGGCTATTGAACTATTACTTTGTCGCTTACATGCTGGTGGTAAGTTCTCCAACAAAAACTATCAATTTTCTGGTGGTTTACATGGGGTGGGTATCTCTGTTGTCAATGCCTTATCCAAACGCGTAGAAGTCACCGTAAACCGTGATGGACAAGTTTACCAAATCGCCTTTGAAAATGGTGATAAAGTTGAAGATTTACATGTAATTGGCACCTGTGGCCGACGAAATACTGGTACAAAAGTACGTTTTTGGCCGGATGAAAAATATTTTGATTCACCTCGCTTCTCAGTACCTCGCCTAACTCATTTGCTTAAAGCGAAAGCTGTACTTTGCCCGGGACTGGAAATCATTTTTAAAGACAAAATTAACAGTACTGAGCAACGCTGGTGTTATCAAGACGGTTTAAAAGATTATCTGATAGAGTCAGTTAGTGGTTACACACTATTACCGGAACAGCCATTTACTGGTAGCCATACAGGTGAAACAGAAGCGGTTGAATGGGCATTACTTTGGTTACCAGAAGGTGGTGAATTATTAACTGAAAGTTACGTTAACTTAATTCCTACTGTGCAAGGTGGCACCCATGTCAACGGTTTACGTCAAGGATTACTTGATGCCATGCGTGAATTTTGTGAGTTTCGTAATTTATTACCCCGCGGTTTAAAATTGACCGCCGATGATATTTGGGAACGCTGTGCCTATGTGTTATCAGTAAAAATGCAAGAACCGCAATTTGCTGGTCAGACCAAAGAACGTTTATCATCAAGACAAAGTGCAGCTTTTGTTTCAGCTATTGTTAAAGATGCATTTAGCCTGTGGTTGAATCAAAATGTACAAATTGCCGAATTACTTGCTGAGATGGTAATTTCCAGTGCTCAAAAACGCTTAAGAGCATCCAAAAAAGTCATCCGTAAAAAACTGACCAGTGGTCCGGCCTTACCGGGTAAATTGGCCGATTGTTCGTCACAAGATTTAAGTCGTACTGAACTATTTTTAGTCGAAGGTGATTCTGCAGGCGGGTCAGCTAAACAGGCTCGCGATCGTGAATATCAAGCAATTATGCCGTTGAAAGGTAAAATATTAAATACTTGGGAAGTCTCATCTGACGAAGTATTAGGATCGCAAGAAATTCATGATATTTCAGTAGCTATTGGTATTGATCCTGATAGTGATGATTTAAGTCAATTACGCTACGGTAAAATCTGTATTTTAGCCGATGCTGACTCAGATGGATTGCATATTGCCACGTTACTGTGCGCACTATTTGTTCGTCACTTTCGAGCCATGGTTGAACATGGACATATTTTTGTCGCCATGCCACCACTGTATCGTATCGATTTAGGCAAAGAAGTTCATTACGCCCTTGATGAAGAAGAAAAAGAAGGGATTTTAGATCAGCTTAAACGTAAAAAAGGTAAGCCAAATGTTCAACGTTTCAAAGGGTTGGGTGAAATGAATCCATTACAACTTCGCGAAACCACAATGGATCCTAACACCCGTAGATTAGTTCAGTTATCACTAGATAATGCCGAAGAAACAATGGCATTAATGGATATGTTACTGGCGAAAAAACGTGCCGAAGATCGCCGAGAATGGTTACAAGAAAAAGGTGACCAAGTTGAACTTGATGTCTAATATACAGAATAATTTAGAGGAACAATAATGAGTGAAATAACTCATGACGGAGTAGAAGTTCAGTCGCTACGAACATTTACCGAAAGCGCCTATTTAAACTACTCAATGTATGTCATTATGGATCGCGCATTGCCGTTTATTGGCGATGGCTTAAAACCAGTACAACGTCGCATTGTTTATGCAATGTCAGAATTAGGGCTAAATGCTCAAGCAAAATTTAAAAAATCAGCCCGTACTGTCGGTGACGTTTTAGGTAAATACCATCCTCATGGTGATAGTGCCTGTTATGAAGCAATGGTATTAATGGCGCAACCGTTTTCTTATCGATATCCATTAGTTGATGGGCAAGGAAACTGGGGGGCACCCGATGATCCGAAATCATTTGCTGCAATGCGTTATACCGAATCACGTCTATCAAAATATGCCGAATTATTGTTAGGTGAGTTAGGACAAGGCACTGTTGACTATACGCCAAATTTTGATGGTACATTACAAGAGCCAAAAATGTTGCCAGCTAGATTGCCGAATATCTTATTAAACGGTACTACCGGTATTGCGGTAGGTATGGCAACCGATATTCCACCTCATAACATTCGTGAAGTGGCGAATGCAGCTATTATGTTAGCTGATAATCCAAAAGCAACACTTAGCGAAGTGATGGAGCACATAAAAGGCCCTGACTTCCCAACAGAAGCAGAGATTATTACCTCTCCGGAAGATATCGCCAAAATTTATAAAACTGGCCGTGGCTCAATACGTATGCGAGCAGTTTGGAAAAAAGAAGATGGCGACATTGTTATTACTGATCTGCCACATCAAGTTTCTGGTGCTAAAATTTTAGAGCAAATTGCTAGCCAAATGCGCGCTAAAAAACTACCGTTAATTGAAGACTTACGTGACGAATCCGATCACGAAAATCCGACTCGTCTGGTTATTGTGCCACGTTCTAATCGTGTAGATCTAGAGCAAGTAATGAATCATCTATTTGCCACTACTGATCTAGAAAAAAGCTATCGTGTTAATATGAACATGATTGGACTAGATAATCGTCCATCTGTTAAAGGATTGGTTGAAATCCTAACTGAATGGTTAGAATATCGACGCATTACCGTAACCCGTCGCTTAAATTATCGCTTAGATAAAATACTAAAAAGACTACATATTTTAGATGGTTTATTAATTGCCTTCCTAAATATTGATGAAGTAATTGAAATCATTCGTCATGAAGATGACCCAAAAGCAGAATTAATTCAGAGATTTGCCTTAAGCGAAACACAAGCTGAAGCTATCTTAGAATTAAAACTCCGCCATTTAGCTAAACTAGAAGAAATTCGTATCAAAGGTGAACAAGCCGAACTGGCTAAAGAGCGAGATCAACTGCAAGCATTATTAGCTTCACCAAGAAAGTTAAGTAATTTAATCAAAAAAGAGCTACAAGCTGATGCTGAAAAATATGGTGATGAACGTCGTTCACCAATTGTCGAGCGCAGTGAAGCCAAAGCAATTACTGAACAAGAGTTAATCCCTTCTGAACCAGTTACAATCGTATTATCAGAAATGGGTTGGGTCAGAGCTGCTAAAGGCCATGATATCGATCCTGTAGGATTAAGTTATAAAGCAGGTGATAGTTTTAAAACCGCAGCAAAAGGTAAAAGTAATCAACCAGTGGTATTTATCGATTCAACTGGTCGCAGTTACGCTATTGAGCCAAGTACATTACCATCAGCTAGAGGACAAGGCGAACCTCTTACTGGTAAACTGGCATTACCAGCTGGAGCAACCATTGAACATGTATTGATGTCAGGCAATGAACAACAAAAATTCTTACTTGCATCGAGTGCTGGATACGGTTTTATCTGTCAATTTAATGATTTAATTGCCCGCAACCGTAATGGTAAAGCAGTGATTAATTTATCTAAAGATGCAGATGTATTAGCACCAATAGAGATTTTATCAGAAGAAAGCTTGCTGTTATCAATTACTAAAGCAGGAAGAATGCTGATATTCCCAGTAAAAGATTTACCAGAATTATCTAAAGGTAAAGGCAATAAAATTATTTCACTCTCTGGTAGCGATGATAGCCTAGCTTATATGATGTTGATAACACCAGAAACATCTATAACTCTATATGTTGGTAAACGCAAACTTACACTTTATCCAGCTGATTTACAAAAATTTAGAGCGGAGCGTGCTCGTAAAGGCACATCATTACCACGTGGATTGCAAAAAATAGATCGAATTGAGGTAAACGAATAATATGTCTTTGATCTGGTCCATTATTACCGGTTTAATACTGAGTTCAGTATTAAAATCTGGGTGGGGATTTATACTCGGATTATTTATTGGCCCAATGCTATATCAAGCATTTGGTAATAAATTGACTGAGAAAAGGACACAATCTAATCCAAACTTATACTTAACGGTTGTTTTTGAAGTATTAGGGCATTTAAGTAAAGCTAAAGGGGTTGTTACTCGTGATGATATTAATCTGGCTCGGCAAGTTATGGATCGTCTTCAACTTGATGCGACAAGTCGTCAATTAGCGCAAGAATCATTCAATCGTGGTAAAGCGAGTGATTACCCACTTCGATCACGATTAAGTGAGTTATATCACCAATATCGTTATCGACGTAATGTCTTAAATATCTTTTGCGAACAATTAATTCAAGCTGCTTTAGTTGATGGTCATTTAGATGACAAAGAATCGGAGATTCTTTTCATTGTTGCCGATGAGTTTCGTATTCCACGGCCGCAAATGGCAATATATATTCAAATGATGATGGGAAGCTTTCATTTCCGTCAAGAATATCAGTACAATCAACAAAACAGTCAACATCAATATCAACAAAATCATAATTATAATGGTTCCCAAAGCAGTACTAGGCAATCAGATTTAGCAAATGCTTATAAAATATTAGGAATAAATTCATCTGCTGAAATTTCTGAAATTAAAAGAGCCTATCGTAAATTAATGAATGAACATCATCCAGACAAATTGGTATCCAAAGGCTTACCAAAAGAGATGTTAGAAGCAGCCAAAAAGCGAGCACAAGAAATTCAAGCTGCTTACGATCTTATAAAATCATCACGTGGCTTTAAATAGAGATTACTATATATGATGCATTGGCGCTCGATTATAAGAATTATCGGTTTATTAATATCACTATTGTCAGTATTTATGTTAATACCTGCACTAGTGGCGTTAATATATCGTGACGGTGCTGGTGCTATTTTTGTTCGTTCATTTTTCGCAGCATTAATTTTAGGTGTGTTATTGTGGTTTCCTAATCGTCATCAACGCCATGAATTAAGTACTCGAGAAGGCTTTTTCATTGTTGTATTATTTTGGGTCGTTTTAGGCACTATTGGCGCATTCCCGTTCCTATTTGATAATCATATCAATCTTAATTTAACCACAGCTTTTTTTGAGTCTTTTTCTGGATTAACAACCACTGGCGCCACTACGATTGTCAATTTGGATCATTTACCCAAAGCGCTACTTTTCTATCGTCAAATGCTGCAATGGTTAGGCGGTATGGGGATCATCGTACTTGCGGTTGCAATTTTACCATTATTAGGAGTCGGGGGTATGCAGCTCTATCGTGCTGAAATTCCTGGTCCTCAAAAAGACAGTAAAATGCGACCACGTATTGCCGAAACAGCCAAAACACTTTGGTCGATTTACATTTTACTCACTACCTTATGTGCAATAAGTTTGTGGTGTGCTGGAATGGATATCTTTGATGCTATTTCACATAGCTTTTCAACGATATCAATGGGTGGTTTTTCTACCCACGATAACAATTTAGCTTATTTTAATAGTGCAACAATTAACTATATTGTTACCTTGTTCCTCATTTTGTCAGGATGTAATTTTGCTCTACATTTTGCTGCGTTAAATGGTATCTCAGTGAAAGTGTATTGGCGTGATCAAGAATTTAGAACCTTTATCTTTATTCTGCTTATCTTAATTATTATCTGCGCTTTAGTGATCTATATTTATCAGCCACAACGCCATCTTAGTGTCGACAAAATTGTTTTACAAGTCGTGTCTGTTTCAGCAACAGTAGGCTTTACCGTCGACGATATTAATACTTGGCCATCGTCATTACCCATCTTTTTATTATGTGCTTCGTTTATTGGTGGCTGTGCTGGTTCTACTGGTGGTGGACTAAAAGTTGTTCGGGTACTACTACTATTTATGCAAGGTTCACGAGAGTTAAAACGACTTATTCACCCTAATGCAATTTATACCTTAAAACTCAATAATCGTGTGGTACCAGAACGTATCATTGAAGCGGTATGGGGATTCTTTTCTGCCTATGCATTAGTATTTTTAGTGAGTTTGTTTATTATTATGGCAACAGGAATTGATGCAACTGACTCATTTTATATCGTTGCTTCATCGCTAAATAATTTAGGCGTTGGCCTTGGTAGTGTCAGTGATAATTTTGCTCATGTCAGTGATATGGTGAAATGGGTCATGGTCGTTGACATGTTATTTGGTCGACTAGAAATATTTACTTTATTAGTTTTATTCACGCCGACATTCTGGCGAAGTTAATTTTTACGCCTAATAAAGGCTTTTAATCAACAATTTTCCATAAAATAGTCAAAAAGTTAAATATTTTATTGATTATTTTGCTAATTACAGACAGAATTACTAAGCAGCATGTGCTGTGATCATTAGAGGTAATCACCTGACATATGGAATGGATCATGGATCCTACAATCTGGATTGGTTTATCCACTCTAGTTGTACTTGAAATCGTCCTTGGCATTGATAACATTGTTTTTATTGCCATTCTTGCGGAGAAACTTCCGCCTCAACAACGAGATAAAGCACGCATTACAGGCCTTGCTTTTGCATTAATAACCCGAATATTGTTATTAATGTTTACTGGCTGGTTAGTTACTCTCACCACCCCACTATTTTCTATATCAGGTATTAGTTTCAATGCTCGGCAATTAATTATGTTGCTTGGCGGAATATTTTTGCTGTTTAAAGCGACAATGGAACTCAATGAGCGTTTAGAAGGTGCATCACACGAGGATGGAAAACCGAAAAAAACCTCACATTTTTGGACTGTTGTTGCACAAATCGTGGTACTTGATGCCGTATTCTCACTTGATTCAGTCATTACTGCAGTGGGAATGGTTGACCATATACCCGTTATGATTATCGCAGTTTGTATCGCCATTGCGATTATGATGGTGGCAAGTAAACCATTAGCCTATTTTGTTAACTCCCATCCAACGATTGTTATTTTATGTTTAAGCTTTTTATTGATGATTGGCTTTAGTTTAGTTGCCGAAGGTTTCGGTTTTGTCATTCCCAAAGGCTATTTATATGCAGCTATCGGCTTCTCGATTATGATTGAATTCTTTAATCAACTAGCCATATTTAACCGTCGAAAAGCATTAAACAAAAAACCTCTACGCGAACGTACCGCCGAAGCTATTTTACATTTACTTAAAGGCGATGCTGAAGAAGATCCTGATAGCCATACCATTGATGTGGTATCTGATAATAATAAAAAAACTTCAGTATTTAATCATCAAGAATTAAACATGGTTGAGCGAGTATTAGGTTTAGCTCAACGTTCAGTAAGCAGTATCATGACATCTCGATTAGATGTTGATATGGTCAATATCAATGATGATCGAGAAGTAATATTAAAAGAAATTTTTGACAATCCTCATTCACGTTTAGTAGTGACTGATAATGCTTCAATTGATGAACCATTAGGTATCATTCAAGTTAATGATCTGTTAAAAGATATTTTACAAAATAAACAACCCTTTGATATTAATTCATTAATCAAACAACCATTAATTTTTCCTGAAACAGTATCTTTACTTGTAGCGCTGGAACAATTCAAAAAAGCCAAAACTCACTTTGCTTTTGTGGTTGATGAATTTGGATCAATGCAAGGTGTGGTGTCAGTGACCGATGTTATTGAAACCATTGCTGGTGACTTTCCAACTGAAGAAGAAGAGATCGATGCTAAACATGACATCCAATGTTTAGATGATAATAGTTGGATTGCAAATGGCTATATCCCAGTAGAAGAATTAGTAAGATTTGTACCGATTCCGATTGATGATAAGCGAGAATATCATACCCTTGCGGGATTATTGATGGAAAAAGCCCAACATCTACTCAATGTGGGTGAAACCATACAGATTGGTGACTATCTATTTGAAGTCGCCGAGATTGAAAGTCATCGGATTTTAAAAGTAAAAATAACTAAAAATAAATTAGATATTTTGGCTAACTAATCTATTGATAATCAGTATGTTATCCAGTGTACCATTAAATAGCTAAAAACTATGTTAGCGCTAAGTTATAAGCATAATTGATCACTAATAAAATGCTATTTGTTATTTAGAATAACGCTTGACCAAAATAAATTACTGGCAATAATAGCGCAGTGTTTTTACGTTTTTTAAAGATATGAAGTAATCACTTTATATCTTTTTTATTTTTACCGTAAATTCACTTCGGTAAAAATAAAGATATAAAATTATATCAAAATGGATCACTATCAACCTAAATTGGGCTTTAATTTATGAATTCACTATTCGAAAAAATCTTTCAATTAAAAGAGAAAAAAACCACCCCTGGTACCGAATTTATCGCCGGTTGTACCACCTTTTTAACCATGGTTTATATCATCTTTGTTAATCCTTCAATCTTATCTGCAACAGGAATGGATAAATCAGCAGTGTTTGTCCTAACTTGTGTTGTCACCGCTTTTGCGACAATTATGATGGGATTATTTGCCAATCTACCGATTGCTTTAGCACCTGCCATGGGGCTAAATGTCTTTTTTGCTTATGGAATATGCGGTGCAATGGGCTATTCTTGGCAAGTTGGGATGGGAGCGATATTTTGGGGATCATTGGTCTTTTTTGCATTATCACTATTTAAAGTCCGCCATTGGTTAATCGAACATATTCCACAATGTTTACGCGCTGGTATTAGTGCTGGTATTGGCTTATTTATTGCTTTTATGGGATTCCAAAATATGGGTATTGTGGTCGCATCGCCAGCTACATTACTAACCTTAGGCAATATTTTGTCACTTAAAGTCTTATTAGGTTCGCTTGGATTTTTTATTATCGTTATCCTTGCTACCCGCAATTTTCATGCTGCCGTGTTAGTTTCTATTCTTGTCGTGACCCTACTAGCACTATGGCTTGATCCAAATATTAGTTATCAAGGAATTGCAGCCGTTCCACCGAGTGTTGGCAGCGTTGTTGGCCATGTTGACCTTGCTGGTTCACTGAATATTGGTATCCTCGGGGTAATCTTTTCAGTAATGATTGTCAGCTTGTTTGATTCATCGGGTACTATTTTAGCTTTAACTGATAAAGCAGGACTTTCTGACGAAAAAGGTCGTTTTCCTAAAATGCGTCAAGCTTTATTAATTGATAGTTTCAGTTCTTCACTTGGTGGGTTATTTGGTACTTCATCTGTATTAACTTACATTGAAAGTTCCGCAGGCATTTCAGTTGGTGGACGTACAGGCTTAACTGCAGTGGTGGTTGGCTTATTATTTTTAATGATGACTTTCTTATCACCTTTAGCACATTTAGTACCACCTTATGCCACATCAGGCGCACTAATTTTTGTTGGTATCTTAATGGTATCAAGTTTAATGAAAGTTAACTGGTCTGATTTAACTGATGCAACACCAGCATTTATTACCGCATTAATGATGCCATTTGCTTTTGCTATTACTGAAGGGGTCGCACTTGGCTTTATCTCTTATGTGATATTAAAAACATTTACTGGTAAATTTAAAGAATTAAATCTTTGTGTGATAGTTTTTGCACTACTGTTTGCTTTAAAATTCATCTTTATCGATCATCATTAATTTCATCAAACTATTTCTACCATTAACATGGTAGAAATAGCTTCTTCCCCCCATAAAATTATTTCATCTGAAATATCAAACAGACTACAACAATCATTTTACCTTCTTTAAACCCTTTATAGAATTTGATCTGAGTCACAAAAAACAAAAAACATAAAATCGCTACAAAATTTAGTAATTGTTGTTGTTGTTAAAACTCATGCATATTGATTACCTGATTTAGCAACGTTTAGTTATCCAGAAAACTTAGTAACCAATATATAGATTTTAAGTTAATTAATGGTATTTAGAGGTACATTATGAGTCAATATTATGAAAAAATAGAAAGAGTTAAATACGAAGGAACACAAACTAATAATCCTTTTGTGTTCAGGCATTACAATCCAGAGCAGATAATTTTAGGAAAAACAATGGCTGAGCACTTACGCTTTTCTATCTGTTATTGGCACACTTTTTGTTGGGCTGGCACCGACATGTTTGGTGCAAATTCATTTAATTATCCGTGGCAAAAAGGGGCTGATCCACTAGCTAATGCCAAAGCAAAGGCAGATATTGCTTTTGAATTTTTTTATAAAATGAATGTTCCTTTTTATGCATTTCATGATGTCGATGTTGCCCCAGAAGGTAATTCAATTCAAGAATACATCTCTAATTTATCCATGATGACGGATATCCTGTTACAAAAGCAACAAGAAACCGGCGTTAATTTATTATGGGGAACCGCTAACTGTTTCACAAATCCAAGATATGCAGCTGGTGCGGCAACCAATCCCGATCCGGAAGTTTTTGCCTGTGCTGCCACTCAAGTTGTCCATGCAATGAATGCTACTCATAAGTTAGGTGGTCAAAATTATGTATTATGGGGTGGTCGGGAAGGTTATGAAACGCTGTTAAATACTAACTTACGCCAAGAACGTGAACAACTCGGTAAATTTATGCAATTAGTTGTCGAAAACAAACACAAGATTGGTTTCAATGGCGCATTATTGATTGAACCAAAACCACAAGAGCCAACCAAACATCAATATGATTATGATGTTGCAACCATTTATGGCTTTTTAAAACAATTCGGCTTAGAAAAAGAAATCAAGGTCAATATTGAAGCGAATCATGCAACACTTGCCGGCCATTCATTCCAACATGAGGTAGCTTCAGCTATTGCCTTAGATATATTTGGTTCACTTGATGCTAATCGGGGTGATCCACAATTGGGATGGGATACAGATCAATTTCCGAATAGTGTCGAGGAAAACACACTAGTTATGTATGAAATATTAAAAAGTGGCGGATTTACCACTGGTGGACTTAACTTTGATGCCAAAATAAGACGACAAAGCATTGATAAATATGATGTATTTCATGGGCATATTGGTGCTATCGATACGATGGCATTATCATTAAAATGTGCAGCGAAAATGATTGAAGATAAATTATTAAATCAAAAAGTAGCTGAGCGTTATGCCGATTGGGACAAAAATTTAGGTAAAGATATTTTACAAGGGAATATGTCCCTACAAGAAATTGCACAATATAGTCTTGCAAACAACCTGCAACCTAAAGCACGTAGCGGTGCACAAGAACAATTAGAAAATATTGTTAATAAATCTATTTTTGGCTAAAAAAATCATTGTGTATTTATCTATCAGAACTATTATATTTATAGTTCTGATAGCTGCATAATGGAGGCAGATATGTATATTGGTATTGATTTAGGCACCTCTGGTGTCAAAGTAATTTTAATGGATGAAAAACAACGCATTATGGCGTCAAATACAAAGTCACTCACCGTAACCCGTCCTCACCCATTATGGTCAGAACAAGATCCCCAGCAGTGGTGGCAAGCAACAGATTCAGCACTACAAGAACTTAGCCATCAACATGACTTAACACTAGTCAAAGCAATTGGCTTAAGTGGACAAATGCATGGAGCAGTACTATTAGATAGTTCATCTCAAATATTAAGGCCAGCAATTTTATGGAATGACGGCCGTTGTGATATTGAATGTCATGAATTAGAACAATTAGTGCCAAATTCTAGAAAAATTACTGGCAATTTGATGATGGCAGGTTTTACTGCACCCAAAATAAAATGGGTGCAAAAACACGAGCCAGAAATATTTGCCAAAATAGATAAAGTACTTTTACCAAAGGATTATTTACGCTTTAAAATTACAGGCGAATATGCATCAGATATGTCTGATTCTGCTGGCACTATGTGGTTAGATGTTGAAAAACGTGATTGGAACGATCAATTGTTAAATGCTTGTGGTTTAAGTCGACGACATATGCCAACCTTATTTGAAGGCAATCAAATAACTGGTTATGTTACTGATGATATTGCTAAACGTTGGAAAATAAATTCAATTCCAGTTATTGCCGGTGGTGGCGATAATGCTGCCGGTGCTATCGGTGTTGGTCTTTATCAACCAGGACAAGCAATGCTTTCACTTGGTACTTCAGGGGTTTATTTCGCCGTTACTGATCGGTTTATCAGCCAACCTGAACAGGCAATTCATAGCTTTTGCCATGCATTACCTAATCGTTGGCATCTTATGTCGGTTATGTTAAGTTGTGCTTCATGTCTTGATTGGGGATGCCAATTGTTAGACATTAAAGATGTTGCTACATTATTTAGCTTAATAGAAGAACAACCATCTGACGATAAACCGCCAATCTATTTTTTACCTTATCTATCAGGTGAAAGAACACCGCATAATAACCCTGAAGCTAAAGGTGTATTTTTTGGCTTAACCTATCAACATAATAAAGTCGATTTAGCTAAAGCAATCTTGTTAGGTGTGAGTTATGGCCTAGCAGATGGTATAGATGTAGTAAAACAAACAGGCATTTCACCCAATAAAATTATTGTTATTGGTGGCGGAGCTAGAAGTAAATATTGGCGCCAATTAATTAGTGATATCTCTGGTTATACTATAGTTTATTGTGAGGGTGGCGAAGTTGGTCCCGCTTTAGGCGCCGCTAAACTGGCACAAATCGCTTGTAACCCAGATAGTGATTTAGGGCAATGGTTAGCACCATTACCAACCATTCAAACTCACCAGCCAGATAGGGAAAAACATGAATATTACCAACAACAGCGTGCTATGTTTAGAAACATTTATCAACAATTAAAACCGCTAATGTCTTGATATTAAAAAGCAGAAGATCTTTTATAACACTCTTCTGCTTTTTAGCCAGTTAATAAATCTATTTTTTAACTTTATGTTAATTTGATTATAGTAAATTAAGATTGGTAAATTTATTTCTGAAATCCTTCGGTGTTATACCATATAACTTTTTAAATAAAAAGTAAAAATATTGCACTGATGGATAGCCACATTGCTCAGATATTGCTTGAATCGATAATGAAGATTCAATTAATAGATATTTGGCTCGATTAAACTTCTCTTCATGAATGACTGTGTGAATGGTTTTACCTAATGATGTTTTAAAGCGAAGTTCTAAATTAGAACGAGATATTTGCAATTCCGAAGTCACTTGATCTACTTTAATACCTTTACAAGCATAATCACGGATATAATGAATAGCTTGTATAACATAAGGATCTTGTATTGAACGGTAATCGGTCGAACGACGTTCAATAACTTTTTTCGGTGAAATTAACCGTGGTGAGGTAGAGACCTTTCCTTTATTAAATATTTTTTGCAATAATTTAGCGGCTTCAAATCCCATCTCCTCGGTTCCTTGTTTTACAGTAGATAAGGAAACCATCGATAGATCATTGATTACTTCTTCATTATCTATACCAATTAAGCATAACTCTTCAGGTATTTTTATTTCAACTCTATCACAAGCTTGTAAAATATGATGAGCTCTAGCATCATTTACGGCAATAATGCCGGTATTAACTGGCAGAGATAATAACCATTTAGAGAGTTTATCTAAGCTATCTTGCCAATTATCAAGAGATGTAGTTGTTCCTTGATAAATAAACCCTTCATAACCCTTTTGACTTACAATTTGCTCAAAAAACTGTTCTCTTACTGCCGCCCAACGACAAGATCGATGTGATGGTAGGCCATAAAAGGCAAATTGATTAATGCCTTTAGAACATAAATGATTAAAAGCACTCTCAATAATCGCAAAATTATCCGCAGCAACATAAGGAACCTTTGGATAACTTGAATTATCATGATGTGAACTACCTACCCCAATTATTGGAATATCAACATTGGTTAGTAGATCTTGAATATCTGGATCATCAAAATTAGCAATAATACCATCGCAATCAAAATGGAAAGCTGTGTTTGTGTCATAACGCATGGTTTCGGAAATATAGATATTCCAGTGAATATTATTCGCTTTTAGAAAATCACCTATTCCTTTAAGGATTTGTCGATCATAAATATTGTTTGCATTAAATAGCAAAACAACTTTGTAACTTTCAACCTGTGTATCTTTCATTGTCACATTTATATATTGGTATTAATTTATATCCCATCTATTAGGATAAACTAGTGCGATAAAAAGCACCAATAAAATAAAAAAATGTATTTTTATTTCGCATTTATTCATGCATAAAAATTATTGATAAATAACATAAAGAACCTGTGCTAATACTTGACATTATAGCTATTGAGGTCTAGAATCTTGCGACCCAAAACTTATATAAATAGGCTTTGGGCTACAGTTATTAATTACGTATCTAAAAAGCAATTTTTAAATTTATTTTAATTAATCAGGAGCTTATTAATGGCAACAATTAATCAGCTGGTACGCAAACCAAGAGCACTAAAGGAAGCGAAAAGTAACGTTCCTGCACTTGAAGCATGCCCGCAAAAACGAGGTGTATGTACACGTGTTTACACCACTACACCTAAAAAACCAAACTCAGCATTACGTAAAGTATGCCGTGTACGTTTAACCAACGGTTTCGAAGTAACTTCTTACATCGGTGGTGAAGGTCATAACTTACAAGAACATAGCGTGATTTTAATCCGCGGTGGTCGTGTTAAAGATTTACCTGGTGTTCGTTATCACACTGTTCGTGGTGCATTAGACTGCGCAGGTGTTAAAGATCGCAAACAAAGCCGTTCTAAATACGGTGTGAAACGACCTAAAGCTTAATGGAACTCCGTTAAGTAAGGCCAAACTATATAAATTCCATATAACTCATTTGAGTTTTGGGTAAACCTGAAAATTTGTAACATATAAACGGAGTATTCCAATGCCACGTCGTCATGTTGTCGGTCAAAGAAAAATTTTACCTGATCCGAAATTCGGTTCAGATTTGCTGGCGAAATTTGTAAATATTTTAATGATAGATGGTAAAAAATCTGTCGCAGAATCAATCGTATATTCAGCTCTTGATAAATTAGCTGAGCGTAGTGGAAAAGACCACTTAGCAGCTTTCGAAGTTGCATTAGATAACGTAAGACCAACTGTAGAAGTTAAGTCTCGTCGCGTTGGTGGTTCTACATACCAAGTTCCTGTTGAAGTGCGTCCTGTTCGTCGTAATGCACTTGCAATGCGTTGGATTGTAGATGCTGCACGTAAACGTGGCGATAAATCAATGGCATTACGCCTAGCGAATGAACTTATGGATGCTTTTGAAAACAAAGGTACCGCTGTGAAAAAACGCGAAGATGTTCATCGTATGGCTGAAGCTAATAGAGCGTTTGCACACTATCGTTGGTAATTTAAGCGCTTATATAAGACGCTTGAAATTAGACTGATAATTAATAGTTATTATCAGTCCCCCAAAAGATATTTTATAAGCAAACGATTCTAAATAGAGGATTAATATGGCTCGTACAACCCCTATAGCACGCTACCGTAATATCGGTATCAGTGCACACATTGACGCAGGTAAAACTACGACAACTGAACGTATTTTGTTTTACACTGGCGTAAGTCACAAAATTGGTGAGGTTCATGATGGTGCAGCTACCATGGACTGGATGGAACAAGAACAAGAACGTGGTATCACTATCACTTCTGCAGCAACTACTGCATTCTGGTCTGGTATGGGTCAACAATTTGAACCACACCGAATCAATATCATCGACACCCCGGGACACGTTGACTTCACAATCGAAGTTGAACGTTCTATGCGTGTTTTAGATGGTGCGGTAATGGTTTACTGTGCGGTTGGCGGTGTTCAACCTCAATCAGAAACAGTATGGCGTCAAGCAAACAAATATAAAGTTCCACGTATCGCTTTCGTAAACAAAATGGACCGTATGGGTGCTAACTTCTTACGTGTTGTTGATCAAATCAAAACTCGTTTAGCCGCTGTACCAGTTCCATTAGTATTACCTATCGGTGCTGAAGAAGGCTTTACTGGTGTAGTTGATTTACTTAAACGTAAAGCAATTAACTGGAATGATGCTGATCAAGGTGTAAGTTTCACTTATGAAGATGTTCCTGCAGATATGGTTGAGCAAGTCGAAGAATGGCGTGCAAACTTAATGGAAGCAGCAGCTGAAGCAAATGAAGAGTTAATGGAAAAATACCTTGGTGGTGAAGAGTTAACTGAAGAAGAAGTTAAATTAGCATTACGTGAACGTGTGCTTGCTAACGAAATCATCTTAGTAACTTGTGGTAGTGCCTTTAAAAACAAAGGTGTTCAATTCATGCTTGATGCAGTAATTGAATATTTACCAGCACCAACAGATGTTCCAGCAATCAAAGGTGAATTACCAAATGGTGAAGCAGCAGAGCGTCATTCAAGTGATGATGAACCATTCTCATCATTAGCATTTAAAATTGCAACTGACCCATTTGTTGGTAACTTAACATTCTTCCGTGTTTACTCTGGTGTAGTAAATTCTGGTGATACTGTTCTTAACTCTGTTAAAGATAAAAAAGAACGTTTTGGTCGTATCGTTCAGATGCACGCTAACAAACGTGAAGAAATTAAAGAAGTTCGCGCAGGTGACATTGCAGCAGCTATCGGTCTTAAAGAGGTAACAACTGGTGATACATTATGTGCTGAAAGTGCTCCAATTATTCTAGAAAGAATGGAGTTCCCAGAGCCGGTAATTTCTGTTGCTGTTGAACCAAAAACTAAAGCTGACCAAGAAAAAATGGGACTTGCTTTAGGTCGACTAGCACAAGAAGATCCTTCATTCCGTGTTCACACCGATGAAGAATCAGGTCAAACAATTATTTCTGGTATGGGTGAGCTTCACTTAGAAATCATCGTTGACCGTATGAAACGTGAATTTAAAGTGGAAGCAAATGTTGGTAAACCGCAAGTTGCTTACCGTGAAACCATTCGCAATGAAGTTGAACAAGAAGGTAAATTTGTTCGTCAGTCTGGTGGTCGTGGTCAATATGGTCATGTATGGTTAAGAATTAAACCATTAGAAGCTGGTGGCGAAGGCTACAAATTCAACAATGAAATTGTTGGTGGTGTGGTTCCTAAAGAATACATCCCTGCAGTTGATAAAGGCTGTCAAGAACAAATGAAAAATGGTGTTCTTGCTGGTTACCCAATTGTTGATGTTGAAGTTACCATCTTTGATGGTTCTTACCATGATGTCGACTCATCAGAAATGGCATTTAAAATTGCCGGTTCAATGGCGTTTAAAGATGGCTTCATGAAAGCTAAACCTGTGCTTTTAGAACCAATCATGAAAGTAGAAGTTGAAACCCCTGAAGATTATATGGGTGACGTTATCGGTGACTTAAACCGTCGTCGTGGTATGATCGAAGGAATGGAAGATACTGCAACTGGTAAAACAGTTAAAGCACAAGTTCCACTTTCAGAAATGTTTGGTTATGCAACAGACCTTCGTTCACAAACACAAGGTCGTGCTTCTTACTCAATGGAGTTCTTGAAGTACAATGAAGCGCCAACCAATATTGCAACTGCAATTATTGAAGCTCGTAAAGCGAAATAATTATTTATATAAATAAGTAACACTTCCCTATTGTTAGGGAAGTGATTTAATAAAGGAACATTAAGATGTCTAAAGAAAAATTTGAACGTACAAAACCCCACGTTAACGTTGGTACAATCGGCCACGTTGACCATGGTAAAACAACTTTAACTGCAGCGATCACATCAGTATTATCTAAAAAATACGGTGGTCAAGCTCGTGCATTCGATCAAATCGATAACGCACCAGAAGAAAAAGCACGTGGTATCACCATCAATACTTCACACGTTGAATACGATACACCAACTCGTCACTATGCACACGTAGACTGCCCAGGCCATGCTGACTATGTTAAAAACATGATCACTGGTGCGGCACAAATGGACGGCGCTATCTTAGTAGTAGCAGCAACTGATGGTCCAATGCCACAAACTCGTGAGCACATTCTTTTAGGTCGTCAAGTAGGTGTACCTTACATCATCGTATTCTTAAACAAATGTGATATGGTTGATGATGAAGAATTATTAGAATTAGTTGAAATGGAAGTACGTGAACTTCTATCTCAATACGATTTCCCAGGTGACGATACACCAGTAATTCGTGGTTCAGCGCTTAAAGCGTTAGAAGGCGATGCAGCATGGGAAGACAAAATTGTAGAATTAGCAGAAGCATTAGACAGCTACATTCCAGAACCAGAGCGTGACATTGATAAACCATTCTTATTACCAATCGAAGACGTATTCTCAATCTCAGGCCGTGGTACAGTAGTAACAGGTCGTGTAGAGCGCGGTGTAATCAAAGTTGGTGAAGAAGTTGAAATCGTTGGTATCAAACCGACTACTAAAACAACTTGTACTGGTGTTGAAATGTTCCGTAAATTACTAGACGAAGGTCGTGCTGGTGAGAACGTAGGTGTATTATTACGTGGTACAAAACGTGAAGAAATCGAACGTGGTCAAGTATTAGCAAAACCAGGTTCAATCACTCCACATACAGATTTCGAATCAGAAGTGTATATTCTAAGTAAAGATGAAGGTGGTCGTCATACTCCATTCTTCAAAGGTTACCGTCCACAGTTCTACTTCCGTACAACAGACGTAACAGGTACTATTGAATTACCAGAAGGCGTAGAAATGGTAATGCCAGGTGATAACATCAAAATGACAGTATCATTAATTCACCCAATCGCAATGGCAGACGGCTTACGTTTCGCTATCCGTGAAGGTGGTCGTACTGTTGGTGCTGGTGTTGTTGCTAAGGTTATCAAATAATTTAAGCTTAACTAAAGAGCATGTTAAATGCTCTTACCAGTTCAAAAAAGGTGCACTTTGTGCACCTTTTTTATTTGCTATCTAATCAATACTATTCGAATAACTGAAACAACTTAACTGATTTCCGCTTACCTGTAGCAAAACTTATCATCCTTTGCACTTTGTTGACTAAAAATAGACTAACTATTCAAATTTTATAAAAATATAGCTAACTAAAATGAACGTTGTGAAGGAAGTGTAAGTTGGTGAAGATAGGTTGTTTTTAAAATTGTTACCTGATTCAATTTAATTTCAATTATTTTTTGTTTACGCCAACTAGAAATTAGTCGGCTTAACGTTTCATAACGGATACCAAGCTTAGTTGCCAATTGACTGCGTGATATTGGTAACACAAAACTTATATCTTGTTTAGAAGATAACGATAAAATATAAGCCGCTAAACGCTGTTCTGCCGAACTGGATGTTAACCAATCGATGTTATTAATTTGTTCGTATAGTTTACTACTAAATTGCACTAACAAGCGTTGCATAACAATAGGATTATTCATACAAACTTGTAATACGCTATTTTTTTCAAGTAATAATAATGAGCAATTAGTTTTTGCTCGAATTGTCATCGGAAAGCGATTATGTGGCATAAACACTGCCGCAATGGCAACTAATTCATAAGGTGAAAAAATTCCAAAAACTTTTTCTTCACCTAAATAAGTATTTCTAAATACCTCGACTTCACCAGCAAGAACCAAAGAACAACCAGAAAATGGCATACCTTCATAGCTAATTAGCTCACCGATACTAAATTCCATATAACTAGCATTTTCAAGGATCGGTATTAATGCATCAGTGGCTAGCCCATCAAACATTTTTACATTATTTAACCAAGTCAAAATCTCATCTTGCGTTGGTATATTTTTGACAAATGTCATAGGGATTACTTAATGATAACTTTAGAATGACTTCAATATAATTGATAATAATTCTTATTTCAATAAATAAAGCTTTATTATTAATCACTAATAAATATATGAAATATAATGTTTTTTGTTAACAATAATAATTTAACTACTTATAACCTATATCATAAGCATTGGCCAAAATAACAATTATATTTTGTTTTGCACTTACTGAAAAACAGGAGCATCTTATGCCAAATAATACTATTCCCCCAGCACAAGAACTCAATTTAGCTTCATTAATTAAACAAACGGAGCAAGGTATTGCTAGTCGAGTGTTAGCTAAAACATCTGGTGGTAACTTAACCTTATTTGCTTTTGATAAAGGACAAGGGCTCTCTGAACATAGCGCACCATTTGATGCGATCGTTATGGTCATAGAAGGGCAATTAAATTTAATTATTGATGGAGAAACAGTTAAAGCAGAGCCAGGAACGATAGTAAAAATGCCAGCTAATATCCCTCATGCTGTTGAAGCACCAACAACAGCAAAAATGCTATTAATAATGTTGAGAGAAATCACATTAAAGACTAATTAAACTAAGGACAGACAATGGAACAAATTAAAAAAGAAGCTGGCCATAAATTTCTTGCTCGTTTAGGGAAAACAAGGTTACGCCCAGGGGGAAAGAAAGCCACGGAATGGTTATTTAAACAAGCAGAATTTACTCCACAAAGTCGGGTTTTAGAAATTGCATGTAATATGGCTACAACATCTATTGACATTGCCAAACGATTTAATTGCCATATTATTGGTATAGATATGGACAAATCGGCATTAACAAAAGCTAAACAAAATGTTATAAAAAATAATGTTAGTCAGTTAGTCGATATACAGCAAGCCGACGCATCCAAATTACCTTTCGCTGATAACAGCTTTGATGTTGTAATTAATGAAGCGATGTTAACCATGTATGCCGATAAAACGAAAGCTCGCCTACTCAACGAGTATTTTCGAGTATTAAAACCAGGTGGAAGATTATTAACGCATGACATTATGTTAGTAGATCCAGAAAACTCTCAAAACGTAATGGCACAGATTCATAATGCGATCAATGTTAATGCACAGCCTATGAGTCATGATGAATGGATTAATCTTTTTTCAACTATAGGATTTATCAATATAAAATCAGAAAATGCCGCTATGACGTTAATGTCACCACGAGGTATGATTACCGATGAAGGATTTTTTGGTGCAATCAAAATTGTTGGTAATGCACTACATAAACAAAATCGACCACAATTTATCCAAATGTTTAAAACATTTAGAAAAAATAAAAAATCCCTTAATTACATTGCTATCTGTAGTGTCAAACCGAAATAATAAAAAAATTAGGTATAGCTGAATATCATGACTAAACAGTCTTTTTTTGCTATAGTGGGCGTCATTTTATTTAATTTGGATTAATGAAAAACTATGGAATCTATACCTAATTGCCCAGCTTGCCAATCTGAACACACTTACCACGATGGTACTTTTTATGTTTGTCCGGAATGTGCACACGAATGGGATCCAAATCAAGAAACTTCGACAACAGATGAATTACAAGTTAAAGATAGCAATGGCAATTTGTTAGTTGATGGCGATGATATTATTTTGATTAAAGATTTAAAATTAAAAGGCTCATCAACCGTCCTCAAAAAGGGTGCTAAAGCTAAAGGCATTCGTCTAGTAGACGGTGATCACGAAATTGATTGTAAAATCGATGGCATGAAAGTAATGCTTAAAGCCTGTTTTGTTAAAAAGGCTTAATGATTTAAAGCAACAAGCAACTTTTTTAATATAAGCTAATAAATTGACTTTGTTAGCTTATATCTTTATTTTTCCAGACCAAATCCACAACCTTTAATAAAAAAACAATATTTCACCACCTATAAAAATAAATACTTCTGGTAATCTTCATTTAAATGTGGTATAAAACGCGCGCTATATTTCAGATTATTTTTATTGAAAATAATAATGAAACATCAGCATAAAATTTAATAATTAATTAACGTTATAACACACACATATCATTACTCTTTGCCGGGGTGCCTTTTACTTAAAGTAATAAGGTCGGATAAAGCGGATATGTGGAGGCATAACCCCAACGTAAAAATGAGGAAATCATGACTACAGTATCAATGCGCGATATGTTACAAGCAGGTGTACATTTTGGACACCAAACTCGTTATTGGAACCCAAAAATGAAACCATTTATTTTTGGTGCTCGTAACAAAGTTCACATCATCAATCTTGAAAAAACAGTACCAATGTTCAATGAAGCATTAGCTGAATTAAACAAAGTTGCTGCGCGTAAAGGTAAAATTTTATTTGTTGGTACAAAACGTGCTGCAAGTGAAGCAATTAAACAAGCAGCTGAAAGCTGTGGACAATACTACGTTAATCACCGTTGGTTAGGTGGTATGTTGACTAACTGGAAAACAGTACGTCAATCAATCAAACGTTTAAAAGATTTAGAAACACAAGCTAATGATGGTACATTTGATAAATTAACCAAGAAAGAAGCACTTATGCGTGCTCGTGAAATGGCTAAATTAGAAAATAGCTTGGGTGGAATTAAAAATATGGGTGGCTTACCCGATGTGATTTTTGTTATTGGTGCAGACCATGAACATATCGCAATCAAAGAAGCTAACAATTTAGGTATTCCAGTCATTGCTGTTGTTGATACTAACTCAGATCCAGATGGTATTGATTACATTGTTCCTGGTAATGATGACGCAATCCGTGCAATTCAATTATATGTAAATGCAGTTGCTGAAGCAGTACGTTCAGGTCGTGAACAAAATCAATCTCCAGTATCTGAAGAAAGCTTTGTTGAAGAAGCTCCAGCAGCAGAATAATAAACTCAAATATTTTCAGGGTCGATAATATCGTCGACCCATTCTAATGAAAATCATCATAATGGTTAAATAGAGGATTTTAAAATGGCTGAAGTTACCGCTTCTATGGTAAAAGAACTGCGCGAAAGAACTGGCGCAGGTATGATGGAATGTAAAAAAGCATTAGTTGAAGCAAATGGTGATATCGATCTTGCTATCGACAACATGCGTAAATCAGGTCAAGCCAAAGCAGCTAAAAAAGCTGGTCGTGTGGCAGCTGAAGGTGTAATTATTTCTAAAATTTCAGCAGATAAAAAAGTTGGTGTTATTTTAGAAATTAACTGTGAAACTGACTTTGTTGCTAAAGATGCTGGTTTCTTAGAATTCAGTGATAAAGTAGCAACAGCTGCTTTAAATGATCAAATCACTGATATCGCAGCTTTACAAGCAAAATTTGAAGAAGAACGTACTGCATTAGTTGCAAAAATTGGTGAAAACATCGGTATCCGTCGTGTTCAACAAATCACTGGCGATGTAGTTGGTAGTTATCAACACGGTGCACGTATTGGTGTTTTAGTTGCAGCTAACAGTGGTTGTGATGAAGAATTAGTTAAACACATTGCAATGCACATTGCAGCAAGCAAACCAGAATATGTTGACCCTAGCGATGTACCTGCAGATGTGGTTGAGCATGAACGTAATATTCAAATTGATATTGCAATGCAATCTGGTAAACCTCGTGAAATCGCAGAAAAAATGGTTGAAGGCCGTATGCGTAAATTCACTGGTGAAGTATCACTTACTGGTCAACCATTTGTAATGGATCCAAGCAAAACAGTTGGTGATTTACTTGCTGAGAAAAAAGCGACTGTTGCATCATTTATCCGCTTTGAAGTGGGTGAAGGTATCGAAAAAGTCGAAGTTGATTTTGCGGCAGAAGTGGCTGCGATGTCGAAACAATCTTAATTGTTTTATTAAAACCGCCTTCATGGCGGTTTTGTTTATCCACAAAATATTTTAAAATGATTGCCAGCTAGTTATGCTAGCTTTTTAAGTAATTAAATAACGAAATAGTGAGACTTCATATGGTAACCCCTTTCTATAAACGTATCCTTCTTAAACTTAGTGGTGAAGCGCTGCAAGGTGATGAAGGTTTTGGTATTGATCCAACCGTTCTTGATCGTATGGCACAAGAAATTAAAGAACTTATCGATATGGGAGTTCAGGTTGCTGTTGTTATTGGGGGTGGTAATCTATTTCGTGGTGCAGGACTTGCTAAAGCAGGTATGAACCGTGTTGTTGGTGACCATATGGGTATGCTTGCCACAGTAATGAACGGTCTTGCTATGCGTGATGCGTTGCACCGAATTGAAGTTAATGCCCGTTTGATGTCGGCAATTCCATTAAACGGCGTTTGTGATGATTATCGCTGGACTGAAGCAATCAGCTTGCTTAAACATGGTAAGGTCGTTATCCTTTCGGCTGGAACCGGTAACCCATTTTTCACAACTGACTCAGCAGCCTGTTTACGAGGTATTGAAATTGAAGCTGATGTGGTTTTAAAAGCAACCAAAGTTGATGGTGTTTATTCAGCCGATCCCGTAAAAAATCCTAATGCAACACTTTATAAAACACTTAATTACGAGAAAGTGTTAGATGATGAATTAAAAGTGATGGATTTAGCCGCATTTACATTAGCACGTGATCATAATCTACCAATTTGTGTGTTTAATATGAATAAACCCGGCGCATTACGTCGCGTCATTCTAGGCGAATCAGAAGGAACATTAATCAATAATCAGGCTACAGTTAGCTGCTAGTCTTATTTATTTAAAAAGGTTTTTTATTATGCTAAATGAGATTCAAAAAGAAGCGCAAGAGCGCATGGAAAAAAGTATTGATGCGTTTCAGAATCATATTTCTAAAATTAGAACTGGTCGTGCATCGCCAAGTTTATTAGATGGCATTATGGTTGAGTATTATGGTAGCCCAACACCACTTCGTCAATTAGCCAATATCGTTGCTGAAGATGCAAGAACCCTTGCAATTACAGTATTTGATAAATCATTAACACCATTAATTGAAAAAGCAATTTTAACTTCAGATTTAGGATTAAATCCGGCATCAGCGGGGACCGTTATTCGAGTTCCTCTGCCACCGCTTACTGAAGAGCGCCGTCGTGATTTAACTAAAATTGTTCGTGGTGAGGCAGAGCAAGGCCGTGTATCGATCCGTAATATCCGTCGTGATGCCAATGATCAAATCAAAGCATTATTGAAAGATAAAGAAATTTCTGAAGATGATGAACGTAAATCACAAGATTTAATTCAAAAAGCAACCGATGCTGCTATTAAAAAATTAGATGCAGTACTTGCTGAGAAAGAGAAAGAATTAATGGAATTCTAATCTATTTCAAAAATTCATAAATATCATTTTGACGCCCAGTTTTATTAAACTGGGCGTTTTTATTTATTTCTTTAACATATTAATACTAGTTGTTGTATTTCAAATTCTCATAAATTAGCGATATAATGTTATTAAAGTAACATTATTTGTTTATATTTGTTATTTTTATAACATTACTATTTAGAAATTAACAACATTAACTAGATTTAACATTAATAAAAAATTTAAGGAAACCTTTATGGATTATGCAAAGTATATTGATCATACTTTATTAGCGATGAATGCGACTGAAGATCAGATTCGAAAACTCTGTGATGAAGCAAAAGAATATCATTTTTATTCTGTCTGCGTTAATTCTGGCTATGTCCCTTTAGTGGCAGAGTTATTAAAAGGTAGTGATGTAAAAGTATGTTCAGTAGTCGGTTTTCCACTTGGTGCTATGCTTACGTCAGCTAAAGCTTATGAAACAGAAATGGCTGTTAAAGCTGGTGCAGAAGAAATTGACATGGTAATCAATGTCGGTTGGCTAAAAAGCAATAATTGGAATGCAGTTAAAAATGATATCGAAGCAGTATTCAAAGCCTGCGGTTCTGTACCATTAAAAGTTATCTTAGAAACTTGCTTATTAACCAAAGAAGAAATTGTTAAAGTTTGTACAATTTGTAAAGATATTGGCGTTGCTTTTGTCAAAACATCTACCGGCTTCAGTACTTCTGGCGCAACAGTTGAAGATGTAAAATTAATGCGTGAAACGGTCGGTAAAAATATGGGCGTGAAAGCGTCTGGTGGTATTCGTGATCGTATGACTGCCGAAAAAATGGTTCAAGCTGGTGCAAATCGTTTAGGCGCAAGTGCTGGTATTGCAATCGTTTCAGGTAGCAGTACATCATCTAGCAATTACTAATCAATCATAACAATAAGTTACATATATATTATGTAGCTTATTGTTATTTAGGAAAAACAATGGAAACTCAACCACAAAAAAGAATAAATGAACTCCTTGAAATCCTAAAAAACACTGACAAGATCCATTTAAAAGCAGCGGCTGAAAAATTAGCCGTGTCAGAAATGACTATCAGACGTGATCTTAACAATTTCCCCTCCTCATTAATTGTCTTAGGTGGCTATATTGTCAATGAAGACCGTCATTCAATCGCAAAGTATTTCGTTTCAGATCAGCAGGATAAGCAAGTTGAAGAAAAAGCTTATATTGCAAAACTTGTTAGTCAATTTATCAATGAAAACGACACAATATTTTTTGATTGTGGCACCACCATGCCTTTTATCATTAACGCAATAGATAATGATATTGCATTTACTGCTATCTGTTATTCATTAAATAGTTTATTGGCACTACAACATAAACCTAAATGTAAGATCATTTTATGCGGTGGTCAATTCCAACCAAATAATGCTATCTTTACAAGTTTACATCAATCCAACCAGTTAGATTCTATCTGTCCGAATAAAGCCTTTATTTCAGCAGCAGGTATTGATTTGCAACAAGGGGTAACTTGTTATCATTTTGAAGAATTAGAGATGAAGCAACAAGCAATGAAAAAATCAGCGCAAAAAATCTTGATTGCCGATCATACTAAATTTAATCAAATAAAGCCGGCATTTATTAGTGAATTGACTTTGTTCGATCAGATAATTACTGATAAACTGCCGGATGAGCAATTTGTCTCTTTTTTTAATGAAAACAACATAAGTTTAATTTACTAATATGAAAAATATCACAATTTTAGGCTCAACTGGTTCAATAGGTTGCAGCACTTTGGCCGTTATTCGACAAAATCCAGATCTATTTAAAGCATTTGCTTTAACTGGTGGGCAGAATGTTGGCAAAATGACTGAACAATGTTTAGAATTTAGACCAAATTATGTCGCAATGGCTGATGAACAGGCGGCACAGCAACTTAGAAAAAATCTGCTTGAGCTAAAATTAAATATTGAAGTATTACATGGTCAACAAGCTATATGCGATTTAGCTGAGCTTACTGAAGTAGATATGGTTATGGCAGCTATAGTCGGGGCTGCAGGATTAAAACCAACCCTTGCCGCCATAAAGAAAGGCAAACGAATTTTATTAGCAAATAAAGAATCTTTGGTAACTTGTGGTCATTTATTTATGCAGGCAGTCAAACAATATGGTGCACAGCTATTGCCTGTTGATAGTGAACACAATGCAATCTTTCAGAGCCTACCTACAACAGTCCAACAAAATTTAGGATTTGCTAATTTAACCGATTATGGTATCACTAAAATTGTCCTAACGGGTTCTGGAGGACCATTTAGAGATTTACCACTCAATCAATTATCTAGTGTCACACCCGAACAAGCTATTGCTCATCCTAACTGGTCAATGGGTAAGAAAATCTCTGTCGATTCGGCTACCATGATGAATAAAGGACTAGAATATATTGAAGCCCGTTGGCTATTTAATGCTAGTGCTGACGAGATGGAAATTATAATTCATCCACAATCAATAATACATTCAATGGTTCGTTACCAAGATGGTAGCGTAATTGCCGAGCTCGGAATGCCTGATATGTGTACACCAATAGCCTATGCTATGTCATATCCAGATAGAATTTCCTCAACGGTCCCAGCATTAGATTTTACTAAAATTTCATCACTCACTTTTACTCAACCTGATTTTAATCGCTATCCTTGTTTAAAATTAGCGATTGATGCATTTAATCAAGGACAAGCCGCGACTACGGCACTTAATGCGGCTAATGAAATTGCTGTAGAGGCATTTCTTCAAAACAAAATCGGCTTTATGGATATTGCTAAACAGGTATCAACAGTTTTAGAAGCACTTGATTTTCCTGAACCAACCACGATTGAAGACGTATTTGCTATCGATCTATGGGCAAGACAAACCTGCATAAAATTATAGCTATACGGCCAAAAAGTTAAGATTAATGTTCTTATATTTAAATCTTAAGAATTATCGCTAGATTGATTATTTTGCACTTGCTCACTAATTGCCTGCACAATAGCTGCCTTATGTACCTCATCGCTATAATCTTGGTTCTTTTCTGGACTAATTCCTAATTTAAAAAATAAAGCATTATCTTTATCGACTTGCGGATTAGATGTAGTTAATAACTTATCACCATAAAATATTGAATTAGCACCGGCTAAAAAAGCCAGTGCTTGCATTTGCTCATTCATTTGTTCTCTTCCTGCTGACAAGCGTATATAAGATTTAGGCATCATAATACGAGCGACAGCTAGCATTCTAATAAAATCAAATGGTTCAATATCTTTTTCATTTGCTAACGGAGTACCTTTAACCTTGACTAAATTATTAATGGGAACACTTTCTGGGTGTTCGTCTAAATTGGCAAGTTGTATCAATAAATTGGCTCGATCTCTTAAAGTTTCCCCCATACCCAAAATACCACCCGAGCAAATTTTAATACCAGCTTCTCTTACATAAGCCAATGTTTGTAAACGCTCACTGTATGTACGAGTAGTAATTATTTGCTGATAAAACTCAGGTGAAGTATCTAAATTATGATTATAAAAATCTAAACCAGCATCGGCTAATGCGTAAGCCTGTAGCTGGGATAATTGTCCCAGAGTCATGCAGGTTTCCATCCCCAGAGCTTTAACACCTTTTACCATCTCCAAAAGATAAGGCATATCGCGATTTGTTGGATGCTTCCAAGCAGCACCCATACAAAAACGTGTAGCCCCAATAGCTTTGGCTGTTTTAGCTTCTTCAACTACTCTTTGTACTTCAAGTAATTTTTCTTTTTCTAAGCCAGTATCATGATGGATAGACTGAGGACAATATTTACAATCTTCAGGACAAGCACCGGTCTTTATTGATAACAGGGTAGAAACCTGTACTTTATTCGCATCAAAATATTGTCGATGTATGGTTTGTGCTTTGAAAATAAGATCATTGAAAGGTAATTGAAAAATATCCATTACTTCAGACAATACCCAGTCATGACGAATGCCATTTAATGACATAGAAAATCCTTTTAACAATCAACATAAATCTGCATGCATCATAATACATAACCCCATATTGTCAACAATTTAAATTTAAAATAGTTTACATTAAAAGAGCTATTTTGCTATACAAAAGTTTATTGAACTGAAAACAGATATCTTGCACATAAAGTTATTCATTCGCGAGTAAATTGATACAAGGCTCGAGCAACAAACTAGCTAATATTTTCTCATTTTCTGTCATTTTATTAGCCATTTGTTTAGCGTATAAAGCAGGATTATCGCTTATAAATGATTGCAAAAATGCACTCTATCATTTAGTGCAATTAATGCGCTTTTAATGTTTTATGTACACGACAAGGGGTGCCCATAGCAATAACATTGCTAGGTATATCACGATCAACAATGCTTCCGGCAGCAATAACACTATTATCACCAATTGTTACACCCGGTAATACAATAACATTACCGCCAATCCAAACATTATTACCAACCGTAATCGGTTTAGCAAACTCCAATCCACTACTCCTTGTTTGGCTATCAAGTGGATGACCTGAAGTATAAAAACCACAATTAGGCGCGACAAGGACATTATCACCAAATGTTACTTTAGCTGCGTCTAATATAATACAATTAAAATTAGCAAAAAAATCCTCGCCGATTTCAATATTATAGCCGTAATCACACTGAAAACCGGGCATTATGGTAAATTTCCGTTTCGTTTTTCCTAATAATGTCTTGAATAATTGTTGCCGTTTATCAATAGCACTTGGCGATAATTGATTTAACTGAAAACAGATATCTTGGGCGTAAAGCCGTTCATTTTCAAGTTCATCGATACTAGGATCATAAAGTAGTCCTGTTAGCATTTTTTGTTTTTCTGTCATTATTTACACCATTTGTTTAGCCATTAGCGCTGGGTTATCACTAATAAAGGATTGTAAAAATGCACTATCCGGTAATGCTGTTAATGCGCCTTTTTTAGTAGTCGCCAATGCCCCACAAGCGCTGGCTATCGTCATCATACTTTCTAACATTAATTTATCTTCCGGCATTCCCGATGAAGCAATACTGCTAAGTAATCCAGCAACAAACGCATCGCCTGCACCTGTTGTATCAATACTATTAACATGGAAAGAGTCAAAACTAAACGTTTTACCTTGCCATAACACAATACAACCGTCTTTACCTTTAGTGATTAATTTAAGCGGTGCATTATAATGTTGTTGCAGTTTATTAAGTGCTACATGCCAATCTTGGCTTTCCGTTAACCAAAATAGCTCTTCATCTGAAAGTTTAAGAATATCTGCATCGTGACAAAATTGGGTAATAATGGTGCGCATTTCATTTTTATCCTGCCACATTTGTTCGCGCAAATTAATATCAAAGCTAATTAAGCCATTTTTGGCAGTCAGTTTTTCAATGGCTGTTTTTAATGTTTGTCGACAGGTTGTGCCAACTAACGCCAAAGAACAAAAATGTAAAATGTCCTGATTAAAATCCGGCAATGCTTGTTCAGATAAAAATTGATCAGCTGAAGGCGAAACAAGAAAAGTGAAACTGCGTTCACCATTATCTCCTAAATCAACTACCACAGTACTCGTTCTATGCTCATCGTCCTTTTCAAGACTTTGACAATCAACATGATGTTCACAAAAAGTTTTTTCCATAAAGTGGCCAAATGGATCATTACCGACTCGACCAATAAAAGCCGATGGTAGCCCTAACTTAGCTATCGCAATGGCAACATTCGCTGGAGCACCGCCAGCACAGGCTCGATAGTTCATTTCACCAAATGGCAATAAGTCAATAACGGCATCACCAAGAGACCATACTTTTGTATTTTTCATTTTGTCACTCATTTTATTGTTAAAAAGGATTGAATGTATGTAACACGATTAATGTTATTGCACTATACTTTTCGATTAAATTAGTTAATTAATGACTAATTAATTGATATGCTGATAATCAATATTAATAATAAACTAAATCATTGATAAAAAAAATCATTGTTAACGTTAAAAATATGTGACTAGTATCACATAAATTAACGGTTATTTTATTATAAGTTAACGTTAACAACTATTTTGAGGTAGTATGTAATTATATTAACTTAACTCAATTTGAACGAAGGTAATGTTATGAATACTGCAATTGATAAAGCAAACCAAGCTGTAGAAAAACTAGAACAACAAATAAATAAACAGTATTACCCTCATTTTCATTTAGCACCACCAGCTGGCTGGATGAACGATCCCAATGGTTTAGTTTATTATAAAGGGCAATATCATGCCTTTTACCAACATCATCCTTATGATGAAAATTGGGGGCCTATGCATTGGGGTCATGCGGTAAGTGATGATCTGATTACATGGCGAAGATTACCTATTGCTATTGCACCCGATCATGATTATGACCAAAGCGGTTGTTTCTCTGGTTCAGCCGTAGATAATAATGGTGAACTGTGTTTAATTTACACTGGTCATATCTGGCTAAATGGCCAAGGTAATGATGAACATATTCGTGAAACCCAATGTCTTGCTACCAGTAAAGATGGTATTCATTTTGA
This sequence comes from Gilliamella sp. LMG 34362, assembly GCF_984569125.1. Classification (NCBI taxonomy): domain Bacteria; kingdom Pseudomonadati; phylum Pseudomonadota; class Gammaproteobacteria; order Orbales; family Orbaceae; genus Gilliamella; species Gilliamella sp. LMG 34362. Next base: position 402,799 of record NZ_OZ474902.1, on the reverse strand, counting down.
AAAACATGGTACTGTGCTGACACCAAAAGAAGGGATTATGCATTTTCGTGATCCTAAAGTTTGGCAACAACAAGGAAAATGGTGGATGGTGGTTGGGCAACGAGAAGCCAATGACATTGGGCAAGTATTGCTTTATCGTTCAACTGACTTAAAAGATTGGATATTTGATCAAGTGCTTATCAGTGATATTGATCCTAATGTTTATATGCTTGAATGTCCTGACTTTTTCCCATTGGGTGATAAATGGATCTTGATGTTTTCACCGCAAGGCATGCACGCTAAAGGTTATCAATATCGTAATCGATTCCAATCGGGTTATATTGTTGGCGATTGGCAACCTGGTAAACCATTTACCGTCATTAAATCATTCCAAGAGATGGATTTTGGTCATGATTTTTATGCACCACAATCATTTCTTGCCGCTGATGGTCGCCGAATTGTATTTGCATGGATGGATATGTGGGAGTCAAAAATGCCAAGTAAACACGATAAATGGATGGGGGCATTTACTTTACCACGTGAATTAATCCTCGATCGCCAAAACAAAGTTCGTAACCGACCAGTGAAAGAACTTGAAGCGTTGCGAGAAAAACCGCAATCATTAACCAATATCACATTAAATAATGAATTAAAAAATACCAATATAGAGTCAATTAGTTGTGAACTTAATGTTGAAATTGATTTAGCCAATAGTAATGCCGAACGTTTTGGCTTACAACTCGCTGCTACCCCAGATGGTAAACAAGCTACATTATTGTATATTGACTTGCAATCTAATCGACTGGTTCTTGATCGAAGCCTTTCTGGACTCGATTTAAAAGGTTATCGCAGCGTGCCATTACCAAGAAACAAAAAAGTAACATTGCATATTTTTGTGGATGCATCATCAGTCGAGGTTTTCGTCAACAAAGATTTATATAGTCTTTCAAGTCGTATTTATCCAAAATTACCTGCTACACGCTTAATTAATTTATTTGCTGAAAATGGACAAGCAAGAATTAGCAAATTAGAAAGCTGGCAACTAAAATCTATTTATCAGTAATCGCTAATAAAAACCACCATAATATGGTGGTTTTTTTTCTCTAGACAGATTCTCGTGCTAAATAAGGCGATGGGATATGCGTGACATTTTTTTCGCTTAGGCCATTAATGATATGTAAGGCAGCAGCTTGTCCTATTTCGTAATGAGGTAATTGCACGGTAGTTAGTGCAGGATAAAAAAGCTCACCAGTACCAACCATATTATCATAGCCAAGAACGGCGATATCCTTCGGTATATGAAACCCTTTGCTAAGTAAAAATTGATATGCAACAAAAGCGATGCGGTCATTACCGCAGATCAATACGTCAAAATCAGGTTTTTTAATACAATGTTTTGCTAAGATCTCTACCGTCATCATATACTCTAACGCAAGATTATCTGGGGATATAGACGTATGATAGCTTTTGATATCCGCTAAATCATTACCTGCATCTAGCCATGCTTGTTCAACCGCTTTACGTCTAATTTTACCGGCTAAGGTATTTTCTGATAAATAGATGCAGAGTGGTTTTTTATAGCCTTTGTTGATCACGTTTTGCATAGCTTGATACTGACCAGAATAATCATCAGGAATGTAACAAGCAAGTTGTTCTGAATCACTAATACAATTGGCTAAAACTAGATTCTTACCTAATAGTTTTTCAGGTAGTTGAACTTTTCTTAATCCCATTGTGGTATAAATAATACCATTAGGTCGATAAGATAAAAGCGTATTAATCGCATGATCAGCATCTTTATCATCAAATAAATTGACGATAAATGTATTCCAACCATGTTGCTGTGCCGTTTTTTCTATTGCCTGAAGTAATTCAACTGAAAATGGTGTCGTTGCCGTTTCTAAGGCCAACACGCCAATAGCATGTGGCCCTGAATTATCACCTCGAATTTTACGTGCTGATAAGTCAGGCACATAATTTAATTCTTCAATAGCTTTCTTCACTTTTTTATAAGTTTGTTTATTTAATTTTTCAGGATTATTGATCGCTCGAGACACTGTCATTAATGAAACAGATGCCAGTTTAGCCACATCCTTTAGTGAAGCCATAGTTGGATCCTTTTACTCAGCATAAAAACAATTAATATTTAGTTAGTGTGATGATACCACAAATAAAAATGATAAAAAGTGTGAGGAAAGTAACATTTATGAAATCTGATTCTATCTATTTTATTTCAATTATGGCCATAATGTTAACATTAACATGTTAACGTTAAACTAACCAATAGAAGAGAATGAAAAATGAATATAGATATGATAAAAAATAAAAATTATTGGTTCTCATCAGGCTATCTTATTACCTTTTATGCTGCATGGTCGCTTTGGTGGTCTTTTTATGCGATTTGGCTTAAAAGCAAAATTGGATTATCTGGAGAACAACTAGGGGTTGTGTATGCAGCTAATTCGGCTGCAGCCATGTTTTTTATGATCTTTTACGGTATCATTCAAGATAAATTACAGATAGGAAAAGCGGTTGTTACTTTTCAAAGTATCATGATGATACTGATTGGCCCTTTTTTGATTTATGTTTATGAACCACTATTAAGGCAGGATTTTATATTAGGTGTTTGTATCGGCGCACCGGTATTAAGTGCGGGCTTTATATCGGGCAGTGCTTTAATTGACTCGTTTATCGAGCGGATAAGTCGTTTATGTGACTTTGAATTTGGCCCAGCAAGATTTTGGGGCTCATTTGGCTATGCTGCTGCCACTTTTGTTGCCGGTATTTCATTTGGCATTGATCCACATATTAACTTTTGGCTCGCTTCTGGCGTCGCAGCTATCTATTTCATCATCAATTTATTTTTTAAACCTACACAAAAATTATCGGTAAGCAACAACACACCGCAAATAATAGTGCCGAAGCCAAATATTCCAACAATCAGTGAAATATTATCACTTTTTGCTCTTCGTAAATTTTGGCTATTTGTTGTGTTTATTATTGGTACTTTCAGTTTTTATACCATTTATGATCAGCAGCTATTCCCGAATTTTTACACCAGCTTTTTCGAAAAAGAGGAAACCGGTTATAAAATTTATGGTTATTTAAATTCATTCCAAGTTTTTCTTGAAGCAAGTTGTATGATTATTGCACCTTATTTTATTAATAAATTGGGAGCTAAAAAATCACTATTAGTGGCGGCATTAGTGATGATTTGTCGAATTGGTTTATCAGCAAGCTTAGATAATGTCTACTTAGTCTCTTTGGTCAAACTATTTCATGCAATTGAAATTCCACTGTTTATTTTAGCTATGTTCAAATATATTGTAGCTAATTTTGATGCCAGACTTTCAGCAACACTTTATTTGGTTGGTTTTAATATTTCGTCAAATTTAGGGGTTATTGTGTTGTCAAAACCTGTGGGTAAATTATTTGATAATCATGGCTATTCATCCACTTTTTATATACTTGCTAGTATCGTGCTAATCATTTCATGCATCGCGATATTTACTTTAAGTGATAATAAACAAGCAAATAATCAATAACAATTCAATAATCGAATAAAAAAATGGGAACAATCGGTTCCCATTTCACAAATTATCAGCGGTTTGTCTATTAAAGCTTGCGTCTATCCATTGTTTGCGAAACAATACCAAATATCATAACTAATGTTTAAATCTATATAGGTATTTGGCGTGAATACAAGCAAAAAAATTGTTAAACCAGCTATGTTGTGGCAAACAATTCGACAAGAAGCATCGAAACTGGTTGAAAGTGAACCAATGTTAGCGAGTTATTTCCATGCAACATTACTTAATCATGAAAATCTAGGTAGTGCCTTAAGTTACATTTTAGCCAATAAACTTGCCACCCAAGTTGTACCTGCAATTGAAATCCGCGAGATAGCCAGACAAGCTTATCAGGCTGATGATAATATTATCCATGCCGCCATTACCGATATTCTAGCTGTGTACGTTCGTGACCCCGCCACGAATTACTATTCAACGCCATTGCTCTATTATAAAGGTTTCCTCTCATTACAAGCTTATCGAATTGCACACTGGCTTTGGAAACAAGATCGTAAATCATTAGCAACCTTCTTACAAAGCCAAATTGCCATTGTTTTTGGTGTTGATATTCATCCGGCAGCCCAAATAGGTTGTGGTGTTATGTTTGACCATGCAACAGGTATTGTCATTGGTGAAACGGTAGTGATTGAAAATGATGTCTCTATCCTACAATCAGTTACTTTAGGAGGCACCGGTAAAGAAAATGGCGATCGTCATCCGAAAATTCGTGAAGGCGTCATGATTGGTGCCCATTCGACAATATTAGGGAATATTGAAATTGGCAAAGGCGCTAAAATTGGTGCCGGTTCAGTCGTTCTAGAGCCTGTACCGAAACATACTACGGTGGCAGGTGTGCCAGCTAAAATCGTTGGTTGTCCTGACTGTGATAAACCAGCATTAAATATGGATCAAGATATCTAACTGCAAAAAGAAGTGTTGTATTCCGTTGCTAACCAACAACGGAATACCATAGTTGAAAATTATGATTGAGAGTTTACATTTACATCCATCGTTGGATATGGAATGTTGATACCATTTTCAGTTAAGCCATTTTTAATATTTTCAAGCAGTTCAGCCTTTACTGACCCATAATTGGCATTGAGAGTCCAAACTAAAACATTAAAATTCATCGATGAAGCATCCAATAAATCCAAACGGATAATTGAATCTTTACTTGTTAAGATATTATTCGTTTTATTCACTGCTTGATTTAAAACTTGATAAACCTTTTGAATATCTGAATCATAACCAACATTAACGACTAAATCTAAACGTCTTTCTGGCAAACGGGTATAGTTAATAATATTAGCACTAACCACTTGCCCATTTGGAATCACAACAACTTCATTAGTTGGTGTAACAATAGTCGTTGAAAAAATTTGAATAGAATCAATCACCCCTCTTTGGTTATTAATAACCACGGTCTCACCGACTTTGAAAGGACGAAAAATAATTAAAATCACGCCAGCAGCAAAATTTGATAAAGATCCTTGTAAAGCTAAACCGACAGCTAATCCGGCAGCACCTATCACGGCAACAATTGATGCTGTTTGGACACCTAATTGTCCCAGTACAGCAACTAAAGTCATTACAATAATGGCGTAATAGGATAAAGAACTGACAAATTTAACTACAGTTGGATCAACGTGACGATTAGTTAATATTCTTCTTAGCTGACGAGCAACAAATTTAGCAATTGTTCGGCCAATAATAAAAATAAGAATGGCAAAACAAAAATGCGCTACATAACTTAATACTACCCCATCATATTTTTCTATAAAGAATAGAATCTGATTGGTTATATTTTCAAAATTCATGAAATTATCCTCTGTAATAATAACAGAAATAGTTAGAACAATAATTGTTAGTAAGTCGAGTTAAACTAACTGTTTTGCTAATAAAGCCCAACGGGTTTCAAAGTTTGTTGTAGGTAGATACTTAAAACCTGAACGAGAATAACGTGCCATCATTCCTTCGCAAAATGCAAGCAATTGACTAGCTAAAATACGTTCATCAGTATTAAAAGCAATACCTTCGCGAATTTTTCTTTCTCGTATGACTTGCTTTATCTGAGTTTCGATTCGTTCAAATAATTGACTAATTCGATCTTGTAACTGTTCTTGTTCAAACATTAAGGCATGCCCAGTCATGATACGAGTCAGGCCAGGATTTTTTTCAGAAAAACCAAGTATTAAGGCTAAAATAAGTTGCAGTCGAGCAAAGGTATTTGGTTCATCTTGCATAATCACATTAATACGAGAAAGCAAAATATCTTCAATATAAACAATTAAGCTCTCAAACATTTTCGTCTTACTAGGAAAATGTCGATACAATGCTGCTTCAGAAACACCAACCGTTGCGGCTAACTTAGCTGTTGTTATTCGTTGCGTACCTTCATTAGATTCAAGCATAGCTGCCAATGCTTGCAGAATATCTTCTTTACGATTTTTATTTTTGCTACTCACGATTATTTCTTACCTGAATGCCCAAATCCACCTTCACCGCGTGTTGATTCAACAAATTCATCAACAATATTAAATTCTGCTTGTACCACAGGCACAATAATTAATTGCGCAATACGATCACCAGCTTCAATAACAAATGGAGTTTGGCTACGGTTCCAAACGGGTACAAATAGTTGGCCTTGATAATCAGAATCAATTAAACCAACTAAATTACCAAGAACAATACCATTTTTTGAACCAAGTCCTGAACGAGGTAACACTAATGCAGCTAAGCTAGGATCAGCAATATGCATAGATAAACCAGTTGGAGTTAAAATCGTTTCGCCTGGTTTGATTTCGGTAGTTTTATCAAACATTGCTCTTAAATCGATACCTGCTGAACCTTCGGTTGCATAAGTTGGCAGTGGAAACTCATTACCTAAACGTCTATCTAATACTTTAATATCAATTTTTCTTTTCATCATGACTCGCTTTATATCGTGTTATAACTGCTTGAAGTAACTGTTTTGCTAATTGTTGTTTACTGCTTAATGGTAACGTTTGTTCGCCATTTTGCCAATAAAGTGTTAATGCATTTTGATCAGAGTTAAAACCTATATTATGGTCCGATACATCATTAGCACAAATCAGATCTAAATTTTTTGTAGTTAATTTTTTAAGGGCATAGGTCTTTACATCATTCGTTTCAGCGGCAAAACCAACGACAAATGGACGGTGTTCTTTTAATCCAGCTATACTGGCAACAATATCCGGATTTTTAACTAATTTAATCACAAGTTCATTGCTATCATCAGTTTTTTTAATTTTATTTTTAGCAATAGTCTCTGCTCGATAATCGGCAACAGCCGCACAAGAGATAAAAATTGCAGATTTTTCTGCCAAAACCAATGCTTCATCATACATCTGTTTAGCACTTTTTACATTAATGCGATTAACATTGTTAGGTGTTGTTAAATTAACTGGACCACTAATTAAGTTTACTGTTGCCCCCATTTCGGCTGCCGCTTTTGCAATGGCAAAACCCATTTTACCAGAACTATAATTACTGATATAACGGACTGGATCAAGCTCTTCAATGGTAGGACCAGCTGTGACGGTAATGGTGGTTCCCGCGAGTTCAGAATTAGCTAAAAAATAGTTATTAATACTTTCAACAATAGTTGTCGGTTCAACCATGCGACCAGGACCAATGTCACCACACGCTTGAAAACCCTCATCTGGACCTAAAACTAATGTATTGCGTGATTCTAATGTCGCTAAATTTTGCTGCGTTGCGGCAGCTTTATACATCTGTTGATTCATCGCTGGTGCGATGACAATTTTGGCTGGCGTTGCAAGGCACATCGTCGATAACAGGTCATCGGCAATACCATTTGCCATCTTAGCAATAATATTTGCTGTAGCCGGAGCAATTAATACTAAATCAGCCCATTTAGCTAATTCAATATGGCTCATTGAGAGTTCAGCTGTAGGATCGAATAACTCTTTTGAAACTGCATTACCAGACACCGCTTGTAAAGTCATTGGCGCGACAAAATGGCTAGCGGACTCTGTCAACACAACTCGTACTTGTGCACCGGCCTTTTTTAAATGGCGGACAAGATCTGGACATTTATAAGCAGCAATGCCACCCGTTATGCCTAATAAAATATTTTTACCAGATAAGCTCATGATTCTAGCTATCCTCAGTCCAAAATTAAAGTCGTTATTTTACCATAATTAAATTAGATAATAAGTAACTCTTTCGCATTGGCTAATGTTGCATCTGTGATTTTATCGCCGCCCAATAACCTAGCTAGTTCATTTAAACGACCATTTTTATCTAATCTTTGCATATCAGTAACGGTCTGTTTGCCATTGGTTTGTTTACTTACAAAATAGTGTTGATTAGCTTGACCAGCAACTTGTGGCAAATGTGTCACAGTAATAACTTGAGTTGATTCACCAAGTTGTCTTAATAACTGTCCCACCTTAGCGGCAGTAGGCCCGCTAATACCAACATCAATTTCATCAAAAATCAGTGCCGGTGTGTCCATTTTTTGTGCAGTTAAAACTTGTATAGCTAACGCTATACGAGATAATTCACCACCAGATGCGACTTTAGCTAAAGGTTGTGCAATTTGCCCAGCATTGGTACTAACTAAAAAAGATACCTGATCTGCACCATCTTCACTCAAGCGGTTTTCATCGAATGTTATATCAATACTGAAATCACCATTTGGCATAGATAATTCATGCATAGTAGCCGATACTTTTTTAGCTAATGTTTTGCTAGCTGCTAAGCGTTTTTGGTGTAATTTAGTTGCTAATTCTACAGCAATTTGTTGATATTTTTTGATCTGCTCTTTTAACTGTTCACTCTGTTCATCTTGCTGATTAATCTGTTTAAATTCATTAAGTAAACTCTGATGTAATTCAGGTAACGATTCCGGTGACACATGGTGCTTACGTGCCAAAGCAATCTGTTTTGATAAGCGTTGTTCAAGTTGCATAACTCTTGCCGGATCCAACTCTAAACTTTCACTATAATGACGTAATTCATAGCAAGCTTCTTTAATTTGAATAGTAGCTTCTTCTAGCATTGCTGAAACATTATTTAAAGATGGATCTAGTGCAGCTAAATCATTAATAATATGTTTAACACTATTAAGCATATTACTCACATTGTACTCATCAGCTTCGTCGAGTAACATCATCGATTGTTGACTAAGACTAATTAGCTGTTCACTATTGGCTAACTTTTTATATTCTTCATCAATTTGTTGATATTCCCCTTCAATCGGCGAAAATTCATTTAATTCTTTTAACTGATATTGCAATAATTGAACATGTGCATCACGCTCTTGTTTTGAGGATTGATATTGTTGATAAGCTTGGCTAGCTGTTTTCCATTGCTTATAGGCCTGTTGCATTTGCGATAATAAATTTGGTTCATGCATATAGTGATTAAGTAATATTTGTTGATAATCACTTTTTAACAAACGTTGATGTTCATGTTGGCCATGAATTTGAATTAGCATTTGTCCTAAATCTTTTAATTGTGAAATAGGTACAGCTCGCCCATTAATAAATGCTTTAGAACGCCCATCTTGATTGATGACTCGTCGTAAAATACAGTCATTACCTTCATCAAGTTGATTTTCAGTTAACCATGCATATGCCGCTGGTGTGTCATCAAGGATAAAACTAGCTGAAATATCTACTCGTTCTGCACCATTACGAATGGCAGAGGCATCTGAACGATTACCTAAACATAGTCCTAAAGCATCAATCGCAATCGATTTACCGGCCCCAGTTTCACCTGTAATTGCGGTCATCCCTGTTGTAAAATCAACTAACAACTGATCGACAATAGCAAAATTATTAATAGTAAGTTGAGTTATCATAATAATTAAATAAACACATGCAGCTGATTAAAATTAGTACGAGTATATCAACAAAAACACTGTAAATAAATACAGCTTTTTAAATAAAATTACGATTTAATTTTATTATTTTAACTAGAATTACGTTGCTATCTAGATTTTACCTAGCTTTTAAAACGGATCCTTTTGCTTAATAACTGAGCAAATCAATAAAGGTGTGTCATCAATTGATAAGAAAAAATATAAACCATTGATAACAACTGAATCAATGGTTTTGAGCAATCATTAGTTGATATATAATTAGTTAATATAATGAACTAATCACTTCATAAATTAGTTGTAAATTTAATATCACTAACGAAATAGTTGCTATCCAGCCTAAAATAGTAGTTAACTTACGGTTAACAAACTCCTGCATAATTTTTTTATTTGAAGTGACCCAAATTAAAGGCACCATGGATATCGGTAAAGCGATGCTCAAAAATACTTGAGTATAAATTAATAAATTTTCGACAATATTTTCTCTATCTCCCCAAATATAAATACATAAAATAACCGGAGTCACCGCCAATCCACGACTAATTATTCGTCTTGCCCAAAGAGGAATCGATAAATTGATAAATCCCTCCATAACGATTTGCCCTGTCAATGTACCCGTAATTGTTGCATTTTGACCGGATGCCAGTAATGCCACAGCAAATAAAGTAGCCATAACTGAACTCGCTACTGGCCCCACCATATGTGGGTCTTTCAAAGCATCATATAGCTGTGTAAATCGACCAAGATCATCGGGATTATTGCCATAAAAAAGGGCAGCACCAAGAATCAATAATAGACAATTGATGATGAACGAAAAGGATAACTGTATATTGGAATCAATGGTGGCATATTTAATTGCATCTTTTAGACTAGTTCGATTCTTTCTGTCATATTTTCTGGTTTGAACGATAGAAGAGTGTAGATATAAATTATGTGGCATAACAGTTGCACCAACAATGCCCAGCGCAATAACCAATGCTGAATCATGGCCTTTGATTGAGGCAGTAAAAATATCTGTTCGAGGAATAAAACCATTTATAATGTCACTGAATTCTGGAGATGCCCTTAACACTTCATAAGTGAAGATAATAAATATTGTCGCAATTAAACAAAAAACGATAGCTTCTATTTTTCTAAAACCAAACCGCATTAGAATTAACAAAATAACCACATCAAATACCGTTAATAAAACCCCAATTAATAATGGAATATCAAATAATAGGTTTAAGGCAACAGCACTACCAATTACTTCGGCAATTTCTGTGGCAATAATAGCTAATTCAGTGGATATCCATAAACAAAAAGCCACTTTTCTACCAACCATCGATTTAGTTGCTTGAGCAAGATCCATGCCTGTAACGATGCCTATTTTTACACACATCGCTTGTAACAACATGGCTATCAGGCTAGAAATTAATATTACTGATAATAGTAAATAACTATAAAGAGCCCCACCTTGAATTGAGGTTATCCAATTCCCTGGATCCATATAACCAACAGCAACTAAAGCCCCTGGTCCAGAAAAAGCCCACAGTTTGCGAAAAAAACCAGCATTAGGGTTGGGAATATGAACCGTATTATTAATCTCTTCAAGACTTACTGTAGATATTTTTAACATAATTAAAACCTCTAAATGGATATATCGGCATTATACATGATAATGAGAATCATTATCAATTAATAACAACTCATTTATGGTTATTTTTAAAAATTATGATGATAATATGTATTATTTATATTTAAGCGTGTATATTATTTATTCAAGATTAGTTTATATAGGTATAGCTATGCCTATTATGACTGATTAAAGATACAGAAGTCCATCCCAAATCGTTATCAAAAAACTAAACAATATCGTTTTAGGTAACCGATTATTTTATAAAACAATCAGCAGTGTTAAGTGGCAGTAAATTGATCTAAATTATTGTGTATTCTCGTTTGAAAATCTATTAAACATAAGGAATAAGTCACATGTTTGGAAATAAAACAAATCGTCAAATTATCATCTGGACAACAATTATTGGTGGTTTTATAAGTTCATTAGTAAAGTGGGGATCTGAAGTTAATATGCCTCCTCGAGTTCCTGGTGAAATTTCGCCACCAGCGGCACATATTGATGCTTGGCTTGGTTGGTTAGGCATCAATTCTCACTCGCTTGATTATATTTATCAAGGAACCAATGTTTTGGGTGCAGTCACTCTTTATCACTGGTTATTCAGTTTCGCTTTTGCTTTTGTTTATGTATTTATTGCTTATTTTTGGAATAAAATCCGACTTTGGTATGGGGCGTTTTATGGTCTAATTATTACCGTTGTCATGCACGGATTTTTAATTCCTTTATTAGGTTTCCGCCATCCTGCTTACGCACCAGAAGGAACAATTGGTTGGTTGTGGAATTTAAATGGCTATGAATTATGGAGTGAAATTCTAGGCCATATTTATTGGGGTGTTTCTATCGAGATCTGTATGATTGCAGTTCTAGCGCACTTTTCCAGACCAATCCGAGGCGAATGGCAAAAATAAATATTGTTTGCTCCCCTTCTATCCCAATCAAGATAGGAGGTTTTTGAATCTTAACTATATAAATTAATTATTAATCATATTTGTAAAATATTTAGATTAATCTTCTCTACTCTTTCCGCCTTTATATCACTAAGTTGTCGCTCAAGCCAGTGTGATTGACGAGCTTCCTTTGTCTTTTCCACCATGAAATTGTTTACCGGAATAAAAATAATAACCGCATACAATAAGCCAACCGCAAGATAATCAAACCAATGTTTACGTGACTTAAATAGGCAATACAGAATATTGACATTACAGTTAAAAAAGAAAAAAACGATAATAAAAAAGTTCAAAATCGACTGAGCAGTCACAACACCAAGATGGTCATTACCTAATGATAGACAGATCAATGTAAGTTCAAGAAAGTAAATTAAATAAATATATCTAATTTTAATTTAGATAAAAAAGCTAGATTATTTTGTTATAGTTAAAAACTATATCAATCCATAAAAAACTATAATTATTCAATAACAATTTTTTTTGTTATCTTTTTATCTACTAAAGAACTGCGATGAAATGAAAGGAAAATAAAATGAATACTGCTGTTATTGGATATCCACGTGTTGGTAAGCTTCGTGAATTAAAATTTGCTACCGAAGCTTATTTTAAAGGAAACAAAACTCAAGCTGAACTATTAAGTGAAGCAAAAGCGCTACGTGCAGAACATTTAAATCAACAAGCTGCTCAAAAAATAGCATTTATATCATCAAATGACTTCTCATTTTATGATGCAGTTCTCGACACAGCATGTTTACTAAATGTTGTACCAAAACGTTATCAAGATTTAGGTTTACCTGAACTCGATCGTTATTTTGCTATGGCTCGTGGTTATCAAGGCGATAAAGGTGATGTTCGCGCATTAGCTATGAAAAAATGGTTCAATACCAATTATCACTATCTTGTTCCTGAAATCGAAGATTCACTAGAAATAAAAATTGCCAGTAGCAAACCATTTGATGAGTACCAAGAAGCAAAAGAACTCGGCATTCAAACTAAACCTGTTGTCATTGGTGCTTTAACCTTTTTCAAATTAGCTCAATACTTAGGTAGTAAGCAATTAGTTGATTTTAAAGCTGATATTATTAAAGCTTATCAAGAAATCATTCAAAAATTCACTGATCTTGGCGCTGATTGGATTCAAATTGACGAACCAATTTTAGTGACTGATCTTACTCAACAAGATATCGAGTTATTTAACGAAATTTATCAAGCTATTTTATCTGTTAAAGGTAAAACTAAAGTCGTATTACAAACTTATTTTGGTGATGTACGTGACTGTTATAAAGAACTTGTTGCATTACCTTTTGATGGTGTTGGTCTTGATTTTGTTGAAGGTAAACAAACTTTAGCCTTACTTGAAAATAATGGCTTCCCTGCTGAAAAAGTATTATTTGCAGGTGTTGTTAATGGTAAAAATATTTGGAAAAATGATTACAAAAAAACCTTAACTTTATTAGCTAAAATTAAACAAAAAGCTGCAAACGTTGTGGTGAATACTTCATGTTCATTATTGCATGTACCTTATACGTTACAAAATGAGACTAAATTAACTATTCAACAACGTGCTTATTTTGCTTTCGCTCAAGAAAAACTACAAGAACTTGCTGAATTAGGCCAATTACTTAATGAAGCAAATCCAGATAATAATGCCGCTTATAAAGCAAATCAAACACTATTTACCCGTGAGCGTGAAGGAGCTAACCAAGTAGTTCGTCAAAAAGTAGCAGCATTAAAAGAGTCTGATTTTACTCGTTTACCTGAGTTTTCAGTGCGTGAAGCTGAGCAGAAAAAAGCCTTTAATCTGCCATTATTACCTACTACAACTATTGGTTCATTTCCACAAACCCCAGATGTTCGTTTAAATCGGGCTAAATTTAAAAAGGGTGAAATTTGTTTAAATGAATATACCGAATTTAATAAACAAAAAATTGCTGAATGTATCAAACTGCAAGAAGAGATCGGTATTGATGTATTAGTTCACGGTGAATTTGAACGTAATGACATGGTGGAATACTTCGGTGAAAGCTTAAACGGATTCGTATTTACTGAAAAAGCGTGGGTACAATCTTATGGTACACGTTGCGTTAAGCCACCAATTGTTTGGGGTGATATTTCACGTTCAAAACCAATTACTGTTGAATATTCAAAATATGCACAAAGTTTAACTGATAAACCAGTTAAAGGCATGTTAACCGGCCCTGTGACTATCTTAAACTGGTCATTCCCTCGTGAAGATATCTCACAAAAAGAATCGGTATTCCAAATTGGTTTAGCGATCAGTGATGAAGTATTAGATCTTGAAGCGGCTGGTATCAAAGTCATTCAAATTGATGAAGCAGCATTAAAAGAAAAATTACCATTACGTAAAGCTGATTGGAATAGTGAATATCTAGATTGGGCAATTCCAGCATTTAGATTGGTTCACAGCAAAGTACAAGCTGATACACAAATTCATACTCATATGTGTTATAGCGAATTTGCTGACATCATCAAAGATATCGATGCGATGGATGCTGATGTTATTTCATTTGAAGCATCACGCTCAAATCTTCAATTAATTGATGTACTTAAAGCTAATAACTTCAAAACAGAAGTTGGACCTGGTGTGTATGACATCCACTCACCACGCGTACCACCAGTTGCTGAAATCAAAGCAACTATTGAAAAATTATTAGCTAAAATTGATAACCAAAAATTGTGGATTAATCCAGACTGTGGTTTAAAAACTCGCGGTGAAAAAGAAGTAGTTGAAAGCTTAGAACACCTAGTTCAAGCAACCTTAGAAGTGAGAAAGACACTTAATTAACACTGTTTTTTATAAAGTTAATTAGCTTTGTCTGTCTTAATTACCGCCGCCTTTATAGGCGGCGGTAATGTCAGTAGAGTAAAAAAAGATAGCAAGAATGGATGGTACCAATGAAAACAAATTTATTATTTAACCAAAAAACAGTATTTTCCTTTGAGGTTTTTCCACCTAAAAAAACGTCATCATTAGAGACAATTTATAGCACATTACGCGAATTAGGTTATTTTAAACCTGACTTTATTAGTGTCACTTATGGTGCTGGTGGTAGCTTAAATGGCCAAACTACAATTGATATTGCACATTCGGTTAAACATACTTATGGTATTGAAAGTGTCGCCCATTTACCAGGGATCAACTTCGACAAAACCGAAATGCTAAAAATTCTTCACGACCTCAAATGTGCCGGAATTGATAATGTATTAGCATTACGTGGTGATATCAGTCCCAATGTACCACCAAAAGATGATTTTCGTTTTGCTAGCGAATTAGTCACCTTTATTAAAGAAAATGGTGATTTTAATGTTATTGGCGCATGCTATCCAGAAGGGCATCTTGAAGCAGCAACGCTTAAACAAGATTTAATCCATTTAAAAGAAAAAGTAAATGCCGGTACCGATCAGCTAATTTCGCAACTATTTTTTGATAATGATTATTTTTATGCTTTTTTAGATAAAGCACATGATATGGATATTAATGTACCAATTGAAGCAGGCATTATGCCAGTTACCAATAAAAATCAGATTGAACGAATGGTTTCAATGTGTGGTGTAAATTTACCTAAAAAGTTCAAACAGATGATGGAAAAATATGAACATCACCCTGATGCATTTCGTGATGCTGGTATTGCTTATGCTATCGATCAGATTGTTGATTTAGTCTCACAAAATGTTGATGGTATCCATTTATACACAATGAACAATAGTTACATTGCTAGACGTATTAGCGAAGCGGTATCAACATTACTTGCTGTGCCAAAATCTGCATAATGGTTAGTAATAAATAAAAGTAGGAAAAGGTTTGCTAGAATTGGTTGCGGGGGCTGGATTTGAACCAACGACCTTCGGGTTATGAGCCCGACGAGCTACCAAGCTGCTCCACCCCGCGTCAAAGAGGTGGCTATATTATATCAATAAAATAATAAAGCAATACCTTACTAGTCTAACTGTCCTTTTTTTACACATTCCTTAACAAATAAAGACAATTTATATACTAGACGGTATACACTCCTCAATATTTTTTACAACCAAACTTATTCTAGTTGATTATTCATTATGCTAATATTTAACCAATTAGCAAAATCATTAATTGGAAAAAGGAAAAAATATGTCTACTCAATATCATGGATCTTGTTTATGTGGAAAAGTAAAATTAGCGGTTCCGTTTGCTAATACACATTTAAGTGCATGTCATTGCCAAACTTGCCGTAAATGGAGTGCTGGGCCATTAATGACATTAGCACATAGTGGCGATATAACGATAGAAGGGCAAGAGAACATTAGTCATTTTAATTCATCACAATGGGCAGAAAGAACATTTTGCAAAGAGTGTGGTTCACATCTTTATTATCGTTTAAAAGATACACAAAATTACTATTTTGCTGCTTGGATCTTTGATGATATTAAAGATTTAGAATTTACTGCAGAAGTGTTTATCGATAAGAAACCAATTTGTTATGCTTTCGCTAATCCTACTCACAAACTAACCGAAGCGGATATCTTAGCGATGGTTGAAGCCAAGAGTTAAAAAATAAATTATGATCAATCAAAAAAGACGAGCTATAGCTCGTCTTTTTGCTTATTGATAAAGTGCCTGTAACGGTATCACACCATCAGCAGGATCGTAATCCAAAGCTGCTGTCGTAGCATAAGCTGCATTCATTGTCGTATCGTAATGAACCTTATATTGGATAGCACTACGGCGTAGGATTTTAGATGCTTCAATAGCTGCACGACCTGAGGTTGTGTTAAGAATATAACTGTACTCGCCATTTTTAATATGATCATGGATATTTGGCCGACCTTCATTCTCTTTTTTAACGATTTGACAGCTGATACCTGCTTGTTGTAACAGTTTGGCCGTACCCAAGGTTGCATCAATCGTAAAACCATGCGCAATTAAACGTTTAGCTACTTCTAATAGTCTTGATTTATCTTGTTCACGAACTGAAAGTAATGCTTTACCCGATTTTTTCATGTTAGATAAACTACCAAGTTGTGCTTTAGCAAAAGCTTCGGCAAACGTTTTACCAATTCCCATGACTTCACCGGTTGAGCGCATTTCTGGACCTAAAATAGGATCGACACCGCTAAACTTATTAAATGGTAATACCACTTCTTTAACTGAGTAATAAGGAGGCAGCACTTCTTTAGTCACATTCTGTTGTGCCAGCGATTTTCCTGTCATCACCCGAGCTGCAATTTTGGCCAATGGTAACCCTGTGGCTTTCGAGACAAAAGGTACCGTTCGTGCAGCCCGAGGATTAATTTCAATCAGATAGACTTGATTATCTTTTACGGCAAACTGTCCATTCATTAAACCTTTTACGTTTAACTCGAATGCTAACTGTTTAGCTTGTTTACGCAGTTCAGCTAGAATTTCAGGACTTAATGTATACGTTGGTAGCGAACAAGCAGAATCACCAGAGTGAATACCCGCTTGTTCAATATGTTCCATAATGCCACCAATAATAATTTGTTCACCATCAGCAATGACATCAATATCCACCTCGATTGCATCATCTAAAAAGTGATCAAGTAGTACAGGCGCATTATTTGACTCACTCACCGCTGTTTTAAAATAACGGCGTAAATCTTGTTCATTGTAAACAATTTCCATTGCTCGTCCGCCTAATACGTAAGAAGGACGAACCACTAATGGATAACCAATTTGCTCAGCTTTAATCACTGCTTCATCGAGATCAGTGACAGTAGCATTTACGGGTTGTTTTAACTGCAACTTATCAACGATAGCTTGGAAACGTTTGCGATCTTCTGCTTTATCAATGGCATCAGGCGAAGTACCAATAATCGGTACGCCTGCTTGTTCAAGTGCTCGGGCAAGTTTAAGCGGCGTTTGACCTCCATACTGCACAATTACCCCATCAGGTTTTTCAACATGAGCAATTTCAAGTACATCCTCAAGAGTGACTGGCTCAAAATACAGACGATCCGAAGTATCGTAATCGGTTGAGACAGTTTCTGGATTACAATTTACCATAATGGTTTCAAAACCATCTTCACGTAAAGCCAATGCAGCATGCACACAGCAATAATCAAATTCAATGCCTTGACCAATTCGATTAGGCCCACCTCCCAAAATCATAATCTTTTTACGATTAAATTGTGGTTGTGCTTCACACTCTTGCTCATATGTTGAGTAAAGATAGGCTGTATCGGTTGAAAATTCAGCAGCACAAGTATCCACTCGTTTATAAACTGAGTGAATATCATATTGCCAACGTAGATCTCGCACTATTTGTTCGTGGCAACCTAGGAGTTTGGCGATACGAAGATCGGAAAATCCTTTACGCTTAAGCTGCCATAATGCCTCTTGATCAAGATCTTCAATCGTTTGCTGTTTTAAGCGATTTTCTATTTGGACTAACTCTTCAATTTGCACTAAGAACCAAC
Organism: Gilliamella sp. LMG 34362; assembly: GCF_984569125.1. Classification (NCBI taxonomy): domain Bacteria; kingdom Pseudomonadati; phylum Pseudomonadota; class Gammaproteobacteria; order Orbales; family Orbaceae; genus Gilliamella; species Gilliamella sp. LMG 34362. The sequence continues at coordinate 384,385 of NZ_OZ474902.1, read as the reverse complement.
GATCAATATGGGTTAATAAAAAGATTTCATCCAGCGTGAAACCAGCACGAAACGCATCAGCTAGATACCAAATACGCTCACTACCAGCTTCCTGTAATTCATAACGAATTTTAGTTAGATTCTTTTCATCACTATAATCATCGATTTTTTCGTCCAACCCACTGGCACCAACTTCTAGACCTCGAAGTGCTTTTTGCATGGATTCTTGGAATGTTCGGCCAATGGCCATCACTTCACCAACTGATTTCATTTGAGTAGTTAAGCGATCATTACAGCCAGCAAATTTTTCAAAATTAAACCGTGGGATCTTAGTAACGACATAATCAATAGTAGGTTCGAAAGAAGCAGGTGTTTTTCCACCAGTAATATCATTGCAGAGTTCATCAAGTGTATAACCAACCGCTAATTTAGCCGCGATCTTAGCAATAGGAAAACCCGTTGCTTTAGATGCTAATGCTGAAGAACGCGATACCCGAGGATTCATTTCTATCACAATTAATCGACCTGTTTTTGGGTCAACCGAAAATTGAACATTTGAACCACCAGTTTCAACGCCTATCTCACGTAATACCGCAATTGAGGCATTACGCATAATTTGATACTCTTTATCTGTTAAGGTTTGTGCCGGTGCAACCGTGATTGAGTCGCCAGTGTGGATCCCCATAGGATCGAAATTTTCAATCGAACAAACAATAATACAATTATCGTTTTTATCCCGCACGACCTCCATTTCATACTCTTTCCATCCAATCAATGATTCATCAATAAGTAATTCATTAGTCGGTGATAAATCAAGTCCTCGATTACATATTTCCTCAAATTCTTCTTGATTGTAAGCTATACCTCCACCGGTTCCCCCCATTGTAAAAGAAGGACGAATAATACAAGGAAAGCCGACTTGTTCTAATACCGCATAAGCTTCTGTTAATGAGTGAGCAATACCAGAACGAGCTGTATCAAGACCAATTTTTTTCATCGCCTGATCAAAGCGTTTGCGATCTTCCGCTTTATCAATCGCATCGGCAGTAGCACCGATCATTTCAACATTAAACTCTTTTAATACTCCCTGTTTTTCAAGCTCTAATGCACAATTTAATGCCGTTTGCCCCCCCATTGTCGGTAAAATGGCATCAGGTCGCTCTTTCTCGATAATTTTGCGCACACATGTCCAGTGGATAGGCTCAATATAGGTAGCATCAGCCATTTCTGAATCGGTCATAATGGTTGCGGGATTTGAGTTAACTAAAATGACTCGATAGCCCTCTTCACGTAATGCTTTACATGCCTGAGCACCGGAATAATCAAATTCACAAGCTTGACCGATAACGATTGGCCCTGCGCCAATAATTAGAATACTTTTAATATCTGTTCGCTTAGCCATGTTATTGCTCCTGCTTATAAATTTTAATTAATTCAATAAAGTGATCAAAAAGTGGCGCAGCATCATGAGGCCCCGGACTTGCCTCTGGATGGCCCTGAAAACTAAATGCTGGTTTTTGATTGTGATGAATACCTTGTAATGAACCATCGAATAACGATTTATGTGTAGCTCGTAAATGATTAGGTAAGGAATTTTCATCGACAGCAAAGCCATGATTTTGCGCAGTAATCATTACCCTATTATTTTCCAGATCTTTAACTGGATGGTTACCACCATGGTGACCAAATTTCATTTTGATAGTTTTAGCACCACAGGCTAGCGCTAACAATTGGTGTCCCAAACAGATACCAAAAACAGGAATATCGGTAGTCAGAAACTGCTTAATCGCGTCAATAGCATAAGTACAAGGCGCCGGATCTCCTGGGCCATTTGATAAAAAGATACCATCCGGATTTAAGGCCAGTACTTCATCTGCTGGCGTTTTAGCGGGAACAACAGTTAACTTACATCCACGCGCAACTAACATCCGTAAAATATTTTGTTTAACACCAAAGTCATAAGCAACAACATGGTAAGGTAGTTCACTTTCTGCTTTTGGGATTGGATACTCTTGTTGAATTGTCCATATACTGCTGGTCCATGTATAACTTTTACTGCACGTCACATCTTGAGCCAGATCTAAACCACTTAACCCCTTATAATCTACTGCCTGCTGTTTGGCATTTTCTGCTTTATCAAGTAAGGTCTGTTTATCATTTGCGGTAATAATCACGCCATGTTGTGCCCCTTTTTCACGTAAAATACGTGTTAAACGACGTGTATCAATATCAGCAATCGCAATCACATTATGTTTTTTTAAATAACTTGAAAGATCCATTTCGCTACGATAATTACTTGCGATTAATGGTAAATCTCGAATAATCAATCCTTTTGCATAAACTCGTGTTGATTCGGCATCAGCACTATTGGTACCAACATTACCAATATGCGGATACGTTAATGTCACTATTTGTTCACAATATGAAGGATCAGTAAGAATTTCTTGATACCCTGTCATAGAAGTATTAAATACAACTTCACCAACAGTTTGGCCATCAGCACCAATTGATTTACCAATAAATTGTGAACCATCTTGTAAAATAAGGAGGGCATAAGTTTGCATGATTAAACGACCTTTTGATTAAATAATCAATAATTATGAATAAAAATTCAATTAATTGTTTTCTAAAGAGACAATATTTGGCCATTTTATTACAATTTTTTAAACAAAAAAAGCGATATTATAAAAAATAATTAAACAATAAAGTCTAATTTTTTAGACTATTCCATAATTTAACACCAATATCACATAAATATGAAATGTTTAACTTGAAATTGCATAATTATTCAAATAAAATCTTAATAATTTTTTACGGCTATTAGGAGCTCTGTATGCACGGTTTTTATCAACGTCATTTTTTACGTTTACTTGACTTTACTCCAGCAGAAATTAATCAATTGATTAATCTAGCTATTGAATTAAAAAAGGCCAAAAAACAAGGTACCGAAAAACAACATTTAGTCGGTAAAAATATTGCGCTTATTTTTGAAAAAGACTCAACTCGCACTCGCTGTGCATTTGAAGTTGGTGCATTTGATCAAGGTGCACAAGTTACCTATTTAGGGCCAAGTGGCAGCCAAATTGGACACAAAGAATCAATTGCGGACACAGCTCGAGTATTAGGCAGAATGTATGATGGCATTGAATACCGTGGCTATGGACAAGAAATTGTTGAAACCTTAGCTAAATATTCTGGTGTTCCAGTTTGGAATGGTTTAACCACTGAAGCACATCCAACTCAAATTTTAGCTGATTTTATGACCATGCAAGAACATATTGGTGAGCGAGCATTAAGCAGTGTTAAATTTGCTTATTTAGGTGATGCCCGTAATAACATGGGTAACTCATTAATGGAAGGTGCTGCACTTATGGGGATGGAAATTCGTTTGGTGGCCCCTAAAGCTTGTCAGCCAGAAGCAGAATTGGTAAAAAAATGCCAAGAAATAGCTAAAACGACTGGCGCAAAAATCATTTTAACGCAAGACGTTGCTGATGGTGTTAAAGATGTGGATTTTCTATATACCGATGTTTGGGTATCGATGGGCGAACCAAAAGAAGTTTGGGACGAAAGAGTCAAATTATTAACGCCATATCAAGTAAATCAGGATGTCATCAATTTAACTGGTAATCCAGAAGTCAAATTTATGCACTGTTTACCAGCATTTCATGATATGAATACCACTGTTGGTAAACAAATGGCAGCTCAGTATGGTTTAAAAAATGGTTTAGAAGTCACAGATGAAGTCTTTGAATCTAAACATAGCATCGTTTTTGATGAAGCTGAAAACCGCTTGCATACGATTAAAGCAGTAATGGTTGCAACGTTAGCTAAAGACTAATAATATATTTGATTATCATCATTGCTTGCTTAACTTAGCTAAGCAACTTTTTGCCGACCTAATGTCGGCATAATTTTATCAAAAGATTTTTATCATAATGACTAAAAAACAGCGCAATAAAGATTTTAAAAAGTACCTTAAACTAACTAATCCCATTCATTTTTTAGCGGTTGGCTTAGGTAGTGGTTTATCGCCAATCATGCCGGGTACTATGGGATCATTAATGGCGGTCCCATTATGGCTGTTATTCTACGGTTTAACGCCAACGTTATATTGGGTGTTTATTTTAGTAACCTTTATTTTTGGTTGTTTTGTTTGCCAAAAAACTTCAGATGATACTCATACTCATGATTCAGGCCATATTGTCTGGGATGAATTTGTCGGTATGTGGATAACTTTATTTTTTATTCCACAGATTTCGATTTTATGGGTAACGATTGCGTTTGTCGCATTTAGAATCTTTGATATGGCCAAACCTTGGCCAATCCGTTGGTTTGATAAACGCGTACCAGGGGGATTTGGCATTATGGTTGATGATGTGATCGCGGCAATCTTTTCATCATTATCGGTTTATCTTTTAACCTTTATCATTTAAAGATAAATCTATCTTTAAATGATAATTTCAATATGAAAATAAGGGTAACTTAGCATAGCAACCCTTAAAACATTTTTTGTGACCATCCTAACTTACTCGATAAATTATTAAAATAATCATAGTCTTTAGTATGGATTAAATTAAATTCATAATTGGAGCGACGGATTATCACATCTTGGGTTGGCTTAACCGGTAAAATAATTTGGCTATCACAAGCTATATTAAGATCCAAAGCGGTAGTTGGAAATTTAAGATGAATCGGATCATCACTCTTAATCACTAAAGGTCTAACTGCCAAAGAGTGTGGAAACATTGGCGTAATAATTAACGCATCTAAATGTGGCGCCAGTATTGGCCCACCAGCCGATAGTGAATAAGCGGTCGAACCAGTCGGCGTGGCAATAATTAAACCATCAGCACGTTGTGAGAACGCATTACGCTCATTGATATACACATCATAATCAATCATATGCGCAACAGTATTGGGGGTAACCACAATTTCGTTTACCGCAAAACCAGAATTAATCAATTGACCATCACTATAGATAGATACTTCTAGTAAAAATCGTGAATCTTCGTCATATTCACCTTTAATAACCGGTGTTAATTGTTCAATGACATGGTCGTGAGAAATATCGGTTAAAAAACCTAAATTACCTCGATTCACCCCAATTACTTTGATTTTATAGTGTGATAAGTGACGAGCGGAACGTAACATATTACCGTCACCTCCCACCACAATGGCTAAATCTGCTTGTTCACCAATAGTATCGAGAGATGCATAGACATTGCTAGGTAATTTAATATATTGAGCTAATCGATCTTCTACTAAAACTGCAATACCTAAATTAACTAGCCAGTCATAAAGTACCTGATGAGTTTCTATCGCCTCTAACTTACGTGGAATCCCAACCAAACCAATACATTTAAATGGTCTACCCATAAAATATCCTTGTTCATTTTTGACTTAAGTATCATTATTTTTTAGTTATCAATTAAAAAACACGATATCATCTTATCGTTAAACTTGTAATAATAAAATTTGTCCCCATAATAACTGTTATTCACTAAGTTTTCGACTAAATTTGGAGTACCGTATGACAGAACAAGAGAACAATATGTCAGAAAATGAAACAAACATTGAAACCCCAGCTGAGCAAAGTACTGAAGAGCAAACCCCATCACAACCAAGTGTTGAAGATCAGTTAAAGGCCAAAGATGCTCGCATTAGCGAACTTGAACAAGCACTGCAACTTGCTAAGAAAAACGAGAGTGAAGCAATGATTCGTGCTCGTGCTGAAATCGATAATGTACGCAAACGTGTTGAACAAGATGTTGATAAAGCACGTAAATTTGCTCTTGAAAAATTCTCAAATGAACTTTTACCGGTGATTGATAATCTTGAACGGGCATTAGAATCTACCGATAAAAATAATCCTGAACATAAAGCAACGGTAGAAGGATTAGAGTTAACACTTAAATCATTTTTAGATACGGTCAAAAAATTTGGTATTGAAGTTATCAATACAGCTGATTCACAGCTAAATCCTGATCTGCATCAAGCAATTAGTATGGTTGAATCACCAGAACATCAATCAGGACAAATTGTTAATACTATTCAAAAAGGCTATACACTTAATGGCCGATTAATTCGACCAGCAATGGTAATTGTAGCTAAATAAAGTTAGGCGATATAGTAAAAAACCGCCAAAATAGCTGGCGGTTTTTTTTATCGATTTTTCTGCTCCTCACGAGTCAGTTTTTTCATCTTTTGTTCAATACGTTGCCGCTTTAATGGCGAGAGATAATCAACAAACAGTTTACCTTTCAAATGATCCATTTCATGCTGTATACAGATGGCTAACAATTCATCAGCATCGATTTCGTAAGGATTACCATTACGATCTAATGCTTTAATCTTGATTTTTTCCGATCTAGGCACAAATCCACGGCAGTCAGGTATCGATAAGCATCCTTCTTCAATGCCTGTTTCACCCTCTTGACTAATCACTTCTGGATTAATAATCACATAAAGTTGGCTTTTATCTTCTGACACGTCAATGACAATAATTTGCTCATGCACATCAACTTGCGTTGCGGCAAGCCCAATGCCATGTTCAGCGTACATGGTTTCAACCATATTATCGATAATTTCTTGTAGCTCAGGTGTAAAATTAGAGACAGGCTTAGCGACTGTGCGAAGTCGTTCGTCTGGGAAACGTAATACCGGTAAAATAGCCATAAATTCTTCGATCTACTCCTCAATTTGGTGTTTTCTCAATTTCGTATACATTGTAAACATTTATTATGCCCATGAATAGCCTTAGTTGGCTATTGGTAAAATATATCTAATCAATTCTAGATATGGTTCAAGCTAACGATGTATATAAAAGGACTGTAATGAGTAAATATGAATTTTTATTGCGAATTTCAATGCTTGGCCATAAAAGAATAAGATATTTTGAAAAAATAGGTCTATATTTTAGTGCTGGTCTACCTAATAAAATAAATAATGTACCACTATTATTGGAAAAGATAGGCGTTTGTAAAACTCTTCAAAGTCGTTTTTTTGCCATTTCCTATCTTCATTTTGAACCCATCCTTGATTGGTTAGCTACTGCTAACCCAGCTAAACATTTGATTGCTTATTGTGACTCTGATTATCCAACATTACTTAAACAAATCAGTTCACCACCGTTATTGCTATTTGTTATGGGTAATAAACAACTATTACACTCTCCACAAATTGCAATGGTGGGTAGTCGTGAATTTAGTGAATATGGCGCACAGTGGGGACGCTATTTTGCTAGCGAATTAGCCATTAATGGTTTAACTGTTACTAGTGGGCTCGCTCTCGGTTTAGATGCCATTTGTCATCGTGGTGCACTAGAAGTATCCGGCAATACCATTGCTGTATTAGGTAGCGGTTTAGCGGAAATTACACCACGCGCCAATCTAAGATTGGCAAATGATATTTTAGCTCAAAATGGAGCGCTCATTTCAGAATTCAGCCCATTTGAAAAAGCAAGAGCAGTATACTTTCCTCGTCGAAATCGAATTATTAGTGGATTGAGCTTAGGGACATTTGTGCTTCAAGCTTCTGAGCAAAGTGGTTCACTTATTACCGCACGTTATGCTCTTGAGCAGAATCGTGATGTTTTTGCTTTACCTGGTGATATTGATAATCCAAATAGCCATGGTAGCCATTATTTAATCCAACAAGGCGCTTATCTGGTTACTAAACCAACCGATATTTTAGAACATTATAGTGGCTTTTTATCATCACTTAATCGACAGAATAATCATGAAAACAAAGAGGGTAATACCGTTTTATATCCAGAAATTTTTGCTGTTATTCATCATCAGCCTATTGCTGTTGATACAATCGCTACGCTAGTTGATTTACCCATTCCTGAGTTAACCATTAAATTATTAGATATGGAAATAGCTGGCTTAATTATCACCGTCACTGGAGGCTATATTCGTAACCGCACGATATAAAGTTATCTAAAAAATTGAGGAACGGGTTTTTTCAACATAAAAAACCGCTGTAAAAATACTGCGGTTTATTTTAAAAATAATAACGAAGAAGAACCAAGTTATTTATCGTCTACTTCAAGTGCAATTTCAGATAAGATAATGCCAGTATTATCAGCATAAACAAAATCACCCGAGAAGAAAGTTACACCGCCAAAATTGACACGAATATCAACTTCGCCAACACCTTGATCTTCTGCACCAACAGGAATTGCAGCTAGTGCTTGAATACCAATTTCAGCATCAGCAAGATAATCTACTTGGCGCACTGCACCATAAACAATAATGCCTTCCCATTGGTTTTGTAGGGCAATATCAATCAATTCGGCATCTATCAATGCTCGACGCACCGAACCACCGCCATCAATAACCAATACTTTCCCTGCACCATTGGATTGTAACACTTCGTACAAAATGCCGTTATCTTCAAAACATTTCACGGTGACAACTTGGCCAGAAAATGAAGCCACACCACCAAAGTTACTAAATATCGGTTCGACAACGTTCACATCTTCTGGGTAGTAATCGCAAAGAATTGATGTATCAAATTCCATGGTCGAGTCTCCTTATACGGTAATATCTATTCGGTTCTAGTATAACGCTAACATGAAGTAAAACGATATAAATTTGGAATAAACGTGAGCTAGCTCAAAATAATACCTAAACAATAAAGTAAATTAGTCAATAAAGCAAGTTTGACCATTTGTACTAATAGTGGCACTGCGTCTTCATTTGTATTAAATTTAAACACCATGTACATATGTTTGAGATACAACGGTAGTGTTAATAAAAAGATACCACTGCAATAAGTGTGTAACTGTTGATAAGCAAATAAACCAAAAAAACATAATGATACAATTAACAAAACTAACTGATAACAACAACCATAAGTTTTACCAATCAGCACAATCAAAGTCCGTTTATGATGTTGTTTATCACTTTCATAATCACGCAAATTATTAATATTTAGCACTCCCACTGCCAACAAACCACTGGCTATTGCAGGAAAAACGATTGATGCCGATAAAGTTTTAGTCTGTAAATAATAACTGCCCATCACACCAACTAAGCCAAAGAAGATTAACACCGATAGATCACCTAAGCCAATATAGCCATAAGGTTTTTTACCAACGGTATAAGTAATTGCTGCGATGATTGAAGATAAACCTAATAAGATAAAAATTAATAATTGATAAGCGTTATTACAGGCTAACCAAAGTAGAGTCAATCCAGAGCAAACACACAATATAATGGTGATCCAGATAGCTATTTTTAACTGATTAAGAGTGATTAGACCTAGCTGTAAACCACGTTGATGGCCGATTAAATTGTGTTTATCGCCACCTTTAACCGCATCACCATAATCGTTGGCTAAATTTGATAAAATTTGTAACAACGCTGCAGTAATCATTGCTAACAACATAATAATTAGATCAAAAGAATGTTGCCAATAGGCAAGCGCATTGCCCAACAAAATAGCAGAAAACGATAAAGCTAATGTTTTCGGACGTAAACTAATAATCCATGGATAACATTTATTGGCCATATAACTGTTTTTTTTGCGAAAAAATCAATCATTCATCATATCAGTAATTGATAGTATATTCATCCATTAGTACTAACTCATTGATGGTTTATTATCAATTTTTTTATTATTGGAATGCATAAATTTCTTTATTTTTCTGATATATCCTCTGACTTTACCCTCTCGTAATGCAGCAATAAAAAAGCCTAATGAACCATAAATTGCACCAAGAAATAGAATCATAAAGATATTAAATAAATTATCTGACAAACCTAATCCCATCTGATTTACGCCAGCAATCATATTGGTTGCCCAAGTTGATGGTAACATCCGTGATACCGTTTGTACCCATAACGGCATGGCATCAAGTGGCCATATGGTACCGGATAGATAAAATACCGGTGTTGTCAAAAAAGCTAAAGTTAAGTAAATCATCTCGGTTCGATGTAAACATTCAGTCAGTAATTTACTTAAGCCTAATACGCCTAATAATAGCGGAAATGTCATCACCAAAATAGCTGGAATGCTAGCTAATTGCCGATAACCAAGCACCCATGGCCATAATCCAAATAGGACTAAAGACAAAAATAGCCATATCGGAATAAGACCACACAAGCTACCAAATATGACAATTTTTGGTGGTTTTCCTTGTGGCAGTGAATGCAAAGTTAGATTAGTTCGTGTTGTTGCTATTAAAAAGGTATGTTGCAATAACATGACTAACAAGCCAGGAAACGTTATCGCTGCAAAACTGATACCAGCATTATAAAGCGGCATAGTTTGCCCTTTAATTGGTGATAATATGATATTAATTTGTGGATCAGAAAAACCACTATTCCGCATCACACGGGTATTATATTCGGTCAATATTTGTTGATATATTCCTCTAATATCCACCTGTATCAGACCATTTGCTAAACGGCTGGAGGCATCACCATAAGCAGGGATTGTTACATCTTCACCATTCAATAGTCGCTTTTCAAAATCCCGCGGAATGGTGAACACCGCAAATAACTTACGGCTGTTAATATCATCATAGGCTTGCAATGAATTTTCATAAGTAAGCACATCAATTTTGGAACTGGTATTTAAAGAACGAATCAGACTTCGACTGGTGGTAGTATGATCTTGATCAACAATCGCAACCGGCAAATTGGTGATGGTACCATTCACATAGACTAAACTCATTAACGAGACAGATACTAATAGCAACAGCCACATTGGTCGCATTAGCATATAAAAAAACATTTTTACTGCTGAAGATAGAAATAGCTTAAGCATGCCAATATAGCCTCTTACTGTGAATGTAAACGTTTGACTAAACGTTTTCTTACTAATACTGTAATAATTATTGGATAGATCATTAAAATAGCGCAGGTTTTCAATACCGATATATAGCTAGAATGCCGTAAAAATAGATCGAATAATTTATTAAGCGCATAGGTTAAAGGTTCAAGGGACGAAATAAATCTCGCTATCCATGGCATTGACAATTCTGGCACAACTACCCCCGAATAAGTTAATGCCAATCCAACTAACACCCCAATATAGGTATAAGCATCTAATACATTTTTGGTAAACGAATAAAGTAAAATACCGATACTTTGTGCTGCAATTACATAAAAAAACACCACTAGCATCATGGCGAATGGAGAACCTGATACCCTAGCATCAGAAAATAACACTAACATTGCTATTTCAAACATTAACAACATAGTATACCAAATGGTATAAGGTGCTAATTTACCCAAAACAAACGGATAATTAGGCCGAGTTCGCTTAGGCAAGCGAGATAAAATATAAATAGTTGTTGTTACAACAAATAATTGTAATAAATGTACAACTGCAGAAAACTGCTGAAAGTACATTGAGTTACCACTGGCATTAAATAGCCCATCATAATTGAAATTAACTTGTGCAAGTTTCGGTACCGGCAAACCAATACTTGTTGCCATTGTGGTACGATATTGAGTGTTTAATGAGGCTATTAAACCTGAATAATCCATTATAGAATAGAGGCCAGCACTATAGTATAAAGCATTATAATAGAGCATCGGCGTTGGTTGACGACCCGCTAACACATCAGCTTCAAAATTAGGTGGAATATACAAAATAGCGTAGATTTTTGCTTTTTCTAAATCGCGTTCTGCGCTCTCAAGCTGATTATCATAATTGAATAAATTTGCATGCGCACCCGCATTAAGATCGCGAACAATTTCACGAGATAAAGTACTTTTATCTTGATCGACATAGCCTACTGGCAGATCAAATAACACACCTCGGTAAAAGATACTACTGATGATCACAAAGATAATCAGCGGTAAAATCCACATTAACCAGTGGAAAGTAAAGCGCTTAAATATATCTGGGATTTCATCGTTAAATGCGTCTTTAAAGCGATGCCAGAAGTCTAAAATTAGTCGTCGATTTTCCATAATGTACTCATACCTGCACGTAAGCCTTCTACAGGTTTAGTTGGATAAAGTCTAATTTCAAACGTTTTTAAATCAAAATCACCCGTCGCTCGCGTTGCCCGTTTAGTCGCATAATCTCCCATTGGTGCAATAAAACGAATTTCAGCTTCAATTTCTTTATTACCAAGCGCAGGAACTTCCAGCTTAACATGATCACCTTTGTGAATATTAGGCATAATATTTTCACGCAGATTAAACACAAAATAAGCTTGCGGTAAGCGAATAACCGTTAATAGTGGACTATTAGGATTAAATAGCTCGCCAACTTCAGCAGGAATTGAACCTACCTCCCCATCTACTGGCGCTTTAACTTGCAAATCATCATATTGGATCTGTAGTTGTTTAAGCTGCTCTTCAGCCTCTTTTAATTTAGCATTATAGATTTCACGTTGTTCAACCCGATCGCCATTTTTGGCTTGATCTAAATTAGCTTGAGCTGACAACACTTGTTGATAAGCCGCATCGCGAGTTTTTAGCGCACTATCTAATATTGATTGCGAGACAAAGCCTTTGGCCGAAATCGCTTTGTTACGATTGTATTCTTTAGAAGCATTATCGTAAGCAACTTTAGCTTGTTCAAGTAATGCTTCATAATAACGAATACTCTCTTCACGAGTACCATTTTGAGAAAGTTGCACTTGTGCTTGCGCTTGCTCTCTAGCTGCTTCAGCGGCTTTAACTTGCGCTAACAATTCAGGACTATCGAGTGTAATTAAGATGTCATTTTGCTTAACATCATCACCTCGATTGACATGAATAGTCTGCACTCGCCCCTTTGCTTTTGAGGAAATGCTAACATTAGGTGCATCCACTTCACCTTGCAAAATTAGCTGGCTACTATGAGCACGAATTAAAATCGTCATTGAAATTAAAATAACAATCAATGCAACTACAATAAAAATTTTTTTATTCATATATTTTTTAGATTAATAAGTATCAGATAAGACCTAAACAACTAGGATAATTGTATGTAATAAAGAATTAGCATACTTCAATTACAAATATTATATCATGGGATATCGTGCTGAATTTAAACAATCAAAGCTATATTTTATGCTCAAATAACAATTAGAAGGAATTATTTACAACTATATTACAGATTATTCTATTTTAGCCTTAGATAAATTTCAATAATTGTAAACCATCATTTTAATAGATTTTATTTATAAATGTTATCAGTCAAAAGAAATAGATAAAAACCTACTTATTTAGTATGATATTTTTTAATTGAAATAATAAGGCTTAAAATATGCAAAAAATAATTATTATTGGCGGTGGTGCTGGCGGTTTAGAGCTTGCTACCGACCTAGGCGATAAATTAGGCAAAACGGATAAAGCTCAAATTACCTTAATTGATAAAAACAGTTATCATCTATGGAAACCACTATTACATGAAGTAGCAACTGGTGTACTTGATGAGCAAGTTGATAATATTTATTATGCATCGCAAGGACAACAGCATAATTTCGAATTTACTCAAGGTACCTTCACCAACCTTGATCGCAACCAAAAGCAAATTAGCATCATCAATCATAACGATGAAACTGTTCTTGTTGATTATGATATTTTAGTTATTGCTATTGGTAGCACTTCTAATGACTTTGGTACCCCTGGTGTGAAAGAACATTGTATCTTCTTAGATGACCAAAATGCCGCTATTCGCCTACGTGAAACCTTAATTAATAAATTTACTGGTTTTTGTTCGATCATTGATGACGATCAAACCACAAAAGAAGATAAAATTCATATTGCTATCGTTGGCGGTGGGGCGACTGGAGTCGAATTAGCTTCTGAATTACCTCATATGGTGGAAACATTTGGTGCTTGCGGTCGTAATAAAATGTGTTCCGATCTATTAGATGTTTCAGTCATTGAAGCAACCGATCGTATTTTACCGGCTTTACCAGAAAAAACCGCAGCTAGTATTACTAAAACACTTAAAAAACAAGGGATTCATGTATTAACCAATACTATGATTACTAAAGCGGAAAGCGATGGATTTTATCCGAAAGAAGGTGAAACCATTAAAGCCGATATGATGATTTGGACTGCTGGCGTTAAAGCGCCTGATTATTTAAAAGAGATCGCAGGTCTAGAATCAAGCCGATCAAATCAATTAGTAGTAAAACCAACATTACAAACATCTCGTGATGACAGTATTTTTGTTATTGGTGATTGCGCATACGCAATGCAAGACAATGGTCATGCTTCACCACCTACCGCTCAAGCAGCTCATCAAATGGCAAAAGTTTGCTATGAAAATATCGTTAGATTATTAAACAACCAATCATTAAAAACATTTAAATATACTGATAAAGGTACTGTGATTTCATTACATGATACCGCTGAAGGTGTAGTCAAATTAATTGGTAATAGTGAAATGGGAGTGAGAGGATTTTTCGCTTTAATGATCCACAAACTACTCTATCGTATGCATCAAGCAAGCTTACTTGGTATTTTTAAAACTATTCGTTTTGCCAGTGCTAGCAAATTTATGTATAAAACCAAATCAACTTCGATTTTTAGTAATCGTGATTAATTGCTAAAAAATATTTAACAGCTACTGAAAAATTTTGTTAAGTAGCTGTTTTCGCTTATACTATTATCTTAATTACAACTATATAGATAATAGATGATGCGTTTTATTTTCATTTTTAGTTTACTTTTCGCTAGTTACACAGCTATAGCAAATTATCAGCCACACGATGGCGATATTATTTTCCAATCTTCTCAATCAAACCAAAGTAAAGCCATTGAGCAAGCAACAAATTCACCTTATAGTCATGTAGGAATAATTTTTATTAAAAATGGCAAACCTTATGTTTTTGAAGCCGCAAGTAAAGTTATTTATACCCCGTTAGATAAATGGATAAATCGTGGCAAAAATAAAACATATGTGATTAAACGATTAAAAAATCATCCATTATCTCAGCAAGAAATTACCAGTTTAAAACAAGTCGCCCATAAATTTGAAAATAAACCTTACGATATTTGGTTTGGTTGGGATGACAAATATATTTATTGTTCAGAATTAGTGTGGAAAATTTATAATCGAGCGCTTAAATTAAAAATTGGTCAATTACAAACAATTAAAGATTTTAATTTATCATCGCCGGCGGTTAAACAAAAACTAAAAGAACGTTATGGTAATAACATTCCATATCAAGAAACAGTGATATCACCAGTTGCGATATTTAATTCACCACTACTTAGCACAGTTGATAAGCGCGATTAAATTAGTAATAATCTTTTTATTGGTGCAAAGCTTTTACGATATAGATGATTCACGCCATGTTGTTCAATGGCGTTTAAATGATCTTTGGTTGGATAGCCTTTATGTTTGGCTAAACCATATTGAGGGTATAACTTATCAAGCTCAACCATTTCACGATCACGCGTCACTTTGGCTAAAATCGATGCAGCACTAATTTCAGCCACTAACAGATCGCCTTTAACCACTGCTTGGGTTCGAATACCAAAATTAGGGCAACGATTACCATCAACTAATACATAATTTGGTTTAATGTTTAAGCCTGACACCGCTCGTTGCATCGCCAGCATAGTAGCATGTAGGATATTGAGTTCATCAATCTCATCTACAGATGCCCTAGCCACACACCATGCTAATGCATTTTTTTTAATAACATCGAAGAGCGCTTCACGTTTTTTTTCTGACAATTTTTTCGAATCAGTTAATCCAACAATGGGGTTATTTGGATCTAAAATAACAGCAGCAGTAACAACATCACCACAAAGTGGACCACGACCGACTTCATCAACACCAGCAATTAACGTTGCATCTGGATAAGTAAATTTTAACAATTAGAGGGATCCTTTAATACATCTAACACCGCTTGCGCAGCTTGTTCATCAGCATTACAACGAATTTGTTTATGCAAAGCCAAAAATGTTGCTTTTAATTCGCTATTATCACTTTTTAACAAGGGAACAATATGGTTAGCAATATTTTCTGGCGTACAATCATGCTGTAGTAATTCCGGAACAATTTCCTTGCCAGCAAGAATATTCGGTAATGAAACATAAGGTGTTTTAATTAGTTTTTTCGCCAACCAAAAGGTGAAAGCCTTCATTTTATAGCCAACAACCATTGGGCATTTAGCCAGCATACACTCAAGTGCCACTGTTCCCGAAGCTAAAATTGCAGCATTACTGGCAATCATCGCTTCCCGAGCATGACCATCTAATAATTGCAGATTAAGTTTTGGTGCAATCTCTGCCTTTATTTGTTCAAATTCCGCTCTTCTTTTACCATTTACTAACGGAACTACAATATGCAGATCAGGAAATTTATCACGTAACAATTGCGCTGCTTTTAAAAAAGGTTCAGATAATAACGTTACTTCGGCATGACGACTACCGGGCAATAAGGCTAAGCATTGGCAATCAACAGGAATACCTAACTGTTGACGCATAGCTGTTTGATCGGGTTCGAGAGGAATATCATCGGCCATTTTATGACCAATAAATCGACAAGGTACATCAAATTTATCATAAAAGGCTTTTTCGAAAGGAAGAAAAGCTAAAATCAAATTAGTATTGCGTTTAATCTTAAATACCCGCTTTTGTTTCCACGCCCAAACAGAAGGACTGACATAATGAATCGTTTTAATACTAGCTTGTTTAAGCTTACCTTCTAAAGAGAGATTAAAATCCGGTGCATCAATACCAATAAAGACATCGGGTTTGAGATCAATCAAACGTTTAGTAATATCACGACGAATAGCTAAAATACGCCGTAGCCGACCTAATACCTCGACAATCCCCATCACTGATAGCTCTTCCATTTCATACCAAGCTTGGCAACCTTCAGCTTGCATTCGTGGACCAGCAATACCGACAAATTTAATATTAGGATGATGTTTTTTAAGAGTACGAATTAAACCAGCACCGAGAATATCGCCAGATGTTTCACCGGCGACCAGAGCAATTGTTAACTGCTTATCTGTCATTAACGGATAATGCCTCGGGTTGAACGATCAAAAAAGTCAATAAACAGCTGCACTTCTGGGTGCTGTTTAGCAAGCGTTGCAATTTCAACTTTAGCATCGTCAAGCGTTAACCCATTTCGATATAGAATTTTGTATGTGTTACGGATGGCTTGTAGTGCTTCTTTACTAAAGCCTCGACGTTTCAAGCCTTCATAATTGACGCCATGTGGTGTTGCGTGATTTCCTTGAGCAATAACATAAGGAGGTACATCTTGAGCAACGCCAGAACAACCGCCAACCATAACGTGAGAACCGATTACACAAAATTGGTGTACTGCTGTCATACCGCCAATAATCACATGATTATCTAACTGAACATGACCACCAAGTGTGGCATTATTAGCTAAAATACAACGATCACCAATAATACAGTCATGCGCAACATGGGCATTAATCATCAATAAATTATCACTTCCTATACGGGTTAATTCACCGCCTTGAACGGTACCACGATGAATCGTCACACTTTCACGAATCATATTGCGATCACCTATTTCGGTGCGAGTTGGTTCACCACGATATTTCAGATCTTGGTTAACTTCACCAATTGAAGCAAATTGATAGATTTGATTATTTTGACCAATTTTGGTGTGTCCGTTAACCACTACATGTGATTTTAAAAAGGTACCATCACCTATTTCAACATTTTCACCAATATAACAAAAAGGCCCGATTTTGACATTATCACCAATCTTTGCCCCCTTTTCTACTACTGAACTTGGGTGTATTTCCGTTGCCATAGCAATTCCTTAATACGTTTGGGATATTTCAAAATCAAAATTATTTACGAGCACACATCATCTCTGCTTCGCAAACTAATTTGCCATCGACGGTTGCAACACCATGGAACAATGCAATGCCTCGACGCTCTTTAATATATTCAACATCAAGCATAATTTGATCACCTGGTACCACCGGTCGTTTAAAGCGAGCTTTATCAATTGAAGCAAAATAATAAAGTTGACCTGGTGACAATTCTTCAATACTTTTAAACGCTAAAATTCCAGTTGCTTGCGCCATCGCTTCTAAAATCAATACGCCAGGAAAAATAGGTTTATTCGGGAAGTGACCTTGGAAGAATGGTTCATTTACAGTTACATTTTTAATGGCTTTTAATGTTTTACCTTTCTCATAACTAATTACGCGATCAACCATCAAAAACGGATAACGGTGTGGAAGTAAACTGATAATTTCTTCAATATCAAGGGTATTAAGTTCGGTAGTCAAAATAGCTATCCTTATACATTATTTTCTATAAATTTTTTCTATTATAACTGAGGATACCACTTTCACTCAAGGAGTGATTTAAACTGCAGATTTTAAAATTTGTGCTGACTAAAAAATCAAATAAATGCAATAAATTATCTAAATGATATGTAAATACTATTTTATACTATATTAGATCATATATAATAAGTTCAATATTTAGCTAAAAAGATGTTTAACCTGGAGAGTAGAATGAAATCATTTATAAAAATGACATTAGTAAGTAGTGCTATCGTATTAGCATTAGCTGGCTGTGATGACAAAAAGACCACCGAAGAAAACAAAGCACCAGCAACAACCACTGCAACGGCAAATAGTGCTGAAAATACCAATGCGACAGAAAGCAAAACTGAAGCAGCTACTGCACAAAACTCAGCAGATAAAGCGACAATTTCAACTGATGCGCAAAAAGAAGCCTATGCATTAGGTTCTTCATTTGCTAATTATATGAAATCAAATTTAGAACAAAATGAAGTAACTGCTGATCAAGAATACCTAATCAGTGGCTTTAATGAAACCATGCGTGGTGCCTCACAACTTAACCAAGATGAAGTTAAAAATGTATTAGATGCATTTGGTAAACGAATTCAAGAAGAAAGCCAAGCCCGTTTTGAAAAACAAAAAACCGAAAATACCGCTGCTGGTGAAAAATACCGTGAGGATTTTGCTAAGCAAGAAGGTGTAATTAAAACTAAATCTGGTTTAATGTATAAAGTTCTTAATGAAGGAACTGGTCGTCATCCAACAGCAGAAGATACTGTTATTGTCCATTATGTTGGTACATTAACAGATGGTCGTACATTTGACAGTTCTTATGATCATAATGAACCAGCAACTTTCCCACTTAATGGGGTAATTAAAGGTTGGACAGAAGGCATCCAATTAATCGGTGTCGGTGGTAAAATTAAACTAGTTGTGCCACCTGAATTAGCATATGGTGACCAAAGTTTCCCTGCTCAAGGTGATAAAGCGAGAATTACACCAGCATCAACTTTAGTTTTTGACGTTGAGCTACTTGGTATTGATAACGATAAGGAAGAAATTCCAGCATCAGCTCCTACTAAAGCAGATCAAGCTAAATAATAACTATCAGCAAACTAATTTGATGAAACCATTAGATTATACACTGGTTATTATGGGTCCCGCTTATGGGACCCAATCTGCTTATTGTGCCTATCAATTTGCTCAAACATTACTTTCAAATAGCAACCATTCGATTGCTAACATATTTTTCTATGCTGATGGCGTTTATAATGCTAACTGTTATAGTGATCCAGCCAATGATGAATTTGATTTAGTCAAAGCTTGGCAGAGCTTAGCAAAACAATATTCGTTAAAACTAACTGTTTGTGTCGCTGCCGCGCAAAGACGTGGTATCGGTGTAAATAATCTTGCCGAACATTTTGAATTAACCGGCCTTGGCGAGTTAAGTGAAGCTGTAGCAAGTTCAGATCGAGTTCTACAATTTTAAATAATAGGCAGATAACATGAAAAAAGTAGCAATCATTATTAGCTCAGCACCACATGGCAGCGCCAAAGGTCGAGAAGCGTTAGATACCGCTTTAGCCCTTTCAACATTCAATCATATATCTGTCTTTTTTATCGGCGATGGTGTATTTCATCTCTTAGCTAATCAACATCCAGAATTGATATTGATGCGTGATTACATTGCTACTTTTAATATGTTAGAACTTTATGACATTGAAGATATTTATGTCTGTAAAGCATCATTAGATGAACGAAACTTAAACCAAACTCCTCTCAATATTGCAAACCAACTAATTGATAATAAACAGTTAACTCAACTATTGGCCAATCAAGATGCAGTTTTACGCTTCTAAAACCTGCTAAAAACCCCTCTCCTCAAAATTTTTATATAATCTTATCGATAATTTAGTGACCAGAAAATAGATTAATCACTTTTAAAACGATATAAAAATCCCCATGACTTTTATCATTACTGATTAAGTCACGGGGATAATTTTACTAAAAATTGCTAGATAAAATTTCGATTAAACGAGTTTTTTCATTTGATCTGCAATCTTTTCAGCTTGTTGACCAACCACGATTTGCACGCCTGTTTTACCTAATTTTATGACAGCCATTGCACCTAGCGCTTTAGCTGCTTGTTCATCAATTAGATCGGTATCATGAACATTCAAACGTAAACGAGTAATACATGAATCAATATTAGTTAAGTTATCTTTACCACCAATAACTACTAAATATTGTTCAGCAAGTTTAGATAAATCACCACCAGCTGGTGCATTTTCTTGTGCTAATGTTTCTTCAGTAACTACAGTTGCATTAGCAATTTCATCTTCACGACCTGGTGTTTTAAGATTGAATTTCACAATTACAAAGCGGAATACTATATAGTAAACAAAGAAGAATACGATACCTTGTAGAATTAACATATACCAATGTACTGCTAATGGGTTACGAGATTGTAACAACATATCGATTAGACCTGCACTGAATGCAAATCCAGATATCCATTGCATTGTTGCAGCAATAAATAGTGAGATACCGGTTAAAACAGCATGGATTACATATAACACAGGCGCAACAAACATAAACGCAAACTCTAATGGTTCAGTAATACCAGTAAAGAAAGCCGCAAAAGACGCCGCTAACATGATTGAAGCTGTTTTATCTTTATTACCTTTTTTAGCAGTATGATAAATTGCCAATGCCGCACCAGGTAAACCAAACATCATAATAGGGAAGAAACCTGCTTGATAACGACCAGTTATACCTGCAATCGCTTTACCAGAATCAATAGAACCTTGTCCGCCTAAGAAGTTAGGAATATCATTAACACCAGCAACGTCAAACCAAAATACTGAGTTTAAAGCGTGGTGTAGACCAACAGGAATTAATAACCGGTTAAAGAAACCATAAATACCTGCACCTATTGAACCTAAATTTTTAATCCATTCACCAAAAGAAACTAATGCGCTAAATACCATAGGCCAAATAAAATATAGCACTACTGAAACAAGTAACATAACAATAGAAACAATGATAGGAACTAGACGTTTACCACTGAAAAAAGCTAAGGTTTTATGTAGTTCAACAGAACTAAAGCGGTTATATAGTTCAGCAGAAATAATTCCAACTAAAATACCGATAAATTGGTTATTTATCTTACTAAAAGCTGGTGATATTTGTGCATTCCAACCGTCCACACTGGTATCAACCCCTTCAAATAGAGCAATAGTATTTGGTGATAATAGTGTAGTAATGATTAAAAAGCCTACCAATCCAGATAATGCTGCTGCACCATCTTTATCTTTAGACATACCATACGCAACACCAATTGCGAAAAGGATTGGCATATTATCGATGATAGCACCGCCGGATTTAATCAAAAATGCCGCAGCAATATTGTTGGTTCCCCAACCATTTGGATCAATCCAATAACCAATACCTAAAAGTATTGCAGCAGCAGGTAATACTGCCACAGGCACCATTAGCGAGCGCCCAATTCGTTGTAAATAAGCTAAAATTCCCATAGTTTTGCCTCATATTATCATTCGGGAGTTACTTAAAAATAATAAAATCTCACATCGTTAAGTAAAAGAAGTAAGTCAAATACATTTGACATTATATTATTTTACTTCGCAAATTAAATGTTTGTCTTTTGTGATTTATATCACGCTTTTTTTTTGCTTAATTAGTTTAATATAGTAAAATAACTACAACATTTTTTACTTTAAAAAAAAAGATTTATTCAATTATATCAGAAGAGATTATATTTTATGAGACTTATTCCTTTAAAAAATGCGCAAGAAGTTGGCGCGTGGGTTGCTCAGCGCATCGTAAACAAAATTAATCAATTTAATCCAACTGCAGATCGTCCTTTTTTATTAGGTTTACCAACGGGAAGTTCACCATTAGTAATGTATCAACAACTAATTAAACAGTACCAAGCGGGTAAAGTAAGTTTTAAACATGTCGTAACATTTAATATGGACGAGTATGTCGGTATTCCAGAAGATCATCCACAAAGTTATCACACTTTTATGTATGAAAATTTCTTCAACCATATTGATATTGATAAAAACAACATCCATATATTAAATGGTAATGCAGCTGATATCGAAAAAGAATGCCAAGAATATGAAGAAAAAATCAAATCCTACGGCAAAATCAATATTTTCCTTGGTGGCGTAGGCCAAGATGGACATATTGCATTTAATGAGCCAGGTTCTTCACTTTGTTCACGAACTCGTATCAAAACCTTAACTGAAGATACCATTATTGCCAACTCACGCTTTTTTGATAATGATATCAAACAAGTGCCAAAACATGCATTAACCATTGGCGTTGCAACATTAATGGATGCCGAAGAGGTAATTTTATTAGTTTGTGGACACAACAAAAGTTTAGCATTACAAGCAGCGGTAGAAGGAAGTGTTAACCATTTATGGACTGTTTCCGCATTACAAATGCATCCAAAATCAATTATTGTTTGTGATGAGACAAGCACTGATGATCTAAAGGTAAAAACACTAAAATATTTTAAACAAATGGAAGCAGATAATCTTCAAGTAACCATTTTATAAAGGATAACTCAATGTACGCATTAACCAATTGTCGTATTTACACTGGTTATGAAATTCTTGATAATCACGCTGTTATTATTGACGGTGATAAAATTGCAAAAATTTGTAAACAAGAACAATTACCAGCTGATATCACCATTAAAGATTTACAAGGTGCAAATGTTGCACCAGGCTTGATTGATATTCAAGTCAATGGCTGTGGTGGTGTGCAATTTAATGAAACTCTTGATGCACTAAGTATTGAAACCTTAGAAGCTATGCAGGCAACTAACCTCGTGTATGGTTGTACTAGCTATTTACCAACCTTAATCACTTCAACTGATGAGTTTATGATCAAAGCAGTAAACGTGATGCGTGAATATTTAGCTAAGCACCCTAACCAAGCATTAGGTTTACATCTTGAAGGGCCTTATATTAATCCTGAGAAGAAAGGTATTCATAATATAAATTACATTCGTCAACCTTCACAGGAGATGATCGACTTTCTTTGTGCAAACGCCGATGTAATCAAAATCATTACCCTAGCTCCAGAAAAAGTTGATGCCAAACATATTAAACAACTATGTGATGCCGGAATTCATGTTTCAGTTGGACATTCTAACGGCCACTATGATGATTGCCGTCGTGGTTTCAATGCTGGTATCCGCCTAGGTACGCATCTATTTAATGCTATGCCTTATATTACTGGTCGCGAACCAGGTGTTGTTGGCGCAATTTATGATGAACCAGAAGTGTATGTGGGTATCATTGCTGATGGCCAGCATGTAAGTTGGGCGAACATTCGTAATAGCCACAAAATTAAACAAGATCATTTAATTTTGATTACTGATGCGATGTTATTAGCTGGCTCTAATTTAACTTCTGGTGTATTTGCTGATAAAACTATCTATTATAAAGATGGCCGTTGTGTTGATGAAAATGGCACATTAGGTGGATCAGCATTAACCATGATTGAAGCAGTAAAAAATGCAGTAGAGTATGTTGGTATTGCTTTAGATGAAGCATTAAGAATGGCAACACTTTACCCAGCCAAAGCGATTGGTGTTGATAAACAACTTGGTACAATTAGTGAAAGCAAAATTGCCAACTTAGTTATTTTTAATCGTGACTTTTCAAATGTGAAAACTATTGTTAATGGAGAGATGAGCCGTTAGAATGTCGGATAGTTAATGAAAATATTGAGATAAAATATGACCTTTAATTATCTACACCTAGTCGGCAATGCTGAACTAATCAAGCAATTAAATTATGCAATGATTTATCGTTTGATTGTTCAGCAAGCGCCCATTTCACGTATTCAACTCGCCGAAATTAGTCAATTAGCACCCGCTAGTATCACCAAAATAACTCGCCAACTCCTCAAAAAGAATATGATCAAAGAAGTTGATGCCCAACAATCAACGGGGGGACGACCTGCGGTTTCAATACAAGCAAAATTTGGTTACTATCAGACAATTGCCATACAATTGAGCCGTTCGCATGTCACGATTGAACTTTATGATTTAGGTGCCAATAGTCTAGCATTTGAAGTTTATCCACTTACTACTTTTACGGAACAGTTAGCACAAGAATATTTAATTGCACTCATTAAACAGTTCATCGAAAAAAATAATAAAAAAGTTAAACATCTTGTTGCGATCTCAGTGGTTTTACCCGGTTTAATTGATTCAGTGCGAGGGATCATTCGTTATACCCCACATATTCAAGTTAAGGCATGGCCTTTAGCGGATGTATTACGTGATCAATTTAATGTTTCGATTTTTATTGGTAATGATATTCAAAGTTTGGCATTAGCTGAGAGTTATTTCGGTTCAACTCAAGATGTCGATGATTCAATTTTAATTCGTGTACATCGTGGTGTTGGTTCAGGGGTTATCATTAATCAACAATTACTCACTAACCATAACCAAACCGCTTGTGAAGTTGGACACATCCAAATTGATGCATTAGGTGAACGTTGTCATTGTGGAAATTTTGGCTGTTTAGAAAATCGAGTAGTTCACAAGGCCATTGAAGCACGAGCAAAACAGATGATAGAACAAGGTTATCCAACTAAATTAAGTTTAGATAACATAAATATCAGCAATATTTGCAAATATGCCAATCAAGGAGATGAGTTAGCGCTTAAGTTAGTTAAAGATGCCGGTGAAAATCTGGGTAGAGCTGTCGCGATAATGGTGAATATTTTTAACCCACAACGGATTGTATTAGCTGGCGAATTAACAAAATCACCCGATGTATTATTAAATGCAGTAACTAGTGCGTTAAATGCTCAAAGTTTAGAAGAGTTAAGAAACAATCTAACTATCAATTGTTCAACACTTAATGACCGTTCAGCAATTGGTGCATTTGCCTTAGTACAACAAGCGTTATTTAACGGTTCACTGTTAATGACCTTGTTAGAAACAATCTAATAAATTGCTTTACAATAAAAATAAAAGCCCATAAACAGGGCTTTTTTTATTCATCATTAAGCTAAGATGCGTAGCATTCTTCGTAATGGTTCAGCAGCACCCCATAATAACTGATCGCCAACCGTAAAGGCTGATAGATACTCTTTACCCATATTCAATTTACGTAAACGTCCAACTGGTGTACTTAAGGTACCTGTAACCGCAGCTGGAGTAAGTTCTCGCATAGAAAGTTCACGATCATTTGGTACAACTTTAACCCAATCATTATGAGCAGCAAGTAGTTTTTCAATCTCAGGAATGCTGATATCTTTCTTCAATTTAATCGTGAATGATTGACTATGGCAACGTAATGCCCCAACTCGTACACAAAGTCCATCGACTGGAATAATCTGACTCGTTCCTAGAATTTTATTGGTTTCCGCTTGGCCTTTCCACTCTTCACGACTTTGGCCGTTATCAAGAGCTTTATCAATCCATGGGATTAAGCTACCCGCTAAAGGCACGCCAAAATTATCAGTCGGTAAACTACCATCACGCATTTTTTGCGTCACTTTGCGTTCAATATCTAAAATAGAAGAGTTAGGATCTTGTAGTTCTTTAGCAACTTCAGCGTTTAACATTCCCATTTGGGTCAGTAATTCACGCATATGACGTGCACCACCACCAGAAGCCGCTTGATAAGTTGAAACAGAAACCCAATCGATTAAGTTTTCAGCAAATAATCCACCAAGTGACATCAACATTAAACTTACTGTACAGTTACCACCAACAAAAGTTTTAATGCCTCTATCTAAGGCTGATTGAATGTTAGCTTTATTCACTGGATCAAGAACAATAATTGCATCATCTTCCATACGTAAAGTTGACGCAGCATCAATCCAGTAGCCTTGCCAACCGGTTGCACGCAATTTTGCATAAATTTCAGAGGTATAATCACCACCTTGGCAGGTGACAATAATATCTAATGCTTTTAAAGCATCAATATCATCGGCACTTTGTAATATTCCTGTTTTTCCGCCAAAAGAAGGAGCTGCTTGACCAGCTTGAGAAGTAGAAAAGAAAACAGGATTGATATAATCAAAATCATGCTCTTCAACCATACGTTGCATAAGAACAGAGCCCACCATTCCTCGCCAACCGACAAAACCAACATTTTTCATAGTTTATTTCCAAAAGTAGATGTTATATAAAGAAATATTCATTTACTATTAAAGCAAAAAATCACCATAAAACAAGTCAGATAAGAATTATTTTTCTAGTCAAGCAGATAATAACGTGGTGTTATATATAATTTTATAGGCAAAACTGAATATTATGCTAAAACTAGTACTTCATAAACTAGTCAGTCATATTCGTTTTCCACATAAAAAACACCACCATATTGACAAAATTATTAATAAAATGGCCATCTTCTTGGTTAGCTATAATAAAGACGTTTTCATTTTGAGAATGATTTATCTCACCGAGTCGAGCTGCAAATTTGGCACTCTGCCAAGGAGATACTCGCGAATCTTGTAATCCAACTGAAAGCATCACAGGTGGGTAGTTAATACCTTCACGTAGATTAAGATAAGCATCGATAGTTTGTAGATTTTTAAATTCCTGTTTATTGAAAGGCGAACCAAATTCCGCAAAATTGGCATTACCAATTGGAATTTGATCTAGGCGACTCATATTCAACATACCTGAAGTGATTGCAGCGGCGGCAAAAAGCTCTGGATGTCTTGCTAATGCTGAACCAATTACAATACCACCAGCACTTACACCACTAATAACTAACTTGGATGAATTGGTGTAACGATGATCGATAAGGTATTTTGCACATTTGATAAAATCATTGACGGAATTAATTTTATTTTTACCCTTTCCATCATAATGCCATTTAGGTCCTAACTCACCACCACCTCGAACATGAGCGATAGCAATGATACCTCCTTTTTCAAGCCAAATTAAACGAGTAGTATCATAATAGTAAGGATATTCACTTTGACCATAGGCTCCATAAGCAAATAGCCAAGTTGGATTACTTCCATCAAGTTTAACTCCTTTTCGATGGATAAGTGTAAGTGGAATAAGCTCACCATCATTGGATTTAACCCATTTTTGTTCTGATTCATAATCTGCAAATAGTGATGCATCAGTCTTTATTATTTTAGAATCTTCAATTAACTGACTATCAGGGTCATATTGCCATATTTTTGGTGGCATGTTCCAATTTTGTTGGGTAAATAAAATCTCTTTATTGTCTAAACTAGAAAAAATAGCCGTTACCTCATTCCCATCACTAATAGGAATCATTTTGATATTATGCAGATCGGAAAAAGGAATAGTAACAAATTTATACTTTCCAGAGTCATAATAAGCAAGGTAAATAGCATCTTTACTGACTGTAAACAGATCCAATTCGCCTTTTTTCCATTCAATTATTTTTTCTTCTGGAGAAGGGATATGATTAAGGTTTAGTCGAGAAATAGTATAACCTGAAAAGTTGTTATATTTAGCCAAATAAAGCCAATTATCTCGTACAAAAAAATCCTCTACATTTTGTTTTCTATCGATAATCTTTTTCCAATGTTTGTTTTCCAGATAAAGAGAGTTAGATTCGGTTAAATACAAATCTATGGCATCACCAGGTATTGAAGATTCCACTGAAGCAACTGCCCAATTAGCAGATAAAGATAAATTGATATTTTGGTCAGTATTAGCTTGATAATTCTCGATATTAGCTTTGCCAAAAATAGCCGAATCATTTTCAATATTGGAGCCTAAACGATAAAGATAGAGTTCTTCCGTTCCTAACCTTCGATTATTAGAATTAGCAAAATTATTACGATGATAGAAAAAAGATAAATTATCACTCGCCCATACTATATTTGAAGCAGTTATACCGGATAAGCTATCGGCTAGATGTGCTTTAGTTTTTACATTAATCACATTGATGGCTGAAATTTCAGAGCCATTTTCGGAAATAGCATAAGCAATATACTTACCATCATTTGATGGGTAGAAATTATATATATAACCAACTGATGGGTCGACTAATAACCTTTCTTTGCCGAATCGATCTTTAACAAACAAACGGTTATAAGGATGCTTATTTGTTCGTTTCAAGTAAAAAGTATTATCACCCTTTAGTCTAATATTATGAATTATTGGTTCAGTTCCATAATCTGTTAATTCACTGAATCGTTTTTCAATCGATGAGAACAAATCGAGTTTTTCAAGAATTTTCATTGAACGATTTGATTCAGATAATAACCAATTATTAGTTAGATCCTTTTCTGTTTCCATCCAACCATAACTGTCAACTGATGAATAAGAGTGGTTAGATACACAACTAATACAGTTCACTAATGATAAAAAGACGATCATGATAAAAAAAATTTTTTTTAACCAGAACATTATTGATCTCCTTTTATCATGCTCTATAAAAAATAAAACTAGAATAATTATCTAGTTCTATCATTTATATCTTAATGTATCAAACGATTATTATTCATTCGCTTTGGCTAACTCTTCGTCTAAAAGATAGATTATTATTGTAATTTAGATAATTGGTTTTTGATAAAACAAAGCCCGAATTATCGGGCTTATTGTAGTTTTGTGCGTTGTCAATTTTAGAAATCTTCATCACTTGGTTCATCTGCTGCCATTGCTGCAATATTATACCGCTCAATCCCTTGAGTTCCGGCTTGTATAATATCTGGTAACAATGTTACTAGATTTGCGTCAGAGCGTTGCATAAAGGTTTCTAACAACATAGGGACATTTACACCAGTGACTATTTCTATATTAGGAAAATCAGCCATCAATCTAACTAAAGTATTAAATGGTGTTCCACCTTTTAAATCAACAAAACATACAATTTCTGAGCCAAAATGCTGTAACTCTTCTAGCTTTTGTTGCAGTTGTTGTTGAAAATCATCTGTTGACTGCCCCATTGCAAACGAAACCGCTTCACACTGAGATTGTTTACCACAAATCATTTCAGTCGTTTCAATTAAGCTTTTCGCTGTTGAACCATGTGTACTGACTAATACAGAAATCATCGATTTAAGTTCCTATTTTAGTAATCTAAACAACGATAGTAACGACGGATTGACATTGGATGACGATTTAAATGTTCAACATAAGCATCGATACGATTATTAATAGCACGGAAAACAAATGGTGAAAGATTGCCACGATATTTTTCTGATATACCCGGTAATTCATAATCTTTGGTATCAATAATAGTATAATTACCACAAATTTGCGGTAAGAACTTAGCGACTCTTTCACTTAATGGGCGTTGAGTATCTTCACCAACATAAACGGTTACCGCAGTATCACGATCAATAACTTCTAATGTACCATGGAAAAATTCCGCTGACTCAATTGATTTTGAACGTAACCAATGTTGTTCTTCCCAATAACACATAGCATGAGAATAAGTTGCCCCCCATTGATTACCTGCGCCAACAAAATAGTGCATTGGATCATTATGATGTTTTTCAGCAACTTCTTGACCAAATTTATCGGCTTTTTTCGCAACGGCAACAATATTTTTAGCAAAATGTTGATCCATTTGTTGGTAGAACTCGTCATAATCAGGGAATTCTCCAGCTAAAAACATTAAACGATCAGCTGTCATAAAGAATTTTAATTGTTCATTCATTGGATAAACAACTACATGATCAGCCATATTTCCTAATGGAGTATCGGCTTTATCCATAAAAGCAAATACAGTTGAACCAACTTCTTTTTGAATTTTTTCAATAGCAGCAACCACTTCTTGTGTTGTGCCAGTTACAGATGAAATAATGATAAGCGTATCTTTAGTAATACGTTTGTTACCAGTTACTAAATATTCAGCAGCGTGTTGCACAAAAGTCTCAATCGCTGTTTTTTCTTTCATATGTACAACTGCTTGCATTGATGATGCATAAGTACCACCAATACCTAACCAACAAACGTTGCTATAACCACGCGCGTGGATTTTATCAATAAATTCATTAATTTGTGGTCTTAATGCTAATGCACCATTCATGCTATCTAATTCTTTCTTTTCGTCATATTTTCTCATTTTTAAATCCTCTTAATTTTTGAGCTAGTTATTTCATCAAATTCTGGATAGGTTGATTTTTCAAGGTTATGACCTTTTAATCGTGAAACTTGGTAACTTAATAGATGAATTGGTATTGTCATAAATAATGATGCGTACAGTTCATCTATATCAATATTAAGACACAAATCGTCTTGTTTAACGTTGCTACTGTTATTGGCGTAAATCGTAGAAATATTTTTAACATGTTTTGTTAAAAATACTTTTAACAATTCAGCACGGTTAGATAACACGCCATGCGGCTCAAGAAAAACGATATTATCATTCTCATGTAAACCTAAATATGGGCCATGCATATACTCCTCGAGTTCTTTACCGAAAGCATTATTACGTATAGTTTCGGTGAATTTTGTTTCGCCTTCTCGAGCAATACCATAGGTTGCACCGTAGCCAATAAATATGACTCGTTGAGAATGATAAAATTTGTGTTGATATTGATTTACCCAAGCTTGGGATTGTTCGATAACTTTAGGTAGCAAACCTGCAACTTTTCTAAGTTGATCGAAATAACTGGCAAATTGTTGATCATCCATGCTGCCATTTTTTTGTGCAATGACTAAAGCAATTAATATCAAATCAAGTATCGTAACGCTATAACCAGCACTGACATAAGGCATTTCCTCAATAGGAATGCCCATAGATAATACATTATTGCTAATTTTATATAATGGGCTATCAGGATTACTGGTAAGCGTATAGATAGTTTGATTATTCTTGATAAACTCTTCAACTAAATGAATCGTTGAATAGCTTTCCCCTCCTTGTGAAATAGCAAAATAGAGGGTATTAGGATCGCTGTAATGTAAATAATTAGCAGCGATTGAAGGATCTTCAATATAAACGGGAACTTTTAAGATTTTACTCATTAAAGGTCTCGCCCCATAAGCTGCGTTAGAACTTGAACCAGTAGCAAAGATAACAATTGAGTTAAATTGTTTAATTTTACTTGAATCAATAGTATCAACAAACAATGTTTGATAATTGTCTAAAATATTTTGATAGTATTCAGGTTCTAATGCTACATAATCAGCAATACTTTTCATTAAATCGTCCCTTTTATTGACCTAGTAATCCACTCCAAGCACCAAAGATACCAATACCAGCAATCAGTAATAAGATCCAATGTGCTTTTAGTCCTTTTCTGTCTAATAAAAAGATAAATAAAGTAAATAATAACGGCAATATTTGCGGAACAATGCCATCGAAAATATCCTGTAATGACGTTGCATCAGAGCCTGAGCCAATGGTTAGTGGCATATTTAATGTCACCATCGTCGCCACCATGGCCCCTACCACCGAGAGCCCCAAGATAGATGCTCCATAAGACAATTTATCCATCAAGCCAGTTTTTTGTACTTTTTCAATAAAAGATGCACCAATGTTATAACCAATAAATAGACCAAAATAACGAGCAATAATGGCTGGAATATTGAAAATTAATAAAAATAGTAGTGGCCCTAAGATATTACCTTGCATCGCCAGTGAAGTACCAATACCGGTTGCAATAACCCGTAATGTTCCCCAGAAGAATGAATCTCCCAAACCACTTAGTGGTCCCATTAATGCAATTTTGACGTCATTTATTGAACTTTCATCAAAATTTTCATTTACGGCATTTTGCTCTTCCATAGCAATAGAAATACCTAATGGGAAAGTAATTAACCATGGCGTAACATTATAAAACTCTAAATGTCGTTGATAAGCAGTAGTTAATTGTTCTGGTTTTTGGCTATAAATTTTTTCTAAAGCAGGACGAATCGCAAAAGAATAACCTAAATTCATTTGTCGTTCATAGTTCCATGACCACTCAGCAGTGAAAGAACGCCAAAATGTTCGCATTAAATCCTTTTTAGTAATTAAATTAGAATTCTTCATCTTCATAATTGATCTCCTGTCCTACTAAAGCATTGCCTGATTGATTATTAACTTCTTGATTGTCTGAGGTGGTAAGTTTTTTGCCGGTAAATGAAGAGTAACCGGTTAGAATTAACGCCATACAAGCGCCAAAAACGGCAACACCAGTGACAGGTACTTTCATATATACTGCTACAGCAAAACCAAGAATAAAGAATGTCGCATTGGTTTTTTTGATCATAATCTTCATTAACATAGCAAAACCAAATGCAGGTAATAAGCCTGTTGCAATTCCTAAACCGTTAATGACAAACTCAGGGATCACATCAAGTAAGCTTTTTATTGCTTCACTACCAAATAAGTAAGAAAAACCAACAACTAAACCAATTGGTAGGTTGATAGAAAAGAAACCGCCGAAAATATTCATGCGATCAACGCCTTTACCATTACCTTCACTAGCATACTTATCTGCTTTATGTACAAAGTAAGGTAAAATGAACAAGAAACATAAGTTTTTAACCACTAAAACCAAAGAAGCAATTGGAATCCCTAAAGTTAAGGCTACTGCCGTACTTTTACCGGCACCAATCGCAAACGCAGTTCCTAATACACTACCTGAAATAATTTCTGGAGGAATAGATGCACCAATAGAAAAAGAACCAACAAACGCCAACTCTAATGTCGCACCGATGATAATTCCTTGTGTAACATCCCCCATTACTAGCCCTGCTAAGGTACAAGTAACTAAAGGCCTTGATAACATAGATGAACCTAAAAAGTATTCACCATTGGCTAACATAGCAATCAAGGCCAAAATAATTGCTGTAATAACAATACTCATTTTGTATTCCTTTTTGTCTATTTTTCAAATTTTTGCTTAGATTCACTTGGGATCTGTTGTATATACACTTCAACACCATCTTGTTGTAATCCAGCTAATAAGTCCGCTTCTAACTCTGTCAAATTAATTGTTTTAGAATAATTTTTGGTTCCTTCACGAGGTTTAGTTCCTCCTAAATTAAGACTAGTTATTTGTCCTTGAGTTCCTCGGATGAGTTTTTCTGCATCCTCTACCGATTCCACCACAATTAACATCTGATATTTATCTGTTACACCAGAATTAATAGCGCCAATACTGTCATCAATTGACTTCATGACTAGTTTGGCATTTTCAGGTTTAGCTAATCGGATCGCTGATTTACGAAATTCATCATTAGCAACAGCATCGTTGGCAACTAAAATAGTATTAGCTCCAACATTATCGAACCATGAAACAACAACCTGACCATGCAATAAGCGGTGATCGACACGTAACAATTTAATCATTGGTTTTCTTCCTCCTAGGTGAAATCCACCACATATTTGGTATTACTAGCGAATTTGTATTCAATAGCAATCGGTTCGCTATTTATATCAAAATAGTGATTAGACACTTTAAATAATGGTTCATCAATTTGGCAGCGTAATTGCTTAGCCAATTCGGCATTGGCAACAATTAGCTGTAAATCTTGTTCTAATTTATCGACTTTTTTCTTACCCGAATTAGTAATTTCAAGTGCTGATAGCACTTTTATTATTGAAACTTGAAAATCAGGGAAATAGTGAAGGGGTAAAAGAAAAATCTCTTTTACTACACTAGTTTTAGCAACTTCTAAAAAACTAATATAATAAATTAGTGCTGACGGTTTTATCTTTAATAACTGGCTATAGTAAGGGCCAGCTTTTCTTAAATAATTCTCTTTAAGAATTTTTTTATGATGTTGATAAGTGCCAGGTTTAATAATACCAGTCATCTCAAGAATATTTTGGGTAGACAGCATTGGTGCAACAAATAAACCAATCCCTTTTTTTCGTACAACCAAATTTTTTTCTACTAATAGGTCAATAGCTTTACGAACAGTAGTACGACTGACATCAAAATCTTTTTGTAATTGAACTTCTGGGGGGAGCTCCGCACCCACACCATATTGACCCGAGTTGATCTGCCCCATTAAATGATCAGCAATTTTTTCAAACAATTTCATAATTGTTTTTCTCCATAATTGAAGATATTTTTCGCCGATAGATGATATTTAAATCGTTTTCCTGCTAGATATTGCTCGGTATGTTCAAATGGTTGAAAGTTAATATCAAAGCTATTACTCGATACTTTATAAATCGGTGTTCCTTCAATAACCCCTAAATATTTGGCTTTATCTTCGGTTGCTGACTCATAAGTAATTTCTTCACGACCGTGACTTGGCTTGAATGGATAATGCTCTTTCAAAAATTGATAAAGAGAAACATTATTCAAATCGACTTGTTCTAAACCTTTAAATCTATTAGATGGTAAATATGTTACTTCGTAGGAAAGCGGAGTTTTGTTTAATATCCTTTGCCGAACAATTCTAATCAATTTTTCATTCGAACCAAAAAAAGACCGCAATTCAGCTGGCATATTAATAATTTGATTGGTGAGAACTTTAATATTAAGGTCAATATCGTCTTCTTTTTTAACTTCTTCACTGAAAGAAGACATTTTTAACATATTAATCTCAAAAATTTTATGTGGTTCCACATCAGTATCATTTTGGAATACATAACCTTCCATAGCTAAATCATTTAAAGCGTTTCTTATTGTTGTACGACTTACACCAAAATGTTCTGCTAGTGCTCGTTCTGTCAATTTCTTACTGACAATAGTCGGATTAGCTTTAATCTGTTCTTCAACATAAGTTTTTGAAGCTATTTCACGATATTCCAAAAAACACACTCCATTGATGGACTTTTTTATAAAATAGATATACGTTAATATAACGTAAACATTGTTAAAAAATAAACAAAAAAATACATGTTGTCAATTTTAAGTACCAAATTTGTTGCATAGATCACAGTTTTTATAATTATTTATAATTAAATCAATATGATATATTTAAAAATGTATCTGTTTATTTGATTTACAATAAAGGAAGATTTGAAGAAAACTCAATGTAAAAACGCAATTTTATCAAGTCATAAGAAGGAACGAAGTATAAAGTGTTTGTAGAGTTAATTATAAAGAGCATGGTAAACATGCATAGTTACAGCTTAGATAATTTAGAAGGATAAAAATGTCTAGTCGTTGCTAAAGCAACGCTGTCTCGTGCTACTCGGCTCGAACCTCTTATCGGTTCGAATCAAATACATTGTTGTAGTAATAAAAAAGCCCACTCAAACGAGTAGGCTTTCTTATTAAATTGGTCGGCGAGAGAGGATTGACTCGCATTTCATGCTCGCCCTACGGGTCGTTGCTAAAGCAACGCTGTCTCGTGCTACTCGGCTCGAACCTCTTATCGGTTCGAATCAAATGCATTGTTGTAATAATAAAAAAGCCCACTCAAATGAGTAGGCTTTTTTATTAAATTGGTCGGCGAGAGAGGATTGACTCACATTTCATGCTCGCCCTACGGGTCGTTGCTAAAGCAACGCTGTCTCGTGCTACTCGGCTCGAACCTCTTATCGGTTCGAATCAAATGCATCGTTGTAATAATAAAAAAGCCCACTCAAATGAGTAGGCTTTCTTATTAAATTGGTCGGCGAGAGAGGATTCGAACCTCCGACCCACTGGTCCCAAACCAGTTGCGCTACCAAGCTGCGCTACTCGCCGTCAGAAATTGCTTCACATTCTAAATATAAAATGGGGTGGCTAATGGGACTCGAACCCACGACAACTGGAATCACAATCCAGGGCTCTACCAACTGAGCTATAGCCACCATAGAAGCAGGACGAAATATTACGCATAAAAAATAATATTGTCCAGCATATTTTTTAAAAATAATACCAATTGGTCATATTAAAAGCGTTAAAAGGTTATTCTTTTAGCATTTTTCAAAAAAATTAGGCTTTATGCGACATAATATCAATTATCTGAGTGTCAGTTGCTTTCATACTATTGCTAACAATCGCCCCTAAATTATTAATTGAAGTTTCAACACTATCACAAACAATACCTTCATTACCTGTAACACGAATTCGGTTTAGCGCCATTAATACAGCTTTAAACCCGGATGAAACCGAGGTTGAAACTTTCATTGCACAGCTATTTGACGCACCATCACAAATTATTCCAGACAAATCACCAATCATGTTACATATGGCCATATCAACTGCCTCATATTGGCCTTTACCCAGTAACCACGCCATACCGGCAGCCGATCCCATGGCCGCTGTTGAGGCTGCACAAAGAGCTGATAATGGCGGAAATTTACTATGAATATAAATGGCAATGGTATGCGATAAAATAAGCGCTCTCGCTAATTGTTCTGGCGTTGACTCTAAATAATCGGCAACAACAACGACTGGCATAGTTGCAGTAATACCTTGATTGCCTGAACCTGAATTACTCATAGCTGGTAACGTTGCACCACCCATGCGAGCATCTGATGCAGCAGTAGTACGAATAATCACTTTAGACAATAGATCATCAGCTAATAAGCCATTTTTAGTTTGTTCATGTAATGTCGCCGCAATACTTAAGCCATAATCTCGTCTTAAGCCTTCCTGAGATAAGGCATCATTTAATTCTGCTGAGTGTAAAATAAATTCGATATCAGCAAAATCAGCCTGCGAGGCAAATTCATATATCTGTTTTACCGACATCAATTTGATGATAGCCGCGTCTTTCGAATCATCTTGCTTTTGGTTATCGGCTTTAAAAATTATTTCGCCATTTTTTTCAATCAAAATCACATTAGTATGTGAGCTTTCAATACAGACGCGGACATGATCATGATTAGTATAAATATTAGCTTCAGAATAAATAGCGGTATTATTATCGGCAATTTGCACATTAATTTTATGCTCATTGAGCATCGTTTTAGCTTGTTCGATCTGTTGCTGAGTTATATTTTTAAGGACTTCAAGGCCTGCCCCAGCATCACCACCAATGGCGCCGATGGCCGCTGCAATAGCTAATCCCACCATACCAGTGCCTGGAACCGTAACACCCATGCCATTTTTCATTAAATTGGGCGAGACATAAGCATCAATGTGGCTAATTTTATTTTTATCAATATATTGAGTTGCCGTAGCAGCAGCTAAAGCAAGTGAGATAGGTTCAGTGCAACCAAGTGCTGGCAAGACTTCATGCTTCACCAATTTGATTAATTGTTGCCACATTACTTGTTGTTCCATTTTTTATCTCCATATTACTAACCGTAATGTTAGCAAGTAAAACGTTTAGCCATGAAATTAAGTAATTATTTTATTCTATTTAACTTGAAAACTGAATGTTAAGCTCACATATTAAAGAGTAAGTGAACATAATTTATCAGTTCAATACTGATTTTATTAATACGTTAAACCACTATAAACAGATTTTATTCAATCACTTTTTGTTTAAAACATACACGACAAAAATAGACTAAATCTGAAACATCTATACTTAACTGCATAGTAAATAAATTAATCAGGAATAGTTCAAAATATGTAATATTTTAGTAAAACTACCTGACTTTTTTTTTATTATTGCAATAATGTAACTATCAAAAATTAAATAATAATGGCGAGATATGATAAATATTTTATTAATTGATGATGATGTAGAATTATCACAAATGCTTAGCGAATATTTAACCAATGAAGGTTTTAATATTAAAAGTGTTTATTTAGGTAAGGATGGTATTGATGAAGCGCTATCAGGTAAATATCGTGCAGCAATTTTAGATGTGATGTTACCTGATATTAATGGCATTGATGTCCTAAAAAGCATTCGTCAACAATGTAATATGCCAGTTATTATGTTAACTGCCAAAGGTGATAATATTGATCGCGTATTAGGGTTAGAATTAG
The DNA here is from genome assembly GCF_984569125.1 of Gilliamella sp. LMG 34362. Classification (NCBI taxonomy): domain Bacteria; kingdom Pseudomonadati; phylum Pseudomonadota; class Gammaproteobacteria; order Orbales; family Orbaceae; genus Gilliamella; species Gilliamella sp. LMG 34362. The sequence goes on along the minus strand of NZ_OZ474902.1, from coordinate 346,407 downwards.
GTGCTGATGATTACATTCCAAAACCATGTTACCCACGTGAATTATTGGCAAGATTGAGAGCGGTGTTACGTCGGTTTGACGAACGTTCAGTCGAATTAGTTGATGAGAAAAAATATCATTTTAATGGCTTAACTTTAGATCTACCACAACGACTTTGTACTTGGAACGGTCAACCAATAGATCTCACCTCTACTGAATTTAACTTGTTAGTTTTACTCGTTAAACATAGTGAGCGAGTGGTAACTAAAGAAGAATTGTCTGAAATAGGTCTGGGTCGTGCTCGAGAATTATATGATCGCAGCGTCGATGTTCATATCAGCAATATTCGCCAAAAACTACATCAAGTAGCACAAAATGATGTGACCATTGAAACAATAAGAGCGGTTGGCTATCGTATCCGTTAATCAAGCCATAGGTTTGCTATGAATCGTCGATTATTTTGGAAAATACTGGTTATATTTTGGATAATTTTTTATCTTACTTTCCAATTAACTTGGATTGCTTTCTCTTATTATATAGAAAGTAGAAATCAACGATTCTTAAATCATATGCCGACTAAAGTGGATATGATTGCTCAATTATTGCATGTTGCCGGTGAAGATGAAACACTCAATTTTATTGCACATTTGCCCGAACGTGAGCGGGCTTTATTGTCAATAAAATTGGTGTCTCCGCAATATGATCAAGTTAATATCATCACAGATGAATTAGAACCTAGTTCGTATGTATATCAGCGGATGGCTGTGGCACCGGATGGCACCCTCTATTCGGTATCATTTAAAGACGATAAAACCGATCATAGCAATAGCAAAAATAAAACTTTATTTAATATGCCGACCCCTATTTTGTTAATGGGGATCTGTGTTGGTTTAGTATTCAGCCTATTTTTAGCATGGAACTTAACTAGACCAATGAAATTACTAAGGCAAGGATTTTTCCGTGTATCGCAAGGTGATCTGTCGGTTCGGTTATTTAAAAAGTTAAAACCTCGTCGTGATGAACTGAGTGAATTAGGTAAAGATTTTGATATGATGGTTGAGCAACTCAACATCTTAATATCTGATCGTCAAGCGCTACTTCATGATGTTTCTCATGAACTCAGAACCCCTCTGGCCCGCTTACAATTGGCAATCGGTCTTGCCCAACAAAATAAACAAAATATCGATACAGCTTTAGCTAGAATTGAGTTAGAGTCGCAACGATTAGATCAATTAATTGGTGAGATTCTTAATTATTCACGTGCAGAAATGAATAATCGAACCGATGAATACTTTGACTTAAAAGAGTTAATTGGTGTAGTGGTTAATGATGCCAACTACGAAGCCAATCACCAATCTATTGAAGTAGAGTTTAACTTATCATCCATTAATCACTCTATTGTTAAAGGTAATTCTGAACAGATACGACGCGCGATTGAAAATATTATTCGTAATGCTATCCGCTTTTCTAATGCAGGCCAAACGGTTGAGGTATCATTAAAAGAAGCAGGAAAATATTTACAAATTGAAGTTAAAGATCGTGGTCCGGGTGTCGATGCCAGCAAATTATCGAGTATTTTTGAACCCTTTGTCCGTATTCAGTCAGCACAGTTAGGTAAAGGCTATGGACTAGGTCTAGCCATCGTCAGAAAGACCGTTATTATGCATAACGGCACTATTCAAGCTAATAATCGCGATGGTGGTGGTTTAGTGGTAACAATCAAACTACCTTATTGGCGAAAAAATTAATAACAATCCGGATTAACGGTTAATACATACTCTTTTACCAGACTTTCTAAGGTAATTTTATCGTAACCAGTAAAATTCAGATTTTGCATAATCATCTGTGGATTCCTATCAAGTATTGCTTTATATTCAGCAAGATATTGTTTGGCGATTGGTTTATATGACCAATGCCACTCTTCTGGCAAATAGCCCCCTTTTCGTCCCTCACTGAATGGTTGACAAAAACCATATTTCGGTAAATTTTCACGAAGCCATTGATACAAAATAATTCCCTGTTTATCATTTTTAAAATATTCAGACGATACACTAGTAATATCAATATCTGTTCCCCAATGATGTCTTGATGTACCAGGCATTGAAGATAATTTTAAAATTTGTTCAGCAATTTTTTGTGGATTATTCAACTTAGGTAATAATGCATCCCACTTACGTTGCCAAATACCATTTTGATAGGTGTAATTACGCGTAGCACTCACTACAATAAAAGGAATATTAGGATAAGATTTTTTAAAATCATTATAAGCCTTAATCAACTGCTCAGTTGGTTCCTTCTGTAAATACATACCTTTTTTGTTTACTGGTAATATTGTTGAGTCAAGAGCAATATAATTACTATCTTTTTTTTCATCAAATTGCCCAGTAAGTTTATTTAATGGAATAGATTGTGCCATAGCAAAGGTTGAACATAAGAGTAAAGTTAAAGTTGAGCTAAAATGAGTAACTGTTTTCAATGTTATTATTTTTTTCATCATTTAGATTCTAATTAATATTATATTAGCCAGACAGGGTGAAAACCAGTATAATCCTTTCCCTAAAAATTGAAATAGCCATAATGTGTAAAAACGAGGCCATATGTTAACATCAGCTACACATAAATCGTCTGATAATTGTTTGGACGTGACAAATACAACTAATCAAAACACCACCAATCCAACTAACGAAAAAATAAACTTACTTAACTTTACCAGACAACAGTTAAGAGAATTTTTTATTTCGTTAGGAGAAAAACCATTTAGAGCGGATCAAGTGATGAAATGGATCTATCATTTTGGGATAGATGATTTCGATCTTATGACCGACATTAACAAAAAATTACGTGAGCAATTAAAAAAATTAGCTGAAATTAAAGCTCCTAAAATTGCCATCGAGCAACGTTCATCCGATGGCACTATAAAATGGGCTTTAGATGTAGGCAATAATCAAATGATTGAATCAGTTTATATTCCTGAACGTGATCGTGCGACCTTATGTGTTTCATCACAAGTGGGCTGTGCTTTGGAATGTAAATTCTGTTCAACAGCGCAACAAGGTTTTAACCGTAATTTAACCGTATCTGAAATTATTGGCCAAGTTTGGCGCGCATCAAATGCCATTGGCGTAACAGGTAAATTAGCCGATCGACCTATCACTAACGTTGTTATGATGGGAATGGGTGAACCTTTACTTAACTTATCCAATGTCGCACCAGCAATGGAAATTATGCTAGATGATTTTGGTTATGGTTTATCCAAAAGACGCGTGACACTTTCTACTTCTGGTGTCGTACCCGCTTTAGATAAATTAGCTGGCATGATTGATGTAGCATTAGCTATTTCATTACATGCACCAAATGATGAAATTCGTAGTGAGATTATGCCAATTAACCAAAAATATAATATGGCAATGTTACGTGATTCAATTTTACGTTATCTTTCAACCTCGAATGCTAATCATGGTAAAGTGACCATCGAATATGTATTACTCAACCAGATCAATGATAGTGTTGAACATGCCCATGAGTTGGCTAAATTCCTGAAAAATGTACCAAGTAAAATCAATTTAATTCCATGGAATCCTTTCCCTGGTGCGCCTTATGCGCGATGTTCAAACACTCGAATTGATCGGTTTATGAAAACATTAATGGGGTATGGATTTACGGTTATCGTTCGGAAGACCCGTGGCGATGATATTGATGCAGCTTGTGGTCAACTTGCTGGCGAAGTTGTAGATCGTACCAAACGAACGCTTTATAAAAAGCAAAATCTTGTTCAACAAACCGCCTAAAATAACCGAGGAGTTGTACATGAAAAACGCATTAATAGCATTAAGCAGTTTGGTCATGCTAATGCTATCAGGCTGTCAAATGAATGGTCGTGAGGATTTTGACCCAGAAACCGCTGCGTTAGCAAGAATGCGATTAGGTTTAGGTTATTTAGCCAAAGCCAATGAATCTGAAGATAACGTTAAAGCAGCACATTATAATCTAAAATTGGCAGCTCAGTATTCACCCAATAATCCTCAAATCATGCTAGCAATGGCAATGTTTGATCAACATGTTGGTGAATATAATGAAGCAGAGATGATTTATAAACGAATCACATTAATGCAACCAGGTAATGGTTTATATCGTGTGCACTACGGCTCCTTTTTATGTGGTAGAGATCGTTACCAAGAAGCGAAACAACAATTTGCCAAAAGTCTAGAACTAGATCGGCACCGCTGGAAAGCAGATACCTATGAGCAATATGGTTATTGTGCTATCCAAAACGGCGATAAGAAAACGGCAGATCTAATGTTTAAACAACTTTTTGCATATGATGCCAGTCGTCGAACTAATGTAGCAAAAACAGCCGAACTTTATAAAAATAAAGGCGACAACAAGATAGCTAACTATCTATTTTTAGTATCAAAAAAATAAATTATAAATACAAAATTAAAATTAACATCACTGGAAGCAAGAGTATATATCATGAGTTTTTTGGCTATTTTACTGCTAGCATTAGCCATGTCTACAGATGCCTTTGCGGTAGCGATTTGTCGTGGCGTATCACTAAAATCAACGCCGTTTTTAGGCGCATTAAAAGTGGGGATCTTATTTGGTTTTGTTGAAGCCATGACGCCATTACTAGGCTGGTTAATTGGCTATATTGCCCTACAATATATTGAAAGATGGGATCATTGGATTGTTTTTACCGTCATGTTATTGTTAGGTCTAAACATGATCTATCATAGTTTTAAGGAAGATAACGATGACAACTGTGATGCAAAACCACTTCCTTCATCGAAAAAATCATTTTTAATATTAGTTCTTACTGCGATTTCAACAAGTATTGATGCATTTGCTGTTGGTGTCGGATTAGCACTTGCCAGCGTTAATATTTATATTGCCGCCACCATGATTGGACTTGCAACCTGTATCATGGTTACGTTGGGCTTATTGCTAGGTAAAAAAATTGGTTGTTTAATTGGTAAACAAGCATCATTTATCGGTGGCATCGTTCTTATTGTCATCGGTTCAATAACATTGTACCAACATCTCACTATATAATTTTATTCTTTACTTAAGTTTAGATATAAAAAAACCACTCACATATTGGAGTGGTTTTTTATTTTGACTGGTTAAATAGGGGAATTACATCATTCCGCCCATTCCTCCCATGCCGCCCATACCACCAGCAGCACCTAAGTCAGCTTTATCATCTTTAGGTAAATCAGTAACCATACATTCAGTTGTGATCATAAGACCTGCTACTGATGCAGCATATTGTAATGCACTACGTGTTACTTTAGTTGGATCTAAAATACCCATGGCAATCATATCACCATATTCTTCAGTTGAGGCATTGTAACCATAGTTACCTTTACCGCCTTTAACCGCATTGACCACAACAGAAGCTTCTTCACCGCAGTTAGTAACGATTTGACGTAATGGCGCTTCCATTGCACGAAGAGCAACTTTAATACCAACGTTTTGATCTTCGTTTGCACCTTTAAGGTCTAAAATTGCAGAAGCAGCACGAACTAACGCAACACCACCACCAGCAACAACACCTTCTTCAACTGCTGCACGAGTCGCATGTAATGCATCTTCAACACGTGCTTTTTTCTCTTTCATTTCAACTTCAGTTGCTGCACCAACTTTAATTACTGCAACACCGCCAGCTAATTTAGCCACACGCTCTTGAAGTTTTTCTTTATCGTAATCAGAAGTTGATTCTTCGATTTGTTTACGAATTTGTTCAACACGTGCATTAATTAATGATTCTTCACCAACACCGTCGATGATAGTTGTGTTATCTTTATTGATAACCACACGTTTAGCTTGACCTAAATCTTCAAGTGTTGCTTTTTCAAGCTCTAAACCAATTTCTTCAGAAATTACAGTACCAGCAGTTAAGATTGCGATATCTTGTAACATTGCTTTACGACGGTCACCAAAACCAGGTGCTTTAACCGCTGCAACTTTAACAATACCACGCATAGTATTCACAACTAATGTTGCTAATGCTTCGCCTTCAACATCTTCAGCGATGATTAATAAAGATTTACCTGCTTTAGCAACGGCTTCTAATACTGGTAATAATTCACGGATATTAGAGATTTTTTTATCTGCTAATAAAATATACGGACTATCTAATTCAACAGTCGCAGTTTCTGGTTTGTTGATGAAATATGGAGATAAATAACCACGGTCAAACTGCATACCTTCAACAACATCAAGTTCATCTTGTAAACCAGTACCATCTTCAACAGTGATAACACCTTCTTTACCTACTTTTTCCATTGCTTGAGCAATTAAAGTACCAACTGTTTCATCAGAGTTTGCTGAAATAGTACCAACTTGTGCAATCGCTTTAGAATCAGCACATGGTGAAGATAATTTTTTAAGCTCTTCAACTGCTGCAACTACTGCTTTATCAATACCACGTTTTAAATCCATTGGATTCATACCAGCAGCAACTGCTTTTAAACCTTCGTTAACGATAGCTTGCGCAAGTACAGTTGCAGTAGTGGTACCATCACCTGCTGCATCGTTTGCTTTTGAAGCTACTTCTTTAACCATTTGCGCACCCATGTTTTCGAATTTATCTTCTAATTCGATTTCACGAGCAACTGATACACCATCTTTAGTGATAGTTGGCGCACCAAATGATTTATCTAATACAACATTACGTCCTTTTGGACCTAAAGTTACTTTAACTGCATCAGCTAATACATTAACGCCTTTAAGCATTTTAGCACGAGCGTCATTTCCAAATTTTACATCTTTAGCTGCCATCTTCGTATTTCTCCTAAATTCTGTATATAAGTTAAATTATCTGCCAGTTATTCTTGAACAATGGCTAAAATATCGCTTTCTGATAAGATAAGCACTTCTTCGTTATCAATTTTTTCTGTTTTAACGCCATATCCTTCATTGAAAATTACGATATCACCAACTTTAACATCTAATGGTTGAACTTGACCATTTTCTAAAATGCGACCATTACCAACAGCTAAAACTTCACCACGTGTTGATTTACCTGCTGCTGAGCCAGTTAACACAATACCGCCAGCTGATTTTGATTCTACTTCTTTGCGTTTAATGATCACACGATCATGCAATGGACGAATTTTCATTAGTTATCTCCTAGCACTAATTTTTACTTAAGTAATTATTAACAATAAATCATAAAATTATGATATGTATTATATAGTGCATATTAGATGGGGATTAATTTATATTCTTCAAGAGAATAAAATAAAAAAATTTTCTAATTGATTAATTATTCATCATCTTTCCGTTCAAATTCTCCTTCTATCACATCATTATTTACTTGTACATTGCGACTAGAAGAAAATGAATAAACTTTAGTAGGAAGTTTTTTAACAATAAAGCGCACAATATATTCCTGAACATATGGAATTAATAAAATCCCCCCTAAGATATCCGTTAGAAAACCTGGAATAAATAAGAAAAAACCAGCAAATAATAGCGAAACACTGTTAATAATTTCTTCTTTTGGGTTTTGTTGATTAGCAATCTTTTGTTGCATAAGGCTTAAATTTTTTAACCCTTGCTTTTTAATTAATGAAAAACCAATAATCGAGGTAGCAATAATTCCGATTAATGCAAGCAATACCCCCACTGAATTAGCAATTGCGATAAAAAAACTAATCTCACAATAAACATAAATAAAAAATATAATAAAACCAATAACTCGCATACCAAAATTCCTCTAAATATAGAGCGACATTATTTTCAATTAGTTATTAAAATGGTGACGATTAGCTAAATTTCAACCAAACAGTATATATTTTTAAAAATATCTCACAAAAGGGATTGACGAATAATCTCTAATCGTGTTTAATACAGCTCCATTGTTGCCCGGATAGCTCAGTCGGTAGAGCAGGGGATTGAAAATCCCCGTGTCCGTGGTTCGATTCCGCGTCCGGGCACCAATCACCAAATTTTAAGACCTGCTTCTAGCAGGTTTTTTTATGTCTAAAGCCTTTTCCAATAAACCTTGCACCTTATTTCACTATTCAACCGAGTTCAACTTAATTAACCCAAAATCAAGTGAACAATGGCTTTAAACATATGGACTTCTCGACGATATTTTTTAACTAATACGATAAATTAATACCTAATTCCATGTAATATTAATCCTATAATAAAGTAAACCATAATTTATCATCATATTTATTAACCTTAATAAATAAAATCATTCGGCATAAAAACTTGAAGAGTTAAATTATGCTGAATTAGAAATTTATGAAGTAGTTATTGATGTCGGAGATTATATTAATTCTATTACTGACTTAATTAATTTATCTGATAACTTAAATTGCAGAAAGTGGCTGTATAGTTTAAAAGAACTAGGTAATTTAAGTAACTACTTTGATTATGAACGTTACAGTCATGATATTACACGCTAAAAAAATAGTACATTTTATTCGGATAATTATATTTATTACACTGGTAAAAGTTTTTGTAATGATTATGATGAAAAATGTGTACCAGAAGAGTATTGTGGTGAAATCATTACAATATTTGTATATTTATTGCGAAATCGCCGCAAAAATGATACTGTATTTACTTACAGTGGCGGAGTATTAGGTCGTTTCCTAAGAAACCAAAGGTATAAATTTAACTTCGATTTAAATAACGTTTCTTATGTAACAGATATTAATCCACTATGTTAAATAGAATAGAATTAGATAAAGTGAAAGAACCATCGCCCGAGGTATTAAAAAAGCTATAGGCTCGTTATAAAATAAATTTACTAGAATTATATGAACTTTCAGAATAAATTGATAGTAGCTTATGTATATCTAAAAATCAGAATCCTTTTTATAATTGTGAATTATTGGGTGAGAAAAAATAAATTCGATTCAAAATATAATGAATCTTTTTGCTAAAAAAGATAGGCATGAAACTAATGGAGTTAAAATGCAGTATAAATTAGGTGAGCTATTTTGTGGTCCAGGTGGATTAGCTTATGGGGCAATAAATGCAAGTAGTTTAGACGAAAAACTTACTATAGTTCATGAATGGGCAAATGATTATGACAGAGATACTTGTGCTACCTATGCTCACAATATTTGTGATGGTAAAAGTAAGTCGGTATTTCATGAAGATATAAGAAAGTTAAATATGGAAAATTTAACACCTATTGATGCATTAGCATTTGGTTTTCCGTGTAATGACTATAGTATTGTAGGAGAACAAAAGGGGATTGATGGAGTCTATGGACCCTTGTATTCCTATGGAGTTAAAGCATTAAAACATTTTCAACCTGATTGGTTTTTGGCTGAAAATGTAGGAGGTCTAAGAAATGCAAATGATGGAAAAGCTTTTACGCAGATTTTATCTGAATTAAAAGATGCGGGTTATGTAGTTGTTCCACATTTATATAAATTTGAAGAATATGGTATTCCCCAAGCTAGACATCGAATAATTATTGTTGGAATTAGGTTGGATTTAAGTAAAACCGTATCTTTCAGAGTACCATCCCCTCGTCCTTATTTAAAAGTAGATAATACTTGTAAAAATGCTATAGAAACCCCCCCAATTCCTACTGATGCATTTAACAATGAAATGACAAAGCAGTCTAAAGTTGTTGTTGAAAGATTGAAACATATTTTACCTGGACAAAATGCTTTTACAGCAGATTTACCGAAAGCATTGCAATTGAATGTTAAAGGGGCTAGGATGAGTCAAATTTATAAAAGACTTGATCCTTCCAAACCTGCATACACTGTTACAGGTAGTGGTGGTGGAGGTACTCACATATATCATTGGGAAGAGCCACGGGCTTTGACAAATAGGGAACGAGCAAGATTACAAACATTTCCTGATTCTTATGAATTTTTAGGTTCCAAAGAAAGTGTGCGAAAACAAATTGGTATGGCTGTTCCTTGTCAAGGCGCAAAAATAATATTTGATGCTATTTTGAATAGCTTTGCTAAAATTGATTATGATTCTGTTGAACCTAATATAAGTGAATAGGTAAATGTTTAATCAGGATTTAATTAATAGGATATTGATAGAGCCAATTCGTAGAGGAGCCAATCGGCTATTAATAGTTTCAGGCTACGCTTCTCATACGATGGCATCTTGGCATTTAAAAAGAATTAAAGAATTAGGTTTACCAACAATTGATATAGAATTAATTGTTGGCATGGCCTTATATGATGGATTAAAGGAAGATATTCATCAAGGTTTCAAAGATATTCATGAAAATAACGATGATATCTATTCTAATTTTCAATGTCAGTACATAATTGAACACGCTCCCGTTCACAGTAAAATTTATATTTGGCTAGATAATGATTTACCAACAGAAGCATATACAGGGTCAGCTAATTATTCTCAAGCAGGTTTCAGTTTAGGGAGAAGAGAATATATGACACCTTGTGAGCCTTACCTGGCTTTTCAATATTATAATGGTTTGATTTGTGATGTGATGTTTTGTAACCATAATGAAATCGAAGATTATATTATGTTAAGAGCATCTCATCCTGTTTTAGAGAATGAAATCGAAAATTCAGCTATTATTTTTGATGACAGCATTGAAAATGTAACCCTTTCTCTCTTGGACTCAAAAACTGGTGAAACACACAGGCATTCTGGCCTAAATTGGGGACAAAGAAATGGTAGAGAGCCAAACCAAGCTTACATTCCTGTTCCTTCAAGAATAGCAAGATCTGGATTTTTTCCCCTAGAAAAAAGACATTTTTCAGTTTTAACTGATGATCATAAAAATTTGGTTTTAAGAGTCCAGCAACAAGGTGATAAAGCGATAACAACACCAATGAACAATTCGTTGATAGGAGAATACTTTAGAAATCGTCTAGGCCTTAACAATGGACAGTTCGTAACCAGACAACACTTAGAAGATTATGGTAGAACGGATGTAACTTTTTATAAATTAGATGAAGAACAATTTTATATGGATTTTTCACCGCATTAATAATCAAATTTGTTTCACGGAGAAATATAAGTGCTAAATTATTGGTGGGTAACACGACCTAAAAGACGTTTGAATTCAGTTCCAGAAGTATTGGCAACTTTTTCTGATATTTCATTAAATCAAGAATGGATTGGACAACGAGAAATTCATATGTCATTAGAAGACGCCCTCGAAGAAGCTGGATTAAAACGTACTGGAGATCGGCGAGATCAAACAGGTGGTGGAGGTAGAACCTATAAAGCTTGGTTAGTAAGTTTAGGTTTAATTTTTGTACAAGAAAATACTAAAAAAATAAAATTAACCTTAGCTGGGGAAGCAATAATGAATGGTGATTCTCCAGTTGAAGTATTAAAAAATCAAATTATCAAATACCAGTTCCCTTCTTCTTATTCATTAAGTAGCGGAGTAAATGTTTCGGTTCGTTTTAAAATAAGACCTTTCAAGTTTTTGTTAAAATTATTATCAGATTCTAGAATTGAAAGTTTATCAGAAGAGGAAATTGCAAAAATTGTCGTTGTTGAAGCAGAAAATGAAAGTGCTAAATGTTTTGAATATATTGTTCAACAAATAATTAAATTTAGAAATGATGGTGATGCAATTTTAGCTAAAAATTTTTTTGAAAAATATTCTTCAAGCCGAGGCTCAAAAAATAGTTTTGATCACCTATTAGACATTGCTAACACTATAATTAACTGGTTGGAATATACTCAATTAGTCAAAAGGGATACTGAAGACCATAGGATAAGAATTATTGAGGATAAAATAGATGAGATTAATCAACTGTTGTCTGATTCTCCATTCATTGACCGTCCTGAACAACATGAATATTTTCAAAGAAAATTTGGTGTGGATCCAAAACATCGAAAAGATACACGTAATTTGTTAAATATACATGGAATTTCAACGAGAGTTATTGCAATTAATAAAATCAAACAGGCATTTATTACTGAATCAGTAAAAATGCCAATAAGTAAAATTACTAGTACTCTCATAGACAAAATTTGTGAAAAAACAGGATTTTTACCTGATCTAGTCGAAGATTGCCTACAAGAATTATATCCACAAGGAGCTATTGGTGCTTTTTTGTCAGAATATTTTGAAATGGCTTTCAAAGGTAGAGAGCAAGCCACTGATTTTGAATTAGCAACGGTAGATTTATTTCAAAATGTTTTTGGTTTTACAGCTAGGCATGTAGGACCAAAAGGTTTGACACCTGATGTGTTATTACTTTCTGATGATGAAGGTTATTCGGCTATTTTAGATAATAAAGCATATAGTAAATATAGTATAACTAATGATCATCATAACAGGATGGTCTATAATTATATTGGTCAGCTTAACAATTATTATAATGGTACTTATCCACTTAGCTTCTTTTCTTATATAGCCGGGGGATTTGGCTCCAATATAAATATACAACTAAATAGAGTTGTTAACGAAACCGGTATTAATGGAAGTGCTATTAATATATCTACAATGATAAATCTAGTTTATGAGCATACAAGTAATCCTTATACACAACAACGAATTAGAGATATATTTAGTCTTAATAGAAGAGTATTACAAGCTGATTTATGAGTTAGTTTATTATTTTATCTTTTATTTTTATAAATATTTTATAAATTATTATAACATTGTTTTTTTTAGTTTTTTTAATAAATGATTATTGGTAGCATGTATTTTTAGAGGGAATAATTGTGTCAATTATAGGCACCATAAATTTATCTCTATTGAGCTCAAAAACCGGGAAAACACATTTAAGTTTTGTTTTAAATTGGTGACATAGAAAAATAGAGGGCCAAACCAAGCTTACATTCTTGTACCTGTAAACATAGTAAGAACTAGTTTTTCCCCATCAAGTGATGAGCTTTTTGAAATATCATATGATGATGGAAAACGCCTAATATTGCGTTTAGAACAAGACAACGTTAAATTACTGTACAAGAAAATAGTTCAATTCTAGGTAAATACTTTGGAAACCACTAGGCCTAAACAATGGGCAATTCGTAACTAGACAATACTTATCAAAACTAGAGATAGTAAATTTCATTAGATTTTTCTAGGCTTTGAAATTAATTGTTGTCTTGCTGTTTATTTAAAAATGAATGGGATGTCCTACTGTCAATAAATAATATTTAAAATAAGATATCATCCTTGCATTTTTATAAATTTAAAAGAAACATTTTTATCCCAGTTGGGATGATATGATGTTTTTTGTAATAATAATTTCCCTGCTCTATTTATTCTTTCTTTACCTATATCACTGATATATTTAAATCTATTTTTAAATTTTTTGTTCTTAAAATTGCAATGCTCTGGTGATTGAATCATTATAAATTTTCTATTTCCACCATCTTCCGAATTCAATTCCAATGTAGCATGTGCAGTGGTTGCTGAACCAGCAAAAAAATCGAGAATAATATCATTATGTTTTGATGCTATCTGTAATATTTTTTTTATTAATGAAACAGGTTTTGGTGTATCAAAAACTAGTTCATTGTTAAATAAAGATGTTATTTCTTTATTAGCCTGTTGTGTGTGACCGACTTCATCGTATGACCAAAACGTTGTGGGTAGTACTCCTTGTTTAACCTCATTCAAATATCTTTTTAATTGTGGTGCACCAGTACCTTTTTGACCAAAATAAATTCGATTTTCTTGAAGCCATTTATTCATTGTTTCTTTAGATGCTCTCCAACTATTTCCATTTGGAGGATAATACTCTTTACCAGTATTAGGATTAACAATTGGATATACCCTACTAAGAGAAAATTTTTTTACTAATAAATTATCTTGTCGCCAAACACCTTTACCATCGCCATCATCGTTTTTATAAGGTTTATTAAGATTTTCATTCCTAGGCAATAAGTTGATTCTGAAATTACTTGTTTTTTGATAAACAATAATATATTCATGAACAGTGGACATCGTATAAGAATCATTGGATTGAGAATATTTTTTTTGCCAAATAATGTTAGCTATAAAATTTTCTTTGCCAAAAATGTTATCGCAAATTAAACGTAAATTAACTAATTCATTATCATCAATACTAATAAATATTGCTCCATCTTCAGCTAATAAACTTTTGGCTAACTCTAATCTTGGTGACATCATCTCAGACCATGTGAATCCTTTATAATCAGAAAAACAATCATTATATACATAAGAATTGCCAGTATTATAAGGAGGATCTATATAGATTAAATTGATTCTATTTTTATACTTATCAATCAAATGTTCTAATGCAAACAAATTATCACTTTCTATATATAAATGATCTTGATTTATTAATTTGTTAATTTTTTTCATATATAATTATCAAGTTATTAATGCAAAGCAGGTATATAACTATAATTTAATTTTTACACTCAAACCTCCAAAATAATTGAATATAACATTAAAAGCAAGCGAACTTTTGACAAAGAAAGATATACATTTTATGTTTATATTATCAAAACTTAAAAATGACCTTCCCCAGGATATAAATAACATAAGGAATGTTTATGAATAAAAATTATAAACTCCTTTTCCTTCTCATTAACCGATTATAAAAATTTATACTGTAAGCCAAGGTTGAACCTAATTTTTTTGCAATTGGTTCTCATAGTTTATATGAAAATTCTATTTCAAATTTGATGACACTATTTATTGAGCAGAATTCTCATATTCATCCATTCCTGACATGAGTTTTATTATCGCTTTTAGAGTTTCCTGAAATAAATTTTGTTTATCTCAGTGAACTATCAGTAAAAAAAGATGATGACAGATAAAGAGATTAAGTTCCTACGGATACAACTTCGGATACATTCCTCAACCTCAATTCCTCCAACTCAATAATACCAATGCTTTAAGCTGTATCTTCGATTCCGCGTCCGGGCACCAATCACCAAATTCTGAGACCTGCTTCTAGCAGGTTTTTTTATGTCTAAAGCCTTTTCCAAGCTACCTTTCAAGGGATTTTCTTTGTCAACTGACATCAACTGAGATCACCCCATATCAAGTGCAAAATCGGATACAAACCCGGATACATTTGGTTCGATAGTGACGTGTATCTATAAATATTGTTAACCAATTTAATCAGTTAAAACTTTATCAAGACGCTTATAATCTTGACGATAAGCATTGAGGTTTCTAACTGACTAAATAATCAACAATAGTGATTATTTAACACTATTAACTAAAAAGTTAAATCCAATAAGATTGTAGTGATATAAATAATAGGCAATATTGATGTATATGTAGTTACTTCTATTACTCTGTTTTCATTGTCGAGACGTTAAGGATTCAAGCGGTATCATAAGTAACATGACATCAAAATTTCAGGGATTTTGACTACAATTTGTTGTATTTACCACAGCCTTTTATCATCAAATAAGCGGTTAAAACTTGTTGTATTTGAGATTGGATAAGTGACATAAATCGCTTTGCTAGATTTTTTAGAAGGAAAGTTCATAATTTTAAGATTTTCATAAAACTGATACCCTAAAACATATCCCAATAGATAACCGATAAAGACTTTTTTGCCATCATCTGTTGTTACTTTGTCATTGATAAAAATTCTGGTGTATATATCTAAAGACGAATTTATTTCGGCATCGATTATTTCACTGTCTGATTTTTGTGACATAGAAATAATATTATTTTTAATCCAAGCTAAATAATCGCAAGTACTATGAATAATATCACCATTTTTTCTATTGAACTTAGGGTATTTAAATAGATCTAGTTGTCTAAGACGATTAATTAATGCTTGATGAGAAGTATATTTTCGTAAATTACAACTTTTTGATAAATAGATATTATTAGGGATCTTTGATGACTTTATCTCTACCAAATAAACGTTATTTGCTCGGCAAAACTCAATAGTATCATCAGTTAACATACCATAATGGCTGGCAAGAATTGTTTCCGTTATTTTTTGCTTAACAAGTGCGATATTGGGATTATTTTTTTCATAGATAAGACCATCAAAAGGAGCATGTTTTTTAAATAAATCAGTCCTAAATTGGTCATAAGCCGTATATGATAATTGTCTCATATTATCATTTTGACAATTTTGGTACTCAATCAAATCAATAAATAACTCCTCAACAATTTTCCCTTGTAGGGTATTTTTATCTATCTCTTTTTGATTTCTGTTTGGTTGCCAAGTATTTTGCGTGTTTTTAGCAATTTTATCTAAATTTAAGTTTAATTTTTCTAAATCATCCTGATAAGTAAAAATAACAATATTTTCATCAACATTAAAAAATTTAAATCGATTGGTTTCTATTATATTTACCATTGCAAAATTACTTAGTTAGTTCATGGGTTTAACCTTACTTTCAATAAAGTTAATTTCGTTTTCAGCTAAACTATATTTAATATAAAGTTGCTGATCGACATCTGAAATAGATCTACTCCAATCTATATCTGAATTTTTAGTAAAATTTTGCAGCGGAACTTTTGACCATGTGATCTTTGATTGATTATTCTGGGTTGTTTTCATAATACCTAGCATTGAACGAGCAAATTTTGACTTAATGTATTTAAGTAATGCTTCAGCTTCAAACTCAGTATCAAATTCTCCTAGACTGACAAATGTTTGGTTATGTCCGATTGCGGGAGATCCAACAACTGGTGTACTCAATATCTCTCCAAACGCCCCTGTTCCATTAGCACCTGGCACAAAAACTTTCCATTTATCTAAATTAGCATGATTAGCAATATATTTTCTTTTCAACCAATAATATATACGGGCACCTTTTGTGCGACCGTAGATTTGAATATAATCCTCGCCATCATCTGGCTTGGTGGTAAAAAATATTTCTGGATAGCGACTAAATACACTAGAGGCGACAGCTTTTGCATGAGCCTTATCCGTTCGGCCAATCAAATAAGGATTTTCAATAAACAAACAATCTGTAAATCGATAACTATCGGGGCTATACACAAAATTACTCATATTTTCTTTAGTTATTGATTTAACTTTATGAAATATAGATCGCAATTCCTTGAAAGGAATAAAAGTATCAATTTCACCAAAAATTTTATTTTTATCTCTAAAAATAATTACGATACCGCCTTTAATATCAACATTTGGGAAAACTTCATCACTTTTAGCATTGAAATATTCAATATTGATATGTTTGTCAGTCAGCATTTTCTGATTCCACTTTTTCGGTGTTGCCCCTTGATTTGCCAAGAATCGAGCCGGCGAAATCAACGTGTATTTACTTGCGACCTTTTCAGCTAAATCATAAAAATAATGATATATAGGAACAGCTTGATTATTTTCGCCGACATTCATATCTTGATAGGGAGGATTACCGACAACCACATCGAATTTCATTATCTATCTCCTTCGCCAAAAAAAATCATTTCCCCTATATCCCAATTCATAATTTTTACACGCTTACCGTGGTTTTTAAGCAATTGTTGTGCATTGTTTTCTTGACTAAAAGAAGTTAACTGATTGTCACACAATGAGGCTTGTTGTTCTGACAAAGGAATAATCTGTTGTAAAGCATCCATCTGGAATAAATTATAGCTAATCACTTCAGCCACATTTTTCAAAAATTCATATAATGGTTCTTCTTGCCACTTAGCAAAATAATAATCACAACATGTGTAAAATAAATTCTCGCGAGCTAATAAAAGCGAGTCGCCATTCCATTCAAAGCCATAACTGGCTTGATAAGCTTTGATAGCGAATCTTTGCCATTCTTTTTTATCATTTATTTCGGCATTGATACGTTTTAGTTTCCTATCAACAAAACCTACCCTTTTTTGCAGTGGTATCATTTGCCCAGAATTCATATCATAGCGAGTAACCATATAGGGCGCTTCACCACATGATATTTCTAACCATTTTCGCTTAATATAAGTGTCCAAATCATCATTAGCGTATTCTTTCTCAAGAATATCATTTTGTTTTTGCACAACCCAAATTGGTGTAAATACTTCCGCTTTTGATTTAGTTCGTTCTTTTTGCTGCTCTCGCGGTTTTAACGCCCGAGGCATGATGATTTTTGCCATGTTACCTGTGATTAACTCAGGTCTTATCTGAGCAGATGGTGAATAGGCTGTATGGTTATATTGGCTATAATTATCATTGGCCCAAATAATATTATTTATCTCATCAGCTGTAGATGTCGTTCTATCAATTAATAATATGTTGAATATTTCAGGCATTTGTTCTCTTATGTTGTTTTCTGAAATATCCGTAACCGGATAGTCACGATTCAATTGCTCATCCTTATATAACTTATTATTGGGATTAATTATTCTGTTTGGCATACAACTCGTTTCATCCAAAGATATAAATTTTAGATATATTGATAATAGTTACAGTAATAGATCCTATAAATAAATCAGATTGTTGCTGTAATTTCCTCGAATGCTCCATGTTTTAGCATACAATATTTCATTTAAACTAAGTTTATAAATACTCAATTTAAGGATGCGTATAATTCACCAGTATAATCATTTAAAGCTAATTTATCTAATAACATTGCTTGTCGTGGCCTAGTGAAGGTGGATAATTAAAGGAGAAGATAACAATATTACTTAGTTGGTTGTTATTCCTGAAGAAATAACAACCTAATTATATATAATGCGAATAAATTAATTTTTAATTAATAAGTTTTTGGCGAGTAAAAAATTACCAATTGTTGCACTACCATTATTTTCAACTGACGGTGTTTTTATATATTTATCAATATTTTCAATGGTGACATAATTATTTAATAATCTTTTAAAATGCGTTTTTATTCGTTCTAGCATATGATTTTGGCTCATCACACCACCACCAACAATGACTAACTCAGGTCTAATCACTAAGGTCGCATTTAAAATAGCTTGGGCAATATAGTATGCTTGAATATCCCAAACATCTGAACTAGCATCTAATTCTTGGCCTTTTTTACCCGTTCTTGCTTCAATACTTGGCCCTGATGCTAGCCCTTCTAAACAATCACCATGTAATGGACAAACACCTTTAAAATTGACATCTAACGAATGTTTTTTTATTAATTGATGCCCCATTTCTGGGTGACCGACGCCACCTATAAATACGCCATTTTGAATAGCGCTTCCTCCAATTCCAGTGCCAATTGTGTAATAAACCAAATTATTACATGAGTTTAAATACATTTCACCATAAGCGCTTGAGTTAACATCCGTTGTAAAAAAGATAGGTATATTGAGTTCTTTCTGTATTGGTAAAACAATATTTACATTAGTCCAACCTTGTTTTGGAGTATTCAGTATGCATCCATACTGGTCACTAGAAATATCAAGATCTACCGGCCCAAAACTGCCTATTGCTAAAGCATCAACACTATTTTGTTTAAAAAACAGAATGACCTTTTTTATCGTTTCTGCATAAGTTGTGGTTGGAATAGTCTCGCTAATAATTATTTCATTATTTTCATTGCCAACAGCACAAATAAACTTTGTTCCTCCCGCCTCAACACTACCATATCGTTTCATTATTTATCTCCATTAAATATTATTCATTACAGTCAATTAGGGTTATCTGCTAACCAAATTGAAATGTAAATTTTTTATCCTAGTAATTATTAAAATGCCTTACAGTATTTTTGTTTATTATATATTACTTAAATCAAAATGCAGCGACGTCGTAAAACTCTCTAATGGTGCTAAAATCAATCCCCCCTCTGGCTTATTCATTGGCCATCCTAAACCAGGTTCAATACCGAGAACATATTCATTTTGACCAAATTGATTCCACTGTGTCAGATAAGGGAGCTCAGTTGAGTCATATTGACAGTCCAGCGCAATACCAATAGTTTTATTTTCAACCCTAAAACGGCATTTTTTTTCTGATTTTGGCCGATGAAAATAGACCTGCTCATCGAAAATAGCTTGAGGCGGTAATACATCAAGAAAATGTGCTAATCCCTTATCGGCAACTTCATCTCGGGGTAACGTGGTTACTGTGGGTAGCTTTATTGTCGTATCTGGTGATAATAGTGGATAACCAAAGTTAATATGATATAAAAGTTGAATATTTTCATGCCTAAATGCTTGGTTAGTGATTGTGTCAGTGATAGTAAAGGATGAAGATTTTAATGAAGTAGTTATTGTTCTTTGTAATTGAATATTTTCAGAAAAAAACACAGCTTGACGTATTTTACCCTTCAACTGAATAATATAATCATCATCATCCCAAAATTCATTAATAGAAAAATTTTCTGTACGTAAATTAGAAAATGGGCCATGTAAACCATTAATAGTCGATGGCGGACCAATATGCGTTAATCCACAAGTAGTTAATAAACCACAATGAAAATTTTTTAAAAACTCATATCCACTATTATTCACGCTCTCTGGATTTCTGATCCCTACTTTTGATATTGGCGCAATGGGTATGCCTTTATAACGACATGCTGAAATATCCATTCCTCGATCAGGTAATACAGTAAAACTTAACCCTGCTGCGGTATTAACCTCACAAATACGAGAATTAAAACCAGGGCCATCATTTAAAATGGAACTCGTTGCCCCAGCAATTTGTTTAATATCACCAACATACTGTAGCAACTCTTTAGCGGTCATATTTTTAAACCAACTCATAATAGGCCCCTTTATCATCAAGCTGTTAGAACTTTTATCGACCTTTTATATCGCTCAATATCCTTTTTATCAACAGTTTGAGTTGTTATTAAATAATCCACTTCTTTTAATTGTGCGAAACTGGATTTTGAATCAATATTGAATTTGGTTGAGTCAATTAGCGCAATAGATTGTTGGCATTTAGCTAAAAATCTTTTTTTGTCGACAACTTCATTGTAATTATAATCAGAGAACCCGTTTTTTAGTGAAACACCTGATGCTGAAAAGAAAAACTTATCAATATTAAAAGCATTAATAACGCTATCATCAAAAGAGTTTTGTATGGTATTTGATTTTGGTTTTAAAACTCCGCCAATGATAATAACCGTCAAATTCGGGTTTTCTTTTAGCTTAACAGCAATATTGATACCCGTAGTAATAATAGTAATTTTAATATCAATATTGACTAATTTATTCGCAATTTCATTACTAGTTGAACTAGAATCAATCAGTATTGTATCTTTGTGTTTAATTAAAGATATAGCCAAACTAGCAATGCTCTGTTTTTCTTTTAGATTAAGTGCTTTTCTTTCATCATAAGGGGTTTGATGTATAAATTTATTCGATAACACAATCCCACCATGCGTTCTCTCTATATCTGGATAATTTGCACAAATTATATCAATATCACTACGCACTGTAGGCATTGATACATCTAATAACTCTGCTAACTCTTTAACAGTAATCGATTTATTTTCGATTACTTTCTTTAAAATAATCTGTTGTCTTTCTTCAGCAAACATAATTAGCCACCTTATATTTTGATTTATCTGCATAATACACAAAAAACAAATTAAAATAAAACAAAAAAACAAATAACAAAAAGAAAATAAAAAAAATAATTGACACAAATAAGAAAAGATAAAATAATAAAAGAAAAGAAAGTAAAGGAAAGTATTAATAACAGCAAATTTAAGGAGCAGCTCATGTTAATCACTGGTAAAGAAATGCTAGATATAGCAAGAAAAAATAAATTTTCCGTCCCTGCGTTCAATGCTGGTAGCGGACAATTACTGACTGCCGTAATGGAAACAGCAGAACGTTTAAACGCACCATTTATGATGGCAATTCACCCCGATGAGCTTGCTTTCTTAAAAGACAGTTTTATCAGTCAAGTTATTTATGAATGTAACCACAGTAAAATCCCCGTTTGTATTCACTTAGATCATGGTGCCAACATGCAACAAGTTGCACATGCCATTCAATTAGGTTTCACATCAGTAATGATTGACAGTTCACATCAACCATTTGATGAAAATATTAGAATTACTAAAGAAGTCGTAAAATTAGCACATAGCGTTGGTGTGTCAGTGGAAGCAGAGTTAGGTACCATTGGCGATACAGGATCCACCGTAGAAGGGGGAGCAAGTGAAATTATTTACACCGATCCACTAAAAGCCAAAGAATTTGTTGAAGAAACAAAAATTGATTCTCTTGCTGTAGCCATTGGTACATCGCATGGTATTTATCCAAAACACTTAGTTCCTAAATTACGTTTAGATATTCTAGAAGAAATTTATAAGCTGGTCTCAATCCCATTAGTACTTCATGGGGGGTCTAGTAATGCTGATGATGAACTTGCCGCTTCGCTAGATTTAGGAATTGCCAAAATAAACATCTCTAGTGATATAAAAATCTGTTTTGCTAATAAATTACGCGAGATGTTAAATGGAGGCAATAACGAGATTAGAGAGCCTAATGTTTTATTCCCACCTTGCATGCTAGAAACGCAAAAAGTAGCAGAGCAAAAAATTAAATTATTTAAAGCAGATAATAAAGCATCATTATATTATCGATAAGTTTTAAGACTACATAAGAACAAATAGCTAAATGCTTGTTCATATTAATAAATGTAAGCTAAAAGCCGGTTAATTATCGACCGGCAACAAGCAACGGATTATTACATTTAATAAGAGGAAGAGTTTATGTCATTAAATAAAATTTTAGATGAACAAGTCATTGCCACAAATATTGATGCAAAAAATAAAAATGAAGCATTACTGATTTTATCAGAGAAACTACTTAATGCTGGCTATATTAATGATATTAATTCATTTCTGGAAGATATCTATTATAGAGAATCATTGGGAGCAACAGGTATAGGTAATTATATTGCAATTCCTCATGGTCAAAGCGATAGCGTACTACGAAATGGTATTGCTATCGGGAAATTCAACCAAGAAATTGAATGGGAAACTCTTGATGATAAAGGAGTT
Source organism: Gilliamella sp. LMG 34362 (assembly GCF_984569125.1). NCBI lineage: Bacteria > Pseudomonadati > Pseudomonadota > Gammaproteobacteria > Orbales > Orbaceae > Gilliamella > Gilliamella sp. LMG 34362. The sequence continues at coordinate 323,634 of NZ_OZ474902.1, read as the reverse complement.
AAATTAATATTTTTATTTTCGGTCAGCGCTAATAATGACGGTGCTAATGAACATCTCATGTTGTTAGCACAACTAGCCGGTAAGCTTGGTAATGATGATGTTATTGATAGATTGTTAGAAGCAAATGATAGTCAGGAAATTAAACAAATTTTCACTAGTTACTAATAACAAATTTATCAACAAGGAATTGTAATAAAAATAGGACAAAGGCTATGAATATTATTGGAATCGCTGCCTGTACCGCAGGAATTGCACATACTTATATTGCAAAGGAAAAATTAATCACTGCCGCCAAAAATGCTGGGCATAACATACATATTGAAACTCAAGGTACGATAGGTGTACAAGATGAAATTCCCGATGAGTTAATTGAAAGTGCTGATATTGTTATATTAGCTATTGATGTAAAAGTATCTGGAAGAGAACGATTTGCCAACAAAAAAATCATTGAGGTCCCCACAGAAATTGCCATAAAGTCCCCCAATAAATTAATTAAGAAGATCGAAGAAGCTATTTCTCAATAATCTTACAGGTGAGGTTGCACATGAAGATGTTCAAATTAATAGAGTTAAAGCGTCATGCTCTAACAGCTATATCATATTTAATACCCATTGTTGTCAGTGCTGGTTTTTGTCTCGCTATAGGTAGTTTATTTGGTGGGCAAGTAATGAATAGTTTCCATGATGATTTCCGATTAGTTGATGCGCTTTCAACTATGGGGGTTCTGGTTCTTGGAATGTTACCGGTGGTGATATCTACGGGTATATCTTATTCAATCGCTGATAAACCAGGTATTGCTCCCGGTTTTTTGACTGGACTAATTGCGATTAATATCGGCGCAGGCTTTATCGGTGGTTTTATCGGTGGCTATATTGCTGGTTATATTGCTTTACTTCTCAGAGAAAAAATTAAAGTACCACATTGGGCGGAAGGGCTAAGACCAGTTTTAATTATTCCTTTATTATCGGCGTTTGCCATGGGTCTCATAATGTACTACGTTGTCGGCACCCCAATTGCTGCATTCACTGAATTACTTATGGACTACTTAAAAAATCTTAATACGAGTGAAAAAATTGTATATGGATTAATTATTGGTGTTCTTTCAGGAATTGATTATGGTGGCCCAATCAATAAAACCGTGGTCATGTTTTTACTTTCATTAGGTCCAAATGGTTATGAACCAATGGCAGTTATGATTTTAGCCTCAATGGTAACGCCTTTTGGAATGACAATCGCTTACTTTATGCAAAAAATATTTTCTAAAAATATTTATACCAACAATGAAGTTGAAACATTAAAAGCAGCATTTCCAATGGGGGTCTGCCAAATCACAGAAGGTTGTTATCCGATTATCTTTAATGACTTACTCAGATGTTTAGTAGCAACTGGTGTCGGTGGTGCTGTTGGTGGTGCAATTAGTATGGCGTGTGGTAGTGCTACACCAGCACCTGCTGGTGGGCTATTTGCAATGGTGACAATGGTCAATCCTATCCAATGGTTTATTGCCTTAATGGCTGGCTCACTTGCTACCGCAATTATATTATTTGTACTGAAAAAACGAGTCAATCTAGATGATAACAATGAACTCACTATTGATGACGAGAAAGATATTGACTTAGATTCAATCAAAATCAGCTAAGTCTATAAAAATTGGATGGTTATGGAGATCATTATCGATTAAACCATAACCATCTAAATACTAAATATAGACTTAGTTTTAGTTATATGAGGTGTACTATGTTAGTTAGTGAAGATTATAAGAATAATGTCAAAGAGTTATATAAAAAATCTCAACTTATTCTAACTGAACAAGAGTTAAATAATATTGAGTTTGCTGATTTCGGTTTAAATAATATTGAAAATGAAGGTTTAAATTTAATTATTTATATTAATACTGACCGATATTGTGCCAAAGAAATGGTATTACTACCTAACCAAACCTGCCCTGAACATCGACATCCTGACATCAACAACAGCAGAGGAAAACAAGAAACATTTCGTTGTCGATGGGGTAAAGTATATTTATATGTTGAAGGTGAAAATAAGGGCAGTATATCTTGTACTTTACCACAGGGTGGTAATCAACAATACTATACTGCTCGCCAAGAGATTGAATTACTCCCTGGTGAGCAATATACCATCGACCCAAATATTAAACATTGGTTTAAAGCTGGGCCTGAAGGTGCTGTAATAAGTGAATTCTCATCAACCAGTTATGATGAATTTGATATTTTTACCAACCCAAATATCAATAGAGTTTGCCAAGACCAAATCACATAAGTGAAATGAACTTGTCATGATAATGACTTAAATTTTACCGTGCTATAAAGCAACCTAAGAACAACCATAATAAAGGGTTTATTTATCCTAATTATCCGTGAAAATAAGATTAAATAAACCCTATACACACAAACTAACCAACAGATTAATAACATTCGCTACTAACTAAATCTGACTATTAACAATGACACTAAGCAATCAATCTAAACACAAAAGACCAGCAATTCGCATTAAAAGTACTGCTGTGTTAAAAAAATAACCGCCGATAAATCATATTAACAACATTCTATCTGTAAAATCTAATCAAGTTAAAACGTTATCCTCTTGGTAGCCTGTTTAAACTGTTTAAAAAACTTCTTTAATTATTATTCGAAAGGTATATACCTATTTATTCTTTGATAGTATTGAAAAACATTTTTAAAGCTACCTTCCAACAAATTTTCTTTGTCAGCTAATTGATGATCCAATATGTTTAGAACATAATAAAATTTGTTGGCTAGATATTAGTAAACTAAATCATCTTGATTGGGCTGAAGCTGATTTACCGATTGTTTCATATTTGCAGAATATTGAAACAGATCCAAATGAATAATTAACCATCGAATATTAAAAGCAAATGATAAAGTTACACAATTTGCAATAATCTTCTATTTTGGTATTAATTATCGATATAAACATCAATGCTGACTTTTGTTTGCTTGATTTAATGTACAATACGAATGATATGTAGTATTAAATAGAGGATTTCTTCATTTGAAATCGTGATATTGAGCTGATTAATTAAATATTTTTTAATGATATTTGCACATTTAAACTCATCTGGATATTGCCTAATCACCTGTTGAAAAACAAAATCATTATCAGATTGTAGCTGCTTCTGCTCAAAAATACGCTGAATAAAAAACTGCATATGAGTTAAAAAGCGTGAATAATGTAACGATTGTTTATCTATTCGAATTGCAAAATTAAATTGAATAATATTGAATATATCCTTCAACATTTTAACGGACAATAACGTATGCTGCATAGTTTGTTGATGTGATTGGCCGTTAACTAAATGAAAGGCTATGTTACCTGCTTCCTCCTCAGGTAAACTAATATTAAGACGTTGGTTTATATAGGTTATGCCATACTTTGCAACTTCAAACTCTTTAGGATAAAAGCTTTTCACTTCGTATAACAAGCGATTTTGAATAACCACTCCTGAATAATATCTTTCAATAGCATAATTGAGGTGATCTAATAAGGTAAAAAAGAGTGTTTCTCTAAAAGTCGTTTGTAATGTTTTGCTCGCATAGTCTAACAAAAATCTCGTTAACTCGATGTAATCATCAGGTAATGATTCAATTAAGTTAAGATAACCTTGAATATCTGTTATTTGTTGTAAAACAAAACATTTCTCAATCTGCTCAGCATCAAGCAGATCACCAACTTTAGCATTAAAACCGATCCCTTTTCCCATCAGGATCACCTCGTTATTATCACTATTTTTGGATAATACTAGGCTGTTATTTAAAATTTTATCAACTTTAAATGTTATCATAACGGTTACGTCAATTTATCCAACTGCCCATTAGCCTTAATTAATTTCTGATACCAAAAATAACTCTTTTTCTTGATACGTTTCATATCTTTTAAATCAAATTCGCCTCGATTAACATAGATAAAACCATAACGCTTACCATAACCTTGATGAGTACTTACCACATCAATAACAGACCATGGGCAGTAACCAATAAGTTCAACACCATCGGTGATAGCCAATTGCATTTGGGTTATATGTTGGCTAATAAAGTTGATGCGATAATCATCATTAACAGTATTATCTGCATTAAGTTTATCTGGAGCACCAATGCCATTTTCAGTGATTAGAATTGGTAAATTGTAACGTTCATAAACTTTTCTTAAAGTTAATCTTAAACCAATAGGATCAATTATCCATCCATAAGCCGTTTTATCGACAAAAGGATTTTCCGCCGCTCGATAAACGCCCTGTTCACCCAGCATGATTTGTTGATCGCCAGCTCTGGCTGATATATCGGAAGCATTTCCTTTACTGGCGGCAATTGTTGCTGTTGAATAATAATTCATGGCAATAAAATCAGGTTGAGCATTTTTTAATACAACGAGATCCTCTGCCAAAATTGTTGGGCAAAGCCCTCTATCCTGTAAATAACTTAAAAATAACGCATTATAGCGCCCCAAAATAGCGGTATCGAGGAAACTCCAACATCGAATAGTTTCCCAATTATGAGCAGCAATAGCATCTTCAGGTCGGCAAGTTTCAGCATACATTGAAGTAATATTTAATGCTGGCCCAATTTTAGCATTGGGACAAAGAGTGTGGCATAGCTGCATAGCTTTAGCCTGAGCGATAAACATATGGTGATTTTGTTGATAAAGTGTTTTCTTATCTGGTAATTTACCATTTTCAGGAACACCAATTGCACCAGGATGAAGAATCATGGTGTTTTGTTCATTAATTGTTAACCAATATTTAACTTTTTTACCAAAATTTTGGAATAGAACTTCAGTATATCGGACAAAAGCATCAATGGTTGATCGTTCACTCCATCCACCTTGTTTGTCCAATTTATAGGGTAAATCAAAATGATATAGAGTTACTATTGGTTCAATATCATAACGTTTAAGTTCATCAATTAAGTTATGATAAAAATCTAATCCTTGTTGATTAACGTCACCAATACCATCTGGAATAATACGCGTCCAAGCAATAGAAAAACGATAGGCTTTTAAGCCTAATTCGGCAAAAAGTCGTACATCTTCTTTATAATGATGATAGTGATCACTTGCTACTTTAAAATCGGCTACATCTTCAGGATGGCAATACATATCGACAATTGACGGAGATTTTCCATCTTCATCCCATGCCCCTTCAAACTGATAAGCCGATGTTGATCCTCCCCATAAAAAATTTTGAGGAAACGGTTTTAATGTTTTATAGAGCATGATTATCACCTTGATTTGCTTTTTTAACTAATATCAGATCCTCACCGATTGTGACCATATTTTTCTTAATATTTTCAACAAAATACTCATCTGAATATAAAATAATTATTGGGGTAGTTGTCATATAACCAGCTTGATTGATAGCCGCTAAATCAAATTCAATTAACTCATCACCAACATTAACCCGCTGACCTTGTTCAACTTTAGCTGTAAAAAATTGGCCACCTAATTTAACGGTATCCAGTCCTATATGGATCAAAATTTCAATACCCTGATCACTTTTTATACCGATCGCATGTTTTGATTCAAGTAAACTGACAACCTTACCGCTAATTGGTGCAACAACTTTACCTTGATTAGGCTCAATGGCTATACCATCACCTATCAAATTTTTTGAAAAAACATCATCTTTTACTTCTGATAGAGGTATTACTTTTCCTGTTAAAGGACTACTTAAGATAACATTACTCAAATCAGCAGCAACAGAGTTATTTGTTGATGATAATGTTGAATCTGTATCAATAGCTTTAATCAAATCATCCTCATCAATTGGATCATCAAATCCCATAAACCATGTCAATACAAATGTTACAACTATCGCAATACAACATGTCACCAGAGCATGAACAATATTCATCGGATTATCACCTATAAATGCCGGTAAACCAGCTAATCCTGGCGATACAAAAGCATAACGTAATAATCCAGATACCCCTGCATAAACGCCAGCAACTCCACCACCTATCATTGAAGCAATTAATGGGCGTTTTAGCTTTAAGGTCACGCCATACAATGATGGTTCGGTAATACCTAATAATGCGGTGAAACCAGCAGAATACCCAAGTTGTTTTAGATTTTTATTTTTAGTTTTGATTGCTACACATAATGTAGCTGCACCTTGTGCTATATTTGAGGCTAGCATACCAGGGCCATTAATCATTTCAGAACCATTACGACTTAACTGTCCTGTTGCAATTGGAGTCATTGCCCAAGCTGTACCAGTGATAATTAAAAATGGCTGTAATCCGCCCATTAACATTGGAATTAACCAACTAGCTTTACTATTTATATAACCCGCCCCTTGTGCAACTAAATCATTTAGTAAGATGCCAAATGGACCAATAATGACTAATGCTAATGGCCCTGCTATCAATAAAATAAGCATTGGTTTGATAAAAAATTTTATCATTGATGGAGTCACTTTTTCAGCAAAGCGCTCAATATAAGACATTGCCCATACGGTAATAATAATAGGTAATACAGAACCTGAATAATCGGCTAATTTAACCGGGATACCAATAAAAGAAACATCTTGACCCAACACCATTAATTTTCCTAAATTGGGGTGTAACATTGCACCTGCAATAGTCATAGCTAAAATAGGATTACACGAAAATTTACTTGCAGCACCATACGCTAACAAAATAGGCATAAAGAAAAATGCCGCATCAGCCAACATGTCCAACAAATAATAGGTATGGCTATCTGGCGATAACACCCCCATTAACTTACATATAGCTAATAACGCTTTAATCATCCCCGCACCAGTTAATGCAGGAATTACAGGCGTAAATGAAGTGGATATAATGCCAATAATATATGAAAGTATTCCTTCTTTCTTTTTGCTTCTTACCTTGCCATGTTCTTGGTTAGATAAATTTTGACTAATAGCTTGATACACTTGTTGGACTTCGTTACCAATCACTACTTGGAACTGCCCTCCACTATCTACAATACTAATAACACCAGTCAATTTCATGATTGCATCACAATCAACGATATTTTTATCAAAAAGATCAAACCGTAAACGAGTTGCACAATGAGTCAAGGAATTAACATTATCTTTTCCCCCAACTAACCGCAAAATTTGTATTCCTAACTGTTGATAATCCATATATACACTCACTCTAAAAGATCCAAAAAAAAAGACCAAAACAAAAACTCACCTTCTAGATAAGTTTTTGTTTTGGTCCTGCCTGAATTAAATCAGTAACATGCCTTAATGGATCCGATAGTATATATAACTAATATTTATTTCAAATTAAAATTCAAGAAATGTGATCTATATCTTATTTTATACAACTTAGATAATTACATTGCTATGCGTTAATTAACCGCGAACTTTAATATTTTTGCTAATTTTTAAGGCGCCTTCAATTTCAGCTTTGTGCAATCAATTAAGCTCTTTATTTAATAAAATAACCCAAATAATCCACTGTGAATAATCACTAATTATCTCTAAATAACAATATTATGATTCAAATTAGAACAATCATCTTTTTACATAATTTTTCTTATCTTATCAGATAACAAATTGTGATATTAATGGTTTTGTGTTAGTTTCTCTGTCTTTACAAATTTACATTAGTCATTGACTTAGCAAGGTCTAACTATGCCCAATTCATCTGCTAAAAAAGTTGCTTTTGCTGCTTTTATTGGTACTACCATTGAATGGTATGATTTTTATATCTATGCGTTAGCATCAGTCTTAATTTTTGGTCAGCTTTTCTTTCCTTCAGATAATCAATTTGTGCAAGTTTTAGGGGCATTTGCCTCATTTGCAGTTGGTTTTTTATCTCGACCATTAGGCGCAATAATTTTTGGTCATATTGGCGATCGATTAGGGCGGAAAAAATCACTAATTATCACCTTGCTATTAATGGGGATTGCTACAACGTGTGTTGGTTTGTTACCCTCTTATCAACAAGCAGGAATCATTGCACCGATACTGTTAGTTGGATTACGTATTTTACAAGGTATTGCAGTCGGTGGTGAATGGGGTGGTGCAGTATTAATGGCTAATGAACATGCACCCAAAGGCTTAAAAAACTTTTTCTCATCGTTTGCTCAGTGGGGGAGTCCGGCTGGTAATATTCTCGCATTATTGGTCTTTTCTTATATCATTAGTTTGCCTTCCGATAAACTTATAGATAGCGGTTATTGGCGTATCCCATTTTTAGTCAGTTTTGTTTTATTAATTGTTGGTATTATTGCCAGAATTACCTTAACCGAGTCACCCGTATTTATCGAATCAGCTAAAAAGCAAGCGAGCTTGAAACAAAAAGAGTCGGTGCCAATTATTGAGGTGTTTAAACGGGCAACGCCAATACTGGTATTAGCCATATGCGCCAATGTACTGTCATTTAGTGGTATTTTTTCTAATACACTAATGATTGGTTATACAACAATGGCTCTAGGTGTTGAGAAGAACATCATCGTTGATGCACTATTTTGGATTGCAATGGTACACTTTATTGCGCAACCATTTATCTCTTATTTTTCAGAAAAGTTTTCAGCAACACGCTTTTTAATTATTTCAGCAATATTAGCGATGGCATCCGTGTTTTTGTTATTCCCAATTATTCAAGCAGGAACAAAAACTAGCTTTATTATTGGTATTTCATTAAATGTACTTTGTTACAGTGGTTTCTATGGAGTAATAGCGGGATATTTAAGCCGAATTTTTCCTGCTAGAATTCGCTACACCAGCTTATCCATGAGCTATCAAGGTTGCGCAGCTATTTTTGGTAGCCTTATTCCATTGATCGGGGGTTATATTATCTTTACCTACCAAACTTATTGGTTACCATTAGCGCTATTTTATTGTGGATTAGCAATGCTATCTATTATCAGCATCTATCTTTTAAGCCATTATCACTATTATGATGAATAAAAAGGCAACGACTTATGAAAACCGTTTTATCAATTCAATCTAATGTTGTTTATGGCTATGCAGGCAACAAAGTTGCCACATTAGCCATGCAATTACAAGGCGTTGAAGTCATGCCGATCCACACAGTACAACTATCGAGTAATACGGTTTATCCCGATTATGATGGTATTGTGCTGGGGGCTCAGCAAATTACACGGATCGTAAATAGTCTCGAAAAAATTGGCGTTTTAAAATCAATTGATGCCGTTATATCAGGTTACATCGGCCTTGCCGAACAAGGTGAAGAAATTATCGAAGCAGTAAAAAAGATAAAATATTATAACCCTAACGCCATTTATGTGTGCGATCCGGTTATGGGCGGAGATATTAATAAAGGGAGTTCGCTGCCGCAAAATATTATTGATTTTTTCACTAACCAAGCGATTAAACATGCAGACTATATTACGCCGAATCTATTAGAATTACAGATATTATCGAATATCGAAATTAAAACCTTTAGCGATGTACAAACGGCAATCAAAAAACTGCAACATCAACCTATCCAAGCAATTTTAGTTAAGAATTTAGTCCATGCCGGCAAAACCACAGAATTGTTTGAAATGATATTAGCCACACCATCGCAAAGTTATCACCTTGCCCGTCCATTATATGATTTTCCTTATCGTCCATTGGGCGTTGGCGATTTAATCTGTAGTTTGTTCACTGCTCACTTAATCAATGGCAAATCACAATTAAATGCGTTTGAACTAGCGGCCAATGCAGCGAATCATGTATTAGCTGTTACCAAACAAAAAGAGGTTAGAGAACTAGCGATTATTGATTCACAAAACTGGCTAAAAAAACCTGATTTACAGTATCGAGCAACACCATTATTATAAAAACAGCATTTTAAAAATAATTTGATTTAGATTATTGGCATAATTAATTAACAACACTAATAATAGATTAATATGTCATGTAAACAGGATGGATGAGATGAAAGGTTACCGAATTAGTTTGATTGCAACAGCGTGGTTGGCAACTATTGGGGTTGCTACTGCTTACGAAATTGATTGCCCAACCCGAATCAATATTAAATCCGATCATCCCGAACTTGAAGCAACTCCTGAGGGTTGGCAAGTTTCAATCAACAAAAATCGTAGCCTACTACTCACTAGTCTTGGTGTTTATTCCGATGAACCAGTTAAATTATTTGAATTAAAACCTGAAATTGGCATTATTGATGGCAAAAAACATGACCTCACATGGCAAATCAATTCAGCCTATGATGAAAATGGAAACTACGTTAAATGTAGCTATAATGGTGAGGAAGTCCAATTGGCAAAAAAAATCGATCCATCGATGAAAAGTTGCTGGGCGATTTATGCAAATGATGAAAATCAACACACAACAGCCAAACTTATCTGTAGTACCAACAAATTACAAGAAGTGGAATAAGTTTCACTGTTTAATATTAAACCTTTGAATTTACGTATCTTCAATATAGCGTTTGTTATACTTAATCAATTTGATAATTGTCTTATCGCGTTATCAAATTTAGCATATTTTAATCTATGCTTAGATGTCATTAATTGAACTAATAAGAAACATATCAAGATTTGTAACAAGAAAATAAGATATTAGTAGTTTTAAACAATGAAAAAATTATGCATTTTCCTGTATTCATTATTTGTAAAAATAATTAAGGAGTCTATGCCATCAAAAGGTCAACGATCATGTATCATTCTCTATTACCAATTGAGCAACATCTTGCCGCTGAGCGTTTTTTGCTGGCGTTGCCGGATTTGGTGGCGACAACGCCTTTATGTCGACGTTTTAAACCAGCTTCATTGTTCATAAATATTGCGCCAATGACGTTAAGCAATCAACCACATAGCTTTATTGCAGATAAGTTTAACCTTTCAGCGCGAGCAGCACGGCGGTGGGATAATGTTATCCGTCAATTGTTAGCACAATATGAACCAGAACTTTATCAAGCGATTCTTAACCTTGCTCAAGCAAAACCAACAGAAGTTTTTCAGCAAGCTAAGGCTTTTAAATCGTGGCTTACTAGGCTACTTAAGACGTCTGTCATGCCTTGCGATTATTGCCACTCTTTGAATACTATTCGCATTGGCCATCGGCTTAATTTTCGTTGTAAAACCTGTCGGAGAACCTTTAACCCACTGAAAAAATATCAACTTAATAAGTTATCTCACCATGAACGATGGTTGCCGTTTATTGATTTATCGCTGCAAGGTGAAACATATAAAACCATTCAGCAACAATTAGGCATTAATGCCAATACCGCAGCTAAATGGCAGCGCTATTTTTTTACATTGATGGAAGAACAAGGATTTACACTTTTAGTTAACTATTGCCGAACAAAGCGACGCCAGCGTTATCGTCAAACTTGGTTAGATATTAATGCCAATAGTCCACATATTAAAGCAAAATAATATTATTATATTTGTAAAAAATATTGAGGAGTCTATACCGTCTTAATTTTTCTTAATAAGAAAATAGATGCGATAAAATACAGTAAGGTTATGTTGAGCTATTTTAATTGCTGCCGATAATCATAGATTAATGGGTGCAACCGATCCTTGTGGTGATGGTTTAGCTGCGGGGTATTAATGATTGATTAAAATAACAAATCAAATCAGAAATAATAAAACTAATATAATAAAGATAATGACATTAGTCATTATCTTTATTAACTCGCTATATAGATGCCAGTTTTTGGAGAAACTGACATCTTTTTACATCATACTTTAAAGGTTATCCAAGGTTTAAGTCTGACAGCGGTTTCGATTAAACCGGCATTCTCTTGTGCTTGAATGACTGGCGTAATCGGTTTATATGCAGCAGGCGCTTCCTCAAATAGTCGCACTTGTTTTAAAGTAACGCATTGCCATGGCAATAAGGCGTTATCAGAGGCCAATTTTTTACTACGCATCGTTTGCCTTTTTTCAGCTCGTCCAGCGCCATGCGAACAAGACCATAACCAATCAGGATGACCTTTTCCTATTGCAACATAAGAATAATCGCCCATAGAGCCTGGTATCAATGCTATTTCACCTAAATGTGCAGGTGTTGCACCTTTGCGATGAATATTCATGCCATTTTCAGGAAAAATGACATTGTGTGAGATATCAACCAATAGTTGACTCGCATCCTGCTTAAAGAGTGTACTAAACGTTTTACGCACTAGCTCAGTGATCACAATGCGATTTATCCAAGCATAACGAGCAGCAACGCCCATCGCTTGCAAATACTCTTGAGCATGATTGTCTGTCAAAGCAAATAAACCTGATTTAGGGTATTTTTGATCGACCGGCCATAATGCTTTGGCTTTATCTTGCCAACGCTTGCCAATATAAAAACCGACATCACGTGATCCAGTATGAATCATCACCACAATAGCATCTTTCTTTAAACCTAATTGATAAGCAACATGGCGATCAATAATTTCATCAACAATTTGTAATTCAACAAAATGGTTACCTGAGCCTACTGTGCCTAGACTTGCAGGACGAATAATCGCTCGTTTTTCAAAAAAGGCTTCGGGAGCATACTGACTATCTGCCGAAAGTAAATTATTGCCAGAAATTTTACTAATTTCATGTGAGAGCCGCTCAAAATCGACACTATTCCATAAACCTTGTTGCGGTAAAGCTCCTAACCAAGCTGCAAGACCTTCATCAAAAAGAGCCTGAAAAGAAGTGGGGGTAACTGGCACATCGCGCTCATCGTGCAATAACACTTGTTTCAATTGTTCAATGAGACTTGATTTTTGTTCATCCACCTCATTAAGACTTAAGCCTGTAGTAAACAGGCGCATCCCACAATTAATATCCGTGCCTATCGCCGCAGGAATAATTAAATCAGGAGTCGTGGCAATAATACTTCCAACTGGTGCAATCGCACCAGGATGAAAGTCTGGCGTAGCCCTTGCAGCGCAAACTTTGCCATCACTATTAGGCATTGTTACCGATGCAAAATCGAGTAATTGCTCAACCGCTTTTTCTTCTAAAGGTAACGGATTAGGTAATAATACTTGTGCCGTAATATCTTGTTTATTAAATGTGTAAATATCATTATTAAAATGAGTTTCAATCCCACTTCGGGATAAACGTTTTTGTAAACGGGTAAATGTAGACATAATAGCCACCTAGAAAACAATAAAATACCGTCCTCTCAATTTGAGAAGATAATTACTGTTTCCTGCAGCAGCACTATTCAGGAAAGCGGCCGTATTCTAGACTAAAGTTTATTAAAAAGTAAACTGATAAATCATTTTTTTATTAGATCATCAATTATTACTGTGTATTATTTCCCAACTCAGGCCAAATTTAGCTAAGTATTTTTTTAGGCGATCAGCATCGTTACTGCGCTGTTTTTTGCTTCTTGAAACAGCAAATAGTGCTCGGCCTGCTTCAGACAAGGAGGCACTGTTTTGGCATATTTCTAATACTTTTTCTAACTGGCAACGATCAAATTCATCAATTTCAGTTGGAATTAAATCGTTAAAGCTTTTGGTTGTTTGCTGCCAATTTTGCTGTAAACGACCGATTTCTTGCTCAACTTGTTGTAATGTAATATTGGCTTGTGGTGCTAATGTCGCCATACGGGTAATCGAACTATTGAGTTCACGAAAATTGCCTTGCCATTTTACTTGAGGAGAAGTGGCAAATTTCAGATAGGCATTACGGGATTGTTGATTGAATCGTGGCAGAATGCCATATTCTTTGGCATAACGGGCTAGCTCAAAATCTATATTGGGTTCAATATCTTCCTTTCTTTCCGCCAATCCTGGTAATTGATAACTCCAAAGATTAATTCTTGCAAAAAGATCTTCACGAAACTCACCTTGTGCTATAGCCTGTTTGAGATCTTTATTGGTACCAGCAATTAATTGAAAATTGCTTTGAATCGGTTTGTCACTGCCATACGGATAAAATTGTTTTTCCTCTATCGCTTTCAATAGCATTGCTTGTTCATCAAGACCTAATTCACCAATTTCATCTAAAAACAATAAGCCGCCATCGGCACTTTTAAGTAATCCGGTGCGGGCAATATTGGCACCAGTAAACGCACCTTTAACGTGACCAAACAAGGTTGACATTGCGCCATCACCGCGTAATGTTGCACAGTTGATCTCAACAAATTGCCCTTGAATTTGATGATTATTGTGTTTGAGTAAATAAATCTGTTTAGCTAAAAATGATTTACCCGCACCAGTTGGCCCAGACAATAAAATCGGCGCATGTGATCGACTAGCAACTTGTTCTATTTCGGCTATTAGCTGATTAAATCGCTGATTACGGGTTGCAATACCCGATTTTAAAAGATCGGTGGCCTGAGATGCATAGTGTTGGAAACGAGTCAGGATCTTATCATATCGATGTAGATTCAAATCAATCTGATTCATTGTGCCACGAGGAGTCATTGCTAGTATGTCATCGTCATTTAACTCATTATTGCTAGCGCTAATATCTTTTGGTTGTGGCGGTGACATTTGGAGCAATTTGGCCGGAAAGTAACGTGATTCAGTCAATAAAAACCAGCAAATCTGTGCAACGTGTGTCCCAGTAGTAATGTGAACATAATATTCTTCTTTATCAGGCTCAAAGGTATATTTTTCGGCAATATCAAATAAGCAAGTATAAACTTGCTCAAAATCCCATGGATCTGCTAGGTCTATGACTATTGGTCTAACTTCAGTCTGTGGTGATAACAGTTTAATATCATTAATGATTTCACAAAGAAGATGATAATCATTTTGATAATAAAGTAATTCTAAACGAGAAATAGGCTTATCGGCATGATGACATAAAGCAATGGTTGGTCGCCAATGCTTCCATCGTCGTTTACCTTTGCCTCGTTGGTCAAGGACATTTCCGAGAAAACCAAACACCACATTCTTTTTCATAAACTTATCTATTTTTATAAATTAATATCTAAAATTATAAAAAATACCATTAAAAAAAACCATGTAAATTTTAATCAATAATGACGAAAAAAATTTATTTCATTTAAAAACATGTAATTAAAAAATATTTTTAGCTTTTTTTATTAATTGGCACGCTTTTCGCAACAATTAATATGAAGATATAAAAAATATTTTTATAAAACTAAACTTATCAACAAGTGATAACTTGTTAAATGAAATGAAAAAGAGAAAAGGAATTAAAAATGACTCAATATCATTTATTGCAAACCGAAAATGCCAAACCGATTAAGATGTGGACAGAAGGAGTACCAGTTGATCAAGGAGCTAAAGACCAATTAAGCAAAACAGCACAACTTCCTTTTATTTTTAAGCATATTGCTGTAATGCCTGATGTTCATGTTGGTAAAGGTTCGACTATTGGTAGCGTAATCCCAACAATGGGCGCCATTATTCCTGCTGCCGTCGGTGTGGATATTGGTTGCGGGATGATAGCTGTACAAACATCATTAATGGCAACAGATTTACCAGATAATTTATTACCATTAAGAACCGAAATAGAAAAAGCGGTACCACATGGTATCTCGCCCAAAAATCATAAACAAGATAATGGTAGTTGGCATAATCCACCGACTTTGATCGACCAATATTGGCAACAATTATTACCAGGTTTTCAGAAGTTAATTGACAAGTATCCTCATTTGGAAAATACCAATAACTATCGACATCTAGGAACACTTGGTACAGGTAACCATTTTATCGAAATCTGTTTAGATGAAGCCGACCGAGTTTGGATCATGTTACATAGTGGATCACGTGG
Organism: Gilliamella sp. LMG 34362; assembly: GCF_984569125.1. Taxonomy (NCBI): domain Bacteria; kingdom Pseudomonadati; phylum Pseudomonadota; class Gammaproteobacteria; order Orbales; family Orbaceae; genus Gilliamella; species Gilliamella sp. LMG 34362. The sequence continues at coordinate 307,959 of NZ_OZ474902.1, read as the reverse complement.
TGTCGGTAATGCCATTGGTCGCTTTTTTATTGAGATGGCGAGAAAAGATATGGAAGTCCATATAAAAAATCTACCAGATAGAGATTTAGCTTACTTAGAAGAAGGTACTGAACATTTTCAGGATTATGTCGATGCCGTTCATTGGGCACAAGAGTTTGCTCGACTTAACCGTGAAGCAATGATGACCAATGTGATTTTAGCTATGCGTAAAATCATTACTAAACCATTTACAACACATATGTCGGCAATTAACTGTCACCATAATTATGTGCAAAAAGAGCATCATTTTGGTGAAGAGATCTTTGTTACACGTAAAGGAGCAGTTTCTGCCCGTAAAGGGGAATTAGGGATTATTCCAGGATCAATGGGAGCGAAAAGCTACATTGTTCGCGGACTGGGAAATGAAGAAAGCTTTTGCTCTTGTTCTCATGGTGCTGGACGGGTTATGAGTCGCACAGAAGCGAAAAAGAAATTTACCATCGCAGATCATATTAAAGCAACTGCACATGTTGAATGTCGTAAAGATGCCAATGTTATTGATGAAATTCCAATGGCATATAAAGATATTGATGCTGTAATGACGGCACAAAATGAATTAGTTGAGATTGTTCATCAACTACGACAAGTGGTCTGTGTGAAAGGATAAATAATATCGAGGATAACTTTCTCGATGATCATGACGGTAATAATATGATAACTAATAATTATTTATAACATTTTGATATAAACAATTAATCATTCACGATAACGATAAGATATTTTAAGGATAAACAATGACAACGAATTTAAACACAACAACAGAGCAACCATTCCCAATAGTATGGGATAACAATAGAATCAGTATTTATCAGTTTTTACTCCCTTATCAAAATGCTGATAAATTACCAGAGATAGCGCAAACGCTTCCTGATGAATCTTTGGATAATAACGAATTCAAATGGGCAGATGGAGCAATGGATGGTGTTATCAATCATCACGGCGCATCGACAGAACAAAATTGTGCAGAAAACATGCTAATGTTGCTTCAACAAATAACACTACAACCTAATCAATCAAATATCGAGCAACTGTATAATTTAGTCACCACTGAACGGACATTAAGCTTTATTGATGATTTAGCTGAAGCAATACCGAACATTGATGTTGATTTTGATAAATTATATGAGTTTGTCTATTGGTTAGCCATTAATAGTCCTGATCGTGAAATCATTAAATTTAGTATTGCTATATTGGGCTGTTTTACCACCGAACAAACCGAATTATTTATGTTATTCGGTATGCATAATGAGTTTAGCTTATATTCTGCTATTGCATTAGAAAATACATTATCATCTGAAAATGATATTGGAAATACCTTAATGAAACTAGCCCAAAAAGTTGATGGTTGGGGACGTATTCAAATCGTCGAACGGTTAACCAACTATCCATTATCATCAGCAAGCAAAGATTGGTTGTTAAGAGCTGGTTATCAAAATAGCATTATGAATGAATATCTTGCTTATACCTGCGCAGTAGCCGGTGAATTAGATAAGGTGTTAGAGCAAGAGAGTATTGATAATGAATTAATTAGCTCAATCGGTGAAATTCTAGAAGCTTTAATTAACGGTGGGCCTGCTGAGGATATATATTGTTATGATGTTGGTGCTCAAATTTGTGCCAGTTATTTAACTCATCTACTTAAACAACCAAACTTAGTCGATCTGAATATATTACGAACGGTCAAATTAATACATAATTTTGTTGCTGAAGAGGTAGATGAAAATACGCCTAACTGGCAAGAACAAATAAAAGATGAAATAATCGAAAAAGCTAATCAATTTATTCAACAAGATAAATGGTTAGAGTTGATTGAAGAAAGCCTAACGGCTAACAATGAGAATCAATTTTCGCTAGCAGCAGAACTTTATTCTCAATATGGTTTTGATGCATGGCCAGCACGATTTGAATATCAGAAAAAATATAATGGTGATCAGTGGAATGATTTGATGCAAAGTGATTCAATATCAAGAATCCAACAAGTTATTCAATTAGCTAATCAACAATATGATTTTGCTAAACTCGCAACTGGACCAACATTGGATGATGGCTTTGGCGAAGATGATGCACATTATATATTATTAATGATATTACAAGAACTTAATCGTTTTCCTGAGGTTGGTGAAAATTTATTATTAATCGCTTTAAAAAGCCCGCTAATACGACATCGAACTATGGCATTAAATGCTATAAAAGCTTGGGAGCGGTCATTATGGTCAGACAATATCAAAATAGCAATACAAGAATTGGCAATCATCGAACCTGATGACGAGATTAAAGAAGATTTAGCCGCATTAATAGCTGAAATGAATGATTAAAAATTTTATTCAATTGATGGTTATTATAAAAATTAATAAGGATGTTATTGAAAATGCAAAACCGTATACAAGAAAAACTTATTGAATTAGAACAACAATATAACATCAATATCATTTTTGCCTGTGAATCTGGTAGCCGAGCATGGGGATTTCCCTCACCAAATAGTGATTATGATGTTCGTTTTATTTATATTCATCCACTTGATAAATATTTATCAATTGATAATCCTGCTTCTCATCTGACTTTTCCAATCGACGATGAGTTGGATTTACATGGGTGGGATTTGAAAAAAACGTTACAGTTAATTCGCAAATCCAATACTACGCCATTTGAGTGGTTGCAGTCACCAATTATTTATCAGCAAAATGCTGCAATTGCTGCGCCATTATGGCAATTATGCGCAGAATTTTTTAATGCCCGCGGTAATATTTTTCACTATTTAGGTATAGCGAAAAGTGCTTGGCAAAGTAGTGAAGGGCAACAAATTGGTGTCAAAAAGTTATTTTATGTGTTAAGACCACTATTATGTGCTAAATGGTGTTTAGAAAAACAGCAAATCGCGCCGATGGCAATAGCACCATTATTGACGCTATTGCCCGAAAATTTACGTAACAAAATCAATAAGGTTATTGAGCAAAAAGCAACCATGGCTGAATCACAACTTATCGCTATCGATCCTGAAATATTACTATTTATTGAACAATCGATGAATGATATTTTGCAACAGGTTGCACCAATAACAGAGCGACATTTTAAACCAGCTAAATTAGATCAATTTTTCATAAAAACATTGATGGATTTGCAATAGGGAAAAGAATATCAAATGACAATTGATGATTTAAAAAGGCAAAATTTAATCTTATTTGAGGTTATCAGTGGTAGCCGTGCTTTTGGATTAGCCACTGAAACATCCGATACTGATATCAAAGGGGTATTTTACCTACCGAAAGAAAAATTTTATGGACTTGAATATATTCCGCAAATTAGTAATGCCTCGAATGATATTGTCTATTATGAATTAGGCCGGTTTGTTGAATTACTGCTTAAAAATAACCCTAATATTTTAGAAGTGTTAGCTTCCAGCTCGGAATGTATTTTATATCAACATCCGATTATGCAGCAGTTGACCCTTGATCTTTTTTTATCTAAACAAACCGAACAAACATTTGCTCACTATGCAATATCGCAAATAAAAAAAGCTAAAGGGTTGAATAAAAAAATCAATAACCCAGTAGAAGTTAAACGAAAAACAGTACTGGATTTTTGTTATATTATTCAAGGGCAACATACTTATCCAATGACCAACTGGTTAACACAAAATGGTTTACAGCAACAGTGTTGTGGTTTAGTTAATATACCTCATGGTAAGGATTTATATGCCCTTTTCTATGATGCGTCAGGCAGTTGTGGTTATCATGGCATTATTCAGCATGAAGATTCAACGGAACTCTGTTTATCTTCGGTGAAAATCGATACCCCTGTAATGGCTTATTTGAGTTTTAATCGTGATGGCTTCTCATCGCATTGCCGTGACTATAAAGCGTATTGGCAATGGGTCGCCAATCGTAATCAACAACGTTATAAAAATAATATTGAAAATGGTAATGACTTTGATGCTAAAAACATGATGCATACCATTCGGTTATTGCAAGTTGCCTACGAAATCATGACAAAAGGAACCATTACCAATAAACGACCTAATCGCGACCAACTGTTAGCCATTAAGCAAGGTAAATTATGCTATGATGGGATTATGCAACTTGCTGAGTCATTATTAGCAAAAATTGAAACCGCATCATTGTCATCGCGATTACCTGACCAACCTAATCGCCAAAAAGCATTAGCGGTTTTACTAACTATGCGTAATCACTTATATCAATCATAATGTTTAATAAAAAAGCGCTTATTTTAATAACGGCGCTTTTTTACATTCAATTTTACTAAAGCTTATTATTTATCATCACCAGCCAATAAATATAATGCTTCGTATGGTCTTAATTGGATTTCCGAGTCGAATGCTGTTGCTTGCTGATAATTACTCAATAATCTTTGCCAATTAGTACCTTGTAAGGTTTTTGGTAACTGCCAGTTAACAGGTTGTTCAGTTAGATTGGTTATCACTAATAGTTGTTGATTATTGTAGCGGCGCAAGTAACACCAATAATCAGCAACATTGGTGGTTAAATCTTGATAATCACCAAAAATAAAGATTGGGTACTCTTTGCGTAATTTAATTAATGTTTGATAGCAGTAAAAGATCGAATTCTGATCAGCCAATGCGGCTTTGACATTAATTTGTCGATAATTATTTGCTACCTCAATCCATGGTTTTCCCGTTGTGAAACCAGCATTTAAGCTATCATCCCATTGCATAGGTGTGCGACTGTTATCACGTGATTTACTCGCTAAAATTGCTAAAATTTCCGCTTCATTCATCCCTTCAGCTATTTTTTCTTGGTAGATATTTAAACTTTCGACATCACGATATTGGTTAATACTATTAAAATGCGGATTGGTCATGCCGATCTCTTCACCTTGATAGAGATATGGCGTACCTTGTAATCCATATAGTAACATAGCAAGCATTTTCGCTGATTCACGGTGATATTGGTTTTCATTACCTAAGCGTGACACAATGCGCGGTTGGTCATGATTACACCAAAAAATGGCATTCCATGCTTTAGCATGCATCCCAGTTTGCCAATCACCAATAATATTCTTTAACTCAAGCAAATCTGGTTTAGCTAATGCCCATTTATAGCCATTTGGATAATCAACTTTTAAATGATGAAAGTTAAAAGTCATAGTGAGCTCTTTTCCGTCTAACGAGGCATATTGCAAACAGTTGGCTAATGAGGTCGAAGACATTTCGCCAACGGTTTTGAGATCATTAGGTTGGAAAGCATCGCGACTCATCTCTTGTAAAAACTCGTGGATTTTGGGGCCATCGGTATAGAAACGTCGACCATCACCATTGTTGTCATCAACAAAATCCTGTTGTTTGGAGACTAAATTAATCACATCTAGTCTTAATGCATCAACGCCTTTATCTGCCCAAAATTGGCATACTTTCTTAATTTCGTTGCGAACTTGTGGATTTTCCCAATTAAGATCTGCTTGCTCTTTAGCAAATAGGTGTAAGTAATATTGCCCAGATTGTTCATGCCATTGCCATGCTTTACCACCAAACTTGGAGCGCCAATTATTGGGCTCGCTACCGTCAGCCTTAGCATCTTTCCAGATATAAAATGAGCGATAAGGGCTAGATTTATCTAAGGCTGATTTAAACCATGGATGCTCGGTTGAGGTATGGTTAAACACCATATCCATCATAATGCGGATGCCACGTTCATGCGCCTGTTTGACTAATAATTCAAAATCCGCTATTGAACCATAAGCCGGATCGATATCGTAATAATCGGCAACATCGTAGCCGTTATCTATTTGCGGTGATGGGTAAATCGGCGTTAACCAAATTGCGCTAATGCCGAGTTTTTTTAGATAATCTAATCGGCTAATGATGCCTAATAAATCGCCTGTGGCACTATCTTGGCTGGCTTGAAAACTTTTTGGGTAGATTTGGTAAATGGTGCCGTTTTGCCACCACGGAATATCAATTTTATTCATCACTTGCTCTTTATTTTTAATCAGTAAATTGTAATATTCACTCTTCTGTAAAGTTGGGTGAATCACCCGCGCTATTTTTTATTGGACATTGAGCGTGCCTTTTTTCTGTTTTATCTTATAAACCACTATCGTTAATAAGATCGGAACGACAATCGCCACTAACATCGCCAATGCATAAATCAACCAGTAAACAGGCTTTATCGATAAAATACCTGGTAATCCCCCCACGCCGATACCGTTGGATAATACGCCATTTAAACCACAGATTAATCCCGCACAAGCGGCACCAATCATGGCGCAGTACATTGGGAATTTATAGCGTAAATTAATACCGTACATCGCTGGCTCTGTCACACCAAGATATCCAGATATTGCCGCAGGAATGGAGACTTCTCGTTCATTATGTTTTTTACTTATTAAGATGATACCAACCACCGCTGATGCTTGGGCGATATTGGATAAAGCGATAATTGGCCAAATAGGTGTACCACCCATGCTTTCGGTCATCTGCATATCGATGGCTAATGTGGTGTGGTGAATACCTGTAATAACCAAAGGAGCATAGAAGAAGCCAAAAATAGCTGAACCAATAAAGGCATAATCACCGGTCATTAAATACTTAACCACATAAGCAATCCCATCACCAAGCATGCGTCCAATAGGCCCTAAAACAAAGTGGGCTAAGACGACTGATAGCATTAAGGCAACGATTGGCACAATCACTAGATTTAAGTAATCAGGAATAATTTTACGAAGGCGTGTTTCAATCCATCCTAATGCTAATCCAGCAAAAATTGATGGTATAACTTGTGCTTGATAACCCACTTTGGCAATGGTAAACCAACCAAAATCCCATACTTCAGGGATAACCTTACCCAAATTATAAGCATTCATCAGTTGTGGTGAAACTAACGTTATACCTAAAACAATACCTAAAACCGGCGATCCCCCCATTTTTTTAACAGTTGACCAGCAAATAGCCACCGGTAGAAAATGGAAAATCGCTTCACAAGGTAACCATAAGAAACTATGAATAGGTACTAACCAATGATAGGTATCGGTAAGAGGTTTATCGTCAATAGTTGGCATTTCACCAATCACATTACGCAAGCCAAGTAATAAACCACCGGCAATTAAGGCTGGCAACAATGGCACAAAGATTTCAGCTAAGTTTGAAATTAACCGTTCAAACCACGACATATTTTGCTTAGCTGCGGCTTTGGTTTGTTCTTTGGTTGCTTCATCAATATTTAGTTGTTCAATCAATAATTTGTAATAACTATCGACATTGGTACCAATAATAATTTGAAATTGCCCAGCATTATTAAAACAGCCTTTGACAAAAGGTAATTCTTCAATAGCATCAACATTGGCTATTTTCGGATCAGCAAGCGCAAATCTTAATCTGGTTAAACAATGGGTGACACTGGCAATATTTTCTTTTCCGCCAACCAGCTCAATTAGTTGCATAATTGATGCGGTTGAAACTTTAGGTGCTTTCGCCATTGTTAAGTCTCCTTATTTTCAATTTAAGCCAATATTTTGGTTTTTAGTTAAATCATTTCGATCCTAATTTGATAGAGATTAAGCATAAATGGAATTACTATTTAAATAAATGGGAACGTTCCCTTTTTGTGATAAACCTCACAATTTTCAGACAATCACAACTAAATGCGATACACAGTGAGTTATTTCAGTAGTTGGGATGGAACAGTAATAATTTTAGCGTTTACCTGTTTTTCTAACATTAGTAATAGCTCGTTTGCCGCATAGATGCCAGCTTTATCGAAACCAAGATCAACCGTTATCGTTTGAGAAAATAAGAAATTTAGCAACTCACTACTACCGATACTAATAACAATAATATTATTAATATTTTTTTCCGATAAAAATTTATTTAAGCCTAAAGCAATCGAATCAGTAGCACAAACTATCGCTGTTGGTGAGTGAACTAACACCGATTCGGCAAGCTCATAACCAGAATAATAACTTAAATTACCAAGTACGGCGTTGGGTTGAATTTTATAGGTAGTACAAAAATCAATATAGGCCTGATAACGTAAACCACCAGTAGTTTGATCTTGCTTATCAACGCCAATAAAACCTATTTTTTTATGTTTTTCTGATTGATATAAGTAAGTTAGTGCTTTATTTACTGCACCAATATCATCATAACAAATACAAGAATAAGCTGAAAATGGCCTAGCAATCACCACACATTTATGTTGCCAAACCGTTAACAATGAACTGTCCAATCCCGTAAAAGCAAACACAATAATACCATCAGCTTGTTTTTCTCTTAACATCGTCAGATGTTCGGCGACTTTTGCGGCACTAAATTGACTCTCGATAATTATAGGATCATAGCCATTAGCATAAAAAATCGGCAACATACTTTGCACTGCATGATTTTCAGATATTGAATCAAGGCGTGTGACAATAATACCGATAACCTTATTCCCATAACCGCGCATTGCTCTTGCTGATTTAGAAGGAGTGAATTGATATTGTTCAACAATTGCCATCACTTTATTGCGAGTTGATTCCTTCACCATAGGATCATGATTAATCACTCGTGAAACCGTCGATTTACTGACGCCACTTAATTTAGCTATATCTTTAATGGTTAAATTAGTTGATGATTTACTCATAATCAATTTGTTGAATGAATATCAATTAAATCATAGTAATACAGATTAAAGAAAATAGCGATATTGACGCTTATTATGCGGTGGCAAAACAACTTAATCTATTATTCAAAAATAACATTAGTGTATTGTTTTAATTTGTTTTTATTATAATCATCAGCATATATTGCTAGTAATCGATTTATTGTTATCGACTGCGAAATCTTGATAGCAAAGTCAATTATTCTCATGACTGCCATTATTTAAAAATTTAAATTGACTCAATAAGTAATTTTTAATCATTACATTGATTATATTGGATTTATCAACCACAGCATTAGCTATAGGAAAGACGATAGCATAGAATCTCAGCTTTATTGTATTTAACAAATACTACGCTGGGATGGTATTGACGATTACTATAATTACTATAAATATACCACATCGAAGACTGAACAAAACCCTTATCCAAAGACAATAATTATTGCTTGTAATATAAATCTAAACCGAGATGAATTTTATTTTGGTTGGGAAGAATTTGATGGCTAAGCGCCAAGCATACTTATTAAAAAAGGGCAGAATAGCCCCTTTTCTGAGTAAACTTAAACCCTACTCGTTTTAGTGCTATATTTTGATTTGTAGATACTTCCCCAATCTAACATCGCATCGTGTACTTGTTTTAAACTTTCTCCGACTTCAGTTAAGGTATATTCCACTTTAGGTGGCACTTGTGGGTATACTTTACGGGTGATTAGGCCATTTTTTTCCATAGTACGTAGATGAGAAGTAAGCACTTTTTGTGATATACCATTTAGTGATTTTTTCAGTTCACCAAAACGTTTGGTACCTGTCAGTAAATCTCGCACAATTAGGACTTTCCATTTGTCACCCATTAATAATAAGGTGGTTTCAACAGGACATGGCGGTAAATTTTCAATTGCCTGCATAACAAAATTCCTTTAATTTCAACAATAGTATCTAAACGGTAACTATATTACTACTTGGTACCTACTTTACAATAGAAACTTTGGATATTAAGCTAAAAAAATTAATTTATCTAAGTCGTATTAAGGAGAACAAGATGAAAATTGCAGTCATTGGTGCAAATGGTAAATCAGGACAACTATTGGTTAAAGAAGCATTATCACGAGGACATGATGTCACAGCTATCGTACGTAAACCAAGTTCAAATAGCGACGCAAAAGCGAAAGTATTAGTTAAAGATCTATTTCAATTAACTTATGACGATTTAAAACCATTTGATGTGATTATTGATGCATTTGGTACTTGGACACCTGAATCATTACCATTACATCAAACTAGCCTTAAACATTTAACCGATATTTTAAGCGGTAAACCTAACCGTTTATTAGTTGTTGGTGGTGCCGGCAGTTTATACGTCGACCCAGAGCATACCGTTCGTTTAGCCGATTCACCAGATTTCCCTGATGAATTTAAACCATTAGCCAACAATATGGCGAAAGCTTTAGATCAACTAAGAACCTGTGATGATGTGCAATGGACCTATTTAAGCCCAGCAATTGAGTTTATTGCTGATGGAGCAAGAACTGGTCATTATACTGTTGGTGGCGAGCAATTCTTAGTTAACAGCCAAGGTAAAAGTCAAATCAGCTACGCTGACTATGCGGTCGCTATGATTGATGAAGCAGAAAAAGCCCAACATATCAAACAACGTTTCACTGTTGTCGCTGAATAATAGATATCGATAAATAACCTTACATTAAGATAGCCTATATACAAACGGTTATTTTAATGTAAGGAAAATCATTTAAACTTTCCACTCGACTAACCATATTTGTTCACTCACGCCAACAAACCAAAATAGTGCAAAAACACCAACCTTTGGTATATAAATGGATCATTTTAGTGCGCTAACAATTGAAAAAATTAGATTAGACCAGTTATCGGTTAACTGTTCAATTATTGGCATGCTTATTGCATAAATAAAAGATTATTATGAATAATTTGATAATGCCAATAATACTGATAATATGAATTATTATGTGTTTAATTTGTTATCACTTTACTTGGGAAAACGCTTATGCAGTACGATCTAATCATTAAAAATGGTATTGTTATTCTCGAATCAGGCGAGACTAATACTGACATTGCAATAAAAAATGGCAAAATTGCTGCTATTGGCCCTAATTTGGAGCAAGCAGAGCAAATTATCGATGCTGAAGGTTTAATTGTCAGCCCGGGAATGGTTGATATTCATGTGCATATTAGCGAACCTGGCGGTGTCCGCCATGAATGGGAAGGTTATGTTACTGGAACCAAAGCATGTGCAAAAGGTGGGGTGACAACTTTTGTCGAAATGCCATTAAATCAACTTCCTGCCACTACCAGCGGTGAAACACTGCGTACCAAATATGCTGCTGGCGAAGGTAAATTATATGTTGATGTTGCTTCATATGGTGGATTAGTTCCCTACAACCTAACCAATAATGGTATTGAAGAACAAGTTCAAGAAGGTGTTGCTGCGTTTAAATGCTTTATGGCAACCTGTGGTGACCCAAATCTTGACGGTGATTTCGCTAATGTTAATGATTATGCATTATGGGAAGGGATGCGCCAAATAGCCAAAACCGGTAAAGTTTTAGCTATTCATGCCGAAAATGCAGCAATCACAGATATTTTGGGACAACAAGCCAAAGAACGAGGGGAAAGCAAATTATCACAATACGTAGCAACTCGTCCGGCATTCACTGAAGTAGAAGCTATTCGCCGAGCTATCTTTTTTGCCAAACAAACCGGTTGCCCAATTCATATTTGCCATGTAGCTTGTCCAGAAGGAGTTGAAGAAGTAATAAAAGCACGTCAAGAAGGTGTTAATGTCACTTGTGAAACCTGTATTCATTACCTCTATTTCACTACAGATCAATTAGATGCAATTGGCCCAATTGCAAAATGTTCTCCGCCAATCCGTGATCAACAAGCACAAGAAGGTTTGTGGAAATATCTCTTTGCCGGCCACATTATCACCGCCGTATCTGACCATTCACCATGTACCTACGATTTAAAAGATAAAGCCAATGCGTTTGATGCATGGGGAGGAATTTCAGGTGTGCAAAATAATGTCGATATTTTGTTTGATGAAGCCGTTCAAAAACGCGGTATGTCATTAAAACAGTTTGCCGATATCATCGCTAAAAATCCAGCCGAAAGATATAACTTACCCACCAAGGGATCAATTCAAGTTGGTAAAGACGCAGATATTATCTTTATAAAACCTCATTCAGACTATGTTTTAACTGCACAAGATCTCGAATATCGTAATAAATTTAGCCCTTATGTGGGTAGACTAATTGGTGCTCAAGTTGTGCAAACCATATTACGAGGAAAAACCATTTATCAGATTGATTCTGGTATTGATGCAACGCCGAGAGGTAGTTTTATTCGACGTTAATCATAAAATTAAAACGATAAAAAAATAAAATATGTAGGAAAGGAAAATAATGAAGAATAACACAGCACAGTCATCGACGACACCATTGCAGATTGATAGTTCGTTATTACCCAAATCTAGCAAAGATAGAACAATGAATCCTTTGGCTTATGCCTTTATGTGGATTGGTGATGGTATGAATTTGGGTAATATGACCTTAGGTGCTAGCTTAGTCGTAGCTGGTGTCGCCACCATGAATATTTTCCAAACGTTTGCCGCAACGTTTATCGCAATATTAATCATTACCACAATTTTTGTCTTTAATGATCGTCTAGGATATCGATCAGGTATTCCTTATGTCGTGCAATTGCGAATGTCATTTGGCATAAAAGGTGCGATTATTTCTTCATTGCTCCGCGGTATTCCTGCTATTGTTTGGTATGGTTTTCAAAGCTGGATCGGTGCCACGGCACTCAATGAGATTGTAAAAATATTATCTAATGGTGATTTCGATAATGTATTTATTTGTTTCCTTATTTTACAATTTTTCCAAATAGCCTTATCACTATATGGATTCCATGCTATAAAATGGGTCGAAACCCTAATTTCAGTGGTGATTCTGTGTGCATTAGTTTATGTCTTTATTCTATTACTCAACAATCACCAAGATATTATTATCGATAAATGGGTAAATGCCGAAGGAACTTGGGGACTACCATTTTGTGGCTTTATTATGATGTTCTTGGGTAATTATGCAGCAATTTTTCTTAGTGCAGCTGATTATTCACGAGAACTAAAATCAGGTTTTAGCAATCGCAAACGTGGCCTACTCTATTTTTTACCCATTTTTGTCGCTTACGGCTTTATTATTACTATTGGTGTAATGTTAGCATCAGTCACCGGTAACTCGAACCCAGTTAAAGCGTTCGCCATTGTAGTAAATAATCCATATATTACCATTGTAGTCTCATCCTTTATTGTATTAGGTACCATTGCCGTAAATATTGTTGCTAACATCATCCCACCTGCTTACGTAATTACTTTATTAACTAAAGCGAAATATAAAGTGGCGGTAACCATTACGGGTTTATTAGCTATTGCTTCTTTCCCATGGGTGTTAGTTCAAGATACGTCAGCTAAAGGATTAGGTTTATTTATCTTAATTTATTCGGCATTTTTAGGGCCAATTGTAGCAATTTTATTGGTGGAATATTATCTGTTACGTCGACAAAAAATTGATGTAAACACGCTATATGATAATAACGGTCAATTTGCTGGTTTTAACCCTGCAGCGATTTTAGCAATGCTGATTGGCTCAGCGGCTGCATTTTATGAAGTTAGCTTAACATGGATTGTCGGTTTTGTTGTTGGTGGAATTAGTTATATTTTATTAACCAAATTTACCTTTACAGATTCGCCGTTCAAAAAAGGAACTATTTTTGAAAAGAAATAGCTCAATTAAGTGACCAGCAAAATTAGGTAGTAAATTCAATGTTATCATCATGATTCACTACCAATTTGACAGGTCACCTTAATTTCACGATTATCGCTAATTTCTAAATTTGATAATACCGCTAATTGTGGAAAGTTAGGTCTTAAAAACTGCGCCAGCATAGCCCGCAAAGTATGATTAACTAATAAAACTGGCGGTGCACCAATTGCATCTTGCTGATTAAGGGCTTGCTGAAGCTGTTGGAGTATATGTTCCGCCAAACCTGGCTCAACATTACTGGTATTTTGTAACGCTTGCAGTAATATTCGCTCTAAACTGATACTTAATCCAATCACTTTTACCGGCTCTGTCCCCGGAAACCACTGCTGAGTAATCACTCTACCCAATGCTATTCTAACAATACTAAGTAAATGGTAAGCATCATTTTGGTTAGGTGCTTGTTCACAAATTGTCTCAATAATCGTACGCATATCACGAATAGAGACTTTTTCGGCCAACAAGTTTTGTAAAATTTTATGAAACGTGGTTAATGGCACGACACCAGGAATAAAATCCTCGACTAATTTAGGAATATCTTGTTTGATGCGATCCAGTAATTCTTGCGTTTCTAAACGCCCTAATAGATCACTGGCAAATTGATGCAATAAATGATTAAAGTGAGTAGCAATCATGGTACTGGTATCAACCACGGTATAACCTAATATTTGGGCCGCTTCTTTATTATTGGTATCTATCCAAACCGCAGGTAAACCAAATGCGGGTTCAGTTGTTGCAATTCCATCAATTTGTTCGGTCACTGTGCCAGGATTAATCGCTAACCACTTGTTATTCATAATTTCACCTTGGCCTATCTCGCCACCCTTTATAAAAATTTTATATTGATAAGGTGATAATGAGAGGTTATCGCGAATATGTACTTGTGGTGGTAAAAAACCTAATGTTTGGGCAAACTTTTTGCGTAAACTGCGAATTCGGCCAAGTAATTCACCATTTTGGTTTTGATCAACCATAGGGATTAAGCCATATCCAACTTCCATCGCTAAAATATCTTCAATATTGACATCAGACCATGAAGCGTCAACATTTGACGGTTTAGTTGCTGCTATATTTTGTTGCGGAGTAGAGACTGATTTTTCAAGTTTCTTTTGTTTGCTTAACCACCACGAAATGAGCGATAAAATAGCCGTAAACATTAAAAATACTAAATTTGGCATACCCGGAATAAGGCCAAGTAACCCAATTACAACCGCAGTTAAGATTAATACTTGTGGATTATTAAATAACTGCTTTAACATTTGGTCACTGATGTTTTCTTGTGAAGTGACTCGCGTCACAATAACACCGGCAGCAGTGGAAATAATTAGGGAAGGAATTTGCGCAACTAATCCATCACCAATAGTTAATAGCACATAGGTTGTACTGGCATCGGATAATGTCATACCATGCTGCATCACCCCAACTAATAAGCCACCAACAATGGTAATCGCCATAATCAATAAACCAGCGATAGCGTCACCACGCACAAATTTACTTGCCCCGTCCATGGAGCCATAAAAATCGGCTTCTTGAGTAACTTCTGCACGCCGAGCTTTAGCTTCATCCTCACCGATTAATCCAGCATTAAGGTCGGCATCAATAGCCATTTGCTTACCCGGCATACCATCTAATGCGAAGCGAGCACCTACTTCAGCTATCCGACCAGCGCCTTTAGTGATTACCATAAAGTTAATAATAACTAAAATGATAAACACAACAATACCAATGGCAAAATTACCACCAACTAAAAAGTGGCCAAAAGCTTCAATTACTCGACCAGCCGCGTCACTACCAGTATGGCCTTTTAGTAACACCACTCTAGTTGAGGCAACATTAAGGGATAAGCGCAATAAAGTTGCAAACAATAAAACGGTGGGAAAAGCGGCAAAATCAAGAACTCGCTTAGTAAACAGTGCCACAATCAAAATGATAATCGATAAGGCAATATTAAAAGTAAAAAAGAGATCTAAAATAAATGCGGGTAAAGGTAATACCATCATCGAAAGAATCAATAAAATCAACATTGGCCCAGTTAAAATTCGATAATGACCACTTTTTAAGCTATTTATTGATAATAGATTAGTTAATTTTGATTTCATCATAACAATTACAATTACCTTTATTTATTCACAGATAAAGATTCTGGGATTGATAAATTGGTTGGTTTGAGTGGTTTTTCACCACCATATCTATGCCATCTTTTTAATTGATAAACCCAGGCGAGAATTTGTGCTACCGCAGCATAGAGCTCTGCTGGTATTGATTTACCTATCTCACCATGGCGATATAATGCTCGAGCTAAAGGTGGCGCTTCTAATTGCGGGATCTGATGCTCTTGAGCAATTTGTTTAATTTTGCTCGCTATATTATCGGTACCTTTAGCCAATATCTTGGGCGCACTCATGGTTTTTTCATCATATTGCAGAGCAACTGCATAATGGGTTGGGTTGGTAACAATAACATTAGCTTTAGGGACATCTTTCATCATCCTACGCCTTGCCATTGCCTGCTGCATTTGTCGAATACGCCCTTTAATTTGCGGATTACCTTCTTGCTCTTTAAACTCATCTTTCACTTCTTGCTTCGACATTTTTAACTTTTTCAAATTGCTCCATATTTGGTAAAAAATATCAAAACCTACCATTGGTATTAAGGCTAATACAATCAATAAACTAGCGTAAATCAGCAATTGCATTACTTGAGATAATGCATTATTTAAATACATACTGGGTAGTACCAGCATATTGGGAAATTGATGTATCAAAAATAGGGCAGCAGCAAAAGCGATTAAAACCACTTTAAGAATACTTTTAAACAGTTCTGAAAAAATTCGAAGACTAAATAACCGTTTAAACCCACTAATAGGATTCAATTTGCCTAAATTAGGCTTAATCGATTGTAGACTAAACAGCAAACCACCAACACTAAGCGGAGCAATGATAGCAACAATAACTAATCCCACAAAAATAGGTAAAATCGCCCAAAATCCAGCGGTTAATAAATTAATTAAATTGAAAATAATCTGTTTATCATCATCGGTTCGGTGGGCAACTAACATGGCTTGTTGAATAATTGCTTTTAATTTGCTGACAAAATGTGTTCCCATTATCCAAAATAACATAATGCCAACTAACAATATCATTAGCGATGTTAACTCACGAGATCGAGGAATTTGACCCTTTTCCTTAGCCTTTTTTAATTTACTATCGGTGGGTTGTTCACTTTTATCTAGATCACTATCATCAGCCATATATCAGTTAAACCAATTTTACTGTCTAATTACACTTTACTTTGATAGCACAGTATGAACGCAACTGATTAAAGTTATTGGCTTAATAAGACCCCAAATTACTGGTTATTTAGCTCGTTTAGCTTTAAATAGCATTAAAATGATTAAACTTTAGCACGTTTAGATGAAATCGTTTCAGGCTGTTGATAACCGTGATAAGTGTAAACCGCGGGGTTATTAATACTTTTCAAATAATCAATCGATTGTTGTGTCATATTCATACGATTTTGAATAAGTATACCGTTATCTCGATTGATTTGAGCTAATCGCTGAGTGGTATTAGTGATGGCTTGCCATTTCAACGCTAGCTCAGGGTTTTCACTATAAGGTGATTGGATATTATAGCGTGCACTTACTTTTAGCCGTTTTTCATCAAGTAACTTTAACTCGATAAGTAATTGGCTTTTTTGATTTATAACGTCATTTAATTGGCTAATTGTATTAGTCCCAATTAGGATTTGCTGTTCAGACTCTAGAATATCTGAAAGTGATTGCAACATGACTGTTACATTATGAAAAATGTTATCTAACTCTAACATTATGATATTCCTTCAAAAATTAATTAGCTTTCAATCTCTTCAAGAGTTTGCTTAATAATTTCGTCTGCAATTTTATTTGGATTGATGACTAAGTTACCATTAGTAATGGCCTGTTTTATTTTCTCAATTTTACTAATATCAATATCATTTTCAGTCGAATGTAATAATGCGATAGTGTTTTGGCTCAATTTGACATTGCTATTCAAATTTAAGCTATTTGACGTTTGCACAGATGCTTTAGTTTCTTTATTTTGTCCATTTATTAAATCACGATTTAGCAATCCCGATACTGCTGTAACCAATTTTGTTGCATCTATACTCATAAAATTCCTTTAATTCAAGTCAAGGTTTATAGGGTTGGTTTAGTCTAATTATCGGCAAAAATCAAAAAATCATTAATTTTATTTATTGATAATAGTGATAGCTTTTTCACTAACAACACCTTCAACAACATTACCCGTATTAAGTTTAATATTAATTGATTCTCCCAATGCCCCATTACTTAATGTCTTGCCATGCGTTGCAATTGAGTAACCTTCGCCATTAATAATGACCTTTACGGTTTGACCGACTTTAACATACCAGTTTTTCTGCAGCATTGAATTTTTTATTACTTCACCATCATTAATATTACGTAAAGCAAGATGATTGATAACTTCAGATTGATTTAAAATTACTGTTGCTGGTAATTTATCTAACTGACCAGGTTGCATTTTTACCAGTTGTTCAGTAATTAATGTTCCTGCACTAATTGCTTGTTTAGCAATAACATAATGACCACTCACAGCGACGTATATCTGGATATATTTAGTGATATTTTCACATCTGGCGGTAATCGTTAAATTGCCCCATTGTTTATTTTTATTCAATATTGCCAATGTTGGTGAGTCACAACTTAATTGCGGTTTTGCAGTTGGATAATTAATGACAACTTTATCAACATTCACATCAATAAGTTGTTGATGGATCAGATCACTAATTTGTTTTTCAAGTGCAGTGGCACAAACTATTTTTGAACTACCTAACATACAAAAAAGAAACAACAATCTAATAATCTGAGGCATATTTGTCGGGGTTCATATAATTATTGATAACTAAATTGTACTTTATAAACTCACCTATCGAATGTTGAAATAAGGGCAATTTTTATCGTTATTTATACGATGATTTTTTTTTGATTTGCTTAAAATTCTTTTTATCTATCATGATGAGATGATTTTATGCTAAATAAATTAGATACTTTCGTTAATTTTCACCAACAAGCACTCAATGTTCGTGAAAACCGTCAAAATATACTTGCAACCAATATTGCTAATAGTGATACGCCTAATTACCAAGCGCGGGACATTGATTTTAATACTGAATTAAACAGAGCCATCAATAATCAATCGACCCACAATAATATAAAACTAACTATTACTTCTGCAAAACATATTCAAATAACTAGCGCTGATTTCACTAATTATAATCTTCTTTATCGTATTCCTTATCAATCATCTGCTGATGGCAACACTGTTGAGATGGATCAAGAACGAACTGCTTTTATGGATAACAGTATCCACTATCAAAGTAATTTAACCTTTTTAGGTGAACAGTTTAAAAATGTCATTTCGGTATTACAGCAAGGATAATCATCATGAGCTTCTCTATTTTTTCGGTTTCTGGTTCAGCCTTAATGGCACAAACACAACGAATGAATGTCAGTGCCAGTAATTTAGCTAATGCGGATAGTGTTACCAGTACTTCTGGTCAAGCTTATCGAGCCAAACAAGTTATCTTTCAAGTCGATGACAATGGTTATTCCAATAGTGTTGCTGGAGTAAAAGTAGCACAAGTTATTGAAGATCCTGCGCCAATGAATTTAGTTTATGAACCTAATCATCCTTTAGCTGATGAACAAGGCTATATTCAAAAACCTAACGTTGATGTAGTAGCAGAGATGGTTAATACCATTTCTGCATCTCGTAGCTACCAAGCAAATGTAGAAGTGATTAACACCGCAAAAAGCTTAATGCTAAAAACACTGACTCTAGGACAATAAAAGGGCGTAATTGATGGGTATCTCAAATGTAGCAGTTTCAGAATCAACTAATATGGCCAGTCCACAAGCGCTAAAGAAAGGTACGTCTGATGGTAACTCTAGTCAGGAACTACAAGATAATTTCTTAACATTACTTATTGCCCAAATGAAAAATCAAGATCCTACCAATCCAATGGATAACAGTCAGTTAACCTCGCAATTAGCTCAAATCAATACGTTAGCGGGTATCGAACGACTGAATACCACATTAGGTATGGTTTCAGGCCAAATTGACGATAGCTTATCAGTCAATGCCAGCAACATGATTGGTAAAGGTGTCATGGTTCCAGGTAATAAAATTTTAGTCGCTACATCAGAAGTGGAAGGTTCGGAAAGCGAAAAAGAAACTATTACCACACCATTTGGCTTTGAACTTATGCGTGATGCTGAGTCAGTGGTCATTACCATCAAAGATGAAAATGGCAATGTTGTACGTGAGGTCGATTTAGGTTCGATTCCTGCTGGAGTTAGCTCTTTTACTTGGGATGGGGAACTGAATGATGGAACACTGGCGCCTGATGGTAGTTATACGTTTTCGGTTAATGCCACTTATGACGGGCAAAAAGTATCATCCACACCACTATCTTACTCGGTTGTGTACGGCGTAATTAATAGCAAAGTTAATAATAAAGTATTACTTGATTTAGGGATACTTGGTTCAATTAGTATTGACGAAGTACGTCAAATTCTTTAAAGGGGAATAAGTTAATATGGGATTTTCTCAAGCAATTAGTGGTATGAATGCCGCATCAAAACAATTAGATGTTATTGGTAATAATATTGCCAATTCTGCAACAGTTGGCTTTAAAAGTGCTAGCATTTCATTTGCCGATATCTATGCTGGTTCAAAAGTAGGAATGGGCGTCAAAGTGGCTGCGGTTATGCAAAATTTTAATGATGGCACCACAACGTCAACCAATAATAGTCTAGATGTTGCTATCTCTGGTAATGGCTTTTTCCGCTTAGTTGATAGTAGTGGTCAAATCTATTATACCCGTAATGGCCAGTTTCAATTAGATGCTGATCGCAATATTATCTCAGCGGATGGTTTTCAATTAACCGGTTATCTTGCCACAGGCACACCACCACAGATCCAACAAGGTTCAGCACCAGGCCCATTAAAGATTTCACAAGAGATGTTAAATGCATCAGCAACCAATAAAGCCTCTTTGCAAACAAATTTAAATTCAAATAGCAAAGTACCTGAAAAACAACCAATTAATGCCACCGATGCTGATACCTTTAATTATTCAACCACGATCACCACTTATGATTCTTTAGGTAATCAACGTAATGTTCAGCTTTTTTATGTTAAAACGGCTGATAATCAATGGGATGTTCATTATCTTGATAGTAGTGATCCTAACGCAAGCCTACAAGCATTAGGGCAAATGGAGTTTGATTCATCAGGCAAATTAATTAGTGATCCAGAAATGACGATTAATATTAATGGGCTTAATGGTTCAGCCGACAATAGCTTCACGCTGTCATTAGCAAACAGTACTCAACAAAATATGGGTAAAGAAGTCGGTAGCATTAAAACCCCTGTCGTTGATGGTTATGCCGCTGGTGATCTGGTTGGCTATAGTATCAGTGATGATGGCTCAATTTATGGCGTCTATTCTAACCAACAAACGATGTTATTAGGCCAAATTGCCATGGCTGATTTTGCCAATGTTAATGGCTTAGAATCAGCCGGTAACAATAACTGGCGGGCGACCCTTAAATCTGGTGGTGAAGTATTAGGCTCAGCTAATACTGGTACTTTTGGTTTACTAACCAGTGGTGCAGTTGAATCATCCAATGTCGATATGAGCCAAGAGTTAGTCAATATGATTGTTGCCCAACGTAATTATCAATCTAATTCACAAACCATCAAAACTCAGGATCAAATTCTTAATACATTGGTTAATTTAAGATAATTTAAGGAGTATTTATGGATCGCGTTATTTATACTGCTATGTCTGGCGCAAGCCAAACATTAAATCAACAGTCCATAACTAGTCATAATTTAGCTAATGTATCGACAGTTGGCTTTCGGGCGCAATTAACAGCAATGAAAGCCGTTCCCATTGTCGGTAGTAGTATGCCGACAAGAACTATGGTAACGGCAACTACGCCAACCTATGATTCAACAATCGGTGCCTTTAATTACACTGGACGCAATTTAGATGTTGCTTTATCCCAAGACGATTGGCTAGCAGTACAGTTAGCTGATGGCAGTGAAGGATATACCCGTAATGGTGCGATTCAAATCGATGAAAACGGCACACTTAACATTCAAGGCTTTCCGTTACTTGGTGATAATGGCGTATTAACAGTACCTCAGCGTTCACAAGTTAGTGTCAGTACTGATGGGACTTTATCAGCTTTAGGTGCTGGCGATAAACGCACCACCATTGCCCAAGTAGGAAAAATAAAAAAAGTTCACCTTGAACGCAATGAATTGGTACGTGGTGATGATGGATTTTTCCATGCAACTGAGACAACCATAAATAATCGTGGTGCCGTGTTACAAGATAACCCTAATGCAAAATTGATGTCTGGAGTACTCGAAGGCAGTAATGTTAATCCGGTAACGGCAATGGTGAATCTAATTAGCCATTCACGTCAATTTGAAATGCAGATGAAACAAATTACCACTGCCGACGAAAATGCCCAAAAAGCCAACCAAATATTATCGTTAACTTAACTAAAATAGGAAACAGCAATGATTAAATCATTATGGATTGCAAAAACCGGTTTAACTGCGCAACAAATGAATATGGATATTATTTCCAATAATTTAGCCAACGTTAGTACAGGGGGTTTTAAACGCCAACGCGCCGTTTTTGAAGATCTGTTATACCAAACAGTTCGCCAACCAGGAGCGCAATCTTCAGAACAAACAACATTACCATCAGGATTACAAATTGGTACTGGTGTAAGGCCAGTTGCAACCGAACGAATTCATAGCCAAGGTAATTTAGAATTAACCGATAACAGTAGTGATATTGCCATTAATGGACAAGGATTTTTCCAAGTTCTTATGCCTGATGGAACGCAAGCCTATACCCGCAGTGGCGCTTTTCAAGTTAATCAAAATGGTCAGTTAGTAACAGCTGCTGGTTATGAAATTCAACCAACAATCAACATTCCATCCAATGCTATAAAAATGACCGTAGCACGTGATGGCATCGTCAATGTCACCTTAGCTAATCAATCAACTCAAGTACAAGTTGGTCAATTAACATTACACACTTTTATCAATGACACCGGATTAGAAAGCGTTGGTGAAAATCTATATCTAGAAACCGAAAGTTCTGGTGCACCAACTGAAAATACACCGGGACTGAATGGTGCTGGACTGCTATACCAAGGTTATATTGAAACGTCGAATGTGAATGTGGCCGAAGAGTTGGTTAATATGATTCAAGTACAACGTGCTTACGAAATTAATAGTAAAGCAATATCGGCATCTGACCAAATGTTGCAACGTTTAAATCAATTATAAATCTAACAAAATGATAGCGGTAATGAGATATCTTTATATTTTAATAACTTTGTCGTTAGTTGGTTGTAGTCAATTACCTAAAAAAGCATTAGTTGAAGGCGACACCAGTATTGTTCCAAAAATGCCAGAAATTGTGAACAGCAGTGGTTCCATTTATCAAGCTTCACAACCAAGTAGTTTTGGTTATCAACCGATGTTTGAAGATCGTCGACCACGCAATATTGGTGATGTATTAACGATTGTTTTACAAGAAAACGTTAGCGCAAGTAAAAGTTCATCCATTAATGCCGGCCGTAATGGTGGAGTCAATTTAGGGGTAAAAACCGTACCGCACTTTTTAGATGGGCTGGTTGGTCGAGGCAAAGTAGATACAGATATCTCAGGTAGCAATGATTTTAAAGGTTCTGGTGGTGCTAATGCTAAAAATACCTTTAGCGGTACCATTACCGTCACCGTTCAAGATGTCATGATTAATGGTAATTTAAAAGTGATTGGTGAAAAACAAATTGCAATAAATCAGGGCACAGAATTTATTCGATTTTCAGGTGTTGTTAACCCTCGGACAATAAGTGGTAGTAATACCGTTATATCAACTCAGGTCGCTGATGCTCGTATTGAATATGTAGGTAATGGCTACATCGATGAAGCACAAACAATGGGTTGGTTACAGCGCCTGTTTTTTAATCTTTCGCCATTTTAATGAGTATCATTATGCTAAATAAATTACGTACTTTTATCTGTTTTGTTTTGCTAATAGTGATTGTCCCTTCTAGTTATGCCGAGCGAATAAGAGATTTGGTGACAATACAAGGCGTTCGCGAAAATGCCTTAGTCGGCTATGGTATCGTGGTAGGGCTTGACGGTACCGGTGACCAAACTTCACAGACACCATTTACGATACAAAGTATCACCAATATGCTCTCACAATTAGGTATTACCGTGCCATCAGGAAGCAACATGCAGTTAAAAAATGTGGCAGCGGTAATGGTCACGGCTAAATTACCGTCTTATGCGCGTGTTGGCCAACAAATTGATGTGGTTGTTTCGTCATTAGGCAACGCCAAAAGCCTGCGTGGTGGTACATTGATTATGACACCATTAAAAGGCGCCGATAACCAAGTTTATGCGATTGCACAAGGTAATCTTTTTGTTGGTGGTATGGGGGCAAGCAGTAGAAGCAGTAGTGTAACGGTTAACCAAATGGCTGGTGCCACCATTCCTAGCGGTGCAACCATCGAAAGAGAATTAGTTACACGCTTAGATGAAAACAGCACTATTCATTTACATCTTAACTATTTTGATTTTACTGTGGCTACAAAAATTGCTGATGCTATTAACAAAGTGCAAAAAAATATCGCCATTGCTTTAGATGGCATGACCGTAAAATTGACTATGCCACAAGACAGTCAAGCAAGAGTTAAATTATTATCTACAATTCAAAATCTCCAAATTAGTGCTAGCCCTATTTCCGCTAAAGTGGTGATTAATACACGTACTGGTGTCGTGGTCATGAATCAAAAAGTACAATTAGACAATTGTGCCGTTGCACATGGCAATTTATCCGTGGTGGTAAATAACAAATTGAAAGTTAGCCAACCCAATACACCACTCGCCGGTGGCAACACAGCAGTGGTTCCAGATGATGAAGTAACTATCGAGCAAGATGGTGGCGCACTACAGAATTTAGCGTCTGGCGCCGATTTAAATCGAGTTATTCATTCACTTAACTTATTAGGTGCCAATCCTACTGAGTTAATGTCAATACTAGAAGCATTAAAAACCGCGGGTTGTTTGCATGCCGCATTGGAAACTATTTAAAGCAGAACTATTGAAATGAAAAACCTAATAAATCAGTCTATAAATCGTTTTGCTTATGATTTTTCTAGCATTAATCAATTGAAACGTAATGCTGTTAGTGGATCAACTGACAGCATCAAACAAGTTGCCGATCAGTTTGAAACACTATTTGTAAATATGATGATGCAATCTATGCGCAAAGCGGTACCCAATGGCGGTTTATTTAATCAATCAGCAATGCAATTATTTACCTCTATGTTTGATCAACAAATTGCTCAACAAGCGGCAGGTAAAGGTTTGGGGCTATCTAATGTTATTGTTAAACAATTAACTAATCAGCCACATTCTACGCTTAATATTCATTCACAAGCTCAAGCGAATAATAATCAAACTAATATGCGATTGGCACAATCTTTATTTAGTGATAATTCATCCAATTTATCGCCAGCAGCATTAGGGCAAATGCTTTATCAACAGCATAAAGCCAACAATTTAACCAAAGCCAATGTTAATGAATCAACCTTGCCAACTTCGCTCAACAAAGTTGATAAAGACCATATTAGCCAATTTGTCGTCGAATGGTTTGAGCCAGCAAAGCAGGCATCGAAAATATCTGGCATCCCTTATGAAGTCATTATTGCTCAAGCAGCTTTAGAAACCGGTTGGGGTAAAAAACAGATAAAAACGGCTGATAATAAGCCGAGTTATAACTATTTCGGTATAAAAGCAACCTCATCATGGCAAGGTAATTCAACTCGGTTAACGACTCAAGAATTCCTAAATAACAATATGGTTAAAATTAAAGATGAATTTAGGGTGTACAACAGTAAACAACATGCATTAACTGATTACCTTAATTTATTAACCAAAAGCCCACGTTATCGTGCCGTGGTTAATGCTCCCGATGCTAGAACAGCAGCCAAAGCACTACAAGACGCACACTATGCAACTGATCCTAACTATAGCGAGAAACTGATCCAAATTATTGGTCGGATCGAGCAAATTGCCAAAAATACACCGCAAAAATCAATATCTGGATTTAGACAAATTGCCTTTAAATAGTGCTTAAATAAATATAGCTGTTAAATAAATTACATTATCATCACAGCCAAAAAGTAGACCAAACTCTACGCTATAGTCAATAAATAACCAATAATGCGTTAGTTGCACATATCGAGATCACCTATAATCACGTTTCTCACCCTTTGGCAAATAGCTGGTCATCAGCATAGCAATATAAAAAACAGTATGACAATAAAATGATAATAGTAAGAAATTTGATAATCAGGAGGTTGTAACCCCCTGTTTGTTAGATGAATAGTCATGTTTAGGATGTGTAAAAATTAATAATAGATTATTTCATTTGAAATAATGACATGTTTTGCATGTTCATAAATGTATATTGTGCTGCTTGTAAATTTGCTTGTAGCATCACATAATCTGAAATCGCTTCATACCAATCAACATCTTCAATTTGACTAATTTGCGTTTCAAAATCAATATCTAAGGTTTTACCCAGTGCGGTTAATCTTTCGACTTCAGCCAATACATTTCCGCCTGCAGCTCTAACAGTCGAGATATTTTCAAATGAGTTATCAACACCTTGACTGGCTTTAGATAAACCTAATCGAAACTGTTCAATAGCTTCAGGATCATTATCATCTAAACCAATTTGCAATGCCGCTATGGCATAATCGATACTCGCAAAGACATCACTTTCTACTTCTGTATTGGCGCCTGTCATAAAAATCTGTTGACCAGTAAAACTTAGCGATACTTCACGGGTATCATCGATGAAAACATTAATCGTAGTTGAACCACCAACATAATTCACTTTACCGCTTTCATCGACCACAAAAGGAGGGGTATCATTTTTATTACCAGCAAACAGATAATTACCATTGGTATCCTTAGCATTGGCTAACGAAATTAACTGATCTTTTAATCCTTGTAGCTTATTGGCTAAATCTTGTCTGTTTTCATCATTTAACGTCTCATTACCGGCATAAACTAAAGTTTCTTGGATTGATTGAATCACAGTATTCGCTTCTTTTAATACTGTATCTTGCCGACTTAATGATTTATCAACACTATCTCGTGCTGCTTGAAATTGGTTATTTCTTGATTGAGCTTGCTTTAAAATTAATGTTTGTGAAGCACCCATTGGATCATCTGAAGGTGATAATATTTTCTTGCCAGTTGCCAAATGTAATCCTGACTTTTGCCACTTGGTATTGGTATTTAAAATACTATTTAGATTTTTTTGATACATTGAATGAGTACTAAGTCGCATGTTTAAATCCTTTTATTATTTGGCCAAACCTAAAATGGTATCAAATATTGTCGTTGCTGCATCAATAACCTTGGCATTTGCTTGGTAATATTGCATATAAACTTGCATAGAAATATATTCTTCTTCGATATTCACACCAGAGATAGATTGATTCTGCTCATAAATTTCTTGAGTGATATTTTGACTCGATTGCGCTGAAATTTTAGCTGTCTGCGTCTCACTACCTATATAACTAACTAATGATGTATACGCACTATTTAAGGTTTTAGTACCATTAACTAGTTTTTCATTTTGTATATCAAGTAGTTTTGCCACATTTCGATTATCACCACTACCATTTTCATCATCGTTAATACCGGTAGCGAGTTTATTCACATCTTTAACCAGTAACTGTAATGATGAGGCTACATCGGCAACAGGTTTAAGTAAAAAGCTATCACCAGCAACCGCATTGCCAGTAATTTCAATCGATAAGCCGTCAAAAACTAACTTACCATCGCTAACTTGTGGGGTAATTTGTTGATTATCAGATAATCTGGTTACTACCCAATCGCTGCCATTGAACTCTATTTTATAATCAGAAGCGTTGACTTCAGTTACTGAGTTATAATCCATTTTAACGGTAGCATTACCTTGATTTTGGCTATTAGCAATACTAGTCGGTTTATGATAATCAAATAGTTTTTCGCCAGGATCGCCATTAATATCAACGCCAGACGTATGAACTTCATTAAAGCGCTCAGCTAAATTTAACGCCAGCAACCCTAATTGATTGCGAGCTTCAAGGAGTGGTCCATCACGAAAAGCTAATAATCCATTTAATCGACCTGATGCGATATTTTGACTTGTCAGTTCTTGTGTCGCACCAGAATTATGGGTGTAAATAATCGTATTTAAGGCAGGATCAGAGGCCGAAGGCTGCACCGCTAACTGATTTGTCGATGCGCCTTGTACTAAGCTTAAACCATTGCTAAGCGAAATATTATATTGGCCATTTTGCTCGGTAACAGTTATACCAATCAGTTCGCTTAATTCAGTTACCAATTGATCTCGTTCATCTAGTAAAGAATTAGGTTCATGACCACCACTGACAGCCTGTAATTTGGCAATTTTTTGATTAAGATCGGCAATTTGTTGGGTATAAGTATTAACTTTATCTATGTTATTTGTCAGTTCAGTATTGATATTGGCAATCTGATTTTTTAAATTCAATTCCGTTTTATTGAACTGGCTGACTAAAGAGGTAAGATCGCTAATCACTGTCTGTTTCGTTGCTGCATCACCCGCATTGGAAGAGAGCTTATTTAAGCTAGCAAACAGATTATTTAATTGTGAGGAAATACTGTTTTCGTTTTCAGCTAGTAAATTATCGACTTTTGATAACTCATTGTAATAGGCTTTTATCGAACCATTTTGCGATTGTGATTGACGTAATTGACCAACCACAAAACTGTTATATGCGCGGTTAACTGATGATACCGCAACACCATTACCTACAAAGCCAAAATTATACTTAGTACCGTTTGCTTGACGCAAAATTTGCTGCTGGCGGTTATAACCAACTGTATGTGCATTACTAATATTATTACTAATCACATTAAGCATATTTTGTGCTGTATTTAATCCACTAATACCGGTATTCATCAATGAATTTGACATAAAGGCTCCTAAATATAATCTCAGTTAATAATAAAATTATTAAACTAAAGTGTTATTATTTATATCGGCCTACAATTTAAAAACTTTAGTTATTTTTAGATAAAAATGGATTTTTTTTGATTTTAATTTTTTAACCAGCTTAATCTGAGTATTTATGTTGATATTATTCTGATTTAATTTGTTTGGCCTGTTTTAAAAAATCGATGCCAGTCATGGTATTTTCATCTTCAATATACTGCTGTGCTGATTTGTTCAAAATTAAAATACTAATACGACGATTAGCATCTTTGCTGTAATTTGGGTTATTTAATCCCACCGTATCGGCTAAACCAATAATACGAATGATTTTATTGGAATCTAATCCACCAGCGATCAACTCTCTTCTTGATGAATTTGCTCTATCTGCGGATAACTCCCAGTTACTATAACCACGATCGCCGGTTATATACTGACGCTCATCAGTATGACCAGATAACGTCATTTTATTAGGTAACGAATTTATGATTGGTGCTAAAGCATACAAAATTTCTTGCATATTAGGATGAATAACCGCACTACCAACATCAAACATCGGTTTATCATCGGTGGCTAAAATCTGAATTCTTAGCCCCATTTCTGTTAGTTCAACAATAAGATTAGCGGCTAATTTTTGCAGTCGAGGATCTAGTTCAAATACTTCATATATTTTATTCGCTGTATCAATTAATTGCTTTTTTTCATCTTGATTCAAATCAGACTCGACAGGATGATCATTCAATATGGTATTTTTATCTTCACCTACATTTTTAGATACATCATCGCCACCACCCGGTATCGGACTTTCACTATCACTGATATTTTTGCCACCATTTTGACCTAATATCAATGGTGTTCTAAAGTATTCAGCAATGCCTTGTAACTCTTGTGGACTGGACTTAGCAATTAACCACATGACGAGAAATAGCGCCATCATCGCCGTCATAAAGTCAGCATAAGCAATCTTCCATGATCCACCATGATGGCCACCGCCATGACCGGATTTCTTTTTAGAAATAATTATTCTTACTGACTTCTTTTTCATTATTCATTATTTTCTGTTGGGTTAGCGTTTTTATCTTTCACTTCTTGAATATATTTTTCTAATTCAAAGAAAGATGGCCGTTCGTGGGAAAAAATTGTTTTGCGACCAAACTCAATACAAATTTGCGGAGCATAATCATGCATACTGGCAATAAGAATCACTTTAGTACATTCTAAAATTTTTACTGTATCGGCATTTTTTTGCCTTAATAAGGCTGCTAAAGGCGACACAAAACCATAAGCAAGTAAAATACCTAAAAAGGTACCAACCATAGCATGGGCAATAAGCTCACCCAATTCGCTAGCTGGGCGGTCAGCTTGTGCTAAGGTGTTAATTACCCCCATAACTGCTGCCACAATACCAAAAGCAGGTAAACCATCACCGACGCTAGCAATAGCATCAGCTGGTTTTTCAAGTTCATGAGTATAGGTTTCTATTTCCTCATTCATTAGTGCTTCGATTTCATATACTTCCATATTGCCACTGATCATCAAACGTAAATAATCAGTGATAAAATCACAAACTTGCGGATTGGCTAAAATAAGTGGGTATTTTTTAAATAACTCACTCTCCTTGGGATTATCGATATCTTCTTCAATCGATAAGCCACCACTTTGACGCACTTTAGTTAATATGGTGTACATTAAATTAATTAATGTTAAATAAAGTGTTTTATTATATTTTGAGGTTTTAAATAAATTACCTAGCGATTTAAGTGTCGCTTTGATAACTTTCTTTTCATTACTGACAATGAAAGCACCAATAGCTGTCCCACCAATAATGAGAAACTCTAATGGCTGAAAAAGTACCGCCAAATACCCGCCACTTAGCACATAGCCTACTAAGGCTGAAGCGATAACCACAATATATCCTATAATTATTAGCATTGGCTTTCCTTTATCTCCATAAAATATAACTAACTCTGTTTTACAGCTTAATGTTTACTTAAATTGTTACCTGATTTGCTGTGACTAAATTAAATGCATTTGGTATTGATAAAACTTGTAAACATTTGGCATGACTCTCTTTATGTGTTTTATTATTTTTTTCTGCTCTTGATGGTGGCTGGCATAAACTGCACACAAAGCTATTATGCGGTTGATAAGCATGGGTAATAAATCGCCCTTTGCACTCCTTGCAACTTGACTGCTGCATAACATTACTTTCAACAAATTTAACTAAAATCCATGCTCGGGTTAATCCTAAAATAGGCTCTTCATCTTGAGGAAAGGAACACTGTTCTAAATAGAGTTGATAGGCTTTTAAAATGGCCTGAACACCAGGTTTAATGCCATGTTTAACTAAAAAATGGTAAGCATTATAAAACATACTTGAGTGAATATTGGGCTCCCAAGTCATAAACCACGTAGTTGAAAAGGGAAGTAAACCTTTAGGAGGAGGACATCCTTGAATTTCTTTATATAATTTAATTAATTTACCACGGCTTAAATTGGTTTCACTTTCTAACATTTGGATTCTAGCGCCGAGTGAAATTAATCGAATAGCTAATTGAACTTCTTTATACTTTTGAATAATACTTGTGCTACTCATCTTTATCATCTACCTACTTATTAATTGAATCTAAAAGTAAGCTTGATAGAAGGATCCCTGTATGCATCTGCTTTATATCACTAACGCGAGATTCCTCAGTTAATTTTTCCATCATTGCCGAATTTTTAAATCTAAATTGAAATGTTAATTGATTGGTTTCAGATAGAACCAACATTTGAGAAGCACTTAAATTACTCAAGATATCAGCTGTTTTTTCATCAATTCCTAATCGATACATCGCCATCACTTTATCTTTTTCAATCATCTTTTGACTTAATAAAAGCGTTGAAAGATTTAAATGATGAATACATTTCAAAATATCGTCATCTTGTATATTTCCCAATTTAACCACCACAATCCATATCTGCTTGCGTTCGTATAAAAAAACGCAAAATTAATAAAATACAACTAACACCA
The DNA here is from genome assembly GCF_984569125.1 of Gilliamella sp. LMG 34362. Taxonomy (NCBI): domain Bacteria; kingdom Pseudomonadati; phylum Pseudomonadota; class Gammaproteobacteria; order Orbales; family Orbaceae; genus Gilliamella; species Gilliamella sp. LMG 34362. The sequence continues at coordinate 276,274 of NZ_OZ474902.1, read as the reverse complement.
CTTTTTTAAACTTAAAGTTACATTTTTAAATTCGAAAGGTCAATAAAAAAATCATTTCAATTTATTTTCGATTTATTTTTCCATGTTTTACTGTTTTAACTCTTTTTTTTATAAAACAATTTTACTTTGTATTCGTTTAATTGCTTGGCTATGTAATTGACTTACTCGAGATTCGCTAATATCCAACACTTTTCCAATCTCTTTTAAATTTAATTCTTCTTGATAATAGAGAGCTAAAACCATTTTTTCTTTTTCTGGTAAGTTACTAATTTGTTGAACAATAATATTGCGAATTTCATCATTAATAATGGAAGCAAAAGGATTGTTATCTGCGTCAGGCTCAATTAACGCATCCAAATTATCGCCGAGTTTTTTGTGAATCTCATCATAAGAACAGATTTGGCTATAATTTGAATCTAATAATACTTTGTGATATTCAGTAAGAGATAATTGCAGATGTGCAGCTATCTGCTGATCATTGGGAGGTATGCCTAATTTTTGTTCTAATTCATTAATAGCATTAGTGACATCTTTAATTTTTTTCCGTGTTTGCCGTGGTAACCAATCTCGACTACGCAATTCATCTAGCATAGCCCCTTTTATTCTCGGAGTAGCAAAGGTAGTAAAAGTATAACCTTGAGATGCATCATAGCGTTTTATAGACTCTAATAAACCTATATAACCAACTTGCAGTAAGTCATCAAGTTCAATCGTTGTTGGCAATCGAACAGCTAATTTCAACGCTTCATTACGAACTAAATATAGATATTGTTGCCAATCGATTTGATTCACTACACCTTGAGAGTTATACAGGCTATCACTCATTTTTCTGAACCAATGTAAAAAAATGCTAATGATTATTATGACGATAATTGATTGAATTAATGGCAAGAATAAGATATTAAAAAATAGGTAATTAACATTATTAACAATAGTGGTATTAAAAAATACCACTATTGTTATCGTACAAAATTAGAGTGACCGAAATTCTAGTTATGTACTTGTATTGTTTTATTGTAATAAAGACAATACTGATTGTGGTACTTGGTTAGCTTGTGCTAATACTGAAGTACCTGCTTGTTGTAAGATTTGACCACGAGTCATATTTGATACTTCTTCAGCATAATCTGCATCTTCAATACGGCTACGTGCTGAACTTAAGTTATTTACAGTATTATTGATGTTAGTTACGGTTGATTCAAAACGATTTTGTACCGCACCAAGCTCACCACGTAATTCATCAATTTTTGATAATGCTTCATCGATTGTTTTTAATGGATCTGCGGTTGGCGCATCAGATACATTAAAACCAGATAAACCTAATTTATCACTGTCAATTTGTTTTAAATTGATAGCAATGATTTCACCATCATTTGCACCAACTTGAATGTTCAGTGTTTTGTCTTCTGATAATACTTTAGTACCATTGAAGTCGGTTTGTGCTGATACACGGTCGATCTCTTGTAAACGTTGATCGATTTCATTTTGGATTGATACAAGATCGCTTTCAGAGTTAGTACCGTTTGCTGCTTGAACAGTTAATTCACGAATACGTTGTACGTTATTATTGATTTCGTTTAATGCACCTTCTGTAGTTTGTGCAATTGAAATACCGTCATTGGCATTACGTGCAGCTTGAGTTAAACCACGAATACTAGAAGAAAAACGGTTAGCGATTGCTTGACCAGCCGCATCGTCTTTAGCACTGTTGATACGCATACCAGATGATAGACGCTCAATTGCAGTTCCAAGCACGCTTTGAGAATGATTAAGGTTGTTTCTTGCCATTAAAGACATAGTATTAGTATTAATTACTTGTGCCATTTTTATCTCCTTTAATATGATTAGTTAGATCAACGAGATATTGAAAAACAATTCAATATATATGCTGATGGTTTAGTTATCGGTATTAAAAAAGGAAACTTTAATATTTTTTTGAATTTTTATTTATTGAGGTTAAATAAAGCGGAATAACTAAGTTGTTTGATGAACATGATTAAAGGGCATCATAGATGTTTATATGTGTAGTAATTGAAGTTATGTATCGCTGAATCGACTGGTTGATAGCCTTCTTTAAGAAAATTTGTGGCAACAAAACTTAAGTTTGTCCCCTTTTAATTCATGGCAATATATTTTCTATATCAATCAATAGTAATAATATTGGATGTATCACTACACAATCTTAATGTTAGACAACATAAAGGAGAGGTGACATCACTATTGATTAAGAGAACTAACTCATTTTTTAATAGATAAAACCGATTATCAATATTCTCATTGCCAAAACCGACTTATTTATTAGTAAAGATAAAAAACTAAAAACAGCTAAACTTTTTACGGTATTGGTCGATAAAACAAGGGATGAAAGAATTTATATTAGGATAATCAATCATGGCAATGAGTATATTAGGAATTGGTTCTGGTATTGATTTAAATGAAGTATTAGATCAATTAGAAGCCGTTGAGAAAAATCGTCTTACACCGATAAAGGCCCAACAAAAAGCAGTTAATAACAAAATAAGCGGTTTTGGCAAATTAAAAAGTGCATTATCAACATTCAACAGCGCAACAGCAAAACTGCAAAAAAAAGAGCTGTTTCAAGCGCGTTTTGCATCTGGTAATGACAACTATTTTACTACTAATGTAAATAGCAAGGCCCAATTAGGTAATTATGCAGTTAGCGTCGAACAACTTGCCACTGCGCATAGTGTTGCTACGAATGCTATAAATGATAAAACATCAACGTTAGGTAATGATAATGAAACCCGTACCCTCACAATAGAACAAGCTAATGGCCAAAAATTAAATATCACGTTAGGCAAAGATGATACATCGCTCGAATCGATTGCCAATGCAATCAATCAAGCTAAGGTGATTAATGAAGATGGTTCAACCAGTGACACAACGGTAAATGCAACTATTGTCCGTTCTGGAACTGATAGCTATCAACTGGTTATCACATCGAAAGAAACTGGTGAACAACAAGCCATTACCTCTATATCATCCGATGATGATAAGCTTAATTCACTAATTGGCTTTAATGCTAATCAAGCTGATTCATCAGCTATGAGTGAAGTAGCTAAAGCGCAAGATGCTAAATTTAGCTTTAATGGTATAACGATTAATAGTTCATCAAATACCGTCAAAGAGGTTATTCCAGGTGTCGATATCACATTAAAAGCAGTCACTACAACAGCGCAAAATTTAACCATCAGTGCTGACAATGACAAAGCTCAAGAAGCCCTTAAAGAGTGGGTTGATGCCTTTAATCAATTACAATCAACCATATCAAGCTTAACGCAATTTACCGCTGGTGATGCCAATTCAGATGAATTAAATAATAGTAATGGCCCACTGATTGGTGATTCAACACTACGTAATATTGATCAAAGTATTCGCTCTATATTTTCTAAAGGTCAAACTGGAGAATTATCGGTACTAGCACAAATTGGTATCAATATGGATAGTAATGGCAAGCTAGTGATTAAAGAAAACGAATTAGAAAAAGCCCTTAAAGAAAACAGTGACGCAGTCGCCATTTTATTTACTGGTGATGGTGAAACAACTGGCATTGCCAACGAAGTCTTTGCCAAAGTAAGTAGCTTTATTGATAACGATGGCATGATTGATACGGCAACTAACGGTTTAAATTCTACCTTAAAATCATTAGATAAACGCTATGACCAAGTTAATAACTCTATTGACCAAACTATCGAGCGTTATCGGGTACAATTCACAAAACTAGATATCTTAATCAATGAATTAAATGGTATGAGTAATTACCTTACCACCCAATTTGAAATGATGGCGAATTTGAAAAAATAAGGCATAACAATGTATAAAATGGGATCTCAAGCTTATAAACAAGTTAATTTAGAAACCAGCGTTAGTCAGGCTTCACCTCATCAGCTTATTGTTTTGTTATTTGATGGCGCATTAAATGCTATTCGCTTAGCTGAGTTATATATACAAAAGGGTAATATTGCTGGTAAAGGAAAAGCCATTTCTAAAGCTATCAATATCATTGATAATGGGCTTAAAAGTTGCCTTGATTTAGAGCAAGGCGGTGAAATTGCTGAAAATTTAGATCAATTATATCAATACATCAGTCAGCAACTGGTTTTCGCTAATCTACATAATGATGCGCAAATACTGCAAACTTGTTTTGATCTGCTTAATAATATTGCCCAAGCTTGGCGAGAGATAGCATAGTTATGGATGTAGCAACATTGAATACCAGTCTAGTACTAGAACAATACGAGCAACTCAATTATGTTGTTGAGCAAATGCTAATTAATGCACAACAAGAAAATTGGGAATTATTAATTAGTTGGCAAACTCAGTATCAGCAGTTAGCACGTGATATTCAACTCAAAAATGGGTTAACTACTATTGATAATATACCATTATCACAACAAGATATTCTTCAAATGTATATCAATAATATTCTTAGTTATCATGAGCAATTAAAGCAATTAATCCATCTTCGACATAATGAATTAAGCCAATTAATTGGTGAGCAGGTTGATTATCAAGCCAAAATAGATAGCTACCAAACAATCGCCAATTTAGTTTAGATTATTCACAGAGTAGTTAAAAAAAAAAATAAAAATAATTGAGGAACGGGGTTTTTTAGCTATTTTTATCTGCCAAAAACCCCACTCCGCAAACTTTTTTTTATTAATTTTACATCGTTAATGTATACACTTTGCTTGTACTGGTGACTAGCTCACTTCGCAATAACTAAAGCATTTTTAACTTCAAAAATAATCTTATAGCGAGTATCTCGATAGTCGTTGTAATAACAATAGTGGTGAGGTTAAGCCAATTTAGGATAAAAATTGGTGATTAATTAATACTATTTTTTAAACCAAAATATTATCATCTAGTCGATAAGTAACCATCCGATAAAGGTTTAAACATTCATATTCATAATTTCTTGATATGCTGCGACTAATTTATTGCGAACTTGAATACCAAATTGTAAAGAAACTGAAGACTTTTGCATGCTAACCATCACCTCATTTAATGCGATATTGGCTTCACCCATCTCAAATGCTTTGGCTTGCTGGCTAGCGTCTATTTGTGTTTGACTGATTTTATCTAATGCCATTTTTAATTCAGCCATAAAATTTTGTTCACTATTATTAATAGATTGCTTATGTGAAAAATCAAGTTGGGTTAATGTTGTACTATTGAAGGCATCAATACTATTCATAATAAAGGTCACGGTTATTCGTCTTAATCAAGTTATAACGTAAATTATCATAAAGATAACAATCTAAAAGCGATAACTAAAGGGTAAAGCATATGCTTTTTTAGCTATTGATTTTTTTAAATACACAGATAATAAACCCTAGAATTAATCTAGTCAGTTTAGTGTTAGGATACATATGGATAGCCAGGCAGTTGGTAACAAAGGCGAATCAATATTGAGTAAGTTACCTTTTATTAATCAATTAAAAATAAATCGTAAAATGCTACTCCTTATTGTAGGAGTAATTGTAATAGCAATTAGTAGTATTACTTACTTATGGCTTAAAGACGATAATTATGGCGTATTATTTAGTAATTTGAATGATAAGGATGGCGGTGAAATCATTAGCCAACTTGATAAGTTAAATATTCCCTACAAATTTTCATCCTCTGGCACAACTATCTTAATTCCCCAAAATCAAATTTATCATACTCGTTTACGAATAGCACAGCAGGGTTTGCCTAAAGGTGGTGCAATTGGTTTTGAACTACTCGACAAAGAAAGTTTTGGCATGAGTCAGTTTAATGAACAAATCAACTATCAACGAGCATTAGAAGGCGAACTATCGAGAACCATTGCAATTATTAGTAGTGTAGATGATGCCAGAGTGCATTTAGCGATGCCTAAACCCTCTTTATTTGTTCGAGAAAGAAAATTCCCTTCCGCCTCTGTTGCACTAACTTTATTACCAGGTCGAGCTTTATCTCAAGGTCAAATTGACGCCATCATTCATTTAATTTCGAGTAGTGTTCCAGAATTACAAGCGGATAAGGTGACGATTATTGATCAAAAAGGCAATTTATTAACCGGTGAAAGATACCGTGACAGTAACGTTAATATTGCCCAATTAGAATATAGTGAACGCATTGAAAATCTAATTCGAGAACGAGTAGAAAAAATTATTATCCCTATTTTGGGACAACAAAATGTTAAGGTACAAGTGAATGCGGATATCGATTTTAGTCGGCAAGAGTCAACATCAGAAATTTATGATCCCAATAGCGATGCCAGCAACCAAACTATTCGTAGTAAGCAACAAATTGAAAATAGCCAATTAGCATCAAGCAATATTATCGGTGGTGTGCCGGGCGCATTATCTAATCAACCGGTACCAACGCCTAGTGCACCAATTGATGGTGAGAGCGATAGCAAAGATAAAGACGATAAACAAAAAATGTATCATTTACAGTCAAATAAAACATTGAACTTTGAAGTTAATCGTCAAGTTATTCATAGCAAAATCCCTGAAGGTCGTATCAAGCGTTTATCTGTCGCTGTTTTAGTTAATTATAAATTTATTTCAGCCGATGAAATCACATCGGCAAATGAAGAAAATTCAGAACAGGAAGCTGTTGAAAAATGGGTAAAACTAGATCAAGAGGAACTGACCCATATTGAAGCGCTTGCCCGTCAAGCAATGGGGTTTTCTGACTTGCGTGGTGATTCATTAACAGTGGCTAATTTGAAATTTACCGATCAAATTGAAGATGAAAATGCCGCCATGGTCTTTTTACAAAAACATGAAGTTTTCGACATGCTGAAAGTCGCAATTAAATATCTGATTTATATTTTAATAATCTGGTTTGCATGGCGCAAAGTATTACGCTCGATATGGATTAAAATTCAAAGACAATATCTTAATACTGATAACAGATCATCTGATGGCACAATGGCTAGTGAAGATAAGCTTGATTACAAAGCACACAGTAAACTGCAACAGAAGATTTTTGAAGATAATATGCAACAACAGCAATACATCCGCAAAATTGTCGAGAAAGATCCTCGTGTAATGGCTCTGATTATACGTGGTTGGATGAACAAAAAGGACACCGAGTAATGAATTTAACTGAAGCGCAAAAAGCAGCGACAATTTTAATGATTTTAGGTGAAGAATTAGCAGCCAAAGTAATGCAATTTTTAAACCACAAAGAGGTACAAAAAATTAGTAGTGCCATGATGGGATTGCCACAATTAACTCAAGAACAACTGAAAAATATTCTTAATGAGTGTCAAAATACTCTTGATGATTGTGCAGTATTAAATACAGATACCAATGGCTATTTAAGAAAAGTTCTAGAAAAATCAATTGGTAGTGATAAAGCTAACCGATTACTTGATGAACTATTAGATACCGATATCGAAGATACCACTGATGGTTTAAAAATGCTTAACTTTGTCGATGCTGCACGCGCGGTTGATTTAGTTAAAAAAGAACATCCACAAATTATCGCCACCATTTTAGTACATTTAAATCGCGATTTAGCTGCTGAGATTTTAAATTTATTTGATGACCAATTACGTAATGACGTCATGCTACGTATTGCAACTTTCGGTGGTGTAGAGCCATCAGCATTAGAAGTATTATCGACATCATTATCAACCTTACTACATGGACAAAATATTAAACTTAATAACATGGGTGGCATCCGCACCGCAGCAGAAATTATCAATCTGATGAAATCACAACAAGAAGAATTGGTTATCAATGCATTACGAGATTATGACAATGAGCTTGCTCAAAAAATCATTGATGAAATGTTCCTATTTGAAAATCTGATTGATGTCGATGATAGAAGTATCCAACGTCTACTCAAAGAGGTGGATAATGAAACCTTAATCATCGCTATGAAAGGGGCAACAGAAACGCTACGCGACAAGCTATTAGCAAATATGTCACAACGAGCTGCCTCAATATTACGAGAAGATTTAGAAAACAGACCACCAGTTCGCTTGTCGCAAGTCGAAACCGAACAGAAGAAAATTTTGGTTATTGCACGGCGCTTAGCAGAAACTGGTGAGATGATCTTAACGAGTGGTGATGATGAATATGTATAATCATACTAATAGTGTAAGTTGGAAACCATTGCATTTCCAAGATTTGGCACTTAGCGAATTGTCACCATTAACCAGCCAACAACAGCCAGAAGAGTTGGAAGAATTTGCGCCACCATTAGAGCCAGATAGCCAAGATGATCAAAATGAAGACTCTTTTGATATTAATAGCCCAGCAATATTGCTAGAACTCGAAAATATTAAACAACAAGCAAGAGATGAAGCATACCAAGAAGGCTTTAATTTAGGTAAAGAAGAAGGTTTTAATATTGGCAAACAGACTGGCTATGAGCAAGGATTCACTCTCGGTCACCAAGAAGGGCTGGACACAATGGAACAACAGTTAACGGCAGAAAAATTAACTAGCATAAATGCCATCAAAAATTTAGCAATCAGCTTTCAACAATCGATTAGCCAAATTGATGAGAAAATTGTACCAAAGCTATTTGACTTAGCTTTACTTGCTGCCGAAAAAACAGTTGGTTCATTATCAAAAGTAAAACAAAAACAATTATTACATATTATAAAATCATTAATTGAACAAAATACAATTGTTAACCCACCAATTGTGGTACGAATTAATCCAACAGACTTGTTATGGCTTGAACCACAACTAAATAATGAGTTGCAACCACAGCAATGGCAGTTTATAGCCGATGCCAATATCGAATTAGGGGGTTGCAAAATATTTACCCAAACCAATGAGATCGACGCCAGTGTAACCCATCATTGGCAAATCATCTCAGATAATGTACATGGAGTTGAACATTAAGGTGGACTTTTGTAGGCAATGGATGACTAAAATTGATTGTGCGCAACAAAAATTACAGTCAATATCGTTAATCCGTCAATATGGTCGCTTAGTTAAAGCTTCGGGCTTAGTTTTAGAGGCCGTGGGTTTAAAATTACCTTTAGGTTCTAACTGCTTTGTCGAACGGCAATTAGATGGAAAAGTACAAGCTGTTGAGTGTGAAGTTATTGGTTTTAATGGTAAAACCTTATATCTGATGCCATTTGAATCAACCGATGGCATATTACTTGATGCCAGAGTATATACCTCACAATATGATTTAACCCATTTTAGCCATAAAGTTTTACCTATTGGTACGGGCTTATTAGGACGAATAGTTGATGCAATGGGCAAACCATTGGATGGCAAACCTTTACCAGAAAATATTGAATATGAAGGATTAATCAATAAATCACTAAACCCTCTGACTCGCACACCTATTCATCAAGTATTAGATGTCGGTATTCGTGCTATCAATGCATTATTAACCGTTGGCCAAGGTCAACGAATGGGGCTTTTTGCCGGTTCTGGTGTTGGTAAAAGTGTCCTACTTGGCATGATGGCTAGGTATACCAAAGCTGATATTATTGTGGTTGGTCTGATTGGCGAACGAGGCAGGGAAGTAAAAGATTTTATCGAAAATATACTTGGTGAAGAAGGCTTAGCGCGTTCAGTAGTTGTCGCGGCACCAGCCGATGTATCGCCATTATTACGTCTACAAGGTGCAGCTTATGCCACAAAAATTGCCGAAAATTTTCGTGATCAAGGGTTTAATGTATTACTGATCATGGATTCACTAACCCGTTATGCCATGGCACAACGGGAAATAGCCTTAGCCATCGGTGAACCGCCGGCAACCAAAGGTTATCCACCATCAGTATTTGCAAAATTGCCAGCATTAGTTGAAAGAGCAGGTAATGATGCCAAAGGAAAAGGGGCAATTACTGCTTTTTATACTGTATTAACCGAAGGTGACGACCAACAAGATCCTATTGCGGATTCAGCAAGGGCAATTCTTGATGGTCATATAGTGTTATCACGTTCACTAGCTGAATCGGGGCATTATCCAGCCATTGATATCGAAGCGTCAATCAGTCGTGTAATGACCGATCTTACCCCACCAGAAGATGAAAAAAAATCACGGTTATTTAAACAATTATTTTCAAGTTTCCAGCGCAATCGGGACTTGATTAATGTTGGTGCTTACGTAGCTGGAACCGATCCATTATTAGATAAAGCTATCTCACTTTTTCCAGCTATGCAGCAATTTTTACAACAAGGAATCAATGAGCATTGTAGTTATCAAGACGCTTATCAACAATTAATCAATATTGTTGCTGCTTGCTGATAAATTAGGAAACAATTATGGCCAATCAACATCATGGTAAATTTGCATTTATAACGTTAAAAAAGCTCGCTGAAAAAGCAGTTGATGACAAATTGATTAAATTAAAACATGCACACGAAAATAAACGTAATGCACAATCACAACTAAATGTATTAAATGATTATTATCACGAGTACCAACAACGGCTAAATAATGCTTTATCCAGTGGCATTAAGGGAGCGGAATTAAATAATTTTAATGCTTTTATTACAGCGATTGAACAAGGTATAGCGCAACAAAAAAAACTACTATTAACTTTAGATATAAAACAAAAGCAGATCACCAATGAGCTTAATCAATCACAAAAAAGCCTAAATACTTATACTACATTATTAGATAAACAACATAAAAAACTGTTACTACAACAGAGTCGTTTACAACAAAAATTAACCGATGAATTTGCTCAGCAGCAGATAGCAAGGAGAACATTGAATGAATATTAATCAGTTTAGCGATATTCCATTAATCTCATCTCAACAATTTGAATTAAACGACAACCAGTTATCTATTCTTGATGATGATTTTTTCCAAAAATTATTACAACTTACCGAAAAACAACAATGGCTAAGTGATAATAATAATCACGTTAATGCTACAAACTTAAAAGACAATGAGTTAGAGCAGAAAGAACGAATGGAAAGTGAAGAGTTGTTCATACTATTTTCTATGCCATTCAATCAGCAAGAGGATATACAGCAAAATAGGCAATCGGATGCTCAACCAAAAAATCAACCAATATATGAAACTAAACTATTATTAGAAGCTAATCCAACCATGATTGATCCAAAGTTGGATACACAATGTACTGATGATATCAAACAGCGTATCAATATTGATGAAAAAGCTGCCGAAATTATTGCCTCAATTAATTACAGTGAGCAATTAATCAACAAAACCAATCAACCAAACCCTAGTCATTTATTGGCTTGGGAAAATAATCAGCCACAAACGACAAAAAATGCACATTTGAGTATTAATCAAACACAGTCAACAGATACGCTGATAAATAATCATAGCAATGATCATCAAACTGATTTAGCGTCAACTCTGACAGATAAATTGTTTACTACTAATTTGGCTAATACACCATCAGAAATGGCTTTATCAATAGATCTAAATGGCCAATCATCGTCATTTAATCCGCCAACCTCTACAGCAAATCCAACCACATTAAACTTAAATTTACCGATGCCCATGGATATTAGTAAGTGGCAAGCGTCTTTAAACGAACAAATTTGTTTGATCAGTAGACAAGGTATTCAAAATGCCGAAATAAAATTAAATCCACAAGAACTAGGCTCATTACATATTAAATTAGCCATGATTGATGACAAAATCGATCTGCACATGGCGGTTGCGCATAATATGGTTAAGGGTGTGTTAGAATCAGCTCTCCCCATGTTAAGAAGCTCATTAGAACAACAAGGTATCACTTTACAACACACTAACATTAGTGATTTTTCAATGATGAATGATTCTAAACAGTCATCTTCTTATCAACAACCACAACAATTCGAAACAGAACAACTATTAGATGATATCAATCCAATTCAACAAAAAATTGATCATCATGTTGAGGTTGTTCAATCAGGATTAAGTATTTTTGCCTAAATAACGGTTATGGCAATATTTATAAAATGATTGATATCTAAGCTTATCACTGTGTTTAACTTTGATAACTTAATATTAAAAAGGTTGAATAGATAATATTTTTATTGCCTATTCTTCCGATTAATTCTTACGGCATGATTTATTATTTTGGTAATTTTTGGTTATTTAAATAGCTACAAATCTTTCGTTAATTTTCATTGAGACAATAATAAATATGCAAACCACCAATAAAAAAGTAAGAATTTTAAACCTAATACTTATTCTAATTACCTTACTCGCAATAGGTTCAGCAGCTTATTTATGGTTCGAAAATCAAGCTAAAAATACGACGCACACTCATCAAGAACCTCAAGTTTCATCACCAGTTTTTTTAACCTTAAAACCATTTACCATTACATTACCACCTTCTGAAGATAATTTAGATATCAATAAAATTCTATATGTTGGTATGGTGTTACGTGTCGAAGATGAAGATCAAAAAACGGTATTATTAGAATATTTGCCTGAAGTAAGAAGTGATGTATTGCTGTTAACCTCAAAACAATATGTCAATAATTTGAAAAAAGAATCTGGCAAACTCGAATTACAAGAGCAAATAAAAACAGCATTATCACGTCAATACGATGCCAAACATTCAGTAAAAATTGATGAAGTGTTATTCACTGATTTCATTATAAGGTAATTATCATGTTTGATAAGCTTCAATCTACTAGCGATAAAAGTGAATCTTTAGCTAAACATTCACCGAATAATGCTGCCAGTATTGAAAAAAATATTGTGCAAAATTATCAATCACAGCAAAGTAAACGGACTGAAGTAAAACCTTATGATATATCAGTTAAACATAGTTTTATCCCTGAAAGACTAACAGCATTAGAAATCATTAATGAACGCTTTGCTCGTCAATTTCGAATTGGTTTATTTAATTTATTACGTCGTAACACGGATGTTATTACCTCGCCAATTGAGCCAAAAACATTTAAAGAGTTTTCGCATATTTCGGCAACTTACCATTTAAATTTAGTTCATCTTAATCCTTTACGAGGAAGCTGCTTATTTTCTTTTTCACCAGAACTGGTATTTATTGTTGTTGATACGCTTTTTGGCGGTGATGGACATACCTCCAATATGGAAAAGGAAGGACGTGAATTTACTCATACCGAACAAGAAATTATTAGACGAGTATTAGATCTTGCTTTAACTACATATCAAAATTCATGGATTGACGTATACAGTATTGAAACTGAATATATTCGTTCTGAAGTTGAGAGTAAATTTACCAATATCACCAGTTCTCCCGATGATGTTGTGTTAACGTCCACCTTTTTAATTGAAATTGGAAGCTTTAAAGCAACTTTCTGCATATGCATTCCATATACAATGGTTGAACCTATCAAAGAGCTATTAATTAAACCACCGATCGAAAGTCAAACCCATCAAGATGATAATGTCTGGATGAGTTCCCTCACTAGCGGTATTAAACAATCAACGGTTGAGTTAGTCGCTAATTTTACAAATATTCAAACAACTGTTGCCAAATTATTAGCATTAAAAGTAAACGACATTTTAGATATTGAAAAACCAACCAGCCTAGATGCCACTATTGGTGGCGTACCGGTTTTAAAAGGCCAATATGGTAGTGTAAATAAACAATATGCAATTCAAGTAGAGCAAATAAGCAACCCTGTATTAGAACAATTGAATGAAGGAGTGTTCAATGAGTGATATGCCAAATAACAGTGATGATAGCCAAGCAACTAACTTAACTGATGAAGAATCGGTAACGACAGAAGCTATTTTTGAAACCCTTTCTCCCCAACCGTCAAATGTAAAAGAACAAGATATTAATCTTATTTTAGATATTCCGGTTAATTTAAGTGTTGAACTTGGCCGCACCAAAATGGCCATTAAAGATCTATTAAATTTAACTCAAGGCTCAGTTATCGCCTTAGATGGTTTAGCTGGTGAGCCATTAGATATTTTAATTAACGGTTACTTAATTGCGCAAGGCGAGATAGTGGTGGTGGGTGACAATTATGGTGTACGAATTACCGATATTATTACCCCATCAGAACGGGTACGTAGATTAAGTCGTTAATAAACATTAATGAGATAACCATGAGCGAATCAACTATCAACTCCGGTATACAAAACTTTTCGTCTATTCCTGCTGAATCAAGTTTATATAGCCAAATAGGAATAGCCTTTTTTAGTGTCATCACCATTATTTTCGTTTTAATCTGGCTAATAAAACGGTTAGGTTGGCAAAAATCTACTAAGCAATTCATTGATGTTAAAGCAACTTACAATATAAATGCCAAAGATCGCATTATGCTGGTTTATGTTGATCATCAATTACTGGTGGTCGGGGTTACAGCACAACAAATGACTTTACTCCATACTATCAATGAACAACGTACTGAAATGTTATTCGCAGAGCCAGCTGACGTTGAACAACAGTCAAAAAATAATCTGTTCAATCAGATATTAAGATCTGTGTTAAACAGTAAAAAGGTGTGATTAATTGTGCGGTTAAAACTTGTTATTTTATTTAGCTTATTGCTGGCCAGCCAATATAGTTATGCTGAATTATCACCGTTAACAATTGTTACTCAAACCTCACTACCAGAAGGGCAAACTTGGTCATTACCAGTTGAAACTTTAGTTTTTTTAACCCTACTAACTTTTATCCCAATTATATTATTATTAATGACGAGTTTTACTCGTATTATTATTGTGTTAGGGCTATTACGTAGTGCTCTTGGTACCCAATCAGCACCACCTAATCAATTAATTTTGGGTATTGCACTATTTATGACATTTTTTATTATGTCACCAACATTGGATAAAATATATCAAGATGCTTATCTTCCCTATTCACAACAACAAATCACTATGCAACAAAGTTTGACGCAGGCAAGCAAACCACTGCGTGAATTTATGTTGAGTCAAACTCGTGAAAGTGATTTAACGCTATTTGTTAATATGTCCCATACTGATGATATTCAAACCCGTGAAGATACCCCGCTACGAGTTTTAGTCCCCGCTTTTGTGGTTAGTGAACTTAAAACCGCTTTTCAAATTGGCTTTACTCTGTTTATTCCTTTTTTAGTCATTGATTTAGTTGTTGCCAGTACATTAATGGCATTAGGGATGATGATGGTACCACCAGCAACAGTATCACTACCTTTTAAAATTATGTTGTTTGTATTAGCTGATGGCTGGCATTTATTGTTAGGTTCATTAGCACAAAGCTTTTTCAGTTAACACCAACAGTATAAGGGATTATATGCCTTCTGAATATATTAGCCATTTTGCCATTCAAGCAATCAAAGTTGCCGCATCACTTGCAGGTCCTTTACTACTCGCAGCATTAGTCACTGGGCTAATTATCAGTTTGTTACAAGCTGCAACCCAAATTAATGAAATGACCTTATCTTTTATTCCTAAGATTTTAGCGGTGGTGTTAGTATTAATCATTTTAGGCCCCTCAATGCTGACGACTATGATCGATTATATCCGTCTGGTTATTACTGATATTCCTAACTTAACTAGTTAACCTTAATGGACGCCACGATTCACGATCTGTTTAATATTGATTTTTTTGCTTGGGTTCGATCAAGTTTTCTGCCTTTTACCCGTATTTTAGCGCTAATTATGGTCGCACCTATTGTCGGTGAAAAAGAGGTGCCAAATCGGTTAAAGATTGGTTTAGCAATGCTGATCGTCATTTTATTACCTTTACCAAAGTTAGACGACAACCTTACCCTTTATTCATTACTCGGTATCTGGGTTATTGCCCAGCAAATCATGATTGGCATCATAATCGGTTTTACCGTACAACTTACTTTTTTAACGGTAAGATTTGCAGGTGAATTAATTGGTATGCAAATGGGGTTAGGCATGGCGACCTTTTATGATCCTATTGGTGGACCATCTACTTCTGTACTGTCACGTTTCATTAACATTATTGCCTTGTTGATATTTCTCAGCTTAGATGGCCATCTATGGCTACTATATGGGTTAGCTAACAGCTTTGAGATTATCCCTATTAGCGTTTCACCTTTAAAAGCCAACGGTCACTTAGCCTTAATCGAAACAACCAGTCTATTATTTAGTAATGGCGTTATGTTGGCATTACCATTAATGACGTTATTGCTGATTATTAATTTGTCGTTAGGGCTATTAAATAGAATTACCCCTCAGTTATCAATTTTTGTAGTGGGCTATCCACTTACCTTATTATGTGGCTTGATGATGTTAAGTTATTTATTTTCCACCTTGCCTTCATTTGTGGAATTTATTTTAGAACAGATATTTTCAACTACTTCGCAAATTTTAATCTATCTTGCTGCCACCAATAATTAAGCCAATTAAGCTTAATAAAATTCAGGGGTATTTTTTAACAAAAAATTTTGAGGAACGGGGTTTTTTAGCCTTAACATTAAAGGTTATTAACCATGTATATAACTAATGGTTGCTTATACGAGATAATAAAAAAAACCGCTGTGTAGCTTTGTGTTACACAACGGTTCAAGTTAATTATAAATTAAAAATTAATTAAATAATTTATGGAATTGTAAGCTTATCCAATCCCAAATATTTCCAAAGAAGCCTGCTTCTTCAACATTTTCAAGGGCAACTAAAGGTTGTTCGTTGATCACTTTATCATCTAATAAAAATTGAATTTTACCAACCGCAGCACCTTTGATAATTGGCGCATAGATGTAATCATCAATGGTGTATTGTACTTTAACATCAGCTGAACGGCCTTTTGGCACAGTAATATAAGCACCATTAATAGCCCCTAAATTTACTTTGTTTTGATCGCCATACCAAACTGACTCTGTCACTAATGGCGCATTAGGCTTAACTGGATTAGCCGTTTCAAAGAATCGGAATCCCCAAGTGAGTAATTTTTTACTCTCTTCTTCACGACCTTTAAAGGTTCGGCCACCAAGCACGGCTGAAATTAAACGGGTATTACCATCAACCGCTGATGCAACAAGGTTATAACCAGCAGCATTCGTATGACCAGTTTTAATACCATCTACATTTAAAGTTGTATCCCAAAGTAAACCATTACGATTTAATTGTGGTTTTGACAGGTTATAGGTGAACTCTTTTTCTTTATAGATAGCATATTCAGTTGGTAAGTCACGAATCAAAGCTTGACCTAATAGTGCCATATCTTTAGCTGTTGTATACTGTCCTGGCGCATCAAGACCATGTACCGTTTCAAAATGGGTATGTTGCAAACCTATTTTTTTTGCATATTCATTCATTAAATTAACGAAAGCACCTTGACTACCAGCAACATGTTCAGCCATAGCGATACATGCATCATTACCCGATTGAATAATGATACCTTTATTCAAATCAGCAACCGAAACTGTTTTACCAACCTCTAAAAACATCAATGATGAACCTTTTAAAACCGGATTACCGGTTGCCCATGCATCTTTACTCACCAGTACCATATCATCATTTTTAATACGGCCTGATTCTAATGCTTGACCAACAACATAACTTGTCATCATTTTAGTTAAGCTTGCTGGATCACGTTGTTGTTCAGCATTATATTGTGCTAGGATTTCGCCTGATTTGGCATCGATTAAAATATAGGCTTCCGCATCTAATTGAGGGATAGCAGGAATAGGAAATGCCATCTCTGCAGAGGCAGAAGAACATATTGCAAGCGCCAACAAGCCAAAAGATAATTTTAATTTCTTTTTCATTTATAAAAATTCCGTTAAATGTTTTTAGATAACATGTATCGATGAGTGTGAATAGACATCATAATGCCAAAACTTGCCATTAAAACGACCAGAGAAGAGCCACCATAACTTATTAGAGGTAATGGTACACCAACTACTGGTAAGATTCCACTGACCATACCGATATTAATAAATACATAGACAAAAAATACCAAAATCAAACCACCAGACAGTATTCGTCCAAACGTCGTTTGTGCCTGAGCAGCAATAATTAATCCACGTATAATTAAGCATAAAAACAAGACTAACAAAACAATAGAGCCAATAAAGCCAAACTCTTCAGCGATAACTGAAAAGATAAAGTCAGTATGTCTTTCCGGTAAAAATTCTAGCTGAGATTGCGTACCTTCAAGCCAACCTTTACCCCATATTCCCCCCGATCCTATCGCGGTTTTCGATTGCAAGATATGATAGCCAGCACCATTAGGATCACGCTCAGGATTAAATAATGTTAATACTCGTTCACGTTGATAATCATGCATTAAATAAAACCACATAATCGGTAAAAATATGGCTATCAATATCAAAGCAACAAGAATAAATCGCCAGTTAATCCCAGCTAAAAATATAATAAAAATACCCGACATAATAATTAAAATAGCCGTTCCTAAATCGGGTTGCATTGCTACTAATAAGGTAGGTACACCAATAATAGCTAAAGTTTGCAAAGTTGTTTTAACCGGTGGTGGGCAGCCGTCACGATGAATAAACTTAGCTACCATTAATGGTACAGCAATTTTAGCAATTTCTGACGGTTGAAAACGAATGACGCCTAAATCTAACCAACGTTGAGCGCCTTTACTGGTATAACCGAAAATATCAACTAATAGTAATATAATAATACAGGCAATATAGAGATAAGGTGCCCACTGTTCATAGCTTCGCGGTGAAATTTGGGCAAAAACAATCATCACAAAAAAACCAAGAATTATTTGGATTACTCGTTTTTGCATCATATCTACATTTTGGCCACTAGCACTCCATAAAATATAAAGGCTATAACCAAGTAGTAAGGTTATAAATAAGCAAAAAAGGGGATCGATATGTATCTTTTGCCAAAAAGATTTCTTAATATTGTTCATAATTAATCTTCATGTCCTGTCGTCGATGATGATGCATCATCTAATTCTGTTGAGTTATCACCCTCAAGATAATAATCCAATATTTTACGGGCTACTGCACCGCCATTGGAGCTACCACCGCCACCATTTTCAAGGACTATAGCTAGCGCTATTTTCGGTTTATCATAAGGTGCATAAGCGATAAATAAGGCATGGTCACGTAAATGTTCGGGTATTTTATGGGCATTATAAGTTTCGTTTTCTTTTAAACCATAAACTTGAGCGGTACCTGACTTACCTGCCGCTTGATATTTAGCACCAGCATAAACTTTACGTGCAGTACCTCGAGCACCAAACATAACTCGATGCATACCTTCTTTAGCTAATGCCCAATAAGCTGGATTAACATCAACTAGGCTATTAGGTTCAACATATTTTTCGGGATCAATAGTTGGCTGATTCTGATTAGTATTAATAATGTCACTTTTTTTATAGAGTAAAAAGTGCGGCGTAAAAGTTTTACCATTATTAATTAATGTGGTTAAGGCTTTAGCCATTTGCATAGGTGTGGCAGTCCAATAACCTTGACCTATACCAACTGGAATGGTGTCACCTTGTAACCAAGATTTTTTATGGCGCTTCAATTTCCATTCCCGACTTGGCATAACCGCACGAGTCTCTTCATTAGCCGAAATATCAATGCCGGTACGCTCACCATAACCAAACTTAGTCATCCATAAATTTAGGCGATCAATACCCATATCATAAGCAACTTGGTAAAAATAGGTATCTACCGATTCTTCAATTGCTCGTAATACATCAACATGGCCGTGCCCCCATTTTAGCCAATCTCGATAACGTCTTTCTGTACCGGGTAATTGCCACCAGCCAGGATCATTAACCACACTTTTCGGTGAAACGACACCTTCACTTAAAGCGGCTATCGAAATAAATGGTTTTACCGTTGAAGCAGGAGGGTAAGCACCAAGTAAAGCTCGGTTAAATAGTGGTTTACTTGGATCATTAAGTAACTCACTATATTTTTTACTGGAAATACCACCAACAAAATCATTTGAGTCATAACTAGGGCTAGACACCATTGCTAATACTTCACCATTATTGGGATCAATAGCAACAACTGATGCTTTTCGTCCAGTAAGTAGTGATTCAATATAGAGTTGTAATTTAAGGTTGATGGATAAATAGATATCTTCACCAGCTTGTGGTGGATGTTGTTCAAGTAAGCGAACAATACGACCTCGGCTATTTACTTCAACTTTTTCATTACCAGCCGTACCATGTAAGACATCTTCGTAATACCGTTCAATCCCCATTTTACCAATATTGAAAGTAGCCACATAATCGCTGGCTTTATTTTCTTCTTCTAAACGTTGTTTATCTTGAGTATTTATTTTAGAGATATAGCCAAGAATATGGGTAAGTGAAGCGCCATATGGATAATATCGATGTTGAATTTTAACAATCGACACAAATGGAAAACGATGCTGATCAACAATAAAACGTGCTATTTGTTTTTCTGTTAAATTTTCTTTTAGTGGCACAGGTCGATGAGCCCGATAATTACGGCGTTCCTTTTGGAAATTCTCAATATCTTCATCAGTTAAATCAACAATCATTTTTAACTGTTCAAACTGTTCATTAAGGTTTTTGGTTTTATCAGGAACAATATTAAGTTGATAGGTAATATTATTTATCGCCAATGGTGTACCATTACGATCATAAATCATACCGCGACTAGGAGGAATAGGGATAATTTCAATACGATTGTTGTTTGATTTGGTACTGTAATAACTAAAGTTTGAAATTTGTAGATCAGCTAAATTGGCTAATAACACAAAAATTAATAGAATAATTACCACAAATGCAAACAACGCCCTACGCAAAAATAAGTTTGTTTCTGCTGAGTGATCGCGAATATTGCCCTTTTTTGTTTTACCTGAAATAGAGATAATATAGCTCCTCTAAATTCTGTTTATGACTGTTGTTGCTTGTGTTCTTGTTGTTCCCATTTTTCATAAGCATTAACAATTCTAGCTACGACAGGATGGCGAACTACATCTTCACTCTTGAAAAAATTAAAACTAATATCATCAACTTCGCTTAATACTTCGATGGCATGGCGTAATCCTGATTTTTGGTGACGAGGTAAATCAATTTGCGTAATATCACCAGTGATGACCGCTTTAGAATTAAAACCAATACGCGTTAAAAACATCTTCATTTGCTCAATTGTGGTATTTTGGCTTTCATCAAGAATAATAAAGGCATCATTAAGAGTACGCCCACGCATATAGGCTAATGGAGCAACTTCAATAACACTTTTTTCGATTAGTTTTTCAACTTTTTCAAAACCAAGCATTTCAAACAATGCATCATAAAGTGGACGTAAATAAGGATCGACTTTTTGACTTAAATCACCAGGTAAAAAACCTAGTTTTTCGCCGGCTTCAACCGCAGGGCGAGTTAAAACGATACGTCTAATTTGCTGTTTTTCTAGTGCATCAACCGCTGCGGCTACCGCTAAATAGGTTTTTCCGGTACCAGCCGGACCAATACCAAAAGAAATATCATAATCTAATACATGAGCAATATATTGAGCCTGATTAGGTGTACGTGGTTTTATTACTCCACGTTTGGTTTTTATCATGACTTGCTTACTACCATGCAGATCAACATACGCAGGAAGATGCTCTTTAGCTTTTTCTAAAGCACCAGATTCTTTAATAGCTAAATGTATCTGCTCTGGCTCAATATCGATAATATTATCTTTTTGTTTAGTTTGCTTATAAAGCGATTGTAATATTTCTGATGCAGCTTTTACACAAATGGTATCACCAGTGATGGCAAAGAGATTACCACGGTGATTTATTTCAATCCCTAAACGACGTTCAAGTTGTTTAATATTGTCATCATAAGGACCACAAAGACTATTAAGTCGCTGATTATCTGCTGGCTCTAGCACGGTTTCATGGGTCGTAATATTCAATGATAAGTCCTCTAATTATTCAGGTTAATGATCAAATACGCTCTTCACATAAAGAACATTTTTCAACACCTTTTAAAAAATCCATATGGCAATGATGACAAGTCACTATGTTGTCACCAACTACATTATTCACAGCACTAGTTGCTTGATTATTATCGAGCCCTTGGCTTTTCAACTTATTGATAACCATCGTGATAGGTGTACCACTTTTTAACTCTTGCTCGACATAAGATGCTACTTGCTGTTCAAATGTAGGTGGAATATAAGTTAAAACATTTTCATTAAAATCAGAATTACAGTGTTGGCATTTAATATATCGACCTAAAGTTTGAAAACTAAAAATAGGAATAAAAAATAGCGTAAAATATTTGGCTACCTTTATTTGCGTATACTGATGTTGTTTTTTATCACCAGCAATATTTTGCTGTGCACAACAGTTCGGGCAATTAAATGGTCCTGTATGTTCATTAACTTCACGTCCTTTTGTACCAAATATAATAAACACTTAATATTCCTTATTTATAAATTACCATCTTTATTATTAATTAAATTACACCACTATTTGTATAATTATGGTTGATAAATACCAACGCCTAAATTATTTTCTTTACGAGTTCGGGAAATAACTGATATTGGTGATTCACTAACCCGTAGATCCATCTGATCTTCAGTTCTTACTACTTTACCACGCAATGAGTTAGGATAAACATCGGTAATTTCAACATCAACAAATTTACCAATCATATCTGGATGTCCAGCAAAATTAACAATTCGATTGTTTTCAGTTCGGCCGGTTAATTCCATAAGATCCTTTTTAGATGGACCTTCAACTAAAATACGTTGTACGGTATTTAACATGCGACGACTAAATTGCATAGCTTGTTGATTGATTCGCTCTTGAAGAATATAGAGCCGTTGTTTTTTCTCTTCTTCAGAAACATTATCTTCCATTTCTGCAGCAGGCGTACCTGGACGAGCTGAATAGACAAAACTATAACTTAAGTCAAAATTAACATCAGCGATTAATTTCATAGTTTGTTCAAAATCTTCTTGAGTTTCACCAGGGAAACCAACAATAAAATCAGAACTGATTTGAATATCTGGGCGAACTTTACGTAATTTACGAATAATTGATTTATATTCAA
Organism: Gilliamella sp. LMG 34362; assembly: GCF_984569125.1. Lineage (NCBI taxonomy): Bacteria > Pseudomonadati > Pseudomonadota > Gammaproteobacteria > Orbales > Orbaceae > Gilliamella > Gilliamella sp. LMG 34362. The sequence goes on along the minus strand of NZ_OZ474902.1, from coordinate 253,407 downwards.
TTGCAGTATGAGTTCGTTTCATCAAATTCAATACGCGATCAGAACCACTTTGTACAGGTAAATGTAAAAAATTAACCAGTTCAGGCGTATCACGATAAACATCGATAATGTCATCTGTAAATTCAATTGGATGGCTAGTGGTAAAACGAATACGATCAATACCATCAATAGCAGCAACTAAACGTAATAATTCAGCAAAAGAACAGATATCACCATCAAAGGTTGGTCCGCGATAGGCATTTACGTTTTGCCCTAATAAATTCACTTCACGAACACCTTGTTCTGCTAACTGAGCAATTTCATAAATTACATCATCACAAGGTCTACTTACCTCTTCACCACGAGTGTAAGGTACCACACAATAAGTACAGTATTTGTTACATCCTTCCATTATGGATACAAATGCCGTTGGGCCTTCACTACGTGGTTCAGGTAGACGGTCAAATTTTTCAATTTCAGGAAAACTAACATCAACAACATGCTGACCATTACCACTGCGGATCTGTTCAATCATATCTGGCAAACGGTGAAAAGTTTGTGGTCCAAAAATAATATCAACAAAAGGCGCTCGTTTACGAATATGGGCACCTTCTTGTGACGCTACACAACCACCAACACCAATAATAATATTAGGATTATGTTGTTTTAAATTTTTCCAACGACCTAGTTGGTGAAAAACTTTTTCTTGGGCTTTTTCTCGAATAGAACAGGTATTTAATAATAAAATATCTGCTTCTTCGGCATTTTCTGTTAAGGTTAAACCATGGGTGGATTCAAGGAGATCTGCCATTTTAGTTGAATCATATTCGTTCATTTGGCAGCCCCAAGTTTTGATATGTAATTTTTTGCTCATCAATAACTCAGCTATATTTAATTGTTAAAATGAAAACGGGTTTAAATCCGCGATTTTAGCGAGCCATATTGTAATCCTTTGTGATTGTAGGGTCTATAATAAATATAAAAAACTATATTTATTACTTTATATATAAAAAATAAACAATTAGTAATTAATTTATCGAAAAAACAACTAATTATAATAATCATTCTAATTATTTTATGTTATTATTCTTAGCCTATTAATATTATTAACAATATAAGTGTTTAGGTATGTCAAAAACATTTAGTCCAACAAAGCGCTTTTTGATTAAAGGCATTATGGCAACTTGTTTATTGTCGGTCACACGGGTTGGTTTTGCTGCATCAATGGCTCAGATTATTGCTGTGCGTGTTTGGCCATCATCAACTTATACACGAATAACGTTAGAATCGAACGCAAAACTTAACTATAAACATGCAAAGTTACACAACCCCGATCGTATTGTTATTGATATTGATAATCTCAATTTAAATCCAACGTTAAAAACGATTTCAACAAAAGTACTAAGTCGAGATCCTTTTATTAAATCTATTCGGACATTGCAGTTAGATCCCAAAACTGTTCGTTTGATGATTGAACTAAAACAAGGTATCGATCCAAATACATTTACATTACCACCGATTGCTGAATTCAAACATCGATTAGTCGTTGATCTTTATCCTTCTAAACCAACTGTAACTGATGATGATCCCCTTTTAGCACTCTTAGAAGAGTATCAAAAAGGCGAGCTAAATAAAAAACAATCACAAATAAAATCATCTAATAAGAAGAAAAATTCACCTATTATCGTTATGCTTGATCCTGGCCATGGAGGTGAAGATCCTGGCGCTATTGGTTATAAGAAAACTCGGGAAAAAGATATAGTGTTGCAAATTGCACGCCGTACTTACAATTTGCTCAAAAAAGAACCTAATGTAAAAGCCTATATGACCCGTAAGGAAGATGTGTTTATACCTTTAAATGTTCGTGTAGCGAAGGCAAGATCTTTACATGCAGATCTATTTATTTCTATCCATGCTGATGCTTTTGCTAATCGCTCAGTTAAAGGATCATCAGTATTTGCTTTATCAACCCGTGGAGCTAGTAGTTCAGCAGCCAGTTATTTAGCTCAAACCCAAAATGATGCCGACCAAATAGGTGGCGTAAGTAGAAGTGGTGATAAATATTTAGATAATACGATTTTAGATTTAGTACAAAAAACAACGTTGTCTAATGGGGTATTATTAGGTACAGCTATTTTAAACCGAATGAAGAAAGTAAATAAACTGCACAAACCATCTATTGAAAAAGCAGGTTTTGCAGTATTAAAAGCACCGGATATCCCATCAGTTTTAGTTGAAACAGCCTTTATTAGTAATATTAATGAAGAGCAAAAACTTAAGACTGCTTCCTTCCAAAATCAAGTATCTAAAGCAATTGTTGATGGTATTAAAGATTATTTAAAACGTCGTAAAAATTGATCTAATCATTTTTTAGATCAATTTTACCTTTACTGAATGATCATTAATCGTCGTTCAGCATTTAACTCCGGAATAGTCAGTTTAATATTTTGTTTAAGAGTAAACCCTTCAGGGATCACATCAAGATCGCTACCTTTTAATGCGTAAAATGATCCTTTCTGGTTAGGAAGATGTTTACACCAAGTTAGCATATCTTGCAAAGAAGCAAATGCTCGGCTAATAACTCCATCAAATTTTTTCTCATTATATTCTTCTATACGACTTTGAATAGGTTGAATATTAGTTAATTTTAATTCAAATTGAACTTGTTTTAAAAAACGAATTCTTTTACCTAAACTATCCACCAGATCAAATTGTTTATCAGGATTTATTATTGCTAAAGGGATCCCTGGTAATCCAGGGCCTGTTCCCACATCAATAAAAGTATTGCCAACTAAATAAGGCGAAACAACTAAACTATCCATAATATGTTTAATTAACATTTCACTAGGATCGCGCACTGCGGTTAAATTGTAAGCTTTATTCCATTTATTAAGCATTTCAACATAATCGATCAATAGATCAATTTGTTGAGAAGTGATCGAAAGATCCGTTTGATCAATAAGATTAATGAGTTTCTTTTTTAACATAGTTTTTCTTTTTTAAATAAACTAATAACATTGAAATTGCCGCAGGTGTAATGCCAGAAATACGTGAAGCTTGGCCAATTGAAACAGGTTTATGCTGTTTTAATTTAGCAACGACTTCATTAGATAACCCTGATATTTCAGCATAATCAATGTGCTCAGGAATAAGGGTTTCTTCATTTCTTTTTTGTCTTTCAATTTCTTCAATCTGTAATTTTATATAACCATCATATTTTACTTGTATCTCAACTTGTTCAGCAGCTTGAGTATCAGTTAAACCAGGCGCAAAAAGCGATAATGATTGTAGTGTTTTATAGCTCATTTCAGGGCGTTTAAGTAACTCTTCACCATTGGCCTCTTTGGTGAGATTAGCACTTAAAACAGCATTCACTTCGTCAATGGTTTCAATATGAGGATGAACCCAGATATCACGAAGACGGGCTCTTTCTTGTTCAATAGCTTCAAATTTTTCATTAAATCGTTGCCAACGATAATCATCAACCATGCCTAATTGTCGGCCTATTTCAGTCAAACGAATATCGGCATTATCTTCACGTAACATTAAGCGATATTCAGCACGCGAAGTAAACATACGGTAAGGTTCGTTGGTGCCTAAAGTACAAAGATCATCAACTAATACCCCTAAATAAGCTTGATCACGAGTAGGGAACCATTGATCTTGATCATATACAAATCTTGCTGCATTTAAACCTGCTAACAGACCTTGAGAAGCTGCTTCTTCATAGCCTGTAGTGCCATTTATTTGACCAGCTAAAAATAAACCTTTGATCACTTTACTTTCTAAAGTTGGTTTAAGATCACGCGGATCAAAATAATCATATTCAATCGCATAACCAGGTCTTACGATATTCGCGTTTTCTAGTCCTTTCATACTACGAACAAAAGCTAATTGTGTGTCAAAAGGTAAACTGGTCGAGATCCCATTAGGATAAATCTCATTACTATCTAACCCTTCTGGTTCTAAATAGATCTGATGAGAATTACGATCAGCAAAACGCATTATTTTATCTTCAATAGACGGACAATATCGCGGGCCAACACCTTCAATCACACCTGTGTACATAGGACTTCGATCTAAGCTATTGCGAATGATCTCATGGGTTGTTTCATTAGTATTTGTTATATAACAAGGGATCTGTCTAGGATGCTGTTTCGCATCGCCTAAAAATGAAAATACTGGCACTGGATCATCACCATATTGAGTGCCTAATTTAGAAAAGTCTATTGTTCTTGCATCAATACGTGGTGGTGTTCCTGTCTTTAATCGTCCCATTCTAAATGGATATTGATGTAAAGATTTAGACAAACCGATAGAAGCGGGATCGCCAGTTCTACCACCACTATAGTTATCTAAACCTATATGGATCTTACCATCTAAAAAGGTACCTGTTGTAAGTACTACAGCTTTTGCTTTAAAAGAGACACCCATTTGGGTAACAACACCGGTGATCTGATCGTTTTCAATGATCACATCTTCAACAGATTGTTGAAACAACATTAGGTTTTCTTGGTTTCCCAGTGTAGTTCTTATTACTTTACGATATAAGGATCGATCCGCTTGAGCACGTGTTGCTCTTACCGCTGGCCCCTTACTGCTATTTAAGATCCGAAACTGGATCCCTGCAAGATCTATAGCTTGCGCCATTAATCCGCCCATAGCATCAATCTCTTTTACTAAGTGACCTTTACCAATACCACCAATAGCTGGATTACAAGACATTTGTCCTAATGTATTGATATTATGCGTTAAAAGTAATGTTTTTCGGCCCATTCTTGCTGATGCCATTGCAGCTTCAGTTCCGGCATGACCTCCACCAACAATGATGACATCAAAAAGATCTGGATAAAACATATAAAGCCTCGTTTTTTATATTACTGATAGATGATCACTATTTTTGATCAGGTGATTTGGTTTTATTTAGTGTTACGAATTTTACGCATCTTTTTTATTACGTCAAATGATCTATTTTGATCGGGATCTAAATTAAATAAGATCTTTTATATGATCTTTTTATTTTTACTATTATTAGTTTGGATCATTTTTGTTGATAACTGGTTTTTATTTTTATTTTATATGATCTTATTGATCAGTTAATTCTGTTAATTGATCGGATCTTTTTTTAATTAAACTTGTTTATAACTCTCTTATTTATCCACAACATTGACTTCAATTAAGGTTATTAATGCGATCATAACAGCTTATGATCGTTGTTTGTCACAGAGTTATCCACAAAAAATAAATTTGTTTGCTTAAATTTTTATCTTTTATTGCTCATAAATTAAGCTAGCTAATTTAAGTTAATTAGAGGATTTTAGTTAAAAACAATTTATAATAGCAGAAGTTGTATAGATAAATATGTTGTTATGAGTATTAAACAGTTCTACAAAATTCAAAATAAGATCGTCAGTCGTTCTTGGCGCCATAAACCAACTTATCCTGTTCTACCGAGCTGGGAGACTGAATTTGTCTGCATTAAAGGAATAATTGAGCGTATAGATTTACAAGAAGAGTATAATTATTTTGAATTCGTACCTAAAAGCGAACTTAAAAATAGGATAATTAATACTTATATTAATGATTTATCTCCTGAGTATAATTTTGAGGAATTAAAAAAAGATTTCTTAGCAAAAGAAGTTAATTCTTCTATTGATACAGCATCTCTTGAGTTTGATTTTAAGGAATTTAAAAAAAGCTTATTAGCAAAAGAGCCTTCTATTAATGCTGCATCTCTTGAATTTGATTTTGAGAAATTTAAAAAAAGCTTCTTAGCAGAAAAAGTTAATCCTTTTTTAATTAAGGCTAATTTTGTTAATGTTCAAATTGATGGTGTTATTTATCGAGGTTGGATAGGTGATTGCCCTTTTCAAGCGGGTGAAAAAGTTGCTGTTATAGCGCAGTGGCAAGAAGATCATTATGAACTTTATGCTTTAACTAAACCTGACGAAAGGATTATTAGTATATGTCCTAATTGCAGTAAAGGACGAATAGCTTATTTAATACATCAAGCTAAAGCGACATTATTTCTGATCCTTTTTTTTATGATTCTTTTTAATGTTTTTTATATTTTAGTTTGGGGTAGTCTCTATCAATTACTTCATTTAACAGCTGAATATATCTCTTTTATGAAACCTATATTCTTTGGTAGTAGTATTTTTTGCAGTATTGGTATGATTATTGAATCTATACCTAATGTTAATAAAAAAGCAAAAATAGCCGAGAAAATTTTTAAAACTTTAAATCTGCCGAAAATAGCTAGAATGGATTTAAGACGTTTTACTAATAAAAAAGTCGCTAAATTAAAACAAAAAAAGCAGCATAATAGTGTGAAACCTTCTAAAAGGTTCTTTCTTGGAAAAAATGAAAATAATTTATTTTATTATTAATGAATAATAATAAGTTAAAGTTTATAACTAAATAGCATTTTAGTTATGTTATTATTTGTTTTTTTGTAGGTTAACTAGTTTTTGTATATCGATTTTTAATAGCTGCTTTTGCTAACTTATTTTGTTCTCTATAAAAGTAATTGATTTTTGTGAAAGCAAATTTATACTTAGTATGATTGTATTTTTATTGTGAGGTCATTTTATTACTCTTTCACAGTTGCCTTTACCTTTTATATTACCTAATAACGAAACATTTGATAGTTTCTATGTGGGTGATAATCAGCTATTGTTTGATTCTTTGCAAACCTTACTTGATAGGGAAGGTTTTAATGTCTTTTATATATGGTCAGCAAGCGCAGCTGGTCGTACGCATCTATTGCATGCTTCAAGCCAAAATAAATTAGCTAGTTATATTCCATTAAAGCAACATGTTTTATTGGTTCCTGAAATTTTACAAGGTTTAGATAATTATGATTTGGTTTGTTTAGATGACATTGATGCCATAGCTGGTCATCGAGATTGGGAAGAGGCAATATTTGATTTATTTAACCGTTTAACTGAAAAAAATGTTAGTAAACTTTTAATAACTGCTTGTGCTCCGCCTAAACAAATTCCTTTTATCTTGCCTGATTTAGCTTCAAGATTGACTTGGGGACAGGTTTATCAGCTAAAAGAATTAAGTGATGAAGATAAACTAAAAGCTCTGCAACTTAGAGCGCAATTAAGTGGCTTTGAGTTATCAACTGAAGTTGGTTTGTTTTTGTTAAAACGTGTTAATCGCGATATGCGAACATTGTTTTCTTTAATGGAAAAATTTGAGGTTGCAACATTAGCTCAACAACGCAAATTAACTATTCCTTTTATTAAAAATATTTTGGATTTGTAAAAATGACTAAAAAACCTGATGCTATCGTTTTTTTCGATTTAGATGGTACTTTATTTGATAGTAATATAGAAGTGTTGCCAAGTTCTTATGCTGCAATTGAAAGATTAAAGCAAAATAATATTATACCTATGCTCGCAACAGGCCGAACCCCTATGGAAGCCGCTAAATTGATGAAAGAGACGGGCATAAATTCGATTATAGCAATGAATGGCCAAGCTGTTATTTATGAAAAAGAAGTCGTATTTACCAATAATATTGATAAAAATGTTATTACTAGATTATATGAATTTTCAAGGGAAAAAATGAATATTCCTTTGTCTTTTTATAATTATAATAAGATGAGAGTCAGTGAAATTAATCAAGCTACCGAACAGTTTTATCGTTCTTTAAAACTAGAAATTCCTCCGGTTGATGATCAAATTTATTTAAAAGAACAGATTCAGATGTTGTTATTGCTTTGTGAGCAAGGCGAATCGCCTTATCGAGAAGCTTTTCCTGAATTAACTTTTATTCGTAATACTCATTATTGTGTTGATGTCTTTAACCATGGTGGATCGAAAGGTAACGGCATTAATGAATTATTAAAAACCAAAGGTTTTGATAATGTACCTACTTATGCATTTGGTGATGGTATGAATGATTTAGAAATGTTCTTAACCGTTGATCATCCAATTGCTATGGCTAATGCAGTTGATGATTTGAAAGATAAAGCTGAGTATATAACCGATAATAATGATAATGATGGTATTGCTAAAGCGTTGCAAAAATTTGGTTTAATTTAAATTTAGATATAAAAAAAATCATCTAATCTTATCAATTAGATGATTTTTTATTTAATTATAAATCGTTATTTTGGATTATGTTGTTTAAAACCAACATTATTGTTACCAAAACAGTTATCATAATCAAAGCCAGTTAGTTCTTTAACTAAGCTTCTTATTTCTGGTGTTGCATCTTCTTTTTTACCACCAGTTTTTAATCTATCAAGTTCTTGAATAATAAGTGCATGAGTAGATTTGTCTAATTTCATTCGGTAAGTAAAGAAAATACCTAATAATGCCATTCCACACACGCCAAAGATAAGAACTAAGTTAATTGCAGTCACTGCACTATCTGGTTGAACGGTATTTACACCAGAGACAAAACCTGAGTATTTCAATACAATTCCTAGAATAAATACAATGGTCGCTCGCATTAGTTTTCCAGCCATAGTCATTGCACCTGCATAGATACCTTCACGACGTCTTCCGGTTAATACTTCATCGATATCAGCTAAGAAGGTGTATACACTCCACGGAATGTAATAAACCCCACCAGTTCCTAAACCAAACCAAATTGTAATACCAATAACAATCCAAGTAACATGAGGCATGTTAAAATAATAGACTCCGATATAACCAATTACTGAAGATATTACGATTAGTATTGCAATAACAAATGGTCTTTTGAATCCTCGTTTTACACACCAAGCCATAAAGAATGCCGTTGAAATTAACTGACATATACTACTTAAACTATTCATTTGTGAAACAAAAGTTTTAGGTTGGCCTAAGTTAAATACTACAAAATAGGTAAATGTTGCCGCGAATAGCCATTCAGCACCAAAACCAAATAGATACATACCTAAATGGTTTCTAAATGTTTTTAAACGGAAGGTTGAAAACACATCTGAGAATAATTTAACAATGCTTTCCCAAAGACCAGAAGTTGTTTCATCTTCAATTTCATCAATTGATTTTTCCCAACTATTTAGGTAAAGCAAGATTAATGCAATAGCCATAATAGTTGCATAAGTAATACCTGTTAGTAAGAACGGTAATGGGGAGTCTTTACCATCAAATAGATAGAAAAATACCCCTGGAATTGCTGCAGCTAAGAAATTAGCAACTTTACCAAACATTGCTTTAGAACCGGCTAAGTAAGTTCTTTGATCAAAGTTTTTGGTCATCTCTACCGGTAAAGTATTATATGGAATCATAATCATGGTATAGATGAATTCAAATAAAATATAGGTAGTTAAGTAGTACCAAAAATTCATGCCATCAACCCAAAGTAATGGGTAAATAATCATACATGGAACAGCAAATAAAATGAAAAATCGGCGACGGCCAAATCGACGGCCAAGTTTTGTGTGGTTAAAATTATCAGTAATAAATCCCATTAATGGATTTAGAATGACATCTAAATAAGTAGCGATTGAAAAAATTAATGTTGCTTGAAATGCAGAAAGACCACAGAATGTTGTATAAAAATATAGTAACCAAGCAGCACTAATTGCTAGCGCCCCACTTCCTATCAAATTACCACTACCATACGAAAATCGAGTTAGTGTGGTTATTTTCTTTTGATTGTCAGCCATAAATTTATTTCCTTTAATAATTATGAAATACCGTTTTAAAAATATTATTAGAATAATACTAAATTTATACAAATTTATTTCAAAATTTTTTAAGAAATGTGACGTTGGTAACAATTTATTTAATTTGAAAAGTTAATATATTGATATTATTATAAATTAAATTGATAAATATCATAGAGTTATTGTTTTTCTGAAATTGTTTTCTGAAATTGTGATCTTATTAACAGAAAACATTAAAAAAATAATAAAAAATATAAAACAGTATTTCAAAAAATATATTAAAAATAGGAAAACAATAATGAGTCATTTTAAATTAAAAAAAATACCGCTTTTAATGTTTCTATCCACCTTTCCTATCTATTCTTTTGCTGGTTCAAGTCAAACAACCTTTCAATATGAACATAACTGGAAATCAATGGATCGAATTCACGGTGATACTATTAAGTTAATTCATAAAACTGATGATAATTGGCAGTATGAATTTAAATTTGGTGTCAATGAAGGAGGTGGAAATAAACGTGATGTTTTATATGATGATATGTATGGTGGTTCCGGTGGTGTAGTTATTCAAAAAACTTATACCCTTGATAACAACTGGGGAGCAATTATTCCGTCATTAGAATTAGGTTTTTCCAAAGATTCAACGCTTTACCAACCGGGTTTAAAATATAGTTATAAAATTAATAGTGATTGGGCAACTAGTTTACGTTATCGCTATGAATGGAAAAAAATATCTCATGCTGAACGTTATAAAACAGCTAAAGTATCTGGTGAACAAGTTAAATATGTTGCTAGCAGTAATGCTGGGCGGAACCGTATAGATTGGGCATTAATGTACTCAGGCATTAAGGCATTTAATTTTGCTTATACATTCAACTATTATATTGGTGATTTTACTAACAATTCTTATAAAGTAGAAAAAAAAGTTTTTGTTAAAAATAAATATAAAGTTTATAACAATAAAAAAACAGATTATGAGCAAGAATTTAAAATTACCTATAATTATTCAAAATTATTCCGTCCTTATTTTTCTATTTCTGATGTATCAAAAAATAAAACGACTGATACTAGACAAGCTAAGTTTAAAGTTGGTTTCAATTATGCTTTTGGTCAATCGAATAGTAAAAACTCTGATTTTGCTTACAACACCTATTTTAAATATGCACATCATTATGGTTTAAGTTCGCATTATCATGGTGATAGCTTTGGTTTATATACTGATTTTGATAAAAAAGGCTATGTTGGTCTTAGTGTAAATACCTATAACCAATTAAAAAATAGATTATTCTTTGATGATGTTGTTTCAAGCCATTATCAAATATATGGCGGTTACAATTTTTATTTAGCTGATCAGTGGGTACTGACTCCAAATATGGAAGTTAGGTTCTATTCTGGTGGTGGTTATAAAGCTAAAAGTAAAGAAAACTTACCTTATTATCAATTAGGTGATGTAAGTGACTCACAACGACCAGGTGTTCGTTATTCCCCTGCTTTAAAATTGACTTGGTTACAAAGTGATGATGTATCGTTTTATAGCCAATATCGGTTTGAATATCGAAAGGTTTCAAGAAGTAAACGTGAAGATAGTGTCCAAGGCTATGTTGATAACCGATCACGTAACCGTTTTGATATAGGTACCGATATCAACTTGTCTGATGATTGGAATATTGGCTATCGCTTTTCATACTTAAAAGGAAATTATGTACTACACAATGATAAACGGCACGATTATCAACAAGAATTGGATATAAACTGGCAAGCAACTAAAGCTTGGCAAGTGAATTTTGCTGCTGAAGACGTAGCAAAAAGTGTTCATTCTGACGCAAGGGAAGCTAAATTAGCACTAGGATTATCATATTTGTTTTAATTTTAGCTAGTTAATAAAGCGATGTGTTAAAAAAACGGTTAGTGGTGAAAAGATGATAAAGAAAACCTTTTTTGGACTGTTATTGATTACAACTTCAATCAGCCAAGTGTTAGCAAGTACTGAAATACAAGGTTATATTTATGTGAATAAACCAATTAGTTCATCGGTAATTATTCGTGATGCTAATAATAAAATTTTGCAAACAACCAGTAATAAAGCAGGATTTTATCAGCAGGATGTATCAAATCTAACGCCACCACTAATTGTTTTTACTAATGAAAACTCTCTTGCCCGAAAAGCGGATGACAACCTAATTTGTAGTGGTAATTGTTTAGTTTCATATGTCCATAGTTTACAAAAAGATCGGAAAAATACGGTTAATATTAATCCATTAACTGATTTTTTAGCTAGTGAATTAGCTAAAAAAGTAAATCTTTTAGGTTCAGAAGATTTGGTTAATAATCAATCATCTTTTCCAATAGATGATGCTGCATTAAGCTCTACTTATAATAAATTTAATCTATTATTTGATAAAGCATTACATCAAATAGGTATTGAAGATAAATCTTTTGATCCTATTACGAATATAAATCAAGATATTACTAAACTACTGGATGTGCTGTTATTTAATCGAGGATATAGTTCGGCAACAGGTAAAGTAACTGAAACAATATTGTTCGATATGCGTTTAGTACCAATTAGCCAAGATGCCCCTTTAGATTACTATCAAGCAGCTAAGCAAAAAGAAAAAAATATAAATGCTAAAAAGCGTATTTTTATCTTAGGTGACTCGACAGCTTCTAATTATGATAAAAAAGTTTATCCGCGAATGGGGTGGGGACAAGTTTTTGATCAGTATATTGATGATAAAACAGATACCATTGTTATTAATGGCGCACAATCCGGTCGTTCAAGTCGTAGTTTTAAAACCGAAGGTTGGTTTGATTTAATTAAACCTTTTATGAAAAACGGTGATTATATGATCATCGTTTTTGGTCATAATGATGAAAAATGTGACAGTAGCAACCCTAAACGAGGTAAAGTGGATGTTGCTAATTTGTGTACTTATCCTAATGATGCTAATAACCAAAAACAGTATCCATCAAATCAAGAAAATATGTCGTTTCAAGCTTCATTAGAAAGTTACCTTGCTGTGGCGAAAGAGTTAGATATGACGCCAATTTTAATGACTCCTGTCACTCGTTATAAAGATAAAAATAATAAAATAGCTTATCAAGATCAGAATAAAAATCCTGTTAGTCATCTGCATTACACCACCAATAAATCAGGTTTTGCTTATTGGGGAGATTATTCTAGTACCATTAAACATACAGCTAAAGTTAACCAAGTCGCTTTAATTGATTTGGAATCATTAAGTATTGATTTCGCTAATCAACATAAAGATGACTGGCAGTCTTATTGGTTGGTAGTTGATCCTAATGATCCTAACTATCCCTATTACAAAACCCAATCATCTGGTGTGATTGGCAATCCTGATGCTACGCATTTTCAAGAAAAGGGTGCGCATGCGATAGCTAAAATTATTGCGACAGCAATTAGCAACCATCCGCAATTAAAACAGAATCTTGTTGATGTAAAAAAATTTATCAATAAAAATTAAGGTATTAAATTAAAATGAAAAAATTACTAATCGCAATGTTAATTCCACTGACTATTAACTCATATAGTTTAACTTGTCATGCTTTATCGCCTGCTCCGGTGAAAGTTTCACAGGCTCTGGATGTTGCTCCACAAAATGGTTTTGCTGGAGTTGATATAGCTAATAATAGTGGTACAACGGGGGGATCTAAAGCTAAAAAAAACATGATCTTTTTGGTTAACAATAAGAAGGATCTTTTAGATGCCATTGCGATCAATAAAGATCAACCGCGGATTATTCAAATATCAGGGATAATTGATATTAGTGAAAATAAACCTTATAAAAATTTTGATGACCAGAAAGCTCGCTCCTTGATCAAAATTCCTAGTAACACAACGTTAATTGGTGTTGGTGATAACGCAGGTTTTATCAATGGCTCAATTATGTTATCGAAAGTAAATAATGTCATTATTCGAAATTTAAAAATTGAAGCCCCGATAGATGTTGAACCTAAATTTGAGGATGGTGATGGTTGGAATGCTGAATGGGATGGTATAAATATTATTTCCTCTACTTATGTTTGGGTTGATCATGTTACTTTAACTGATGGTAATTTTACCGATGATATGTACCATGAAAAAGATGGCTGGAAATATGTACAACATGATGGTTTGTTAGACATTAAGCGTGGTAGTGATTTTATTACTATCTCTTATTGTTTATTTGAAAACCATGATAAAACTATGTTAATTGGTCATAGTGATAAAAATGCTGAGCAAGATGAAGGTAAGTTGAATATCACGCTTCATCATAATGTTTTTAGTGATATTACTCAACGGGCTCCGCGTGTAAGATTTGGTAAAATCCACCTCTATAACAACCTTTTTAAAGGGTCAGTTAATAAATCTAAAACAGTATATCCATATCAATATTCTATTGGCTTAGGCTATAAAGGTAGTGTTCTTTCAGAAAATAACCTATTTATGATTGATGGTCTGAAAGATAACTGCAAAGTGGCAAAACAATTTAAAGGATCTAGTCTACAAGATAACAACTCTCTATTTAATCAATCTAAATTGAAATTATCCTCTTGTGGTTTTGATGAGCATTTGAATTGGTCAGTACCTTATCAATACAGCATGGATGATATTAAGCAGTTTAGCAAAAATTATAGCCGACTAGTCGGTGCTGGAAATCTTTAAAATTATTGAATTAAACAAATATGTTAGGATCCATAATGAAAAAAATATTAACTTCAATACTTTGTTTGTCTACGCTTTATGTTAATGCTGCTTCAGCACAAGAATGGAAAGCGATAGCTTTTGGTCAATCAACAGATTTAAATTTTGCTTCACTGATTAAGCCGGAGAAAGTAGGGACCAATAATGCTTGGATTGCTGGTCAAAAAGATTATTTAGTTCCAAATCAACCTTATCAATTACCATCAGATTTTTACCTAGAAAGTCGTGGAGGTAAAATCGCTAACTCTCATGATGGAATGGTGGTGTTTTATACCCAATTACCGGTAAATCAGACTTTTACTTTAGAAAGTGATGTTACTTTGGAACAAATAGGGCCGGAAGTCGACGGTAAAACACCTGCAGCTCAAGAAGCTGTTGGTTTATTTGCTCGCGATACTATAGGTGTTGCTAGAAGTGAACCTCAGCCAGCTGGTTATGAAGAATTTCCAAATGCTTCCAACGTTATTATGAATGCGTTAATTACTCAAAATCAGAAAAATGATAATTTAGTAAAAGTAACTGGCTTAGTACGTGATGGGGTTAACAAGGCATGGGGTAATGAAGGCATTTCAATAGAAAAAGTTGGTTATGTTGAAAATGTTAATTATGTAGATGTTAAAAGTATGCATTTGACAATGACAAGAACAGCCAATCAATTTATTTTATCGATGAAAAATAATGCAACAGGTGAAGAGAAACAGTGGACAACCAATGATTATGCCGGTTTTTTAAATCAACAAGATAGCAAAAATATTTATGTTGGTTTTTTTGCTTCTAGAAATGCAAAAGTTGAATTTAAAAATTCTATATTAACTCTCAATGATGAAAAAGTTAATTATGATAAATTACCTACTAAACCAGTAGTAGTTATTGATATTAAGCCAACGTTAATTTTATCATCACCACAAGATGCTTATAGTAAAAATTATACATTACAATTTTTCCCAAATACTTCAGGTACTGTTTTAGTTAAGGAAATTAATAAAACATTGAAGGCGGAAGTAGGTAAATTATTACAGTTTTCAACTCAATTAAAAGATGGAAGTAATACTTTTACTGTTGAGTTTAAAGATAAGGCAAAAACTAATACCCAAACGTTTACCGTTAATCTAAATAAATCATCGATTGAAAATTTATCTAATATTGTCGTTTCACCAGAAGGTAAAAAGGATAATAAAGGTACTAATCAATCCCCTGTTGATTTTATAACCGCAATTAATAGTGTTGAGCCGGGTGGTGTTATTTATTTAATGGATGGCTATTATAATGGTGTTACACTTCCTGCTCAATTAAGTGGATTACCTGATAAATTAAAAACGATACAAGCCATTAATAAGCATAAAGCAATTTTTATCAATAGTACCTTTAATTTGGATAGCCATTATTGGTCTATTAAACATGTTATCTTTGATGGAAATATTGATAATAAAGATAATAAGCCCGCTTATTTAAGAATTTCAGGTAGTCATAATGTGATTGATCAAGTGATTACTCGTAATAATAGTGATACTGGACTAGCAATATCAGCAAAAACCAAAAATCAAAACAGAATTTATTGGCCATCCTATAACTTAATCATTAATTCTGATTCTTATAATAATATGGATAAATCAGGAAAAAATGCAGATGGATTTGCCGCTAAGTTAGGTGTAGGTAAAGGTAATGTCTTTAGAGGATGTATTGCTCATAATAATACTGATGATGGATTTGATCTTTATAATAAAATTGAAGATGGTCCAAACGATCCAGTATTAATTGATAGTTCTGTTACTTATTCGAATGGGTTTCCTTTCTCAAAGCCAAATATTGCTAAAGGTAGTATTGGTAACGGCTTTAAATTAGGTGCTGAAGGCCAGCCAGTAAATCATAAAATTATTAATTCAATTTCGTTAAATAACAATATGGATGGGTTTACTGATAATTTTAATACTGGTTCTTATATTATGAACAATAATATTTCAATTAACAGTGCCAGATATAATTATATTCTACGAGCTAACCCTTATGAATTTCTTAAACCAGAGGTCACGTTTGAACATAATTACTCTATTCGTGATAGTTGGCAAGCCGCAATAAAAGACTCATTTGGACCACAGATTAAAAGTAAAGATTTTAAATCTGTGACCAGCAGTGAATTATGGAAAGACAATGTTGATTTTAAAATAATTCGTGATCAAAATGGTAATATAGTTTTACCAAAAGAGTTAAAAATCTTAATTGAAAAGAATAAAGCTAAATAATTAAAGAGTTATCAATCTATAAGAACGCTAAGTCTAATAATCAGATTTAGCGTTTTTATTCTTTTTATTATCAATTCAATTTTACTTATTTCTATTCGTCAGTTAGTTTTTAATCTTGTTCAATAAGCTATTATTAATAAGGATATTTAAGTTTATTGCTAACCTTAGCTTAAATATTAATTTAATTGTTATGAAGAAATGTAGAAATAAAAAAGTGTCATTTCATCAATTGAGTTGAAATGACACTGACATTATAGGATGTAGTAATTAATTAATATCAATTAAGCTAATAGGCTTTTGATATAAGCTGTTATTTCAGGATCTTGGCTGTTTTCAAATAAACATTTTTGGAAACGTTCGCCTTTGATTGCATCTTTAAGTAATGATTGATCAATTGATTTCAATGCTTCGATTAAACTTTTTCCTGCAGCATTTTTCATATCATTTAAAATTACCGCATTAGCATTTTGAGATTCTCGGCGTTCAGGTGGATAACCTAAACCTTTTTCACCATCAAATGCTTTTTCAAAAATATAACGAGCATTAAGTTCTGCACCCCAACCAAAGCCTTTAGCAAAAGCAAGTGATAATGCATTACCATTATTCACTTGTGCAAATAAATAAGCATCAGTAGGTTCGATACAATAACCACAATTAACACCAGGAAATGCATTTAATGCCATTAATGCGCCTTGGCCTGTGCCACATCCGGTGATAACAAAATCAACTGCTTTACTGTTTAATAAAATAGCGCTAATTATACCTAAATGAACATAAGTTAATTTTTTATCATTGTCGCCATCCATGCCAACATTAAAAACAGTATGTCCATATTTCTCAGTTGCATTTTTTAATTCATTTAAAATAATTGGATTTTTAGCTGCTTGGCTAAACTCGTTCATTAGTGCTATTTTCATGATTTCCCTCTATTTTCATTGAAATAATAACAAACCATCTAACAATTTTGTCATTTGTTATTAGTACTTACGCTTTAATTATAAGCTCGCAAAAAAATATATCAATTTTTTTAACTAAAATAAAACGATGTTTTAATAAATTTATTGCAATGTGATGAAAGTCACAAAACCATCATAGTTTTTATATTACTATATTTTACAAATCATAATATTTTGAACTTTTTATTATACTTATATTCAGGGAGTTTATATGGCTAAGGGAAATATCGTAAAGCTATCATATTCATCATTTACTGATGAAGATTCAAAAAATGAAATTATCCGGTTAACGCCAGAAGGTGTTTTATGCCATCGTAACTATTTTTATCAAAAATGCTTTACCAATGATGGTCAAAAGTTACTCTTTGCCGGTGAATTTGACTCTAATCGCAACTACTATTTGCTTGATATTGAAAATCAAACAGCAAAACAACTTACTGAAGGACCTGGCGATAATACCTTTGGTGGTTTTTTATCACCAGATGATAAATTTTTATACTATGTCAAAAATGAACGTAACTTACAACAAGTCAATCTTGAAACTTTAGAAGAAAAAAATGTTTATACAGTACCCGATGAATGGGTTGGTTATGGTACATGGGTTGCTAATAGCGATTGTAATGAAATTGTTGGCATTGAAATTGATAAAAAAGATTGGACACCACTCACTGACTGGACAATATTTAAAGCGTTTTACGATAAAAACCCACACTGCCGTTTAATCAAAATTAATATTGAAACTGGTGTTGCTAAAACGGTTATTGATCAAAATGTATGGTTGGGCCATCCAATCTTTAGACCTTTTGATGATAAAACTATCGCATTTTGTCATGAAGGGCCGCATGATTTAGTTGATGCACGAATTTGGTTAGTTGATCGTGATGGTAAAAATGAACGAAAAGCTCATGATAATTTACCTGGTGAAAGTTGTACGCATGAGTTTTGGGTACCAGATGGTTCAGGATTAGCTTATGTATCTTATATGAAAGGACAACAAGAGCGCTATATTCGTCTTTATAATCCAGTAACCAATGAAGATAAAGAGATTATGGAAATGCCAGCCTGTTCACATTTAATGAGCAATTTTGATGGCACGCTTTATATCGGTGATGGAACAGGAAGCCCTGTTGATGTTATTGATACTAGTGGTTATAAAATTGAAAATGATCCATGGCTTTATATTTTAGCGCCTAAAACCAAAACAGCACATAAACTCGTTAAACATAATAGTACATGGCGAGTTTTAGATGGTGACCGTCAAGTTACTCACCCTCATCCATCGTTTTCACCTGATAATAAATACGTTTTATATTCTTGTGATGCACAAGATGAACCTGCACTTTATTTAACCAAAGTGCCAGCTAACATATTAGAAGAAATGTGATAGAGCGATTTTGTCTGTCACAACTATAACGGAGAATATAATTATGTCGATTTTAAATAAATTTTCACTCAACAATAAAATAGCGCTGGTTACCGGCGCTTCTTATGGTATCGGTTTTGAAATAGCAAAATCATTAGCTGGTGCCGGAGCGAAAATCGTATTTAATGATGTGGTACCTGAAAATTTACAAAAAGGTCTTGAAGCTTATAAAGAAGCAGGCATTGATGCACATGGCTATTTATTTGATATAACCGATGAAGCTGCGGTTGAAAAATCAATTGCGCAAATTGAAAAAGAACATGGTGTGATTGATATTTTAGTGAATAATGCCGGCATTATTCAACGCAAATCAATGCTTGAAACAAGTGCTGCCGATTATCGAAAAATTATCGATATTGATCTTACAGGTCAATTCATTATGGCAAAAGCAGTGCTTCCTTCTATGATCAAAAAAGGCAGTGGTAAAATTATTAACATCTGCTCAATGATGAGTGAGCTTGGCCGTGAAACCGTTGTTGGTTATGCATCAGCTAAGGGCGGCTTAAAAATGTTAACTAAAAATATTTGTTCTGAATTTGGTCATGCCAATATTCAATGTAATGGTATTGGTCCTGGTTATATTGCAACTCCACAAACGGCACCATTACGCGAAAAACAGGCTGATGGTTCTCGTCATCCTTTTGATCAGTTTATTATTGCTAAAACACCAGCTGGACGCTGGGGAACTCCAGATGATTTAGCGGGTGCAGCAGTATTTTTAGCATCGGAAGCTTCAAACTTTGTAAATGGTCATATTCTTTATGTTGATGGTGGTATCTTAGCCTATATTGGTAAACAACCTTAATGCCATAACATTGAAAATTAATTGATTTAAGAGATAATAAATTAAAGGGAAGTTTTTATTATCTCTGTTTATTTTATAAATTTAGGAGTAATGCGATGTTTTGTTTTAATTCAGATATTGAATTAATTGATTTAGGAAATGGCGTTAAGCGTAAAGTTTTAGCTCATGATGGTAATATGATGGCTGTTGAAGTTCATTTTGAAACTGGCGCTATTGGAGCCATGCATCATCACCCACATGAACAATTAACTTATGTTTTATCGGGTGAATTTGAATTTACTATTGGCACTGAGACCAAAATTGTTCGTGCTGGTGATACTTTGTATAAAAAACCAAATATTGAACATGGTTGTATTTGTAAACAAGCTGGTGTGCTACTTGATATGTTTACTCCGCAGAGATTGGACTTTTTATAAAATAGCTAGTAACTAGTCATTATTAATTATGATATACTTTCGATAATTTTGTGTTGTTCTAATTGATCATTAAATAATAGAATAATGACTATTTTTTAGTAAGGAGATGTGCTAATCATGAATGATAGCTCACCAGAATCGGTTGCTTCGGTTTTAAAAGTTTTCGGAATTTTAGAAGCTTTATCTGAATCTAAAGACATTGCTATTTCGGAATTATCGCAAAAAGTAATGATGCCAAAAAGCACTGCTTATCGCTTTTTACAAACCATGAAATCATTAGGTTATGTTAATCAAGAAGAAGATTCAGATAAATATTCTCTTAATTTAAAATTACTTGATTTAGGTAATCGAGTGCTTTATCACCAAAACTTTTTGGCTATTGCTGATTTAGAAATGAGAAAGCTAAGGGACAAAACGAAAGAAACAATCCATTTAGCTGTTCGTGAAGGTGATCAAATTATCTATATTAATAAAGTGGCATCAGAACAATATAGTCTTTGTTTGACATCTAAAATAGGTAATCAAGCGACGGTTCATGCTAGCGGTCTAGGTAAAGTTTTATTGGCATGGTTAGATGATGAAAGCAAAAAAAGCTTAATAAACAACATCGATTTTGTTCAATATACAGCTAACACCATTACTAATAAAGACGCATTTTTAGCTGAACTTGATGAAGTAAAACGTGTTGGTTATGGTAAAGATGATGAAGAGTCTGAACTAGGTTTACGTTGCTTTGCTGTACCAATTTACAATCGTTTAGGTAATATTATTGCTGCTTTAAGTTTATCAACTTCTATCTTTAGATGTAGTACAGCTGAAGATGAAGCTAATTTAGTCAGTGAAATTAGCCAATGTGCAGCTAAAATATCTGAATTAATTGGTTATGTTAAGCAATCAAAATCAACGGACTAAAGGTGGTTATTGATAAATAACCCCTAAACATACAGATTGGCTTGCTCCAGTAACTTCTGGAATATTAGAAGGAATATTATTCATTCTACAATAAGCAAGCCAAGCAAAAGCGATCGCTTCCATATCATCACTGTTTACTCCTTTTTCATCTGTAGCAGAAACTTGCCATTTCGGTAGTAATGCTGATAATTGTTGCATAATAAGTGGATTTTTGGCGCCACCACCACAGACTAATAACTGGCATGGTAAGTTATTTTTTATCGGTAATTTATCAATTTCATTGGCAATTGTAATGGCGGTAAATTCAACCAATGTCGCTTGAATATCTTGGCCATTTAAAGCAAAGTCAGTTAATTTTTGCATCAGCCAAGCTAAATTAAATAATTCTCTGCCAGTACTTTTTGGCGCTGGTAATTGGAAATAATCTTCATTACATAACGCACTTAATAAGTTTTGATTTACTTTACCTGATTTTGCCCATAAACCATCTTTATCATAGCTTGTTCCGAGGCTTTTATTTATCCAGCCATCAAGCAATACATTACCAGGGCCGGTATCGTAGCCAATTACTGGTTGGTCAGGTATTAACACAGAAATATTACTGATACCGCCAATATTTAAGACTACACAGTTAATTGCCGAGTTTAAAAATATTGCTTTATGAAAAGCAGGAACTAATGGCGCACCTTGACCACCATAAGCCATATCTTTACGACGAAAATCGGCAATAGTTGTAATGCCTGTTTGGGCGGCGATGATATTGGCATCACCTATTTGCATAGTAAATGGATTATCACCATTCGGCGAATGATAAATAGTCTGTCCATGACAGCCAATCGCTTTAACTTGTTTGTTATCAATATTATTTTGTTTTATAAATTGATTAATACTTTTAGCGTAAAGTATGCCAAGTTGATGATCAAGTTCGCCTAAATCTTGTAATGTTGTTTGTTTGCTATTACAAAGCGTTAATAATCGAGTTTTAATTTCGTTTGGCATTGGATAACAATCACTAGCAATAGCGGTAATTTTTCCATTGCTGATATCAACTAATGCGATATCTACTCCATCCATACTGGTACCCGACATGACACCAATATATAAATTTTGCATAATATTACCCCTGCCGAATGATAGTGCCAGTTTGCACATCGCGAATGATTGATGGTTGTGAACGATTGCCTGTTTGACCAGCTAAAATGGGGAAATTATTACCGAATTGGTTCGCCACTTCTAACGCTGTTTTACAAGCTGGATGGCCAGAAAGGTTGGCACTGGTTGAAACTAATGGCTTAGCAAATAAATCACACAATTTACAAACTAAAGGATGATTGGTAACACGAACAGCAATGGACTGATATTTTCCACTTAAAAAATCAGGGGTATTAGCATTCTTGGGAAAAATCCAAGTATTTGGTCCTGGCCAACTGTTAAACGCCATTTGTATCTGTTCTTTCGTTACTGCCGATTGATCAATATAAGGGATCAGTTGTTGATAATGACTGGCAATTAAAATCAATCCTTTATCAACTGAACGTTGTTTTAGATTTAACAGTTTATACACTGCTGATTCACTGTCAGGATCACAACCTAAACCAAAAACGGCTTCAGTTGGATAAGCAACAACTTCACCTTTTTGTAACAGTTGATTAATTTCTAGTAGAGTTAATAAGTTTGCCATCAAATTTTTATGTTTACCCAATATCATTAAAATTTATATTAAACTGAGGTAAGACTATTTGCAAATTGGCAACAAAAGAATTAATAATGTTATTACAATGAATATCGCTTATTTGCTGTGATAGATAAATTAGCATTTATCGAAAATAGCAAAATTATTCCCAATTCATTTGCGGAAAATAGTTAACTGTTAAATCAATAACCTGTTGCAGGTTGATAATTTTAACTCTTGAATCGATTAAGTCGCCTAAGCCTCGAGCATTAATGTCGTTATCAAGTACATAACAATGATGGGTGTTTTGCAAAATAGCATTTAATGTAGAGTTATCTTGACAACACATAATTACACCATTTTGCCAAAATAGTACGGCATCTTGCGCTGAAATTAACGTTGGATCGATTGTTGATTGGTTCGGTGTTGCAATGGTATGTAACATTTTTCCTCTTTTAGCGTTAAATTTACCCTCAAAAAACCCCGTTCCTCAAAATTTTTTTGGTAAAAATTCAACTTAATCTTAGTTGGTACATCTTTAATGGTTATTAGTATATAATAAGGGCTATTTATTGAGCAAAGAATTCGTTATGAAACCCATTATTTTAGCTAACGAGCAAGAGACAATATTGTTTGGTAAACAGTTGGCAAAACAGTGTTTAAATTATTTATCTAATCATGATAGTACAATTGTCATTTATCTGATTGGTGATCTTGGCGCTGGTAAAACCACTTTTAGTCGTGGTTTTTTGCAACAATTAGGTCATCAAGGTAATGTTAAAAGTCCAACTTATACATTAGTTGAACCTTATCAATTTGATACATTTTCAGTTTATCATTTTGACTTATATCGCCTTGGTGATCCAGAAGAGTTAGAATTTATGGGCATTCGCGAATATTTTTCCTCAAGATCTATTTGTTTAATTGAATGGCCTATGCAGGCAAGAGGTATGTTACCTGCTGCCGATATTGAAATTCATTTGGCATATTTAGCGCTTGAACGTACGGTTTGTGTGCAAGCTAATAGTGAAAAAGGTCAAGCTATTATCAACCCATTACTATAAAAATTAGTGAAAAAACAATGAAGAAAATATTAACTTTTTTTATATTATTACTACTATGTAGTTCAGCTTATGCTGCAAAAGTTGTTATTGCCGTCGATGCTGGACATGGTGGTAAGGATTCTGGTGCTATTGGTAAGAATAAGTTATATGAAAAAAATGTAACTTTATCGATAGCTAAAAAATTAACAAATTTATTAAATAAAGATCCTAATTTTAAAGGGGTATTAACCCGTAATACCGACAATTTTATTTCAGTCCCTCAGCGTTCTGATATTGCGCGTAAAAATAAAGCAAACTTACTAATTTCTATCCATGCTGATGCCGCACCGAATCGTAATGCTTCTGGTGCATCAATTTGGGTTTTATCTACTAAACGCGCTGATACTGAATTGGGGCGTTGGCTGGAACAAGATGAAAAACAGTCACAGTTATTAGGTGGCGCTGGTGATGCATTAAGTGATGATCACGACCAAAATTTAAGCCAAGCAGTACTCGATTTACAATTCTCTTATTCGCAGCGTGTTGGTTATGAACTTGCTACTCAGGTTTTAAAAGAGATGAAAGGTGTTATTAAATTGCATAAAGGCGTACCTGAACATGCTAGTTTAGGCGTATTACGTTCACCTGATATCCCTTCAATATTGATTGAGGTTGGATTTATTACTAATCAAGCTGAAGAAAGTTTGTTGGCTAGTAATGCTCATCAAGACAAGATCGCTAAATTGATTTATCAAGGCATAAAAAATTATGTCAAAAAAAATTCTAATTTTGGAGAACAGCATTAATGGCAATTCAAATTCTATCACCTCAACTAGCTAATCAAATTGCTGCTGGTGAAGTGGTAGAACGACCTGTATCGGTAATTAAAGAGTTAGTTGAAAACAGCCTTGATGCAGGTAGCACACAAATTGATATCGATATTGAACAAGGTGGTAGTAAATTAATTCGTATACGTGATAATGGTGGTGGTATTGCTAAAAGCGAATTAGCATTAGCTTTAGCACGTCATGCGACTAGTAAAATTAGCTCGTTGGATGATTTAGATACCATAATGAGCCTAGGTTTTCGTGGTGAAGCGCTAGCCAGTATTAGTTCTGTTGCTAGGTTAACTTTAACGTCACGTACTGCCGATCAATCTGAGGCATGGCAAGTTTATGCTGAAGGTCGAGATATGAAACCAACCATTAAACCTGCGGCACATCCTGTTGGCACTTCGGTTGAAGTTCTGGACTTATTTTATAACACACCTGCTCGGCGTCGTTTTCTAAAGACCGAAAAAACTGAATTTATGCATATTGAAGAATTTGTTAGGCGTATAGCTCTGGCTCGGCCTGATGTCACTTTCAATCTGCAACATAATGGAAAACTAATTAAACAGTATCGAGCATCTGCACTTGAAAAACGCGTTGAATTAGTTTGTGGACGTACATTTGTACAAAAAGCAGTAAAATTAGATTGGCAACATGATGATTTGTTAATTCAAGGGTGGGTAGCAAGTAATGAAATTAGTGATCTGCAATATTTTTATGTTAATGGTCGAGTAATAAAAGATAAATTAATTAATCATGCGCTGCGCCAAGCTTATATTAGTCGAACTAATGAACAACAAAGTTATGTGGTTTTTCTACAAATCGATCCCAAACAGGTTGATGTTAATGTTCATCCTGCTAAACACGAAGTACGTTTTCATGAAGCAAGATTAGTACATGATTTTGTTTATCAATCTATTGTTATGGCACTTGAATCAAGCCAACAGCTTGCCGATGATGAAAAAGTGGTAATAACACCTAATCGACAAGCTGCTGGTGAAAATATTTTTAATCAAAAAATAGCCACTGAACCTAAAAGCTATTCTACGACTAACGTATTACCCAAAAAACCGATTAATCATGTTAAAGAAAATGCAATTTATGGTCAGTTAATCGATACTAAAGCAAGCTTTGAAATTGAAAAGACGCAGTCTAATCAATTGCCATTAGCCGGTGATAATGGTTCAATAACTGCACCGCAACAAGCGGTTATTGAGACGCTGTTTCCTAAACGAAATGTACCATTACAATCACTGCAACAGCAGCTTGATAGTTCTTCATTAGTACAGTTTGGTCGAGTATTAACCGTTATTCAACCTGATATTGCTTTGCTTGAAAAATTGCAAGATAGTCAGCAAACATTTATGCTTATGAAGTTAAATATTGCTCAGCAAAAAGTAAAAGCAATAAAATTATTAACTCAAGAGTCAGAAAAATTACTGATTCCACTAACAATTTTGGTCAATCAAAAAGAACAACAGGTATTAAGTGATTATCGTCCGCAATTAATTTTTTTAGGATTTGATTTTTATATTGATAAAGCTAAATTACATTTGCATAATGTGCCGAAAATGTTACGAACTACTAATTGGCAACAATTATTACCAAGTTTAATTGCTTTTCTTTTATCTGATCAATCGGCTGTTATCGATCCTACGCAAATTGCGATGTGGTTGGCAGAAAATAGTAGTGATAATTATGCGGAGAGTTGGAGCGTAACGAAAGTTATTCAGTTATTAGCACAACTAGAACAGATAGATATTAATTTATTACAGCAAGATACATTTTTATATCCGATTGATCTTCAATCTTTATCACAATCAATTTTATCATGAATAAAGCAAAAATTATTTCATTAATGGGGCCTACTGCATCCGGTAAGACGGCTTTTGCCATGGAACTTTATGACAAGTATCCGATTGATATTATTAGTGTTGATTCGGCACTTATTTATCGCGGTATGGATATCGGCAGTGCGAAACCCACTAAACAAGAGCAGCAAAAATATCCACATAAACTGATTGATATCTGTGATCCTGCTGAAAGTTACTCGGCAGCTAATTTTCGGCATGATGCGATTGAAGAAATTGAAAAATCGTTAAGTAATGGTCGAACACCATTACTAGTTGGCGGAACAATGCTGTATTTTAAAGCTTTAATTGAAGGACTTTCACCTCTTCCTGCTGCGGATAGTGAGATACGGCAGCAAATTGAGGAAAAAGCCAATAAATTAGGTTGGCAAGCGATTCATGAGGAGTTAAAGAAGGTTGATCCTGTGTCAGCTCAGCGAATTCATCCGAATGATCCGCAACGGCTTAATCGCGCATTAGAGGTTTATCTCATTTCTGGTAAAAGTTTAACCGAGCTTACTCAAGAAAGTGGCGAAGCATTACCTTATGACATCATGCAGCTAGCTATTATGCCGGAAGATAGAGCTGAGTTGCACCAGCGTATTGAGCAGCGTTTTTTACAAATGCTAGATCAAGGCTTTGAAGATGAAGTAAAAACACTTATGTTGCGATCTGATCTGCATACCAATCTACCTTCTATCCGTTGTGTTGGCTATCGTCAAATGTGGGAATATCTTAATGGTGATATCAGTTATGATGAGATGGTATTCAAGGGTATTTGTGCTACTCGTCAATTAGCGAAACGGCAAATTACTTGGCTTAGAGGTTGGAAACAACCGATAACATGGTTAAATCAAGATAACAAAGATACCGTTTTTAAGCATATTTTTTAAATTATAAATTGCAGCGATAGGTATTAGTGTTTTTTCTATTGATTATAATACTAAACAGAAATTTTTCATTTCGAAAGCCTTTCTAAATTTATGATATCTATCATGCGTATTTTTTTGTATAAATTTCGTTAATTTATTAAATTTTTAGTTATTTGTGCATAAATTGCAGTTGATTAGTTTAAGAGCTGGGTTTTTTATGTTATTTTGATACTTACTACATAAGTATGTTATGTTGCAATCGGATAGATCATCATTTTGATTGTAAATTTATTTTATCTTTATCTTTATATTTTTATTTCATCTTAAAGGATAAACTCATGTCAAAAGGGCAGTCATTACAAGATCCTTATTTGAATTTGCTTCGTCGCGAGCATATTCCAGTATCAATTTATCTTGTTAACGGTATTAAATTACAAGGACAAATTGAATCATTTGATCAGTTTGTTATTTTATTAAAAAATACTGTTAGTCAAATGGTATACAAACACGCAATCTCTACAGTTGTTCCTTCAAGACCTATTTCTGGTTTGGTGTCTCAACCTGAAGAGGAAAGCGAAAGCTAATTATTTGAGTGGAGAATGTGATTGTTTGAGCGATATAAAGGCGGCGAGTCTGCTTTATTAGTCCATGTATTCTTCCCTCAAGAAAGCGATATCGAGGATTTAAAAGAGTTTGAAGTGTTAGTTTCTTCAGCTCAAATTGAAATTCTCGATATTGTGACAACCTCAAGAAAGTCCCCGCAAGCTAAATATTTTATTGGTGAAGGAAAAGCGTTAGAAATTGCCGATAAAGTAAAAGAGCTGAATGCTTCAGTTATTCTAGTCAATCATACCTTAACCCCAACTCAAGAACGAAACTTAGAACAACTATGTGAATGTCGTGTAGTGGATAGAACAGGATTGATTCTGGATATTTTTGCCCAACGAGCTCGAACCCATGAAGGTAAGTTGCAAGTTGAATTAGCGCAATTACAATATCTGTCAACACGTTTAGTTCGAGGTTGGACTCACTTAGAACGTCAAAAAGGTGGTATAGGCTTACGAGGTCCTGGGGAAACTCAGCTAGAAACCGATAGACGATTAATTCGTCATCGTATTCAGTTAATCTTATCAAGACTTGCGAAAGTTGAAAAACAACGCAATCAAAATCGTCAATCTAGACAAAAAGCAGATTTATCAACAGTATCACTAGTTGGTTATACCAATGCTGGCAAATCGACACTATTTAATGCACTAACTAACGCTGATGTTTATGCTGCCGATCAATTATTTGCTACGCTGGATCCAACCTTAAGACGCATTATAGTTGATGATGTTGGCGAAGTAGTTTTAGCTGATACGGTTGGATTTATTCGTCATTTACCCCATGATCTGGTTGCTGCTTTTAAAGCGACTTTACTTGAAACACAAGAAGCATCACTGCTATTACATGTCGTTGATGCTGCTGATCCTAATTTATTAGATAACATTCAAGCTGTTGATGAAGTTTTACTTGAAATTGATGCCCACGATATTCCTACTTTGTTGGTAATGAATAAAATTGATTTAATGGAAGGTAAGCAACCAAGTATTGATCGTGATGAAAATGGCGTGCCAATTCGAGTTTGGATTTCAGCACAAAATAGTTTAGGATTAGATCTCTTATTTACTGCATTAAAAGAAAGGCTTGCCGGTAAGATTCAAGTTTGTCAATTAAACTTGCCTATCCATCTAGCAAAACTTAGAAGCCGTTTATATAAATTAAATGCGGTAGAACATGAAGTCATCAATGATGACGGTAGTTTTCTGCTAAATATAAGAATGCCTTTAATTGAATGGAATCGCCTCTGTAAACAAGAGCCAGATCTGTTATACTTAATCAATACGCAAAATAACAACTAATTGTTAAATGGAGCATATAAAATATGGCGTGGAATCAGCCCGGCAATAACGGACAAGATAACGACCCATGGGGAAATAATAAGAAACCTTCCAATTCAACTGGAGGGATATTTAACCAACTCAAAGATCTCTTTAAAAAAGGGAGTTCAGGTAATAATCGAGGACCTTCTGATATTAAGCTATCAATGAATAGTTCGAAAATTATTTTGGCAGTGATAGTTGTTCTTATCCTAATTTGGGCGGTAAGTGGTTTTTATACTATCAAACAAAATCAACGAGGTGTGATAACTCGTTTTGGGCAAGTTCAACCTGAAATTATTCAACCTGGTTTGAATTGGAATCCATCATTTATTGATAAAGTTTATAAAGTCGATACGCAAGGTACTTATAACTTCAATGTGCATGGCGATATCATTACAACAAGTGAAAAAGGTGAAAACTTAGTCTTTGTTGAAATGAACGTACAATATCGTATTAGTGATCCAGTTAAATACTTATTTAATGTGACTAATGTTGAAGATAGTTTACGTCAAGCTGCTGATAGTGCGCTGAGGACTTCAGTAGGTAGTTCTAACATTGATGCCATCATTTCAGATGGTCGTTCTGATTTAGAAGATAGTACTAAAGATGAATTAATTAATGTTATTTCTCATTATGATATGGGGATTACTATTGTCGATCTTAACTTCCAAGTTGCTCGTCCACCTGTAGAAGTGCAAGATGCTTATGCAGATGCAATTAGAGCTCAGAATGATAGTGAACGCGAAATAAAACAAGCTAAAGCTGATAAAGTTCAATTAGTTCAGCAAGCAGAAGGACGTTCGGCGACCATTTTGGCCGATGCAAATGCTTATAAAGTAAAAGTAGAATTAGAAGCAATTGGTGATGTTGCTCGGTTTGAAAAATTATTACCACAATATAAAGCTGCGCCCGAAATTACTAAAGATCGTTTATATATCGAAACGATGGAAAAAATATTAGCTAAAACGCAGAAAGTTATTGTTAATGATAAGAGTGGTAATTTATTAGTACTACCGTTAGAACAATTATTAAAAAATAAAAATGAGCAATCATCTGAATCAATCACAGCAAATTCAGACAGTGATTATAATATTAATCTGCCAAATCCTTTGGATGCAGAAAGTGCTCAACAAAATAGTATTGATGTGCAAAATCATAGCTCAACGACTAATAATAATTCTAATAATCGCACTAGACGGACTATGGGTCGATAAGGAGAAAAAAGAATATGCGAAAATTATTGATTCCTATAGTTTTAATTTTAATTGGCGTACTTTTTTCAAGTATCTATGTGATAGAAGAGGGTACTCGTGGTGTCGTTTTACGTTTTAATAAAATTATTGGTTTATCTGAACCTGGATTACATTTTAAAATGCCACTAATCGATAGCGTTAAAACGATTGATGCGAAAATCCAAACTACCAATAGTTCAAATAATAATAATGAACAACGTTTTTTTAATGTACAAAAGAAAGAGCTAATTGTGGACTATTTTGTGCAATGGAAAATTGTTGATTTTAACCGTTATTATGAAACTATTGCTGGTGGTAATGATGTTAACGACTTAATTTTGGCTCGGTTAAATGGTCGTTTACGTTCTGAGATTGGTAAATTAAGTAATCGAGATATCATTAATGATTCTAATGCCGATACCAAATCAAGAAATTCATTAATGGCGCGAGTTAAAGATTCGTTAAATGGTTCATCACAAGATGGTGAAGAAAATTTACCGATTGATAAATTAGTTACTGACGCGAAAAAAGATCCTGAAAACAGTAAAACCAGTTTAAGGGCTTTCGGTGTTGATGTAATTGACGTTCGAATTAAACAAATTAACTTCCCTGCTGAAGTCTCTGAATCGATTTATGCTAACATGAGAGCTGAACGTGAAGTTATTGCTCGTGACAAACGTTATGATGGTATCAAACAAGCTGAAGAAATAAGAGCGGAAGCTACATTTGAAAAAACCAAAATTATATCAGAAGCCGAACGTCAATCTCGCTCAATTCGCGGTGAAGGTGATGCTAATGCAGCTAAACTTTATGCTGACGCTTTTGGTAAAGATATTGAGTTTTTTAGCTTTATTCGTAGTTTAAAAGCTTATGAACAAAGCTTTACAGGTAATGATGTTATGGTCATTAGCCCTGATAGTGAATTTTTCCAATACATGAAATTAAAGTCTAACAAATAATACAATGAGTAAATAAACTATGAGTAATAATGTTGTTGTGCTAGGTACACAATGGGGTGATGAAGGCAAAGGTAAAGTTGTTGATTTACTCACAGAAAAAGCCAAATATGTAGTACGTTATCAAGGCGGACATAATGCCGGTCATACTTTAGTTATTAATGGTGAAAAAACAGTATTACATTTAATACCATCAGGTATTTTACGTAATGATGTCATAAGTATTATTGCTAATGGTGTTGTACTCTGCCCTGATGCACTTATGAAAGAGATGAAAGAGCTTGAAGATAACGGTATTCCGGTGAAAGAAAGGCTACTTATTTCAGAATCATGTCCGTTGATTTTGCCTTATCATATTGCATTAGACCAAGCACGAGAAAAAGCCCGAGGTAAAAATGCGATTGGTACGACTGGTCGCGGTATTGGCCCTGCATATGAAGATAAAGTTGCTCGTCGAGGATTGCGTGTTGGTGATTTACGTGACCGTCAGGCATTTGCTGAAAAATTAAAAGAAGTTATGGAATATCATAATTTCCATTTAGTCAATTACTATCAATCAGAAGCTGTTGATTATCAGAAAGTGCTTGATGACACATTAGCGATTGCTGATATTTTAGTGGCAATGATTGCAGATATTCCAGCACTACTTGAAAATGCACGCAAAAATGGCGACAGAATTATGTTTGAAGGTGCGCAAGGTACTTTACTCGATATCGATCATGGTACCTATCCTTATGTGACTTCTTCAAATACTACTGCCGGTGGCGTAGCAACAGGATCAGGATTTGGTCCTCGTTATGTTGGTTATGTATTAGGAATCGTTAAAGCTTATTCTACCCGTGTAGGAGCTGGCCCTTTTCCTACAGAATTGTTTGATGATGTTGGTGAATATCTCTGTAAGCAAGGTAACGAATTTGGTGCAACCACCGGTCGTCGTCGTCGTACCGGTTGGCTTGATGCTGTTGCGGTACGTAAAGCAGTGCAACTTAACTCTGTCTCAGGTTTTTGTTTAACTAAGCTAGATGTTTTAGATGGACTTAAAGAAGTCAAAATCTGTGTTGGTTATCAATTACCGAATGGTGATGTTATCCAAAATGCACCAGCGGCGGCTGAAGATTGGAGTTTAGTCAAACCAGTATATGAATCTATGCCTGGTTGGAGTGAGTCAACTTTTGGTGTCAAAAGTTATGACGCATTACCGGCAGCAGCTAAAGCCTATATTAAGCGAATTGAAGAATTAACTGAAACACCAATTGACATTATATCAACTGGACCGGATCGAAGTGAAACCATGATCTTACGTGATCCATATTCAGTCTAATTTTGCATACAGAAAATCGGGGTAATTATCCCGATTTTTTATTTTTTGCTTGTTAATAAAGTATAATCATTAAATCTCTAAGAGGATACTATGGCAAAAATAGGGACACCACTCTCATCAAGTGCTACCAAAGTATTACTTTGTGGTGCCGGTGAATTAGCCAAAGAAGTTGTTATTGAATTACAACGTTTTGGCTGCGAAGTTATTGCAGTTGATCGTTATGCCAATGCCCCCGCTATGCAAGTAGCCCATCGTTATCATATTATCAACATGCTAGATGGCAATGAGTTAAGAAAAATAATTGAAGCAGAAAAGCCTGATTATATTGTTCCTGAAATAGAAGCAATTGCTACTGACACCTTAGTAGAATTAGAAAAAGAAGGTTTTACTGTAATCCCTACTGCTAAAGCGACGCAATTAACGATGAATCGTGAAGGTATTCGTCGTCTTGCTGCTGAAGAACTTAAATTACCAACCTCTCCATATCGTTTTGCTGCAACTGAAAGTGAATATAAACTTGCGGTTAAAGAAATTGGTTTTCCTTGCTTAGTTAAACCGGTTATGAGTTCTTCTGGTAAAGGACAATCTTTATTAAGAAGTGACGCTGATATTGAATCTTCATGGAAATATGCTCAAGAAGGCGGTCGTGCCGGAAGTGGTAAAGTTATTATTGAAGGATTTGTTGACTTCGATTATGAAATAACGTTATTAACCGTTAGACATATTAATGGTGTTTCATATTGTCAGCCTATTGGTCATCGACAAGAAAATGGTGATTATCGAGAATCATGGCAACCTCAGCCGATGTCGGCAAATGCATTATCTTTAGCGAAAGATATTGCTACCAAAATAACTGAAGCTTTAGGTGGTTATGGATTATTTGGCGTTGAATTGTTTGTAAAAGGTGATCAAGTCTGGTTTAGCGAAGTATCTCCTCGACCGCATGATACCGGCATGGTAACATTAATATCGCAAAATCTTTCTGAGTTTGCATTACATGCTAGAGCAATTTTAGGGTTACCAATACCTTTAATAGAACAATATGGTGCTAGTGCATCAGCAGTATTAATTGCAAATGGTGATTCTGACACAGTTACATTCTCGAATTTAGATAAAGTATTAAGTGAAGCAGACACTGATCTACGTTTATTTGGTAAACCTGAAGTAAAAGGTATAAGAAGAATGGGTGTTGCATTAGCTAAAGCGCCAACTGTAGAAAAAGCGGTTGAAAAAGCTGTTAATGCTATTAAACAGCTAAAAATAACCTTTTAAATAGCCTTTTTGATTAAAAAGCAATCGGTTGAAGAAAAAAAAGCAAATTTTGTAAAATAGGGGTTGACGTAGGCAAGTGAAATGCGTAACATACGCAACCCTTGAGACAGCAAACTAAAACAAGAAATTGTGAAGTAAATTAAAAAGCTGTCAGCTCTTTAAAAAGAAGAAACAGACAATCTGTGTGGGCACTTGCGAGACGAAAAATTAAAAGTCTACGGACTAAAAAAATTAAGTCTTGATAAGTGACACTGAAGATTCATTTGAATAATGTCAGAGACAGTTATTGAGCATCAAACTTTAAATTGAAGAGTTTGATCATGGCTCAGATTGAACGCTGGCGGCAGGCTTAACACATGCAAGTCGAACGGTAACATGAGTGCTTGCACTTGATGACGAGTGGCGGACGGGTGAGTAAAGTATGGGGATCTGCCGAATGGAGGGGGACAACAGTTGGAAACGACTGCTAATACCGCATAACGTTGAGAGACCAAAGCATGGGACCTTCGGGCCATGCGCCATTTGATGAACCCATATGGGATTAGCTAGTTGGTAGGGTAAAGGCTTACCAAGGCGACGATCTCTAGCTGGTCTGAGAGGATGACCAGCCACACTGGAACTGAGACACGGTCCAGACTCCTACGGGAGGCAGCAGTGGGGAATATTGCACAATGGGGGAAACCCTGATGCAGCCATGCCGCGTGTATGAAGAAGGCCTTCGGGTTGTAAAGTACTTTCGGTAATGAGGAAGGTGATGTATCTAATAGGTGCATCAATTGACGTTAATTACAGAAGAAGCACCGGCTAACTCCGTGCCAGCAGCCGCGGTAATACGGAGGGTGCGAGCGTTAATCGGAATGACTGGGCGTAAAGGGCATGTAGGCGGATAATTAAGTTAGGTGTGAAAGCCCTGGGCTCAACCTAGGAATTGCACTTAAAACTGGTTAACTGGAGTATTGTAGAGGAAGGTAGAATTCCACGTGTAGCGGTGAAATGCGTAGAGATGTGGAGGAATACCGGTGGCGAAGGCGGCCTTCTGGACAGATACTGACGCTGAGATGCGAAAGCGTGGGGAGCAAACAGGATTAGATACCCTGGTAGTCCACGCTGTAAACGATGTCGATTTGGAGTTTGTTGCCCTGAGTGATGGGCTCCGAAGCTAACGCGATAAATCGACCGCCTGGGGAGTACGGCCGCAAGGTTAAAACTCAAATGAATTGACGGGGGCCCGCACAAGCGGTGGAGCATGTGGTTTAATTCGATGCAACGCGAAGAACCTTACCTGGTCTTGACATCCACAGAATCTTGCAGAGATGCGAGAGTGCCTTCGGGAACTGTGAGACAGGTGCTGCATGGCTGTCGTCAGCTCGTGTTGTGAAATGTTGGGTTAAGTCCCGCAACGAGCGCAACCCTTATCCTTTGTTGCCAGCGATTCGGTCGGGAACTCAAAGGAGACTGCCGTTGATAAAGCGGAGGAAGGTGGGGACGACGTCAAGTCATCATGGCCCTTACGACCAGGGCTACACACGTGCTACAATGGCGTATACAAAGGGAGGCGACCTCGCGAGAGCAAGCGGACCTCATAAAGTACGTCTAAGTCCGGATTGGAGTCTGCAACTCGACTCCATGAAGTCGGAATCGCTAGTAATCGTGAATCAGAATGTCACGGTGAATACGTTCCCGGGCCTTGTACACACCGCCCGTCACACCATGGGAGTGGGTTGCACCAGAAGTAGATAGCTTAACCGCAAGGGGGGCGTTTACCACGGTGTGGTCCATGACTGGGGTGAAGTCGTAACAAGGTAACCGTAGGGGAACCTGCGGTTGGATCACCTCCTTACGAAGTGCTCGTAAGTGTTCACACAGATTGTTTGTTTAGAAAGAGTCACTTTATTGGGTCTGTAGCTCAGGTGGTTAGAGCGCACCCCTGATAAGGGTGAGGTCGGTGGTTCAAGTCCACTCAGACCCACCAATTCGACTGCTTAAGCTGATGGTTAGCTTGATTGGTTGATGAAGTGAGACAATGGGGCTATAGCTCAGCTGGGAGAGCGCCTGCCTTGCACGCAGGAGGCCAGCGGTTCGATCCCGCTTAGCTCCACCATTAAAGAAATCTCTTTTATCTATAAAAAAATTATGTTTGTATTTATTTGATATTCGAATGAATAGAAAGATAAAGCTCTTTAACAATTAGGAACAAGCTGAAAGAAACGAGTTCTCGTTTTTATGGCAAGCTGATATATGAAAATATATTGGATTGAGATAAGAAAGAGAAAAAAAGCGTAATTTAAACCAAGACAACTGTGAGTTGTAAGGTTAAGAAATTAAGCGTACACGGTGGATGCCTAGGCAATCAGAGGCGATGAAGGACGTGTTAATCTGCGAAAAGCGACGGTGAGCCGATAAAAGGCGCTATAGCCGTTGATGTCCGAATGGGGAAACCCAGTGTAGGTGACTACACTATCATCTGATGAATCCATAGTCAGATGAGGCGAACCGGGAGAACTGAAACATCTAAGTACCCCGAGGAAAAGAAATCAACCGAGATTCCCTAAGTAGCGGCGAGCGAAAGGGGAGGAGCCCAAGCGGGTAGCATAATGTATTAGTGGAAGCGTCTGGAAAGTCGCACGATAGAGGGTGAAAGTCCCGTACACGAAGATGCATTGTGTGGAAGCTTATAGAGTAGGGCGGGACACGTGATATCCTGTCTGAAGATGGGGGGACCATCCTCCAAGGCTAAATACTCCTGATTGACCGATAGTGAACCAGTACCGTGAGGGAAAGGCGAAAAGAACCCCGGGAGGGGAGTGAAATAGACCCTGAAACCGTGTACGTACAATCAGTGGGAGCTTTACCATTAGGTAATAGTGACTGCGTACCTTTTGTATAATGGGTCAGCGACTTATATTCTGTAGCAAGGTTAACCGAATAGGGGAGCCGAAGGGAAACCGAGTATTAACTGTGCGTTAAGTTGCAGGGTATAGACCCGAAACCCGGTGATCTAGCCATGGGCAGGTTGAAGGTTGGTTAACACTAACTGGAGGACCGAACCGACTAATGTTGAAAAATTAGCGGATGACCTGTGGCTGGGGGTGAAAGGCCAATCAAACCGGGAGATAGCTGGTTCTCCCCGAAAGCTATTTAGGTAGCGCCTCATGAGTAACTGTTGGGGGTAGAGCACTGTTTCGGCTAGGGGGCCATCCCGGCTTACCAACCCGATGCAAACTCCGAATACTGACAAGTTTAATCATGGGAGACACACGGCGGGTGCTAACGTTCGTCGTGAAGAGGGAAACAACCCAGACCGCCAGCTAAGGTCCCAAAGTCATAGTTAAGTGGGAAACGAAGTGGGAAGGCTTAGACAGCTAGGATGTTGGCTTAGAAGCAGCCATCATTTAAAGAAAGCGTAATAGCTCACTAGTCGAGTCGGCCTGCGCGGAAGATGTAACGGGGCTAAAACTATGCACCGAAGCTGCGGCAGCGTATTTAGATACGTTGGGTAGGGGAGCGTTCTGTAAGCCGTAGAAGGTGTATTGTGAGGTATGCTGGAGGTATCAGAAGTGCGAATGCTGACATAAGTAACGATAAAGCGGGTGAAAAGCCCGCTCGCCGGAAGACCAAGGGTTCCTGTCCAACGTTAATCGGGGCAGGGTGAGTCGACCCCTAAGGAGAGGCCGAAGGGCGTATCTGATGGGAAACGGGTTAATATTCCCGTACTGGCTATAACTGCGATGGGGGGACGAAGAAGGCTAGGTTTACCACCTATTGGATGGTGGGTTAAGCGTGTAGGGGTGTGATTAGGCAAATCCGGTCACTGATACTCTGAGGCGTGATGACGAGGCACTAAGGTGCTGAAGTAATTGATGCCCTGCTTCCAGGAAAATCCTCTAAGCTTCAGGTTATAGTCAATCGTACCCGAAACCGACACAGGTGGTCAGGTAGAGAATACTAAGGCGCTTGAGAGAACTCGGGTGAAGGAACTAGGCAAAATGGTGCCGTAACTTCGGGAGAAGGCACGCTGATGGTAATTGAAGTCCCATGCGGATGGAGGTGAAATCAGTCGAAGATACCAGCTGGCTGCAACTGTTTAATAAAAACACAGCACTGTGCAAACACGAAAGTGGACGTATACGGTGTGACGCCTGCCCGGTGCTGGAAGGTTAATTGATGGGGTTATGCGTAAGCAGAAGCTCTTGATCGAAGCCCCAGTAAACGGCGGCCGTAACTATAACGGTCCTAAGGTAGCGAAATTCCTTGTCGGGTAAGTTCCGACCTGCACGAATGGCGTAATGATGGCCAGGCTGTCTCCACCCGAGACTCAGTGAAATTGAAATTGCCGTGAAGATGCGGTGTACCCGTGGCAAGACGGAAAGACCCCGTGAACCTTTACTATAGCTTGACAGTGAACATTGAGCCTTAATGTGTAGGATAGGTGGGAGACTAAGAAGTGTGTACGCCAGTATGCATGGAGTCGACCTTGAAATACCACCCTTTAATGTTTGATGTTCTAACCTATACTTCTGAATCGAGGTAAGGGACACTGTCTGGTGGGTAGTTTGACTGGGGCGGTCTCCTCCCAAAGAGTAACGGAGGAGCACGAAGGTTAGCTAATCCTGGTCGGACATCAGGAGGTTAGTGCAATGGCAAAAGCTAGCTTGACTGCGAGAGTGACGGCTCGAGCAGGTACGAAAGTAGGTCATAGTGATCCGGTGGTTCTGAATGGAAGGGCCATCGCTCAACGGATAAAAGGTACTCCGGGGATAACAGGCTGATACCGCCCAAGAGTTCATATCGACGGCGGTGTTTGGCACCTCGATGTCGGCTCATCACATCCTGGGGCTGAAGTAGGTCCCAAGGGTACGGCTGTTCGCCGTTTAAAGTGGTACGCGAGCTGGGTTTAGAACGTCGTGAGACAGTTCGGTCCCTATCTGCCATGGGCGTAGGAAAATTGAGAGGGTTTGCTTCTAGTACGAGAGGACCGAAGTGAACGCACCGCTGGTGTTCGGGTTGTGATGCCAATTGCATTGCCCGGTAGCTACGTGCGGAATAGATAAGTGCTGAAAGCATCTAAGTACGAAACTAGCCTCGAGATGAGTTTTCCCTGATGAGAATCAGTAAGGTCCGTTTGAGACTAAGACGTAGATAGGTCAGATGTGTAAGTGTAGTGATACATTGAGCTAACTGATACTAATGAACCGAGAGTCTTAACCTTACAACTCGGAGTTGTTTTGGATACGCGAAGGTAGAGATTGATTATGAGATAATCAAACAGTTTGTTCCGGATTGAGCGATTAGTGCAGATATGAGATAATGTGCATTAATTGAAGAAAGAGAAGACAGGATATGTCTGGCGGTAATAGCGCGGTGGTCCCACCTGACCCCATGCCGAACTCAGAAGTGAAACGCCGTAGTGCCGATGGTAGTGTGGGTATTACCCATGTGAGAGTAGGGTGCCGCCAGACTTTTAAATATACGAGCCCAGCAGCGATGCTGGGCTTTTTTGCATTCTAAGAATAGTTAAAAATTCTTCTGAGGGTGAGATGAGTTCATTAATCGCTTTTAATAAACCGTTTAATGTTGTGACGCAATTTTCTGCACATGAGAAATATCAAACATTAAAAGATTATATATCTTTACCTGGTTTTTACCCTGCTGGTCGTTTAGACACCGATAGTGAAGGTTTGTTGCTGCTTACTAATGACGGTAAACTACAAGCAAAAATTAGCTCACCAAAATTTAAATTACCTAAAACTTATTGGGTGCAGGTAGAGGGATTAATTGATCGACAAGCCATAGATAGATTAACTCGTGGTGTGCAATTAAAAGAGTTTCATACCGCTCCGGCAATCGTGGCATCACTTGCAGAGCCAACTAATTTATGGCAACGAATACCCCCTATCAGAGAACGCAAAACTATTCCTACTTCATGGATAAGTATTACCATAACAGAAGGAAAAAATCGGCAGGTTAGAAGAATGTGTGCTGCGGTTGGATTCCCGTGTTTACGCTTAGTTCGTGTTCAGATTGGCAAATATAATTTATTCACTCATCAGTTACCGTTAGGCGAATGGCGTTCGGTTGCTATTGGTGATCTTTATCTCCGCTAACCTCATTTAACAGACAATTCTAAAAGAATTATATTTTTTGAAAGATCAAAAGGATCAATTATATGATTCTCTTTGATCGAATCCTTTGGGCTTTATTGTAAAATAAGATAAAATGATCATTAATATTGATCGTGGGATAGATTATTTATGGTTGAACAAAAGAAAGAAGGTTTTTTTTCTCGTTTAAAGAAAGGGCTTTTTAAAACTAAACAAAATATTGGATCTGGTTTTCTAAGCTTATTTAAAGGCAAAAAGATCGATGATGAGCTATTTGAAGAATTAGAAGAACAGTTGATCATTGCTGATGTCGGTTTCGATACCACGCAAAGATTAATTAGCTCGTTAACGCAACAAGCCTCAAGAAAAGAATTAAAAGATGCGGATGCATTACATGATCTATTAAAAAATGAAATGAAATCTATTTTAGATGGTGCTCAGCAACCACTTAATATAGAAAACCATAAACCTTTTGTTATTTTGATGGTTGGTGTCAATGGTGTTGGGAAAACGACAACCATTGGTAAATTAGCCCGTCAATTTCAACAACAGGGCAAATCAGTAATGCTTGCCGCTGGTGATACCTTTCGTGCTGCCGCGGTTGAACAATTGCAAGTCTGGGGTGAACGTAATAACATCCCTGTCATTGCTCAGCATATTAATGCTGACTCAGCATCGGTAATTTTCGATGCTATTCAGGCTGCAAAAGCAAAAAATATCGATGTTTTAATTGCCGATACTGCTGGCCGTTTGCAAAATAAATCTCATTTAATGGACGAATTGAAAAAAATAGTCAGAGTAATTAAAAAGCAAGATGAAACAGCACCTCATGAAATTATGTTAACTATAGATGCTGGGACAGGACAAAATGCAATTAGCCAAACAAAGTTGTTTAATGAAGCGGTTGGCGTAACAGGGATGACATTAACCAAGTTAGATGGTACCGCAAAAGGTGGCATTATATTTAGCATAGCTGATCAATTTAATATTCCAATCCGCTATATTGGCGTAGGTGAAAAAATTGAAGATTTAAGACCTTTTGTTGCTGATGATTTTATTAATGCCCTATTTGACGAAACGGAAGAATAGAGATAAATCATGATCCAATTTCAACGCGTTAGTAAAGTTTATTCGGGTGGTAAACCAGCTTTACAAAATATAACATTTACTTTAGCGCAAGGAGAAATGGCCTTTTTAACTGGTCACTCTGGCGCGGGTAAAAGTACATTAATGCGTTTAATTTGTGGATTAGAAAAAGCTAATGACGGCAAGGTATTACTGAATGGCGTTGATGTTTCCAGCTTGAAAAAAAATCAAATGCCTTTTCTGCGTCGTACCATTGGTATGATTTTCCAAGATCATCAACTATTACTCGATCATACTGTTTATGATAATGTTGCTTTTCCATTAATTATCTTAGGTAAACCTGTTGAAGAAATTAAAAGACGAGTTTCTGCGGCATTAGATAAAGTTGGTTTGATTGATAAAATGAAATTTTACCCAATACAGCTATCTGGCGGTGAACAGCAACGAGTAGGGATAGCTCGAGCAATCGTCAATCGACCTACGGTTTTACTTGCTGATGAACCAACTGGTAATTTAGATGACAAACTCTCAAAAGATATTTTGAAATTATTTGAAGAGTTTAACCAAGCTGGTGTAACTGTGTTAATGGCGACCCATAACATGGGATTGATACGTCGAAAACATCATCGAATACTAAATTTAAATCAAGGACGTTTAGAGGTTAAAAGTTGATGATAAATGCGAAGGTTAAACCATCTAAACAAAAAAACAAAACCAACAACAATAGCTTTTTGGGCCGCTGGCAAAGGCAGATCAGCTACGCATGGCATAATGTGTTTAATTATTTTTACCAAAATATATTTGCTTCTCTGCTGACAATTTTGGTTATTGCTATATCAATTACTTTGCCGACGATAGGCTATTTATTATTGAAAAACGCCAATCAAGCGGCGGAACAGTGGTATCCGACGCCTAATTTAACAGTTTATATTAATAAAACATTAGATTCGGAACAAACTAATGATTTAATTGATAAATTTAAGACTATTGCTGAAGTTGAAAATGTGACTTATCTTTCTCGTGAAGATACACGAGAAGAGTTTAAAACTTGGTCTGGATTTGATGATGCTCTTGACCTACTCGATGAAAATCCATTACCAGCTGTTGCTATTGTTTTTCCAATAGAAGAAGCCAAATCTACCGATAAATTACATTATCTGCAAACACAGTTAAAAAAAATAGCGGGTGTTGATGATGTGCAACTTGATGATAGCTGGTTTACTCGATTAACCGCATTAACCAATATGGTAAAATCGATAGTGTGGACAATCTCAATTTTTATGGTTATTGCAGTATCACTGGTTATAGGTAATAGTATTCGGTTAAATATATTTGCCCGTAGGCAAACAATTATTGTTATGCAATTGATTGGTGCGACTGAAGGCTTTATTTTACGACCATTTTTATATAATGGTATTTTTACTGGATTGATTAGTGCGGTTTTGGCGTTGATTTTATCGAAAGTATTTATTCTTCAAATAGATTCAACCATGTTGCATGTATCAGATGTTTTTGGAACAATGATTAATATAAATGGACTTTCATGGGAAGAAAGTTTGTTAATTGTTTTATTTTCGATGATTATTGGCTGGTTTTCAGCATTTATTGCCACTAAAAAGTATTTGAATAAAACGGTAATAGCTTCATAATTGTATGTTAATTATTTACGATTTTTATCAGATGCTTTAGTGCAAATATAATGATAAAAATGTGAACTAAATCACATTTTGATGGTCTAAGTTTATAGAAAGATTTTAAATTGTTACTGATGTAAAATGTAGCAAAATTAGTTTAATTTAAGGGGGAATTAAATGAGTACTGATTTAAAAATGCAAGCAGGTGCTTTAATCCCACAAGGAAATATTGAATCATATCTTCGTATGATAAATACTTATCCGATGCTAACTGCAGAGGAAGAGAAGTCTTTAGGTGAACGTCTTTATTATCATGATGATGTGGATGCAGCAAGACAATTGATTTTGTCCCATTTGCGTTTTGTTGCGCATATTGCGCGTGGTTATTCTGGTTATGGTCTACCACAAGCCGATTTGATTCAAGAAGGTAATATTGGTTTAATGAAAGCCGTACGTCGTTTCAATCCTGAAATGGGTGTTCGTTTAGTATCATTTGCAGTACATTGGATAAAAGCTGAAATTCATGAATATGTACTAAAAAATTGGCGTATTGTTAAAGTTGCTACAACCAAAGCACAAAGAAAATTATTCTTTAATTTAAGAAAGAATAAACAACGCTTAGGTTGGTTTAATAGCGCTGAAGTCGATATGGTTGCTGATGAACTAGGTGTAAGTCGTAAAGACGTCTTGGAGATGGAATCACGTATGTCAGCGCAAGATATGTCATTTGATATTGATAATGATGACGATGATAATTCAATTGTCGCTCCAGCGCTTTATTTAGAAGATGGTAATTCTGATTTTTCAAAATCGATCGAAAACGATAATTGGGAAAATGACGCAACTGACAAGTTACATGATGCCTTGTCTCAATTAGACGAGCGTAGCCAAGATATTATCAAAGCACGTTGGTTAGATGCCGATGACAGTAAATCAACATTGCAAGTATTGGCCGATAAATATAGCGTTTCAGCCGAACGTATACGCCAACTTGAAAAAAATGCAATGAAAAAACTACGAGTTGCGATAGAAGCATAATTGCTTTTATTAATAACATATAAGCCCTACTTTGGTTAAAAGTAGGGCTTTTTTATATGCTGAATTTAAGTTAGTTTATAAATAAGTTAAGAATTAAAA
Source organism: Gilliamella sp. LMG 34362 (assembly GCF_984569125.1). Lineage (NCBI taxonomy): Bacteria > Pseudomonadati > Pseudomonadota > Gammaproteobacteria > Orbales > Orbaceae > Gilliamella > Gilliamella sp. LMG 34362. The sequence continues at coordinate 209,406 of NZ_OZ474902.1, read as the reverse complement.
TAACTAGTTAAATAAAATAGTTATATTTAAACTTTTTTATACACTATAGTTTAAGATTAAATAAGATAATCACCAAGAAGTTAACTTTTATACGAGGGATAAAAATGTTAAATAATTTGCTGAGAGTTATTTTACTTAGTCTAATCGCTGTTAGTTTAGTTGCTTGTAATGATAATGCTAAAAATACATCTTCTGATGTATCCATTGATACTGGTGTTATTGAATGTGATCGCTATATAAAATTGGTTCACGAATTACAATTATCATCTAAACTCCCAGCTGATCCTGAAGAATCATTAGAAACTACTATAAATCATTTTAAACAATTGATAGAAAAAAATCCCGAATCAACTAGGAGAGAATGTAATTCTGCCTATACTGCTTTGCGATCAATGAATCGCTAACCATGCAGCTTCTTGAGCATGTAATAAGGCTGTATCAAAGAAAGGAATGGCGTAATCTTGTTGGGATATTAATAAACCGATCTCCGTACAACCTAAAATCACCGCTTCTGCACCTTGTTTAACGAGTTTATCAATAATATTGAGATAAGCTTGCTTAGATTCTAGTTTAATTTGCCCAAGGCAAAGTTCGTCATAAATAATATTATTAATGATTATCCTATCTTGTTCATTAGGGATTAAAACATTTAAACCTTTTTCAATTAATTTTGATTTGTAAAAGTCTTGTTCCATGGTGTACTTAGTACCAAGTAAGGCAACCGATTTTATTTTATCTTTGATCAAATGTTTGGCGGTCACTCCGGCGATATGAATGATAGGAATTGTAATTGCTTTTTGAATTTGGTCTGCAACTTTATGCATCGTATTAGTACAAATAATAATAAAATCAGCACCGGCTAATTCTAATTTTTTGGCTGCATCAGTTAAAATAATTGCGCTTTTATCCCATTCATTATTCGCTTGGCAGCTTTCTATTTCTTGAAAATCGACACTATATAACAGAGTTTTAGCTGAATGTAATCCACCAAGCGATTTGCCAATAAATTGATTAATGACTTGATAATAAGTAACGGTACTTTCCCAACTCATGCCACCAATTAACCCAATTGTTTTCATTTCTAATACTCCATAATATTTTTACTATTAGTGATTAATTATTAGGTATAATTATTAGTATGTAAAGATAATAAATTAGAATGAAATATCATTAACTATCATAATATTGTCGTGAATAAGTTATAAAAAAAGAATTGTAGGCGTTGGTTGATAAATGGATGATTATTATTAATGAAAAAATATAAAAAGTATTTCGCATTGCTCTCATTTGGATTGCTAATGTTATCATTTTCATGTTTGGCTGAACCCAAAGTGATCCATGTGCTGGTTGCGTTATGTGATAACAAATATCAGGCCATCGCTCCAGTACCTGCGGCAATTGGTAATGGTCAAGATCCTAAAAATAATCTTTACTGGGGCGCTGCTTATGGTTTTAAAACGTATTTTGCTAAACAAAAAGAGTGGCAAGTTATTCAAGTTAATAAACCTGATAACGGCAAGATATTAGAGGAGATAATTTATAAACATCAAAGCAAGGATGTCTATCTTATTGCTCAGGCATATGATGGTAAATATATCAATGATACAGTAGATGATTTTATTAGTTACTCAGCTGGGAAACAGTCAGCGTCATTTTTAATCGATAAAACACAAATTGAGGCTGGAGCTAAAGCCAATTTAGTGGTTTACGTTGGTCATGATGCATTAATGGAGTGGTCATGGCGTAATTATTTACCGGATAGTTGGCGTTGGTATACCTTGTCAAAAGCAGAACAAGAAAAACAAAAATCACGCTATGCAGCCGTATTTGCTTGTAAAAGTCAGAAATATTTTACTCCGCCATTATCTCGATTAGGTATTACGCCACTTATTTTAACTTTGCACCGTATGGCTCCTGAAGCTTATAGTATTCATGCTATGATTAGTAGTTGGTTGGATGGTGAAGCAAAAGATGTAATAATGCTTAAAGTAGCAACAGCTTATAGTCAATATCAAAAATTAAGCAAGCCAGCGTTACATATATTTACGACAGAATATAGCCAATAATCGTGTTTAACTACTGTAAATAATTCAACTTGTTCATAAAAGGCCAATAAATATGTTGCAAATACCTAAAATAGTCATTTTAACCGGCGCAGGTATCTCTGCCGAATCAGGATTATCAACATTCCGTGCTCAAAATGGATTATGGGAAGGTCATAATGTAGATGATGTTGCTACTTACGAAGGTTATTTGCGTGATCCGATTGCCGTACATAGTTTTTATAATATGTTACGTAGTAAGTTACAAAATCCTGAGGTGAAACCCAATGCGGCTCATTTTGCTTTAGCGCAATTAGAACAGAAATTAGGCTCGGATAATGTACTAATTGTTACACAAAATGTGGATAACCTTCATGAAAAAGCCGGTTCCAAAAATATCATCCACATGCATGGCGAATTATTAAAAGTGCGTAATGAAAAAACAGGGCAAGTTTTTGCTTGTTATGATGATGTAATTTATCAAGATAACCACTTAATTCGTCCACACATTGTTTGGTTCGGTGAAATGCCCCTACAAATGGATGAAATCTATGATGCGCTATCGAAAGCTGATTATTTTATTTCAATTGGTACTTCAGGAAATGTTTATCCGGCCGCTGGTTTTGTGCAAATGGCTAATCAATTTGGCGTTAAAACGGTAGAACTTAACTTAGAGCCTAGTTTAGGTGAAAACTTATTTAAGACGAAAATTTACGGTCCTGCCAGTCAAGTAGTACCTGAATATATTAAAAACTTTATGTAATGAAATATATCAGTTGAGTTGTTTTAGGTAATTTTTGCCACCTAAATTACTCATTTGCCCGCGGATCCATTCGGCCTTTTTTTGTATCTTATCATCAGGATTGGCCGGACTCCATTTTCTTGGATTTGGTAGTGTAGCCGCTAATAAACTAGCTTGATACGGTGTTAATTGGTTAGCACTGACATTAAAATAGTGTCGAGAAGCAGCTTCAATACCAAAAATACCCTCACCCCATTCAACACTATTTAAATAAATTTCAAGCGTACGTTGTTTTGACCAGATAACTTCAATCCAAACAGTAAACCATGATTCAACGCCTTTACGGATCCAACTTCGTGATGACCATAGAAAAATATTTTTTGCTACTTGTTGCGTTATGGTACTGGCACCACGGATTTTTCTATTTTTTTGATTATAAATTAGTGCCCGATTAATGGCTTTAAAATCAAAGCCCCAATGATCCGCAAAATTTTGATCTTCAGCTGCAATAACTGCAATCTTAATATTATCAGAAATATGATCCCAATCTTTCCAAGTTCGCTGTTGGCTGATATTCCAGTGAGCGATTTTTCTTTCAACCATCAACATCGAACAAAATGGATTAACCCAGCGCATTAATAAAATAAGAAAAACCGAAACTAGCATAAATCCAATCACGATTTTTTTTATTATGCTTAACGTTTTCCTTAATGTAATTTTCATGTTAGTCCAGATACCACTAATTAAAAATGGTTGAATAAACAGTATTCTAATACAAAAAGAGTCAAGTGAGATAGGTTATATTAACCGTTAAATAAATAATTATTTATAAACATAATTATTTGTTCTGGCTCATTAATATCTAATACAGGTACGGATGTATTTAATGGCTCATTACTGGCAACGGCGATGGTAAAATCATCAATAAATAGTGGTTTTGCGATTGTGTTACGATGGCACATGATTTTGGGAATTTGCTCATCTTTAAATCCTTCAACTAATATGATATCAACATCGCTAAAATGGTTAATAAGTGTTTTTAAGTCAACGGGTTGATTGGGTGTTTCCTCAATCAATGCATAACGTTTATCACAAGCAATAATCGTTTGCTGCGCCCCAGCTTTGCGTAGCTCATAGCTATCTTTACCTGGAATATCTAATTCAATATCATGATGGGCATGTTTTAATGAACCTACCTTAATATTTTGTGAAACCATTAACTGAATAATCTTTTTTAACAAAGTGGTTTTACCACTCCCACTATACCCCGTGATGCCAATAATTTTTTTACTATTCATCGACTCTTGCCACTAACATGTTATATTTAAAAGTAGATATTACATTATTTTATACAAGATTAAAGGCAATGGTATGTACGATTTTTTAAATGACTATAATCAAACAGTGCACCCTGATTTATTAAAAGAATTTATCGATATCAATAATAAAAAGTTGAGTGGTTATGGTTTAGATGATTGTTGTAATGATGCCATCAATCACATAAGGAAAATATTAAAATCACCGAATGCTGATATACATTTTATGGCAGGTGGAACCATGACCAATTTGACGGTGATTTCGCATATTTTAAAACCTTATCAAGCGGTGATCGCTGCTGAATCTGGGCATATCAATGTGCATGAAACTGGCGCAATTGAGGCAACAGGGCATAAAGTGGTAACGGTTAAAACCGAAGATGGCAAATTAACGCCAGAATTAATCAAACCTGTGTTAGATTATCATTGTGATGAACATATGGTACAGCCAAGACTGGTGTATATTTCTAATACCACTGAATTAGGGACTATATATAGTAAGCAAGAGTTACAAAATCTGTATCAATTTTGTCAACAAAATCATCTTTACCTTTATTTAGATGGTGCGCGTTTAGCAATGGCATTAGCAGCTAAAGATAATGATATTACTTTTCCTGACTTAGCCAAATATACCGATGCATTTTATATTGGTGGGACCAAAGTTGGTGCTTTTGCCGGTGAAGCGTTAGTATTTAATAATCATAGCATTAATCATGACTTCCGCTTTAATATGAAACAGAAAGGGGCAATTTTAGCGAAAAGTTGGATTATAGCCGTACAATTTAAAGCATTAATGCAAAATAACCTCTATCTTTCCTTAGGTAAACATAGTAATAGTATGGCCGAAAAACTCACAACCTTATTTGAAAAAGCCGGATTTACTTTTGCTGCTAAACCACAAACTAACCAATTATTTGTTAAGTTACCTAATCAATTAGCGCAAAAAATTCTTTCTGTTTATGCCGTGGATAATTTAGGGCAAAGTGATCCTGAACATATTTGCTTACGTTTTTGTACTTCATGGTCCACTCAGGAAGCTGAAATAGAAAACTTTGCTAAACAGTTAACTACGCTACTTAAAGAAGAATAGTGCGCTTTTTTATCGGTAAGTTTAGCTTTGTTGTTATCTAAATTGAGAAATAAAAACATCTAAGGAAAGGGGATTTGAAGCTGTTAAATAGCTAAAAATCCCTTTTTTGTTATGCTGTGATTTAATATAAATAGATTAAAACTTCAACAGAATTGAAAATGTGTTTAGGTGTGAACTAAGTTTGTGATTAGCAAATCAACTAACTGTATTAAAAATACTAATAAACAATAATATGAAACTAAACAAAATTTTAATTTTGAGGAAAGGGGTTTTTTATAGTTTAAAATTACCGATTGGTTATTTGATATGGTTGTTTGAATGATTTAGTTATTTGTTTTGATCATAAAATTGGCATTTTCCAGCATATCTAATGTATTAATATTGGTAAAACTGGCTGGATTGTCGCTAAAATCTACGGCAATGGCATTAATTTGCTGTAAAAATAACATCAATTTGCGATCACCTTCTTCTAAATACTTTTTTAATTGTGGGGCGATGGATTTATTGATTAATAAAATGGTTGGGTGGTCATTTTTGCCATCAAAAGGATAGATAGCTTGATGGGTTGTAGTGAGTTTTGCTAAACGAGTGATAAGATCATCGGGTAAAAAAGGGGTATCACAACTGACAAATAAATTCCAAGTAGTGGGACTGCGTAATAAGCCACTATAAATTCCGGCAAGAGGCCCTAGAAATCCCTGCAAATCATCACAAAATACTGGATAACCAAGCGAGCGATATTGCTCAACATGTCGGTTACAATTAATCATTAGCAAATCGACTTGTGGCTTAATTCGATCAATAACATATTGGTAAAGCGGTTTACCGGCTAATAACATCAAGCCTTTATCCTTACCATTCATACGGTTACTTTGGCCACCAGCTAAAATAATGCCAGTAATTGGCGGTTTTTCCATAAATTCTTTCTCTTTTACATTGCTAAAAAACAAAATAGCATTACTATATAGCAAAGTTATTTTTTAGTCGCAAATAACGTATATCATCACCAGTTTATGAATCTTTGTAAATGCACTATTTAAATTTAAAGTCGAGTATATAATAGATACTTTTTAATATATAGATAGTAACGAAGAAGATTAACATAAAGGTTTATATCATCGTCTTCAACTTAGTTGAATATTAAATAAGGTATTTATTATGAAATGTCATCGTATAGATGAGTTAATAGAATTATTACAACCAGCTTGGGAAAACGATTCAGATCTTAATTTATTACAACTTTTAGATAAATTAGGAAAGGAAGCAGGTTTTGATGGTGATCTTAAAGATCTTAGTGATGAAGTTTTAATTTATCATTTAAAAATGCGTAATTCAGATAAAAACGAAGCTATACCTGGATTAAAAAAAGATTATGAAGATGATTTTAAAACCGCACTATTAAAGGCACGCGGAATTATTGAAGAATAAGGAGAATTAATTAAATGAAAAAAACGCTTATTGCAATTGGAGTATTACTAACCTCTGTGACCTGTTTTGCTGATGAAGCGCCAGCAACTAGTACAAATGATACTCAGCCAGCTACAGCAAGTGCTGCTACACAGGCAGCACCGATTGAAAGTGGCAAACAATATGGTGTTTTGCCATTTCAGCCATCTCCGGATAAAGAAGTCATTGAATTCTTCTCGTTCAATTGCCCTAGCTGTTTTAAATTTGAAAGTGAATATCATGCACCAGAAATGATTGCTAAAGCTTTGCCAGAAGGGATAAAGTTTAGACGTTATCATTTAGAAAACTTTGGCGCTTTAGCTAAAGAGCTTTCTGAGGCATGGGCTATTGCTAATGTTTTAGGTATTGAAGATAAAGCTTCTGATGCGCTTTATAAAGCGGTGCAAACCGATCGTAGAATAAAAACAGCCGATGACATTAAAGCCGTTTTTGCTGAGTTAGGTGTTGATGCTGAAAAGTTTGAGAAAACCCAAAAAAGTTTTTTAGTTAAAGCGTTTATAGCCCAACAGGCAGATGCAATTAAACAATTAAGCCCAGATTCCATTCCAATGGTAGTGGTTAATCGCAAGTTTTTTGTCAACTCACGTGGTCTTAATACCAGTAACACTACTGATTTTATCAAAGACTATGCTAGAGTAACTGCTTATTTAGTTGATTTAGATACGAATGTTGACGTAGAAAAAGGTAAAGCTGAGAGTCAAGAGCAAGCAAAATAATCATTAATTAATGCTTCTACGGTTTTCTAAAAATATTAAAATCCCTTTGTTGGTTTTTACGACAAAGGGATTTTATTTTATTAAAAAGTCTTTATTCTCTTTCTAATGCATAAATTGGATCAAGTTTTGCAGCTCGTTTTGCCGGAACATAACCAAAAATAATACCAATCATAGTGGAACAACTGAAGGCTGCGATAATCGAAATGATAGAAAAACTCATGGCAAATGAGGTAACAAAATAATTAAAAATAAAGCCGATAATAAATGATAGAACGATACCTAAGGTACCACCAATTAAACACACTAACACAGCTTCAATTAGAAATTGTTGTAAAATATCACTAGAACGAGCACCAACCGCCATACGGACGCCAATTTCCCGAGTTCTTTCCGTTACTGATACCAGCATAATATTCATTACCCCAATACCTCCAACAATCAAAGAAATTAATGCGATAGTTGAGATCAACAAAGTTAACACCCAAGCGGAAGAGTTAACGGTTTCTCTTACACTGTCTGAATTAAAGATAAAGAAATCTTTACTACCATGACGTTGCAACATAATTTTATTAATCGCTTGTTCGGCAATATTTAAATCCACATTATCATTTATTCGAACAGTAATACTTCTTAATGATGTTTGCCCAACCATGCGATTAGTTACCGTTGTGTAAGGTAACCAAATATTAAGGCTTTCGTTATTACCAAATCCTTGTTGCTGTCTAGTTGCAACCCCAATAATTCTAACGGGTAATTGGCCAACCATTAGAATTTTACCTATTGGATCTTGATCACTAAACAATCTTTTAACGGTATTTTCATCAATTACCGCTTCTTGGGCTGAGGTCATTACCGCTGTTTGATCGAAGGCAATACCTTTACTGATTGTATAGCCACGTACAGCAAAAAATTGCTCGCCGACACCATTTACAGTCCCTGTAACTGCTAAATTATTAATACGAAAATAGACACTAGTAGAAAGGTTAGGTGTAGTACTATGAACAAAACTTTGTTGAGCTAGAAAATCAGCATCCGATGATCTTAGTGTAGTAATTTTATCGGCATTACGATCACCAAAACCACTACCGGCATAAATTTCTAAGGTACTGGTGCCTAATGAATTAATATTGGAAAGTATTTTCTGCTTTGTTCCTTCCCCTAAAGCAACCATAGAGACCACAGAAGCAATACCAATAATAATACCCAACATAGTCAAAAAAGTTCGTAATCGTTGTGACAACATAGATAATATTGCCATTTTAAACGCATCGCGAAAACGGTAATATTTAGCTGAAAAATTATCTTGAGTTTTGGTTATTTCTATTTGCTTAACTTGTCGATTATTAGCTTGTTCAGAGCAATAATTAGGATTAATTGAATCGGAAATAATATTGCCATCACTAATTTCAATAATTCTTTCGGCACTTTGGGCAATATTGGGGTCATGGGTAACGATAATGACGGTATGTCCTTGTTGATGCAACTCTCGTAAAATAGCCATGACTTCTAAACCACTTTTACGATCGAGTGCGCCAGTTGGTTCATCGGCTAATATAATTTGTCCGCCATTGATTAATGCCCGTCCAATACTTACTCGTTGTTGCTGACCGCCGGATAATTGATTGGGTTTATTATTTATTTTATCGGCAAGGCCTAAACGAGATAAAATGTTGGTGGCACGACTTTGCCGTTGTTCATTGGTCACACCAGCATAAATTGCCGGTATTTCCACATTACCTTGTGCTGTTAAGGCATTTAATAAATGATAACGTTGAAAGATAAAGCCAAAATGTTCACGACGTAACTCAGCTAATTCATCCGGCGATAATTGACTCGTAGTTCGGCCACCAATTGAATAAATTCCCTCTGTTGGCTTATCAAGACAACCAAGAATATTCATTAAAGTCGATTTACCAGAACCAGAGGCCCCTATAATGGCAACCATTTCCCCAGCATTAATGGTTAAGTTGATGCCTTTTAGAACTTGTATAGTAGAATCTCCAGCTGGAAATTCACGAATAATATTCTCAAGTTTTATTAATGGAGTATTATTGTTGGTCATCTTAGAATCTTATCCTTGGCCCTTTGTTATTTGGATTAAATGTTGCACCATTTGCACTGCTAACAACGACAACTTCTCCTTCTTTAAGACCTGATTTGATTTCAACATTAATATTATTATTAATCCCTAAATTAACTTCCCGCTCTTCGATACTATTTTGATTATTCAGAACATAAACGATCGCTTTATTTTTACCAGTATTTTTTTGGATAGCTTGTGATGGAATGGCAAGGACATCTTTTGCTTCTGCTAGCACAATATAGACTTGAGCAGTCATAGAAATACGTAAAATATGATCAGGATTATCGACATCTAATAAGCCGTTATAATAAATTGCACTTTTGGTGGTCGATGACGTACTTGAATTCGCTGAGCTTTCAGTATTAATTGAGTCAGGGGCTGGCTCAATCGCCCGCAGTGTTAGTCCATCAAAACGCTTGTTTGGTTGTCCCAATATAGTGAAATAAACCGGCATTCCTTTTTTAACACCGATAACATCTGCTTCGGAAATTTGTGCTTCAATAGTCATTTTGTCCAGTTGGGCAACTTTAACAATTGTTGGTGCACTTTGTACCGAGTTTACGGTTTGCCCTTGGTCAACTGGAATCGCAACAATAACACCATCAATCGGTGAACGTATTTTAGTGTATCCTAAATTGACTTTTGCAGTATCAACTGCGACTTGAGCACTAACAATATCTGCATCAAGAGCGGCAATATCGGCTTTAATTGCATCAAGATCTGCTTTGGCAGAATCTAAATCAGATTGGACGCCAACCCCTTTTTTAACCAACTTTAATTGACGTTCATAGGTTAATTGATAATTGACTAATTTTGCTTGCTTCGAGGTTCGTTGGGCTTCTAAGCTGTTAAGAGACGCCTCGGATTGTTTAAGATCATTGCTTTGCTTAAGATCATCAATCTCAGCAATCATATCACCTTGTTTAACCTCATCACCGAGCTCAACATACAATTTTTTAATTTGCCCAGAAACTTGCGCACCAACGCTAACTTGTTTGAAAGCACTTATAGTGCCATCAGCAAGTACCGTTTTCTCAATATTCGCTTTAGAGACCGTTGACGTTATATAATTAATATTTGGTTCAGCAGGAAACAAAATTAATTTTGCTATATAAAGCAGAACAAAACCAATAACCGTAATAACGATGGATTTAACGCTTAAGAATTTTGCCAATCTTTTCATCCTTTTATTTCTTTTGTTATTTTTTTGAGCATTGTAACGTATTAATTTAATTTGCGATGATAACTAAAGACAATAAATTGTAATTTTTATGAAAATTAACTAGTTTTGGTGCTAAATTTTGTTTTAAAAAACCCCCTTTCCTCAAAATTTTTTGCAAAAATTTTAATAATCATGTGATAGCAATGTAGATCCGTATTAGGAATTATTGGCGATTGCGTTATAATGGCGCCAATTTTTTTACTGGTTAAAGATATTATAGCAATGGCATTAAAAATAACCGAAAAGTGTATTAATTGTGATATGTGTGAACCCGAGTGCCCAAATGAGGCTATCTCAATGGGGTTTGATACTTATGAAATTGATCCAAATAAATGTACTGAATGTGTTGGTTATTATGATCATTCGACTTGCCAGCGAGTTTGTCCGATTCAAAATGCGATTATTGCCGATCCTGATTATGTCGAAAGCCAAGAGCAGTTATTGGAAAAATTCAAGCAACTAACCCATTCTTTTTAATTAGTTGATTTTACCTCTATGCGTAATTCTTTTGGAATTTCAAAGGTGATATTTTCTGAAATTCCTTCGGTTTCAACCAATGATGTACAACCTAGACTTTTTAGGTGATCGATAACTTGCTTAACCAAAATATCTGGCGCTGATGCCCCAGCTGTTACACCGATAGTCCGAGCATTAATTAGCCACTCAAGATTAATATCGGATGCGAAATCAATCAAATAAGCGTGTTTACTGTTTCGCCTTGCCAGTTCAGCTAATCGGTTTGAGTTTGACGAGTTTTTCGAACCAACTACTAAAACCACATCGGCTTGAGATGATAGCTGTTTAACCGCTTGTTGCCGATTGGTGGTCGCATAGCAGATATCATTTTTACGAGGGCTGCGAATATTCGGAAAGCGATTTTTTAAAGCTGAGATTATCTCAGCAGTATCATCAACGGATAACGTTGTTTGGGTTGTAAAACAGAGGTGCTGGTCGTTTTTTACTTGCAGGTTCTGCACATCTTCAATGGACTCGACTAAATAAATGCCACCTTCAGGATTGCTATACTGCCCCATAGTACCATCGACCTCAATATGACCAGCGTGACCAATAAGAATAACTTCTTCTCCTCGATAGCTTGCTCTAGCAACTTCCATATGAACTTTGGTAACTAAAGGACATGTTGCATCAAATATCCGTAGTTGACGACGTTTAGCTTCATCTCGAACCGCTTTAGATACGCCATGGGCGGAAAAAATAAGGATACTATCATCAGGTACTTCATTAATTTCTTCAATAAATATTGCGCCTAACTCTTTAAGACGATTAACCACGTAGCGGTTATGCACGACTTCATGGCGCACATAAACCGGTGCGCCAAACAGTTCGATTGCTCGTTCAACGATGGTGATTGCTCGATCTACACCTGCACAAAAACCACGTGGATTAGCGAGAATAATCTGCATGTTAATCCATCTTTTTTGGTTTTACATAATTGCTTAGGATAAAGACGCCAATACCTAAACAAATGGCACAGTCAGCAATATTAAAAGTTGGGTAATGCCAATCACCAAAATTAACATCTAGGAAATCAACAACAAAACCATGATAGAGGCGATCGAATAGGTTGCCTAACGCACCTCCTAAAATTAATGCTAATGAGAAGTTTTCTAGTTTTTGTTTATGCTTATTGCGATATAGCATATAAACAATTACTGCACTGACAATAAAGGCAATTGCTGCCAGTATCCAGCGTTGGCCTTCAAATATACTGAATGCGGCACCTATATTGCGGACATACGTTATCGAGAAGAAGGGAAGTAGATTTACTGATTCAAAAAGGAAAAAATTCTTCACAATCCAAAATTTACTTGCGATATCTATAACAAAAACCACTACCGCTAATAATAACCAGTAAAGTCCGTTATCTTTTTTCATATAGTCTATGCTCATTATTATAATACCGCCGACAATCGTCGGCGGTAAATGTACTTAGTTAATTGCTATAAGATTATTTTTATAGCTCTTTTCTATACCTAACACTCACTGTTAGTGGTTAAGCAAAATGTCTTACTTCACCATTGCCATGAATATTTTCTTCACAGCGTTTACATAAGTGAGTGGTTGGATTGTTATCAACAGTATAATGCCAGCAGCGAGGGCATTTATCGCCTTGTGCTTTAGCAAGCTCAATTTTAAGACCTTGAATATCACTTTGTACTGCTTGTTGTGATGCACTGTCTAACGGTTTAACACTTGCTTGTGAAGTCAGTAATACAAATCGTAATTCGTTTTCTAATTTCGCAAGTGCCGTAGCAATTTCGCTATTAGCATAAAGTGTAACTGCTGCTTCAAGTGAGCCTCCAATGACTTTATCATTACGACCTTGTTCTAACACTTTGTTCACTTCACTACGAATAGTTAAAATTTGTGCCCAGTAAGCACTGTTTAGTGTTTCACTATCAGACAGGCTAAATAGTGAGGTATACCATTCATCTTCAAACACAAATTCAGATTTTTCACCAGCAGGTAGATATTGCCAAATTTCATCTGCAGTAAATGATAAAACAGGTGCAATCCAACGAACCATCGCTTGAGCAATATGGTATAACGCTGTTTGACAGCTATGACGGGCAATACTGTCACTTTTCGCCGTATATTGACGATCTTTGATAATATCTAAATAGAATGAGCCCATTTCAATTGAGCAGAATTGCATTATGCGTTGTACCACTCTATGGAAATCGTAGTTTTCATAAGCTTGAATAATTTGTTCCTGTGCTTCTTTAGCCACGCTAACCGCCCAGCGATCGAGTACCACCATATCTTCAGGTTTAACCATATCTTTAACTGGATCGAAACCATTTAAGTTAGCCAATAAGAAACGCGCAGTATTACGGATACGACGATAGCTATCAGCTGCACGTTTGATGATTTCATCTGAATAGCTCATTTCACCTGAATAATCGGTTGAAGCAATCCATAATCGTAGAATATCGGCACCTAATTTATTCATTACCTCTTGTGGTGTAACGATATTACCTAGCGATTTAGACATTTTACGACCTTGTCCATCGACCACAAAGCCATGCGTTAATACTTGTTTATACGGTGCTTTGTTATCAATTGCAGTTGATAACATTAACGAAGACATAAACCAACCACGATGTTGATCTGAACCTTCTAAATACATATCCGCTTCATGTCCTTCAAACTCAGGACGTACGCCAACAACTGAGTAGAATGTTGAACCTGAATCAAACCATACATCTAGCGTGTCTGGTACTTTGCGATAATCATCGGCATCGGGACCTAATAGATCTTTAATATCGGCATCCCACCATGCTTGAATACCATTTTGCTCAACTAATTTAGCGACTTTTTCGACTAATTGTAGTGTGTCCGGATGTAGCTCTTCAGTTTCTTTGTGTACAAATAACGTCATTGGTACACCCCATGTACGTTGACGTGAAATGCACCAATCAGGACGATTTGCCACCATTGTTTCAATTCGAGCTTGACCCCAATCAGGGATCCAACGAACTTGTTTAATCTCTTTTAGCGATTGAGCACGTAAACCTTGTTTATCCATGCTGATAAACCATTGTGGAGTTGCACGATAAATTACAGGTGTTTTATGTCGCCAACAGCATGGGTAACTATGTTCAATATTTTCAAAGTGTAATAGTGCATTGTGTTCTTTTAATAGCTCAATGACTACTTTATTGGCTTTAAAAACGAATAAACCATCTAAACCAGCACCAGTTCCCGGTAAATAACAACCATTGCCTCCCACTGGGTTGGCGACTTCAAGGCCATATTTTTGGCCAACGATAAAGTCTTCTACACCGTGACCTGGAGCGGTATGAACAGCACCAGTACCAGCATCAACAGTAACGTGTTCACCAAGTACAATTGGCTCATCAAAATCGAGGAACGGATGTTTGAAACGTAATAATTCAAGCGCATCACCTTGGCAAGAACCTAAGATTTTCCAATCAGTGATATCAGCACGTTTCATAACTGATTCAACTAAATCAGCAGCTAAAATTAGGCACTCTTTATCGTTGATTTGGATTAATTGATATTCAACCGTTGCATTAAGCGCAATTCCTCGGCTAGCTGGTAATGTCCATGGTGTGGTGGTCCAGATAACCGCATAAATAGTTAAGTCAGTACTAACTCCGAATTTATTTGCTACTGTTTGATTGTCAGTTGCTTTGAATTTGACATCAATTGCCGGTGATGATTTATCATAATATTCAACTTCGGCTTCCGCTAAGGCTGACATACAGTCGGTACACCAATAAACTGGTTTAGCCCCTTTGACTAAATGACCATTTTCAATCACTCTACCTAAAGCCCGAATAATATTCGCCTCAGTATCATAATTCATTGTACGATATGGATTTTGCCAATCGCCAAGTACACCCATACGAATAAAATCAGCTTTTTGTAGTTCAACTTGTGAAGCCGCATAATCACGACAAATTTGGCGAAATTCAGCTGGTGTCACTTTTACGCCTGGTTTACCAACCTGTTCTTCAACTTTTTGTTCTATCGGTAATCCATGACAATCCCATCCTGGAATATACGGGGAGTCATAACCACTTAAACCTTTAGATTTGATGATAATATCTTTAATTATTTTATTAACGGCATGACCGATATGAAGTTTTCCGTTTGCATAAGGAGGGCCATCATGCAAAATAAAAGATTTTTTGCCTTTTTTTACTTGACGGATTTTGCGATAAAGTTCTTTATCATACCAATTTTGCAACATAGCTGGTTCACGTTTAGCAAGATCGCCTCGCATAGGGAATCCAGTTTCCGGTAAATTCAATGTATTTTTATAGTCTGTCATGCTGATTTATTCCAGTTATTTTTGTTGATACTACTTTTTAATTGGTTAATTTTGCACTGATCTGTTTCGCAGTGCAAACATCTTGTGAAATTTGTTGTTTTAAATCTGCTAAAGAATCAAATTTTTTCTCATCGCGTAATTTACAGACAAAGGTAACGTCTAAATATTGTCCATAAATATCACCTGAAAAGTCAAATAGATTCACTTCTAAAATTGCTTTTTTACCTTCAATGGTTGGTCTAATACCGATATTGGCAATGCCATGATAATATTGATTGCTACAACAGTTTTTGACTTTGACAAAATAGACCCCTTGTAAAGCAGGTTTTTTTCGATTCAAATGAATATTGGCGGTTGGAAATCCTAATTGTCTTGCTAATGCATTACCATGCACCACTCTACCTTGAATGGCGTAATCACGACCTAAAAGGCAACGAGCTAATTCAAAATCACTATTAAACAGTGCTTCACGAACAGCTGTACTGCTGATTCTTAAATTATTCCAAACAAAGGTTTGCATACTTTCAACCGAAAAATGGTTATTTGGAGTATATTGTTGTAACAGATTGATGTCGCCTTTGCGGTCTCGGCCAAATTGGAAATCATCACCAATAACAATATATTTAGCGTTCAATTTATTAATCAACCAGTCTTGAATAAATGCATTGGCTGACATATTGGCAAAAGTTTGGGTAAAGGGTACTGCAATAATATAGTCGATACCGAGTTTTTCAATTAGTCGTACTTTTTCTTTAAATGAAGTTAAGCGAGTTGGTGCTCGCTTACTGAAAAACTCTAATGGTTGTGGCTCAAATAACATAACCGCTGTGGGTAAGTTTAATTTTTTACCTTGTTCAATTAAATGATTTATTAATTGTTGGTGTCCTAAGTGCACACCATCAAAGTTGCCCAATGTAAGTACACACTGAGTAAATTCATTGTTTAAATTATCAATACCGCGGATTATCTTCATTAAAGAGTGTTAGTTAATTATTATGTTTTCACTAAAATAGCTGCCAATTATACCAATCTTTCTTGAAGATGCACGCAATAACAATTGGGCTTTTTATGGCGGTATTGGCAATATTGTGATTGGTTAATATAAAAACGCTTGAGGTAGTATCAAGCGTATTTATATTTTTCCTGTCGTGAGTATAAATAAGCGATAACTGTTTTTTAGTCGATTACTGATAAATAATCCAACATATACTTTATATTGGATTATTTTATTGATTAATAGTGTTTTAACGCTCTTAAAAACTCTTGTCTAGTACTTGGATTAGTTTTAAATCCGCCACCTAACGCGGTAGTGGTGGTTAAACTATTTGAATCTTTAATGCCTCGGGCTTTTACACAAAAGTGTGTTGCATCAATTGATACTGCAACATTGACTGTACCGAGTAGTGTTTGCAATGCAACCAAAATTTGTTGGGTTAATCTTTCTTGTACTTGTGGCCGTTGTGAAAAAAACTGAACAATTCGGTTGATTTTTGATAGACCAATCACTTTATCTTTTGGGATATAAGAAACGGTTGCTTTACCATCGATGGTGACAAAATGGTGTTCACAAACACTGGTTAAAGTAATATCACGAACAGTGATCATTTCATCAACCTGCATTTTATTTTCAATAAGAGTTATTTTCGGAAAATTATGATAATTAAGACCGGAAAATATTTCATCAACATACATTTTTGCGACTCGATGCGGCGTTTCGGCGAGGCTATCATCATGCAAATCAAGTTCCATGAGTTTCATGATTTCTCGGAAATGCGCTTCGATTTTAGCTTTCCGTTCGCTATTTTCCATAGCTAAACGACATGATGGGGTTTCAAGATTTTTAGCTGCTAATGCCTCTTTGACTTTTTGCGCAGCAAGACTTAATTCTGTCATTTATTTAGTACTCAGGCGAAAATAGATGTCACATTATATATTACTCATATAGTGATATACAGTAATTTTCATGCATTGGATTGGATAAAAGCTCGTTATTATCTGGATTATTTTTACACTATATTATCGGAGTCAGCAACAATATTACTGTTAATTAGGTTATACTTATAGTTATTAAATCTAATAACATTTGGGTAACTATTGATGCCAAATAATGAGCCAATTATTTTAATTGATGGATCTTCTTATCTTTATCGGGCTTTTTTTGCTTGTCCGCCTTTAACCAATGCCAATGGTGAACCAACTGGGGCTATATTTGGTGTTATTAATATGATTCGTAGCTTGATGAATCAATATAATCCTACCCATATAGCGGTAGTTTTTGATGCTAAAGGTGGATCATTTCGTAATGAAATTTATAGTGAATATAAAGCAACTCGTGAAGAGATGCCGGAAAATTTACGACCACAAATTGAACCCATTCACACCATTTTAAAAGCGATGGGTTTACCATTACTTTGCGTTGAAGGTGTTGAAGCTGATGATGTGATCGGGACTTTAGCCAAACAAGCAGAAAAAGAAAATCTTCAGGTACTCATTAGTACTGGGGATAAAGATATGGCGCAATTAGTAAGCGATAAAGTTACACTGATTAATACCATGAATAATACCGCACTTGATCCGCAAGGTGTTGTGGATAAATTTGGTGTGCCACCAGCAAAAATTATAGATTATTTAGCATTAAGAGGTGACAATTCCGATAATATACCTGGGGTAGCAGGAATTGGCGAAAAAACAGCACAGGCTTTATTAACTGCTTTTGATAGTGTAAAAGATATTTATAACCATTTAGACGATATTGAGAAATTATCGATTCGAGGCGCTAAATCATTAAAGCAAAAATTAATAGATAATCAAAAGGATGCTGAGCTTTCTTATCTATTAGCTACCATTAAAACCGATGTGGCATTAGATTTTACGAATGAACAACTACTTGTTAAAGATCTTGATGTAAATAAATTAGTCGAATTATTTTCCTATTATGGTTTTCATCGTTGGCAAAAAGAATTAATAGCGGGTAATTTTTTAAAACAACAAAAACTAACGGCTACTGATATTGATAATATGTCGTTATTCTCGCAGGAAAGCGATACCGTTAAAGATAAGATAGATACAGATTACCAATGCATATTGACCTATGAGCAATTAGATGATTGGGTTAGTAAATTAGCTAATTGTCAGCAGTTTGCCTTTGATACAGAAACGGATAATGTTGATCATATTCATGCTAAATTGGTTGGAATATCACTAAGTGTGGCACCTTATCAAGCTGCCTATATTCCAATTAATCACCAATATCTCGGTGTACCAGATCAATTACCATTAGATGATGTATTAACTAAATTAAAACCAATATTAGAAAACCCAGCAATTAAGAAAATCGCCCAAAATGCCAAATTTGATTACAGTGTGTTAGCTAATTATGGTATCCATGTGCAAGGTATTGCTTATGATACAATGTTGGAGTCATATGTCTTAAATAGCACTGAACGACACGATATGGATAGTATGGCGAATCGTTATTTGCATCTTAAAACTATTAC
The DNA here is from genome assembly GCF_984569125.1 of Gilliamella sp. LMG 34362. Lineage (NCBI taxonomy): Bacteria > Pseudomonadati > Pseudomonadota > Gammaproteobacteria > Orbales > Orbaceae > Gilliamella > Gilliamella sp. LMG 34362. The sequence continues at coordinate 190,409 of NZ_OZ474902.1, read as the reverse complement.
TTATAATGAATTAACCAAGGTTGATAAAAAACAAGTCACTATCGATGCTATTGAAGTTGAAAAAACTACGCAATATGCCGCTGAAGATGCGGATGTGACTTTGCAACTTCATCAGAAACTATGGCCTGAACTGGAAAAAGACCACAAGCTCAGTAAGTTATTTACCGATATTGAAATGCCGTTGGCGATTGTGTTGGCCGATATGGAAAGGACTGGGGTGTTAGTTGACGCTAAACAGTTGAATGATTATTCCATTGAATTAAATAAAAAAATGCTAGAAATAGAGGCTGAATTACATTTCCTAGCAGGTGAAAAATTTAATCCTTCTTCACCAAAACAGATTCAAGCTATTTTATTTGATAAACACCAATTACCTGTCTTAAAAAAGACACCAAAAGGTGATCCATCAACTAGTGAAGATGTGTTGAGTGAACTTGCTGAGCAGTATGTTTTACCGCGTAAAATTTTGTTTTATCGTAGTTTAGCAAAACTGAAAAACACTTATACTGATAAATTACCGCTGATGGTAAGTCCAATAGACCATCGCATTCATACCAATTACAATCAAATTGGTACGGTAACTGGGCGGTTGTCATCAAATGATCCGAATTTACAAAATATCCCTGTACGTAATGAAGAAGGACGTAGAATTCGGCAAGCATTTATTGCACCACAAGGTTATAAGATTATTTCAGCCGATTATTCGCAAATAGAGTTGCGTATTATGGCGCATTTATCACAGGATCAAAGTCTGCTTAGCGCTTTTGCTGATGATAAAGATATTCATAGGGTTACCGCGAGTGAAGTATTAAGTAAACCAGAGGCAGATGTTACAGCCGAAGAGAGACGACGTGCGAAAGCAGTCAATTTTGGTTTGATTTATGGTATGAGTGCATTTGGATTATCGAAACAAATTAATCTTCCCCGTAAAGAAGCACAATTCTATATTGATCGCTATTTTGAACGTTATCCTGGTGTACAAGCTTATATGGAAGAAACACGCCAATTGGCAACGCAACAAGGCTATGTGGAAACTTTATCAGGAAGACGATTATATTTACCAAAAATCATTTCTGGCAATGGTATTGAAAAACGGGGCGCTGAACGTGCGGCAATTAATGCACCAATGCAAGGTACTGCAGCAGATATCATCAAAACCGCTATGATTAAAATGAGTGAGTGGATAAAAAATCAACCGACAGGTAATATCAGAATGGTGATGCAAGTACACGATGAGCTGGTGTTTGAAGTTAAAGAAGAGTTGGTGAGTGAATATAGTGCGTTGATTAAATCAATTATGGAGAATTGTTATCAACTTTCAGTACCGTTAAAAGTTGATGTTGGTATTGGTAATAATTGGGATGAAGCGCATTAATCTTTTTATTAAAATTAACTTATACGTTATAGTTTGATTTTTATACTAAAATATGTAGTTAATTACTCAATACTTTTATAAAATAGTTGTTAATTTTATGCTGTTAGCGATGGCTTGCCGAAACCTTTTGGCGTGTTAGAATAAACAACTAAATTGAATTTATTACAAATTGTTATTATTTTTCTCACTTATGAGAAAAGTTTAAATAAAGAAGAGCGCGAGCAACGAATTGACGTTTGAGTGTTCTTTTTTGTTATTAATAGGATTATTTCATGAAAATTAAAACCCGTTTTGCACCAAGCCCTACCGGTTACTTACATGTGGGTGGTGCTCGTACAGCACTTTATTCTTGGCTATATACTCGCCATGCGCAAGGTGCTTTCGTATTACGTATTGAAGATACCGATCTTGAGCGTTCAACGCCAGAAGCGATTGAAGCGATTATGGAAGGTATGAATTGGTTAAAATTATCATGGGATGAAGGCCCATATTTTCAAACTAAACGCTTTGATCGTTACAATCAAGTGATTGACGAAATGTTAGCTAATGGTACTGCTTATCGTTGTTATTGTTCGAAAGAGCGATTAGAAAAATTACGTGAACAGCAAATGGCGAATGGTGAAAAAGCTCGTTATGATGGTCATTGCCGTTGTGATAACGTACAAAAACAGCATAATCATGACGAACCGCATGTTGTTCGCTTTGCTAATCCTACTGATGGAGTAGTTGTTTTCAACGATTTAATTCGAGGACCAATTGAAATTGCCAATAAAGAGCTTGATGATCTCATAATTCGTCGTACTGATGGATCACCAACTTACAATTTTTGTGTCGTGGTAGACGATTGGGATATGGAAATTACTCATGTTATTCGTGGTGAAGATCACATTAATAATACCCCTCGACAAATTAATATTCTTAAAGCGCTTGGTGCACCATTACCTGAATATGGTCATGTATCGATGATTTTAGGTGATGATGGGCAAAAACTCTCGAAACGTCATGGTGCGGTAAGTGTTATGCAATATCGTGATGATGGTTATTTGCCTGAAGCACTATTAAATTATCTAGTTAGGCTTGGTTGGTCTCATGGTGATCAAGAAATATTCTCGGTGCCTGAAATGGTGAGTTACTTTTCTTTAGATGCAGTCAGTAAGTCGGCCAGTGCATTTAATACTGAAAAACTACTTTGGTTAAATCATCATTATATTAATCATTTAGACGCTGATTATGTTGCACAGCATTTAGTTTGGCATATGAATCAACAAGGTTATGATTTAGATCAAGGCCCCGATTTGATTACTATCGTCAAATTATTTGGTGAGCGTTGTAAAACATTGAAAGAAATGGCTGAATCAAGTAGCTATTGCTATCAAGATTTTGCTGAGTTTGATGCTGATGCGGCTAAAAAGCATTTGCGCCCCGTTGCCAAAGAGCCATTAGAAGTGGTTAAGGCTAAAATTGAAGCAATTTCTGACTTTGATTGGCAAATCGATAAAATTCACCATGCCATTGAAGCAACAGCAGCTGAGCTTGAGGTTGGTATGGGTAAAGTTGGTATGCCTCTTCGGGTTGCTGTAACCGGAATTGGGCAATCACCTTCAGTTGATGCCACTGTTTATGCGGTTGGTAAAAAACGCACCTTAGCTAGAATAGATAAAGCATTGGCTTATATTGCTAACAGAGAACAAACTCAAGCGTAATCTCATTTAATCGCCGATAATAACTCGGCGATTCACTTTATCTTGTTGAGAGTTTATTATGGCTCGCTTAAAGAAACGTTATTGGATTCCGTCGCTTATATTATTGATTATAATCATAGCAAGTTTATCTGGATGGCGTTATTGGTTAGCACTTAAGGATGAATATAATCTTTCGATAGACTGGCAAGGCATCAACATCGGCTGGGATGGTTTATCTTTTGCTGAACTAAATATTGCTCAGCAATCACAATTATCAGTAACGGCTAGCGATGTGAAAATATCATGGTCACAGCTGAGCGCTAAAAATATCGATATCTATTGGCAAAAAGCCGATTTTACCAATACACAAGCAGTAACGAAAATTGCAGATGATCAATTACAACAACTTGATCAATCTACTTTTGAACCTTCATTGATTTCGACTATTATTGCCTGGTTACCAACAAATATTAACATTGAACATTTAATATTACACCAGCAAGATAGTGAATTATTTAATCTGAAAGTTGCAGTGGTTAAAAATCAAAATACTTTGCAACTCAACCTAGCCAGTAATTCTCAGGATATGGCAACGCTTGCTGCTGATATCTCATTTAATCAATCAAATTCATCGGTTGAAATTGAAAATGGTGTTTTGACCACATCTTTATCGTATTTTGGTATTGAAAAAGGTAGTTTAACTTTACCATTCAGTGGTGTTTTAACCGATAAGCTATTTACTTTAAAAAGTACCGATAAAGCACTAGTTAATATTGAAAAAGCGAATTTTTCCGATGATTTAATTATTAAACCATTAATCGGAAAATTAACTCTTGATGCAGCATTGCCGATTCCATTTAAAGCTAATCAAGTTAACGTCAAATCATCATTAACAATTAATAAATTTGACGGCATATATAAGGCAAGCGAATTTAAATCCGCTTTGGGGGATATAAATCTTTTATTCAACAATAATCAATTTACTGTTACAACTTCAGCATTAACCATTCAACAAGTGAATATTGGTGTTATTTTTGAAAAAGTAAAATTAGCTGGTAGTTATTCAGCATCTTTAGCTGCACCAAATAAAGGAGTTGTAAAATGGCAATTAGCACAAGCCGCTATTTTTTCTGGTTCTGTTTCTCTTGATAAAGGGCAATTGAATTTAGCAAAATTACCCCAAAAATTTAATTTAAGGTTAAAAAAGGTACAACTTAAAGATATTTTTGCAAAATATCCTGCTGAGGGGTTAGCTGGAGAAGGCGCGATTGATGGTGTTTTACCGATTACTTTATTGCCTTCTACTAAAAAAGGCACCGCTTTGACCGAAGTTATTATCAAAAATGGTCAATTAGTAACGGTCAATGAGGGCTTTTTGCGGTTTGAAAATTCAGCATTGCAAAATTATGCACAAGCCAATCCTAATATGAAAATTCTCACTGATATTATTAAAAATTTTCATTATACTAAATTATCAGGTACGGTTAATTATGCTAATGAGATTGCAAAGTTAGGATTAAATATCCAAGGCAGTAACCGAGATGTTGAAAATGGTAAAGCAGTAAATTTAAATATTAATCTTGAAGAAAATATTGCAAAATTGTTGATAAGTTTACAACTTTCCGATCAGATTAACGACCCCATACGAAAACGTATTGAAGCGTATTTGAGAGGGAAATCTTGATAGATAAGAGGCTATATTATGCTAAAAAATATGATTACTATTATCGTGTGTAGCGCAGTATTAATTGGCTGTACACCAACGGTTAAGGTACAAGCGCCAAATGAACCAATTAATATCAATTTAAATGTTAAGATTGATCATGAAATTAATATTAAAGTTGATAAAGCCTTAGATAACATTATCAATAAATCAGGTTTATACTAAATTAATATTATTATCGATCGTTATTTACTAATAATGTCGTGAATCTAAAAAATTACTCTTGCGGAACATAAGATGATTTTTTAATAATTTTTACACATATTTAATACAATTTAATATGATGTATTTAATAAGGGGGTTATTATGAATATCTATAAAAAAGCAACGATAGCATTATTATCAATAATATTAGCTTTACCAGTTTTTGCTTTAAATTTAGATCAGGCAATTAATGAATTAGGTCAAGCCAAAGCTAATGGTTTGGTTGGTGAACAAGCTGATGGTTATCTAGGCGTGGTCAAAAATGAAGGTAATGCTAGCGAAATTGCGAAATTAATTAATCAGGCTCGTAAACAGCAATATCAAAAAGTCTCTGCAGAAACTAAAGTACCTTTGTCTGATGTGCAGAGCCGTGCAGGTAGTAAAGCACAAGAAAAAACACCAGCAGGCCAATATATCAAACAACAAGGGCAGTGGTTAAAAAAATAATGGCAAACTTTATTACAACAATAGAAAAAGTATAATGATATTGTACTTTAATTGTTTACCAATAATGTGTATCCTGTTATTTTTGTGATTTACTTGCAGTGATAATTAAAATAAGTTTTATTTGTAAATAGTATCGCTTTGGCGATTTTAAATGGAGAAAATCAATGTGTTCGATTTTAGGTATTCTTGATATTAAATCAGATCCAGAACAACTACGAACAAAAGCGTTAGAACTATCAAGTCTACAACGTCATCGTGGACCTGACTGGTCTGGTATTTTTGCTTCTGATAAAGCTATTTTAGCTCATGAACGTTTATCAATTGTAGATGTTAATACAGGATCTCAACCGCTTTATAATAAAGACAAAACCCTAGTTTTAGCGGTAAATGGCGAAATTTATAATCATCAAGAACTCCGAAATCAGTACAAAGATCGTTATGAATTTCAGACAGGATCTGACTGTGAAGTTATCCTAGCCTTATATCAAGAAAAAGGTATTCACTGTCTTGATGAACTACAAGGTATGTTTGCTTTTATTCTTTATGACATCAACAAAGGTACCTATTTTATTGGTCGCGATCATATTGGTATTATTCCAATGTATATGGGATATGATGAAAATGGTACATTTTATGTTGCCTCTGAGATGAAAGCTTTAGTACCTGTTTGTAAAACTATTGAAGCATTTCCTCCTGGTTGTTATCTTTCTAGCACCGAGGGTGAAATTAAGACCTACTACAAACGAGATTGGATGGAATATGATAATGTCAAAGATAATAAGACAGATATCAATGAACTTCGTGTCGCATTAGAAGAGTCAGTAAAAAGCCATCTTATGTCTGATGTTCCTTATGGTGTTTTACTATCTGGTGGACTTGATTCTTCAGTTATCTCAGCGATTACTAAAAAGTTTTCTGCGCGTCGAGTTGAGGATCATGAAAAATCAGAAGCATGGTGGCCACAATTACACTCGTTTGCGGTTGGTTTAAAAGGTGCGCCTGATCTTAAAGCTGCCCAAGCAGTTGCCGATCATTTAGGTACTGTTCATCACGAAATTAACTTCACAATACAAGAAGGGATTGATGCAATTCGTGATGTAATTTATTACATTGAAACTTATGATGTAACAACGATTCGTGCCTCAACACCGATGTACTTAATGGCAAGAAAAATTAAAGCTATGGGTATTAAAATGGTTCTATCAGGTGAAGGTGCTGATGAAGTATTTGGTGGTTATCTATATTTCCATAAAGCGCCAAATGCTCAAGAATTCCATGAAGAAACTGTGCGTAAATTAGCAGCACTGCATATGTATGACTGTGCGCGTGCTAATAAAGCAATGGCTGCTTGGGGTGTTGAAGCTCGGGTACCATTCTTAGATAAAAAATTCTTAGATGTTGCTATGCGCATTAACCCACAGGATAAAATGTGTGGTAGTAACGGTAAGATGGAAAAACACATTGTTCGTGAAGCATTTGAATCTTATTTACCAGCATCAGTGGTTTGGCGTCAAAAAGAGCAATTTTCTGACGGTGTAGGTTATAGTTGGATCGATACCTTAAAAGAGATTGCCGAAAGCAAAATTACCGATCAACAGTTGGAAAATGCAAAATTCCGCTTCCCATACAATACGCCAACTTCAAAAGAAGCTTATATGTATCGTGAAATTTTTGATGAATTATTCCCAGTTGAAAGTGCTGCGCATTGTGTACCTGGTGGTCCTACAGTGGCTTGTTCAACAGCTAAAGCAATTGAATGGGATGAGTCATTTAAAAATCTAAATGATCCATCAGGCCGCGCAGCGGTTGGTGTACATAATGATGCTTATAAAAAGTAATATTAACTAATTCAATCTGAAAAAGGGCATTATGCCCTTTTTTTATATCTAAATAATTTGTTAAAAATTTTCATGTTTAGATTATATAATTATAAAAATCGATAATATAATCAATAAATTATTTTTCAATTCTACCTTTCTTATTCATTCAATTTGCTACCAAACAATCATAGAAAATAATTTTTTATTAAATATGTGATCTAAATTCACTTTTTTAAAAAGTTTATAAACTATACTAAATGTTACCAGTCACATTGTGGCTGAATGGAAATAAAATAATATTTATATTCCTATAAATAACTTTATATAAGTATATAAATCATGAATTAGGAGCATTGAGTGAAAAATTATAAAATCGCTATAATCAACTCAAGTAGTTTTGGAAAATATTTTCCTAATCATCTAGAAAGATTAGAAAAAATAGGTGAAGTAAAACATTTTACTTTTGAAAATAATATTCCAGGGAAGGAATTAGCTGAAGCATTGCAAGATTTTAATATTGTTATTGCCAGTGTTAGACCTTTTTTTAACAAAGAGTTTTTTGATAATAAAAAACAACCGCTACTATTACTTTCCCGTCATGGCATCGGATTTAATAATGTTGATGTTGTTGCTGCCAAAGAGCATGGCACAATAGTTACTATCGTTCCTCCTTTGGTTGAACGTGATGCTGTTGCTGAAAATGCAGTGACTAATTTACTTGCATTAATTAGACAAACAGTTCAATCACAAGAAGCGGTTAAGTCAAATGAATGGAAGAAAAGAGCCTCTTTTTTAGGTATCAATGTTACGGGTAAAGTGATTGGTATTATTGGCTGTGGCAACATTGGTAGTCGCGTGGCAGAAATTTTCAAACATGGATTTAATGCTCGCCTATTGGTGGTGGATCCAAAAGTTAATGTTGATTGGGCTAACAAAAATAATATTGAAATTGTTGAGTTAGATTATTTACTGCAAAATGCAGATATCATCTCGTTAAATGCCTCATTAAATGAAACTAGCTATCATATTTTAAAAGCGCCGCAATTTTCTTTGATGAAAAAAGGCGTTTATATAACTAACACTGCTCGAGCCGAATTAATTGATGAAACTGCACTTATAAATGCGCTCGATAATGGCACTGTAGCTGGTCACGCAACAGATGTCATGTATGTTGAACCTTCATACAGTGATCATCCTTTAGTTAAACATCCTAAAGTTCTTGTTACACCACATACTTCTGCTTATGCAATTGAGTGTCTGCAAGGTATGGGGGAAAAATGTGTACAAGATGTAGAAAATTTTGTTAATAACTTAGAGCTACAATCGGTGGTTTCTTAATCATTTAACTGAAACTAACTAATTAATTATAAAAATAGTAAGGAGTTTATATATGCAAGAAATGCATGTAACGTTTCTTCAAGCAGCTATTATATCAATATGGGTTGCAATGGTAATGTCTCGGGGTCTAGGTGGTGCTACGTTAACGTTGCGATTTACGCCAATGATGACCGGTTTGATTGTTGGGATTGTATTTAATGATATTCCTAATGCAATGATAACAACAGCTGCTATTCAGTTGATTTATATGGGTGTTTTTTCACCTGGTGGGCAAATGCCATCAGAACCAGCTATAGCAACAGCAGTTGCTGTTCCCGTCGCATTGTTGGGTAAAATGGAACCAACAGCCGCCGTAGCTGTGGCAGTACCGGTAGGTTTATTAGGATCTTACTTATATCAATTAAGATTTTTCTTTAATACCATGATTATGAAATTAACGGAAAAATATGCCGAAGAAGCTAATAGTAAAGGATTAACCTTTTCTATCATCGTGTTACCAATAATTTGTAGCTTTGCATTATTCGTACCGTTTATGTTTGTTGCGTTATATTTTGGGGCACCAATTATTGCTGATGTGATTAAATCGAATGCTGGAGGACTAGTTTTCCATATTCTTAATGTAATTGGTGGTGGGCTTGCTGCTGTGGGTATTGCATTAACCATTTATGTTATTGGTAAAAAAAGCTACATCATTTTCTTCTTACTTGCCTATTTTATGGCGGTTATTGCCAAACCACTAAATATTACCATGGTAACTTACGCAATAGTTGGTGCAATAGTTGCCTTTATTTTTGTTCTTGCAAAAAATGAAGCAGTAAATTCTGCGGTAGATCAACCTAGAAATAATTCAAATAATAACAATCAAGTTGATGACGATGATTATTAATCATTAGTTATTTGATTAATAAATTAGAAAGAGGAATTTTATAATGACAGAAATAGTACAAGAAAGTATTGATCTAAAGCCAGAAACGATTACTAAAAAAGATATCACATTTGCATGGTTACGTTGGTATTATGCCAATGAAATTCCACACTCATTTGACCGTTATCTTGCGGCATCATTAATGTGGGGATTAATGCCAATTCTTAAAAAGTTATATAAATCAAAAAGTGAATTAGCTGCTGCTTACCAACGACATTTGTTATTTTTTAATACTCAAATCACGTGGGGTGGTGGAACTATTTCAGGAATTATGGCTTCACTAGAAGCTGTACGTGCTGATGAAGTTTATCAAAACAAACCAATTAGTATTGATAATGATGTGCTTTATAACACTAAAGCCGGTTTAATGGGAGCCTTGGCCGGTATCGGGGATGCGATTGACTCGGGTACTATACAATATATTTTTATTGCCATCGCATTACCATGGGCGCAAGAAGGATTAGCGATAGGTGCGTTATTCCCATTTGTTGCATTTGTTTTATATCAACTATTTGTTGGTTACTATTTTGCCCAATTAGGATTTAAATTAGGTAGAAATGCGGCAACAGAAGTCGTTGGTAATAAGATGCAGATGATCATAGAAGCCTTATCTATTTTAGGTCTATTTATGATGGGTATTCTAGCTGCAAGCTATATTAAAGTTTCCTCTAGTTTAAAATTCACCTTATCTGGTAAAGATTTCATTATACAAGATACACTGGATAAGATTTTACCTGGAGTATTACCGCTTGTTGTTGTAATGGGATTGTATTTTTATTTTTCTAAGAAAGGATTGAAAGTAACAAGAGCTTTAATTGGGCTAACTGTTATTCTTGGTGTTTTAGCCGCAATTGGTATTTTATAAAAATAATTAAATATAAATAATAATAGAGGTTTTAAATTATGGGAAAAGTTGTTTTAGCTCGGGTTGATAGTCGTCTTATTCATGGTCAAGTCGCAACAAATGTTTCAAAAGCGGCCGGCGCTAATGCTTTATTTGTTGCAGATGATTATTCGGCAAATGATGAATTCACCAAAAATATTATTCTTGGCGCAGGCGCCAGCACTGGTCATAAAATTAGAGTATTAAAAGAAGATGGTGCGGTTAGGTATTGGAACGATCGTCAATATGATGATTTTAAGGTTATTTTAATTACTAAAAATATTGAAGTAATGTATAAAATTATTAAATCTGGCGTACCTGTAACTAATCTTAATATTGGCGGTTTACCACTGGTTCCAGGGGCAACCTCAATCATTAAAGAAGTATCGATTAATAAAGAGCAACTCGATTTATTAATTGATTTACAAAATAGTTTTCCGAATATGGATATTTATTGCCAAGCAACGCCTTCATTAAAGAAAGTACCTTTAAGTGAAGTAATTAAAATGTTTGAATAATATAGGATTAATAACATGATCGGTGTTTTATTAGTTAGCCATGGAAGTATGGCGGCTGGAATAAAAGACAGTGTGAAAATGATTGTTGGAGAACAAAGCCAATTTGAATCATTATCACTTAATCCTGGACAAGATATAAATCAGTTAAAAACTGATTTATTCAATTGTTCAAAATCTTTAGATTCTGGCGATGGTGTTCTTATATTTGTCGACCTTTATGGCGCATCTCCATATAATGCTTCGATGCAATGCGTTCCACAATGGAATGAGCTTGGTATGAATGTTCGAGTCATTACTGGTATGAGTCTGCCTATGGTAATTAATGCAGTATGTAATAGAGATTCTGTGTCATTGAATGATCTTACTGCGGAAAGTATCGAGGCTGGGCATGAAAATATTCAAGATGCCGTTGCTAACATATCTCAATCAAACAACAATGAAAATGATGATGATTATTAATGTAATAACTAATTTAATGTTATTAAGTTAATTTTTATCTTAATCTATTTATAGTTAATATGATTTTTAAAATCATATTAACTATATTGTCTAACTTTATATAAAAATAGTTTATTAATAATGGAAATATTGAAAGATCTGATTTTGCGATATGGCATCATATTTGGTAAAAGGTTTAATCCAAAAGAGAAAATCTCTTTTTTAAGGATAATATCTAAGGAATTAGCTCCATTGGGTTATCAAGTGGATGCGAAACTTTCTAAATTAAAATTAGCGACTAGACGTTATCAAAATTATTATAATGCTTATATCGGCGATCTTAATAAAGCAGAGGTCGTTATTTGTACTAATTACGATACTGGGATCAATAATTTTAATTTGCAGAAAACGTATGCTTTTCAATCACAATTTAGTAAGCTGACTTACTTTATTAGTGTTGCGCCGTTTATATTTTTATTCATTGCATCATTAATATTAAATTACCTCGTTTTTTTACCTGATATCCGGATTAATGGCTTTTTCAGTGTTTCTGGCATTTCAGCTATAGTTTCAACAGTGCTATTGTTTTTCTTAATTGCCAAATTTAAGAGTGGGATTCCAAACACTAAAAATTTCGTTTGTAATTCATCAAGTATTATTACTATTATTAATCTTATTAATAAGTTAGATAAAAAAGAAAAGAAAAAAATCGCTTTTGTTCTTTATGATGGCGGCAATAGTGGCCAATATGGTCTAAAAATGTTAGAAAGCTATGCTAAACAAATCAAAGATAAAAAATTTATTTTTTTGGATAGTATTGCGAATGGTGATGATTTAGTTTTTTTTAAACCACAAGGATCTGATCTAAATATAGCGGATGTTCATTTTCATGATGGGAGTATTGAAACGACATTATCTAATTACATTATGATCACATCAGGTGATATAAATGAAGATAATAAAATTCTAATAAAAAATGCTCACTCGTCTAAAGACAATTATTTATCTGATGAAAGATTAGAAAAACATACACAATCACTACGAGATGTATGCCGAGCATTGATGAATGAAAAATGATAATGGATTGTTGTGGAAAAGAACTTGATACCTACCGATAGAATTGAGTAGGTATCAGAATTGTGATGAACTAATGTGTAGCGCCTTTTGCTGCACCAATAGGTAGAATTGTACGACCAAATTGTTCATTTAGAACTTCAGCCATCGCAAGATAAATTGCACTCGCACCACAAATTATGCCTTCAAATCCAGCAATATGAATAATGTCATGGTTACCAGAAATATTACCAATTGCTAATAGAGCGAATAAAATGGTTAAGCTGGCAAAAACAAATTGTAATGCTCGGTTAGCTTTTAATGTACCAATAAACATAAATGCGGTAAAAATACCCCACAGTGCTAGAAAAATCCCTAAAAAGGTTGCATCGGTAGGTGCAGTTGCTGGTGAAGTAGGTAAATACCAAATACCAACTAAAGCAATCCAAAAGAAACCGTATGAAGTAAACGCTGTTGTTCCGAAGGTATTTCCTTTACGGAATTCTAAAATTCCTGCGATTACTTGGGCTAATCCACCATAAAAAATACCCATAGAAACGATTGCCGTCATAACTGGAAAAAATCCTGCATTATGAATATTTAATAAAATTGTAGTCATACCAAAACCCATTAGTCCAAGTGGACCTGGATTTGCAAGTTTTATTTGTTCCATAAGGATCCTATAAATTAATTTTCGTAAAAAAAAGAGCGGCAATAATAAGTGTTGAAAAGCTGATAATCAAGATTTTGTAAAAAATAATTTTGTATCACCCCTTGATATTAATAATATTGTTCCCATTTATGTGAAAACAAAAACATTTCTTTATCTAAAATGGGACTTGAAAACGATGTTTTCAGTCTTATATATAAGAAATAAAATACAGGTTTGAGGAGAAAAGATTATGGGTAAAATTATTGGTATCGATTTAGGTACAACAAATTCATGTGTTGCAGTAATGGATAATGGTCAAGCAAAAGTATTAGAAAATGCCGAGGGTGATCGCACAACCCCTTCCATCATTGCTTACACTCAAGATGGTGAAATCTTAGTTGGTCAACCAGCTAAACGCCAAGCCGTAACTAATCCACAAAATACATTATTTGCAATTAAACGTTTAATCGGTCGTCGTTATGAAGATGCTGAAGTACAACGTGATGTTGGTATTATGCCATATAAAATTGTTAAAGCTGATAATGGTGATGCTTGGGTTGATGTTAAAGGTCAAAAAATTGCTCCACCACAAATTTCTGCTGAAGTATTAAAGAAAATGAAGAAAACTGCAGAAGATTATCTTGGTGAGCCTGTTACAGAAGCAGTTATTACTGTTCCTGCTTATTTTAATGATGCACAACGTCAAGCAACCAAAGATGCTGGTCGTATTGCTGGTTTAGATGTAAAACGTATTATCAACGAGCCAACTGCAGCGGCGTTGGCTTATGGTTTAGATAAAGATGTTGGTAACCGTACTATTGCTGTATATGACCTTGGTGGTGGTACTTTTGATATCTCAATTATCGAAATTGATGAAGTTGACGGTGAAAAAACATTTGAAGTATTAGCAACAAATGGTGATACTCACTTAGGTGGTGAAGACTTTGACTCACGTTTAATTAACTATTTAGTTGACGAATTTAAACGTGAACAAGGATTTGATCTTAAAAATGATCCATTAGCAATGCAACGTTTAAAAGAAGCTGCTGAAAAAGCGAAGATTGAATTATCATCAGCGCAACAAACTGATATTAACTTACCGTATATCACTGCTGATGCAAGTGGGCCAAAACACTTAAATATCAAAGTGACTCGCGCTAAACTTGAATCATTAGTTGAAGATTTAGTTAAACGTTCAATGGAACCTGTTAAAACAGCATTAAAAGATGCCGGTCTAAGTGTTTCTGATATTAAAGATGTCATCCTAGTTGGTGGTCAAACACGTATGCCAATGGTTCAAAAAGCTGTTGCAGATTTCTTTGGTAAAGAACCACGTAAAGACGTTAACCCTGATGAAGCAGTAGCTGTTGGTGCGGCAGTACAAGGTGGTGTATTAGGTGGTGATGTTAAAGATGTATTATTACTTGACGTAACACCATTATCATTAGGTATTGAAACAATGGGTGGTGTAATGACTACCTTGATTGAGAAAAACACGACTATCCCAACAAAACATAGTCAAGTATTCTCAACTGCTGAAGATAATCAATCAGCTGTAACTATCCATGTATTACAAGGTGAACGTAAACGTGCAAGTGACAACAAATCATTAGGTCAATTTAACCTTGATGGTATTCAAGCTGCACCACGTGGTATGCCACAAATCGAAGTAACCTTTGATATTGATGCTGATGGTATTTTGCATGTATCAGCAAAAGATAAAAATACTGGTCGTGAGCAAAACATTACCATTAAAGCTTCTTCAGGATTAAGCGAAGAAGAGATCCAAAAAATGGTAAATGATGCTGAAGCAAATGCTGATGCAGACCGTAAATTCGAAGAATTAGCTCAAATTCGTAACCAAGCTGATCATCTTGTTCACTCAACTCGTAAACAAGTGACTGAAGCTGGTGATCAATTATCAGCTGATGATAAAACAGCTATTGAAAGCGCTGTGAGTGATTTAGAAAATGCAGCTCGCGGTGAAGACAAAGCAGAGATCGAAGCTAAAATTAATGCATTAATGGAAGCTTCAAAAAAATTACTTGAGTTAGCTCAACAACAAGCTCAAGCAGATCAATCTGCAGGTCAAGCCAATAGCGGAAGTGCTGCAGGGCAAGATGATGTTGTTGATGCAGACTTCAAAGAAGTTGATGATGAAAAAAAATAAGCATTAACTGATATGTTTTTTAATGAGTTATTGCAACGAGTTTTAAACATGTAAAACATTAAACGGGCGCGAGGTAACTCAAGCCCGTTTAGTTGTTTATATAATGATTAAATTTAAAGGTTAATTATGGCGAAGAAAGATTATTATGAAACATTAGGCGTGAGTAAAAGTGCCAGTGAAACTGAGATAAAAAAAGCCTACAAACGCCTAGCCATGAAATATCATCCGGATAAAAATCAGGATAACAAAGCGGAAGCTGAAGCAAAATTCAAAGAAGTTAAAGAAGCTTATGAAATCTTAACCGATCCACAAAAGAAAGCTGCTTATGATCAGTATGGCCATGCTGCTTTTGAACAAGGGCAAGGTGGCGCTGGTGGTTTCGGCGGATTTGGTGGTTTTGGAGGCGGTTCTGCATTTGATGATATCTTCAGTGATTTCTTCGGTGGTGGCCGAGGACGAGGTCAAGCCGCATCGCGTGGTAATGACTTACAATATAATATTTCATTAACATTAGAAGAAGCAGCTAGCGGTGTAAGTAAAGAGATTAAAGTACCAACTTGGGTAAATTGTGATGTTTGCCATGGTCAAGGAACTGAAAAAGCTTCAGATGTTGTAACTTGTAATACCTGTCACGGTGCGGGTGTTGTGCAAATGCGGCAAGGCTTTTTTGCTGTGCAGCAAGAGTGTCCGACTTGTCATGGGCGTGGAAAAGTGGTTAAAAATCCATGTAAAAAATGTCATGGAGAAGGACGTGTTCAAAAAACTAAAACACTTTCGGTTACTATTCCTGCTGGGGTTGATACAGGAAACCGTATTCGACTCTCAGGTGAAGGTGAAGCGGGTTTAAATGGTGCTCCAGCTGGTGACTTATATGTACAAGTACAAGTAAAACCGCATGCAATCTTTGAGCGAGATGGCACTAATTTACATTGCGAAATTCCAATTAATATTGTGTTAGCATCACTAGGTGGTGAGGTTGAAGTACCAACCCTGAACGGTAAAGTTAGCCTAACCATACCGGCAGAAACACAAACCGGTAAAATGTTTAGATTACGTGGAAAAGGTATTAAATCATTACGAGGCAGTGCTGTAGGTGATCTCTATTGCCATGTTGCAGTTGAAACACCAGTTAATCTAACTAGCAAACAAAAAGAGTTATTAAAAGAGTTAGGCGAAAGTTTTAAATCGGATAAAAACTCAAAACATAGCCCAAAAGAAAAAAGCTTTCTTGATAAAGTGAAGAAATTTTTTGGATAACATTCTTTATTGATTATACAATCGAGCCAAATAATGGCTCGATTTTTTTATTCTGCTTTTTTAAATAGTATTATTGCTGTTTTCAGATATCGTATATTTTTCTTTATTATTCAATATCCCTTATTGACATTAAACCATATCTTAATTAGCATATTAAATTAGTAAGGTGGCTAACTAATTTTATGGATATAAAGTATGCAGCTTGAAAATCGCTATTTATCTTTTTGCAATATTTTGAAGAAACAAAACACGGTAGATTTAGAAAAGATCCGAACATGCTTTACGTTGTTATCTGTTGCTAATCTAATTGATATAGAGTGTGCCAAACGTCTCCAGAAATATCATCTCTCAGAAAGTCGATTAATTATTTTAGTTTTATTAAAAGAATACCAAGAATTATCTTTGCAAGAAATTGCTAAATTATTAGGGATAACTAAAGCTTCAACAACAACACTTGTTAGTTCTCTAATTAATGATCAGCTAGTATCAAAAAGAAATGATGACAATGACAAAAGAATTTCTATTATTTGTTTAACCCCAGCAGGAATGGATTTATTGACGGAAACGTTAAAAGAGCACAGTTTTTGGATAGAAAAAATAACTAATAATTTATCTGATAATGATGTTGCTATATTCAAAAAGGTATTAAGCCAAATTCATGAAAATGTATCAAGAAAGGAAATCGTTAAATGAAACTAATTGAAGATTTACAAACATTAAGACAAGATTTAATTACCCAATTACCCCAAGATGTACAAAATATTTTGGATAACTCATTAGCAGATATGTTAAGTGAAAAACTAGATAGTCATTCTTTACAATGTGGAGATATTGCACCAGACTTTTCACTAATATCAACTGATAATCAAGAAATCAATTTATACAAATTACTTGAAACTCAACCCGTAATTATTAGTTTCTTTCGAGGTAGTTGGTGCCCGTTCTGTGTAAAAGAATTAGAACATTTTCAAAATAATTTAGAGCTGATTCAGCAAGTTAAAAATATGCATTTTATTGCTATTTCACCGCAGAAAGCTTCAATTAGCGCACAGTTAAAACAAGAAAAATCGATGTCGATAACGATACTATCAGATATTAAAAATAACATAGCTAATAAGTTTGGTTTAGTATTCACATTACCTGAAAAAGTTAGAGAGTTATATAATAGTTTAGGTGCTAATTTATTGGATTTTAATGGCGATGATAGCTATACATTGCCAATACCAGCAACTTATTTAATTGGGCAAGATAAAAAGATTTATTTTGCTTATGTTAATGCTAATTATATGGAACGAGCTGATATATCCGAATTAATAAATGTATTAAACTAATAAAGATTTAAATTTATTTAATAATATAAAATGTTACTAATCTGATATAAAAAGGGATAATATAAAATATTATCCCTTTTTATATTAAATTTAATTAAAACTATAAAGTTACATTTTAATCGTGAGAACATACTTAATAATATGACGTTGTTGTTCTGCTGTGAGTGAGTTATAAGGTAACAGCTTGTGAAGATAAAGAAAAAAGATTTTATTGCTCAAGATCTGTTAGGGCGAATTTATCAACAATTAAGTTTTGTTAATCAAAAATTGCCTCCCGAACGAGAGCTTGCGGAAAGTTATGGAGTCTCTCGTCATACTATACGTAAAGCGCTAGAAAAACTGCTGCAAATTGGTATTATTTCGGTTCAAAAAGGTTCGGGTGCTTTTATTAATCAACAAGCTAAAAATAATCCTTTAATTTATAATTCGCTGACTGAAAAACATTATGATCAAATCAACTCTAAACTGATTTTATTTCGTAAACGACGAGTACAGTTGGAAGAAAAACAAACATTTAATCTAACTGATGATGAATATATTTGGGAGTTTCATCGTATTCGTTTTGTTGACGGTCGAGGTACCCAAATTGAGATTTCTAAGTTACCTTGTCGATATTTTCCTGATCTGAAACAAAAAAATATTGAAAACTCTATTCAACAATATGTATTAAGTAAAGGCTATGAGATATCCCATTATCTAACTCAATATCAAGCTGTTGCCATTAATCGTCAGGAATCTGAATTACTCAAATGCAAAAAAGGCATGCCAGCAATGAAAATTATTAATCGGTGTTTTTTAAATAATGGTGCAATTTATGCCATTAGTGAAATTATTGATATTCACTATACTTGTACTTATATTACACCGTTTAATAAACCTAATTTTGAATTAAGATTAGTTGATGATAAAAAGTAAATTTATCAATCAACTTAGGTTATTTAAAAAATATTCATTATCTTGATTTATGGGGTATGTATAACTCCATTGGGCAAGCGGCTTTGTGTCCATTCATGTGGTCGATAAACCACGGGATATTTATCTGCCTGAGCTTTATCTAGTGTAACACCAATGCCTATTTTCTCTATTGGATATAAATAGCCTTGTTTGGCGGCAATAATACCAGGAAATACTGCCTGTGTATTTGCCGAATAAGGAATATATTCCTGAATTGCTGCATTATGTAAATGAATATTTAAATGAGTATTCACAGCTGCTCCAATTGGTGTCATATCAGGTGGGCAATGCCAAGCAACTCTTATCCCAAATGGTTGGCAAAAAGTAGCTAATTTTAATGCAGGTGTAATTCCGCCAATTTGTGAAACATGGCAACGAATAAAATCAATTCTACGTTGAATGATCAGCTCTTGCCATTCTAATGGATTATTGAATAGTTCACCGGTCGCTAAAGCAACTGAAGTTTGGTTACGAATTTGCTCCAGCCATTGGTTTTGATTAGGCGGTAAAATATCTTCAATAAAATATGGTTGATATTGCTCAACTTGTTTAGCAAAAGCGACTGCTTGATTAGGAAATAATCTTTCATGTACATCATGCAAAAAATGGATTTTATAACCATATTTTTCTCGTAACTTTTTAAACATCTCTAAAGTATTTTGCATATACTGATCTTGATCAAAGTAAGCACCACTACTTGACTGTTGTGGACTATGCAATTCTTCTGGTTTGCCACCGTAAAACCCTAACTGACAACGAATATGGCGATAACCTTGACTAATACATTGGTCAACTTGTTTAAAAAGTTCTGACAATGTTTCACCGGTAGCATGAGTATACACTTCTATCGCATCTTTTGATTTACCACCAAATAATTGATAAAGAGGCATATTCGCTAGTTTGGCTTTAATATCCCATAATGCCATATCAATACCAGCAATAGCATTATTAATGATTGGCCCATTACGCCAATAAGCATTAACCATTAACATCTGCCAAATATCTTCAATATGATTGGCATCTCGGCCAATTAGCAACGGTTTTAAATATTCATCAACAATGGTTTTTACGGCTAATGGGCGCTGTTGAAAAGTTGCACAGCCATAACCAATCACATCTTTATCTGTATAAATAATTACGGTAACAAGATTATGTCTATCAGGTTTAGTAATGATACATTCAATGTCAGTGATAAGGGTTGGTAACATAGGGTTAGAATCCTCTTTAAAATTTTTTCTTTTTATATAATTACCGATATTTTTCACATCTGTAAAGAGCAAAATATTAGTGAAAAATTATTGGTTCAAATTTGAATTAAAATTGTCGATAAAAAGCATACCAATTGAAAAATATAGTAAATTTCAGTGTTAAAACCCCTTTTTTTGTGATCTAGATCAAACTTTTCATTCTTGTATTGATAATTTAAAGTTTCTATTATTTTAATTAAACCAATTCTAGGGACGATTGAGGTTCTAATGAGTAAACAAGAAAGTATTAAAAAAATTATCGCTAATATTGGCGGTAAGGAAAACATTAAAAATGCTTGGCATTGTATGACACGTTTACGATTTGATTTAGTTGATCAAACCAAGGTCAATTGGGATGAAATTAAAAAAATTACTGAGGTAATTGGTGCTCAATTTCAAAGTGATCAATGCCAAATTGTAGTAGGTACTCAAGTTAAAGTTTATTTTGACATTCTGGCTGATGAAATAGGATTACAAACGCCAGAAAATGGTCAAGCTAAACAACTATCCAAAGAATCCACCAAAGAACGTAAAGGCATTGTTTCTTTGTTTATGGATACGGTGTCTGGTGTTTTTGGCCCTATCGTACCGGCAATTGCTGGCGCGGGGATGATTAAGGGGTTACTTGCAGGTCTCATTGCGTTAAAAGTCGTTCCTAAAACCAGTGATACAGTTATTATTATTGATTTAATCGCGAGTGGTGTGTTTTACTTTTTACCATTCTTCTTAGCGGTTTCGGCAGCAAAAATATTTAAAACTAATGAGTATCTAGCCGCTGCAATCGCCGCTTGTTTGATGTATCCAACTTTAATTGATGCGGCAAAATTACTAGTAACTAATCCTGATGCTGCCAGTTTTTATTATTTTTTGGATATGATACCAATATCGATTTTTAACTATGCTGGTAGTGTTATTCCTATTATCTTCTCTGTACTGGCATTAAGTTATATTTATCGATTCGTTGATAAAATTATGCCTAATGTACTCAAAACAGTTTTCACTCCAACGGTAACTTTATTTATTGCTGGTTTATTGGCTCTTACCGTAATTGGTCCTATAGGTATCTATTTAGGTAAATTGTTAGCACTATTTATCCGGTCGCTATTTGATGTTTCTGCTGTGTTTGCTGGCGCTATTGTTGGAGCAATTCGACCGGTCGCTATTTTGACGGGTATGCATCATGCAATGACCCCTATAGCGTTGCAGAATTTTGCTGAATTAGGCTATGATATGTTGATGCCGATGATGTTTATGGCGAATATGGCTATTGCTGGAGCGACCGCTGCTATGTATTTTAAAGCGAAAAATAAACAAGAAAAAACGGTTATTGTTTCTGCCGCTGTATCTGCATTATTAGGTATCACCGAGCCAGCTCTATTCGGTGTATTAACCAAGTATAAAAAAGCCTTTATTGCCGCAACAGCCGGTAGTGCGATTGCCTCCGCTTTTATTGCGTTATTTGGTGTAAGGTTATATGGCTATATCCTATCAAGTATCTTTAGTTTACCAGCTTATATTGGCCCGTACTTTATCTTCGCAATATTGGGGGTATTAATATCAATTTGCTCATCGTTCATAATGGCTTATATTTTTGTTGGCAAAAAACAGGTCTAATTTTTAAATAACCTCATAACAGCCCGTGATATTACGGGCTTTATCGATCAGGTTATATCAAAAGTATGGCTTAATATTGCCACCTTTTCTAAAGGTGGTTAAAGAATTTTAATATATAGCATATCTCATCTTCAGGAATGATAATTTTATATTTTTCTTCAAAAACAACCAATTCATCTTTAATAATTGAATATTCATTCCTATATTTACGAATATAATTTTGTTTATCAATAAATTTAACTTTGCTCTGCTCGCCATTAATTATTTGCTCAAGCATACAAGCGATATGCATAACAAGTCCAATCAAAGTGTTATTTGATACTCTAATATTAAATTTACGGGTTATATTTTCATTAAAATGCTTAATATCTGTTAGTAAATCGCGCGGTTCAATATTGGATAAAATATTCGAAAGTGTTTTTTCGATTAAAGAGTAAATGGTTTCAATATCAATTAATTGCTGTAATTTCTTAATATTGTCCGGATAAATTAATGATGTTAAATCGAATTGACTTATTGAAGTATTAAAGTTAAATGGGCTCACTATAGCAACAATAGTATGACTTTGCTGAATTTCTTCGATTTCTTTAAATAATTTATCATCTTCGTGAGATAAACTAAGTGCAATAATGTCTAAGATATTTTGTCGGTATGAAAGTACATTATTTAATAAATCTATGGTGATATTGGTACTTTTATTCGGCACATTAATAATTAAAATAGCTAATTTTTTATTAACTAAACTCTCTTCTTGCGGTGCTGATACTAATGGTGCTTGATTAAGCATATGAATTTGTAACACATTCTCATATACTTCTTCTAAGCAATATCCGTTCATTGCATTTTGAATTGCTTCAATAACATGTAAAGTACTAACAAGTTGAATTGTTTTGGTTTTAATATTGCATTTTGCCTCTATCTCTTCACCAAAATTTTTCAAAGATCCCATATCAACCAGTAATAGCATGTCTGATTTATTTTTAGTTAATTGAATATGGTTAATAATTTTTTCGAGAATTTTTTGTGGCAATTCATCAAGTGGTACATCAAAAGCAAGTGCATATTCAATGTTAAGTAAGTCATGTGCTGTTTTCGTGATTGAAGTTGCGGTTTTATCTCCGTGAGCAATAACGACAATTTGCACATTATTTGAAGGTAAAATAGGATTATTAGTACCATATATAAAAAACATGGCCAGATAAGCTGCTTCATCGATGGGCAGTGTCGTATCCATAATGTGTTCAATCATTGTAAGACAATCAAGTGCAGCATTAAATTGATTTGGATAATTCGTTCGGATTTTATTTAATTGCGGGTGACTAATCTTTTGATTGCTATTTATTCGCTTTAGTGTCTGTTCGATATGGTTAGCTAAACTATAATAAATACGATTATTAAAGCTACACTGTAAACTGTTTTCAGCCTGTTCAATTAAGGCTTCAGTCAAACGTAATACTTTAGTTGAAATTATATTCTTCAACTTATTCTTATCATATTTTTTAGTATTATTATAAATATAAGTATAAAAATAATCCTGAATTTCTTGTTCAATTTCTTCTTCGAGTTCGAAATTTTCCCTACCTTGAGTTTTTAATTCAGCGATTTTTCGATTTACGATATCGTAAATATCATTCGATTTATTATTTTCATATAGGATCTTATTATTTTCTCCCTGAAATATAATATTTTTTCGATTAATACCAATGATTTTATTCCACGTTTGACGATGTTGTGTTTCAATCAATAATGCTTCACTGATGTGATTTGGTAATAGAGCACTATTAATATAAATATACTCTGAATTACTGTAGGAAATATGTTTGGCATAGGCGGCTGCACAAATAAAACGAATATCAGCTTCAAGTTGCCCTATATTATTGGGGCAGTTATAGCCTAACAAAGCGCGAAGGGCATTACTTGATACGACAATTTTTTCTTTTAATTGTGCAGATTCGGTATTAAAGAAATTTTGAATTAGATTAAACCTTTCCTCAAAAGTTCTTGCTCTTAAAGGCGGAATTGTTAAATTCATAGGAAAGCGACGAGTAAATGTACGCAATAATGCTGAATTAGGATCTTCTGTCGTTGCGGCAATAATACGAACTTGTGCGGTTCGTTCTACGGTATCACCTAGTCGTCTAAAAAGGCCTTTATCAATAAAAGTAAAAAATATTTCTTGTCCTTCTGGTGGTAAACGGTGAACTTCATCTAAAAATAACAGTCCGGTGTGCGCCTTTTCAACTAAACCTTCACGATCATCAATTGCACCACTATAGGCACCTTTTTTACAGCCGAATAATTGGGTTAAAAGTAATTGTGGATTTGAAGCGTAATCAGCACAATTAAAATGGATAAATGGCGCATCAGGACTAATTTTATTGACACTTTTAGCATAGTTATAAATCAGTTCGGCAAACAGTGATTTTCCAACCCCTGTCTCACCAGTAATTAAAATATTCATACCATGAGGAGGATAAAATATAGCTGCTTTAGCTTGTTCAATCAAAGTATGCAAACTGGTGCTAGATTCGATAAAATTTTTGAATTCACCAAATTTGAAATTTGGTTTGTTTTCGGTTTTTATCGAAGATTTAGCAATAGAATATTTGACTGGTTTTCCTTTATCTTTAACCACTTTTCCTTGCTTAATAAGCTGATTTAATTCGTGGCTAACATTTGCCCGAGAATAATTCAGTAATGTGGCGAGTTCAGAAGTAGTAACTCCTTCACTATTTTTTAGCATTAATTCCTGTAATTTTTGGAAAATAATCTCAATTCTTAACATTTCACATCCTAATGTGTTTTAGCAAATCTATTCCTTAATGTGTATTAAAACACATAAAAACACATTAGCAACTTAAAAAATTAACTATTGATTATTTTTAATTTATTTTGTTTTGGCACGGTTATTGCTGTTATTTATTACATGAAATATATCAAACTGAGGAAAAATTAATGAATGAGTATGAAGAGATTGTAATGCAACTAATTACCAATAGCGGTGATGCAAGAAGTCGCTGCCTAAAAGCAATTAGAGCTGCTCGTAAAGGTAATTTTGAACAAGCCGATAGTTTAATTGAAGAAGTAAAAAAATTTTTAGCCATTGCGCATAAAACACAGACTGAATTAATTCAAAACGAGATTCAGGGTAATCATATTCCAGTTTCGTTACTGATTATTCATGCTCAAGATCACTTAATGAATGCAATTTCAATGCGAGATTTAGCCATTGAAATTATAGAAATATTAAAAGATAAATAATTAAAGGGGTAATTAATATGACTTATAACATTATGCTAGCTTGTATGGGTGGATTCTCTACCAGTATGTTAGTCAAAAAAATGAAAGAGTCTGCGGAAAAAATGGGTATTGATGCCAATATTAATGCAGTAAGCGAAACTGAATTAGATCAATATGATGATCTGGACATTATTATGTTAGGGCCGCAAATAGAATATATCTATGAAAACTTAAAAAAACAGTATGACATTCCAATAGTTGTTATTGATTCTCTGGACTATGGAACGATGAATGGTGAAAAGGTGTTAAAAACTGCCTTAGAAATTTTAGAGAAATGAATCAGCTAATAAGAGAGATTTTATTATGATAAATAATAAAGAAACACTAATGAGCTTTAGAGCAAAATTGCAAAAAGTTATTGGCTCTATTCAATCAAGTTATTCTGTGCAAGCTGTTTCAAGTGGCATGATGATGCTATTACCTGTCATGATGGTGGGCTCGATTGTTGCGGTTTTAAATAGTTTAAATATTGAATCTTATCAGGCATTATTAGTGGCAACAGGATTAAAATCCGCTTTTAAAGTTGCTTCAGTAGTCACCATGAACGTGATTTCACTCTATGTCGTGGTAGCTATTGCCTATAAGATGGCAGAATTACATAAAAAAGATGGTATTTTAGCTGCATTAATGGGGCTAATGGCTTTCCTTTTTATCACTCCAATGAAAACCAACGGTATTGCCGCCATTGATCTTTTGTATGTTGGTTCAAGAGGAATGATTGTTGCGATGTTAGTAGGATTATTTGCTACTCGTTTTTATATTTTCTTACTTAATCGTAAATTAACGATAAAAATGCCTGATTCAGTACCTGATTTTGTCTCAAAATCTTTTTCGAGTCTTATTCCCGCATTTATTATTGCCGTAGTCTTTGCTCTAATTAATGCGTTAGTTGGTCTTACTGAATTTGATAATGTACATAATTTAATTTATTCCATAATTCAAGTACCACTTCAAGGCTTAGGTGCAAGTTTAGCGGCAGCGTTATTGATTGTATTTTTAGCGGAATTTTTATGGTTCTTTGGTATTCACGGTTCAATGGCGACTTCGGCTATCTTATATGCCTTATTCTATCCTTTTGATATCGCCAATTTAGAAGCATTTCAAGCAGGTCAGGCGTTACCATTTATTGTCACTATGACATTTATTAATGCACAAAAAGGACCGCGTTATTTGGCATTATCTATTTTATTAGTACGCTGTAAGAGCCAACAAATGAAAAGTTTAGGTAAGATTGGCTTTATACCAGGTTGCTTTGGTATTAGTGAGCCTTACAAATTTGGTTTACCTATGGTATTAAATCCAATTTTATTTTTACCTTTAATTTTTGCCGGAACCATTAATGTGGGCTTATCTTATTTTGCTACATTGATTGGTATTATTCCTCGTGTTAATGGTATGCCTCTACCAACGGCTGGAACGCCTGAAATTATTAAAGGATTTATGATTGGTGGTTGGCAAATGGCAATATGGCATGTGGTATTATTGGTTGTTGCTATGTTGGTTTACTTTCCATTTGTTCGTTACATGGATAGACAAAAACTCAGTATTGAACAAGCGGCAACGGAGAAATAATAGATGCACAATAATATTATAGTTAATGCAGTTGAAAGATTAACACCAAGCCGTGTGCGTCTAAGTTGGCAATCACCAGCACAATCGCAAGAGGTAAAAATTTATTTGAGTGATAGTGCTGATATAAAAAATGCTGAAAAAACTGTACTTACTCAAACAACACAATCAAGCATTGATTTAGATATTCTTGATGATAAACGTTGCTATTTTATCCTTGATATTAATGGTCAAAATTATGTGACTGCAGAACGTGTTCTGCCATTGGAAGGTGCAAATAATTTTCGTGATATTGGCGGCTATAGAACTGGTGATGGTAAAACTGTTAGATGGGGTAATCTTTATCGTTCAGATCATTTACATAATTTGACTGATAAGGATATCGCATATTTAAATACGGCAAATTTTCATACTATTATTGATTATCGTAATGAAAAAGAATACAGCAAACAACCCAATCGCTTGTGGAATAATCAGCTAAATACATTTCGTTTAATTCCCGATGCATCTTCAGCAGAGTTAGCAGCTAAAGCTAGTAATGATCATGAAAAAATACAGGAACTCATTAGTTTAAGCCAAAGCAAAAATGGCAAAATGGTTATTGATGGTTCTGGGCTAATTATGCAAGAACAAAATCGTGATTTTATCCGTAATCCTGAAACAGCCAAAATATATAGAGAACTTATTGATATTATTTTAGATAGCCGAAATTTGGCGATAGTACAACATTGTCGAGGAGGTAAAGATAGAACCGGTTTCGGTATAGCTATTATATTAGCTATTTTAGGCGTTGATGAACAAACTATATTATTAGATTATGCAATGACAAGTGAATTAAGGTATTCTCGTAATATGCGTAGAATGGAGAAATATAAAAAAGAGACCGATGATGCCGAAATTTTAGCTTTTTTGTATTCTATGATGGAAGCGCGTAGTAGTTACCTTGAAGCTGCATTTGATGAAATGCGTACAAGATTCGGGTCAATTGCGGGATATTTAACTAAAGCGTTAAAAATAACAGAAAGCGAGAGAGAAAAAATAAAACAAAATTATCTATATTAAAAAAATTAACCCAGTATTAAACTGGGTTAATCTAATTTATACTATTTCATACTCTGTAAATTACATTTTAGTAGTAAATGTACGAGCAATAACGTCACGTTGTTGTTCAGCAGTTAGTGAGTTAAAACGTACTGCATAACCAGAAACACGAATTGTTAATTGTGGATATTTTTCTGGGTGTTGTACTGCATCTTCTAATGTTTCACGACGAAGTACGTTTACATTTAAATGTTGACCACCTTCAACTTTAATTGTTGGTGCTACATCTAATGGAACTTCACGATATTCGAATTGACCAAGTTCCGCAGTTGGGACGATTTGATCTTCTTTGTAAACTGATTTAGCAGCAACACAACGAGCTTCTTTGGTTGAATCATCTAATAACCAGAAAGAGTTAAGTAGTGCTTGATTGTCTGCTTTAGTAATTTGGATACCTGTAATCATTTTTAAATCCTCCTAATGGATCTGGACCTTATTGTCCTAAATTATTTATAAGTAATATAGCACTTTCAAAATTTGATTAAAGTCAAAAAAAGCTATTAATCTGATAAGTTTTACCGTTGATTGTGTGGGTTGACCTGATTTTTGCAAATAACTTTATATTTATTAAAAGGTAATCTTTTATTGTCATTTGCAATTTAAGTAATATTTTGATGATCTTAAACTAAACAAGGTATTTTATTCATCTTTTTATTCGTTGAACACTTATTGACTGTTGAATGAAGAGTACTTTTCTCATCATTGATTATCAGTAGGTTTATTGGTATTTTTAGGTATAATTAATATCATCAATAAATCCAGTGTTGAACTAGATAAAACAATTGTAAAGGTCAAATATGAGTAATCAATTAACATGGAATGATGTTATTGGCTCTGAAAAAGAGAAGCCCTATTTTCAACATATAATGCAGTTTGTGGCAACGCAGCGAGCGCAAGGTAAAATTATTTACCCACCCCAGCACGATGTATTTAATGCTTTTCGTTTTACTGCATTTAGTGACATTAAAGTAGTGATCCTAGGGCAGGATCCTTATCATGGTCCAAATCAAGCTCATGGCTTATCCTTTTCTGTATTACCTGGAATCAAACCGCCTCCTTCGTTATTAAATATCTATAAAGAGTTAGCAACTGATATTGAAGGATTTACGATACCTAATCATGGCTATTTAGGTTATTGGGCTACTCAAGGTGTCTTATTACTCAATAATGTATTAACAGTTGAAGCAGGTCAAGCTCACTCTCATGCCAAAATAGGTTGGGAAACCTTTACCGATCATGTTATTGCGGCAATTGATAAATATCTAGAGGGTGTTGTTTTTCTTCTTTGGGGCTCACCAGCACAAAAGAAAGGTCAATTTATTGATCGTCAAAAACACCATGTGTTAACGGCGGTACACCCATCGCCATTATCGGCTCATCGTGGATTTTTTGGTTGTAAACACTTTTCAAAAGCCAATAATTTTATTTTACAGCATGGTAAAACACCTATCGATTGGCAACCACGATTACCGGAAAAAGTTAATGAGTAGTAATAAGAAACGCCGTCCTGGCTTACAGGAAATTGCTAAATTAGTAGGGGTCAGCAAAATGACAGTAAGTCGTTTTTTACGAGATCCCAAGCTTGTATCTGAATCACTTCAATTACAAATATCATCGGCTATTGATAAGCTCGGGTATATCCCTAACAAAGCTCCTGATATGTTATCAAATGCCAAAAGTCATGCTATTGGAGTTGTATTTCCCTCGTTAACTAACCAAGTTTTTGCTGATATTTTAAAAGGTATTGAGATGGTTTCCGACGTGCAAGGTTATCAGACCATGATCACTCACACCGGATATAACGCTGATAAAGAAGAGTTACGAGTGCGTTCTTTGCTGTCTTATAATATTGATGGATTAATTTTGACGGAAAGGATACATAACCCAGCTACCTTAAAGATGATTGAAATTTCAGGTGTCCCAGTAGTGGAAATTATGGACAGCGTGTCGCCTTGCATTGATATGGCGGTTGGATTTGATAATTTCACAGCTACAAAAAATATGATTCATCGCATGATAAATAAAGGACGACGCCACATAGTCTATTTTAGTGCAAGACAAGATCAACGTAGTATCATTCGGCAACAAGGTTATGAAAAAGCCATGCAAGAGGCAGGATTAACGCCTAAAACATTAGCCACTAAAGAAGCCTCATCTTATGATTTGGGGGCGAGATTTTTACACCAGATATTAAAAGAATATCCATGTGTTGATGGTATTTTTAGTACCAATGATGATTTGGCTTTAGGTGTATTACTTGAATGTCAACGTATTGGTATTGAAATACCAAAACAAATTGCGATTGTTGGTTTTCATGGCCATAAAATTGGTCAGTATATGAATCCTAAATTAGCTTCCATTCATACGCCAAGAATTGAAATGGGAAAAATTGCTACAGAATTACTCTTGAAACGTATAAATGGTGAAAATATTGCTGAAAAGGTCATCGATTTACCTGTTGAATACCTTGATGGTGAAAGTTTGTAATCAATTTTAAAATATTTTCTAAAATTTATATCATTATCACATTATTGATTAAGTTGGGATGGATTTCAGGTTTTCATGATTTGATATCTATGCTAAAATTACCTCTCAGTGGTTATTTATACCTACTAATTAGATCATCAAAGAATAACACTGAGGCCCCCATGAAAATTGTTGAAGTAAAACACCCTCTAGTTCGCCATAAAATTGGCTTAATGCGTGAACACGATATTAGCACAAAAGATTTCCGAAACCTTGCCAGTGAAGTTGGTAGTTTATTAACTTATGAAGCAACCGCTAACTTACCAACAGAAACCGTAACCATTGAAGGTTGGTGTGGCCCTGTGCAAGTAGAACGTATTAAAGGTAAAAAGATTACTGTTGTTCCTATTCTACGTGCTGGTTTAGGTATGATGGATGGCGTATTAGAACACATACCTAGTGCAAGAATTAGTGTTGTTGGTTTTTATCGTAACGAAGAAACACTTGAACCTGTTCCTTATTTCCAAAAACTCACTTCTGATATTGAAGAACGAATGGCGTTAGTGGTTGATCCGATGCTAGCAACCGGTGGTTCAATGGTAGCAACTATTGATCTACTGAAGAAAGCAGGCTGTAAAAATATCAAAGTGTTAGTTTTAGTTGCTGCGCCAGAAGGTATCAAAGTATTAGAACAAGCACATCCTGATGTTGAACTTTATACGGCATCAATTGATGATCGCCTAAATGATAAAGGCTATATTTTACCTGGGCTAGGTGATGCCGGAGACAAAATATTTGGCACTAAATAAAATCTCAATTTTTAGACCGGTTTATCCGGTTTTTTTATGTCTGCTATTTAATAATTAATTAGCTATTAGCAAAAAGAAGTTTAAGAAGAGAGGAAAACGTGGTTAAAATCAATAATGATGAAATTAAAAAGGATACTTCACCATTAAAACCAGCCTGGCAAGATATTTTTACTGGTGCTCAAATGCTATTTGTCGCTTTTGGTGCTTTAGTCTTAGTGCCACTGTTAACTGGTTTAAATCCAAATGTGGCTTTATTTACTGCCGGTGTTGGTACATTGTTATTTCAACTTGCAACTAAAAATAAAGTACCGGTATTTTTAGCCTCTTCTTTTGCTTTTATTGCTCCAATTTCTTTTGGTGTAGCTCAATGGGGAATACCGGCAACTTTAGGTGGATTGGTTGCCGCTGGTTTGGTATTTATGTTTTTTGCTTTTCTGGTCAAAATTAATGGTAACAATGTTATCGATCGGATTTTACCGCCGGTAGTTACCGGGCCAATTATTATGGTAATTGGTTTATCATTAGCCCCCGTTGCAGTTGGTATGGCTATGGGTAAAGATAGTGGACTTCAAGCCGAAAATTATCAACTTATCATTATTTCCATGGCTTCTTTGTTAACGACTTTAATTGTTGCTATCTGGGCAAAAGGCTTTTTTAGATTGGTTCCAATTATTGCTGGTATAGTGGTTGGATATGCACTTTCATGTGCTTTTGGTATTGTCAATTTTCAACCAGTTATTGATGCACCATGGTTTAAAGTGCCTGATTTCACATTTCCTGAGTTTCAGTGGCAAGCTATTTTATATATGATCCCTATTGTGATTGCCCCAACTATTGAGCATGTGGGTGATATTATGGCAATTGGTGCTGTAACAGGTAAAGATTATACTCGTGAACCAGGTTTACAGAGGACATTGTTGGGTGATGGATTGGCTACTACAACAGCAGGATTTTTTGGTGGGCCTCCATGTATTACTTATGCCGAAGTTATTGGTGCGGTAACCTTAACCCGCAATTTTAAAACTCAGGTAATGACTTGGGCTGCATTATGGGCAATCTTAATGTCTTTCATTGGTAAAATAGGGGCATTTTTAAGTTCAATTCCAACTGTCGTAATGGGTGGAATCATGGTGTTGTTATTTGGTTCAATTGCTTCGGTTGGTATTAATATTTTAGTCAAACATAAAGTCGATCTTTCTGTATCACGGAATATGTGTATCGTCTCTTTAGTACTAGTATTTGGTATTGGTGGCATGATCTTCGATTTTGGTTCTTATGCATTACAGGGTATTAGTTTATGTGGGATTTTAGCCATTGGGTTAAATTTAATCTTACCGCAACAAACTAAAACAAATAACTAAGATAAACATTCTGGCCGTTAATTATAAAAT
Source organism: Gilliamella sp. LMG 34362 (assembly GCF_984569125.1). NCBI lineage: Bacteria > Pseudomonadati > Pseudomonadota > Gammaproteobacteria > Orbales > Orbaceae > Gilliamella > Gilliamella sp. LMG 34362. The sequence continues at coordinate 158,142 of NZ_OZ474902.1, read as the reverse complement.
CGATTAACGGCTAATCATATTTCCTCTTTTTTTACTACTCTATAAGATCTCTACGTTTTACTTAATAAATAATTATTTTAGTCAGCAAGCACTAATTTTTATAAAAAGTATTCATAAATATAATAAGCCAACTCTGATCCAAAGCGTTGAGGATAACTTAATAACTATTATTTCTGCTCAATAAAATAATAAAACATATTTCATTTATAGTATGTTATTTAGAATAAATAAGTGAGTAATAACTTTTAAATAGTAGAGCTATTTTAAAAAAATTGAGGAACGGGGTTTTTGGATATGAAGGTCGATTCTTTTGATGGTAATAATAGTGATTTTTATAATTAATTTTCCATTAAGACTTTACGAAGCTTAACCAATAAAGTGGCTAAAAAAGTTGCGAGAAATTTTTCTATCTTTATACTACTCTACTCTTTTAAGTAAAAAATTCTGACTGAATTTTTGCAAGTTTGCATATAAATTTAAATAAAAAAATATTAATTGGCGAGATCGTCTAGATGTACTGTAATTTCCAAAAGCCAATATGGGCAACATATATTTTAAATTCGTCAAAGTTGAGCTCCCAATATTCATTTTTTACTATATTTTGTTTTTTATCGAAATCAAGCAGAATTCTGCGGTTTTTTTTACAATCCTTTTGCCGTTCTTTTTTATCTCGGCGGATTTTATTAGGGTTAATAATGGTTGCTTTTATGCAACTATCCTTTTCTAGTCAAGCATTAACATCTGAAACATCAAATCTTATTCATGGTCATGCGCCTCATTTTACCTTTGATGGAGGAGGGACTCGTGTGACTAACACCGATAGCCTGCTCGGGATAACCCTCTCTAATGGAACAAAATACACTCCTACAACAAATAATTCATTTATTAAGCCAATCGAATTACCAAATTTAGGTGAAACGTTCGCTAATATCGACATGTTAGTGCCAACTGATACTTATTCAATAAATTTAAGTTCACTTATCGCAGAACCATATAATTATTTTGGAGATGATGATGGCGATGAGAATGTTACCGCTACAGGTTCTTTAACATTATCTATCGTAGATAAAAATAATCAATCGGTTGCACGTAATGCAACATTAGATATCTGTAAAGCGCCATACAAATTAACATTATCAAATACTGATGGCGCCTTAACTACTCGTTATGGCTTTCCAAATAGTAATACTTTTAACGCGAGTAATACAACTTATTATATCAATCCTAAAATATCGCCAAAAGTGTGTTTTGCTAAACCCAATTTATTATATGGTTCAAAAGTAACAAATATGGGGCACTTTGCAGGCCCTCCATCTATTTGGGATCCCGAAAATGGATTTATTACCCAGTCGTTTGATTCGGATACTTATGGTTTAAACTTCCCAACCACAGGCGCCGATGGTTTATATTTTGATTTAATTATAGGTGGTGTTGCTCAACCCTTAAAGTGGGAAGAGGTTGAGCGCGAAGGTATTAAAGCAACGATGACACCAGATCCCTCAGGTACAAGTGTACGAGTTAAACTGACAGGTCCTGTTGCTACTGAGTGGGAATCAGATTCTCCTGATAGTATATATAACCCTTCTTTGCCCCAGACTTTCGAGTTAGTTGGTCGAGACAGTAGTGATAATGAAGTGATTAAATACGGTTTCCAGTTAAAACAATGGTTTGTCAATCGAGGGCCTAAAAACTACAGCTATCAACAAATATCGTGGTGTGAAAAGATTGGTTATCGTATTACTGAAGTAAAGGATTTAACTAATGCAATTTGCCCATCAAATAATTATAGATGTCAAGGTTTTGTTGGTGCAACTCCTTCATCATCTGATGGTTATTATGAACGTAACATCGGTGCAGGTTTATTTGCAGAGTGGGGATCTATGGGTGATTACAATGCCAACTTTAACGACTTCCAAACCTCCCTTTGGTGGTACTGGACAGATGAGGTTCTCAACCAGGGCAATGATTATGATAAGAATTATCGGTATATAGTTTCTGCGAGATATGGTCATGTAGATTTAACAATGAATTATGGTGGCGGTGGAGTTAATCTTGTCTGTGTCTCTCATTAGCGGTTTAGTGGTATTGTAATGCGTAATCCATACGTCTAAAATGAAACAGATTTATTTTTGATAAATAAAAAACTCACTTATTTCTCAATAAGTGAGTTTGGTTTAATAGTAATCAACAACCGTTATTTAATTGGACGCATTGTCGGGAATAAAATTACATCGCGAATAGTATGACTGTTGGTAAATAACATTACAGTTCTGTCAATACCGATCCCTAAGCCAGCAGTTGGTGGTAGACCATGTTCTAATGCGGTGATGTAATCTTCATCATAGAACATTGCTTCATCGTCACCGGCATCCTTTTGTGATACTTGATCGGCAAAACGTTGCGCCTGATCTTCTGCATCATTAAGTTCTGAGAAACCATTACCAATTTCTCGTCCACCGATGAAAAATTCAAAGCGGTCAGTGACAAATGGGTTTTCATCATTACGACGAGCCAGTGGTGATACTTCAGCTGGATATTCGGTGATAAAAGTTGGTTGTATTAAGTTAGCTTCAGCCACTTCTTCGAAAATTTCAGTTACAACTCGACCTAATCCCCAACCTTTTTCTACTTTGATTCCCACATCTTTGGCAATTGCACATGCTTTATCAAAATCATCTAAATCCGCATTATTCGTTTCTGGACGATAATGACAAATTGCTTCACGCATCGTCATTTTGATAAATGGTTTTCCAAAATCAAAAGTATGTTCGCCATACTGTACAACTGCATCACCCGTTACTGCGATAGCTAAACGGCGGAATAATGCTTCGGTTAATACAATTAGGTCTTTATAATCGGCATAAGCCATATACATTTCCATCATTGTAAATTCTGGATTATGTCGTGGTGATACCCCTTCATTACGGAAGTTACGATTAATTTCAAATACTCGTTCAAATCCACCAACAACTAAACGTTTTAAGTAAAGTTCTGGCGCAATCCGTAAGTACATATCTAAATCTAGCGCATTATGATGAGTAATAAATGGTTTTGCTGAAGCTCCACCAGGAATCACTTGCATCATTGGTGTTTCAACTTCCATAAAGTGGTTTTCAAGCATAAAGTTGCGAATTTCAGTCACCACTTTTGAACGAGCAATAAAGGTATCTCGAGATTGTTGGTTAGTAATTAAATCAAGATAACGTTGACGATAACGCATTTCTTGATCGGCTAAGCCATGGAACTTATCTGGTAATGGGCGTAGTGCTTTTGTTAATAAGCGAATTTCTTGACAATGGATTGAAAGCTCACCAGTTTTGGTTTTGAACAAATAACCTTTAGCACCAACAATATCACCAAGATCCCATTTTTTAAATTGTTCATTATAGTAATTTTCTGGTAGATCATCACGAGTGACATAAAGTTGGATTTGTCCAGTTACATCTTGTAGTGATACAAATGATGCTTTTCCCATAATACGGCGCATCATCATGCGACCAGCAACAGTAACGATAATTTTATTTTCGATTAGCTCTTCGTTAGTTTTATCATCATACAATTTATGAAGATCGCTTGAGATTGCATCACGACGAAAATCGTTTGGGAAAGCAATGCCTTGTTCGCGAATTGCAGCTAGCTTTTCACGACGTATTGTAAGCTCGTTGTTTAACTCTTCAATATGGTTTTGTTGCTCTTGCTGTGTTGACATAATATTACCTTTTATTTATCACCAAACAGGGTTATAAACCTGCTTTTAAGCTTTCTTCAATAAATTGATCTAAATCACCGTCTAAAACGGCTTGAGTATTACGGGTTTCGACGCCGGTACGTAAATCTTTAATTCTCGAGTCGTCAAGTACATATGAACGGATTTGACTACCCCAACCAATATCGGATTTATTTTCTTCCATCTGCTGTTTTTCGGCATTCTTTTTCTGCATTTCCAGCTCATAAAGTTTCGCTTTGAGCTGTTTCATCGCTTGATCTTTATTACTATGCTGAGAGCGATTGTTTTGACATTGAGTCACAATCCCTGTTGGCACATGGGTAATACGAACAGCAGATTCAGTTTTATTAACGTGCTGACCACCTGCACCAGATGCGCGATAAACATCAATACGTAGATCGGCAGGGTTGATATCAATATCAATATTATCATCAATTTCTGGATAGACAAATACCGATGCAAATGATGTATGACGTCGGTTACCTGAATCAAATGGACTTTTACGAACTAAGCGATGAACGCCAGTTTCGGTACGTAACCAACCATAAGCATAATCACCAGATACCTTAATAGTGGCCGATTTAATGCCTGCTACGTCACCATCTGATACTTCCATCACTTCGGTACTAAATCCTTTTGATTCAGCCCAACGGAGATACATTCTAAGTAGCATTTCCGCCCAATCTTGTGCTTCAGTGCCACCTGATCCAGATTGAATATCTAAATAACAATCAGCACTATCATAATCACCTGAGAACATTCGACGGAACTCGAGACCAGCTAGTTTTTTTTCTAATTGCTCTAGTTCTAGATTTGCTTCATCAAAAGTATCTTGATCTTCTGCTTCAACAGCAAGTTCAAGTAAGCCTTCAACATCATCAAGTCCTTGATCTAATGAATTAATGGTATTGATGATCTCTTCAAGCATTACTCGTTCTTTACCTAATGCTTGTGCTTTTTCTGGATCTGCCCAAACTTCCGATTGTTCTAATTCAGCATTGACTTCCTCAAGACGTTCTTTCTTGAGATCGTAGTCAAAGATACCCCCGAATCACATCTGTTCGCTCGGTTAATTCGGCTATTTTCGATTTGATAGGATTAATTTCAAACATATTATGCTGTTTTGTAAATTTTTAAGTTTTTTAATTAATCCTGCATTGTAACGGATTTAAGTATAACTTAGCAATTACCAATTTGCTTACATCATTGATAATAATGTAAATGAATAATAAATAAAAAATGACGCGTATTGCGTCATTTTTATAATGTGATTTTTCTAAATGAGCTTATTTTTTCGCTTCTGCGTATAATTCAGCTACTTTATCCCAGTTAATAACATTCCAAAATGCACCGATGTAATCAGCACGGCGGTTTTGATATTTTAAATAATAAGCGTGTTCCCAAACATCAAGCGCTAAAATTGGTGTGCCAGAAACGCCTGAGAATTTTTCACCCATAACTGGGGAATCTTGATTAGCAGTTGAAACCACTTCTAGCTTATCATCTTTCAATACTAACCATGCCCAACCAGAACCAAAACGAGTTGCCGCAGCAGCTGAGAATTTTTCTTTAAATGCATCAACTGAACCAAAGTCTTTTTCAATAGCAGCTTTAAGTTCACCTTTAAGTTCAGTTCCAACTTTTAATAATTCCCAGAATAGAGTGTGGTTAACATGACCACCAACATTATTTTTAACACCAGTAATTTTGTCTGCAGGGACTTTGTCTAGATTTTTTAGTAATGTTTCAGGGCAAAAGTCTTTAACTTCGGTAGGTAACGATTCTAATAATGCATTAGCGTTATTTACATAAGTTTGATGATGTTTGTCATGATGAAGATGCATTGTTTCAGTATCAATATAAGGCTCTAAAGCGTCATAAGCATAAGGTAAAGGGGGTAATGTATAAGCCATGAAATTGCTCCTTTCATTTATTAAGTATTTTTAACTCATTTATACTGTCGAGTATACGGTCTATCAATATATCCCACAAACTATTGTTTAGATAGCTTATGACTATCTAATTTAATATCATTGCTGTATAATTTTTACACTTCGTTTGGTTGTGTTAAATAAGGTGTATACATCATAATTGCATGATTTTCACTAATGAGTTTTTCCTCTATTTGATTATCGAGCAAATGGGTTTTTCGTTGCCATATCTTATTGTGTCTAGTGTATCCGCCCCACCATTGTTGTTCAATAACGTGATCGGTTTCGAATATTTCATAGTGATAAGATAAAGGTGTATTGGCAAGCAGTTCACCATGTAAATATTCATCATCTAACCAAAGATTAAGTCGGTACGTTGTATTGGTTTTATTGAGTAATTGTAAATCGATATAGTTATAAGAAAGTGTTGCACCACAAGCAAATGGAATAGTACGGTTAACATCCGGAAAAACATCAAAACTATGACGCCATCGTTCAATAATGGTTAAATCTGAATGTAATACTATCCAGTAAATCAAATTGCCAAGTTGGCATAAACCACCACCAATATCTTTGCCGATTTGGCCATTATGTAATGAGAGACCTTCTAAAAAGCCGCGTTTCTTAGATGGTCGACCAACTTTTTGCCAAATTGAAAATCGTTGATTGGGCTTAATTATCGAACCGTCGAGCTGTTCAATTGCTAAGCGAAGGTTAGTAATTTTGTTATATTGCAAATACATATCAACATCTTTCAGTTGTCTTAACAATACCGATTGATGTTTTTTATGAGAATAGCAGCAAGTATTATTATTCTTATCAATTACGCTATAGGCGTGACGGTTGCGCCACCAATCTAGTTTACGTTTGAGAATAAAATACTCCTTACCTAATTTTAACCTTAAATTACTGCGTTTTTTAGGTTTATCTACAATAGTGTTTTGCATACAACAATCATCCTAACTACTAAATTGCTTATTTTTTTATAAGTGATAAATAATTAAGGCTTAATTTATCTAAAAAGCCAAACAGTTTCTGATTCATTTCAGAATAATCATGGGAACGAAGTTGGCTAGGTGTATCAACAAAACGATATTTTGCTGCTTGATTAAGATCACTTTCTGAGTGAGCAATCAGCTGTTCAACAACATCTAAAGTTAACTCCATATGACATTGAAAACCATATACTAAAGGACCATAAGCAATGATTTGTCGTGGGCAGCCTTCACTATAGGCAATAATTTGTGCTTCTTGGGTTAAACCTGGCATGTCATTGTGCCAATGGCCGACAGCTAAACCCTTGCCAAAATCAACAAATAAAGGATTATTTTTACCTATTTCAGTTAAGGTGATAGGGAACTTACCGATTTCCTTTTCCGGACTATGACCATGTGGGGCTCCTAAAGCTTCACCAATTAATTGTGAACCAAGACAGACGCCAAGTACGATTTTTTTTGAATTGATAGCCGATAATATTACTGCTTGTTCCGCTAGCGAGTCAAAATGAGGGCACTCTTGTTTGGTTGTTGCTGGTGATTGTGGGCCACCCATAATAATCAACATATCAATATTATCGACATTGTTGGGAAGAGGTTCACCAAGATAAACACGAGAATAACTAATGGTATAACGATGTTCTTTAGCCCATTGCTCATAAGCTCCAGGAGCTTCGAAATCTTCATGAATAATAAAATGCAAATGCATTGATAAATCTCCTTTAACCTAACTATTATCGATCAGAGTTCTCAATAGCCATTAGATGTGAATATGGAAAATTAAGCGCAATAATTATTATGAATCTTTTATTAAGAAAGACAATAGTAAAGATATCAATAGGCGATAAACAAATAAGTTATAGAGCAGAAGAATAATAGATATAAAAAAATCTGCTTGAGCAGATTTCAACTTTCGGAAAGTTGGCTCCTCCAACAGGACTTGAACCTGTGACATACGGATTAACAGTCCGCCGTTCTACCGACTGAACTATGGAGGAACCGAAATGTAGCGCGCATATTATAGATTTAATGACGCTATGTCAATAGTTAAATTGTTTAAAATGCGTTTTTTGTAGCAGATTATCTCGATTATTATGCTTCAAGTATTCGGATTGTCTTGAATAATGTCTTTTGTCTGAGGAGTTGTTGTGGATGTGATCCTAGTTCTCCTTCAGGGATCGTTTGATTTAATGCTTGATAATATTTGATCCAATAAAGCAAAATTTGGCCTGTGGCTAAATCGCTAAAGTTCATAGGATAACGTTGGAAATAATCTTCACCAGATGGATACTTGAAAGCATAAGTAATCAGTTCACTACAGTAAAACCCTTTATCATCTTCGCGAAAACTATGGTTATAAGGCAACCCTAGACAGGTTTGCACCCGCATTAATGCGTTTTTAATGACGGAATCATCATAAATGGTTGCTACTAGATTATATTGAGCGCTAGCTAAAAAGTTGTTAAGGGGCTGTTGGATTACCCCATGTTTTTGAGTGGCTTCAATGACGATATTATTGCCAATATATAAACCAACATGGCTTATCTGATTGATTATCTCATCCGAGCTAAGCTGTGAACCAGAATGCGTAATCGCTTTATTAAATTCGCTTTCTTCATGCTGGGATTGAAAAATAATATCGCCAGATTGCATTGTTATTGATGTTTTTTCGCGTGATGACGCCATAATGAAAACATGACACAAGTTGCGATGATAAATTTAAGTGCATCAACACCAACAAAAGGTAAATAACCTACTTGTATCGCTTCGCTAAGGGAAATATGTAAATACCCCATTAAATAGACCACACCAAAGACAAATAATAATTGGTGTGCACAAGCAAAGGCAACTAAGCCTAACAGAAAACGACGATCGTAACCTTTCTCTGCTGCATATCCAGCTAAATAAGCACTAAATACATAACCATATAAATAACCAGCAGAAGGAGAAGCAAGCGCCATAATGCCACCGCTACCATTGGCGAATAGTGGTAATCCTAATGCACCTAAAAATAGGTATTGAAGAATTGCTAGAGCACCTAATTTACGCCCCAAACAAGCTCCGATCAGAAGCACGCCTAATGATTGTAGACTGAATGGTACCGGATAGGTTGGAATACTGATATTTGCGGCAACACCTAGCAGCAATGCGGCACAAGTTACTGCGCACAACTTACGTTGCCAAGAGGATAAGTTAAACAGTGTATTAATATAAGTTGGATAGTACGATGTTAATTGTTGTTTCATTATTTTCTACCATTAAAAGCTAAATAGTAGTGCCATAATAATACAAAAACAAAGTATGTAAACTATTTTTTTATAAAATAGTTTACATTTGTTTGGGGAATTTTGTTTTAAACTAAAAAAGGATTTGTCATTCGTTCATTGCCAAAGCTCGACATCGGACCATGGCCAGAAACAAAGATAAAATCATCACCAAGCGGAAATAGTTTATTTGTGATAGAGGAAATTAAATCGGCATGATTTCCTCGAGGAAAGTCGGTACGGCCAATGCTACTTTTGAATAAGACATCACCGACAAAAGCAATTTTATCTTTGGCATTGATAAATACGATATGGCCAGGAGTATGGCCAGGACAGGACAGAACATCAAGTGTAATGTTACCCACTTTAACTTGTTCCCCTTCAGTTAACCAGCGATCAGGTAAAAAACTATCCGTATAAGGAAAGCCAAATTGCATACATTGTTGCGGTAGTCCAGAGAATAAAAACTCATCTTCTTGACTAGGGCCAATGATCTTAACATTATAGTGATTAGCTAACGCTACGGCAGCGCCAACATGATCTAAATGGCCATGAGTAAGCAAGATTTGCTTGATATTTACGCCTAGTTTTTCCACTGCTTTTCTAAGCAGTTCAGGCTCTCCACCAGGATCAATAAAGGCAGCCTCGTTTGTTTCATCACACCAAATAATGCTACAATTTTCTTGAAAAGCTGTAACTGGAATGATCTGATATTGAAACATATAATTCTCCCTTAATTGCTTAGCGCCGATTCGTTAAATTGTTACCATCTTGTGTGTTTAGTTGCGCAAAAATCATGCTTGATAGCATAGTCACAATACCCAGTATAACAAAGGTTAATTGAAATGCGTGAATAGTAGTTGTTGAATTGCTGAATAATCTTACTAACACCGCACCAAAACCAGTACCAAAGCTAATGGCTAATTGCTGATTAACCGCCATTAAACTATTACCACTGCTGGTGCTTTCACCTTGTAAATTAGCTAATGTTATACTATTCATTGAGGTAAATTGTATTGAATTGATTCCTCCAATGCAAAATAGCAAAATACCTAATATTACTAATGGTGTCGCTAAGTTTATTAATGACATTAAAAGAATCAAAATTCCAGCTAAGATGGTATTAGCAACCAATACAAAACGGTAACCTAAACGAGCAAGAATCCGCGTAATAAAAAATCTGGTACAAATAGAAGCAATCGCCATGGGGACTAACATCATGCCAGCAAAAATTGCTGAATAACCAAAGCCAACTTGTAGAAATAGTGGAATAAGGAAAGGCACGCCAGAAATGCCCAATCGACAAACTAAATTACCGATAATACCAATTTTAAACGTTCGAATATTAAATAATGATAGTGGAAATAGAGGCCCAGATTTTTTTTGCGCATAGGTTCGATAAATAAATAAAAAAATCAGACTGATGATGGCAAGCGTTATTGGTAAATAATATTGTTGACCTTGATTTAAACATTCGACACTTAGGGTAGCACTGATAAAAGTAATAACGATAAAGAGAAAACCAAAGAAATCAAAAGGCATATGTTTGCCTTTAATGTTAGGCATATACTTTAAGCTAATAAATACCCCTAAAATCCCTATTGGTAAGTTAATCAAAAATACCCAATGCCAACTTACCATATCGACTAGATAACCGCCTAAAACCGGCCCTAATACTGGTCCAATTAATCCTGGTATTGTTGCGGTATTTAATGCCGCTAAAAACTCGTTACGTTTAAATGCTTTAATCAAAACTAAGCGAGAAACCGGTACCATCATTGAACCACCAATGCCTTGAATTACTCTGGATATATCTAAGAAAATTAATGAATTGGTTAAAGCACACAGTAATGAACCTATTGTAAAGAGTGATACTGCCAGTACAAAGATATTTCGGGTACCAAATTTATCTGAAAGAAAGCCACTTACAGGAATAAACAGTGCTAATGTTAGTGCATAACAGATTACCGCTGACTGCATGTTCAGGGGGGATTCATTAAGATCTTTGGCCATAGTTGGCAAAGCAGTATTTAGAATTGAGGTATCGAGTGATTGCATAAAAAAAGCAAATGCAGCAATCCAAGGTAATATACGATAGACAAAAGGTGGTAATTGTAGTTCGCTATTCATTTTGTTCAGCCTAAAATTGATTGATATGCTGGAAGCAGAGGAATTTTATTAATCCTAAGATTATACTCTCATACTCATCGGGGATGATTGAGTAAGAGAGCTAATGAATGCTATTTTACAATATGCTCTGTTAATTGCTGGATTTTTTCTTATTTTTAACGGGTTTTCCTTGCCAATAACCAGCCAATAGTGAACCCGAAATATTGTGCCAAACAGAAAAGACCGCAGCAGGCAGTGCCGATAATGCTGAAAAGTAGGTTGTACCTAATGTTGCAGCTAACGCAGAGTTTTGCATACCTACTTCTAAAGACATAGTTCGACAAGTGGACTCGTCAAAACCAAATAAACGACCGCCCCAATAACCACCAAGTAAACCAACACCATTATGAATAATGACGGCAAAGATAACGGTTATACCTACTTGAGCAATGAGAGCATGACTACCGGCAACAACTATACAAATAATTAATAAAATGCAAAGCATCGACAACAGTGGCAAGAAGCGTTCACATTTTTTTACCACAGGATATAAAAAGTGGTGGACAATCAAGCCTAAAAGAATAGGGACGAGAACAATTTGGACAATATGTACCAACATATCCCAAACCGGAACTTCAACGGTAGTACCTACTAACAATAATGTGAGTAATGGGGTGACTACAACGCCAACCAGTGTTGATACCGATGAAATAGTAACTGATAATGCTACATCACCTTTAGCTAGATAAATCATTACATTAGAGGCGGTACCACTAGCAACACTCCCCACAAGAACCATGCCGACTAATAGCTCAGGTCGCATAGTGAATAGTTTAGATAAGATTAACGCAGTCACTGGCATTACAATATAATGCAGTAAAGTACAAATTATGACTGCTTTCGGTTTGGTGACGACGCGTTTAAAATCATCAATACTTAACGTCACCCCCATGGTAAACATGACAAACATTAATAATTGTGATGTATGTGGTCGCACAGGCAGGAAGGTATCAGGTGAAAAATAGGCTGCTATTGCACAAAGAATCGCCCATAAAGGAAATAATCGAGTTAATGAAATAATGGATTGTACAAAAAGTTGACTATAGCGCTGCGACATAAAATATCACCTTTTCTTGATAAATCATTAATAATTAAATAGTTATCTTTTGATTGGATTTGTAATTTCCATTCTATTAATTCTACAAAATAGCGTCAAGGTATTTGTTAAGATATTGTTAATTATTTGTGAAGGCTGTTCTGTTCGCAATTGACTAAGAATATTAAAAATATCGACAATGTTTTCGGGGCGATTTATTTGTCCTTGGCGACCGCTTAATGGCATATCTGGAGCATCAGTTTCCAACACTAAACTTTCCAGCGGTAATTTTGCAATGGTTTGGCGAGTTTTATTGGCTCTGGTATAACTTATTACTCCACCAACACCAATATAATAGCCTAATTTAATAAATTGCAGTGCTTGTTGATAGCTACCTGAAAAGCCATGGATCACCCCACGACATGGCAAATTAGCTTGATGTAATTCATGATAGATAATGTCGTGTGTTTTGCGTGAATGGATTAAAACGGGTAAATCATAGCGCTTGGCTAATACTAATTGAGCTCGAAAAAAATCTAGTTGCTGTTGCCAATCAACAGATTGGTCATAACGGTCTAAGCCAATTTCACCAATGGCAACTAATTTTGTAGGGTGAGTACTAACTATATCTGATAGTTGTTCAAGATCAGCCTGCGAGTGTTGATAGATAGGGTGTAAACCGAGTGCAGCATAAAGTTCACTATATTGCTCGGTGAGTTGTAATATTTGACTAAAATGTGTTGCTGATACAGCAGGAATAATTAAGCTATTAATTTTAGCTTGGCGAATATTATTGATTGAATTCTCGAGATCGGTAACAAAAGCAGGAAAATTGAAATGGCAATGCGTATCGATAAACATAGTGCCTCCTATTCTTCGACTTGATGTAATAATATCGGCAATAAATATCGCTGAGCAAACTGTATTATTTGTTCTATTAGATCATCGGTTAATTCGGGATAAAGCCTTGCGTAATAACTATCACATTCTGCGGTAAGAAATTGGCCACCTTGCCAAGTGGTTAATAATTTGCTTATTGCTTTTTCACTGAGTTCAATTTGTCCAGTTTTTGGATTATATGCAGCAAGCAACCAGCTCCATGCGCTTTGTAATGGCATTAATAGTGGTTGGTTGACACCTTTTATAAAACCTTCAACGAGATCCGTTAATAGGGTTAACGCTTGTGGGGCATCAATGTGTAAAAATCGCCATTGGTTGTCTTCTCGGCCATATAAGCGACTTTGGCTGTCGGTTTTATCCCAATTCAAAATACAATAAATTAAGTGATCAATCCATAATGAAATACCATCACGAATCGAGAGTTTAGCTGGGCGCCAAGTTAAAAGACCATCTGCTTGAATGTGGGTTAGCCAACCTTGTAATTGATAATGTTGTTCATCTATCGAAATAGTTAAATTTACCTCTAAGGTTGATGGATTAGTTCTCTCTTCAATGATTTTATTGGCTAAAGGTTGCAGTGCTTCACACAATTCATCATAAATAATCTCACCAAATGCACCGTCTGGTAACTCACCAGTTAGCTTAAGCCGTTGGTAAAAGTTATCACAGCCTTGCGAGTCCTTAGCAATCATTTCATTTAAAATCTGTAGATTAAGTTGATAGCGTTTTAAGTTATCTAGGCTAAAGTTTTCAGCATCGGGCAAGGTGTTATCTAAATAATTAACATAAAAATTAAAGCGTTTTTGTAAGAAAAACCGGATAGAGTGTTGATAAAAACGTTTTAATTCATCTAGATTGATATTATCTACAATGACTTTGGTAATATCGCTGATAAATGATTGGGTTTCTCCCGCTTTTAACGCGGCAGGTAACCACTCATCAGCATAACTTTTAGGTTCATTTAAGAAATTTTGTGGATTAAATGGTGTGCGAGTATGCAACGTTCTTAAGTTACCAATTAAAGAATTGTTTTTATCTGAATCTTTATCAGTAGCATCATGATAATACTGCACAATATAATCCCAAAGCTCATCGACTAATACTGATGGATAACGTTCGCTATCATCTTTCATATCTCGACCGATATAACTGATATAGAGTTGATCTTGTGCAGATAAAATAGCTTCTAAAAACAGATAGCGGTCGTCAATACGTCGACTACGGTCACCTCGACGCGGGTTTTGAGCAATTAAGTCAAAGTCTAAAGGTAAAGATGTTCTTGGATAATCACCATCATTCATACCTAATAAACATACTAATTTAAAAGGAATCGAGCGCATTGGCATCATAGTACAAAAGTTTATCTTACCGACTAAAAAACGATGGGCTAGGTGATTTTGCTCCAATCGTGATTGCATCGCATCATGTAAAATAGTTATTGAAATTTGATCGGTAAAATTAGCATTTAAACCACTGCTAATCAGTTTTTGCCACTCTTCTTGAATCATTAATAAAATTGATTCACGTGAGTCATTACTAACAAAAAAATCATTAATCAGTTCAATACAGCAGCCTTGCCATTCAGTTAATGGCTTGTCTTCACTGAGAATGGTTAACCATTTACGTACTGATTTTATAAATTCTGCTAACTGACCAATTAATTCAGCATCTAAGCCGGTAGCACCATCATAAGCTAGTATCTGTTGCCAACCACCTTGTTCACTATTCATGGTATAACCAAGTAATAACCGTTCAAGGCCAAATAGCCAGCTGTGAGCATTTTCTAGACCAAAACGAATACCTGATTCAATAATCCAAGTATGTAATAAAGTTAGTTGTGACTCACTTATGGCAAACTTTTCGGCAATGGCTGGAATTTCAAGTAGATTAAATAATTCTTCAGCGGTAAAGCGGCTTTCAGTAAAGTTTAAAATAGCAAAAAATCCTTGCACCATTGGATCAATGTTGCGAGCTTTTTGATCGGAAATTGTGAATGGTAAATAGCGTTTTCCTTCAGCGTTACCGAATACTGATCGAATATAGGGTACATATTTATCAATATCTGAAACCATGATAATACAATCACGTAATTCAAGTGTTGGATCGGCATCAAATGCAGATAATAGATAATCATAAAGTACTTCGACCTCACGCTGTTCGCTATGGCAAGCGTGGAAGGTTACTGATCTATCTGTTTTATCTATGGGAGATTTTACATCACTGGTTTGATAAAGTTCTAAAATATCTTGCTGAATTGAATCTAATAAACATTTTCGCTCATGATCGACAAAAATATCAATATCTTGTTTATTATTGAATTCCTGCAATAAAAATAGGTTATCTCGTCCTAATTTACCCCAAGACGTTAATAATGGGTTAGGAATATTATCAGGTGTATTTTGGATCTCTAATAGCTGTTTTTCTACAATATCGCCCCAATACCATTTGCAAGGATTATTAAACATTAAATGGACATCAATGTGTTGACCAAGTGCTGATAATAATGATAAATAAATTGGTGGTAGTGAGGTAATACCAAAAATATAGACTCGTTTCGGTAACGATTTTAATCTTGTGCGATCGAAATCATTATCTAACAAAATGTCTAACATTTGCTGATAGATATTGGCACGATGATAAGGTTGACTAATTGCAATTAGTTGTCGCCATAATTCAGATTGCCAGATTTCATCAGGATGATGATTTAGTTCAGCTACCGTTTGCTTGCTTTCCCATTTGGCTAACCAGTCAGGGCGATAAACTAAATATTGGTCAAATAATTGTGCGATTCGAGTCGCTAGTTGATACTGTTTTCGTTCTTCTTTATCAATATTAAGATAATGTTTAATGGTATCAAATTCAGGTCGCTCGATAATTTTTGGCAATAGATAATACAAACGCCAAGTCATTGATTCGACATTATAACTATTTTCCTGAGGTGAATTAGGTAACAGAGTTTGGTATAACTGCCAGATAAATTGGCTTGGAAAAAGAAAATCAACATTAGCAACTATCCCTAGATCATTGGCTAATTCAATTTGTAACCATTGTGCCATACCTTGACTTTGCACCATAACCATATCAGGCATAAAAACCTGTTCTAGCGGATCTCTGCGCATTAATTCGCTAACGAGTGATTTGAGTAAATCGACTTGATTAGAATGATAAATGGTGAACATAGTTACATTAATATTAATAGAATTAATCAGATTATCGCTGATTGCTATTAATAAATCTAGCCATGTTTAAATAGTAACTTTTTATAAGTAAATAACTATATAAAATACCAATGGCTTATAAAAATTTTGAGGAAAGGGGTTTTTTAGCGGTAAAAATTGTGTCTTTTAGATAGTGATAATTCAAATAGTCGTTCAGCAAATAATAAAAAAGGCCACAATTTATTAATTTGTAGCCTTTTATTGCCTAGTTTAGTGATCAATATCCTTATTGACCTAAACGACGAGTTAATTCTATAACTCGTATTTTTGCTAAGGCTTTTGAAAGTTCAGCAGATGCTTGAGCAAAAGACATATCATCGCTAGGGTGATTAATGTGTTCTTGCGCTTGTCTTACTGCTTCTTGAGCCCTTGCTTCATCCAAGTCTTCACCACGAATGGCGGTGTCAGCTAAGATTGTTACCATAGTTGGTTGTACTTCTAAAATACCGCCAGATAGATAAATAAACTCTTCTTCACCATCGGCTTTAACAATCCCGACCATTCCCGGCTTAATGGTTGTCAGTAAAGGCGTGTGACCAGGATAAATCCCAAGTTCACCTTCTCGTCCTGTGACTCTGATTCGCTGAACATCACCTGAAAAAAGGTGAGATTCAGCACTAACAACTTCTAATTGATAGGAAGTTAGTGCCATAATGCTCTCTCCGTTCTATAAATCTCTTAGAGAGATTTCGCTTTCTCAATCGCTTCGTCGATTGAACCAACCATATAAAATGCTTGTTCAGGAATATGATCATAATCACCATTCATAATACCTTTAAAGGCACTAATTGTGTCTTTTAATGGTACATATTTACCTGGTGAACCGGTGAACACTTCCGCAACGAAGAATGGTTGAGATAAGAAACGTTGAATCTTACGTGCACGAGCAACAGTTAACTTATCATCTTCTGATAATTCATCCATACCAAGAATTGCAATGATATCTTTTAATTCTTGATAACGTTGAAGAATTGACTGTACGCCACGAGCACAATCGTAATGCTCTTGACCAACAACAAGAGGATCTAATTGACGACTGGTTGAGTCAAGTGGGTCAACCGCTGGGTAGATACCTAATGATGCGATTTGACGACTTAATACGATTGTTGCATCCAAGTGAGCAAAGGTTGTTGCTGGCGATGGGTCAGTTAAGTCATCGGCAGGTACATATACTGCTTGGATTGAGGTAATTGAACCCGTTTTAGTTGAGGTGATACGTTCTTGTAATAACCCCATTTCTTCTGCTAATGTCGGTTGGTAACCTACCGCAGATGGCATACGACCTAATAGTGCAGATACTTCGGTACCGGCTAAGGTATAACGGTAAATATTATCGATAAATAATAGTACGTCTTTACCTTCATCACGGAATTTTTCTGCCATTGTTAAACCAGTTAACGCTACGCGTAAACGATTTCCTGGTGGCTCATTCATCTGACCATAAACCAATGATACTTTGTCAAGTACGTTTGATTCTTTCATTTCATGATAGAAGTCGTTACCTTCACGAGTACGTTCACCTACACCAGTAAACACTGAGTAGCCTGAGTGCTCGATAGCGATGTTACGAATTAATTCCATCATGTTTACAGTTTTACCAACACCTGCACCACCAAATAGACCAACTTTACCACCTTTTGCAAATGGACAAATTAAGTCGATAACTTTGATACCAGTTTCAAGTAATTCTGTTGAGTTAGCCAACTCTTCGTATGTTGGTGCTGCACGGTGAATTGCCCAACGCTCTTCTTCACCAATTGGACCTGCTTTATCAACAGGATCACCTAGTACGTTCATTATACGGCCAAGTGTTTTTGTTCCTACAGGAACTTCAATGCCGTGACCTGTATTTACTACTTTAAGTCCACGTCTTAAACCATCAGATGAGCCCATTGCGATACAACATACAACGCCACCACCTAATTGTTGCTGAACTTCCAGAACTAATTTATCAGTGCCAGTTTCCACTTCTAATGCATCATATACCTTTGGTACTGCATCTTCTGGGAATTCGACATCAACCACCGCACCGATGATCTGGACAATCTTTCCAGTAGCCATTTTTAATCCTCTACGTCTTTTTCTTAACTATAAGCCAATATTTAGCACTAACCTGAAACAGCAGCTGCACCAGATACAATATCAATTAATTCATTTGTGATCGCACCTTGACGGGCTTTGTTATACACAATTTGTAATTCATTAATTAAATTTGCACCGTTATCGGTTGCTGCTTTCATGGCCACCATTCTTGCTGCTTGTTCACTCGCTAAATTGTCAACCACCGCTTGATAGACTTGTGATTCAATATAACGACGTAAAATCACATCTAATAATGATTTTGCATCAGGCTCATAAATATAATCCCATGATGAAGCTTTAAGTTCTTTATCTTCTGAAGCCGGTAATGGTAATAATTGCTGTATTGTTGGCTTTTGCGACATAGTATTAATAAACTTATTGGTTACAATATATAGTTTATCAATTTTACCGTTGTCATATGCCTCAAGCATTGTTTTTACCGGACCAATTAAATCAGATAAAGTTGGTTCATCACCTAAATTGGTTACTTGGGTTAAAATGTTGGTTTTTACTGAAGAGAAAAACGAAACACCCCGAGAACCAATTAAAGCAACATCTGCTTCAACGCCTTTCTCTTGCCATGCTGACATATCAGCAATAACAGTTTTGAAAAGATTGATATTTAATCCACCACATAAACCACGATCGGTTGAAATGATAAGATAGCCAACTCGCTTAACATCCCTTTCTTCCAGATAAGGATGCTTAGTGCCTATTTGAGCTAACGCTAAATGTCCAATTACTTCACGAATCATTTCAGCGTATGGACGACTAGCCGCCATTCTATCTTGCGTTTTACGCATTTTAGAATTAGCTACCATTTCCATCGCTTTGGTGATTTTTTGCGTACTTTGGATACTGGCAATTTTCGTTCTAATTTCTTTTGCATTAGCCATTTGTTACCTCACCCTTACCAAGTTTGAGTTGATTTAAAGCTTTCAAGCATTGCTTTTAACTTGTTTTCAATCTCATCATTGTAATTGCCTGTTTCGTCGATTTGCTTAACAAAATCGGCATATTGACTATGGGCATAAGCAAGAAGTGCTGTTTCAAATGATAATACTTTAGCAAGTTCAACATCTTCAAGATAACCACGCTCTGCAGCGTAAAGTACAATTGATTGCTCAGCAACAGTCATTGGCGAGTATTGCTTTTGTTTGAGTAATTCAGTTACTTTTTCACCATGGCTTAATTGATTTCTTGTTGCTTCATCTAAGTCAGAGGCAAATTGTGAGAATGCTGCTAATTCACGATATTGTGCAAGTGCAGTACGAATACCTCCAGATAATTTTTTCATTATCTTAGTTTGTGCAGCACCACCAACACGAGAAACCGAAATACCAGGGTTAACCGCTGGGCGAATACCTGAGTTAAATAAACTAGTTTCAAGGAAGATCTGACCATCAGTAATCGAAATTACGTTAGTTGGTACGAACGCTGAAACGTCACCTGCTTGAGTTTCGATAATTGGTAATGCAGTTAATGAACCTGTTTTACCTTTTACTTCGCCTTTAGTGAATTCCTCAACATAAGCTTCGTTAACACGAGCTGCACGTTCAAGTAAACGAGAGTGAAGATAGAATACATCACCAGGGTAAGCTTCACGTCCAGGTGGACGACGAAGTAATAATGAAATTTGACGATAAGCAACCGCTTGTTTTGATAAATCATCATAAACAATTAATGCATCTTGACCGCGATCACGGAAGTATTCTCCCATGGCACAACCAGCGTAAGGTGCTAAGTATTGTAATGCTGCAGATTCAGATGCTGATGCCACCACCACAATTGTGTTTTTAAGTGCACCATGCTCTTCAAGTTTACGCACTACGTTAGCAATAGTTGATTGTTTTTGACCGATTGCAACATAAATACATTTAACTCCAGAATCACGTTGATTGATAATGGCGTCAATTGCTAATGCGGTTTTACCTGTTTGACGGTCACCGATGATAAGTTCACGTTGACCACGACCAATTGGAATCATTGAGTCAACCGCTTTATAACCAGTTTGTAATGCTTGGTCAACTGATTGACGGTCGATAACACCTGGAGCAACCACTTCTACTGGTGAAAATCCATCATGTTGAATAGAACCTTTACCATCAATTGGTTCACCGAGAGTATTAATAACACGGCCTAATAAACCATCACCTACTGGTACCTGTAAAATACGGCCAGTACATTGCACTTTCATCCCTTCAGATAAGTCTTCGTATGGTCCCATGACCACAGCACCAACAGAATCTCTTTCAAGGTTTAATGCCATTGCATAACGGTTGCCTGGTAATGCAATCATTTCACCTTGCATTACATCAGTTAATCCGTGGATTCGAAGAATACCATCACTTACAGATATGATAGTTCCTTCATTGTGAGCATCACTCACAATATTGAACTGAGCTATCCGCTCTTTAATTAGTTCACTTATTTCAGTTGAATTTAGCTGCATTATCAGTCCCCTTAAGACTGTAGAGCGTCATTTAGTCGATTTAGACGCCCTCTGATACTACTATCAATAACCATATCGCCCGTACGAATAATAAAACCAGAAATGAGCGATTTATCAATATGACATTTTAGTTTTACTTTTCGTGATAAACGTTTTTCGACTGCGACAGAAATTTTATCAAGTTGTTCACTGGTAAGCTCATTAGCAGAAATAATCTCAACATCTGCTTGTGCTTCTTTGTCTAAACAGTATTGCTCAAACAAACATAACACTTCAGGAAGAAGAGATAAACGTTTGTTTTCAGCCATAACTTTAATAAAATTAGTGCTAAACTCATCTAATACATCTTTACAGATATTGATGAGTAAGTTAGCCACTGAATCAGTTTTCATGTCAGATGTTAAGATACTTCTTATTTGAGCATCTTTGCTCACTTCAGATGTTAACACCAACATTTTGTGCCATGATTCGATGCTATTTTTTTCAACAGCAAAGTCGAAAGCGGCTTTAGCATAAGGGCGAGCAATCGTAATTAAGTCAGCCATTGCTCTATTCTCCTTATAGTTCAGCTACGAGTTTATCAATGATGTCGCTGTTAGCGGCTTCATTAACAGAACGTTCAATAATTTTTTCTGCACCGGCAATAGCGAGTGTAGCGACTTGTTGTTTAAGCTCTTCTCTAGCGCGTTTGCGCTCAGCTTCAACTTCAGCAAGTCCTTGAGCAACAATCCTTTCTTTTTCACGAGAAGCTTCTTGTTGTGCTTCTTCAAGAATGGCTGCTTTGCGTTTATTCGCTTGCTCAATAATTGCATTAGCCTCAACCTTAGCCTGTTGCATTATGTCAGATGTATTTGCTTTGGCTAATTCCAAATCTTTTTTTGCTGTTTCTGCTGAAGCAAGTCCATCTGCTATCTCTTTTTGGCGTTTTTCAATCGCTCGGATAACGGGTGGCCAAACAAACTTCATACAGAACCAAACAAACAATACAAATGTAATTGCTTGGCCGAGGAGAGTTGCGTTCATATTCATGAGACAATTCCTCTTAAATTATTATTAGCCTGCAACAGCAAAAATGACATATAACGCAATACCTACACAAATCATAGGGATCGCATCAACTAAGCCCATAACGATAAAGAATTGGGTACGTAACATAGGCATTAATTCTGGTTGGCGAGCAGCACCTTCTAAGAATTTACCACCTAATAAACCAATACCAACTGCACCACCGATTGCAGCTAATCCCATCATTAAGCCTGCGGCTACATATAAAATTTCCATTATATACTCCAGTTTATTATCAAAAAAATTTAAAAATTAATGATCTTCTGTTGCCGAAGCCATCGCTAAATAGACAATCGTCAACACCATAAAAATAAATGCTTGTAAGGTAATTATCAGAATATGGAAAATAGCCCATGGTAATGATAATACCCATTGTGACCACCAAGGTAATAGTGCTGCAATTAAGATGAAGATAAGTTCACCTGCATACATGTTACCGAAAAGTCGTAATCCTAATGAGACAGGTTTAGCTAATAAACTAACAAGTTCTAGGACTAAGTTAATTGGTGCAAATGCCCAATGATTAAAAGGATGTAAAGTATATTCTTTAATAAAACCTGTAATCCCTTTATATTTGATTGAATAGAAGATGATAAGTGCAAAGACACCTAAAGACATTGACATGGTAATACTAACGTCAGCTGTCGGTACGACTCTTAAATGTGATAAACCTAAATATTGCCCAGCGTAAGGTAGGAAATCAACGGGGATCAGATCTAGTAAGTTCATTAAAAATACCCAAATAAACACAGTAAGCGCTAAAGGAGCAATAAGTTTATTTTGGCCAGTAAACATGTCTTTGACGGTATTATTGACAAATTCAAAGATCATCTCGACTGCACATTGAAGTTTACCTGGTACGCCACTCGTTGCTTTCCTTGCAACACGATGGAAAATCCATAAAAACAGCACACCAAGTAAAATTGAAAAGAACAATGAATCAAGATTAAAGGTCCAAAAACCAGAACCGACTTGCAAGTTCTCTAGATGGTGTTTTATATAAGCTTGCGGTGAAGCTGGAGAGGAAACTGCCATATAACCCTCTTACCTATTTCTAAAAATAAAAACTACAGCTTGTTATATTTTTTTACCTTAAAAGGTATAAACAATTACTGCAATAACCGAAGCTGTTATTTTAAACCTAATTGCCTATATTAAGTCAACAACTGATTAAAAAAATAAAGAATTTAGACACTTTTTACTAATTTTGCGTAAAGAATAACAGCTTTAATAGTCACTTTATTAGAAATAATTTTCACCAATAGCCTAATTAATGAAGAAAAAATAGGCTAATTTGATTGTTTAACCGCATCAGCAATTTTTTCAGCAAGTTGCTGAACTTGTGATTGATTGCTACCTTCAACCATCACTCTAATAAGAGGCTCTGTGCCTGACTTACGTATGAGTACTCGTCCATTATTACCGAGTTGTTGTTCTGCCTGTGCAATGGCTGATTTGACCTCAGGATTCATTAATGGATCATTTTTACCAGAGAAACGAACATTAATTAATATTTGTGGTAGCATTGTCATACCACTACATAAATCAGCTAATGACATATTATTGCGTACCATGGCAGCTAAAACTTGTAAGCCAGCAACAATACCATCACCGGTAGTCGTTTTATCTAGATGTAGAACATGACCTGAATTTTCAGCGCCTAATCGCCAATTTTTTTCAACTAGCATTTCAAGTACATATCTATCGCCGACTTTTGCTCTTACAAATGGAATTCCAAGATTTTTAAGGGCGATTTCCAGTCCCATATTACTCATTAGCGTACCGACCACACCACCTTTAAGCTGACCCTGTCTTAATGCTTCTCGAGCGATGATATAAATAATTAAGTCACCATCAATTTTATTACCTTTATGGTCAACCATAATAATACGATCGCCATCACCATCAAGAGCGAAGCCTAAATCAGCTTTTTCATTGATAACTTGCTCAGTTAACGCTTTTACATCAGTGGCACCACAATTTTCATTGATGTTAACTCCATCAGGATCACAGCCAATTTTGATCACTTTGGCGCCAAGCTCACGCAATACTTTCGGGGCAATGTGGTAAGTGGCTCCATTTGCACAATCCACCACAATTTTTAGGCCTGATAAACTTAAATCGTGATCAAAAGTACTTTTACAAAACTCAATATATCGACCTGCAGCATCAGTTATTCGACTGGCTCGACCTAACTGTTTTGATTCGACGCAATCGATCTCTTTCTCTAGTTGTGCTTCTATTTCTAACTCAATTGCATCATCAAGTTTGCGTCCTTCGTTTGAGAAAAATTTAATGCCATTATCATAGAAAGGATTATGTGAAGCAGAAATGACTACACCTGCATCAGCACGAAATGTACGAGTTAAATAAGCAATCGCCGGTGTTGGCATTGGCCCAGTAAATGCAGCTGCTACACCCGCCGAAGCAAATCCTGCTTCTAATGCTGATTCCAGCATATAGCCTGAAATGCGAGTATCTTTACCGATGATGACTTTTTTTACACCATCTTTAGCCAGTACTCGCCCAGCAGCCCAACCTAATTTGAGAGCAAAATCAGGTGTTATAGGATATTCTCCAACTTTTCCACGAATACCATCTGTCCCAAAATATTTCCGATTAGACATGTTATTTCCTCATACAGAATTTTTATTTAACTCATTGCCAGCGTTATAATGTTAACGTTAGTGCTATTTTATAAAAGTGCTTAGCTAAACTATTCTCGATTATCGTTAGCAAACTTCAATAACACTTGGCTTTCTTTAATAAAACGCTCGGCATAATTACCAAACCATTTGGTTACTTCATTAAAATTCTCAATGAATTTCGTTTTATCTCTTTGTTCGATTAATTCAACCATTTGCCC
This sequence comes from Gilliamella sp. LMG 34362, assembly GCF_984569125.1. Taxonomy (NCBI): domain Bacteria; kingdom Pseudomonadati; phylum Pseudomonadota; class Gammaproteobacteria; order Orbales; family Orbaceae; genus Gilliamella; species Gilliamella sp. LMG 34362. The sequence continues at coordinate 133,437 of NZ_OZ474902.1, read as the reverse complement.
AAAACATTGATAGTAGCGTTTAATTAATTCAATGTTGGCATCTGACGCCATGATGATATCGGCATAAAGCACTGGATCTTGAGCAAATAATCGGCCTACCATCATTAACTCAAGTCGATAAATAGGTGATGATAGGGTAACTAATTGCTCTAAATCAGCGTGTTCTCGTTGTAAATTTACACCATATGAGAATGAAGTAAAATGACGCAATGCTTGAATAAATGACATGCATTTATCATGTTCTTTAGCATCAATTGCACATAAATTTGCTCCCCAAATCCGCATTTGTTCAATTAACCATTGGTATTGTTCTGGGTAACGTCCTTGACAGTAAACAATAACTTGTTTAGCTAAATTAGGTACATCAGGGCCGAACATAGGATGTAAGCCAACTACAGGGCCAGCATGTTTAGTTAACATCGCTTGTAATGGTTTGACTTTGATTGAAGTAAAATCAGTTAAAATGCAATCTTTAGGTAGTGGTGGTAATTGTTCAATTATTTCACAAGTTTTGTTGATAGGCACTGTCACAATAACTGCAGCTGCATCAGCGACTACTTCTGCAGCTTGATGCATCGTTTTTGAGCCTAGTGTTTTGACTTGGTAACCAGATAAGGTAAATAATCTGGCGAATAGTCGGCCCATTTGGCCATTACCGCCAATAATAACAATTGATCCTTTACCGGAGTAAACTTTTTTAAACCCTTTATCATTTTCACTAATATAAGACTCACGCATTAAACGACGTAAAATATCTTCAATTAGCGCTGGTGATATATCTAAATCTTCGGCTTCTTGTTTCCGTTTAGCTAACATATCCGCTTCACGTTTTGGATCGTAAATTGGAATTCCATGCTCGCTTTTCACCTCACCAACTTCGGCCACTAATGCTAGTCGCTGACTAATTAAAGATAAAATCGATTTATCTACTTCATCAATTTTATTGCGCAATGCAAGTAATTCCTTTGACATATTTGTTGGATCCTTTATCACAAGTTATAGCTTTTACTGTAATTGCTTAACAGTATAACGTATTTTTGGTAGCATGGGTTAATAGCAAAATTAAATCAAATACAATAAATTTATGATTAAAGTTATCTCATTTAACATTAATAGCCTTCGGGCAAGAGTTCACCAATTAGCTGCGATTATTGATAAACATCAGCCTGATATCATTGGCTTGCAAGAGACCAAAGTTCATAACGATCAATTTCCAATTGAGGAACTAGCACAGTTCGGTTATCACTTACATTATCATGGTCAAAAAGGGCATTATGGCGTGGCATTATTGACTAAGCAAAAACCATTATCAGTCCAATGTGGTTTTCCAACTGATGAGGAAGGTGCACAATGTCGATTAATTATGGCTGAATTACCGACTAGTCAAGGTAATTTAATCGTTATCAATGGCTATTTTCCTCAGGGAGAAAGTTTACACCATGAAATCAAATACCCTGCTAAACGTAAATTTTATCAGGATTTAAATCAGTACATACAAAGCCAGCAACTTAATAGTCAATTATCCTTAATTATGGGGGATATGAATATTTGTCCAACTGATTTAGATATCGGTATTTCTGATGAAAGTCGTAAACGATGGCTGCGTACTGGTAAATGTTCTTTTTTGCCTGAAGAGCGTGAATGGATAAATAATTTAATGTCTCTTGGTTATACTGATACTTATCGTCATGCTAATCCTGAATCGCAACGATATTCATGGTTTGATTATCGTTCTAAAGGATTTGATAGTGAAACTGGATTAAGAATTGATTTAATATTAGCCAGCCAAAAGTTACAGCAATATTGTCAGCAAACCGGCATCGATTACGATATTCGCAGTATGGAAAAACCATCTGACCATGCACCGATCTGGGCACAATTTGATTTAGATTAAACTTCAACCATAAGGATAATAGTATGCAAAGCAGTTCGATTTTATCGGTTAAAGATCTTAACCAAATGGTTAAAGATCTGCTTTCTGATGCTATTGGACAAATTTGGTTAGTGGGGGAAATTTCTAATTTTTCTCGTCCTTCTTCTGGCCATTGGTATTTCACATTAAAAGATGAAGTTGCTCAAGTGCGTTGTGCTATGTTTCGTAATAGTAATTTTCGCACCGGATTTACTCCACAAAATGGTCAACAAGTGTTGGTAAATGCTTCGGTAACGCTTTATGAAGCACGTGGCGAATATCAATTGGTCATTAATAAAATGCAACCCGCGGGTGCGGGATTGTTACAACAAAAATTTGAGCAGTTAAAACAAAAACTGTCAGAAGAAGGATTGTTTGATCCTATTTATAAACAAACATTACCCGATAATATTCGTACGGTTGGAATTATTACTTCAGCAACTGGAGCTGCGTTGCATGATATTTGTAAGATATTAAATCGACGCGATCCTAGTTTGCATTTGATTATCTATCCAACTCAGGTTCAAGGTAATGAAGCGGCAACCCAAATAGCAAGGATGATTGAAATTGCTAATGTTCGCCAAGAATGTGATGTACTAATAGTTGGACGAGGTGGTGGCTCACTTGAGGATCTTTGGTCATTTAATGAAGAAGTGGTTGCAAGAGCAATTTTTGCTAGCCGAATACCGATTGTCAGTGCTGTTGGTCATGAAGTCGATTTTACGATTGCCGATTTTGTTGCTGATGTTCGTGCAGCAACGCCATCCGCAGCGGCCGAGCTGGTAAGTCGAGACAAACTAGAGCAAATTAAGCGTTTGCAAGTTCAAGAACAATATTTATGCATGGCAATGGATTACTATTTAATGCGCCGACGAGAACGCTTAAATAAATGGCGCCATCAATTACAAACACAGCACCCTCAAGCAAAATTATCAAAACAATTAAATCGTTTATTAACTGATCGTCATGCCTTGTTTGAAAATATGCAGCAATATTTATTAAGGCAATCTTATCGCCATAATCTGCTTGATAAACGTTTGGTTCGTGTTTCACCACAACATAAAATTCTTTATTATGGGCAGAGCCTTGAGCAAAAACAGCAACAAATCATTAATTTGATTCAAAACAAGCTGACAGATGCTAAGCATCAGTTTGTATTACAAACATCTCAGCTGAATAGTGTTAGTCCACTAGCAACCCTAGAACGAGGTTATTCAGTAACAACTAATCAGCAACACAAAGTGATACGCTCAGTTGAACAAGTCGTTATTGGAGAAATTATTGAAACACAGTTAAAAAGTGGCAAAGTAACTAGTCAAATTATTGAGATTAATAAAAAATCTAATTCACAATAGTTTTGTTAAGATTTGAAAAATTAACTTATTATAGCTTAATTGAAAATTAACTTTTTATTTAGCTATTTTGTTTTTATTAATAGTCTATCTTATTTAATAAATTTAATGTGCGAAATTGGATAAAATTGTATCTTAAATAGTATTAAGGATATAATATTCAGCAAATTTATTAAAAAATACTAAGAGAATAAAGTGGTTATGCATCCTCCAATAGGTATTGATTTAGGTACTACCAATAGTTTGATTTGTGTTTGGCAAAATGGTCAATCAACGCTTATTCCCAACGCTATCGGCGAAGTTGTTACGCCATCGGTGGTCAGCATTGATGAAGATAACTCTATTTTAGTTGGTCATGCTGCTTTATCACGTTTAACCACTCATCCTAGCCGTAGTGCTGCGGCATTCAAACGTTTTTTAGGCTCAAGTAAAGTTTTTGAATTAGGTGAGCAAAAATTCACTCCAACTGAACTTTCCGCATTGGTTTTAAAATCATTAAAAGCCGATGCTGAAGCTTTTTTAAAACAAGAGATTCGTGATGTAGTAATATCCGTACCTGCTTATTTTAATGATGAACAGCGTAAACAGACTCGCTTTGCTGCTGAGCTAGCCGGCTTAAATGCTGTGCGTTTAATTAATGAACCTACAGCTGCCGCCATGGCGTATGGATTACATGAAGAACAATCTGGAAATACCTTAGTTTTTGATTTAGGTGGTGGTACATTTGATGTTACTGTGTTGGAATATAGCATGCCAATCATTGAGGTTCATGCTTCAGCTGGTGATAATTACTTAGGTGGTGAAGATTTTACTCATGAACTTGTTAAAGCTTGTTTAAGCGAATGGGAACTCAAACAAGCCGATATACCTATTGATGATTATGCTCGCTTGCTAGATTTAGCTGAACAACTAAAATGTAAACTAAGTGGTGAACAAATACATAATTTGACTTGGTCTTGGCAAGATAAGTTGTGGCAATTTTCATTAAATGAAGTAAGAGCTAAATCAATTTGGTTACCTTTACTTAATCGCTTACGAGCACCTGTTGAACAGGCTTTAAGTGATGCTCGCTTAAAACCTAATGAACTTGAGCATATTGTCTTAGTTGGTGGTTCATCACAGTTAGGTGTAGTGCGAGAGTTAGTAACCAAATTATTTGCCAAATTACCTTACCGTCACATTAATCCAACGACTATTGTTGCACAAGGGGCAGCAGTGCAAGCGGCATGTCGTTTACGTGATGTTGATGTTGAAGAAGTGATTCTTACCGATGTGTGCCCATATACGCTAGGCATTGAAAGTAGCTCTGGTAATATAAATGGTTTATTTACGCCGATTATTGAACGTAATACAATTGTTCCAACGTCAAAAGTAAAAACCTTTTCTACGACACACCCACAACAAAAAAGCATTATGCTTTCAGTTTATCAAGGTGAAAACCCTCGGGTAGAAAATAATGTTCTAATTGATGAATTTGAAGTTCCTTTAAAGCCAATGGAAAAAATACAAGGGATTGATGTTCGTTTTAGTTATGATTTAAATGGTTTGCTCGAAGTTGATGTAGTATTGCTTGAAACTGGCGTATTGCATGGCAAAGTGATTGATCATAGTCCAATAGGATTAACAGATAAGCAAAAACAAGAGAGCCATGAACGTCTGGCTGCCCTTAAGATTCATCCGCGTGATGAAATGCCAAATCGTACTTTATTAGCGCGACTAGAACGAGCATGGGCACAGTCATTGGGTGATGAACGAATATTAATTGGAGCATATATTGAAACTTTTATGCAAGTACTTGATCAGCAGAATCCCGAAGAAATCGAGCAAGTACGCAGTGAGATAGAGGTAAATCTTAGCGAGCTTAATCGATAATCATTACCTTTCTAAAATCCCCCCCTATGCTAATCAGAAAATAGCCTTTCAAAGGGGGGAAATTTCAAGATGATTTATTTTTGAGGTTATTCTTCTATTGGTGGTCCGTAGCGGTTGATCTCATTAAAAGTTGAAAGCCAACACGGCAATAATAGCAATGGTAATAAAATTGTGGCGGATACAAAATAATAGATACCTCCATTAGAATAACAGTCATTTAAGCGTCGTTTTATTGCCAAAATACTATTGATTGTTGCTAATCCGCATAATACAAGCATAATAGGATGATCTAAATTAGTTTTTTTTGCTGCCTCTATTATTAATAAAAATAAAGGTAAACTGAAAAAGCCCATTTGTTTTAAGAAACCAATTAAATTGGTTCGGCCTCTCCAACGCCAAATTTGCCACCATTCATTTGGTGGAAATGATTTTGATTGAAGCTTTTTCTGGTGATCCATATTTTTGGCTAATAGCAATGCTGAGGATAATTTAATTATGCTATTATTATCATTATTTTGTCCGATTTCTTCTAGTACTTCTATATCCTCTTCTTCGCATAGCGAATCATCTTTGTTTAACTTGTTATTTATAGCATATAATTTATCTATGTTTTGCAATTCATCATTATGTTTTTTAAGGGATGATGGAATAGATAATTTGTCACAAAATGCGTTAGCAAGTTTTTTTAACTGTAGATCATCGCCAGCAAGTTTTTGTAGTATTTGGTGTAGTTTTGTTTTTTGATTTGGTTTATCAAAAACAATCATATACAGTAACATTAAACAACTTACTGGTTTGTTGGCTAGTTTATGTGCCCATCTTTGTTCAACTATTTGTTCAATTTCATCCCAATTAACCTCTTCTGGCGAGTCGGTAAACGCCTCAATTGAACTTGGATAATTAACCAACATACTGCCAATCAATTGGTTATCAGTATCGATTAAATTATATAATTCTGTATCATTTTGCCATTCGTTAGACTTAAAGGTATTGATCAGCGGCACTAGCGGATCATTTTCTGGGAGTAAAAATAAGTTATCATTTTCACGAATAAATTCAGCAGCTTTAATTGGTGAATTGGCAATGGTTATGGCTAATAAACAGTAACGATACCATTGCCAATAAGCATTCTTATCAGCCTCAATAATTGATTGTTCAGGTGATTTAGGTAAATTATTAAACCCCCTAAATTGATAATATATTGGCCAATCAAACATTTCCATATTCCGATAGGTTACATTGCGGTATAGATGTAATTTAGCGACAAACGGGATATCATCGAATCTATCTAACCATAATCGACCATATAAAAACTGATTGCCTTTTTCGTTATCTGGATCAAATTTAGTCGGAATAGTTGCATTTTCATCATTTTGGTACAACCATTCTTTAAACTCCTGAACAGGGGGCAAATTAGTAAGCCATTCAAGGTGTTGTCTAGCTTGACGCTGTAAATTTTGTAAAATAAATTGTTCAAACTCATCTTCACTTGAGTCAGCTAAGATTTCTTGCAAAAGTGTTTTATTACCGTGTCGTAGCATGATTGCATGTCGGTATAAACGATATAACCGATTGTTTCCATCATCACATAATAAAGTGTGTAGAACTTGACGATAATTCCAATGATTATCCAGAGCCCAGGTTATAACAGCCGCAATTTCATTGCTGTAGTTTTGTTTCCTAAATTTCAGTAGTCGAGAAATTGTTGATGGCGTAAATTGCGGAATACTATACATATAAGTTTCCTGATTTTCTGCCGTTAAACAATAAGATTGGTTTAATGCCAGAATTAATAATGGTAGATAATCAAACCGATTTTTAGAACACCATAACATTAACCAGCTGGTGGCCTTTTCTTGATATTGTGGTAAACGATAAAGTTCTAACCAAAGTGATAAGGCGTTTTGTTCGTCTTCAAGCAGTGAATACTGCATTGCAGCGACAGCTTTCCATTGTTCCTGAATTTGTTGTTCTTGATTAGGATCGGCAATACAAGTTAAGGCATAGTCTAATAATCCTCTATTTGGCGATTTAGCAAAATAATACCAATCGGCTAATTCTTGCATGAACTCTGGATTATCAGGTAGGTAAACTACAGTATGAATAGATAAATATTCTGCTAACTCTACTGCTGGTTTTTCCCAGAAAAGCCATCTAGCACAACGAGCATAGTCGATGGTTACATTTTGTATGGCTTTGTTCGTCCTTGGTAAGCTGTCGTAATCAAAAAAATCACCACGATCAATATGATCAAAAAAGTTCTCATACATATCAGCGTCGTTAGGCGAATAACTTTTTATTTGCTGACGCCAGCGTAGATTATCAGCTAATATTTTTACACATGATAGTGATATCGTCACAGTGTCATAACTGATATCTAACAGTTTCCATTTAGCAATTTCCAGTATAGACATTGGGTAATCATAAAATGAAGCAACAAATTTATGCCACTCATTCACATCATGGCATCGAACCGGATCATCGAGTAATGCTTGATAGTTATCACTGATTTCTTTGACTTGTCGCTCTTCTTCGGTGAGAGGTTTAATGGCCTCTTCAGCGAGATTTTCTTGATTTAATTCTTCAGTCATTAATTCTGGTGATTTTGCATACTGCATTGCTAATTCATAGGCTTCGCGTAGCGCTTTAAAACCATCAGGATCTGTTTCAGGATGATACTCAGGTAGTTTTGCCCGATAAGCTTGTCGAATCACGGCGATATCGGTAGTTTTCTCAATTGCTAATAATTGCCAAAAATTGTTATTCATGACCAAGCATACTCCATTAATGATTCAGGTTTTTCTAGTTCTTCTATCTCAATATGCCAAGGCAGGTGATGATAAGGGGAATCTTCGTTGCTATACAGATTAGTCATGGTCCATGTCTGGGATGAACGGCATAAGTCACAACGTAATCTTTCTAAATCTTCTTTATTAGTCAATGATTCCCAATATTGATAACCGACAAACCAGCCAGAAAAATAACTTTGCCATGATGAATAATAGTATTGCGCTCGTAGTCCAATTCTATACAAAATCCAAAGGGCTTCTTCTTCAGTAATAAATTTATTGGTGATGCCATTACGTAATATATAACCCATACGTGCGTAATCCCAACTACGGATGCCTCCAGCACCACATTCAGAATAAGTCTGTTCAACAAATTCGAGCAAAACTTTATCATAATCGCTCTGTTTCTCGGTGTAATTTAACCAATCTAATGCCGATAGACGAGGATACATAAAGTAATGTTTAGATAAGGCTGTTGCATGACCATCATCGACCATATTAAAAACCATTGCTAATAGTGTTTCTCGAGAGTGGATGCCCCAGTCTTTTTGCATATCAATATATTCATAACCAGGGAAAAAAAATGGTGAGGTATAACTTGCACCACTCTCTTTATTTAAGGCAACCATTGGTGCTGATAGACCATATAACCAATCGATATAATCTTGATTCATCGCTTTATTCCATTAATTTTTTATACAACCTTTTTATAAACGATAACAGATTTTATAAAAAAATAAATGTTTGTTATAACAATTAAATTAATTACTTTTTTGCTATAGATTAGCTAAAAAAATCGAAAGATTTTATTTTTTAGAACAATAAAATTATTTTGCAAAACTATATCTACAAGGCATAATAAAAGCTATTCATCAGTATTTGAATTCTACTGAGTAGTAAATAAAAGGAGTGATAATGAAAAAATTTTTCTTAGTAACAGCATTAGTAACGAGCGCATTAATGCTACAAGGTTGTGTTGCTGCTGTTATTGGCGTCGGTGCTGGAGCTACCGCAAAAGTGGCTACTGATCCACGTACCACCGGAACACAAGTTGATGATACGACCCTGAACACTCGAATGAATAATAAGTTAAGTGAAAATGGGCCTTTCTTTATTGGTTCACGTATCTCTTCAAGTACTTATGATGGCAATATTGTTTTGACAGGCCAAGCCAATGCTGAACAAATTGAAAAAGCTGAACGTTTAGCTTATCAAGTTGAAGGTGTAAAAAAAGTTTATAACCAAATTCGCGCAGGAGAGCCAGTTGGTGCAGGAACTATTACCAATGATATGTGGATAACCACCAAAGTTAAATCTCAACTTGTAATGAATTCTAAAACCAAAGCACGTAATATCAAAGTCGTTACTGAAAATGGCGAGGTATTTTTAATCGGTATTGTTAGCAGTGAAGAAGGGCAAGAAGCCGCTACTGTTGCTAGTAAAGTTGCTGGTGTGAGAAAGGTGGTTACATTATTTACCCTTCGTTAATTACGAATGTAAAAGCTAAAAGGCTTCGAAAAGGGAGAAATTATTCTCCCTTTTTTATTTAACTACCTGCTAATTTAATACGTTCAATTATTTTTTCAATCCCTTGTTGCCGAGACAGGCTTAATTCATCAGTAATTTTTAATTGCTTTAATATTGCAAGGAAATCGATGGCTTTGATTTGTTCTGCTGTTTTATGATTGGCAATAATGATTAAAATAGCTAGCAAGCCTTTTACGATTCTACCTTCACTATCACCTTGAAAGGTAAAAGTATTATCTAATTGTTTTTCATTAGTTAACCATACCCGATTTTCACAACCATAAATTTGGTTGGATTCTATTTTTTTTAAATCCGGAAAATCAGGTAATTGTTTTGCTAAGGCAATTAATTGTCTATAACGATCTTGCCAGTTATGTTGTTTAGAAAATAATTCAAATAAAGTTTGTTGTGATAGCATAATTAAAACCGATTAGTAATTGAACAAGTCATTAACGTTTCTTTGATTAACTACAGATATAGCTTAAGTGAGTAATTCAATGGCATTTTGTAATGCTGTAATAAAATGATCAATATCGTGCTGATTATTATATGGCATAAGTGAAATACGAATAACACCATGACAACCAAGTTTATCCATAAGTGGTTTAGCACACAATTCACCGGTTCGGATGGCAATATTTTGTTCGCTTAATAAAATAGCGATATCATTATGATGAATGTTTTGTATATTAAAGCTAATGATAGGGCTATTGCTAACGCTATAAAATTGTATATTGGTTAACTGGCTTAATTTTGATTCAGTATAGCTTGCTAATTGTTTTATATAATTTTCTAATTGTGCTTCATTCCACTTTGTTAACCAGCCTAAGGTTGCTTTAAAACCAATAATACCCGCTATATTTTGTGTACCAGCTTCAAATTTATAGGGAAGATTTTCAACTGTAAATCCGGTAAATGAAGCCGCTTTTAACATTTTACCGCCGCCATGCCAAACATCCATTTGATTAAGTAAATGTTGTTTTCCATATAGTATCCCCAATCCAGTTGGGCCATATAACTTATGAGCAGAAAAGGCATAAAAATCAATATTTAATTTTTCAACATCAATCGGATGATGTACAACGCCTTGAGCGCCATCCACGACTAATACCGCATTGGTTTGATGAACTAGTTGACTAATTTGGGCTAAATCTGGACAAAAACCAGTAACGTTAGACATTTGAGTTATGGCAACAATTTTGGTTTTCGCTGAGAGTAATCTTGAAAGCTCATCAATATCTGCTGACCACTTAATGATCTTTGCGCCAGTTTGTTTCGCTACAATAAGCCAAGGTAACAAGTTGCTGTGATGTTCTAACTCACTAACAATGATCTCATCACCTATATGTAATTGTGCTCTAGCATAACTTTGAGCAATTAGGTTGATTGATTCGGTTGTGCCACGAGTCCAAATTATTTCACAATGTGACGTAGCATGAAGTAGATCAGCAATATTTTGCCTAGTTTGATCAATCGTTGCAGTGACTTGTAGCGCATCTTGATGCAAACTACGTTGCGCTGTTGCAGTGTTATGCCCGTAATACTCAACGGTTGCATCGATCATGGCTTGCGGTTTCAGCGCGGTAGCGGCTGAATCAAGATACACATTATGGCTAGTTAGGGCAGGGAAATCTGCCCTAAATTTTTCGAGTAGCAGCATATTATTGTGTAAGTTCAAGTCCTGCAATTCCATTCCAATAACCGTTACAGTCTCGTTTATGTTCAATGTGTAAAGGATTTAGTCCTTCTTCATTAGCTCTAAATTGCTTAACTACCTCGAGTGTTTCAATTCCAAGCGGAGAAATACGCACGATATCAACTAATCCTTTCATCTCTTTTAAATTATTACCTAAGTTATAACAGTAGCCACTTTGTGTTTGAATACCGTTAAGAACAAATACTTTTTGTTGTTCTTGAGAAAATACTTCTCGACCAACGGGATATTTAATACAGCAAGTCTCACATTTATCTTTTGGTTTATCTTCCGATCTAGCAGTAAAACAGCGGGCAGAATAGGCTAATGGTAAATAGCCATAACTAAATACTTCAACTTCAAAATTGCGCTCAATTTTCAATGCATCAAATTGTTTTAAAACATTACTTAACCAATCGCGAGAAAGTTCAACTGGCATACACCAACGCACCATACCTTGTTTTTGTAATAATTTTAGTGTTAATGCGTTATAACAGTTAATAGCCGGACCCGCGACAAAAGGTAAATTATTGTCATGAGCGACATTAATTGCTGCTAAATCATTAGCTTCAATTAAAAAATCACCATTATTAACTAGTTGTTTTAAATCAATTAGTTCTGATGGCGCTTCAAGCAGTGCTAGGGTAGAAAGTACGACTTGTTTACCAGATTTGGCAATTTCTTTGGCTAAATCTAACCAATTAGGCACTTTCATTTCCCGACGCTTGGTGCATACCGTTTCGCCCATATAAATAATATCTGCGTCACTATCTTTTGCTGCTTGGTAAAAAGCTTCGGTTTCAATTTTAGGCCAATAATAAAGCACAGGGCCTAACGCATATTTCATAGTCTTGCTCACTATATCTGTATTTAATTATTTTAAATAGTCAATTTTTGATAGCTATTTTCTAGCGCTAATATCAAAGTCATCTAGATTAGTATCATATTTATTTTATTGGTAAACATGAGTAAATATGTTTACGCTTTATTGCCATTTACGATGGTAAGCACCTAATGTCGTTTGTGTGCCTTCTGATACAGATCCTAAAGTATCCATCCAGTTCTTTTCTGCTTGGAATGTTTGAGGATTAGCTTTATAACGATCAATAGCTTGTCGCCAAACCTTGGTTACTTGTTCCACATAAGCTGGACTACGCTGCCGACCCTCAATTTTTACTGAGGCAATATTGGCAGCAAATAGTTCAGGTAACAGTTCAATGGTATTTAAACTTGTTGGTTCTTCAATCGGGTGATACAGTTCATCGCCAACAAAATAGCGTCCTTTACATAAGGTTGGGTAACCCGCATTTTCACCTTTCTTATGGCAATCGATTAATACATTATTCAATCTAGATTCAAGCCCTTTATCGGTCTCTTCCCAACGGACAAATTTCGCTGGTGAACAAGCTCCTACTGTATTGGGGGATTCGCCGGTTAAATATGAAGATAAATAACAGCGACCTTCTGCCATAATACATAAACTACCGAATGCAAATACTTCCAATGGTACTGGAGAGACTTGTGATAACTGTTTTACTTGATGCATGGATAACACTCGCGGTAAAACAATACGATGTACCTGAAAGTTATTATGATAAAACTTAATTGATTCTTCATTGGTTGATGATGCTTGAACCGAGACATGGCGTTCAAGATTAGGATGTTTTTCAGCTGCATAATCAAGCATGGCTAAATCAGCAATGATTAGGGCATCGGCACCAATATTTGCCGCTGTATCGACTGCATATTGCCAGCGTTCAAAGTTTTCCGGATGAGCAAAGGTATTAATTGCGATGTGTAACTTTTTACCATGCTTATGTACATATTCAGATGCTTCAATTAAACGCTTTTCGTTAAAATTTAATCCCGCAAAATGGCGAGCATTGGTATCATCTTTCAAACCAATATAAACGGCATCAGCACCGTTATCGATTGCTATTTTTAATGATGGTAACGAGCCGGCAGGGCAAAGAAGTTCCATATTTATACCTTTAGATTCTGCATTTTATTCGCCGTGTATTATGCAATAATTCTGGCTGTAATGCGAATAGAAAGCAGGCAAAGTCAGTAAAAACATAACAAATGATAGCTCAATAGCGTCATGTAAAAAGACTAAAAAAGATAATTAATGGTGAAATTGTTTCTGATATCAACTACCTAGGCATAATCTTTGCTATACCTAGGTAAAAGTTAGAAGCTTGAATTAAGATTAGTTATCTATTTGATAACTATTGTTAATTTTTACAGCAATGTGTTTTCAAGATTACTAAGATTCTCTTTTAATTTTAATTTATTTATACAATTATCTATTAGTTTTAATGTGATATCTTGTACTAACTGATAATTGTTATTTTCCCATTCACTAAATGGTTTGGTTTTATCACCTGTGACTAAATCATCACTCGAACAAACAAATTTAAAATTTTCGGAACTAATAGATGTACTATAGATAAAATTATATTTATCATCTGTTAGTCCATCATAAATTAATTTAAATTTATATGGCTGAACAATGATTGTATTTTCTTTTTGCTTATTAGCTTTTAATGTTTTTACAATTGTCGATAGCTGAGGATTTAAAATATCCGTTGTCGGATTTGGCACTGTGTTTATATATGAACCTTTTAAATCTTCTTTAGTAAATCCTGAAACACCACCTCCGGTATAACTAAAGATTGACGCTGCGTATTGAGCAATTTTTAATCCTACTACTGTTGCTGTATCGCTTCTTGTTACAATATTTAAATAATTGTTCGTATCTTCAACAACACCACCATTAATTGCATTTTCCGTTAAGATATTCACTGTTGCCCCATTTTTTAAAACAATAGTATCTGTATTAACAATTTTAGTTCTTGGTATTGGGGTACGGTTATTAGAACAAGAGATTAAAAAAAACAAACTAAATATTACAATCAAATATCTCATAACGATAGTATTTCCTTTCAATAAATTATTTTTCTTTATGTATAAAAATCTAAATGTTATAAAAATATATCAATTAATTATTTTACTTAGTAACGCTTATCTTATTAATGTAACAAAGATAAAGGCTTATCAATTTTTTTAACTTCGATATAAATAAAAAATTAATGATATTAATATTACAGATTTGTTCCGCATGGTTACATGCTAACTAGGGTAGAGCTGGTTTAGATTTTCTTTCTTATATTTCCATTAGATTATGTTTATAAAAGATATTGCTCAAAATTATTATTTCTAGTGGAGCTCTTTATTATTATGGCAATAATGCTTGTTGTCTAGTTTTGTTTATCGTTAAAAAACTCTCCTCATCATATTTACTTATGCATCCAGCCTCGCTTATTTCTGTGTAGGTAATATTCGAGGCTTTATCGTTATGGTCATAAACGGTAAGTTGTTCACTTGTCGGTGAAAAAATTTTATTATTAGTAACAGTTCTAATTGGTGATTATATTTCTAGATAATGGTTATTTTGATTTAGTTTATTGAGGTTTATTTGTAAAAATAATTGAGGAGTCTATACCGTCAGGTTATTAGAGCATCGATATAACCTGATTTTTGGTATTAATAGTGTCTATTTTTCAATTTATCGCCGCATGGCTGGCAAAGTTAGTATAAAACCTTTATACTATGCAGCAATTTTTAGTAATACTTGCTGTATTGCTAAATCAACCCGTTCTTTAACATCATCAATTGGAAGAAAATTATGCATCCGATGCTGAATATTGCTATTCGTGCTGCTCGTAAAGCAGGTAATGTGGCCATTAAGGCTTATGAAAATCCAAGTTCAATCGAAGTTGACACTAAAGGTGCTAACGATTTTGCTACTAATGCTGATCGTGCTGCTGAAGCCTTAATTATCGAAACGATCAAGAAAGCGTATCCTGATCATACTATTATTGCTGAAGAAAGTGGATTAGCTAAAGGTAATGATGCTGAAACGCAATGGATAATTGACCCAATTGATGGTACTACTAATTTTATTAAAAATATTCCTCATTTTGCTGTTTCGATTGCCGCTCGAGTTAAAGGTAAAACTGAAGTTGCTGTTGTGTATAATCCGATGAGTAATGAACTTTTTACTGCTGCACGAGGTAAAGGCGCACAACTAAATGGTTACCGTATCCGCGTAAGTAATGCTAAAGACTTAGATGGTAGTGTTTTGGCAATGGCTTTCCCTTTTAAAGCTAAACAACACAGCGATAGTTATTTTGCAGTGTTGCAAAAGCTATTTACTAAATGTGGTGATTTTCGTCGTACAGGTTCAGCAGCATTAGATTTAGCTTATGTCGCATCAGGGCGTTTAGATGGCTTTTTTGAAATCGGCTTAAAACCATGGGATATTGCTGCTGGTGAGCTGATTTTACGTGAAGCTGGTGGCGTGGTTACTGATTTTGCTGGCGGTAATAATTATATGGTTTCTGGTAACATAGTTGCAGGCAATCCAAGAATCGTTAAAGATCTGCTTGTTTCTACTCAAAATGATTGGCCAGAAAATTTGCGTAATTAATTTTACTTTCTTTATCTAAATGCAGGGCTGTCTTATCCCTGCATTTTGTCTTTATATCTTTTATCAAAAATATAAATTTGCTATTGGTTATTGTGGATCAGTTATTGCTGTCATGGAACAATTAACTTGTAAGCCTTGATTGTTTAAATAGTCACTACCCCAAATATACATCGATTCGAGAACAGGCCTGATACTTTTGCCAAAGTTGGTTAAAGAATATTCTACTTTAGGTGGTACAACGGGATAAACGTGTCGATGAATTAGGCCATTTGCTTCAAGTTCACGTAGCTGTTGGGTTAGCATTTTAGGTGTAGCAGTTGGAATTTCTTTCTGTAATTGTGAAAATCTTAAGGTGGTTTCGGTCATCAGTTTCCATAAAATGAGCGATTTATATTTACCACCAATCATATTAATTGTAGCATCAACTGGACAACAGGTGATAGGTTGATGTTCTTTTCCACAACAAGTGGTATTAATCGGATTATTTTTCACATTATTATCTCAATGGTATCTTTTTAGGTAGTATATATCAAAAAAGTGCATTCTTGTTAAAAGGATAATTAATATTAAAATAGCTATATAAATCACATCAAAAACCAAGGGAAACATCAAATGAAAACCATCGAATATAATTTTTTTGTGGAAGAGATGAGTTGCGCATCATGCGTTAGTCGTGTTGAAAAAGCATTAAAAAAGATTGATGGCGTGATTAATGTTAGTGTTAACCTTGCGACCGAAAAGGCAACAGTTGAAACCAATACTAATGTGCAATTAGAAGCCTTAATGGCAGCAGTCGATAAAGCTGGTTACCACGCCGTAAAGATTACTGAACCAGAAATTCATGCCCAAGATATGAGTAAACAAGCATCAATTTGGCCGATTATTATCTCTGTTATCTTAGCGATTCCTTTTGTGTTGCCGATGTTACTTGAACCGTTTGCTATTCATTGGATGATGCCCGCTTGGTTGCAATTAGTGATTGCTTCGATTGTGCAATTTGGTCTTGGCGCTAAATTTTATCGAAGTGGTTTTAATGCCGCCAAAGCATTATCAGGAAATATGGATTTGCTAGTTGCTATTGGTACCAGTGCTGCTTATGGATTGTCGCTTTATCAACTTATCATCGGTAATGATGATCATCTTTATTTTGAGTCGTCGGTTGTTATTATTACATTAATCTTAATTGGTAAATGGTTAGAGTCAAGAGCCAAACATCAAACGACTCAAGCGATTGAGGCACTTTCTGCACTTCGCCCTGAAGTTGCGTTAGTTCGACAAGGCGACCAAGAAGTGAGTTTACCGATAAGTCAAGTTAAGGTTGATGATGTGGTTGTGATTAAACCCGGTGAGCGAGTTCCTGTTGATGGTGTTGTTATTGAAGGCGCATCAAGTTGTGATGAATCTATGTTGACAGGAGAAAGTTTTCCCGTTAATAAAACCCCCAATAGTGTGGTAACCGGCGGCACTATTAATGGTGAAGGATTATTGATAGTAAAAACAACAGCGGTACAAGCTGATTCGACTTTGTCTAAGATTATCGCTATGGTCGAATCTGCTCAAGCTAAAAAAGCGCCCATTCAACGTATTGTCGATCGAATAAGTGCTATTTTTGTTCCTGTAATTTTAATCATTGCTCTGATTACTCTACTTGCATGGGGCTTTATTTCTCAAGATTGGCAACAAGCTTTGCTACATGCCGTTGCTGTGTTAGTCATTGCTTGCCCATGTGCATTGGGACTGGCGACACCAACGGCGATAATGGTTGGTACGGGTGTTGCTGCTCGCCATGGTATCTTAATTAAAGATGCTGAGGCACTTGAAACTTTACATAATGTTAATACGGTAGCGTTTGATAAAACAGGCACATTAACGGTGGGTAAACCAGAGTTAGTTGAATTAGATGTGATGGGCACTGATACAGCCGATGAAATTGTTTCACTTGCTGCATCGATGCAAGCAGGTAGTGAACACCCATTAGCAAAAGCAATTTTAGCTAAGGCTAAATCGTATAACTATGCTCAGAATATTACTTCGGTTGCTGGTTCAGGTGTAATGGCAACGATTGATAATCATCAGTTTTATTTAGGCAGTTTACGTTGGATGAAATCGTTAAATGCTTATTTTGTGGATATGCAGGATAAAATTAATGAACTTACCCAAAAAGGCTATACAATCTCATTTTTAGCTAAACAGCAATCAGAAAATGGTGTTGTGATATTAGCTTTATTTGGTTTTGCTGATGTAATTAAACCAGAAGCAAAAAATGCCATTAATGCATTACATAAATTAAACGTAAATACAGTTATGTTAACTGGTGATAATCAACAAGCCGCTAATTATGTAGGGCAACAATTAAGTTTAGATAAAGTTATTGCTGAAGTTTTACCGCAAGATAAAGCCAATTATATTTATCAATTACAAAAAGAAGACCAAAATATTAAAAGTTGTAATAGCAATCATAAAGTGGCAATGGTTGGTGATGGTATTAATGATGCACCTGCGTTAGCAGCTGCTGATATTGGTATTGCTATGGGAACAGGGACTGATGTCGCGATGCATGCAGCAAGTATAACGTTGATGCGTGGCAATCTATTTTTAATTGCCGATGCTATTGATATCTCTCGCCGAACCTATAATAAAATTAAGCAAAATTTATTTTGGGCTTTTTTCTATAATTTAATTGGCATTCCTCTTGCTGCCTTCGGCTTCTTAAATCCAATGATAGCCGGCGCTGCTATGGCACTTAGCAGTGTAAGTGTAGTGACTAATGCTTTATTGTTAAAACGTTGGCAAGCACGTTCTCGGTCAAAATAATTTATTTTGAACAAATGCTTTATGGTAATAAATTAATTTTAGATCAAGTAATTAATGCAAATATTGTCCCAAATTAATCGATTTTGGATCCTTTTTATCGTTCGGATCTAATAAGGGTAATATCTATAGTAGATTAGTGGTGAATATAATATAAATCAGAATGAAACTAATTGAAAAAACGATTAATTGGATAAGTATAAATATTTCACTATGCGAAGATTCAAATACTTGATTGAAAAAGCACCATCTTATAGGGTGTTTTTTCAATCGGCATTTTCTGATAAATTAAAGCCAAAAACCGGCAAAATTTTCCTATCGGAATAGCATCATGCTAAACAATGATAAATAGCATCTCTAATTTTTACTGGATAGTGTCCCAACATTCCTTCAATTGCGGTATTAGTCAAAATGACTACAGCTAATTCTTGTTGAGGATCATAAAACCAATTATGACCATACACACCGCCCCATTGAATAGTTCCTTTACTCTGTGGTGTTTGCGCTAAGATCGGGTCATCAAGCACCGCACCACCATAACCGAATCCCCATCCTGGCCCTTTTGTACCATATTCACTACTTATATAACACTTCGCCATTGTATCCATTAGTTTATTGTTACTTAAATCAGTATTTATTGAAGTTAGTGATAACAGAAATTGCATAAAATCAGGGGCAGTACCAACCATACCAGCCCCACCTGAATGATAGGCTTTAGGATTAAATATGCGTTTAGGATCATAAGAAACAATCCCGTTATTCGATGCTTCATCTAATTGCATAAAATAAGGGCTTGGCATAGGTAATGGTTCCGGTAAAGCATTATAATAGTGAGTAACTAATTGATTATTATCTGGTATGGTAAAGCCGGTTTTTGCCATATTCAAAGGAATCGTTATGGTAGTTTTTATTATTTCTTCTAATGGTTGTTGAGTGACAGCAGTTAATACTCCACCTAGGACATCTAATGCCAATGAATAACACCAATTTGTTCCAGGAGCAAAAAGAAGAGGAGCTTTTGATAATCGATGAAGATTTTCATCTAAATCAGTTGCTATTTGATCAAAGCCGTCTGAAATCTGTAATGTATTATAAATGCCTTCACCATGAGGTTCGCAAAAACGATATTTTAGTCCCGCACTATGGGTTAATAAGTGATGCAAAGTAATAACTGGTTGCTGGCCATTTTCTAGTTTTGGAGTGAAATAAGGTAGATAATCAGTAACAGGCGAATCCAATTTTAGTAGTCCTTTTTCTACTAAACATAATGCGGCTGCACTAACTATCGGTTTGGTAACAGATGAAAGCAAAAATTGTGAGTCAACTTGCATGGTTGATTTTTGTTCTTTATCAGCATAGCCGGATGCTTGTTGATAGATTATTTGTCCCTCTTTAGCAACCATAACAACAGATCCAACTATATGTTTTTTATCTATCGCATATTGATTCACTTTATTGATTGCTTGTCCAACATTTGCAGAAAAACGACTAACTTTCATTTTTGTCTTAACTCTTGATTGATTATTATTTCACCTAGTAGTATATGTTTTTTTTGTAAGATAATAAATATGCTAAATGAATTTATTTTGACGATGCTTAGTTGGTTTCCTATTAATAGTTATGCTTATGTAATTTAACATTATTTTTGTATTATCAGTTCCATTTAATTTGTTACTGTAAAGTGTATGCTGTTTAGCCATGAAGAACGATAGCTCTGTTATGTATGAGGTTACTTAATTATATAATCCAATTCAGGTTAGTATGATTGGATTGAATTCGATTTCGTGTCAATTAGACTCAAGCACATTTTATTTTTATGATTTATTTTAGATTAAAACCAACTTGTGATCCTTTACCTTGCTCGGTAACAAATACCCCAACGGCAGTAATCAATTGTTCATTATAGTAAATTAAAGGAATACGAGTGCGCATCCAAGGCGGAATATGGTGTTCTTGCCACAGTTTTTTTATCGATCGTGATCCTTGGCGCTGCACAATTTGAAATTGACCTTGCGCATGAAAACGCACCGAAACCGTTTCATCTTTTTGTGGTAAACGACAGATTAGATCAGTTTGATAATTAGGCTGTAAATGGCCTAAATTATCAGGCAAAGTGAGTGACGTAGCTAAATCCCATGGCAGGATTTGCTGTTCAATATCTTGATATAAAGGTAATAAATAGAGTTGGTTTTGATAGCGGCGAATCTGTCGATTATGCAAAATAAATTGTGGATTGGCATCTTCTTTAGCTTGAATAACGGTTTGCCAAATTAACGACAGTTGCTTTTGACTTGGCATGCCGATATGTTGCTCTCTAAACCACATTCGCAATATTGCATTACGTTTGTATTCAGAATAATCCCGTAAAGGTTGAATATTGAGTTGTTTAGCATTACCAATAATTTGCTCAAATTCAGCCAATAACAGCTCATGAATTAAAGCTTCTTGCTGTTGACATAATTCAGCACTACGAGCCACCATTTGTGAAAAATGTGGCCAACGTTGATTAAGTATTGGCATTACCTTTAAGCGTAAAAAATTACGATCATAATGGTCGTCTTGATTACTTTCATCTTCAATCCAACTTAATAGATGTTGATTGGCATATTGTTCAATTTCTTGGCGAGAGATCGTTAATAATGGTCTAAGATGTTGGCCATTTTCCAGAGGCATAGCGGATAAGCCTGTTGGGCCACTACCACGTTTTAAGGCTAGGAAGAAAGTTTCACATTGGTCGTCAAGATGTTGTGCCGTACATAACAACTCATCACTTTTTAAATGTTGATAAATGGCTTGATAACGGGCTTCTCTGGCCTGTTCTTCAATATTGCCAGCACTACGATTAAGTTTTACTTTTTCAATAATCAATGGCACTTGCCACGTTTGGCATTGTCTCAGGCAATGTTCAGCCCAATTATCGGCATTTTTACTTAAACCGTGGTGAATATAAATTGCTCTTAGTTGTAAATTTTGTAGCCGTTGCTTTAAGGTGACTAATGCTTGCATTAATACGGTTGAATCGACACCACCACTAAAGGCAACCAATAACGATTGCCGACCGTTTAGATGTTGTAAAATAGTTTGCTCAACAATATTGTCTATTTGGGTTTGATTTTGATGGCTCATGTGCTATCCATTTATACTAAGCTTTGTAACGCATTAACCTTATTTTTGTGTAGATTGATTCGATCTAGGCCAGCAGCCAGATCGGCGATTAAATCATCAGGATCTTCAAGGCCAATATGTAATCGAATTAATGTACCTGTGAAATCCACTCCTGATACTGGACGTATTTTCGCAAGATCTTCAGGTTGATTGGCTAAAATCAATGATTCGAATCCACCCCATGAATAAGCCATCGAGAAGTGAGTCATATTATCTAAAAAATCAGATAATTGCACTTCGCTCAAATGATCTTTAAGTACAAACGAAAATAGGCCACTAGCGCCACTAAAATCACGTTTAAAAAATTCATGCCCTTTACAGCTTGCTAATGCAGGATGGTTAACCGTGGCAACTTTGGGGTGATTTGCTAACCAGTTAGCCACTTTTAGTCCACTTTCGTGATGTTGTTTTAACCTGACCGCTAAGGTTCTTAATCCCCGTGCTGCCATATAAGCGGTATCAGCATCACACATTTGTCCCATTAAATAAGAACGTTCACGTAATTGATCCCAACATCGTTGATTAGCAACCGCAGTACCTAACATAGCATCAGAGTGGCCAATTAAATATTTAGTACCGGCTTGAATAGAGATATCAACATCATGCTCTAATGCTTTAAATAAAACACCAGCAGCCCAAGTATTATCCATCATAATGACAATTTCTGGATTAACACTGCGAATAGCTTTAACTATCGCTGGCACATCATGCAGTTCCATAGTGATTGAGCTTGGTGATTCAAGAAATACTACTTTGGTATTGGGTTTAATATGATTAGTAATATAGCGACCAATCAAGGGTGAAAAATAATCGGTTTCTACACCAAAATCTTTTAATATATGTTCGCAAAATTCTTGCGTTGGCTCGTAACTGGCTTCTGAAACCAAAATATGATCACCTGATTTGACAAAAGCTAAGATAGCATTCGCAATTGCCGCGGCACCACAAGGATAAAGATAACAACCTGCGCCACCTTCAATTTCGACCATGGCATCTTGTAAGGCAAAATGAGTCAAGGTACCGCGTCGACCATAAAATAATCCGCCTTTGGCTCGATTTTCCATCGCGTCTTTTTTCGCTTCTAATGAATCAAAAACAAGCGATGATGCTCTCTGAATAACGGAGTTAACAGCACCTTGGGTATAACGTTTTTTTCGACCAGCATGAACTAATTTTGTTTGTAATGACATGATGCATCCTTAGTGAACCGATAAATTTCGATAACAGTTAGCATAGCATGCTGTTAAAATAGTAAAAAATAATTTTTGTTTAAATTGGCTTACATAAAATGTTAATTGCTCAACTTGCTCATTTAGATACGACAGAAGTGAACTATTCATTATTATCACCAAAAATCATTAATGATGCTGAGTCATTAAGTGGTTCACGAAAAAAACAGTTTTTAGTTTGTCGTTCAATTTTAGCTAGTTTACTTAAACAGTATTGTGATATTGATACTTTGCCACCCATCATTATTGGTGATAATAGCCGTCCTTGCTTTTTACAACATAACCTGCCTGATTTTAATATCAGTCATAGTAAAGATTGGGTGGCAGTTGCCATATCCTTAAATGGTAGAGTTGGGATTGATATTGAAGTTGCTAGGCAGCGTAAAAATTATCTGAGTGTCGCCAAAAATTATTTTGCTAATGAAGAATACCAATGGATATTAAAACAATCGGATGCATTAGCGGCATTTTGGCAACTTTGGACATTAAAAGAATCTGCACTTAAATTATATGCGAAAGGTGTTTGGCAAATAAAATCAGTAAAAATAGATGTTGAAAAACAGCTGATTAGTGCGCCATTTGGACAGGATTTTTATTATCAATATCAGCAAGTAGAATCAGTTCATCTTGCGGTGAATCATAATAAACCTATTACAGATTTTATTTTGCAATCTTAACAGGATAATCATCTGCTACACCATGATGGTTGCAGCAGATTAATATTATTAATTTATTCTGCGCTGGAAGCAAGTAAACCAGACTCACTTAATGTTTTATTAAAATCTTTATCCATAAAGAATAAATCTCGTTTGTTTTCACCAACTAATTCCAGTTTATCAACAATGCTTTTAAAAAGTTTTTCTTCTTCATGTTGTTCAGCAACGTACCATTGTAAAAAGTGAAATGTTGAGAAATCTTTTTGGGTTAAAGCATAGTCAACAAGCTCATTTATCTCTTTGGTAATTTTAAGTTCATGTTGATATGCCGCTTTAAACACATCAAGCAGTGATTTATATTCTGATTCTGGTGCTTCAATTTTGCCAATAAGCGCTAATGCACCGCAATCTAACACATAATCAAATAAGCGTTCCATATGTTGTCGTTCTTCGCTAGCATGATCTCTTAAAAATTTTCCAAACGAAGGAAAATTTTGATCATCACACCATGCGCTCATTTGTAGGTAAAGGTTAGAAGAATAGAATTCTAGATTTAATTGGTCATTGAGTTTTTTGACCATTTGGTTGGTTAACATTTCATTTTCCTCACATTGCTTTTTTAGTATTTCACTTTTTATTGAGATAAAGTGATTATTGATAAGTGTATGATAGCTATTCATACACTTATATTAGTTAAATTAGATAAATATCTTGAAGGATCTTTCTATTGTTATTATCTAATTGATATTCTTGGTGTAACCAATTATCTATTGTGTTATAGCGTTTTTTAATCTCATCGATAGCAGCGGTTAAAAACTCTTGCTTAGCTGAAAAAATGATTTTTTGTTTTTCAAACTCTTCAGCTGATAATTTACTTTTATTTTGGCTAAGTATTGTTTGGCGATAATCATTTAAATATTGTTCGGTAAGCAAATAATCTTGCATAATAACGTCTTCGCTGACACCTAATGCAAATAGGGTTAAGGCGACACCGACACCAGTTCTATCTTTACCTACTGCACAGTGCTGTACTAATGGTTTGCCATTCGCATTAAGTAATATTGATATTAATTTTTTATAAGCTGGATTATTAAATGGTAATAGCTGATAGAGTTTAATCATAAAATCCAAAGGCGAATATTTTTTAAGTACGAATATATCATCACTAACTAAGCTTGCCGTAATTTCATCACTTAATGGATTTGCTGGGATATTAAAATATTGGCTATTGTTCCAAAGATTATCGGGATTACGATCGATTTCAAGTTGATCACGATAATCTAATACATAATGTAAATTAAGCTCATCAGATAAGAACTTTTTTTCCTCATCACTAAGGCGAGAGAATTCCCCCGAACGATACAACATTCCTGAACGAATTTGGCGACCATCACTGGTTTTAATACCACCTAAGTCTCGAAAATTAATTCCATTTTGGATTGGTACAACTGATGTCATTATTGGTCCTTATTTCTGCTTAACTTTGCTTGCTATATTAACATGTTTCTGATTAGAATTGATTCATCGTTTTTGCATTATTATTGCTTGAGGAATCTATTATGTCGACTTTATCTATCTTATTATCGGAAAAACCTGCTCCATCTAAATGGGGTAAAGATGCTTTACTTAGTTTTTCTGATGATGCCATTACCATTCATTATCAACCTGACCATCGACATGGAGCTATTCAGCGAGCTGCTCGAAAACTAGATAATCAAGGTATTAAGTCAGTTAAACTTAGTGGTGATAATTGGGATTTAGAATCTTGTTGG
Organism: Gilliamella sp. LMG 34362; assembly: GCF_984569125.1. Classification (NCBI taxonomy): domain Bacteria; kingdom Pseudomonadati; phylum Pseudomonadota; class Gammaproteobacteria; order Orbales; family Orbaceae; genus Gilliamella; species Gilliamella sp. LMG 34362. The sequence continues at coordinate 108,167 of NZ_OZ474902.1, read as the reverse complement.
CATTTTTGGCTCGGTTATCGTAATGCTAAGAATAATAATAAAGTAAGTTGGGCCAAACTTGATAGTCAAGTTAAGCAAGAACTAAAATATCGTCTCGCAATTATTGATTGGTGTCGAGATATTGTTAATCAACAAGCTGAAACATTAAGCCCGTTAGAACTGGCAACACAAAGTGCAAACTTAATTAGTAATTATTCCTCAGATATTACCTATAACATTACTTCAGGTGAAGCATTAAAAGAACAGGATTATATGGGTATTTACACGGTTGGCAAAGGATCAGAACGACCGGCAGCGTTGCTTGAGCTTGATTATAATCCGACTAAAAATCCTAAAGCGCCAATTGTTGCTTGTTTAGTCGGTAAAGGTATTACTTTTGATTCTGGTGGTTATAGCTTAAAACCAAGCAGTTTTATGGAATCAATGCGATCGGATATGGGGGGCGCAGCATTAGTAACTGGTGCTCTGGCACTTGCTATTGCTCGAGGTGTTAAACATCGTATCAAACTTTATCTGTGTTGTGCTGATAATTTGGTGAGTGGTAAGGCATTTAAACTGGGTGATATTATTCGATATCGTAATGGTAAAACTGTTGAAGTTGATAATACCGATGCGGAAGGACGATTAGTTTTAGCTGATGGATTAATTAGTGCTGACAACGATAATCCTCATTATATTATTGACTGTGCAACCCTTACTGGTGCAGCAAAAATTGCTGTAGGTAACGATTACCAATCATTACTTTCGTTTGATGATCTCTTTGCAAATCAGTTATTAGCTAGTAGCCTCGTGGAACATGAAGCTTTTTGGCGATTACCATTAGCTGATTTTCATCGTAGTCAATTTCCATCATCTTTTGCTGATATGGCCAATTCTGGATTACCAAATACCGCTGGTGCAAGTACTGCCGCGGCATTTTTATCTCATTTTATTAAAAATTATAAACAAAATTGGCTACACATTGACTGTTCAGCGACATTCCGTAAAAGTGCCACCGCTTTATGGGCAACAGGTGCAACAGGTATTGGGGTAAGAACGCTAGCTAATTTGTTAACCGTATTAAAATGATTTGGAATAACTTTATGATTAATTGAATAGAATTTTAAAAATGTTTATCAATATGTAAGGAATACTATGAAGAAGTTATTATTAGTTATGCCTCTCTTGTTTTCTTTTGTTGTTTGTGCGGATGATTGTAAAACAGAATATGAGCAAGAAAATTATGAAAAAGCGTTTAATATATGTACACAAGAAGCGATGAACAGTGTCCCGTACGCACAATTTTATTTAGGTCTTATGTATGATTTTGGTAGAGGTATTGGAGAAGATAAACAAAAAGCTATATTTTGGTATGAAAAAGCAGCTAAACAAAACGACTCTGGCGCCCAATGGAGTTTAGGGTTTATGTATTATCACGGTGAAGGTATAAAGCAAGATAAACAAACTGCGCTATATTGGTATACAAAAGCAGCCGAGCAAGGTGAACCTATGGCACAAATTAATTTAGCGCTTATGTATGATGAAGGAGACGGCATAGAGCAAGATAAATCAAAGGCGGTATATTGGTATACAAAAGCAGCGGAGCAAGGTGATTCTTTCGCTCAATATAATTTAGGGCTGATGTATGATAAAGGTGATGGAGTTGAGCAGAATATATCTTTAGCTTACAATTATTTTAAACAGTCTTGTTATCAAGGTGAAAAACTTGCTTGTGATGAATTAAAAAAATAATCCTAAGATTTAATAAAAAAACACCTTAAATCACTAAGGTGGTTTACTTGAAGTATTTATTAATTTTAAAGACTATTGTTTATCTTCAACCACTGTTGCTTTTTTTATATAGATTGGTTCAACAAGGGCATTTTGACGTGGTCTTATATGTTAAATTCGACAGTCATAATCTTATCAGTAATCTTTCTTCTTTATAGGTTTATTCATTACACAATAACTTTATTATTTGTGAGCGATAATTAAGAAAATTAATGCTAATGATTATTTTGATACATACATTTATATATAATGAATAAAATAAAAAATAGTAGTGTCTATTTTAGCATGTATAGGAAATACAATGAAAAAACTAGTATCTTTTGGGTTATTAATTCTGTGTTCTTTTTCAAGTTATGCAAATGAATGCGAAATATATTGGTTGATGGGGAGTAATGAAGAGGCTTTCACTCCATGTAAAGTAGAAGCGGAGCAAGGTAATGCCGAAGCCCAATATATTTTAGGACTTATGTATGATGAAGGTGATGGTATAGAGCAAGATGTACAAAAGGCCGCATATTGGTACAAAAAAGCGGCAGCAAAAGGTAAATCTGATGCACAATTTAATTTAGCGGTTATGTATGATGAAGGTGATGGCATAGAACAAGATAAACAAAAGGCGTTATATTGGTATACAAAAGCAGCAGAACAAGGTAATTCTAATTCACAAAATAATTTAGGGCTTATGTATGATAAAGGAGACGGCATAGAGCAAGATAAACAAATGGCGTTATATTGGTATACAAAGGCAGCTGAAAAAGGTGAATCTAACGCACAATATAATTTAGCGATTATGTATGAGAAAGGTGATGGTGTAGAACAAGATAAACAAAAAGCTGCATATTGGTATACAAAAGCAGCAGAGCACGGTAATGCTAATTCACAAAACAATTTAGCGGTTATGTATGAGAAAGGTGATGGTGTAGAACAAGATAAACAGAAGGCAGCATATTGGTATACAAAGGCAGCTGAAAAAGGTGAATCTAATGCTCAATTCAATTTAGCGCTTATGTATGATGAAGGTGATGGCATAGAACAAGATAAACAAAAAGTGATATATTGGTATACAAAAGCTGCTGAGAAAGGACATCCCTTCGCACAAAACAATTTAGCGTTTATGTATGATAAAGGTGATGGTGTAGAACAAGATAAAGTAAAAGCTGTATATTGGTTTACAAAATCGGCACAACAAGGCGTGCCTGATGCTCAATACAATTTAGCGCTGATGTATGATAAGGGCGATGGCATTAAGCAAAACAAATCATTAGCTAATGAGTATTTTAAACAGTCTTGTGATCAGGGATTTGTAGAAGCTTGTAATAAATTAAAAAAATAATCCTATTATTTAATAAAAAAACCACCTTAAATCATTAAGGTGGTTTACTTGAAGTGTTGATTAATTTTAGAACAACCTATTGTTTATCTTCAATCACAGTTGCTTTTTTAATATAGATTGGTTCAACAGGGACATTTTGATGTGGTCCCATGCGTTTTGTAGCGACATTAACAATTTTATCAACGACATCCATTCCTTTAATGACTTTACCAAAAACAGCATAACCATATTGGTCTGGTGATTGGTAATTTAGAAAATCATTATTGACAACATTAATAAAGAATTGGCTAGTTGCGCTATCTACAGCATTGGTTCTTGCCATTGCGATAGTTCCACGATCGTTTTTTAAACCATTATTGGCTTCGTTTTTAATTGGTTGTTGAGTTTCTTTGAATTTTAATTGATCATCCGCTCCACCACCTTGAATCATAAATTCAGGAATGACTCGATGGAAGGTTAAATTTTCATAATAACCGCTATTGACATAATCAAGAAAATTTTTCGTGGTAATTGGGGCATGTTCGCTATCTAATTCAATTTCAATATCGCCCATACTGGTTTGTAATAATACTTTGCTATCAGCCAAAGCAACAGTTGAAAAAAGGCTTAATAGTAATGATATAAGTAATAGTTTGATTTTTTTCATTTAACAAATCCTTACTCCAAAATAGTGGGCAAATTATACCGAATATTAGATGAATTGAAATGATTAATATAAATAATTAACTAAAATTCTGCGTGATAGATTCCAATGTTGCGATTAATAGATAAAAAATAGTTTTTATTTATTATAATTCATATTATTAGCGAGCTAATTTTCTATTTTCTTTCCATTTTTAAGCTTATTTTGTAGATAAAAAACCTGTTTCTCAAAATTTTTTGCTAAGCGATGAATCATTATGCGATGTATTTTATGTAGTATGCCTTTAGTGTTGTCTCATCATGGGATTTGTAGTCAATGTGTTAAAAACTTACCAAAATTTAATAAGATTTGTTATCAATGTAGCCTTCCTCATTCATTATCAACCAAAATCTGCTATCGATGTCGTGATAGTCGGCCTAATTGGGATGAAATGATTGCTGTAACAGAATATATGGCACCGTTAAAAAGATTAATCCAACATTTAAAATTTTATCGAAAAACTGAGTTAACTAATGCTCTGGCTAGATTAATGTTTTTAGCGTGGTATCAACGACGGTTGAGTAGTGGTTTGGTTAAACCAGATATTGTAACTTGTGTTCCATTGCACCATTTTCGTTATTGGTCTAGAGGATTTAATCAAGCGGCATTATTAGCGAGACCAATAGCCAGATGGCTTAATTGTGATTTTCAACCTTATCTGTTATCACGAAAGTCAGTGGCACACGATCAAAAGTATCTATCGCTTAAGCAACGAATAGCCAATGTTGAAACCTTATTTAGTTGCCGCGATGATTTAACCAATCAATCGATAATGCTTATTGATGATATTGTTACTACCGGCAATACCATAAATGCCATTAGCCAACAGTTAAAACATTGTGGGGCAAACTATATTCAGGTAGTTTGTTTATGTCGCACCATCTTGTAAAATCTAAAACACCCCCTATAATGACCAACAAGGTTAGTCAACTATTATCGATGATGTTAGTGATGATTAATGTCAATCGTGTCAAAGTGAGGGATTATGTGTATTATTACCATTTCTGAATCAGCGCAACAACATTTTAAAAAATTACTTGCTAATCAGCCTGATGGTACACAAATTCGGGTTTTTGTTATTAATCCCGGCACACCATCGGCAGAATGTGGGGTTTCATATTGCCCAGCAGATACTATAGAAGATAGCGATATAGAAGAACAACAACAAGCAGGTTTTGCTATTTATATTGATGAAATTAGCGCTCCTTTTTTAGAAGAAACGGTGATTGATTATGTAACAGATGAATTAGGTTCACAATTAACTTTAAAAGCGCCGAATTCAAAAATGAAAAAGGTTGCCGATGATGCGCCGTTAATTGAACGCGTCAATTATGTTATTCAAGCACAGGTTAATCCGCAATTAGCTAGTCATGGAGGTCATGTGAGTTTGGTTGAATTAACCGATGATAATTATGCAATATTACAATTTGGCGGTGGTTGTAATGGTTGTTCGATGGTCGATTACACTTTAAAAGAGGGGATTGAAAAACAGCTACTTGCTGAATTCCCTGAACTGGCTGGCGTAAAAGATATTACCGAACATCAAGCTGGAAGCCATTCATATTGTTAAAAAATTTTCGATTTACATCTTGCTTATTGCTGTGATTAAGTCATAATCGCATAATGTTTGCCAATTCACATCATGATGGGGTTATATGAATCAAATTAGTATTATTTCAGATCTTATCGTTTGGATTGAAAAAAATTTAGAGCAACCCTTATCTATTGATAATGTCGCCCAGAAATCAGGTTATTCGAAGTGGCATTTACAACGGATGTTTAAAGAAGTAACTGGTCAAGTGCTTGGTACTTATATTCGTCACCGCAGATTAACTTATGCGGCATTATCTTTGCGCATGACAAGTAAACCTATTTTAGATATTGCTATGCAATATCGTTTTGATTCGCAGCAAACTTTTACTCGTTCTTTTAAAAAGCAATTTAATGAAACACCAGCAAGTTATCGCCGTGGTGAATTTTGGGATCCTACTGGATTAACTCCTGCTATTGAATTAAATAAAAATCGACTTTCTTTACCTGAACCTAAATTTGTGAATATGCCGAAACAAACTTTTTGGGGGATCTCTTACAAAAATAATTGTAATTTGAGTCAAATTTTAGATGAAGAAAATAAATTAAGATCGCAGTTTTTTCAAAATTATTTATCTCATTATGCTCACAATAGCGACAGTTTACCGGATAAGATTTTTGCTTTTAGCCGTATTTTGAAAAGTAAAGATAATGCTAATGAACAAGAACTTTTATATACAATTGCCTTAGATCATAATAATAATCTTGAGCATATAGAACCAATTGTTAATGAAGGTGGTTTATATCTTTGTTTTAAATATATCGGTTCGCTAGAAAATTTCAGTGATTTTATTTCTCAAGTCCACTTAGCTGCAATGCCTGCATTGAAAGTTCGGTTACGCACCTCAAGCTGTTTAATTGAGATTCATCATAATCATCATGATGATACGATTAAATGTTTTAAAGATATTCATACTATGGAATGCGATTATTGTGTTCCTGTGGTTGCAGATGATGAAGTCAATATCCAGTCAAACTTGTTATAGTCTACTTTAACTAGTTTTTATAAATATTGACTATTATTTTATTTATCTGATTTCAATAGAATGTTTTCCAACCACACTTTAAATTCAGGAGTTGCTTCTTTTAAACTATTCGAGCCTCTGGTCACAGTGGCAATGCCAATTTTCAATTGCTCTTTAAGTTGGCGCTGATTAATTGAGCCATCCAGTAATGAACGGACAATTTTAACTCTTGTGATTAATGCATCCCGCTCATCAGCTGTCATCAGTAATTTCAATATATCTAATGAATAACCGCTATTAAATGCTTGGTGTAATATTTCAACCGTTTGGTTCCATTCTTTAGTTTTCATGTAATGCACCATTAATATTGTCTATTAAATTCGTTTGTTGTCAGTATATGAGGGTGTTGATTTCCTAAAATATATTGGTAAATATAATCATAAACTAATACACTTTTGACATAATTTCGAGTTTCATTAAAGGGAATACTTTCAATAAATGCGATAGCATCAAGTTTTCCATTACTATTATTCAACCATTTTTTTACTCGGCCAGGACCAGCATTATATGCCGCCGAGGATAAAATACGATTGTTATCATTTTGTAAATAAACGCTATTTAAAAAATAAGTGCCTAACTGTATATTTGTTGTCGGTTCAAATAGTTGGCTTGGTGAATAATAGGTAATATTACTGATTTTTTTGGCTGTTTCCTTAGCTGTTGCTGGCATTAATTGCATTAAACCACTGGCTCCAACTGGAGATTGTATCATTGTGTCAAATGCACTTTCTTGCCGAGTTATTGCTAAAGCATAAGATAATGGAATCGCTTTATCTTTCAAGGCATCATTATATAAGTTTTTATACATGATAGGTAGGCGTTCAGTCCAATTATCCCATAATTTACCTGATATTGTTGCTTGTATACTTAGTTCTCCCCAACCTTTCTGATAAGCGTATTTAGCTAAATCTAAATATTCATTTTCTGCTGCTTGGTTTTTAAGTGCATATCGCCATTCTTGTTTTGACTCTGCTAACATACCTAATAATCTTAATTCTTTGATTCTAATCACATATGGTTGCTGGTCATACTTGGTTTTTAGTGTATTGACTTCTGTACTCGGGATCTTTTTCGATAAATTATTGATACTATATGGTTGATTAAGAGTTTGTGCACTTACCATTCCATAAAAACCACGTTTATTAGTTAAACTTTTTAAGATATGTTTTGCTTCATTAGTTTTATTGTTATTGAGTAATACCCGAGCGTGCCAGTATTGCCACTCTTCTTTTGATTGATCTTCTGGGGTTAATTGTTTTAGCCAATGTGCAATATCTTTGTAATTATTAGCATCAATAGCCATGCGAATACGTTTTTCAACTAAAGTTGAATCGTGACTTTTGCTAATATAATTATCCCGCCATTTGATCTGTTCTGCGGTTGCTGAATCACTAAAATAACTATTGGCTAAACTTTGTTGTAATCTAATTTGCTCATCATCAGTGAAATTTTGTTTTTTAATTAGTTGTGGTAATAATGTCGCAGCCGCATTTTTGTCGGCTTTAACTAACCGAGGGTAAGATGCTAAGACAATTTTTTGGGTGAAGGTACTCGTTTTAATATTTCTAGAAAAATCTTCTATTTTTCGCGGGTTATCAAAAATAGCTAATAAATGATTTTTGGTTGTTTGATAGTTATCATCTAGTAAATTAGTTAAATGGCGAGCTAATTTTAAATTGTTGTTTTCCAGAGCTAATTCTATACGTAACAAAATAAGATTTGCTGTGCGTTTACCACTTTTTGACCATTCATCTAATAAAGGATCACAAGCTGAAGGCAATTCTTTACCCGTTAACCATAGAGATTCGACATTATCTAACACAGATTTGTCTTGATGTTGCTGTATTTTTGCATACTGTTGTCGGCAATTAGAGGCAATAGAATTATCTATAGGAAAAGTGATAATAGCATTCCAGTCTTGACGATTAGCCAGCTCAGTTATATAAGCTTGAGTTAATGACGATGTTAATGGGAAATCGTGATATTTTTTTGCAAAATCACTCACTGCTTGTGGTGATACTGTTGTAATATTATTTTGAAAAAATTGCACGGCAGCATAAGGGTATAGTGGATAGTTTTTTAATTGTTTTAGTAATGTTTGTTGTTCATCAAAAGTTAATGATTGATAAGTATTTTGCCACTTTTGATAATTTTGTCGCAAATCATTCAAAGTAGGCTCCGCAAACACACTTCTAGCCCAAAGTATGCTTAATATCAAACACCAACGTATTACTAAATTCATTCTTAAACTCCTGTATCAAATTAGCTTATTAGATTAGCATATTCCCGTATATTTCGTCGATGAAGAACTGATAACTTAATTCCCACTAAAATAGTCAACTAAATACTTGACTAAAAATAAAGGATATATAAAATATTTACTGTTAAATATAGGGGAATGATTAATGAAATTGACATCAAAAGGGCGATATGCAGTGACAGCTATGTTAGATGTAGCACTGCATTCAGAATCAGGCCCTGTTTCACTTGCTGATATTTCAGAACGTCAGGAAATCTCACTATCTTATTTAGAACAACTGTTTTCGCGATTGCGTAAAAATGGTTTAGTTTCAAGTGTTAGAGGTCCTGGTGGTGGTTATGTACTTGGCCGTAGTATGGAGCAAATTGCGATTAGCTCAATTGTAAAAGCTGTTGATGAAACTGTTCATGCGACTAAATGCCACGGTAATACCGGATGTCAAAACGGTGTAAGATGCCTTACCCATAGCTTATGGAATGACTTAAGTGAACGAATCAATGATTTTTTGACCAGCATCACTTTAAGCGAATTGGTTAATAATCAAGAAGTGAAAGCCGTCTCTAATCGACAAAGTCATCTTCATCAAAACAGAATTAATTAAAAATACAGAATTTGTAATTGGGAGTAATTAATGAAATTACCTATTTATATGGATTATGCAGCAACAACGCCTGTAGATCCAAGAGTAGCTGAAAAAATGATGCAGTATTTAACACCCGATGGTGTTTTTGGTAATCCCGCTTCTCGTTCACATAAATTTGGTTGGCAAGCAGAAGAAGCAGTTGATATTGCACGAAATCAAATTGCTGACTTAATTGGTGCCGATTCACGTGAAATTGTTTTTACTTCAGGTGCGACAGAAGCAGATAACTTAGCCATTAAAGGTGCGGCTCATTTTAATCATGCTAAAGGTAAACATATTATTACCTGTAAAACTGAACATAAAGCAGTACTTGATACTTGTCGTCAATTAGAACGAGAAGGTTATGAAGTGACTTATTTAGCACCAGAATCAAATGGTATTCTTGATCTTGATAAACTGGCTGCAGCGATGCGTAATGACACAACTGTTGTATCAATTATGCACGTTAATAATGAAACTGGTGTTATTCAGGATATCGAAAAAATCGGTGAAATGTGTCGTGAAAGAGGTATTGTATTTCATGTTGATGCAACTCAGAGTGTTGGTAAATTACCGATAGACTTAACCAAATTAAAAGTTGATCTTATGTCGTTTTCTGGACATAAGATCTATGGGCCAAAAGGCATTGGTGGACTTTATGTTAGACGTAAACCGCGAGTACGTATTGAAGCCCAAATGCATGGTGGTGGACATGAACGCGGTATGCGTTCTGGTACTTTACCGGTACACCAAATTGTGGGTATGGGTGAAGCATACCGTATAGCAAAAGAAGAGATGGCAACAGAAATGCCACGTCTTTTAGCACTAAAAACTCGTTTATGGAATGGATTAAAAGATATTGAAGAAGTCTATCTTAATGGTTCATTAGAGCATGGTGTGGCTAACATTTTAAATGTAAGTTTTGCTTATATTGAAGGTGAGTCGCTCATGATGGCGCTGAAAGATTTAGCTGTATCATCTGGTTCAGCATGTACTTCTGCAAGTTTAGAACCATCTTATGTATTACGAGCGCTAGGACTTAATGATGAACTGGCCCATAGCTCAATAAGATTTTCATTTGGTCGATTTAGTACAGAAGAAGAAGTAGATTATGTAATCAAATTAATCAAAGATTCTATCGGTAAATTAAGAGATCTTTCTCCGCTTTGGGAAATGTTTAAAGATGGTGTTGATTTAACAAAAATTAAATGGTCAGCCCATTAAAAATTAGGAGTAAATTATGGCATACAGTGAAAAAGTCGTCGATCATTATGAAAATCCTCGCAATGTAGGTTCTTTCGATCAAAATGATCCAAATGTTGGTAGTGGTATGGTTGGTGCACCAGCATGTGGCGATGTAATGCGATTACAAATTAAAGTTAATGATGATGGCATTATTGAAGATGCCAAATTTAAAACTTATGGCTGCGGTAGTGCAATTGCCTCAAGTTCATTAGTGACTGAGTGGATTAAAGGTAAATCATTAGATGAAGCTGAAGCAATCAAAAATACTGATATAGCAAAAGAATTAGCTTTACCTCCGGTTAAAATTCATTGTTCAATTTTAGCTGAAGACGCCATCAAAGCAGCAATTGATGACTATAAAACTAAAAAAGGACAACGTTAATGGCAATTACATTAACTGATAGCGCAGCAAATCGAGTTCAGGCCTTTTTAGCTAACAGAGGTAAAGGTGTTGGGCTTCGGTTAGGTGTTAAAACTTCTGGCTGTTCCGGAATGGCTTATGTATTAGAATTTGCTGATATTATTAATGATGATGATAGTGTTTTTGAAGATAAGGATGTCAAAGTTATCGTTGACAAAAAGAGCTTAGTTTATATTGATGGAACAGAGCTTGATTTTGTCAAAGAAGGTCTAAATGAAGGCTTTAAATTCAATAACCCTAACGCTAGCAATGAATGTGGTTGTGGCGAAAGCTTCAATGTTTAATGGGACATGAATTGTGATTAATTACTTTGAATTATTTCAATTACCAATCCAATTACCTATTGATAGTGGTCAGTTAACGGCCAATTATCAACAATTGCAACGTCAATATCATCCCGATAACTTTGCCAATGCAAATGATAATGAAAAAGTGGCCATTATTCAGAAATCAGCGATGATCAATGATGGTTATCAGACCCTGAAAAATCCGATAAAAGCGGCTGAATATTTTTTATCTTTGCAAGGTTTTGATGTGGCAACAGAGCAAAATATTATTCATGATGCCGATTTCTTAATGGAACAATTTAGTTTACGTGAAAAATTGGACGATATTGAAAATCAGAATAATATTGATCTGTTAGATGATTTTCATTCGGAAATTTCGCATCGAAAAAAACAAGTCTATCATCAGCTATTGCAACATATGTCCCAACAAGATTGGCAAAGTGCAGTTAATCAAATCTATAAAATCCGTTATCTGGCTAGATTGATTGAACAGATCGAAAAGTTACAAGATAAGCAATTTGCTTTATAATTTAAGATTAAGTAACACATCAACTAGAGATAGATCAAATGGTATTATTACAGATTAGTGAACCGGGACAAACACCAGAACCTCATCAACGTCGATTAGCTATTGGCATAGATCTAGGTACAACTAATTCTTTAGTGGCAACAGTTCGTAGCGGGCAAGCAGAAGTTTTGCCTGATTTAGACGGTAATGCATTATTACCATCTGTTGTGCATTATGGCCTAGACCATGATGATAATACTATTATTACGATCGGTAAAAATGCTAAAACTAATGCAGCCAATGATCCATTTAATACGGTTAGTTCTGTAAAACGCTTAATGGGAAGGAGCTTAACTGATATTGATAGTTCGCGCTTTCCTTATACTTTTTCACAAACTGATAATGGTGTTCCTTTATTAAATTTACCTAATCAACAAGTTAATCCAGTACAAGTTTCAGCTGAGATTTTGATTGCTTTGGTTGATCGAGCTAAACAAAGCTTAGGTGGTGAGATTGATGGTGCAGTAATAACAGTTCCAGCTTATTTTGATGATGCGCAAAGACAAGCAACTAAGGATGCAGCTAAATTAGCCGGATTACATGTTTTAAGATTACTGAATGAACCAACAGCTGCTGCTATCGCTTATGGCTTAGATTCAGGTAAAGAAGGTGTTATTGCTGTTTATGATTTAGGTGGTGGTACATTTGATATCTCTATTTTACGCCTACATAAAGGTGTATTTGAAGTTTTAGCAACTGGAGGCGATTCAGCACTTGGTGGTGATGATTTTGACCGATTACTTGCTGATTTTTTAAAAACACAGTTAGGTTTAAATAACAATTCTGACCCATATATAAACCAGAAAATTATTGATGAAGCTGTTAAAATTAAAATTGCACTAAGTCAGCAAGATTCTGCTTTAGTCAATATAGAAGGGCAGTCTTTCACAATAACTCGTAAACAATTTGAAGACTTAATTGAGCCTCTAGTTAAACGAACATTGGCTGTTTGTCGCCGAGCGTTGAAAGATGCGCAAATTGATTTTGATCAAGTTAGTGAAGTGGTGATGGTCGGTGGTTCAACTCGAGTGCCATTAGTAAGACAATTAGTTGGTCACTATTTCAAAACAGAACCATTAACGTCGATTGATCCTGATAAAGTTGTTGCTATTGGCGCAGCAATTCAAGCTGATATATTGGTTGGCAATAAACCTGATTCAGACATGTTATTGCTGGATGTTATTCCTTTATCATTAGGGATTGAAACTATGGGGGAATTAGTTGAAAAAATTATACCTCGTAATAGTACAATTCCATGCGCTCGTGCACAAGAGTTTACCACATTTAAAGATGGTCAAACGGCGATGATGATTCATGTTTTGCAAGGTGAACGAGAAAGTGTTGCCGATTGCAGGTCGTTAGCAAAATTTACTTTGCGAGGGATCCCTCCTATGCCTGCAGGTGGTGCGCATATTCGAGTTACCTTTCAAGTCGATGCTGATGGTTTATTGAGTGTCACTGCAATGGAAAAATCGACAGGGATTGAGGCGGCGATTCAAGTTAAGCCTTCTTATGGACTGTCTGAACATGAAATTGCTAGCATGATTCAAGATTCAATCAATTATGCAAATCAAGATAAACAACTAAGAAAGCTCGCCGAACAGAAAGTAGAGGCAGCCAGAGTACTTGAAACATTACAATCCGCTCTAGATAAAGATGCCGATTTATTAAATGAAGAAGAACTTAATCTTATCTTGAATGCTAAACAACAATTACAACAAGCAACGGAATCTGATGATTGTTCTTTGATTGAGCAGCAAATAAAGATTGTTGATAACGCAACACAAACCTTTGCTGCTAAACGTATGAATAGATCAATACGAGATGCCTTAACAGGGCATAGCGTTGATGATATTTAACCAATGAGATTATTATGCCAAAAATTACCTTTTTACCAAATGCTGAGCTTTGTCCTGAAGGAAAAACTGTTGAGGCCGAAGAAGGCGAATCAATATTAGATGTCGCTTTGCGCAATGACATCGAAATAGAGCATGCTTGTGAAATGTCTTGTGCATGTTCAACTTGTCATTGTATTGTTCGAAAAGGATTTGACTCACTTGAAGAAAGTGATGAACAAGAAGATGATATGCTAGATAAAGCTTGGGGTGTCGAGCCTCATAGTCGTTTAAGTTGTCAAGCTAGGGTGACCAATGAAGATCTTGAAGTGGAAATCCCAAGATATAGCCTAAATCATGCTAAAGAAGATCATTAATTAGTCGCCTTCATGGCGACATCATTCTGTAAAAACGCCTTTCCTCAAATTTTTTGCTTGTGATAATTATCACATTTTCTTTACCTAATTTACTTAACTGCTTTTAACTTAATAACGATTCTGATATAGTCGTAGTCTAAACATATGCTTAAAAATAAACAGGTGTTTATGAATAAAAGAGAAAAGCAGATCCTCACGATTATTCGCAAAGATCCCTTCATCCAACAACAAGCGATTGCTGAAATGTTAGGCATTACCCGTTCTAGTGTCGCTGGTTACATTATGACTTTGACTCAAAAAGGTTATATAAAAGGAAAAGGTTATCTTTTGTCTGAACATAATCATGTAGTTGTTGTTGGTTCTTGTAACATGGATGTGACTGGATATTCAGATGAAAAATTAGTTTATCAAGATTCTAATCCAGGTAAGATTCGTTGTACTCCTGGTGGTGTGGGGCGAAATATTGCTGAAAATTTGGCGCTTTTAGGACTTGATACCCATCTTATCTCAATGATTGGTGATGATTTTTATGGTGCCCAGCTTATTGAACATACCCGAAAAGCAGGAGTTAATATGGAGCATTGCCATGTAATAAAAGGCGATAGTACTTCAACTTACCTCTCTCTGCTTGATGAATCAGGAGAAATGGTGATAGCTATTAATGATATGGATATTATTAACAAGCTAACACCAAGTTTATTAAATGAATCTAAGCAATTAATTCAGCATGCTAAATTACTGGTTATCGACTGTAATTTGCAACAAGAAGCATTAACATGGCTGTTTAATAATGCTGGAGAAGTGCCTATTTTTGTTGATACTGTATCTGCATTTAAATCTCATAAGATTAAAGATTGGTTGTCATATATTCATACTTTAAAACCTAACCGATTAGAAGCTGAAATTTTAAGTGGAATAAAAATCGAAACCAATGACGATATTCCTAAAGTGGTTGACTGGTTCCATCAGCAAGGTGTGCAACGAATTGCAATTAGTGCTGGTGCTGATGGTGTTTATTATAGCGAAATCAATGGTGATCGTGGTTGGTCTGCATCCATTCCAACTGATATTGTCAGCGTTACTGGTGCTGGTGATGCCATGCTTGCAGGGCTTGTTCAAGGTTACTTGAATGAACTGAGTTTTTATCAAAGTGTGCGATTTGGTCAAGCTTGTTCGGCATTAACATTATCATCTGAATTTACTAATAATCCTAATTTATCAATTAATTGTGTTCAAAATATTTTGGAGTCCCTTTCATGAACAATGTGTCTAAATATAATCAATATCTTGATATTTCGCCCGAAGTTAAACAAGCTCTTGAAAATAATCAACCGGTTGTGGCATTAGAATCTACCATTATTTCACATGGTATGCCATATCCACAAAATGTTGAAACGGCATTAAAAGTAGAAGAAATTGTCAGAAAAAATGGTGCGATACCCGCCACTATTGCTGTCATTAATGGTCGTTTAAAAGCTGGTTTGTCAAAAGAAGAGATAACAATTCTTGGTAAAGAAGGATTAAACGTAACTAAAGTGAGTCGTCGAGATTTACCAGTAGTTGTAGCTAATAAACAAAATGGTGCAACTACCGTTGCAGCAACTATGATTATCGCTGAATTAGCCGGTATTCGTGTGTTTGCAACCGGTGGTTTAGGTGGTGTTCATCGTGGGGCAGAACATACATTTGATATTTCAGCCGATCTCCAAGAACTTGCGAATACTAGTGTTGCAGTTGTTTGTGCTGGTGCTAAATCAATTTTAGATTTAGGTTTAACTATGGAATATCTAGAAACATTTGGTGTTCCTGTGGTTGGCTATCAAACTGATAAACTACCATCATTCTTTAGTCGAACCAGCCCATTTGATGTTAGTGTCAAACTAGATAGTGCAAAACAAATAGCTGAAATGATTAAGGTAAAATGGGATTTAGGCTTAAATGGTGGCGTTGTAGTTGCTAATCCTATTCCATCAGAATATGCAATGGATGAAGAGTTAATTTCAACAGCAATTGAAAAAGCATTAAAAGAATCAGTTGAACAAGGCATTAAAGGTAAAGAAACTACCCCATTTTTATTGGCAAAAGTGGTGGAATTAACTGGTGGTGATAGTTTAGAAGCAAATATCAACCTAGTCTTTAATAATGCAAAATTAGCTTCTGAAATTGCGATGAATTATTGCAATAGTAAATAAATTTAATGCAAATAAAGATTGTATTTTGTAATCTAAACTGCTTTTAAATAATGAAACAGCATCACTATGATTACTGTTTCATTATTAGCTAATCAATTAGATAATTATACACAAGTTTTTATAATTACTCCTTGCATTAGCAAATAAATCCCGTATAATTGTCGCACTTTGTTTGCTGATTTTTCAATAAACAAATGCGTAAAAAGATATAGTCTTTATGTCAAAATATTGAATTATATCAACAATATCCCCGATTTGGGGGTTACGAAAAGAACGGATTACACTCTCCTGTCAATCGAAACAGGGCAAGAGGAGTAATCTTTTGTTATAACTTTTAAATAGTGGAGCTCTGGTCTCATGTCGAACCAAAGAATCCGTATCCGGTTAAAAGCGTTTGATCATCGTTTGATTGATCAATCAACTGCTGAAATTGTAGAAACTGCGAAGCGCACTGGCGCACAAGTTCGTGGTCCTATTCCATTACCGACACGCAAAGAGCGTTTCACAGTATTGATTTCTCCGCACGTTAATAAAGATGCGCGTGATCAATATGAGATTCGCACTCATAAACGTCTAGTTGATATTGTAGAGCCAACTGAAAAAACAGTTGATGCTTTAATGCGTCTAGATCTTGCTGCCGGTGTTGATGTGCAGATCAGTTTAGGTTAATCCTAAGCTGAATGATTGAGAGGTCGAAACAATGATTGGTTTAATCGGTCGTAAAGTAGGAATGACACGAATCTTCACCGAAGAGGGTGTTTCTATTCCTGTCACCGTAGTTGAAGTTCAAAGCAACCGCGTTACTCAAGTTAAAACACTTGAAAATGACGGTTATCAAGCTATTCAGGTTACTACCGGCAGCAAAAAAGCAAGCCGCGTAAACAAACCTGAAGCAGGTCATTTCGCTAAGGCTGGCGTTGAAGCTGGTCGTGGTCTATGGGAATTCCGTTTTGAAGAAGGCGAATATACTGTAGGTCAAAGCATTAACGTTGATATTTTCACAGACGTTAAAAAAGTTGATGTTACTGGTACATCTAAAGGTAAAGGTTTCGCTGGCGTAACTAAACGTTGGAATTTCCGCACTCAAGATGCTACTCATGGTAACTCTTTGGCACACCGTGGTCATGGCTCTATTGGTCAAAACCAAACTCCAGGTAAAGTGTTCAAAGGTCGTAAAATGGCAGGTCACTTAGGTAATGAACGTGTAACTGTTCAAAACTTAGATATTGTACGTGTTGATGCTGAACGTAACCTTTTATTAATTAAAGGTGCAGTACCAGGCGCGATCAATAGTGACGTAATTGTTAAACCGGCAATCAAGGCTTAACGTCGAGGAGATAGAGATGGAATTAGTAGTAAAAGACGCGCAAGCGCTTTCTGTTTCCGAAACTACCTTCGGACGTGAGTTTAATGAAGCGTTAGTTCACCAAGTAGTTGTTGCTTATGCATCTGCTGCTCGTCAAGGCTCTCGCGCACAAAAAACTCGTGCAGAAATCGCTGGTTCAGGCAAAAAACCATGGCGTCAAAAAGGCACAGGTCGTGCTCGTTCAGGTTCTATTAAGAGCCCAATTTGGCGTAGTGGTGGTGTAACATTTGCAGCAAAACCACAAGATCATAGCCAAAAAGTTAACCGTAAAATGTATCGTGGTGCATTAAAGAGTATTTTCTCTGAATTAGTGCGTCAAGAACGTTTAATCGTGGTTGAAACATTTACTGTTGAAGCACCTAAGACTAAATTATTAACTCAGAAATTAAATGATATGAACCTAAAAGATGTTCTAATCATTACCTCTGAAGTTGATGAAAATCTTTTCTTAGCAGCACGTAACTTATATAAAGTTGATGTGCGTGATGTGGCAGGTATTGATCCAGTTAGTTTGATTGCATTTGACAAAGTGGTTATCACTGTTGATGCCGTTAAACAAGTAGAGGAGATGTTAGCATGATTCGTGAAGAGCGTCTGCTTAAAGTCCTGCGAGCACCACATGTTTCTGAAAAAGCATCTATTTCAATGGAAAAAACAAATACATTAGTATTGAAAGTTGCTAAAGATGCTACTAAGAGAGAGATTAAAGCCGCAGTTGAACAACTATTTGAAGTCAAAGTAGATGACGTTAATACTCTTGTTGTTAAAGGCAAAGTAAAACGTCGTGGTCAACAAATCGGTCGCCGTAGCGACTGGAAAAAAGCTTACGTTACTTTAGCAGAAGGTCAAAATTTAGACCTTGCTGGCGTCGCTGAGTAATTCGGAGGAGTAAGAACAATGGCAGTTGTTAAGTGTAAACCTACATCTCCGGGTCGTCGCCACGTTGTTAAAGTGGTTAACCCAGAGTTGCATAAAGGTAAGCCTTATGCACCGTTGCTTGATACAAAAAGCAAAACTGGTGGTCGCAATAATAATGGTCGTATCACTACCCGTCATATCGGTGGTGGTCATAAACAACATTATCGTATTGTCGACTTTAAGCGTAATAAAGATGGTATTCCAGCAGTTGTTGAACGTTTGGAATATGATCCGAACCGTAGTGCAAATATTGCATTGGTTCTATATAAAGACGGTGAACGTCGTTATATTTTAGCGCCTAAAGGCTTAAAAGCAGGTGATCAGATCCAATCTGGAGTTGATGCAGCGATTAAAACAGGTAACTGTTTACCAATGCGCAATATTCCAGTAGGTTCTACCGTGCATAATATTGAAATGAAACCAGGTAAAGGCGGACAACTTGCTCGCTCAGCTGGTAGCTATGTTCAAATCGTTGCTCGTGATGGTGCTTATGTAACATTACGTCTACGTTCAGGTGAAATGCGTAAAGTATTATCTGATTGCCGTGCCACTATTGGTGAAGTGGGTAACTCAGAACATATGCTTCGCGTACTAGGTAAAGCGGGTGCAACGCGTTGGCGTGGTGTTCGTCCTACTGTTCGTGGTACAGCAATGAACCCGGTAGACCATCCACATGGTGGTGGTGAAGGTCGTAACTTTGGTAAACATCCTGTGTCTCCATGGGGTCAAAAAGCCAAAGGATTGAAAACGCGCAGCAACAAACGTACTGATAAGTATATTGTTCGCCGTCGCAATAAGAAATAATTAATATAGAGGATTAGCTATGCCACGTTCTCTCAAGAAGGGTCCTTTTATTGACCTACACTTGCTGAAGAAGGTAGAGAAAGCGGTGGAAAGCGGGGACAAGAAACCAATTCGTACTTGGTCCCGTCGTTCAACGATCTTTCCTAACATGATCGGATTGACCATCGCTGTCCATAATGGTCGTCAGCACGTTCCAGTTTATGTTTCCGACGAAATGGTTGGTCATAAATTGGGTGAATTCGCGCCGACTCGTACTTATCGCGGCCACGCTGCGGATAAGAAAGCTAAGAAGAAATAAGTAGGAGAAAGAGATGGAAACAATTGCAAAGTACCGCCACGCTCGTTCTTCTGCACAAAAAGTTCGCTTAGTTGCAGATCTTGTTCGCGGTAAAAAAGTGTCTCAGGCACTTGATATTTTAACGTACACCAATAAAAAAGCGGCTGTACTTGTTAAAAAAGTATTAGAGTCTGCTATTGCTAATGCAGAGCATAACGATGGTGCTGATATTGATGATCTGAAAGTTGCGAAAATTTTCGTAGACGAAGGCCCAACCATGAAGCGTATTATGCCTCGTGCGAAAGGTCGTGCAGATCGAATTTTGAAGCGTACGAGTCACATCACCGTGATCGTCTCAGATCGCTAGGCTGGAGAATAGCAATGGGTCAAAAAGTAAATCCAAATGGTATCCGACTAGGCATTGTCAAGCCTTGGACATCTACATGGTATTCGGGTACAAAGACATTCGCTGATAATTTAGAAAGTGATTTTAGAGTGCGTGAATTCTTAAATAAAGAATTAGCACAAGCATCAATCTCTAAAATTGTTATCGATCGTTCAGCAGAAACTAACGTTCGCATTACTATTCACACTGCTCGTCCAGGTATTGTGATTGGTAAAAAAGGTGAGGACGTTGAAAAATTACGTAATGCCGTAGCTTCTATTGTCAATAAATACAAAGACAAAAAAGAGAAACGTGATGTTGCAGTACAAATTAATATTGCTGAAGTTCGTAAACCAGAACTAGATGCTAAATTAGTTGCTGACAGTATTACCTCTCAGTTAGAACGCCGTGTTATGTTCCGTCGTGCAATGAAACGTGCGGTACAAAATGCAATGAAGGCGGGTGCTAAAGGTATCAAAGTTGAAGTAAGTGGTCGTTTAGGCGGCGCTGAAATTGCTCGTAGTGAGTGGTATCGTGAAGGTCGCGTACCATTACATACATTAAGAGCGGACATCGACTATGGTTTATCAGAAGCATTGACAACCTATGGTATTATTGGTGTTAAAGTGTGGATCTTCAAAGGTGAGATCCTTGGTGGTATGGCTGCCGTTGAACAAGCAGAAAAACAACCTGCTGCTCAACCGAAAAAGCAGCGCAAAGGCCGAAAACAATAAGGAGCGTCGCTGATGTTACAACCAAAGCGTACAAAATTCCGTAAAGTGCACAAGGGCCGCAATCGTGGTCTTGCTGTGAGTACTGATGTAAGTTTCGGTACATTCGGTCTTAAGGCTGTGGGTCGTGGTCGTTTGACTGCGCGCCAGATCGAAGCAGCACGTCGTGCAATGACTCGTGCAGTTAAGCGTCAAGGTAAAATCTGGATTCGAGTTTTCCCTGATAAACCAATTACTGAAAAACCACTTGAAGTGCGTATGGGTAAAGGTAAGGGTAACGTTGAATACTGGGTTGCTCAGATTCAACCAGGTAAAGTCCTTTATGAAATGGACGGTGTACCGGAAGAAGTTGCTCGTGAAGCATTTGCGTTGGCAGCTGCAAAACTGCCAATTAAAACCACCTTTGTGATTAAGACGGTGATGTAAATGAAAGCAAAAGAGCTACGCGAAAAAAGCGTTGAAGAGTTAAATACTGAACTTCTTAATTTATTACGTGAGCAATTTAACTTACGTATGCAATTAGCTGGAGGTCAGTTAACACAAACTCATATGTTAAAACAAGTGCGTCGTAATATTGCACGAGTTAAAACGTTATTAACTGAGAAGGCGGGTGCGTAATATGACTACTGAAGTAAAAATTCGTACTCAGCAAGGTCGTGTTATTAGCGACAAAATGGATAAATCTATTACTGTAGCTATTGAACGTAAAGTGAAGCATCCGTTATATGGTAAGTTCATTAAACGTACGACTAAATTGCATGTACATGATGAAAACAACGAGTGTGGTATTGGTGATACTGTAGAAATTAAAGAGTGTCGTCCATTATCAAAAACCAAATCTTGGACTCTTGTTCGAATCGTTGAAAAAGCAGTTAGCTAATCTTTTTGATTAAAAACTGTACATAATATAATAAACGGCTCACCAGCCGTTTATTTTATGCTATCCATTTCATTTGAGTGGTGTTATACTATGCGCCCTCACGTAAGTGGGTTTTTGGTTGTCTATTCTTATCCATGGTAGTTGAGGTGGATGAAGGTAGATTAGACAATAATTAATTTATACGGAGCATTAAAATGATCCAAGAACAGACTAGGCTCGATGTTGCTGATAACTCTGGCGCACGTAGCGTAATGTGTATCAAGGTTCTCGGTGGATCGCATCGTCGTTATGCAGCGGTAGGTGATATCATCAAAGTTACCATTAAAGAAGCTATTCCTCGTGGTAAAGTTAAAAAAGGTGATGTACTTAAAGCTGTGGTGGTGCGCACTCGAAAAGGTGTTCGTCGTCCTGATGGATCTGTCATTCGTTTCGATCGCAATGCTTGTGTTATTTTAAATAATAACAGTGAGCAACCGATTGGTACGCGTATTTTTGGACCGGTCACTCGTGAACTTCGTTCTGAGAAGTTTATGAAGATCATTTCATTAGCACCAGAAGTACTGTAAGGAGCGGGTAATGGCAGCTAAAATCCGTCGAGAAGATGAAGTTATCGTGTTAGCCGGTAAAGATAAAGGTAAACGCGGTAAAGTAAAAAGTGTTTTGTCTACTGGTAAAGTGATTGTTGAAGGTATCAATTTGGTGAAAAAACACCAAAAACCAGTACCTGCATTAAATCAAGAAGGTGGAATTGTTGAGAAGGAAGCGCCAATTAACGTTTCTAACGTAGCAATTTTTAACCTTGATACAGGCAAAGCAGATCGCGTAGGCTTTCGTTTTGAAGACGGTAAAAAAGTCCGTTTTTATAAGTCTACTAATAAATTAATCAATTAAGTAATTTGGAGTGTACGATGGCGAAACTGCATGATTACTACAAAGCACAGGTAGTAAATAAACTGCAAGAACAGTTTGGCTACAAATCTGTCATGCAAGTCCCTCGGATCGAAAAGATCACCTTGAATATGGGTGTGGGTGAAGCAATTACTGATAAGAAATTATTAGATAATGCTGTTGCAGATTTAGCAGCAATCAGTGGTCAAAAACCACTAGTCACTAAAGCACGCAAATCAGTTGCTGGTTTTAAAATCCGTCAAGGGTATCCTATTGGTTGTAAAGTCACTTTACGTGGCGAACGTATGTGGGAATTTTTTGAACGTCTAGTTTATATTGCTCTTCCTCGTACTCGAGATTTTCGTGGTTTAAGCGCAAAATCTTTCGATGGTCGTGGTAACTATAGCATGGGTGTTCGTGAACAAATCGTTTTCCCTGAAATCGATTATGATAAAGTTGATCGTGTTCGTGGTTTAGATATCACTATCACAACAACTGCACAATCTGATGAAGAAGGCCGAGCTTTATTATCTGCCTTTAACTTCCCATTTCGTAAGTAAGGTAGGGCATAATGGCTAAACAATCAATGATTGAACGCGATAAGAAACGCGTAAAGCTAGCAGAAAAATATTTTGCAAAGCGTCAAGAATTAAAAGCGATTATCTCTGATCTTAATGCATCAGATGAAGATCGTTGGAATGCAGTGCTTAAATTGCAAACGCTTCCTCGTGATTCTAGTCCATCACGTCAACGTCGTCGTTGTCGTCAAACCGGTCGTCCTCATGGCGTCCTTCGTAAGTTTGGTTTAAGCCGTATTAAGGTTCGTGAATCAGCCATGCGTGGTGAGATTCCTGGTCTTAAAAAGGCAAGTTGGTAATCAGGGGAGTGTTATAGATGAGCATGCAAGATCCTATAGCAGATATGTTGACCCGCATTCGTAACGGTCAAGCTGCGAATAAAGTTGCAGTCACCATGCCTTCCTCTAAGCTAAAAGTGGCAATTGCCAATGTGCTAAAAGAAGAAGGTTATATCGGGGACTATAAAGTAGTTGGTGACACTAAACCAGAATTGGAAATCACTTTAAAATATTTCCAAGGTAAGGCTGTAGTAGAAAGTATTAAACGTGTTAGCCGTCCAGGTTTACGTATTTATAAACGTAAAGATGAATTACCAAAAGTAATGGCTGGATTAGGTATTGCAGTTGTTTCTACTTCTAAAGGTGTTATGACTGATCGTGCAGCACGCCAAGCAGGTCTTGGTGGTGAAATTATCTGCTACGTAGCGTAAGGGAGAAAAAAATGTCTCGTGTTGCAAAAGCACCTGTCGTTGTTCCTGCGGGCGTAGAGGTAAAACTCAATGGTCAGGTAATTACGATTAAAGGTAAAAATGGCGAGTTATCTCGTGAAATAAATAAAGCTGTTGTTATTAATCAAGAAGAAGGCCAAATTACATTTGCGCCTCGTGACGGTTTTGCTGACGCTTGGGCTCAAGCAGGTACTGCTCGCGCATTGATTAATGCAATGGTTATTGGTGTTACTGAAGGTTTTACTAAAAAACTTCAGCTAGTTGGTGTCGGTTATCGTGCACAAGTTAAAGGTAATACAATTGGTTTATCTCTTGGTTATTCACATCCAATTGATCATGAATTACCTGCAGGTGTAACAGCTGAATGTCCTTCTCAAACTGAAATCGTTCTGAAAAGTGCTGATAAACAGTTAATTGGACAAGTAGCTGCTGATATCCGTGCTTATCGTCGTCCTGAACCTTATAAAGGTAAAGGTGTTCGTTACGCAGATGAAGTTGTGCGTACTAAAGAAGCTAAGAAAAAGTAAGGTAACACTATGGATAAGAAATCAGCTCGTATCCGTCGTGCAACTAAAGCGCGTCGTAAGATGCAAGAACTACTTGCTACTCGCTTGGTAGTTCACCGTACTCCGCGTCATATTTATGCGCAGATTATCGCACCAAACGGATCAGAAGTACTGGCAGCGGCTTCAACATTAGAAAAAGCTATCAGTGAAAGTTTAAAATACACTGGAAACAAAGATGCAGCAGCAGCAGTTGGTAAAGCAATTGCAGAACGCGCATTAGCGAAAGATATCAAAGAAGTTTCTTTTGATCGTTCAGGTTTCCAATATCATGGTCGAGTTCAGGCGCTAGCAGATGCTGCTCGCGAAGCTGGCCTACAGTTCTAAGGTAGGAGTTAAAGATGTCAAACATCGAAAAACAAGCTGGTGAACTGCAGGAAAAACTAATCGCAGTTAACCGAGTTTCTAAAACCGTAAAAGGTGGTCGTATTTTTAGTTTTTCTGCACTAACAGTGGTTGGTGACGGTAATGGCCGCGTTGGTTTTGGATATGGTAAAGCACGTGAAGTGCCAGCAGCAATCCAAAAAGCAATGGAAAAAGCACGTCGTAATATGATTAACGTTGCGTTAAATAACGATACTTTACAGCATCCAGTTAAAGGTGCTCACACAGGTTCTCGTGTTTACATGCAACCAGCATCAGAAGGTACTGGTATCATCGCCGGTGGTGCAATGCGTGCTGTATTAGAAGTTGCTGGTGTTCGTAACGTTCTAGCTAAAGCATATGGTTCTACTAACCCAATTAACGTGGTTCGTGCGACTATTGATGGCTTAGAAAATATGAAATCTCCAGAAATGGTTGCTGCTAAGCGTGGTAAAACCGTCGAAGAAATTTTGGGGTAATTAGCCATGGCAAAGACAATTAAAATTACACAAACTCGTAGTTCTATTGGCCGTCTACCGAAGCATAAAGCAACGTTAGTTGGTTTAGGATTACGTCGTATTGGTCATACTGTTGAACGTGAAGATACACCTGCAATCCGCGGTATGGTAAACCAAGTTTATTACATGGTTAAAGTTGAGGAGTAATAGTAATGCGTTTAAATACTTTATCTCCTGCTGAAGGTTCAAAGCATGCATCTAAGCGCGTGGGCCGAGGAATCGGTTCAGGACTAGGTAAAACAGGTACTCGTGGTGTTAAAGGTCAAAAATCACGTTCAGGTGGCGGCGTTCGTCGTGGCTTCGAAGGCGGTCAAATGCCTTTATATCGTCGTTTACCAAAATTTGGTTTTACCTCACGTAAAGCTATGGTAACAGCACAAGTTCGTCTTTCTGATTTAATGAAAGTTGAAGGTGATATTGTTGACCTAAATAGCTTGAAAGTTGCTAATGTGATTAATTCACAAATCGAATATGCAAAAATTATGTTATCTGGAGAAGTGACTAAACCAGTAACAGTTCGTGGTATTCGAGTAACTAAAGGTGCTAAAGCTGCAATTGAAGCTGCTGGCGGAAAAATTGAGGAATAATTAGAAAGATGGCAAAGCAACCAGGATTAGATTTTCAAAGCACACGAGGCGGTAGTGGTGAGCTTAAAAGACGTTTATTATTTGTGCTTTTAGCGCTTATTGTTTTCCGTCTTGGTTCTTACGTTCCGGTTCCTGGTATTGATACTAAAGCGTTATCGGACTTACTACAATCATCATCTAATGGTATTGTTGGTATGTTCAATATGTTCTCTGGTGGTGCTTTAAGCCGTGCTTCAATTTTTGCTTTAGGGATAATGCCTTATATTTCTTCATCTATTATTGTGCAGTTATTAACGGCAATTAACCCTAAACTAGCAGAATTGAAGAAAGAAGGTGAATCAGGTCGTAAAAAAATCAGTCAGTACACCCGTTATGGCACATTAGCTTTAGCGATTGTACAAGCGGTTGGTATTGCGACTGGTTTACCGAATATTCCTGGTTACAGTCATGTTGTGATTAACCCAGGATTTTCTTTCTATTTTATTGCATCGATTAGCTTAGTTACTGGCACTATGTTTCTTATGTGGTTGGGTGAGCAAATCACGGAACGCGGTGTAGGTAATGGTATTTCTATCATTATCTTTGCTGGTATTGTGGCAAGTCTTCCTCATGCAATATATGAAACAATTGAACAAGCTCGTTCTGGTTCATTGCATCCGATTTTATTATTAGTCGTTGCAGCATTAGTGGTTGGTGTGACTTACTTTGTTGTTTTTGTTGAACGTGGTCAACGACGTATCGTTGTTAATTATGCACAAAGACAGCAAGGCCGTCGTGTGTATGCCGCACAAAGTACACATTTACCATTGAAGATTAATATGGCAGGTGTTATTCCTGCAATATTTGCTTCAACAATTATTATGTTACCATCAATGATGGCTTCTTGGTTCCAAGGAAATGGTGAAGGATGGAGATATATCTTTGTTCTTATTGGACAATATTTTTCTCATGATCAACCGTTATACATAATCTTTTTTGCAGCAGCGATTATTTTCTTCTGTTTCTTCTACACAGCATTGGTTTTCAATCCTAGAGAAACAGCAGATCAGTTAAAGAAATCTGGTGCATTTATTCCAGGTATCCGTCCAGGTGAACAAACATCGAAGTATATTGACAAAGTAATGACTCGTTTAACGCTAATTGGCGCTATTTACATTACTCTTGTATGTTTGGTACCAATGTTTATGACAAGTGCAATGAAAGTTCCAGTTCAATTTGGTGGAACATCATTATTAATTGTAGTTGTTGTAATCATGGATTTTATGGCACAAGTACAGACTTTAATGATGCCAAATCGTTATGAGTCAGTGTTAAAGAAAGCGAATCTTAAAGGCTACGGCCGATAAGTTAGCCAGAAGTTACGGAGAAAAAAATGAAAGTTCGTGCTTCAGTCAAGAAATTATGCAGAAATTGTAAAATCATCAAACGCAATGGCATCGTTCGTGTTATTTGCATTGAAGGTAAACATAAACAACGTCAAGGTTAATATTATTTAACTGTAAAGTTGAACTTTTGCATATTTTACTTGCCAAAGTATAGTAAAGCTGGCTAGAATAGCCAGCCTAAAAAATTTTTTTGTAGATCCATCGTTTGAGTATCCTGAAAACGGGCTTTTCAGTATGGTGGATCTGCTGAACATTAACAATAAAGGAGTGCATAGTGGCCCGTATAGCAGGCATTAACATTCCTGATCAACAACATACTGTGATTGCGTTACAAGCAATTTATGGTATCGGTAGTACTCGTGCAAAGACAATTTGTGCTGAAGCGGGTATTCCTGAAAATGTTAAGATCAGAGAACTATCTGAAGATCAGATTGAACAGTTACGCGAACAAGTCGCTAAATTCACTGTTGAAGGTGATTTACGTCGTGAAGTAACTATGAGTATCAAGCGTTTATTAGACCTTGGTTGTTATCGTGGTGTGCGTCATCGTCGTGGACTTCCTGTCCGTGGTCAACGCACTAAGACTAACGCTCGTACCCGTAAGGGACCGCGTAAGCCAATCAAGAAATAATTGAGGTGATAATAAATGGCAAAGACACCTGTTCGTACACGTAAACGTGTTAAAAAGCAAGTTTCTGATGGTATAGCTCATATTCATGCATCATTTAACAATACAATCGTAACAATTACCGATCGTCAAGGTAATGCGTTGGGTTGGGCAACCGCTGGTGGTTCTGGTTTCCGCGGCTCTCGTAAGTCAACACCTTTTGCCGCTCAAGTAGCAGCAGAACGTTGTGCCGAAGCTGTAAAAGACTACGGAATTAAGAATCTGGAAGTTATGGTTAAAGGACCTGGTCCTGGTCGTGAGTCAACAATTCGTGCATTAAATGCAGCGGGTTATCGCATCACTAATATTACTGATGTTACTCCGATTCCTCATAACGGTTGTCGTCCACCAAAGAAACGTCGTGTTTAATTTTTTATTAAACATTGAATGTTTATAGGATTATTGGAGAAAAAAAATGGCAAGATATTTGGGACCAAAGCTCAAATTAAGTCGTCGTGAAGGTACCGATTTATTTCTTAAGTCTGGCGTCCGAGCGGTTGACAGTAAATGTAAGTTAGAACAAGCTCCTGGACAACATGGTGCGCGTAAACCGCGTTTATCAGATTATGGTGTTCAGTTACGCGAAAAACAAAAAGTTAGACGTATTTATGGAATTCTAGAGCGTCAATTCCGTAATTACTACAAAAATGCAGCACGTATTAAAGGTAATACAGGTGAAAACCTACTTGCTCTTTTAGAACGTCGCTTAGATAACGTTGTTTATCGTATGGGATTTGGTGCAACTCGCGCTGAAGCTCGTCAATTAGTTAGTCATAAAGCTGTTCTTGTTAATGGTCACGTTGTGAACATCGCATCTTATCAAGTTTCACCTGAAGATGTTATCAGTGTTCGCGAAAAATCAAAAAAACAAGCACGTATTAAAGCCGCTTTAGAGTTAGCTGAACAACGTGAAAAACCAACATGGTTAGAAGTTGATGCTAGCAAAATGGAAGGTGTGTTCAAACGCTTACCAGAACGTTCAGATTTATCTGCTGACATCAACGAACATTTGATCGTCGAACTTTACTCTAAGTAAAGTTTAGCACTTAAGAGAGGACATAATGCAGGGTTCTGTAACAGAGTTTTTAAAACCTCACCTAGTTGACGTTGTTCAATACAGCCCAACTCATGCGAAAGTGACTTTAGAGCCACTTGAGCGTGGTTTTGGACATACTTTAGGTAATGCACTACGCCGCATTTTATTATCATCTATGCCGGGATATGCAGTGACCGAAGTTGAAATTGACGGTGTTCTGCATGAGTATAGTACTAAAGAAGGCGTTCAAGAAGATGTGCTTGATATTCTGCTTAATTTGAAAAAATTAGCGGTTCGTGTGCATACCAAAGATGATGTTATGCTGACTTTAAATAAATCAGGCGTTGGTGCTGTGACTGCATCAGATATCACTCATGATGGTGATGTTGAAATTGTTAATCCTGATTTAGTAATTTGTCATCTTACTGATGCCAATGCTTCAATTAGTATGCGTATTCGTGTACAACGAGGACGTGGTTATGTCCCTGCTTCTGCTCGAGTTAAGTCAGAAGATGAAGAGCGACCTATCGGTCGTCTATTAGTTGATGCATGTTATAGTCCAGTTGAGCGTATCGCCTATTCTGTCGATGCCGCTCGTGTGGAACAACGTACCGACTTAGATAAACTTGTTATCGATATGGAAACTAATGGTACTATCGATCCAGAAGAATCTATTCGTCGTGCATCTACTATTTTGGCTGAACAACTTGAAGCTTTTGTTGATTTACGTGATGTACGTCAACCAGAAGTCAAAGAAGATAAACCGGAATTTGATCCAATTCTTTTACGTCCAGTAGATGACTTGGAATTAACTGTTCGGTCTGCTAATTGCTTAAAAGCAGAAGCAGTTCATTATATTGGTGATTTAGTGCAACGTACCGAAGTTGAGTTACTTAAAACCCCTAATCTTGGTAAAAAATCTCTTACCGAAATTAAGGATGTGCTCGCATCTCGTGGTTTATCTTTAGGCATGCGTCTTGAGAATTGGCCACCAGCAAGTATTGTTGAAGACTAAGATAAAATTTATATAAGAAGGATAAAGTTATGCGCCATCGTAAAAGTGGTCGTCAACTGAACCGAAATAGCAGCCATCGTCAAGCGATGTTTCGTAATATGACAAGTTCATTAGTTGAACATGAAATTATCAAAACAACATTGCCTAAAGCAAAAGAGTTGCGTCGTGTCGTTGAGCCGTTAATTACGTTAGCTAAAAGCGATAGCGTAGCTAATCGCCGTCTGGCTTTCGCTCGTATCCGTGATAAAGATACAGTAAAAAAATTATTTTCAGATTTAGGTCCACGTTTTGCTACCCGTCCAGGTGGTTATGTTCGCATTTTAAAATGTGGTTTCCGTGATGGAGATAATGCTCCAATGGCTTATATTGAATTAGTTGATCGCCCTGCAGTAGAAGCAGAAGCAGCAGCTGAATAAATAATTAAAGCTTAAACTAAAACCGGCTAAATGGCCGGTTTTTTATTATCTAGATATTACCAATTTGAGTATTTTTATTTAATTATCACATATAAGTCTTTTTTTATATCATTTTTAAAACTTAATATAAGTTATTATTGATATTTACCCAGTTAAATTATAGTTTTAATATTAACAAACTAGTTTTAAGTAAAGTAATAGTAAGATCATTGATGTTAAACAAAAGGTGAATGGATTTTAGTACTAGTTACTATTTTAGCCACAGTTGGTTGGGTTTCTTCAAAAGAAGCAATTTTAGAAATGCCTCTTTTAGCTTTTATGGGATTGAGATTTCTCTCTTCCTTTATTATTTTATTTGTAGTCTGTTTAAGTATTAAACAAAGAATCAATCTTACACATTTACCTAAAGCAATAATAACAGGCTGTTTGCAATCAACTAATGTTATTTTATGGATATTAGCAGTATTGGTGGACAATTAGGTGAAGGCTCTTTTATTATGAGTTTATCGGTATTAATGGCACTAATTGTTAGTTGGTTATTTTTAGAGAAAGGCTATTAGCTATATTTTGGCTCTCATTATCGATTGCTATTGTAGGTCTTGCCTTTTTGTCTTTAATAGTCAATTAGTCCATAAAATAGCAATTTTGCCATTAATTTGTTTACAAATGCTTTGTACTGGCACGACAAGCCTAATTATATCTCTATTTACTGAAAGTTGGCCATCAAGCATCAGTTTAATCACTTTAATTTGGCTTATCGTTAGTATTGTTATTGCTACAATTTTACGATTTGCTTTGCAATTTGTTGGACAGAAATACGTCCCTGTATGCAATGCAGCAATAATCATGATTTTAGAGCTTGTATTTACAACTTTGGTTATGCCATGGACAAAATGGGTTGGTTGCTTCTTGATTTTAATTTCTCTGCTTTCTTATCGAGGGTATAATTTTATTGGTAAAAAGTAGATTTTAGAGTCCCTCGAATTATTAAACTCGTAGTTAATAGTGAGGAGGCGGAGTTTCTTCTGATAAATTAGCAATATTTGAGGTTTGTGTAGCTTGTAACTTTTGTGACAATAACATTAATTGTTCTTTAAGTTTGCTGATATCTGCTTGAAGATTAATAACCATTTGATTGAGTTCCTCAATGGTCATTTCTTGGAATGCGACTTTAGTTTCTAATAATTCCAGTTGTTGGTTCATAGTTTATTCATTAATTGGTTTAGTAATTTTATATTGTAAGTAAAAGTAATTATAAAATCCATCCTCGTTCTGCAAAAGAAACGTACTCTCCCTTACCAATCACAAGGTGATCAACAATGCGAACATCTATTAATTCACAAACTTGTTCAATTTTCTTTGTTAATATCCGGTCAGCTTGACTTGGTTCAGCCAATCCTGATGGATGATTATGAGCTAAAATTAATGCTGCTGCATTATGTTGTAATGCCCGTCTAGCTACTTCTCTCGGATGAACCTCTACACAATTATAGGTTCCAACAAACATCTCTTCAGAAGTAATGACATGATGCTGATTGTCTAAAAATATCACCATAAAAATTTCACGATCTTTATCCATTAAGCGACTAGCTAGGTAATGATGGGTCAAGCTTGGCGATGTTAAGTAATTTTCATGGCTTATTTTAACTTTCAAATAACGATTAGAAAGTTCAACAACCGCTTTTAACTGAGTATATTTTGCAGTTCCAAGACCTTGCTTTTTACAAAATTCGTCGTGGCTAGCATTTATTAAATGATAAAATGAGCCAAATTCATTTAATAACTTTTGCGATAAATCTAGAACAGGTAAATTACGTATACCTGTGCGTAAGAAAAGAGCGAGTAATTCCGCATCAGATAGTGTTTCGACACCAAATAGTAATAATTTTTCTCGAGGCATTAAGGTGGTTTTTTTTTCTGACATAATTGGATTCTTGTTATTTACACAAAATGTGATTATTAGCTATCTTGTGAAAAATAATAAGTAGATATATATAACGTTGTGAACTAGCTCGCAGTAATGAAATTATTTTTACAGCAAATAAAAAAAGCGCTTGTTAGCGCTTTTTAACTGGTTATTTATTCGACAATTAATGACAGCCACATCCGCCGTGACCACCGCCACAACAACCGCTTTCTTCTTCATCTTCATCATGATCATGTCCGCCACAACCGCAGCCACCATGCCCGTGATCGTGACCGTGTGCACCATGAATATGTCCATGCGATATTTCATCTGGTGTTGCTTCACGAATTGCCAATACTTCGACATTGAAATTTAGATCTTGACCTGCCAGCATATGATTTCCATCGATAGTTACACTATCGCCATCAATTGCAGTAATTTCAACAGGTAAAGAGCCTTGATCAGTGTCAGCAAAAAAACGCATACCGACTTCAAGTTCGTCAACACCAACAAAAACGTCTCGTGGCACATTTTGTACTAGTGCATCATTGAAATCACCATAAGGATTAACTAGTTCAACGTCAAATTTATCACCAACTTGATGGCCTTCTAAGGAATTTTCAAGATCTTGTAATAAGTTTCCTGCACCATGTAGATATTCGAGCGGTGCAACTGTTGTTGCTTCATCAACTAAAACACCATCTTTAGTACGAACTTGATATGCTAAACTTACCACTGTGTTTTTTGCTATTTTCATGTTTTCTCCAACAAACTGTTACTGAGCAAATAGTGTTAGATTTTAACGGAAAAAAATCCATCTGTATGCTATTTTTTCGTATTTTAACAAGTTTTGCTAATGTTTTATTTTGTGAAGTACTTTTGTTTCAAGAGACCGATTTTAATTGGTAAATAATAGTTGGATAGCTAGTTGAAATCAATTAAGCTGATAGCGTGAATTTTACACAGTATTTTATTGTAGCTAATATTAAATTATTGCTAATGACTAAAAATAGTGAGAAAAGGGGGATTTTATGTTGAAAGTTAATGATTATTTTGAAGGGAAAGTGAAATCTATCGGCTTTGAAAATGGTTCTACCGGTAAAGTCTCTGTTGGTGTGATGTTACCAGGTGAATATATTTTTAATACTGATAATCCAGAGGAAATGACCGTCATAACCGGTTCACTTAAAGTGTTATTGCCTACAGCAAATGATTGGCAAATATTTGAAGCTGGCCAAGTTTTTCATATTGCTAAAGAAAGCAAATTCGATGTTCAGGTATCAGAACCAACAGCTTATTTGTGTCGTTACCTCGCAAAATAAAGATACATCAATGTGTTAAAAATAATATTATTAAATTAACCATTGGATTCTACATTACGATTTATATTTTATTGTAAAATTTGATCATATGTTATTTGGGTAATGATAATTTATTAGATTTTTAAGGTTCTATAAAATAGACTTAATGATTATTAAATCATCATTATTATTGTATTTTAATTGTTAAAAAGTGATAGATAATTTTTAGAATTAAGATACTGAGCTTTTAATTTAGATTAGCTGATATAGCAAGAATTTACAAATAAAATGGATTAGTAACAATTTTATGTTTTGAATTAGACAGCAATATCAATTTACTCTATACAAAAGCTTGATTATCTAGAGGTTAAGATAAAAAATATCACGGTGATAAATTAAAAAAATAAGGTGTCAGTTATTCATTCTGGCACCTTATTTACATTTAAGGGTATATTATTTAAGTTCTAATTCATTCATAGCAGCGATGCTAAACCCACCATCTACATGAATAACTTCACCGGTAATACCTGAAGATAGGTTTGAACATAAGAATGCTGCTGAATTACCCACATCTTCGATGGTTACTGTACGACGAATAGGGGTAACTGATTCACAATGTGATAACATCTTTTTAAAATCTTTAATACCTGATGCTGCTAAAGTACGAATAGGACCAGCTGAAATCGCATTTACACGTATACCTTCAGGTCCCATTGCATTTGCCATATAACGCACATTTGCTTCTAAAGATGCTTTGGCAAGACCCATAACATTATAATTAGGAATTGCACGTTCAGCACCTAGGTAAGAAAGAGTAACTAATGCTGAATCAGGATTAAGCATTGCACGACAAGCTTTAGCCATAGCTACAAAGCTATAAGAGCTGATATCGTGGGCAATAGCAAAACCTTCTCGAGTTACCGCATTAACATAATCACCATCTAATTGATCTCCTGGCGCAAACGCAATAGCATGTACAAAACCATCAAATTTGTCCCATGTTTTTGCTAGCTCAGTAAATAATGATGTGATGCTGTCATCATGTGCAACATCACAAGGTAAAACGATATTAGAATTAAAATCAGCAGCAAACTCTTCAACACGGCTTTTTAATTTCTCGCTTTGATAAGTAAAGGCTAATTCTGCGCCTTCTCGATGCATTGCTTTTGCAATACCATAAGCGATAGAACGGTTGCTTGCAACGCCGGTAACCAGAATGCGTTTACCTGTTAAAAATCCCATAAATTATTCCTCTAATATTTTTACTATATAGTCTAGAATGCTGATGATTATATGTTGATATAGTTAACTTCGCTACTATAAATTTATTTTTCCTGAATCCTTGTTAAGTTTATTGCTAAAAAAGTTGTTGTTTTGGTTAATAGTTGACTATAATAGTCAACTATTAGGTGATTTTATTAATGGTATTGAGATGAAAAATTTAGTTTGTTATAAAACGTTGCCTATTTGGGATGTTAATACTTTACCAACTTTGTTTCGCGAAAAGCATAATACACAAATAGGTACATGGGCAAAATTAAACATTATTAAAGGTTATGTGAATTTTGATATGTTAACTGAACAGGGAGATATTATCTCTCAACATATTTTCGATATTGATCATCAACCTCCATTTATTTTGCCTCAACAATGGCATCGAATTGCGCAAGTATCTGATGATCTAAAGTGTCAACTGGCTTTTTATTGTCAACCTGAAGATTATACCCATAAAAAATATCAAATGACGAAAACGCATTCTGATGTGTTAGATGTTTGTCAAATTATTCAAGCAGGAAAAGCTTTAGATTTAGGGTGTGGTTCTGGTCGTAATTCACTTTTTTTGCAGCTACTTGGCTTTGATGTTGATGCTGTTGACAAATCGGAGATGACTATCAGTAATTTACAACAAATTATTGCCAATGATGATCTCTCTCATATCAAGGCATCTATTTATGATATAAACCAAGCTAATCTTAAAGGTAATTACGATTTAATTATTTCAACAGTTGTAATGATGTTCCTACAACCAGATCGAATTCCTGATATTATTGATAATATGCAAACTATAACCAAAACGGGCGGTTATAATTTAATTGTATGTGCCATGTCAACAGACGATTTTCCTTGTTCTGTCGGGTTTTCATTTACGTTTAAAGAGAATGAATTACGTAATTATTATCAAGATTGGGATATTCTAAAATATAATGAAGATGTTGGCGAATTGCACAAGACGGATATTAATGGTAACCGGATAAAACTTCGTTTTGTGACTTTACTAGCAAAAAAACGATAATATTACAGGATATCATCCTGTAATATTTTGTTTTTGACTATTGATTACTACCTAGTATTTTACCCACTTCAAACCAAGATTTACGAGAGTTTAGTAGGTCTTGGGCGGACATTGGTTTTTTACCTGCTGGTTGTAATATTGTCATGTTTAATGATCCATCACTTGTGGCAATACAAATTCCTTTCTTATCCGCCTGTAAAATGGTGCCAACGGGTTGATTATGTTGAGTTGCCATAACTTGAGCTTGCCAAACTTTTATAGGTTCACCATTTACTTCAAAGTAACTAACTGGCCAAGGGTTAAATGCTCGCACACATCGTTCCAGTTGTATTGCTGATAAATTCCAATCTAATTTAGCCTCTTGTTTAGATAATTTTTCTGCATAAGTGGCTTGTGATTGTTGTTGCTTTTCTGGTTTAATTTTTCCTTGATTAATCAGTGTTAGTGTCTCAAGTAATGCTTGTGGCCCTAATTTAGCTAACTTTTCATATAGTGTTGCACTGGTGTCAGACGGTTCAATTGGGCATGCTAACTTATAAAGCATATCACCAGTATCAAGTCCGGCATCCATTTGCATAATGGTGATACCTGTTTCACTATCTCCAGCCCAACACGCACGCTGAATTGGTGCTGCACCTCGCCATTTAGGCAATAAAGAACCATGGACATTTAAACATCCAAGTTTTGGCATATCAAGTACTGCTTGAGGTAAAATTAATCCATAAGCAACCACAATCATAATATCGGCATTAAGATTGGCAATGATGTGCTGATTTTCTTCGGTTTTGAGTGTGGCTGGTTGATAAACGGGAAGATTGTTTTCGATTGCTAATTGTTTTACAGGGCTTGCCGTTAACTTATTTCCTCGACCTGCGGGTCTATCTGGTTGACTGAAGACGGCGATGACATTATGGTTTGAGTCAATTAGGGCTTTTAAATGTGTGGCAGCAAAATCAGGTGTACCTGCAAAAATAATATTTAAGGGTTTAGTGGCTTGTAACATGTGCAATATATCCATAATCAAAATATTATGGATATTATACTTTAAATTAAATTAAGAATCTGCAACCACAAAAATGAGTTTTTAATATCTATCACTTTTGGATTGTATAAAAGTATTGACTGAGTTATAGCGGTAAGTTACGTTCAATCATGCCTTGTTTGTAAAGTTCGTAGGTGTTGGAGAAGATTTTTTTGTATAAAAAATAATAAAAAATTCCACCAAAAACGCCACCACAAAATATGCCGGTGACAATTGCAAGGATAATAAGTTTTGATTTATTATCCTTGCTAACCTTCATATTATTGTACATTTTGGTTAATCTTTCATCTGTCAGCTTACTATTCTTTATTGTTGATTTTACTACGAACATGTATAATTTCATTAATAGATAAATAAATGTGCAAAAAATTAAAATAATACATGACATTATACCTATAAACATTAAAAATTGTTGAGCATTACTCATTTTCTAAAACCTTATTCCTTAAATTAGCTGGTCATCCAGACACTTTATAGTAACCATAAAATATAGTTTAATAAATATTTTTTTACTTAGAATGGGAAGAAAATTGGCACTAATGCTATATCAACGGCCATCACTAGAAAAGTTAATGGTAGGCCAATTTTAACAAAATCACTAAAGCTATATCCTCCTGGAGCCACTACCATTGTTTTAACTGGTGATGAAACAGGTGTAATAAATGAAGCTGATGTTGCAATCGCCACTGTCATAGCAAATGGATAAGGCGAATAGCCAAATTTTATGGCTAAATCAATCGCAATTGGCGCAATCAAAATTGCTGTTGCGGTATTCGAAATAAATAATCCTACCGTTGAGCACAATAAAAAGATAAAGGTTAACACCATATAAGGACCAAACGATCGTAAATGAATTTCAAGCCATTCCGAGATTAATGAAATTCCTCCCGTTTTATTTAAAGCTACTGCGAAAGGCATCATACCAATAATAAGAATTAATGTTGGCCAATGAATTGACTTATAGGCATTAGCCATATCGATACAACGAGTTGCTCCCATTAATAGGCAGGCAATAAGTACTGCAACCACATTTGGAACAATTCCTGTAACCATTAAAATTATCATCAAGGCTAGATTAAATAGTGCTACATAAGCTTGCGAGCTAGCGGGGGCAACATCATCAATATCTGAAGGATAATCTAACACTACAAAATCACTAGTACGAGTTTGAAGTTTTTGGATTGAACCCCAATCACCGCAAACTAATAACGTATCACTCATTTCTAAGCGTTCTTGGAATAAGTTATTTGTCTCAACAGGAGCATGATTTCGCCAAATACCAATCACGGTTAAAAAATATTTACTTCTAAAATCTATCTCATTAAGCGTTTTACCACATAATGATGATTCTGGTAGTAATGCTACCTCGGCCATACCAACTTCTTTTACTTGTTCAGAAAAATATTCACCACGTAGAATTTTGGGTTCAAGATTATTGGTCGTTAAAAATGTACGATAATCAGCTTCGGAATGGGACATATCCAACAAAAGAATATCGTTTTCTCTAAATTCGGTAGATCCGTTAACCGGAATGAGGACTTTTTGAAACTTTCGCCAACGCTCGATACCAATAACATTTACCCCATGCTCACTACGTAAGTGTAAACCGTCAATAGTTCGACCAACAAAAGGAGAGCCAGCAAGAATTTGCGCTCGATGCGCTCGACCAATTAATTTATAATCTCTAATCAGGTCGGTAATTTTACGTCTTTGTGGTTGACTATTGGTTGGTGTAATTTGGTCGGCTGTCAGTAACCAATTGCGAGTTAGTACACAATAAATAACACCGACAATTAATACCCCTATACCTATTGGCGTAATAGAAAAGAAACCAAATTCAGTTAAAGTTGCTCGACTCAGTTCACTATTCACTACTAGGTTTGGTGCGGTAGCAACAAGGGTCATCATGCCACTAATTAGCGCAGCAATACATAGCGGCATCATTAATTTTTTAACATGTATACCGGTATGATTGGCAATGCTAATCGCTACAGGAATAAATATCGCCACCACGCCTGTTGAGCTCATCACCGATCCTAATAATGCTACACCTAACATAATAAATGTTATAATACGTATATCATTTTGACCGGCGGCTTTTAATATGTATTCACTCATTTTGTAAGAGATACCGGTTCTTACTAAGCTTTCTCCAATAACAAATAGTAATGCGATTAAAATAATGTTTGGATCGCTAAATCCTGAAAGTGCTTCAGCTGGTGTTAAGACACCGGTAACGGTGATCGCGGTTATAATGAGAAGTGCAATAATATCCATTCTTAATTTACTGAATGAAAACAGCAAAATAGCAATAAAAAGTAATAAACAAACAGTAATAAGAGGATAATATTCGATTATATAATTAGGCAAAAAAGCCGACATTGATGATACAAAACTATGTCCAGATGACAACTGTTCCACAAAAAGTAGCTCTATAGTGTTGAGTAGATTTTCGACATAATACCTTGATTCATTGTAATAGGGAATATCTTCAAATAAAGTTTATTGCGGCAAACCTTTGCCATTATGACATTTTTAACATTTTCTGCTGTTTTATTTTTCGACTATTCGTATTCATAAAACTAGGTGTAAGTTAGTCAATTTGAATTGTTTAAATCTAAACCATGTTGAGGAGACCATATGTCATCAAAAAAATCAGTTGCACAGATTATTGTTGATGTTTTAGCTCAAGCCGGTGTGAAACATTGTTATGGTATTGTTGGCGATACGTTAAATCAGATTACTTCTGCTATTAAAAAAAGTGATGATATTGAGTGGGTACATGTTCGTCATGAAGAAGTTGGTGCTTTTGCTGCTGGCGCTGAAGCCTATTTGACCGATCAAATAACTGCATGTGCAGGATCTTGTGGACCGGGAAGTTTACATTTTATTAATGGTATTTATGAAGCACAACGAAATAAAGTACCGCTTATTTTATTGGCTAGTCAGTTGGTTACTTCTCAACAGGGAACGGACTTTCCGCAAGAAGTTGACTTTGAGGCAGTTTATAAAAACTGTGCTGTTTTTTGTCAGCAAATTACTGACCCAACACAAGCAAGACGAATTACAACTGCTGCGGTTCAAGCTGCGATTAATCAGCGTGGGGTTGCTGTTTTAGTTATTCCTTACAATATTAGTTTAACCAAAGTTGAGGATAACAGTGGACACAAAATCTATCATCCCAAACCAATAATTCGTCCATCTGATGATGAATTGGCTAAAATTTCTGAAATTTTAAATAAAAATAGTAGAGTGACAATTTTTGCTGGGTATGGAGTGTCAGATGCTCATGATGAGTTAGTTGCTCTAGCCAATAAATTAAAATCACCGATAGTCCATACATCAAGAGCTAAAGATTTTGTTGAATATGATAATCCTTATAATGTTGGTATGACGGGGATGTTTGGTATGGAATCAGGTACCACGGCTATTAAAGAGTGTGATGTGCTTTTAATGTTGGGTGTTGATTTTGCATGGTCTCAGTTTTATCCAGATAATGCAATAATTATTCAGGTCGATATTGATGCTACTCATCTTGGTCACCGTCATAGTGTTGAGGTTGGTGTAGTCGGGGCTAGCAAACCAACCTTAGCAGACTTATTACCTCTAATTGATGAAAAAACAGATACGACATTTTTAGATAAATGCCGTGAGTTACACACTAAAGCAATCGATAAATTAAATAAAAAAGCGATACCATCAAAAACCGTCATTCATCCACAATATTTAACCGAATTGATTGATAAGTATGCTAATGATGATGCAGTACTGTGTGCTGATGTTGGTTCGGCGATGGTTTGGGCATGCCGCCATTTTTCAACCAATGGTAAAAGACGAACTGTTATTAGTCTAAAACACGGCACTATGGCCAATGCGATGCCACAAGCATTGGGTGTGCAAAAGGCCTTTCCTAATCGTCAAGTTATTACCTTATCAGGGGATGGTGGTATTAGTATGCTTTTGGGAGATTTATTGACCACAATTCAGGAGAATCTACCCATCAAAGTTATCGTGCTAAATA
This sequence comes from Gilliamella sp. LMG 34362, assembly GCF_984569125.1. Classification (NCBI taxonomy): domain Bacteria; kingdom Pseudomonadati; phylum Pseudomonadota; class Gammaproteobacteria; order Orbales; family Orbaceae; genus Gilliamella; species Gilliamella sp. LMG 34362. The sequence goes on along the minus strand of NZ_OZ474902.1, from coordinate 67,293 downwards.
ATAGTTCACTTAATTTTGTTGAATTAGAGCAAAAATCGGAAGGGCTTGTCGATCACTATACTGATTTAAAAAATCCTGACTTTGCAAAAGTTGCCAATGCAATGGGTCTGTATTCAATTAGAGTTGATAATTCCGATTTGCTTGAAGTGGCTGTGCAATCATTCTTAGCTCATCCAGGTCCAGCTTTATTAGATGTAAAAACAAGTGAGTATGAACTAGTTATGCCGCCAGAAATACATAGTTCACAAGTGATGGGAATGGCGCTTTATAGTGTAAAAGCATCATTGCATGGCAAAATGAAAGATGTGGTTAATTTGTTAATTGATAATTTTGTTAAAAAATAAATCATTAAGTTAACAGTTAAGTATTATCTTAAAAAATTTTGAGGAAAGGGGTTTTTTAGCCTAACTTTAACGATATCTGCCGCATATGGCGGCAGATAAGTTGAATTAAAAGCTAACGGCCCCTTCTTCCGCTGAAGTAAGATTCTCTCGAATAACCGAATAAAGTTCTCGACCAAAGCCTTGATGTGAATCAGTTAGATCGATTGGTTCTGCTTGTCGCATTGCTAGTTCAGCTTCGTCGACCAATAATGTGATTTCGCCAGTTTGACCGTTGACTCGAATCATGTCACCTTGTTGTACTTTGCTCAATAATCCTCCAGCATAAGCTTCAGGGGTGACATGAATTGCAGCTGGTACTTTACCTGAGGCGCCAGATAAGCGACCATCAGTTAATAAGGCAACTTTATAACCGCGATCTTGTAACACACCCAATGGTGTTATTAATTTATGCAGTTCCGGCATACCGATTGCTTTTGGACCTTGATAACGTACAACTACAACACAATCTTTATTGAGATTGCCAGCTTTATACTCTGCATCTAAATCATATTGACTGTTAAAAACTACTGCAGGTGCTTCAATAATTTGATGCTCAGCAGTAACAGCAGACGTTTTCATTATGGCTCGACCTAAATTGCCCGACATGACCTTTAGTCCACCATGGGAATTGAAAGGTTTTTTAATTGAAGCAATCACATTTTCATCTAAAGATTTGGTTGGGCCTTCACGGAAGATGAGTTTGCCATTTTCTAAAATTGGTTCTTTGGTATAACGGCTTAATCCACGCCCCACAACTGTTTCAACATCTTCATGTAATAAGCCTCCAGCTAATAATTCTCTTACTAGTAATGACGTTCCACCAGCCGCTTGGAAATAATTGATATCAGCTGGCCCATTTGGGTATATTCGACTAAGTAACGGTACAACAGTTGATAAATCAGAAATATCATCCCAATTAATAATAATACCAGCAGCTTTAGCCATAGCAACAATATGCATTGTTAGGTTGGTTGACCCACCTGTTGCTAATAGAGCAACTAAGCCATTAACAATGACTTTTTCATCAACCATTTTACCGACAGGCATATAATTACCTGATTGGTTCGTTAAGCGTGTAATCTGTTTTGCTGCTGCATTTGTTAATTCGTAACGTAATGCTGTTTCTGGATGTACAAAGGCTGCGCCAGGTAAATGTAAACCCATTAATTCGATGACCATTTGGTTACTATTCGCGGTACCATAGAAAGTACAGGTTCCGCTAGAATGGTATGATGCAGACTCAGATTCTAATAGATCTTCACGTGATGCTTTTCCTTCTGAATAAAGTTGGCGAATACGGACTTTTTCTTTATTCGATAGGCCTGAAGGCATTGGTCCTGAAGGGACAAAAATAGCCGGTAAATGCCCAAAAGATAGAGCGCCAATAAATAACCCTGGTAAAATTTTATCGCAAACGCCAAGATAAAGAGCACCATCAAACATATTATGCGACAAGCCAACAGCAACTGACATTGCAATGACATCTCGGCTCATGAGGGAAATTTCCATCCCTGGTTCACCTTGTGTTACTCCATCACACATGGCGGGTACGCCACCTGCCATTTGACCAACAGCACCTATTTCATGTAATACTTTGCGAATTTGTTCGGGGTAAGATTCATAAGGTTTATGTGCAGATAACATGTCATTATAAGAACTGATAATGCCGATATTACTTTTTAGTATATTTTTAAGATCATTTTTATCATCTAAGCAACAAGCAGCAAAGCCATGTGCTAAGTTGCTACAAGGTAAACTTGCACGAGTGACTTTTTTTAACATAGCGTGTTCTATTTTTTGTAAATAAGCCTCACGTGATGCTTTAGAACGATTAATAATACGCTGCGTTACAGCTAAAATAGTGGAATTCACATTAACCTCTCCGATCTTTTTATTTTTTATTGTTATAAATTTATTCACAACTACATATTGAATTGATAACCTGCGTAGTTTCATTAATAACATCAATTAGCGATTGTTCAATATTGATGGCATAGACATCTTTTTCATCGGCAGTCGGTTCTTCTAAGGTGTCAAATTGTGACTGTAACATGCCAGATTTTTGGTAATGTCCTTTACGTTCAGCTAGACGTTGTTCAATAACCGCAAAACTTCCTTTTAGGTAAATAAAGTGAATATTTTCATTTTCGCCACGAATAATATCTCGATATTGTTGTTTTAATGCGGAACAAATTATGATCGAAACATCATTGACATTACTCATCGCAAATGCGGCGTTACTAATTAGATTTAGCCACGGCAGTCTATCTTCATTATTTAGCGGAATACCACTACGCATTTTTAATATATTGGCTTTGGGATGTAGAAAGTCGCCATCTAAAAAAGCCGCATTTAGGTTATCGGCAATTTGTTTAGCAACAACTGATTTACCACTCCCAGATACTCCCATGAAAATGAAAATATTTTTCTTTTTTTCGGTCATTAGCTGATTCTCTAAACCATTCTGTTACGGGTAACATTTTGTCACTATAATCTTTTATTGCAATATAAAAAAGTTTCTTTTGTGACCTAGATCATATTTTTATTTGCGGTCAAAAAATATTCATGTGGCTATTTTTCTTTGTTTTGTTGTTTTCACTATTATTTATAGCCATTTTCGGAAACCAAGTAAAAGTGAATGTACAGGGGCTTGTAGATATGAAACTAGTTGCTAGTTAACGATTTGAAAATAATTTTTATAATCAAAATGTTACATCCATGTTGATTAAATTAGTTATTAATGTTGTGGTAAACTTTTTCTTTAGATAGTGTGTAGACTTAGATAAGTCATGATTTAAATATAAATTACTAATGTAACGATTAATTAATAACTTTTTGATTGTATGCCTAAAAACCTAAGCATACAATCAATATATCAAGCATTATTTAGTAACATCATTCATGATTTGTTTAAATGCAGAAAATGAACAAAAACCATCTTTATTAATTGGACAATTTTCCATTTCTAATACAATTTTTTGCGGAGGAGTTTTCCTATTTAATTGGGTCAAATTACGAATTTGATCGGTTGACTGATAAAAATATTCAATTTTCATTAATGCTTCACCAGTCTTGTTATCGCGCCATTTTTGAAATACAACTTTTCCACCAATTGGCGTAGTTTCAAATTGATTTGCCAGTGTATACGACTTAATTTTTATGGCGGAAAATAGTGATGCAACATTTGAGTCATGGCCGACTAAAAACGTAAATTTGCTTTTGTTGTTTTTTTCTGAAAATGTTTGATTGATATAATTAACTAAATTGGCTGCGATTTGTTTGGCTACAACAGGCGAACCAAATAATACGGTATTATAATTTTCTTTGATAGCGACTAATTTCTCAAACTGCTCGTTATTCTTTATTTTACCCCAGGCTATATCTGTTAATGGTGCCCCTTCGTAATATTGTAATATAAAGGCATCCGCAATTGATGTTCCAGTACGAAGAGGACCTGTTATACCGGGTTCTTTGCCTTTTTCAATAATAAGTTTAGTTGGTAACGCAGTGAAATCACATTGTTTATCATTTAGACAATTTGCCGAATTTGCGTAATTGATTATTTTGGACATGTCATTATAGGCGTTATCCAATTTTTTATTTAATCCTTCAATACCATTTGCATCAGCAATTTGATTGATTGATGCAATGGCAGACTCTTTAAATGATGGGCTACCATCTTTAATTACAGGAAAGAATGTAGGATCCATAGTGCCTAATTTTTCTTTATGAATAATTGGGACAATGCAACCAGGAAAAGCGCCAACCGCAAAGTACTGACCAGTTGCAATAGTTCGTTGTAAGCTATTAGTATAAATATATACTTCTTTTTCTGTTGGACATGTATTTTCGCTTAATAATTTATTATCAACTAACCATTCACTAAAATAATGTCCAAAATAACTTTCTAATACTCCACCTCGGGTAGTTAAATAACTAGCAGGTGTATCCCATTGTGGCCATTGATTAGGGGTTACTTTACCTAAAGTACTATTTGGACTAGCTAATGGAGCTCGCAATCCATGACGGCTGAACACCACCACTTGTTCTAATGTATAATTATTTATTGTTTCTAATGCTTGTGTTGAGAAAGATAAAGCAAAAGAAAGGCCTAATATTAATTTTAATTTTCGCATAAATAACCTCTTAAGTAACGTTCGAGGAGATGAGATCACCATGATAATGTTTGTGATAAGTGGTAGGTAAACACTAATAATTACTTCAATTAAATAGTATATTTTTACTCTATATTACTTATCAATCCTAATATAATAAGAGGAAAGAAGATAGATTTAATAGACATATAAACGCCTACACGATTAACCCTTATGCCTCTTATTTTGTTAAAAAAGTGTATAGATTTTTAAATCAAAATATTGCTAAGATCAGCTGATGTTTGATAAACAACATTACCATTTATAATGGTTGCAACAATCTGATTATCATCATTTAATAATACCAAATTGGCTAATTTGTTCGGCGCAATACTACCTAAAGTATCATCAATCCCTAATGCTTTAGCTGGATAATAACTACCATGTAACCAAGCTTGTTCGAAAGGTATATTGGTATAATCAGCAAAATTAGTTACCGCACGTTCAAGGGTCAGCGTGCTACCAGCTAAACCACCATTGTTAGTCCGAACAACATCATCTTGCATATGTACTTGTAATTTACCTAGATAATAATCGCCACTTGGCATTCCTGTTGCTTGCATCGCATCAGTAATTAGTAACAGATTTTTTCCACAACATTTATGGGCGATGTTAATCGCAGCTGGATGAACATGGTGGCCATCTGCGATAATTTCAGTTTGACAGTTATCGATACTTAATGCTGCACCAACAACGCCTGGTTGTCTATGATGTAATCCAGACATGCCGTTATAGCAATGTACTACGCCGCTGGCACCAGCTAATATTGCATCTTTAATTGTTTGATAGTCGGCATTAGTATGACCCAACATAACACGAATATTTTGTTCATTTAGCCACTTGATAATAGAGAGAGCATTTGGGTATTCAGGTGCTAAAGCAATGCATTTTAATGTCCCTTCAGCTAGTGATAACCATTTTTCAATTATTGCACGATCCGGTGCACATAGAAACTCTTCAGGATGTGCGCCCTTATGTATATCACTAAAAAAAGGCCCTTCTAAATACGAACCTAATATTGTGGCGCCTGAAACGCCTTTCTTTATACTGTTTTTAACTTGTATTAATGCTGCTTCAATCTTTTCATAACTTTCAGTTACTGTTGTCGCTAAAAAAGCACCAACGCCATGTTTTGCCAAAAAACAGCTTATGGTATTTAATGATTCATGAGTGGCATCCATAGTGTCAGCGCCCATGACACCATGAATATGGGTATCTATGAGCGCTGGTAAGAGTTTTATTTGGTTCGTACAAGGCTTATCATTAGGCTGAATATCAATAATTTTTCCATTATTAATAGTGATAATTGCATTATCAATCCAACCAACAGGTGTTAAAACCTTTTGAGCGCAAATTTGTTTAAATTCCATCAGAACATTCCTTATCAATAGTTGACTGTTTTTGATGTTCATGCCATAAGCTAGTTATTGTTTGCTTACCATTTTCAATAGTTTCTTGACGAATGGTTGTGATATCTAAATTTTCACGTAGTAACAAAATTTCAAGTAACAGCGGCATATTAACACCGCTAATTACTTCAATATTTTGGTGTTGATAACTTAAAACTGCCGCTAATCGAAATGGTGAACCACCGACAATATCAGTTAAAAATAAAACACCGTCACCACAATTAGTTTCCTGAAATGCTTGGTGCAATTGTTCCTCTAATTGTTCACTACTCATACCATCAGGAAAATTTATAGCCGTAAATTGTGGTTGTTTACCAATAATTTGTGTGGCGGCTTCGTAAAGCCCGGTAGCAAAGCTACCGTGGCCGGTTAATATTATCCCTAACATAATTCCCTCTATAAAAATCCGACTAATTTACCTACAACACCAATAATAACCGTTAAACCAATTAGTTTTACTGGTGAGAAATTACGTTTCATCAAACTATAAACAATTAAGGTAAAGCCAAGTGGTAATATATTTGGCATCAATTTATCTAATACATCAGCTTGAAGCGCAACATGAGCCTGTCCTGCATTTATTTCTAATGGTGTAGATAAATGTACATATGAGGCAACTAATGCTCCTATTACTGTCATACCGATTATAGATGCAGCATGTGAGATACGTTTAGTATGCGTTTTTAATAAAGGTAAAGCACTGGTACCAGCATGATAGCCATAATGAGCTAAACCAAAACGTAAGCCAAAATGTACAATATTAAACATTAGTAGGAAAATTATTGGCCCAAAAAAACTACCTTCTAAGGCTAATGATGCACCAATTCCAGCGCATATTGGCAGTAAAGTTAACCAAAATAATGCGTCTCCTATTCCACCTAAAGGTCCCATTAAAGCGACTTTCACCGCGCGTATAGTTGAAATATTTTCTTTGCCTTTTTCCATGGCAAGAACTAATCCTGAGAGGAACGTGGCGTCAAAAGGATGGACATTAATAAATTCCATATGCATATGCATCGAATTTTTAAGATCATCTTGGTTTTTATGTATTTTACGTAATGCTGGTAAGATAGTATAAAGCCAACCTCCTGCTTGCATACGTTCATAGTTGAATGACGCTTGTAAAGCAAGGGAACGAAACGCCATTCGGTTAATATCACCTTTGGTTAGTGTTACATCTTGGCTTTGATCATAAAAAGTATCGGCTGTGGCTTTGCTTGTCGCTAATGCTTGTTCCATACGTTTTGCTTCTTTCTCGGCCATTTTTTTATCGTGATCGTTATTAAATTCCATCTTCCACCTCCATTGAATCTGAGCTTACTGGCTTGTTACTATCGTTGTTTTCACGGCCATAATTAAAGAAATCAATCATTGCTATAGCTAGAGCGCCTAATGCAATCGCTAAAATTGGTAAATTAAGGAACGTCACACCAAGAAAACCTAAAATGAAATAAGCAATATAGGTTTTCTTCATCATAATTTTCATTAACATTGCAAAACCGATGGCCGGCATCATACCACCAGCAACACTAAGTCCATCAAGCAACCATTGCGGTGATTTTTTAACTAGTGCTGTTGCTGCGTCAGCACCAAAGTAGATAGGTAAGAAAGCAACAATAAAATAGAAACAAAAAAGAATAATCATGCCAAGATAGTTAACCCATTCAATTCCTTTAAAATTGAGTTGATCAACGAAGCGATCACATTTATGCATCATTGGTGAGTATATGGTGAATAAAATAGTGATACATCCTTGTACTGCAATAGCAAATGGTACGGCAATACCTATTGCAACTTTAGGATCTGCATGAGTTAAGATTGCAAAACTGGTACCAATTACACCACCGATAACCACATTAGGTGGTTGTGCTCCTGCTAGCGGTACCATTCCCATCCATACCAGTTCTAATGATCCTCCAACATATAAACCGGTTGTAACATCGCCTAAAATTAATCCAACTAACGGCCCTATTACGATAGGTCTGTGTAAATGAGTCAGGCCATCAAATAAATCTACGCCAGCTATACCAGCTAGAAGTCCAATTAATAATGCATCCATTAACATAGTATGCTCCCTCAAGTTAAGATAGATTGATTAAATCCGCTATTTTTTCGCCAGCTTCATCAGGCACTCGGCGGATTTCGCAAGTTACACCTAATTGTTCAAGTTCTTTAAATGCTGCGATATCTGATTCATCGACAGAAACGGTTTTATGAATTTGTTTTTTACCTTCGGAAAAATGCATATTACCAACATTGACAAATTTGATTGGTACGCCACCTTTAACGAGGGTTAATACATCTTGTGGTGTTTTACAGACAATAAAAATCTTTTGTCTTTCAGCGGCTTTGCCAATAATGTCGATAGTTTTTTGTAAGGTAAAATAACGAGTTTGAATGCCTTCAGCAATAACCATGTCCATTAGATTTTGTTGGACTGGATCTTGCGAAGCACTGTCATTGGCGACTAATAATAGATTCGCACCAAGTGCATTAACCCAAGTTACGCCAACTTGACCATGAACTAAACGATTGTCTATACGTGTCATAAGAATATTAGGTGTGCTCATTGCTATTAAGTCCTTTTGTTTATTTGTTTAACAGATTCAGGTAATTAGTTTTTATTAAATGGATAAATATTAACGCCTTTTACTACTCGATTAACTTCTCCGGTTGGACAAGGGTTATCTGGAGTCAGTCCAAGATGAAGTGATTTTTCAAACGCTAACATTTGTGCGAAAACTAGATAAGGAAAAATCAACCAACAATCAGGGAGTTTACAATCTACCGATAATATTTGTTGATCTATACTCTCTTGACTTGTCAGTGCTATGACGTCGGATGCAATTTTGTCATGAACAAGCTCATTAAATAGGTCAATATCGTATTGGTGAACATATGGCTCGCTTGAGAAAAAACAGACAACTAAACTTTTTGTATCAACCATAAATTTTGGGCCATGACGTAGTCCTAATATTGAATCAAAGCGGGTTGCTACTTTACCGGCGGTTAGTTCTAAAATTTTTAAGGCAGATTCTTGTGCAATACCTGTGAAGCAGCTACTACCAACATAGATAACGCGATCATGTTCTTTACTAGCTAATTGTTTAGTTATTGATTGCCAGCTTGATAGTTTGTCTTCACAAATACTAGCAATTTCCATTACAGCATTGTGTGCTTTTTCAAGATCAAGCTTGTCTAGAAGTAGAAGTGTGGCAAGCATCATACTACTTATACTTGACGTCATTGCAAAACTTAAGTCATGTGTTCCTTCAGGCATGACTAGATGAAAAATACGCTTAGGATTGTTTTCTTTTGCCGTATATTCTGTTAATGCACAGGTTGGGTTACAGGTTAAAAACAGATGGTAGCAGTCAGAAACTATTTGATCTGCTAATTTGACTGCAGCAACACTTTCTGGACTATTTCCTGATCGCGCAAATGAGACAATTAACGTTTTTTTATTTGGTGATAAATATTGCTGAGGATTAGTGACAATCTCTGTTGTCGCATAAGCGTGAACGTTACGATGAGTCTGTTCTCTTAGCCATGGTGCCAGAGCTACACCGCCAAAAGCGGACGAGCCAGCACCTGTCAATATTATTTCTAAGTTTGGATCGGAAAGTAAAGGCTGTAAAAATGATTGTAATTGACTTTGCTGTTGTGAAATGATTTGTAATAAATTTCGCCAAATTTGTGGTTGCTGACAAATCTCTTTCGCAGTATGTTGAGCGCCGTGTTGTTCTAACCAATCTAACGAATAATTCAAATATTTTTGCATAATCTATATCCTTTTTAATCATTCCAATAAATTTATAAAGTTTAATAATCTACAATGACTACATTTATTCCTAGTTGATGTAATTGTTCTAGATAATCCTGTGGAATTTTTGTGTCAGTAATGATAGTGTTAATTAGATTAATTTTTTCAATCGTACAGAAACTTTTACGACCGAACTTTGTTGAGTCAGTCATTGCGATAATTTGCTCTGAAACTTGACACATTACCTTGTTGACATTAGCTTCACCGAAATTTGGTGTAGTAATGCCAGCATTTAGATCAAAACCATCAACACCTAAAAAAAGCTTGTCAAAATGGTACATTCTTAATTGTTGTTCTACTGTAGGGCCGGAAATAGAGTAAGCTTTTGTTCTGATGTTCCCTCCAGCAATAATTACTTCTATGTCATTATTATTTGATAATTCATAGGCAATATTTACTGCATTAGTAAAAACAATTAAGTTTTTTTTGTTACGTAAATAGGGAACCATAGCTGCTGTTGTCGATCCTGAATCGAGAATGATTCGGTCTCCATCATTAACCATTTCAGCTGCTTGCTGAGCAATTTTATTTTTAATGTTCGAATTGATACGGCTTTTGTCTAATAATGGTTTATCTAAAGCAAAGGATTTATTTAACATTGCTCCACCATAACAGCGCAATATACAACCTTTTTCTTCAAGGTGTCTTAAATCGTTTCGGATGGTAACGCTTGATACTTTAAATAATTTACTTAATTTGTTAACTGATACGGTATTCTCTGTATCAAGTAAATGAATAATTTTTTCTCTACGTTGTAAAGTATTGATTATTTCTTTATTCATTTTCTACCACTCATTTGACTTTCGTTTCTTTATTAAATTTAAACATAGATAAGGGATCGAAAAATGATAGATAGGTCACAAAATTGGTTAGGTAAGAAAAAATTGAAATATTATTTCCATTTAAAATAAAACGAAAGCTTTCAATATGAAAGATAAGCAGTAAAAAGAATATTAATGTTATTTTTCAAATTTTTAACTTAAAAGAGAAATCATATAAAAGAAAGACAGCTAAACAATAAAAAAATATCCGCTTTCATTGTTTAGAGTGATCTATGTCACAAATTTGTAAATTTCATTGATTATAAGATTGTTAATCAAAAATTATAACTAAGAGAATATAGAGGTTGATATAGATATTGAAACACCGATTGGTGTTTCAATAACTTAATTGTGGTTATTTTTTCATTCTGGTTGGCTATTTTTACTGCGCTTAACAAACATCATCACGGCAAAAGCAATAACGGTTAAATAGATAATGAAGATACCATATGTTGATAACATATCGACAAATGAACGTCCGCGTATACCTATGTCACGGAAGAAGCGAAATAACCAAACTAATGGAAAGGCATGACTAACATAAAAGGCCCATATTGGCATAATGCCTACTGCCATGGTTGAACCGCCCATAATAAAGCCGGGAGGAACAAGGAAAATCATTTTACTTGCTCCTTCGCCGGGATGGTTAGTTTTCCAAGATAGTAGTAAACCTAACCAACCAAAAGCTAAACCGGTCATAAAAATGCTTGGTACGAAAGTAAAATAATTACCATCAAAACGTAGTTGACCGAATATTACCAATATTGCTGTAATCAAGGTTAAAGCAGTGGTATAAAATAGGGCATAAGGCACTGTTCTGGCTAATAATGGTAAAAAACCTCGTTCAATTACTGTATTCCACATCCCCATGGTTTTTAATCGACCAATAATCATTAATGAGGTTAATCCATAAGTTAATGATGAAAAGAAGTAAACAAAATAGATAATAGTGGATATTGTTGATGAACTAGCCGGATTAAACATGGTTCTCGTTTTTAATTGCATTGGTGATAAGGTCGCTTCTGTTGCTTCTCGACCTAGTCCTAATGCTGCGACTTTACCAACACTTAATTCTGCACCTGATTCAGGGATAATTTCATTAAGGCTTTGCATTACTTTGGCATTTTGGGCATCATTTGAGTCATCAGCAAAATAACCTAATTTAACCGTCTGATCACCTTTTTTTAGCGATTTTTCTAGCCCTTTAGGGATATATAAAACGCCTAAATTACGATCATGTGAAACCAAGGTAATTGGATTAATTGGCGATCGAATCACTTCTGTTATTTCAATAAATGGTGACGTATTTACCTTACTGATTAATTCAGTTGAATAATTAGAACCATCGAGATCAATAACGGCGATTTTTCCTTCAAAAACTGAACCATGACTCAGAACAATTGAAAAAATAAGTGATACGATGGCAGCTAAACCTAAGCACACTTTATAATAAGGAATGAAGTGGCCTGACAACATAGCGTCAAGCTCTTCAAGCATAGATTTAATGATGTTTTGTCGCATCATTGATCAACCTCAATTGTCATACCGGTTAATAGTTGTGGAATAGATTCCATATAAATTCTGACTTGGTAAGATGTTAAATCGGCCTGTCCACGTTCTCGAGTCATGCGTAAGTCAGCAAATGATGGCGCAGCAGTTGCAAATCGAACGGTGCCTTTTACGGTTTTATCTAATGCGATAACATTCGCCTTCACCTTTGTGCCTGGTTGATAATCATTGACCATTTTTTCATTAACATAGATATCGACATATTTGCGATCAGTTTCTAATAATACAGCTGGTGCTCCAGCAGGTGCCATCTCACCATCTTCAAACATCAGTTTTAGCACTTTGCCATCTTCTGGCGCGACTAATGTTAGTCGATCATAATTGACTTGTAATTGTTTTAAATCAGCTTGAGCTTGTGCTAATTGCGCTTTAATCTGAGCAAGCTGATTTTGACGATTTTGTAGTTTTTGTCGATCAATAGTGATCGATTGCAATGTCATACCCGTAGCATTTCTAGTTTGTTCAAACTGGTTAATTTGGTCTTGAGTTGCTCCAATCATTAAGGTTGATAATTGGCTTTCAATCTGTACCACTTGCATTTTTGTACTAATGTAGACATTTCGTGCAGCGTCAAGTTGTGATTGAGAAGTACCGCCCGTTTTTCTTAATTGAGTATGGCGTTGAAACTCAGTATTAGCTAGATCACGAGCAGACTTTGCCGCTTCAAGATTAGCTTTAACTTCCTCAATTTTTCGCCATGTTGATAACTCATTAAGATTGATTTCATTTTCAGTGATTTCGATTGCTGCTTGTTCTTGATTAACAGCAGCAGTTTGACTATCAACTAGTGCTTGCAAGCGATCAACTGATAGCTTGGTATCAATATCTTCAAGTTGCATTAATGGGTCGCCTTTTTTAACGAATTGTGATTCTTGGACAAATCGTTTAATCACTTTTCCACCTACATTTTGAAAGGCAACATTGATTTCATCAGCGGTTAATACCCCTGATTTGATACTTTTAGCAACAGTTACTGCATCATTTCTTGAACCAAGACATATTAATGTAGATCCAAATAAAAGTAGCAATAAAAATATAGCAGGAATTTTAATGTTTTTGGGTAAATCTAAGTTTAATTTATTTTTCATTTATTTAGTCAGCTAAGTATATTGTTAAAATATCATGATTATGAATAATTATTGGCAATTATTTACGCAATAATTTGCGTAACATTGCAATTAAAGATTCCTGCTCTTGTGGATTTAAGACTTGAGCAAAAGCACGAATCGATTTTAAGTGATTAGGTAATGCTTTTTGGATAAGATTTACCCCAGTTGCAGTAAGGGTGATTAGTCGAGAACGGCCATCTTCTCCACTTTTGGTCATTGATATTAAAGGATCGGGTGCTGCTAACATTCGTTTCACCATTACCGAAACGGTTGCTGGTGTTACGCCAACTCTTAATGCTAACTCGCTAGCGCAAGTTTCTCCTTCACTATACAATGACATTAGCAAGGCAAATTTTCCTTCAGATACATCATAATCTTTGGCTAGTTGTGCATAAATATTTGATCGAATTAAATCGGCGGTTGTGATTAAACTTAAGACAAGATCAACGCCTGAAACCTCAATAATTTCATCATTAAATCTTTGTGCTTTTGCTAAAGTTTCGCGAGAAGGAAGTATTCTTGAATTGTAATTCAATTGTCATTACCTAATTTATTTAGTCGGCTAATTATACTTATTTAACCCTAATTGGCAATCCTTTTTTTATTCGTAATTTGTGATGTTTATCATAATAATATTCTAATGTTACTTGATACTTAAATCGTGAAAAATGATAACTCATTGTTTTCAAAATTATTATTTTATCTACTACTAAAGAGGTAATCCTTGAGGATAATTATATTCTGTTTAAAGTTCCTTAAAATATCAATTAGATAAAAATTAAATAATTGAATTAAAAATAAATTTGGAGCTTTTTATGAGTAAAACCAATCTCGTCATTATTGGCAATGGGATGGTTGGCCATCGTTTTGTTGAAGAAATTATTGATAAAATGCAGGCTGATAAGTTCAACATCACTATTTTTTGCCAAGAACCTAGAGTTGCTTACGATCGTGTTCATCTTTCATCCTATTTTTCAGGACATACCGCAGAAGCATTATCTTTAGTTAGAGAGGGTTTATATCAAGAAAATGATATAAATATTCTACTTAATGAGCGGATTATATTAATCAACCGACAACGTAAAGAAGTGCATTCACAAACAGGACGAATAATCTCTTATGATAAATTGATTATTGCAACGGGATCTTATCCATGGGTACCACCAATTAAAGGTGCTGATGGTGCGAATTGTTTTGTTTATCGTACTATTGAAGATCTTGATGCTATTCGTAATTGTGCCAGCAATTGTAAAACTGGCGCAGTAGTGGGTGGCGGTTTGCTTGGGCTTGAAGCTGCTGGGGCGCTAAAGAATTTAGGCATTGAAACTCATGTCGTTGAATTTGCGCCAGTGTTAATGGCAGAGCAACTTGATTCTATGGGAGGTGAACAGTTACGTCGAAAAATTGAGGAGATGGGGGTTGGTGTTCATACCAGTAAAAATACCCAAGAAATTATTCATACACCATCAGGTAAAATTATGCAATTTGCTGATGGTTCATCACTTAAAATTGATTTTATTGTTTTTTCAACAGGTATTCGACCTAGCGATCAATTAGCTAAAGCATGTGAGCTTGATATTGGCCCTCGTGGTGGGATTGTTGTTAACGATTATTGTCAAACATCAGATCCTGATATTTATGCGATTGGGGAATGTGCTTGTTGGCAAGGTAAAGTTTATGGTCTTGTTGCCCCTGGATACAAAATGGCGCAGGTCGCGTTAGCCCATTTAATCGGCGAAAATGCTAAATTTGAAGGCGCTGATATGAGTGCTAAACTCAAGTTGATGGGAGTCGATGTCGGTAGTATTGGCGATGCCAAAGCTAAGACGCTCGGTTGTCGGAGTTATGTTTACTTAGACGAAAATATCCCAGTTTATAAAAAATTAGTGGTTTCAAATGATAATCGCAAATTGCTTGGTGCTGTATTAGTTGGTGATACAGCAGACTATAGTAATTTATTACAATTAATGCTTAATAATATGGATCTGCCAGAGCATCCTGATAGCTTAATTTTACCTTCTCATGCCGGAGCTAAACCTGTATTAGGCGCTGATGCTTTGCCGGATAATGCACAAATATGTTCCTGTTTTGATGTAACAAAAGCAAAAATTGTGCAAGCTATTCATGCTGGTTGTCATACGGTGGCAGCAATTAAAGCCGAAACGAAAGCAGGTACTGGCTGTGGTGGCTGTATTCCATTAGTAACACAAATCCTTAATTTAGAATTAGCTAAGCAAGGTATTGAAGTCAGTCATGCCCTTTGTGAACATTTTAAATATTCTCGTCAAGAGCTTTTCCATCTTATTCGAGTTGAAGGATTAACTTCTTTCAGTGAAGTGATTACAAAACATGGTACTGGTTATGGTTGTGAAGTCTGTAAACCAACAATAGGGTCAATATTAGCATCATGTTGGAATAATTATATTCTTAAACCAGATCTTGTTCCTTTGCAAGATAGTAATGACATTTTTTTAGGTAACATCCAAAAAAATGGTACTTATTCCATTATCCCACGTAGTGCTGGTGGTGAAATTACACCAGAAGGCTTAATTGCGATAGGCCAGATTGCAAGGAAATATAATCTGTATTCGAAAATCACCGGATCTCAGCGAATTGGTTTATTCGGTGCACAAAAAGACGATCTTCCAGCTATCTGGAAAGAGCTCATAGCCGCTGGTTTTGAAAGTGGTCATGCCTATGCGAAGGCGTTACGTATGGCTAAAACATGTGTGGGTAGTACTTGGTGTCGTTTTGGTGTTGGCGATAGTGTCGGTTTTGGCGTTGAATTAGAAAATCGTTATAAAGGTATTAGAGCACCTCATAAATTTAAACTTGGTGTTTCAGGTTGTACTCGGGAGTGTGCGGAGGCGCAAGGTAAAGATATTGGTGTTATTGCTACTGAAAAAGGTTGGAATCTATATGTTTGTGGTAATGGAGGTATGAAGCCTCGTCATGCTGATTTACTTGCTGCGGATTTAGATAAAGAGACGCTTATACGTTATTTGGATCGTTTTATCATGTTCTATATTCGCACAGCTGATAAATTACAACGAACTTCCGTTTGGTTTGAGAATCTTGAAGGAGGAATCGATTATTTACGTAGTGTGATTATTGATGACAAGTTAGGTATTAATGCCGAACTAGAAAAAGAGATGGATCGAGTTCGACAATTAGTAGTCTGCGAATGGAAAGAAACAGTGAATAACCCTGCAGCACAAATCCGTTTTGCCCATTTTGTTAATAGTTCTAAGCGTGATGATAATGTTCAATTTGTGCCTGAACGCGATCAACATCGCCCAGCAACTCTTGAAGAACGTCAAACTATGTTAGGAGAATAGATCATGAGCCAATGGATTACTATTTGTAAATTACAAGATATTTTACCTGAAACAGGAATATGTGCTCTAGTCGGCAAAGAACATGTTGCAGTTTTTCGTCCCTACAATACTAATGAGCTTTATGCGATTAGTAATATTGACCCTTTTGCGAATGCCAGCGTCCTTTCTCGTGGCATTATTGCTGAACATGAAAATGAGCTATGGGTCGCAAGTCCTCTTAAAAAACAGCGTTTTCGTTTAAAGGATGGTTATTGCCTTGAAAATGAAGATTATTCTGTTACTCATTATGAAGTCAAAGTAGATAATGATGAATTTGTGCAAATAAAATCTAATTAATTAATCGCATTAGGAATACAAAATGTATACAGAAACAATTAACAAATGTGCAGCTAATGCTGCGCGGATCGTTCGACTAGCTAAAACCAATCCAATTGGATTTTGGTTAAGTTCTGCTATGGCAGGTGCTTACGTTGGTTTAGGAATTATATTAATTTTCACACTAGGTAATTTGCTTGATCCATCCGTTAGGCCTTTAGTTATGGGGGCAACCTTTGGTATAGCATTAACTTTAGTGGTAATTGCCGGCTCAGAATTATTTACTGGCCATACCATGTTTTTAACTTTTGGCGTGCAGGCTAAAAAAATTACTCATTGTCAAATGTGGTGTGTATTGCCACAAACATGGTTAGGCAATTTGGTTGGATCAATTTTTGTTGCCGCTTTGTTTTATTGGGCTGCAAGTCCATTATTGGCAACAGATACTTCGCTTGTGCATACCGCTGCATTGGCAAAAACATCTGCGCCAGCAACAGCATTATTCTTTCGGGGAATTTTATGTAACTGGTTAGTTTGCTTAGCTATTTGGATGGCAAACCGAGTAGAGGGGTCAGCAAAATTTATTGCAATATGGTGGTGTTTATTAGCCTTTATTGCTTGTGGTTATGAACATAGTGTTGCCAATATGACGTTATTTTCACTTTCTTGGTTTGGTAATCATTCTGATTCTTACACATTAGCCGGCATTGGTCATAATTTGTTATGGGTTTCATTAGGAAATTTAGTATCCGGCGCACTATTTATGGGGTTAGGATATTGGTTTTCAACACCTAAATCAGATCGACCTTAATTATAAATAACAGAAGTTTTTATTGTTCAATTTACTGATTGGTATGGTAATTAGCAATCAGTAAATTGCTCTTAAATCAAAAATATATTAATGGTTGTTTTGAAATTGTATGGATTATTTACCTTTATTTTGCAAATTAGAAAATCGTGATTGTTTATTAGTTGGTGGTGGCGAAATAGCTGAGCGTAAAGCTCGATTATTACTTGAAGCTGGTGCAAAATTAACTGTCAATGCACTTGAATTTAACCCACAATTTATCTGTTGGCAGCAACAAAAGCAGTTAGTTTTAATAAAAAGTGAGTTTAACGAGCAACTGCTAGATAATAAATGGTTAGTTATTGCTGCAACTAACTGTCAAAAAACCAATCAACAAGTTAGTAGCGCCGCAGAAAACCGTCGTATCTTTTGTAATGTGGTCGACTCTCCCAAAGATGCAAGTTTTATTATGCCTTCAATTATTGATCGTTCCCCTATTATGGTCGCCATCTCTTCAGAAGGGCATGCTCCTGTATTAGCTCGCTTGTTACGTGAAAAATTTGAAGCAATATTGCCACAACATATTGGTAAATTAGCCATATATGCCGGTTATTTACGCAATAAAGTAAAAGCGACTTACCGAAGTATGACTGAACGTCGACGATTTTGGGAGAAATTGTTTTCTCATGATAGATTAGCTCAAGCAATAGCGAATAATGATTCAGAAAATGTCGATACATTAACTAATGAATTATTTGATGATTCGTTGGATTGTCGTGGCGAAGTGGTCTTAGTTGGTGCTGGCCCTGGCGATCCAGGGTTGTTAACTTTAAAAGGTCTCCAGCAAATTCAACAAGCGGATATTATTGTTTATGATAGATTAGTCTCAAAAGAAATAATGAATTTAACTCGACGAGACGCGCAACGAATTTTTGTTGGTAAACACCCCGGTTTTCATTGTGTTCCGCAAGAACAAATTAATCAAATATTATTGGAACAAGCACAAAAGGGCCTGAGAGTGGTACGACTTAAAGGTGGTGATCCTTTCATTTTTGGTCGAGGAGGAGAAGAGCTTGAAACATTATTCAATGCTAATATTCCTTTTTCGGTAGTACCTGGCATTACTGCGGCTTCTGGTTGCTCGGCGTATAGTGGAATACCACTAACTCATCGTGATTACGCACATAGTGTACGTTTAATAACTGGTCATCTAAAAGATGGATCTCATCTTGATTGGCGAAGTTTAGCGGCTGAAAAGCAGACTTTGGTTTTTTATATGGGGCTATCGCAAGCAGAAAATATTAAAACGAATTTAATTAAACACGGTATGGATGGTCAGACTCCTATTGCTATTGTTGAAGAGGGTACCACTACTAAGCAAAAAGTCATCAATGGTTTATTATCCGAACTTGGTCAGCTAGCTTTACAAGCTCGTAGCCCTAGTTTAATTATCGTTGGTCCGGTGGTGGCATTACGAGAAAAACTTAACTGGTTTTCACAGAATTAGTATAAATTGGCAAGGAAATGATAGGATATCTTATAATATTCTTTATTTTCTTGCCTTTTGTTTCCAAACAATTTGACTAAAAAATATTATTACAAAGTGTTTTATAACAATATCGACTTTGCTTTTTTTATCAAAATTTAAGAAGGCGTATCGACATCATCCCAATCGGCATTTTCAAAGTTTGTTAGCCAATTTAAAGCATGTTGTCTTTCTTGAATAACGCCTTCCATTATTTCTACAGGTAGTGTTTTATTATTAAGCCGACAATCTCTTGCTAGCCAATGTAATCGGTAATTTAAATCTAATGCATCTAGCAGTTCACTTGTTGGTCTTAAGGTTAAAGTAGATAGTTCGGGATTACTATTTTCTAAACCAGTTTCAACTAATGAAGATACATTACAAAAAGTATCCGCAAAAGGTAATTTTGATTGCCAATTTAGTGCCCATTGTAGTGGTAATAAGGCTTCATAGCGCCAACTCATATTCATAACATCTTGTTCTTGCGGTTGAGGTGCGTGAATAAAATCATATTCAATATTTGATAAAGCAGCAAACCCTAACGGACAACGCGCTTTGAATTCCTCAGGATCTAATGGGGCATTTTCTCGAAAGCTTTCGGCTTGAATTCCTGTTAACATCAGGGCTAAGGCTCGTTTTTTTACTTCATCGGGTGTTCTAAGTATTACTTCAGATTCAGCAACGACAGGAGGTAAGCTTACAAGCGGATGTAATCCTAACGTTGCTAAATACTGCTCAGTTTTTGCTTTGCGTTGTAATGCTTCTGACGGATAAGGCATTTTAACATTTATATCAAATTTTCCATCTGGATCTTGTAAAACATCCATCTTAGGATTGCGAATCGTACCATCGGGGATAAATAAAATAACATTAGCCAGCTCAGCCCAATGCGCTAGTTCATTAAATTGATTTTCTTCTATTTCAAACGTAAACTGATGTTTAGTTTTTTGAATATGTCGATAAAGTTCATAACGGCGGGAATTCATTTCACCGTCACCTGCTTGCATAACATAGCCAATAAAACCATTAAGATGATCTGTAAAATTGAGTGAGTTCAATCCACGTTGATTTAATTTTTTACAACTAAAATTAATTGCTGTTGGATTTGTGAGTGTAGAGTAAGCATTGACTAATAGAGACATTTACAACTTCATCCTATTTTTTAATTTTTTGTTTTCTAATTTTGTTCAATAAATCAATTTAATTGATTGAACTAATTATAAATATTGTTTTTCAATTGAATCAAGTAGAAGAAAACGGTTGTTATAGAAAATTTTTAATGATTAGGATTAGATATTCTATCCAATTAAAAGTGTAAGCGGATATATGATATAAATCGGCATTAATACATTGCCAAGGTTATTCTTTACTCTGCAAATACCATACAGTCATTTCCATACGTGACTTAAAGTTGAGTTTTTTAAAAATACTTTTAATATGAACTTTTACTGTACTTTCAACTATATCTAACTCTTTTGCGATAAGTTTATTCGATAATCCTTGCACTAATAAGTTAAATGTTTCATGTTCTCTTGGGGTAAGTAAATTGATATCATGGGATTGGTTGGTTGTCTGGTTTTTATCATCACGCATATAATTAAGAATGATATGTGAAATAGCTTCATCCATAATGACTTTCCCTTCCGAAATATCCTTTAAGGCTTTAAGAAAATCTTCCGGTTCCATATCTTTTAACAAATAACCATCAGCACCAGTTTTGAGCGAGGTAATAATATCTTCTTTTGCGTCTGAGACAGTAAACATAATGATTCTGCTTGAAATGTTTTTCTCGCGTAAATAGCGTAGAATTTCTAGTCCACTGACATCATTCATATTGATATCTAACAAAATAATATCAGGATCAAGTGTTTCAGCCAGCTTAACTCCTTCTATCCCTGAACCAGTTTCACCGATAATTTCAAAATTATTGATGGTGTTAATAAGTTGCTTTACCCCATTTCTTAACATGGGATGATCATCAATAAGTAATATTGAACTTTTAACTTGATCCATTGGTTACTCTTTTATCATCTTGCAAGGAATTGTGTTTGTTGCTTTAAATGTTACCACAATTTCTGTTCCCATATTAGGCTTACTATTAATGACTAGATTGCCGTTTAATACGCCAACTCTATCACGCATAATAATTAAACCATAGTGATTATCTTGATGTGTATTATTTTGTAAACCAATACCATTATCTTTTATGCTAACGGTAATAATTTGATTCTCATCAATCGTTAAGCTTATTTTGACCAGGGTGGCATTGGCGTGTTTATAGATATTATTTAAAGATTCCCGGACACATTGTAGTAAATGAAAGGCATATTTGCTATTAATGATATTGAGAGGTAATTGATATTCAATCTGAATTGTAAATTTCAATTTCTGATTAAACTCATCAATTAACTCCATGAAACTGGCATAAAAACCGGTTTGGTTAAGACGTAAGCGAAACGAGGTAATTAACTCTCTTAATTGAGAGTAGGTTATATTAACCTCTTTACGCATAGTCGTCAGCAAATCGATACTGGTTTGGGAAGTTAAATCCGATTGCATCTGTAAGCAACTAAGATGTATTTTTAAACAAGAAAGTGATTGCGCTATCGAGTCATGTAGTTCCCTAGCCATTGCTGAACGTTCTTTCATTAATAGATATTGTTTTTGTTGTTCTATTTGCCTATCAAGCATTAGTGCTGTAGTCATTTGTTCAACTAAAGCAGTAATTAAATTTTCTTGTTCTGTTCCTAGTTGTACTTTTGATGGCTGTATTGCAAATAAAATGCCAAATTTTTCTCCTTTTTCTTGCAGATACCAATAGCGCTGAAAACCATTTTCTTGATAAGATTTTGATGGAATAAGACAAGCATTACATTCTGAATTTTGGCAATAAGGGAGTTTTTGTTGGTTGTCATAGCTGAATTGTTGAAAATGTTCTATGTTATCTGATTCATAAAATCGGATTTGAAACTGTGTTAATGGTACTAATTCTTCTAGTCCACGAAGTATAATTAAAAAACGCTCACATAAGGGGTCTGAGGTATGGAGTTGCTTGATGGCTTGATATTGAAATGACACAATTTTATTGATTTGTTGTAATTCAGCTGTTTTTTCTGTGACGCGCTCTTCTAACAATAGATACTGTTGTTCAATTTGTTCCGCCATTTTATCAAAGGCTTGCCCCAGTAAATCAAACTCACTTTTGGTTGTTTTACTATTAAAGCGTTGACTAAAATTCTGTTGCGAAATCGATTCTGCCATATGAATTAATTTACGCCATGGCGCAAGAAGATAACGACGTAAATAGTAAATTTGTGCCAGAAGAAATAGTGCAATTAGAATGATAAAAACGAGTTGTAATTGTGAAAGATAATGGATTTGATTTTCTGTCTTTTGATCAATTTGATGAACCAGTTTATCGGTGTGAGCAACAAAATTATCAATTTCATTTTTTATCTCATTTATATTGTTTGCTTGTTGAAGTTTCGGAACAATATGCTTGAACCACTGCGACTGTAATTGATTAAAATCATCCATTAACTGATAACGTTCAAATAATTTTAATTGTTGTGATGATGGGATATCATTAAAAATGTTAAGTCGATAAATATCCTTTTTTTCTATAGGTGTCATTGCTAAAAGTTGATAGCTCTTCATTCTGATTAACCCTAATTGATTAATCATATAAGCGCTACCTTTAGTATCATTAGCGACTTGTATTGACAAAAATAGCGCCAATAATGCCATAGCGCCTAAAAAGAGCATTAAAAGTGTTAAACGATTAATAATAGAAGCACTGTAGCGAAATTTTCTTTTTAGCATATAGGCACTCAATATTTTTGCGTTAAATATTATGCAAATAAATAATAATTTAACTATATTGTAGCGTGAAAATAGCTGGTCTAAGATCTTTTTTGTGACTTTTTGCGATCTTTTATTAAACAGCGCTTGCAACAAGCATAAATTTTGCGTAAAATTCACGCCCTATAAGATTAATCAATGCAGACATATATTTTTAATCAGGAATCGTCTGCTTTTTATTGCGGAGTTAAGTATGTACGCAGTTTTCCAAAGTGGTGGTAAACAACACCGAGTTAGCGAAGGACAAGTCGTTCGCTTGGAAAAAATTGAAGTCGAAACAGGTTCAGAAGTTGTTTTCGATAAAGTTTTAATGGTAGCAAATGGTGAAGACATCAAAGTTGGTGCTCCGTTTGTTGAAGGTGCAACAATTAAAGCAGAAATTGTTGAGCACGGTCGTGGCGAGAAAGTGAAAATTGTTAAATTCCGTCGTCGTAAACACTATCGTAAACAACAAGGTCACCGTCAGTGGTTCACTGATGTGAAGATAACTGCAATCGCTTAATAGGAGTATCGAACAATGGCACATAAGAAGGCTGGTGGTTCATCACGTAATGGTCGTGATTCCCAGAGTAAACGTTTAGGTGTTAAACGTTATGGTTCTCAAGAAGTTCTTGCGGGTAACATTTTAGTTCGTCAACGTGGAACTCAATTCCACCCAGGTACTAACGTAGGTTGTGGTCGTGATCATACCCTATTCGCTTTAGTTGATGGACAAGTTAAGTTCGAAGTTAAAGGACCTAAAAACCGCCGTTATGTTAGTGTAGTTGCTAACAGCTAATAAACCAGCGGTTTAATAAGTTATAGAAGCCTCACAGTCATTGTGGGGCTTTTTTCATTTCTTGAAAATTTATATAATTCATTATGATAAAACAGCAAAATGTTAAATTAGGTTTTGCATTAGCCATGTTAACAGCCGTTATGTGGGGACTAGTGCCAATTGCTATGAAATATGCATTAGTTGTTATTGATCCATTAACATTAGCTTGGTCACGATTAAGTATCTCAGCTATCGGTATTACACTATGGCTGGCTTATAAAAAACAGTTTCCTAATTTAGCTATGTTCAAAAAACGTCGCCGTTTTATCTTATTGATGATTGCTGGGTTTGGCCTACTGGGTAATTTTGCACTTTTTGCTACAGCTGTTCAGTATTTATCTGCAACTACTGCTCAAGTTGTTGGACAAACCGGAATTGTAATATTTATGATTTCCAGTGCAATTATTTTCAAAGAAAGATTAAGACCAACGCAAATTATTGGTATTACCATATTATTAATTGGGTTAGGATTGTTTTTTAATGAAAATCTAGCCGATCTTTTTGCTAATATGTCTTCATATGGCATAGGTGTTTGGCTGGCTTTGCTGGCTTCTATCTCATGGGCATGTTATGCGTTAGCGCAAAAAGTATTATTAAAAAAATTACGAGCAGAACAGCTACTTTGGTTGATTTATCTTATTTGTAGTATTTTTTTATGGCCTCTAGCATCACCAACGAAAATAGCCAGTGCTGATTTTAGCCAACTGTTTGCCATTATTTTTTGCGGACTTAATACTATTATTGCTTATGGTGCTTTGGTTATGGCAATGGAACGTTGGCAAGCTGCACAAGTAAGTGCAATAACCACATTAACACCACTTTTTGCACTGATTTTTTCAGATTTATTTGCTTTACTATGGCCAGAAAAGTTTGCAATGCAATATTTAAATATTTTAGGTTATATTGGCGCAGTATCAGTGGTCGCTGGTGCAATGTTTGCAACGGTTGGACACTACTTGTGGCAACCACGAAAGGGCTGGCTAATTAACCGAAAGAAAGAGGACAAATAATGAAATTTGTAGATGAAGCTTCAATTCGTGTCGAAGCCGGAGATGGCGGAAATGGTTGTGTTGGTTTCCGCCGAGAAAAATATATACCTAAAGGTGGCCCTGATGGTGGCGATGGTGGAGACGGTGGTGATGTATTTTTTATTGCTGATGAAAACTTAAATACATTGGTTGATTTTCAATTTGAAAAAAACTACCGAGCAGAACGTGGTCAAAATGGACAAGGTTCTGATTGTACGGGAAAACGAGGTAAAGATATTACCGTTAAAGTGCCAGTAGGAACTCGTATAACTGATAAATATACTGGTGAAATTATTGGTGATTTAACACATCATCAACAAAAAGTTCTGGTTGCTAAAGGTGGTTTTCATGGACTTGGTAATGCCCGTTTTAAATCATCAGTGAATCGTGCTCCACGACAAAAAACCGATGGTACGCCTGGTGAAAAACGCGATGTGTTATTGGAATTATTATTGCTAGCTGATGTGGGTATGTTGGGTTTACCTAATGCTGGTAAATCAACATTTATTCGCAGTGTTTCAGCTGCTAAACCTAAAGTCGCTGATTATCCATTTACAACATTAGTACCTAGCTTGGGTGTTGTGCGAATGGATAATGAACAAAGTTTTGTTGTTGCAGATATCCCTGGATTGATTGAAGGGGCATCTGATGGTGCAGGGCTTGGTATTCGCTTTCTAAAACATCTTGAACGTTGTCGCGTATTAGTGCATTTAATTGATATAGCGCCAATAGATGGTTCAGATCCAATTGAAAATGCGAAAGTTATTATTCAAGAATTGCATCAGTATAGTGATAAATTAGCAAATAAACCGCGTTGGTTAGTTTTTAATAAGATGGATGTATTAGGTCCTGATGAAAGTGAAAAACGTGCAGCTGAAATTGCGGAAGCCTTAAATTGGGATGAGAAATATTATCTTATTTCAGCGGTGAATCACGAAGGCGTAAAAGCATTATGTTGGGATTTAATGGATTATATTACGGCTCATCCTCGAGAGGCAGAACAAGAGGAAACATCGCCTGAAAAAGTCGAATTTATGTGGGATGATTATCATCAACAAGCAATGGATGATGCATTTGATGACGACGACGATGATTTTGATGATTGGGATGAGAGTGATGAAGAGGGTGTTGAGTTTATCTATCAAAAATAAAACTATTCCCAAAAGTTAATTATAATGGTTTGTTTATAGTTAAATATTCCAAAAAGCAGGGGCAAATCACCCTGCTCTTCTCAATTAAATTCCTTATAAAAACAAAATGTTAATATAAAAACACATGTTAAACTGACAAAATTTTGTCAGTTTTTTGAAAATAGTCAAAAAAATAACTTGCTTTTAATAATGAGAATGATTATCATTCAGATGTACTTTGTTAGAGCGTCGAAAGACTTCTAAAAAAGTATGACATTGCTCACATTGCTTCCAATGTTTGCCAGCTTAGTAAAACTAAGCTGGCTTTTTTATTATTTAGTGTATATTTATTAATAATTATCTTAGATTAACAGATGGATTATTGATATCAAATAAAACTAATAATGCAGCATTACCGCCAAATTCTTTTGGTGCTTGATGGAAACACATTACATGTGGGTGTTGGGCTAACCACATTGGAGTTTGTTTTTTTAATATGTTTTTACCATGACCATACATAATACAAGCACAATTAGCATTTTCACGTAAACAAGCAGCAATAAGTGCTGCAATTTCTTTTTTTGCTTCTTGCTGGGTTAATCCATGTAGGTCTAAAAAAAACTCGGGTGAATAAAATCCTCGTCGCAATTTTTTTAACTCATTGTTATCCGTATTTTCACGAATGTAACGAATAGGATCTTCTTGTAGAAGTGGTTGGTAATCATCGGAAAAATAAAATTCATTATTTACTTTTTCATGTTGAAGCTTTTGATTATCAATTAGCTTTTGGGATCGTTTTACTGGTTTATGAATAACGGTATCTTGTTTAAGTTGTTTGGTATTACCAATACTACTTTTAAACAAGTTGATATCTTCATCTTCTAATTTAAATTTATTTGGCATTGATTTTTTACTCTGGATAAATTTTTTCTTTATATTCACACAAATCTTCAATAACGCAAGATCCGCAGCGTGGCTTCCTAGCTATACAGGTATATCGACCATGTAATATTAACCAATGATGACAATTTATTTTATAATCATCTGGAACCACTTTAAGTAGTTTTTCTTCAACAGCTTCAACCGTTTTGCCTGGTGCAAATCCTGTTCGATTACTTACTCTAAATATATGGGTATCTACAGCAATAGTTGGCCAGCCAAATGCGGTATTTAAAACTACGTTAGCTGTTTTTCTTCCTACGCCAGGTAGCGCAATTAATGAGTCAAAATTTTCTGGTACTTCACCTTGGTATTTATCTACGAGAATCTGACAGGTTTTAATAATATTTTCTGCTTTGCTATTATATAAACCAATTGTCCGAATATAGTCTTTTAATTTATTGACTCCTAGTGCCAGAATTTGCTCTGCGGTATTTGCGATAGCAAATAATGGTTTAGTTGCTTTATTCACACTAACATCGGTGGCTTGAGCGGATAGTACAACAGCTATAAGTAACTCGAATGGTGTTTTATATACCAATTCAGTTGTAGGATCTTTAATATGCTCTTTTAATCTTTCTAAAATTTCAATTCGAGTTGATTGTTTCACAATATCTTATAAATAAAAAAGTTAATTAATATTATATACATTATATTATATTTAACCTTAGGATATATTGAGTTTTTATATAGGTTAGAACTATTAACAATGTATCTATTTAAAAAATTGAAGATATTTTTATTTTATGGATTGAATTGTAATACTAGCTTTTATAGCTAAGACAGATATAGCAAAATCGCCTGCTTTTTAGCAGGGGCTTTTTATGATAAGCTAGCCAACTATTTTTTAATTTCATCGTTCAAGGTTTATTATAAAAATGTCATTACCAATGATTGTCACCTTTGCTGTTTACATATTAGGAATGATTGCGATTGGTTTCTTTGCATTTCGTGCAACTCGGAACTTTGGTGATTATATATTAGGTGGACGTCGCATAGGCAGTGTAGTTACTGCACTTTCTGCTGGTGCTTCTGATATGAGTGGTTGGTTATTAATGGGATTACCGGGTGCAGTATTCTTATTTGGTATCTCGCAAAGCTGGATTGCTATAGGATTAATAATTGGCGCTTATCTAAATTGGTTGCTGATTGCCGGTAGATTAAGAGTTTTCACAGAGATAAACCATAATTCATTAACTTTACCTGACTATTTTGCTCGTCGATTTGATGACAATAGTTCACTATTAAGAATTATTTCAGCAGTAATAATTTTAATCTTTTTTACCATTTATTGTGCTTCAGGCGTAGTTGCTGGTGCTAAATTATTTGAAAGTACATTTGGGCTTAGTTATGGCTGGGCAATGCTAGCAGGCGCTGGCGCGACAATTGCTTATACTTTTATTGGTGGTTTCTTAGCAGTAAGTTGGACCGATACAATTCAAGCTAGTTTAATGATGTTTGCTCTAATATTAACACCAATTATGGTAATGATTAATGCGGGTGGTTTTACTGATGCAATGGCTAATATTCAATCATTAAATCCTGATTATACTAATATCTTTGCTCATATGGATTTGATTGCCATTATTTCATTGTTAGGTTGGGGACTTGGTTATTTTGGTCAACCACATATTTTAGCTAGATTTATGGCTGCTGATTCTCATGAAGTCATGAAAAATGCTCGTCGAATTAGTATGACATGGATGATTTTATGTTTAGCTGGCGCAATTACAGTTGGTTTCTTTGGTATTGCTTTCTTTGCCAATAATCCTAACTTAGCTTATCTAATTGATAATGGGAAACATGAACGTATTTTTATCGAATTATCTAAATTACTATTTAACCCATGGGTTGCTGGTATTTTGCTTGCGGCTATTCTAGCCGCAGTAATGAGCACCTTAAGTTGTCAATTATTGGTTTGTTCAAGTGCATTAACAGAAGATTTTTATCGTGCTTTTATCCGACCTAAGGCTAAGCAACGAGAATTAGTTTGGGTTGGCCGTATAATGGTGCTATTAGTTTCTGTTATTGCTATTTTATTAGCGATCAATCCTAATAACAGTGTGCTTGATTTAGTTAGCCATGCTTGGGCTGGTTTTGGTGCTGCGTTCGGTCCGATTGTTGTATTCTCGGTGTTTTGGGCTCGAATGACTCGCAATGGTGCATTAGCAGGAATGATAACTGGTGCAATCACCGTCTTGCTTTGGATTAATTTTAATTGGCTTAATTTATATTCACTAATTCCTGGCTTTTTATTTGCGTCAATAGCAATCATTATTTTTAGCTTATTAGATAAAAAACCGAACGAAATAGTTGAAGACCATTTCAAACAAGCGTATAAAAAATACCACAATAAAACAGTATAGAATTTAATTAAGTAGAATATAAACGTAACAAATTTAATAGGTAAAATATCATGACAAAAAATGTGATCAAACAACTGCAAGAGCGTGGACTGATTGCTCAACTTACTGATGAAAAAGCGTTAATGGAACTGATTGAGCAAAATCCTATTGCACTATATTGTGGTTTTGATCCAACCGCTGATAGTTTGCATCTTGGTCATTTAGTTCCATTGCTTTGTTTGAAACGTTTTCAATTGGCTGGTCATAAACCAATAGCTTTAGTTGGAGGTGCGACAGGATTAATTGGCGATCCAAGTTTTAAAGCTGTTGAACGTAAACTCAATACTGAAGATACGGTAATTGAATGGAGTGAAAAGATTAAACAACAAGTATCGCCATTTTTAGATTTTGAATGTGGTGATAACGCCGCTATTGTTGCTAACAACTATGATTGGTTTGGTGGCATGAATGTTTTATCTTTTTTACGAGATATTGGAAAATATTTTTCTGTTAATGCAATGATTAACAAAGAATCCGTTAAACAACGTATTGACCGTGATGAATCAGGTATATCTTTTACTGAATTTTCTTATAGTTTGTTACAGTCTTATGACTTTGCAAGTCTTAATAAAGCTCATAATGTTGTATTACAAATTGGTGGTTCTGATCAATGGGGTAATATTACTGCTGGTATCGATTTAACGCGTCGTTTACACCAGAAGCAAGTATATGGTTTAACCGTACCATTAATTACTAAATCTGATGGAACTAAATTTGGTAAAACTGAAAGTGGTGCAGTATGGTTAGATCCGAAAAAAACTAGTCCATATAAATTTTATCAATTTTGGATTAACACTGCTGATGCTGATGTTTATCGATTCCTTAAATTCTTTACCTTCATGTCATTGGAAGACATTGATGCCTTGGAAGAAGAAGATAAAAACAGTGGCGTTGCACCGAGAGCTCAGTATGTCCTTGCCGAACAAGTGACGCGATTAGTTCATGGTGAAGAAGGACTAACGGCTGCAAAACGTATTACTGAAAGTTTATTTTCTGGTAAATTAACTGATTTATCTGAAGCTGATTTTGAACAATTAGCTCAAGATGGCATGCCTACAGCCAGCATTGAAGGTGATGTAGATCTACAACAAGCTATTGTTAATGCTGAGTTTGCACCATCAAGAGGGCAAGCAAGAACAATGATTGATTCCAATGCTATTTCTGTTAATGGTGAACGTAACTCAACAACAGATTATCGTTTTTCTGATAGTGATAAGTTATTTAATCGTTACACATTACTGCGTCGAGGTAAAAAATACTATTGCTTACTTATTTGGAGATGATTTCATGAAAAATATTTTATCGATTCAGTCTCATGTTGTATTTGGTCATGCAGGTAATAGTGCGGCTGTATTTCCAATGCGTCGTTTAGGTGTGAATGTTTGGCCATTAAATACGGTACAATTTTCAAACCATACCCAATATCGGCAATGGACTGGAACGGTAATGCCTGCATCTCATTTAACCGATATCGCTGATGGGATTAATGCTATTGGCGAATTACAACGATGTAATGCCGTATTAAGTGGCTATATGGGGTCACCAGAACAAGGTAATGCAATTATTGAAATTGTGAAAAAAGTAAAAGCTGAGAATCCTGAAGCAATTTATCTTTGTGATCCTGTAATGGGGCATCCCGAAAAAGGATGCTTTGTCGCTCCTGGTGTAGCAGAATTTTTATGTAATACAGCCTTGCCCATATCTGATATGATGGCACCAAATATTTTAGAATTAGAAGAACTTAACGGTAAACAGCCGATCAATAATGTCAAGCAAGCAATCTTGGCATGCCGTTCAATTTGTGAAAAAGGGCCTAAAGCAATTTTAGTTAAACATTTAAGTCGAGCTGGCTATCAACAAGATCGTTTTGAAATGTTGTTAGTAACAGAAAATGAAGCTTGGCATATTGATCGCCCGTTAGTTGATTTTGGCGTCAAACAACCAGTTGGTGTTGGTGATATGACTAGTGGGCTGTTTTTAGCAAATATCATGCTTGGTAAATCCATTGTTGAAGCATTTGAGCATACTACATCGGCGGTTTATGCGGTTATGCTTGAAACATTAAGACAAAATGAATATGAATTGCAATTAGTTGCCGCACAAAATGAAATAGAAACCCCTAAACAGTGGTTTAATGCGAAAAAAATTGATTAATTGCGAAAATATGTAAAAATAACAAAAAATTGCGGATAGTAAGACAATGAGGGGGGGTATGGAAGAAAATATTTCATTGGGTAAGATTCTTTCCGATTTAAGAAGTAATATGGGTTTATCGCAAAAAGATATTGCTGAACAAATTCATGTTAGAACAGCTGTCATTTCTGAAATTGAAAATGATCAGCTACTTCATGCCCCTTTTGTTTTTGTTAAAGGTTATATTCGTTCGTATGCCAATATTGTTGGTTTATCAGCTGATGAATATCAACCTTATCTCGAAATTTTAGCTGAACAATATTTAGTAAAAGAAACTAAAAAACCTAAACCAATATATAGTAAAACAAATCGTAGTAAGAAACCGTTCTTTTTTGGTTTGTTTGCTTTAATTTGTGCATTAGGTGGTGGCTTATACTATGTCAATTCTCAAAATAAAAGTAACTTTATTGAAGTTAGTCATTATATTTCTCCACAGCCTTCAGATCGCGTTAACAGTTAGCAAATTTTCTCATTCACATACAGACATTTGTCTTAAATCTTGTTAAGATTGCGTCCTAGTTATTTTGTAATATGATTAGGCATCTTATGAGTCATCAAGAGTCACCAATTATTAGGCGAGAATCAACCCGAATTTATGTTGGTAATGTGCCAATCGGTGGTGGTGCGCCGATTGCTGTGCAATCGATGACAAATACTCGAACAACAGATGTGGAAAAAACAGTAGCTCAAATTCAAGCCCTTGAGCGTGTAGGGGTTGATATTGTCCGAGTTTCTATTCCAACTATGGATGCTGCTGAGGCGTTTAAAATAATTAAGCAACAAGCAAAAGTCCCCCTTATTGCTGATATTCATTTTGATTATCGCATTGCTTTAAAGGTTGCTGAATATGGAGTGAATTGTTTACGGATTAATCCTGGTAATATTGGTAATGAATCACGGATTCGCTCGGTTGTTGATTGTGCCAAGGATAAAAATATTCCTATCCGAATCGGCGTAAACTCTGGTTCGCTAGAAAAAGATATCCAAGAAAAATATGGCGAGCCGACACCTGAAGCTATAGTCGAATCAGCTATGCGACATGTCGATATACTTGATAGACTAGGTTTTGACCAATTTAAGGTAAGTGTAAAAGCATCAGACGTTTTCACTGCCGTTGATTCATATCGATTATTGGCAAAACAAATTAAACAACCTTTACATTTAGGTATAACCGAAGCTGGTGGTGTGCGTAGTGGTGCGGTAAAATCAGCGATTGGACTTGGCTTATTATTATCGGAAGGGATCGGTGATACATTAAGGGTTTCATTAGCGGCCGATCCAACGGAAGAAGTTAAAGTTGGATTTGATATTTTAAAATCGCTACGTATTCGAGCAAGAGGTATTAATTTTATTGCTTGCCCAACCTGCTCAAGGCAAGAGTTTGATGTAATTAGTACCGTTAATACCTTAGAACAGCGACTAGAAGATATTATAACACCAATGGATGTATCAATTATTGGTTGTGTTGTAAATGGACCTGGTGAGGCTTTAGCTTCTACAATGGGGGTTGCTGGTGGTCACAACAAAAGCGGTTTTTATGAAGATGGTGTGCGCATAGGGCGTATTGATAATGAACAAATGATAGATGAGTTGGAAGCTAAAATTCGTGCTAAGGCATCAATTTTAAAAAATAGAATTGCAACAACTGAACTATAACCTTATTAGATAGCGAATAAACAAATGGCAGAGAAAAAAATCCAATCAATACGGGGAATGAATGATTTACTCCCTAATGATAGTGCTACATGGCAACAAATTGAAAAAATTGTTAAAGGTGTACTAAATAGTTATGGTTATAATGAAATTAGAACACCAATCGTTGAAGATACCGCACTATTTAAACGTGCAGTTGGTGAAGTTACCGATATTGTTGAAAAAGAGATGTATACTTTTAATGACCGTAATGATGAAAGTATTACTCTTCGCCCTGAAATTACAGCTGGTTGTGTCCGTGCAGGTATTGAACACGGTCTATTTTACAACCAAGAACAACGACTATGGTATTTAGGGCCGGCATTTCGTTATGAAAAACCGCAAAAAGGGCGTTATCGTCAATTTCATCAATTTGGTGTTGAAGTTTTTGGCCTTGAAGGGCCTAATATTGATGCAGAGCTTATCTTATTAACTGCACGTTTTTGGAAAGCACTTGGTATTGAAGAGCATACGACACTTGAACTTAATTCTATCGGTTCAGTTGAAGCAAGAGCAAATTACCGTAATGCTTTAGTCAGTTTTCTTGAGCAACATAAAGATAAATTAGATGAAGACTGTTTACGTAGAATGTATACTAACCCATTACGGGTGTTAGATTCGAAAAATCCTGTTATTCAAGAATTACTTAATCAAGCACCGAAATTATTTGATTATTTAGATAAAGAATCTAAACTTCATTTTGATGGCTTGTGTCAATTATTAGATAGCGCAGGAATAAAATATAATATTAACCAAAGATTGGTGCGTGGTTTAGATTATTATAACCGTACTGTTTTTGAGTGGGTAACAAGTAGTTTAGGCGCTCAAGGTACCGTTTGTGGCGGAGGTCGTTATGACGGTCTAGTTAGCCAACTTGGTGGACAACCAACACCAGCAGTTGGTTTTGCTATGGGGGTAGAACGTTTAGTATTATTAGTGCAGGCGGTTAATCCTTCATTAAATCGAGATAGTTCAATTGATATTTATATGATATCTTCGGGTGATGAAAAAACGACAGCTGCAGCCCAAAAAATGGCAGAAGTACTCCGTGATGGGTTATCTGATAAGCGAATTGTGACTAATTATGGTAGTAGTAATTTTAAAAAACAATTTGCCAAAGCGGACAAATTAGGTGCTAAAATAGCTGTAATTATTGGTGAAAACGAAATTATTAATCAATCAGTTACAATTAAAAATTTACAAACAGGCGAACAAGTTGAAGTTGCAGAAAAAGAGATTGTTCAAACTTGTTTGGCGATATTGTAAATTAAAGGAAATAGGAGAAAAACGTGAGTTATCAGTTATCTGGCGAAGAACAATTTTCAGAGATAAAAGAATTTCTTGCTAAAAAGTGGAAAATTATTGTTGCGGTTATTGTAATTGGATTACTGGCTTTTTATGGCTGGCGTTATTGGCAATCTTACAAATTAGAAAAAGCGATAGAATCTTCAGATCGTTATGAACAATTAATTGCTAAATTAGATAACAACAATCCTGATTCAGTTAATGAATTAGTCTCTTTTGCTAAAGATAATAATACTATTTATAGTGTTTTTGCTAATTTTAGAGCAGCAAAATTTTATGTTGAACAATTAAAAGATTATGCTGGAGCAGAAAAATTACTTACAGATACGTTAAGTAAAACTGATTCAGATGTTATTAAATCAATAAGTTATATTCGTATTGCAAAAATACAATATCAACTTGAACATTATCAAGAAAGTTTGGCTACTTTAAATAAAGTAACCGAAAAAAGTTGGGCGCCAGTAGTTAATGATATTCGTGGCGATATATCGGTGAAAATGAATAATTATGATGAAGCAGTGGCTGCTTACAATGTTGCATTAAGTTCATCACCGACTCAAGCATTAGAGCAAAATATCAAAATGAAGTTAAATCAAGCTCAATATCTTAAAGATAAACAACAAGCTGAAAAAGCTAAACAAGAAGAAGCTGCCGCCAAGGAAAAAGCTAAGCAAGAAGCTGAAGCCAAAAAAAATGCAGCTCACGAAAATGAAGATTAATTTATCCTGATATAAGGATCTATACAATGAAGTTATCAAAATGTCTGTCTATGAGTGTTTTTATGTTATCACTTGCAGGGTGTTCATTGTTTGGTGGAGAAGAAGAAATTGTCCAGATTTCACCTTCACCAAAAGTGGATAACCAATTTCCAATTCAAGAAATATGGCGAAATAGCACAGCAGGCAATACAAATGTTTATTCATTATTGGGGCCGATTAATTACGATAATGCTATTTATGCTGCTAGCCGTAGTGGGCAAGTTAAAGCAATTGATTTATCAACTGGCCATACTATATGGGACAAAAATTTATCACAAAGTACATTATTTAGCAGTAAAACAGCGTTATTTTCTGGCGGTGTAAGCGCTGATGATAGATATGTTTATGTCGGTAGCGAACGTGCGGTTGTTTATGCATTAGACCGTAATGATGGTAATGTGGTTTGGGAAAAATCGGTACATGGTGAAGTACTTGCTCGTCCAGTTTCTTCTGATGATAAAGTCATAATCCATACCGCTAGTGGTAATTTACAAGCTTTGAATCGTAACACAGGTGAAGATGTATGGGATGTAGTGCTTGAAGTGCCAACACTTTCATTGAGAGGTAATTCTACACCAACTATTGCTCATGGTGCGGCTATACTTGGCGATGATACTGGTCATGTGAATGCTTACTATCTTAATGATGGACAACTTATTTGGCAGCAACGAATATCTCAACCAAGTGGATCGACTGAAATTGACAAATTGAATGATGTTGATTCAACCCCAGTTATTGAAGGTAATTTAGCTTATGCAATTGGCTATAATGGTAATGTTGTTGCACTTGACTTAAGTAATGGTCAAATTGTGTGGCGTAAAGAAATGGGATCTACACATAGCTTTGCGGTTGATTCACAGCAGTTATTCATTGTGGATCAAGATGACAATGTTCAAGCTGTGACTAAAAATGGTGGTGCAGTGAATTGGACTCAGACAGGTTTGTTACATCGTCAATTAACCGATCCGGTTATTTATCAAAATTACATTGTGGTTGGTGATTTCGAGGGTTATCTTTATTGGTTAAATAAAGATAATGGTGAGGTAGTTGCAAAAACACAAGTAAGTAGCAGTGGATTGATTTCGAAACCATTAGTTGTCGATAATAAAATTATTGTCCAAGCTAAAAATGGTGATATTTACGCATTTGCAAAAAATTAAGGTAATTAGAGAATAAATATGGTACCTGTTGTCGCACTAGTTGGTCGTCCGAATGTAGGAAAATCGACTCTATTTAATCGATTAACTCGAACTCGAGACGCCTTAGTGGCTGATTTTCCTGGATTAACTCGTGATCGTAAGTATGGCCGAGCTGAAATCAAAGGGCATGAATATATAGTCATTGATACTGGTGGTATTGATGGCACTGAAGATGGGGTTGAAAGCTTTATGGCGGAACAATCCTTACAAGCAATAGAAGAAGCGGATATTGTGCTCTTTCTTGTTGATGCGAGAGCCGGTGCTATGCCTGCAGATCATGCAATTGCTAAACATCTTCGATCTCGCCAAAAAGCAACGTTTTTAGTTGCTAATAAAATTGATGGTATTGATGCAGATAGTGCAATTTCTGACTTTTATAGTTTAGGATTAGGTGATATTCATCCGATTGCAGCGAGTCATGGTCGTGGTGTCAGCGTACTAATCGAGACAGTTTTAGATCCTATTTTTCATTTTGAAAGTGACAAAATTGATACTTCAACAGCAGATCTTCAAAATGAGATGCTTGATGAATCTTATGAAGATTTTGAAGATGACGCAGATGATGCAGAATCGCTGATTAATCAGCCAATAAAAGTTGCTATTGTTGGTAGACCAAATGTTGGTAAGTCAACACTAACCAATCGGATTTTAGGTGAAGAAAGGGTTGTAGTTTATGATATGCCAGGTACAACTCGTGACAGTATTTATATACCAATGACACGAGATGATCGTGAATACATCATGATTGATACAGCTGGTGTTCGTAAGCGAGGTAAGGTAACGGAAACCGTTGAGAAATTTTCGGTTATTAAAACGTTACAAGCAATAGAAGATGCTAACGTCGTAATTTTGGTTATTGATGCCCGAGAAGGTATTTCTGATCAAGATTTGTCTTTGCTTGGTTTTATTATTAATAGTGGGCGCTCACTGGTTATTGCTGTTAATAAGTGGGATGGATTATCACAAGATATTAAAGAACAAGTGAAAACTACGTTAGATGATCGACTCGATTTTATCGATTTTGCTCGTT
Organism: Gilliamella sp. LMG 34362; assembly: GCF_984569125.1. Classification (NCBI taxonomy): domain Bacteria; kingdom Pseudomonadati; phylum Pseudomonadota; class Gammaproteobacteria; order Orbales; family Orbaceae; genus Gilliamella; species Gilliamella sp. LMG 34362. The sequence goes on along the minus strand of NZ_OZ474902.1, from coordinate 29,703 downwards.
TACACTTTATCTCTGCGCTTCATGGTAGTGGCGTAGGAAACCTATTTGATTCAATTCAAGAAGCATATGATTGCGCTACACGCCGTGTTAATACCGCATTATTAACTAAAATAATGCAAATGGCACAAGATGACCATCAACCACCATTGGTCAGAGGACGTCGGGTTAAATTAAAATATGCCCATGCCGGAGGTTATAATCCTCCAATTGTGGTTATTCATGGTAATCAAGTTGAAGATTTACCTGATTCTTATAAACGTTATTTAATGAACTATTTTAGACGTTCATTAAAAATTATGGGGTCGCCAATACGAATTCAATTCAAAGAAGGCGCTAATCCATTCGAAGGTCGAAAAAATAGTTTGACTGCTTCGCAACAACGTAAACGTCGTCGTTTAATGAAACATGTACGAGGTCGTAAATAACTTATGACAGAAACAAAAATAATCGATGGTGGGCAAGAAGGTATTTGTCCTAAGTGTCATAATAGAATGAGTATTGTTTCGCCACAATATTATGATTGTCCTCATTGCCAACAGCATTATCAAGAACAGTATATTTGCCCAATTTGCCGACAAAATGTGCAAATGGTTAAAGGCTGTGGCGCTATTAACTATATTTGTCACACTGATGGCTTAATTTCCAGCAGTAAAGTGATATTTCATTATTTACCAGAATAGAAAATTGTATCTATATTTAAAGCCATAAGAGGTTATTTTATGCGAATTATTTTATTAGGCGCACCGGGAGCAGGAAAAGGAACTCAAGCACAATTTATTATGCAACAATACGGAATTCCGCAAATTTCAACTGGCGATATGTTGCGTGCAGCAGTAAAAGCAGAGAGTCCATTAGGTTTACAAGCAAAAGAGCTAATGGATAATGGTAAGCTTGTTACTGATGAGTTAGTTATCGCATTAGTCAAAGAGCGTATTGCGCAAAGCGATTGTAAAAATGGCTTTTTATTAGATGGTTTTCCTCGTACTGTGCCACAAGCAGATGCAATGAAAGAAGCGGGTATCAATGTTGATTATGTACTTGAGTTTGATGTACCTGATGAAGTGATTATAGATCGTATGAGTGGTCGTCGTATTCATGCTGGTTCAGGGCGTGTATACCATGTTCGTCATAATCCCCCAAAAGTTGAAAATATTGATGATGTAACTGGTGAACCATTAACTATTCGTAAAGATGATAGTGAAGAAATCGTCCGTAAACGTCTTGTTGAATATCATGATTTGACTAAACCATTAGTCAAATATTATCAACATGAAGCCAAAGAAGGCCGAACTCAATATTTCCGTATTGATGGGACACAAGCTGTTTCAGCTGTGACCAATGAATTGACTAAAATTTTAGGCTAATTGCTATTAAGAGGGATGATAGACTTTTTCATCCCTCATCTTAACCAATCAATTATTTCGCTAAGTTAAGCGCTTGTTCTAAATCAGCAATAATATCATTAATATGTTCAATACCAATTGAGAGGCGTATCATTTCTTGACTTACTCCAGCCTTTTGCAATTCCTCATCATTAAGTTGTCGATGGGTAGTTGATGCTGGATGACAAGCTAATGAACGGGTATCACCGATATTAACTAAACGGATAATCAATTTTAAAGCATCGATAAATTTGGCTCCAGCTTGTTTACTTCCTTTGATACCAAAGGATAAAATACCAGCAGGTAAACCATTGTCCATCTGTTTTACCGCTAAATGATGCTCAGGATGATTAGCCAGACCTGCATAATTGACCCATTCAACTTGAGGATGTGAAGCCAAATAATTGGCTACTTTAATCGTATTCTGGCAGTGTCGCTCAATGCGTAAAGAGAGTGTTTCAAGACCTTGTAATAATAAAAAGGTATTAAATGGTGATAAAGCTGCTCCCATATTACGCAGTGGTATTACTCGGCAACGAGCAATATAAGCTGCGTTTCCAAAGCTTTCAGTATATGAAACACCATGATAAGAAGGATCAGGTTGATTGAGCATTGGATACTTATCTGCATGATCTTTCCAAGGAAATTTACCTGAGTCAACAATCATTCCGCCTAAACTATTACCATGCCCACCAATATATTTAGTTAATGAATGTACCACTATATCGGCACCAAATTCAAATGGTCGGCAAAGCGCAGGGCTGGCAACTGTATTATCAACAATTAGCGGTATTCCATGGCGATGAGCAATATCAGCCAGTGCTGTTAAATCAACAATATTACCTGCTGGATTACCGATACTTTCACAGTAAATGGCTTTAGTTTTGTCATCAATTTGCTTTTCAATCGCATTTAAATCATTGTGTGGTGCAAACTTTGTTGTGATACCGAAATTAGGCAGGGTATGAGCCAATAAGTTATAGGTGCCACCATAGAGTTTAGAAACCGATACAATATTTTCACCAGCAAATGTAATGGCTTGTATAGCATAAGTAATTGCTGCCATTCCAGAAGCTACCGCTAATGCACCTATACCGCCTTCTAGTGCGGCAATACGCGCTTCAAGTACGGCATTAGTTGGATTGGTTATACGTGTATAGATGTTTCCAGCAACTTTTAAGTCAAATAAATCGGCGCCATGTTGGGTATCATCAAATGCGTATGATGTGGTTTGATAGATCGGAACAGCGACGGCATGGGTTGTTGGTTCAGGGGTATAGCCTGCGTGTAAAGCAATCGTTTCTGGTTTCATGTTAGAGCCTCATATTTATAACTATTTTTCAACTATAAGGCTCTTATTTTGTGCAAAGAATTACTAAAAAGTAAAGGATTATAAAACCATTCTTACGATATCGATTTCACCTAATTCTTTGTATAGATTTTCTACCTGATCAATATGGGTTGCATTAATGGTAATGGATACTGAATGATAATTACCTTTACTACTAGGTTTGATCGACGGCGTATAATCCCCTGGTGCATGACGTTGAATCACGGATACAACTTTATCAACTAATTCTGGTTTTGCTTCACCCATTACTTTATAAGTGAAAGAACAAGGGAAATCTAATAATTCATTTAATTTTGTTTGTTGCATAATAGTCTTTTTCTCGTTTTATCAGTATAGCTATTAAATATATTGCATATATATAGTCAGTTTATTATTCTTCAAGTTCAGAATAATAAACATTACTTTTTAAAGCCTATAATTTGATCTATGATAGTTAAATTCTAACATAGCTTAGTAAAACCTACCTTACTATTATTTTAAAAGGCTAAAATAACATGTTATCCCAATCAGCTAACAAAGAACCTTTTGGTACATTACTTGGCTATGCGCCGGGTGGTGTTGCTATTTACTCTTCTGATTATGAAACATTGGATCCTGAACAATACCCTAATGATGCGTCATTTCGAAGTTATTCAGGTCATGAGTATATGGGTTATAAGTGGCAATGTGTCGAATTTGCTAGAAGATTTTTATTTCTAAATTATGGGATAGTCTTTACCGATGTCGGTATGGCACATGAAATATTTTCGTTAAGATTTCTTCGTCAAGTGATTAATGAAGCCATTTTACCATTGCAAGCATTTGCTAATGGTAGCAAAAAAATGCCAGAAGCGGGAGCATTGTTAATATGGGATGATGGCGGTATGTTCGATAGGACAGGTCATGTAGCGATTATTACTGAAGTTTTTGATAATAAAATTAGGATTGCCGAACAAAATGTTGTCCATACTCGGCTTCCCATTGGTCAACAATGGACTCGAGAATTAAAAATGACGGTATCCAATGATGGCTACTATTTACACGATACTTTCGATGATACCAAAATTTTAGGCTGGATGATTCAAACTGATAATACTCTCCATAGCTTACCACAACCGAATGTTGTTAAGCATTTACTTGATATTCATAGTGTCCATATCGAAAATCATGGTCAATTTGATAAGAAATGGTTGAACGAAAGTGATGCATTAGAAAGTGCCTATGTGTCAGCAACTGGACACGCCATCAGTCATGATGATCAGTATCGTTATTTTACTATTTCGGAAAGCGCTGAGCTGGAGCTTATTCGTGCAACAAACGAACTTCATTTGATGTATTTGCATGCTACCGATAAAGTTTTAAAAAATGATAATTTATTGTGTAATTTCAATATTCCTGAAATTCTTTGGCCACGGCTTAGATTATCATGGCAACAACGCCGTTATCAGATGATCACCGGACGGTTAGATTTTTGTATGGATGAAAGGGGCTTTAAAGTTTATGAATATAATGCTGATTCAGCCTCATGCCATACCGAAGCAGGGCAAATTTTGCAAAGTTGGGCAATACAAGCCGAATTAAATGCTGGTGTTAATCCTAGTGCGGGTTTACTTAATGCATTAGCCGACTGTTGGAAACATAGTGATGCAAAAGCGTTTGTACATATCATGCAAGATAATGATAGTGAAGAAAACTATCATGCATTATTTATGCAAAAAGCACTAACTCAAGCCGGATTTGAAAGCAAAATTTTACGCGGACTATCGGGACTCAGTTGGGATAAACGAGGACGATTAGTAGATGATGAGCAACGCCAGGTCACCTGTGTATGGAAGACTTGGGCATGGGAAACTGTACTTGAACAACTTCGCCAAGAAAGTGAAGCTCAAGTGGCAGGTTTACCAATTAGAACATGGCATCCGGAAAATTCGGTTAGATTAATAGATGTATTACTTCGACCTGAGGTATCGGTTTTTGAACCTTTATGGACGGTGATTCCAAGTAATAAAGCCATTTTGCCAGTGCTATGGTCATTATTTCCTAACCACCGCTATTTACTTGAATCTTCATTTGAACTCAATGACAATTTAATTAAAAAAGGTTATGCAATTAAACCGATTGCTGGGCGTAGAGGTAGCGATATAGAGTTAGTTGGTTGTCATGAGCAAATATTGGATAAAACGGTTGGCCGATTTGCTAAACAAGAAAACATTTATCAAGAGCTATGGTGTTTACCTAAAGTTGATGATCGTTATTTACAAATTTGTACATTTACTGTTGGTGGCCATTATGGCGGTGCTTGTTTACGTTCGGATCCCTCTTTAGTTATAAGAGGGGAAAGTGATATGCAGCCTTTACGAGTATTAACTGATGAAGAATTTATTAAACAACTTTACAAAAAAAGTTGAGGAAAGGGGTTTTTTAAGCATAATTTGTCAAATTGATCGTTCAATTTATCAATGACAGATGGTGAGTTTTGTTATTTAATTAAACATAGCTAATTAAGTTATTTTTATCTTATTAAAAATAACTAAAAATATTATATCTATTTGATTGAAAACGACAATGACAATAACTTAGTTTTTTTGATAGAATTGATATAATACAAATAATAATTATAAAAAATGTAATTAAAATAAAGGAATATCAGGATATATGGCAAATACATTACTGCGCAGTGGCGATATTAAAGATTTTAAAATGCTCGGGCATGACGGCAAAGCTGCTTATCTTGTCGCTTCGCAAATTCGTGAAATGTTTCGAGTTAAATTAGGTCGCCAATACTCTGATTGTTTAGCGATACCTCAACGCAATGATCAGGGTAATATTGTTGATTGGTACATTCCTTTCGACTCAGAACAACCTGATGGTCAATATGATATTATCCCTTGGACTTCAGCTAGTGAAGATGAACAAAAGTCTGCATTAGTTTTACTAAAAGAATTCGAAAGTAAAGTTATTGAGTTAGGTCAAAAATTAGCAAGTAACCCTAATCTAGAAGGCGATCAATTACTTTTTAGTCGATTGATCTACGATCCAAAACAAAACGAAAATAGTCTTGAACCGAATTTGATGGCGATACGTTTCCCTAGCAATCAATTTGTCTATATTGTTAATGGTAAACCGGTTATCACTTTTTGGGGATTTGTTAACCCTCAGACGCCACAAGCAACTTCACCTTTCTACTGTTTGGAAGCATTTCGAAAAGCTGCTCCAAAGGTTGCAGCCACTGCTCCAGTACAAGCCCCTGTTATTGTTAAAAAACCTTGGTGGAAGCGTTGGTGGATATGGTTTTTAGGATTATTACCTTTGTTATTACTACTATTATTAGCAATTTTTTGGTTAAAAGGTTGTAGTTGGAATCCAAGTATATCTATCGATCCCAAAATATCTTTAGATGGTAAAGTTGATATTCCTGTGCCAACAGTGGTAAATGATAAAGAGGACAAACAAGAGAAAAAAGAGCCAGAGCCAGAAATCAAAGAGGTTAATAATAAACCTGTTACTATCGTTAATGGCGTAGTACCAAATGGAAAAGTTGCAGTAGATCCTAACGCGCTGCCTGTTAATGGTATCGCTACAGATCCAGCTGTAGTTGATAACTCGGCAGCTACCGCACCAGATCAAGGAATGGCTAATAATGTAAATCCAGATGGTGTTACAGAGCAACCACAACCTACGTCTTCACCTGATGATAAAGGAAATGGAGAGCAAGGTGAACAGGGAAATAAGGATGATAAAGGCAGTAATGCTAATCCATCTGATGATAAAAAAGATAATCAAGATGGGCAAAATAAAGATGATAAAAATGGACAAGTGCCACCAACACCTGATTTAGATAATAAACCAGCTATAACGAATAGTAATTCTGATCAAGGTAATCAACCTAATGCAAATGCTAGTCAAGCAAATAATTTAGCCTTACCTGCTGACGTGTTAAAACAGGGATCAACGAATTTCTTAAATGGTCAATGGTCAGTTGGTGCTGGTATTCAAGATAAAGCAACAGGTAAGCCATTGCAGTTAAGTTATAATTTTAATCAAGGCAATGGTGAAGTAACGGTTACTCGCAGTGATGGTGTTAAATGTGTTGGTAACGTGGGTACTGGGATCCAGAATTCTAATTTAAATATTACTGGCAACTCTGAAGCCATTTGCAGTGATAATACTAAATATCAATTACCTAAAATTCAGTGTAAATCAGGTAAAGACAATCAAGCTGATTGTCAGGGAATTTATGATAACGGGACTTCGTTCCCAATTACGATGAAAAAACAATAGGATTGTATATGCTTCCAGAAATACGCAACTATGGTCAAGAAGTTACACTGATCATGAATAGTGGAATTCAATTTCTTGATTTTGCATTGAAAATAGATTGGAAAGATAATCAATGGCGCAGTAAAGTTAATGGTTGTTTTATTGATCCATCAGAAAGTGGAGCGTTAGTTAGATTAATTGAAGATATCGATAATGGTAAATTTTTTGCACCAGATAATCTCTCTTTTGCTGTCACACCTACTCAAGAGATTAGTGTTGAGCAATCCTTAAAACTATATGATGGTATTTGGTTGCCTATTCCAATTTTAAGATCTATTCCACCAGAGCGTTTTGATAAAGGACCTCATAACTGGAGTCGAGTGCGAATTGTTAATATTCCAGAAGGTGAAGACCCAGATGGCAATACTCATCGTATTACCTTTGCCTTTGATACAAAAATTTTTACCAATATGCAGGATGTTGCTTATTTGGCACCAACGGAAAATGATGTCAAAACTGGAGCCGTATTTAGTTTAGCTCATCGTTCAGATCAAGTCTCATGGTATTTAGAGCAAAAATGGATCACCAGTTGGTTAATTGATTTATTCCAAGAATTAGCCCCTCAAGCTGAACGGTTAAAAGTACATAAAGATGATATTAATTTAGAAATAGCTAATAAAGCTTATTATGGACATTATTTAAATATTCTCAATTTGTTAGCTGATTCATTACAGTTACCAAAAATTAAAATTGTTTCAAATAATCGAGATGATGTAATTAAATCGATTCCTGTTGATATGATTTTAGATGTTGGTAATTCAAGAACTTGTGGCATATTAATTGAAGATCACGTTCAAGATAAAGATAGTTTAAATCGTCGTTATGAGCTTGAAATTCGAGATTTAACTCAGCCCGAACATATTTATAATGAACCATTTGAAAGTCGAGTAGAATTTGCACAAACTTTTTTTGGTAAGGAACATTTTTCGCTTCAAAGTGGAAGACGAGATACATTCCGCTGGCCAAGTATTGTTCGGGTCGGAAAAGAAGCGAGCCGTCTAGCTAGTCGCCGCGAAGGAAATGAAGGGGCTACCGGACTTTCAAGCCCGAAACGTTATTTATGGGATCAAGAAAAGTATGAGCAAGGCTGGCGCTTTAATTCACATTATGTCAAAAGTGATCATGAGCCATTTGCAACCGCAGAGCCGTTTTCTAGTCTAATCAATGAGTATGGTGAAGCATTGCATATCCTCAGTAATGAAATTGAGGAAGAATTTGACCGAAAAATGCCCGTTTTTCACCCAAAATATTCACGTAGTTCATTAATGACATTTATGCTATGTGAAGTATTGATGCATGCTCTAATGCAAATCAATAGTGTCGCTCAGCGCAACAAGCTTGAACATGCAAGAACACCGCGTAATTTGCGTTCTATTATTCTAACTATTCCACCGGCAATGCCAAAACCAGAACAAGCGATATTTAAAAGCTGTGTTTATCAAGCTATTGGCTTAGTTTGGAAAAGCTTAGGTTGGGATAATTCTGATGATAATATTGATTTTAGTAATCCTGAACAATTGAAAAGTATTTGGCCAAATATCCCTGAAGTTTATATTCAATGGGATGAAGCAACTTGCGGACAAGTTGTTTATCTCTTTAACGAAACGCAAAACAATTATAATGGCCGTTCAGAAGAATTTATTGCTTCAATGGTGCGACCAGACAAAACCAATAAACAGAAACTAACAATTGCCACTGTTGATATTGGAGGTGGAACAACAGATTTGGTCATCAATGATTACGAACTTGATTATGGTGCCAATAAACAACTTAATAGTAGTAATGCTTATCTTGTTCCAACTCAACGTTTTCGTGATGGATTTAAAGTTGCAGGTGATGATATTTTGCTTGATATCATCCAAGATACTGTTTTGACTTCATTAACTAATGGATTAAAACAGGTTGGACTTGTTGATCCTAATCCGATTTTATCGACAATTATTGGTTCACAGCAGGTATCAATTCAAGACGCAGTACTACGACAACAATTAACTTTACAGTTATTTACACCTGTCGGATTACAAGTATTAAAACTTTATGAGCTTTATGAACCATTACATGCTGAAAAACATGTTTATAATATGACTTTTGGTGAGTTATTACAAAATAATGTGATGACAGATAATGTTCTGAATTTTATTAATGAACCAGTTCGCCGAGCTCTAAATAATCCTGAATTTTCCGTTCTTGATTTAAATGTTGAAATAAATCTTAAACGTATTCATCACTTATTTATTCGTGGTGATTATTATAATATTTGTAAAACGTTCGATGCTTTATCTGAAAATATTAGCTGTTACCAATGTGATGTGCTGTTATTGACCGGACGACCATCTCGTTTACCTGGTGTACAAAGTTACTTCCGTTCTCGTTTATCTATCCCTGCAGGACGTGTTTTGCCGCTACATGGTTATTATACTGGTGGTTGGTATCCTTTCCATAAACAAGAGCGCATTGATGATCCTAAAACAACCGCTGCAGTTGGTGCTATGTTATGTTTCTTAAGTAAAAATCTAAGATTAGCGAATTTTTATTTTAGATCAGCAAATATGGAGTTGTACTCAACAGTTAAATACATTGGTCTATTAGATAATCTAAATATGATAAAAAAAGAAAATATCTATTATCAAGATATCGATTTAGATAATCCTGATTATGATTTTCCTGAAGTCTCTTTTGAAATTCGAGGCACGACAAGACTTGGTTTTAAACAGTTAGAAATTGACCGTTGGCCTGCTTCACCAATTTATATTTTAACGATCGAAAATAGTGATGTAGCTAAAAGATTGAGTGCTGAAGGGGTTGTTTTAGAAGTAACATTAGGAATAAAAAATCGACAAAAAACAGTTGAGAATTTCTATATTAAAGATGTTAAAGCTTCAGATGGACGTGCTTGCAGTAAAACCAAGGATATAAAGCTTAGTCTGAATACAATGGTAAATTCTGGCTTAATTAGCACACAATATTGGCTTGATAGTGGAATGATAAAACGATGAAAAATTTAAACGAACAACTTCCTAAATCTTGGGAACAGATTTATCAAGCATCAGCACAGGCAATTGAATGGGTCAATCAAACCCGAGACTCATCAAAGCGTTTGCATAATGAAGCTGATAATTTAATTCTTGATCTACGCCGATTACGTAATAGTGCTAAACGTTTAGGTGATGTGTCGACTAAGTCGGTTGCGGTCGGTTTTTTTGGTTTGTCACAAGCAGGTAAATCTTACCTTATTTCAGCATTAGCAGCAGGTGAAAATGGAAAACTTGAAACAGTGGTTGATAATGAAATCTTAGATTTTATTGATCACGTCAATCCTGTCGGCGGGGGTAAAGAGGCAACTGGTCTTGTTACTAGATTTAGTCGTACTGCTAAAGGTGGTATTGCCAACTATCCACTAGAGCTAAAACTATTTCAAGAAATAGAAATTGTTAAAATCCTGATTAACGCCTATTTTAAAGATTTTGATCAGCAAAAAGTTATCAATAAAGTTGAGTTTTCTGAGCTAAATCAACTTATTCAACGTATCGAAAGTAAAAAGCAAGTCGATTATACCGGCGGTATAACTGAAGATGATATCGTTGATTTGTATGATTATTTATCTGAAAATTTTGGCAATTCACTTGAAGGATTGAAAGGTGGTTATTGGGAAAAAGCCATGTCATTGCTACCTTATCTTTCAATTACCGACCGTGGTAGTTTATTTTCTGTGTTATGGGGTGGTATCAGTGAACTTACGGCAATTTATATTCAATTGGCGACAACCTTATCAAGCTTAAATCATGTAAATACCGTTTATGCGCCCCTTAACGTGTTAGTCAAGGACAATGGTGATGGTACCAAGTCGCAGATTGATAGCATCATGAATGTTGATATGCTTGAAAGGTTAAATACTGAAAATGATTCATCGGTAACCGTTACGCCATTTAATGGAGTGCCAACTTCAATATCATTAGCGCAATTAGCCTTTTTAACAGCAGAATTAATCTTCCCATTAGTGAATAAAACTCGTGTACCTACTTTTGAGAATGTCGATCTGCTTGATTTTCCAGGATATCGAGGTCGATTAAATTTAATTTCTATTTCTGATGTCAAAGAGGGTAATCCTATCGCTCAACTTTTATTACGTGGTAAAGTTGCTTATCTTTTTGAGAAATATACTGATAGCCAAGAGATGAATGTTTTGGTGGTTTGTACGCCATCGGATAAACAATCAGATGTTAATGATGTTGGTCCAGTATTAGAAAGATGGATTGATAAAACCCAAGGCGAAACAGCTGATAAAAGAGCAACAAAAAAAGCTGGATTGCTATGGGCTATTACGATGTTTGATAAACGAATTGGAGCATCATTGTCACTGTCCCAAGACAATTTAAGAAATACCTGGGGTAAAGGTGGCTTATTACAGCAGACCATTTTAGAACGTTTTGGTAGTTATGATTGGCTATCCAATTGGTCAAATGATGGTAAATTTAACAATGTATTCTTGGTACGTAAACCAGGATTTGACGTGCCATTTTTAAATGTCGATGCTAAAGCAAACGTTGAATTATCCTACAATGATAATTATCAACAAGAAATGTTAATGTTGAAAAATACATTTGTTGAAAATCCGGATATTCAAGAGTATGTCAACGCTCCTGATCAAGCGTGGGATGCGATGTTACAATTAAATGATGGTGGCATTGGTCGAATTAGCCAGTATTTAGAACAAGTCGCCATTACTGAAGTTAAACAACAGCGGATTGTTGAACAACTTAATGAACAAATTGATTATATTATCAATATGCGTTTTGATACTTGGTATCAAGCTGGTAGCGATGAAGAATTAGGTAAGAAAAAACAGATAATTAATAATGTTGTAAAAGAACTACAAGGAAAAGCATTATTATTAGGTGAATTACTTAAAGTTTTAGAATTGCCGGATCAAACTATTCGAGCTTTGTATCATTCTAGCCATATGGATAATGATATCAGCAATACTAGCGGTGATGACGTAATCGATAATTCTTCAAATGATTTTGGCTTAAATACCGATTTTGAACTTTTTCCGGAAGTAAATTCGCCTTTACAACCTCAGGTAGTTGCTAATATCGCAAGCGAATCAAAATTTGCTAAAAATGTGTTTACTGCATGGCTAGAACATTTAAGAAATATTGTATTAGATAAACATATTCTACAATTTTTCAGTATTGATCAGAAAGCACTCTCTTTTATTGTTGAAGAGTTGATTACTGGTGCTAACCGTTTGAAACTTGAAACAAGCTTAACTGAAAAAGTTTTAGCTAATGAAAATGTAGGCAGTAAGCGTGATGAGCTTGAGTCTCGGCAGATTAGCTCTATTAATATGTTATTGGCTGACTTTATTGCATGGCTTGGTTTTATTCCTGGGCAAACAAACGATATTCCTGATAGCCGAGTTAATCAAGGTAAGCCGATATTTTCATCGCCATTGACTCAATTTTCAAGTCAATTATCACATCCATTGCCAGTACTTGATGATAAGACCAAAAATTATTCTCAATTTGCTATATTTGATTGGTTTATTGCCTTTGCGACGCTTGCTCAAGAAAATGTTGGTCATCATGCTGGTCGTGAAATAAGCCAAGAACAAAACTCTCGTCTTGGTGAAATTTTAACTTGTTTTAAGGAATCACAAATATAATAGTATTATTGTGAATATATTTAATAACAACAATTTAATAATTATTAATAACAATAAGGTGGTTTTTAAAACTACCTTACATATATGAAATATCCATAAAATAATATTAATACAATTATAGTGATGAAATAGAGGATATCATGGCATTAAGAATTGAATTAGAAGGCGATAAACCGGGTGTTGCTAAGTTTTTGGCGCAAAAATGGAGTGGTAGTGCAGATATTGATATACTTATTCAACGCAACCAAGATGGTTATTATTTGTCCGGTCTTAATCAATGGGGACCAGAAAAAAATTGGCATACTGTAACTAGCATGTCTGTCGAGAATGAGCAATTAAGTGGTCTCGTTGATGAATGGCTAGTTGATTCTTTGTTATCTCAAGAAAATAGTGTTAGATTTCTTGCTGAAATTCGTGATAAACAGAATCAAAGCTATATTGATAGAGGGGTGATCAATATCGCTGAAACAGTATTCCCTTCATCTGCTTTAATTACCTCGCCAGCAATATTTGATGAGATTGAACAAAATACCTTTGAGCCGAATAAAGTAGCCTCTAACCTTGTTGAATCTGATGATTCTCAACCTGTAGAACCTGAAACCGAAGAACAAACAATTGGGGTGGAAAATGAGGTAATAGTAGAACCTGAAATGGAATCTGAAATAGAGGTAACGCCAACACCAACGATAACACAACAAGAGGTGTCAGCTTCACAACCCACTAAAGCAAAAAGTAAATTAGGGTTGATTATTATCATTTTTGTCATTCTGCTGACTTTAGCTGGGATTGGCTTTGCAGTATGGTATTTTTTATTTTCTCAAGATAAAAATCCTTTAACTTCTCTAACTCAAAGTAATAGTCAATGTAATATTGCTAATGCAACAACTGATGATTTATCTTTTATTCAACAATGTTTACAGAGTAAACCAGATGCTGATGCAGTAATTGATGTAATAAATCAGGCTAAACAAGCTAATAAATGTAATATCGCACAACGGTTATATGCCAATCAATCTTTATTGAATGCCAAAGTGGCCTTACTTTATGCGAAAGAATACGATGTGAAGTTTTATCAAGATAACCAGTGCTTCAAGGCAGATAAAGAAACGGCAATTTATTGGTATGAAACGTCATTAAATAATGATCCAAATAACGAGCTGGCTAAAGAACGGTTAGCTGAATTACAAAAATAATTAAGGTGCAGGTATGAAAAAAACAGTAATTTCAACATTGATTTTCGGATTTAGCCTGACTTGCTTACCTTTGGTTAGTTCGGCTTTAGAACCGTTAAAGCAAGCCGGTAAAACAACGCTTTATCAGCGAGTCTTGAGTACACCAACTTGTGAGTTAAAAAAAAATATTAATGATGCTACTGGTCAATCAGTACCTGCCTTTTCGCGTTATTATGTGTATGAACGGAAAAATGAAAATAATCAAGAATGGTTGAATGTTGGGCCTGATTCATATGGTAAAACTGTTGGTTGGATTAATAATTCCTGTGCTGTTGCTTGGAATATGCAACTGACTTTAGTTTTTACTAATCCTGTTGAACGTGATCCTTTATTATTTTTCAAAGATAAAACCTCTTTAGCAACAATTGTTGATGCTGATAAACCAGAAACATTAATAAAACCTATTCGTGATGCACTAAAAGAGAATAAAATCGCACCGCAAGTGGTGGCACAAGAACCTAAAGAATTTATTGATTTTAAAAGTAATTTCTATTTATTACCTATCTTACAGGGGGAAGAGGTAATGAATGGTCAAGGCTTTTATGAAAGAATTTTAGAGGTTGCTTCGGTTAGTAAACAAGAAACAGTTGTTAAAAATAATAAGTCGACTAAACAGTCTGCTGATGATAATACTAATCAAGTTGCCCCATTTAAGGCTGCTATTGTATTTGTTATCGATTCAACTATTTCAATGGATCCTTATATTTCTAGAACCAAAGAAGCAGTGGAAAGAGTTTATCAGCATATTGAAAAAGAACATTTACAAGATCAAGTTAAATTTGGTTTGATTTCGTTTCGCTCAAGTTTAAAAGCCTCAGATAAATTGGAATTTGTCAGTAAAGTTTTTGCAGATCCAAATAAAGTAAAAAATAAAGATGATTTTAAAAAATTAAGTGCTTCACTCAAACAAGCATCTGTATCCACCGCTTATTTTGCTGAGGACTCCTATGCAGGTGTATCTCAAGCATTAAATGATATTAATTGGAATAGCTTTGGTGCTCGATATATGATTTTGATTACCGATGCAAGTGCTATTCCAGGTGATGATAAGCTTTCAAGTACCGGTATGGATGCAGCCCAATTGCGACTTGAAGCACAGCATAAAGGAGTTGCAATTTATGCTTTACATTTAAAAACACCGAGTGGTGAAAAGGATCATCAAGTAGCAGCTGCCCAATATTCTGATTTGACTTATAACGATTTTATTCATAAATCATTGTATTATCCCGTTAATGCTGGCGATGTTAATGAATTTGGTAAGAAAGTCGATTCATTAGCACAAGCTTTATCAGAACAAGTTAAATTAGCTTATAAAGGGGAATCATCAGTTGGTAATGCGCTTAATGCTAAAGATGATGATGCCGATATGTTAAAAGATGCTTTACTATTGAGTAAGGCGATGCAATTAGCTTATCTAGGCGATACTAAAGGAACTAAAGCGCCAACTGTTTTTAAAGCATGGATTGCTGATAAAGATTTTATTAAACCGACTATTCCAACTGCAGAACCACGAATTTTGTTAACTAAATCACAATTAAGTGATTTGAGTGATATTGTGACTAAGATTGCTAATGCAGCTAATGATGGATTAATTTCAGCTGATGATATGTTTTCACAACTACGTTCGGTTGCTGCGGCAATGGGACAAGATCCAAATAAATTAAAATCAGATTCTGTCACTAAGATTGCTGATTTAGGTTTACTCGGTGAGTATTTAGATAATATTCCTTATAAAAGTGATGTAACCGGTCTTGATCAAGAAACATGGAAGAGTATGAGTGGAATAGAACAAGAAAAGTTTATCCGTAATCTAAATAGTAAAGTACGTTATTATCAAAAATGTAATGCTGATGTTGATCGTTGGATTTCATTATCTGAAGGTAGTGATCCGCGCGAAAATGTTTATCCTGTACCATTAGAAATGTTGCCATAAAAAATGTTAACTATTAATAATCTGGTAATTTCCAGACCGATAGGCAAATCTTTCTTTAAAGTTTGCCTACCAGAGCTTTCGGTTAAAGCTGGTCAAGTTGTTGTCATTAAAGGTGATAGTGGTTGTGGTAAAAGTACTTTACTCGAAATGATTGGTATGATTCTTCAACCTGATGAAATTAGCCATTATCATCTTATAATTGATAATCAAAATTACGATATTGCTGATGTGATTCAACGCAATGATGTAAATGAATTAGCGACTATACGCGCAAAATATTTGGGATTTATGTTACAAACGGGTGGATTATTACCTTTTTTAAATATTAAAGATAATATTTTATTATCAGCGAAGTTATTACAAAAAAATATTGAACCAACCAGATTTAATTACTTAATTGATAAATTGAATATAGGTCATTTGTTGAATAAATATCCTAAACAGTTATCAATAGGTGAAAGACAACGAGCATCTTTCATTCGTTCGATTATTCATAGACCTGCGTTACTGTTAGCTGATGAACCAACTTCCGCACTTGATCCTTATAATGCTAATTTATTATTTGATCTAATTATAGAGCAAGCCCAGCAAGATAATATTGCGGCTATGATTGTCACTCATGATTGGCAGAAAATTGAAAATAAAGGATTGTTTACTTTATCGGCAAAATTAACTTCTACACAATCATCAGAATTTTTACCGTTATCAAGTAAGGTATAGAAGATGGATAATGTAACATCAAAATGGCGATTTATTATTCGGTTATCATTAGCCGATTTATGTTATGATAAGAAAGTATCATTTTGTATTATCGCATCTATAATATCAGTCATTACACCATTGTTGCTATTATTTAGTTTGAAGTATGGTGTTGTCGCTCAGCTACGCCATCAATTACTTAATGATCCACAAAATTTAGAGATAAAAATTGTTGGTAATCTACAACTTGATCAACAGATGTTCGATTGGATTGCAAAGCAACCTGAGACGGCATTTGTTATTCCTCTTACTCGTTCTTTGAATACTCAAGCGGATTTGCTTAATGATTCAAGTCATTTTGTTAATAATGCTGAAGTTATTCCGACCGCTAAAGGTGACCCAATAACTCAAGATATGCCTTATATTCCTCAAAAAAATCAAATTCTATTGAGTTCTTTGGCGGCCGAGAAAATGCAAGCAACTATTGGTAGCCGAATAAAAATGGTTATTACTAGACAACTAGATGGTAAATTGGAAAAAGGAAGAACTGAATTAGAGATTATAGGCATCATTCCTGAAGCGTATTATAGTCGTGCAGCAGGTTTTATAAGCTTAGATCTTTTAATTGAAATGGAACATTTTTATGATGGTTATCAAAGTGAAATTTTTCCAACCGGAACAGGTTTAACTGATTCTTCCTACCCTAACTCATTTGCAAGAGCTCGAATTTATGCTAATTCGCTTGATAATGTTGCTCCTTTAGCATTTAAATTGCGTGAAAAAAATATAGAAACGCGAACTCAGGCTAATGCGATTGAAAATATGCAAGCTATTGATCGAGTCTTAGGTTTTATTTTTAGTGTGATCGCTATTACGGCAATTTTTGGATGTATATTATCTTTCAGTGGTTCATTTTTATCTAATATCGAGCGAAAACGTAAGGATATTGCTTTTATGAGGCTTATAGGATTTAAGTCTAAGCAAGTTATGTTCTATTTACTGATACAAGCAATGGCGTTAAGCTGTTTAGCTTTTATCGTATCATGTTTGCTATTTTTATTAGGAAATTGTGCATTTAATCTGGTTTTAGGTAAAAATTTAGTTTCACAACCAATCGTTAGTCAATTACAATTTTATCATTTCATTATCGCATTTATACTAACACTATTAGTATCATTTGTGGTTGTTGCGATAGGAGGACGAGGTGCTATCAGTATTCAACCAGCCGAAAGCCTACGTGAAGCGTAAGTTTAAGCCTATTTTTTGGGGGATTATTTTCGGTTTTATTCCTAGTATGGGATATGCTCAGTCATGGGATAGTAAATTTTATAATCCTAAACCGGCCAATGATGATGTTATTCTGCCTATGCCGTGTGAAGGTAGTTTGGTGATGAGAAAAGTTTTTACACCAACACGTAACCCATTGGATGATGTTAAAATTGTTTTAGGTAATAACCAAAAAGAACTTGGTTTCGCTGAGTATGCAACACCTAATTATATCTCAGGTAGTTTTTCTGATGATGGTGCAGAAAGATATTATCTTATTGGGAAATATGAAATTACCGCTCTTCAGTATCAATCAGTTATGAATGATAATTGCCCAACAGCCAAAACTAATCTTGCTTTTCCTATTACTGATATCAGTTGGTTTGATGCTGTAGCTTTTACTGATAAATATAATCGTTGGCTAATTGAACAAGCAAAAAATAGATCAAAAGACTTACCCAAAGGGTATGTTCGTCTACCAACTAATACTGAATGGGAATATGCGGCAAGAGGTGGTTCTAAAGTTAGCGAATCAGAATTCCGTGAATCAAAATTTCCTATGGTGAATAGTTTAGAAAATTATGCTTGGTTTTCTGGTGCAAAATCAGCCAATGGTAAACTTCAACTTATTGGTCGGTTAGATGCTAATCCGCTTGGTCTTTACGACATTTTGGGTAATGCGAATGAAATGATGTTCGATTCATTTCGCATGAATAAACTAGATCGTTATCATGGTCAGCAAGGAGGTATGACTGTTCGCGGTGGAAGTTATTTAACGCCAGAAGCATCGATAACTACTGCATTCAAAATAGAAAAACCTTACTATGATCTTCAAAGTGCTTATAGAAGCAAAGATGTTGGATTTCGGTTAGTTTATACAACTGAAGTTATGCAGTCGAATGATCTAGTAAAAGAACTGGACAAAGAATGGAATGAACTGGGTAACCAAGCGGGTCTTTCAAAAGATGATAATGTGGTTAGCGAGCTGGAAAAAATTACCAAGCAAGTTGATGATGAAAAAACTAAAAAAGAATTAAATCAACTTAATGCTCTTTTACGTAGCGCTAATCAAGCTCGTGATGAACAGAGAGATCGCTCTATTCAATCAGCTTTACAATTAGGTGCTTTTTTATGTGCTAATGTTTCCGATTTGAATGCTAAATTTGAATATAACAATAATTTATTTGAAATAATGACTAATGAGGTATGTGATCCAAATGAAATAGAAACATTGAATGAAGATAATATGTGTTCCAAAGTGAAGCTAAATGATTTAAAAAATGTCCTAAATGAATCTAAAAATGCCCGTGATTTTATATTAAAATATTATTCAGATACTATTGTAAATACTGCAACAAATTATGAGAAGGATACCATTAACAATCAATCTAAGCCTACGCAATTTATACTTGAAAATAGTGGTAAAGCCAACATGAGCGATTACTTAAAACTCTATTTCAAACATATTAATAAATATATTGAATCCGGGAAGATCGACCGAGTAAATTGGCTTGAGACGTGTAATGAAATAAAAGGAAGGTAATAATGAATAAATTAATAGTAACAATGACCTTGTGTATCTCACTGATTCTATCAGGTTGCCAAGCATCAGGTGGTGCAAGTTCAAAAGATGTTGATCCAGCTTTAAGCAAAAGTAATAGTGCCAAATTTTTTAGTAAATCAGCATGGCAGTCTTGTGCTATAGGGGCTGGTATCGGTGGTATTGGTTGTGTATTATTGGGCGGTAAAACTGGCACATGTCTTGCCTCAGCGGCGGTTGGTTGTGGTGTAATGATGGGGGCCAATTATTATCTTGATAATAAACGAGCTGAATATGCTGATGCTGAAATGCGACTTGATGTTTATATTCAAGATGTTCAGCAAAATACTTATGAAGTCCAAGCAGTTACTGAAAGTGCAAAAGCTGTTTTAGATAAAAACTTGGCAACATTAAAATCATTAAATAAACAAATTAATTCTCAATCCGTTACTAAAACACAGGCCCAAAAAGATCTGACTCAAATAGACGCCAATATTGCTTATTTGAAAGATAAATTATCACGCATGAAAAAAGTTGAAAATGATTGGGTTTCAATTTCATCACAAGAACGACAATCGGGTGTAAATGTGTCAAAACTTGATAAAGAAATTAATCAGTTACATAAACAAATTGCGGTACTTGAAAAACAAATTAATCTTGTTACTCAACAACGTTCAGCTGTAAGGGTAAGCTAATTATGAAAAAGATATCTGTTCTATTTTTACTTAGTCCATTGTTACTTATAACTGGGTGTTCGACAACGCCAGAACAATGTGACCCAACTAATACTAACATAGGTATTATGGATAAAATTAGTTGCAATTATTCAGGTAACTATCAAGCTCGTATTGATAAAAAAGAGCAAATTTTAGAGAATGAAAAACGAGCTAATGCACAATTCAGAGAAATTTATGCAACGATTGAAAGACAAAAAAATTCGACTTCATCAAGTGTTAAACAAAAGCAAGCACAGTTGCAAAAGTTAAAAAAAGAATTGACTCAATTAACTAATGAAGTAAAACAAAAGGCTAAAAATCGTGATGATTTACAAGCACAAGTTAATGATATTGAGCAACAGTTGAAGAAAGTTAACAATTCCAATTCATCTGAACTTGAAAAACAAGTTGAATTAGATAAGTTAAATAAAAAACTTCAACAGCTACAAAAAGCTTTAAATTTAGGTAAATAATTTAGCAATGCAACGTATAACAAGAGTTATATTTGATCAGGGTGAATCTGATAAGATTTCTTTGTTAAAAGAATATAATTCTTTGTTAGTATTGCTAAAGAATAATTTAACTGAGCGAACATTTTCAATTTTAGGTCAGCCAAAGTTAATTGATAATAATCAATATATTGGTTGGTATAGTAATTTAGAAGGGCAACCTATTTTACTCAATGATATTGAAAATGAAGAACATAAAAAACAGATAGAAAAAACGCTGAATACACGAATTAATGACCTTGAACTCGTAATCAAATCAATGTCATTGACAAGAGAGGAACAAGCTTTAATATCTGCATGGTTACCGAGAATAAAAAACTCAGGAAATACCATTTATGTAATTAATGATGAACCTGTTATTGTTAATTCATTTAAAGCTCCGATTTTACCTGAACCTACAGCAATACCACCTACATCAAAATCATTTTGGCGTTGGTGGTATTTTTTATTACTCGCACTGTTTTTAATTGTATTGCTTGGTTTTATTTGGTTCTTTTTTTGTCCTTATGGCAAAGAAAAAGCATCAGATTCTCCATCAATAATGGCACAAAATACAGAGAAAAATAGAGTTGAATCAACCCCAGTAGTTAAACAAACTAATGTTTTAGAACCAAAAAACGAAACTGTAACAGAAGTTAAGAATTGTATAACTAAAGAAGAAGCTACTAATAAGATATCGGCTTCTAAAATGGTGATGATATTTGATAATTCAGCCTCAATGACTTTAACCTTGATGGAATCACAAGAAAGTATCGATAAATATTTAAAAAGTAATTTTTATTCGATGACAGAAAAAGAAGCCGAAGCTTATGAAAGAAAAATGACCAGATTACCTAATCGTTTATCAAGTAGTAAAGAAGTAGCATTAACCAGTATTGATAAAATACAGCAAAATATAGATATTTCTCTTGTCACGTTAACAAGTTGTCCGGCTGCGCAAACTACATCATTCTATCCTTATGAAGATAGAGAAAAATTAAAAAGTAAAATTAAACGGTTGCAGCCATTAGAATATAATAGTGCGACGCCATTATATAGTGGTGTTAAACAGGCAAGTAAAATGCTTGATGGTATTAATCGTGATGATTATATATTAATTATTAGTGATGGTGAGGATAATTGTACAAAAAGTAATATATGTACTCTTGCTAATGAAATAGCCATAGCGCAACCTCGTTTAAAAATTAATATTGTTGATATTGCCGGACAGCATAAAATAGATTGTGTAGCAAAAAGCACTGGCGGTAACGTTTATATAGCTCAAAATCCAACCGAGCTTATTAAACAAATGAGTAATGCCGTTTCAGATATGAATATTAGTAAACCTATTTGTAAATAAGATATAATAATTTTGATTTAATTGACAATTTATAAATTAAATATTTAGCTAACTAATAGACTTTTATAAAGACTTTTTAAGTAACAAGGAATAAGTTGAGAGATGCAAAGAATAACTCGTATTGCTTTTGATCATAGTAACATAGACAAGATGCAGTTACTGGAACAGTATAATTCTTTACTTTCAATACTTAAACCTCATTTGACCGCAAGAACATTTTCAATTTTTGCTTCATCAAGATTAATAGAAAACAACCAATATATTGCCTGGTATACTGATCTTGAAGGCCAACCTGTATTGCTTAATGATATAAGTGACTCGTCGCAAAAAGCAGTAATTGAAGACGCCTTACATACTCGAATCAATGATATTGAGACTACAGTCAAATTAATTCCCTTAGATCATCAACAAAAAGCTTTAGTGTCTTCATGGTTATCAAGAATTAAAAATCCAAATAATCAAATTTATGTAATTAATAATGAACCAGTTATTATTGATACTTTTGAGCCAATTGTATTACCTGAACCGCCAATTGTCGCACCAAAAAGTTTTTGGCGATGGTGGTATACCTTAATTTTAGTTTTACTTTTATTATTAATTTTAGGTTTGATATGGTTCTTTTTTAATCCTTTCAAAAAGACTAGCAAGGTGGAACCAATCGTCGAACCAGCGATTACACAACCAATTGAACCGAAAAAAACGGAACTAACCGTTGAATTTGCAAAACAACCAGAACTTGTCATTAAACCTAAACCTGAATTAAAACCAGAACCACAGGTTTCAGAGCCACAACCTGTAGTTGTACCTGACCCAACACCAGAGTCGGTTAGCAAATCAGAACCTAAACCAGCGCCAAAAGTAAAAAATCCACCAAATTGTATTACTAAGGAAGAATTGGTAAAAAACTCTAATCCATCCAAGATGGCGTTGATCTTTGATAATTCTTTATCAATGACGGTAACATTAGCAGAGCCTCCTTCACAAGTTCAGCAATATTTTAATTATTTAACCCATGGCTACCCTAGCTATATGCCTGCATCAGAAAGAATTGCGTATGAAAAAAGGATGTCTCGACTACCGACTCGTTTATCAACCAGTAAAAAAGTAGCATTGACTAGTATCGATAAAATTCAACAAAATATTAATATAGCATTAGTGGCATTAAATAGTTGTTCAGCGGCAGATACAACACCATTTTATAATTATTCCGGCAGAGGCGCTTTAAAAAGTAAAATTAATCGATTAACACCAAGTGCAGCTGGTGGCGGAGGTACACCACTTTATAGTGGATTAGAGAAAGCAAGTAAAATGCTTGATGGTGTAAAACGAGATGATTATATCCTTATAATTAGTGATGGCGATGATAACTGCACAAGAAGTAATATTTGTACTCTAGCTAATTATATTGCAGCTCAAAAACCTCGACTCAAGATAAATATCGTTGATATAGCGGGTGAACATAAAATAGATTGTGTAGCTAATGCTACTCGAGGCAAAGTTTATATCGCACAAAGTCCTAAGGATATGATTAGACAGATGAATAAAGCGGTATCTGATTTAAAAATTAATCGTCCTGTTTGTCAGTAAACAGATAAATAAAATTGATAATACCAAATGATTAGTACTAGATTTTACTCAATAGCTATCTTTAAGAAAAATAATTAATAAAAATAGTAAAAAACCAGACAAAATGTCTGGTTTTTTTATTTATTAAACAATTGTTATTAGAAGTCTAAGTTAGCTGCTTTTAATGCATTTTCCTCAATAAATAGTCGGCGAGGTTCGACTTCATCTCCCATCAATGTGGTAAACAATTGATCTGCTTCAATTGCATCTTTAATGGTAACTTGCAACATACGACGACTGGTTGGATCCATGGTTGTTTCCCATAATTGTTCGGGGTTCATTTCTCCTAAACCTTTATAACGTTGGATTGTTAATCCACGACGAGATTCTCGAATTAACCAATCAACAGCCTCTTCGAATGAGCTTACTGGTTGTTTTCGTTCGCCTCGTTGTATAAATGCACTTTCTTCAAGTAAATCTTTCAATTGTGAGCCTAAATGGCAAATATTTCGGTATTCATTACTATGAATAAATACTTGATCTAAAGCATAACAGGTATCAACTCCATGTGTTCTTACTTTGATTACAGGTATATATAACTCTGCTTTTTCATTGTAATCCGCACTATAATGGTAGCTACTGCCATGTTGTTCTTTATTTGATAATTTTTCAACAATTGATTTTGCCCAGTATTCAGATTTTTGTTGGTCTTTTAAAATATCTTCATCTAATACTTCTTGATAGACTAATTCTGATAACAACGCGCGAGGATAGCGACGTTCCATTTTAGTAATTAGTTTTTCAACTTTTTGGTATTCAGCAATTAATTTTTCTAAAGCTTCACCAGCTAAAGCAGGGGCATGATCATTAACATGTAGTGATGCATCTTCCAAAGCTAGAGCAATTTGAAATTGAGTCATTGCATCATCATCTTTAATATATTGTTCTTGTTTGCCTTTTTTAACTTTATAAAGTGGTGGTTGTGCAATATAAACATAACCTCGTTCAATAATTTCAGGCATCTGACGGTAGAAGAAGGTTAACAATAAAGTTCTAATATGTGAACCATCCACATCCGCATCGGTCATGATGATAATGCTGTGATAACGCATTTTATCTGGATTATATTCATCACGACCAATACCACAACCTAAAGCAGTAATTAAAGTTGCGACTTCTTGAGATGAAAGCATTTTGTCAAAACGGGCTTTTTCAACATTAAGGATTTTACCTTTTAACGGTAAAATTGCTTGATTCCTACGGTTACGGCCCTGTTTTGCAGAACCACCCGCAGAGTCCCCTTCCACTAAGTAAAGTTCTGATAATGCAGGGTCTTTTTCCTGACAGTCAGCTAGTTTACCTGGTAAGCCACCTAAATCTAAAGCACCCTTACGGCGTGTCATTTCTCGCGCTTTTCGTGCTGCTTCGCGAGCTCTAGCAGCATCAATAATTTTGCCAACCACAATTTTGGCATCCGATGGATTTTCCAGTAAATACTCGGCTAATTTTTCACCCATTACTGATTCAACTGCTGATTTTACTTCAGACGAAACCAATTTATCTTTGGTTTGTGATGAAAATTTAGGATCTGGTACTTTTACTGATACTACTGCAATTAGTCCTTCACGTGCATCATCACCAGTAGCACTGATTTTAGCTTTTTTGCTATATCCTTCAGCTTCCATGTAGTTATTTAATGTACGCGTCATTGCTCCACGGAAGCCAGCTAAGTGGGTACCGCCATCACGTTGAGGAATATTATTGGTAAAACAATAGATATTTTCTTGATAGCCGTCGTTCCATTGTAAAGCAACTTCGACACCAATATTATCTTTCTCAGTACTAAAATAAAAAATCTTCGGATGGATTGGATTTTTATTTTTATTTAAATATTCAACAAATGCTTGAATACCACCTTCATAATGGTAGTGTTCACTTTTACCGGTTCTTTCATCTGTAAGTTTTATTGAAACACCAGAATTTAAAAATGATAATTCACGTAATCTTTTAGCTAAATGATCGTAGACAAACTCGATATTAGAAAAAGTTTCTGGGCTTGGCCAGAAGCGAACATAAGTACCAGATTCGGTTGTTTCACCAATTACTTTTAGCGGTTCTTCTGGTACACCTAAATGATAAGTCTGTTTATGAATTTTACCTTCACGGTAAATAACTAATTCTAATTTATCCGATAATGCATTTACAACCGAGACACCAACACCATGTAAACCACCAGAAACTTTATATGAGTTATCATCAAATTTACCACCAGCATGTAAAACGGTCATAATAACTTCTGCAGCAGAAATACCTTCTTCTTCATGGATGCCGGTAGGTATTCCTCGACCATCATCTCGTACTGAAACAGAATTATCAGGATGGATAGTAACTTCAATATGGTGACAATAACCCGCTAATGCTTCATCAATGGCATTATCTACCACTTCAAAAACCATATGATGAAGGCCTGTACCATCATCAGTATCACCAATATACATTCCTGGACGTTTTCGAACCGCATCAAGTCCTTTAAGTACTTTAATGCTTGAAGAATCATAAGAGTTAGACATGGATTTCTCGACTTGTTTAATTATTTATATCATTCTATATATTTAAGAAATTATACCAGATTTTATGTGAAAAATCTTATCATTTTCATCGATCATATGGGTAATTTGCTCTTGATTAACCGCTGTAATAAAAACTTGAGATTTGGCTGATTTTAATCGTTTGGCTAATAGATTACGTTTATTTTTATCAAGTTCAGAAGCAAAGTCATCTATTAAATAAATACATGATAATCCAGTTTTTTCTGAAAAATATTCACCTTGTGATAAACGTAATGCACACATAAGTAATTTTAGTTGTCCACGAGAGAGTAGATCTTCAACTGGAATATTATCTATACGTAATTTTATATCGGCTTTATGTGGGCCTAATGAGGTATAGTTAATGAATTTATCTCTCTCAAATTGTTTATATAAAATATCAGAATAATTCACCCCATATTCCCAGCCTTGATAATATTGGCAATTAAGTTGATACTCAGGTAAAAAATTCCGACAAGTTTCTATAATTTGCGGAAATATATTTTGACTATAATCAGCTCTAATTTGACTGATTTTTTCGGCAATTGGTATTAGTTCTTTATCCCAAGGTAATAATTGATTATAGTTAGACGATTGTTTTAATAGTGCATTTCTTTGTTTAAATAATCGTTTTAAATTGTTCCATAATGATACAAATTCTGGGTAATGATGAAAACATCCCCAGTCTATAAACGATCGACGATATTTTGGGCCTCCAGTAAGTAAATCAAATCCTTCTGGAGTAATTAGTTGAATAGGTAATAGCTTAGCCAAGTCAGTTAATCGAAATCCCTCATCACCGTCAATTTTTATCGTATTATCATTATTTCTTGTTTTTGATAATCCTATTGTACGAATTTGTTGCGATGACTCTATTTGGCTGAATAAAACTAACTGAGGCTTTTCATGTTGTATGATCCTATTCGATTGAATATGTCTAAATGCACGGCCATGCCCTAGCATATAAATAGCCTCAAGTAGACTAGTTTTTCCACTACCATTATCACCAACTATATAGTTGAAATGATTTGATAATGATAATTCAGCATAATCAATGTTGCGAAAATTATGGATTTTGATTTGTGAAAGAGTCATGTTGGTAAAATTTCCGGCCGAAGCCGGAAGTTTGATAGATAGTTATTATAAGCGCATTGGCATAACAACATAAGTAGCCGATTGATTATTGATATCTTCAATTTGCACACTGGATGTTGCATCTGTTAATAATAATTGTACACTATCACATTTTAGTGTGTTTAATATATCTAATAAATAAGTCACATTAAAGCCAATTTCAAGCTCTTGTGACTCATATTTCACATCAATCACTTCTTCCGCTTCTTCTTGTTCAGGATTATTTGCTGTGATTTTTATTTGGTTATTATGTACATATAATCTTATACCGCGGAATTTTTCGTTTGAAAGAATTGCTACTCGTGATAACGCATTTCTAAGTTCTTCGCATGAAACTTCAAGTGGTTTATCCGGATTACGCGGCATTACTCGTTTATAATCAGGAAATCTTCCATCAATAAGTTTTGAGGTAAAGGTAAAATCACCAAGATTAACACGCAAATTATTATTACCAATCTGCATATTTACCAGTTCATCGTTGTCACTAACCAGTTTAGCGAGTTCTATTACCCCTTTTCTAGGTAAAATAACTGAACAGGATTCTGAGATATTTTGACCTACGGGTTGAGCACACACAGCTAAACGGTGACCATCTGTCGCAACAGTTTTTAATAATCCATCTTCGATCTCAAATAGCATACCATTTAAATAATATCTGACATCTTGATTAGCCATTGAAAATTGGACTGCATCAATAAGTCGTTTGATTGTCTTTTGTGGTATAGATAGATCAACATCACTTTGCCAATTTTCTAAATTAGGAAAATCTGTAGCCGGTAATGTGGCTAAGGAAAATTTACTACGCCCAGATTGAATGATTAATCGATTATCGTCAACGCTTATCGAAATTTGGGCATTACTTGGCAGATTTCGGCAAATATCGAGGAACTTTCTTGCCGGAACTGTTGTTGCCCCTGGCTCACAAGATTCGGTTAAAGGAAGATGAGATATCATCTCAATCTCTAAATCGGTTCCGGTCATTGATAGAGTATTATCGATGACTTGTAATAATAAATTACCTAAAATAGGTAAAGTAGGGCGACTGCTTAATGGTGCGCTAACAAGCTGTAAGGGCTTAATAAGTTTTTCACGATCTATAATAAATTTCATAGTGTTAATTCTTTTTTAAGTTGATAATGTTCTAATTAAATTGGAATAATCCTCTTTAATATCATTGCTTTCTTCTTTCAATTCTGCAATTTTTCGGCATGCATGTAATACAGTTGTATGATCTCTACCGCCGAAACCATCTCCAATCTCTGGAAGGCTCTTATTCGTCAACTCTTTCGCTAACGCCATCGCAACTTGTCTTGGTCTTGCAACTGAACGGGAGCGACGTTTTGATAGTAAATCAGAAACTTTGATTTTATAATATTCAGCAACCGTTTTTTGAATATTTTCAATAGTAATCAATTTTTCTTGTAAGGCAAGTAAATCTTTCAAAGCATCTTTCACAAAATCAATAGTGATAGATTTACCTGTAAAATTGGCATTGGCAATCACTCGATTCAATGCTCCTTCTAATTCACGTACATTTGAACGTAAGCGTTTAGCAATAAAAAATGCTACCTCTTCAGGTAGTTTTATATTATTTTCTTCTGCTTTTTTCATTAGAATTGCAACTCGAGTTTCCAGCTCCGGTGGTTCGATAGCAATGGTTAAACCCCAACCAAATCTTGATTTTAAACGATCTTCAACGCCATTAATTTCTTTTGGATAACGATCAGACGTTAAGATAATTTGTTGATTACCTTCTAATAACGAGTTGAAGGTATGAAAAAACTCTTCTTGAGATCGTTCTTTATTAGCAAAAAATTGTATATCGTCAATAAGTAGAGCATCAACAGAACGATAATAATTTTTGAATTCTTCAATAGCATTATTTTGTAGTGCTTTTACCATGTCTTGCACAAAACGTTCTGAGTGCATATAAACCACTTTGGCATTTGCTTTACCAGCCATAATCCCATTACCAACTGCATGTAATAAATGGGTTTTACCTAAACCGGTTGAACCATATAAAAATAACGGGTTATAAGCTTTTCCTGGATTTTCCGCGACTTGTTTTGCAGCTGCTACAGCTAGTTGGTTAGATTTACCTTCAACAAAACTATTAAACGTATGTTTATGATTAATCCCTGAATAGTAAGTATGGTTACTATTGCTTTCTTTAGTTGTTTTCCAAGCTGGAACAACATCAGATTTAGATTGGTTAACTTCAGATTTTTTTTCTACGGATAGAGTGGAGCCGACTTCAATGTATAATTTTAACGAATCATTATCTAAAAGTGTATTTAATAATTGTGAAATAGTCGTTAAATATTTATTTTTGACCCAATCTAATACAAATCTATTAGGTGCATAAATATAAAGTTTATTCTCAATCATTTCTGCTTGCAACGGGCGAATCCATAAGTTGAATTCTGTTGTTGGAAGCGCTTCTTGTAATTGAGAAAGACAATCTTGCCAAATCGCAGTAGACAC